>NZ_JBZWKC010000002.1:0-91594 GCF_058681525.1 Brevundimonas sp. AVps4 | reverse complement strand
AGCCGTTCCTGGTTCATTGCCAGTCGGGCGCCGACCGGACCGGGTTGGCCTCGGCGCTATACCTGGCCGCGGTGAAGAAGGCCGGCGAAGCCGCCGCCGAGGCGCAGCTTTCGCTGCTGTACGGCCATGTCGCCGCGCCTTTCGCCAAGGGATGGGCGATGACCACCACCTTCGAGCGGCTGGAGCCGGCGATGGGGTTCGCGGACAGCTGATCGCGTCAGGTCGCCGGCTTGGTTCCGCTCAGGGCCAGGGCGGTCCAGCCGACCATCGCCCAGGCGCTGCCGAGCGCCCAGCCGCCGATCACGTCTGTCGGCCAGTGGACCCCGAGGTAGATGCGGCTGAAGCCGATGGCCATCACCAGCAGGATAGCGAGGGCGAAGGTCATGGCCCGGGAGTGGGGCGAGCGCATACCGGCCGCCAGCACCATGACCAGCATCACATAGACCGCAGGAGAGACCGCCGAGTGGCCGCTGGGGAAGCTGTTCGAATAGACGTAGCTCTCGTGCGGAACCAACGTGGGACGCGGCCGCGCGTACAGAAGCTTCAGCCCATCGCTGGACAGCTGGGCGCCGAGCACGACCAGGGCGGTGATGACGGCTTCGCGACGGCGGGCGACGCGCCACAACGCGATCACGGCGACCACGGTGATCAAGGTCAGAACGGTGAATCCGCCCAGCGCGGTGATGTCGCGCATGGCTTCCTCAAAGACACGAGGGCCGATCGGATCGCTCAGGTCGAGCGGATTGCGCAGGCGCAGTACGGCCCACTGGTCGAACGCACGGGTCTCGCCCTCCATTGCTTCGCCGCCGACGGTCAACAGGGCCCAGAGCGCCAGGCTGATGGTGAAGAAGGCGATCAGCAGCCGGCCGCCGACCCCGGCCCGCAGGCTGTGGAGCCGTTCCGCGAGCCGCGACGCGAGCGGACCCGAACGCTGTCGAGAGCTTCTACGGGTCATGTCAGGGCAGCGTGAAGATGACGCGGAGCCAGCCGGCGTTCTGCGCGGTTTCCAGTACTTCGAACAATGGGATGGCGATGAGGAAGGCCAGACCGTCCCTAAGGGTCGTCAGGAAGAAGATCGGGCGGATTTCCAGCCGATCAACATCCTGCCAGAGCCGGAAGTTGGGCCAGAACCGCGGCGTGCGGCGCAGATAGGCGCCGTAGGCCTCGCCGAAGTTGGCGAGAAGCCAGCTCTCCTCGCGTTTGACGGTGGCGTAGAACACCGCCACGGCGATGACCGTGAACAGGCTCGCCATGACGATGCTGCCCGTCTGGGCTCCCATGCCGAAAGCGCCCATGAAGCTGAAGACGTAAAGCGGATTGCGGCTGATCGAATAGGGCCCCTTGTCGACGATCTCCGCCTTTTTGCGCCCGCCGATGTAGAGCGAGCACCAAGCGCGGCCCACAATGCAGATGACGATCAGGCCGAAGCCGACGGCTTCAAGCAGTTCGTGAAAGACAGTCTCTCCGGCCAACGTGCGGGTCACGCCCGCCAGCAGGATCACGGCGAGAATAGCCACGAACAGCACCCCCTTGCGGATGAGCTGGGCGCGCTGGATGTCATCGGATGTGTTCAAAGCGGCCTCCAGACCGATGGGCCAAGGCGTCGGCGATGGCGGTGAAAACGAAAGGTGGCCGTCTGCTGATCGTAATGTTCGCTCAACGATGGGCGCAGCCGGGGTGAGGCAGGGTGTGCTTGCGGACGCGCGGTCCGCGAGGAGAACCCCATGAAGAAACTGCAGATGTTCGGCTTGGCCGCCGTGGCTCTCGCCGGCTCGGCCGGAGGCGTCGCGGCCTTGCAGGCGGAAGCGGCCGCCCACTCCGAGGACACGAACCTGCTGGCGCAGACCTCCGTCAGCCTCGCCCAGGCGGTCTCGATCGCTGAGGCGCGAACCCATGGCCGCACGGTCGAGCTCGCGCTGGAAGGACCGCTTGGAGCGCCGACTTGGGAGATCACGACCGTCGGTTCGGGCGGCGACCAGACGGTGGAGATCGACGCCAAAACCGGCTCGATCAAGTCGGTCGAGGCCGACCGTGAGGACGCCGACCACCACGAGGACGGCGAAGAGGACGACGACGGCCCGGCCGGCTGATCGCCGGATCGCCAAAACAGGAACCGCAGGGCCGCGGCGCCGTCAAAGGCGCCGCGGCTTTTCGTATGCGAGATCGGCGCGCTACGCATCGCGGGCCTCGTGTCGAGGAAAGGTGACGACGCGCCAGACGTAGGTGACGAGGCCGAGGATCAGGATGATCGAGGTGATAGGGTCCAGCCAGCGCGCCACCCGCTCGTATTGGCTCTCAAGGACATAGCCGGCGGCAGCGAGGGCGAAGGTGAAGATCGCCGTCCCCAGAAGGGTCCAGCCGAAGAAGGGCAGGGGACGCATGTCAGCTACGCCCGCCGGGATGGAGATCCAGGTCCGGACGATGGGAACAAGCCGCCCGAAGAAGATCGCCGGCGCCCCAAACCGGCGGAAGAAGTTCGATGACCGCTCGATGTCTCTTGGCGTCAGGGTCAGCCAACGACCGTGCCGGGTCGACCAGTCACGCAGCCGGTCCGACCCGATGCGGCGGCCGAGCTCGTACCAGATCGCACCGCCGGCGGCGGCGCCGACCGTGCCGGCGACGACGACCAGGACGAAGGGCATCTCGCCGCGCGCGGCGGCGAACCCCGCCAGCGGCATGATCAGTTCGGACGGAATGGGGGGGAAGACATTCTCGGCGAACATCAGGAAGGCGACCCCCGCCAGGCCGGTGACCGCGATGATCTGGACGATGAGGTCGAACATCAGCCCTGGACCTCCGCCATCGGGACGTCCGCCGGACGCCAGAAGCGCCAGATCAGGGCCGGGAGAACCAGCAGGGTCATCAGCGTCGAGGAGATCAACCCGCCCAGGATGACGACCGCCATCGGCCCCTGGATCTCGCGCCCCGCCTGGCCGGTCTGCAGGGCCAGCGGCAGGATGCCCAGACCGGTCACCAGGGCCGTCATCAGGATCGGCGTCAGTCGTTCGCGCGCGGCCAGGACGACAGTCTCCAGCGACCAGACTTCGCCCTCCTGGCGAACCAGATGCTCGGCGTGGGAGATCAGCAGGATGGCGTTGCGCGAGGCGATGCCGAAAAGGGCCACGAATCCGACCAGGGCGCCGAGCGACAGGCTGGCTCCAGTCAGGGCCACGGCGACCACGCCGCCGACCAGCGCGCCGGGCGCTGTGCCAAGGATCAGCACCACGGCCCGCCCGCTGCGGAAGGCCAGCAGCAGCAGGACCACCACGCCGATCAAGGCGATGCCCGTGTTGATCAGCAGGTCGTTGCGGGCCGCAGAGGCCCCGGCGGCGGCGCCGGCGTACTCGACATAGACGCCGGGCGGGAGCTGGATTTTGGCGATCGCCGCCTGCGCCGCCTTGGTCACCCGCGTAACGTCTCGCGGGGCGGGATTGGCGGTGACAGTCTGCATCGCCCGCCCGCCCTCGTGCGCGATCGAGGTGCGGCCATCCATCAGCGCGACCCGCGCCACCTGACGCAGTTGCACCACGGCGCCCGAGTTTGAGCGCAGCACCAGGTCGCCCACCGCCTCGGGCTGGGCGCGCATGGACGGCGGAGTGGTCACGGCGATGTCGACGGACCGATCGAGCCGATAGATCTGGGCCGGGACGGCGCCTTGATAGGCGGTCTGGATCGCGTCCAGCGTCTCAGCCGGCGACAGGCCGTAGCGGGCTAGGGCCGCCAGATCGAGATCGACCCGGACCGACGGCGTCGGCGGCGGCGTGCCCAGCTGGACGTCGGTCGCGCCGGGCAGCCGCTCCAGCGCGCCACGCACGGCATTGGCGGCCCGGTCGATGGTGTCCAGATCGTCACCGTAGACATTGATCACGAGGCTGGCGGTTTGGCCGCTGAGGGACTCGCCGATCCGGTCGCCGAGGAAGGTCAACACCTCGGTCTCCAGCCCGGGATAGGCAGCGAGGATGTCCTGGATCCGGGCCTGGATCCGGTCCTGCTCCGCGCCCGACAGTTTGGGCTTCAGCTCAACGTGGAATTCGCTGCGCTCGGTCCCCCAGGTATCCTCTCCGCCCTGGGCGCGGCCGATCTGTTGCTCGACGGACTGGATGCCGGGCGTCGCCAGCAGGTCTCGCGTGATGGCTTGGCCGTAGGTGCGCATGACGGCGACCGATGTGCCCGGTCGGGCGGCGACGCCGAGCACGAAATGCCCCTCCCGGAAGGCGGGCAGAAGTTCGGTGTTGAACACCGCGAAACCGGCGACCGAGATCAACAGGGTGACGAGGGAGGCGATCAGCGCGCCTCTCGGTCGGACCGAGATGCGTTGCAGCAGACCCGCGTGCCTCTCCTTCAGCCGGATCAGCGGCCGGGGCTCATCGGGCAGACGGGCGGACTTCAGGAGGAGCAGACTCAGCGCCGGCGTCACCACCACGGCCACCGCCAGCGAGGCCAAGGTGGCCAGAATGAAGGCCGCCGCCAGCGGGCTGAAGAAAGCGCCCTGCAGCCCGTGCAGGAACAGCACCGGCGCGAGGATCAGGGCCACGACGAGCGTCGCGTAAATCACCGGCGCCCGCACCTCAAGCGAAGCCTTCAGGATGCTCGCGGCCGCGGGCTCGCCGTCCTCGCGGGCGCGCAGGCGCCGCACGATGTTCTCGACATCGATGACCGCGTCGTCGACCACCACGCCCAATGCCACGGCGAGACCGCCCAAGGTCATGGTGTTGATCGTCAGCCCCATGCGGTCCAGCACGATCACCGCGATCAGCAGCGACAGCGGAATGCTGAGGAAGGAGATGACCACGGCGCGCAGGTTGCGCAGGAAGACGAACAGGACCGCCCCGATCAGCAAGGCGCCGATCAACAGGTCCTCGACGATCCCGCCCAGCGCCGACTCGATGAAGTTCGCGGGGCGATGCAGATCGGCGTTCACTGCGATCCCGGCCGCGTCCAACGCCGGCTTCAAATCCGTCAGGGCGGTTTCCAGCGCCTTGGTCGCCGTCAAGGTGTTGGCGCCGTATTGGCTGGACAGGCTAACCAAGACCCCAGGACGGCCCATGATCAGGGCGTCGCCATCGAGGGGGGCGAAACCGTCGACGACATCGGCGACGTCCGACAGGCGGATCGCGACCCCGTCGACGGTGGCGATCTGGGCGGTGGCGATGTCCGTCGCCGTATTGGCCTGTCCTCGCGTCTCGATCAGCACCCGCTGCTCGCGCGTGTCGATGAAACCGCCGCCGGTGATCCCGGTCGTGGCGCGGGTCGCCGCGATGATGTCCTGGAAGCCGAGATCGCGCGCGGCCAGATCGGCGGGGCGAACCCGCACCTCGATCCGTCGGACCTCGCCTCCATAGACGGTCGCCCGCGCCACCCCGGGCGCCGAAAGCAGACGAGGCCGCACAGTCCACTGGACAAAGTCGCGCAGCTCGGCGGGACTCAACCTGTCGCTGGTGAAGCCGACCTTCAGCAAGTCCATGGTCGAGGAGGTGAGGGGGGCGACCTTGGGCGCGCCGGCGGCGGCTGGCAGGTTGGACGACGCCTCGCCCAGCGCCTCGGCCACGATCTGGCGCGCGCGATAGGGGTCGGCGCCGTCCTTGAACGTCACCGAGACGACGGAGATGCCCTGTGTGGAATCCGAGCGCACCGTCTGCACCCCGGCCGCACCGGCTACCGCCTGCTCGATAGGGCGGGTGACCAATTGCTCCACCTGTTCGGCCGTCAGCCCGGGGGCTTCGGTCTGAACCTCCGCCTGGGCCGGCACGAATTCGGGGAAGACGTCATAGGAGGCGTGCGTCAGCGTCAACCCACCGAACGCCAGCAGCAGGGCGGTGCCGGCGATGACAATGCGAGCGCGGTCCAATGACCAGGCGACGATCGAGTTCAGCATTGATCAGCCGCCCGCCCGCTCGGCCGTATACAGCGCCGAGGCGCCGCGCGTGGCGACGGTTTCGCCGACTTGCACGCCTGAAGTGACGAACAGGCCGTTGTCGACGGCAGTCGCCTGGCCCAGCGAGCGTCGCTCGAACCGGCCCGGCGCGGTGCGAATATAGGCCCAGCTCTCGCCTTCGGCGCGCAGAACGGCCGAACCGGGCACGAAGACCCCGCTCACGCCCGCGCCGAAGGGCAGGCGCACGGGCACGACCAGACCCGACGACAGCCGCCGCGCCGCCACACCGGTCACCAGGGCCAGACTTCCGGACGATTGCAGCCGCGAGTCGGCTGTCCGCGCAGCGCCCAACACGCGCGCCGTCGACAGGCCGTTGGGTCCGAGATCCAGCGTCACGGTCCCGCTCAGGGGCGTCGTCGCCCCGTCGATGCGCACAAGCGCCGCGTCGCCCCGCGCCAGGGCGGAGACCAGATTGCGGCGGGCGCCCTCGTTCAACGCGGCGAAGGCGGCCCCCCATTCCAGGCCGAGACGATTGCGGAGCAGGGTCACGCGGGTCTGGTCGGCCACGGCCTGCGCCCGGGCGGCTTCCGCCACCTTGGCGGAGACGATCTGATCTTCCGTTGACAGGGTCCCGGCGCGGTCGGCCTCGGCGCGCGAGGCGGCGGCGACCGCTAAGGCCGCCACGAGGTCGGACTCCAGCGTCGCCAGCGGAACGGCGTCGATGACCCTGGCGTAGCCGCTGACGGCGGGCGCGTAGGTCATGGCCGCGAGAGGGGCGGTCTGGATCGCCAACCGCGATTGCAGGTCGCCAGACATCATGGCGGCGGGCGGCGGGGTCACGGGCGCCGCAGGGCCGGCTCCGATCAGGAGGGCGGCCGACAGGATGAGGATCGGGGCGTACCTAAGCGGGGAGGGGCGGGTCATCATTGGGCTTGATCCAGACGGGCCATCTCGTCGGCGATGACCGTCAGTTCGGAAGGGTCGGGCAGGGCGCGGGTGGCCGCTTCAAGATCGGCCAGGGCGGCGGCGCGCTGGCGGGCGGCGTCGATTTCGCCGAGGCGCGCGTCCAGCACGGCCGCCTGGGCCGACAAAAGGTCCGTCCGGTCGAGTTCACCCAGCTGGACGGCGCGAGCCGTGACGGCTTCGGCGCGCCGGGCCAGCTGAATGTCACGCATACGCGCACGCTCCAGACCCGCGTCAGCGGCGGCCAGCGCGGCGGTCGCCGCATCGGTCTGGGCGTAGACGGCGGCCTGTGCGGTCTCCAGCGCCTTTCCGGCCTCGACGCGGCGGACCTCGGCCTCGTTGATGGCGGCCCGGTTCAGGTCAGGCGGTGGAAGCGCCAGACCGAGGT
This sequence comes from Brevundimonas sp. AVps4, assembly GCF_058681525.1. NCBI lineage: Bacteria > Pseudomonadati > Pseudomonadota > Alphaproteobacteria > Caulobacterales > Caulobacteraceae > Brevundimonas > Brevundimonas sp. AVps4. The sequence goes on along the minus strand of NZ_JBZWKC010000002.1, from coordinate 84,368 downwards.
TGAACGGCAGTTTGGTGATCCCGCGCTCCCAGGTGTAGCCGGGGCTCAGGGTGATCTGCGGATACTGGCCGGCCACCGCCTGACGCAGCGCCTGTTCGGCCAGATCGTAGTCGATGACGGTCCTGAGCACGTCCCCTCGCGCCGTCGCGGCGTCGAACCGGGCCGAGCGGATAGCGTCAACATCCGGGGAGGCCGAGGTCGTGGGGACGACCTCCAGACCCGCCACGGCCTCGACCGGCACGCCCATCGCCGCGGCGAGCCCGGCGTCGGCCTGCGCCGCCGCGGCGCGCGCCGCTGTCAGCCGCTGGACAGACAGGGCGTGCTCCGTCGAGGCCGTCAGGGCGGTCGGGCGGCCGTCCTCGCCCGCCGCGACCCGCCGCGCGAACGCCGCAGCACGCTGTTCGCGCAGATCGACTGCGCGGGCGGCCAGTTCGACCTCTTCGCGGGCGATGGCGCGGTCGGCGACCGCCCGGCGCAGGGCGGTCCGTGTGGTCCAGATCGCCTCGGCGACATCATAACGCGCCTTCAGAACGCCAAGGTCGGCTGTCTCCAGCCGGGCCCCGCGCCGGCCGCCGACATCTAGGGGAACGTCCACCGCCCCGCCGTACAGCCAAGGATGCTGAGGATCGGATTGGCGGGAGTATTCGGCCGTCAATGTCAGGGTCCAGGCGGGGCGCACCCGGGCGGTCCGCGCCGCGGCGACGGCCGAGGCGTAAGCGGCCTGCGCCTGCCGCACCGAGGGTGCGTTGCGCAGAGCGATCCTCAGGGCTTCGACCTCGGTCAGGCTGCGCGACGTAGGCATTTCGACCCGCCGCGCCTCGAAGGTCTTGGCGCTCGCGACCAGATCGACTGGCGCAGGGGCGTAGCTCGTGCAGGCGGCCAAACCGGAGAGGAGCACGCTCGCGATCAGGACCGCGAAGCGGGGTCCGGACAGCGAAGGCAGAGGGTGCGGCACAGGCGGTCCTTTTGATCGGTCCGTCAGCACTAGCGCCGCCAACATTCGTCTAGTCTGACGGCCCTGTTAATTCGGTCACTCAGTCCCTCTGGTTGCTTTCGCAGGCACGGTCGCCGTGATTGGATGATGGTCGAACAAGGTGCAGAGGCCGCAAGGTGAAGGTGCTGGTGATTGAAGATGACGCCCGCACGGCGTCGTTCATCGGGCGCGGACTTACGGAGGCGGGGCACGTCGCCGATCTGGCGCATAACGGCGACGATGGCCTGCATCTGGGCCTGTCCGGCGGTTATGACGCCTTGGTCATCGACCGCATGTTGCCCGGTCTTTCCGGTCTGGAGGTCCTGGCGTCGCTCCGGAACGAGGGCGTCAAGGCACCTGTGCTGCTACTGACCGCCCTGGGCTCCGTCGACGATCGGGTCGCCGGGCTGGAGGGCGGAGCAGACGACTACTTGGTCAAGCCCTTCGCTTTCAGCGAACTGCTGGCCCGGCTCAACGCCCTGGTGCGCCGCCCGCCGCTGAACGCGGTCGAGACCCAAATCCGCATCGCCGATCTCGAGATCGACACCAAAAGACGGCGCGTGCAGCGCGCGGGCCGACGGATCGACCTGACGCCACAGGAATACCGCCTGCTGGAGTTTCTGGCCCGTCGCGTCGGAGAGACCGTCACCCGCACCATGCTGCTGGAAAACCTGTGGGGCTTCCATTTCGACCCCAGAACGAACATCGTCGATGCGCACGTCAGCCGGCTGCGGTCCAAGGTCGACAAGGGCTTCGACGCCGAGCTGATCCGCACCCTGAGAGGCGTGGGCTATCTGATCGATGAACCGGAATAGGCCGCCCGCCCGCCTCTGGCAGACCGCCACCTTCCGCCTGGCCGTCTTCTTCGCGACGATCTTCGGCATCGGCACGGCGACCTTGCTGGTGGTGCTGGACCTCGCCGTCGCCGACTTCGCCGCCGAGACGGCGCGGGACGCCTTGCGCGACCAGGTCGCGGTCCTGAAGGCCGACGCCAACGCCGAGGGGGGCGCGGCGCTCATCGCCTCCCTGAAGGAACATGTCGCCGGCGGCGTGCCCGAGCGCTTCAGCTATCTTGTCGTGGCGCCGACCGGCGAACGGCTCCAGGCGGGTTTGCCGGGATCGGTCGAGCGCATCTCCGGCTGGGGCAAGCTGCATCTGCCGGCCGCCGAGGAGCAACCCGGTCCAAACCCGGGGCGCATCGAGATCATCGTCCTGACCGACCGCGCGGCGGACGGCACCTTCCTGGCGGTCGGCCGGGACAACTACGCCTTGGCCGAACTTCAGGAGTGGCTGCACAAGCTGGCCGTCTGGGGCGGATCCGCGCTGGTCCTCCTTGCTCTTGTCGGCGGCGTCGCGGCTGGGTCGATCCTGCTTCGTCGCCTGAACGGCGTCAGTGAAGCGGCGGAGCGCGTGATGCGCGGCGACCTCAGCGAGCGGCTCCCGTCTCTGGGATTTGGCCGCGAGTTCGATGATCTGGCCGATACGCTCAACGTCATGCTGGCCCGGTTGGAAGACGCGATGACCGCGCTGCGCCAGGTCTCTTCTGACGTGGCCCACGACCTCAGAACGCCGCTCACGCGGCTACGCAACACGCTGGAGGACGCCAGAGCGGCGGGTCAAACAGAGCGAGACGAACTGTTGAACGAGGCTCTGGCCGACACGGACCGCATCCTCGAAATCTTCTCGGCGCTGCTGCGCCTGGCTCAGATCGAGGGGGGCGCGGAGCGGCGCTTCGCCGAGATGGACCTGGCCGCCGTCGCGCTGGAAGTCGCTGACGCCTACCGGCCGTCGGCGGAAGAGCAGGGCGGGCGCCTTGTCGTCGAGGCGGATGCGCCTGCATTCATGCTCGGCGACAGGACGATGCTGGCCCAGGTCGTGGCGAGTCTGATCGACAACGCCCTGACCCACGGGCGGCCCGGGGGGCTGATCAACATCATCTTGGAACACCACGCAGGGCAGACCACGCTGACAGTATCGGATGACGGCCCCGGGGCGCCGGCCGCGGAACTTGGGCGGCTGACCCGACGCTTCTACCGACTTGACCGGAGCCGCAACACCATCGGGTCAGGCCTTGGCCTGTCCATGGTCGCCGCTATCGTGGACCTTCATCACGGCGATCTGGCGATCGAGAACGGCGATCCTGGGCTCATTGTGCGAATGCGGTTCCCTCCAGTCTGAGCCCCCAGCAAGTAGCCCCGCTGAGCGCCGTGAAGGGTCCTGGTCTTTGGGTCCAAAGCAAGTGGACGAAGGGCTCCAGGCCAGCGCACCGTGCCGACGGCACACCGTCTGGAGCTGGGTTCAAAACACCTTGATCAGTTCCGGGCCAACTTGCCGTGCGAAGCTGGCAGAGATCGATCGACGCTCCACAAGGTCGATGTTCGCGCCCAGCACCTCTTTCAGGTCCATCAGGATGCCTCCCATATCGAAGGCATCGAATGGGACACCGTCACGGACGTCGAAAGCGATATCCACGTCGGAACGTTCTGTAGCCACATCCCTCGCCACAGATCCGAACAGGTACAGGTGTTCGATGCCGCGCCCTTTCAGAGGCCCCCGCAGCTTCATGAGGCGGGCAACAGCATCTGCGCGTCGCACGGGTCAGGCCTGCGCGGGCGGCTTGGCGCGAAGAGCGCGATACAGGGTGCTCCGCGAAACGCCCAAGGTCGTGGCAATCTCCGCCATAGACTGGTCCGGATGCTGCATCAGGTGGCGAGCTTGGGTCAGTTGGTTTGGTGTGAGGGCAGGGGGACGGCCGCCTCGGCGACCGCGCGCCCGCGCCGCGTTCAGACCGGCCATCGTCCGTTCACGCGTTAGGTCACGCTCCATTTCGGCGAGAGCCGCCATCATGTGGAAGAAGAAGCGGCCTGCGGGGGTGGTCGTATCAATGCCGTCGGTGAGGCTTCGGAACTCGACCCCGCCATCACCCAACTCGGCGACGAACTCGACCAACTGCCTGACGGTGCGACCCAAACGGTCGAGTTTCCACACCACAAGCGTATCGCCACGCCTCAGGTGCGAAAGCGCAGCTACGAGACCAGGTCGATCAAGTCGACTGCCGCTAAGCTTGTCGGAGAAGATTCGATCACATCCGGCGCGCCCGAGCGCGTCCGTCTGGAGCGCCAAATTCTGCTCATCGGTCGAGACGCGAGCGTAGCCCAACAACATCTGTCTCAAAACTCATTGACGACACGCCGCGAGAGACGCTGATTTCGCTACAGAGTAACGCAACCGGCTCGGCTTTGGAATCGGGCACGGCGATGTCTTGGGCGCCCTTCGTGTCAAAAACGGTCGTTTGTGACATAAGAGCGCCATTGCTCATGTGCGCGAGCGGGGAATGGCCGAGCCTGACTGAGGCTGTGTAAAAACGTCTTGGTATGGAGCGAATTAGCTTAGCCTTCTGAGGTCAGCAGGAGGTGGGTATGAGCCGCTTCGTTCAGGGTGCAGATCGCCGGCAGCAGACGCTGCTTCCCGAGTGTCTTGATGACTATGTGGCCGAGGATAATCCGGTCCGGGTGGTCGATGTCTTCGTCGACGAGCTGGATCTGAAGGGGCTGGGGTTTGAGGGGATGACGCCCGCAGCGACGGGACGGCCCGCTTACCACCCGGCCATGCTGCTGAAGCTCTACGTCTACGGCTACCTGAACAAGGTGCAGTCGAGCCGGCGACTGGAGCGTGAGGCGCAGCGCAACGTCGAACTGATGTGGCTAACGGGGCGGCTGGCGCCGGACCACAAGACCATCGCCGACTTCCGCCGCGAGAATGGCCCTGCGATCCAGGCGGCCTGTGCGCAGTTCGTGGTGCTGTGCCGACAGTTGGGCCTGTTCGGATCGGCCCTCGTCGCCATCGACGGTTCGAAGTTCAAGGCGGTGAACACCCGCGACAAGAACTTCACCGCCTACAAGGTGAAGCGGCGGATCGAGCAGGTTGCCGAGCACATCGCCAGCTACCTCGAGGACCTCGATACGGCCGATCGGCACGAGGGGGATGGCGTGGAGGCACGGTCGGTGAGGCTGGTCGAGAAGATCGATCGCCTTCGCGCCCAGATGGCGATGCTGAAGGTCATGGAGGCTGAGGTCGAGGCGTCGCCGGACGGCCAGGTGTCCCTGACCGATCCCGACGCCCGCGCCATGGCGACGTCAGGCCGGGGGAGTGGCATCGTCGGCTACAACGTCCAATCCGCCGTCGAGGGCGAGCATCACCTGATCGTCGCCCACGAGGTGGTGATGACCGGCTCGGACAAGCAACAGCTGGCGAACATGGCGGGTCAGGCCAAGGAGGCCATGGGCGTGGAGAGGCTCGATGTGCTGGCGGACCGGGGCTACTTCTCCGGCGAAGAAATCCTGGCCTGTGAGGCCCTGGGCGCGACGCCCTTCGTGCCAAAGACGCTGACGTCAGGCGCAAAGGCGAATGGGCGCTTCGGCAAGCAGGACTTCGTCTATCTGCCAGATCAAGACGTCTACCGTTGCCCGGCCGGCTCCCTGCTTCCGTACCACATGACCGTCGTCGAAAGAGGCATGACGCTGCATCGGTACTGGGATCGGGCCAGTTGCACAGGCTGTAGCATCAAGGCTCAGTGCACGCCTGCGGTCGAACGAAAGGTCACGCGGTGGGAGCATGAAGCGGTGATCGATGCCCTTCAAACCCGAATGGACCTGAGGCCCAGAGCCATGCGTGAACGGCGAAGCCTGGTCGAACACCCGTTCGGCACCATTAAGGCCTGGATGGGCCACTCCCACTTCCTGATGAAGCGGTTGCCCAACGTGAAGACCGAGATCAGCCTCCACATCCTGGCCTACAATATGAAGCGGGTGATGGCGGTGATGGGAACCAGGCCGTTGATGGAGGCGATCCGGGCCTGAGCACGAGGCGTCCTGCGCTTCGTCTCAACCTCCGCCCCGCCGTCGCTCAGCACGTTTTTACACGGCCTCGACTCAAAGCGGCGGTTGGTGACGTCCGCTTTCGGTCAGGGAAATTATGAAAACATCGGTGGCGTCCTCAGCACTGTTTGCCAAGGAGTGGCTTGCAGCTATGGACGGGCGGAATGAAATTTTCGGGTTGGAGAGCGAGCTTGGCTCAGACGCAGCATGGCGTTGGACGCATTCGATCGAAGGTCGAAATCTGGGTCGGAGTGGGCGTCGTGCTCGTTCTCGCCTTCTTCCTGATCAGCGGCGTCGTCGCCTACCTCAACGTTCAGGGCCTGCGCGCCAATAGTCAGAAGGTGGTTGGAACCCATACGACACTGGTGGCCATAGACCAGGTTCTGTCGACCGTGCAGGACGCCGAAACGGGACAGCGCGGTTACCTTCTCACGGGCCAAGACCGTTATCTTGAGCCCTACGAAGACGCCGTGGCCGCAATGGACCGTGACCTTGCGATCCTCACCGAAGTGACCTCGCGCGACCCAGCGCAGCAGGCCAACCTCAAAGAGGTCAAGCGCCATGTCGGCGTCAAGATGGAGCAATTGACCCGGGGAATCGAAGCGCGGCGTACGGGCGGCCTCGCGGCGGCCGTCGCGATGATCGAAACCGACCGCGGCAGGACGGCGATGAATGCGATCCGGGAACGCTTGGCCATCATGCGCGCCGACGTCGCGCAGCAGCGGCGACAGTGGCTGTCTGAGATGGAGGTCGCTTACCGGACCGCCCTGCTGACTGGAATCCTGGCCGCCCTGCTCGGCGCCGCCCTCACCGTCGGCGTGTTCCTGCTCATCCGCAACAGCACGCGCGAACGCGCCCGGCGGGAGTGGCTTCAGGCCGGACAAGTCGGGCTCGCCGAAGCAATGAGCGGCGACAAGACCATCGAGGCGCTGGCCGACAGCATCTTGGGCTTCCTGGCTCGATATGTCGACTTTCAAGCCGCAGCGATCTTCAAGGGCGAAGGCGGCATTTTCCGCCGCGCCGCCACCCTGGGCGTTCCATCAGACGCGTCCGTGCCTATGGAGTTCCGACTTAAGGAGGGCCTTCTCGGCCAGGTCGCCGCTGATGGGGCGTCAGTGCTGCTTACGGATGTCCCTCAAGGCTATCTGACTATTGGATCCGCGCTGGGACGGGATGACCCGCGTCATCTCGTCATCGCCCCTGCGAACGCCGATGGCGTCATCAACGCCGTCATCGAGTTGGGCTTTATCCATCCCCCGGGGCCGCAGGTCCTTCGGCTGCTGGACGAAAGTGCGGCTGCGATAGGCGTCGCCCTCAGGTCGGCGCGCTATCGTCTGGATCTTCAGAACGCCCTCGAAGAGACCCAGCGCCAGTCTGAGGAACTGCAGGTGCAGAGCGAAGAGCTTCGGGTTTCCAACGAGGAGTTGGAGGAGCAGGGGCGCGCGCTCAAGGAATCCCAGGTGCGGCTGGAACAGCAGCAGGTGGAGCTTGAACAGACTAACAGCCAGCTGGAAGAGCAAGCACAGATTCTGGAGGGACAGCGCGACGACCTGGAACGGACCGGCGCCGATCTGGCCCTCAAGGCCCGGGAGCTCGAAGCGGCCAGCCAGTACAAGTCCGACTTCCTCGCCAACATGTCCCACGAACTCCGGACGCCTCTTAACTCCCTGCTGATCCTGTCGAAGCTTCTCGGCGACAACAGCGACGGAAACCTGTCCGAAGAGCAGGTTCGCTACGCTCGGACCATTCAGTCCTCGGGCGACGATCTGTTGACTTTGATCAACGACATTCTCGACCTCTCCAAGATCGAGGCCGGGCACGTCCAGATCCGTCCCGAAGCTGTTTCGGTCCAGAGACTGGCCGGCGACTTGCGCCAGCTGTTCAATCCGATTGCGGACCAGCGGGGGCTGAACTTCACGATCGACGTTGCCAAGGGGACGCCCGATCTGGTTGAGACGGACCGTCAACGTCTGGAACAGATCCTTAAGAACCTGCTTTCGAACGCCTTCAAGTTCACAGAGAAGGGGAGCGTAAAGCTGAGGATCGCGCCCGGCGACCGGGGCTTGGATTTTTCGGTGAAAGACACCGGAATCGGTATTTCGCGCGAACAGCAGAACAGCATCTTCGAAGCCTTCCAGCAGGCCGACGGCACGATCAGCCGCAAGTACGGCGGGACGGGGCTCGGCCTCTCGATCTCCAGGGAACTGGCGCGGTTGCTCGGAGGCGCGATCACCCTGGAAAGCAAGCCCGGCAAAGGCAGCACCTTCACCCTCAGGGTGCCCCTCGCCTACGACGCCGCTCAGGTTGCGTCGCGCGTGCCCTTTGCTCCGCAACCCGCGGCGTCCTCAGTCACGCAGGCGGCCCCGAAATCGTCGCCCGCTGTCCTGCCCCGCGCGGTTGAGGATGATCGGGACGCGCTGGCCGTCAACCGGCGCACGCTGCTGGTCGTTGAAGACGACGATCGCTTCGCCGCCATCGTCCGGGACCTGTCGCGCGAAATGGCGTTCCAGTGTCTTGTGGCCAGTAATGGCGAGGACGCGATCAAGCTCGCCAAACAGTACCGGCCGAGCGCCATCGTCCTTGACGTCGGCCTTCCTGACCAGTCCGGTCTGACGGTCCTGGACACGCTGAAGCGCGACGACCAGACCCGCCATATCCCGATCCATGTGGTGTCCGCTGGAGATCATGCCACGACCGCGCGCGCGCTTGGCGCGATGGGGTATCTCACCAAGCCGGTTAAACGTGAGGCGCTGGCGGATGTCCTTCGGGCGCTAGAGGAGGATCTGACCCGGACCGTTCGACGGGTCCTGATCGTCGAAGACGACGCGGTCCAGCGCGAGGCCATGAGAGCCCTTCTCTCGAGCGGCGGGGTTGAGACGGTCGGGGTCGGCACCGCGGCGGAATGTCTTAAGACCCTTGAGCAGCAAACCTTCGACTGCATGGTCGTTGACCTGTCCTTGCCCGACGCCTCTGGCTTCTCGCTGCTGGAGACACTCAGTTTGGACGGTCGGCATGCCTATCCGCCGGTGATCGTCTATACTGGCCAGGATCTGACGGCGGACCACGAGCAACAACTGCGCCGCTACTCCAGCTCAATCATCATCAAGGGCGCCAAGTCGCCGGAACGCCTGCTGGATGAGGTCTCGCTGTTCCTCCACCAGGTGGTCGCCGACATGCCGGCCGAACAGCAGCGCATGATCCAGAAGGCGCGCAATCGAGACGCCGTGCTGGAAGGCCGGCGCATCCTCGTCGTCGAGGATGATGTCCGAAACATTTATTCCCTCACCAGCGTCCTCGAGCCGCGCGGCGCCGTCGTGCAGATCGCGCGCAACGGGCAGGAAGCGCTCGACGCGCTCGACGCGTCCGCTGGCTCTGCACCCGCCATAGACCTTGTTCTAATGGATGTGATGATGCCGGTCATGGACGGGCTCACCGCGACACAGCGCATCCGGAGCGATGGACGCTGGGGCGGCCTGCCGATCCTGATGCTGACCGCCAAAGCCATGCCGGACGACCAGGAACGCTGTCTCGCCGCAGGGGCCAACGACTACATGGCCAAGCCCCTGGATGTCGATAAGTTGCTCTCTCTGGTCCGCGTGTGGATGCCGCGCTGATCCATGCCCGACAGTCTCGAAGATCTCGAAATCCAACTGCTGCTGGAGGCGCTGTTCCAGCGCTATCATTTCGACTTCCGTCACTATGCCCGTGCGTCGATCAAGCGGAGGCTAGTGCAGGCCCGCGACCAGATGGGCTATCCGACGCTGACCGCGCTGCAGGACGCTGTCCTGCACGACCCGACGATGCTGCCTCGGCTGCTGGGCTATCTGACGGTGCAGGTCAGCGAAATGTTCCGCGACCCGACCTATTTCAAAGCCTTGCGCGAGACGGTGCTTCCCCATTTGCGCACCTATCCGTCGCTCAAGGTTTGGATTGCGGGGTGCAGCACTGGCGAGGAAGTCTACTCCCTAGCCATCCTGTTCCGGGAGGAAGGGCTGTATGATCGCACCCTCTTCTATGCCACCGACATCAATCCCGATGCGCTCCGCGCAGCAGAAGCCGGGGTCTACGCCCTCGATCGGCTGCGCAAATTCACCGAGAACCACCAGAAGTCGGGCGGACGTTCGTCCCTGTCCGACTACTATACGGCCGACTACGGGCGGGCCGTCTTCGACCGTAGCCTCAGCGCCCGGGTCGTCTTCTCCGATCACAGCCTCGTCACGGACGCGGCGTTCGCCGAGATGCAACTGATCTCCTGCCGCAATGTGATGATCTATTTTGATCGCGCCCTGCAGGATCGCGCCATTGGCCTGTTCAAGGACTCCCTACCACGCGGAGGCTTCCTCGGCCTCGGCTCCAAGGAAAGTTTGAGGTTTTCGGCCCACGCCGGCGAATTTTCTGAGTTCGTCCCCCAGGAAAAGCTCTACCGAAGGCTAGGCGCATGAGTGTCCCATCACAACGCGCGGTGGTGATCGGCGCTTCCGCCGGCGCCGTCCAGGCGCTTTTAGCCATCCTTCCCATCCTCCCAGCGGACTATCCCTTGCCCATTCTGATCGCGGTCCATGTCCCCCCGGATCGAGGCAATGGTCTCGTGCCGCTGCTTCAAGCGAGCTGCGCCCTTGCGGTGCTTGAAGCCGAGGACAAGGAAAGGGTCCTTCCGGGAACCGTCTATTTTGCGCCCCCCGACTATCACCTTCTGGTCGAGCGAGATGGCAGGCTGGCCTTGTCCTCGGATGAGCCGGTCAACTATTCTCGCCCATCGATTGACGTTCTCTTCGAAAGCGCCGCCGACGCCTATGGAGCCGGCCTGATCGGCGTCGTGCTGACGGGCGCCAACAACGACGGGGCCGCCGGACTAAGAGCCGTTATGGAAAGGGGTGGCGAGGCCTTCGTCGAATGCCCGTCAGAGGCCTATGCGTCAGCGATGCCAGAAGCCGCTCTCGCGGCCTGCGCGGGCGCAACGGCCATGAGTCTAGCGGACATCGCAAACTATCTAGTGGAACTCGAAGCCGCATGACGACCCTCGACACCCCGATAAAGGTTCTTCTTGTCGATGATCTCGAGGAAAACCTCCTCGCGCTTGAGGCTTTGCTCCAGCGCGAAGGTCTCCACCTGCTCAAGGCGAAGTCCGGAGATCAGGCGCTTGAGCTGCTCCTTGCCGAAGACGTCGCTCTCGCCCTCCTAGACGTGCAGATGCCTGGCATGGACGGCTTCCAACTGGCCGAATTCATGCGCGGCAACGCCCGGGTCCGTCATGTCCCCATCATCTTCGTCACGGCGGGCAGCGCAGAACAGCAGCGCCGGTTTCGCGGCTATGAGGCCGGCGCTGTCGATTTTATCCAGAAGCCGATCGAGCCTGATATCCTGCGAATGAAGACGGAGATCTTCATTGAACTCTATCAGCAGCGTGAGCGGATACGCCTGCAACGAGACGAATTGGACGTGCATGCGACGGCCTTGAGCGCCGCAGATCAACGCAAGAACGAGTTCCTGGCGGTCTTAGGTCATGAGCTACGCAATCCCATCATGGCCCTGAACGCAGGGCTGAAGTTGCTCGATCGCGCCGGCGAGCCAGATCAAGCCGCCGTCATCCGGGAGCGGATGGCGACCCAACTGTTCCACCTCTCGCGGCTTGTCGAGGATCTGCTTGACGTTTCGAGGATCGATCAGGGCAAGATCGCCCTGCGCCTCGAACGGGTGCTGTTGAAGACCGTGCTGGACTCCGCGATCGATACAAGCCGTCCCAGGATCGACGCAGGCGGGCATGCCTTCACGTTTGACCTACCGGCGGAAGCCGTATGGGTCACAGCCGACTTCACCCGCCTATCGCAGATCGTCAGCAATCTGCTGACCAACGCGGCCAAATACACCCCGTCGGGCGGGACGATCCAGCTCCGGGCGAGCGCTGGGCCCGACTACGTCGAAGTCGCTGTCTCGGACACTGGCGTCGGCATTTCCAAGGATACGCAAGCTCGGGTCTTTGAGCTGTACACGCAGTTGAAGGGTCCCGACGATCGATCCAGCGAAGGCCTTGGCATCGGTCTGGCCCTGGTCCGCCAACTGGTCGATCTGCATAAGGGCGACATCCGCGTGGAAAGCGACGGTCCGGGCGCCGGCAGCTGTTTCACCATACGGTTGCCGCGTTCGGCATAGCATCGACCGTCGGAGTAGGCGCGGCTATTGCCAAACAATGCGGCAGTGAATGGTCCATGCACCACCAGCCGTTACCTCACCCCAAGGCCCCATTAACCCAAGAAAAACTGGGCTATCGACGGGAGGCGAAGGTGACTAAGTATCTGAGAGCATGCTCAATGTCCGCAAAGGGCTGGAGCTGCCAAATGCGTCCGGCCAATAGCCCGAAGTTCCAGGTTCAGGCGGCACGGCTGAATGTCGCGTTTCCGGCCCCAGTAAATGACCGCTCGTGGCGCTCAGACGACAGTGATCGGAGGTAGCCAACTCCCAAGGTTGACATTGGTCGGCGTATTGTTGCCGATATCCACATATCGAATTATCGGCATGGATAGAATATGGCTCAGAGAGTCGCTCGCGAAGACGCTTCAGAATCGGCGTGGGAGGCGGTCGTGCGCCAGGCAGAAGTCCTCGGCCCGTTAGCTAGGGGGCGGAAGAGGCGAGCTGATGTGGATCGAGCCGCGCTACTTTTGGGCATATCGACGTCAAACGCTTACCGGTTGATCAGCCTGCTTGCCGCAGATCCACGCCCTACGGCATTGCTACCTCGACCTCCTGGACCTGACGCTGGCCTAGGCCTTTTGGATGCCGGCGTCGAGGCTGTGATTTCGGAGGTGATCGAACGGTCGTATTGCTCAAGCCAGAAGCCCAAGGAATCGGGCGTGATTGCCGATATAAGGCGGAAGTGCAGGGCCAAAGGCCTGACGCCGCCGGGCCGCAAAGCTGTGCACACGCGGATTCAAGCAGTCGATCTCTTCACACGAATTCGGAGCCGGGAAGGGGAAAATGCTGCCGAACGAACTGCGCCGCGGCCGGGCGGCCTAGTAGCCGACGCCCCGAACCAGGTCTGGCTTATCGATCACACCCTCGCAGATGTGATCTTGGTTGATAGACGGTACCGTCTGCCTATTGGTCGTCCCACGCTGACGCTGATCATCGACGCCTACACGCGCATGTGCGTTGGCTGCTATGTCAGCCTCGGCGCTCCGTCGATCATTCAGACCGCGATGGCGCTTCTGCGGGCCTTCATGCCCAAAGAGGCTCTACTCGAGTCTATCGGCCACGACTGGCCTTGGCCGTGCCACGGCTTCCCGCAGATTCTTCATTCGGACAACGGCGTCGACTTCAAATCGATAGCCATCCGCCGTGGTCTCGACACCTATGGCGTTGCTCAAGACTTCCGCCCCGTCCATCAACCTCGTTATGGCGCGCTGATTGAGCGCTTCATCGGCACGCTAATGGGCGAGTTGCATCTCGTACCCGGAACGACCTTCTCCAACGTCCAACAGCGCGGTGAATACGACAGCGATCGCCGGGCTGTCATGACCCTCGATGCATTTGAAACATGGGTATTACTGCAGATCAGTCGGTACCATCGGTCTCCCCACCGCGGCATTGATGGTTTCACGCCTCAATCGCGTTGGGAGGAAGCGGTTGCAGGCGGCTTCGAGCCGCGAGCGGTTCCTCCGAGCTATGCAGAGGACGTCCTGCTGGCCTTTCTGCCCAGCGCCAAACGGCAACTCAGTCGCACCGGCATCCACTTCAAGCGCTTGCGTTATTGGGCCCCTTGGTTCGGGCCATTGGTGCGTAAGGGCGCGGGATCTGTCGAAATACGCTTCGACCCTCGGGACATGTCGTTCATCTGGGTCTTGGGACCGACCGGATGGGAGCGGGTCCATCTCTATCACAGAAAAGCTCCGTTCACGCTGCGGGAGCACGAGCTGGCTTCTGCTGAACTCCGGGCCAAGGCAGGGACTAGCGTAAATGAAGACGATATCCATTCTCTGCGAGATCAGACTGAAGAGATGATTGACGCGGAGGCGAGAGCTACCCGCCGCGCCCGGCGGCGGGCCGAGCACGCCCAACGCTCAATCGAAGCGAAACAATCCGTGTTCCTCTCCCTAGAAGCGGCGCCGTTGACGCTCGATTTCACGTCGCGTCAAGCACCATCGAAGATCCGCGAGGTTGAGGAGTGGTGACGGATATCTCGCCCGCCCAAGACGATCCGTGGGCCAGGGTGGCGCTCATTCAACGCGATCGATGGGCTTCAAACGCCGTCAGCGACGAAGCTCTGGTCCGGGCTCGCCTCGCTGTTGCCACTGCCGGCCGATTGCGTCCAAAGGCCGTACTCTTTTGGGGTGTGCCGAACGCCGGAAAAACTGCGCTCAAGGTGAAGCTACTACGCGAGATATCGCAGAGTACGAACTTCTGTGGGCAGCTAAAGCGCCTGGAGGTCCTAGTGGTCGAGGCGCCAGTCGAGGCGGACGAAGCTCGATTCTACGAGGCCATCCTCCAAGCCGGACACCAGTACATCCCCAGCGGAAATGTTCGTACCCTGTTTAGAGCGGTATCCGCTTTCCTAGACGAGCTTCGTCCCGACGTGATGATCCTGGACGAGGCCGGTAACCTCAACGCCTACGTGGGGGCTCGAGGGACTGTTTGCCTCAACGCCATCCGCCGTCTTTGCAATGTACATCGAATGGCATTGCTGGGCTTCGGGACGGCAGCGGCAATGGCTGCACTGCAAGGCGACGAGCAGCTCGAAAATCGCTTCGAGACGTTCGAGTTGAGACCCCTGTCTCCGTCAGAATTCGGGGAGTTTATAGAGCTAATGTCCGGTGCCATGCCGCTGCGCCAGCCCACCTCCTGGTCGGTGCACATGCTCGAGCGCGCCTACGAACTAACTAGTGGCTACGTCGGGCGGGCCTCATATCTGGTGCAGGAGGCGAGCGTTCAGGCCGTGCTGTCAGGTTCTGAACAGATCACCGGCGACATCCTTGAATCGCGCGAACTCAGCAACAGTCTTGCCGCGCTCAAACACGCGCGGACACGGGCTGGAGGGCGGACAAAACGGTCTTCGACCTGATGCACCTCGCATATCCCAACGAAGCGCCAAGCTCCGTCGTCCTACGACTCTCGGCCCGAAGACGGCTGGATCCGTCCCTAGCTACACAGGCACTCAGTGGTGGGATCGAGCTCTCAAACGATATCCTCAAGGCGATGAAGCGGGCAGGGGTGCGCAACGCAGAGCTAGAAAGGCTGGCCTCTCTTACAAAGACCAAATGGCCGCAGGTTGCTATCGGCGACTTGGATGTCCGTTCGGAGGGTTCATCGAGTATCGGCAAGGCATGTGAGGTTTGCCTCGCAGAAGACGTAGAGGCAGGGCGAGACCACCATTTCCGAGACGAATGGCGGCTTAGTTGGCGCGTTAGCTGCGAAACACACCGCACAATGCTGACCGAAATCGCGGCAGCAGAGATTGTACCTGTCTCCATTGATGGCCTTCGAGAATATCGGATCCGTTTTGTCCGCGACGTCGACCAGGTCACAAACCCCTTGATGCGTTCAGCTCAACGGGGGGGAGGGCGGCGCGGGTCATTCTCTGTTTTGGGATATTGTCTTGAGAGCGACATCTGCTCAGCACTGCGTGGCGCGCCCCTTCCAGAGTGCTGGTGCCTCGGCACCGAGTGGTCGACAGCCAGAACCGTGCTCCTTGATCTTGCCGATCTACTCCTGACGCAGGTTCGCGGAAGTCGCGAGCGCCTGATTCATCGGTTTGCCGAGGGGGACTGGATACCACAGGCGCAAGCTAGGCATTTTGCGCAAGGCTGCTTCCCATTCGTTGGTGCCTTCTGGCAGCGTCGTATTCTCGAAACCTGCGCACGTATCTTAATCGACCCGATCCTTTTCAATCACCTATCGGATGGCCATCGACTAAATGTGCACGCGGAACTAGGCTCAGGACTCATAGCCAGAACAGCACTGTGGCGGCGAGGGCTATGGCGGACAGGAAGACGGTCGGGCAGCGATCGTAGCGAGTGGCGACCCGTCGCCAGTCTTTCAGGCGGCCAAACATGATTTCGATCCGGTTTCGCCGCTTGTAGCGTCGCTTGTCGTAGCGGATGGGTTCGGTCCGGGATTTGCGGCCAGGGATGCACGGCGTGATCCCCCTGGCCTGCAAGGCGTCCCGGAACCAGTCGGCGTCGTAGCCCCGGTCCCCCAGCAGCCACTGGGCGCGGGGCAGACTGTCCACGAGAGCGGCAGCGCCGATGTAGTCGCTGACCTGACCCGCTGTCATGAAGAGGCTGATGGGCCTTCCGTTGACGTCTGTCACGGCGTGAAGCTTGGTGTTCATGCCGCCTTTCGTGCGTCCGATCAGCCGCCCGAGGCCCCCTTTTTTACCGCGAGGCTCGAAGCCGTGCGGTGCGCCTTCAGATAGGTCGCGTCGATCATGACAGTCCGACGTTCGGTCTGGGCGCCGGACAGGCCCTCCATCATCCGGACGAAGACGCCCGCCTCGCTCCACCGCTTCCAGCGATTGTAGAGCGTCTTGTGCGGCCCATAGGCCGACGGCGCATCCCGCCAGCGCAGGCCGTTGCGGTTGACGAAGATGATCCCGCTCAATACCCGGCGGTCGTCAACGCGCGGCTTGCCGTGGCTCTTGGGGAAGAAGGGCTCCAGCCGAGCCATCTGCTCGTCCGTCAGCCAATACAGGTCGCTCATATCCAGACTCCTCAGGAGCCTGAATCAGATCGCACGCCTCACTTCAATGGGTCCTGAGCCTAGCCTTCGGTCGAGTTGGTCAACAAAAGGCACGCAGCCTACTTGGAAGCCTCGCAACCTCCGACATTCTCAGCCTTCTGTTCGCTTACATTGGGGAGGGCGAACTTGAGCGTCTAGAGCCGCGAATAAGGCATTGGCCCGCGCCACTCGCAAGACGCGTCGGCGCCGCTGCGGCGGTCGCACTTTATATCCAATAGCATATAATTGGGCTCTGGACGGCGGAGTCCGGGTTTGCGATTCTTCTCGGACAAATTGCTTATGGGAGCGAGTGTGAACACCGCAAACGATGTCCCGCGGACTGAGGAGAGCGGCCATCGGTCGATGAGCATTCGGCTGCCAAGACCTATGCACGAAGCCATGAAAACGTTGGCAGCCCAGCATGGGATAAAGGCCGCCGATTTTTACGTCACGACAATAGAAGCCTTCATCCGCGATCATATGGCGGACTACCGGCATCTTTTCGCGATTGAGAACGACGCCGTGCATATAAGCGTCAACGTTCCTGTCTGGTTCGCCTCCAGAGTTAGGGACGCGGCGATTGAGCGGCGCGTAACGCCGAACGAACTCGTATTCACAGCCGTCAGCCATGTGCTCGAAAACCTGAATGCCGAAGCGGCTTAATGCGTGAGTCCAACGAACCTGGAACCGGAATCCAACGAACCTGGAACCAAATGGCCGCAAAAGCCCGGAGTCTCAGGAACCTGGAACGCCGACAACACCGCAACAATATCGAACTTGGGCGGCCTTCGCATAATGAATATTAGGCGATGCAAAGTAACGCGCCCGCGTACCGTTACAACAAGGGCTTTTACAAGGTAAGTCGGGCGTTGTGGCAGGTGGCACAGTGTCAGAAACAATCATCACATTACTCGCAGTCGAAAACAGAATGTGCGGCTATCAAAGTTGTCGCCACCGTGGCTAGTAGGGCGGTCACAAGCTGAGGTCCGGTTCGGGTCTGTCCAAAACCTTCTCCTTGTCCTTGTCGGGGAGCTTTTCGGCCGTCGGCTGTTCTGGATGTGGGCCGGAGGGCGCGTCGGCGGTTTGATCAACCCGGTCTGATTCCGCGCCCATCTTGTCGGGCTCGGCCGGGGCCATGACGGGCGTTCCTGCTGGATCGACTCGGGCCAGGACGTCTGCCTCCTTCAGCTCCGGCATGGACTGTAGGACGGTCGCTAGTTCGCGAGAGGCGACGAGATTAATCCCATCCTGCTCCTGCAACCGCATGACCAGTGACCGGACGTCGTCTGTGATCAAGCGGAAGGTATCGGAGGCTCGCGAGGCATCGACGTAAAGACGGGCGGCCGTTGCCGCGAGGCCATGTGCGGTGCCCAGGACCGCGACGACGTCAGGGTAGGTTCGCCCTTGGGCCCGATCTGCGGTCTCGGCGTAGCCGTAGCTGACGAATTTTAAGGCGGGGTCGCTTTTGTCGAGCTGATGCTCCTTTCCGTCCTCCGTGCGGATCGTCCACTTGTCTCCCGAGATCCGTTCGACCGTGAAAGCGTCGCCAACCTGGAAGTCGCGCGTCAGCTCGCCGGTGGCGCGGTCCTTCTCCTGGCTGAGCCGATCCCACACGAGCTTGTCGCCCTCCCGCACCTCGATGGCCTTGTCGATGAAGGGTTCGAAAAAGCTGCGCTCGCTGCTCGCCATAGCGGTCAGGTCTATTCGGAATTGTTCGCCGCCTGGTCCTTGAGCGAGAAGGATGTTGTTCCGCATGTCCCGTCCTTCGACGCGGACGTGCATGCCTTTACTGATACCACTAGCGCGATGGCCCGCATGGAAGACGAGAACTTGGCCCTCCTTGAAATTGGAAGCCACGTGCTTTTCCGCCGTCGCCATACGATGGGGACGTAGAGCGTCGTGCGATTGCGAGGCGCCGAGCTTCCCCTCCTCCGCCAGCACCTTGCGGATTTCCCCGGACACGGCGCCGCGGAGACTGTTTGTCGGAACGATGATCCGGGGATCTTTTCCATCGGCCCGAGCTGTTCGCCAGGCGTCGGCCGCGGCGACGGCGAAGGCTTTTTCAGGGGTGTTGTGGCCTAGGGCAGTCGTGTACCGATTCAGGATCTTCATGGCCGGCGCGACGGAGCCCTTGGCTAGGTGCTGAACGGCCTGAAGCAGTTGGGGGTCTTTCTGACGCCGGATTTCATCCATCACGGTGTGATCGAGGCCTGAACGAAGAGCGTGGCTGAACGGGGCGCCCGCTTCAGGAGAGCCCAGCTGGCGCTCGTCCCCCACGAACACCGCACGTTTGGCGCCGACGGCGTCCATGACGCGAATGAAACGCTCGGCCAGGGCGTTGGACTTCATCGAGGACTCGTCGACGACCAGAGTGGCTCCGCCGTAGGTTCCACGAAGATTCTCCATTGCGGCTTCGCGGGGCATGGCGCGCTCGATTGACCCTATGAAGCCCTCCAAGGTGCGAGACTTGATCCCGGACCCTTCCTGCAGCTGTTTGGCGGCCGAGTGGGTAGGAGCCAAACCGATAAAGGTCTCGTCCTTCGCCGCGGCTCGCAGCACCTGGAGCATCGTGGTCTTGCCGACGCCGGCGGAGCCTTGAATCCCGATAAAGCGATCGGATGAGGTCAGGATGCGAAGCACGCTCTTGTGCTGCGTCTGATTCAGTTGGATTCCGACAGCGGGATCCCGCTCGGCTGCTGCGATGCGGCTCGGCGCGACATCTTGGGTAAACGACGGAGAGACTATGCCTTTCCCCTGCTCGATCGAGGCGACGATGCCGCGCTCGACGGCAATGGCGCGGTCGGTCGTCACCCCGTCCCAAACGGAACGATCGGCTTGGCGCAGCCGACCATCATCCTTTAGGTCCTGGGCCCGGGCCAGCACCTGATTGTGAGTGACGCCGGCCGGGGCGATCCGCAGCGCCTGGCCCAACACCTCGTGTTGGCTGAATACCGCAGATCCTTGCTCAAGGACGCGGACGGCATAGCTGAGCGCCCTTGCTGGAGCTCGCCCGTCCCAACTGGTGGTGACAGAATAAGGATCATCGCCGGGCTTCGGTTTGAACCCGGTCATTTCTCGGAATCGCGAGAGGAGCTGTGACAGCCCCTCCTTTGCAAGGCCGGAGGTTTTCGGCGTTACGTCCAGGCCGACCTTTCGCTCGCGGGCTGCGGCGATGATTGACCCCGGATCGAACCCGACATCCTTTGCCTCGGCGCGCCATCGTTCTTCCAGCTCGTGTCTTGGATGTTCCAGTTTGCTCGGCCGATCGCGAAGTACGATGAACTCACGTTCGGCTGGCGTCAGCGCCCTCCCCTTCTCCGTCTCGGCGGCCTCGATCTTCGCTTGAATATCGACATGGCGTTTTGAGAACGCTTCCCGCTGTTCCTGGGAGATGTCCGCTATGTCAAAGGTGCCGTCCTTGGGGTCCTTCTGGACGTTGTAGCCGAGCTGAAGAACCTTGTCGGCCAGGGCAGCGCGGTAGATCAGGCCGACGGTTTTATGGTGCTTGTAGAGCTCGCGAGTCTCCAGCGCCCGCCATGTATCGGTCTTCGCATCGTAAGTTTTGTTGGCGACGACATTGTGGGTGTGAAGCTGGGGATCGGCCTTCCGTGATGTCTGGTGCTCAGTGCTGGCGTAAACGAGGTTGCCGGTTCGCTCATGGCGGATTGATCCGTTCTCCTCTCGGATTCGGGTAATAGCGAAGTGCTTTTCGACATAGCCCATCGCCACAGCGACGGAGGCGCGATGGGCTTCCATCAATCGCTTGTCGCCGCCGACGAGAGCGAGAAGACTGACGGACTTTGGAGCGCTGAAGGTAAGGTCCCATCCAGGCCGATGACGGTCCGACGCTTCGCCCATCTTGCCGCCGTTGAAGCTGGGATGGCTGCCATTAAGAACCGCGCGGAACTGTTCGGGCGTTGACACGCCGGACAGACCGGCCTTGGCCGCCCCCTGCCCGCCCCAGGTCAAGCCAGGAGAGTCAGCTTCGCCCGTGACGTAATAGTCGTCCTTGCCGTAGTAGCTGGCCGCGCCCCCGGCGCTCCCGATGTTACTGATGGACAACATGGTCAGATGCCGTCCAGCAGATCGCCCGGACCGAAGATGTCGCGGTCCTCACGCGCTTTGTCCGGCGGTCGGTGAGCGATATCGTTGTCGTTCGGTCGTGTATCGGAAGGGGCCGACTCTCCGCTTGGTTGGAAGAGGGTGGCGGCCGCTTCGTGCATTGCCTGGTCGTCGCGGTCGGCCGGACGACGATGTTCAAATGGCAGGTCGCCGACTCCCGCCGTTTTCTCATCGTTGTGGGAAACGTCAGCGTGATCGCTCGCCGTGTTGTCCACGACCAGGCTTAGAAGTGTCGCCTGGGTTCCAGCCGGATGCGAAGGACCATCCCGGCCGCCGGCTGCAGAGACGCCCTGCGCCGGTGGCGGTGCGGACGGTTCTGATCGCGCCGCCGGGGCTGCTGGCCGCTTGTGGCGTGACATGAAGGCCTCGACCATGTCAGGCCCAGTTCGCGGTACGTAAGCTGGCGCGACTGCAGGTAGATCGTCGGGCTTGAACTTGACCGTGGCGATCGGGAACGGTGCTTCCGGTCGGCGATTGCTTAGCTTGATGACCCCATGAAGGGCCGGGAAGTTGAGGATCTGCGTCGGCAAAAACGCGGCTTCCTTTTCTTCCTTGGGCGCAATGCCGACGCCATCCCGAATGGTGTTTGCGCCGTAGGTGGTGTTCTCCGTCACGCGATGCATGATCCGTTCGCCCAGCATAAGGCTCATTGTTTTGGCCGTGTCTGGATCGTTGGCGCGCAGGACGAGCTTGTTGGTGCACTGGCCCATGATCGTCAGGGCGCGCTCAGTGCCGTAGATGTCCTTGAGCTGAGAGACTTGCTGGAGCCCGAAGACCATTGCCCCGCCGTGTTTGCGAAGGCGGGCGGGCCCGTCGGCCAGAGAGTCCACCCGGCCGAGCGAAGGGAACTCGTCGAGGATTAGCCAAGTGGGGTGAGGCGCGATGCCCAGGGAGTAGCGGGCCAGGAGAGAAGATACAGCGATGTCCGACCAGAAGCCGAGGAGCGGGCGGAGCGTGGCGATGTGGGTTTCTGGCGCCGAAAGGAAAAGGAAGCCGGGCCGACGTTGAGGGTGGTTGATCCATCGCCGAATGGAGAACGGCTCACGATCGGAGGGAAGATAGACCAGGGGCGTGACGCCTGCAGCGAGGACCGAGCGGATCGCGGTCGTGCGGGGAGACTGGCCTCCCGAGATGTGGGCAGCGGCTGGACTGTTTCTCAGCAGGCTGCTGAGGTTGTCCATCGAACCATAGAATAGGTCCAGGGCGGTTGTGAGCGTCGCGTCAGGGACGGTCTGTTGAAGACGGTAGCAGGTCCAGGAGAAAAGGGATCGTGAGGCGTTCGTCCAATAGGGGTCGCCGTGCTTCGGGTCTTCAAAGATCCCGTGAGCCAGCCGGTCCCATTCAACGTGTTCCTGGGCGTCGAAGAAGGGCGACCACGAGGGCGACCGATCATCGAAGGGATTGAGGATGACATCCGTCGAGGGGTCGTAGTGGTGACGAATATATTCGCCTTCGGGATCGTAGATGATGGCACGGTCGCCGCGTTCGCGGATCGAGACGATGAGCTTGTGAATGGCGACCGACTTACCAGAGCCGATTCCGCCGGTGATCATTGTGTGTTCGAACTCGCCGTCCATCGGGTAATCGACGCCAACAAGGCGCGGCGCTTTGTGATCAGGGCGGTTCTTCTCGCGACGTGCCTTGGCGTTGAAGTCGCGGACCTCCTGCAGGAGCTCTAAGACGCTGACGACCACCTGTCCTTTGACCTGACGAGTGACGAGCTTCGCGTGTCCGGCGGTCGTATAGTAGTAGGCAGTGAAGGCGATAATGATGATCGCAATGATCAGCCAAACGGTCAGGGCCTGGTTGACGTGTACGAAGTACGCATCGGCGAAGGGGCGAACGAACGGCAAATCCGGAATGTCGGAGACGTGGTGTGTCTCACGAGGGCGACCCGGCACAGGCACGGACAACTGGTTTGGTAAGGGTGCCCCGAGCCATTCGAGAAGGCGCGCCTCGAGGACCAGGAACCCATACTGTTGCTCAGTATCGGTCGCCTTGGTCTGGACCCAAACGTAACAGGCGATGGCTGGCAAAAAGAGCCACCCGAGGGTCTGGAAAACAACCCCCCGCACCATTGCGACGGTGTGACCAAAGGTCTGGCCTCCGCGTAGCCATGCGGAGAAGTTACTGCTCGACGGACGACCCATTGTAAGCCCCAAAAGGAGCGCGTGGTCGGTATCGTCAGGAGAGAGGGGTCCCCTCCTCTACACTCCCTGGATCAGTTCGTGAAGAGCAAGGATCTGCTCAGAGGCACCCGGCGCCGCTTCAACGTCGAACGGCCGAGGCGGCAAAGGACCGAACATCGTCAGGCCAACCTGAGCGGCGACCTTGCGCAGCTGGTCATATTGATCGGCGCTGAAGCGGTCTTTTGCGATGGCGCCGGTTACGACTGCGACAAACATCATCTGATGCCCCAGCTGTCGCATCACGTAGGCGTCCTCACCTTCCAGGTCGCGCTCGATCAGCCGCCGGAGATAGTCGGAAAGACTGATGCCCATCGCGTCCGCGCGCACTTTTAAGGCCTGGTGCTGGTCAGGTTTTATGTACGCTGTGGCGCGGGGCAGGTCGGAGCTCATCAGCCTCAATTCTTCCAGTGGTAGCGTACTATACGCTACCGTCAACTGTCTGATATGTCTAGCGAAAACGGGCCTTCGGACGTGGTAGCGTATAGTACGCTACTTCCCGCAGTTTTTTTCGCCTGTCTTTTCCGGCACTTAACCCCCCGCAGGTGTGCGTAAGGTGTGCCGCATCGAAGATGCGCTAACCCAGTCCCCACGAGTGGGCATTCGCACTCTTCTGCAGATGCCCTCCGCTCCCCGCGAGGTCGGCCCCTCGCTTGGGGCGACCGAGCCGCCGGCCACGGCGAAACGAGTTTCCACGCCCCGCATCAGCGGCGCGTGGAAACGAGGGCAAAAAGGGAAGCGAGGAGCGCTTCACCGCTGGGCGCCAGCCCGATCGGCGGACGCCTGGCGCTAGGCCCGAGGTGGCTCTGCCACCAGGGCCAGCGCCCGTCCGCCCCTGGTTCGCAGCACGGATGTGCAGTGAGTCCCAAGGGGTCAGGACAAGCGTTGAGGAAAAGCAAACACACTGAGGGAGAGGCTGGAAAGGCCTCTAGACGGTTGGCTCAGATGGATCAGCCGCACGTACAAAGCGCCGCAGGCAACAATCCACCTCGCTAACGCCCCGTGTCGATGACGACAGAGACGGGTCTCAAAGCATCGCGAGGAACGGGGAGCTTACCGAAAATGGACCCGCTCTAGGGAGGGAATTCGCAGCCGCGCGAGGGGCCGGAAAAAAGGGGGCGTGCAGCCCCCTATAAACGCCCTCGCGAGGCCCGTCTGGGCTCAGCGGTGAAGGGGCCATCAGGACGGCCGCCAAGCCGTCCGCGCGAAGTCGAAAACGGAGCCCGCGCACTCGCGCGCGGGCCGCTGAAAAGTGGAAACACCGTGGCCGCTTAGACGACGATCCCGGTCATCCCCGGAAGTGTCCGGCCGGACATCGTCAAGGTGAAGTACAGGCGGCGCGCGGGCGCCACAAATCTACGATGCGGGCCAGGCGAAAGCGCAGCGGCCCGCCGCAAAACCGCTATGGCGGGAAGCTCGAAAGGGCGAAGTTGGACGACAGGACCATAGGTCATGTCCCGCCCTCCCCGTCATCAAGACCGAAAGCCCGTCGAGCCGCCGCCTCACGTTGCCAAAGGACGCGGAGAGACAGGGGGCAACCGTGATCCTGGCGGTCCCAATCGTAGGTCGGCCACTCCCGTTCATGCCGCCATTCACCGCCGTCAGTGAGTGACGGGTCGGGTCGTCGCCAGGCGAAGAAATTCGAGACACGATCCCATGAGGCGTTGCGATAGATGACGTGGCACCACTCGTGCTTTCGGATCAACTCCGGCGGCCCGACGTGTAAGACTTCGCCATCAGCAAGGCCCTGGAACGGGGCGAGGGACAACGGCGCGTCAGCGCCGCGGTCATCCGCGAAAAGAGACAGTTGTGCCACCTTCAGTGCTCCCGAGCGCCGGAGGCGAGCCGGATCGCCAAGGCGGCTTCTCCGCGCGCGAGCTTCAACGTCTCGACCAGACCGGCCAGTTCGTCCTGGTCGTCGCGCGCTACGGCTGCCGCCAGCTCTCCGGCTATGGTGTCAAGGTTGTCGAGCGCCGCGAACATTCGATGGGCGCTGGCCAGGAGATAGCCGTCAAAGCGGTCGCCCTGGACAGCGGCGACGATCCCACGGTCGGGGTCGATCACAAGTTTGTCCTCCTCGAGGAACAGCCAGACCGGTTGGGCGCAATCCAACATCAGACGCTCCCCGCACAGTCGTGAAGAAGGGCCAGTCGCTCAGCGACTGTTTCGGCCGACATTCGGCGCGCTCGCTTGGCGATGCGGCGCTGCTCGCGACGGGCCTGGACGATGATTGAATGGGGTCGGGGAATGAAGCCCTGGAAAAGAGCCCGATTGGCAATCTGACAGCACAGCGGATCGAGCAGACCATGCGAGGCGATGGCGTAGCGCACCCCATCCTCTGCAAGACGTTGAGCATCCGAGCGCCCCAGCTTTAGCCGCCGGGCTTCACCCAGCGCCGCCTCAAATGCAAAGTCGGCAAGGCTCTCACTCAGGGCGGCCGAATAGACCCGCGCGCGTTGACGCCGGGTGATGTCCCGCAATGAAAGGACCATTCAAATCTCCTGTGGAGACCGACGCGGCGGACGAAGTCAGAGACGCGCCAGCCCCCCAAAATCCGTGTTGAAGGCGCCCGCGCTTTTCAGAAGCGTGGGCGGCAAAGCCGCGCCGCGGACGGGGGAGTGAACTGGTCAAGGGCCGAGGCGTCGGAGGGGCATCGCCCGCCTGCAGCTTGCGAAGGCGGGGACACCGACGCTGAGCCGCCGTAGGCGGTCGCCTTGACCGGGAACGGGGGCGGAGCCCCCCGGATGATCTGCGTTGCTCGGGAGCGATCACCGGCCTCAACCCGGCAGTCCGTCGGCGCGCCCTAGTGGGGCGCGGCGCGCGCAGCGAGGACGTCGCCGGCACATCCTGTCCAGCGCGTCCGCGATGGGAGAGGCGAGGCCGTGCGGCCAGCCCTCGACCTAGAGCGGACGCGGCCCCTGCCCTGGCAGTCGCCGGGTCACCGCGCGCCTTGGCGCGGCGGTCGGCGCCCCAGGTATCGGATGCGCAAAAGACGCGCGCGCCCTTCCCTCAGTCGGGCAGGCCGTAGCCGGGCCCATAGGGTCCGGCGGCCGAAGGCAGGCCGTCGCCCGTCGCACTGTCTGACGCGACCAGGCGCAAGCCGCCCGCGAGGTCCGCTTGCGGACCAGCTGGGCGGCCAAGTCCGGGAGCGATCACCGGCCTCAACCCGGCAGTCCCTCGGCGCGCCCTAGTGGGGCGCGGCGCGCGCAGCGAGGACGTCGCCGGCACCCCCTGTCCAGCGCGTCCGCGATGGGAGAGGCGAGGCCGTGAGGCCAGCCCTCGACCTAGAGCGGACGCGGCCCCTGGCCTGCCCGTCGCCGGGTCACCGCGCGCCTTGGCGCGGCGGTCGGCGCCCCAGGAATCGGATGCGCAAAAGACGCGCGCGCCCTTCCCTCAGTCGGGCAGGCCGTAGCCGGGCCATAGGGTCCGGCGGCCGAAGGCAGGCCGTCGCCCGTCGCACTGTCTGACGCGACCAGGCGCAAGCCGCCCGCGAGGTCCGCTTGCGGACCAGCTGGGCGGCCAAGTCCGGGAGCGATCACCGGCCTCAACCCGGCAGTCCCTCGGCGCGCCCTAGTGGGGCGCGGCGCGCGCAGCGAGGACGTCGCCGGCACCCCCTGTCCAGCGCGTCCGCGATGGGAGAGGCGAGGCCGTGAGGCCAGCCCTCGACCTAGAGCGGACGCGGCCCCTGGCCTGCCCGTCGCCGGGTCACCGCGCGCCTTGGCGCGGCGGTCGGCGCCCCAGGAATCGGATGCGCAAAAGACGCGCGCGCCCTTCCCTCAGTCGGGCAGGCCGTAGCCGGGCCATAGGGTCCGGCGGCCGAAGGCAGGCCGTCGCCCGTCGCACTGTCTGATGCGACTAGGCGCAAGCGACAGCGAGGCCGTAAGGCCAGCGCGTCGCCAAGCCCAGGAGCGATCACCGGTCTCAACCCGGCAGTCCGTCGGCGCGCCCTAGTGGGGCGCGGCGCGCGCAGCGAGGACGTCGCCGGCACCCCCTGTCCAGCGCGTCCGCGATGGGAGAGGCGAGGCCGTGAGGCCAGCCCTCGACCTAGAGCGGACGCGGCCCCTGGCCTGCCCGTCGCCGGGTCACCGCGCGCCTTGGCGCGGCGGTCGGCGCCCCAGGTATCGGATGCGCAAAAGACGCGCGCGCCCTTCCCTCAGTCGGGCAGGCCGTAGCCGGGCCCATAGGGTCCGGCGGCCGAAGGCAGGCCGTCGCCCGTCGCACTGTCTGACGCGACCAGGCGCAAGCCGCCCGCGAGGTCCGCTTGCGGACCAGCTGGGCGGCCAAGTCCGGGAGCGATCACCGGCCTCAACCCGGCAGTCCCTCGGCGCGCCCTAGTGGGGCGCGGCGCGCGCAGCGAGGACGTCGCCGGCACCCCCTGTCCAGCGCGTCCGCGATGGGAGAGGCGAGGCCGTGAGGCCAGCCCTCGACCTAGAGCGGACGCGGCCCCTGCCCTGGCAGTCGCCGGGTCACCGTGCGCGCCAGCGCCACGGTCGGCGCCGCCCCTGTCGATCGCGCACAAAAAGGGGGCCGAAGCCCCCTCGTTAGAAGGGGCAACCCATCATGGCGTCTGCCGTCGCAGGGTCGAACCGATCCCAGAAGGCGTTCTCGCAAGGATCCATCGCCAGGATCTGGTGATCGAAATACTCGTTCTGTTCCAGGTCGATCTCGATCATGGCCAAGGCGTCCTCTCGATCTTCGTTCTCGAAGGGAGAGGAGCCCATGTTCCACATGGGCCAGAGGACCAGGTAGTAGGGATCGAAGCCTTGATCGCCGTAGTCGATCGAACGGGTGAACTCGTCCCATGCTTCCAGCTTGGCTTGACGGTCCAGAGCGGCCCAGGCGGCTTGAACTTGTTCGATCGTTTGCATGACTGTTCTCCATGAGACCGGTCCCAGCGACCGGCGATGGAGCCTCGGGGCACGGGTGGGCGCTCGGTAGTCACCGGAGCGGCGGCCCTCGGCCGACGCGAAGGGGAACGGCGCAGCCGTTGACTTCCGGGCTCCCGTGACACGATGCGAGAACGACGTGCGCGGGAAAGTGCCCGCGACTAGCGGGCACACGATCAGCAAGCCCGACCAGGGCGCAGCGTGGGCCGTCGCCAACCCGGATGCGGACAGCAGAAGTCGCGGCGACGGCCAAGGGCCGCCGCCGTCGCGTCTCGGAAGGCGACGTGTCGCTGGCAGATATTCCCACACCCGTTGAGCCGTGGTCAGAAGGCGAACGCCCCCTGCCCCGATCGTTCGATGAAGGTTGTTGATGCGCCGGCTTGATGGCGATCCCGCCCAAGCTGAGTCCATGCGAGATGGCCGGCCCGGTCCATTGTGAACCAGCCGGTTTCGATTCCAATCACCATCGCCCAGGCCGTGTCGCCTGCATCGGCCCGCCCGGTGTTGACGGGCCAACGTTCGACCTTGTCGTCACCTTTGACCGGGCTGGGTCTATAGAAGTTGCGGAGGATCTCGCGTGGATCTCTCGGGCAGGCCACCCCCAGCTCCTTAAAGATCAGCCGTGCCTCAGACGTTTTGAGGCTCCTGCCGCTTCCGCCACAGCTGAGACCGAAGGTGACGGCCCGAAGAATGTCGTCGGGGGTTGTAAAACGACGGGTCTCCAAGGCCTCCCGCCAATGGCCTGACGGCACGAGATCCACGGCATGCCACCAGAGGCCCACCGCTTGTTTGCTGTAGCCGTGGTCGTTCGGCGCCCCGCCCGCAGGGATGGCCATTCCTAGAACCTGGCTGACATGCTGGACGTAGGGGTGATCAACCAAAGCGGGATGCATCAGACCGATCCGCCGACCGCCTTCGCGGAACTCCCCGACTTCGATCGGAAAGCGGAAGAGACGAGAGGGGAGGTTCCAGGGCGCCGGAAGAACCCAATCGTGGGGGACGCTCAAAGCCCTATTCAGATCGAGCAAAAACTCGTTGTGCTCGAAACCCTCAGCAATCAGGCGCTCCCCCAGTTCGTCGCGAGTAGCGGTATCGACTGGCGCTGCCTCGATGTCGGCGTTCGGCATCTTCCCGGACTGCGCTTGGATCGTTTGCATCTTCAACTCCATGATCGGCCGGTCCCAGCGACCGGCTATGGAGCCTCGCGGCACAGGTGGGCGCCTGGCAGTCACCGGAGCGAAGCGGCTACGCCGCGACGTGCAGGGGAACGGCGAAGCCGTTGACTTCCGGGCTCCTGTGACACGATGCGAACAAGACGTGCGCGCCCCTTCCCCAACCCGGCAGGCTGTCGGTGCGACCCATAGGGAGCGCCGGCCGAAGGCAGGCCGTCGCCGGCATCCCTGTCGGACGCGACCAGGCGCAAGCGACAGCGAGGCCGTAAGGCCAGCGGGTCGCCAAGCCCGGGCGCGCGCGCGGTCCATCATAACGGCAGGCCGGCGGTAGCGCGGCGTTAGCCGCTCGCCCCGCCGGCCGTCGCCGTCAGCTCTTGGGCTGAAGGGCGAGGATGCCGTCGGCCTCGTCTCGGGCGAGGACGTAGTTGCAGTCGAGCGGAATCTGCATTTCGTCCTCGTAGATGTGGGTCACTAGGGCCTCGTCGATCAGGTCGCGCAGGGTGCGCAGAACCTGGAGGCCGTCGGCGCCCAACTCGGCAGTTGTCGCCGATTCTCTCAGCGTGCGGGCCTCGAGGATGATTGCTGACAGGTTGTCGACGGCCTCGGCGCCCGACATATGGCCGTCGAGCTCTTCGCCGGTCTTAAGGTTGGCGACCCGACTTAAGAAGGTGATCAGGCTCATGCCGCCGGTCCCCTCACGAGAAGCAAAGATGGAAAGGATGGAAGATCGCTTGACCTTGGGCCTCGGCTACCTCGTAGCTTTTTGCCTGAGCCATCCGGTCGGCGAACGAGAGGGCTTCGAAGGTCGCGATGATGGCCGCGCGCTGCAGTTCCAGTTGTTCCTTTACGATGGTCATCTCAGGACGGGGCATTTGAGGTCTCCTGCTTCCAGCCGGGGGATCCGGCTGGCTCGCGGGTTTTCCGCGATCACGCCCCTTTCCAGGCGGGGTGAAAGCCCGCAGCGCACCCGAAGGGCCGCAACGGAGTGGAGGACGGCGAAGCCGTTGAGCGGCGGGCGACCCCGGCCCTATTGGGCGTGATTGATCGCGGACCCCGCACAAGGATCGTTGATAGGGATAGACGTCATGCCTCGTCTGATGTGTCGCGGTTCGGGAGCGTGGCCTGATGCGAACGGCTGGCGGTGTTTGGCCTACGCCAGGCGCCTGTAGATGGTGGAACGGTGTACGCCGGCGAGGCCAGCGGCCTCATCGACGGACAACTCTCCTGACGCCAGCCGTGGGGCGAGAGCGGCCCATGTGTCATCGGCTATGCGCGGAGCGGGCCCTGGGCCTCTCATAGACCGGGCGCGGGCGACCGCCCTTCTGTCGGCCGCCCCGGCGCCGTGAAGGCGGTCCACGAGGGCGCAGAAGCCGAAAAAAGCGCCATTGTCGCGGCGGGTGTCTATGTCTTCTTGCAAGGCGACGAGATGCTTGCCCGCCCGGCTCAGGACTCCAGCATAGTAGAACAGGTCCCGCGACGATCGGGCCAAACGATCCAGGGATACCACGACAAGTGCATCGTGGCTCGTCAGGGCGTCGATCGCTGCGAGAAGGCCAGGGCGCAACACTCCGCCGCCGGAAGCGTCATCCTGGTGAACGGTGTCACAGCCCGCGTTGGCCAGAGCCCGTCGCTGGGCGTTGAGGCTGCTGGGGTTTGAAACGGAGCGGGCGTAACCGATCATGAGCCTGTCGCGTATTTGGCGTGAAACACGACAATGCGCGACAATGGTGAACAGTCGCTAGAGAGGAGACCCGCTTTCGCGGGCCTTCAGCGATTGAGGTGCCGAAGCAAGCTCGTCTGGATCCCCGCCGTATAGGTGGTGAGGCGCCCCCTTCCTGATCCCTCGTTTTGAGTGAGAGTCCGTTTCATCAAGGAGACGGACGTGAAGAAGAGCAGGTTCAACGAAGCGCAGATCATAGGCGTGCTGCGCGAGCAGGAGGCCGGAAGCCCGACGGCGGAGGTATGCCGAAGGCACGGGATCAGCGAGCAGACCTTCTATCGGTGGAAGGCGAAGTACAGCGGCATGAGCGTGTCGGACGCCACGAAGCTGAAGGCGCTGGAAGACGAGAACCGGCGGCTGAAGAAGCTGCTGGCGGAGTCGATGCTGGACGTGTCGGCGCTGAAGGATCTTCTGGGAAAAAACTGATCGGGCCTGCAGCGCGCAGAGCGGCCGTGCTTCGTCTGATGGCGGAGCGCGGCTTCTCCCAGAAGCGCGCCTGCGGGCTGGTTCAGATCGATCCGAAGACGGTGCGTCGCGAGCCTGAACAGGGCGATGTGGAGGTGCGCGAGCGCCTGCGCAGCCTGGCGGCTGAGCGCCGCCGGTTCGGCTACCGGCGCTTGGGCATTCTGTTGCAACGGGAGGGCCTCAGCATGAACAAGAAGCGGCTGTTCCGGCTCTATCGGGAGGAAGGCTTGGCGGTGCGACGGCGACGGGGCCGCAAGCGGGCCACCGGAACCCGTGCGCCCATGGCCCTGCCGGACGGCCCAAACCAGCGCTGGTCGCTGGACTTCGTGGCCGACAGTCTGTCGTGGGGCCGACGCTTCCGCATCCTGTGCATCGTGGACGACTTCACGCGCGAGGCCCTGGCTCTGGTGGTCGACACCTCGATCGGCGGCTCACGCATGGCGCGCGAGTTGGACCGGCTGATCGCCCGACGCGGGCGTCCGGCCATGATCGTCAGCGACAACGGGACCGAGATGACCAGCCGGGCCATCCTGGAATGGACCAACCGCACCGGCGTGGCCTGGCATTACATCGCGCCGGGCAAGCCGCAGCAGAATGGCTTCGTCGAAAGCTTCAACGGCAGGCTCCGCGACGAGTGTCTGAACGAGGAGGTCTTCGCCACCCTGGCCGAGGCCCGCGCCGTCATCGAGCGCTGGCGCATCGACTACAACCACGTCAGGCCGCACTCGGCGCACGGGGGACTGACCCCGGAGGCGGTGCGCCTGAACCCCGCGGCCGTTCGGCTGCGCAACTTGATCAGCTCCGCCGCACGGCCGCTCCCGTCGGCGAAGCAGATCGGCTATCAACCCCCTGGACTCTCATAATGATCGAGGGACCAGAGGGGGGCGCCTCAGTGGACGGAGTGACCTTCAGCTCGGCCGCCCGGTCGGCCGCCGCCAGCTCGAGCGCCTCGATGACCACGGCCAGTTGTTGGCGATCCATGTTCTGGACCGCGCGCCCGAGGGTGAGGGCGGCCTGAGCCAATAGACCGACGCATCCGCCGGCGCCCTGGACTTTGATGGCGGACATGAGCTGGGAGCACCGGCGCCAGGCCGACCTTCGGGTGGTGTCGGTGATGACGAGCGTGAGGTCGATGCTGAGCATGACGGAGGGGCTGAAGCGCGGATCTTTTCGGACCCGCTGTTCTACCTGGCCCTGGGCGTCGACCATGACGAGCTGGGCGACATCGAAAAGATGGCGGGCCACCAAGATGAAAGCGTCTTCGGTCCGCATGGCAGGCAAGCGGTGCTGAAGGAGGGACGGCGGACACATGCCCGGTAGAGGTGCTTGAGTGTGGGTCATCGGATGCTCTCCTGAGCCGCCCCTGTGGCGGCCCGACCGACGCGCGCGGGCTCGCGAGGAGACAAGGGCGAAGAGCGGAGCGTCCCTGGTCTGCGAGTGTGGGCGCCCGTGCAGGATGGGAGTGGCCACCTGGGGCCGACCCACAAGCCTTTGCCGCTGCATGGGTGAGCAAGCCGCCGAAATTTGCAGCGACCCCGCTTCGCGGGGACTTGAGGACGCATCAGCCGAAGATGCGAGCCCCTATTGGCTGGGGCCGATGCGAAGGCCCCGGAAGCAGGACCGGGGCCTTCGCGGACAGGCGACAGAGGCGTTCATGTCGCTTGCGTCTCGCCGGCATGGCAGGGAACGGACCATGCGACAAGCCATGGCCTTTTACGTGCGTGCTGGCTGCAACGAATAGGGGCGGGCCGCAGAACGCCGCGTCAAACCCTCTGGCCGATGAACTATGAGAAAGGCCCCGCCGGGGACCGACGGGGCCTTGCTAGCCAGAAGCGGCCGGGGCGTCACTCCCCGCGGTGCGCCTTTTCGATACGAGCGATACGCTCAGGCATCAGACGCGAGACGAGTGCGGCGAAGATCTTGTTGACGACAGCGCCGCCGGCGAGAGCAAGACCGCTCATGCCCAGCATCGTGAGAAAACTCAGTCCAATGTCATCCATGGCCAGGATCCTTTTCAACGGCCTCATCAGGAATATAACGCAGAACCCGTCGAGCCGCACCAATGAATGCGACCGACAAGGCGGCGAAGAGAGGTACTTGCCAATCCATCTCCCGGTGCTGGGCGATGGGTGTGACGACGCCAACACCGAAACATGCGCCGGCGATGATGTTGAGCACTGTCGCAATGTGCTTCACCCGCTCCTCTCGGCCCTTCTGGTTGGGGGCGCGGGGCCGGTAGTACTCGGCGAGCAGGTTCAGTGCTCGGTCGTATCCTCGCTTTCCGTAGGACTGCACGTGATCCCACAGGCGGGACAGTCGTCGTCGCAACAGGCGGACCATTGGTCGCTCCATTCCTCGCCACAAGGGCATTGATAGTCGTTGATGTACCAGGAGTCGCCATCCTCGTAGTCGGCGGGGCGGGCGCTCATGGGATTTGCTCATCAGGCCAGTGATCCCGGCCGTCGTCTTCCCAGGGCGGGACGTAGGGGTTTGAGACCATCAGTTGGATCTCCAGCATTGTCGGAAGAAGAAAGGCCCCCGGATATCCGGGGGCCTGGCTTGCGGAGGCTCAATAGCCGGTGTCGTCGTCAGAGCCGCCCTGGTCCCCGGAAGGCTGGTCCGACCGGCGCGGCGAGCCCAGGAACTCCAGCTCGTCGTTGGGGCCGACCGCGATCTCGTAGCCGTATTTGGTCTCGCCGTTGCTTTCCCACTTGGTGTTGCGCAGCGACCCGGAGATCATGATCTTGTCGCCCTTGTTCGAGTACTTCTCGATCAGGCCGGCCAGCCCCACGTTGTAAACGCTGATGGTGTGGCCTTCGTTGTATTCCTTGCCGCCGCGCTTGGTGCTGGTGATCAGACGCAGCGAGGCGATCTTCTTGCCCTGGTTGGTGGTGCGGATTTCCGGATCCCGGGCCAGGTTGCCGATCAGAAAGACCTTGTTCATTGGTTTAGCCATTTCGCAGACCGGTCGGGCCTTCCCGACCGGCTCGCGGACGTGCCGCGATCACGAGACCGGCCAGGGCGTGGCTAGAGGCTCCGAACGAAATCCGATTTCGGCTAGAAACCGGCTGCACAAGCGCAGCGCGGAAGCCGGAGTGTCTGGCCGAAATCGCCCGTCAGGGTCGATTTCGAGAAGGAGACTGCCATGCCCAGGTTCGAAGTGATCAATCGCGGCTGTCCCTGCGCTCCGGCCCCCTGGAAGACCTGTCTCCCCGAAATCGAGGCTAAACCTCCAAGGTCTTTTTCGGCTTATGCCCAGGGATCTTCACGACATCGCACTCAATCCCGGCATGAGACAAATCCAGCGCGATCGGCGGCCACGCGGGCGGGAGGGGTGACGATGGCCCGAAAAGAGGCTCAACAAGGGGCTATGCGCCTAGAATACTCGTCCGGGTGACGAATGTTCACCCTTGCGGAGGGGGGCCATGTGGACGGCTGAGACCGACTGCGTCGTGTGGCGGATTGGTCGGCTCTGACGACGGTCGTTCCGCCCGTCTCGTCTCCCGGCTGGGATGTAGAGCCGTATGTGCCGGCTGCGCGCGCTGCGCGTGCTCACCGGGTTGAGTGGCCGCTAGTCGCGGCCACGGGCCCGCGCGCGTCGCGTTCGCATCGTGTCACGACATCCCGGAAGTCAACGGCTTCGCCGTTCCCCTACGTCCGCGGCGAGCCGCGGCCTTCGGTGACTGCCGGGAGCCCTGTCGTGCCTCGACGCTCCATCGCCGCTGCTCGGGCGGCTTCTTTGGAGCTGAAACGATGTCGAAGATTGTGGATCAGGCTGCAGCCAACCGTCACCAGGTCGTGGTCGAACAGCTGCTGGCGGAGACGGCCGGCCGCGCCAGTGAGTGGGCCGGATTGAGCCGGAAGGCGAAGATCGAGGCCTGGGTGGACTGGCAGGCGACGCCGGCGGGACAGCGGATCTTTCACCGGTTCGACCGTATCCTTCAGGCAACCGAGGAGGTCGTCTAAGGGGGGCCATCCCCCCTTTTTGCGCGGGGCCTTGTCCGTCCGAGCCGGACCTGGGGCCCGTGCATTTGCCTTGCGAGGAGATGGTGCGCGATGGTGCGTTTTCTTCAGCCGAAGCGACAGGCGAGGGAGACCGGATGCCGTTCTATGTTAAACCCGTCGACTCTGAGACGGGACTGCAAGACAGCGCGGTGCTGATCGGCGACAAGGTTTGGCCGATCGCCGCGACGGACAAGGTCTTTGTGAAGTCAGCCGGCTGGATGGAGACGGTAATCGACTTCGTATGGCCGGCTTGTCCGGAGACCCAGGACATCCTGCGACCGAAGCTATCGCCAGGTGCGCTTCGTCCGGCCGCGTTGGGGTCTTGGGCGCCCTGGACGGTGCGTCCCATGACGGATGGCGATGTTCAGCTGGTCAGCGAATGGAAGCTGGAAGTGGCCGAACCTTTCCGCCGGTCCCGCCAGTAGCCGTAAACCTGGGAAGTTTGGCCGGTGCGGGGTCAGCGGACAATCCGCCCGCGAGGCGGCTAGGATGGTGGAAGCGCTCCCGTTTCAAGGTCATGTGCGTTCTCGCTCCATCGGTTTGCGTCGCTCTTCGTCGCTTGACTCAAAAAGCGAACCGAGGATGCACCAGGCAAGGCCAAGGACCCCGACCGCGCCGCTGCCTATGGCGAATTTCGACAGATAAGCGGGTTGCTCAATCAGTACCGATACTCCTCCAATCAGCGCGGCCCCGACCAAGCCTGCGATGCCGGCGTGAAAGCACAGAGAAGAGAACTTCACGGTATTCACTCCCCGGAGAATCCCTTTGGCGAGCACCGGAGCGCGCGGATCTTTCGCAGCCCAGCGGTCCAATAGGTCATACCGATCAATGGGTGATGAGGTGATGGCAGTCCCGCGCTAACGGCTAGTGAGGCTAGACGGTCTAGACGGTCTAGGCCGGTGATGTTTGTCATACTCACGGCGCCGCGAACCGGAATCCCACCGCCACCGCCGTCAGACACAACACAATCGGGAAAACCCACTTCATGAAGATGGACAGGAAGGCGGCCATTCCTGCGTCAGGCGTCGTGGAAGCCACCAAGGGGGACGCATCCGACCAGAGCAATGCGCAGGAAGGGGGGCTTTTTGAGCAAAGTTGCCGGCCGTCAAAGGGCGTGTCCCGTACTTCGACGGCGCTTCCTTCGGGAAACGCGGTCCCGCCACTAACAACGAAACGGCCCTGCGATGTAGTGACTTCAAGACGATCGACCTGCGAGGGTCCTATGCCTAAGAAGCTGAACAAGGCGGGGCGACGAACCGGCTCGGTCGGGCGGCTATTTTGTACGACGCCGACGCTTGCCGTCGCCAATGAGACATCGCGATTCAGCTCCTTCACGACGAAGGAGGATAGAGCGATGGCGGCAAGGGAGCCGATTCCCAAAAGAGTGTAGAGTGTTTTACCGCCAGAGAGCGAATACAGCATCCCGCACTTCCCAAATGATGAAGCGTTAAAGCTCCGGTTGAGCGAGAGGCGTACCCACGGAGCCGTAGGCCGTCAAAAGTGATGCGAAAACGCGCCTGAGTGGCGCTTTTTCGCGCGTGGCCCGGCCGGGCCGTTCTTGCGTCAGGGATCGTCACCCGCATGGGACGAAACTCGCTGTAGGCGAGGTTCGGTTCGGAGCGCAGCGGAGAATAGAGCCCGGCCCCGGCTCGCCGGGGAGACGCCCTCCCCTGCTCTCTTACCGCTCGACATCAAGCCTTTGCCGTGGCAGAGGAATCCTCGCAAGCCAGACCGATCGCATCAGTGCTCCACCCAAAGCACAGGTGCGAAATGTCAAATGAAAGTCTCAGCGCAGCCTTCGACCTGGTGTCGGGAAACGCCGCTGGAATTACCGGAATCGTCGCCCTCGCCTTCGTGGGATGGCGGCTCGCTCGTCGCTTCAGACCCACCCGGTCCCAGCGTCGTCATAGGTGGAACCAGGAACGCTCCTATCGCGACCTGGCGAAAATCCGAGAGATCAATCCCGTTGAGAATCCCGGCCAGTGTTTCAGCTGGCTGCGTAAGGTCGATCCCTATCGTTTCGAGGAAATGATCCTCAGCGAGCTGGACAGGCGCAAGCTCAAGATCGTGCGGAATACATCCTACTCCGGGGACGGAGGGATCGACGGGCAGTTCTACTTGAACGGCGAGCTGTGGCTTATTCAGGCCAAACGATATTCGGGGTTCGTCCGGGCGGACCATGTATGGGCGTTTGAAGCGATCTGCGCCGCGAGGTCCGCGCGAGGCCTGTTCGTACACACCGGGCGCACCCCGCAGCAGTTTCAGCAGATGAAACGGCGGGTCGGCTGCGTCCGGGTGATTTCAGGCGATGAGCTGATGCGTTTCTTTGCCGGGCGAACGGTGTCCCTAACGCTGGACGACCCGCTCTCGAGCAGCCCTATCGCGATTGGCCGGCCGGAGCGCGCGGCGGCTTCAGCTGCGGCGCGCCACTCGACGCCAATCGGCTTGGATCACAGATGCCCTATACCGATCGACGGCCGGCCACTCCTGAGCCAGGAGCCGCGAAACTGATGACGCCCGCCACGATCGCAGCCGCGGCCTCGGCGAGGGGTCATCATCGCCGGGGCTTCTTCACCAGTCAGCAGTACGACCTCGATCTTCTGTATTCGCCGGATGCAGATCTGGACGGAACTTTTGGGGCCACGGACGTCGAAACGGGCGAGCTGCTCCTGGTCAGGGGCTGGCTGTTCTGTCTGAGGGACGACGGATGATGGGGCGGCCTGCTCCACGATACCGGAAGGCCGCCGATGGGCGGTTAAGCGGCCGCCGCGTCACCTGCGTGGGAGCGATTAGCGACCAGCTGCAGGATGTGATCACAAGCCGCCTGGGCTTTGGACGCCGCTTGGAGAATGGCGCGGCTGTCCGACCGGAGGACCGTGATCCAGTGGTCGAGGTAGGCGGCGTGGTCCTCGATGTGATCCGGCCTGAACCCGAAGTGTGCGCCAAGGAAGGCGGAGCCGAGCTCTGCGACCAGCTCCTCGCGGGCGTAGGCGTCTCGGGTGTTTCGGAAATCCCGCTTCAGACGGGTTTCATGACCGGTCCAATGCACCAGTTCGTGAAGCAGGGTCGAGTAAGCCTGTTCGGTATCGCGGAAGAGCTCGCGGGCGGGCATGCGGATGTGGTCAGGTTTCGGGCAATAGTAGGCGGAATTTCCCGACCAGCTGACGTCTGCGCCTGTGCGGCTCAGGACGGCCTCGAGGGCGGTGTCCCAGGCGAGGTCGTAGGTGTCGAGTGGAAGCGCGGCCGGTGTCGCGAGATCCGCCGGCAGTCCGTCGATCTGGTCGGTGTTGAAGACGGTGTATCCGCGAAGGAAGGGACGAAAGCGGTCTTCGCCGTCGTCGCTTTCGATCGGCGTCTGGCCGTATTTGACGATATAGGTGCCGGTTTCGCCCTTGCGGACCTGGGCGCCGAGGGCCTTGGCCTGGTTGTACGTCATCCATCGGTCTCCTCGGAAACCTGCCGTGACGCTGCGGATCCAGAGCATGACGACGTTGACGCCTCGATATGGCTCGCCTGTGACCCTGACCGGCAAGGTGATGCTCCCTCCTCCGGCCCAGGGCTGAGTCCAGGGGCGGACACCGGCCTCGAGCTGATGGAGGATGGCCTCCGTCACGCGGTCTTCAGGTCGCATCTTGTCGGTCATGGCAGGTCTCCTTGGCCTGGGCGCTCATCGCCCGGCGTCACGAGGCCTCTCCCGGCCGGGACAATGCGGAGCCCGCACCCAAGGGGCCGGAACGGAGTGGAGGACGGCCTAGGCCGTTGCGGGAGCCGCGCCCGGCGGGGTCTCCCGAGTGGAGCGCCGGCGTGAACGCCGCGCAAATGACTACAGTGGAGAGAAGCGTTTTGAAGAGCGAGATGTCGCCGACGGAGCGGGCGTGGACGGACAAGGCCATGGAGGTCATGATCGGGCCTGTGGCGCCGAGCATGGCTGAGCGGGCCACAAGATGGCGCCAGGCGCAGATCTTCATCCATACATGGATGACCGAGGCCACCAGCGCTGGCGTTTCCCCCAACCAGATGCTCGATCAAGAGGCCGGTATGCTGTGGCGACTGGCCCCCAATGAGCGGATCGTCGGCTTCGAAAAGGGAAGCGTCGTGACGGACGGCCCCGACGGCATGAGGGCCTTCGCCTTTCACAAGCAGGGTGGAATCAAGCAGCTCCGGCCGCGCGCCGCCCAACGTCTGATCGCGTCAGTGCGAGACCGCCAGCTGAAAGCATTGGAGGCTGTGAGATGAGACCGCATCAGCTGTTGCGTCTGATCCAGGACGATCGCCCGGAGGCGACTTGGTTGATTCCGCGCGAGGGGGAATGGGGCGTGATCGAAGTTCTGGCGGTCGAGAACGGCCGCCTGGCCGGGCATGCGGCCGTGCGATCGGAACTAGATATCGAAATCCTGGCCGCTTCGGCTCACGAGACCGGGCGGATGATGACGGAGACGTGGGTCTTCGCCCCGATGACGCTGGCGCGGGTGGCGCGGAACCTCCTGCCCGTAGGGATTGGCGTGCGTGTGGTCTCGCCCCAGGGCCGTCTCGGCATCGTCCGCCCGGCGACCGTCCGCAACCCACCTGTAACGGGGTGGATCATGGCCCTGAGCGACCTCGAGCGCGTCGAGTTGGCCGCCATCCTGCAATGCCATCCGACGACGGCTATCATCGAGGAGCACGGCTTGGCGAAACATGGCGAGGATCGTTTGAAGACGATGCTGACGGAGATCTATCGAAGCAGGGCGTCGGCGCCGGAGCCGCAAAGGCGGGAGTTTAGTCCTATCGAGATTCTGCGGGCCGTGCGCCATCAGTTTTCCCAGGAGAAGGTCATCTGGTTGTGAAGGGCCGAGCGACATGGGCGTGGACCCTGGCCTTCGCCACCCTCGTCGGCGCCCCCCTCCCCTCCCCGGCTGAAGCGACCACGCGACGTCGCGCGGTTTACGAAGGGCGAATGCGCGTAGTGGACGGTGATACGCTGCGCCTGGGCGGCGATAGTCTTAGGCTTTGGGGCGTCGATGCGCCGGAGGGCGACCAATATTGCCTTCTCGATCGTCGTCCGTCGGCCTGTGGCGAGTTGGCGCGGGACGAGTTGCGGCGGATGATCGCAAATCGGCGGGTTCGATGTGAATATCGGGATTGGCAGGAGGGCCATATGGCCTTCTATCCGCCGCGAGCGATCGTCTGGTGCACGGTTGCCGGGATCGACATTGGCGACTGGCTTGTGAGCCGTGGCCTAGCCGTGCCGTCCTTTACCCCGCTCTATGTGCGTGTGGGCGAACTGGCGTGTGAGTCGAGACGGGGACTATGGGCCGGCGCCTGGTCTGAGCCCTATTGGTGGCGGCTGAACCGAGAACGGGCCGCTCATGGCCTTGGGGCTCAGAGCGGCCGTTCTTGCCGTCAGGCGTTCAGGGACATACGCGCGCGCATGACCCGGCGTTAGAGACCAGAAATCGTCATACTGGACGCAGGTCGCCCTTGGGCAGGTAATCGTTGTGAGCCACCCAGGGCTCAGTCATTGTCCCCTCCCCTGGACCGCTGCGCCTCGAGTGCGTCCACGGCCATTTCTAGGGTCTGCCACTGGGATAGATGCCCCAGCTCTCGTTGCAGGGTCTTGAAACGCAGGATCAGTTCGGCCGGCGCTAGAAGGTTCAGCTGGGATT
This sequence comes from Brevundimonas sp. AVps4, assembly GCF_058681525.1. Taxonomy (NCBI): domain Bacteria; kingdom Pseudomonadati; phylum Pseudomonadota; class Alphaproteobacteria; order Caulobacterales; family Caulobacteraceae; genus Brevundimonas; species Brevundimonas sp. AVps4. The sequence goes on along the minus strand of NZ_JBZWKC010000002.1, from coordinate 43,610 downwards.
TCCTGCCGGTAATTTCCGCCTTCGGCACGATGTCGGATAAGCGGACCTTGGTGCCCTTCGGCTCTCTAGGTTTGGCAGACGTCGGAACGCTGGGTTTCCGCTTGCTTGTGAACCCGGCTGCATCGCCTGCCTTGCGAGCCGCCTCGGCCGCCGTGCGATCTGCGGGTTTGGGTTCCGGAGCCGCAAAGGCGGAAAGGTCCAGGGAGTCGGAATCGTCTGCAAATGGATCGTGAATGCTCTTGGTCATGCCTCGACCCTCTTTTCTTTGCGGCGTAGGCGTTGGAGAACCTCTGCGGCGTAGGCGCGCGAGTTCTCGCGTGCCCGTGGGAGACCATTTGCCTGCTCTTCTGTTAGCTCGTTCAGCAGCAGCTTATGCTTGAACATGCCCCGAAACGCTGGTCGGTCAGCAAGCGAGACCTCGAGCATCGGGATGTTGTGTTTGCCGATCGACTCGCGGATCTCACGCTCGTCGCGGGTCATTACAGCGCCGGCATTGGCGCGCGTCAGCAGCACCTGGTACTCGATCTTTTTGTTCGCCACACGCTCTGTGGAGCGGATCTGCTTAATCGTTCGCTGCACTTGATCCACGTCTAACTGGGTAGGTGCGAAAGGGATCAAGACCAGATCTGCCTGGGACACGATGATGTTCAGGAAATTGTTCGGTGACCCTTCAGGATCAGTCACGACGAACTGCGCCCAGCCCCCCGCGGCCTCGATCCAGTCCAGGAGCGACTCCTCGTCCCCGTCGGTTGTGATGACCAGGAGGCGGCTATCACCGGCGGCATCCCTGATGGCCACGGCGGCGTCCTCAGTGCTTCCTACGGTCGTCTTGGGGCCGTCGATCACGGGGAACCCCCTCCCCTCCGCCCAGCGGGCATGAGGTCGGTTCGGATCACCCTCGATGATACAAACGCGCCCTCCTGCGCCGTAGAGTTCAGAGACGAGGACGCTGCAGGCCGTTGTCTTGCCGCTCCCTCCTTTGATGTTCGCAAAAGCGATGTTCGGCATCACCCTCTCCACAGCTGACCGATACGCCGGACGCAACGGCCTGATCGGACCCGACGGACACACCGTACAGAACGGGGCGACCGGCTAAGCCGGAACGGCCGGATAAACCGGACTATCCGTATAAGCCGTCCTAACCGTATCGTCTAGGGGGCACGGAGCGCCCGTGGCTCACGGGTAGTCCGGCCCGCCCGGAGTGTACGAGCCGCACGGCTGAACCGGCGCGCCCGGCGTGACCGGACCGCACGGTAGGAATAGCGCGTCTAGCGCGTCTAGTGTGTCTAGCGGGTCTAGACCGTCTAGGCGGTCTAGATGCACTTGTCTCTGAGCACGTCGGAGTTTCCAAGGATGACACTCAGCACCGGAATGGCAACCCAGTGGCCTGACGGGAGAGACGCATCCAGCTGGCCCATAAGTCTACCTTGAGACGTGGATCAGCGAGGCGCTGGAGCAGGGCCTGAAGGTAGCCTCGCCGATTGAGAACGCCCTCGGTAAACTCAGACAAGAGGGCCGCCACAGCAAATTGGTGGGGGCCGTGAAGCTGAGTGAACGACTTGATCTGACTGGGGCTTAGCCCGAGCCGAAACGCGCTGGCTTGGCCATATGCAGCCGCGAGTGCCTTCGGAGTAGGGTAGAGGAGGGGGTGTTCGGTGAAAACGAGGTCAATCCGCTTCAGGAGTGACGGTAGGGCCTTCAATACATCCGCGGCGGAGGGGCAAGTCACCCGAACGGCACACAAAGAAGGAGTTCGCGGAGCCGCCGACGGTTGTAGCTCAATGACGGGGCCAGTGGATTCCTCATAGTCCGGGCTGCACCACACTACCTCGTCAGTCTCTTCATCAGCCGCGCCATCATCCAGCGTGGGACACGTGCCCCGCGAAGCGTACAAACCCTCATCCTTCTCTCTATTTGGAGAAAGGGAGCTTGTAGGGTTTAATTGGGCGCCGCTTTCGTCAGGCGCGGTGGACGATTGAGTCACGCGGGAAAGAGCGGCGGACTGGCCCGCAAGCCCCTGTTCTAGCCTAAGAATAAGGTCATCCGCAGCGGCGATTGCGGCCGAATAACGCTCGGCGCTCTTCGAGCGGCGCACCCGCTCAATCGTCTCCAGGACGTAGTCAAGACCGGGAGGTGGCTCTTCGGAAAAGAGCGCCAGGAGACCGCGAAGACGTAGGCGGCGGCGGCTTAGATCGCGACGAAGGGCCAAGAGGGTCTTGATCGCGTCAAAGCGATCCTGCGCCAGGGCCTGAAGTTCTTCATAGCGAACGATGAGGGGCCTCAAATCGACCCCATAGGCTTCATCCGGGTTATCGGGAGAGCCAACGCGGTAGCGGGAGCGGTCTGGAGCATCCCTAAAGGCGATCCAACCCGCAGCGGCCAACTCGGCCCGCCATCGAGCGAGTGTGCGCGTTGTAACGTCCAAGGCGGCCGCGACATAGGCGTCAGAGTAGGTTGAGATGAGCGAAAGGCCCTGGCGATCGAGCTGGGCCACGTTGACCTGGTCAAGCCGCCGGAAACAGGCCTTGGGCTGTTTCTTGACGTACCAGTGGGCCAAACGTCTTGCGCCCTTGCTGACGTTCATGGCCTCGGCCGCGACGTCCTCCAGCAGCTGGAGCAATTGCCCCTTGGACCCGGTGAGGGGCAAGCCACGCCAACGCCCGGCCAGTTCTTCAGCCCGCAGGAGCGCGGGCGTGACTGGTCGCAGGCCGCGAACCTGGTTCGCAGCTGATTGATGCACCTGCATCGTCGGTCTCCCCGTTAGGGGAGGATTTCAGGCAAAGCTTCGCCGGCGCCCTTGAGAGCGTTTTTTAGTTGACGGAGTAGGGGAGGGGGTGCATAGGTGCAGCTGAGATTCGCACGTGTTCGACCTTTTCGGTTCTAACGGTGCTGTACCTTTTCCCCCGCCGGCTCCTTCCAGGGTCGGCGGTTTTCTTTTGTCCTGTTACCCTCCAGTTTGAATCAGTTCAGCGTTATGGGGACGCGGTAAGCCGAGTCGGGTCAAGTGTCTCACCCAAAACTGTTCGACTGAGTCATCCAAAACTGTTCGACTGAGTCACCCAAAACTGTTCGAGAGAAGCGGCAAAAGGGTAAACGAGTGGTTGCCGAACGCTGATATGTATAAGGCGCACCTGAAATAGCGCATGTAATAGCGGCCCTCGCCACTGGTCAGCGAGGGCCGTTATCGTATTTTCCGATGGGAATCAGGCGCGATAGAAGCGCCACCTTTGGCGTAGGCGGATTATGCCGCGTGGGCCTGAGTGTGCTCTTCCAGAAAAACAGTGCGCGGAGCCGAGCCCGCCTCCGCGATAAGCATGGAGTAGAGCACGTCAGAAATCTTAACTTCCAGCCTGTCGGCCATGCCCTTGACACCTGCGACCAAAGACTTGTCGAGGGACATGTTGGTTCGGCCGGTATGGCGGGGAGGGCGTTGAATATGGATCGCCCGATTTTCGGCAAGCACCGCTTGGATCGAAAGTTCGGCGCCTTCGGTAATCGAAGGCCGCTTCGCCGTGCCCTGAGACACGCTGCGATCATAGAGAACAGCCCGCATCTCTGCGGGGAGTGGGACGTTGACGTTCACGAACTGCTTGGCGCGTGGATTGCCCGACATCATGGCCTCCTGGTTCGATCACTATGAAGCGATCAGGGGTCATCTTCAAGGGCAAGTGGTGAACGTAGAGTGAGGAAATGGCACTTAATTGCACCATCAGGGCGCAAAAACGCACCGCTGAGGCCGACATAGAGCGGATCGCGTAGGTGGCCGCACACGAGAAAGGCTTGGTCGCGATGAAATCGCGTGTCAACTCAAAGACAACAGGCAATATCTTCGCGTGCGGCACCAGCTATGAGGAGCCTTTTGCCTCCAGGATTGCCTTTACCTGAACCGCTGAGCGAGGTCGGCCGAGGCGGTCGTAGAATATCGACCTGTTGGCGGCGGCTGCGCGGGGGAATAGGGCGGCGGCCGAGGCATAAGGGGTTAGCCGGCTGGCCTTGATTAAGCGCACCGCGCCATCGCCGCCGAGAAAGTGAGCGATATAGGTTTCGCCGTCAGACGGGCGGCGGCCAAGGGTGCGGGTCAACAGGTGCTGGTTATCGCGGGTGAAGGCGGCGCCCATGATGGCGGACATGCGCGGATCGCGTCGTGCAGAGAGCACTTGATGGCGAACGCCAGGATCGGAGACATAGGGGCGGCCGGAGGGGTCTAGCCGAATGTGGCGCGCGAGATGACCGTAGCCGAACGAAGCGCCATGCCGATGCAGTGTGAGTAGCCAAGTCTCGTCGAGGAACTGGTACAAGCCCAGGGCCGAACTGGTGCCGGCGCGGGCGGACGGGTTGAATGCAGACTCCCGACGTGCCGCCTTGTAAAGGTAGCTTTGCGAGACGCCGGTTTTTGCGGCAGCGTCCTCGATGGCGAGAGCCACGCCATAGGACGGCCCCTCATATCGGCGCGTCGCTGGGCGTGGGGGCCGGGCGAGAAGGCGGCGGAAGGAAAAGGGGCGCAAGACGACCGGTGCTTGAGTCTCGCCGCCAAGAACCTGGAGCGCTCGGGACACTGGACGGGATAGCAGAGGATCCATACCGGGCACCGCAGTCGGTTGGGGATTAAGGGTGCTCCGCCTCAGCTCGATCGCCAGGCGTTCTGCGCGGAGGGCGCGAACCAAGGGATCGACCGCCAACTGGTCCAGGACGTCGCTCGGATCGGTGAGGGGAGCTCCGAGCGATGGCGCATTGACCGCGTCCCAGGCGGCGCGCGCAAATGGATCAAGGGGTGCAGCCCCGATCTGAGTAAGACCGAGGGCGGCGACGGCGACGGCGGACAGGATTCCCCTCCGCTGCGATAACATGCCGTGGGGCATGACAGCTCCTTGACTAGCAAGGGGAGAGGGGTGCCGAGAAAATGACGTTCTCCTCTCGATCTGTCCAGAGGAAAGAAAAATGGGGCCGCCGTGACGGCGACCCCTAAGGTGGCCCGCGCTCCGGCGGACGATGCAAACGTAATGGTCTTAGGCGCCGTTGTGAGGTGCGGCTAGGTGACGGCCACCGACGCCGCAGGTGACGAATGGGTTATGATCAGGAGGTTGGGGAGGGCGGCCGAAGCCGCCCACGCCCGTTTATTCGGCGAGTTTCGAGCCGGGTGTCACTGAACCAAGGTCCGCCAGCATTTTCGGAACCCATCGCTGCGCTTTGGCGGCGCGGGCCACGATCTGCACTAATGCGCCCTTCTTCTCGGCCCTGAAGGGTTCGACGTCCTGGCCGATGTCCTTCAGGGTGTCCAAAAGACGCGCCTTGCCAGCACCCGCAAGGAAATCCTCATTCGGAGTCCAGAGGTCGCGGACGTCCAGAGCGATGCGTTTCGCGGCCAACTGCAGCTGGCCCCACGCTTCTTCCCGACGTTGGTCGGCTCGCGGCTCCACAGCATTGACCTGTAGGGCGACACACAGGGCGAGGAGCGACTGCTTGTCCTCTGACGACAGAGCTTCGACGGCATCGTAGAACGCGGTGATCTCGGTTGGGAGGGCGTCGTTCCACCTGTCAAACAGGGCTGCGAAATTGTCGTCGCCCTTGAGGTTCGACCCCTCGCATTCAACGTTCGAAGCTCGCGCGAGGGGCAAGGCGTAGCTCGTCCCATAGCTGCGGCTCGCGCGAAGAAGGGACCAGCCCAGGTGGGCGACCAAGACGTCGTAGGCGGCGGCGGGATTTTCAGCCAAGCCGTTACGAACGGCGACGGTGCCGATCCGAGTCATCCGCTCATGCCCAGCGTGACCGAAATCGGGCTTCGGTTTCGAGGGCGCCGACGTTGAAGCCGACGACTGGCCCGATGACTTCCGAGGTTCGTAGTAGTCGATATAGATCTCCCCCGAACGGGTGAGGCTGATCACCGCCGTGCCGCTCGCCAGCTGTTCAGGGCTGAAGGAAGAGAGCCCCGCGAAAAGGCGATCAAGCTTGTCGCTGGTCTCGTTAAACACGTCGTCGTCGTCGGTGTTCTCCATTGTGGCCTGTAGCGAAGTGACCTCGGCCATTTCTTCCTCGGTCATCTCGCGAGTGCTGGGATAGGTCGGCTGAAGATGCAAAAGACTGGTCAAGCCATCGCTGCGGATGACCTCGGACCATCCCGCCGCGCGAAGGGTCTCCTCCTGTTCAAAGAGCAGCCCCTCCACAAGTCGGTCGAGGATTGGCGCGTCCAAGAACCAGGTATCGGTTCCGAACAGATCTTCGGACACCCGCCCACCTGCAGCGACATAAGCCTCGATGCCGACGGCTATTGCGCGCGGGTCATTGGATTTCACCGCCTGAGAAGTCAAAGCCTGACGCACGGCGGAAGCATTGAAAAGGCCCGCCTCAAGCACCTCCTGCTGCCGGGCGTGATCAAGAGAGACCGAAAACGCCCGCAATGCGTCCAGGTCAATCTCCTGTCGGTCGAATGCCTCCAGCACCGCAGGCGAGACAGTGGTCAAACGTAGCATCCGCTCCACATGGCGTTCACCCGAGCCCGTCATCCGGGCGATAGTGACGGCGTCGAGGCCCTGGGCCGCCAAGTCCCGATAAGCCTTGAACTCCTGGGCAGGCGTGGTGGCAAGCTGGTGTGCGTTCTCCGCAAGGCTGATCGCTACGGCTTCATCGCGAGATCGCAAGATGATCGGAAGGCCAGCCTTCAGCGACTTTGGAAGGCGCTTCTGAGCCTTCAGCAGCTTACCAGCGCGCATCCGCCGACCGCCGGCCGTGATCCAGAACTTGCCCTCGGCCTCATAGCCGACCGGGTTGCTGATCAGGCCCACCTTGGTGGCGATTGACTCAGCGAGAACCGGGACGTCATCGCTTTCAAGGTCTTGATTGGGGCGCATGTTCTCGGGCGCGACAAAACATTTGTCCCAGGGCGCAAGCACAGTCGGAACGACAGCGGCGACAGCTTCAATCTTGGTCATTTGCATCTTTTTTCCCTTTGTTTTGCTACGGGTTTCCAAGGGCCCTCTGACGGCTCCGATGAGCCACAGACCTCTCAATCCTCTTGGAAATCGCCCGCGCGACTTCCCTGAGCGCGGGCGACAAAGAAGCCCGCAAAGGGAGGTGAAACCCGTCACAGACCGGTCCGGCGGGGAGGGGGAACCACCCTGCTGCAGGCGTAGCCGAAGCTGGGGGATCCCCGCCGGGACGCCCCCGGTCCACGGACCGAGGGGTTGTCTTGACGGGTGAGGAGGGAACGTCCTCGATGAAGGACTCAAATCAGCAGGAGATGTGCGAGCGAAGTGAGCGCATTCCCGCGACCAGGAACGCCAGGCGCGGGGCCATCGACAGACACGACTAGGCGCCGGACCGTCGGAAACGGTCCGGTTTGCGTCAGTCGTAGCGGGTCATTTGATCTCTAGAACCGGAATGCCGCGGCGTTGAGCCTTGTCGACCAGGTTGTTTCGAACGCCGCCTTCGCCGGGCCCAGCGATGACGCCGATCGGCAGAGAGTCGAGGATTCTGTCGTTACGCTTGAACGGGGCCGCGTTGCCGTCGCGGGTGAAGTTTGGCGCGAAAGCGATTTGCGGGACGTTGCGGGACGTGGCCCAGCAGGAGGCGATCTTGGCGCCGCCTGTCTTATCGCCGGTGTGGGCGAGGACCATGTCAGGGTGTTTGGTGAGAACCTTGTCGAGGTTTGACCAGATGGCGTCATGGTCGTTGTAATCGACGCCGGAGACGAAGGCGATCATGGGCCCGGAGGGGGCCAAGGTCATCGTGTCCGCCCGACGGCGGGCGTTCATGAAGTCCCTGGAATCTATCATTGAGGCGGTCAGCGCGGCTCTGTTGACCTTGCTGCCGGCCGAAGGAAGCCACGCGGATCCAATCTGGCGGCCGTAGAGTTCAGCTGCGATGTCTCTCAGAGCCTCGAAACTGTTGCGTCGTTCAATCAGGCTTACTCCCATTGCGGTGAGGTGCTCCAGTTCGACAGATTTGATTTCCGAGCCGTCCTGGATCGACTGCGAATCCCGTTGGGCGAGTTCATTGCGGTCGAGGTCGTCGTCGAGCCGGCGGATCTTCCGGTGGAAGACGTTTACGACGCCCCACAGGACTTCCTCGAGGTCGGGTTCAAGTCGCGTGTCGTTGAAGGCGTGGCCAAGGGCATCGAACACGTCACACATCGCCTGGTGGCAGGCCGCTGCTTCGGGCAAGGGGCGAGGGTCTATGTCGTTCTCGCCAGGGCGGTATCCCACGAGGGCGAGCTCCTGAAGGAGGGCGCCGGTGTGAGTGGTTTGAGCGGAAAGTGCGTGGTCGATCATAGTAGCCTCCGTCTGCAGCGGTCCGTCGGACCGCCTTCACGGGGACCACAGGCCAGGCGTTGACGGGCGCGCACCCGTAGGGCCGGAACGGAGAGGAGGACCGCGGAGCGGTTGCGCAACGGGCGGCGCCAGGCCGGTCCCCCTCTCGTGAAGGGGGGGCGACGGACTCGGAGCGAAAGTGGGGCGCGGACCGCGGATCTGTGATGCGAACCGCCCCGGCTTCCAAGAAGGGCGTTTCCGGGCCGCCTATGTCGGCCGCTTGAGTACCCGTTGGACCGGGTGGCGTTTGATCAGCTCGGCGAGGAGTGCTTCAGCCGTTTCCGTCAGGGGGATGAACGCCCGTGTCTTGTAGCTGATGATCTCAGTCCGCAATCCGACCGCCTTCCAGGCCGGGAGGGTTGTATGGTTCAACCCGAGGACTTCTAGACGAGGCGCGTGCATCACCAAGCTTCGACGGAGCTGGACGTCGTCGGCGCATTGAATGGTCGCATTCGTGTCCATGACGAAGTGTCGGATCTCGGCAGGTGAGAAGGCTGGCGCCTCAAGGCCGAAAGCTTGGCAGAGGGAGGGGAGGGCGGATGCGTCGACCCGGCGGCCGATCAGCCGCTCGCCTTGGTCAGTGGTCAGGCGATAAACTCGCGGGCTGTCCTGGGGCAGCCGAGACCAGATCGGCAATAGCAGGCCCGTAACGAGGTGGAAGGTGGTTTGCCGCGTTTCAGGCAAGGCCGCGATCTCGTCGGACCATGCACGGATGAATTCGCCCTTCTCCGCTGGCCGCCAATGACTCTCCTCCAACGACTTTTGGCTGATCCTCTCCTGAGTGAGGGGGCGGAAGAGACGTCGGCGGGACTCAACCCGTCCGTCGTCGAACATGAGGGACGCCGTCGGGAGGGAGACAGCAGCGCGGCCGGACTGTTCGTTTAGCAGAATCTCGCCGCCATCGTCGGCGGCGATGGCGAGAGCGTCATCGGCGCTGAGGGGGCGGAGGCGATCGGTCTGGCGGATTTCCACGAGGTCGGTTTGTGCGCCAGAGCCTGGGTGTGCGTAAATCGAGCGGCGGCTGAGAACCTCGAAGCGTTCGGCGGAGAGGGTTTCTACGCCCACTTCGAAGGTGCCGGCAGCGATGGCGGCGTCGATTTCTGCTTCGATGCGATCCTCGAGATAGCCGAAGATTGCGTTCTGCTGGCTGATACGCATTGCCAGGACGCGGTTGAGGAAGGTCGTGATGGGCGGAAGGGTTTCTTTCAAAGACCCGTCGCTATCGAGGAGTGACAGTCCTGTGGCGGCTTCGAAGTCTGCTAGCGAGAGACCCTCGATGTCGCCGGCGTAGATCATCCGATAGAGGCGGCGAAGAGCGGTTTTGGCGTAGTCGCTTTCGAGATTGTCCTCGGCGCGGAAAAGGCCCTGCCCGCCCGTCTGGCGCTGGCCTTTGGTCAGGGCGCCCAGGCTGTCGAGGCGTCGAGCGATGGTCGATAGAAAACGCTTTTCGCCTTTTACGTCCGTTGCGACCGGCCTGAACAGCGGTGCGCTGTCCTGGTTGGTGCGATTGGTGCGGCCAAGACCCTGGACAGCCGCGTCAGCTCTCCAGCCAGGTTCCACTAAAAAGTGGGCGCGCCGCTTGCAATTCTTGGCGCCCCGGTCGGCATGGTATGATCGGCCCGTGCCGCCGGCGTCGCTGAACACCAAGACCTCCTTTCGACCGTCCATGAAGGCGTCGGTTTCGGATTGGTTGGCGCCGGCAGGCCGACGTTCGACTGATAGTCGCGAGCCCTCAAGGCTGGTCTTACGAACGATCCGGCGCGATCGGCCAGTCACCTCAGCGACGACGTCGGCGCCGAAGTGGTGCAGCAGCTGGTCAAGAGCGGACTGGACTGGGGGAAGCGCCCCGAGATGTTCCATCAGCGCGTCGCGCCGCTCAAGCGCTGCCTGGCAGATCACGACATTCCCGTTCTCGTAAACAGGACGGGAGCGGATGTTACCCTCCTCGTCGCTATAGGGTTCGTGTAGAGTGATAGGGAAGGAGTTGTTGAGATAGTCCAGGACATATTCGCGGGGCGTGATGTCAACCTGAATGTCGTTCCATTCGCTGACGGGAATGTCAGAGAGACGACGCTCGGTGAGAGCTTCAGCCGTCGTGACAATTTGAACAACGGGAGCCAGCCCGTCGGCCAAGGCCTGGGAAATCTGCCGGAGGACCGTCGGCATCTTCATACTGTTGAGTAAGAATCCGAAGAACCGTTGTTTCGCGCCCTCGAACGCAGACCTTGCGGCACCCTTGGCGTTACCGTTCAAGGTCGCGCCATCGTCACTTGTGATGTGGGTGAGCGCTAGGGCCTGCTCGAGATTGGAATGGATGATGGAGAAGGCGTCGGCGTAGCTGTCATAGATTTCGATTTGTTCCGTCGTCAGCTTGTGCTCGAGTAGTTCGTATTCGACGCCCGCGTAGGATAGGGAACGGGCGGTGTAGAGGCCCAGCGCCTTCAAATCTCGAGCGAGAATCTCCATTGCTGCGACACCGCCTGACTCCATCGCGGCGACGAAGGAAGAGCGGGTCGGAAAGGGGAAGTTGGCGCCACCCCAAAGCCCGAGGCGGGCGGCATAGCCGAGGTTGGAGACAACCGTGGCGCCGGTGGCCGAGACATAGAGGATACGAGCTTGGGGTAGGGCGTTTTGGAGCCGGAGCCCGGCTTTGCCCTGCTCAGATGGGCCCCGGTCCCCTCGCGCGCCCTTCTCGCCGGCAGCGTTGGCCATGGCATGGGCTTCATCGAAGATGATGAGTCCGTCGAAGTCTCGGCCGAGCCAAGCGATGAGCTGTTCGAGACGGGACGCTTTCTGTCCTCGGGGTCCGGACCGTAGAGTGGCGTATGTGGTGAAGAGGAGCCCTTCAGCGAGCGGAATAGACGCGCCCAGCGGATAACGCGATTGAGGCACGACCTGCTGGGCAAGGCCGCCGAGAGCGGTCCAGTCGCGGCGGGCGTCCTCGATCAAGGGATCGTTTTTGGAGACCCATACGATTTTGCGGCGGCCCTGCAGCCAGTTGTCGAGGGCTATGCCAGCGGATTGACGTCCCTTTCCGGCGCCCGTCCCATCGCCCAGGAAGAAGCCGCGGCGATAGGGTGAGCCGCCTTCCCCGGCGACGGTCAGGGCGTCATAGGTTTCATCGGTAGTCCAGCGTCCAGGAAGGTCCGCAGAGTGTGCCTCCCCGGCATAGATGATGGTCTCGAGCTGTGCATCGGACAGCACGCCGTCTTCCACGAGATGCTTCGGCAGTAGGGGCCGATAGGTCGGCGTCGGTAGTCGCACAGCCGCCATGGCGATGGATTCCACCAGTGTGGTGGGATGGGGCTGGGCCTTGGCGATGTCGATGGTTTCGACGGCGTAGCTCTCATAGAGGCCCTCAACACCTTGAGAAGAGGCTGAGCGGGCTTCGCGCGCGATGTAATCGACCGGTGTTGGATCCGGGAATGAGACAGTTGGCGTCGAATGTTGGGAGGGGCGGAGCGGTCGCAGGACCGGTCTGCTGATGACGGGGGGTTGTTGCCGGCGCTGCTGCGCGGCAATGACGCGGAGGCGAGGCGGCAGGAGCGAGAGAGAGCCGAGAAGATCGGCGGTATCCGCAGCCATTGGCAGCGACGGTGCGGGCGCTGTCGCGTCTGTTGTTTTGTCGATGACGGTTAAGCGCGTATCGGTCGTCGTCCCGTGGCGGGCGTAGGCGCTGCCGTCGAGGGGGCGAGAAAACGCGACTTGGCCCCCCAACTGGCGAAGACGCTGAAACCGGTCGGGGTGGAGCTCGGGCGAAAGGCCGGCGCCGGTTATGGCGACCAGGCGACCGCCTTCCTTTAGGCGTGTGAGCGCTGACGAGATGTGGCGGAAGTCGGCGCCGACGGCGCGACCCGACACATTCGGAGACACGCTGAAGGGTGGGTTCATGAGAACCAGAGAGGGCTGTATGTCGGCCGAAAGGCGATCGTGCAGCTGTTCCGCATTGAACCGAGTGATCGGGTGCGAGCGGAAAAGATGACCTAAGAGGGACGCGCGAGCTTCGTCCAGTTCGTTCAGATGGAGGCGTGCGCCGGCCAACTCGGCGAAGATGGCCATTAGTCCCGTGCCGGCGCTTGGTTCGACAACCACGTCATCTGGTCGGACGTCCAGGGCAAAGGAGGCGACGAACGCGAGATCAAGAGGTGTTGAGAATTGTTGGAGGGCGACCTGGTCCTCAGAACGCTTGGTCTGGGAGGGGGTAAGAGCCGATACCACGCGAAGCGCTGCGAGTGTCTCTTGAGGCGGGACATGGGCGCCTATGAGCGACGAGCCATGGCGGCGGAGGTAAAGGACCTGGGCGATCTCGGCCGCTTCATAGGCATCACGCCAATTCCACGCCCCCTCCGCATCAGAACCGTGAAAGACGCCTTGGAGGGTCAGTCGAAGCAGTCGAGCGTCTAAGGCGCGGCCTTTCGAGAGGTGGGTGGCCAGGACCCAGGCGGCGGCGATCAGCCCCTCGTCACGTCGAACCTCCCCGAAGAGGCTGTTGGCAGGAGTCGATTCAAGGATGAGGGACATGGATATCTCCGAGGGTGGGACCACGGCCGCCTCTCTCTCGAGCTGGCGACCCTGAACCTCCTCAGCGACCCTCTCCCTCTAGGCCGTTGGCCCTCCGCAGACCCTGCCGGGTGTCGATGTTGGTGGCAGGCGCGACATCCTTGGATATCAGACAAAAAAAGGGGGCCGCGACTTTGCGCGGCCCCAACCTCTTGTTCGCGAAAATCAGGCGATGCGCAGACCGAGTGGTTTCGGCTGGCTGTTGGCGTTTGTCAGCGCCTCAACCAGTCCCGACACGGCTTCCTTGTCCATCTCAGCCACGACCCTCGCGTTGGTCACAAGCTGGCTGAAGGCATAGAAATCAGGGGTGTTTTGGATAGCGAACACAAGGGTTGATAGATTGTCCCCGCAATACTCGGATAGCCGGATGATGGTCACCCAATCGTGCGAGGGAATGGAGGAAGCTTCGGCGGGGTTATAGTTGTAGTTGGCGTAGCGCCGCAGCGTTTTGCGGTGAACACCCATAACTTCCGCCGCTTTGTTTTTGCCGATCTGGTTTGAACGCCAATGGACATAATAAGCCAGGCGCCGGACGAAGCTTTCCTCACTGCTTTGGCGCTGTGACCAAGGCATAGCAGTTCCCCTGCGTTACTAAAATGCACGCGCGAACCCTTCACTTCCCGCAGGGGAGATTGTTGAGGGGCGCTGGTTCCCCTCGACGTCCTCAGCCGGCGACAAGCGCCCAGGTGGCGCGCGATCGCCTCATAGGCGACGATTAAGAGTCGAACATTTGGCGACGCTTGGCTAGTCCCGAATGGCGAAAAAAAGCGCCATATGACACCCTGCGCGCGTGATTTGCCGTGAAATGGCGCAATTTGGCGCGGCATGTCCCAAAATTACACAAGTCGAAGGTGTGGCCCGGCCAGGATATGTTCGCAGTACAGGACCACGGCCGCCGTCAGGACGTGCGGCGGATCCCAGTCAACGACGGGGATTCCCCGAGGCATGGACAAGCTCAAATGGTGAAACAGGGCCTCTGCCATTCGGGAGTCATCCGCTGTGATGTCGAAGTCTAAAGATTGACCTCTTCTATCGGGAGGAAAGCGCCTTATTGCAGGGAGAGCCTCAACAGCCGTTCGTTGTTTTAGAAAAGACAGTGCGGCTGAGGCCAAGGCGTTTCGCGAAGGCATGGCTGGTCCTCGGGCGTTGAGGATCTGCATGGCGCCGTCAATCAACGCGACAAGGTGAGGATCGGCTGGAAGGCTGACCCGAACGACGTCCATAGAAACCTTCCCCCATCCTGGTCCCTCCACTGGCGATACTCGACGCCTTGGTAGAGCGCGTTCGTCCAGAACGGGAATCTTTCCCCCGCGAGAGGGGAATAAGACCGAATTCGCGCCGTTCGCCAAGGGGGGGGCGGCGCGAAAATGCGCCACCGTGGCGCGCAAAAGTACCGCGTGGGGAAATAAAAGCGCCAACAAGGGGCAATAAAGCGCCGCTTTTGACACGCCGTTATTGCGTCGATACAGCCCTAATCACTGGTCCCGAGGCGTTAGCTGAGAGAACAGGGCAGGACGGTATGAGTTCCCGTCTTTGCGTTCTTAACGAACATTAAAAAAGGGGGCTGCCTAATGGTTGCTCAAGTCCTAAAACGTCGGACGTCGATGAGCTGGAAAAATGAGTTGCCCACGGCAGCTCATTTCCTCTTTCTCATGACGGCCCTCGTGGTGCTGGTTTCGAGCGTTGCTCTGGCCGGCACTGATCAGACGTTCGCTCAAGCGGATAGCTTCGTCACCAACTTCCTGTCTGGCACAGGCGGTAAGACGATCGCTGGCGTGTCGCTGATTTCAGCGGTCGTCAACGCAGTTACTCGCTTCAACTGGACGTTCTTCGGCTCTGCTGTTGCGGTCGGTCTGGCTTGCGGGATCGGTCCGAATATCATGCAAACCTTCTACACCGGGGTTTTCTAAGCCGACGTAGCGATGAGGAACTCAGGCGCGTATCGGTTCGTGAGGGGAGAGGGGTCTCCCTTAAGAGCGGGGGGGACCCATCCCTCCACGATAGCGTTATTGCTGTTCCTCATCGCTGCGCTCCTTGCACCATCAAAGGCGAGCAGCACGTGGATTACAAAGACAGCTACATCCCGCAACATTTGGACGTGCCGACGCGGTACGTGTTCTTCACGTCGGATGAACTGGTGTTCGCCGTAGTGCCGGTGGCAATCAGCATCTTCTTCAACGCCATCATCCTCGGCCTCATAGGGGCAGGTGTTGCTGTTTGGGCCATTCGAAAGGTCAAGCAAGGGACCTCTCTCTCAAGGATTTATGACCGGGCGTACTGGCTCCTTCCGGCGCGACTGTTCCAGTTCAAGGATACGCCCGGTTCCGACCTGCGGGATCTTGCAGGATGAAGGTCGAGACAGTCCACGCCAACGCCCGGGCCACCGGACGACGCAACGCGATTTTTGTCGGTTTGCTGGGGGTCAGCCTGGTCGCGAACGCCGGGATGGCGATCGGCCTCGCGACGGCGCGGCAAACGATTCTGGTGCCGACGCTGACTAGCGATTTGACGATCGCGGGAGGCGCCGTCAGCCGCGATTATCTTGAGCGGCTCGCGCGTGACGCGGCCTTTGCCTTCCTGAACCGCAGTCCGGAGACGGAACGCTACTTTGAACGGCAAATCGAACGGATTGCGGCGCCGGCGACATATCAAGAGATCAGGCAGGCGCTAATCGCCGATCGCTTGGAGCGGCAGGAGAGCCGCACGTCTCAGGTGTTCTTTCCGCAGAGCTTTTACGTCGCGCCGCACGAACTTTACGTCGAGGTGCGAGGCCGGGTCGATACGCTCAACTCCCGTGAAGTCGTGAAGAGCGAATTCAAGACCTACGGCGTCACCTTTGAGCGCCACGGATCCCTGGTTCTGCTGGCGAGCTTCGTGCCGCTCGAGAAGGACAACGAGAAGGGCGCGAATGTCCGCCCCCTGGATGAAGCGGAGTCATAGAATGAAGCGGTTTACGGGGGCGGCGCTGGCCGTGTTGTCCGTGTTGGGTTGCGGTGCTGCGGCGCAGGCCCAGGAAGATCCCTTTGCGCCTGTCGGCGCTGTGCAACCTGCGGCCGCTCCTACTGGCGGTCCGGCGAGAATCCAGAACGGTAGCTTTGAAGCGACGGTGTCGGCCGAGCAACTTTCCCGTTTGTCCATCGTCGGGGATCGCATCGTCTCAGTTCGCACGATGCAGGATCCGGAAGGTCCGCAAATGCTGGTCGAGGCTGAGGAAGCGACGGGCGATGTCTATGTCGGTTTCGACGGCCCGGCGCTGGGGCGGACCTTCAGCCTGTTCCTGGTGACGGCAAGCGGTCGCACCGTGCAAGGCAACCTCAACGTCGCAGCGGTGCCCGGACAAACGGTCTTGATCGCGGGTGGGGAGCCGGCAACGGCTGGACCGACGGTTGATCGGACCGAAAGACGCAGCGACTATTTGGAGACCGTCACTGCGATCGTGCGCGTGATGTTCCGAGGCGATCAGCCCGAGGGCATCCGCTGCTTCAGCCGTCAGGGTCAGTCCAGGGAGATGGGGCCCTATTCGGTTCGCCTAGTGCGCACTTGTGAAGCGGCGGGCTTCCGGGGGCAAGAACTCAACCTCCTCAATAGCTCAGCAGAGGCCGCGCCGGTTTTGGTCGATCCTTTCCTGGTCGCCGGCGTGGTCGCTGCGGCGGCCGACCGAGACGAATTGCTGCCAGGCGCATCGGCGCGCGTGTTTCTCGTCGAGGAGAGCCGCTGATGTCAGTGCAGGTGGACTCCGAACTTCCCGAGGCCCTGGACCCTGCAGACGGAGCGGCCAGCGACCCGAATGCGAAGGCGCGTAGCCGCAAGCGGATCGTGGGCGCCGTTCTGATTGGCATAGTGGTGATCCTGGTCGGCCTGGTCCTCTGGCAAACCTATGCGCGTCCGGAGCCGGGCGAGGACAGGGGCGAAGCGGACGCCAAGATACTGACGACGGCCCGAGTTGCAGCAGGCGGTGGACCCAAGCGAGGCGAAGCCGCAGCTGAGGAGTACTACGCGAAGGTTCAACAATTGGAGCAGGACATTTCGGCCCTGAACGCCCAGGGCACGTCCCTGTCCGCCGAAAACCAAGCTCTTAAGACCCAGCTGGAGCAAGAGCGTGAAAATGCGCTTCAGACCATCTCAGTGATGGAGCGCGCGGCTGTCTCAAACCAGAGCCCGGTTGTGGCGGCTGCCCCAGCGGCGGCCTCCAGCGGACCAGGGGGGGCAGTTGCGCCCATGGACCCCGCAGTGAGCGCGGGCGCGCGGCCGATCGTTGCGGGCGAAGAGCCACGTCCTCGACGCAGTCTCAGCACCGTCCGAATGGGCGGGTCGGCGTCAGGCGCTTCGCCGGCCGGGCCGCGGGTCAGCGGCGCGGAAGGGCAGGACAACGCGGGCGGTCGTCAGGGGGCTGGGCAGGGCGCAAGCTACATGAGCGCGGCGGCCCAGGTTTACGATTCCGCGAACTACGTTCCACCCAACGCCTATGTGACGGCCCGCGTCCTCGTTGGCGTCGACGCCGCGACCGGAGTGACCACCAATTCAGACCCAAAACCGGTTCTCTTCCGGCTCACGGGCCCAGCGGTGCATGTGGGGGCCAATGGTCGGTACCAGACCACTGATCTGAGCGGTTGTCTCGTCAATGGCGCGGCCTACGGCGAGCTGTCGTCGGAGAAGGTCTATATCCGCCTTCAGCGGATCACCTGCCCGGCGGGAGAAGGGCGCTTCTCGGTGGCGACGGTGGAGGGCTATGCCTCTCACAAGGGCAAGGCCGGGGTTCGGGGCAACGTCATTTCCCGCGAGGGCGGTCTCATGAGCCGGGCCCTGGTCGCGGGCACGCTGCAGGGCCTGGGCAACAGCCTGTCCCAGTACACCGACTCTCTCAACCGCAACATTGGCGTCAGCGAAGGTGGGATGTTGGCGGCCCCGCCCCTGGAAGGGGGGCAGGTCGCCGCCGGTGCTGCTGGTGCTGGCGTGGCGAACGCCGCATCGACGCTCGCTGACTACTTCGTCAAGCGGGCCGAGCAATACCAGCCTGTCATCGAAATGCCGACTGGCATCGAGGTCGAGCTCGTCCTGCTCACAGGTTTCCAGATCAACAGACAGGCGTCCAACCGGCGCCGGTAATCGCCCCATCACAATCAGGAGCCCCGTCGGCGGGGATGCATCATGAAACTGCGCGGTATCAAGCTCAACAAGAAGTCGCTGGCGGTCGCCGGAGGCGCTGGCCTGCTGTTGGTCCTCGGCACCACGGTGGCTGCCTTCGCCTTCAGCGGTCTAGGCGTGAAGGGAAAGCTCGAGAAGGCATTTCCTCAGGCGGACATCATGGCCGTCGATTGCAGCGCCGGTCCGGCAGGCTTGTGCGAAGTGATCGCCGGGGGCGGCAAGAATGTCTTCTACGCCTCGAGAGATGGCCGTTTCGCCTTGGTGGGATCTGTGTTGGATCTCGAGACCAAGAAGGACGTGACCGATCAGAGGCTCCGCGACCTCGCCGCCATGAACGCCGGCGTCGCCCGGATCACCGGACAGGCGGCGGCCTCTCCTCAACAGACGGGTGCGGCGGCCCCTTCGGCCCCGGCTTCTTCAGGGCAGAAAGTGAGCCTGTCAGGGCTGCCATCACCTGCGTCAAGCGCCATCGTTCATAACCCGGGCGCCGCGATCAAAATGGTCGTCTTCACCGATCTGAACTGCGGCTACTGCCAACGCTTGGCTGATGACCTGGCCCGCGTGACCGACATCGAGGTCACTGAATATCCGGTCGCAATCCTGTCGGGCGACAGCCTGGAGAAGGCGAAGCTCGCCCTCTGTTCGAATGACAGGGCCGCCGCCGTAACCGCGATCCACAAGGGCGGAGAGGTCAAGGTCTCGGGCGACTGCAAGGCGGCTGAAGAGGCGGTGCGGAAGAACACGGACTTCTTCCATCAGGCCGGATTCGGCGGGACGCCGGTGATCGTCCGAGCCGATGGAAACTCAAATGAAGGTTGGATGCCGCAGGACCAGCTGCGGTCCTTCCTGGGAGGCCGCTCGTGAGAGCGGTCGTCCTTCTGAGCGCTTCGCTCGCCCTTGGCGTAGCCGCCTGCGGGGGCACAAACACAAAAGGCTCGTGGGCCTGTTCGGGCGAGCCGGGTGTGAGCTGTGCGCCGATCTCGGTTATCGACCGCGCTGTCAGCCCCGGTGGCGCTGTCTCGTCCGCCAGTCCCGGCATTGAGAGCGCCGGACCTGTTCGATGGTGGGCGCCGGAGCCTTTCGTGTTCTCGTCCGGCCAGGCCGTTCGTCGCGAGGGCGATCAGGTCTTGCGTGTCGTCATTGCTCCCTGGGTCGATGCCCAGGGGGATCTGCATCAACGCTCTGAAGTCCTGGCCGTCATGCGGCGAGGAGGTTGGTACATGCCGGCGCCGACGACTGCAGAGGCCTCTGCGCGGCTGGCCAGCGTCGGCCGCAGTCCTGCGGGGAACTAACGATGGACGGGTCGTCGCTCAAATTGACGGGTCTGCGGATGCTCGACGGGCTGTCGCGCCTGCTGGCGCCCGAGGCCCCCCCGCCGGACTCGCCGCGCGAGCGGATTGATGCACCTCGACTGAGCGATCTGCTCCCCTATCGCAGTTGGGATGAACAGAACGGCCTCTACGTGTCGAATGGGACGCTGGGGTGGATCCTCGAGGCCATCCCGATGATCGGGGCGTCCGAAACGACCAATAAGATGCTGGGCGATCTGTTCACGCAGAGCGTCCCCCACGGCGCCATTGCGCAGATTATTTCCTACGGGTCGCCCAAGATCGCGAGCGTCGTCGATACCTGGGCCGCTGAACGTGCGGCCCGCGGAGGGATATTCAAGAAGTTGGCGGAGCGTCGCAGAGAGCACTTCAGGCGGGCGGCCTGGGAATCTGCGTCCACCAAAGATCCATTCTACTTCCGAGACTACCGGATCTTCATCGCTATGGAGATGCCGGCGAACGCGCCCCTGGCGGTCGATCAGTTGGTTGAGGCTCGTGGCAAGTTTCAGTCGGACCTGAAGGCGATGCAGGAGGTTGAAAGCACCGTCGTCAAACCTCGCGAACTCATCCGCTTTCTCGGTGAGGTGTTGAACCCGAGCCCGAACATCCGCTCACGCGATGACGACTATGAGCCGGAACAATGGCTCAATCAGCAGATCGTGGATTCCGAGACTCGTTTCACCATCTTCCGCGACCGCATCGAGATCCGTAGCCGATCGGAGAGCGATGACTTTCTGATGCCGACCGAATCCGAGGAGTCGGTGGCGTTGAACCGGGAGCTCAAGGCGCGCGAGGAGCGGTTTCTTCTGCGGGGCTTCAACGTGGCCCGGTTCCCCGAACACTTCACCCAGGGACACATGTCCAGGCTGCTCGGGGACATGTTCAACGACTCGCTGCGCGTCATCGGTCCGACCATCATGTCGTTGTGCTTCCAGCCCCACTCGGTCGAGCGCACGAAAGCCGAGAGTGAGATGCGCCGGATGCGAACGGAGCAGGCGGCGAGCAATCGGATGAACCGGATGTTCCCGGACACCCGCAAGTCGGCCGAAGACTGGGCCATGGTGATGGAGCAGGTGTCCGAAGGGGCCTTGCTGGCCGACGTCGGCATGTCGGTTCTTTCAGTCGCACCAGCAGCCGTAGCCGACCGGGCGGAACGCCATCTGCGTGCGGTCTTCCGCAACACCAAATTTGAGCTTGAGCGGGCGGATGATGTTCATCTTCCGACTTTGCTCGCCAGCCTTCCGCTCACGCTCGGCCGGGGAATGATGGCGGACCTCAAGAAGCGGGGAAAAACTCGCCGGATGCCCACCACGGCGATCGCCAAGATCGCGCCGCTGCAGGGCGAGTTCATGGGCATGGACACGCCGCATATGCTCCTGGTTGGCCGCCGTGGGCAGGTTATGACGTGGTCAAATTTCGCCAACGCGGCGGGCAACCACAACACCTGCATCGTCGGCCAATCCGGATCCGGCAAGTCGGTGCTGATGCAGGATCTGATGGCCAGTTTCCGTGGCGCGGATGCGGAGGTGTTCGTCATTGATGACGGCAAGTCCTTCATGAACAGCGGAAGGCTCCTCGGCGGTAGCTTTGTTGAGTTTGATCTGGACCGGAAGCCGTGCCTCAACCCGTTCAATTTGATCGAAATCACGGATAGCCCCGGCGACAAGCCGGGGGAGTACTTGGCCGAAGGCCTGTCCATGATCCGGCTCATGGTCGAGCAAGCCGCGCGGGGCGATGAGGGCTGCAGCGCCGAGGAGCGCGGCGTAGTCGAGATGGCCGTGAAGGCCATATGGGATCGCCACGGCCAGCTCGGCGACTTCGCCCTGGTCATCAAGGAGCTGCGGGATGAACACGGCGACCTCGGCATAAGCCTGGCGCGTTCCCTTGCCGCCTATGACGCAGGCGGCACCTACGGCGGAATCTTCAATGGTCAGACAAATCTCGACATTGAGAACCCCCTGACCGTTTTCGAGATGGGGGCGCTGGAGTCCAAGCCCGATCTGCGATCGGTCATCGTGCTGGCGCTGTTCTTCCTGGTCCGTAAGCGGATGCGGGTCGGAGGCCGTGCGCGCAAGAAGGTGTTGATCATCGACGAGGCCTGGCAGCTGCTGGCCAACGGCGCCGCAGGCGCCTTCATCGAAGGGTTTGCGCGGCGGTGTCGAAAAGAAGGGGGGGCGCTCATAACGGGCACCCAATCCCTGGAAGACTACTATCGGACCACGGGCGCGAAGGCCTGCTACGTCAACTCCGACCACATGATCATGTTGCGGGTGAAGGAGGAATCCCTCGATCAGCTGCGCAAGGATGATCGTCTGAAGGTCGATGAGCCGACGATGGCGATGCTTCGCTCATTGAAGGTCCGTGACCGCGAATATTCCGAGATGTTCTGCATTGGTCCGGACGCCCGTTTCCTGGGGCGCCTGGTGCTCGATCCCTATTCGGTGACGCTCTATTCGACGACGGCGGCCGTCTTTGAGCGCATCCAGGCGATGGTCGACAACGGGACGTCTCTCGAGGAGGCCATCGAGTTTGTGGCCGAGCGACGGCTCGCCGCATGAGGGCGCCCTGGATCATAACGGCCGCGATGGATGTCGTTGGCCTGACCTTCATGGCGGCCATGACGGGCCTTGGCCTTTGCATCGTCGGGCTCGCCAGTCTCGCTGGGTTCGACCCGACCCGTGCCGCTGCCATGTGGGGCGGCTTTCTCAATCATTTCGCTGAGGCGGAGCCGGACCGGCAACTACGTGTCCTGCTCCCAGGCCTGGCCGTGTGGCTGACGATCTCTGCGCTCGTCGGCATCGGTATGGCGACTTCAACAAGGCGCGGAGGGCGCGAGGGCTAATGGATAACAAGAACGAAGAAATCCAACCTCGGCCGCCGGCGTCTAAGCAGCGCGACCGTGTGCAAACGCTCGTGGAGGGCGTGAAGGCCTGGGCTCCTACTAGGGGTCAGCTGGTCGGCGTCACGATCGCGCTGCTCGCTCTATCGAACGGCTGGTGCCTGATCCAGCTCTCGCGCCTGAAGGCCAACCCCGAGGTGATGACCGTCGGGGTCCGCCAGCTGACGCAGCAGTACATGGCCGAGATGGCGCTTTCGGACTTGCCTCCGGAGGAGGTCGCCATCCGCACGGAGCTGTTTCTGTCGGTCATGCAGGACACGCTCCGGCGGGCCGCAGAAGGGCAGAACGTCGTCCTCATCGCTCGCGAGGCGGTCCTCGCCGGCGCAGCCACGGATGTGACCGATGAGGTCAATACGGCCGTGAAGAACGCGATGCGGCAGGCAGTGGAGAGGAGGGGACCAACCCAAAAGGTCCAACCGACGAGCCCTGCCGCCACGTTGCCACGGGCGGGCCAGTAAGTGTCGGAGAAGAGCACCCTGGATGAGTCTGAGCGCAGATTCATACTGTTCCACGCCATGCCGCCGCCGGTCGAACGGTGGCTGTTGGTGCCGCCGGACAGAGACGAGGCGGGCAACGCCCGTATTGTCGCTGTGAAGTTGAGCGCAGGCAAGCGCATCACTGCGGATGTCTGCATCTCGAGCTACCGGCGCGTTGCGCAATTCCTCCTGGAGGATCTGACGGTTGATATCGTCGCCCTGACCCACTTCGAGAGCGAAGTGCTGGAGGCGATCGAGACAGAGGTGCTCGATGCGATCGGTGAATAGGGAAGGGCGCTGGACCCGCGCCCTGGCGGCCTTCGGGGTGCTCCTAGCCGCGCTGGCGATCAAGGGCGGCGAGCAACTGATGAACCGTTATCACGTGGGGCTGAACACGACCGAGAGCCTCAATGATTGGGGCTACATCGTTGATCGACGGAACCGCTCTCCCAAGCGCGGCGATCTGGTTGAGTTCGTCGTGCCCGACAATCGCTACTATCCGGCCGGCGCTTCCTTCGTGAAGCGGGTTGTCGGCCTTCCGGGCGACCTGGTCGAACGAAGGGGCGACCATGTCTATGTGGCCGGCCGGCACGTCGGGCGGGTCAAGACCCACGACCGAGAGGGGCGGCCGGTGGAAGCGGGCCCCACAGGGATCATCCCGCCCGGACGGATCTATGTCGCCGGAGATCACCAGGACAGCCTCGACAGTCGGTACGCGGTCATCGGGTTCATTGAGGCGCGCCGGGTGATCGGCGTCGGGGAGGCGATCCTATGAATAAGTGTGACATCATCGCGGCCGTGATCGTCCTCATGCTTGGGCTGGCGCCGGTGTCTGTGAAGGCCGGCGACCTGGGCGTCGTCGGGAATACGTTCGAGATCTCTGAAACCGACATCCTGTCGGTGATCGCCGACCGTCTGAGGGCGGCCGAGAGAGAAGGCCGGATCGACTCGCTGAATCAGGAGTTTGAGCGGCGGGTTAGGGAACGGGTCGAGCGGCCCAAGCCGACGCATTTGCCCTTCACGGTCGAACCGAGAAGCTGGCTGTTCGACCCTTCCATCCGTGTGGACAGGGATTATTCCGATCATCGGGGGCGGGTCTTCGCTCGCCAGGGAGACCGGATCAATCCGTTGGAGCGGTTGCCCGGATTCGATCGTGTGATGCTCTTCGTCGACGGGGATGACCGACGCCAGGTGGATTGGGCGGTCGAAGAGATGCGTCGCGTCGGCGAACATCGCGCGCGCATTGTCCTGGTCAACGGGGCTCCGCTGGAGCTGATGCGATCGAGGCGCGTGAAGCTCTATTTCGACCAAGAGGGTCTGCTGGTTTCACATTTTAAGCTGCAGCAGACGCCAGCCCGCATCCAGCGTGAAGGCGACAAGCTCCGGATCGAGGAGCTGAAGCCGTGGTGAAGATGGCGCGCGCAGTCCTCGCCGCCCTGGTGAGCCTTTCGCTGATGCTTGGCCCGACGTCGCCGGCGATGGCCCAGGAGGGAAAATGTCAGGGACGGTTCGTGAACCCCATATCCGACGTTTGCTGGAGCTGCCTGTTCCCGTTGACGCTGGGTTCGATCCCGCTGTTCAAGGGAAGCAAGCCCGACACGCCGAATCCATCATCGCCGGTATGTCTCTGCCCGACGACCCTGCCGCCGTTCGTGATGGTGGGTCTCAACGTCGGCTTTTGGGAGCCTGTACGTCTCGTTGACGTGACCCAAAAGCCGTACTGCTTTGTGAACCTGGGCGGCCTCAAGATCGACCCAGGTATCGGTGAGCCGGCGGCCTCGAGTCGGACACTGGAGAACGGCGCCGATCGCTCATCCTACCATGTGCATTGGTATATCTACCCCGTCATGGTCTGGCTGGAGCTCCTGACCGACTTTCTTTGTGTCGAGCGGCTGAGCTTCGACATCGCCTATCTGACCGAGCTGGATCCGTTGTGGAACGACGACCACCTCGCGGTGCTGATCCATCCGGAATCGCTCATCTTCGCCAATCCGGTTGCGACGGCGGCCTGCTCGGTGGACTGCGCCTCGTCTTCGGCCGGGCATATCCGCAATGAGATGTTCTGGTGCGCGGGGTGCCAGACGACGATGTACCCCATGACCGGCAACGTCTCCGGCGAGTACGGAGACGTGCAAGGTACGCTGCTGGTGGCCGCCAGGTTCGCCTACAAGATGCATCGCCAGCTCCTGGCTGATGGGACGAGCGGCCCCAAGGCCTCATGCCGCAAATACAAGATGCCGATCATGGATAAGCGGCAGTACCGCTTTCAGATGGTCAACCCGGTTCGGCACACGTCGGGACCCTTCACCTGCCCAGGCATAGGCGTCCAGAGCGTCACCTACGAGTCCGGCAAGTCCTTTCCGATCAAGGGCGAGGACTACGGGTACCTCGTCTGGCGCAAGCGCAACTGCTGCGTGACCGTGCCCACCACCATTCCCGGAGGAGACTGATGGACCAGTTCGCCATGCCCGCGTTCACGGGGTCGCTCGACTGTTGGCTCGCCTTCATCGGCGTCCTGGCGGTCTCAATCACTCTGATCATAGTCGGCTTCAGGTTCCAATGGATTACGGTGCAGATGGCCGGCTGTTTAGTGGTAGGCGGCTGCCTGCTATGGGCCGCGTCCCCTGCTCAGGCGCAGGCCCAGGATCCGCTCGGTGCTGCGGCGCGTGAGCTGGTCGATGCGGCCGAGGCCCGCGGCCGGGACGCGCAGGAGGCGCTACGGGACTGGGCGGCTCGCGCCTCGCAAATTTCTGAGGCCCACGCCGAAGAGGCCACGGCCCTGGCCGCCATGAATGAGGCCAAGGTTGCCGAGGGTATGAGGATTATAGCTCTCGACGACACTTCATTCGGCGACGCCGCTCGTCTGATCGGGGAACCGGATGAAGACGGGGGCGCGCTTTATGTCGCGGTGTCGCTGACCATGCCTGCGGAGGCTTTGCGACAGCTGTCCCAGGACGCGGAGAAGGCCGGAGCGAGGCTAGTCATCCGGGGGCTGGTGGATGGCTCATTCGAGAGAACCGTAGTTGTCGCGAAAGAGGTTTTCGGGCAAGATGCGCTCAGCGGTCTTGCGATCGAACCCCAGGTGTTTCGGGCCTACGGAGTCGATCGCGTCCCGACGTTCATTGCAGCCCAGGCCCCGGTCCAGCCTTGTCAGGACGGTGTCGACTGCGTGAGCGCGGTAACCCCTCACGACCGCATCGCGGGGAATATCAGCCTCGCGGAAGCGCTGCGGCAGTTGTCGCAGCGTGGTGATGCTGCACCAGGTGTCGCGCGAGCGGCGCTGGAGCGCTTGGAGGGGTGATGGATCGTGCGCGCGCCAACAATTTCTAAGTCGGCTCTCGGCCGCTTGAGCGGCTTTGCGCTGCTCGCCCTGGTCTCGTTCACCGGGGCGATTGCGCATGGACAGACGACGGTCTCGGGAGACGCCGGCGCCCAGGCCTGGCTCAACAGCAATCCGCCGAAAGGGGCCGGGGACCCAAGCGGCACGGTGCCGGGAATGGGCGACACGGCGGGATTTGAAGGCTATGGCGACGACCCCGAGGGCATGATCTCGGCCGGCGTCGCAAATGCGCCAGGAAACCAATATCTCGAGGTCCTCGGCGGCGGCGCGACAAATGCGGCCAGATACAATCTCTCAGACAACGACGATTGGCTGAAGAGGTCGCTGGATATTCTGAAAAGCCCATCAGACTACAGCGGCGACCTGAGCGGGGACGCCTCTTCGTCCTGTCAGACCGAGACGACACAGAAGACGAAGACGGAGACCTCGACCTACACCTGCGAAAGCGGCCGCCCGGCCGTGGACGTCGAGGAGAAGTGCACTCGCGCCTACAAGCCGATCTTCGATACCGACTATCTTTACACCTGCATCGCCGGAACGCATTGGCGCGCTGTCTCCAAGACCTGCGAGCCGGAGCGGGTTGTCGTCGTCGATGAAGACTATGTTTATCAATGCCGCACGGGGACGGTGTGGACTCATACGCCGGCGAGCTGCGAGCGGAAGCGGGTCGTGGTTGTCGATGAGGACTACGTCTATGGCTGCGTGAAGACGTGGAACGGCACAACCCACGCACCAAACCAGGCCTGCACGGCTGACGGAAAGCCGGGATGCGCGCCCTCCGGAGGGCAGACCTGTGCGGCTGCCAGCGGGCTACCCTCAAGCTACACCTGCCAAGAGGGCTATGCCGGAAGCGAGACGACAGAGTATTGTGCCATCACACAAGATGTGAGGTTTCGGGACAATCTCTCCTACACGGGGAAGGTCAGCAAGGGTGCGAACAACCCCTCTTATCCAACGACAGCATCTGTCGCCGCTTTGCTCGGTAATGGCTGTGTCGTCAGTTTCGGCTCTGACAGCTGGACAACCGGAATCATTATTGAGCGCAGTTTCACTGCAACCTGCACTTCTCCCATCAACGTAAATGCGGCGCCATGGCAGCACCTCTACCTAACCATGTACTATGGGAATTTTGGCGGCACAGAAAGTAACCCCCAAACGACGCTCACGATCAGCGCTGACGGCGGGTCCAAATCCGACGCCGGAGAAACCCGTCTGACGTCCTGCCCGACGGGCGCTGACAAAAACCCGAGTTGTCAAAAGGTTCAGACGGTCTGCGTCGAGGGTGGCGAGACGCGAGTAATTGATGGGGTCAGTGTTCACCGCGACTGCTGGCGCTGGGAGGAAATCTATAAGTGCGGATCACGTAGCAACTATGCCGGTTGCTCACCCCCAGCGGGCATGTCGAAAACGGGTGAACGCTGCATCGCCACCAATGCGAATGGCGCCTGCACAGCGACCGAACACACCTATACCGACCCGTCCGGAGGATGCTCGCGATACGAGCAAAATTTCCGATGCGAGGATCCTGTAGCGGGTGCCGGGACGCCAAGTCAGGTGCTGCGGGACGTCATCTCGGACACCTGGGATAACGGATGTAGCGCGCTTGCTGGGAACGGCGCTTGTGTGAAGCAGGGCGAGGTGGTGATCGAGGGCGAACAGACCCGCACCATCAACGGCCTGCCTGTCACGCGAAACCCCTGGACGGTCCGTGAGGACTACATCTGTTCGTCGTCCTCGAATGTGAACAGCTGCACGCCCTTCACTGGCTGCACCCAGCAGTCGCAGACATGCGCGAGCAAGGATAGATCAGGGGCCTGCACGGCCTATGACCGGACCTATCTTTGCGAGAATCCAGCAAACGGTGGCGGTTCGCCGATCTCGACGCCTCGCGAAGTCGTGGGAGAATACTGGACCGATCCTTGCGCGCCGAACCGCAATGACCCGTCCTGCAAGAAGACCGCAGACCAGGTGCTCATCGGAAATGAGACGCGGGTTATTAATGGGCTGTCGGTGACGCGGGATCCGTGGAAGCGCAGAGAGACCTGGACGTGTGACGTATCAAATCCGGTCGATACCTGCGGCCCGGTGAAGTCCTGTCAGCAAGTCGGCGAGAAGTGCGCGGGCACAGATCCGAAAGGGGTCTGCTCGGAGTTTGAACGCACTTACCGCTGCGAGAACCCGGCGGCGGGAGCCGGCAATCCGTCTGGCGAGGTGATTGATCATGTCGGAGGCGGGATGGAAGGCCCGGTTTGTCAGCCGGCCAGCAACACCGCCTGCCGCAAGACCGGTACGGAATGCACCCAGCCGGGCGGCACCCGCATGATCAACGGGGTGCCAACCACGGCGTCCTGTTGGGAGGAGACCGACACCTACATCTGCGAAACAACTGGACCTGAACAGTCCAATTGCAAACCGGCGGCGGGGTGCGAACTGCTGCGAAAAGAGTGCCTAGAAGACGGCGACC
Source organism: Brevundimonas sp. AVps4 (assembly GCF_058681525.1). Lineage (NCBI taxonomy): Bacteria > Pseudomonadati > Pseudomonadota > Alphaproteobacteria > Caulobacterales > Caulobacteraceae > Brevundimonas > Brevundimonas sp. AVps4. The sequence goes on along the minus strand of NZ_JBZWKC010000002.1, from coordinate 15,095 downwards.
CAGCCCAGTGCCGCACGTTCGAGAACGTCTATCAGTGCAAGACGCAGACGATCGTGGAGGAGACGTCGAACACCTGCCAGACTCGAGTCTGTGTCGGGCAGTTCTGCGTGGGGCAGGATGACGCGGGCAGCACGGACATGCCCGACGCCTTGGCGTCGCTCTTGGCGATGAAGATGGCGGGCGAGGACTACGCCAAGAACCTGACGATCTTCAAAGGCCAGCCCATGCGGTGTCGGAAGGCGGTCCTGGGGTTCCGAAACTGCTGCAAGGACAGCGGCTGGGGCGTGGATATCGGGCTGACCCAGTGTTCCGTTGAAGAGGAGACTTTGATGGCGCGTCAGGAGGCCAAGGCGACCCACTACGTCGGCACCTACTGCTCGCAGAAGTCATTCCTGGGCGTCTGCCTCGAGAAGGCGATGCGCTACTGCTCGTTCGAAGGGGCCTTGCCCAGGATCGTACATGAGCACGGCCGACCCCAAATCGGCCGCGACTGGGGAACGCCGAAGGAAGCCAACTGCGAAGGCTTCACCGTCGAGGAATTCGAACGGCTGGACCTGTCGGATGCCGACTTCTCGGATTTCACGAACGAGATCATGGCGAAGTTCAACAGCCCCGATGAGAACGGGACGCTGAGCCGCATCCAGTCAAGCATCAACAATCTGCTGGGCAATCAGTCGCCGGGCCCAGGCGAGACCGACGAGGCGGGCAAGCCGTGATGACCAACCCTGAAAGACAACGGAGTGAAACGATGAGCCGATCGGCCAGTTGGGTGACGGGCGTCGCTGCGGCGGCCGCCGTTCTCCTTACGCCCGTTCTGTCTCACGCCCAGGCGGCGACCGAACATGGACCGGACAGCTATTGCGGCCGTGACCTGGGGCAATGGTTCTACTGCGACCGTCCCGCGCCAGAACCCGAAGAGGAAGAACCGGCGGCGCCGACGGCGGGGCCTTCGCGCAAGCCGCCCGAGATCCTGGAGCTGGAGCAATTTCAGCAGGAGCTGGAGGAGGCCCGGAACGTCGCTTCCTGGCGTCCGTCGCCCGAAACCGTCGAACGCTACTATCGCTTGCAGCAGGTGGCCTTGGAAAAGGGGGGCTTGTTTGCCGACTTCTATCGCCGACTTGTCTGGACGAACCCGGAACTGGACTACACCGTGCGGCGGCCCGTGGTCGAGGCCGCCAAACACGGCTGGACGGACGATCGGCTCGCCGATCGCGACCTCTTCCTCCGCGGTGTTTCGGACAAGGTGGGCCTCTTCTACGTTTATCGGGGAGGGTGCGGTCCCTGCACGATCGCGTCCCCGATCGTGCGCGCCTTTTCCGATCGCTATGGGATGAGCGTCCAAGCCATCTCGGCCGACGGCGCGCCGAATTCGGCATTTCCGAACGCGAGACGTGACCAAGGGCAGTTGGCTCAGTGGGGCGTCAGGCAGATGACGCCTGCGCTGCTCTTCTTCCAGGCAAGCGACGTCGATCCGCGGACTGGGCGGATCACGCCACGGAGGATCCGCGGTTCGAACGGGCAGGTGCTTGAACTGCTGCCGTGCCGCAAGCGTGAAGGCTGCCTCACTTACGCCGGCGCGGGTGTGATGTCCCTCGAGGATATCGCCGAACGCCTTTTCGTTCTGCTCTCCAAAGAGCCGGGCTCAGATTTCTAAGGATCTCGATCATGAAGAAGATCTATCGCGCGGCGCGGACGGTCGCTCTCGGGGCCGGCGCTCTCATGATGACCGCGTCCTGGCCCATATCGGCCAACGCCGACGTCAACGACAGTATGAACGCCTATTGGTCCAGTTCGCTGGGCTCGGCGAACGTCACCGGTCCGACGGCCTATCAGGGCCAAAGCGCCGGCTACTACACCATGGGGAATGTCGCCTTCCGTGGACCCCAGCAGACGACGCAGATCGCGTCGGTGCAGATGCCTTCGGTGAGAGCGGGCTGCGGCGGGATCGACATATTCTCAGGCGGGTTCAGCTTCATCAACTCCGACCAGCTGGTCGCTCAGATGAAGGCCGTGGCGTCGAATGCCGTCAGCTACGCCTTCATGCTGGCGCTCAAGACCCTCTCGCCCATCGTCGCCGACCAAATCGAACAGCTCCAAGGCGTCGCCGACAAGGTCAATCAGTTCAACATGAGTTCGTGCCAGCAGGCCCAGGCCCTGGTCGGAGGATTGTGGGGGCGCTCGGACACGGCGTCTGGTCAGATTTGCCAGGACCTGGCCGCCTACAAGGGATTCTATTCGGATCGGATCGCGTCCCGTCATGGATGCATGAACAATCGGACCCAACAGATCGCTGGGATTCCTGAAGCCCAGGCGATCGTTCCACAGAACACGAACATCGCCTGGGAGGCCGTCCGCAAACATCCGCTGCTCGCCGGCGACCGCGAACTCAGCGAACTCTTCATGACGCTGACCGGCACCATCATCTATCGGTGCCCAAACGATGCTGGCTGCATTGTCGATGTGCTGCCGGCCGACGGCGCCAATGATGGCGTGATCACCAAGCTGCTGGATGGTGGAACGTTGCGGGTTCACCGCTGCGACGAAGTTGGAAAGTGCCTCAATCCCGTGAAGTACGGCGGAAGCCAGACGGTCGGCGCGTCGAGCGCCCTCGGAAAGCGTGTCGAGGCCATGCTTCGGTCGATCACCACCAAGATTCAGGCACGCCAACCGCTGACCGTCGAAGAAAAAGACTTCCTGAACATGGTCAGCCTGCCCGTTTACAAGATGGCCAGCGTGATCGTGGCGCATGAACGATCGCTGTCGGCCAACACCCTGGCCCAGTATGCCGACGTGATCGCGTTGGATCTCACTCTGACCTGGATCGACCGGTCTGTAATGGAGATGGAGAACGGGGCCCGGAACCTCAACAACATCGACGAGGAGCAACTGAAGCAATGGCGTGACAGCATCGACAATCTGCGTGCCCAACTGACGGCCCGCCAGGCGCTGCTTGCGGAGCGGACAAACTCCATCGAGTCGATGATCGCCCGGTTCCAGGCTGTGGAGCGGATCTTGGCGGCGCGCGTCGGCAGTCGGATCGCAGACAGCGTGACCTTCTCGTCCAGCCTCGTGCCGAATGGTGCGGGCTGATGCACGAGATCATCGTTTACGGCGGCGGCGAGTACTACCGGGACGTCCTGAACGGCGTCGCCCTCATGGCAGGCGGCATCAGCGGGTATATCAAGCTGATCATGCTGGTGGGCCTGGCCTTCGCGGTCATCAAGATGGCGTTCGACCTGGATGTCAAAGCGGCCTTCCGCTGGTTCGTGATGTCGATGATCATCTACACCCTGATGTGGGTGCCGAAGGTCCAGGTTCATGTGACGGACGTGTTCAATCCGGCGCTGACCGGCGCCGACGTCGCAAACGTGCCGATCGCGCTGGGGGTGACGGCAAGCGTCACCAGCAAGGTCGGCCATCGCGTGACGCAGCTGACAGAACAGGCTTTCGCGCATCCGGGCGATGTCGCCTATTCCAAAACGGGCATGATCTTCGGCGCGAAGATCTTTGAAGGGCTCCGCCGTGCCCAAATCGCGGACCCGGTGTTCGACCAAAACCTGCGGAGCTTCGTCAAAGGCTGCATCTACTACGACCTCCTTGAGGGGCATTATTCGATTGGAGAGCTGGCGCGGCAGAACGACCTTTGGACCTATGTGACCGCCACCAAAGGCACAAACCCCGGTCGGTCGATCGAGTATGTGAACCAGGTCGGTGCAGGCACGATCGTGAGCTGCACCGAAGCGGCGGCCCAGCTGAACGGGCAATGGAATGGGGCGGTGCTCCAGTCGGCCCAGGCGTATCAGCGCCGCCTCACGCCGGATCTCCGAGAGGAACAGCTTCAGGCGGCGTTCCTCCAAGAGATGAACGCGCTGCATCCCTTCATGGTCGGGGCCTCGCGGGACGCGGTCAGTTCGTTCCAACAGGTGCTGATGGCGAATGCGCTGCGAAGGAGTGTACCCGGATTCGCGGCTGAGGCCGGCGGAGACGCCATGAACGTCTTTGCCGAGACCCAGGCCGAGCTGCAGACGCGCAATCAGCAGCGGCTCATGGGCGGCGTCGCCGAAAAGGCGGTGCCGATGCTGAAAATCCTGACAGAGTTGCTCATCATCGGAATCTTTCCAGTGCTGTTTCCGATGATGCTCCTGCCGAACATCGGCCTACGAGTATTGCAGGGCTTCGTAGGGGGCTTCCTATATTTGCAGCTGTGGGGGCCGATGTACGCCATCCTGCACATGGTCATGATGGGGCAAGCCGCGAAAGGAACGGCCGCCGCCGCCTACATTCCTGGGACTGCGCCGGGAATCAGCATGGCGAACTTGGACGGGATCGGGGCGCTGAATGCCGAGATCTCGGACATGGCGGGTTATCTTTCGCTCTCCATTCCGGCGCTGGCCTCAATGCTCGGATTCATGGGTGCGGCCGCGGTTGGCCGAGGCGGGGAATCGCTGATGGCCAGCTTCCGCGGAGGCGCTGAAGCGGCGGCCGGTACGGCGACAACGGGCAACATCAGTCTCGGAAACACGGCGTTCGCCAACCACTCGTTCCAAAATCTTTCGGGCATGCGTCAGCACACTTCGGCCGACCTAGATTTCGGGGCGTCCCGCTGGGTGGACAGCGGTCTCAGCAGGGTCGAACAGAACGCCGCCGGCACGGTGTCGATGACCCGCTCGCCCATGTCGCAGACGGCCGTTCAGGTCAAACACGCCGAGGCAGTCTCTGCAGCGGCCGTCCAGGCCGCCAGCCAGAGAAGGCAGGAGAATGTTGACCTGCAACACTCCGTCCAGGAGGGACGCTCGCGGGCCCAATCCGAAAGCACGGAGTTCGTCCAGCAATGGATGGCCGGCACGTCATCGAACTGGACGACCGGGCGAGATGATCGCCAAACCTGGGGCGCCATGGAGCAAATGATGGACTCCCAGGCCCAGCAGCTGGTCAGCAGCTATGGTCTGACGGAAACGCAGGCGAAACAGGTCACAGCACGAGCCGCCCTGGAAGCCTACGGCCAGGCCGGGCTGAGTTCGCCGACGAAGTTGATCGGGCTCGAGTTGGGCGGGGGCGTGAAGACCTCTGCAGGCATTGACGGAAGCCGGTCGTCGTCGACGTCCGAACAGAACGCCCTCAACGCGGCGCGAACCTCCATGTCGAACCACTCGTTCTCTGACCGTTACGACCAGGCCGTCGCGAACTACGCCCAGGAGAGTTTCTCTCGGACCCAAAGCGCTTCGACCTCCGAGGCCCTGAAGCGGTCGGACAGCTTCACCACCACGCGCTCGATCAACGACACGATGTCCAGAAACGAGAGCCTGGCCAAGGCCTACGAAGAGCGGGCGGACTATTCCAGGACGCAATCGGCGGCGGCCGAGACCACCTACAACAACATGTTCGAGAGCTATGCCATTCAGAAGCTGACCGAGCGCCCCGACGCCTATGGCGTCCCCATCACCGTCGATCGAGCGAGAGAGATCTTGTCGGGCAGAAGCGAGGGAGACATGCGGCTGCTCAACGAGGTCACGTCCAGCTTCCACCAGGACATGGCGACGAACGTGAAGCTGCCGGAGATGATCACTCAGCATCAGAATCTTGCCGCGGGCGCCGAAGCCGCATCGCCAGGGTCCGTCCGCGTTCTTCAGGACGGGTCAGCGGGAGATCTGCGTAGCGGTCTCGGCAGAGGCAGTGAGGGGCGCCCTGGCGGCGCCTTCAGCCTCGATGCCGGCGAGACAGGCCGCGAGGTGCGCGGAGGCGCAAGCGCAGGAAGCGAGCCGGTCTCTCACGAACGCCAGGCGCCACGCTCGCCGCGCAATGATGAAATCCGGGAGCCCGAGCCCGCCGCCCCTGGACCGGGATGGGCCGGAGAGTCTCGCCTCCAGCCGGGCTTCAACTCGCCGCTAAGAGACCGGATTCGGGAAGATACTGCGGCGGCCGGTGAAGCGCTGGCGACCCAGCGAGCGCCGAACTTTGAGAAGGGGCTTGGTCGCGCATTTGGCGAGGTCGCGGCTGACACATCGCCATTGGGTAGGATCAACGCAAATACGTGGGGAGCCGTGTTCGATCGAGAAGGGGCGCATCCTCAAGGCCACCAAGCTGCAGCGGGCGCCGGTGCCCGGCTGGCCCGCCGCCATGCCGATTGAGAGGACAAAAGGGGCGTCGGTAATCCCGACGCCCCTTCCTTGGACGGCTAGTTTAGGAGCGAGGCAGGGCTCGAAGCACTCTCAGTGTGCGATAGCCCACATACCCAGGGATAAGGGCGAGAGCTCCTGGAAAAATAAAGAGGGAAAGGCCCGCAAGGAATCCGACGACCCCGCCCCCGATGGCGCCAATGATCGTACCAGCGATCCCGAGGCCAACGAAGAGCGCGATGAAGAGGGCGGCGACTGCCAATCCGAAGTAGCACTGGGCTCGGACCATGCCCGGATCCAGCGCCTCATTCGAAAGGGCCTCGAGCGTGGCCTGGGCGCGGGGATTGAGCTGCAGGCCGGGCGATTGATGCGTCGTCATGGTCTCACTCCGATGACCTTCGGTGTTCTGAGAATGTTCTGCCATAAATCCTCGCTCCTGACTAGCGCACGACGCAACCCCGGTGAGCCCGGCTCTGCGTTCGCAACCTAGCAACGTTCTGGCGCCACCGTCTAAATAGAACCTAACTCAACTGGAGCTCACGAGAATGAACAAAAGCATCAAAGTCGCTGTCGCAGCGCTTCTGGCCGCTGGTGCAGCAGCGGCCGCTGGAGCTGGCCAAGCCCAGTCGAGATCGGCGTCCTATGAGGCCTACGCCATCATCGACTTGCAAACGGACGCCCCGAAGTCCGTCTTGATCGAGGCCGGTGAAAGGGCGCTCGCACCGTACTCGACGGATCTGAATACCAATCGCCCGATCGCGGTGGAGGTGCCTGAACGCGCAGCGCGATTCAAGCTGGTGAACCCGCTCCAAAACAGCCAGCTCGGCGCCCTGGCGGCCCTGGCGGGCGCTTCAGGTCAGTCGTTCACCGTCGCGACCTGCGATGGCGCCGTCTGGATCGCCAACCTGAATCGTCAGATTTCGGGAAGTCAGACCATGCGCGCGACCCTGTGTCTTTTCCCCTACGCGAACGATGACCGCCAGGGGTACCAACTGAATCTGTACGTGAACGACACGGCGGAGCGGGGAGGGGGGCTGACGCAACGTTTCGGCCGGGCCTTGGCGAACAGGGTCGTCGGCACTCCCCAGGAATTCACTGAGCGAATGCTGAAGGACACCGTCATGGCAATGGAAAGCAGCTCCGGCGCTGTCGCTGTCCTGGTCGAAGGCGAGCCGGAAATCCCCGGCTTGGCATGGAAGCGCTGAGGCCGTTCAGCGCTCTAACAGATTACTCAGAAAGGACTGTCGTGTGACGGGACAAGCTGGACGCCGTGATTACGATTTCACGACGCGGGTCGGGACAGCCGCGCCGGGTGAACCCTACTTTGTCATCCGAGGGAGCGACGTCGTCGCCGGCGAGGTGATCCGTGTATGGGCGGCGCTCGCTGCTGAGAGGGGAACCCCGCCGGAAGCGCTGGAGCTGGCCCTTCAACAGGCGGATGCGATCGAACGTTGGCCCGTCAAGAAAGTCCCGGATGGGCCCGACCTGAACGAAAACGAGCGTAAGCAACTCCGGTATGAGCATGGACGTCGGGCATGGAACGCCAGGGCGCGCGTGGCGAGCGAATACCCGATGCTGGCCGAGAAGCTGGCTGCAGACGCGATCGCCGGAAAGCTGCGGCCGCTCCTGGCCGAGCTGCGAGGGCTCTTACCGGCCGAGCTCGAAGAAGCCGCGCGCGCGGATCCACGACATCCGCTCAACGGATTGTTCGCTATGGCTGGGTGGAAGATGCACGAATGAGCGGGCGTCAAACGATCGACCTCGAGGACTGGCCCGAGGTCAAATACCTCCTTGCACGCCTGATTGAGGCTAGGAAGGCGCGGGGTTGGTCGCAGACCGAGGCGGCGCAACGCGCAGGCACGTCCCAGCCATACCTAGCGGATATCGAAGGAGGAAAGGTCTCCGTGTCCCTGAAGATGCTCAGTCGTTTGGCCCGAGCGTATGAGTTGCCGCTGACCCACTTCACGCCTGACGAGGTGGTGATCAAGTCGCCGTCCATGCCGCGTCGCAAGACGGCTGTTCTGTCGTGAGAAACCCAGGGAGAAACGCTGTGACCAAAGAAGCGGATACAAATCTTCTAAAGCTGGGCGCCCGGATCCGGCGATTGCGGATGTCGCGGGCGCTTAGCCAGGAAGAGCTCGCGGATCGGGCGCATCTCCATCGCAACTACATAGGCGGAATCGAGCGGGGTGAGCGCAACGTCGGGGTGAAGGCGTTGCTCGCCTTGTCGGTCGCGCTCGACGTCGCTCCCGCCCACCTCTTCATCGACAGCTAATGAGCTTTGGCTGCCCGAGCCTGCTCGAGGAGCTGTAGGCCAAGCGCCTCTGCGGCCTCGATCGACATGACCAGCTGAATCGACGACGGCGGCCGCTCGCTGCGGAGCTGTTCCTGGACCTCCGCGAATTCGATACGCGCTGCCAGTGCCTGGCTCGGAGCGACTGCGAGTTCAAAGCCCTGAAGGACACTCAGCTGCAGTTCACCGTCTGGCCGGATCTGCCATTTCATTCGGCCACCTCAAAGCGATCCGCGCGATCGGCCGACGGCAGCCAGTCGCGATCAAATGCGGGACCTGCCCATCTGGCCAGCTCTGACGGCTCAAGGATGAGCGGCGCCCTGTCATGGTAGGCCTCCAGATGGCCGGAAGAGGGGCCGGTCAAAATTGAGAAGCTGAGGATCTCGCCGGCGTCTGAAGTTACAGCCCGATCCCAAATACCAGCAAACCAAAGAGCCTGGCCGTCACGTCGGCGGAAGGTGTGCCGAACTTTTGAGCCAGGCGACCCGGTCCATTCATACCAGGACGTCGCCGGCACGACGCAGCGGCGAGCGGCGAAAGCCCCCTTATAGGTCGCCGCCGACGCGACGCCTTCGCACCGAGCATTGAATGTGGTCAGCTTGAATCCGTCGCGGGCACCCTTGGCCGTGTCCTTCAGGGGTTTTCCCGATCGCCAATGAGGGACCAGGCCCCACCGCATCCGCTGTACGATCCAGCCCCCGTCGCCTACCCGCGCTATGAGCTGCTGGGTCGTCGGCCGGACATCGTCACTTTGGACGATGTCGTTCAACGCCGGCGTCGTGACGTCGATGAACTGCTGCAGCGCGCTGTGGATCTGCTGCCAGGTCAGATGAGAGGTGTCGAAGCGACCGCACATGAAGCGAGGTTCGCACGCGGCGGCCGTCGTGTGGAGTCTGCAGTCCACACCCGAAAGTGAAAAGGCGCTGAGATCAGCTGCCGCGGACACTCACACCCTCCAGGCGAAGCCATGCGTGGACAAGGGCTCGAACTCCCAAAATAGGAGCAAGCCAATCGCTCCCTGAGCGAGGGCGGCGAAAAACGAATATAGCCGACGGCGGGTCCAGGCCGAGACCGGGCAGGGGCCCGGCTGCAGCCGTAGGCGAAGCGGGGAAGGCGCCCGGGCTCGCCGCGAAGCGGTCGCCTTGACGCGCCGTCAATTTGCAGAGGAGAGGGGAGGGCTTCAGCAACCCTCAGCCTAGTCCGCTAGGCGCGCACGATCGGGGTCTCTGCGAGGCGTGTCGTGTATGCAGGGCTTTTCATGTTGGCCTTGGTCGACCAGGCGCGCGAGAAGCCCGCGCTGGCGGTCACAAGGGCGCCCCGCCCATGACGTCGATTGATAGCGTCGATGGCCGCCATCAAGGCGGGGCGGCGCGGGTCCACGGAGGCGAACAGGTCGGCCGAGAGGGCGGCCGGCGGAATCAAATCGTCCAGGAGAACGCCCGCCTTGGCGTAACGGTAGCCGTCCTTCCAAAGGCGGTCGATGACCCGCGAGGCGGCTGAAACCATCGTAAGGGTGTCGCTTGTCGGGTTTGGCAGAAGGGCTTGGCCGCTCACGGAGTGATGCGGCCCCTGGCCGTGGCCGCCGGTGTGGAAGAAGACGGTCATGTTGCTGGCCAGCAGGCCGTGTCGGCGGAGTTTCTCGGCCGCGCGGCTCACATAGGCCGCCACCGCCTCCTTCATTTCAGGCTGGACGTCGATAGGGCGGCCGAACATTCGGGTCACAGCAATCCCCTTCCTCGGGGGCGGCCGGAGCTCGAGGTCTTGGCAGACGATGCCGCGCAGCTCCAGCACCAGGCGTTCGCCTGTAACCGTCAGGAGCTGTCGGGCCTGGCGTGGATGCAGATCGCGAAGCTGGGCGGCGTTGTGGACGCCGATCGCGTGGAGCCTGGCGGCGGAAGCAGGACCGACGCCCCATACATCCGGCACCTCGACGGTCGGCAGAAGGCGATCTTGGACGTCGGGGGCTGTCAGGTCGCAGACGCCCGAGAATTCCGGTCGCTTCTTCGCCAGATGGTTTGCGACCTTCGCCAGGGTCCGTGTCGGGCCTAAACCTACGCAAGTCGGGATTCCGGTCCATCGGCGGACTGTCGCCCGAAGCGTTCGAGCGATACCGGCGGGGTCGTCCGCTTCGCTGAGATCGAGAAAGCTCTCGTCGATCGAGTATATCTCGACGTCCGCTGCGAACTGCCGATAGATGTCGTTCATGCGGCGGCTCATGTCGCCATACAGGGTATAGTTAGAGGACCGGGCGACGACGCCGGCGGATATCGCCCAATCGCGTATCTTGAACCAGGGATCGCCCATCTTGATCCCGAGCGCTTTGGATTCCTCGGTGCGCGCCACGGCGCACCCGTCATTGTTTGAGAGGACAATCACTGGTCTCCCCTCGAGGCGGGGATCGAACACGCGCTCGCAGGAGCAATAGAAGCTGTTGCCGTCTGAAAGGGCGTAAACCCGCGTCATGCGGTGGGCGGACGATGCGGCGTCAGTGACCAGGTGATGACGCCCCAAATCGCTGCTTCCGTCGTCTCGTCCAGGACAAGGGGTGACATGTCGGTATTGGCGAAATCCAGCCCCAGTCGGCCGCCTGATAGGCGGATGACCTGCTTCGCACTGGGCGCCCCGTCGATGATGGCGACGACTGCATCGCCCGCGCGCGGGATAAGCGAGCGATCGACCACCACATAGTCGCCGTCCAGGATGCCTCGGCCGACCATGCTATGGCCAGAGACACGCCAAATGAACGTGGAGATGGGGTTTGTGACGATCAAGCGCGCGGGATCCAGAGGATCCTCGAGGTAATCGTCCGCCGGTGAGGGGAAACCGGCGCACAGGCGGCTTCCCATCTGCCGCAGGTGAAGCGGCGGACCCAAGCGGATCTGTTTTCTGTCGTTCAACATGCCTCGGTTCGCCCAGTCTGAACCGACCCGCCGGCCGTCCTATTGAGCCGCGTTCGGATGAGCAACAGAAATGTTCGACATATGTTCCGCTCTCGTAGGGCTGGCGCAACGGCGGGTGCGGGGACTCACAATCCAGAGAGAGGCACGCTATAGCGCGGCATGGCCTACTGCGTGATTGAACTGACGATCGGGACCGGCGAGCGATTCAGCGTGCGCCAGCTTATTTGGGTGAATGCCGGAGAGTTCGACCTGAGCGACATCGGCGTCGCTGTGAAACGGGCGCGGAGCGCCTCCAGCTTTTTTGTTCTCCAGACCTTGGATGCGGCTCCGCGTGCGGAGCTGGAGCTACCCCCTGGCTCTTTTGCGCTGCTGTCGGGTCTTACGCTTGAACAGCTGAACGTGGGCGACTTCGCAACTGCTGGGTTGAAGGAAGCGCCGACGTCCGTGCGGTCCCCGACATTATGACGGTTTAGCGCCGCGTGGCGGCAAACAGCCGTTGCGCCATGTTGCGAAGCAACTGGATGTCCTCGGTCGATAGGCGGGAGGCCACGCCTGCCAGGTGCTCCACCTGATTGTTGATTTCAGGGTCGGTATCGGCCTCGCCCCGAAGGCGATCATCGACATCGAGATAGAAGTAAGAGATCGGAACATCGAGGAAGCGAGCGATCTCGTACAGGCGGGCGGCGGCCACGCGGTTGGTACCCTTTTCGTACTTCTGGACCTGCTGGAAGGTCACGCCGCATCCGTTGGCGAGCTGGGCCTGAGTTGCCCGCTTAAGCTCGCGACAGGTTCGGATGCGGGCGCCGATGGCGACGTCAATTTCAGAGATGGGTTCGGCTTTGGCGATCATGGTTCTACCGTAAGGTTTGAGCGACGCCGCATCTAGCGGTGACACGCAGAGGACGAATGTGGGCGGGTTAGAGCCGGCCGAGGAAGACGATGGCCAGTGCGACGCAGGCACCGGCCAGGGCCAGGCCAGCCAGAAGAAGAGACAATCGGGAGGGGCCGAAAGAGAACAGTCGGCGTTTCGAGGTTTGCCATTCGATCATGTGCAGCCTTTCGGGATTGAGAGGGCGGGATGCGGCAGGCCAACGAAGTCAATCGGGGTTGGTGAGGGCAGGCCGGAAAGCGTGGTGACGCGAAGGCGGTCGCTGCACAGCCCCTGGAGCGAGCCCAGCAGCTGATCATTGACGTCCATGTCGCGAGGCGGGAGGATGAAACCGCAATCGCTGGATCCGCTTTCGAGCCATGCGCGGGCGATTAATGCGGCGCAGATGGTGGCGCGGGACTGGCCGTCCAGCACGACGGTCTTCGTGCCTTCGCCGTCAGCAACCCGGACTTTGATCGGAGACATGTCCATATCCAGGCAGGCGAGGGGGCCATGCCAGGGGTTCACTTCCGGAGAAGGCCAGGTGAAGGCCGGAAAGAGAGGGTTTGGCCGAACATCGCTGAGGTCCAGCCGCCCCTGGTCAGCCTGCCAGGTGCCTTGAAGGCCCTTTAGGCCAAGGGTTGCGACTGGACGACATTCGGCTTTGAAGAGGACACCGGCCGAAGCGACTGTTTCCATTCCCTCTCCGATGATCAGCTGTCCGGGCCCGTCGGGCGGCGCAAGCCAAACCCCGCCCGCGCGCATAACGCCGGCTGGATCTGCGCGGCGCTCTGGTCCCCAGTTTCGCTTAGGCGGCGCCAGGTCGGCTTTGGCGAGGCCATCCGCCCGAAGATATGTGGCGGTGACGCCGCCTGTCGGTCCCCAGGGCGTCATCAACAAGCCGATCGCGGCTGGGGCTTTCACAGGGTCGCGATGAGGCCCCGAGTGATAGGCGGCTGGGTGGAAGCGGAGCATCTTAAGCAGGTTGGCCAGGACTGGGCCGCCAATCCCGCGTGTCCGAAAATAGGTCTCGACCAGGGTGCCGGCGGCCGGTCGCCCCTCACGCCATAGGTTGATGGCCAACTGCTGTTTGAACTGGCGTCTGGCTTCATTGATGCGGTCGAGCTCGGCTAGACGTTCGGCCGTTTGCGGGCTGACCGGTTCGGCCTTGGCGCCGCCGATCAGCCGCAAAGCCGCGTCCCTCAGCGTATCGCCCGGCTTGCCGTTGAGGGCATGCTCAAGGTCGATCACGTCGCCCTTCTCTGGATGACAGCTGTGGCATCGCCAGACCGTATCGTGGCGCTGCACGGCAAAGGCCCCGCCATAGCCCTTGCCCGAGCCGGCGCCCCGTCCTTTGGCATATCGGCTCGCTGAAGCGCCGCACAGAGGACAGGGGCCGCGCAGATCGGCGCCTTCTGCGCGAAGAGTGACGCCGGCGACCTTGGACACGGTCGCCATACGTCGAGCCTCATCAAAGACGGACGGGGTGCTCATGACCTAGCGCGCCATCTGCCAATCGTTCGGGAGGGGCAGAACCAGGCCGGTGTTGGTTGAATGAATGGAGAGTTCGACGCCCTTGGAATGGGCCTCGGTGCGGTTGGCCGGCATCAGCTCTTTGGCCGTCAGAACGAGGTTTGAGCCTCGCCGTGTGAGCTGAAAATCGCCCGCTGGATCGTTCACGACCTGGAGATAGCGGGCGCGTCCTTCCTGGCCGATCCCGACGCGGATTTTGCCGTCGCTCAACGACGCAGTCTTGGCGAGTTCGCCGGGAATGCTCAAGGTCGCGTGTTTCGCGCGAGCCGCCAGTACGGGCTTGAGGTCGGGGCCTCGACGGATGGGTGTAAATTCCACGGTTCTTCTCCTTTAGTGATCGACGCCGCCCCGATCGGGGTCGGCGAGAGGGATTTGTTCATCGGCCCAGCGCGAGGTGATCTCCACGAGACGTTCCGCGGCCGCCAGATAGACGGCCGGGGCGTAGTCGTGACGCCATTCGCGGACGAGCTGATCGACGTCGGGGCGTTGTGGCGCGCCCGGCAGTCGCACGTTGTCGCCGAAGCGGAGCCTGGAATGGAGCGAGGCGGCGGCCATGGCCGCATCGAGCGGATCGCGTGTGGACCAGGCGCGAAGAACGCCAGCCTCAAGGGCGCTCGGGCGCTCTCGTAGCGCTGCAGCAACAACAGGCGAGACCGCGTCATTGTCGTTCGCGGTAGCTGCCCCCCCGAAATAAGCGTATGTATAGTGGTTCATAAGACCGGCACGACGTAGTATCGTGGCCCCAGAGACCTGTTTACACCTGTGAGTGTTCCAGGATCGTAAGATTCCAAGCGATTGATGTTTCTGGAGTCGACGGTTCCTAGTTCATTGGATTCCAAACTTGGGCGATTGAGCGGAGGCCGTGTTTCTTCGCGCTTTCTGACGCCGAGATTAAATTGTTCCCCGTTCCGACGAGCGACCGGTTTGCGCCTGATTTGACCGTCAGTGGCGGGTCGTTGGTCAACGGGCGAAGAACATGGTCAGCCTCAAATCGCGTTCGCGCATGCGCGCAGGCATGCAGTCTCGGCTTCCGCGTATGCGGTGGCTTCCTGGCCTCTTCATTGTCCTGGGCGCTCCGTTGGGCGCGCTGGCCATTTACGCCGCCGCCGTGTTTGGGACGGGAAATTTCCATGCCGTCGTGGCGGGCGAGGCCTACCGATCGGCGCAGCCTGATGCGGCCGCGATCCATCGATACAGCCAGGACCACCAGATCCGCGCCATCATCAACCTGCGCGGCGCCAACCCGGACGCCGCCTGGTATCGGGAAGAGGTGGCGACGGCGCGGCGGCTGAATATCCGGCACATCGACTTCCGCATGTCGGCGAAAGAAAACCTGACCCCTGAAGAAGCCGCTCGCCTGATCGCGGTGATGGCCGACGCTCCGA
>NZ_CM178741.1:1377500-3123913 GCF_058681525.1 Brevundimonas sp. AVps4 | reverse complement strand
CTTCGGGCGCCAGCCCGGGGCCGTTGTCGGCGATGATCAGGCGCACCCGTTCGCCCCGGCGCTCGACCGTCAGGACCAACCGGGCGTCCGCCTGCCCTTCCATGGCCTCGGCGGCGTTCTTGATCAGATTGACGATCACCTGTTCCAGCCGGAACTGGTCAGCGTGGACCTTGATCTCGCCCGATCCGATCCGCTCCAGCCGAATCCCGCCTTCCTCCAATCGGCCGCGGGTCAGCTGCAGTCCGCCCTGGATGGCGTCTTCAAGCCGGATTTCATCGATGGTCGGGGCGGCCTTGCGCGAGAACAGGCGCAGGTCCTGAGTGATGGCGCCGATCCGGCGGGTCAGGTCGCCGATCCGCCGCAGGGCGTCCAGGACCTTGTCGGTCTCGCGCCGTTCCAGCAGGGTCACGGCCGTGTCGGCGTAGGTCCATATGGCGGCTACGGGCTGGTTGATCTCGTGGGCCACCCCGGCCACGATCTGGCCCAGGGCCGCCAGCTTGCTGGCCTGCACCAGTTCATCCCGCAACAGCTCCCGTGCGGCCTCGGCCCGGCGACGCTCTTCGATCTGGCGGTTGAGCGCCTGATTGGCTTCGTGCAGTTCGTGGGTCCGTTCGCGGATGCGACGTTCCAGCTCCAGCCGGCCCTCCTCTTCGGCCCGGGCGCGAAGGACGGCCAGCCGGCGACGGCGCAGCAGCACCCCCACGACCAGGGCCAAAAGGCTGACCGACAGAAGAGCCAGGCCCCGGGCGGTCGCCACGGCGGTTCCGACGGCGCCGCGCTCGGGCGTCAGAAGATGCAGGGTCCACCCCGGCGTGGCCGTGCCCGTCTGGGCATGCATCCAGGTCTGGGGCCGCTCTTCGCCGACGGCGGCGCGCACCAGACGGGGCCGATCGCCGGGGGGCGTCTGGAAGGGCAGGGGGGCCAGGGCGCCGGGACGCAGGGTCAGATCGGTCAGGCTGAGCCTTCGCCGTGCTTCGTCCATCGGACCGGTGGCGCGAAAGCGCCATTCCGGCACGCTGGCGACCAGGACCACGCCGCCAGGGTCGGCGACCCAGGCCGGCTCGCCCGAGCTCCGCCATTGCGCCTCCAGGGCGTCGAACTCCACCTTCAGCACCACCACGCCCAGGGGGCGGCCGTCGGCGGCGTCCAGCCGGCGCGACAGATAAAGGCCGGGGCGGCCGCTGCGTGTGCCCAGGGCGTAGAACTCGCCCTGACCGTCGCGCATGGCGTTGATGAAATAGGGCCGAAAATCATAACGGACGCCGACGAAACTCGTGGGGGCGCGCCAGTTGCTGGACGCCAGCGTCAGCCCCTGCGCGTCCAAAACATAGATGACGGCGGCGCGGGTCTGACCCGCCAGTCGCTCCAGCTTGCGATCGACCGCCTTGGCCGCCTGGTCGGCGGGCCGCGCGAGCAACGCCGCCACATCCGGGTCTTCGGCCAGGACGACGGGGATGGCGCGCTGTTTCTCCAGCTCGCTGCGTAGAACGGCCGCATGGAGGGCGGCGCCTGTCGTCGCCTGGCGCGCCAACTCCTGGGTCGCGTCGCGCCGCGCCGCCTCCCCCGCCAGGCCCGCGAAGACAAGGCCCGCCGTCAGCCAGCCCAGGCTGAGCAGGGTCCATGGCCGCCAAATGAAACTCGACGATCTTTCGATAAATTCTCGGACCGCAGAGAGGCTCATTCGCTATTGTGCGATATTTCGCACAATAGCGCGAGTCCGGCGTGCGACACGCCGCACGGCAAATGGCCCTGCGAGAGGCGCTTTCCGAAAATAACGTGTTTTTACAGATCTCTATATCAAACGTCGATCGCGTTTGGACCTGGTTCCAGCGTGCGGGACAGTCGTCTCGGCGCCTCGACGACAGCAGCGAGGGCCGTCGAGGAAACCGCGGGCCCGTCCCGCCACCACAGGAGACATCCGTGATCGCGCTCCCTTCCGCCGCCCAGCCGACCGCGCCTCGGCCCTTCTATCGGCATCTCTATTTTCAGGTTCTGACCGCCATCGTCGCGGGGGCCCTTATCGGCCATTTCTGGCCCAGCTTCGGGGAGAGCCTCAAGCCGCTGGGCGACGCCTTCATCAAACTGGTGAAGATGATCATCGCCCCGGTCATCTTCCTGACGATCGTCACCGGCATTGCGGGCATGAGCGACATCGGCCGGGTGGGGCGCGTGGCGGCCAAGGCCTTCGCCTACTTCCTGACCTTCTCGACCCTGGCCCTGATCGTCGGCCTGATCATCGCCAACGTCGTCCAGCCGGGCCACGGCCTGAACATCGATCCCGCCAGCTTGGACGCCGGGGCGGTCGCCAAATATTCGGAACAGGCGCATGAGACGACCGTCACCGGCTTCCTGATGGGGATCATCCCCGACACCTTCGCCAGCGCCTTTTCCGAGGGCAACATCCTGCAGGTCCTGTTCGTCTCGGTCCTGTTCGGCCTGGCCCTGGCCATGGTGGGCGATGTCGGCAAGCCGGTTCTGAACTTCCTGGAATCGGTCAGCCACGCCTTCTTCAAACTGGTGGCCATCCTGATGAAGGCCGCGCCGATCGGCGCCTTCGGGGCCTTCGCCTTCACCATCGGCAAGTACGGCATCGGTTCGATCGCCAATCTGGCCGCGCTGGTCGCCACCTTCTACATCACCGCCGTCATCTTCGTGGTCGGCGTCCTGGGCCTGGTCGCCTGGGCGAACGGTTTCAACATTCTGAAGCTGATCCGCTATCTGAAGGAAGAACTGCTGCTGGTCCTGGGCACCTCCTCGTCGGAAGCCGCCCTGCCGTCGCTGCTGAACAAGATGGAGCGGGCTGGCGCCTCCAAGTCGGTGGTCGGACTGGTCGTGCCGACCGGCTATTCGTTCAATCTGGACGGCACCAACATCTATATGACGATGGCGGCCCTGTTCATCGCCCAGGCCCTGAACATCCAACTGTCGCTGGAACAGCAGATCCTGCTGCTGGCGGTGGCCATGCTGTCGTCCAAGGGCGCAGCCGGCATCACCGGCGCCGGCTTCATCACCCTGGCGGCGACCCTGTCGGTCGTGCCGACCGTCCCGGTCGCGGGCATGGCCCTGATCTTGGGCATCGACCGCTTCATGAGCGAATGCCGCGCCCTGACCAACTTCATCGGCAATGCGGTGGCCACCATCGTCGTCGCCCGGTGGGAGGGCGAACTGGACCGGAATGCGCTGGCCGCGGCCTTGAACGGCCCGGCCCAGCCGATCGCCGCCCGGCCCGATCCTGCCGCCGGCCCTGGCGACAAGGATCTGGTCACCGCCGACTGAGAGCCTTGAGCGCCGTCGCTGCGGGTTTTCCGCCCCCCGCAACGACGGCGCCCAGCACCCGCTGAACAAGCCGCCAAGATTTTACGCAGTTCTGCGTATCGGGGTTCAGCCCTTCCTTAACACACTAAGTTTACAGGGGTTCTCATGAAACGCCTCCGCACCCTCGCGGCGGGCGTCGGCCTCGCCGCGCTCGCCACCTCCGCCTTCGCCCAGTCGCCTTCGACGGACGAAATCTCCGCCCTGCGCGCCCAGGTCCAGGCGCTCTCGGCCCGTCTCGAACAGTTGGAAGCTCAGGCCGCCGCCCAGCAGGCTCCTGCGGCTCCTGCGGCCGTCGGCGCCCCCGCCCCGGCCGCCGCACGTCCTGTGATCCAGACCGCCGCCGCCCCGGCGCCGGTCTCCACCACCGACTGGTCCAGCGGCCTGCCCGAGATGCGCAGCCCCGACGGCGCCTTCACCTTCAAGCCGCGCATCCGCGTCACCGCCGACCTGTCCAACACCTTCGGCTCGGACTACGACAGCCGCAACCTGACCACCACCGAACTGCGCGGGCTGCGTCTGGGCGCCCAGGGCAAGATCGCCGGCGGCTTCAGCTACTGGATCGAAGGCGACATCGCCGACAACGCCGTCAGCGTCGCCAACGCCTTCATGGCCTACAGCACCAAATGGGGCGGCCGGGATCTCGAAATTTCCATGGGCCAGCGCCTGAACGACCGCGGCGTCGAAGGCGGCACGCCCGAGGACATGGTTCCCTTCCTGGAGCGCAGCCTGATGGTCTCCACCATCGGCCCGGAACGGGGCGCCTACGGGGTCGGCGTCTCGTCCAAGCTGACCGGCAGCGTCTGGCACGCCTCCCTGTCCGTGACGGGCGATGCGATCAGCAGCGGCGCGACCAATGACTCGGTCACTGTCATGGCCCGCACCCACTGGGCGCCGTTCAAGACGGACGCCGGCCATCTGCACCTCGGCGGCTGGGGCTTCGTCGAAGACCTGACGCCGAACGCCTCGGTGGCGTCGCGCAGCCTGGTCGTCTCGTCCCGCGGCAACGACAATCTGCGGCTCCAAGGCGGCGTCTACGCCGATCCCAAGGGCAGCAAGGGTCTGGGTCTCGAACTGGGCGGGGTCCAGGGTTCGGGCTGGCTGATGGCCGAGGGCGGTCGGCGGGTGCTGGAAACGGCGGCGCGCGACTATGATCAGGACGCCTACAGCGTCTCGGCCGGCTTCTTCCTGACCGGTGAAAAGCCGCCGCTGTCGGCCAAGACGGGCACCTGGGCGCGTCCCAAGGTGCTGAATCCGCTCGGCGCCGACGGCTACGGCGCCGTCGAAATCGTGGGGCGGTACGATCAGGCCGACTACAGCGACATCGCCACGGGCGGCGAGGGCGACAGCTGGCTGTTGGGCGTCAACTGGTACCCGACCAACAATACGCGCGTCTCGGCCCACTGGAGCGCCTGGTCGGTCGACAACCGCACCGGAACCTTCCTGGGCGACGACAGCGGCAATACCGCCACGGTCCGCGTCCAGACGGCTTTTTAAGGTTTGCTCAGCTAGACAAGATAGCCCGGAGCGGCCCGCCGCTCCGGGCTTTCCCCGCCCCACCAACTCTCCGGGACAGTCCGATGAACCTGAAGAATATTCCGATGCAGCGGAAACTGGCGATCGCCTTCGCCCTTCTGCTGACGGTCGCCGCCGCCATGATCGGTGCGGTCTTCTTTCAGCTGTCGGAGATGCGGACTGCTGCGCGGCTGAACGCCGAAAGCAAGGCGATCATCGAACATACCCATGTCGCGGAAAAGGGCGTCATCCGCCTCAACTCGCAGATGCGGGGCGTGCTGCTGACGGGCAACGAAGACTATCTGGGGGTTTATCGAAAGGGGTGGGAGCAGTTCGAAGAGTCGAGCGCCGCCCTGGCCGCCGCCGATCTGACGCCCGAAGAAGCCGCCCTGGTGCAGAAGGCTCGCGCCGACGCCGCCGCCTGGCGGACCGAGTTCGGCACGCCCCTGACCGAGGCTGCGCTTGATCCCGCGCGCATCGATGCGGCGCGGCGGGTCCTGGTGGATTCCGGCGATCGCGTCCGGGTGACCCACATCACCAAAGCCATCAGCGATCTGCGTGACATGGAGATCGAGCGGATGAATCTGCGCGACGCCCAGCAGTCGTCCGCCATCACCGCCTCCTTCATCGCCCTGGCCGTCGGCGGCCTGATCCTGATCGTCGCCGCCGTCTTCCTGGGCGTCCAGTTGTCAATCCTGATGGTCGCGCCGGTGCGGCGCATGACGGGCGCCATGTCGATCATGGCCCAAGGCAAGCTGGACGTCGCCATTCCCGACACGGACCGCAAGGACGAGGTCGGCGCCATGGCCCAGGCCATGCAGGTGTTTCGCGATAACGGCCTGCGCGCCAAGACGCTGGAACAGGAAGCCGACACCCTGCGCAATGACTCCGAGGCCGAGCGCCGCCGCCGCGAGGCCGCCGCCGCCCAGGAGGCGGCTGAAAACGCCGTCGTCATCGAAAACCTGGGCAAGGGGTTGCACGCCCTTGCCGAAGGCGACCTCGTTTACCGCATCAATGCGCCCTTCCCGCCGCGCAGCGAGGTTCTGAAAACGGACTTCAACCGCTCGATCGCCCGTCTGGAAGAGACGGTCACCGGCGTTCTGGGCTCGGTCCACGGCATCGACAGCGGCGCAAGTGAAATCAGCCAGGCCTCTGACGACTTGTCGCGTCGCACCGAACAACAGGCCGCCAGCCTGGAGGAGACCGCCGCCGCCCTGGACGAGATCACCGTCACGGTCCGCAAGACGGCCGACGGCGCCAGCCAGGCCGCCGTCGTCACGAGCGGCGCCCGCCAGAGCGCGGAAGCCTCAGGCGCCGTCGTGATGAACGCCGTCGAAGCCATGCAGAAGATCGAAGACGGCTCGCGTCAGATCAGCCAGATCGTCGGCGTCATCGACGAGATCGCCTTCCAGACCAATCTTCTGGCTCTGAACGCCGGGGTTGAGGCGGCGCGGGCGGGCGAGAGCGGTCGCGGCTTTGCGGTCGTCGCCTCGGAAGTCCGGGCCCTGGCTCAGCGTTCGGCCGAGGCCGCCAAGGAGATCAAGACCCTGATCAACAGCTCCGGCGCCGAGGTCGAGAACGGCGTGCGCCTGGTCAGCGAGGCCGGCTCGGCCCTCCAGGCCATCGCCGCCCAGGTCAACGACATCAGCGCCCTGGTGGTCGAGATCGCCGCCTCGGCCAAGGAGCAGGCGACGGGCCTGCAAGAAATCAATGTGGCCGTGAATCAGATGGATCAGGTCACTCAGCAAAACGCCGCCATGGTCGAACAGGCCACGGCCGCCAGCGCCGCCCTGCGCCAGGAGACCGCCGAACTGTCGGCCCAGGTCGCCTTCTTCCAGGTGTCGGCGGCGGGCAAGACGCCGGGGGCCAAACCCGCCTCAGAGCCCGTCGCGACCGCCCGGCCCCGCACGGCCCCGCAGAAGACGCTCAAGGTCGCCAACGGCGGCGCGATTTCAGCCGACGCTGCATCCGACGGTTGGGAAGAGTTCTAACCTCAGCGGGCGGCGGCGACGTCGCCCAAACACCCTTCAACGCGGCTGAGACCCTTATCCGTCGCTGGAAAATCAAGGGTGTTGAGTCTTTGACACGCTTTCAAAAGCGTCATGATATTCGCCGCTTTCCGGCCATGATTTTCGCGTCCCAAGAGTGCCGACCTCCTCGTCACGGACCGATGTTTCATGACCCCTGCCGCGCTCCTGCTGCTCGCCCTGACCCCCGGCGTCGCCGATATTCAGCAGACCCAGCCGGAGGCCCCAGCGGTGGTCCTGCCCGACGTCGAGGTGACGGCGACCAAGCGCGGCGTGGCCCTGGGCGGGCAGGAGCCGATCGTCTCCTATGACGCGGCCCAGATTCAGGCCTTCGGCGCCACCAACATCGGCGAACTGGTCACCCTGCTGGAGGCCCAGACCCGCAGCGCGCGGGGCGGCTCGCCCGTCTTTCTGGTCAACGGCCGCCGCATCTCGGGCTTTCGCGAAATCCGCGGCATTCCGCCCGAGGCCATAGAGCGGTTCGAGGTCCTGCCTGAGGAGACGGCCCTCTCCTATGGCTACAGCGCCAACCAGCGGGTCGTGAACATCGTGCTGAAGGCCGATTTCCGCTCCCTGACCGCCTCTGTCAATGTCAGTCGACCCGAGCAGGGCGGCCGCACCACCACGGCCAGCGAAAACAATCTGCTGAAGATCGCCGGCGCCGATCGCTTGTCGATGGACATCAACGGTTCGACCAGCAACCCTCTGTACGAGGACGAGCGCGACATCGACCGGTCGGGGACGACGCCGCAAGACTCCGTCGCCGACAGGGACCTGAACGCCTATCGCACCCTGCTGCCGCGTTCGGCCGAGGCCTCGGTGGCGGGAACCTACAAGCACGATCTGAACGACAAGGTCGGCATGACCCTGAGCGGCAGTCTGGAAGACAGCGCCAGCCGCAGCTATCTGGGCCTGCCGGGCGTCACCCTGACCCTGCCGGACGGCAATCCCTGGTCGCCGGGAGGCGATGCGGCGACCCTTTATCGCTATCTGGACCTGCCCCAGGCCCTGACGCGCCAGACCAATACGCGCAGCGCCGAACTGGGCGCCGTGTTCGACGGCTATCTGGGCGACTGGCGCTGGACCGCGACCGGCGAATACAGCCGCATCCGGACCGACACCGTCACCGGCCGAGGGGTCGAGGACGACGACCTCCTGGCCCGGATCGCCGCCGGCGACACGACCGTAAGCCCCTATGGCGATCTCACCGGCGCAGTCGGGCCGTTGCGCCGCGACACCGCCCAGTCGATCTCCCAATCGCTGGAGGGCGAAGTGGTGCTGAACGGCACGGCCTGGGAGCTTCCGGCCGGCGGGATCACCACCACCTTCAAGTTCGGCGGAGAGCATCAGGCGCTGGACTCCGAAAGCGTCCGGTCAGGCGTGGCCACGGACCGCTCCCAGTCGCGCGACCTGGGCAGCGTCCAGGCGAACTTCGACCTGCCGATCGCCAGCGTGGATCGCGGCGTCCTGGCGGGCATCGGCGATCTGTCGGCCAATATGAACCTGGCCTATCAGGAGCTGTCGGACTTCGGCGGGGTCTCCAGCATCGGCGGCGGCCTGAATTGGTCGCCGGTCGAGCGGCTGTCCCTGTCGGCCAACTATTCGGACGAGGGCAAGGCCCCCACGGTGCAGCAGCTGAACGATCCGACGATCGCCACGCCCAACACCCCGGTCTTCGACTATGCGACCAACCAGACCGTCGAAATCACCCAGATCAGCGGCGGCGATCCCAATCTGAAGGCGGAGGATCGACGCATCCTGAAGCTGGGCGTCAACTGGCAGCCCCTGTCAGCGACCGATCTGCGGCTGAACCTGGCCTATACCCGCACCGAGATCGACAATGAGATCGCCAGCTTCCCCGCCATCACCCCGGACCTGGAGGCGGCCCTGCCGGAGCGGTTCGTCCGTAACGCCGACGGCGACCTGGTCTCGATCGACGCCCGGCCGCTGAACTTCGCCAAACGCGACCAGCAGGACGTCCAGTGGGGCTTCAACTTCTCGCGGCCCTTCGGCAAGGCCAATCCCGCGCTTGCAGGCCAGCGGGGGCCTGGGGGCGGCCCGGGCGGCCCCGGCCCTGGCGGCGGCGTGATCCGGATGGGCGGCGGACCCGGCGGTCCCGGCGGGCCCGGTGGTCCGGGGGGCGGCCGTCTGCGCGGCTCGCGCGGGCCGGGCATGCAGCCGGGCCAGGGCATGTTCAACCTGTCGCTGACCCACACCTGGCGGGTGCAGGACGAGGTCGTGATCCGCGACGGCCTGGCGCCCCTGGACCTGCTGGGCGGCGACTCCATCTCCGGCTCGGGCGGCCAGTCGCGCCATGAGGTCCAGCTTCAGACCGGCGTGTTCAAGAACGGCTACGGCGCCTTCGTCAACGCCAACTGGCGCTCGGGCACCACGGTGAACGGCGACGGCCCCGGCGCGACCGACCTGGACTTTTCGGACCGCACGACGGTCAATCTGTTCGCCTTCGCCGACCTGACCCAACGCACGGGACTGGTGGAGCGTTTCCCCTTCCTGAAGGGGGCCCGCGTCGGCGTTGGGGTTCAGAACCTGTTCGACGACCGCATCTCGGTGACCAGCAGCGACGGCTCGACCCCGGTCAACTATCAGCGCGACTATCTGGACCCCCAGGGTCGGGTCTTCCGCATCAATCTGCGCAAGATCCTGTTCTGACGGCGGGCTTAAGGCCAGACCAGGGCCAGGGCCGTCAGGATCACGACGACGGCGCCGGCCAAGGGGAAGAACAGACGATCGGACATGGGCGAACCCTATCCATCCGACGATCGGCGGACAAGGCGGTCGGTTTCGCACCTGCGTCAAAACCTTGACCGGCTCATGACGGCGGCTTACCCGGACAGACTGTTTGCAAAGGACCGTCGAATGCCGCGCCTGATCCTGCTCCGCCATGGCCAGAGCCAGTGGAACCTCGAGAACCGCTTCACAGGCTGGGTGGACGTCGATCTGACGGCGGAAGGCGAGGCCCAGGCCCGTCGGGGCGGCGAACTGATCGCCCAGGCCGGGTTCAAGCCCGCCGTCATGTTCACCTCGGTGCTGAAACGCGCCAAACGCACCGGCGCCCTGGCCCTGCAATCGGCCGGGCTGACCGACGTGCCGGTGATCGAGGACTGGCGGCTGAACGAGCGTCACTACGGCGGCCTGACCGGGCTGAACAAGGCCGAGACGGCCGAGAAGCACGGCGAGGATCAGGTCAAGATCTGGCGACGCAGCTATGACGTCCCGCCGCCGCCTCTGGCGCCGGGCGGCGAGTTCGATTTCAACGCCGACCCCCGCTACGCCGGCAAGGCCATCCCGGACACCGAGAGCCTGAAGACCACCCTGGACCGGGTGGAGCCCTATTGGGAGGCCGAGATCGCGCCGCGTCTGAAGGCGGGCGAGGACGTGCTGATCGCCGCCCACGGCAACTCCCTGCGCGCCATCGTCAAACTGCTGTTCGCCGTGCCGGACGATCAGATCGTCGGGGTCGAAATCCCCACCGGCAATCCGCTGGAGATCGAGCTGGACGCCGAGTTGAAGCCGACCGCCGCCCGCTATCTGGACGCCGATCGCGCCGAAACCCTGCCGACCCTGCCATGAGCTGGAGCGACGCCGATCGCGGCTTCATGGCCCAGGCCATAGACCTGGCGACAGGCCGTATGGGCGAGACCTGGCCCAATCCGGCGGTCGGCTGCGTCATCGTCAAGGACGGGCGGGTCATCGCCCAGGCCGCGACCGCCCCCGGCGGCCGTCCCCACGCCGAGGAGCAGGCGGTCCCCGCCGCCGGACCCGACGTCGAGGGCGCGACGGTCTATGTCACCCTGGAGCCCTGCGGCGCGCGTTCTTCCGGCCGCAAATCGTGCGCCCACTTCCTGACCGAGGCCGGGGTGGCGCGCGTCGTCATCGCCTGTCTGGACCCGTCACCCTTTGCGGCCGGCCGGGGCACCGAACGCCTGCGCGCCGAGGGGCTGACGGTCGAGACCGGCCTTATGTGCGAAGAGGGCGCGGCCCTGTGCGAGGGGTTTCTGCACCGGTTGGAAACCGGCCGCCCCCTGGTGCGGGTCAGCAAGGACGGCGCCGGTTTCGACGGCCGTTTCGTCGCCTCGCCCAAGGCCGACCTGGTCACCGAGCTGAAGCGGCTGGGGGAGGCGGGCTATACGCGCCTATGGACCTCGGCGGGAGAGCTGGCGGACGCCCTGCGTGATCAGGGCCTGCTGACCGAGTGACAAGCGACTGTCGCTAAAGGCTTTCTTAAATCAGCCGGGCCTAGGCTGATCGAATGCAGGCGGCTGAACCCATCGTGCGCAAGCGCCTGACCCAGGCGGAACTGGACGTGATCTGCGCCCGGCACGACCGCCTGTTCCAGGCCCGCCCCGGCGGCGCCCGCGCCGTCTTCGCCTGGATGGACATCTCGGGCCTCAGTCTGAGGGGCCGCAATCTGGCCGATGCGGATTTCGCCGCCGCCTGTCTGGAAAACTGCGACCTGACCGGCGCCAGGCTGGACAACGCCAACTTCTTCGGCGCGGACATGCAGGACGTCGTCCTGGCGGACGCCAGCCTGCGTCGGGCCGATCTGCGCGGCGCCTGTCTGCGCGGGGCCGACCTGTCGGGCGCGGACCTGTTCGAGGCCGATCTGCGCGAAGGCACCATCGCCGCCGCCGACGCCAAACTGGGGTTCAAGGTCATCGAACCGCGTCAGCGCCAGGAAAGCGAAATGATGGGCGCCTGTTTAGCCGGGGCCAATCTGCAGCGTTCGCGCATGTCGGGCGTCATCGCCATCAAGGCCGACTTCTCGGGCGCGGTGATGAAGGACTGCAAAATGGTCCGCGCCAATCTGAAACAGGCCGATTTCCGCGGCGCGGACCTGGCCGGGGCCGACCTGTCGGGCGCCGACCTGTCGGGGGCGGACATGCGCGACGCCATCCTGGTGGGCTGCAAGATGACGATGTGGCGCGCCGACGGCGCCAATATGGAAGGAACCCTGACCGACGACCGGTCCGCCGGCGCCTCGGTCGATCGCATGCCGGCGGCGGAAATGCTGCGCGAACACGCCCGCTGGTGCGAGACGGGCGGGACGGAGGGGCAGCCTTCCGTTTTCGACGGTGTCGATCTGCGCCCGCTGAAGTCGATCACCGGCCTGAACCTGACCGCTTTGTCGGCCAAGGGAGCGGTCTTCTACGGCCTGGACATGGAGGGGGTGCAGCTTCAGGGCGCCCATCTGGAGAACGCCGACCTGCGCTCGGCGCGACTCTACCGCGCCGATCTGCGCGGCGCGCGGCTGAAGAACGCCAAGATGAGCGGGGCGGACCTGCGCGGGGCGCAACTGGGTCCGCTGCTGATCGGGGCCGACCGGCTTCTGGCGGCGGACCTGACCGGCGCCAATCTGCGGGGCGCCGACCTGTCCGGCGCGGATCTGCGCCGTGCGGTGCTGACGAGCGCCGATCTGGGCCGCGCCGTCATGCACGGCGCCCAGACCCGTCAGATCGAGCTGACGGGCGCCAATCTGGCGGGGGTGCGCGGCCTGACCCTGGAGGATCAGGCCGGCTGAGGTCTTAGAGCCTGATCCGTTGAGGAGGAACCGCTACGCGGTTCCGCTGAAACGGTGAATCAGGCTCCAGATTAAAGCGAGAGCATGATTCACGCTTCTGTCGGAACCGCGAAGCGGTTCCGACAGAAGCGATCATGCTCTAGGCCAGGGCCTTCAACTGATCGACCAGATCGGTCCTTTCCCAGCTGAAGCCGCCATCGGCGTCCGGCGCGCGGCCGAAATGGCCATAGGCGGCCGTGCGGGCGTAGATCGGCTTGTTCAGCCCCAGGTGCTGGCGGATGGCGCGCGGCGTCGCGCCGCCGATCAATCCAAGCAGCTTGTCCTCCAGCAAGGCCTCGGACACCTTGCCCGTGCCGTGCAGATCGACGTGGATCGACTGGGGCTCCGCAACCCCAATGGCGTAGGAGATCTGGATGGTGCAGCGGTCGGCCAGGCCGGCGGCGACCACGTTCTTGGCCAGATAGCGGCAGGCGTAGGCGGCCGAACGATCCACCTTGGTCGGGTCCTTGCCCGAGAAGGCGCCGCCGCCGTGGGGCGCGGCGCCGCCGTAGGTGTCGACGATGATCTTGCGTCCCGTCAGTCCGGCGTCGCCGTCCGGCCCGCCGATCTCGAAAATGCCGGTCGGATTGATGTGCCAGACGGTGTTCTCGTCGGTGAACCCCTCGGGCAAGACTTCGAGGATATAGGGTTTGACGATCTCGGCGACCTGGGCGGAGGTCAGTCCCTTGGCGTGCTGGGTCGAGAGAACGATGGAGGCGGCGCGCTTGGGCTTGCCGTCCTCGTACTCGATTGTGACCTGGCTCTTGGCGTCAGGTTCCAACTGCGAGCCGCCGGCGTGACGCACCTCGGCGAGGCGCTTCAGGATGTTGTGGCTGTACTGCAGGGTCGCGGGCATCAGCTCCGGCGTCTCGTTCGAGGCGTAGCCGAACATGATGCCCTGGTCGCCCGCGCCCTCGTCCTTCTCATTGGTTGAATCGACGCCCACGGCGATGTCGGCCGACTGGGCGTGCAGATGGCAGGCGTAGTCCGCCGTCGCCCAGTGGAAGCCGTCCTGCTCATAGCCGATGTCCTTGACCGCGGCGCGAACCAGGGGCTCCAGGCTGTCGATGATCGACTGGGTGAAGGCTTCGTTCTGTTCCTTGGTGTTGCCCGGCTGGGTGGCGCGGACCTCGCCGGCCAGCACGATGCGCTGGGTCGTCACCAGGGTTTCGCAGGCGACGCGGGCCTCGGGGTCCTTGGACAGGAAGGCGTCGACGACGGTGTCCGAGATGCGGTCGGCGACCTTGTCCGGGTGTCCTTCGGACACGCTTTCCGAGGTGAAGAGGAAGGAGGAACGAGCGGCCAAGAGAGGCTCCTGTCAGTGTCAGGCGTCAAGGCATATAAACATATGCTTATATGTTCAAGTGATGTCCTGACTCTTGCCCGGCTATATCCGAGAGCCCGGTCTGGTCGAGGCGCGGAAATCCGTTATGACAGACGGGGGAGCGCGTGATGTCCGAAAACCTGTCGCCGAGAGAGAGGGAATGCGTCCAGCTGGCGGGCCAGGGACTGGAGGACAAGGAAATCGCCGCGCATCTGGGGATTTCGCCCCGCACGGTCGGCAACCACCTCCACAGGGCCTACAGCAAGCTGGGGGTTTCGGACCGCAAGCTGGCGGCGCGCCGGCTGAGTAACGGCTACTCAGGGCAGCCGATACTCATTTCTGGCGCGCCGGAAGACGGCTTTGTTGCCCCGGCGTCGGCCGAACAGTCCGGCGATGCGGAAGCCGCCGGGGATGCCGGTTGGTTCCTGCCCGCTCCGCCCCGTGGGGTCGTTGCGCGGCTGGGGATCATCGTCGCGGGTTCCGCCATCGCCCTTCTGCTCGCCATTGGGATCGTGACGGCGGGCATGGTGCTTCCATCCCTGTTCGACCGGATCGCCCCCGAAGCGGTGCGCTGACGGTGTAACAATCGGAGGGATCACATGATGAAACACATGCACATCGGAGTGAGAGTCGCGCGCCAGGTCCAAACGGCGGAACACGCGATCGATAACGCCATGATCGAGGTCTGCAAGCTGATCCAGACCTCGATCGAGGGACGAATGGAGGCGAGGGTGGCCGCCGAGGTCGGCCAGACCGCCTTGGAGAACATCGTCAACGGCCTTCAGGGCCTGACAGCCGTCCGCGCCAGCGTAGCGGTCGGACACGCCGGCCTTTCGGTTGTCGCCGATCAGCAAGGCATCGGATGGCGACTGGATGGGATGGGGGAATCCAAGTCCGATCCCAAGGCGAGCGCAGACGTGCTCCAGTTCGCCGCCTGATCGGCCTATTCGTCATGCCGTCGCCCCTGTGGATCTTCGGCTCGGCCCTCACGGTGGTGGCGATTGGACTGCTGATCTGGAAAGGAAAAAGCGCGGAGCGACAGGCGGCGTTCGGGCTCCTGTTCCTTCAAATCGCGTCCGGTTGGCTCGAGCACCTTGTGATCGGCCAGTTTCGCTGGGCGGTGGCGCTGCTCTCGATCGGATTCTTGGGCCTGCTTGTAAGGCTCAGTCTCCGATACGATCGTTGGTGGCTGCTCTTCGCAGCCGGTTCTCAGCTTCTGGCCCTGGTGACACACATATCGTCCCTGGTGGGGCCGGAAGCGCTGACGTGGTCGATCGTGACTGCTCGCATGGTCGCCTGGGTTCAAATCATGGCCCTGGCGCTGTTCGGCGTGTGGGAGGCGAACGCCGCGCCCTATGCCCGCCGGGCCGCCAGATCGCCGGCCCACCTCCCGTTTTTACGTTAAAAGAGGATCGTTTTCAGTGACCGCTTCGACCGCCCCGGCCTTCATGCCGCTCTTTCGATCTTGGTTCGAAACCGCCCGCGTCGCCGACTCCTTAGGGTCGTCAGGCGTCGCCGCCAGCGACGACAATCTTCTGGCCGAACTGGACTTGGGGCCGATGGTGGAGGCAGAGACCCGTCTCTTGAAACACACGCCGTCCAGCGCGACCGAGGCGGCCTGTCTTTTGGAGATCGTCCGTCAGAACATCGCCGACGCCGGCCGTTCGGACAGTCTGGACGCCCGCGCCTTGGAGGCCGTCCAGATCTGGCTGGCGGATTTCGCCGTCGGCGCGGGGCAGGGGGCGGCGGTCAACCGCCTGCTGCAGCCGCTGCTCTGATCTCAGCCGCGCAGGCCCTTGGCGACGACCAGCAGGGCGTCGCGCTTGTCGCCGTCGCCGATGGCGCGGAACGCCGACAGCAGCTCCGCAACGCCCGGCTGCGCCAGAACCAGATCGTCGCCTTCGGCGGTGTCCAGTTCGCCCAGCAGGGCCGCGCCGGTCGATTTCAGCACGGCGGCGATCTGCAGCAGACGGGCGGCCGAGACGCGGTTCACGCCGCGCTCGTACTTCTGGATCTGCTGGAAGGTCACGCCTGCGCCGGCCGCCAACTGGGCCTGGGTGATGCGGAGTTCTTCGCGGCGGGCGCGGATGCGGGCGCCGATCGCGATGTCAACGGGGTCTACTGCGTCGCTCATAACAACCTTCGGAACGATATTAGAGGCCGTCAGGCCCGAAATCCTCCATGCCGTCAAGCCAAAGCTCTGCATTAGAGGGATGGTACGTACTCAGAATGGGAGTCTAAGGCTACTCAGGGATGAAAGCGGCTCCGCCGATCGCCGCGCGACTCAATGTCCATCGTTGAACAACAGGCCGAAATCACGCGCCTTCCAGCGCCCCGCGTCAAGGTGGGGCGGCCGCTTCTCTGAAGGCGCCCCCCATAACGGCCGCGACCTAATAAAATCCTGCCTAACATCCCTAATTCCGCGCGGCTTTCGCCGAGGCACGATCGTCTCAGGGGCAACTGGGAAAAAGTGGTGCCGCTTAGGTGACTCGTGAGGCGCCCCCTTCCTGATCCCTCGTTTTGAGTGAGAGTCCGTTTCATCAAGGAGACGGACGTGAAGAAGAGCAGGTTCAACGAAGCGCAGATCATAGGCGTGCTGCGCGAGCAGGAGGCCGGAAGCCCGACGGCGGAGGTATGCCGAAGGCACGGGATCAGCGAGCAGACCTTCTATCGGTGGAAGGCGAAGTACAGCGGCATGAGCGTGTCGGACGCCACGAAGCTGAAGGCGCTGGAAGACGAGAACCGGCGGCTGAAGAAGCTGCTGGCGGAGTCGATGCTGGACGTGTCGGCGCTGAAGGATCTTCTGGGAAAAAACTGATCGGGCCTGCAGCGCGCAGAGCGGCCGTGCTTCGTCTGATGGCGGAGCGCGGCTTCTCCCAGAAGCGCGCCTGCGGGCTGGTTCAGATCGATCCGAAGACGGTGCGTCGCGAGCCTGAACAGGGCGATGTGGAGGTGCGCGAGCGCCTGCGCAGCCTGGCGGCTGAGCGCCGCCGGTTCGGCTACCGGCGCTTGGGCATTCTGTTGCAACGGGAGGGCCTCAGCATGAACAAGAAGCGGCTGTTCCGGCTCTATCGGGAGGAAGGCTTGGCGGTGCGACGGCGACGGGGCCGCAAGCGGGCCACCGGAACCCGTGCGCCCATGGCCCTGCCGGACGGCCCAAACCAGCGCTGGTCGCTGGACTTCGTGGCCGACAGTCTGTCGTGGGGCCGACGCTTCCGCATCCTGTGCATCGTGGACGACTTCACGCGCGAGGCCCTGGCTCTGGTGGTCGACACCTCGATCGGCGGCTCACGCATGGCGCGCGAGTTGGACCGGCTGATCGCCCGACGCGGGCGTCCGGCCATGATCGTCAGCGACAACGGGACCGAGATGACCAGCCGGGCCATCCTGGAATGGACCAACCGCACCGGCGTGGCCTGGCATTACATCGCGCCGGGCAAGCCGCAGCAGAATGGCTTCGTCGAAAGCTTCAACGGCAGGCTCCGCGACGAGTGTCTGAACGAGGAGGTCTTCGCCACCCTGGCCGAGGCCCGCGCCGTCATCGAGCGCTGGCGCATCGACTACAACCACGTCAGGCCGCACTCGGCGCACGGGGGACTGACCCCGGAGGCGGTGCGCCTGAACCCCGCGGCCGTTCGGCTGCGCAACTTGATCAGCTCCGCCGCACGGCCGCTCCCGTCGGCGAAGCAGATCGGCTATCAACCCCCTGGACTCTCATAATGATCGAGGGACCAGAGGGGGGCGCCTCAACCTCGCCCAAGCTTATTGGGTGCCAATCAGGGTAATCTCGCCCTAAATCATCCTTGAACCGGACTCGCTGTTCGGAAAGTTCTTGAAGCAACCCCTTCTTGTACGCCTTGAGAGACGCTAAGCCTGCCGCCGTCGGAAAAGTTATTCCTAGCGCATGACAGTCTGCCGAGATTTGATCAATCAATGATGCCCGGCGCGCAGAGAACTCATTCGCGCGCTCCATCACCGTATTCAGACTAGCCGCAGGTTCCTCCCGATATCTGTCAATATATCTAGGTATATTGAGGTTGTAGCGATTAAGCTCAATCTCTTTTAGGGGCACGACTCGACTGAAGCGCGGAATGCTTTCGCGATTACGGTAGGCTTGGACGATTGCATCAACGTTTTCTTTGGAGAGAATATTCTGGTTCTTTCCGCGCTCATATCCATCTCGCGCATCTATAAACAGAATGTCTTGCGGATGCTCTCGACATTTTTTGAAGACTAGAATGCAAGTCGGAATTCCAGTTCCGTAGAAAATATTCTCTGGAAGGCCGATAACGGCGTCAAGGTAATTGCGCTCAACTACGAGAGTCTTTCGTATTTCCCCTTCTGAACCAGAGCGAAATAAGACGCCATGCGGCAGTATCACCGCCATCGTTCCGTTGTCCGCAAGGTGGTGGAGCATGTGGAGGATGAAGGCAAAGTCCGCTTTGGATGCGGGGGGGAGCCGGCCGTACGTGCTGAATCGGTCGTCGGTGGTAAAGTGCGGTTTCGCACTCCAGTTGGCGGAGAAGGGTGGATTGGCGACGACGGCTTCGTACCTGCCATCGTGCTGGGGCCGCTCCAGCGTATCCTCCTGCGCAATATTGAACTTGCGATAGCTCACCCCGTGGAGGATCATGTTCATGCGCGCTAGGTTGAACGTCGTGCGGTTCAGCTCCTGCCCGTAAAATCGGCCGACGTTACGAAGACCCACTTCTCGCGCGACCCGCAACAGCAGCGAACCGGAACCGCATGTCGGATCGTAGACGTTTTGCAGCCGGTCGCGGCCTGTCGTGACGATTCTGGCCAGTACGGTCGAAACCTGTTGTGGTGTATAGAACTCGCCGGCCTTTTTTCCCGCGCCGCTAGCGAACTTGCCGATTAAATACTCGTAGGCGTCGCCCAGCACATCGCTGGTTACATCGCGCAATCGGAAGTCGATGCCGTCCAGTCGGATCATGATTTTCGCGACGAGGTTGTTGCGATCGTTGACTGTGCGGCCCAACTTTGTCGACCCAAGGTCCATATCCTCGAAGAGGTGATTGAAATCCTCTTCGCTCGCCGTACCCATTGTAGATTTCTGGATGTTCTCCAGAATGCGCGTCAGATCGTCCAAGATGAAGTTGTCGCCAGGACGAGCTCCACGCTTCGCGATCGAGGTGAAAAGCTCGGATGGCCTAAGAAAATAGCCCAACTCTTCGACTGCCTCGGCGCGAACGGCCTCCAGTATTTGATCGCCCGCCTCAGTGCCTTCCTGAACGTCCGCAAACGTCACACCATCGGGCTCGAGAACGTCGTTTCCGTAAAGCTCCAAGCGCTCGGACAGGTATTTGAAAAAGATGAAGCCGAGGATGTAATCTCGAAATTCATCAGCATCCATTTTCCCGCGCAGGTCGTTTGCGATGCCCCAAAGCGCCCTCTCGAGTTCCAATTTTTGCGCTTCAGTCATTTCAAAATCACCCCAGGGTTTTCATGTAGACGTCTCCGGATACCGCCGCCAGTGACGGCACGCGCCGGTGTAGAGGCTGATGCCGGAAACTGCACCGAACGGGAAGAGGGCGTGTTGTTGCGTCCCGCTCACGCCAGTTAAGAAGCACCCAGCTTGGACCCACGCAGCTATGAAGGTTTACGGCCTCTGC
The DNA here is from genome assembly GCF_058681525.1 of Brevundimonas sp. AVps4. NCBI lineage: Bacteria > Pseudomonadati > Pseudomonadota > Alphaproteobacteria > Caulobacterales > Caulobacteraceae > Brevundimonas > Brevundimonas sp. AVps4. Next base: position 3,104,524 of record NZ_CM178741.1, on the reverse strand, counting down.
GCCAATCGCCCGCCGGCTTCCTAGTTAGAGTGGCTCTAGAATGGTGGTGCCGCTTAAGTGACTCGGACACCTGACCCCCGCCTTACGAAGGTGAGCTTTTGTGAGGGCACTCCCCACCGCATACCCACAGAACTCCCAAACGGAAGCGCCTTCCGGCTTATCCCGGCCGGGCGTCAAAGCTAGTGGTGCTCTGGAAAGGTGGTGCCGCTTAGGTGACTCGAACACCTGACCCCCTCATTACGAATGAGGTGCTCTACCGGCTGAGCTAAAGCGGCCCGGTCGCGCGGGCGGAAACGGCCCGTGCGAGACGCGCTCTTTATACGGGCGCGTCGCGCTTGCCAAGCGCCGCTTTCAAGGTCTTCAACAATGTCGTCTCGTTCGGCCGTTCGGACACAGCAGCGGTCAGGCCGAGCGGGGTCAGGGGGGCGGCTGCGGCCGCGGAGATGCAGGCGCAGACCACCCCGGCCAGGCGAGCCGGTGAGGACGCCGCCCAGGCCGCCAGGGCCTGAGCGGCGCGTGGGGAATGGACCAGGACCGCGTCAAAAGCGGGTGGATCGACACGAGCGGCCCAGGCCGTGCGATAGACGGTCAAGGGCTGGACCGCGACGTTGCGGGCCTGCGCCGCGTCGAGCGCGGCGGCTAAATCGCCTGCGGGGGTTTCCGCCAGGGGCGCCAGGAGGACCGCCTGGCTCAGCTCGGCGGCGATCAATCGAGCGAGATCGGTCAGATCGCCGTCGGCGGAGCGAACCGCGACGAATCCGGCCTCACGCGCAGCCCCCGCCGTGGCCTCGCCGACGGCGAAGACGGGTCGGTCACGGCGCGGCGTCAGGGCGGCGAAGGCCGCCACCCCGTTGGCGCTGGTGAAGGCCAGGGCGGCGAAACGATCCAGATCGGGCAGGGGCGGGGTCAGGGGCTCCACCGCCAGCAGCGGCTGGATCAGGGGCTCGCATCCCATGTCGCGCAGGCGGGCGGCGGTGCGCGACGCCCCCGGCTCGGCCCGGGTGATCCAGACGCGAGGCTTGGCCGGGGCCGGGCTGGGGGAGACGGTCATCCGTCCAGGCTCGCCGGATCGACCTCCTGGTCGCCGGCGAAGGCGTGGACCTCGGCCCCCAGCTTTTCGCCCAGGGCGCGCGCGTCGGCCTCGGTCGGCTTGAACAGTTCGCCCGCCCGGCGCCAGCGGGCCGAGCCGTCGGGGCTCAGCATTTCAGTGGTCAGGCGAAGGGTGTCGCCGTCGATCAGGGCGTAGGCGCCCACCGCCGTCCGGCACGACCCCTCCAGCGCCGTCATCGCCCCGCGCTCGGCCGCGACGGCGACGGCGGTCGGGGCGTGGTTCAGGGCGGCGACCCAAGGCGCGTCGATATCCTCGGCGCGGGTCTGAATGGCCAGGGCGCCCTGGCCCGGCGCGGGCAGAAAGGCGTCCAGCGGCAGCTTTTCGCGGATGTGTTCGGTCACCCCCAGCCGGGTCATGCCCGAGACGGCCAGCAGAATGGCGTCGAAATCGCCCTCGGCGGCGCGGCGCAGCCGGGTGTCGATATTGCCCCGCAGCATCTCGACCTTCAGGTCGGGGCGCAGGGCCAGGGCCTGGGCCTGACGGCGCAGGCTGGCGGTGCCCAGACGGGCGCCGAAGGGCAGGGCGTCGAAACTGTCGAAGTCACGGCTGATGAAGGCGTCGCGCGCGTCCTCGCGTTCCGGAATGGCGGCGATGCACAGGCCCTCGGGCTGTTCGGCCGGGACGTCCTTCATCGAATGGATGGCGATGTCGATGCGGCCGTCCAGAAGGGCCTCCTCGATCTCCTTGGTGAACAGGGCCTTGCCGCCCAGCTCCATCAGCCGGCGGTCCTGGATCCGGTCGCCGGTGGTGACGATTTCGACCAGGGGCACGGCCGTTTCGATCTCGGCCTCGGCTATGCCCAGTGCCCGGCCGATGGCGCGCTGCATCATGCCCGACTGGGCGAGGGCCAGTTTGGAGCGCCGGGTGCCGATGCGGAGGGGAAGGGTCATGAGCGTTGCTTACCGGACGCCGGATCGCTACCTCGATCCGATGGAGAGTTCCGCCGACTATAGCAGCGGCGCCGCAGCGGCAACTGGACGGGATGTCCCCCCTCGTTCCGGTAAAGCCCTGACGGTGCTGGGTCTGGAGACCAGCTGCGACGAAACCGCCGCCTCGGTGGTGCGCCTGCACCCATCGGAGCAGGGCGGCCGGGCCGAGGTCCTGTCCTCGGTCGTTCACAGCCAGATCGACGATCACGCGGCCTATGGCGGCGTCGTCCCCGAAATCGCCGCACGCAGCCATGTGGAGATGATCGCCGAGGTCACGCGTCGCGCCATGGCCGACTCCGGCCTGGGCTATGACGGTCTGGACGGCATCGCCGCGACCGCCGGACCGGGCCTGGTCGGCGGGGTCATGGTGGGCCTCAGCTTCGGCAAGGCGGCGGCCCTGGCCCGCGGCCTGCCCCTGGTGGCGGTCAACCATCTCGAAGGCCACGCGGTTTCGGCCCGTCTGGGGCAGGAGGTCGCCTATCCTTTCCTGCTGCTGTTGGTCTCCGGCGGTCATTGCCAGATACTGGAGGTGCGCGGCGTCGGCGACATGAGCCGGATCGGCGCCACCATAGACGACGCGGCGGGCGAAGCCTTCGACAAGATCGCCAAGGCCCTGGGCCTGGGCTATCCGGGCGGGCCGGCGCTGGAGCGGCTGGCGGCCCAAGGCGACGGATCGAAGATCGACCTACCGCGCGCCCTGCTGGGCCGCAAGGACTGCGACTTCTCCTTCTCGGGTCTGAAGACGGCCGCCTTCCGCATCGCCCAGACCTGCGAAACCGACCAGGACAAGGCCGATCTGGCCGACGCGGTCCAGACCGCCATCGCCCGGCAGCTGGCCGACCGGTCCGAACGGGCTCTGGCCGCCTATGCCGAGACCCACGATCATCGCCTCTTTGTCGTCGCGGGCGGCGTGGCCGCCAACAAGACCATTCGCGCCACCTTGCAGGCGACGGCGGCGAAACACGGTTTCGACTTCCTGGCGCCGCCTCTGGCCTATTGCACCGACAATGCGGCCATGATCGCCCTGGCGGGGGCCGAACGGCTGGCGCTCGGGCTGACCAGCGACATCGACGTGGTCGCCCGGCCGCGATGGCCGCTGGACGAAGCGCGCGCCCTGGCCGATCCTTCGCACAAGCCCGGCCGCAAGGGCGCAAAGGCATGACTGAAGAGACCGCCTCGGGAGGGCGCATGGAATTCCGCACCGCAGGGGTCATCGGCGCCGGCGCCTGGGGCACGGCCCTGGCCCAGGTCTGTATTCGCGCCGGACTGGAGACGACGCTTCAGGCGCGTGAGCCCCAGCTGGTCGAGACCTTGAGAACCACGCGCGCCAACGACCTGTATCTGCCGGGCGTGCCCTTGGCCCAGGGGCTCCAATTCACCGCTGATCTGGCCGACTTGGGCGGCTGCGACCTGATCCTGGCTGTGCCGCCGGCCCAGCATATGCGCGCGACCCTGACCGCTTTTGCGCCCTATCACCGCGCCGGCGTGCCTGTGGTGCTCTGCTCCAAGGGAGTCGAGCGGGGCACGATGAAGCTGATGACCGAGGTTCTGGCCGAGACCCTGCCGGACGCCCCGGCCGCCGTCCTGTCCGGCCCCAGTTTCGCGGGCGAGGTGGCGCGCGGCCTGCCCACCGCCGTCACCTTGGCCTGCGCCGATCCCGTCCTGGGCCAAGCCCTGCTGAACACCCTGTCGGCGCCGGGCTTCAGGCCCTATCTGGCCACCGACCTGATCGGGGCCGAGGCGGGCGGGGCGTTGAAGAACGTCCTCGCCATCGCCTGCGGCGTCTCCGAAGGGCGTCAGCTGGGACGCAGCGCCCACGCCGCCCTGATCACGCGCGGCTTTGCGGAAATGACCCGGCTCGCCGTCGCCATGGGCGGCCAGGCCGAGACGGTGGCGGGCCTGTGCGGCCTGGGCGATCTGGTCCTGACCTGCTCCAGCCCTCAGTCGCGCAATATGAGCCTGGGCCTGGCCCTGGGACAGGGCCAGACGGTGGAACAGGCCCTGGCGGGCAAGCGGTCGGTGGCGGAAGGCTATGAGAGCGCCCCGGCCGTGCGCGCCCTGGCCGCCCGCTTGGGGGTGGAGACGCCGATCGCCGAGGGCATCGCGGCCCTCTTGGCCGGCGAGATCACCGTGGACGGCCTGATCGACGGCCTGTTGGCGCGCCCGCTGAAGGCCGAGCGTGTCTGAAGGCGAGACCGAACGCAAACGGGTCTGGAAGACGCCGCCCGGCGTCGCCCTGTGCGCCGAGGCCGACATCGCCGATCCCGGGGCGCGCGGCTTCGTGCTTCAGATCGGGGAGGCCTTCTTCCACGGCTTCGTGGTGCGAAAGGACGGGGTCGTCGCAGGCTGGGTCGACCGCTGTCCCCACGCAGGTTTTCCCATCGCGGTCGAACTGGACCGCTATCTGACGCCTGATGGAAACCTGATCCTGTGCGGCTGGCACGGGGCGGTGTTCGAGCCCCTGACCGGCGAATGCCGCGGCGGCCCCTGCGCCGGCGGGCGGCTGACGCCCTGGCCGGTGGCGGCGAGCGGCGGGATCATCCGCACGGCGTGAGCCGCCGTCGTCTCCTCCCACCTGTGGGCAGGGAGGTGGGAGCAGTTGTCAGTCGAGCGGCTGGGGCCGGGTGACGATCGGGGCTTCGGGGTCGGTCTGGGTGGGGCGCGCGGCGGTGGGCGCAGGCGTCACCACCACCACCGGCGGCGTCTGGGCCGTCGTGGGGGCGTTTGAGGCGGGAGGCGTCGAAACAGTCGGCGCGGGCGTCGCCGTGGACGCCGGGCGGTCCGCTGCGGCGGCTTCGTTCGTCCTCTGGGGCGTCGTCTGGGGCGTCGTCTGGGCGGTCGCCGGCCGGGTGGCGGCGGGGGCGGTTTGAGCCGGGGCCCGATCCACGGCGGTCGTCGTCGCGGGTTGCGCCGCAGCGGGCGTCGACGCGGCCTCGACCGGCGCGGCGGGCTGGGCGGGCTGGGCGGGCTGGGGCGTAGGTGAAGCGGGCGTGAGCGCGACGGCGGGCGCCGCCGTCTCAACTGACGGCGCCGCAGCGGTCGGGACGACGGCCCCCGGACGAAGGGCGAACCAGAGACCGACGCCCAGCACCAGGACGGCGGCGGCGCCGACGCCGACATAGAGGGGCAGGCGCGATGGGCGACGCTCGCTCCGGCGGGGCGTGCGCATCGGCGAGGGTACGGACGCTGCCGACGGCGGGGGCGCCAGAGCGGCGATCGGCGTCTCCGGCGCTTCGGTGGATGCGGCGTCGATCGGGGGTTCAGCCGTCGGCGCCGCGACCTCGGGTCCGGGTTCCGGCGCGGGCAGGGGACGCACCGTCGTGTCCGCGACGGCCGATTGAGGACCGGCCGCCGGATCGGGGTTCGAAACGGATGTCGGCGCTGTCGGCGTCGCTGCGGCGGGGCGCGCCTGGGGGATCAGAGAGCCGGTCAATATGGCGCCGCTCGGACGCGGGGCGGCGCGCCGGGGCTGGAGCCCGCCTTCCAGCACGCCGCGCGCCGATCCTTGTGTCGGAGCTTGCGTCTGGTTCTGTCCTTGGCCGAGGGGCGTCTTCAGCGGCGGCCGGTTCGGAATCCGGTCCAGCGGATTGGGTGCGACCGGCACCGGGCCGACGTGAAAGGTGGTCGCCGGCATCCGGCCCCAGGTGATGACCTTACGCTGAAACGGCTCGGGCGACCCTTCCGGCAGGCGGTTCGCGGCGGTCGGCTGGGGCTTGGATTCGTCGGACATGTTGCTCTAATCGCTGGCGATCTGGCCGGTTTCGTGACGCCTGGACTTGGAAGTCTAGGCCTTCAGCCGATAGCCGGTCTTGAACATCCACATGACCACCCCCAGGCACAGGGCGAAGAAGCCCAGGGTGGCGGCCACGCTGATCCCGATCGCCACGTCGCCGGCGCCGTAGAAGGTCCAGCGGAAGCCCGAGATCAGATAGACCACCGGATTGAACAGGGCCACGGTCCGCCAGCCCTCGGGCAGCATGTCGATCGAATAGAAGGAGCCGCCCAGGAAGGTCAGGGGCGTGACGATCAGCATGGGGATGAAGTTCAGCTGTTCGAAACTACCGGCCCAGATGCCGATGATGAAGCCGAACAGGCTGAAGGTCACCGAAATCAGCACCAGCATGGCCAGCATCATCACCGGATGCAGCACCTGAAGCGGCACGAACAGGGCCGCCGTCGCCAGGATGATCAGCCCCAGCACCGCCGACTTGGTCGCCGCCGCCCCGACATAGGCGATCACCACCTCCAGCGACGACACGGGCGCCGACAGGATCTCATAGATGGTCCCCGTGAACTTGGGGAAATAGATGCCGAAGGAGGCGTTGAAGATCGACTGGGTGAACAGGCTCAGCATGATCAGCCCGGGCACGATGAAGGCGCCGTAGGCCACCCCGTCCACCGCCTCCATCCGCTCGCCGATGGCGCTGCCGAAGACGACGAAATAGAGGGCGGTGGTGATCACCGGCGTGACCACGCTCTGCCACAGGGTGCGCAGCGCCCGGGCCATTTCGAACCGATAGATGGCCCAGACGCCGTATCCGTTGAAGGTCATCAGGCAGCCTCTCCGTCGCGGTGGACCAGGCTGACGAAGATGTCTTCCAGCGAGCTCTGGCGGGTGTTCAGATCCTTGAAGCCGATCTCCAGCCGGTCCAGCCGGCGGATCAGGGCGGGCACGCCGGTGTCTTCGGCGTTGGCGTCGAAACTGTATTCCAGCTCGCCCCCGTCCGGGCTCAGCCTCAGGTCCCAGTCCGACAGGTCGGCGGGCAGGGCGGTCAGGGGCTCGACCAGGTTCAGGGTCAGGGTCTTCTTGCCCAGCTTCTTCATCAGGGCGGTCTTCTCCTCGACCAGGATCAGCTCGCCCTTCAGGATCACCCCCCACCCGGTCGGCCATCTCCTCGGCCTCTTCGATATAGTGGGTGGTCAGGATGATGGTGACGCCGCGCTCACGCAGTTTGCGCACCATGGCCCACATGTCGCGACGCAGTTCCACGTCCACCCCGGCGGTCGGTTCGTCCAGGAACAGGATGTCCGGCTCGTGGCTCAGGGCCTTGGCGATCATCACCCGCCGCTTCATCCCGCCCGACAGGGTCATGATCTTGGCGTCGCGCTTGTCCCACAGCGACAGGTCCTTCAGGATCTGTTCGACCAGGGCGGGGTTCCCCGGCCTGCCGAACAGGCCCCGGCTGAAGGTGACGGTGGCCAGCACCGTCTCGAAGGCGTCGGTGGTCAGCTCCTGCGGCACCAGGCCGATCTTCATCCGAGCGGCGCGGAAATCCTTGCGGATGTCGTGACCGTCGGCCACCACAGTCCCCGTGGTGGCGTTGACGATGCCGCAGATGATCGAGATCAGGGTGGTCTTGCCGGCCCCGTTCGGCCCCAATAGGGCGAAGATCTCGCCCCTGTCTATGGTCAGATCGACCCGCTTCAGGGCCTGAAGACCCGACGGATAGGTCTTGGTCAGACCTTGGATCTCGATAACCGGCATGGGCGCTCCCGTTCCTGCGGCGAATGGCGCCTGGCGTGGTGGTGGCGGGAATATGGCGCGCCGCGCGACCGGCTCAAGGGGCGCCAAGCCGTTGTTAATCACATTGGTGCAGGGTCGGGCCTCAAATCGTACCCAGGGAACCGTCTTGACTGCCCTGTCCGCCGCCCATCGCGCCGCCCTGGAGGCGGTCGTCCAGGCCTGCCCCGACGACGGTATGGCGCAGCTGGAGGCGGCTGTCGGCGGACTGCCGGGCGACAAGGCGGGCGAGCTGGCGATCCTGATTCAGGCGGAAATCCGCGATCGCGCCCGCCGGGATCAGGCGTTCGCGCCCCTGATCCCCCTGTTCCGGCCGCGCGCCGACCAGGTGGCGGCCCTGACCTTTCCCCGGCCGGTTCTGGCCCGTCTCTGGCGCGAGGCCAAGGTCGGCGACGAGCCCTATCTCAGCCTGCTGGACGGGGCGGGTCCGTCGCACGGCGACTGGACCCTGGTCGCCGATCGGCTGTGCGCCCGGGCGGCGGCTGTGCTGCGGGATCGGCCCGGCGACGTTTGGGCCGATCCGTCTCCGCCGGCGCGGGTTTCGAACCTGTCGCCGGCCGCCGCCCCCGCTCCGACCCCGGCGGAGCTCGCCGGCTGTTTCGACCTGGCCCCCTTGGCGCGAACCGCTACGCCGCGTTTGCCTGCCTGGCTCGACCGTCCCGACGACGAACAGGCGGCGGGACTGCGCCTGTTGATCCAGGACTGTCTTGCCGTCTCGCCCGAAGGCGGGCGCCGGATGGTCGACATCCTCTTCGCCCATGTCGCCGACGCCGAACGGATGCTGCGTGTCGTGACCCGCACCAATCGCCTCGCCGATAAGGAGGCGATGCTGAGCCATTCCGACATGGGCGTCTTTGTCGAACGTCTGCTGGCCTCGGTCACAACGCGCGTCGCACGGATCGCCGCCGCCCGGCCCAGCCCGGATGAGGCCGCCATGGCCGAGGTGGTTCAGGAGGTCGCCTGGTGCGCCGGGGTGCTGGGCGAGATCGACCTGTGTCTGCAAATGCGGCCGGACTCGCCCTGGGGCCGGGCCGCCCGGATGGCGCGGATCCAGGTGGCGGGTCAGATGTCCGGCCTGATGAAGTCCGCCTCGGCCGCCGTCCATGCGGCCCTGCCGATGAAGCGGCAGAGGCTGAGCGGCCGGATGACGCGACTCTCGCCCTGGCTGGACGCGCCCGCGACGGGCGAGGCGGTCGAGGCGGCCGCCGGCCTGCTGAACGCCGTCGGGGGGCTGAGAGGCGCCGCCGTCGTCTTCGGCTGCGAGGCGGATCGGATGGCCTTGAAGACCGAGCTGACCGACTATCTGTCCATCTGGGCCAATGAGGCCCTGGATCATCTGGCGGACGGCCAGGTCGCCCAGCCGGAGGGACCCTTGCGTCTGGTCGGCGTCGCGGCGCGGTTCCTGACCTTGATCGACGCGCTGGAGGCCGCGCGGGCGGTGCGACGTCGCGCCGCCGCCGCCGAGGCGCTTCTGGCGACCCAAGGGGCCTCGCCCGCCGCCGCCTGATGCGATAGACGGCGGGGATGATCGCCTTCTGGATAATGACCGGTCTCGCGGCGGCCGGCGCCGCCCTTCTGGTGCTGACCGGCGCGCGTTCCGGCGCCGACCCGACTCCGGCGACGCAGGCCGAGATCGGGGCGCGCGAACTGGCCGAACTGGACCGTCTGAAGGCGCGGGGGCTGCTGGACGAGGCCGCCCATGCGGCGGCGCGCGCCGAAGCGGCCCGGCGTCTGCTGGCCGGGCAGTCAGGGACGACGCCGGCGCCCCAGACGGGCCGTCGCGACCGGCTGTGGGTTCTGAGCGGGATCGCCGCCGCGACGGCCGCCGCCCTGGGGCTTTACATCCTGACCGGATCGCCGGGCCTGCCGGACCAAGCCTATCAGCGGCGGGTGGATGACTGGTCCACCCGGCTGGAGACGCTGCAGCCGGCCCAACTGGCGGCTGTGGCGGCGCGCGCGGCCCAGGATCGACCGAACGACCCCCAGGCCCTGGCCATGCTGGGCGCGGCCCGTTTCGCCGCCGACGACCCCTTGGGCGCCGCCTCGGCCTTTCGTCGGCTGATCGAGCGGGAGCCCGAGAACGCCCAGGCCTGGGCGCGGCTGGGCGAAAGCCTGGTGCGGGCCAATGACGACCAGATCGGCGCCGACGCCGAGGCCGCCTTCCGCCAGGCGGTGAAACACGATCCCGATCAGCTGGGCGCCCGCTTCTTCCTGGGCGAGGCGGCCCTGCGTCGGGGGGATGCGGCCACGACACGGGCCATGTGGACGCCGTTGATCGCCGCCCTCGATCCGGCCGATCCGCGTCGCAAGGATCTGGAACGCCGCCTGCCGAGGGCGGAATGAGCCGTTGGCGCGGGGCGCCGGCCTCTGTAGACGGAAAGAAAAATCCGTCGGGGAGCGGGTCCGCTAAGTCATGAGTTGGCTGCCGAAATCGCCGAAGGCGCGCCGTCGCCTGTGGGTCGTCGCCGCCGTGGCGCCGATCCTGGCCCTGGCGGTCGGCCTGTCGCTGTGGGCCATGCAGGACAGCGTGACCTTCTTCTATTCCCCGTCCGAGGCTACCGTCGACAAGGCGCCGGAAGGCCGCAACATCCGGCTGGGCGGCCTGGTCGAGACGGGCAGCGTGCGCAAGTCCGGCGACGGGGCCGTCGTCTTCACCGTCACCGACAATATCGCCGCGACCCAGGTCCAGTATCACGGCGATCTGCCCGACCTGTTCCGCGAGGGGCAGGGGATCGTGGCGCAAGGCTCGTTCGGCGCCGACCGCGTGTTCCACGCCAGCCAGGTCCTGGCCAAGCACGACGAAAACTATATGCCGCGCGAGGTCGCCGATCGGATCAAGGCCAAGGGCGAATGGCGACCGGAGGCGACGAACATGCGCTCAACTCGGTCGCAGGCCGATAGCGCGACAAAAGCCCTATGATTGTGGAACTGGGGGCTTTCGCCCTGGCCCTGGCCCTGGCCCTGTCGATCCTGCAGACAGGTTTGTCCGCCGCGGGGCGCTGGCGGCGCAGTCCCGTTCTGGCCGGCGCGGCGCAAGGCGCGGCCTTGGCGGCGGCGGGCGCCGTCGCCCTCAGTTTCGCGGCCCTGATCTACGCCTTCGTCATCTCGGACTTTTCGGTCTCCAACGTCGCGGCCAACAGCCACACCGACAAGCCGATGCTGTACAAGGTCGCTGGCGCCTGGGGCAGCCATGAGGGCTCGCTCTTGCTGTGGTGCCTGGTTCTGACGGTTTTCGGCGCCGTCCTAACCCGCGCGCGCGGCCTGCCGTTCGGGCTGAAGACCTCGGCCGTGGCGACCCAAGGCGCTCTGGGCTCGCTGTTCCTGGCCTTCGCCGTCTTCACCTCCAGCCCCTTCACCCGGCTGGACCCCGCCCCGTTTCAGGGCGCTTCGCTGAACCCCCTGCTTCAGGACCCGGCCCTGGCCGCCCATCCGCCCCTGCTCTATGCGGGCTATGTCGGCTTCTCCGTCTGTTTCTCCCTGGCGGTCGCCGCCCTGATCGAGGGCCGGGCCCAGACCGCCTTCTGGCCCGCCTGGGGCCGGTGGGTGCGCCCCTGGGCCCTGGCCAGCTGGGCCTTTCTGACCGTCGGCATCACCCTGGGCTCCTTCTGGGCCTATTATGAGCTGGGCTGGGGCGGCTGGTGGTTCTGGGACCCGGTCGAGAACGCCAGCTTCATGCCCTGGCTGGCGGGCGCGGCCCTGTTGCACAGCGCGGTGGTCACCGAGCGGCGCGGAGCCCTGGCGGGCTGGACCGTCTTTCTGGCCCTCTTGGCCTTCAGCTTCTCCATGCTGGGCGCCTTTCTGGTGCGCTCCGGCGTCCTGACCAGCGTCCACGCCTTCGCCGTCGATCCCCAGCGGGGGATGATGCTGCTGGCCATCCTGGGTCTCACGGCCGGCGCCGCCTTCGCCCTGTTCGCCTGGCGCGCGCCCCAGCTGAAGGGCGGCGGCCTGTTCGCTCCGGTCAGCCGCGAGGGCGCCCTGGTGCTGAACAATCTGTTCCTGACGGCGGCGGCGGCGACCGTGCTTTTGGGCACCCTCTATCCCCTGATCCTGGAGGCGGCCTCCGGCGCGACCATTTCGGTCGGCCCGCCCTATTTCGCCGCCACCTTCGTTCCGCTGATGACGGTCGCCTTCCTGATCCTGCCTGCGGGGCCTCTGCTGGCGTGGAAGCGGGGCGACCTGGCGGGGGCGACGCAGAGGCTGGCGGTCGCGGCGGGCCTGTCGCTGGTCTGCGCTCTTGCGGCCTACGCCCTGTGGTCGCCGAAGAAGGCGTTGGCCGCCGCCGGGATCGGTCTGGGCGCCTGGCTGATCCTGGGCGCCTTGGTCGAGGTCGCCGAACGGACGCGGCTGTTTCGCGCCTCGACTGCCGAGACCCTGCGTCGCCTCAAGGGCCTGCCGCTCGGCGCCTGGGGTATGAGCCTGGCCCATCTGGGCCTGGGCGTCTTCATCCTGGGGGCGGTGGTCGAGACCGGCTTCAAGGCCGAGGCGGCCCGCGCCCTGACCTTGGGCCAAAGCGTTTCCGCCGGCCCCTGGACCGTCACCCTGGATCAGGTGCGGGTGGTCGAAGGCCCCAACTATCTGGCCGAACAGGGCCGGCTGACCGTGCGGCCCTCCAACGACCGGGGCCGGGCGAAGACCGTCACGGCCGAGCGCCGCTTCTTTCCCGCGGGCGGCCAGACCACGACCGAGGTCGGTCTGGATTTCCGGGGTCTGGACGACGTCTATGTGGTGATGGGCGAGCGGGCCGGAACGACTGAGGCTCCCGCCTGGGTCGTCCGACTGTACTGGAATCCCTGGGCGCGGCTGATCTTCCTGGGGCCGATGATCATGGCCTTTGGGGGGCTTTTGTCCCTGCTGGATCGCCGGCTGCGGCTGGGCGTCGGCGCGCGACGGCGGAGGCCGGCGTGAGGCGGCTCAAGATTCTGCTGGCCGCGCCGGTCCTGGCCCTGATGCTGACGGCGGCCGAGCCCGCCGCCGCCCCCGACCGCCCCTTGAGCGACCCGGCCCAGGAAGCCCGCGCCCAGGCCCTGTTCAAGGACGTCCGCTGCGTCGTCTGCCAGCACGAGGCCATCGCCGACAGTCCGGCGGGCGTCGCCGGCGACATGCGCCGGCTGATCCGCGAACAGATCGCCGCCGGCGCCTCCGATCAGGCCGTGCGTCAGGATCTGGTCCGGCGGTTCGGCGACTATGTCCTGTTCACCCCGCCGGTGCGGGCCGGAACCTGGCTGTTGTGGTTCGGCCCCTTCGTCCTCGTCCTTCTTGCGGGGGCGGCTCTGGCCTTGCGCGCGCGCCGGCGCCCGACGGAGGTCGCGCCCCTTTCGCCTGAGGAGGAGCGTCGGCTGGACGAAGTTCTCGCAAATGAGACGCTTCGCCGCGATCTGGACGCAACCTCGCCTCACGACGGGCGCTTGTCGGGATCAACCATCGAACGCTGAAATTGGCGTAACGCCCGTTCGGCCTATATCAAGAGCGAGACGGGGCGCGGCCCCGACAGAGGATCGCAAGAACAAGATGCTGAAGCGCAAAGAGTTCATTCTCGGGGCCTTGGCCGGCCTGACCCTGGCGGCGGGAGCGACGGCGGGCGGGATCGTCACCTGGCCCGGCGCCCACGCCGACCCCCAGGCCGTCAACCGGATCACCCCCGTCCCCGCCAACGGCGACCGCTTCTCGCCTCCGCCCGGCGCGCCCAACAGCTTTGCTGACATCTTCGACCAGGTCGCCCCGGCAGTCGTCCAGATCGACGTGACGGTCAAGGTGGATCAGCCCCAGGGCGGCGCCTTCCAAATCCCCGGCCTGCCGTTCCAGTTCGTCCCGCCCCAGGGCCGCAGCGACGGCGAAGACGCCGAACCCCGCACCACCCAGGGCGCCGGTTCGGGCTTCTTCATCTCGCAGGACGGTTTCATCGTCACCAACAACCACGTCGTCGCCGACGCCACCGAGATCAAGGTCAAGATGTCGGACGGCCGCGAACTGCCCGCGCGTCTGGTGGGGCGCGATGAGGCCACCGATCTGGCCGTGATCAAGGTCGATGGCGACAACTTCAAATACGTCAGCTTTGAAGAAACGGCCGAACCCCGCGTGGGCGACTGGGTGATCGCTGTGGGCAACCCCTTCGGGCTGGGCGGCACGGCGACGGCGGGGATTGTCTCTGCGAAAGCCCGCAGCTTGCCGGATGCCTCTTCAGCATACACCGATTTTCTGCAGATCGACGCCGCCATCAATCGCGGGAACTCGGGCGGGCCGACCTTTGATGTCTACGGTCGCGTTATTGGTGTCAACTCCGTCATTCTGTCTCCAACTGGCTCGTCAGTCGGCATAGGCTTCGCGATTCCGGCGGAAATCGCTAAGCAGATCACGTCGCGCTTGATGCGTGGGGAGGTGATTGAGAGAGGCTATCTCGGCGTGAAAATCAGTACGCCAACCACCGAGGAGTTGGGTGCTTTGGGGCTGAAAGCCGACCAGAAGGGCGCCCTCGTTGCTGAGGTTACCCCTGAAGGTCCGGCCGACAAGGCTGGCCTCAGGTTCAGCGATCTTGTCGTCTCGCTGAATGGCGAGGTGATTGATTCATCGACGAAGCTGACGCGCTTAGTTGGCGCGGCTAAGCCGGGAGACACGCTTCGGATGGAGGTGCTGCGTGACGGTCGCCGACAAACGATCACGGCACGATCCGGTACCCGCCCTTCTGAGACGGAACTGAACAGCGAAAACGGCCTCGGCCAAGGCGGAGCCGCTCCGAACGATCCTTCGGGAGCTTCGGCCACAGTCGAAGGTCTAAACTTGACTCCTCTCACTCCAGCCCTGCGCCAACGTCTGGGCGCGCCGGCCTCCGTCGAAGGTTTGGCGATTATGGGTGTTGAAACCGGTGTCGATGCCCGCCTTGGGCAAGGGGTCGTGATCCAGCAGGTTCAGAATACGCCCGTAAGAACCGTGGACGACTTCCGAGACGCCGTAGCTTCGGTGAAAGCGTCTGGCCGATCCGGAGCTTATCTCCTGATCTGGGTTCGGGGTCAGGGCAACGTACCCTATGTGCTGACTTTCAAAAAATAGAGCACGAAACAGCCCGCCATCATTTCTGATGGCGGGCTGTTCACTTTTAGAAATCACGCTTGAATGATCTCGTCGTCGTATAAATATACGATCTGGCAGTCTAAAAATGGCACCCCATCTGGGTAGTGATTGGTTATGCAGACCATAACCGTCCGCACGGAGGTGGGTTGGTGAGACGGCGCTGTCGGTGATGCGAGGGCGGACGAACCTATGGCTGACGACAACAAGCTCAAAGCAATCAGTGTTCTCTTCACGTTTGATCTCCCAGGTCGAATGCCAAGTGGCGCTCAGTTGGTTCGCGTTTTAGTCGTTCAGTCGTCAACTTGAAACTGTATTCCGCTTCGTCAATTTTTGTTGACCGAGGAGATGGCTGCGTCGAGCTTCCCGCCCGAAGATCGAACTGTCCAAGAACTGATCGGTAATCTGACCAAGCCGTAACTCACTGAATCGCCGCCGATGCGCTACCATCGGCGGCGATTTTGATTCCGGGAGGGGTTTCGATGCGGATTCTGGTGGTCGAGGACGACGCCGAGGCGGCGACGGCCATGGTGCGCGGCCTGACCGAGGCCGGCCATGAGGTGACCCATGCCGTGGACGGCGCCTTCGGCCTGCTGGAGTCGCAAAAGGGCGGCTATGACGTCTATGTGGTCGACCGGATGATGCCGCGTCTCGACGGCGTCGGCATGGTCGAGACGGTCAGGAAGGGCGGGGACCAGACTCCGGTCCTCTTCCTGTCGGCCCTGGGCGAAGTCGAGGACCGGGTCACCGGCCTGAAGGCCGGCGCCGACGACTATCTGGTCAAGCCCTACGCCTTCGCCGAGCTGATCGCGCGGGTCGAGGCCCTGGCGCGGCGCCGCGAGACCGGCGGGGTCCAGACCGTGCTGAAGGTCGGCGATCTGGAGATGAATCTGATCGCCCGCACGGTTCATCGCGGAACCACAGAGATCGACCTCCAACCGCGCGAGTTCCAGCTGCTGGAGTTCCTGATGCGCCACGCCGGCCAGTCGGTGACGCGCACCATGCTGCTGGAGAAGGTGTGGGAATACCATTTCGACCCCCAGACCAACGTCATCGACGTCCACATCAGCCGCCTCCGCTCCAAGATCGACAAGGGTTTCGACAAGGCCATGCTTCAGACGGTTCGCGGCGCGGGGTATCGGTTGGAGGCGTGACGTTCGGAGTGGCGAGTGGTTAGTGGCGAGTGGCGAGAATGATTGAGGCTGGCGACCGAGCGGCGGTTTATGGTCAGGCCCCGCGGAAGCCTCTGTCTGTCCCTGCGCTTGCTCGCCACTCGCCACGCGTCACTCGCCACTAACAAGCCCCATGCGCCTTCCCTCCCTCCTTCGCCGCACGCCCTTCCGGCTGACGCTGCTGTTCCTGGCCCTGTTCGTCGCGGCGGCGGGGGCGATCCTGGCCTATGTCTATTTCGCCTCGGCCTCGGAGGCCCAAGGTCGCGCCCAGGCGGAGGTGGAGGCCGAGCGGGCGGCCCTGACCGCCGTCTATCGCACCCGCGGCCTCGACGCCCTGAACCAGGCCCTGGTCGAGCGCGCCATCCGCGCCGGCCCCTATCTGTATGTGCTGAAGGGGGCGGACGGAAAGATCATCACCGCCAACATCTCCGACGTGCCCGAGGGGGTCGATACGGGCGACTGGGAGCCCTTCCGCCTGACCGACACCGACGCCGAGGGCCGGGTGCGGCGGCGCCAGTCGATCGGCATCGACACCCGGCTGGCGGGCGGCGAACATCTGTTCGTCGGGGCCGACATCGGCGACGTCGAGGACTATCTGGCCCGCCTGACCCAGGCCCTGTGGGGCGCCATGGGCCTAGTCATCCTGCTGGGCCTTGCGGGCGGCCTCTACATCAGCCGCCGGGTCGAAAGCGCCATGGCCGGGCTGAACCGGGTCGTCTCAGCCGTGCAGGAGGGGGATCTGAAGGTCCGCGCCCCGATCCGCCATTCCGGCGACGAGCTTGACGAACTCAGCCAGGGGCTGAACCTGATGCTGGATCGGCTGGAGGCGTCCATGGCCTCCATCCGCCACGCCGGCGACGCCATCGCCCACGACTTGCGCTCGCCCCTGACGCGGATGCGGGCCAAGCTGGAGGTGGCCCTGATCGACGCCGAGGCGGGCCAGATCGACGGGGTAGACGCCCTGGGCGTGGCCCTGGACGAGGCGGACCATCTGCTGAAGACCTTCAACACCGTGCTCGCCATCGCCCGGCTGCAATCGGGCGGGGCGCCGGACCCCCAGCGGATGGACGCCGCCGCCCTGGCCGCCGACATGGCCGAACTGTACGAACCGGCGGCCGAGGACAAGGACATCGACTTCTCGGCCGAGATCGAGACCGGCCTGATGATCGAGGGCAACCAGCCCTTCCTGGCCCAGGCCCTGGCCAATCTGATCGACAACGCCATCAAATACACGCCCTCCGGCGGGGCGGTGAAGCTGCGGGCGCGGCGGCGGTCGTCCGGCGAGATCGAATATTCGGTCACCGACACCGGCCCCGGCGTGCCGGAGGAGGACCGCGAACGGGTGGTCCAACGTTTCGTGCGGCTGGACAACAGCCGCACCGAGCCGGGCTCGGGTCTGGGCCTGTCTCTGGTCACGGCTGTGGCCGAGGCGCACGGCGGCCGGGTGGTGCTGGACGAAGGCCCCGGCGCCTATGAGGGTTACGGGCCGGGTCTTCGCGTGGCCCTGGTTCTGCCGCCGGCCTCGGCCTCGACCTGATCTCCCCTCATTTCCGCTCATCCCGGCGAAAGCCGGGACCCAGTTCTTTGGGCGTTCAGGCTTGTGAGCGTGTCTTGGATCGTGGTCCAACGCATTGCCGAGCGAAAGCACTGGGTCCCGGCTTTCGCCGGGATGAGCGGATGATTTGATGCCCGAAACCAAAACCTCAGTTCCGTTGGCGCATAGCCTCGTCCCCGCCGGTCCCGTCGCCGACCCCGCCGCCGCCGAACGCCTGCACGAAACCCTGTTCGAGGCCGCCGCATCCGAGGGCTGGGCCGACACTCTGGACGCGGCCTGGCCGGCCCTGGCGTCCGTGGCGGGGGCCTCGCCCTATCTCGCCGGCCTGATGCGGCGTCGCCCCGCCCATCTGCGCCGCCTGCTGGAGACCAATCCGACCTCGGGCCTGATCCGCATCCTCGCCGACACCGACGCCCTGAACGCCGAACCCGATGAGGTCCGCGCGCCTCTGCGGGTGCTGAAGGCCGATCTGCACCTGCTGACGGCCCTGGCTGACCTCGGCGGGGTCTGGGACCTGGATCAGGTGACCGGCGCCCTGTCCGGCTTCGCCGACGCCGTCTGCCGCGCCGCCCTGCGCGCCGTCGCCGCCGAGCAGCGGGCGAGGGGGCGGCTGGTCTCGCCGCCCGACGATCCGCGCGGGCCCATCCCCGGCCTGTTCGGCCTGGCCATGGGCAAGCACGGCGCGCACGAGCTGAACTATTCGTCCGACATCGACATCTCCCTCTTCTTCGAGCCGCGCCTGATGGGCCTGGCCCTGCGCGAGGGCGAGGAGATGCAGGACTTCGCCAATCGCGTCGGCAAGGGGATCGCCGGCCTGCTGAGCGAACGCACCGCCGACGGCTATGTCTTCCGCGTCGACCTGCGGCTGCGGCCCGATCCGTCCTCCACCCCGCCGGTGGTCGCCGCCCCCATGGCCCTGGCCTATTACGAGAGCGTCGGCCAGAACTGGGAAAGGGCGGCCTTCATCAAGGCCCGGCCCGTGCTGGGCGATCCCCGCGCCGCCGCCCGCTTCGTCAAGGCCCTGCGGCCCTTCGTCTGGCGCCGCAGCCTGGACTACGCCGCCGTTCTGGACATTCAGTCGATCAAGAAACAGATCCACGTCCACAAGACGGGCGAGGGGCTTCAGGCCGCCGGCGCCAATCTGAAACTGGGTCGGGGCGGCATCCGCGAGATCGAATTCTACGCCCAGACCCAGCAGCTGATCCTGGCGGGACGCGACCCGGACCTGAGGGCGCCGCGCACCCTGGCCGCCCTGACCGCCTTGGCCGAGGCCGACCATATTCCGACCGCGGTCGCCGAGGAGATGTCGGCCGCCTATGTCGAACTGCGCGGGCTGGAACACCGGGTCCAGATGCTGGACGACGAACAGACCCACCGCCTGCCCGAGAGCCCCCAGGCGCGCGCCGCCGTCGCCGCCCTGGCCGGCTGGGCCGATCTGGCCGCCTTCGACGCCCATGTCGAAGCGCTGCTGGGGCGGGTCAACGCCCGCTACGGCGAGCTGTTCGAAGGCGGGGAAGACCTGGATTCCAGCTACGGCAGCCTGGTCTTCACTGGGGTGGAGAACGATCCAGAGACCCTTCTGACCCTGGGCCGCATGGGGTTTTCCGAGGCGGCCTCGGTCGCCGACACCATCCGGTCCTGGCACCACGGCCGCATTCCCGCGACCCGGACCGAGCGGGGCCGCGAACTGTTCACCCGCCTGGCGCCGCGCCTGCTGGAGGCCCTGGCGCGCACGGGCGCGCCGGACGAGGCCTTTCGCCGGTTCGCCGTCTTCTTTTCGGGCCTGGCCGCCGGGGTTCAGGTTCAGGCCCTGTTCCTGAACCAGCCCAAATTGTTCGAAATGGTGCTGGGGGTCATGGCCTTTGCGCCGCGCCTGGCCCGCACCCTGGGCCGTCAGCCTGCGGCCCTGGACGGGATTCTGGACGCCCGCTTCCTGGCCGACCTGTCCGACGATACCGGCCTGGGCGAACAGATGCTGCGCGAGGCCGGCGAGGCGGAGGATTTCGAAGGGGCGATGAACGCCGTGCGGCGTCTGCACCGCGAACAGATGTTCCGCATCGGCCTGCACGCCATGACCGGGCGCGCGGGGCCCGAGGCCGCCGGCCGGGCCTATGCCGATCTGGCCGACGCCGCCATGCGCATCCTGGCCCCTGCCGCCCTGGTCGAGGCGGAACGGTTGGGCGGCGCCTTTCCCGGCGCGGTCGCCGTGGTGGCCCTGGGCAAGGCCGGGTCGCGCGAGATGACGGCCGGGTCGGACCTGGACCTGATGACCCTCTATGACGCCCCGCCCGAGGCCGTGTCCGAGGTCAAGGGCTGGACCGCCGACGTCTTCTACGCCCGTTTCACCCAGCGGCTCATCGCCGCCCTGTCGGCCCATACGGCCGAGGGCGGCCTGTATGAGGTGGACATGCGGTTGCGGCCCACCGGGTCCAAGGGCCCGGTCTCGGTGCGGCTGTCCGCCTTCGACGACTATTACGCCGCCGAGGCCGAGACCTGGGAGTTCATGGTCCTGACCCGCGCGCGCGTGGTCTGGGCCAGCGACCCGGCCTTCGCCGAGCGGGTGTCGGCGGGGATCGAGGCGGCGCTGCGGCGGCCCCGGCCGGGCGTCAACGTGGCGGCGGATGTGCGCCGGATGCGCGCCCTGATGGATCGGGAACGCCGTCCGCACGGCTTCTGGGATCTGAAACTGTCGCCCGGCGGCCAGGTGGACGCCGAGTTCGCCGCCCAGTACCGCCAGCTTCAGGCTGCGGCGGCGGGCGAGCCCTTGACCCTGTCGACGCTTCAGGCCCTCGGGCAGGACCCGATCCTGGCCGAGGCCTGGCGCATCCAGCAGCGACTGGCCCAGCTCCTGGCCGCCGCCTTCGAAGGCCGGGTCGATCCCGAGGCCGAACCGGCGGTCTTTCAGCAGCGGCTGGCCGAGGCGGCGGGGGCGCTCGACTTCGAGAGCCTGAAGACCCGGCTGACGGACCTGCGCGCCCAAGCGCGTCGGGCCTTCGAGCAGGCGGTTCCGGCCGGTCGCGACGGAGAATCGCCGGACCCGCGTTCAACCTCCTGACGGGGCGACGAAAAGGCCGTGCTTGCCACGGCCCAGGAGAAGATCGAGATGAGAACAACCTTGCTGACCGGCCTCGGCGTCATCGCCTTGGCGGGCCTGGCCGGCGCCGCCACGGCCCAGACGCCGCCCCCAGGTCCTGCGCCGACGGCGGCGCATTCGGGACCCCAAGCCGACCGCCCCCATCATCGACGCGGTGAAGCCCGTCGCGCCGGTCCGGTGACGCGGGCCGAATTCGTGGATCAGCACATCGCGCGTCTGACCGCCTTGGACGCCGACCGTGACGGCGTGGTCAGCGTCGCCGAGCGCGAGGCCGCCGTTCAGGCCCGGCGCGCCCGGCACGCGGATTCGCGCTTCGCCAAGCTGGATGCGAACGGCGACGGCGCGGTCAGCCGCGCCGAGTTCGAGGCCGCCCGCGCGGCGCGCGGCGAGGCCGGCGGTCGTCGCGAACGGGCGGGTCGCGGCGACGGACCTCGTCGCGGCAAGGACGGCGCCCATCGCCAGGCCGGTCCGGTGACGATTTCGGACGTCGCCGCCAAACTGGGCGAACGGTTCGACACGATGGACGCCGATCACGACGGCGTTGTCACCCCCGAGGAACGCCGTGCGGCCGCCCAGGCCCACCGCGCCGAACGGCGTCAGGCCCGCTCCGCGCAACAACCGGCTTCCCCGCCGGCCGGTTCGGCGTAAGAACAGTGTCGGGGTCGGCCGTCGCGCGCGAATCGGTCCCTTTCGTCCGGATCGGAATAGGCAGGCTTGGTCGCGATCATCGACCCCGACGAGGATCTGGTGCGCCGCGTGGGTCAGGGCGATCCGGCGGCGGCCCAGGCGCTCGTCGCGCGCAAACTGCCGCGCATCCTGGCCTTGGCGCAGCGGATGCTGGGCGATGCGGTCGAGGCCGAGGACGTGGCTCAGGAAACGATGTTTAAGGCGTGGAAACAGGCGCCCCGGTGGACGCCGGGCCAGGCGCGGTTCGACACCTGGCTGCACCGGGTGGCGCTGAACCTCTGTTACGATCGGCTGCGGCGTCGTCGCGAGATTCCGACGCACACGCCCCCCGACCGTCCCGACGAGGGACCGGCCCCGGATCGGGGTCTGATGGCGGCCGAAACGGGCTTGCGGGTCGGACAGGCGTTGAGCCGCCTGCCGGATCGGCAGCGCGAGGCGGTGGTCCTGTGTCATTATCAGGAACTGTCCAATATCGAGGCGGCCGCCCTGATGGAGATCAGCGTCGAGGCGCTGGAAAGTCTGTTGTCGCGCGGTCGCCGCGCATTGCGTCAGTCCTTGTCGGACCTGGCGCCCCGCGCCCCGGCTGCGGCGCTGAGAGGAGAGGCGAGATGAAGGCGCAACGGTTGCACGCCCTGGCGGAGGCTTACGGCGCCGACCTGCGTCGATGGCCGGCGTCCGAACGCGCCTTCGCCGAAAGCCTGATCGCGGCTGATCCGTCGCTGAAGGCGGTGCTCGACGAGGCGGCGGCGCTGGACGCCCTGCTGGACGCCGCGCCGGCGCCGGCGCCCTCGGCCGTCCTGACCGCGCGGGTTCTCGCCGCCGCGCCCAAGGCCAGAAGCCGTCGTTTCCATCTGGACCGGCTCGCCTTCTATCTGGGCGCCGGCTGGGCGGCGGCGGCCTGCGCCGGGGTTGTGGCGGGGGTCGGCCTGACCAGCGAACTGACCGCCAACGAGCGGGCTGATGCGGTGCTTTATCAATCCAGCCTGACCGGGGTGGACGATACGGAGGTTCTTCGATGAGCGGACGCGGGCTGAAAATCGCCCTGGCGGTCTCTGTGGCCCTGAACCTGTTCGCCCTGGCCGGCGGGGTCGCCTTCGCCGTCAGCCGGGCCAAGGTGGATCAGCACGTCGCCGAACAGCGCCAGCCCGGTCGCGCCGGCGGCTTTCGCGCCCTGGTGGCGGAGCTGAGCCCCGAAACCCGACGCGAGGTGCGCGCCCGCATGCGCGCCGTCGCCCTGTCGGCCCGTCCCGATTTCGAGGCCGCGCGCGAGGCCCGCCGTCAGGCGGTCGAGGCCGCGCGCGAACCGCAGATGAATCCCGAGCGGGTCCAGGCCTTGCTGAATGACTCCCGCGCCGCCGAAATGCGCGGCCGCGCCCGTCTGGAAGGCGGCGCCATCGCCATTCTGGGCGCCCTGGACGTCGAAGACCGCCGCATCATGGCCGACATACTGGCGCGCAAGGGACCAGGCGCCGGCCGGGCCGATCGCCCGGCCGGCGAGGGGCCGCCGCCGCCCGAAGCCGGCGACGTCCCTCGCTGACCTCAGGCCTTGGAGGCGCGGAAGGCGGCGACAGCCTGAACCGCCTCGCGCACCGAGCTCTCGATGGCGGCCCAGTCGCCGGCCTTCACCGCCGCGTCCGTCACCAGTTTGGATCCCATGCCCGCCGCCACGATCCCGGCGCCGAACCATTTGGCGATTGAGGCTTCGTCGGGATCGACCCCGCCGGTCGGCATGATCTTGACCCAGGGCATCGGACCCTTGACCGCCTTGACGAAGTCCGGCCCGCCGACCGACGAACCAGGGAAGAGTTTGACGATGTCGCAGCCCAGTTCGTGCGCCTCGCCGATGTCGGTCACCGAGCCGCAGCCGGGGAAGTAGGCGACCATGCGCCGGTTGCAGACCTTGGCCACGTCGGGGACCAGGCAGGGGCTGACCACGAAACGCGCGCCCCGGTTCAGATAGAGGGCCGCCGTGCCGCTGTCGACGACCGAGCCGATGCCCAGAACCACCCAAGGATCGGTCTTGATCAGTTCGCGATTGATCTCGCCGAACAGGTCGCAGGCGAAGTCGCCGCGATTGGTGAACTCCACCACCGGCGCCCCGCCGCGCGCACAGGCGCGGATGACGTTCAGGCTGACCTCGGGATCGGGATGATAGAAGACCGGGCAGACGCCCTGGGTCTGAAGCGCCTTCAGCACGCTGACGCGATCATGGGCCATGTCTCAAATCTCCGCCTGTCCGACCCGCGCCGGAACGCCTGTGTTTCCTCAACCGGTCGCCCGGCCTTCGCGCCCTGCTTATCCCAGCCGCTGCAGAAAACGAAAGCCGCGCGGTCCGGTTCGGGGCGCTGTGGCGGAACATATTGTTTCACCGGCCGTCTTCGACGCCGCGTCCAAAACCGTTTAGGAGGCGGACCAGCAATAGGAGAGCCCCGCCATGATGACCGCCATCTTCGTCTTCATCAAAACCGAGCTGGGCTACGCCAATGAGGTGGCCGCCGACATCGTGGACCATGTGGAGAACGTGTCGGAGGTCTATTCGACCTCGGGCCAGCACGATCTGCTGGCCAAGTTCAACCTGCCGCGCGACGCCGACATCGGGACCTTCGTGACCAAACAGGTCCAGACCCGACCGCATGTCCGCGACACCTTCACCGTCATCACCTTCTCGCCCTTCCTGCCGAAGGGGGGCTAGGATTTTCCGGCGCCGGTCTTTCGCTTGACGGCGTCCCTGCGCTCCTCCGCCTCGTCGTCCTCGCCGACCTTTTCCTCGACCGAGGCCGAGAACCGCTGGAAGGCGCCCAGGCCCACCAGCACCAGGACGGCTGCGATCAGCAGGGCGGTCGGATAGATCAGCTGGCTGACGTCCTCGCGCGCGGTCTTGAACACCACCACCAGGGCCTCCAGGAACAGGGCGATGACGATGGTGGACAGGAATTTCGTCAGGCTGCGCCGGGCCTCGGCGGCGCTGCGCCGCTCATTGCCGCGCCGCACCTCGTCTTCGAAGATGTATTTGGCCACGTCGAAGACGGCGATGGCGACGATGACATAGCCCAGCACGTCCAGCACCGCCTCGGCCCCCGACTGGCCGGGCGCGCGAATGGTCTCCAGCGCGTCCTTGACGCCGAAGCCGATCAGGGCGGTGGCGGCCAAAAGCAGCAGCAGGCTGGCGCCGCCGAACACCGCGCGGGTCAGATAGGTCATGGTCGCCCCCTGGGCCGCCCCCTTAGTTTCAGGACCACCAACGCGCGGGCGGCCAAGCTGTTGCCTGGGCGCAAATGACCGTAGCCAATCGAAACCCATCTGCTAACCTCCCCTCCAAAGAGGAAACGCGGGGAACACGCGACATGACCGATCTGGACGCCTTCCGCACCGAAACGCGCGCCTGGCTGGAAGAGAATTGCCCGCCCGAGGTGCGCGGTCCCATGGCCTCCGAGGCCGATACGATCTGGGGCGGGCGCGACGCCGTCTTCGCCACGCCGGGGCATAAATTGTGGCTGGAGCGGATGGGCGCGCGCGGCTGGACGGCGCCGGAATGGCCCCGCGAATACGGCGGCGGGGGCTTAAGCCGCGAAGAGGCCAAGGTGCTGGCGTCGGAGCTGCGGCGCATCAAGGCCCAGCCGGCCCTGGCCAGTTTCGGCGTCTGGATGCTGGGCCCGGCGCTTCTGGCCTTCGGGACCGAGGAACAGAAGAAGCGGTTCCTGCCCGAGATCGTGCGCGGCGAAATCCGCTGGTGCCAGGGCTATTCCGAGCCCGGCGCCGGCTCCGACCTGGCCTCGATCCAGACCAAGGCGGAAGATCGCGGCGACCACTGGATGGTCAACGGCCAGAAGATCTGGACCTCCTACGCCGACAAGGCCGACTGGATCTTCTGCCTGGTCCGCACCGATCCGGAGGCGCCCAAACATCTGGGCATCTCCTTCGTCCTGTTCGACATGAAGACGCCGGGCGTCACCACCCGGCCCATCACCCTGATCAGCGGCAAGTCCCCCTTCTGCGAAACCTTCTTCGACGATGTGCGGGTGGAGAAGGAAAACCTGGTCGGCACGCTGAACCGCGGCTGGGACGTGGCCAAATATCTGCTGGCCCATGAGCGGACCATGATCGGCGCCATGGGCGAGGTCGGCGCCGGCCGGCCCCTGCACCAGACTGCTCTGGAGACGATCGGCGCCGACGCCGAGGGCCGGCTGGACGACCCCATGCTGCGCGCCCGGATCGCCGAGCTGGAGATCGACGCCGCCGCCTTCCGCCTGGCGATGGAGCGGGCCGGCGATCAGATGAAGGCCAAACAGGCCCATCCCGCCATCGCCTCCATGCTGAAATACTACGGCTCGGAACTGAACAAGCGCCGCCACGAACTGCGGATGGCGGCCGGCGGGATCGACGCCCTGGAATGGGAGGGCGAACGCTCGCACGGCGGCGCGGCCGCCCGAGACTGGCTGCGCACCAAGGCCAATTCCATCGAGGGCGGGACCAGCGAAATCCAGCTGAACATCATCGCCAAACACCTGCTGCAACTGCCGGGGGCGTGAGACCATGCGCCTTCGTCATCCTCGGGCGTGACCCGAGGACCGGGGGCGCCGCCGCTGGTGCGATGAACCGGGCGCACGGCGCGCCCTACAGCCGATCCTCGGGTCAAGCCCGAGGATGACGAACCGGGTCAAGCCCGACGATGACGAGTTCGGGTCAAGCCCGAGGATGAAGAAAGACGAGGGACCCCAATGCCCCTGATCCTGACCGAAGAACAGACGATGCTCCAGGAGGCCGCCGACGGCTTTCTGGCCGAACACGCTCCGCTGGACCATCTGCGCAAACTGCGTGACGACCGCGATCCGGACGGCCTGTCGCGCGACCTGTGGCGCGGCTTCGGCGAGATGGGCTTCGCCGGCGTCCTGATCCCCGAGGCGCACGGCGGCCTCGGCCTGGGCGCCGTCGAGGCGGGGGTGATCGCTGAAAGCCTGGGGCGCGCCCTGACCCCGTCCCCCTTCATGGGCTCGGCCGTCCTGTCGGCCAAGGTGCTGAGCGACGGCGGCTCAGAGGCCCAGCAGGCCTGGCTGCCCCGTATCGCGGCCGGCGAGGCCGTCCTGTCCCTGGCGATCGACGAGGGGGCCAAACACGCGCCCAGCCGCATCGCCGCGCGCGCCGAACGGTCCGGCAACGGCTTTCGCCTGAACGGCGCCAAGGCCCTGGTGCTGGACGGCCATATCGCCGACGCCCTGATCGTGGCGGCGCGGGCGGAGGAGGGGATCACCCTCTTCCTGGTCGATCCCAAGGCGGACGGGGTCGCGGTCGAACGCACCGTCATGGTCGACGCCCACAACGCCGCCCGCGTGACGCTGAGCGACGTCGAAATCGACGCCGACGCCGTGATCGGCGCCGTCGGCGGGGGGGAGGTCCTGCTGAACCCCGCCCTGGCGCTGGGGCGCGCCTGCGCCGCCTCGACCCTGACCGGCGCCGGGGACCAGGCCTTCAAGATCACGCTTGAGTATCTGCGCACCCGCAAACAGTTCGGCCGCCTGATCGGCGAGTTCCAGGCCCTGCAACACCGCGCCGCCCATCTCTATACCGAACTGGCCTTGGCCCGCGCCGCCACCCTGGCCGCGCTCCAGGCCATCGACGCCGGCCGCGACGACGCCGACCTTGCGGCCTCCGTCGCCAAGGCCAAGGCCGGCCGCGCCGCCGAACTGGCGGTGCAGGAGGCGGTCCAGATGCACGGCGGCGTCGGCATGACCGACGCCTTCGACGTCGGCCTCTATATGAAGCGCGTCCGCGTCCTCAACGAACTCCTGGGCGACGCTCAGTTCCACACCGAACGGCTGGCGAGGAGCCAGGGGTTTTGAGGGGGGATCAATCCTCGTCCATCTTCAGGGCGGCGATGAAGGCTTCCTGGGGGATTTCGACCTTGCCGAACTGGCGCATCCGCTTCTTGCCGGCCTTCTGCTTCTCCAGCAGCTTCTTCTTGCGGGTGGCGTCGCCGCCGTAGCATTTGGAGGTCACGTCCTTGCGCAGGGCGCGCACGGTCTCGCGGGCGATGATCTTGCCGCCGATGGCCGCCTGGATCGGGATCTGGAACAGGTGGGGCGGGATCAGCTCCTTCATCTTCTCGACCATGCCCCGGCCGCGCGTCTCGGCCCGCTGGCGGTGGACCAGCATGGACAGGGCGTCCACCGGCTCGGCGTTGACCAGGATGGACATCTTCACCAGGTCGCCGACCTTGTATTCGGTGATCTCATAGTCGAACGAGGCGTAGCCCTTGGAGATGGACTTCAGCCGGTCGTAGAAGTCGAACACCACCTCGTTCAGCGGCAGTTCGTAAACCACCATGGCGCGGCTGCCGACATAGGACAGCTCCACCTGCTGGCCGCGGCGGTCCTGGCACAGTTTGATGACGCCGCCCAGGTATTCGTCGGGGGTCAGGATGGTGGCCTTGATCCAGGGTTCGGCTATGGTGTCGATCTGCATCACGTCGGGCAGGTCGGCCGGATTGTGCAGGTCCATCTCGGAGCCGTCGCGCAGGCCGATCTTGTAGACGACCGAGGGGGCGGTGGCGATCAGGTCGAGGTTGAACTCGCGGCTCAGCCGCTCCTGGATGATCTCCAGGTGCAGCAGACCCAGGAAGCCGCAGCGGAAGCCGAAGCCCAGCGCCGCCGAGCTTTCCATCTCATAGGTGAAGGAGGCGTCGTTCAGGCGCAGCTTGCCGATGGCGGCGCGCAGGTCCTCGAAGTCGGCGGCGTCGACCGGGAACAGACCGCAGAACACCACCGACTGGACCTCCTTGAACCCCTTCAGCGGTTCGGCCGTGGGCCGTTTCTCGTCGGTGATGGTGTCGCCGACGGCGGCGTGGGCCACTTCCTTGATCTGGGCGGTGATGAAGCCGACTTCGCCGGGGCCCAGTTGGTCCACCGCAGTGTTCTTGGGCAGGAAGACGCCGACGCGGTCGATCAGGTGGGTCGAGCCGTTGCGCATCATCTTGACCCGCATGCCGGTCTTCAAGACGCCGTCGAAGACGCGGACCAGGACGACGACGCCCAGATAGGGGTCGTACCAGGCGTCGACCAGCATGGCCTTCAGCGGGGCGTCGGGGTCGCCCTTGGGCGCCGGCAGGCGGGTGACGATGGCCTCCAGCACCTCCTCGATGCCCAGGCCCGACTTGGCCGAACATTCCACGGCGTCCGAGGCGTCCAGGCCGATAACGTCCTCGATCTGGGCCTTGACCCGCTCGGGCTCGGCGGCGGGCAGGTCGATCTTGTTCAGGACCGGGACGATCTCGTGATTGTTGTCGATGGCCTGATAGACGTTCGCCAGGGTCTGGGCCTCAACCCCCTGCGACGCATCCACCACCAGCAGCGAGCCCTCGCAAGCGGCGAGGCTGCGCGAGACCTCATAGGCGAAGTCCACGTGGCCGGGCGTGTCCATCAGGTTCAGGATATACTCCTCGCCGTCCCTGGCCTTGTAGGTCAGGCGCACGGTCTGGGCCTTGATGGTGATCCCCCGCTCCTTCTCGATCTCCATATTGTCGAGAACCTGTTCCGACATCTCGCGCGCGGTCAGCCCGCCGGTGTGCTGGATCAGGCGGTCGGACAGGGTGGACTTGCCGTGGTCGATGTGCGCGACCACGCTGAAATTCCGGATGTTCGAGATCGGAGGAGTCGTCATCCGCGCGCCCCTAACATGCGTATTCCTTTTGGACCAGCCGCCCAGGTCCGGCGGGAACGCCCCGTCGTAGATTACACCTCTGCAATGTTGCTCGTCCGGGTTTGAGGCGGAGGCGCGGACGGGGTATTAGCCAAGCACCTTCCCGACCGGCGCGAGCCGGCGATCCGCTTCGCCTGAAACCGAGGAACTCCCCCGTGTCCATGACGACCCGAACCGCTGCCGCCCTCTGCGCCGTCGCCCTGTCGGCCTTCTTGGCGAGTTGCGGCGGGGGAGGCGAGGAGAAGAAGGCCGACACGACCGCCGGCGCGCGCCAGACCGTCACGGCCGCCACGGTGGCTTCGATCAACCTCAGCCGCACCGTCAGCGCCTCGGGCTCGGTTTCGGCCTGGGAGGAGGTGCCGGTGGCGGCCGAGACCGGCGGCCTGACGGCCGTCGCCGTCTATGTGGACGAAGGCTCCTACGTCCGTCAGGGCCAGCCCCTGGTGCAGATGAACGACGTCCTGCTGCGCGCCCAGCTGCGTCAGCAGCAGGCCCAGGTGCAGCAGGCCGAGGCCAACGTCGCCCGCGACGATGCGGCCCTGACGCGCGCCCAGCAGCTGAAGGAGCGGGGCTTCCTCAGCCAGGCGTCCCTGGACACGGCCCTGGCCAATCAGCGCAGCTCCAACGCCAATCTGGCGGCCGCCCGCGCCGCCCTGTCGGAAACCCAGACCCGCCTCAGCCAGGCCACCATCCGCGCGCCCGTCGCCGGTCTGATCACCAGCCGCAGCGTGACCAAGGGCCAGATCATCGCCGCCGGGACCGAGCTGTTCCGCATGGTGCGCGACGGTCGGCTGGAGCTGGACGCCCAGGTGCCCGAGACCGAGCTGGCCCTGGTTCGCGCCGGTCAGTCGGCGACCGTGACCTCCAGCGAGGCGGCGCCCACGACCGGCACGGTGCGGATCGTCACGCCGCAAGTCGATCCCGCCACCCGACTGGGTCTGGCGCGCATCTCTCTGGCCCCGGCGGCGCAACTGCGTCCGGGCATGTTCGCCCGCGCCGAGATCGCCGTCGGCGACCAGCCGGCCCTGGTCGTGCCAGGGGCGGCGATCGTCTATCGCGAAGGCAAGCCGGGCGTCTATGTGATCGGCCAGGGCGAGGCGGTTCGCTTCGCTCCCGTGACCACGGGCGCGCGCACAGGCGATCAGGTGGCCGTTCAGGGCCTTCAGGCCGGCCAGCGCGTGGTGGTCCAGGGCGCCGGCTTCCTGGGCGAGGGCGACCATGTGACGGTGGCCCCCGCGACTGCGGCTCCGGCCGCCGCCGCTCCGGCTCCTGCCGGCCAAGCCGCGCGCTAAGGGACCGGACCGATGGGTTTTCAGAACATCTCGTCCTGGTCGATCCGGAATCCGATCCCGATCGTCCTCTTGTTCGTCGTCCTGACGATCGCTGGGACGATGAGCTATTTCAAGCTCCGCACCAACAACTTCCCCGACGTCGACCTGCCGGTCGTGGCCGTCACCGTGATCCAGTCCGGCGCCGCGCCGACGGAGATGGAGACCCAGGTCACGCGCCTGGTCGAGGACGCCGTGGCGGGCCTGGGTTCGGTCAAACACATCACCTCGGTGGTCAATGAGGGGGTGTCGACCACCTCGATCGAGTTCCAGCTGGGGGTGAACCTGGAGAAGGTCACCAATGACGTGCGCAACGCCGTCAGCGGCATTCGCCAGAACCTGCCGGCGGACGTTCAGGAGCCGATCGTCCAGCGCATCGAATTCACCGCCATCCCCTTCGCCAACTTCGTCGTGCGGGCGCCGGGCATGAGCCCCGAGGAGCTGAGCTGGTTCGTCGACAATACGGTGGCCAAACGCCTGCTGTCGGTGCGCGGCGTCAGCCAGATCAGCCGCGACGGCGGCGTCAGCCGCGAAATCCGCATCAAGCTGGACCCGGCGCGTCTCGCCGCCTCGGGCGTGACGGCGGCCCAGGTGTCGAACCAGCTGCGCGCCTCCAACATCAACCTGCCCGGCGGGCGCGGCGAGATCGCCGGCGAAGAACAGGCCATCCGCACCGTCGGCTCGGCCCAGTCGGTCGAACAGCTGCGCGAGACTCTGATTCCGATCGGCAGCCGCAGCGTGCGCCTGGGCGACCTGGGCGAAGTCACTGACGAATGGTCCGAACCGCGCGGCCGCGCCCGGTTCAACGGCCAGGAGGTGGTCGGCTTCGGCGTCTCGCGCGCCATCGGCTCCTCCGAGGTGGACGTCTATGACCGGGTCAAGGCCGAACTGGCCAAGCTGGACGCCGAACGCGCGGATGTGACCTTCGAAGAGGTCGCCAACACCACTGAAGACGTCGTCAACAACTTCCACGCCTCGGTCGAGACCCTGGTGCTGGGCGCCCTTCTGGCCATCGCCGTGGTCTTCATCTTCCTGCGGGACTGGCGGGCGACCCTGATTGCGGCGGTCGCCATGCCGCTGTCGCTGATCCCGACCTTCTGGGTCATGGATCTGACCAATCAGTCGCTGAACGTGGTGACCCTGCTGGCCCTCTCCCTGACCATCGGCATCCTGGTCGATGACGCCATCGTGGAGATCGAAAACATCGTCCGACACATCCGCGACGGCAAGCCGCCCTATCCGGCGGCGATCGAGGCGGCGGACGAGATCGGCCTGGCGGTCATGGCCACGACGGCGACCCTGGTGGCGGTCTTCGCCCCGACCGGCTTCATGCCGGGCATCGTGGGTCAGTTCTTCAAGAGCTTCGCCATCGCCACCTGCGTCAGCGTGCTCTTCTCCCTGTTGGTGGCGCGAACCCTGACGCCCCTGATGGGCGCCTATCTGCTGAAGCGCGACCAGGGCAAGGAACACGGCGATCCCTTCTGGATGGGACCCTATCTGAAGGCCCTGAACTGGGCGCTCGGCGACGACTGGCGCAAACGCCGGGCCGAGCATCATCCGCAGGCCGGCTGGTTCCGCCGCAAGGTGGCGGACCGGATGTTCGATCACCGCGTCTGGGTTCTGGGCATGGGCGTGCTGTTCTTCTTCCTGTCCATCTTCATGGCCAGCCGCCTGCCGGGCGAGTTCATTCCGGTCGAGGATATTTCGCGTTCCACCGTGACGGTTCAGTTCCCGCCCGGCACGACCCTGTCCGAGACGGACGCGGCCGTGCAGCGGATCAATCGCGAACTGATGAAGCGGCCGGAAGTCGAGTCGGTCTATTCCTCGATCGGCTCGGCCACCACCAGCTTCGGGCCCGGCGGCGGCGGATCATCAGGCGAGGTGCGCAGCGCCAATCTGACCGTCAACCTAGTTGGACGCTGGGACCGCAAGCTGAGCCAACAGGCGTTTGAGCGCGACATGGGGCCGACCCTGCGTCAGGTGCCGGGCGCCCGCGTCCAGTTCGGCGCCTCGGGCGGAGGCGGGGGCTCCAGCCTCCTGACCATCGCCCTGGTCGGCGACGATCCCGACGTCCTAGAGCCGGCGGCCGCCAAGGTGGAGCGGGAGATGCGCAACATCTCCGGCCTGTCGAACGTCGTCTCCTCCGCCTCTCTGGTGCGGCCCGAAATCCTGGTCACGCCGCGGGCGGACGTCGCCGCCCTGCAGGGGGTGTCCACCCAGGACATCAGCCAGGTGGCGCGCGTCGCCACCCTGGGCGACGCCGATCAGCTGCTGGCCAAGTTCAACCTGGGCGACCGTCAGGTGCCGATTCGCGTCATGCTGAAGGAGGACGCCCGCTCGGACCTGGGGGTGCTGGAGAATCTGCGCGTGCCGACCGCCTCGGGCGCCACCGTCCCACTGTCGGCGGTGGCCGACATCACCTTCGGCGCCGGGCCGAACCAGATCAACCGTCTGGACCGACTGCGCGTCGCCAACATCACCGCCGAACTCACCGGCCTGACGCTCAGCCAGGCGACCGAGGCGGTGAACGCCCTGCCTTCGATCAAGACTCTGCCCCAGGGCGTCAGCCAACAGCCGTCCGGCGACGCGGAAAGCTTCCAGGAGCTGGGCACGGGCTTCGCCTTCGCCATCATCACAGGCATCCTGCTGATGTATGTCGTGCTGGTCCTGCTGTTCAAAAGCTTCTTCCACCCGATCACCATCCTGGCGGCGCTACCGGTGTCGTTCGGCGGCGCCTTCTTCCTGCTGCTGGTGACGGGCAAGTCGCTGTCGATGCCGGCCCTGATCGGCATCATCATGCTGACCGGGATCGCGGCCAAGAACTCCATCCTGCTGGTCGATTACGCCATCATGGCGATGGAGAAGGGGATGAACCGCCACGACGCCCTGATGGACGCCGCCCACAAGCGGGCGCGGCCGATCATCATGACGACCATGGCCATGGGCCTGGGCATGCTGCCGATCGCCGCCGCGTTCGGGGAAGGCACCGCCTTCCGCTCGCCGATGGCCATCGCCGTGATCGGGGGGCTGATCACCTCCACCGCCCTGTCGCTGATGTTCGTGCCGGTGGTCTTCAGCCTGATCGACGGCCTGAAGCGTCGCATGGAAAGCCGGTTGAGCCGTCTGACCCACGGGCAGCATGGGCATGAGGAGCCGGCGACTGCCCAAGAAGGCCCGGCCGGCTGAGCGACTGTCGCTTTCGGCGCAGGCCGTGGGTGACGGCTTTGGCCGGGCCTGAGCCGGTCAGAGCTGGGCCACAGGTCCGGGTAGCGGGCGATGCCGAGCGCGGGCGGGCATATCGGCCTTGTCCATCTACCAATTCCTCGAAAATGACGGCGCTGAAAATCCGATGCCGTTGGGTGAGTAAGCGCCGCGTCCCCTTTGGGTCGTCCACGGCAAGATCTTCTCAACCTGACCGACGTCGAGCGGGTCGTCGGTGACTTGGACCGTGCATCGCCCCCAGGTCAGACTGGGGATTTGCTTCGGCAGTTCCTCGGGCAGGAGGATCAATCCGCTGCCCGGCACGTGGGGCGTCCTGAACAGGGCGAGGATCGGCAGTTCGTCCCAATGCCAGCACGATCGGCTGCGTCCCTACCAGCGCCCGCGCCTGAGCGGGGCTGACGACGTTCTGGCGCTCGGCCGCTGATAGGGCTTCATAATCGCTCTGGGTGACGGCGCGCTTGCCGAGACGGCTCAGAACTACGTCGTAGGGCGTCCACGGACCGTGGGACCGCTCACGAAGGCCACGCACGATCACATAGCCCTCGAGCATGGCGAACAGATAGGCGGCGCCCGGCAGAGCAAGCGGTGTGGCGTCGCCCTGCCAGGACGACTGACCGGCTCCGTCTGACGGAAACCAACCGGGGTCGTTGAAATACTTGAACTGGCGGATCGAACTGCCGCGGACGGGTCGACCATCCACAAACACTTCCAAGGTCAGGCGAAACCGCATCCCCAGTTCATCGCCTGACGGGACCCTGTCCCGCTGGAAACAACCGGCCAGGCCGCCGCTCAAAACCGCAAGAACGGTTCGGCGTGAGAGCGGGGCTAAGGTGTCGGTTCTCATGCGGCGAGCTTCTTCGGGCAGTGAACAGCCGTCGGTAGATGGGGCGGAAACTTCTACGATCTCGTGAAAGGCCCAAGAAAAAGGCCCGACCGGTCTCCCGGTCGGGCCTTCGTCGTTCCGCCCTGTCAGCCGCTAGGTGCCGCGGCGGTTCAGACGATCAGTATTTGACCTTCAGCGTCACGCCCCAGGTGCGCGGGGCGCCCAGATAGGCGTTGTAGGTCGCCGTGTCGGTGGCGATGTTATAGTAGGTGCCGTCCGCCTGGGGCGTGGTGGTGTTGGTGAAGGCCGTGCCCTGCAGCGGGGCGGCGAAGGCCACCTGGGTGTACTCCTCCTCCAGCAGGTTCTGACCCCAGACATCCACGGTCCAGCGCTCGTCTTCCGAACCGATGGTGATGCGGCCGTTCACGACGGTGAAGGCCTCCTGGTTCTTGTACGGCAGCAGGTCCGAGCCGGTGTTGTACTCGGTCGAATATTTGGCCGACAGGTTGAAGCCGCCGCGCAGGCCGCCGCCCAGCGAGCGGTCGAAGGCCAGGGCGCCGGTCAGCGACCATTCCGGAGCGAAGGAGGCGCGGGCGCCCGGCAGCAGCGACAGCTGCGGGAAGCGCGCCGGGTTCGACAGATCGGCGCCGGTGAAGTCGCCGTACTTGGCGTCGGTGTAGGTGACGCCGCCCTGGAAGGACAGGCCCTCAATCGGGGTGAACCAGACCATGTCGGCGTCGACGCCGCGCGAGGTCAGTTCCGGGATGGATTCCACCACGAAGGCGGTGCCCAGGAAGGTGTTCAACTGGAAGTTTTCGAACTTCTGGTCGAAGTAGGTGATGTTCAACAGCATGGTGCGGTTGAACAGGGTCGTCTTCAGACCGGCCTCATAGCTGTCGACCGTCTCGGCCTCGAAGAAGAGCGAGGCGTCGGGCGTCACCCCCGTCTGCACCCGGTCCATATTGTAGCCGGCGCCCTTGTAGCCGCGGGCGTAGGAGACATAGCCCATGACCGAGGGGTTCAGGCGGTAGGAGGCCTTCACCGTGCCGCTCAGGTCGGTGTCGCTGAACTTCTCCTGGATGCGGCGGTTGTCGTACTGCGGGTTGGACCAAGGCAGGCAGAGCAGGCCGAGGGCCGCCGCCGGCGTTCTCGTATTGACGGTCCCGGGGATCGGAGACGCAGGCAGGGTGGGCGCCAGGTTGTTGGCCAGGGCGCCGCCGCAGGCCGCGCCGTTGGTCCCCAGATTGTCCTGGAGGCCCAGCAGACGCTTGCTGTCATAGGTGTAGCGCAGGCCCAGGTTGATCTCGAACGCCTCCGTCACCCGATAGGTGTTGTTGGTGAAGACGGCGACCGATTCGGACTTCTGCGAATAGTGGTCCTCATAGGCCTTGCCCGTGCCGAAGGTCGGGGCGGCGGCGCTGGGCGGCACGGCGCCGATCACGCAGAGCGGCTGTCCGGCGGCCGGACCGGCCGTGCCGACCAGGAAGCCCTGGGGATTGGTGAAACAGCCCAGGCGGCTGGGGCTGGGGCCGCCCACGGAGGCGGGAAGGGAGGCCGTCAGCAGCAGGGAGGCGAAGGCGTTGTAGTCGGCACCGTAGACATAGCTGTCGTCGCGATAGACCTCTTCCTTGGTGGCGAACAGGCCGACCAGCCAGTCGAACTTGTCCGTCGTCCCGGCCAGGCGCAGTTCCTGGGTCAGGTTGCCGACCCCATAGCCGTTGGAGCCGTCATTGGCGCGGTACAGGATGTCGGCGCCGGTGTAGTCCACGTCCATCCCCTGCTGGAACGACCAGTCGCGCCACGAGGTCTGGGACGTCAGGGTGGCGTTCAGGCTGGGCAGGTCGATGGTGGCCTCCGCCGACAGACCCATGTCCTCGATCTCTTGCGGGGTCTCGCGGTTCGAATAGGCGGTGCGGCTGAAGGGCACCGTGCCGAAGCCGGCGACCGGCGGACGCTGGCCGGGGCCGTTCGGCGCGGTCAGGGCGGCGATGAAGGCCTGGGTCGGGCCGACGCGGGTCTGAACGGCGGCGCAGCAGTATTCGTCGCGCTTGGTGTAGTCGGCGATCAGGCGGATCGATACCTCGTCGCTGGGCAGGATCAGCAGCTGGCCACGGCCGGTCCAGTAGTCCTGGGTGTTGTCTTCCGTCAGGGTGCGGGGGCCGTCGCCCAGATTGACGTCATAGAAGCCGTCGCGCTCGCGATGGGCGACGAACAGGCGGCCGGCGATCTGATCGGTCAGGCCGCCGGTCACCGAGACGGAGCCGCCGACGGCGCCGTAGTTGCCGGCGGTCAGTTCGGCCGAGATCGACGGGTCGAACGACGGACGTTCGGTGATGATGTTGATGACGCCGGCCGAGGTGTTCTTGCCGAACAGGGTGCCTTGCGGCCCCTTCAGCACCTCGATGCGGCTCAGTTCGCCCAGGTCTCCGAAGCCGACCGAGTTGCGCGAACGATAGACGCCGTCGATGACCACGCCGACCGAGCTTTCCAGACCGGGGTTGTCGCCCACGGTGCCGGCGCCGCGGATACGGACGGTGGTCGAGGCTTCCGACTGGGTCGAGGTGACGGTCATGCCGGGGGTCAGGATCTGCAGATCCTTGATGTCCTGCACGCCCGCGCCGTCCAGCACCTCCTGCGACAGGGTGGTGACCACGATCGGCACGTCCTGCAGGCTCTGTTCGCGCTTCTGGGCGGTGACGATGATGTCATCCACGGTCGCCGGCGCCTCTTGGGCGGCGGCCATGCCGGCGAAGCCGAAGGCGGCGGCGCCGACCACGGCGGCGGACACGGTGGTTCTGAGGTAGCGGTTAGTGTGGCGCAACGAAGCGTCCTCCCGGCTCTGAAGCTCGGTCGCGGGGCGACCGAAGCGTTTCCTATTTCCCAATCGACGCGCCTCTGCGTGGAGGCGCGTTCAGTAAGGTGAGGCTAAGCCTGCTTCCCGCCGAACGACAAGCGAGCGCTGATACCCGCGACCATTTTTCGCCCTAGTTCGGCCCTTCTGTGACACGGAAGAGACAGAAAATTTTGACGCTAGGTCAGTCTTCAGCCGATCAGCGACGAGTCCGCGCCTTGCGAAAGCGTCCAGGCGGGCGCAACTGACCGCCATGCCCGTCCACGCCGACTACCGCCCCGCTCCCGTCTTTTTCAATCTGGGGCCGGACTTCGCCGACGCTGTGGAGGCCGCGCGCTTTCCCAAGGCCGATTTGCGTTTCCGCAATCAGCGCGCCGCCGCCGAGGTGGGGCTGGACAGCCTGAGCGAGGCCGAATGGATCGCCGCCTTCGGCCGGTTCGAACCCCTGCCGGGCCAGCCGGGGCCGTTGGCGATGCGCTATCACGGCCATCAGTTCCGTCACTACAACCCCGACCTGGGCGACGGGCGCGGCTTTCTGGCGGCCCAGATGTGGGAGACGCCGCAGGCGACGGCTGCGCGGCGCGGCGCGCGGCCCCGTCTGCTGGATCTGGGAACCAAGGGATCGGGCCAGACGCCCTGGTCGCGCGGCGGCGACGGTCGGTTGACCTTGAAAGGCGGGGTGCGCGAGGTTCTGGCGGCCGCGATGCTGGAGGCCCTGGGGGTTCCGACCAGCCGCGCCTTCTCCTTGATCGAGACCGGCGAGGCGCTGGAGCGGGGCGACGAGCCGTCGCCGACCCGTTCGGCGGTCCTGGTGCGGCTGTCGCACTCCCATATCCGGTTCGGAACCTTCCAGCGGGCGGCCTATCTGGGGCGGGTCGATCAGATCGAAGCGCTGATCGCGCACGTCCGCAGCCTGTATCACCCACAGGTCGCGGCAGGGGACGCGCCCGGCCTGCTGCGCGCCGTCGTCGAGGCCTCGGCCAGACTGACCGCGCGCTGGATCGCGGCGGGTTTCGTCCACGGGGTGCTCAACACCGACAATCTGAACGTCACGGGCGAGAGTTTCGACTATGGCCCCTGGCGCTTCCTGCCGTCCTATCAGCCGGGCTTCACCGCCGCCTATTTCGACCAGACCGGCCTTTACGCCTTCGCCCGCCAGCCGGAGGCGGTGTTCTGGAACCTGACCCAGTTGGCCGGATGCCTGAAGCTGGTCGCCGAGGTCGAGCCCCTGACCGACGCCCTGAACGGCTTCGGCTCCGCCTATATCCGCGAATTGCGTGCGGCCTTTCTCATGCGGTTCGGCGTGCTGAGCCTGGGCGAGGCGGCTGACCAACGGCTGGTCGACACGGCCCTGGCCCTGCTGCGCGAAGGCGGGGAGGGGCTTCGCTGGGAGCCGCTGTTCTTCGACTGGTTCGGCGGCTTCGCCTCGGCCGCGCGCGCCTTGTCGGGACCGCGCGCAAAGCTCTATCAGGGCGAGGCCTTCGACGCGTTCCGCTTCGCCCTGATGGAGCACGAGCCCGACCGGATCGAACGGCTGGAGCATCCGATGTTCGCCGCGCGCGAGCCCGAAGAAATGCTGATCGACGAGGTCGAGGCGATCTGGGCCGCCATCGACGCCGCCGACGACTGGGCGCCCTTCCGGGCCAAGCTGGCCCGGCTGGAGGCGGCGCGCCTCGCCTGGGCCTTCACCGCTTGATGCAGAACCTTACAAAATCGTCATCTCGTTTATCGATAATTTTCTTGCCTGTTTATCGATGAAACCATATCGATAGTCACTAAGGCGCTGCGGAGGGCGCGCCGAAGAAAGGGCTGTTCGACATGAGACTGATCGGAAAATACTCTATCTCAAGCGCCCTGCGCTGGTGCCTGGGGTTCGCCAACGTCTTCGTCATGCTGGCCACCGGGATCATGGCGATCTGCTTGGCCGCCAGCATCATATCGCCCGATTTTGCTGCGGGGTTCGTCGACGGAATGAGGGACCTCGACAGCAGCGACGCGCGCGACCTGCACTGGCCGGAGCGGTTGACCCTGCTCGGCGCCTTCCTGGCCTGCGGCTTCACTTGGTGGATCATCAACCGACTGCGCCGCATCCTGCTTTCGGTCAATCAGGGCGACGCCTTCGAGTTCGCCAACGTCAAGCGGCTGCAGGGCGTGGGGCTGGGCCTGATGGGTATCCAGCTCACCGCCTTGATGCTGGCTCTTGTGGCGCCGCACGTCATGGGGGAGTCGGTTTCCGACTATGACTTCAGCCTAGGATCGTGGCTGGGCATTCTGGTCGTCTTCATCCTGGCCGAGGTGTTTCGCCAGGGCTCGGCCATGCGCGACGAACAGCTGGCGACGGTCTGAGGCGCGCCATGATCATGATCCAACTGGACCGGCTGCTGCTGGAGCGCCGCATGTCCTTGACCGAACTGTCCGACCGCGTCGGGGTGACGATGGCCAATCTGTCGATCCTGAAGACCGGCAAGGCCCGCGCCGTGCGCTTCTCCACCCTGGACGCCCTTTGTAGAGAGCTGGACTGCCAGCCGGGCGATCTGATCGTCCAGACACCGGGACCTCAGTCGGAAGAGGGGTGATCCTCAGGGAAGGGCGACGGGTCGCCTGTAGCGTGGATGTCACAGAAACAATAAGTCATCAGCCGATGTCATCAACTGATGTCATCCGGCGATGACAAAATGCATCGGCTGCGCTACATACCCCTTGCGAACGGAGTTGCTCGATCCGATCTCGCAACTGTTACCAATCAGGCGCTCCCCGATGACCTCCACCACTCTGCCCGTCGCCCAGTCGCGCACCCGCTCCGTCTACAAGAACGTAACACTGTGGACCTTCCAGGGCTGGATCGCGATGTTCTTCATCGCCGCCGGTTACGCCAAGCTGACCGAGCCGATGACCAATCTGATCGCCCTGATGGGCTGGCCTGCGGTCGCGCCGGAAAACATGGTGCGTGGACTGGGCTTGGTGGAGATGGCGCTGGGCCTGAGCGTTCTGGCGCCGCTGATCTCCTGGCGCGTGGGTCGCCCTCTGTTGCTGAGCGCCTCGGCCGGACTGATCGTGATGGAGGCGACCATGCTGATGGTCCACGCCCTGAGCCGCGACATCGGCCTGGCGGTGGTGAACCTCATTCTCCTGGCGCTCACCGTTCCCGTCCTCTTGGGACGGCGGCGCGCCTGAAACAGGATCGATCGCCGGGGCCTCTCCCCCTCCGCCCCGGTGTGTCGCGCCCGGAGCCTTCCCCAGGCTCCGGGCTTTTCTTTGCCTGGCGCGCCGCGAGGGAGGGGTGGCGACGAAAAGCTTACCCTTACGCGCACGTAAACTCTTTCCTTTACGCGCACGTCAAGTTATGGTGCCTTCATGGCTACCGCCGACGACCATCGCACCTATTCCATTCGCCAGCTGTGCCGCGAGTTCGACGCCACGGCGCGGGCGCTGCGCTTCTATGAGGACAAGGGTCTGCTGACCCCTGCACGCAAGGGTCAGACCCGCGTTTATGACGCCCGCGACCGCGCACGTCTGAAGCTGATCCTGCGGGGGCGCCGCATCGGCTTCACCCTGCAGGAGATCCAGGAGATGCTGGATCTGTACGACCGCAAGGATCACAACGTCCACCAGATGGCCGTGGCCCTGCGGCGTCACCGCGCCCAGATCGCGGCCTTGAAACAGCAGTTGGAAGACATCGAAGGCGCCATCCAGACGGCGGAGGACGCCTGCGCTTGGATGGAATCCAAGCTGAGCGAGCACCGTCCCGACCTGCTGCCCGGCGCCGAAGATTACGAGAAGCTGCTGCGCGCGCGTCTCAACCAAGACCACCACCACCCCTTCAAAGCGAGAGCCTGATCCATGGCCTACAAGTCGCCCGTCCGCGATTTCACCTTCATCCTCAACGAGGTGCTGGAGATCGACCGGTACACGAACCAACCTGGCTTCCAGGACGTGTCGTCGGACCTGGTCAACCAGATCCTGGAGGAAGGCGCCAAGTTCGCCGACGAGGTCATCGCCCCGATCAACAACCCCGGCGACAAGGAAGGCTGCCACTGGTCCGAGGGCGGCGTCGTGACCGGTCCCAAGGGCTGGAAGGAAGCCTATAAGGCCATGTCGGAAGCCGGCTGGATGGCGTTGGCCGCCGATCCGGCCTACGGCGGCCAAGGCATGCCCTCGATCGTCGCCTCGGCCTTCGGTCAGATGACCGCCGGCGCCTCGGCGGCCTTCTCCATGTATCCGGGCCTGACCGCCTCGGCCTATGCCGGCATCCACGCCAGCGCCTCGGACGAGATCAAGGCGAAATACCTGCCCAAGATGGTGTCGGGCGAATGGTCCGGCACGATGAACCTGACCGAGCCCCAGTGCGGCACGGATCTGGGCATGGTCCGCACCAAGGCCGTGCGCAACGACGACGGCAGCTTCTCCATCACCGGCCAGAAAATCTGGATCTCGGCGGGCGAGCACGACTTCTCGGACAACATCATCCACACCGTCCTGGCGCGGATCGAAGGCGCAGTTCCGGGCATCAAGGGCCTGTCGCTGTTCGTGGTGCCCAAATATCTGGTGAATGACGACGGTTCTCTGGGCGAGCGCAACACGCTGCAGTGCGTGGGCCTGGAAGAAAAGATGGGCATCCACGGCAACGCCACCTGCGTCATGCAATATGACGGCGCCAAGGGCTGGCTGCTGGGCGAGGAAGGGCGCGGCATGAACAATATGTTCGTGGTCATGAACGAGGCGCGCCTGGGCACCGGCCTGCAAGGCCTGGCCATCGGCACCGCCGCCTATCAGGCCGCCGTCGAGTTCGCCAAGGACCGCCTGCAGGGCCGCAGCCTGACCGGACCGAAGAACCCGGACGGCCCCGCCGACCCGATCATCGTCCACCCCGACGTGCGCCGCATGCTGCTGGAGGCCCGCGCCTTCGTCGAAGGCGGCCAGGCCTTCATCCTGTGGACCGCGCTTCACGCCGATCTGGAGAAGTCGGAAGACGAGGCCGTGGCGACCAAGGCCAAGGATTACATGGGCCTGCTGACCCCCGTGCTGAAGGCCTATCTGACCGACAAGGGCTTCCATGTCGCCTCGCTGGCCATGCAGGTCCATGGCGGTTCGGGCTACACTGAACACTTCCCCGCCTCGCAGTATCTGCGGGATGCGCGCATTACCATGATCTACGAGGGCGCCAACGGCATCCAGGCGCTGGATTTGGTCGGCCGCAAGCTACCGGCCAACGGCGGCCGCGCGATCATGACCTGGTTCGGCGAGATCGACGCCTTCGTGGCCGAGAACAGCGGCAATGAGGCGATCAAGCCCTTCGTCGACGGTCTGGCCGACGCCAAGGCCAAGCTGCAGGAAGGCACCATGTGGTTGATGCAGAACGGCATGGCCAATCCGGACAACGCCGGCGCCGCCTCGACCGACTATCTGAACGTCTTTGGCCTGACGGCGCTCGCCTATATGTGGGCGCAGATGGCCAAGGTCGCCCAGGCCCAGATCGAGGCCGGCTCGACCGACCCCTATTACGCCGCCAAGCTGCAGACCGGCCGCTACTTCGTCGAGCGCATCCTGCCCGACGCCGAAGCCCATCTGAAGAAGATGAAGACCGGCGCGGACGTGCTGATGGCCATGCCGGTCGAGGCGTTCTGACACTAGACTGACGATGGAACGGGCCGGCTGACTTCGCCGGCCCGTCTTTCTTTCCAACCAGAAGGGCGCGAAGCCCTCGCACCACAGGGACAAAACCGATGAACGTGCTGGGCAGCCCAGACCCTGATTTCATGCGTGAAGAAGAGATCACCCTCTTCTCCGACAGCGTCGGCAAATGGATCGACGAGCACGCGCCGCCGGAGAAGGTGCAGCAGTGGATCGCCGACTCCAGCGTGCCGCGCGCCCTGTGGAGCCAGGCCGGCGCCGACGGCCTTCTGGGCCTGTCCATGCCGGAAGAAGACGGCG
The DNA here is from genome assembly GCF_058681525.1 of Brevundimonas sp. AVps4. Lineage (NCBI taxonomy): Bacteria > Pseudomonadati > Pseudomonadota > Alphaproteobacteria > Caulobacterales > Caulobacteraceae > Brevundimonas > Brevundimonas sp. AVps4. Next base: position 3,061,546 of record NZ_CM178741.1, on the reverse strand, counting down.
GCATGGGCGGCGACTATCGGCATGAGGTGGTGCTGATGCGTCAGCTGGGCTGGAAGGGCGCGGACCATTTCGGCATCAGCCTGCACAACGCCATCGTCGCCCCCTACATCTGGCACTACGGCACCGAGGAGCAGAAGAAGCGCTGGCTGCCGCGTCTGGCCTCCGGCGAACTGGTCGGCGCCATCGCCATGACCGAACCGGGCGCGGGCTCGGACCTGCAAGGGGTCAAGACCACGGCGATCAAGAGCGGCAACGGCTATGTCGTCAACGGCTCCAAGACCTTCATCACCAACGGCCAGCTGGCCAACTTCATCATCGTGGTGGCCAAGACCGACCCGGCCGAGGGCGCCAAGGGCACGTCCCTGATCGTGGTCGAGACGGACGGGGCGGAAGGCTTCGAACGCGGCCGGAACCTGCACAAGATCGGCATGGAGGGGAACGACACCTCCGAACTGTTCTTCAACGACGTGAAGGTCCCCGGCGACAACGTCATCGGCGGGGTCGAGGGCCAGGGCTTCGTCCAGCTGATGCAGCAACTGCCCCAGGAACGGCTGAACATCGCCGTCCAGGGCGTCGCCGCCGCCGAGCGCGGGCTGGAGGCCACCCTGGCCTACGTCAAGGAGCGCAAGGCGTTTGGAAAGCGCGTCATCGACTTCCAGAACACCCAGTTCAAACTGGCCGAGGTCAAGACCAAGCTGACCGTCGCCAAGGTCTTCGTCGACCACTGCATCGGCCTGCACCTGAAGGGCCAGCTGGACGCCGCCACGGCCTCCATGGCCAAATACTGGGTCACCGACATCCAGGGCGAGACCATCGACGAGATGCTGCAGCTGCACGGCGGAAACGGCTATATGAACGAATATCCGATCGCCCAGCTGTACAAGGACGCCCGGGTCCAGCGGATCTACGGCGGGACCAACGAGATCATGAAACTCTTGATCGCGCGGACGCTCTGACCACGTAAAAGGCTAGCGATAATGTACGTAAATATGTACATTATCGCTATGAAGGCCATGTCCGTCACCGAACTTCGCAAGAACCTCGCGTCGGCCATCGACCGGGTGACGGCGGACCATGACTACACCATCATCACGCGCGATGGCGGCAAGCCTGCGGCGGTGCTGATGTCGCTGGAGGACTTCGCCTCCTGGCAGGAGACGGACTATCTGCTGCGCAGCCCGGCGAACGCCGAACGCCTGCGCAAGGCCGTCGCCGAGCTGGACGCCGGCGGCGGTCAGCCGCGCGACCTGATTGAATGAGGCTGACGTTTCAGGAAGCGGCCTGGGAGGATTATCTCTATTGGCAATCCACCGACACGAAGCAGCTGAAAAAGATCAACGGCCTGATCCGCGAATGCCTGCGCACGCCGTTTTCGGGAACCGGCAAGCCTGAACCGCTGAAGGGCGAGTTGTCCGGCTGGTGGTCGCGGCGCATCGATCAGGAGCATCGACTGGTTTATCGCCCAACGGAAGACGCCCTTCTGATCGCGCAATGCCGGTACCATTACGCCAAATGAAAGAGAGGCGGTCGACGGGCGGATGACGGCCGCCGTTGAACCTTCTAAACCTCCCGCCAAGGGAGACATGCACATGACGACGCGATCCAACGCGCCCGCCTATCTGACCGGCTTCGGCAATCATTTCGCGACCGAGGCCGCGCCCGGCGCCCTGCCGCAGGGCCAGAACTCGCCGCAGAAGACGCCGATGGGCCTCTATGCCGAACAGCTGTCCGGCACGGCCTTCACCGCACCGCGCGCGGAGAACCGGCGCAGCTGGCTGTACCGTCTGCGTCCCTCGGCCCAGCACGGCCCCTATGTGGCCTTCGACCAGGGGCGGGTCCGCTCCGGCCCGTTTGACGAGACCCCGCCCAACCCCAACCGCATGCGTTGGGACCCGCTGCCGATCCCCGAGACCGCGACCGACTGGGTCGAGGGTCTGGTCACCTACGGCGGCGCGGGCGATCCCGACGCCGGAGCCGGGGCGGGCGTCCACCTCTATGTCGCCAACCGGTCGATGACCGACCGCGTCTTCTACGACGCCGACGGCGAACTGCTGATCGTGCCCCAACAGGGCTCGCACCGGTTCGTCACCGAGATGGGGGTGATCGAGGCCCAGCCTGGCCACATCGTCCTGATCCCGCGCGGCGTCCGCTTCCGCGTCGAGATCGAAGGTCCCGTTCGGGGCTATGTCTGCGAAAACTACGGCAGTCCCTTCCGTCTGCCGGACCTGGGGCCGATCGGCGCAAACGGCCTGGCCAATCCGCGCGACTTCGAAACCCCGGTCGCGGCCTATGAGGACGTGGATCGCCCGACCCAGTGCGTCCAGAAATACGGCGGCCGCCTGTGGGCCACGACCTTCGACCACAGCCCGCTGGACGTCGCAGCCTGGCACGGCAATCTGGCGCCCTGCCGCTATGACACGGCGCGGTTCAACACGATCAACACGGTCAGCTACGACCACCCCGATCCGTCGATCTTCACCGTCCTGACCAGCCCGTCCGAGACGCCGGGCACGGCCAATATCGACTTCGTCATCTTCCCGCCGCGCTGGATGGTCGCCGAACACACCTTCCGCCCGCCCTGGTTCCACCGCAACGTCATGAGCGAGTTCATGGGCCTGGTGACCGGCGCCTATGACGCCAAGGCGGGCGGATTTGCGCCGGGCGGCGCCAGCCTGCACAACCGGATGAGCGGCCACGGCCCGGACCAGGCCAGCTATGAAGGCGCGATCAATGCGGACCTTCAGCCGCACAAGATCACTGACACCCTGGCCTTCATGTTCGAGACCCGGGCGCCGATCCGGGTCACGAAATGGGCGTCGGAATCGCCGCAGATGCAGCTCGACTACGACGACGTCTGGTCGGGCTTCGCCAAAGGACAGGTCGAATGATCCGTATCCCCCTTCTCGCCGCCGCCGCCCTTCTGGCGGCCGCCTGCACCCCGCAGACCACGGCGGGCTCGGACGCCCCGATGCAGAGCGCCGACGCCTCGGCCTGCGCCGCGCGCGGCGGGACGCTGAAACAGGTCGGCCGGCTGCAATCCTGGCAATGCGTGATCAACTACGCCGACGCCGGCAAGCGCTGCACCGACGGCGACCAGTGCCAGGGCGACTGCCGGATCGAGGGCAACAGCGGGATCGCGCCCGGAACCGCCGCGACCGGCGTCTGTCAGGCGACCAGCGACCGCTTCGGCTGCAACACGCCGGTCGAGGACGGCAAGGCGGGCGCGACCCTCTGCATCGACTGAGGGAGCAGGGGCTGCGCCCCGCTCTCAATCCCCGTGCTTGCCGTTGCTGGAGAATTCCGGCGGGGCGGCCTTGTGCACATACTGTTCCGCCACCAGCCAGGCCTTGAACGGCCGCAGACAGCCCAGGCAAAGCGCGATCAGGATCGGCAGGGTGACGACCGCGTGAACCCAGACGGGCGGCTTCATCGTGAAGTCGATGACCATCAACAGGATCATGCCGACCAGGCCGACCGCCGACATGACGAAGAAGGCCGGGCCGTCCGCAGGGTCCGCAAAGCCGTAGCTGAGCCCACAGTTCGGACAGGCTTCGCGCAGGGTCAGATACCCTTTGAACAGGGGACCCTGGCCGCAGCGCGGGCATTTGCAGCCCAGGCCGGTCTTCAGGGTGCTGAGGCGGGGATAATCGGTCATGGCCCCATGATGCGCCAGATCGCCCGGCCTGTCGCGTGGGCGAACCGTCCCATTCGTGGAATCGCGGGTGAACGTCGGTTAACCGCGATTAAAGAGCTTTTGCGGCATGGCTGGGCCGATATGTCCGGGACCCCGCACAGCAAGCGCCTGCTGAAGACGACCGTGGCCGCCGCCGCGGCCGGGGCGGTCGCCTTTGCGCCGCTTGCGCCCCTGGCCCAGGAGGCCGGCCGCTCCAGCGATCCCCTGTCGATCAGCATCGGCCAATCCAGCGAGTTCACCCGCGTCGAATTCGCCGGCGTCATCGGCGTGCGCAGCCAGGTGCGGCGTGAGGCCGACAAGGTCATCGTCCGCCTGGGCGTCTCGGCCGCCCCTGACATTTCGCGTCTGCGCGTCGATCCGCCGCAGGGGGTCAAGGCGGTCGAGACCCGAATGGCGCGCGGCGGGGCGACCGACCTGGTCATCACCCTGGCCGAGGGCGCCGACGCCCGTTCCGGCGTGGCCGACGGCGCCGTCTGGCTGAACCTCTATGCGCCGGGCAAGGCGCCGGAGACGCCGGCGGAAGAGACCGGGGCCAAGATCAACGCCGTCGTGCCGGTTCGCGCCGTCTCCAGCGACGAGAAGACGGTTCTGACCTTCCAGTGGGGCGCGCCGGTCGGCGCCGCCGTCTTCCGCCGGGGCGAGGCGGTCTGGGTCGTCTTCGACGCCGCCGCCAAGATGGATATGGCCGGCGCCAAGGCGCTGGGGCCCGCCAAGGACGCGCGCTGGGCCGCCGGCGGCGACTACACCGCCGTCCGCATCGCGGCGCCGGAGGGGCTGGCGGTTGCGGCGGACGGGCAGGGCGGGACCTGGACCGTGACCATCGGCGGGCCGCCGACCGGCGCCTCGGGCGTGGAGGTGGACCGCGCAGACGACGGCTCCGACGCCCTGGTGGCCCGGATGGCGGGAGCCACCAAGACGGTCTGGCTGACCGATCCCCTCGTCGGCGACCGGTTCGCCGCCGTCACCGCCCTTGCGCCCGGCAAGGGCTTCTCGGGCTCGCGCAGCACGATCGACCTCAGCCTGATCCCGACGGCTCAAGGCCTGGCGGTGGAGACGTCGACCGACGATCTGAAGATCGAGGCTGCAGGCGATCTGGTCACCCTCAGCCGCCCGAACGGCCTGACCCTTTCGCCGCCGTCGGCGACCCTGGAGGCGGGCGAGCGTGAGGCCGACGCGCCGAAACGGGCGTCCCATCCCAGCCTGATCCTTGAGGAATGGGCGACGACCGAGGGCTTTTCCGAGCGCTATCGCCGACTTCAGGACGCCGCGGCCCAGGAGAGTCTGGCCGCGACGGACAATCCCCGCGCCCCGATCGGCGCTCGTCTGGCCCTGTCGCGGTTTCTGGTCGGTTCGGGCCTGAACTATGAGGCGATCGGGGTGCTGAACGCCCTGATCGCCCAGGCCCCCAATATGCAGGGCGAGCCGGAGGTGCGTGGCCTGCGCGGCGCCGCCCGCGTCGGCGTCGGCCGGTTGGAGGAGGCTCAGGTCGACTTCGCCGGCGCGGCCCTGTCCAACGACCCGTCCGCCAAGGTCTGGCAGGGCTATATCGCCGCCGAACAAGGCGACTGGGAGGGGGCGCGCCGCGCCTTCGCCGCCGGGGCCTCGGTCATCGACGACTTCCCCAAGGAATGGCGCGCCCGCTTCGGCGCCGCCCACGCCTTGGCGGCGATCGAAACAGGCGATCTACCCGCCGCGCGCCAGCTGCTGGACTATGTGTTCAGCCAGAACGCCTCGGCGGCCGACCAGCTGGCGGCGCGGGTCGTTCAGGCGCGCCTGTTCGATCTGACGGGCGACAAGGCGCGGGCGCTGGCGGTCTATAAGGCGGTGGCGCGCGCCCCGCTGGACGGCATCGCCACCCCCGCCAAACTGGGCGCCATCAGCCTGGAACTGGACAAGGGCGCGCTCACGCCCGACCAGGCGGCCCAGCAGCTGGAGCTGCTGAAGTGGCGCTGGCGCGGCGATGCGACCGAACTGGCGGTGATCCGCAAACTGGCGGACCTCTATCTGCAACAGGGCCGCTATAGAGAGGCGCTGGACGCCCTGCGCAGCGCCGGCAAGCGGATGGCGAACGTGCCGGGCGCCGCCGAAATCCAGGCGGACCAGTCCAAGGCTTTCCGCGCCCTGTTCCTGGAAGGCGCCGCCGACGGCCTGCAACCTGTTCAGGCCCTGGCCCTCTTCTATGACTTCCGCGAGCTGACGCCGATCGGCGCAGACGGCGATGAAATGGTGCGCCGCCTGTCGCGCCGCCTGATCGACGTCGATCTGCTGGACCAGGCGGCCGAACTGCTGAAACACCAGGTGGACGAGCGGCTCGAAGGCGTGGCCAAGGCGCAGGTCGCCACCGATCTGGCCACCGTCTATCTGATGGACCGTCAGCCGGAGAAGGCGCTTCAGGCGATCTGGGGGTCGCGCACCACCCTCTTGCCGACCGCCGTCAATAGCGAACGCCGCGCCCTGGAAGCGCGGGCCCTGATGGACCTGGGGCGTTACGATCACGCGCTTGAGGTTCTGGATCGGGATCAGTCCGCGCCCGCGCGCGAAGTGCGCGGCGACGTCTTCTGGAAACAGCAGAAGTGGGCGGACGCCGCCCCCCTGTATGAGGCGCGTCTGGGCGATCGCCACAAACAGACCGACGTGCCCCTGACGCCCGCCGAGGAGAGCTGGCTGGTTCGGGCCGGGGTCGGCTATTCGCTGAATGGAAACCGCGCGGCCCTGGATCGTCTGCGGGGTCAGTATTCGCCCTTCATCGCCCGGGCGCGTTCGGCCAATGCGATTCGCGTGGCCTTGGACGACGACCTGTCGGGGGTGGCGGGCGCGGCCGATTTCGCCGGCCTGTCGGCCAACGCCGACACCTTCGTCGGCTGGGTCAATGCGGCCAAACAGGACTTCAGAAAAGAAGCGGGCGGGGGCCGCCCAGCGACCCCCGCCCGTTAATCCGCAGATCAGATCCGCAGTCTGGACCCGAAGGTCTTAGCCGTTGACGGCGTCCTTCAGCGGCTTGGAGACGCGGAAGCGCACGGCCTTGGAGGCGGCGATCTTGATGGTCGCGCCCGTGGCCGGGTTGCGGCCTTCACGCTCGGCGCGGTCGGCGGTGTCGAAGACGCCCAGGTTCGAGATGCGCACGTCGCCGCCGGCCTTCAGGCTGGCGTGGATGTTTTCGACGATGGCGGTCAGCACCTTGCCGGCGTCGGCCTGCGAGACACCGGCGTCCTTGGCGACGGCGGCGATCAGTTCGGCTTGAGTGGTCATAAGAGACATTTCCAGTGTTAGTCGCCCGATTCAGGGCGAGGACCGGGGGATCAACACGGATTTCGCTTGGCTTTGCAAGCGGTGAAACGGCGCAAAGCCTTATGGGGCGGGGATTATCCGGTTCCGGACGCCCGCTGGAAGCTCTCCACCAGGCTCCCGGCGACCAGTCTCCAGCCGTCCACCAGGACGAAGAAGATCAGTTTGAAGGGTAAGGAAACCACCACTGGCGGAAGCATCATCATACCCATGGACATCAGTACGCTGGCCACCACCAGGTCGATGACAAGGAACGGAACGAAAAGAAGAAATCCGATTTCGAAAGCCTTCTTCAGCTCGCTGATCATGAAGGCCGGTGTGACGACCCGAAGGGGCAGTTCCTGGAGGTTGGTCGGGGGCTCGACGCGGCTCAACCGGGTGAAGAGCGCCAGGTCCGAACGGTCCACCTGGGCCAGCATGAAAGTTTTCACAGGTTCGGACGCCGCATCGAAGGCCTGGGGCAGTTCCATCTGCTGATCCAGCAGCGGGCGGATGCCCGAATCATAGGCGTCCTGCCAGGTCGGGGCCATGACGATGGCGCTCAGGAACAGGGCCAAGGACACCAGAACGGCGTTCGGCGGCGACTGCTGCATGCCGAGCGCGGTGCGCAGCAGGGACAGGACCACGACGATCCGCACGAAGCTGGTGGTCATGATGACGATCGACGGCGCCAGGGACAGCACGGTCATCAGTCCGACCAGTTGGACCACCCGCTGGGTCAGGCCGGCCCCGGTGCCCAGGTCGATGTTGATGGCCGAGCCGGACTGGGCGGCTTCCTGGGCCAGGGCCGCGATCGGCCAGGCCAGGCAGACCAGGGTGGTGATCAGCGACAAGAAGGCCGCGCGCTTCAGTTCGGAGGCGGCGGGAACCGTGAAGACCTTTTCCCGGCTCCGGCGGGTGGAAGGCGGTTTTGCGTCCTTCACTTGAAAATCCCCGGCTGGCGCGGCTCGATCAGTTCGCGGCCTTCGCCCAGCAGGATCAGCCGTTCCTCGTCGTCGATCCGCACCAGGACCAGACGGCGGGCGGGGTCCAGCACCAGGGTCTCGACCACCTGCATCCGCCGTTCGCCGCGTTCGGCGTTCAGCCGGGCCAGCAACTGGGGGGCGTAGCGGCGCGCGGCGTAGGCCGCCAGGCCGATCAGCCCCAGGGTGAAGGCCAGGCCGAAGACGGCGCGGGCAAGATCGAGGAAGTTCATACGCTTTGGGCCCCGGCGCAGTCGGCGCTGTGACCCCAAGTCTTAATCAGCCTGGTTAACGAGGCGTTGAGATAACGCCCTATTAACCATGCAGGCGGCATTTTCTGCCCATTGCGCATTTTTGCGCCGCACGGGAGACCGCCATGGGCGTCGCCGACATTCCGCTGCTGGGACAGATCAAGGGCCGGCTGGGCTGGCTGGACGCCCGCCAGAAGGTCATCGCCGAAAACGTGGCCAACGCCGACACCCCCGGCTTCGTCGGCCGCGACCTGAAACAGCCCAGCGACTTCGCCGCGGCCCTGCGCTCCGGCGGCGGATTGCCGATGGTGCGGACCAACCGGGCCCATCTGGCGCCCGCCGTGGCGCCGCCCCGCTTCGATTCGTCCAAGTCCCCGGACTCTGAGACCACCCTGGACGGCAACTCGGTGGTGGTCGAAGAGCAGATGCTGAAGATGGCCGAGAGCCGCATGGCCTATGACGCCGCCATCGGCTTCTACCAAAAATCCATGTCGATGATCCGCATGGCCGCGCGCAAGCCCGGCGCGGCCTGAACCGGAGGCCTGACCCATGCCTGATCCCGTCCCCCCCTCGAACAGCGCCATGGCCGTGGCGGCCTCGGCTCTGAAGGCCCAGCAGTCGCGCATGCGCGTGATCGCCGAGAACATCGCCAACGCCCAGTCCACGGCCCGCACGCCGGGCGGCGAGCCCTATCGTCGGCAGATCCCCGTCTTTCAGGCGCGAGAGGTGGACGGCGCGACCGGCGTCGCCTTGGCCGAGGTCCGGCCCGACGACAGCGATTTCAAGATGGACTACGACCCCTCCCATCCGGCGGCCAACGCCCAGGGCTATGTGATGCGGCCCAATGTCGACACCCTGGTCGAGGCCATGGACATGCGCGAGGCCCAGCGCGCCTATGAGGCCAATCTGAACGTCATCGAGACGGCGCGGTCGATGGACAGCCGCACCCTCGACATCATCAAACGCTGAGGGACTAGGCCATGAACCCGATGATGGCCGCCAAGGCCTACGCCGCCGTCCAGGGCGGGGCCATGCCCGTCGCCGCCCAGCCGCCCGCCGCCGGCGACAACGGCTTCGCCGACCTGGTCAAGACCGCCATGACCGGGCTCGCCGACCAGACGCGGGCGGCCGAGACCCAGATGACCAAGTCGATCCAGGGCCAGGGCAATCTGATCGACGTGGTCACGGCGCTGAGCTCGGCCGAGGCGTCGCTGGAGACGGTGATGTCCGTCCGCGACCAGGTCATCTCGGCCTATAAGGAAATCATGGCCATGCCGATCTGACCGAGCCGTCGGCGTTCGTCAGTCGGTCTGCCACCACCGCCGCCAAGTCCCGCGCCTGCCCTCGCAGATCGGGCACGGCGGTCATTTCCCAAAAGGCGCCGCGGGTCAAAGGGCCGATGGCGTAAAGGTCTGGGGTTGGGGCGCCCTCGCCCCCGATCAGCTGCCCGCCCTGATCGACCTCCAGCCCCAGGCCGATCGGATCGGGCCGACCGTAGCCCTGGGCCAGCAGATTGCGGATCACCGGCTCGGCGCTGTGCTGAATGACGCCCAGCGGGCCGGTGCAGTTGATCACCAGATCGAACCTGTCCCGGATCGGCCGGCGACGGTGGCGCGGCCGCCAGGCGGCCTCGACCGAACCGTCGTCCAGCACCACTCCGGTCAGCTTGCCCGCCAGCACCGTCAGATCCCCCGCAGCCAGCATGGCGGCGATTTCTCGCGTCACGCCCGGCGCCGTCCGGTGGCGGTGAACATCCCAGAGGGGACGAAGATGACGCAGGAAGCGGCGCTTCTGCTGCGGCGTCCAGGCGCGCCACAGGTCGCGGGCGCCGTGCCTCAGGCGATCGAACACCGCCCGCCAATCGTGGGTCAGGACGGCGCGCCGCACTTGGGACAGGACTTCGGACGGACCGCCCGAAAAGGCGCCGTCGAAGGGCGCCGGTGGAACCGTGGCGTGGCCGCGGGGCAGGAGGCCGTGCCTGGACAGGGCGGTGAACCGCCGTCCCGGTCGCCGAAGCGTCAGGACCGCATCCACCATGGTCAGGCCGGAGCCGATCAGAAGGATGTTGCGCGCAGTTCCGACCGCAGCCGTGTCGATACGCCACGGGTTTTCGACATAGACGGCCGAGGCGCGGACCGTCGCATCGACGCCGGGCGGGGAGGCGGGCTCCAGATTGCCCAGGGCCAGGATCACCGCATCGGCCGCGATGACTTCCGCACCAACCATGATCCGCCAACCGCCGTCGCGGCGGTCGATCGCCTGGGCCTCGCCCTGGACGAGAGTCATTCGCCCCGCCTCGTCCGCATTCCCTTCGAGCGTCTCGGCCAGCAGATGCCGCAGATAGTCGCCGTACACGCCGCGTGTGATGAAGCCGTCCTGGGCGCGCCAGGACGGCTGTTCCGCCAGCCAGTTCGCCAGATGGTCGGGTCGGTCGGGAAAGGCGCTCATATTGTCTAGGCGGACGTTCAGCAGATGGCCGGGATTGCCGGTGTCATAGGCGACGCCGGGACCGAAGGCGTCGCGCCGCTCGATCAGGGTCACCCGCACGATGGGCGACCGCCTCAAGAGCTGTATCGCGGTCAGCAGGCCGCTGAAGCCGGCGCCGATGATCGCCACCCTGGGTCCATGGTCTTGCGACATCGATGCTCCCGTAATGCCCGTGGGGCGACCCTTCACCCTGACAGAACGGGCGGAGGCGGAAGTCGATCATGCCGATAAATATCTATCTGCCAAGTAGGATTTAGATCAATCCGCTTGGCGTCGTCGCCTTAGGGCGAAGGCGGCGCCAAGTTCACGCAAGGCCAGAGGCGCCAGGCTCCACGGTTCGACGCAATAGCGGTGAAACAGGCGCCGGGGATCGTGCAGCAGGCGATAGGCCCATTCCAGCCCGACCCGGCCCATCCAGCGCGGCGCCGACTTCTGAACCCCGGCCTCATAGTCGAAGGCCGCCCCGACCGAAAAGACGACGCAGGCGGGCAGATCGTCGAACACGGTCGCGATCCACGACTCCTGACGAGGCATGCCCATGCCGACGAACAGGATGTGGGGCGAGAAGGCGCGGATGTCCGCCAGGAGGTCGGCGTTGTCCGCAGATCCGGGGCGGGCGTCGAAGAAGCCGTGGCGGGTGCGAATCTCTGCGCCGGGGTAGCGTTCGGCCAGGCGCCGGGCCGCCTCCGGGCCGACGGCGGGCGCCCCGCCGATCGACATGACGCGCCAGCCCTGGCGGTCGGCGACGCTCCAGAAATGGTCCCGCCAGTCCAGATAGGTGGATCGGTGAAAGCCGCGACCGGGCAGGCCGAGGGCGCGCAGGAACCAGATCAGAGGCGTCGAATCGACCTGGATCAGGTCGGCGCGGTCATAGAAGGCCCGCATCTCCGCCTGGGTCTGGATCAGATGCAGGCTGTGCAGATTGTGGTTGGCGATCAGGGTCTTGCGGCCCTCTGCCACCGCCGCCTGAACATGGTGCAGCACCTCTTCGGGCCGGACCAGATCGACCGCCTCGCCCAAGAGGCGCACCCGCTCCTCCGGCCGTCGCTGACGGCGGTAGGGACGCCGCACGGCCGCGCGCCGATCGGGCGTCGTCTGGGTCAGGGTCGGCTGGGCCATGGGCGGATGCTAGGTCGGCTCGCCTCAAGGCGGGGTAAGCGAACAGGCTTAACGCAGGCTGGACGCCGCCTTGCGGCGACGCTTGGAAAATAAAACCGCCCGCCGATGAAAAATCCCTGTTGACCCCGCCCGGACCCTCCCTTAGAGGTCCGCGCCTTCCCGATGGAAACGCCGCAAGGCGCTGCCGACGGGGCCCAGATGGCGGAATTGGTAGACGCGCTGGCTTCAGGTGCCAGTGGCTTAACGGCCGTGGAGGTTCGAGTCCTCTTCTGGGCACCATCTTTCAGACGGCGCCGTGTTTTCGGACACGGCGCCGTCGTCGTTTCCGGCCCCTCATCATGCCTGTCGCGAGGCCGTTTCGCCGCGCGCCTTCGCCGTGTAAGAACCTGTCCATGACCGTTTATCTGCATGAGGGCGACCTGCCCGACGACCTGGACCTGGGGACGGAAGTCGCCATCGATTCCGAGACCATGGGCCTGCGTTTCCGTCGCGACCCCCTGTGCGTGGTCCAGCTGTCGTCCGGCGACGGAAACGCCCATGTGGTGCGGCTGAACCGTCCCGCCTACGACTGTCCGAACCTGAAGCGGCTGCTGACCGACCCGGCCGTGACCAAGATCTTCCACTTCGGTCGCTTCGACATCGGCATGTTCCAGCTGCACCTGGGGGTGGAGACCCGGCCGGTCTATTGCACCAAGATCGCCTCCAAACTGGCCCGGACCTATACGGACCGCCACGGTCTGAAGGACGTTGTGCGCGAACTGGTCGGGGTGGACCTGTCCAAGGCGCAGCAGTCGTCCGACTGGGGCGCGGCCGAGCTGAGCCCGGCCCAGCTGGACTACGCCGCCTCCGACGTTCTTTATCTGCATGCGGCCAAGGCGCGTCTGGATCAGATGCTGGCGCGCGAGGGGCGGGCCGAACTGGCCGCCCGCTGCTTCGACTTCCTGCCGAGCCGTTCGGCGCTCGATCTCGCCGGATGGGACGAGGTCGACATTTTCGCCCACAGCTGAGGCCGTCTTGACCGAACCCGGCGAACAGACCCGCATCGAGGCGGACGAACAGCGGGTCGCCCTGGCCGGGGCGCGCTGGCGCGCCCATTCCCGCCGGGTCAAACTGTATCGCCGCGTCCTGCCGATCATCATCCTGGTGCTGGCGGGGGGCGTCCTGACCTGGACGGTCTTCCGCACCGTCATGTCCGGCGTGGAGCGCAAGGCCAGTCAGGGCCAGGAGGTCCGCCTGGACAAGCCCCTGTTCCACGGCCAGGACGCGCAAGGCCGCGCCTTCACCGTCGGGGCCCAGGGCGCCGTGCGCGATGCGGCGACCGGCCGTTTCCGCCTGATCGGCCCGGCGCTGAAGCTGAACCTGGGCGGGCGCAAGGTCACGGAGATGACCGCCGACGGCGGAACCTATGACGAGCAGGCCAAGACCGTGACCATCGGCCCCAATGTGCGGATTTCGGACGGGGGCACGGGCTTTGTGCTGACCACGCCCGAGGCGGTGGTCGACACCTCGACCGGAATCATCACCGGTTCAAAAGGCGTTCAGGGCGCGGGCCCTATTGGAACCATCAACGCTTCGTCCTATGCGATCTATGATCAGGGCGAGCGCGTGGTGTTCAAAGGCTCCGGCGACACCAAGATAAGCGGAACCATCAATCCCTCGGGATCAGGCGAATGACGGCGATGACAGCGAAAACCCCTTACGTCCGGACCGCAGCAGCCCTCACGGCGCTGACCCTTCTGGCCTTGCCGGCCGTGGGCGACGCGCAAACCGCCCGCACGACCTCTCGCCAGCCGATCGCCATCGGCGCTGACGACGGCGAAGCCGCTCCCGATCGCGTGAGCCTGCGCGGCCGCGTCGAAATCATCCAGGGCGACAATCGTCTGCGGTCCGAGGCCATGACCGCCTATCGCGACGCCCAGGGCCAGATCACCCGGGTCGAGGCTAGGGGGACCGTCTATTTCGTCACCCCGACCCAGTCGATGCGCGGCGACCAGGCTGTCTATACGCCCTCGAACGGCGAACTGATCGTGACCGGCAATGTCGTCCTGAACCAGGGCAAGAACGTTCTGACCGGCGGCCGGCTGACCTATAACGTCAACACCGATGCGGCCGCCATGTCGGGCGCCCCGCGAGGCCAAGGCGCCGGCAGCCGCATCCAGGGCGTCTTCTATCCCGACGGAACCAACTGAGGCCGCGGCCCAGCTGAGCACGGATCTCGACCTTTGGCGCGTAAAGAACTCTCAGCCCTGAATCTGGACGATCGGCCGGCGCCCGAGCCGACGCCTGAGGTCGCGCGCGCGGAAAAGGGCCTGCGGGTGCGCAACATCGCCCGCGCGTTCGGCGCCCGGCAGGTGGTGCGCGACGTCTCCCTGACCGTCCAGCGGGGCGAGGTCGCGGGCCTGCTCGGCCCCAACGGCGCCGGCAAGACCACCTGTTTCTACATGATCACTGGCCTGATCCCGCCCGATTCCGGCTCGATCTGGCTGGACGGCGAGGAGATCACCGGCCAGCCCATGTATCAGCGCAGCCGCATGGGCCTGGGCTATCTGGCCCAGGAAGCCTCCATCTTCCGCGGCATGACGGTGGAGCAGAACATCAAGGCTGTGGCCGAACTGAACTATCCGCGCGACCGGGTCGAGGCGGAGACGGAGCGGCTGCTGGGTGAACTGCACATCGACCATCTGCGTCACGCCCCGGCCACCGCCCTGTCGGGCGGCGAGCGGCGCCGGGTCGAGATCGCCCGGGCGCTTGCGGGACGCCCCTCCTTCATCCTGCTGGACGAGCCCTTCGCCGGCATCGACCCCCTGGCCATCGCCGACATCCGTTCGGTGATCCGCTATCTGGCGGGGCAGGGGATCGGCGTCCTGATCACCGACCACAATGTGCGCGAGACCCTGGACATCACTGATCGGGTTTCGATCATCTCGGGCGGCGCGGTCCTGTTCGAAGGCACGGCGGACGAGGCGGTCAACGACCCCGAGGTGCGGCGGGTCTATCTGGGCGAAAACTACATCTGATCGAAGGGCGGCGGCGCTCTGCCCGCCGGTCGCCAAGGCTCAGACTTGCAAGTCAGGACGCGCCCGCATCCCCCGTTTGTCGGGCGTTAACCAATGGGCGGCACTCTCGACAGCAAGTTCCGGGCCAGTTTCGCGCCCGCAGGAAAACCGCACGTGATCGGGCAGCGTCTAGAGATCAGACAGGGGCAGGGGCTCGTCATCACGCCCCAGCTGCAGCAGGCGATCAAGCTGCTGCAACTGTCCAATCTCGAGCTGGAGGAGTTCGTCGAGGCCGAGCTGGAGCGCAATCCGCTGCTGCAACGCGACGAGCCCGAGGGCGCAGAGGCCGACGCGCCCGAAAAGGCGGCCGATCCCGTCGCCGATCAGGAAATGTCTTTCGGCGAAGGGGTGGGCCAGGATTCGGTCGCCGCGATGGACGCCGGTTCCGACGACGTCTATGGCGACGCGGCGCCTGGGGAACGCACCAGCGACCGACTGGTCGACGAGGCTCAGCCCGGCCTGTCGGACTGGTCCAGCGCCGGCAAGGGCGGCGTCGTGTTCGAAGGCGACGGCGAGCGCCCCGACGCCCATGAACCCACCCTGTGGGAGCATCTCCAGGCCCAGGCCTCTTCGGCGGGCCTGTCGCCGGCCGACCACGGCATCGCCCTGACCCTGATTGATGCGACGGACGAAGGGGGCTATCTGCGCGGCGAACTGGCGGAGTTCGCCGATCGGCTGGGGGTCGATCTGGCGCGGATCGAGGCGGTTCTGGCCGTCTGCCACGGGTTCGAACCGACCGGCGTCATGGCCCGTTCCGTGCCCGAATGCCTGAAGCTGCAGCTGATCGAGCGCAATCGCTTCGATCCGGCCATGGCGGCCCTGCTGGACAATCTGGACCTTTTGGCGCGTCGGGATATGGCGGGGCTGAAGAAGGTCTGCGGCGTCGATGCCGAGGATCTGAACGAGATGATCGCCGAGCTGAAGGGGCTGACCCCGCGGCCCGGCGCCGGCTTCGGCGGCGAACCCGCCCAGACGGTGGTTCCTGACGTCCATGTGCGGCCTGATCCCGCCGGCGGCTGGCGGGTCGAACTGAACGCCGACACCCTGCCGCGCCTGCTGATCGACAAACGCTACCATGGACTGGTCCAGGCCGGCGCGCGGTCGGAAACGGAAAAGACCTTCGTCGCCGAATGCGCGGCCCAGGCCAGCTGGCTGGTCAAGTCGCTGGACCAGAGGGCCAAGACCATCCTGAAGGTGGCCTCTGAAATCGTGCGTCAGCAGGACGCCTTCCTGGCCTTCGGGGTCGAGTTCCTGCGTCCGTTGAATCTGAAGACCGTGGCCGACGCCATCGGCATGCATGAATCGACGGTCAGCCGCGTCACCTCGAACAAATATGTCTCGACCCCGCGCGGGGTGTTCGAACTGAAATTCTTCTTCACCGCCGCCATCCAATCGACCGACGGCGCCGCCAGCCATTCGGCCGAAGCCGTCCGTCATAAGATAAAAACCATGATCGACGGCGAGAGCCTGGGGGGGGACATTTTGTCCGACGACAGAATCGTCGAAATCCTTAAGGAAACCGGCATCGACATCGCCCGCCGAACAGTCGCCAAGTATCGGGAAGCCTTGAGAATTCCGTCGTCCGTCGAGCGTCGCAGAATGGTTAGGGGCGCCTGCCAAGCGTGACCACAAATCGGTGATCCCGATTGACACCAAATGCGAGCGGGAGCGTTCTATCCTCATGCAAGTCCAAGTCAGCGGCAAGCAAGTGGATGTCGGCGAAGCGTTAGGCTCGCGCATCTCCCAGGAACTCGAAGAAGGGGTCGGAAAATACTTCGCCCGCGGCGGTGACGACGCCGAGGTCGTGGTGTCCAAGGACGGCCACGGCTTCAAGGTGGACTGTTGGGTCCGCCTCGCGTCGGGCCAGACTCTGGTGACGACGGGTATGGGCGGCGACGCCCACTCCGCCTTCACCGAGGCGCTGGACCGTCTCGAAAAGCGCGTCCGCCGCTATAAGCGCCGGCTCAAGGACCACCATATCGGACCCAAGGGTCTGTCGCCTGAAAAGACCGAAGACGCCGCGCGCGAAGTCGCCCGTAGCATCGTGCTGCGGGATCCCGACAGCGTGGAGGACGACGTCTTCGGCGACGCCGGCGACAGCGACGGTCCGCCCCCGGTCGGCATGGTCATCGCCGAAACCGAGCATGAGATCCGCACCATCACCGTGGGGCGGGCCGTGCTCGAGCTGGACATGACGGGCTATCCGGTCGTCCTGTTCCGCAACGCCGCCCACGGCGGTCTGTCGGTCGTCTATCGCCGTCCTGACGGCAATGTCGGCTGGATCGACCCCGAACGTACCGGCAAGACCAACGGCCACTAGGTGAACAGCCGCGTTTGACTTTGTCGCGGGAGCCTCTAAAGGGGCGCCCGCGACAGCCATTCGCCTGTCTGGAGTCGGCTACAATGCATATCGCAGACCTCCTGGCGCCCAACGGCGTAGTGCTGCGCGGCGGCGCTTCTTCCAAGCGGCAAGCGCTGCACGCGGTCGCTGAGGCGGCCGCCCAGGCCATGGGCGTGGATCAGACCCGCGTGTTCGAAGCCCTGCTGGAGCGCGAAGCCCTGGGCTCCACCGGCCTTGGGTCGGGCGTCGCCGTGCCGCACGCCCGGCTGAAGGAGATCGATCGGGTTTCGGCCGTCTTCGTGCGCCTGGATTCGCCGGTCGCCTATGACGCCGTCGACGATCGCCCGGTGGATCTTCTGTTCGCCCTGTTCGCTCCGCCCAAGGATGGGGCCGAGCATCTGCGCGCGCTGGCCGCGGCGTCTCGCGCCCTGCGTTCAGCCGAGCTGAGGGAGCAGTTGCGTCAGGCGCACACCGCCGACGCGATCCGCGCCCTCTTCGTCAAGGACGACGCTCCCGCGACCGCCGCCTGACAGCAGGCGGCGGCCTCTTCCCTTTCCGCTCAGTGAACCGAGACGGGCTCCAGCTCGTGTGCGACGGCGGCCGCAAAGGCGGTGTCGCGGTCCAGCATCACTGCCAGGCGTTCGCCGTCGGCGCTGTGGACGGCGTAGAGCGACTGGTTCGGGTCGAAGGCGACGTCCTTCATCTCGACCGCCTCTTCCAGCAGGTCGGACGCCTTCACCTCGCGCACATAGACGAGGTCAGGGGCGCCCAGGCCCGCAAAATCTTCCTTGGTCATAATCGGCGTCATAGGACCGCCTCCTTTGATTTCACAACGCCCGGATCGCCGGGCGGTTCGAACGGCCGCGCTTTTCAGCTCGCCGTGATGGGAATGCGCCGCACCTGGCGTTCCGCCTCGGGCCGGATCAGATCGACGTGTAGCAGACCGTGTTCCAGCCGCGCGCCCTGAACCTCCAGCCCGTCGGCGAGGACGAAGCTCCTGACGAAGCCGCGAGAGGCGATGCCGCGATGCAGGAAGGCCTGTTCGCCCTTGCCGGCCTCGTCGCGCTTGCCGGCGATGATCAGTTGACGCCCCTCAAGCGTGATAGACAGCTCGTCTGGCGAAAAGCCGGCGACAGCCAGGCTGATCCGAACCCCCGTGTCGGCGATCTGCTCGACATTATAGGGCGGATAGCTCTCGGCGGCGGCCTTGGCGGCGCGGTCGATCAGGGCGCGCGTATGGTCAAAGCCCAGCAGAAAGGGGCTGTCGAACAGAACGGTGCGGGTCGTCGTCATCTGGGTCCTCGAAAAAGCGACCGACCGACGGCCTCCCGCGAACGGCAAGACCTTCGATCACAGATGAAGATGGGGGCGGACGGGGACGGGATCAACCGCCCCTGTCCATGACCTCAGTGGATGGCTTCGCCATGCTGGGTATAGTCCAGTCCCTCGACCTCTTCGTCCCTGGCGACGCGCAGGCCGGTGGTGAACTTGCAGATCATCAGGACCACGAAGGTGCCCGCCGCGCTCCAGGCGATTGCGCCGACCAGGCCGACCGCCTGTTTCCACACGGTCGCCCCCTCCGCCAGGGCGTTGACGCTGGTGGTGGCGAAGACGCCGGTCAAAAGGGCGCCGACGATGCCGCCGATCCCGTGCACGCCGAAGGCGTCCAGACTGTCGTCGTATTTCAGGGCGTGCTTCAGCCAGACCGCTCCGGCGTAGCAGGCCGGGCCGGCGATCAGGCCGATGAAGAAGGCGCCCTTGGGATCGACGAAGCCGGCGGCGGGGGTGATGGCGACCAGACCGCCCACGATGCCGGACAGCAGGCCCAGCAGGGTCGGGCGTTTGCGGTCGAACCATTCGATCGCCATCCAGCCCAGGGCGGCGGCTGCGGCGGCCAGGATGGTGTTGAAGGCGGCGGTGGCGGCCAGGGCGTCGGCCGCCCCGGCCGACCCGGCGTTGAAGCCGATCCAGCCGACCAGAAGCAGGCCCGTGCCGATGGCGCTATAGACCAGATTGGCCGGGGCCATGTTGTCGCGGCCGAAGCCGTGGCGCGGCCCCAGCACCAGGGCGCAGACCAGGCCGGCGACGCCCGCATTGACGTGAACCACCGCACCGCCCGCGAAATCCAGCACCCCCAGTCCGCCCAGATAGCCGCCGCCCCAGACCTGATGGCAGATCGGCGCATAGACGATCAGGTGCCACAGGGCGAAGAACAGCAGGCTGGCCGAAAACTTCATTCGTTCGGCGAAGGCGCCGGCGATCAGGGCCGGGGTTATGATGGCGAAGGTCATCTGGAAACTGACGAACAACAGTTCGGGCAGGCCCGGCAGCAGGCTGTGCGCCGTCTGCATCGTCACCCCGTTCAGGAAGGCCGCCTGGACCCCGCCGATCAGACCGTTGACCGCATCGGGCCCCTTGCCGAACGACAGGCTGTAGCCGACCAGGAACCACAGCACCGAGACGAGGGCGAAGGCCGCCGCCGACTGGGCGATGACGCTGATGATGTTCTTCTTCCTGACCATGCCGCCGTAGAACAGGGCCAGGCCCGGCAGGGTCATCAGCAGGACCAGGGCGGTGGAGGTCAGAATCCAGGCCGTCGCCGCATTGTCGATGACCAGCGGCGCCTGGTGGGCCAGCAGGGCGGGCGCCGCCAGGGCCGGTGAGGCGAGCGACGCCGCCCCGACGGCGGTGAAGGCGGAAAGGGCGGCGGTTCGGGTCATTTCAGGCGTCTCGGGGAGGAGAGGAAGGAACGGCGCAACCAGGCTTCAGGCCGAAGTCTTAAGCCGTTCCTCCGCCCTGACAATGTCCGTGAGCGGTACGATGCGAACGAAACGGTCAAGCGTGTTGTCCCAGTCGCTCAACAGGCGCCGCGCCAAGGGCGAAGCCGTCGCGGCCAGGTGCGCCTCGACCAGTTCGCGCAGTCGTTCGGCTGCGGCCGCGTCAATGTCGGTCACGCCCGCCAGATCGCCGTTCAGGGCGCGCTCGGCGTGGCCCGGCTGATCCAGCACGAACAGCTCGCCGCCGCTCATGCCCGCCGCCAGGTTCCAGCCGACCGAGCCCAGGACGACCACCCGGCCGCCGGTCATATATTCGCAGCCGTGGGCGCCCAGGCCCTCGACCACGGCTTCCGCGCCCGAGTTGCGCACCGCGAACCGCTCGCCCGCCGCGCCGGCGACGAACAGCCGGCCCGAGGTGGCGCCGTACAGGGTGGTGTTGCCGCAGATCAGCTGATCCTCGCGCCATTCGGGCGTGCGGATCGAAATCTCGGCCCCCGAGAGGCCCTTGCCGACATAGTCGTTGGCCTCGCCCGTCAGGTGCAGTTCCAGACCCTTGGCGGCGAAGGCGCCGAAGCTCTGGCCGGCGATGCCTTCCAGACGCAGCTTCAGCCGTCCGGCCGGACCCTGGGACCCGAAACGCCGCACGATGGCGGACGAGACGGCGGCGCCGACCGTCCGCTGGGTGTTGTTCAGCGGATAGGACAGTTCCAGCGTCTGGCCCCGATCCAGGAACCGCACCGCATCCTTCAGCACCCGCGCGTCCAGACTGTCGGCGATGGGCTTGCGCCCCTTGTCCGCCCACTTGCCGGCGGCGCCCTCGTCGACCTGAACCAGCAGGGGGTTCAGATCGAGGTCGTCCAGGTGCGCCCCGCCGCGCCGGACCTGACGCAACAGGTCGGTGCGGCCGATGATTTCGTCCATCGTCCGGGCGCCGATCGAGGCCAGAATCTCGCGTGTCTCCTCGGCGATGAAGGTGAACAGGTTGACCACCTTGTCCGGCGTGCCGGTGAACTTCTCGCGCAGCCGCTCGTCCTGGGAGCAGACGCCGACGGGGCAGGTGTTCGAATGGCACTGACGCACCATCAGACAGCCCATGGCGATCAGGGCGGCGGTGCCGACCCCGTATTCCTCGGCGCCCAGCATGGCGGCGATGACCACGTCGCGGCCGGTGCGGACCCCGCCGTCGGTGCGCAACGTCACCGAGCCGCGCAGATTGTTCAGCGTCAGCACCTGGTGGGCCTCGGCCAGGCCGATCTCCCAGGGCAGGCCTGCGTGTTTGATCGAGGTCTGGGGCGAGGCGCCGGTGCCGCCGTTGTGGCCGGCGATCAGGATGGCGTCGGCATTGGCCTTGGCCACCCCCGAGGCGATGGCCCCGATGCCCGAGGCGGACACCAGTTTCACCGTCACCCTGGCGTCTGGGTTGATGGCCTTCAGATCATAGATGAGCTGGGCCAGATCCTCGATCGAATAGATGTCGTGGTGCGGCGGCGGGCTGATCAGGGTGGTGCCGGGCACGGCGTGGCGCATCCGGGCGATGAACTCTGTCACCTTGAAGCCGGGCAGTTGCCCGCCCTCGCCGGGCTTGGCGCCCTGGGCCACCTTGATCTCGATCTCGCGGCACTGGTTCAGATATTCGGCCGTGACGCCGAACCGGCCCGAGGCCACCTGTTTCACCGCCGAGTTGGCGTCGTCGCCGTTGGGGCGCGGGTGATAGCGTTCGGGATCCTCGCCGCCTTCGCCCGAGACCGAGCGGGCGCCGATGCGGTTCATGGCTATGTTCAGCGTCTCGTGCGCCTCAGGCCCCAGGGCGCCCAGGGACATGGCCTGGGTCAGGAAGCGGCGGCGGATGTCCGAGACGCTCTCGACCTGATCGATGGGAATCGGCGTCCCTTCGCGGAAGTCCAGCAGGTCGCGCAGCGACAGATCCGGCTGGTTTCGGACGGCTTGCGAGAACTGCTTGAACCGGCGGTAGTCGCCCCGGTTGCAGGCGTCCTGCAGCAGATGGATCGTCTTGGCCTCGTGGGCGTGGGCCTCGCCGCCCGCACGAATCTTGAAGAAGCCGCCGATGGCGGGGGAGGGCTGGGCCTCGCCCCAGGCGACCTTGTGCCGCTTCAGCGCCGCCTGCTCCAGCCCCGCCAGACCGATGCCGGAGATGCGCGAAGGCGCGCCGGGGAAGAACTCGGCCGTCAGGGCGCGGGACAGGCCCAGCACCTCGAACTCGCAGCCGCCGCGATAGGCGGAGATGACGCTGATCCCCTTGCGGGCCAGGGTCTTCAACAGACCCGCCTCGATGCCCGCCTTATAGTTCAGACAGGCGTCGCGCAGGGTCAGGCCGGGGTACAGGCCGCGATCCAGCCGCTCTTGGAACAGGTCCTGAGCCAGCCAGGCGTTGACGGTGGTGGCCCCGACCCCGACCAGAACGGCGAACCCATGCGGGTCCAGGGTCTCGGCGGTGCGGACCACGATCGAGCAATAGGTCCGCAGGCCCGCCGCAGTCAGCCGCCCGTGAACCCCGGCTGTGGCCAGGATCATCGGGGCCGCCAGTCGCGTCGCCGAGCTTTGCTGGTCGGTCAGCACGATCAGGGCGGCGCCGTCACGGGCGGCGGCCTCGGCCTCGTCCATGATCCGGTCTAATGCCGCGCGTAGGCCCGCGCCGGGCCGCGCGTCATCGGCGGGGACGTCATAGCTGCAGTCGATGACCACGGTCGAACCGGCGCCGACAGTCGCGACCATCCGCTCATACATGCCGTTGGTCAGGACGGGGCTGTCCAGGACGAAGACGTCGGTCTGGGCCTCTTCCTGAGCGAGAATATTGCCCAGGTTCTTGAACCGGGTCTTCAGGCTCATCGCCCCCGCTTCTCGAAGGGGGTCGATGGGGGGGTTGGTGACCTGACTGAAGTTCTGCCGGAAATAGTGGCTCAGCGGGCGCGGCAGGGCCGACAGCACCGCCGGCGGAGCGTCGTCGCCCATGGAGCCGACCGCCTCCTTGCCGTCGCGGACCAGGGCGTCCAGCAGCAGGTCCAGATCCTCGCGGCTGTAGCCGGCGGCGATCTGGCGGCGGGTCAGGTCCTCGCCGGAGGCCGAACGCGGTTCCGGTCCGGGGCCGATGATCGGCTCCAGATCCACCATATTGTCCAGCCACTCCGTATAGGGGTGGGCGGCGGCCAGGGCGTCGATGGCCTCATGCTCGTCGTAGAGACGGCCGTGCTTCATATCGACGGCGATCAGCTTGCCGGGGCCGATGTGCAGGCGCCGCTTCACCCGGCTTTCGGGAATGGGCACCAGACCCGCTTCCGACCCGGCCATCAGCAGACCATCGACCGTCTCGACGGCGCGCAGCGGGCGCAGGCCGTTCCGGTCCTTGCCCGCCACGATCCAGCGACCGTCGGCGGCGCAGATGGCGGCCGGACCGTCCCACGGCTCCATCACGGCGTTGCAATAGGCGTAGAAGGCCCGGTGTTCGGGCGGCATGACGACGTCGTCCTTGGCCCAGGCCTCGGGGATCAGCAGGGCCTTGGCCATCGGCGCGGGGCGACCGGCATGGACCAGAACCTCCATGACATTGTCTAGGGCGGCCGAGTCGGACCCGCCCGGCTGGACCACCGGCTTCACCTCGCGGTCACGATCCCCGAAGGCCTGGGCGGCCATGCGGATCTCGTGCGACTTCATCCAGTTGAGGTTGCCCTTCAGCGTGTTGATCTCGCCGTTGTGGGCCAGCATGCGGAAGGGCTGGGCCAGCTTCCATTCCGGGAAGGTGTTGGTGGAATAGCGCTGGTGGAAGACGGCGTAGGCCGAGACGAAGCGCGGATCCTCCAGGTCGGGATACAGGTCGCCCAGCAGTTCGGCCCGCACCATCCCCTTGTAGGCGATGGAGCGCGCGGACAGGGTGCAGATGTAGACCCCCGCCAAGTTCTCGGTCTTGACCGTCTTTTCGATGCGGCGGCGGCACAGGTACAGTTCACGCTCCAGCGCCTCGCCGTCCAGCGGCTGGCCGGCGTCGTCCAGCGGCGGGGCCAGCATGATCTGTTCGATCTCGGGCCGGGTGGCTCCGGCCTTGGTCCCGACGACCGACAGGTCGATGGGCGTCTGACGCCAGCCGTAGATCCAGAAGCCGGCGCGCAGGGCCTCGGTCTCGACGATGGCGCGGGCGCGGTCCTGGGCGCCCAGGTCGGTGCGCGGCAGGAAGACCTGGCCCACGCAGATCGGACCGGGCCGCACGGACTGACCGATCGAGGCCACCTGGTCGGCGAAGAAGCCCTGCGGCAGTTCGCACATGACGCCGGCGCCGTCGCCGGACAGGCCGTCGGGATCGACGGCGCCGCGGTGGGCCACGGCCTTCAGGCTGCGGATCGCATATTCGACCACGTCGCGGCGCGGCGTGCCGTCGATGGAGCAGACCAGGCCCACGCCGCAGGCGTCGCGCTCGGCGCTGCGGTCATAGGCGTTTTCGGCTTCCAGCCGGTCGCGGGTCTGTTCGTACTTGTTCAGCCAATCGGTCATGCCGCGACCTCCTCGGTGCGGGTCTTCAGGTAACGATCGATCTCGGCGGCGGCGTCCTGGCCTTCCCGCACAGCCCAGACGACCAGCGAGGCCCCGCGCACCGCGTCGCCGGCGGCGAAGACGCCGGGCAGGCTGGTGGCGAAGCTGACGGCGCCGACCTTGATGGTGCCGTCGTCGCGGAGTGTCAGGTTCGGCTCATGCGCGGCGAAGGGCTCGGGCGAAAAGCCCAGGGCCTCGATGACGATGTCGGCCGGAATATCGAAGTCGGCGCCGGGCACGGGCACGATGTCGCGCCGCTCGCCGGGGGCCGCCTCGGTCAGTTGCATCCGCGCGGCGCGGACGCCCGTGACGCGATCGCCCTGGGACAGCAGGGCCTTGGGCGCGCCCAGCCATTCGAAGACGACGCCTTCCTCCTCGGCGTTGACCACTTCGCGGGCCGAGCCGGGCATGTTTTCCCGGTCGCGACGATACAGGCAGGTGACGGAGGCCGCGCCCTGGCGGATCGCGGTGCGGACGCAGTCCATGGCGGTGTCGCCGCCGCCGATCACGACCACTCGCTTGCCGCGCGCCTCGTGCCAGCCGTCCTGTTCGGCGTCGCCCAGGTCGCGCCGGTTCTGATGGGTCAGATAGGAGAGGGCCACCACGGTGGAGTCCGGACCCCGCCCCGGCGCGGACAGGACGCGGGGTTGATAGACGCCCATGGCCAGGAGGACCACGTCGTGGCGGTCGCGCAACTCGGTCAGGGTCACGTCCTTGCCGACCTCGCAGCCCAGGACGAACTGAACGCCGCCGTCGATCAGACGGTCCACGCGCCGCTGGACCACATGCTTCTCCAGCTTGAAGCCGGGAATGCCGTAGATCAGCAGGCCGCCGGCCCGGTCATGACGGTCATAGACGGTGACCTGATAGCCTTCGCTGCGCAGCCGGTCGGCGGCGGCCAGACCGGCGGGCCCGGCGCCGACGATGCCGACGCTCTCGCCGCGCTCGGCCGCAGGCCGGATCGGTTCGACCCAGCCGTTGGCGAAGGCCTGATCCCCCAGCCAGGCCTCGACCGAGCCGATGGTCACGGCGTCCCAGCCGGACTGGTTCAGGGTGCAGCCGCCTTCGCACAACCGGTCCTGCGGGCAGATGCGGCCGCAGATTTCGGGCATGGTCGAGGTCAGAGACGCCACGCGCCAGGCTTCGCGCGGCTCGTTCTCGGCCGACAGGCGCAGCCAGTCGGGGATGTTGTTCTGAAGCGGGCAGGCGTTTTGGCAGAACGGCACGCCGCAGTCGGTGCAGCGCGACGCCTGTTTCTCCGCCGTCTCGGTCGAGGGCGGAATCGTGATCTCACCGAAACCGCGTGTGCGCAGTTCGGCGGAGGCCTTGGACAGGCGGCGGGGTTCGACCACGAAAGTCCCGCCTTGCTTCAGGGTCTTATGCATCCCTCGCATATGCAGCAAAGCGGCGGTGTGAGGCAAATATTATTGCCGCTACGGGCTATTGCTCGAGAAAATCGCAACAAATGATCAGATATGCGCGCAATGTGGCGATAAATGTGTGCGCCCGCCGCTCCACTTGGAACGGCTTTAGGGTCTGTAGGCGCCAAATTCGGAACCTGGGCGGCGTCCGTTCGTTGAGCTCGTCTCAACCGCAATCGAAAACGGGGGCTCCATGCCGAGATGGACCACGCCGACTGGGCTGGGAGGATGGCTGACGCTGCTCCTCGGCCTCCTGATCGCCCTGATCGGAGCGATCCTCGCCTTCGGCGGGGCGCAGCTCGCGGCCCTGGGCGGCTCCTGGTATTATCTGATCGTCGGCCTGCTGCTGATCGCCTCGGGCGTGCTGCTGGTCTTGCGCGACGTGCGGGGCGCCTGGATCTACGGCGGCGCCTTCCTGTTCACCCTGGTCTGGGCGCTTTGGGAAAAGGGGCTGGACGGATGGGCCCTGGTCCCGCGTCTGATCGGCCCGCTGGTTCTGATGTTCCTGGTTCTGGCTAGCCTGCCCGTGCTGATGGGGCGGGGCGGCAAACGGCTGGCGGGCGGCGGCGCCCTGGGACTGGCGGTCCTTACGGTGGTGTTCGGCTTCGCCGTGGCCCAGGCCAACCGCGCTCAGATCGCCAGCCCGGCGCCGGGCGCGCGCGGCGCCTACAACGACCCGGCCCTGCTGAAGACCGGCGCCGACTGGCCCGCCTGGGGCGGCACGGACAGCGCCCAGCGCTATTCGCCTCTGACGCAGATCAACAAGGACAATGTCGGTCGACTGGAACGGGCCTGGACCTTCCGCACCGGCGATCTGCCGGAAGAACGATGGGGCGCGGAGACCACGCCTCTGAAGATCGGCGACACCGTCTATCTCTGCTCTGCCCGCAACAAACTGTTCGCCCTGGACGCCGCCACGGGGCGACAGAAGTGGGCCTATGATCCTCAGGTCGCCGACGAGAACATCCCCTATACGGCCGCCTGCCGGGGCGTGACCTATCACGCGCGGGCCGGCGCCGACGCGGCCGAGCCGTGCGCGACCAAGATCGTCGAGGGCACTCTGGACGGCCGCATCATCGCTGTCGATGCGCGCACCGGACGCCCCTGTCCGGCCTTCGGCCAGAACGGCGCCGTCGATATCAAGCGCGGCATGGGCGAGCCCTATCCGGGCATGGTCTCGATAACTTCCGCCCCTGTGATCGTGCGCGGGGTGATCGTCACGGGGCATCAGGTGCTGGACGGCCAGAAGCGCTGGAACGCCTCGGGCGTGATCCAGGGCTTCGATGTGGAGACGGGTGAACTGCGTTTCGCCTGGGACATGATGCGCCCCGACCGCAACGGCCTGCCGCCGGAAGGAGAGACCTATACGCCGGGCACGCCCAATATGTGGACCACGGCCACGGGGGACGAGGCGCTGGGCCTAGTCTATCTGCCCATGGGTAATTCGTCCGCCGACTACTGGTCCAGCTCGCGGCGACCAGCCGAGAATGAATACTCCACCGCCCTGGTCGCGCTGGACGTGACGACCGGCAAGCCCCGCTGGCATTTCCAGACGGTGCATAAGGACGTCTGGGACTTCGACCTGGGCTCTCAGGCGACCTTAATCGACTTCCCGACGGGGGGCGGCGTGGTTCCGGCCCTGCTGCTGCCCACCAAACAGGGCGACATGTATGTGTTCAACCGCGCCACCGGCCAGTTGCTGCATGGGGTCGAGGAACGTCCGGTCCCGACCACGGGCGGAACCGAACAGGGCCAGCGGTCGCCCACCCAGCCCTTTTCGCTGTTCGCCACCCTGCGCAAGCCCAATCTGGAGGAGCGGGACATGTGGGGCATGTCGCCCATCGACCAGATGTTCTGCCGCATCAACTTCAGGAAGGCCGACTATCAGGGCTATTACACCCCGCCATCGACCAACCACTACATCAACTATCCCGGCTATAACGGCGGCTCCGACTGGGGCGGCGTGGCGGTCGATCCTGTGCGCGGCGTGATCATCGCCAACTACAACGACATGCCCAACTACAACCGGCTGGTGCCGCGCGAAGAGGCCAATGAGAGGGGCTGGTTCCCGCGTGACGACCCTCGCTACATCGCCCAGCAGCAGCAGGCGAACGTGCGCGGCGGCAGCCTGTCCAAGGGGGAAGGCGCCGGCGATCCGCAGATCGGCGTCCCCTACGCCATCGACGTCAACGCCGGCTGGCGCGTGAAGTGGACGGGCCTGCTGTGCAAGGAGCCTCCGTACGGCGGCATCACCGCCATCGACATGCGGTCCGGCAAGACCCTGTGGGACCGGCCGTTCGGCACGGCGCGCAAGAACGGGCCGTGGGGCATCCCCTCGCACCTGCCGCTGGAGATCGGCACGCCGAACAACGGCGGTTCGGTGGTGACGGCCGGCGGCCTGATCTTCATCGCCGCGGCGACCGACGACCTGATCCGCGCCATCGACATCGAAACCGGCGAGACCGTCTGGTCCGACGTCCTGCCGGCCGGCGGCCAGGCCAATCCGATGATCTATGAGCAGAACGGCCGCCAGTATCTCGTCATCATGGCGGGCGGCCATCACTTCATGGAGACGCCCCGCGGCGACTATGTGATCGCTTATGCTCTGCCCGAGGGCAGAGCATAAGCTTGCTCTTGGGCCTATCGCGCTTCGCGCTGCTTGAGGCCGTGATGAGATGATCCGAAGGGGCCGGAGGCGGAAAACGTCTCCAGCCTTTTTGCGTCACGGCCGCGTCTGGCCCTGACCCCGCACGACGTATTTGTAGGTCGTCAGCTGTTCGGCGCCGACGGGGCCGCGGGCGTGCAGGCGGGCGGTCGATATGCCGATCTCGCCGCCGAAGCCGAACTCTCCCCCGTCGGCGAACTGGGTCGAGGCGTTGATCAGGACGATGGCGCTGTCCACCTGGGCGGCGAACCGTTCGGCGGCCCTGGCGTCGGTGGTGATGATCGCCTCCGTATGGCCCGAACCGTAGCGGGCGATGTGGGCCACGGCCGCGTCCAGATCCTCCACCACCCGAACCGCCAGGACGGGCGCCAGATATTCGGTGGTCCAGTCGGCCTCTGTCGCCGGGATCATGGCGGGGACCAGGGCCCGCGCCGCATCGTCCCCGCGCAGTTCGCATCCGGCGGCGATCAGGTCGGCGGCGACCGGGGGCAGCAGACGTTCGGCAGCCGCGCGATCCACCAGCAGGGTCTCGGTCGCGCCGCAGACCGAAACCCGCCGCATCTTGGCGTTCAGCACCACGGCGCGCGCGACCTCCAGATCGGCCGCCTCGTGCAGATAGGTGTGGTTCAGCCCCTCCAGATGGCTGAGCACCGCCGTCTTGGCCTCGGCCTGGACTCGGGCCACCAGGCTCTTGCCGCCGCGCGGAATGATGACGTCGATCGCCCCGTCCAGCCCGCCCAGCATCAGGCCGACGGCTTCGCGGTCGGGCGTATCGACCAGTTGCACCGCATCCGCCGGCAGGCCGGCCTCCGCCAGGGATTCCGCGATCAGGCCGGCGATGGCGAGGGAGGACTGGAGGCAATCCGATCCGCAGCGCAGGATGGCGGCGTTGCCCGAGCGGACGCACAGGGCGGCGGCGTCGGCGGTGACGTTGGGCCGGCTCTCATAGATCACGCCCAGCACCCCGATCGGGGTGCGGACCCGCGCGATGTCCAGACCGTTGGCGGGGGTCCAGCGCTCGGTCTCGACGCCCAGGGGATCGGGCACGGCGGCGATGGTCGCCACTGCCTGAGCCATGCCGGCGATGCGGGCGGGGGTCAGAGCCAGCCGGTCGATCAGGGCCTCGCTCATGCCGTTGGCGCGGCCGGCCGCCACGTCTCGCGCATTGGCGGCCAGAATGTCCGCCTCGGCGGCGATCAGCCGTCGAGCCAGGCCGTCCAGGGCGCGGGTGCGGGCGACGGCGGGGGCGTCGCGCAGGCCGGCGGCGGCGGCGCGGGCGCGGCGGCCCCGCGCCAGCATCTGTTCGTTCAGCGTCAGGGTCTCGGTCATCGGTCGTCCAGCACCAGGTCGTCGCGGTGGATCAGGACCGAGGCGCCGCGATAGCCCAGAACGGACTCGATCTCATCGCTGCGGCGGCCCCGGATGCGGGCGGCCTCTTCGGCGGCGTAGGCGGCCAAGCCCACCCCGACCGACCGGCCCTCGGTGTCGGTCAGGCGCACGCAGTCGCCCTTTTCGAAATCGCCGGTCACGGCCGTGACCCCGGCGGGCAACAGGCTCTTGCCGGCCTTCAGCGCGGCGACGGCGCCGTCGTCCAGCGTCAGGGCGCCGGCCGGGGACAGGCTGCCGGCGATCCACTGCTTATAGGCGGCCATCGGGGTGTCCGGCGCCGTGATCAGGGTGGCGCGCGCCCCGGTGCGAACCGCGCTCAGAGGCGACAGGGTCTGGCCCGAGGCGATGACGGTGGCGCAGCCGGCTGAGCGGGCGATCTGGGCGGCGGCCAGCTTGGTCGCCATGCCGCCGGTGCCGACCCCGGCCTGGGCGTTGGCGCCGCCGCCCATGGCCAGGACGTCGGGGCCGAGGCTCTCGATCAGAGGCAGGTGGACGGCGTTCGGGTCTCGCCGTGGATCGGCGGTGTAGAGGCCGTCGACGTCGGACAGCAAAATCAGCAGATCCGCCCGCGCCAGCTGGGCCGTGCGCGCCGCCAGCCGATCGTTGTCGCCATAGCGGATCTCTTCGGTGGCGACGGTGTCGTTCTCATTGACGATGGGCACGACCCCGTGGGCCAGCAGGGCCTCGACCGTGGCGCGGCCGTTCAGCCAGCGCCGGCGCCGTTCGGTGTCGTCGCGGGTCAGGAGGACCTGCCCGGCGACCAGGCCGTGAGGGGCGAGGGCTTCGGACCAGGCGGCCATCAGCAGGGACTGGCCCACCGAGGCCGCCGCCTGCTTGTCCTCCAGCCGCGCGCCCAGGTTCGGCAGGCGGCCGCGCCCCAGTGCGATCGAACCGGACGAGACGACGATCACCTCGCGCCCCTCGGTCCTCAGCCGCGCCAGATCTTCGGCCATGGCGGCCAGCCAGTCGCGCGTCGGCCGCCGCGTCTCGGCGTCGATCAACAGAGACGATCCGATCTTGACCACGACCCGGCGGGCGGCCCCCAGGGCGGAGGCGGCGTCCGGGCGCGGCGCGGGGGAGGCGGCCTGGGACATGAAGGTTTCTCTAAACGCCCCATCGCCGCTTGTCTCTTGTCGTGTGCGGCGTCACAGCAGGGCGATGATGGAATCCCTGTCCCCTATCGCCGCGGGCGCCCTGGGCAGTCTGGCGGCGGGTCTGATGACGGCGGTCGGCGCTGCGCCGATGCTGGTGGTCAAAAGGCCCGGTCAGCAGACCCAGAGCGTGCTCCTGGGCTTCGCCGCCGGCGTCATGCTGGCGGCCTCCTTCTTCTCGCTGATCATGCCGGGGGTGGAGGTGTTGCAAACGGGCGGGGCGTCGCGCGGCTGGGCGGCGGGAACCATGGCGGCGGCGGTGCTGATCGGGGCCACGGTCATCGGCCTGATGAACCGGTTCGCGCCGGTGGACATGCTGGCGATCGGACCGGCCCAGTCGAAAAATCTGGCGCGCCGCATCTGGCTGTTCATCATCGCCATCACCCTGCACAACTTTCCGGAAGGCGCGGCCGTGGGCGTCAGCTTCGGCGGCGGCGACCTGCACCAGGGGCTGGCGACGACGCTCGGCATCGGGATTCAGAACATGCCCGAAGGCCTGGCCGTGTCGGCGGCCATGGCCTCGCTGGGGTATGGCCGCATCGCCGCCTTTGCGGGCGCCCTGGCCTCGGGTCTGGTCGAGCCGGTCGGCGGGCTGATCGGCGCGAGCGTGGTCGGCGCCTTGCCCGGCGCCCTGCCCTGGGGCCTGGGTCTGGCGGCCGGAGCCATGATCTATGTCGTCACTGCAGAGATCATTCCCGAGACGCGCGAGCGATCGACCGGCGACGGCTCCATGATCGGGCTGATGATCGGTCTGGTCGGCATGATGTTCCTGGACATCGCCTTGGGCTGAGCTTGGCCTTAAGCCTGATGTCGGGTTGAAGGGGGCCGGGGTCTGTTACATCATTTACATGCGGCGCGGGTCTGGACGGGGGCGGTCGCCAGAGGTTAGGCCACCAGTTCGCCGATCCATCTGCCCCGAAGGAGCGCCCCATTAAGACGCGACCTGAAAAGCCTTCGGCTTCCCGTCGAAACTTCTTGTCTGGCCTCGGGCTTCTCGCCCTGATGGGCGCCGGAGTGTATTCCATGCCTGCTTCCGCCGAAACCGCCCGCGCCGTTCAGCGTCACCGCCAGCGGATCGAGGATCTGATTTCGGCCATGACGGTCGAGGAGAAGGCGGGCCAGCTCAATCTGCTCGCCGATCCGTTCCGCTGGATGCCGACGGCGGTGAACCCGCTGGACGGCACGGGCGATCCCGCCCGCGTCACCGCCATGATCCGCGAAGGCAAGGTCGGCAGCCTGTTCAACGGCATCGGCGCCGAGGCCGGCCGCCGCATCCAGCAGGTCGCGATGGAAGAGAGCCGGCTGAAGATCCCGCTGCTGTTCGCGGCGGACGTGATCCACGGCCTGTCGACCATCTTCCCCGTGCCCCTGGCCGAGGCGGCGGCCTTCGACACCCAACTGGCCTATCGCACCGCCCGGGCGGCGGCGGTGGAGACGGCGGCCTCGGCCGTGCACCAGACCTACGCCCCCATGGTGGACGTGGCCCGCGACCAGCGCTGGGGCCGCAACGTCGAGGGCGCGGGCGAGGACGTTCTGCTGAACAATCTGCTGGCCGCCGCCCGGGTGCGCGGCTTCCAGGGTGAAAAGGGGCTGGACGACCGCGACGCCGTCCTGGCCACCGCCAAACACATGGCCGCCTATTCGGCCGCCATCGGCGGGGTCGAGTACAACACCACCGACATGAGCGAACAGACCCTGCGCGGGGTCTTCCTGCCGCCGTTCAAGGCGGCGGTGGATGCGGGTTGTCTGTCGATCATGAGCGCCTTCAACGATCTGAACGGGGTGCCGGCCTCGGGCAGCCGCAAACTGCTGACCGACATTCTGCGCGGCGAATGGGGTTTCGAGGGCTTCGTCGTCTCGGACTACACCTCCGAACAGGAGCTGATCGCCCACGGCTTCGCCGAGGACGGCCGCGACGCCGCCCGCCTGGCCTTCAACGCCGGCGTGGACGTGTCGATGGTCTCGGGCCTCTATCTGGAGCATCTGCCCAGCCTGGTCGCCTCGGGCGAGGTGTCGATGGCCCGACTGGACGAGGCGGTGCGCCGTCTGCTGCACACCAAGGCGGCGCTGGGCCTGTTCGACGATCCCTATCGCGGCACGGACGTGGCGCGTGAGAAGGCCGTGGTCGGCTCGCGCGATCATATCGCCCTGTCGCGCGAAGCGGGCCGCAAGTCCGTGGTCCTGCTGAAGAACGACAACGGCCTTCTGCCGCTGAACAAGAGCCAGAAGATCGCCCTGATCGGCCCCTTCGCCGATGACGTGGACAATGTCTGGGGGCCCTGGACCATCTGGGGCGCGCCTGAGCGTCGCGTCTCGCTGGAGGCCGGCTTCCGCGCCGCCATGAGCGATCCGCAAGCCCTGACCGTCGCGCGCGGCTCCGGCGTCGAGAGCGCGCTGGACGGCGGCATCGACGAGGCTGTCCGTGCGGCCGCCAACGCTGATGTCATCGTGCTCGCCATCGGCGAAAGCCAGAAGATGTCGGGCGAGGCACAGTCCCGCACCGAGATCGTCGTGCCGGCTCCGCAGATGGCCCTGGTCGACGCCATGGCGGCGCTGAACAAGCCGATGGTCATCCTGCTGCGCAACGGCCGGGCCCTGGCGCTGGAAGGCAATGTCAAGAACGCCCAGGCGGTGGTTGTGACCTGGTTCCTGGGCGAGCAGATGGGCAACGCCGTCGCGGACGTGATCTTCGGCGCCCATGGGCCTTCGGCCCGCCTGCCGATCAGCTTCCCGCACAAGTCGGGCCAGCAGCCCTATTCCTACGACCACAAGAACACGGGACGTCCGGCCAACCCGGACCTGCCGGTCGAGGAATACAAGGCCCGCTATCGCGAGACGACCAATACGGCCCTGTATCCGTTCGGTTTCGGCCTGACCTACGGCGAGGTGGTCTATGGGCCGGTTGAGATGGCGAGCGATCAACTGCCGTGGAACGGGACGCTGGACGTCGCCGTCACCGTGACCAACCGGGGCGTCCACGCGGCCGAGGAACTGGTGCAGCTCTATATCCACGACCGGGTCGCCAGCCTGACCCAGCCGGGCCGTCTGCTGAAGGACTTCAAACGGGTCAGCCTGCGCCCCGGTCAGAGCCAGACGGTGCGTTTCACCCTGAATCCGCGTCAGCTGGGCTTCATCGGCGAGGACGGCGCCTACCGGATCGAGCCGGGCTTGTTCGACCTGTGGCTGGCCCCGCACGCCCAGGGCGGTTCGGCGGCTCAGTTCCGTCTGATCGGCCCGGCCTGATCCTGCGGACGTTGACGGAGCGGACGGCAGGGCTTAACGAGCCCGCCGTTTGTCTTCGGCCTCCTTTCGGGCTGGATTCGTGTTTAGGAGCGCGCCCATGACGACCAAGATTCTTCCGGGCGCCACAGGCGTTCTCGCGCTCGCAGACGGCACGATCCTTCAGGGAATCGGAGTCGGGGCGGTCGGATCGGCCCTGGGCGAGGTGGTCTTCAACACCGCCATGACCGGCTATCAGGAAATCCTGACCGACCCGTCCTACATGAGCCAGATCTTGGCCTTCACCTTCCCGCACGTCGGCAATGTGGGGACCAATGTCGAAGACATCGAACAGATGGGCGGCGGCTCGGACACCTCGGCGCGGGGCGCGATCTTCCGCGACGTGCCGACCGATCCGGCCAACTATCGCTCGGATGCGGGTTTCGACGCCTGGATGAAGCGTCGCGGCGTCGTGGGTCTGGCCGGGGTGGACACCCGCGCCCTGACCAAGATCATCCGCGACAAGGGCGCGCCCCACGCCGTGATCGCCCATGATCCGAACGGCGCGTTCGATCTGGAGGCCCTGGTCGCCCAGGCGCGGCAATGGACCGGTCTGGTCGGTCTGGACCTGGCCAAGCCCGCCTCCACCCTGCAAGCCTTCGAATGGGACGAGGGGCTGTGGGAATGGCCGGAAGGCCACCCCAAGACCCAGGGGCGCAAGGACGTCGTGGTCATCGACTACGGCGTGAAGCGCAACATCCTGCGCGCCCTGGCCTCGACCGGCGCCCGCATCACCGTGGTCCCGGCGACGACGACGGCGGAAGAGGTGCTGGCGCGCAATCCGGACGGCGTCGTCCTGTCGAACGGGCCGGGCGATCCGGCCGCGACCGGTGAATACGCCGTGCCGGAGATCCAGAAGCTGGTCGCCAGCGGCAAGCCCCTGATGGGCATCTGCCTGGGCCACCAGATGCTGGCCCTGGCCCTGGGCGCCAAGACGGTGAAGATGGATCAGGGGCACCACGGCGCCAACCATCCGGTCAAGGATCTGACCACCGGCAAGGTCGAAATCGTCTCGATGAACCACGGCTTCACCGTGGACCGCGACAGCCTGCCCGACGCCGTGACCGAAACCCACGTCAGCCTGTTCGACGGCACCAACTGCGGCATCGCCGTCAAGGACAAGCCGATCTTCAGCGTTCAGCACCACCCCGAGGCCTCGCCCGGACCCACGGACAGCCTGTATCTGTTCGACCGGTTCGCCGATCTGATGGCCGCGCGCTGAGCCGATGAAACAGGCAGCGGCCCGGTCGGACTATCTGGACTGGCTGGCCCAGGCGCTGGAGGCGGAGCGCGGGATGACTCCCTTGCCTGACGGCGATGTGGTGGTCGGCTACGCCACCGGCTATGATGCGGCCGATGTCGCGCCCTTCGTGCGGTCCTTGCGGGCGGTGTTCGACGGTCCTGTCGCCCTGGTGGTGGATGCGGACGCCGAGTTGCGCGAATTTCTGGCCCAGAATGGCGTGACCGCCGTGGACGCGCCGACCTGGCGCGGCTGGGCGCCCCATCCGGTGATGCAGAGGTTCGTCGCCTTCGCCGGCCTGCTGGGCGATCGGCCCGGCGCGGCCCTGGCCTGCGACGTGCGCGACGTCGTCTTTCAGGCTTCGCCGTTCGCGCCCCATCCGCACGGGCTGGAAGTCTTCATCGAGGCTGAGGCCCCCCTGGGCGCTCACGCCTTCAACATGAAATATCTGCGCGCCCTGTTCGGCGAGGCGACGGCGACGGCCCTGGCCGATCGTTCCTGCCTGTGCGTGGGCACCCTCTTGGGGCCGCGGGTCGAGGTGTCGCGCCTGTCGCGGCTGATCCTGGCGCTGGCCGCCATTCCGCGTTCCGAGATCGGCGGGGCCTTCGGCGCGGATCAGGCGGCCTTCAACATGGCGATCCATCAGGGTCTGGCGGCGGCGACGGTCCAGCCCAACTATGGCCGCGTGGCGACCCTGGGCCTGACGCCGGGCGACCTTCTGTCGGTGCAAGGCGGCCGGGTCGTCAACCCGGACGGCACGGCCAGCGCCGTCGTGCACCAGCATGACCGCCATCCCCATTTGGACGCGGCGATGCATCAGCGGTGGGGTGGCGGTTTCGAGCACCGCAAACGCGTCCGCCCCAAGTCCGCCCGTCAAAAGCTGGACAAGCTGGCGGCCTCGCTGAGACGTCGGACGCCGGAGCTCCGCTGATCAGGCCAGGCGACCCGCCAACGGATCAGGGCAGGGGGGCGAAACTCTTGTCCTCGCGCAGGGCGCTGGCCTTTCGCACGGCCATCGGCGCAGCGTGCAGCCAGTAGTCGGCGTCTTCCAGCCGATGCTCGCGGCGGCGCTCCAGGCCGCGCATCCGCCTGAGGGCGGCGTTTTCCAGAAGGCGCGCATG
Source organism: Brevundimonas sp. AVps4 (assembly GCF_058681525.1). Classification (NCBI taxonomy): domain Bacteria; kingdom Pseudomonadati; phylum Pseudomonadota; class Alphaproteobacteria; order Caulobacterales; family Caulobacteraceae; genus Brevundimonas; species Brevundimonas sp. AVps4. The sequence goes on along the minus strand of NZ_CM178741.1, from coordinate 3,024,769 downwards.
CAGGGCGCGCGGCGACAATTCGAGGATGGCGGGAGAGCCGGGGACGGCGACGGCGTCGGGGCCTTGGGGCTCCACCGCCGGACGGGCGATGGCGATATACATCAGAATCTCGGTTCAGAAGGACAGGCGCTTCTGCGCCGCGCTAACGGGGAATTAACCACAACGCCTGTGGATAGTTCCTGACTGCGTCCGAAAAAAGTCCGTGATTCGAATGAGTTGGTGTCTCGATCCGAACAAAATGCTTACTGAAATCTTAATCTGGAGGCGGAGCGCTTTCTCAATACGCCTCGTCATGCCGCCGATGAACGGCGCCGGTGGCAGTCCCTAGGGGAATCGAACCCCTCTTTTCAGGTTGAAAACCTGACGTCCTAACCGATAGACGAAGGGACCGCGGCCGGGGCGGCGCATTTGCCCCGGATCGGTCCCTTCTGCAAGCGAAAATTTACGCCGCCTCGGCCGCTGCGGCCGGCGTGAGGGCGTCCAGCGCCGGGAACAGGTCGGCGATCAGATCCTCGACATGTTCCAGCCCGACCGACAGCCGCACCAGGCCGTCGCCGATGCCGGCGGTGGCGCGCTGTTCCGGCGTCATGGCGGCGTGGGTCATGGTGGCGGGATGGGCGATCAGGCTTTCAACCCCGCCCAGGGATTCGGCCAGGGTGAAGACGTCCAGGCTTTCGACCAGGGTCCGCACCGCCTCGGCCCCGCCCGCCAGTTCGAAGCTGAGCATGGCGCCCGGCCCCGCTTGCTGGGCCGTGACCAGGGCGTGGTTCGGGTGGGACTTCAGGCCCGGATAGTGGACGGCCTTGACCGCCGGGTGGCCGGCCAGCCTTTGGGCGATCGCGCCGGCCGTGGCCTGCTGCCGCTCGATCCGGGCGAACAGGGTGCGCACGCCGCGCAGGGTCAGATAGGCGTCGAAGGGCGAGCCGGTCACGCCGGTGCAGTTGGCCCACCAGGCCAGGGTCTGGTGATCCTCGGCGTCGGCCGACACGACCGCGCCGCCGACCACGTCGGAATGGCCGTTGATGAACTTGGTCGTGGAATGGACCACGAAGTCGGCGCCCAGCTTGATCGGGTTCTGAAGGGCCGGCGACAGGAAGGTGTTGTCGCAGACGACCTTGGCGCCCGCCGCATGGGCGCGGGTGCAGATGTCGGCGACATCGACCAGACGAAGCAGCGGGTTGGACGGGGTCTCGACCAAGACCAGCTTGGGCTTCAGCGCCAGGGCGGCCTCCAGGGCTTCCGGATCGCCCTGATCGACCAGCAGCAGCTCGAAATGGCCTTTGCGGGCGCGGGCGTTCAGCAGGCGGCAGGTGCCGCCGTAACAGTCGTGCGGGGCGATCAGCAGGTCGCCGGGCTCCAGCAGGGCCAGGGGCAGATCGACGGCCGCCATGCCGGTGGCGGTGATGACGCAGCCGGCGCCGCCCTCCAGCTCGGCCAGGGTCTCGGCCAGGACGTCGCGGGTCGGATTGCCCGATCGGCTGTAGTCGTACTTCCGCTTCTGGTCGAAACCGGCGAAGGAATAGTTGGACGACAGATAGAGCGGCGGCATGACCGCGCCGTGGGCCGTGTCCGTATCCACGCCCGTGCGGGCGGCGATGGTGTGCGGGCTGGCGGGGCGGGTCGTCATGCTTGGATATCCTTGAAGGCGGCGCGGAGGACTTCGCCGACGAAGGCGTCCTCCTTCAAAAAGGCGTCGTGGCCGTAGAGGGAGGGCGCCTCGACGAAGCGCCACAGGGTCGGCAGGCGCGCAGCCAGTTCGCGCATGTCGTCGATCGGCACCAGCCGGTCGGAGGTGAAGCCGATCAGGGTGACGGGGGTGGTTATGGCCTCGGGCGTCACGCTGTGGCGATCCAGCGAATCCGACATCGACAGCCAGCGGGTCGGGGTGGTGTGGGTGCGGTAGGCCTGGCCCCGCGCCGTCAGATAGTCGCAGACGGGATAGGCGCCGCCGACGGCGGCCGGGGCGGTGGTGTCGAACCGGTCGTTGAACTCTTCCGCCGTGCGATAGGTGGTCATGGCCAGTTCGCGGGCCAGGGCGACGCCTTCTTCCGGTCGGCCGGCGTCGACGGCGAACTGAAGAATACGGCGCTGGATGCCGCGCCAGGCCGTGGCCTGGGGATGGGCGCGGTGGGCGGCCGAGACGACGATCAGCTGTTCGGCCCAGTCGGGATAGAGTTCGGCGAAGGCCAGGGCGACCATGCCCCCGTAGGAACAGCCGACGAAGGCGGCGACCCGTTCGATCCGCAGATGGTTCAGAACCAGGGCCAGCAGGCGGGCCTGGTCGTGGGTGGTGATGGTGACGGGCGCATCCTGGAACTCCTGGCCGGGCGCGAAGTCGACGGCCAGGACCTGGAGCCTCGACAGGTCGATGGGGCCGCGCATGGAGACGGCGCCGGACCACCAGCCCAGGCCGTTGGTCTCGGTGCGGTGGACGAACCGGCCGGCCGAGATGCCGCCCGCCACCACGACGACGGGCGCCCCGGCGCGGCCGTGCAGGCGGCCGATGACGTTGGGCTGTTTCAGTTTTTCGCCGGAAGCGAGGCGGAAGTCGGCGGGAAGGGGAACGATCACGTCGCGGGCGCCGCCGCGTTCGCGCACAGGCTTGGCCGTCGGCTGGGGCCGACAGTCGGGTTCTTCGAGCAGGGATGTTTCAGCCAGGGTCATCTATCGTCGTCCGCATCGTTCTCGCTCAGCAAGGCTCGATGCGGTGACAGATCGTGGAGCGTCGCCTCGTCGATGCTCCACTCATCTCTCGCGACCCCGAAGGACCCCGCAGGAGTTGGCACCGTTTCGGGCGGAACCCGATGGTTGCCCCGGCGTCAAAGGGCCTAATCCCTCAGCCGGTCTTGATGAGTGATCTTACGTTGATCAAACAAGCGGAGCCGGTCAAGCGAAAAATTCAACCCAAGTTGATAGTTCGCGCGGCCTTGGCTGGTCTGAAACGACCTCCAAAGTCGTCGTTGCGAAAAAATCATCCAATGCGGCTTGACAGCGAGGGTGTGGTCCGATCACCCTAGGCTCAGATTTCAACCGGATCAGATCTGTGCGCCAGCACCTGCTCATCGCCGAAGTTTCGACCGTCGCCGGCCTCGCCGCGACGGCCTTCGGCATGACCATTGGCGGCTCGATTATTGGCGGCACCACCGGCACCACCACCACCATGCCCTCACGGGCGGGACGAGTTTAGCGCGCCGAACACCGGCAACCGCAGAACCCGAACCCCGCCCGGTCCGCCAGGCGGGGTTTTTCATTTCACCCCACCCCTTCCGAACATCGCCCGAGAAACCCAATGTCAGCCTCCCTCGCCGTAGTAGAGAAATCCGAGACCCTCGAACCGAGTAAACAGCCCGCCGCCGAGGTTGTGGTGCTGAAGTTCGGCTCATCGATCCTGCGAACCCCGGCGGAGGCGCCGCTGGTGGCCTCGGCCGTCTACGGCCATGTGCGGGCGGGACGGAAGGTGGTGGCGGTGGTCTCGGCCTTCGGCGGGGCGACCGACCAGATGCTGGGCGAGGCGCGGGCGCTGGGCCTGGCCCATTCCAACGAACTGTTGCCCGGCTATGTGGCCCTGGGCGAGGAGAAGTCGGCGGCCCTGGTCGCCATCGCCTGTGATCGGATCGGCCTGGACGCCTGCGCCCTGTCGGTGCGGGAGCTGGGCATCGTCGCCGAGGGGGAGCCGGAGCATTCGCGCCCCTGCGGCCTGCGGCCCGACCATCTGAAACAGGCGCTGGACCGGCACGAGGTGGTGGTGGTTCCCGGCTTCGGCGCGGTGCGGCCGGACGGGCGGATCGCCCTGTTGGGCCGGGGCGGGTCGGACCTGACGGCGGTCTTCCTGGCCGCGGAACTGGGGCTGAAGAAGGTGCGGCTGGTGAAGGACGTCGACGGCCTTTACGACCATGATCCGAACGACCGGACGGCCCCGGCCCTGCGCTATCGCCGGGCGTCCTGGGACGTGGCGCGCAAGCTGGGCGGCGCCTTGGTTCAGCACGACGCGATCGACCTGGGCGAGAGCCGGGGCGTGGAGATCGAGGTCGCGGCCCTGGACCGGGCCGACGGCACGGTGATCGGCAAGCGGTCGGCGCCCCCCGGACCGGCGCCGGCCCTGCCGCCGCTGAAGGTGGCGGTCGCCGGCTGCGGCGTGGTGGGCGGCGGGGTCCTGGCGCGGTTGCTGAACGATCCGCGCTATGACGTGGTGGGGGTGCTGGTGCGCAACCCGAAGAAGGTCCGCGACGTGGCCTGTCCGCAGTCGCTGTTCACCGCCGATCCGGCGGTCCTCTGGGCCAAGAAGCCGGACATCGTGCTGGAGGCCCTGTCGGAAGGCGAGGCGGGCCATGCGGTGATCCGCGCCGCCCTGGAGGCCGGCTGCGACGTGGCCAGCGCCAATAAACAGGCGGTCAGCCGCGATCCCGGCGGGCTTCAGGATCTGGCCAAGGCCAAGGGGCGACGGATCTTCTGGTCGGCCTCGGTCGGCGGCGGCTCGCCGATGATCGAGACGGTGCGGGCGGCCCGCGCCGCCGGCGAGGTGGTCGGGTTCGAGGCGGTGCTGAACGGCACGGTCAACTTCATGCTGGAGCGGCTGGGCGACGGGGCGGCCTTCGCCGAGGCCCTGGCCGACGCCCGGGCGGCGGGCTTTGCGGAAGAGGACCCGTCGGCGGACCTGGAGGGGCTGGACGCCGCCGCCAAGGTGCGGCTGCTGTGCCACGAGGCCTTCGGCCGCTCGCCCGACGGCGAGGTCCCGCGCGACTGCCTGACCGAGGCGACGTCGGCCGAGGGCGGGGTGCGCCAGATCGGCGCCGCCCATCTGAAGGACGGGGTCATCACGCCGTCGGTCAAGCTGACGGCCGGGCACGGCGACCCCTTGTTCTCCAGCCTGCGCGGCGAGGGCAACGCCCTGAAGGTTTACGGCGCCGACGGGCGGGTGTGGCGCTGCCGGGGCCGGGGCGCCGGCCGCTGGGCCACGACCGAGAGCATCATGGCCGACCTGGCCGAGATCGTGCGCGCGCGCCGCGCCGATGCGGGCCTGAACTAGGCCATGGCGGTCTTCACCCCCGTTTCGCTGGACGAGGCCAGGGCGTTCCTGGCCGGCTACGACCTGGGCGAGGTGGTCGAACTGACCGCCATCGCCGAAGGGGTGGAGAACACCAACTACCGGCTGGAGACCCAGGACGGGGCGAGCCGCAGACGGTTCGTCCTGACCCTGTTCGAGGCGCGGACGGACGAGGCGTCTCTGCCCTTCTGCCTGGGGCTGACGGCCCATCTGGCGGGGCGGGGCTTTCCCTGCCCGACGCCGATCAAGGACCGGTCGGGCGGATGGCTGGGGCGGCTGAACGGCCGGGCGGCGGCGGTGATCGAATGGAAGACCGGCGCCTGGCTGCGCCATCCGTCGGAAGCCGACCAGGCGGCGGCGGGGGCGGTGCTGGCGCGGCTGCACCAGACGGCCCAGAGCTTCGCCGGGCGGCGCGAGAATCCGGTCGGGCCGGCCATGTGGCGGCGGTTGGCGGACCGGTGCGCGGCGGGCGCCTCGGGCGAGGACCGCAGCCTGCTGGATCAGGTCGAGGCGGCGCTGGCGCGGCTGGATAATCCGTTTGCGGATGATCTGCCGACCGGGGCGATCCATGCCGACTATTTCCCCGACAACATCCTGTTCGAGAACGGGACCGTTTCGGCCGTGATCGACTTTTACTTCGGCTGCACCGGACCGCTGGTCTATGACCTGGCCATCGCCCTGTCGGCCTGGGGTTTCGACGCCGAGGGGCGGCCCATGCCCGACGCCCTGGCGGCCTTCCAGCGCGGCTATGAGGCGGTGCGGCCGCTGAGCGAGGCCGAACGCGCCGCCCTGCCGCGACTGGGCGAGGCGGCGGCCCTGAGGTTCACCGTCACCCGCCTGCACGATCGCATCTTCCACGACCCGTCCAAACTGGTCACGCCCAAGGACCCGGCGGTCTTCCTGCGCCGCATGGACCACTGGCGGGCGGTAGAGACCGTCTGAAGGGGTGATGCGTCGGACAGGGAAAACAGTGTCCGATGTGTCCGATGTGTCCGATGTGTCCGAAATCGGCGGCGCGCCGGACTCTGAAAAAGAGTGTCCGATGTGTCCGATCTGTCCGAAATCGACGGGGCCGAGGCCGCAGGGCCGAAGGCGAGGGGCTCAGTTTTCAAAGACCGGAGCCGGATGATCGCACGGATAGGAAAGGCACCGCGCCGATCGGTTTAGAACCGCGCCAGCGCGTTGAAAAGACCGAGGTTCATCGCCGCTCCTCGTGCGACATGAGCCATCTCCCGACCGCCTGCGAGAGGGGCTTCGAAGGGCGGAGGGGGCTCTCCGCCGCATCGAATCCGGATTGAGACCCCCTCCGTCACGGCGCCGAAGAGGCGCCGCGCCACCTCCCCCAGAGGGGGAGGAGACATCGCCCCGAGATCAGGTCCGGCAGATGGAGACGCCGCCGTCCACCCGTGTCGCCGTGCCGGTCATGAAGCCGGCGGCCTCGGAGGCCAGGAAGGCGGCGGCCTGGGCGATTTCCTCGGGCTGGGCGATGCGTTTGAGGGCGTGCAGGCCCGAGACGAAGGCCAGGGTTTCGGGGGTGTCGGCGACGGCCCGGCCCATCGGCGTGTCCACCCCGCCGCACAGCAGGGCGTTGGCGCGGATGTTCTGGGCGCCGAACTCGGCCGCGATGACCTGGGTCAGGCCGATCAGACCCGCCTTGGCCGAGGCGTAGGCCGCCATGCCCGGAAAGCCGACGGTATGGCCGACAAAGGTGGAGGTGAAGACGATCGAGCCGCCGCCGCGCCTCTGCATGGCGGGGATCTGATGCTTGGCGCACAGGAAGGCGCCGGTCAGGTTGATGTCCAGGGTCTGTTTCCAGCCGGCGACCGACAGGTCCGGCGTCGGGGCGGTTTCGGGGATGGCGCCGGCGTTGTTGAAGGCGATGTCCAGGCCGCCGAACCGCTCCTCCGCCGCCGTGGTCAGGGCCGCAGCCGTGGCCTCGTCGCACACGTCGCCTGGGACTGCGCAGGCCTCGCCCCCTTCGGCCTGTATGGCCGCGACCAGGGCGGCGAGTTCCGCTTCTCGGCGGGCCGAAACCACCACCTTGGCGCCCAGGCGGGCGAACAGTCGGGCGGCCGCCTGGCCGATGCCGGAGCTGGCGCCGGTGACGACGGCGACCTTGTCTTTCAGAGCGTACACGGGGGCTCTCCTCTTTGCGTTTGGAGGCCGGTCGGGGCGACACGGCCGAACGCGGCGGGTCTAGAAGGCGCGCGCGGTTCCGGCTGGCGGGAAGCGGCTGTGGGATTGGAAAAATCCGCCGCCTGCGCCGCCTTGTCGCTGGAACTGAAGGGCGGGCTGGGGTTTTGGTGGAGATGCGGCCACGGCCGCGCTCCCCGAGGATGAGATTTCACCATGACTGACGAACGGATCGAGGGCGCCGCGTATCAGGCGACCGGCAAGACCAAGAAGGGTTTCGGCAAGCTGGTCGGCGACCAGAAGCTGCAGGTCGAAGGCGCGTTCGAGGACGCCAAGGGCCGGTCGCTGGAGACCTTCGGCAAGGCGATGGACGCGGTCGATCGGCTGGTCGAAAAGGCGCCGGCCGACTATCGCGACAAGGCCCGCACCGTCGCCGCCGAGGCGCGCAAGCGGCCGCTGGTGACCACCCTGTCGGTGGCCGGCGTCGGCCTGCTGTTGATGGGCATGCTGACGGGCGGGCGTCGCCGCTAGTTCGCATACCGACGGTTTGACAACGTCTGATTGTTGACGCAGTCTCCCCTGCAAAGGGGAGGCTGCCTATGCGTATGACCATGAGGGGCATGGCGATCGCCGCCTGCCTTGCCGCCGCCGGCTGCACCACGCTGAAGATGAAGCCCCAGGGCGGACTGGGCGTCGGCGGCACGGGACAGGTGCTGGGGGTCGATGTCGTCACTGACGAGGCGAGTAAGGCCGCCGAGGACCGGATGGACGCCCAATGGGCGAAATGGAACGCCGAGACCCGGGGCAAGCAGTTGGTCTACGCCCTGGTCGCCGAATCCGACCTGCGATGCGACCGCTATCTGACCGCCGTCTCGATCGACCGGAATGCGACCCGCAGCAGCCTGGATATCGCCGGCCTGGCCCTGGCCGCCATCGGGGGCGTGGCCTCGCCCAACGCCAGCGCCAACTGGTTCTCGGCCGGGTCGACCCTGGCCCAGTCGTCGCGCCGGACGCTGGAGGATACGGTCCTGGGCGGGCGCGAGTTCGGCCTGATCTACGCCGCCGTGTGGCAGGGACGCGAAGAGGCGTCCAAGGCCCTGATGAAGCGGGCCGACGACGGCGAGTTCAAAACCTGGGACTGGCGGCCGATCCTGTCCGTGGCGCGCCAATATGATGTGAAGTGCGGCCTGAACTACGGCCTGGGTCGCCTGACCCAGGCGATCTCGTCGCCGTCCTAGGCAGGGTGGACAAAGTGCCGGATCCACAATCGGATTGCGGCGACCAGGACGAATCCGAGGAAGCTGTCGGCGGCCTTGTCGTATCGTGTGGCCAGGCGTGATCGCGACAGGGAGGCCAAGAGCGTTGCTGCGGAGATGGATCTTGGTCGAGAACCCGCCGCGCGAGCGGCCAAGACCCCGGTCCTGATCTCGCTTTTTAGCGCGCCGGCGGCGTGCTGATGGGCCCGGATAAGGGTGGAATCGATCATCTGGACGCTGCCATGCCCTGCGCCGGCTTCGTTCAGCGCCTCCAGCATCACGTCCCAGACCCCCGCCGCCGTCCAGCGCCGGAACTGCCGGTAGATCGAGTTCCACTCGCCGAAATGGCTGTGCAGATCACGCCAGGCCGTCCCCGCCTTATGGCTCGCTCGTCGGCAGGTTCATACAAATGTCAGCTATTCCTCCAACGGATGATCGCGGAATGGCGACGAAGCCAATGTACAACCCTAACATGATTTTTAGAAGGCGGCTTGAGTGGCCGATCTGCCGAGTCACTGGGAATCTTTTGCAGCCCAAAGGGGAATTTTCTCAGCGATGGATTAGTGTGTTGAGCCCCGGTGCTGAACAAATGATTGTTTTTAAGGAGAAATAGTTATCGATTGCGGCGGCGCGCATTTTGCGAGCACATACGCAGGTTGTCTGGAGAGACCCATGTCTGTCGGATCGGTGACACAAGGTGCGTACACGCATCGGTTTTATACGGCGAGCCAAACCCCGCCGCCCGCTTCTACGTCCGAGGTTGCGGCGTCGCCAAAGGCTTCGAGTGAGCCCGTCAAGGCTCCTTCGCTCTTTTCCAACGGTCAGTTTATCGGTCAGTCCGCACTGACAAATCCGTCCACACTGGCGGAGCTTTTTCAGTTGAATGAAGATGGAACCGTCAAAGTTAGCGACCTTGGCAGTCCTGTTACCAAACAGGGTGTGTTCATCGAGACACCGCAGGACTCGATGACCAAGTTCTTGATGCTCGGAACGGAATCGACCTGGACTGAAGCGGACAAAGCGACCGCAGCGGATCTGTCTAAAATCACCGACGACGACAAAGCGTTGTTCCGTGCCGTCACCGGCTACAATCTATTCATCAGCGGTCCGGCAATGCTGATGGTGGACGATCAGGGGAATTCACCGTCTCCCACGGATGCTGCCGCAGCAGATGAACTGTTCCAGCGTATGAAATTTGCGCGTGAGACGGATCAATCGGTGAGCCTGGAATGGTTCAACAACGTCGCGAAAGATATCGAAGCCTGGAAGGGCCCTGTTTTCCCGAGCGATTGGATGGATAAAGCGGACGCTTGGTTTGGCGACATGCTCGCATCGCGCCAGGACGCGTTTGAACGCCGAGAATTTGCAGATGCGGGAAGTATCTCTCCATCGGCTACACAATTGAGTTCTGCGTTGGACGCCTATGAAGATGCGGCTCGTCTTTCGGACGCCGTCCTTAGGCTTTGATTTCGGCCAGGACGGCGGCCAGGTCGGCGTCCACGATCGTCATCCGCTCGGCCTGATCGCCCAGGGCGGCGATGACCGGCGCGGGCTCGGGTTCGAAGCCCAGGACGTCGGAGACGAAGGCGCCGAACTTGGACGGGTGGGCGGTGGACAGGGCGACGACGGGGCCGGTCGAGCGGTCGAGGCGGCGGGCGGCGGCGAGGGCCACGGCGGTGTGGGGGCAGACGACGCGGCCCCAGGTCTCATGGGCGTGGGCGATCTCGGCCCGGGTCTCGGTCTCGTCGATGGAGACGGCCGAGACGGCGGCGCGCAGGGCGGTCAGCAGATCCGGATCGAAGGCGACGGCGCCGTCGCGGGCGAAGGTTTCGAACACGGCGCGGGTGCGGTCGCCGTCGCGGCCGGTCGCCTCATAGACCAGGCGTTCGAAGTTGGACGGAGCCTGGACGTCCATCGAGACGCTGGCGCTCTCGATCGCGGGACGGCGCGAATAGAGGCCGTCGTTGACGGCGCGGGCCAGGGCGTCGTTCTGGTTCACAGCGGCGACGAAACCACGGGTTGGAAGGCCCATATGGGCGGCGGCGATGCCGGCGAAGGCGTCGCCGAAATTGCCGGTGGGAACGACGAAGGTCGCCGGGCCGCCCAGTTGGGCGGTGGCCGAGACATAATAGGGAATCTGGCCCGCCAGCCGCGCCCAGTTGATGGAGTTGACCGAGGACAGGCGGCCGCGTTCGCGTAGGGACTCCTCAGCCAGCAGGCCCTTCACCAGACGCTGGCAGTCGTCGAAGTCGCCGCGCACGGCCAGATTCAGCACATTGTCGGCCTGGACCGTGGTCATCTGTTTGCGCTGAACCGGCGAGACGCGGTCCAGCGGGTGCAGCACCACCAGATCGACGGATTGGGCGCCGGCGAAGGCGCGCACGGCGGCGGCGCCGGTGTCGCCGGAGGTGGCGGTGAGAATGGTCAGACGCTCGCCGGACGCCGCCAGGGCCTCGTCCGTCAGGGCGGCGACCAGCTGCATCGCCAGATCCTTGAAGGCGGCGGTGGGGCCGTGGAACAGCTCCAGCACGAACAGGCCGGGCTCAAGCTCCACCAGGGGGGTGACGGCGGGATGGGCGAAGCCGGCCGTCAGCCGGTCCAGGGCGCGGTCGAGCGCGCCCGCCGGCAGGGCGTCGCCGATGAAGGGGGCGACGGCTTGCAGGGCGATGGACTTGTAGTCGGCGCTCGCGTCCCAGGCGGAGGGCGACAACCTCGGCCAGGCGGTCGGCATATAGAGGCCGCCGTCGGGGGCGATGCCGCGCAGCAGGGCGTCGGCGAAGTCGGTCTCGGGGGCCTGGCCGCGGGTGGAGACGTAACGGGCGCTGGAGGTGCTCATAGTGGTCTGGTCCTAGCCAGACGGGGCGGCGGCGTCACCCGGTTTCTGGCGATGCGCGGGAGGAAATTGTCGGATGGGCGGCGGGCGAGCCGGTTTGCGACAATTTCGTGCTGATTTTCGAGGGCCGCTCGCGCGAAACCGCAGTGGCGGACGGCCCTGCGACCATCGTCCCCGCTGGCGTCCAAGCGCCGGACGGTCCATGTGATCAGACATGAGAAGACGCGATCTCCTGATCCGGCTGGGCCTGGTCGCCGGCGGCGTGGCCGGGGCTTGGTGGCTGAGGGACCATGTGCTGTGGCGACAGCCCCAGGCGGGGTTTGGACCGGACGGGTCTTCGGGCTGGCTGGGCTATGCTCAGCCGCGCGCGGCGACGCCGACGGTGGAGGTTCTGCTGAACGGGACGCCGGTCCGGGCCCTGGTCGATTCCGGCGCCCAGTATTCGGTGGTGGATCGCGCCCTGGTGGATCGACTGGGGCTGGGCGAGGGCCTTCCCCTGCCGATGGTCGCCTATGGGGTCGGGGGCGGGGCCCAGATGGGGCGGGCCGCGACCCTGGACGTCCAGATCGGCGGACTGAGGCTGGACGGGCTGAGGACCGCCATACTGAACCTGGGGCCGCTGGCGGGAGAACAGGGCTTGGGCGCGCCCCTGATCATCGGCCAGGACGTGCTCAGCCAGGTGGTGCTGGAGCTGGACACCGGCCGGCGGCGGATGCGGTTTCTGCCCAGAGACGGCTGGACGCCGGGCCGGGATCTGGCGCCGATCGCGGTCCGGCGCGCCGGACGGGCGCTGGAGACGACCATCACGGTGGAGGGGGCGACGGTGACTGCGGTGGTGGACACCGGCGCCTCGGCCGTGCTGGCGGTGACGCGCGAAACGGCCCAGGCGGCCGGCCTGCTGGACGGGCGACCGCGCACGGCCGGCCAGAGCATCGTCCTGGGCGGGGTGGTGGGGGCCGAGACGGTGGTCGTGCGCACCCTGACCATCGGCGACGACATCTATCGCCGGGCCGAGGTGGCGGTTTACGACAATGTGGCCGTGCCGGGCTTCCCCGACGCCCTGGTCGGCATGGCGGCCTTTGAGGATCGCCGGCTGGTGCTGGACCTGGGCGGGCCGGGCCTGTTCGTCTCGCGACCGATGGAGATCACCGTCGGGCGGTGACGCCGATCAGCAGAGGGCCGCGGCCACCACCGCCTTGGCCTCGGTCTGGACCTGGGCCAGATGGTCGGGGCCGAGGAAGGATTCGGCGTAGATCTTGTAGACGTCCTCGGTGCCCGACGGACGGGCGGCGAACCAGGCGTCGGCGGTCACGACCTTCAGACCCCCGATCGGCTCGCCGTTGCCGGGGGCCTGGGTCAGGATGTCGGAGATGGGCTGACCGGCCAGGGTGGTCGCGGTCACGTCCGAGGGGCTGAGGGCCGCCAGCCGCGCCTTTTGCGCCCTGTCGGCCGGGGCGTCGATCCGGGCGTAGGCGGGGGCGCCGTAGCGGTCGGTCAGATCGGCGTAGAGGCGGTCGGCGCCGGCGCCGGTGCGCGCCTGAATCTCGGCCGCCAGCAGGCAGAGAATGAGGCCGTCCTTGTCGGTGGACCAGACCGTTCCGTCGCGGCGCAGGAAGGACGCCCCCGCCGATTCCTCGCCGCCGAAGCCGACTGTCCCGTCCAGCAGGCCGGGCACGAAATGTTTGAAGCCGACGGGCGTTTCCAGCAGGCGGCGACCCAGGCCCGCGACGACCCGGTCGATCATGGAGGAGGAGACCAGGGTCTTGCCCACCGCCACCTGCGGACCCCAGCCGGGCCGATGGGCGAACAGATAGGCGATGGCGGCGGCCAGGAAGTGGTTGGGGTTCATCAGGCCCCCGTCGGGCGTGACGATCCCGTGCCGGTCGGCGTCGGCGTCATTGCCGAAGGCGACGTCATAGGCCGAGCCGCCCTGCATCATGCCGATCAGACCCGCCATGGCCGAGGGGGAGGAGCAGTCCATGCGAATCTTGCCGTCGGCGTCCAGGGGCATGAAGGCCCAGCGCGGATCGACGGCCGCATTGACCACGGTCAGGTCCAGGTCCCAGCGTTCGGCGATCCGACCCCAATAGGCGACGGCCGCCCCGCCCAGGGGATCGGCGCCGATCCGGACCCCCGCATTGCGGATCGCGTCCAGATCCAGGACACTGTCGAGGTCGTCGACATAGGCGGTCATGAAGTCGAACCGGCCGGCCGCCGCCTGGGCCTGGTCGAAGGGCAGGCGTTTGACCCCGGACAGGCCGCCTTCGATCAGCTGATTGGCGCGGGCGGCGATGGCGGCGGTCGCCTCGCTTCCGGCCGGGCCGCCCGAGGGGGGATTGTACTTCAGACCGCCGTCGCGCGGCGGATTGTGCGACGGGGTGATCAGGACGCCGTCAGCCTGACGCCGCCCGGTCCGATTATGGGTCAGTATGGCGTGGGAGACGGCCGGGGTCGGGGTGAAGCCGTCGCCGGAATCGATCAGCACCTCCACCCCGTTGGCGACCAGAACCTGGATCGTGGTGCGGAAGGCGGGCTCGGACAGGGCGTGGGTGTCGCGGCCGACGAACAGGGGGCCGTCGATCCCCTGGGCGGCGCGATAGTCGGCGATCGACTGGGCGATCGCCAGGATGTGGGTCTGGTTGAAGGCGCCGTCCAGGCTGGAGCCGCGATGGCCCGAGGTGCCGAAGACCACCCTCTGGCCCGGATCGCCCATGTCGGGAACGACGCTCTCATAGGCGCCCAGCAGGGCGTCCAGGTCGATCAGGTCTTCGGCGAGAGCGGTCTGGCCGGCGCGAGGATGCATGGGAGGTCCGTACTGAAGTCTGAAGGCTGGGCGGCTCAGGCGCCGCTGAAGGTGTCGCAGGCGGCGGGGTCGCCGGACTGATAGCCGCGTTGCAGCCATTCGACCCGCTGGGCCGAGGAGCCGTGGGTGAAGCTCTCGGGCGAGACGCGCCCGCCCGCCCGGCGTTGCAGCGTATCGTCGCCGATGGCCTGGGCCGTCTTCATCCCCTCTTCGATGTCGCCGGGCTCCAGCGCCACCTCGCCGTTCGACACGGCGGCGGCGTTTCGGGCCCAGACCCCGGCATAGCAATCGGCCTGAAGCTCCAGCGCCACCGAATAGCGGTTGGCCTCGGCCTCGCCCCTAGCGCGCTGCTGGGCCTGACGCACCTGGTCGGAGGTTCCGGTCAGGGTCTGGACGTGGTGGCCGAACTCATGGGCGATGACATAGGCGCGGGCGAAGTCGGCGCCCGAGGCGCCCAGCTGGGTCTCCATCTCCTGCCAGAAGCCCAGGTCCAGATAGACGGTGCGGTCGGTCGGACAATAGAAGGGGCCCATGGCCGACTGGCCGTAGCCGCAGCCGGTCGAAGTGCCCTGTTCGTAGATGACGACGCGCGGACGTTCATACCCGTTAAGCTTCTGCGCCCAGACGTCGTTGATATTGCCTCCGACCACATCGACGAAGCGTCCGGCCTGATCTTCAGGCGTGCCGGCCTGCCCCTGTTGTTCCGCGCCGACCCCGCCGAACCGGCTGGCCAGCTGGGTCGTGGTCGAAGGATCTATGCCGAAGACCAGATAGCCGATGACGGCGAGCACGCCGACGCCGAGACCGCCCCCGGCGAGCGCGCCGCCTCCGAGGCCCCGACGGTCCTCGATCCCGCCGCCGCCCGTCCTGCCGCCCTGCCACCGCATGAGTTCCCTCCGCCCGTTCCGCCTGAAGCTAGGCCAGAACGCGAACGGAAGGGAAGGGATGCGTCAGCGCGGGCGGTCCAGCCAGGCGTCGATTTCGCTGAGGCTGCGTCGGGGTTCCGAAGCCGTGGGGGGCGGGGACGTCGATGGGGACGCCGGCGGGGCGACCGGGCGGAGATCGTGGACGGATGGGGCCGGCGCCGCCGTCGCTTGGCGCGCCGCTTCCAGCGTCAGGCGTCGCTGGGCCGCCTCGGCGTCCAGACGGCGGGCCAGGGCGGCGTTGGCCTGGGCCTGAAGACGGATCCGCTCGTTCTCATAGCGGTGCTGATCGGCGATCGCGGCGGGGGCGCCGCCCGGATAGGGGAAGCCGGGCTGAGGATAGGGATAGGGCGCGACCTGGGCCTGGACCGCGCTGGGGCCGAGGGCGGCGGCGAGCAGAAGGAGGGGCAGGGCGCGTCTCATGACCGACAGATGGGGTGTGATCGCGTCTCGCCAAGCGGGGCCGCAACCCTCGTCGGCCCACGGGGTTGAACAGGGCGAACCCATCCCAAATCAGGAGTTATCCCATGGCCCAGACCCTCTCTGGCAAGACCCTCTCTGGCAAGACCGTCGCCATTCTGGCGACCGACGGCGTCGAACTGGTCGAACTGACCGAGCCGATGAAGGCGCTGAACGAGGCCGGGGCGTCGGTCGAGATCGTGTCGCTGAAGGCCGGCGACTTCCAGGGCTTCAACCATCTGACGCCGGGCGACAAGGTGACGGCGGACAAGGCGGTGGCGGGGGTGGACGCCTCGGCCTATTCGGCCCTGATGCTGCCGGGCGGCGTGGCCAATCCCGACCAGCTGCGGGCGAATGAGGATGCGGTCAAGTTCGTCCGGGCCTTCTTCGACGCCGGAAAGCCGGTGGCGGCCATCTGCCATGCGCCCTGGCTGCTGATCGAGGCGGGGGTGGTCGAGGGCCGGACGATGACGGCCTTCAACAGCATTCGCACCGATCTGAGAAACGCCGGCGCCGATGTGGTGGACGAGCCGGTGGTGGTGGATCAGGGTCTGGTGACCAGCCGCAATCCCGACGACATCCCCGCCTTCAACGCCAAGATGATCGAGGAATTCGCCGAGGGCCGGCATCGCGAACAGGCCGAGAAGACCCAAGGGGTTCAGCCGGTCGCCCATTGACCGGATCGGCGGGGGCGGCGATCGCCCCCGCCGCCCTTCAGGGCAGGGCCCAGACCGCGGCGCGCTTGATCTCCTGATCCTCCAGCTCGCGGGTCGTGGGCACGCGGTATTCGGCCAGGAAGTCCAGGCCCGAACGCGGAAAATAGGTCCGGCCCGGATCGCCGATCAGAACCCGCGTCCCCGCCGCCCGCGCCTGACCCAGCCAGGCCAGGACGGCCTCGGTCATCGGCTTTTCATAGCAGATGTCGCCCGCGCAGATGACGTCGACGGGCGGCGGCGGCGCGTTCAGCAGGTCGTGGCCGACGAAGTCCAGGGCCACGCCGTTCGCCTGGGCGTTGGCGGCGACCGCCGCTTCGCAGAAGGGGTCGATGTCGGCGCAGAGGGCGCAGGCGGCGCCTGCCCGCATGGCGGCAACACCGACCAGACCCGAACCGGCGGCGAAGTCCAGCACCTGCTTGCCGGCCACCTCCTGCGGGTGATCCAGCAGATAGCGGGCCAGCGCCTGACCGCCCGCCCAGGCGAAGGCCCAGAAGGGCGGGGGCAGGCCCAGTTCGCCCAGCTCTTCCTCCGTCAGCCGCCAGATGGGGGTGACTTCGTCCGCCAGCCACAGGGTGATCTCGGGCGCATGGGGGACGGGCTGCAGCCGGGTGTTGGTCCGGATGAAGGCGGCGGGATCGGCGATGACGGTCACGGGCGGCGGGTCGCCGTCTTCAGAACCTCGACATAGCCCGGCGCCACCTCCATGCCCGCCGCCTGGGGCCGGGCGCGAACGGCCCGGTGAAGCGCCGGCAGCTTCCAGCAGGGGACGTGCATGAACAGATGATGCTCCGCGTGGAAGTTGACCCAATAGGGGGCGATGAAGGCGCGCTCCCACCAGGCGGCGCGAGTGGTGCGGGCCGCGCGGAAGGGGTCGGCGTCGGATCCTTCGACGCAGGCGTGTTCGGCGATGTTCCGGAGCCGCGTCACCAGCGGAAACCAGGTCGCCATCGGCAGCAGCCACAGGGCGAAGAAGGCCCACCAGACGCCTGCGGCGATGAAGCCGGCCAGCAGGATCGTATTGAAGACCAGGAAGGGCAGGACCGATCGGCCGGTCACCACCGCGTCATACTCATGCGCGGGATCGGCGGCCGCTTCGCCCTTTGCGCTCTTTGATCGGGCCGCCAGGGCGAGGGGCAGGACGATCCTCTGTTTGAAGAAGGTCTGGCCGGTCAGGTCGCGGATCATCTTGCGCCGCAAGGAGGCGGGCGACACGGGAAAGGGCGCCGACAGCATCAGATCGGGGTCCTCCGGCTGCTGGGCGAAGCGGTGGTGGTTCAGATGATAGGGGCGATAGGCGCCAAGGTCCGCCCCGATCGGGACGGCGCACAGCCAATGGCCCAGAAAGTCGTTCAGCCGCAGATTTTTGGACAGGCCGCCGTGGGCCGCCTCATGCATCAATATGGCCAGGCCCAGCTGGCGCGTGCCGATGATCATGACGCAGATCGGGATCAGCCAGGGGATCAGGACGCCCGCCCAGACCGCCAGGGCGATGACGCCCCAGCAATGGGCGACCAGCAGCGGCCCGATCCAGGCCGACCGGGTCTGGAACGGCCGCCAGTCGTCAGGGGCGAACAGGGCCGAGGGGGCGATGCGCGGGGCGGCGGGCATGGGCCGATCCTAGCGCAACTGCGGGGCTTTCGAAACCGGACGGGGCATGTAAGGCGATAATGACAAAAAGTCAGGTTGACATTACATGGAGGCGATGTCAGGTTCGCCTTACAAGAGGAGAGCGGGATATGATGAGTTTCGGAAAATCGACCACCCCGGCGCATAGGCGCTACGTCATTCGCATCATGGCCTTCACCATCCCCTATGTGGCGATCTGCGTATCCATGATGACGACCGACGCCTTTGACGAGGTGATGGGCAAGCCGGCGGCCTGGGCCTTGGCGGCGGTCGTGTCGGCGCCGGTGATCGGCCAGATCTGGGCCGTCCTGTCCCTGATGCGCGAAAGCGACGAGTTCGTGCGCGGCGTGACCGCCAAACAGTTCATCGTCGCCTCGGGGCTGGCCATGGCGGTCGCCACCTTCTGGGGCTTCGGCGAGAGCTTCGCCGGGGCGCCCCATATGCAGACCTGGCTGATCGTGCCGCTGTTCTGGGGCATGTACGGCCTTACCGCCCCCTTCATCCGGACCAGCCGATGAAGAACCGGCTGAAGCTGCTGCGCGTCGAGCGCGGCTGGACCCAGGAACAGTTGGGCCAGGCCCTGGGCGTATCGCGACAGGCGGTGATCGCGCTGGAGACCGAACGGCACGATCCGTCGCTGGACCTGGCCTATCGCATCGCCGCCACCTTCGGCCGTCCGGTCGAAGACATCTTCGAGAACCCGCACGCCTGAGGCGGCGGACCCGACTTCAAAACCTCAAGACAGGAGACATCCGATGTACAACGCCTTCTTCAAGGCGCGCCCGCGCCTGCGCGCCGCCCTGTTCGGACTGGCCGTCTGCACGCCCTCGCTGATGATCGGCGTGACCGCCGCCTTGGCCGAGACGCCGGGGGCCGTCGCTCCCGCCTTCGCTTCGGACCGGCTGTCGGTCGAGGTGGTCGGACGCGGACCCGACGTGATCCTGATCCCCGGCTATGGTTGTTCGCGAGAGGTGTGGCGGGCCACGGCCGATCGGCTGAAGGCGACCCACCGGGTCCATCTGGTCCAGCTGGCGGGCTTCGCCGGTCAGCCCTGGACCCACGGCGACGGGCCGCTGCTGGAGCCGGCGGTCGAGGCCCTGGCGGCCTATGTCCAGACCGCCGGTCTGCAAAAGCCGGCGGTCATCGGCCATTCGATGGGCGGATTGTCGGCCCTGATGCTGGCCCAGCGTCATCCCGAGGCCGTGGGGCGGGTGATGGCGGTGGACAATCTGCCCTTCTTTTCGGCCCTGTTCGGCCCGCAGGTGACGCCCGAGACGGCCCGGCCCTTCGCCGACCAGGCGGCCCAGGCCATGCTGAGCCAGGACGAGGCGGCGATGCGGGCGGCCCAAGAACAGGGGGCTATCGGCCTGGCGCGCGATCCGGCGACGCGGACGGCCATGGTCGACTGGACCCTGGCCTCGGACCGCCGCGCCCTGGCCACGGCCATTCATGAGGTGATGACGACCGACGTCCGCCCCGGACTGGCGGCCATGACGACGCCGGTCACGGTGCTCTACGCCGCCGACGCGAACGGCGGGGCGCCTGCGGCCATGGCCGACGCCCTGTGGGGCCGGGAATATGCGACCCTGCCCGGCGTCAAACTGATCCGGGTGGACGACAGCCGCCACTTCATCATGGCCGATCAGCCGCAGAGGTTCGCCCAACGGGTCGATCAGTTCCTGGCGGACTGATCCCGCCGAGCGAGGGGATCAGCCCGCCTTGGGCGTGACGTCTCCGGCCTTGACCGGCGCGCCGGCGAATTCGTCGGCATAGGCCGGGTTGAGCAGGGACCGGAAGACCGACTGGGGCACGGCGAGCCGATAGGGACCGTCCGAATAGGGGCCGATCTGATAGGCGCCGATCAGGAAGACGACGCCGCCCGCCTTGCCCGGAGTGGTGCTGGGCGCCAGGACGAAGGGGGTGGAGACGGCCTTGGGGCAGGTCCACATCTTACCGTCCGGGGTGGCGGTCTCCGATCCCGGCGAACGAGCCTGTTTGGCGGCGTTGGCGGCGTCGCACAGGGCCTTGTTCAGGCCCGACAGGTCAGCGCCGGGTCGGAACAGGTCTGCGAAGCCCAACCGCTTCTTCATCGCCTTGTCCCACAGGACGGCCGAGAAGCTGGTGTTGGGATGGGCGCCGCCGGTGTATTCGAAATCGGTGCGGACCAGGCTGAACAGCTTGCCGGTCTCGGCGCCGGGGTCGAAGGCGATGGTCTTTTCATAGGGGTTCGGTCCGCCGCCCGCCTCGGACAGGTCGGCCTGGGCGCCTTCGGAGAACTGGCGCAGGTCCCGCACCGCGGCGGCGTAGAGGGGGGCGTGCAGGTCGGGCTTGGACTTGAGCGCGTCCGGCAGAGTCAGTTTGACCGTGGCGTACTGGGTCTTGGAGTCGAAGCTCATCGGCGCCCCGGCGGCGGCCGGATCGACCGGGGCGGCGGCGATCGGGGCGGGCGGGGCCGTCTCGGCCTCGTCTTCGCGCCTCTGGCAGGCGGCGACGGTTGCGGCGACGGCGACGGACAGCAGCAGCAGACGAAGGGTGGAGGTCATGGGGGGCTCCTTCACAGGCCGATCAGGTTTTGGCCGAGAGATCCGAGGGCGAGGGCGGCTAGCAGGATGAAGCCCGCCTCTCGGTTCGATTTGAAAAGTCTCAGCGCCAGGGCGCCGTCGGTGCGGTCCAGCCGGACCACCTGGCGGGCCAGATGGGCGGCGTAGAGGGCCAGGCCGATCCAGAACAGCGGGCCGAGACCGGCGGAAAGACCGGCCAGGGCGGCCAGGACCAGGCTGATTCCGTAGAAGACGGCGACGCCGGGGCGCACCGCCGAGGCCAGCCGGCGGGCCGAGGATTTGACTCCGACCATGGCGTCGTCCTCGATGTCTTGTAGGGCGTAGACGGTGTCGTAGCCCAGGGTCCAGAAGACGCCGCCGAGGTAGAGAAGGACGGCGGGGACATAGGCCTGCCAGGCTAGGGCGACGGCGTGGCCGCTGTCGCTGGGCGGCGACCAGAGGAAGGGGCGGAACTCGCCCGCGATCTCGGCGGGAAGCAGCAGGGCGGCTGCGGCCAGGGGCAGGGCGGAGGCGAACCCCATCAAGGCGCCCCAGTTGAAGGTCAGGCCCAGCCAGGCCTGGGGCCACCAGGTGATCCGCTTCATGAAGGGATAGGCGGCGACCAGGGCGCAGGAGCCGACGCCCAGCAGGATGGAGACCTTGGGCAGGGTCAGCAGGATCATGAGGCTGATCAGGCTGCACCCTACCACGAAGGCCCAGGCCTGTTTGACACTGATCAGGCCGGCGGGGATGGGGCGAAGGGCGGTGCGGGCGACCCGGGCGTCGAAGTCGCGGTCGACGATGTCGTTGAAGGCGCAGCCGGCGGCGCGCATCAAGCAGGCGCCGATCCCGAAGCCGACGAACAGCCACAGGTCATAGAGGCCGGGCGTCTGGCGATACTGGGCCAGGGCCAGGGCGATCCCCTGCCAGCCGGGCAGGAGCAGCAGCCATATGCCGATGGGCCGGTCGAACCGGCCCAGCTTCAGCCAGGGCTTCAGCCGCTCCGGCGCATGGCGATCCACCCAGTTGGCGCCGGCGTCGGGAAGAGGGGCGGAGGTCATGACCGAGGCTTAACCGGAATGAAGGGCAGGGTGAAGGCGGAATGGCCCCCTGATGCCGGCCTGTCGGCGACAAGACCTTCCCCCGCTTGCGGGGGAAGCAGCAGCGCGTCGAGCGAAGTGAGACGGCTGACGATGGGGGAAGTCTTCTTCCTGGGCGACCCTTCCCCCTCCGAGCCTGGTCCGCTGCGCGGACGCCGGCTCACCTCCCCCGCAAGCGGGGAGGGGCTTTTTCGTCGTCAGTCCTGATACACGTCGCCGGAGCCCGAGAGTTCGGTGGTCAGCTTGGCGGGGCGGGCCGCCAGGGTGACGTCGCCGGAGCCGTCGATCCGCACCTGGACGTCGCCGGTCGGGGCGACATTGGCGTCGCCGGAGCCGGAGATGTCCACCGTGGCGTCGCGCGCCGCCAAGGCCCTCAGATCCGCGTCGCCGGACCCGTCGATCTCCAGCCGGAGGGCGTCGGTGCGGCCTTCGGCGGTCACATCGGCGGAGCCGGAGACGTCCAGGGCCAGGGTGGGCTGGTCATAGGCCTTGATGTCCAGATCGCCGGACGCATTGGAGACGAAGCGGACGACGTTGGGCGCGGTCACGACGACCCGCAGTTCGTCACGCTCCGACCGGGCCGAGAAGTTTCCGCTGCTCCAGCCGAAGACGATCCGTTCGTCGCCGTCGCCCAGGGACAGTCGGCCGTTCTCGAGTCGGACCCGGTCCGCCAGGGCCTTGGGCCCGGTGACGACCACGGTGTTGGCGGGGCCTTGGACATATTCCACGTCGATGGTGGAATCGACGGTCAGGGTGTCGCCGCCGGTCCAGGCCAGGGTGCGGGTGGTGAAGGGGCCGAGGTCTTCGACCTCTCCGCTTTTGACCCGTTCGAAACGGATGGTTTCGCCGTCGCGGTCCTTGATCGTCCAGGCCCAGCCGTGGCGTTGCAGATCATGTCCGCCCAGGGCGATGGCGCCGCCCACGGTGACGATGCACAGCACCAGGGCGGCGCCGGCGATGATGAAGAGCGTGCGGATCATTGCGAGCCTCCCGTGCTCGTGCCTTCGGATTGGGTGTCGGATTGGGGCTCCAGCGCCGGCTTCAGCAGCCGGTAGTGGAGGCGGGCGAACCAGACGAGGCCGTTGACCAGCCAGACGGTGACGATGGTCAGAAGGGCGCCGATGAAGACGGCCCCGGCCATCAGGCCCAGACCCATCAGGATCGCGGCGAAGGGGCCGCCGGGGAAGCCGGCGAAGGGCCCGGCCACCATGATCGCGCCGCCCGAGAAGAACAGGGCGATGGCGGCGATGAAGAAGCCGAAGATGGTCCCGACCACCCCCATCAGAATGGGCAGCAGGATCAGGATGTCGACGGCGCCCAGGCCCAGGACGGCGAAGACGGCGGCGGCGGCGGCGGAGGGGTTCTTCTCCTGGCGCCAGCGCTGGATCCCGGCCTCTGCCTTGAGTTCGCGGGCCAGACGGCCCGGATCGCCCAGGGCGGCGGCCACCTCGGCCTCGGTGCGGCCGGCGGCCAGGCCGTCGGCGAAATGAGTCTCATAGTCGGCGACGATGTCGTTCGCCGTGGCGGTCGGCAGGCCGACCAGGCCGTTTCTGAGACGGACGATGAATTCCGATCTCGTCATTGTTCCGTTCCCTCCGGTTGAGCCGTCGGCTCTTGAATATGGGGCGCGTCGCTGGCCAGGACGGCTTCGACGGCCGTGGTGAAGGCCGACCACTCGGCGGTCTGGGCGGCGAGGGCCGCGCGACCGGCCTCGGTCAAACGATAGTATTTGCGCGACGGGCCGGACGAGGATTCGACCAGATAGGTCTCGACCTGGCCGTCCGACTGCATTCGCCGCATCAGGGGGTAGATGGTGCCTTCCCCCATGCCGATCGCGTCGGAAAGGCGGCTGGCGATCTCATAGGCGTAGCTGTCCGCCCGGTTCAGAAGCGCCAGGACGCAAAGCCCCAGAACCCCCTTCTTCAGCTGTATCTCGATGGTTTCTGTCACCTCGACGTCTCCTTTGATGGAGATTGATTACGACAAGGTACCTTGTGACGCAAGGTACCTGTTTAAACATGACGAAGGTTTAATCCGCAGCCCGCCGCCGCCAATCGCGGCGGGTTTGCGGCGAAGGCGCGCGCGGATCGCTTGGCAAGCGAGGGGCGATCCGATAGGGACTCAACCAAGTGTCGGGCGGACCAACATGCCCGCGCGAAGATTTGCGAGCCATTCGCAAGTCTCTGCTGCGAAACGATATTATGGGGACTTCGTATGGGAATGGGGACGCGAGCCCTGAGATGGACCAGAGCGGCGACCGCCTCGGCGACGGCGGCTGTCGGACTGGCGCTGGTCTCTGCGGCGCCGGTGTGGGCGCAGGACCTGATGGGTCAGCCGACGCCGGGCGGGATCGACCTTCAGCCGGCCGCCGCGCCGCTGAAGCACGACGCCATCTGGTTCCACAACATCGTGCTGATGCCCGTGATCACCGGCATCACCCTGTTGGTTCTGGCTCTGCTGGCCTGGATCGTCTTCCGCTACAATAAGCGCGCCAACGCCACGCCCGCGCGCTGGAGCCACAACACCACGGTCGAGATCATCTGGACGGTGCTGCCGGTGGTGATCCTGGTCTTCATCTCCCTGTTCTCGTTCAGGCTGCTGTTCGCCTATCACGACATGCCCGAGCCCGATCTGACGGTGAAGGTGACGGGCAACCAGTGGAACTGGGCCTATGAATATCCCGACCAGGGCGTTTCCGAATACATCTCCAACATGGTGCCCGAGGGCGAGCTGGCCGAGCGCGGCCTGTCGCACAGCGTCTATCGCCTGGCGGCGGACGAGCCGATGGTGGTGCCGGTCGGCAAGACGGTGCGTCTTCTGATCACCGCCTCGGACGTGATCCATTCCGTGGCCCTGCCGGCCTTCGGCCTGAAGACCGACGCCGTGCCGGGCCGGGTCAATGAGACCTGGTTCAAGGCCGAGCGCACCGGCGTCTTCTACGGCCAGTGTTCGGAACTGTGCGGCGTCGATCACGCCTTCATGCCTATTCAGATCAATGTCGTGACCCAGGCCGAGTTCGCGCGCTGGGTCGCCTCCAAGGGCGGCTCGATGACGCCCAAGGCCCCCGAGGCGGCGCCGGGCGGCACGACCGCCCAGGTCGAGGCCGGAACCACGGGCGCGCCTGTGGTGGGCACGGCGACCACCGGTCCCCAGGCCGGCGCCCAGACCGACATCCCGACCGCCCAGACGGCGACGACGCCGACCGCTCAATCCGCTCCCGCCGCGGCTCCCGCCGCGCCGGCCGCCCAGTAAGAGGCGAGCAGTTCCATGGCTGACGCTACGATTTCGACCCGCGACACCCTTCACGCGCCCGAGGCCCATCATCACGACGACCACAAGCCGGGCTTTTTCACCCGCTGGTTCCTGTCGACCAACCACAAGGACATCGGCACCCTGTACCTGCTGTTCGCCATCATGGCGGGCGTGGTCGGGGGCGCCCTGTCGGGCCTGATCCGCTGGGAACTGGCCGAGCCGGGCATCCAGATCTTCAAGGAAGGCTCGTCGATCCAGCTGCTGGGCCTCGTCGAGCAGTCCAAGCACGGCTACAACGTCACCGTCACGGCCCACGCCCTGATCATGATCTTCTTCATGGTCATGCCCGCCATGATCGGCGGCTTCGGCAACTGGTTCGTGCCGATCATGATCGGGGCGCCGGACATGGCCTTCCCGCGCATGAACAACATCTCCTTCTGGCTGCTGGTTGCGGCCTGGTGCCTGCTGGTCCTGTCGATGTTCACCGACGGCGGGCCGGGCAAGGGCTTCGGCGGGGGCTGGACGGCCTATCCGCCCCTGTCGACCACGGGCCACGTCGGCCCGGCGTTTGATCTGGCCATCTTCGCCCTGCACGTGGCGGGCGCCAGCTCCATCCTGGGGGCGATCAACTTCATCACGACGATCCTGAACATGCGGGCGCCGGGCATGACGCTGCACCGGATGCCGCTGTTCGCCTGGTCGGTGCTGATCACCGCCTTCCTGCTGCTGCTGTCGCTGCCGGTGCTGGCCGGCGCCATCACCATGCTGCTGACCGACCGCAACTTCGGCACCCACTTCTTCGACCCGGCCGGCGGCGGCGACCCGATCATGTACCAGCACCTGTTCTGGTTCTTCGGCCACCCGGAAGTGTACATCCTGATCCTGCCGGGCTTCGGCATCATCAGCCACATCGTCTCGACCTTCAGCCGCAAGCCGGTGTTCGGATACCTGGCCATGGCCTACGCCATGGTGGCCATCGGCTTCATCGGCTTCATCGTCTGGGCCCACCACATGTACACGGTGGGGATGAGCATCAATCTGCGCGCCTATTTCGTGGCCGCGACCATGATCATCGCCGTGCCGACGGGGGTGAAGATCTTCAGCTGGATCGCCACCATGTGGGGCGGCTCCATCAGCTTCAAGACGCCCATGCTGTGGGCCATCGGCTTCATCTTCCTGTTCACCGTGGGCGGGGTGACGGGCGTGGTCCTGTCCAACGCCGGCATCGATTACAGCCTGCACGACACCTATTACGTCGTGGCCCACTTCCACTATGTGCTGTCGCTGGGCGCCGTCTTCGCCATCTTCGCGGGCTTCTACTACTGGTTCGAGAAGATGTTCGGGGTGAAGTACAACGAGTTCCTCGGCGCGACCCATTTCTGGATCATGTTCGTCGGCGTGAACCTGATCTTCTTCCCGCAGCACTTCCTGGGCCTGCAGGCCATGCCGCGTCGCTATATCGACTATCCGGACGCCTACACCCTGTGGAACCAGGTCTCGTCCATCGGCTATGCGATCACCATCGTCGGCGTGCTGGTCTTCCTGGTCATGCTGCTGGAAGCCGCGATCCGTCGCCGTCCGGGCGTCGCCAATCCCTGGGGCGAGGGCGCCACGACCCTGGAATGGACCCTGTCCTCGCCGCCGCCGCAGCACCAGTTCAACGAACTGCCGGTGGTCAAGGGCGACGAGCACTGATCCCGGGCTGAGATCCCGAACGGAGGGCCGCTCTTTCCACGGAAGGGGCGGCCTTCTGCTTTGGGGTGTGTTATTCGGTCCCCATCCATGACCCCCGCACCCATGACCCAAGACGTTCACGACCGTCCCGCGATTTCGACCGCCCAGCCGGAAGACTTCTTCCAGCTGCTGAAGCCGCGCGTCATGTCGGTGGTGGTCTTCACCGCCGCGACCGGACTGGTCATGGCGCCAGGGTCGATGAACCCGCTGGTCGCCGCCATCGCCATACTGTGCATCGCCGTGGGCGCAGGCGCGGCCGGTTCGCTGAACATGGCGCTGGAGGGCGAGACCGACGCCCTGATGCGGCGCACGCGCGGCCGGCCGGTGGCGGCGGGGCGCGTTCGGAAAAATGATGCGATGGCCTATGGCGTCATCCTGAGCCTGTTTTCGGTCATGCTGCTGGGGATGAACGCCAACTGGTTCGCGGCGGGGCTGCTGGCCCTGACCATCGTCTATTACGCCGGCTTCTACACCCTGCTGCTGAAGCGGCGGACGCCTCAGAACATCGTCATCGGCGGGGCGGCGGGCGCCTTTCCGCCGGTGATCGGCTGGGCGGCGGCGACGGGCGAGGCGCCGTGGCAGGCCTGGCTGCTGTTCCTGATCATCTTCCTGTGGACCCCGCCCCACTCCTGGGCCCTGGCCCTCTATTCGGCCGGAGACTACGCCAAGGCGGGCATACCGATGATGCCGGTGGCGCGGGGGGCCAAGTCCACGCGGCTGCAGATCCTGATCTATTCGCTGATCTTCGTCGCCTCGGCCGTGGCGCCGGCCCTGGTGGGCATGGGCGGGCTGATCTACGCCGTGGTGTCGGTCGGCGGCGGCCTGGCCTTTCTGGGCTTGGCCTGGCGGCTTTATCGCTCGCGCGCCGGCGACGAGCCCGACAAGGCCGACACGGTGGGACGCGAGGCCGCATTGTATGAGGTCAAGGTCCAGGCCAAACCGGCGCGGGATCTGTTCGCCTTTTCGATCCTGTATCTGGTCGCCCTGTTCTCGGCCTTCCTGGTCGAGGCCATAGCCGGCCTGGGAGTCTGAGCCATGCGTCTGACGCCTGAAGAATTGCGCGCCCGCAAACGGCGCAACGTCTGGATCGCGGCCGCCCTGGTGGCCTTCATCGTCCTGGTCTTCGCCACCACCGTCCTGCGTCTGCAGCAGAATCAGGCGGCCGAACGCGCCCTGTTGGAGGCGGCGACGACGGCGGGACCGCAATGAGGAAGCCGGGCCGTCAGAATCTGATCGCCATCCTGTGCGTCCTGGGCGTCATGGGGATGACGGGCGCGGCCTTCGCCGCCGTGCCGCTTTATCGGATGTTCTGTCAGGTCACAGGCTTCGACGGCACGGTGCGTCGGGCGGACAAGGCGCCGGACACGGTGCTGGACCAGACGGTGCTGGTCCGGTTCGACACCAATGTGCGCGGCCTGCCCATGACCTTCCGCGCCGAACAGACGACCCAGAGGGTGCGGATCGGCGCCACGGGCCTGGCCTATTTCGACGTCACCAACACCTCGGATCGGCCGATCCAGGTGCGGGCCGGATACAATGTCGTGCCGGAGTACACCGGCCCCTATTTCCAGAAGCTGCAGTGCTTCTGCTTCCAGGACCAGACCCTGGCGGCGGGTGAGACGCGCCAGTTCCCGGTCCAGTATTTCATCGCGCCCGAACTGGCCACCGACCGCGAGGCCAAGGGCGCGCGCGAAATCACCCTGAGCTACACCTTCTATCCGTCGGTCGACGCGCCGACGGGGCCGAACGCCTGATGGGCCGTCCCGGCGTCGACTTTCCCGGCGTCGGCTGCGGTCTGGTGATTCTGCGGGCAGATGGGCGGGTGCTGCTGTGCAAACGGCTGAAGCCGCCCGAGGCGGGGCATTGGAACATCGTCGGCGGCAAGGTCGATCAGGGCGAACGGTCCGCCGAGGCCGCCCGGCGTGAGGCGGAGGAGGAGAGCGGCCTGACGATCGGCGTCGTCGACTTCCTGTGCTGGACCGAAGAGATCATGGCGACGGACAGCCAGCACTGGCTGTCGCTGATCTATGTCACGCGCGATTTCGCCGGCGAGCCTCGGCTGACTGAGCCGGACAAGCTGTCGGACATCGGCTGGTTCGCGCTCGACGCCCTGCCGCAGCCGCTGTCGGTGTTCGCGGCCAAGGCGTTCGCCGCCCTGGAGGCCCGGGGGTAGGGCCGTCCGGTGCAGGATCAAGGCGGAAAGGCGCCGATCCACTGGCGTGTTGCAAAAGCGGCGGTTATAGCTGGCCGATAAGGCGAGTTCATCGCCAGCCCAAGATAGAGATGAAACGCATGGCCGACGCGCACGCCGCTCCGCATCACGACTATCACCTCGTACCGCCCAGTCCGTGGCCGCTGGTGTCCTCGATCGCCGCGACGATCATGTTCATCGGCGCCGTCATCTGGATGAAGGGGCTGGCCCCGGCCGAAAACGGTCCGATCGCCGCCAACTTCCTGGCCGAGGGCAAGCCGGGCGTCTTCTTCGCCGGCCTGGCGGGGGTGCTGGTGTCCATGTTCGGCTGGTGGTCGGACGTCATCAAGGAATCCAAGGGCGGGGACCATACGCCGGTCGTTTCGATCGGCCTGCGCTACGGCATGATCCTGTTCATCGCGTCGGAGGTGATGTTCTTCGTCGCCTTCTTCTGGATGTTCTTCGACATGGCGCTGTTCCACGAATCGCGCGCCCTGACGCCGGAAGTCGGCGCCTGGGCTGACACCGCCAAGGCCTGGTCCACCTGGCCGCCCAAGGGGGTCGAGGTTCTGTCGCCGTGGCAGCTGCCGCTGCTGAACACCGTGACCCTGCTGCTGAGCGGCTGCACCGTGACCTGGGCCCACCATGCGATCCAGGTCGGCGACCGCAGCGGCGCCAAGCTGGCCCTGGTCCTGACGGTGATCCTGGGCGTCTTCTTCACCTGCGTTCAGGCCTACGAATACAACCACATCCTGCACGAGCACCTGTTCTTCAACGAGGAAGCGGTCAACTCGGGCCTTTATGGTTCGATCTTCTTCATGGCGACGGGCTTCCACGGATTCCACGTGCTGGTGGGAACCATCTTCCTGACCGTCTGCCTGATCCGTCTGCTGGCCGGCGACTTCACCCCGCAGAAGCATTTCGGCTTCGAGGCGGCGGCTTGGTACTGGCACTTCGTGGACGTGGTCTGGCTGTTCCTGTTCGCCTTCGTCTACGTCGTCTTCGGTTGATCCCGGACACCACGGACAAGATCCCGGCGGCGGGGGGCGAGCCATCGTCTCCCGCCGTCGCCGTTTCCGCCGTGCGGGCGGGGCTGAAAGGGCGCTGCCCGCGCTGTGGTCAGGGGCGGCTGTTTGCGGGCTTTCTGAAGGTGCGGCCGGGATGCGACACCTGCGGCCTCGACTTTTCGACCATCCAGACCGGCGACGGCCCGGCCAGCTTCATCATGCAGATCGCCGGCTTCGCGGTCGGCTTCTCGGCCCTGGTCGTTGAGATCAAATACCATCCGCCGATGTGGCTGCATCTGGTCGTCTGGCTGCCGCTGGTGGTCGTCCTGTCGCTGGCCCTGATGCGGCCGGGGCGTGGGCTGATGATCGGCCTGCAATACAGGAATCAGACGTGAGGCGGTTTCCTTGGATACTGACGCTGGCGACGGCTGCGGCCCTGGTCCTGCTGATCGGTCTGGGTCTGTGGCAGGTCGAGCGGCTGAAGTGGAAAGAGGGGCTGATCGCGGCGGCCGAGGCGGCGGCGGCCAAACCGCCTGCGCCCCTGGATCAGGTTCTGGCGGGCGGCGACCTGGAGTTCAGGAAGGCGCTGATCGTCTGTCCGGGTCTGGCGACCGCCCCCTATGTCGAGCTTCAGTCCATCCATGAGGGCCAGGCGGGGGTGCGGCTGATCTCGGCGTGCAAACCGGCGGGTTCGGATTTCAGCCTGCTGATCGACCGGGGCTTCGTCGCCGACGGGGTGTCGGCCCGTCCGCGCGTGATCGAGACCAGCCTGCCCCTGGTGCTGATCGGCGAGTTCCGCCGCTTCGATCCGCCGGGCGGGCTGACGCCGGCCCCGGCGAACGGCCGCTTCTATGCGCGCGACACCGCAGCCATGGCCCAGGCTCTGAAGGTTCAGGGGCCGGTGCGGCCCGAGGCGGTGTTCGCCGTGACCCAGACCAATCCCGAGTTTGCGGCCCTGACGCCCTCCGCCCCGCCCGCGGCCTTTTCCAACAATCATTTCGGCTACGCCCTGACCTGGTTCGGACTGGCGATCGCGCTCCTTGGCTTCTATGTCGCCTTGCTCCGACGTCGGAATAAGAAGGACATCTCCTGACCGCTTCCCTGCACACCCTGTCCAACGGCGTCCGCGTCATCTGCGATCCTATGCCCGGCCTGAAGACCCTCGCCGTCGTCGTCACCGTCAAGGGCGGGGCGCGGTGGGAGCCCGAGGATCGCTCCGGCTGGTCGCACCTGCTGGAGCATCTGGTGTTCAAGGGCGCCGGCGACATGGCCGCCCGCGAGATCGTCGAACGGATCGAGGCCGAGGGCGGCACGATCAACGCCTCGACCGGCTATGAGCGGACAAGCTTCGAGGTGCGGGGGCTGGACGGGTCGCTGCCGCTGGCCATGCAGGTGCTGTCGGACCTGGTGTTCCGGCCGACGCTGGACCCCGCCGAGATCGAGCGGGAAAAGGACGTGGTGGCCCAGGAGATCGCCGAGGCCTTCGACACGCCCGACGATCATGTGTTCGAGATGGTCCAGACGCGGGCCTTCGCCGGCCAGCCGCTGGGCCGGCCGATCCTGGGCTCGGTCGCCAGCCTGAAACCGGCGGACAGGGCGGCGGTCGAGGCGTGGCGGGCGCGGCTCTATTCACCCGACCGGATGGTGGTGTCGGTGTCGGGCGCGGTGGAGGAGGGCGAACTGCTGGCCCTGGCCGAGCGCTGGTTCGGGGCGGCGGTCGCGACCCTCGTCGAGGCGCCGGCGCCGGCCGTCTTCGTCGGCGGCCATGCGACCCTGACGCGCAAGATCGAACAGGCCAATCTGGTGTTCCAGCTGCCGGCTTTGTCGGCGACCGATCCGGCCCTGTCCGCCATGCGGCTGTTCGGCGAAATCCTGGGCGGGGGCATGGCCTCGCGCCTGTTCCAGAGCGCGCGCGAGGAGCGGGGCCTGGCCTACGCCATCGACGCCTATCAGGAGCCCTATGAGGACGCCGGGGTGCTGGGCATCTACGCTGGGGCGGCGGCGGACCGGGCGAAAGAGCTGGCCCAGGTGGCGGCGGGAGAGGTTCGTGCCCTGGCCGAGACCGGGCCGACTGAGAAAGAGCTGTCGCGCGCCAAGGCGGTGATGAAGGCCGGTCTGTGGATGTCGGACGAAAACCCGATGAGCCGGGCCGGCCGCAACGCCGCCCAGACCCTGATCTTCGGCGCGCCCCGCTCCAGCCTGTCTATGACCGAACAGCTGGAGGCCCAGACGGTGGCGGACGTGCGGGCGGCGGGAGCGCGTCTGTTGGAGGGACGACAGGCGGCCAGCGCCGTCCTGGGACCGAAATCGGCGGCTCCGGCGGGCGAGGCCTTCGCGGCGGCGCTGTTCAGGGCCTAAGGGGAACATCCTGCGTCGTCATCGGTTATGCTGACGCTTGACCCTCACAATCCGGAGCCGCCCCATGTCCGTCCGCGTCGCCCTGATCGTCGGCAGTCTGCGCGAGGGGTCCTATTCTCGCGCCGTCGGCCTGGAGATGAAGGCCATGGCCGCGCCAGAGCTTGAGATTGAGCTGGTCGAGATCGGCGATCTGCCGCTCTATAACCCCGATCTGGAGACGGAGACGCCGCCGGCCGCCTGGACCCGGTTCCGGGCGGAAATGGCGGCGGTTCAGGCCGTGCTGTTCGTGACGCCGGAATATAATCGCTCGATCCCTGGGGCGCTGAAGAACGCCCTGGACGTCGGCTCGCGCCCCTATGGCGACAGCATCTGGGCGGGCAAGCCGGCCGCCATCGTCAGCGTCTCGCCCGGCGCCATGGGGGCCTTCGGCGCCAACCACCACCTGCGCCAGCCCCTGGTCTTCCTGAACATGCCGACCATGCAGCAGCCCGAAGCCTATGTGGGCAATGTCGCCGGCCTGCTGAACGAGGAGGATGGGAGGCTGAAGAACGAGGGGACACGGGAGTTCCTGAAGGGGTTCCTCGACGCGTTCGCGGGGTGGATCGAGAAGACCAAATAGTCTCGCCAGGATGACGTCGAAAGAGCGCGGACGCTCCAATTGAAAACGGCGGCTCCGTGAGGAGCCGCCGTCGCCAAATCAGCCGTGAAGCTGAAATCAGCCGATGGTTTGCAGCTGGCCAGCGGATTCCTTGCCCGAACGCTTGTCGCGTTCCAGCTCGTAGGAAACCTTCTGGTTTTCATCCAGGCCGCGCAGGCCCGCGCCTTCGACGGCCGAGATGTGGACGAAGACGTCCTTGCCGCCGTCGTCGGGTTGGATGAAGCCGTAACCCTTGGTGGGGTTGAACCATTTGACAGTGCCGGTAGCCATTTTGAGACCTCCGTTAGAAATTGACCGAGGGAACGTCCGTTCGGCCTGTCGGGTCTGAATGGGATCGGCCTGGACTCATGCGTTCGCAAGGAGAGTGGGCGTTACGCAGAGAGATCGACGAGGCTTATTAGCGCAGGCTTTTCCGACAAAAGCAAGGCGGGGCGAATTATGGCGTCTGAGCGGCGGAACAGCTGCGCTTCCAAGGCGTTGTTACGGCTCACGAAAGGTCTTGTGTCATGAATCGCACCCATGTGGTCGAGCGCGCCTATCAGCTTGCCCGCACCCCCGAATGTCTGAACACCGGCGATGTGGTCAAGGCCCTGTCGGCCGAGGGCTATTCCAGCGCCGACATTTCGCACTTCCAGGGCAGTTCGATCCGGGCGGATCTGAACCGCATCTGCAAACAGACGACGCCCGAAGCGGCCTGACAGAAGCGGCGTGACATCAGGCCAGGCCGTCGATCGCCGGCGCCTCGGCGGCGCTGTCGGGAAAGACGCGCGTGTCCAGCTGGGCGCGGTCCAGGCCCAGATGATCGCGCAGCACCCCCTTGAACACGGCGCGCACGTCCAGGGTGGGCGCCAGGTCGCGCCCCTCGAACAGACGGTTGTCGGCCAGGCCGGGCCAGTCGCCGATCAGGCCGCCCGGTCGAACGGCGCCGCCCGCCAGGATCAGCGAAGACGCCGTGCCGTGATCGGTGCCCCCCGTGCCGTTGGCGCGGGCGGTGCGGCCGAATTCGGTGGCCACCGCCACGACCGTGCGCCGCCAGTCCTCGCCCAGCCCGTTCTCCAGCCCGGCGATCAGCCGGTCCAAGCCGGTCAGCCGGGTCTGGAGCTGCGCCCTCTGGCCGGCGTGGGTGTCCCATCCGTCCAGCGACAGGGCGACGACGTTCGCCCCCTCGGTTCCGGTCATCAGCCGCGCCACCGCCTGACCCAGGGCCTGGGCGTCGTTGCGACCCACGCGCCCGCCGTCGCCGTCGAGGGCCGCCCGTTCCTCGGTCGCCAGACCGCGCGCCAGGCTTTGCCCCAGCAGCGGATCTTCGACATAGAGGTCTTGCAGCAGGCCGGCGATCCGGTCGTCCTCGCGCACCCGTCCACCCGGCGCCCAGCCGGAGACGGGCGCCTCGCCGCGCAGGATCAGGGGCGTCTGAGCGCCGATCGCCAGGCCCGTCAGTCTTCGCCCGCCCGCCGCGACGATGGCGCGGTTCAGCCAGCCGTCGTCCTGGCGACGCAGGCTCTCGCCGCCGTTCTCCAGCACGTCCTGGGCGTCGAAATGCGACCGCACCCGCACAGGCAGGGCCACGGCCGGCGCGAACCGCATCTGGCCGCGACGATACAGGGCGTGCAGGCCGCCGAGAGCCGGATGCAGGCCGAAACCGTCGGCCAAAGCCAACACGCCGTCGGCCTGGCCGGGCTCGGCCAGGGCCAGGCCGCCGCGCAGGGCCGCATAG
Source organism: Brevundimonas sp. AVps4 (assembly GCF_058681525.1). Classification (NCBI taxonomy): domain Bacteria; kingdom Pseudomonadati; phylum Pseudomonadota; class Alphaproteobacteria; order Caulobacterales; family Caulobacteraceae; genus Brevundimonas; species Brevundimonas sp. AVps4. The sequence goes on along the minus strand of NZ_CM178741.1, from coordinate 2,990,419 downwards.
TTTGGATCGGCGTAGGGGACCGTCACCGACAGTCCGTCCATGGCGCCCCGCGCGAGGATCACGACCAGCTTGTTGTCCGACGCGACGCCTTGAGCGCCCGATTGGGCGAAGGCGCGTCCGACGAAGGCCAGGCTCAGGCCGGCGGCCGATCCGCCCAAAAAGGCGCGGCGATGCAAGGCGGGGTGGGTCATCGGCGCTGGAACTCCGGCGACATCAGAAGAAGGGTCAGGGCCTCGGTCCGGCTCTCGGCCCGGGCGACGGCCGCGCGGGTGCGCTCGCCCATTCGGGCGCCCAGGGCGGAGCGGGCGACGGCGTTCACATCGCTGACGACCGCGGCGTCGGCGGTGGTCCGCGCCCAGTTCAGCCGCTTGACCAGGGCGTCGGGCCCGGCCCAGTCGGCGGCCGTGTCGGGCCAGCCCTCGGGCGACGGCGGCGCGAAGGGCGGCTGGCCCATGTCGACCAGCGCCTGTCGCAGAAGCGCGGGGCGTCGGGGGCCTTCATCCAGAGCCCGTCCGGCCGAGACGACGAACTCATAGGGCGTCTTGATCTTGGCGGCCTGGGGCGTCCAGGTCTCGGGCGCTTCGATCAGGGCGCGGGCGACCTCAGCCAGATCGCCTTGAGATCCGGTCCAGGCGGCCTCGAGCCGAGCGACCAGGGCCGGGGGCGGATCGTCGGCGACGAAATGGGCCGCGATCCGCCGCGACAGCCGCTTGGCCGTGGCCGGATGGCGCGCCAGATCCCGCAATATGGCCTCGCCCTGTCGGCGGCCGGTCTGGGCGTAGGTCCGGCCCATGACCGTTCGGACGCCGGGTTCGTGAATCTCGGGGCGGAAGACGAAGCCGCCGCCGTCCGCCCTTTGCCAATCCTGCTGGCGGGGGATCGACCATCCCGTCAGGGCGCGGGCCAATTCGGTGACGTCGGCCTGATCATAGCCGCCGTCGGCGCCGACCGTGTGCAGCTCCAGCATTTCGCGGGCCAGATTCTCGTTCAGCCCCAGCCTGCGGCGCGCGCCGGCTCGGCTGTCCGGTCCGGCCGACCGCGCCTGATCAAGGTACAGAAGCATGGCCGGATGCTGTTCGGCGGCGAGGACCAGATCCTCGAACCGGCCGAAGACATGGGGGCGAATGGCTTCGCGCTCATAGGTGTCGACGAAGGCGCCGGCGGTGAATTTGGCGGCCGAGACGGTCAGGGCGTTGGCCCAGAACAGGGCCCAGCGCTCGGCGAACCCCTGGTCGGTCTCCAGGCCCAGCCGAACGCGATCCAGAAAGCCGCGGGCCGTGTCCTCGGTTATGGCGCGCCGCGCCGCCTGCCGGGCCTGACGCGCGGCCTGCGCCGTCGGATCGGGCGCGCCGCGGGGCGCCGCCGCCTCGCGCCGGCCGGTCCCGCTGGCCTGATAGGCCAGGAAGGCCTCCATCCGTTCAGCGGTCGAGACGGCGGCGCCGGAGGGTTGGGGCGCACCTTCGGCCCGGATCTGACCCAGCGCCCAGCCTCTGGGATCGGCGGCGACGCGGTCGATCTCGCCGGGACGCGCGCCCAGGCCCAGCCGGGTCACGGCGACGGCGGCCTCGAAGGCGGATGCGGCCATGGGTGGTCTCCTTGCCGGCTTTGTCCGTTCAACGGCTCCAAGGCGGAATCTCCGTCGCCGGAAGCCTGCGGCCGGGTTTCACCCCTCGCGTTCATGCTTTACGCTGGAGGCGATGGCGCTGCTGGACTGGATGAGCGATGTGGCCGGGCCGGTTGTCCGGGGCGAGGGCGTGCTGCTGCGCCCCCCGCGCGCTGCGGACTATGCGGCGTGGTCGCGGTTGCGCGACGGGTCGCGCGACTATCTCCAGCCGTGGGAGCCGGCCTGGCCCGAGGACGATCTGAGCAAGGGCGCCTTTCGACGCTGGCTGTCCATCTATGCGCGGGAAATGGAGCTGGGAAACGCCTGGCCCTTCTTCATCTTCATCGAGGACGGCAAGACCCTGGTCGGAGCCGTGACCCTGTCGAACGTGCGGCGCGGCGTGGCCGAGACAGGCACCCTGGGCTACTGGATCGGTCAGCCCTTCGCCGGACGCGGCCATGGCACGGCGGCGGTGCGCGCCGTGGTCGCCTACAGTTTCGAGCGGCTGAAGTTGCACCGGCTGGAGGCCGCCTGCCTGCCCAGCAACCACGGATCGCGTCGCGTTCTTGAGAAATCGGGTTTTCGGCACGAGGGTCTGGCCCGCGCTTATTTGAAAATTAACGGCGATTGGGCAGATCATCTGCTGTTCGGCCTCGTGGAGGACGAGTTTGATCGCGGCGGCCGGGGGTCGTCTTGAGGGAACGACTGCTGTGAACGCGCGACCTCGCTCGCTGGCCTGGGACGCCACCGCCGCCATCGAGGCCCTGGCGGCGGCCGATACGGCCCTGTGGGTCTGGACGCCGGCCGAGGATCAGCTGCGTTTCACCGGCGCGACCCGCGCCCTGGGGCTGGGGCCCCTGGCGCCGGAATGTTCGGGCGCCGGCTTCGTCGCCTCGACCCTGCCGCAGGATCGGTCGCTGGCCGAGAAGATGCTGAAACCGCAGGAGGAAGGGGCCGAAATCTCGGTGCGCCTGCGGATGCGCGGAGCCGAGACCTGCCTGTGGCGCGGCGTGTGGCTGGAGGACGGCCTGCGGGCCGCCGGCGTGGTCGCTCTGGAGGCCAAGTTCACCGGTTCGGACCGCGACACCCTGACCGGCCTTCTGGACCGTCGCGCCTTCATCGCCCGCGTCGGCGAGGTGCTGACCCAGGCGGGCGAGTATGAATTGGTCGTCGGCGACGTGGACCGTCTGCGTCGTCTGAACGAGGCCCTGGGCCATGAGCGGACGGATCTGGTGCTGTCGGCCCTGGGGTCGCGCCTCGCCGCCGCCTTCCCCAAGGATGCGGCCGCCGCGCGGATCGGCGAGGACGAGTTCGCCATCATCGTGCCCAAGACCGCCTCTCACACCAGCTATCGGGTGCGCGAGGCGCTGGAACAGCCGCTGCGGGTCGCCGGTTTCGACATCTATCCCACCGTCTCGATCGGCGCCGTCATCGTCGAGGGCGGGCCGGATGCGCCCGACGCCTCAGAACTGCTGCGCCGGGTCGAGCTGGCGGTGGAATCGGCCAAGGCGGCCGGGCGGGGCGGGTCGGCCGCCTATGGGCGCGCCCTGGAAAGCGATTCCCTGAGCCGACTGGCGCTGGAGGCGGATCTGAGAAACGCCTTCGTGCGCGGCGAGATCACCCCCTTCTTCCAGCCGATCGTGAACCTGAAGACCGGCGCCGTGGCGGGCTTTGAGGCCCTGGCGCGCTGGCGTCATCCCCGGCGGGGCCTGGTGCCGCCGGACGAGTTCCTGGGCCTGACGGCCGACCTGGGGATGATGAACGAGCTGGGTCTGCTGATGATGACCCAGTCGGCGCGGCAACTGGCGGAGTGGATTCAGCGTCACCCCCTGGCCGGAAAGCTGTTCTGCAGCGTCAACCTGTCGGTCGGCGAGATCGAACGGCCGCATCTGTGCGAGGACGTGGCGCGGGTGATCAGGGAGGCGGGCCTGCCCAAGGGCGCCCTGAAGCTGGAAGTCACCGAGGGCGACATCATGCGCGACACCGCCCGCGCCGCCGAGGTGCTGCAGTCGCTTAAGGACGTCGGGGCGTCGCTGGCCCTGGACGATTTCGGCACCGGCTTCTCGTCGCTGTCGTACCTGGCGCGCCTGCCGTTCGATACGCTGAAGATCGACCGTTATTTCGTCCTGACGATGAACAAGGACGAGGGCTCGGCCAAGATCGTCAAGTCGGTGGTCAATCTGGGCCGCGACCTGTCGCTGGAGGTCGTCGCCGAAGGGGTCGAGAACGCCGAACTGGCCGCCCTGCTGCTGGAGGCCCAGTGCCACTACGGCCAGGGCTTCGGCTATGCCCCGGCGCTGCCGGCCCAGGAGGCCGAGGTCTATCTGGCCGAAAGCCTGGCCGACGGCACGGCGCCGCTGAAGCAGCGGTCGGCTTAATACAGGCTAGTGGGTGACGCCCCAGGCGGTCAGACGACGCTCGGCGAGCGTCTTCATAAAGCCGTCCAACGCGATCAGGCGGCGCTTCATCTCGCTGGGTTCGACGCCTTTCCAGACGGCTGGATCATAGTCGGCCTTGGCCTGCTGAAGGTCGTCCCCGGCCTCGAAACGCTCGGCCATATATAGAACTTCAAGCATCGCCTGGGGGTCGGTTTGCTGTTCGAGCTTGAGCGCGCCGAACTTGGTCAGACAGGCGGTCATTATGGCGTCATCGGACGTCGGGGACATGATCGGCTCCAGAGGTGCGATGCTGAGATAGGAGCGATGACCGTCTTGTCCAGAATGGGCTGGCCCAGAGGGACTTGTTTCTCGTTTCGCCATCCCGGGCCTTGTGCCTAGGATGGCGGCTCGGGGAGGGGATCGTGACCGACGCCAGACTGGAGATCGCCGCCGGTTTCGCCACCGCACAGGGGCCCAAGGCGGACAATCAGGATTTCGGCGGGGTGCATCTGGGCACGGCGGCCGAGCAGCGCGAGCATGGGGTCGTGGCGGTCATCGCCGACGGGGTGTCGGGATCGAAGGCCGGGCGGATGGCGGCCGAGCTGACGACGCGCAGCTTTATCGACGGCTATCTGGATCAGAACCCGCTGAACGGCATCGCCGCCAACGGGATCAAGGCGCTGAGGGGCTTCAACCGCTGGCTTCATGCGCGGGGCAAGATCGATCCGGCCATGGAGGCGGCGGCGACCACCTTCACCGCCCTGATCCTACGGGGACGTGAGGCGGTGGCGCTTCATGTGGGGGACAGTCGGGCCTGGCATTTCCGCGACGGGGTGCTGACCCGGCTGACTGAGGATCACACCCGGGCCCAGCAGGGGCTGAGCCATGTGCTGTACCGCGCCGTCGGCATCGAGGCGGACGTGAAGCTGGACGTGCGCCATGTGGAGCTGCAGCCGCACGACCGGTTGATGCTGACCACGGACGGGGTGCACGGGGTGCTGGACGAGGCCGCCCTGGCGCGGCTGCTGGCACGGCGCGGATCGCCCGACGCCGACGCCCAGGCCATTCTGGACGAGGTCGCCGAGGCGGGGGCGCGCGACAACGCCACCGTCCTGATCCTCGACGTCATCCGGGTCGGGGCGCCCGACTGGGAGGCGATCACGGCCGAGGCCGAAGGCCTGGCCATCCTGCCGCCGCCGAAACAGGGCGAGGCGGTGGACGGGTTTCATCTGGAGCGGCTGGTCGCCGACGGCCGCTACACGCGGCTGTTCCTGGCGCGGTCTGGCGAAGAACGGGTGGTGCTGAAGTTTCCAAAGCCGGCGGCGGTGTCGGAACGGGGGGCGAGGACGGCCTTCCTGCGCGAAGCCTTCATCGGCCGGCGCATCGACAGCCCCTTCGTCGGCAAGGTGCTGACGCCGGATGCGGGGCGCCAGAGCCGGCTCTATATCGTCCAGCCCTTCTACCAGGGCCAGACCCTGCATGCCCGCCTGGCCGAGGACGGGCCGTTCGAGATCGCCGAGGGGATCGGCGTGGCCCTGAAGCTGGCGCGGGGGGTGGCGGCCCTGCATCGGGCCGGGGTGATCCACCGCGACATCAAGCCGGACAATGTGATCCTGGAGACGCACGGCGGGCTGAAGCTGGTCGATCTGGGCGTGGCCCGGCTGAAGCGGGCCGAGGAGTTCGCCGAGGCCGAGGCGCCCGGCACGGCCGGTTTCAAGGCGCCCGAAATGTACGACGGCGAAAGCGGGAGCGCCGCCACCGACCAGTTCGCCCTGGGGGTGACCCTGTACCGGCTGTTCACCGGGACTTATCCTTGGGGCGAGATGGACCCTTCGGACGCGCCGCGCTTCGACCGCCCCCCGACCCCGCCCGGGCGACGCCGACCGGACATGCCCGCCTGGCTGGAGGCCGCCGTCCTGCGCGCCGTCGCCGTCGATCCGGACGAACGGTTCGAGGACGTCGAGGAACTGATCCACGTGCTGGAGACCGGCAGCGCGGCGGCCGCCCCGGCCCCCCGCCCCCTGTCGCTGATTGAGCGCGATCCGGTGCGGTTCTGGCAGGGGGCTTGTCTGGTTTTGGTTCTGCTGCTGCTGATTTCGCTGGCGACACGCTAGGGGGGAATGCGCCCGGTGTCATTGTTGTGCGCGCAAGTATTCGGCGTCGCATCATATGCATTCTTACTTAGGTAACTGTGGTGGAGATGTAAACGCTGTCGCCTTAATCGTGGAGCAGGACGGTTGCATGGCTAAGGCGTCTCAGCGAGATTATATCTCAATTTTCAACTCGAAGGAGACATAGTCTTGCGTGTATCCGCGCCCCAGACTAGGGGATTGGAAAATGCTTAGTGATTGACGGCGGCCTTTCCGTCAGCCTGTTCAGCGTGGTCCTTACGTATGCAAGATGCCGTTGTAGAGAGTAAATTGGAACAGTTGAGTATCGGGGCGTCAGACGGAGAGAATGTGAGCCAAAGGTCCTTGACGCAACTGTTGATCAGCCAAAAGACGGCACTAGTGGCGCGCCGTTTTACAGCGCGCGCCGCCCGTCTCTTCAAATCCGCCGGCTATACGAACGCCCAAAGAGCTCCTCTTCGCGTCCTGAAGACCGCGCCCGACGGCATGACCCAGGCGGAGCTCGCCGCCAGTCTTCAAATCTCGGAACCGACCCTGTCGCGTCGCGTCGCGCGTCTGCTGGCCGACGGGCTGATTTCCAAACAGCGTCGACCCGGCGACGGCCGGGCCAATACGATCAAGCTGGAGCCTCGGGGCTATCAGGCGCTTGAACAGTCCGAAGCCATGGCGGCGCGGGATCGCGACATCCTGTTCCAGGGCCTCTCTCAGGAAGAGCTGGACATCGCCTTGAAGGTCTTGAGCCTGCTGGCCGCGCGCATCGCCGCACCTCTGAACGGCGCGCTGAACGAGGATGCGCAACCGGACGAGGAGGAGGACGCGGACGGGGACGCCTGATCGGCGATCAGGCCCGCCCGCCCTGGGCTGACAGCCGGCCGGCGTCCACGCCCATGCGCGCCAGGGCGCGGGTCCATTTGGTCTGGTGATCGCTGTCGAAGATCAGGTCCAGGTCCGCTTCCGTGGTCAGCCAGACGTTATCGGCCAGTTCGTCTTCCAACTGCCCCTCGCCCCAGCCGGCGTAGCCGAGCAGCAAGGTGGCGTGGCGCGGTCCCATGACCGTGTCGGTCATCGCCGCCAGGGCCTCGCGCGTCCCCGTCATGGCCAGGCCGTCGCCGAAGGGCAGGGTGTCGTCCCCCACGCTCCAGTCGTCGGTGTGCAGGACGAAGCCGCGTTCGCGCTCGACCGGCCCGCCCATCAGAACCGGACGGCCTACGGACTGTTCCGGCGCGGGCGCGTCCAGCTTGTCCAGCACCGCCTTCAGATCGATCCCCTGGGCGGGCCGGTCGAGCCTCAGACCCATGGCGTGGTCCGGCCCATGGGCGCAGATCAAAATCACGGCGTGTTCGAACCGGGGATCGCCGATGCCGGGCATGGCGACCAGAAGACGGCCCGTCAGGGAGGAGGCGTCGGTCATGGTTTCCATAATCGGGGCTGAATGGGCCCGGCGCAAGCGCGCTGCGCTTGCCTTGGCGGCGTCGGCCGCTATCTGTCGCAGGCGCACCCAAGCCAACCCGCGCGGAGAGATTCCATGACCATCCAGATCGGCGACCGCATTCCCGAGGCGACCTTCGCCCAGGCCACGGCGGAAGGCCCCAAGCCCGTCAACACCGCCGACGTCTTCGCCGGCAAGACCGTGGCGCTGTTCGCCGTCCCCGGCGCCTTCACCCCCACCTGCTCGGCCCGTCACCTGCCGGGCTTCAAGGACAATCTGGACGCCTTCAAGGGCAAGGGCGTCGACGTCGTCGCCTGCCTCTCCGTCAACGACGCCTTTGTGATGAAGGCCTGGGCCGAGAGCCAGGGCGTGGAAGACGGCTCGATCGTCATGCTGGCGGACGGCAACGGCGAACTGACCCGCGCGCTCGGCCTGGTGCTCGACGGCTCGGGCTTCGGCCTGGGCGAGCGGTCGCAACGCTATTCGATGCTGGTCAAGGACGGCGTCGTGACCGAGCTGAACGTCGAACAGGGCGGCGAGTTCAAGGTCTCCTCGGCCGAGCATCTGCTGGCCCAACTCTGATCGGGATCGGGCCGCGCCGACGCCTCGCATTTTGAGCGCGGCCCAACACGCATGACGACGGACGTCTTCAGCCCCGAGAAGCGCAGCGCGGTGATGCGCCGCGTCAAGGGGCGGGACACCTCGCCCGAACTGGCCGTGCGCAGGGTGCTGCGCGCGGCCGGGATCGGCTATCGGCTAGGCGGCCAGGGGCTGGCGGGACGGCCGGATCTGACAATGAAAGGGCGGCGGGTCGCCGTCTTCGTCCACGGCTGCTTCTGGCACGGCCATGACTGTCCGCGAGGATCGCGCAAGCCCAAGGCCAACGCCGACTACTGGGGCGGCAAGATCGCCCGCAACCGCGCCAGAGACGCGCGATCGGCCGAGACCCTGACGGCCGACGGCTGGCGGGTGGTGATCGTATGGGAGTGTGACCTGCGCACACCCGATTTCGCCGCTCGGCTGGTCGCCGAGATCAAGGGTCAGGCCGCGTCGACGTCTGAGGTCGAAGGCTGAGGCGTTGCAGCGCCTGCGTCCTGGGCCGCGTCGTCCAACACATGCTGTAGCGCTGCGAACAGGGCCGGCGGCGTCAGGGGCTTGGAGACGAAATAGGCCATGCCGGCGGCTTGGCAGGCGGCGATGTCTTCCGGCGCGGAATCCGCCGTCACGGCCACAACGGGTGTTCGGGCGTTCGGACCGTCGCCGGCGCGCAGCCGGCGGGTGGTCTCGCGCCCATCAAGCTCGGGCATGCGCACGTCCATGAAGATGACGTCGAAGACGACTTCGGCGCAGCGTTGCAAGGCGATCACCCCGTCGGAGGCGGTGACGATGTCGCAGCCCAGGGGCTCGAGGATCAGCTGAACCGCGCGACGGTTGATGTCGTGGTCATCGACCACCAGCAGCTTCAACGGACGGTCGGCCTCTTCGGGCGGAGGCGGCGCGGCCGGCGTCTCGACGGGCGGCGTCTCGGCGGCCGGCGCTGGGACGTCTTCGGCAGTGGGCGCAATAGGCGGAGCGGCAAGGGGCAGGGCCAGCGCGTCGGGGCGGGCCGTCAGCCCCCGGGCCGCTGGAGCCGTTCGCTCCGTCGCCCGGCCGGCCGGCAGGAACAGAGACACGGTGAAGCGCGCGCCCTGGCCGGGGGCGCTGCGCGCCGTCAGCCGTCCCCCCATCAACTCGGTCAGATCCCGGCTGATGGACAGGCCCAGGCCCGAGCCGCCGAACTGGGCGCCGACGCCTTCGGCCGTCTGATCGAAGGGGTTGAAGAGGCGCTCCATCTGCTCGGCGGTCAGGCCCGGACCCGTATCGGCGACTTCGAACAGAAGGGCATAGCCGGACGGCTCTTCCGGCCAGGCCTCAAGGCGCAGGGTGATCTGTCCTTCGGCGGTGAACTTGACCGCATTGGACATCAGATTGTTCAGCACCTGACGGATCCGCATGGGATCGCCTTTGACGTCGCGCGGCATCTGGGCGGCGCCCTCGACCCGCAAGGTCAGGCCCTTGGCCTCGATCGGTCCGCGCCACAGACGCAGGGTCTGGGCCAGCATGGCGCGCAGATCGAAATCCACCACCTCGACCTTCATCCGGCCGGCGCCGATGCGGGTGTGGTCCAAAAGATCGTCCAGCAGGGCCTTCATCATGAGGCCCGCGTCGGTGATCAGGGCGGTGTTGGCGCGAGAAGCGGCGTCGGCCGCCTGAAGCTCGGCCGCGCCGGTCAGGATGGCGCCGATCGGGGTGCGCAGATCATGGCCGATCGCCGCCAGGAAGGCGGTATGGGCCGCCAGATTCTGTTCGGCCTGCCGCCGCAGCCGATCCGCCTCGTCGCGCGCCCGCTGGCGCTTTTCGGCCGTCTCGCTGATGATTTGCCAACTGAGCACGGTGAAGATGACGAACATCACCACGGCCGCAGAGGCGGTCATGATGACCGAGACGCCGGCCCCGAAATGGGCGGCGAAGAACGGCGTGGACAGCAGATACAGCATCGGCGGCGAAAGGGTCGCAACCAGAAGCATCTTGGATCGGGGCGCGTTGATCATCGAAAACAGCATCTGCGCCGGCAGCATCAGGGCCGCGCACAGGCCGCCCATTGCGCCGCCCATCAGCCACATGGGAATGGACAGGCCGCCGAAGGTCGCGGCGCTGATCAGGATCGCGGCGCAGGTCGGGATTTTCCGTAGGCGAGCGTCGGGCGCGCGTGAAGCCATGCGCAGGACCGCCCATTCCACCGTCTGGGCCAGGCCGTAGATCAGCAGCCAGAGCAGCGAGAGCCGCCAACCCAGCATCGGCGTCACGACCAGGGCGGTCGCCGCCGCCGTCGCCAGCCGTTGCGCCGCCTGCTTGGCGCGGAAGCGAGACGCCACAGTCCAGCCACTCACAGCCGTTGGGACCATGTTCGTCTGTTGCATTCCGCTTCCCATCGGCGCGAACGGTCTTCGTTCGTCGGGCCACAGGATGCGCAGATCGAAACTAACGCTCCGTCAACGGCCCGATCCCACGGCGGCGGAAACGGTGGAAAACCCGTCGGCGCGCAGGCGGGCGGCCAGGTCGCGCTTGATCGCGCCGACCAATCCCGGTCCCTGATAGATCAGGGCGGAATAGATCTGCACCGCCGAGGCCCCCAGGCGAAGGCGAGCATAGGCTTCGGCCCCGCTGTCGATCCCGCCGACGGCGATCAGCGGCAGACGGCCTTGCGCCGCCTCGGCCGCCGCCCGCAGCGCCCTTTCGGCGAAGGGACGCAAGGGAAGACCCGACAGGCCGCCGCTCTCTCCGGCCTGGGGCGAGCTTAGGGTTTCGGGGCGTTCCAGGGTGGTGTTGGAGACGATCAGCCCGTCGATCCGATGGGCCAGGGCGGCCTCGACGATCATGCCGATCTCGCCTGCGACCAGGTCCGGCGCGATCTTCAGGAAGACCGGCGCGCGGTCGGGTCGGGCCGTCGGCCGGGCCGCCTCGATCCGACCCAGCAGATCGTCCAGCTGGTCCCGCCCCTGCAAGGCGCGCAGGCCGGGCGTATTGGGCGAGGAGATATTGACCGTGAAATAGGCGGCCCGGCCCGCGAGGCGCTGAAGCCCGGCGACATAGTCGGCCGCCTTGTCCTCCGTATCCTTGTTGGCGCCCAGATTGGCGCCGACGACGACGCCCTGGGGGCGTCGCTCAAGCCGGGCGGCGAAGGCGTCGAGCCCGGCGTTGTTGAAGCCCATGCGATTGATGATCGCCTGGTCTTCCTGCAGTCGGAACAGCCGCGGCCGGGGATTGCCGGGCTGGGGCCGTGGCGTGACCGAGCCGCATTCCACGAAGCCGAAGCCGAGCCGCGACAGGCCGCGCAGGGCCTCCCCGTTCTTGTCCAATCCCGCCGCCAGGCCGATCGGATTGGGCAGGTCGAGGCCGGCGATTGTCGTGTGCAGGATCGGATCATCGACCGGGGCGGCGGGCAGGGGCGCCAGGGCCAGACCCTGGATCGCCAGCCGGTGCGCGGTTTCCGGGTCCAGACGGCGCAGGCCGGCCGCCAAGCCGTCGAACAGGTTCATGCCGCATCCTCGAACCGCATGGCCCCGTCCTCGGCTACGGCGAAGGGGCGGCTGGCGGTGACGGCGGCGACGGGCAGGGGGGCGTAGAGATGGGGAAACAGGGCGCCGCCGCGCGACGGCTCCCACACCAGGGCTTCGTCGAGCAGCGCCAGATCGATCGTCAGCAGCATCAGATCGGCCTGACCGGCGTAGTGGCGGCGCGCGGTCTCGACCAGTTGATCGGCCGTCGACATATGGATGTAGCCGTCGGCCAGATCGACGACGGAGCCTTCGTAGCGACCTTCCGCCACCATGCGGCGCCAGTCGTTCGACGACAGGATCTTGTAGGCGACGGACGTCATGCCGCCCCGCCCAGGGTGCGCGGGGTCAGAAAGCCTTCGTAGGTGCAGCGCCCGGCCGCATCGACGGTGAACAGGGCCGCCGCCCCGGTCGGAAAACCCCCGGCCAGGCGATCGAGAATGGCGGGCGAGGCCGCGCTTTCCGACAGATAGTCGCCGGCCAGCGCATGGACCCCCGGATTGTGGGCCAGAACCAGCAGACAGCCGGCCTCTTCCTCGCTGGCCTCGACGAAGCCGCGCAGGACGTCGGCGGGGGCGTTGTACAGGCGCGGCTCGTCGCGCACCTCCACATCGCCGAAGGCGTCATGCATCTGCTCCCAGGTCTGGCGGGTGCGGACCGCCGAGGATACCAGGGCCAGATCGGGCTTCAGCCCGCGCTCAGCCAGGGCCCGCCCCATCAGCAGGGCTTCGTTGCGTCCGACGGCGGACAGGGGGCGGGCTTCATCGCCGCCGGACGGGCTGTTCGGCTCGGCCTGGGCGTGCCGCATGAGGATCAGTCGATGCATGGGGCTTCGCCATAAGGCCGTTCGCAGGCGGCGACCAGATGGGACGACGTCAACTCCCCGTCAGAAGCGATCAGCCGAGCGGCCCGTCGTGCGAGACGGAGGCGGCGGGCTGGGGCGCAAGCGCCGCCTTGGCCGGGACGCGCTGGGCCTTGCCGCTGGGGCGGATGCGGGCGTAGGCCTGACGCGACGCCTCCAGCAGGATCAGACCGGCCGCGCCCGGCGCGATCCGACGGCCGACCTGTTCGAAACCGTCGGCCAGGGGCAGCAGGGGCGACCAGGGCGGAACATAGAGGGTCTGAGACCAGGCTGTCGGCTCCAGCCCCGCCTCGCGGACCAGCCGTTCCAGCTGGCCCCGCGTGAACGGCCGGCCGTGGCCGAAGGGGGTGTTTTCAGCGCGGGACCAGAGCCCGCCCCGCGCGGCGGCGGCCAGGATGATGCGGCCGGTTGGGGCCAGGGCGCGCACCGCCTCCAGCAGCAGGGCCGTCGGGTCGTCGGCCTCTTCCAGGGCGTGGACCAGCAGGATGCGGTCAAAGGCGCCGGCGGCGAAAGGCAGGCGGCGGTCATCGACCAGCAGGCTGCGGTTGCGGCCGACGCTGGGCCAGTGTTCGACCCCCTGGCCGCCGGGCATGGCCGCCACGACCCGCCGCGCCCCGACGAAGGCGTCCAGCCAGGGGGTGGCGTAGCCCAGGCCCAGGACGTCGCAGCCCGCTGCCTCGCCCCAGGCGTCCTCCAGCCGACGGGCCAGCAGCCGACGGGCCAGGGCGCCGGTCGGCTCGCCGTAGAAGGTTCGAAGCTCGTCGATGCTGCGCCGCATGTCGCCACCATAGGCCGCCGGGGTCCGTCCTGCTAGAACGTCGCCATGACCCTGGATGTTCACCTGTTTCCCTGCCGCAGCGACAACTACGGCTTTCTGATCCGCGACCGGGCGACCGGAACCGTCGCGGCCGTCGATACGCCGGACGCGGCGCGCATCCTGCAAGAACTGGACGGCCTGGGCTGGGGGCGGCTGGACCTGATCCTGAACACCCACTGGCATCCCGATCACACAGAAGGCAACGAAAGGCTGAAGGCCGAGACGGGCTGCGAGATCGTGGGGCCGCAGGAGGTGGCGCGCGTGGCGCCGCTGGACCGCGTCGTCGGCGATGGGGACACGATCGCGGTGGGCGAGACACGGTTCGAGGTCACGGGTACGCCGGGCCACACCCTGGGCCACGTCGTCTATCGGTCGGTGGAGGCGGGGGCGGCCTTCGTCGGCGACACACTCTTCGCCTTGGGTTGCGGCCGCCTGTTCGAGGGGACGCCCGAACAGATGTGGGCCAGCCTTCAGACCCTGGCGGCCTGGCCGCCGGAGACGGTGATCTGGTGCGCCCATGAATATACGGCCGCCAATGCGCGCTTCACCCTGAGCCTGGACCCCCGGCCCGAGACGGCCGCCCACGCCGAGGCGATCTTTGAGGCGCGGGCGCGGGGCGAGGCGACCGTGCCCACGACCCTCGAGACGGAACTGCGGTTCAACCCCTTCCTGCGGGCGGGTGACGCAGAGCAGTTCGCCGCGCGTCGGGCGGCCAAGGACGGCTTCAGCGGCTGAGGACGTCGTCCGCCACCAGGCGCACGATCCGCGCCGAGGACGGGCGGCCCGCGACGCCGGCGCGCGGCTCGATCACGATCCGCAGGGTGCCGCGGCTGAAGGCCGTCTGGCTGGTGCGGCCCTGATCGACGATTTCGATCCGCCGGATGCGGTTGGCTTCGGACCGTAGATTGGGCGAGCGGGCCATGCGGACGATGGCGTCCACCGCAGTGGACAGGGCGTCGGCGGCCACCGCCTCGGACCCCGGCTGGATATCGACATCGACCACGACCAGGCGCCCCAGAGCCCGGCTGGCGCGGTCGCTCTGGCGGACGATGTAGTTCCACAGCTGAACGGCGGTCAGGCCCGGCGCCAGAAGGGGCGCGGCCTCGCCGTTGCGCGACACCGGCGATCCTTGCGGCGCGGCGGTGGTGTAGAGGGTCATGCCGCCGTCGGGCGTGACCCGCAGGATCTGATCGCCGTTGTCGTTGCGATAGATGATGTCGCCGCGCGGCGCGGCGGTCGGACGCAGCACCCAGATCTCGGTCGACTGCTCGAACCGCATCAGGGGCCGGGCGCCCGTCACATCCAGCACGAAGGCTTGACCCGTGCCGGAGACGTAGCGGGCCGACGGGGGCAGGTTGCGGCGCGACTGGGCGTGGCAGTCGGCCGGCAGGACGGCCGGGGCGGCGACGGACAGGCCAAGGGCGACGACGGCGGCAAGCGCCGTCGCAGTCCCGCGTGGCGATTTTTTCGCCCAGGCCGATCCCGTCAACATCATGAGACTATGGATGAAACCGTCACGCGGCGGATTTTGGGCGAAGCCCGTTCACCCGACCAGGTATTGGCCGCCGTTCAGCGACAGGGTGCAGCCTGTGACATATCCAGCACGCTCGCCCACCAGCCAGGAGACCATGTCGGCGATCTCCTCGCCCTTGCCCAGGCGGCCAACGGGAATCTGCGACACGATCGATTCCAGAACCTTGGGGTCCATGGCGCCGACCATTTCGGTGTCGATATAGCCGGGGGCGATGCAGTTGACGGTCACGCCCTTCCTGGCGTTTTCCAGCGCCAGGGCCTTGGTGAAGCCGATCATTCCGGCCTTGGCGGCGGAATAGTTGGTCTGGCCGATCTGACCTTTCTGACCGTTGATCGAGGAGATGTTGACGATCCGGCCGTGGCCCCGGTCGCGCATGCCGTTGATGACCTGGCGCGTCATGTTGAAGACGCTGTCCATATTCACGCGGATCACGTCGGACCACTGGTCGTGGCTCATCTTGTGGAAGAAGCCGTCGCGGGTGATGCCGGCGTTGTTGACCAGGATGTCGATCGGGCCCAGCTCGGCCTCGACCTCGCTGACGGCGCGGGCGCAGTCCTCGAAACTGCCGACATTGCCCTTGACGACCATCACGCCCAGGGCGCGGGCGGTGGCCTGGGCCGCTTCGTCATTGCCGGAATAGCCGGCGGCGACGCTGATCCCGTCCTCGCTGAGGCGTTGAACGATCGCCTTGCCTATGCCCCGGGTTCCGCCGGTCACCAATGCTACGCGCGCCATCCGTCCGTCCTTGTTTCCTCGCGTCCGTCTGATGCGGACTGTCGCTCAAGGTGTAGCCGCGCAGGGGTTGCGGATCAAAGCCCCATTTCCCTTGCGGCGCCTTTGCGCCTGTTCAGGCGCGTCAGGCCGCCATCTTCTCCATGTCGATGACGAACCGATAGCGGACGTCGGACTTCAGCATCCGCTCATAGGCGTCATTGATCTGGTCCGGGGCGATGGTCTCGATGTCGCAGGCGATGCCGTGTTCGGCGCAGAAGTTCAGCATCTCCTGGGTCTCGGCCATGCCGCCGATCAGGGAGCCGGCGATGCGGCGGCGACGCCACAGCAGGGGCACGGCGAACACCGGCAGGCCCTCGGTGGTCAGGCCCAGCATGACCATGGTGCCGTCGCGGGCCAGAAGCTGGGTGTGGGCGGCGATCTCGTGGGTGGCCGAGACGGTGTTGATGATCAGGTCGAAGCTTTCGGCCGCCGCCTTCATCGCCGCCTTGTCGCTGCTGATCAGGAAATGTTTGGCGCCCATCCGCTCCGCATCGGCCTTCTTGCGGTCGGAGGTGGACAGGACGGTGACCTCGGCGCCCATGGCGGCGGCCAGCTTGACCGCCATATGGCCCAGTCCGCCCAGGCCGATGACCGCCACCTTGGAGCCCGGTCCGACCTTCCATTCCTTCAGCGGCGAATAGGTCGTCACCCCGGCGCACAGCAGGGGGGCGGCGACGTCCAGCGGCAGGCTGTCGGGAATGGTGACGACGAAGTGCTGATCGACCGTGATATGGTCGGAATAGCCGCCCTGGGTGATGGTCTCGGCCGTGCCGCCCTTCCTGTCCTTGGCCCCATAGGTGCCGGTGAAGCCGGGCACGCAATATTGCTCAAGCCCCTCGCGGCAGGATGAACATTCGCGGCAGCTGTCGACCATGCAGCCGACGCCGACGCGGTCGCCTTCCTTGAACCGGACGACGTTGGAGCCGACGGCCTTGACCACGCCGGCGATCTCGTGGCCCGGCACCAGGGGATAGGAGGCGGGTCCGGTCTCGCTGCGGGCCATGTGCAGGTCCGAATGGCAGATGCCGCAGTATTTGATCTCGATCAGCACATCGTCCGGGCCGGGATCGCGCCGCTCGAAGCTGTAGGGGACCAGGGGCTTGTCGGCGGCGGTCGCGGCGAAGGCGCGGGTGGCGATCGGCATGGAGAGTCCTTCAGGCTTTGGGGCGTGGCTGACAGATGCGCACCGCAGGCGCCGCCCGCAAGGCCGGCCCTATTTGAGCTGGGCGATCAGTGCCATGGCCGCCGCCGGATTGCGCACCTTGGCCCCCGAGATGAAATAGGCGAAGACCTCGCCGCGCTCGGCCCAGGCGCGGACCTGGTCGGCGACGGCGGACAGTTCGTCGGCGGTCATGCCGGTCGGTTCGTCCTGGCGGCTGGACATCAGCCGGGCATAGGAGAAGTCGGCGGTCGCCTCGTCGATCTGGGGCCAGGTCGGCTCTTCGTCATCGACGGCGTAGACGATGGCGACGCCGTATTTGCGGGCCAGGTCATAGAACTGTTCGGTGGCGAAGGTCGGATTGCGCACCTCCAGGGCGTGGCGCAGGCGGACCCCGTCCTTCTCGGGCGGCAGCAGCTTCAAGAAACCCTCGAAGTCCTCTGGATCGAACTTCTTGGTCCCCATGAACTGCCAGTTGATCGGCCCCAGCCTGTCGCCCAGTTCGGTCAGGCCCTGGGACAGGAACCGGTCGAAGCTCTCGCCGCCTTCGGACAGGACCTTGCGATTGGTACAATAGCGGCTGGCCTTGACCGAGAAGACGAAGCCGTCCGGCGTCTCGTCGCGCCACTTGCGCCAGGAGTCGGGCTTGAAGGTGGAATAGTAGGTGCCGTTGATCTCGATCGAGGTCAGTTTCGAGGCGGCGTATTCCAGTTCGCGCTTTTGAACCAGGCCCTCTGGATAGAAGACCCCGCGCCAGGGCTCATAGGTCCAGCCGCCTATGCCGATGTGGATGGGATGGGTCATGGTTCGCTCCCTTCGTCGTTCGATCCGACCTCAGAGCCATCGGATTGCCAATCCTCAAGCGCGTGCCGAATGCGTCGGATAAACACATCCGCATCGTCGATCCGATAGAGGACGGCATGGCTCTTGTAGAACATCACGTGAGCGTCCGCGCTTAACTCGGGCCGAGCGGCTCCGAGCCGGGGGAAGTCCGTAAGCAAATCCAGTTTTGCGAACAGGCCCTCGATATAGTCATCGGCCTGACGGCTCCTAAACAGTTCCAGACCTTGCAAATAGACCTGCTGCAAGTCCGCCCGCGCCTCGCGGCTCAGGCGAAGCATTAGGAGGCGCGGCGCAACTGGGCGCGCAGTTCCTCAATCACTTCACGCGGAGACTGATCGGAAACGCCAGAGGCGTCGGCCTCTGCGATCAATCTTTGCCAGTGCGCGATCTTTTCCGCCTTGACCTGCTCTCGGCGGATAAGGTCGCGGATGACGTCGGAGGCGTTGGCGTAGCGGCCCGATTGGGCCTGTTCCTCGACCCAGGCCTTCATCGGGTCGGGCAGGGAGATGTTCATCGTAGCCATGGGCGGTCCTTCCCTATCGCGGCAGAGGATGGACCTTTGGCAAACTTTGTCAATTTCCACCCCAAGGGACGATCGGCCGAAAAAGGGTGTCCGAACTGTCCGATGTGTCCGATTTGTCCCTCAGGACGGGGGCTTAAACCGCCCGCACGTCAGAGGCGGTCGCAGGGGCGGCCATCAGGGCTTGAATGCCGCCCAGCAGGGCGGCGGCGGTGACGGGCTTGGAGACGTGCAGATCGGCGCCGGCCGCCAGGGCCTGACGGCGGTGGTCGTCCATGGCGTTGGCGCTGAGCATGATGACGGGGGTGCGCCTGCGGCGGCTCGCCTCCACCCGGCGAATGGCGCGTGTCGCCGTCAGGCCGTCCATTTCCGGCATCTGCATGTCCATCAGCACCAGGTCGAAGTCCTGGCTCTGGAAGGCCTCAAGGGCCTGGAGCCCGTTGTCGACCGTGACGATCTGCATGTCGTGCGCGCCCAGGATCAACTGGACGACCCGCTGGTTGACGGGGTGATCTTCGGCCAGAAGCACGCGGAGCGCGGGCAGGGGCGCGGCGATCTGCGTCGCCCGGCCGCGTGTCTGGACATCGTAATCACCCAGGCTGCTGACGCGCGGCAACGGAATTTCGACCGTGAACCGGCTGCCGACGCCCGGTGTCGAGGCGGCTCTGATGCGGCCGCCCATCATCTCCGTCAGGGCGTGGCAGATCGACAGACCGAGACCGGTCCCGCCGAAGCGCCGGGTGACGGTGCTGTCGGCCTGAGTGAACCGCTCGAACAGGCGCGCGGCGTGGTCGCAGGAAAAGCCCACCCCCGTATCCTGCACCGTCAGGCTCAGCACGGTCAGGCCGTCGGAGTCTTCGCACACCCGGACGTCGACTTGGACGCCGCCGTGCTGAGTGAACTTGACCGCATTGGACAGGAGATTGTCCAGAATCTGGCGGATTCGCAGACTGTCGCCGACGAAGACGCCGCGGGCGTCGGCGTCGCGCCGCACCTCCAGGGTCAGGCCCTTGGCCTCGGCCCGCAGCCGCGCCACGTCTAGGCCGGCCTCCAGCGCCTCGTCCAGGTCGAAGGGGCGGGTTTCCAGGTTCAGCTGGCCGGCCTCGATCTTGGATACGTCCAGAATGTCCGAGACCAGGCGCTCCAGCGTCACGCCCGAACTCGCGATCAAGGCGACCATCTCGGCCTGTTCTGGGCTGAGGTCGGTCTTCGACAGGGCGTCGACGATTCCAATGACGCCGTTCAACGGCGTGCGGATTTCATGGCTCATATTGGCCAGGAAGTCGGATTTGGCCTGGTTTGCGGCTTCCGCTGCGGCCTTGGCCTCCCTCAGGGCGCGCTCAGCCGCGACCTTCTGGGTGACGTCGCGCGCGACGCCGAAGATCCGGTTCCCCAACCGCTGGGCGCGCCATTCCAGGGTCACGTAGCGGCCGTCCCGGTGGCGATACCGGTTGATCTGGCCCAGGACGGGATCGCCCGGCCGACGGCTGACGACCTCGGCCATGGCCTCGCGCGTCGCCTCCTGGTCGTCGGGATGGATCAGGCTGGGCAGGAGGCGGCCCACCAACGCCTCGGGACGATAGCCGAGCACGGTGAACCAGGAGGCGCTGGCCTTGAGCACGGGCCCGTTGATGTCGCGCACCACCAGCAGATCCAGCGAGACGTCGAAGAAGGTGTCGAGATCCAGCTCCGGCGCCCTGCGAGGGGCGTCAAAGGGCGCGGCAGGCGTGAGCGAGTCTGCGATCGAGCGGCTGGTCATTGTTCGGCTTACCCGTATGGGACACGCCGTACAGCTTGCGGGTTAAGGACGCCTTTTCATCAGTAGGCGAAATCGGCGTAAATCCGCTTCACATCGCCGCCCCAGGGGCCGTGGTACAGGTCCAGCAGCCGCTCGGCGGGGGTGATCCCGCTGTCGGCCATGTCTTCCAGTTCGGACAGATAGCCGCGCTCGTCCACCATGCCGCCCGAGAAGCGCGCCCGGTTCTTCAGGCCCTGTTTGGCGATATTGACCAGGTCCACGGCGATGTCGCGCACGCTGCGGCCCGCGACCTCGGCCTTGAGGCCCAGGCGGGTCACGTCGCGGCGCAGGCGCTCGTGGTCGGCGATGTCCCAGTCCTTGACCAGGTCCCAGGCGGCCGCCAGCGACGGCGCGTCGTACAGGACGCCGGCCCAGAGGGCGGGCAGGGCGCAGATCCGGCTCCACGGGCCGCCGTCGGCGCCGCGCATCTCCAGATAGGCCTTCAGCCGCACCTCGGGGAAGAGGGTGGTCAGGTGGTCGTTCCAGTCCTTGATGGTCGGATAGTCGCCGGGCAGGGCGGGCAGCTTGCCGGCCTGGAAATCGCGGAACGACTGGCCCGAGGCGTCGACGTATCGACCGTCGCGCTTGGCGAAATACATCGGGGTGTCCAGCGCATAGTCGGCGTAGCGCTCGAAGCCGAAGCCGTCTTCGAAGACGAAGCCCAGCATGCCCGTTCGATCCGGGTCGGTGTCGGTCCAGACATTGGCGCGGGCCGACAGGAAGCCGTTGGGCCGGCCTTCGGTGAAGGGGCTGTTGGCGAACAGGGCCGTGGCGATCGGCTGAAGCGCCAGGGAGGTGCGGAACTTCAGCACCATGTCGGCCTCGGAATCAAAGTCCAGATTGGCCTGGATGGTGCAGGTGCGCAGCATCATGTCCAGGCCCAGCGACCCCACCTTGGGCATGTAGGCGCGCATGATGTCATAGCGGCCCTTGGGCATGACCGGCGTCTGCTCGCGGGTCCACAAAGGGTCGAAGCCGGCGCCCAGGAAGCCGACGCCCAGCTGGTCGGCCACCTGTTTGACCTCCATCAGATGCTGGCCGGTCTCATTGCAGATGTCGTGGATGGTCAGGAGCGGGGCGCCCGACAGTTCGAACTGCCCGCCGGGCTCCAGGCTGACTGAGGCGACGAAGCCCTCGTCGTTCCGGCGCTCCAGCCCGATCAGAAAACCGTTCTCCTCGACCGGCGTCCAGCCGAAGCGCTGCAGCCCCTCCAGCATGGCCTTGATGCCGTTCGGGCCGTCATAGGCGGGGCGGGCCAGGGTGGTCTTGTCGAAGCCGAACTTCTCGTGCTCGGCGCCGATGCGCCACTGGTCCTTGGGCTTGATCCCCTTGGACATGGCCTCGATCAGGGCGGTCCGGCTAAGCGGCGCGTTGTCGGTCATGCGTCAGTCCCCTTCGGCGCATCACCGACCGTCTGTCGCGGCTAGATGGGCGAGGTTGAGGCAAGGCTCAAGGGGGCGGCGCTTATTCCGGAACGGATCGCAACGTCAAAAATCCTCCCCCTCTGGGGGAGGTGGCTCGGAGCGCAGCGGAGAGACGGAGGGGGCGCTGCGGCGTCGGGCCCCCTCCACCCCCGCGCAAGGGCGCGGCGGTCCCCCTCCCCCAGAGGGGGAGGAATGGGGGAGGAATGGCGTCTCTCAGCGGTCCCAATCCCCGACCGCCGCCTGCCACAGGCTCATGGCGGCGATGGCGGCGGTGTCGGCCCGCAGGATGCGGGGGCCGAGCGAAACGGCGGTGGTGAAGGGCAGGGCGCGGAGCCGTTCGCCCTCCTCGGGCGAAAAGCCGCCTTCGGGGCCGATCAGTATCGCCCATTTGGCGGCCGGAGGAGACGCCTGGGTCAGCGCTCGGATCGCCGGCGCCCCGCCGGTCTCGTCGCAGAACATCAGCCGCCGCCCGGCCTCCCAATCGGTCAAGACGGCGTCCAGCTTGATCGGATCGTCGATGCGGGGGACGTCCAGGCGGCCGGTCTGTTCGGCGGCCTCCTCGGCGATGGCGTCCAGCCGGTCCAGACGGATGCGGTCCGCATTGGTGCGTTTCGTCAGCACCAGCCGGACGCGGCGGGCGCCCAGTTCCGCAGCCTTCTCGACGATGGTCTCGACCCGGGCCTTCCTCACCACGGCGACGATCAGCTCCAGATCCGGGCCGAGCGTCTGGGGTCGGGTCTGGGCCTCGGCGCGCAGGATGACGCCCTTCTTCAGCACCTCGGCGATCGAGGCGCGCCATTCGCCGTCGCGGCCGTTGAAGACCAGCAGTTCGTCGCCCGCCTTCAGCCGCATCACCTGGGTCAGATAGCGCGACTGGTCCAGGGTCGGGGCGACGGCGGCGCCGGGCGACAGGTCGCCGGTCACATAAAGACGTATCATGGGTCAGGTCTCGGTCGCCGCAGGGGCTCAGCTGCTCATCATGTCCTGGGCGAACTCCAAGTCCATCTTCTTCATACGCTTGATCTCGTCGCGCAAGCGAGCCGCCTCTTGGTGCAGGGACTCGGTCAGGTTCTAGGCCCTCTTCTTGGTCACGGTGGCGACCGGGGCGCGGCGGCCGGCGCGGCTTGCCGGAGGATGACGAAAGATCAGGGGATAGCTTGGCCGCCGAAATGGAGACCGCCGCGCTCAACTTCTTCCTTCTCTCCTTGCGGGAGAAGGTGGCCCGCAGGGCCGGATGAGGGGTCGGTTCGGCGTGGACCGTCAGGGCTGGTGCAACCCCTCATCCGACCTTCCCTCGGGACAAGCCCGAGGGTCGCCCACCTTCTCCCGCAAGGGAAGAAGGAGTCCCGCCTCCACCCCCTCCGGCACGCCCACCGCCCGGCGCCACTCCTGCGGGTGCAGACGCGCCATCTCTGTATCCAGCCGGTGAAGCGGCCTCAGCGCCCCGTCCTCGTCCCAGAACGCCTCGGCCCAGACATACCCCATCTCCACCGCCCGTTCCCGGTCCCGCGCCGCCGCCTCGGGGCCCAGATGGTCGGCGCGCCAGCGATACAGCCACGGAATATGCCAGTGCGGCGCCCGCGTCAGCCGCTCGTCCTTCATCGCATCGACCAGACATTCGGCCAGCGCCCGCGCATCCGCCAGGCGAGCCTCGAAGGCGTCGCGCCGCCCCTGCACATAGGCGCCCCAGCCCTCGGCCGGCTCCACCGGCCCCGCCTTCGGCTCGGGCCGCGCCCAGCCCTCCGCCTCGCGCCGCTTCCATAGGGCGTGCACCCCCACATCATACCGCCGCGCCACCGACCGCGCCGTCTCCCCATCCTCCCACGCCTTGCGCACCTCGGCCCAGACGGCGTCGGATCGGATCTTGCGGTGAATGCCCTGGCTCATGCCCCCACGGCCTAAACCCCCGTTACGCCAAAGTTGGACGCAACTCTCTCTTCCTTCTCCCCCTGCGGGAGAAGGTGGCCCGCAGGGCCGGATGAGGGGTCGTTCAGCCTGAACCGTCAGAGCCGGTTTAACCCCTCATCCGTCAGCCTTCGGCTGCCACCTTCTCCCGCAAGGGGAGAAGGACGCTTAATCGCGCGTCAGTCTTTCCTCCGTCGCCGCCACAATGGCCGACAGCACTTCTTCCCGCTGGTTCCCGATCATCCCATTCGCAAACCGCAGCACCCGGAACCCCTGTTCGCGCAGCCAGGCGTCCCGCTCGGCGTCCTCGATCCGGTCGTCATGCTGCGGCCCGTCCGCCTCGACGATCAGCCGATGCCTCAGACAGACGAAGTCGACGATATACCGCCCGATCACCATCTGCCGCCGAAACTTCAGCCCCGCCAGCCGCCGATCCCGCAACAGCCCTTGGGGCGATGAGGCGTAGGGTGTGAATATATCACATGCGTTCCCGCCTTGTTCTCCTGGCTAAAACTTGGCAGTCTGGCACCTTATAACAGCGCGGGGTCGACCGTGTCGGAGTATGCGAACATGGTTAAGCAGGCGGGCCAAGCGGTGGCCGATAAGGCAGTTGAGCGTGGCTATATCGATGGACCAATTGAAGTCTCCCAACCTTCACTCAAGCTTGTGAGGGGAGGCAAGGACGCGGCCGATTTCACCTTCATCGACCTGTTTGCCGGCATCGGCGGACTGCGGCGGGGCTTCGAGTCCATCGGCGGCAAGTGCGTCTTCACGTCCGAGTGGGACAAGTACAGCCAGAAGACCTACGCTGCGAACTTCCCCCACGACGACCACGAGATCAACGGCGACATCACCAAAATCGCCGTTGAGGATATCCCGGCGCATGACGTTCTGCTGGCCGGCTTTCCCTGTCAGCCGTTCTCGATCGCCGGCGTTTCCAAGAAGAACGCGCTCGGCCGTGCGCACGGATTCGAGGACAAAACCCAAGGCACGCTGTTCTTTGATGTAGCGCGGATCATCGCCCATCACCAGCCTGCGGCCTTCCTGCTGGAGAACGTCCGCAACCTGATCAGTCACGATAGGGGGAAGACATTCCAGATAATCAAGGACGTTCTGACCGAAGAGCTAGGCTACACCATTGACTGGCGCGTCATTGACGGCCGGTCGTGGACTCCGCAGCACCGCGAGCGGATTTTCATCATCGGGTTCCGCGAGGATCAGGGATTCAGCTTCGCCGATCTGAAGGTGCCCGACGCCAAACCGAAGTTGAGAGATATCTTGCATCCTGGCGATGGTTCGGAAGCGCCGGACCAGAGGTTCACCGTCGGAAACTCGGGGCGGGTTTCGGAGAAGTACACCCTGACCGATCACCTCTGGAACTATCTCCAGCGGTACAAGGAGAAACACCAAGCGGCGGGCAACGGCTTTGGATTTGGTCTGGTCGGGCCGGACGATGTCGCCCGCACCCTGTCCGCTCGGTATTACAAGGACGGCTCGGAAATCCTTATCAAACAGGAGGATGGCAAGGCTCCAAGGCGTCTGACTCCTAGAGAGTGTGCGCGGCTAATGGGTTTTGACGAGCCGGATGGAAGTGAATTCATTATCCCAGTGTCGGACACTCAAGCCTATCGCCAGTTCGGAAACTCGGTCGTCGTTCCGGCTGTTAAGGCTGTGGCCGAACACATGAAGCCGCACCTGTTCCGAGCGCTGGCTGCGCGGCGCAAGGTGGCAGTTGGCTGACATCGTCGATTCGGCGACCCGCAGCCGGATGATGTCCGGCATCAGGAGCAAAAACACCAAGCCCGAACTCACGATTCGCAAGGCTCTTCACGCACGCGGGTTTCGCTACCGGATCCACTGCAAGGACCTGCCGGGTAATCCGGATCTGTGCTTGCCAAAATATCGGGCAGTGATCTTCGTGCACGGGTGCTTCTGGCATGGGCACGACTGTCATTTGTTCAAATGGCCGAAGACGCGGCCGGAGTTCTGGGCAGAAAAGATCTGCCAGAACTCGGAGCGGGACCACAAACACGCTCTCCAACTGAGTGCAGAGCGTTGGAGGATATGCACAGTGTGGGAGTGCAGCCTCAAAGGGAAAGGTCGCGTAGATCTTTTATCAATTTCATCTAAGATCGAAGAATGGCTTAATTCAGAAAAGCGCACTTTAGAAGTTGCTGGATCAAATACGTTAGGCTAGGGCTGATGTCTCGAAAACATGCTTGCGGTGCCAAGCGAGCGCACTAGGTTCAGGAAAAAATTTATGCTCTTTGGGTGTGGAAATCTTGTTTCCATCAATCAACTTTAGAGTAGCGTTTTCTGCCTTCGAATATAGTTCAGGCTTTACCATGACTGTGCTTTGCTCGCTGACACAAATCATACCTTGGTCGAAAGCCCAATGGTGAGCGCGACACAGGGCTAGACCATTTCTTACGTCATCCGATCCGAGAGCGCCGCGTCCAATGATATGTGCTGCCTCTATTTCTGAATTGCCTAAGACATTGATTAATCCGCCACCACACATTGCACATTTCTGATCGTAGGCACGCTTGACCAGACTGCGGAAAGCTCTACTTCTTGCAACCCGCGCAACTATTTGTATGTCTGCTCCGTCGTCAAACGGCCTGAATGGCTTGTTAGCCAACGCGGTCAGAACTTTCTCCGCAGAAGCGATCTGGGCGTTGCTGACGGGCGCGTCTCCACCCAAGATCCCCCACCTCCTACCTCCTGTGCGGCTGTCGATCTGGGCAAACGCCGGACTCCCTGCTCGATAAAGCGTAAGTCGATAGAAAAGATCATCATCGAGGCTACGCTCGATAGACAGAATATCGCCCGCCTTTGCCTTTCCAAGCAGAGGCTTTAAGTTTGAGGTGACACGCCGTTCAGGCGCTCGTGTTCCGCCCCACGTTTGGTGCTGATAGACGGTGTCCACTGTCCCAAGCGCTACGCCATTCGTCACGAGCAAGGCGCGAATGGCGATGGAAGGAACTGGGGACAGGGCGGTTCCAGGGGGGAGCGGGGGGAAAAATGGCCCAAGCTCAGCAGGTACGACAAATCCCGACTGATGACCGGGTGCGTCACCCGTGTCATTCCGTGGCAACCGCTTGAAAATCGGTGGCTCAAACTCTGAAAACGCCATGCAGCCTGCCCATAGCTTTTGAAGCGGTGATTTGCGCATGGGTAAGGCGCAAAATCAAACGGCCCTTAACCGCAGGTTACCGCCCCTTCCTGAACGCCTCCGCCTTCTCCGCCGCCGCTTCCGCCCGCCACTTCTTCGGCGCCGACTTGTCCACCTCTTCCCCCGCCCCCGTCAGGGCCTCGTTGGCGAATTCCAGGTCCAGCAGCTTCATGCGCTTGATCTCGTCGCGCAGGCGGGCGGCCTCCTCGAACTCCAGGTTGGAGGCGGCCTCGCGCATGCGGCCTTCCAGGTCCTTGAGCGCGGCCTGGAAGTTGGAGCCGACGAAGGGTTTGGAGGCCTCGGCCACGCCGGGGCGGGTCAGGCGGTCCATCTCGCGGGACTCATAGGGGCTGTCGAGGATTTCCTTGATGTCGCGCTTGACGCTTTCGGGCGTGATGCCGTGTTCGGCGTTATAGGCCATCTGGCGTTCGCGGCGGCGGTCGGTCTCGGCGATGGCGCGCTCCATCGAGCCGGTCATGCGGTCGGCGTAGAGGATGACGCGGCCGTCGACGTTGCGCGCGGCCCGACCGATGGTCTGGATCAGGCTGGTCTCGGAGCGCAGGAAGCCCTCCTTGTCCGCGTCCAGAATGGCGACCAGGCCGCACTCGGGGATGTCCAGCCCCTCGCGCAGCAGGTTGATGCCGATCAGACAGTCAAAGGCGCCCAGACGCAGGTCGCGCAGGATCTCGATCCGCTCCAGCGTGTCGACGTCGGAGTGCATGTAGCGGACGCGGATCCCCTGTTCATGCATATATTCGGTCAGGTCCTCGGCCATCTTCTTGGTCAGGGTGGTGACCAGGCTGCGGTAGCCGGCGCGGGTGGTGGCCTTGACCTCGTCGATGACGTCGTCGACCTGGTTGCGCGTGGCGCCCGAGACCGGGCGGATCTCGACCGGGGGGTCGATCAGGCCGGTGGGGCGGATGACCTGCTCCACGAAGACGCCGCCGGCCCGCTCCATCTCCCAGGGGCCGGGGGTGGCCGAGACGTGGATGGTCTGGGGGCGCATGGCGTCCCATTCCTCGAACTTCAAGGGCCTGTTGTCGATGCAGGAGGGCAGGCGGAAGCCGTATTCGGCCAGGGTCGACTTGCGGCGGTAGTCGCCCCGGAACATGCCGTTGATCTGGCCGATGGTGACGTGGCTCTCGTCCACGAACAGCAGGGCGTTGTCGGGGATGTATTCGAAGAAGGTGGGCGGCGGCTCGCCGGGGGCGCGGCCGGTCAGCCAGCGGGAATAGTTCTCGATGCCGGCGCAGCTGCCGGTGGCCTCCATCATCTCCAGGTCGAAACGGGTGCGTTGCTCCAGCCGCTGGGCCTCCAGCAGTTTGCCGTTCTCGATCATCCAGTCCAGCGTCTCCTTCAGCTCGGCCTTGATGCCGTTGACGGCCTGGTTCAGCGTCGGGCGCGGCGTCACATAGTGGCTGGCGGCGTAGACGGTGATCTCGTTCAGGTCGGCGGTCTTCTTGCCGGTCAGGGGGTCGAACTCCTGGATCGATTCCAGCTCGTCGCCGAACAGGCTGAGGCGCCAGGCGCGGTCCTCCAGGTGGACCGGGAAGATTTCGATCACGTCGCCGCGTTTGCGGAACATGCCGCGTTCGAAGTTCAGGTCGTTGCGCTTGTACTGCAGCGCGATCAGATCGGCCCTCAGCTTGGCCTCGTCGATCTGATCGCCGACCTTCAGGCTGAAGGTCATGGCCGTATAGGTCTCGACCGAGCCTATGCCGTAGATGCAGGAGACGGAGGCGACCACGATGACGTCGTCCCGCTCCAGGATCGCCCGCGTCGCCGAGTGGCGCATCCGGTCGATCTGCTCGTTTATCGAGCTGTCCTTCTCGATATAGGTGTCGGTGCGCGGGACATAGGCCTCGGGCTGATAATAGTCGTAGTAGCTGACGAAATATTCGACGGCGTTGTCCGGGAAGAAGCTCTTGAACTCGGAATAGAGCTGGGCCGCCAGGGTCTTGTTGGGGGCCAGGATCAGGGCCGGGCGCTGGGTCTGTTCGATGACCTTGGCCATGGTGAAGGTCTTGCCCGAGCCGGTGACGCCCAGCAGCACCTGATCCCGGTCGCCCGCCTCGGCCTGGGCCACCAGTTCGGCGATGGCGGCGGGCTGATCGCCGGCGGGGGTGTATTTCGTCTCCAGCCGAAAGCGCCCGCCCTTCTTGGCGCCTTCGCGCGAGGGGCGGTGCGGCACCCAGTCGGCCGGGGCGGCGACCGGCTCCTCCGGCGTCAGGCGCGGACCCGTCACCGGGGCGAACATCGGCATTTTCCCGGTGTCGCGAATGAAGGCGGCCGCCGCCTCCCGCACGCCGGGATCGGGCACATGGACGGGCTTTGCGGAGACGGGCTTGGCGGGCTTGGCCGCAGCGGGCTTCGGCGTCGAAGAACGGTTCATGAACAGAACTTAGTGCGGCGACTTCAAGGGCGCCAGAGAGCCGAAGAGCGCCTGTAGCGCCCGGAATGTGGCGCATGCGGGCCAAAAAATGGCGACAAAACGTCACTACGCGAAAAGAACATGCTTCGATATGCCGCGACGTGGCTGCTGTTTTGCGGTTTTTCGTCGCTAATCGTACGTTTGTGCGACTTTTTGGTTGCGGCCCGTATTCCTGATCCTTAACAGAGTCACAGAACTGATACATTTGATGTATCGGTGATATATACCTTTGTTACCCGGCTACCGATCTAAGTAGTGTATCAATACTGTTTGTGAATGGGGCGTATGCGTACTCGTAAAAACACTCTTCTTTCTTCGACGATTGTCGGGGGATTGGCCGCTTCTATCTCGGTCTTGGCCGCTTCTGGCGCCTTGGCCCAGGACGCCGCCGTGGTTCAGGACGGAACGGCGGCCCAGGACGGCTCCGCCCAGGTCGAGGACATCGTCGTCATCGGCTCGCGCATCCGGCGCGACAACTACAATGCGCCCTCGCCGACCCAGGTGGTGACGCGCGAAGAGGCGACCCTGCAGGGCTTCGCTTCGACCACTGAGGCGCTGCAAAGCACCGCCGTCACCGGCGGCACGTCCCAAATCAACAACGCCTACGGCGGCTATGTCACCGACGGCGGCCCCGGCGCCAACACCATCGGCCTGCGCGGCATGAGCCCGAGCCGGACTCTGGTGCTGCTGAACGGCCGTCGCGTTTCGCCGGCCGGTTCGCGCGGTTCGGTCGGCGCGGCTGACCTGAACGTCCTGCCGACCGCCATGATCGACCGGGTCGAAGTCCTGCGCGACGGCGCCTCTTCGGTCTACGGCTCCGACGCCGTCGCCGGGGTGGTCAATATCCAGACCCGCCAGAACTTCGAAGGCCTGGTCTTTGAAGGACAGCGCAACGAGCCGCTGGAGGCCAATGGCGCGGGCGGTTCGACCCGTCTGTCGCTGACCGCAGGCGTTCGTGGCGATCGCTGGCGCGCCGCCGGTTCGATCGAGCGCTACGAGCGCGACGAACTGACCCTGCGCGACCGCGAGTTCACCCGTTGCCAGACCGACGGCTTCCGCAACGGCCAGGACTATATCGACCCGCTGACCGGCCAGTCGAAATGCTATCCGGTCACCACGACCGGCTCGAACGGCGTGACGATCAACACGATCGCCACGGGCGCTACGACCGGCGTCGCGGCGCCGGGCGCGACCGGCACGACCTTCAACCGCTGGCGTCCGAACTCGGCCGTCACGACCGGTCTGGTCGGCTTTGAAGGCGTGGGCGGCCCGGGCAACGACCTGAACGTCCGCGACACCTTCGAAGACCGGATGCTGAACGAGTCGCTGATCTCGCCGGTCGAGATCACCACCCTGTACGGCGAAGCCGGCTATCAGTTGAACGCCCTGGGCAATGCTGAAATCTACGGCGAGGCCCTGTTCAATCAGCGCAAGTCGTCGCAAACCGGTTACCGCCAGCTGGCGCTGGACTACGCCGTCGGCAGCCCCCTGATCCCCGCCAATCTGCAGGGCAGCGTCGCCTTTGGCGACCAAGGGCTGAACCAGGGCCAAGACGTCGGCGTGCGCGCCTTCATCGGCTACGGCAACGATCACTCCGAACAGGAAGTCGATTTCGGCCGCTACGTCGCCGGGATCAAGGGCGACTTCTTCGTGCCTGAATGGCGCTATGACGCCTATGTCAGCTATTCGCGGTCCAAGTCGACCTACACCAGCGAACAGTTCCTGACCGACAATCTGATCGCTTCGCTGGACGTGGTCAGCGACGGCGCGGGCGGCTTCCAGTGCGCCGCCCTGGCGTCGAACCCCGGCTGTGTCGCGGCTCCGGCCCTGACGACCCAGACCATCGGCGGCGTCCTGCCGCAGGACTGGAAGGACTATGTCTTCCGTCCGGTGACCGGCACGACCGAGTTCATCGAGAAGGTCGCCAGCATCGGCATCGACGGTCCGCTGTTCAGCCTGCCCGCCGGCCGCGTCATGGGCTTCTTCGGCGCCGAATGGCGTGAGTCCGAGATCGACGACACCCCGGGCCTGGATAGCCAGCTGGGCAACACCTACAACTATTCGACCTCGGCCATCACCCGCGGTTCGGATTCGGTGAAGGAAGTCTTCGGCGAGATCGAGGCCCCGCTGCTGGTCGATCTGCCTGGCGTTCGCGAGCTGACCCTGAACGGTTCGGCCCGTTACACCGACTATGACTCCTACGGCGACGACACGACCTACAAGGTCGGCCTGGTCTATCGTCCGATCGACTGGATCACGGTTCGCGGCACCTACGGCACCTCCTACCGGGCCCCGGCCCTGTTCGAACAGTTCGTCGGCGCCACCAGCGGCTTCCAGTCGAACTCGATCGACCGCTGCAACGACTACGGCGCGCCGGGCGTGAACCCCAACCGCGTCGCCAACTGCGCGTCCGAAGGCCTGGCCGGCGACTTCCAGTCCACCAACAGCGTCCGGGTGATCACCGCAGGGGGCGCTGAGGCCGGCCTGTCGGCCGAGACCTCGACCAACATGACCCTGGGTCTGGTCGTGCGTCCTCCGATGCCGTCAAGCTGGGGCGACCTGGCCTTCGCCGTCGACTACTATGAGATCGAGGTCGAGAACGGCGTGTCGCGCACCGGCGCAGGCGAAATCCTGACCCGCTGCTACGACTCCAACCCGGAAGACTTCGCCGCCGACGCCGGCTTCTGCCGCCTGGTGTCGCGTGATCCGGCGGACAACAGCCTGACGGTCTCGGACAGCTACGTGAACCTGGCCACCGACAATGTGAAGGGGCTGGACTATACGGTTCGCTATCGCAAGGACGTCGGTCCCGGCACGGCCCTGCTGAACCTGGCGATCACCCAGTACACGGAGATCTCCAACAAGCTGTTCGAGGAAGACCCGCTGGTCGACTACACCGGCATGGTCAACAATCCGGAGTTCACCGGCACCGCCGACGTCTCCTACGCTTGGGATCAATGGCGCGTCCGCTACGGCGTCGAATGGATCCAGGGCACCGACAGCTACGCCTACTATGAGGAAGATCCGGTCACCTCGGACTACGACCTCGCGGTGGACGACTACTGGCTGCACAACGCCTCGGTCCAGTATTCGGCCGACGGCTGGACCGCCACCCTGGGCGTTCGCAACCTGTTCAACGAAAACCCCCCGACGATCTCGGCGGGCGTGTACAACCGGGTCGGCAACGCCCCGCTGTACTCGGGCTACGACTACCTGGGCCGCACGGCCTTCGTGAACCTGACCAAGTCCTTCTAAGGCGACGTCAGCGCGACAAGAACGGGGCGGCGGACTTCGGTCCGCCGCCCCTTTTTGCGATCGAAGCCGATTATACCGTCATGTCAGGAACCAGGGTCCAGATGCGTCGCAGCGGCAGTTCGGCGCGTATGTCGGCTGGAAGGTCATCGTAATGGGTCAGCAGGGCGTCAACGATCTGTTTGCGGTCCCAAAGCCGCACTCGGAAGTATAGCTCATTCACACGTTTTCGTACTGGCGGGCTAAAGCCGGACCAACTGACCAAAAGGCCATGATCGGCATGAACGTCATGGATGCAGCCGATCAGTCCTTGAAGCGTCGGCTGGTCCACCACTATGCCGCCGGACTTGACTTGAACGACAAGCTTGGGGCCGCTCAGGCCGAGGGCGCCCTGGCCTGCGACGATGTCGATGCCTCGATCCGGCCCGGGGGGCGAGACCTCGACTTGATATCCCTGAGTTCCTAAAAGCGCGGCGATCAAGCGCGTGAAGGCGTGGCCTGCGAACTGGCTGGATATGCGCCGCTCGATCTGGTCGCGCGCCAACTCGGCCAGGTCCGCGATATCGGACGTTTCGGCGGCTTCCTCCGCCCCGGTTTCCGGCGTCGATGACGGCTTGGTCGAGGGCAGGGCGGCTGCGCCGGGGTCCACCCCGGTCTCCACGGCGGCGAGCAGGCGCGCCAGCGCCTCGTTGCGGCTGATCTCGCACACCGTCTGCGACGCGCCGAGACTATACAGCAGATCCTGTTTCAGAGCGTCGCGGGGCAGGTCCGTGCGCAGCCATTCGACACGCCGGGCGGGCGCCCCGGCCTCGGTATGGATATAGCCCGGCTGAAGCCTGCCGACGGCGAGACGGCCGGTGGTCTTCAAGGGCGTCACCACCAGATCGCCTGCAACGGCGACGTTCTTCAACTGGTTCAGCTGAGCGGCCCAGTTCCGCAGTGTGCCCGGCTGCTCGTCCGGCAGGGCCTGGTGCAGGATGGACAGCACCGCCTCGCGCGTGTTGGCAGGCGTCAGGTCCGGCAGCTCCCATCCCGTGACCAGTTCCCCGGTTTCCAGGGCGTGGGCCTCCTGTTCGCCGAACTTGCCGAGCCGCACCATCCATAGTCGAGGCATTGATCAGGTCTCCGTCAAGCCGCGCGGCGCGCGGCGTAGGTTCCGCCGGGCAGGGCGCTGATCCAGCCGTAGCGGACCAGGGTGGACAGGGCCTGCACCACCCGCTGTTCGATCCGCTTGCCGCCGCCCTTGAAGGCGCGCGACACGGCGGCGGCGTCCATCGGGCGGTTCGCCGCCTGAAGCACGGCGTGGATCAGGGACATGGACGGCTTGGCCGCAGCGGGCTTCGGCGTCGAAGAAAGGTTCATGAGCGGAACTTAGCGCGGGACGGACGGTCTCGCCATAGCGCCGCAGGGCCGCGCGGGTTGCGGGCGGTCAGGCGTCGAGCCGCGCGGCCTCGGCCTCGATCCGGCGGCGCCAGTCCGCAGCCTCGTCCGGGGGCAGGACGGCCAGCATCTTGGGCACGTTGCGCTCCATCCGCGCCGCCTTCATGTCCGCATCCCAGGGCCAGACCTCGGCCGCCTGCAACATCTCCAGCGTCCGCCGCAGGGTGTTCACCGCAATGGGATAGGGCACGACATAGGCGGGCGCCGCCGGGGCGGGGTCGCCGAAGAGGTCGGGTTGGGGCGAGGGAAACAGTTCGGCCTGTGCGGGGGGCATCGGCGGGCTTTCGGTACGATTCGCACCCAGTATCGCGCGGGCCGCCGCTGGGCGCGAGCGGAGCCGGGGATTTATCCCCCGCTCTCTCCCGGCGGGAGAGGGGTCACTGAGACGGGAACGCCTTCAGATATTCCGCGTCGATCCGGGCCATCTGGGCGATGGTGAAGTTCAGGCTCTCGGCGATGTTTCCGACGTGGGTCTGTTCGTCCAGGCTCAGGACGCGGCCCTTGCGGCTCTTCAGATATTTGTCGATCACCTGATAGCCGCCGATATGAAAGTCCCAGACGGCCTGGGGCAGGTTGGCGAAGCCCTGGGTCTTGTTGATCCAGACGGTCTGCTCCTCTCGCGAATACCGCACGGCCTCGACCATGTGATCGCCCTTGCCCGTATAGTCGCCCAGACGCGGTTTGGAGCGCGGGACGGTCTTCAGCAGATGGGTCTGGATCAGTTCCCAGCCGAGGACCGACAGGGCCTCGAACTGTTCGGGCGTCTCGGCGAAGGGAATGCGCGGGAAGTCGATGCGCAGGAACTCCGCATAGCGCGTCCGATAGGTCGGGGCGTGCAGGACGGCGTAGATATAGCCGAGGATCTGCTCGGGGTCGTAGTGCTGGCCGTAGCGGTCATCGAGGAAGTCGCGGAAGGCGGGGGAGAGGTTTTCGGCTCCGTCCACCAACATGGGGAAGCCGTAGGTGATGTCGTAGCGAGTCCCCGCCTTGTGACGGTACGCAGTGTCCACCACGAGCGCTGTCGGATCGTCTTTTGTTACCCGGCTGGTCAGCAAGACTGGGTTTCCAGTCTTTGCATGGCTCATCACGCGGCGGACAGTCCGCCACACGAGGTCGTCATGGTAGAAAATCGACCTTCGGTCGAAGGGGGAGTAGGAAATCGGTCGAACGAACTCGGCGGTCGCGACATCAGATTGGGAGAGCGCCCGCCAGCCGCGCAGAATGTCCCAACCCGTCTTCTTGGCGACGGCGAAATCGCGATGGAGCCGGTCTTCGTCTCCAGCCGCGCAACGGAAGCGGTCATAACGTGAAACGAGGGCGCGCTCATCAAAGTCGATGGAGAACTCGTCGTGAGCTGTGACGATACCGGCCCCGCCGACTGGAAAAACGTCATCGACGGCCCACCCGTTGTCGTAACTAGCACCGGCGGCTTCGTCTCGGGCGACGAACAGGAGGTTTTCGGCTGTCGGCCGAATGAGCTGCCATTGCGCTGACGTCAATCGCAACTCGGTGGTTGCCTGATACTTAGTCAGCCTCTTGCCCCAAAGGTCGCCGCGCCAGACTCCCTTTTCCACTCCCGGCCGCTTCACGAACAGGCTGATCGCAACACCTTGTTCGATGTCGAAGACGTTTTCGTCCTTAGAGCCGTCCGGGCTTTTTTCCTTCTTCTTGGCGTTGCCGTGCAGGTCCAGAACATAGATCTGGTCAAAGCTGCGCATCAGCGACTGGCGCATCCCCCGGAACGTCGGATTGTCCAGCCATGAGTGGTTGGTGATGATGCCGACGATGCCCTCATCGACCTCGTCCATCTTCAGCTGCGCGAAGCGGATGAACTTCACATAGTCGTCGTTGAGCCATTTCGGATTGCGCTCGCCAAGCGGCACGACGCTTTCAACGCCGTTCTCATCGGTTTGGACTGTGTGCTTGTAGCCGGGATGGAAGACTTGGGTGGCCTTGTCCTCGCCGCTCCAATAGCCGTCGATGGCTTGTTTGATCCAATCACCGTTGTTCTTGGAGTGTCCTGAGTATGGGGGATTTCCAGTGATCACCAGGATCGGCTTGTCCTTGACCGCCTGTGCGCCCTTCACCTCTTCGGCCAGGGCGGGCATCAGCAGGTTGCCCTGCGGCTCCACCGGCTCCAGCGTGTTGGTCAGGAAGACCTGCAGCCGCTCCTGATCCTTCAGCGGATGGCCCTTGTCGCGCAGGTATTGCGACAGCTTCAGATGGGCGATGGTGTAGGGGGCGATCAGGTATTCGAAGCCGTAGATGTTCTTCGTCAGATGCTCGCGGACGATGCCGTCCGCGCGGCCGGACTCGGGGCCGCCGATGGTGTCGAAGATGCGCTCGAACACTTCCAGCAGGAAGGTGCCGGTGCCGGTGGCGAAGTCCAGCACCGTGACCCGCTTGTGGTCGGCCAGACCGTCGGCGATGCCGAAGGTCCCCTTCAGGATGTCGTCGATGGCGCGGACGATGAAGTTCACCACCGGCGGCGGGGTGTAGTAGACGCCGCGCCCCTTGCGCATGGCCGGGTCGTAGGCCTTCAGGAAGTCCTCGTAGAAGTAGATGAAGGGGTCCTTCTCGAAGAGGCGATGCTCCTCCTCGTCGCCGGCCTTGACCTTGCGGCTGATGGCCTTGCGCGCCCGGAACGACAGGTCGTTGTGGATGGCGGCCAGGTCGATGCCGTTCACGATGGACAGGATTTCGTCCACGACCCAGCGGCTGGGTTTGTATTCCGGCTCGTCCATCTCTTCCAGGAAGCGGACCAGTTCGCGGATCAGGCTGAAGCTGCCGGGGATGAATTTGCGGACATTGTCCAGCGTGACCTCGACACCCGCGCCTGCGTTCAGACGCGCCAGGAACAGTCCGTAGGCCAGCATCTGGGCGAAGGCGTCGGCGAAGGCCTTGATGTCCAGGTCGTGGAAGATCTGGTCTCTGAAAGCGGCGTAGAGACCGTGCAGCTTTCCGAGGTCATTGTCTTTCTGCTGGCGAACCAGTTCCTCGGTCAGGAAGTCGCGCAGCAGGGCGGCGCGGGTCGCCAGTTCCACCGCCAGCGTCTGGCCCCGGCCGATGTTCTGGGGCGCGGTCGAGAAGAAGGCGCGCAGAAGTTTGGCGACCTGATCGACCGCCTCAGGCTTCAGCGCCAGCTTTTTGGCCGACAGGTCGGTGGAGTGGGCGAGGCGGGCGCGCTGTGGGTCCTGCCCCTTCTTCAGCCAGACGAATTCCAGATAGTCGGTGAGCAGAAGGTTTTCGGACAGCTTCTGGTATTTTTTGACCTGATCCGAGCGGATCAGCTTGTCCAGGCTGTCGTCGATCTGCTTGTTCTCGACATAACCGACCACGCGGGCGTAGCGCTTGACCATAAAGTCGGGGCGGCCGCCGCCGTCCTTGTCGCCGCGTGGCTCGTGGCGGACATGGAGCCGTGTGTCGGCGTCAGCGGCGGCTTCTTTCAGCAGCCGTTCCAGCGCCCCGCGATCGGTGTGCTCAGTCTTGGCGTCGATCGGCGTCGCGGCCAGGGCCTTCAGATAGTCGTCGAAATTCAGCGTGACATCGTGCCCCGCAACCTTGGCGTGACTGTAGGCGTGCGGACTGCGCCTGCCAAGGCGCGTATCAGGCGGCCTTGACTCCCTCACACAGTATGTCGCATACACTGTGTATTACACACTATGTGACGCATGGAGATCGGCGGGTGAGTCAGGATGAGGAACTGCTGTTCGAGAGTCTGCGGCTGGAGCTGCGGCGGGGGTCTTTGATCCTGGCGGTGTTGGCCAGTCTGAGGACCGAGCAATACGGCTATTCGCTGCGGGTCGCCCTGAATGCGGCGGGCGTCGAGATGGAGGAGAGCACCCTCTATCCGCTGCTGCGCCGGCTGGAGGGGCAGGGGCTGCTGGACAGCGAATGGCGCGAGGAGGAGCGGCGCAGGAAGCGCTTCTACCGCCTGTCGGCGCGGGGCGAGGTCCTGCTGGCGCGGCTGGCGGCCGAATGGCGGGGCCTGTCGGCCTCGCTGGAGAAGATGTTGTGATCAAGGGGACTGAGGGAGAAAACGGGATGGACCTGGTCGAACGGTATCTGAAGGCGGTGGCGGCCCAGCTGCCCAAGGCGACGCGCGACGACATCGTCGCCGAACTGCGCGACGAGATCATGGGGCGGATCGAGGCGCTGGAGGAACGGCTGGGCCGGGCGCCCGGCGACGACGAGGTCGAGGCCCTGCTGCGCGAGGTGGGCCATCCGCTGACGGTGGCGGCGCGCTATCGGTCCGGGCCTCAGTCGCTGATCGGGCCGGAACTGTATCCCTGGTGGCTGTTCGCGGTGAAGACGGCCCTGGTGGTGATGGGCTGCGTCACCCTGATCGGCCTGGCGGTGCGGGTGCTGGTCGGGGACATCTATCTGGGCCAGGCCATAGGTCAGAGCTTCGGCGCCCTGTTCAGCGGGGCGGTGACGGTGATCGGGGTGGTGACCCTGATCGGCTTCGTGCTGGAGCGGCAGGAGAAGAAGCCGGACTTCATCGCCAAATGGCGGGTCAAGGATCTGGGCCTGTTCGAACTGGGCGGCGACCTGGACGCCGAGACCTGGGGCGAGCGGCTGGCGCGCGGTCGCGATGCGGCCCGAACGGCCAAGCCGGGGCCGGCGGTGCGCAAGAGCGCCGAGATGTCGCCCGCCGCCAAGGCCGTCGCCAGCGCCATCGCCTGGGCGGTGCTGCTGCTGTGGTGGACCGGCCTTCTGCCCATGGCCTCGATCCGGCCGGAAGACCTGGCCGGGAGTCTGGACGGGGTCGATTACGGCCGCATCCTGGTCCAGATCGTCGACGCCGCCTATTGGCCCGTGACCCTGTTCGCGGCGGCGCGGGTGGTGTTCGACCTGCTGCGGGCGGCCTCGGGCGGCAATGCGCGGCTGACGGCCGTGGGCGACATCAGCTTTGGGGCGGCGGCCGCCTGGGGCCTGTCGTGGCTGTGGTTCTGGTCGCCGCTGAGCCCGGTGATCTGGGTCGGGACGGCGACCGATTTCTTCGACCGGGTGCGGAGCCTGTTCGACCGGACCGGGGACCATGGCGGCGAACTGGCCGCCCTGTTGATGATCATCGTGGTCTGGGCCTTCGTCGGCGAGGTCTGGCGCGTCCTGCGCGGCGTGGGGCGGATGATCGTCGGACGGTGTTGAACCTCCGGCCGCCTTCGCCGTTGCAGTTGAAACGGCGGCGACGGGCGGCCGGGTCGGGGCTTAAGCGTGACGTTACAACAGGGTTTGGCCTTCGGCCTGGTGGGGCTGACGGTCGCAGCCTTCATCTGGGGAAGGTTCCGCTATGATCTGGTCGCCTTGGCGGCCTTGGTCGCGGGGCTGGCGATCGGGGTCATTCCGGCGGACGCGGCCTTCGAAGGCTTTTCCAACGACGTCACGGTGATCATCGCCTGCGCCCTGGTGGTCTCGGCCGCCTTCGCCAAGTCGGGCATCGTCGAAATGGCCCTGAAGCGGATCATGCCGTATCTGAAGACCGAACGGTCTCAGGCGCCGGTGCTGACGGCGGCCGTGACCCTGCTGTCCATGGTCACCAAGAACGTCGGCGCCCTGGCCATCATGATGCCGGTGGCGTTGCAGGTCAGCCGACGCACCGGGACCAAACAGTCGCGCCTGCTGATGCCCATGGCCTTCGGCGCCATGGCGGGGGGAATGGTCACCCTGGTGGGCACCGCCCCCAACATCCTGGTCGCCGAGGTGCGCGAGACCATGACCGGCGAGCCGTTTCGCATGTTCGACTATGCGCCCGTCGGCCTGATCCTGACGGCGGCGGCCCTGGTGTTTCTGGCCTTCGGCTACAGGCTGCTGCCCAAGGACCGGACCGGGACCATCGGCCTGTCGGCGGCCCTGTCGGCCAACGCCTATCTGACCGAGGCCCGCGTTCCCGAGGATTGGCTGATGGAGCCGCGACCGATCAACGCTCTGAAGGCCCTCGCTGTGGACGACATCCAGGTCATGGCCCTGATCCGCGACGGCAAGCGCAAGACGCGCCCGCGCGGCAACACCATCGTCCGCCCCGGCGACACCCTGTTGATCAAGGGCGATCAGGAGGCGCTGGAGGGGTTCATCGACGCCGCCAAGCTGAAGCTGGTGCGCGGCGACCGGCCGGTGTTGCTGGAGGAGGCCAAGGACGAGGTCAGTCTGGCCGAGGCGGTGATCGGGGCGGATTCGAAGCTGGTGGGGCAGTCGGTGCGGTCGCTGGATCTGTACGGTCAGCACGGGCTGAATCTGCTGGGCGTGTCGCGCAGCGGCTATGAGCTGACCCAGCATCTGCGGACGGCCAAGCTCCAGGCCGGAGACGTCCTTTTGCTCCAGGGGTCGGAATCGGGCCTGCCCGGAAAACTGGCGGACCTGGGCCTGCTGCCGTTGGCCGAACGGGAGATGCGCCTGGGCGGACAGAGGCGAAAATTCCTGCCCGCCCTGGTCCTGACGGCGGCGATGGTGATGGTGGGCTTCGGCCTGATCCCGGTCTCCATCGCCTTCTTCGGCGCGGCGGTGATCATCGTGGCCCTGGGCGGTCTGAAGATGCGCGAAGCCTATGCGGCGCTGGACGGACCGCTGCTGGTGCTGATCGCCGCCCTGATCCCCGTCTCGGACGCGATCCAGCAGACGGGCGGAGCCGATCTGATCGCCGGCGGACTGCGGTCGGTGTTCCAGGGCATTCCGCCCGTGATCGCGGTGGGTGGAATGATGTTTGCGGCCATGGCGGTGACGCCCTTCCTGAACAACGCCGCGACGGTTTTGGTGGTGGCGCCCATCGCCGCGACGCTGGCCCAGCAGCTGGGCTACCGCCCCGACCCCTTCCTGATGGCCGTGGCCGTGGGGGCGGCGTGCGACTTCCTGACCCCCATCGGACACCAGTGCAACACCCTGGTCATGGGGCCGGGCGGCTACAAGTTCTCGGACTATCCCAAGCTGGGGGCGCCGCTCAGCCTGCTGGTGCTGATCATCGGTCCGCCGGCCATTCTGCTGTTCTGGCCTATGTAGGTCCGCAGAAAGGCGACCGGTCCGGCCGGTCGCCTCCTCCGCAGTCAGGCCGAGCGGGGGGGCGAAGCCGGCGTGCAGGCCAGGCGGCCGTCGTCATTGCGGATCGCCGCGCCCCGGCAGCTGCGGACGCTCAGGGTCGACGAAACGGACTGACCGTTCCTGGCGATGCAGCGGGCGCGCAGCCGATCGCCGTTCAGAGTGATCCCCCGGCAGGTCTCACGATAGGCGCCGACCGGCAGGGCGCGGCCGGAGGCGGCGGGTTCCGGGCTGACCCTGTCCTGGGCGGCGGCGGTGAAGGCGATGAGGACGGCGCCGGCCCCCAGGGCGGCGAGTGTGGAAAAAGGTAGGCGAACCAAGGCGTGACTCCCATTGTTTTATAACTGCGCCTCTGCGTGCGCAGGTGAGAGGTTATGTCGCATGGGGTCTCAGCGAAACCCCCGTTCTCGGATGGAATTCTCACGCTCATCCATGGCCGAAAACCGCGAGACAGGGGCGGCTGAAACGCCCATTCTGCGCCGATGGAACAGACCCTGGATGCGGAAGCCTGCTGGCGGGCGCTGAGCGCGCGCGACGCCCGGTTCGACGGGCGGTTCTTCACGGGGGTCACCTCGACCGGCATCTACTGTCGGCCGGTCTGTCCGGCGCGGACGCCGCGGCGAGAGAATGTGGTGTTCCACCCGACTGCGGCCTCGGCCGAGGCGGCGGGGTTTCGGGCCTGTCTGCGCTGTCGGCCCGAGACGGCGCCGGAGATGGGCGCCTGGCGCGGCACGTCCAACACCGTCAGCCGCGCCCTGGCCCTGATCGAGGCGGGCGCGCTGGACGACGGGGACGCCGAGGCCCTGGCCGAGCGGCTGGGGGTGGGGGAGCGGCACCTGCGGCGGCTGTTTCGCCAGCATCTGGGCGCCGCCCCCGTCAGCGTGGCCCAGACCCGGCGGGTGCTTCTGGCCAAACAGCTGATCCATGAGACCGAACTGACCATGGCCGAGGTGGCGATGGCGTCCGGCTTCGGCAGCGTGCGCCGGTTCAATGAAACCTTCCAGGCCCTGTACGGGCGCCCGCCCTCGGCCCTGCGGCGGCGCAAGGCGGCGGAGGAGGGCGGCGGGCGCGTGACCCTGAACCTGGCCTATCGCCCGCCCTATGACTGGGACTTCGTGTCGGCGGCCTTGGCGGCGCGTGGGGCGGCCGATGAAACCACGGGGGACGGCGCCTGGACGCGGCGGCTGCGCAAGTCGGTGGATGGGACCGAGGGCGCAGTGACGGTGCGCCCCGGCGCGCTGGGCAAGGCTGTGGTCGAGGCCCGCATCGACGAGCTGAAGGCCCTGCCCGGCGTCCTGGCCCGGGTGCGGCGCGTGTTCGACCTGGCGGCCGATCCGGAGGCGATCACGCGCGACCTGTCCGCTGACCCCGAACTGGCGCCGGTCCTGGCCGCGCGGCCGGGTCTGCGCCCCGTCGGCGACTGGATCGACGACGGAGAGGACGCGCCCAGCGACCGGCTGACCGGCGTCGACGCCGCCCTGACGGCGCGGGCCGAGCGGTGGCGGCCGTGGCGCGCCTATGGGGCCCTGTATTGGAACATGATCAAGGAGATGAGCCATGACTGAACCCGCGACGGCGGCCTCGGACCTGACGCTGGATCGGTTCGCTTCGCCTCTGGGCGAGATTCTGGTGGTGACGGACGCGGACGGGGCGGTGCGGGCCCTGGACTTTCACGACTATGAAGACCGGATGCGGCGGCTGCTGCACCGCCATTACGGGCCGGTCGCCCTGAGGACGGGACGAGCGGAGGGGGTGCGGCGGGCGGCCGACGCCTGGTTCGCCGGCGAACTGAGCGCCTTCGAGGGATTGAAGGTGCGGACCGGCGGCGGGGCCTTCCAAAGATCGGTCTGGGCGGCGCTGCGCACCATTCCGGCGGGCGAGACCTGGACCTATGGCCGGCTGGCGGCGGCGGTCGGATCGCCCAAGGCGGCGCGGGCCGCGGGGCTGGCCAACGGCGCCAATCCGGTGGCGATCATCGTGCCGTGCCACCGGGTGATCGGCGCGAACGGCGCCCTGACCGGCTATGCCGGCGGGGTGGAGCGCAAACGCTGGCTTCTGGCGCATGAGCGGGGCGCCGACCGGTTCAGCGTGGCGTGAACCGGTCCGGCGCCAAGGCGGCGGGGGTGAAGCGGGCCTGACGCACCGCCCCGTTGAAATAGTTCAGCCGATTGATCCGGCAGCCGACGGAGGCCCGTCCCGGACCCTGGGGCTTGAAGGCGATCGGATGTTCGCCCTGCAAAACGCCGTCGACATAGGACCGGTACATCGTTCCGTCGAAGGTCTGGGCCACATGGAACCACTGTCCGCAGGGGTACAGCCGCTCCGGGAAGATCAGGGTGTGGTTGTAGCCGGGGCCGCGGGTGAAGGCGTCCAGGTACCAGCGGTCGCGCACGACGCGGATTTCGAACAGGAAGCGGGTCTGGGACGGGGGCTGGCCCGCCGGCGCCTCTTCCGCCAGATGGAACCACCGCTGTTCGAAGGCGCCGCCGTCGGGACGGAACAGGGCCTCGAAGGTGAAGGTCTCGGCTCCGGCCAGCGGATGGCTGTCGATGAACAAGGCGTCGTCCACGCCGTCGAACCGCACAGCCCGGCCATAGGGGCTGTCGATCAGGGCCGGCGCACCCTCCACCGTCGTCCGCTCGCCGCCGATGTCGGCCAGCCGGTCGAAGGTCCAGACCGTCTGCCGGGCCGGCGCCCCCGACAGGGTGGCGCAGCCGCTGAGGGCCAGGGCGCCCGCACCCGACAGGACGGCGCGGCGATGGGGAGGGGCGGGATCGGACATGGCGACCGTCTTCCCCTCTGGGTCAGGTCCCGTCAAGGAAGAGGCGGCAGGCGGGGTTGGTGGTTTCGTCGACGTAGGGGTAGCCCAGGTCGGCGAGGGCGGCGGTCAGTTGGGCCCGTTCTTCGGGCGGGACGCTGATCCCGGCCAGGACCCGGCCGACGTCGTCGCCGTGGTTTCGATAGTGGAACAGGGTCAGGGCCCAGGCGGGCTGGAGGCTGTTGAGGAAGCGCAAGAAGGCGCCCGGCCGCTCGGGGAACTGGAAGCGCAGGATGCGTTCGTGGGGCAGGCCGGTGGTGCGGCCGCCGACCATGTAGCGGACGTGCAGCTTGGCGGTCTCGTTGTCGCTCATGTCCTCGACCGCATAGCCGCCGGCGCGGAGCCGAGCGATCAGGTCGTCCTTTTCCTGCCCTATCGCCTCGCGCGCGGCGCGCGGCTGGTTGAGGGCGGCGTGCGGACCGTTGTGCAGGGCCACGCCGACGAAGATCTGGGCCTGGCCGTCGCCGGACCAGCGGTAGTTGAACTCGGTGACGGAGCGGCCGTCCAGGCTGTCGAGGAAGCGGCGGTAGTCGTCACGGTCGTCCTTCATGGCCACGGCCAGCAGGGCCTCGGCGCCCTCGCCGATCTCAGCCCGTTCGGCGACATGGCGCAGCCGGTCGAAGTTGACGTTGGCGCCGGAGTTGACGGCGATCAGGGCGCCCGATCCGGGATGGGCGGCGGCCCAGGCCTTGAGCCCCGCAAGCGCCACGGCGCCCGAGGGTTCGGCGACGGCGCGGCTGTCGTCGAAGATGTCCTTGATGGCGGCGCAGATGGCGTCGGTGTCCACCAGGACGATCTCGTCCAGCAGATCCCTGCACAGGCGGAAGGTCTCGGCCCCTGCGCGGCGCACGGCCACCCCGTCGGCGAACAGGCCGACCTCGTTCAGGGTGACGACCTCGCCGGCGTCGACGGCGGCCTTCATCGTGGGGGCGTCGACGGGCTCCACGCCGATGACACGGGTCTCGGGGCGCAGGAATTTGAGGATGGACGCAACGCCGGCGGCCAGCCCTCCGCCGCCGATGGGGACGAAGACGGCCTCTATGGGGTCGGCGTGCTGACGGGCGATCTCCAGCCCCACCGTGCCCTGGCCAGCGATCACGTCGGGATCGTCGAAGGGGTGGATGAAGGCGGCGCCGGTCCGACTCTCCAAATGGCGGGCGTGGGCGTAGGCCTCGTCGAAACTGTCGCCGTGCAGGACCACTTCGCCGCCCAGGGCGCGCACGGCGGCCACCTTGATGCCGGGGGTGGTGGTCGGCATGACGATGGTCGAGGGGATGTTGCGGCGGGCGGCGGCCAGGGCCACCCCTTGCGCGTGATTGCCGGCCGAGGCGCAGATCACACCCTTTGACAGTTCGGCCTGGGACAGGCCGGCGATCTTGTTGTAGGCGCCGCGAATCTTGAACGAAAACACCGGCTGCAGATCTTCGCGCTTCAGCAGGACGGGCCGTTCGAGACGCGCCGAAAGGCGACGCAGCGGATCGAGGGGCGTCTCCTCCGCCACGTCATAGACGCGGGCGGTCAGGATGCGGCGGATGGTGTCTTGCATGGAAATGCCGGGAAGTCGGTATTCTGC
Source organism: Brevundimonas sp. AVps4 (assembly GCF_058681525.1). Lineage (NCBI taxonomy): Bacteria > Pseudomonadati > Pseudomonadota > Alphaproteobacteria > Caulobacterales > Caulobacteraceae > Brevundimonas > Brevundimonas sp. AVps4. Next base: position 2,945,429 of record NZ_CM178741.1, on the reverse strand, counting down.
GGAATGAAGTCGGCCGTTGTCTAGGCGAACCTGCCGGGTTTGGGAACGGTTCTTGCCGTCTGCGGCGACGGTTATCGGCGCAAGACCAGGTGGCGAGGTGTTGAAATAGCCCGGCGGCGCCCCGGCATCGCGGACGTCAGGCGGCCGAAGCACGCAGAAGGCTTGCGTCGGAGGCGAGCGACCGGGCCGCTTGACGCGCCGAGTAACCCATGGGTTATATGTCACCTGTAGGTGACGCGGGGCCATGATGGACGATCAGGAAAGACGTGAGGTACGGGCGCGAGAGCGGAGGCGCACACAGCGTCTCGCGATCTGCGCGGGCCTGGGCGGAGCTGGACTGGCCCTGCTGGTCATCGGCCTGCTGGTCATGGAGGAGTGGCCGGCGAACCCCGATAAGGGGCGTCTCATCGGCGGCGCGACGATGGCGGCGGGTGTTGCGGCCCTCATTGCGAGCGCCTTCTTCGCGCGGCGTTTCCTGCCGAATGCTGACACCTACAAACTACAGACCGGCTCCGCCTATCGCGACAAGGTTCAACGCCAGCGAGCGCATTCCATGGCCGTCATGCCGATCACCGGCGCCTATCTGACCTTCCTGTCGGTCAAGGCCGGTTGGGGCTTGGCGTCGGGCGCGCCGGGGGGCGTGGATTACCTAATGGTCGTGATGGGGCCCATGATCGGCGGCCTCATGCTGCTGATGGTGGCCGGTTTGGACAATCGGCGCGACAAGCGGATGAAACGACTGCTGGACGACGAACTGACATTGTCGTTCCGGCACAGGGCGCTGGCTACGGCCCTGGGCGTCGCCGCCGTCGGGATGGTCGGCGTTTTTGCGCTGGGGCTTTGGCGACCGGCTGCGGCGGTCGCGGCCTTGCCGGCCCTGCTTTACCTGACCGGCACGGCGGCGGTGGTGCGCTATTGGTGGCTGGACCGCGAGGCCGAGCGTGGCTGAGCCTCGGCTGGCCGTGCGGCTGAAGGAGGTGCGGACGGCCGCCGGTCTGACGCAGCAGGAGCTGGCGGACAGGGCCGGGCTGTCGCGCAAGACGGTGAACACGATTGAAAACCGAGTCTTCACCCCGTCCGTGGTGGTGGCCCTGGCCCTGGCGAAGGCCTTGAATGTCCCGCTGGGCGATCTGTTCGAGCTGATCGACTGAACAATCCGCTTGCGCCCGTCCCCCATCGGCCTACATTGGTTCTGCTTATGCTAACTTTGAGCATAAGGGTCGATAGGAGAGGATCATGGCCGACGGCGCCTTTGGTCTGACGCAGGAACTGGAGCGGGAGACCGCCGGGGTGTGGGCGAAGGTCAAGGACCACGTCACGCCGCTGGAGTGGCCCGAACAGGCCCGGCTGATCAGCGCGATCAATCGGCTGAAGCGCGAGCGCGACGCCGTGATCCTGGCCCACAACTATATGACGCCCGAGATCTTCCATGGGGTCGGCGACTATGTCGGCGACAGCCTGGGCCTGGCCAAGGAGGCCGCGCGGTCGAACGCCAAGGTGATCGTCCAGGCGGGCGTGCACTTCATGGCCGAGACGTCCAAGATCCTGAGTCCGGAGAAGACCGTGCTGATCCCCGACCTGCGGGCGGGATGTTCGCTGGCCTCGTCGATCACGGGGGCGGACGTGCGGCTGATCAAGCAGCGCTATCCGGGCCTGCCGGTCATCACCTATGTGAACACCACGGCCGAGGTGAAGGCCGAGACCGACATCTGCTGCACATCCGCCAACGCCGTTCAGGTGGTGGAATGGGCGGCGAAGGAATGGGGCGTGGACCGGGTCATCCTGATCCCCGACGAATTCCTGGCGCGCAATGTGGCGGCCCAGACGACGGTGGGGATCATCGCCTGGAAGGGGCACTGCGAGGTGCACAAGCGCTTCACCGCCCAGGACATCGCCGACATGCGCGACGCCTGGCCCGACGCCGAGGTTCTGGCCCACCCGGAATGCCCGGAAGAAATATTGGCGGCCTCGGACTTCGCCGGATCGACGGCGGCCATGACCGACTATGTCGAACAGCGCCGGCCCAAGCGGGTGGTGCTGATCACCGAATGTTCGATGGCCTCCAACATCAAGGGCGACGTGCCCAGCGTGGAGTTCGTCGGCCCCTGCAACCTGTGCCCGCACATGAAGCGGATCACGCTTCAGAACATCCACGACTGCCTGCTGAACATGCAGTTCGAAGTGACCGTGCCCGAAGAGATGATCGAACGCGGGCGGATGGCCGTGCAGCGGATGATCGACCTGCCGCCGCCGACGATCCCGGCGCGCTATGACATCGTCAAGGCGCGGCATCACGTCGATGTGGAGCTGATCTGAGCGACGCGGCGATCGGTCCCCTCGTCGGGACAGGGCGCCGCGCCCATCTGGACGCCATGAGCAAGACAGACACACCCGCCCCCGCGCCCGACCGTCCCCTGGGGCCGTGGGACATCAAGCCCGAAGCGGCGGGCGCGCGGCCGGCCCAGACCGAGGCGGTGGCCGAAGAACCGGTCGAGAAGGATCAGAGCCTGGTCTGGGCCGTGCTGTCCACGGCCCTGATGGCGGGCTTCCTGTGGTGGATAACCGGCAGCGTCGTCGTGGCGGGGGCGGTGCTGATCGGCCTGTTCGTGCATGAGGCGGGGCACGCCCTGGCGATGAACCGGCTCGGCATGGGTCCGGCGCGCATCTACATCATTCCCTTCCTGGGCGGACTGGCCAAGGGACGGCGCGCGCCTCGAAGCGAGTGGGACGGAGTGCTGGTGTCGCTGGCCGGGCCGGCCTTCGGTCTTCTGGCCATGATCCCCTTCGTCGCCGTCGGGATGGCGACGGGCCAGGGCGAATGGTTGGCTGGCGCCTTCTTCATCGCCATGCTGAACTTGGTGAACCTGGTTCCCGCTCCGCCGCTGGACGGGTCCAAGGCTCTGGGGCCGGTGCTGACGCGGGTTCATCCGCGGCTTGAGCAGATCGTCCTGCTGGTCATCGGCGTGGCCGTGGTGTGGTGGGGTCTTTCCACGGGCCGGTTCATCCTGGCCGCCTTCCTGGCCCTGTCGGTGTTCAGCCATCTGAAGCGCGGCGTCTGGCGCGCGGCGTGGGGCACGCTGAGCTGGCCCGAGGCGGGCAGGAGCCTGGGGCTTTATCTGCTGACCCTGGCCCTCTGCGCGGCGGCGGCGGTCGGCGCCCTGATGCCCGTGACCGAGGGTGATCCGGCCGGCGCCGTTCGGCTGGGCCTGAACTATCTGGGGATCGGACGATGAGCCGCGTGCGACATGAGGGGCCGGTGATCTTCGGCGCCGGACTGGCGGGGCTGTCGGCCGCGCTGGAGGCCGCGCAGGCTGGGGCGAGGGTTCTGGTCCTGACGCCGGAGCCGCTGCTGAGCGGCTGTTCGTCCGCCTGGGCTCAAGGCGGGATGGCGGCGGCCCTGACGGCTGTGGACTCGGCCGAGCTGCACGCTCGCGACACCGAGGCGGCCGGGGCGGGTCTGGTCGATCCGGGCGCGGCCCAGGCCTTGACCGAGGCCGGGCGCGAAACCGTCGAATGGCTGGCGGCCCTGGGGGCGCCGTTCGACCAGTATGGGGACGGCAGCTTCGTCGTCAGTCTGGAGGCGGCCCATTCCGTGGCGCGCGTGGCGCGGGTCGGCGGCGACGGCGCCGGACGCGCCATTCTGTCGGCCGTTGTCGCAGCCGTGCGGGCCGAGGCCCGGATCGAGGTCTGGGAAGACGCCCGGCTGAAGGGGCTGATGCAGGATGAGACCGGCCGGGTGGTCGGGGCGGTCGCCGCCCGCGGCGAACGGCTGGTCGAGGTTACGGCCTCGGCCGTGGTTCTGGCGACCGGGGGCGCCGGGGGGCTGTTCGCCGCCACCACCACCCCCGCCGCCTTGAAAGGCGAGGGCATGGCCCTGGCGGCGCGGGCGGGGGCGGAGATTCTGGACCCCGAGTTCGTGCAGTTTCACCCGACCGCCATAGACGTCGGCCTCGATCCGGCCCCCCTGGCGACCGAAGCCTTGCGCGGCGAGGGGGCGCGGCTGATCGACGGCGCGGGCGCCTTCCTGCTGGGCGAAGAGGCCGACGCCGATCTGAAGCCCCGCGACGTGGTGGCCCGGGCCGTCCATGCCGCGCGGACCGCAGGCCGGGGCGCCTTTCTGGATGCGCGCACGGCTGTGGGAGAGGGCTTTCCGCACGAGTTTCCGGCCGTCTTCGCCGCATGCATGCGCGCCGGGCTGGACCCGCGCGTCAGCCCCATTCCGGTGATGGCGGCCTGCCACTATCACATGGGCGGGGTCGCCGCCGACGCCGACGGGCGCACGACGGTTCCGGGCCTGTACGCCGTCGGCGAATGCGCGGCGACGGGGGTGCACGGCGCCAATCGCCTGGCGTCCAACTCCCTGCTTGAGGCCGCAGCCTTCGGACGGCGGGCCGGGCGGGCCGCGTCGAGCGAGACGGGGGGCGGACGGCCGGTCCCGACGCCCCTGGCGCCCGATCTGCCCGAGGCGGCCCTGGCCGAGCTGAGGACGGCGATGACGGCCCAGGCGGGGGTGGTGCGCGATGAGGCCGGTCTGACGGCCCTGATCGCCCTGATCGACCGGCTGGAGGCCCTGCACGGGCCGGCGGCCTGTCTTCTGGCGGCGCGGCTGATCGCCCAGGCGGCGCTGGATCGGCACGAGAGCCGGGGTGGCCATTACCGCGCGGATTATCCGCAGACGGCGGCGAACGCTGCGCATACGCGGATCAGACTGGCCGGAGACCTCGCCCTGGCGGCGGAATGACGGCCTCTATGGAGACTCCCCGAGACATGGCCCTGAACCGATCCCTGCCGGAGGTCCTGATCGAACCGGTGGTGCGGATGGCTCTGGCGGAAGACCTGGGGCGGGCGGGCGACGTCACGGCCCTGGCCTGTATTCCCCCAGGGGCGCGCATGAAGGCGGCCTTCACGGCGCGCAAGGCCGGCGTTCTGGCCGGGATTCAGGCCGTGCGGCTGGCCGTGCAGGCGATGGACCCGACGGCCGACGTTGAGCTTCGGCTGGCCGACGGGGCGGCGTTCGAGACGGGGGCCGTGCTGGCGGTGGTCGAGGCCGACGCGCGCGCCTTCCTGTCCGCCGAGCGGACGGCCCTGAACCTGGTCGGACGGCTGAGCGGGGTGGCGACCCTGACGCGGGCCTATGTTCAAGCCGTCGCCGGGACCAGGGCGCGGATCGCCGATACCCGCAAGACGACGCCGGGCCTGCGGGCGCTGGAGAAACATGCGGTGGCCTGCGGCGGCGGGGTGAACCACCGGTTCGGCCTGGATGACGCCATCCTGATCAAGGACAACCACGTCGCCGTCTGCGGCGGGGTGGGCGAGGCCGTGCGGCGCGCCAAGGCCTTCGCCCCTCACCTGATGAAGGTGGAGGTCGAGGTGGATGGGCTGGATCAGCTGAGCGAAGTCCTGGCCCTGATCAATGAGGACCTGGCGCCGGACGTGATCATGCTGGACAATTTCAGCCTGGCGGACCTCAGGCGGGCGGTGGCCTGGACCGGGGGGCGCATCCGGCTGGAGGCGTCGGGCGGGGTGGATTTGACGACGGTGCGGGCGATCGCGGAGACCGGGGTCGATGTGATCTCGGTCGGGGCCCTGACCCATTCGGCGCCCGTGCTGGACATCGGCCTGGACGCCCTGTGAGGCCAGGGGAACAGCCCGCCGCGCGCGACGTTCATACGATGAACCGCGCGAGGAGCGAGCCCAGGAGCGACCGATGTCCCAGACGCCCCAGACGCCCCAGACGCCTCAGGCCCTGCGGGTGCGGCGGGCGCCCGCTCAACCGCTCAGCGTCGGCTACGACCGGCTGAGCGTGATCGGGGTCGGGCGGGAGCAGACCTCAAGCCCGGACAAGCCCGGCCGTCGGTTCGGCGAATTCGATCAGAACCGGACGACACTGGGGCCTTTCGGCCCGGACTGAAGCGCCTTTGCGATCAAACGGGGTTGGAGGCGTCCGCCGTTTCCGTCCTGGCCTCCGCCCGGGGCGCAGCGCCGCGCGGCGCCGAGGCCGCCGTGGGCCGGGCGGCGGGCGGGGGGGAAGCCTGGCCGGACGCCTGGGTGGCGACGGCCGCATCCGCAGGCTTGGCGGCGGGACGGGCGTTCGTCGGCGCAGCCTGGGGCTCGGCGCCGCCCTCCTGGGCCAGGATCAGCGAATAGGCCACGGCCTGTCCGGCCTGGCGGGCCGCTTCGACGGGATTGAGACCCGCCTGGATCAGACGGGGCTGATCGTCGGCCTGAGACGGACGGGCGGCGTAGGTGAAGGCCCCGCCTGAGCCGGCGCGACCGCCGAACCGATAGAAGAGATGGCTGCCCACCTGGTTCACCCGGATCAGGGTGTTGCGCCAGTCGGGCGACACGCCGGTGGTGTGGAAATGGGTGGCGTTGCCGACGCCCGCATAAACCGATCCGGACAGGGCCGAGGAGGCGATGCCGCGCGCTCGGTTCCAGGCGGCCTGATTGATCCGGCCGCGCATCACGCCGTTGCAGGTGAAGGAGAACTGGCAGCCGGTGCGGCGCGCGGCGCCCTGATAGACGACGGCGCAGATGCTCTTGGGGAAGGCGGGGTGGCGGACGCGGTTCAGGACGACCTGGGCCACGGCCCGCATGCCGTCGCGGCCCTCGCCCCGCGCTTCATAATAGACGACCTGGGTCAGGCAATCGAGGTCGCGGCTGGCGTCCAGGGCGTGATCCAGGCGGAAGGGCTTGGCGCCGACGGGGGTGGAGAGATTGGCGTGGCGCAGTTTGGGATCGCGGTTGGCGTCCAACTGATCCAGACGGGCCGCCAGAAGCTCGGCCTGGCGATCGCGCTCGGCGGCGCCGGCGCTGGTGTAGGGATCGTGCCGACGAGCGATCGACAGGGCGCTGGCGTCCAGACCGCCGGCGGCGGCGGACAGGGCTTCTTCGGTGAAGCCGGCGGCGGTGGCGCCCTGGATCCGTTCGGCCTGGGCCCGCAGCGTCGCATTGCGCGCCATGGTCCCGCCCAGATAGGCGCCGCCGATCGCCAGTCCCACCAGACAGCCGAAGGCCGCGGCCGCCGTCACGGGCTTGATCTTCGCCACATGATCGGTGCGGGCGGGGCCGCGCGTCTGCGAGGAATGCGACAACGAGTTCATCCTGTTCAGCAGGGCGAGAAACGCTGCCCCCGGGTCGTATCGCCGGCGGGGCGACCCGAAACGGTCGCCTGTCCGGCCGGCATTCGGCGCGCGGCACATACAGCCCGGGCGTCGAGGACGGGCCTATATAGCGAAGTTTGTGACCTGAATGTGGCTGATTCGCAAGCGGCTGGTTAAGGCGACGAAAGGATTAGGTATTTTTACGATATTGCCCCGGCGGCATGACAATATGGGCCGGATTGCGACAGTGGATAGAGCGAATACTGTATTGGGTTGCACGGCGTCTCGGCTGTAGATTGTCACATTTCCCCGTATCTGCTGAATGGCGCGCGGATTGTGTTGTCCGTTGGTCCGTTTTCCGTATTCGCCAGTTCTGGATTGCGCTGGGAACCTCAAGCGCGGCGCGGCGTTCAAGCGTGACCTTTTTGGAGAGACGCCATGTCGCGCATGATCATCACGACCTGCATCGCCGCCGGCGCCCTGGCGCTGACGGCTTGCGGGACCACTATCGAGCAAAAGGCCGCGAGCGGCGCCGTGGCGGGGGCTGTGGTGGGCGGACCCGTGGGCGCCGCCGTCGGTGGAGCGGCCGGAACCGTCGTCGGCCAGGCGCAGAAGCCCAACTGACGAACCCGCCCTTGCGCCTGCCCCTTGCAAAGGGGCGGGCGCGACCTATCTGCATCACTGGAGCAGGTAAGGGCGCCTCAAGCGCGCCATTTCGTGCGCGCGGCCGATTTCGTGGCGGCGAACCTTGCTTTTGGCCCCTGCATAGGCTTTGTGCGCCCCGCTTCGGGACGCGCCCGTTCTCCGCCGCCCGACCCCCGATGGCCGCTGGCCGATCACAAGGAACCCTGACGCTTTCGCATGAAAGATTTGAAGACCGGATTTACCGACCGCCTGACCGCCCAGCAGGAAGCCAAGAAGGCTCTGCTCGCCAAGTTCAAGCCCAAGCCCGCCGCCCCCGATCCCGAATTCGAGCGCCTGGCTGAGAAGCGCGCCGCCGAAAAGGAAGCCCTGCGCCAGCAGCACGAACTGGCCAAGGCGGAACAGCGCCGCGAGAAGGCCGAGAAGGAGGCTGCGCGTCTGGCCGCCGAAATGGCCGCTCAGGAAGCGATCGAGGCCGAGAAGCGGGCCGACCGCAAGGCGCGCAAGCAACTGACCAAGGAAGAGCAGAAGGCAAGGCGCGACGCGCGCTACGCCGCCCGCAAGGCGCGCCGCTGAGGCGACCTTGGAACTGACGAAGAAAAACGCGCCGCAGCCTCTGCGGCGCGTTTTTCTTGGATCTAATGGTTTGGCCGCGGCCCCGCCGTCGAAAGAACGGCGCGCAATTGCTCGGGCGAATAGGGTTTGCGCAGGAAGGGCCAGGGCGTGTCGGCCAGAACCTGGTCCACGTCGTCGCCCACATAGCCCGAGGTCAGGACGATCCGCATCTGGGGCCAGTCGCGCGCCGCCTGACGCGCCAGATCGACGCCGCTCAGGCCGCCGGGCATGACCACATCGGTCAACATGACGTCGAAGCGCGCCCGTTCCAGGGCCTCCAGCGCCTCGGGACCGGTCTCGACCCATTCGACGTCCAGGCCGAAACTTTCCAACTGATCCAGGGCGATGGCCGCGACATCCGCATCGTCCTCCACCAGCAGCAGGCGGTGGCCGTTCGGCAGGGCGGCGCCGACGCCGCCCGGTTCGGGTGACGGGGCGGCCTTGTCCGCGATCAGCGGCGGCAGATAGAGGCGGATTTCCGAGCCGCGGCCGGGGCTGGAAGCGATATGCACCCCGCCCCCCGACTGTCGGGCGAAGCCATAGACCTGGCTGAGGCCCAGGCCCGTGCCCTTGCCGATCGGCTTGGTGGTGAAGAAGGGTTCGAAGACCCGGTCGATGACCTCGGCCGACATGCCCGATCCGTTGTCGGACACGGCGACGCAGACATAGTCGCCCGCCGCCAGTTCCGGGATCTGCCCCGCCGCTACGGAACAGGCCTGGGTTTGGATCGTGATGCGGGCGCCGGCACGGACGGGGCCGTCTCGACCCCGATCGAGGCGGGCCGCCGGCCTCTTTCGTCGCATCGGCTGATGCGGCGTCGCGCCCGGTCACGTCGCCCAGGGCGTCGCGGGCGTTGACGACCAGGTTCAGCAGGGCGGCCTCGAACTGGGCTGGATCGACGTTGACGCGAACGCCGCCGCGCTTCAGCCGGATCTTGAAGTCCACGGCCTCGCCGACGGCCCGGCGCAGCAAGGGCTCGCCCTCGCGGATCAGGCCGTTCAGATCGACCGGTTCGGGACGCAGGGCCTGACGGCGCGAAAAGGCCAGAAGCTGGTGGGTCAGGCTCTCGCCGCGACGGGCGGCGGCCAGGGCGGCCTCGCCCAGCTTCTTGCGTTTTGCGGCGTCGTCGGAGCGCAGGATGATGTCCAGCGCCCCGATCACCACCGTCAGCAGATTGTTGAAATCGTGGGCGACACCGCCGGTGAGGCGGCCGACCGCCTCCATCCGCTGGGCGTGCATCAGATGGGCCTCTGCGGCGGCCTTTTCGGCCAGGGCCTCCGCGACCCGTTCCTCCAGCAGCTCATTGATGTGCTTCAGGTCGTCCTCGGCGCGCTTGGCGTCGGTGACGTCGATGGTGGCGCCCACATAGCCCTGGAAGGCGCCGGCCGCGTCGAACCGGGGCACGCCCTCGGTCCGGAGCCAGCGCAGCCCCAGGGTCGGATGATTGGCCCGGCTGAGCGCCTCGAACCGATCCCGCGCCTGGAAGGCCCGCAGGAAGGCGGCGTCGAACACCGTCTCATCGTCCGGATGCATCAGCCTGCGCCAGCCGTCCAGCAGCTGGCGCTGCGAGCGGATGTCGCAGAACAGCCGATAGCGTTTGTTGGCGAAGACGATCCGGGGCGTCGCGTCCGTCATCCAGATCATGGCCGGAGCGCTGTCCGCGACGGTGCGGAACCGGCTTTCGGATTCGGTCAGCCGGGCCTGGGCCTCGCGCATGTCGGTGACGTCGAAGGCGACGCCGACGAAGCCGATCAACTCGCTTCCGGCCATGCGCGGACGAGAGAAGGATTTCAGCCAGCGCCACTCGCCGTCATGACGCCGATACCGAGCCTCCAGAGAAAACGGTTCTCTCGTCGCCTCTCCGGCCAGGGACTCTCGAAGGATGCGGTCCTGGTCGTCCGGGTGCAGTCGGGCGCGCCAGTCCGCCGCAAGGGCCGTCTCATAGTCCGCGCCGAAGAAGTCCGCATAGGCCTGGTTGATGAAGGCGCGGCGGCGATCCTGGCGCGTGACCCAGATCAGGACCGGCGCGGTGTCGGCGATGGCGCGGAAGCGCTGTTCGCTCTCGCGGGTCTCGGTCTCGGCGCGGGCGCGTTCGATCTCGACCCAGGTGCGGGCGGCGACCTCCTCGACCAGCTGGACCTCCGCGTCAGTCCAGCGTCGGGGGGCGGCGGCGTGGACATAGAGGAAGGCGCGCAATCGGCCGTTGCGGATCAGCGGCGCTCGGATCAGGGCGCGGGTCTGGATTTCGGCGAAGGCGGCGGCGATGTCGGCCGAACGGGGGTCGTCGCGGACGTCGTCGATGCGGATGGTCCGACCGTCGAACAGGTCGGCGACGAGGGCGGGATTGAAGACGCTCGGCGCGCGCCCGTGAACGCTGGCGACGCCCTGAATCCAGTCGCGGCTCAAGGAGACGACTTCGCCCGTCTCGTCCACCTCGCCGTAGCCGACGCGGTTCGCGCTCAGCAGGCCGCCCAGGGACGCCTCGACCTCGGCCATCATCCGCTCCGGGTCGGACAGGTCGCGCAGGCGGTCGCTGAGGTTCAGAAGGAAATGCTGGCGGCGCTCGGCGCGGGCGGCCTTCTCCAGCGGTTCGCGCGCCCCGTCCACGTTCAGGTTGATCCCGGCATAGCCCAGAAAGGCGCCGGTCTCGTCAAACCGCGCGTTGGACAGGGACAGGGCCGAGACGACGGAATCCAGCCGGATCAGGGTCTGGCGCAAGGAGGCGCCCAGCCAGGTGCAGAACAGGCCCACCAAGACGAAGTTGGAGGTGGCGACCACGCCCAGATGCGGGGTCGTCGGGCCGGGGTTCAAGGCGACCAGCGCCCAGCCGCCCAGCAGAGACCCCGCAACCGCCGTCAGACCTGCCAGACGTCCGCCGGCCAAGGCCGCCAGAATGACGCCCGGCAGTAGGATCATGAAGCCGGTGATCCCGCCGTAAAAACCGGCGGTGGCCGCCCGCACCGCCAGTCCTGCGCCGGCGCCGGCCAGTCCGACTAGAATTCTCCGCCAGGCGGGACCGGACTTCAGACGGGCGAGAACGAGGAGACCGGCTTCGGCGTTCAGAAATCGGCGAAAGACCGCGCCTGGCGTCATATTGTGCCCGTCCCCTCACGTCGTTCGATGCGACGTTATGTGATGCAACGCTTGTTGCGGTTTTGCGTTCCTGCCTGCCGGATTGCGTCTAGATTGCCGGCGACGAACTCACACCCACGGAGCGTATTATGACCGCAACCATTGACACCGGACTGTCCCAGAGCGAGCGCGGCGACGTGGTTGAGCAACTGACCCGGGTTCTGGCGGACGCCTACGCCGTCTATCTGAAGACCCACGGCTATCATTGGAACGTGCGGGGGCCTGAATTCTTCTCGCTGCACAATATGCTGGAGCAGCAGTATCGCGACCAGTGGGCGGCCCTGGACGACATCGCCGAACGTATCCGCGCCCTGGGCGAGTTGGCGCCGCAGGGCTACGGCGCCTTCGCCAACCTGACCAGTATTCGCGACGGCGAGCCGGAAAAGGACGCGCCCGACATGCTGCGCGAGCTGATGCGCGATCATGAGACCTTGATCGCCACCATGCGCTCCGCCCTGGACGTGGCGGACGGGGACGGCGACGACGTGACCGTGGATCTGCTGACCCAGCGTCTGGCGGCGCACGAGAAGTTCGCCTGGATGTTGCGGGCCAGCCTGGGCGGTCGATAAGGCGGATCGGCGGTCCGCCTGAAAACGGCCCCGAAATGCGGGCACGGTCCGGGCCTCCTGCGTCCATGACCTGGTCGCGCCTGCTGTGGAACAGAATGGTCCTTACCCATTGGAACCGGATTTGGGCGGCGGTCAGGCGCTCGGCTGCGGCCTTGCCCGCCGCCGCCGCCGTGCTGGGCGTCGCCCTGTCGGCCGGCTCGGCCGTGCGGCCGGACGCGGATCGGACGGCGGAGGCCGTGGCGCGGATCACCCAGGGCGATCTGGGGCCCCACGGCCTGGCCGCTCTTGAGGGGCGGCTGAGCGCCTCGCAGCTGGCCCTGGCGCAGCGGCACGATCCGGCCCTGACCCGGGCGGCCTTCACCCCAGGTGCGACCCTGGCGACGGCCGGAGCCCTGCGTCCGGCGCGGCCCTTCGTCTTCAAGGGCGGGGCCGAGGATCGCCGTCGCGCCCTGCGGTGCCTGACCCAGGCGGTCTATTACGAGGCGGCGCTGGAGTCCGACGAGGGCCAGGCGGCGGTGGCTCAGGTGGTGCTGAACCGCGTGCGCGATCCCAACTACGCCGACACGGTGTGCGGCGTTGTGTTTGAAGGCGCCGAGCGTACGACCGGGTGCCAGTTCAGCTTCACCTGCGACGGCGCCCTGTCCCAGGCGCCGGTTCCCTGGGCGTGGGAGCGGGCGCGCAAGGCGGCCGAAAAGGCCTTGAACGGCTATGTGGCCCAGACGGTGGGGACCGCCACCCACTATCACGCCGACTATGTGGACCCCTGGTGGGCGCCGACCGTCTCGCGCGTCAACAAGATCGGGACGCACGTCTTCTATCGCTGGAAGGGTCTTTACGGGGAGACGGCCGCCTTCCGCGCCGTTTACAAGGGACGCGAGCCCCTGATCGATGAAGCGCGGTTCGCCCGCCCCCGACCCGGCGTTCAGCCCGGCCAAGGGACCGGAGGCCCGGACCCGGACGCGGTCCCCGCCGAGGCAGGGCAGGCGGCCCCGCTTAAGACCGTCGAGGTCGATGGACGTCAAAGGGTGGTGGGCGTGGTCAGCCTGGGCGGGCGTCGTCTGCCCACCCAGGAAGAGGTCGCCGCCATCAATGCGCGGCTTCAGGCCCTGGAGGCCAAGCCGGAGCCGGAGCCCGCTCCGGCAGGCGTCGCCGTGATGGCGGTGGAAGAGGTCGGACGCCCCGCCAAGTGAAGCGACGGGCCGCTCTAATGCAACGCTTGTGCGGGTCGAGCATTGAAGCTGCTGATCCCGCTTACGGCCTCGAAAGGACGCCTGTTTGACCGACCCCATTGCTGAACCTGCACGGTGGGATGAGTCCGAGCGTCTGGCGGCCCTGAGAGACTACGGCATTCTTGATACGGCGCGCGAGGCCGCCTTTGACGACGTGGTGGCCTTGATCGCCCGCATCTGCGAGACCCCGATCGCGGTCGTCAATCTGATCGACTCCGGACGGCAGTGGTTCAAGGCCGAGGTCGGGCTGGGCGTGCGCGAGACGCCGCTGGCGACCTCCTTCTGCGCCCACGCCCTGTTGAATGAGGACGGGCTGGTGGTGCCGGATGCGACAAGGGACGCCCGGTTCGACGGCAATCCTCTGGTTCATCAGGAGCCGGGGCTGCGCTTCTATGCGGGGCGGTTGCTGAAGACGCCCAGCGGCCTGCCCTTGGGCACCCTGTGCGTTCTGGACACCCAGCCCCGGCCGGAAGGTCTGACTGAGCTTCAGGAGACGGCGCTCAAGACCCTGGCCGGTCAGGTGATGTCGCAGATGGAACTGCGCCGCGCCCTGCGTCAGAGAGACGAGGGCCGGGACGCGCTTGAACGGGCCTTGGAGGCGTCCGACGACGTCGCCGCCCGGCTGAGGGCCAGCGAGGCCCAATTCCGGGTGCTGGCCGACGCCATGCCCCAGATGGTCTGGTCGACGCGCCCCGACGGCTTCCACGACTACTACAATGCACGCTGGTACGAGTTCACCGGCGTGCCAGCCGGATCGACGGACGGGGAAGGCTGGAACGACATGTTCCATCCTGACGATCAGCAGCGGGCCTGGGCCCGCTGGAGCCGGTCGCTGGAGACGGGCGAACCCTATGAGATCGAATATCGGCTGAAGCACCATTCCGGGGTGTATCGCTGGACCTTGGGGCGGGCGGTGGCGATCCGCAACGAGGATGGCGAGATCACCCGCTGGTTCGGCACCTGCACCGACATCGACGAGCTGAAACGGCTGGAGCAGGGTCGCGAACTGGTCAGCCAGGAGCTGAGCCACCGGATCAAGAACATCTTCGCCGTGGTCACGGCGCTGGTGGCCCTGTCGGCCCGTCAGTATCCTGAGGCCCGGGCCTTTGCTTCGTCTCTGCGGACCCGTATCGCCGCCCTGGCCCGCGCCCATGAGTTCGTCCGACCGCACACGGAGGCGTCTCAGCCGACGGTGGGGGCCACCACCCTGCACACCTTCCTGGCGGATCTGTTCAGGGCGTACAGCGATGACACGGGCGCCCCGCGCGTTCACATCAGCGGCGACGACGCCGTGTTCGACGACCAGGCGGCGACCTCCGTCGCCCTGCTATTCCACGAACTGGCGACCAATGCGGCCAAGTACGGCGCCCTGGCGACGGCGGCGGGTCGGGTGGAGCTGGCCACGCGCCGCGACGACGACCGGTTCATCCTGACCTGGACCGAGATCGGCGGCCCGGCGATCGAAGGGCCGCCCGAGCGCCAGGGGTTCGGCTCCTCCCTGGCCAGTCTGTCGGTGGAGGGCCAACTCGGCGGGCGGCTGCACCGCGAATGGGCGGCCGACGGTTTAAGGATTGTTGTGGATTTGCCCGCTACCGCGCTCTCGCGCCGCAGGGCGGCGGAAAAGGACCGCCTTCAGCCACTCTGACGGAAACCGATCGCCTGTCCCCGCGTTGTGTCCGCCACAGAACATAAAACCGCCGCCCATGACCGCCCGCATCCTGATCATTGAAGACGAAGCGCTCGTCGCTATGGAGCTGCGTTTCGTCCTGGAAGACCTGGGCCATAAGGTCGTGGGGGTGGCGTCGACGTCGAAGTCGGCCCAGAATCTGGCGCGTGAAAATGAGGTCGATCTGGCCCTGGTCGACATCCACCTGTCCGACGGCCCCACGGGCATAAGCCTGGGGCGCGAGCTGGGCCAGGAGATGGGCGTGACCGTCCTGTTCATGACCGCCAATCCGGGCATGGTGCGCGACGGCGTCGCGGGCGCCATTGGCGTCCTGTCCAAGCCGACCGATGAACAGGCGGTGCAGACGGCGGTCGATTACGCCCTGCGCCGCCGCACAGGCCAGCCGGTCCAATATGCGCCGCCGGGTCTGCAGCTGTTCGCCTGACTCCGCCCGTCCGGACGTTCACCAGACGCCGATCTTCTCGGCTTCCTTATGGCTGATGGGATGGTTGGCCTTGGCGTGGTCTTCCTCGGCCAGGAAACGGCTGGCTTCGAGCGCGGCCATACAGCCCATGCCCGCCGCAGTCACAGCCTGGCGATAGACGTCGTCGGTCACGTCGCCGGCCGCCCACACGCCCTCGATTGCGGTCTGGGCCGTGCCGGGTTTGACGCGGATATAGCCGCCCGAATTGGTCTCGAGCTGACCCTTGAACAGTTCCGACGACGGGGCGTGGCCGATGGCGATGAAGACGCCGTCGGCGGGGATCTCCTGGGTCGAACCGTCCTGAACGTTCTTCAAGCGAACGCTGGTGACGTTGCGGGCGACGCCGTCCACCACGCCCAGAATCTCTTCCACCGCCACGTTCCAGATCACCTCGACCTTGGGGTGGGCGAACAGGCGGTCTTGCAGGATCTTCTCGGCGCGGAACTCGTCGCGACGGTGGACCACCGTGACCTTGGCGGCGAAGTTGGTGAGGAACAGCGCTTCCTCGACGGCCGTGTTGCCGCCGCCGACCACGACCACGTTCTTGCCGCGATAGAAGAAGCCGTCGCAGGTGGCGCAGGCGGAGACGCCGAAGCCCTGATAGGCCGCCTCGGACTCCAGACCCAGCCACTTGGCCTGGGCGCCCGTGGAGATGATGACCGTCTCGGCCAGGATTTCCTCGCCGCCGTCCAGCTTCAGCCGGAACGGGCGCTGCGACAGATCGGCGGAGACGACGATGTCGTGGATGACTTCCGTGCCGACGTGCAGGGCCTGGGCCTGCATCTGCTCCATCAGCCAAGGGCCCTGAATGGTCTCGGCGAAGCCGGGATAGTTCTCGACGTCGGTGGTGATGGTCAGCTGGCCGCCGGGCTGGAGACCGGCGATGACGACGGGGTTCAGCGAGGCGCGGGCGGCGTAGATGGCGGCGGTCCAGCCGGCGGGGCCGGAGCCGATGATGGCGACGCGGACGGTACGAGCTTGGGTCATGCGCCTATTTAGGGGCTGATTCCCGTTTGCGCGATGTTAGTCTCGCCGCAGATGAGGAGGAGACGGGGATGAGCAACAAGAAGGCGGCCTTCCTGCCGATCGGGATCGGCATGGGTCTGTCGATCGGGGTGGCCTTGGGCGTGGCGATGGACAACGTCGGCCTGGGGCTCGCCCTGGGCACGGCCATCGGATCGGGCCTCGGCGTGGCCTTCATGGGCGCGGCGAACGCCAAGGCCAAGAAGGGCGACGGTTCGGACGGCGGCGCCGTCCCGCCGACGTCGGACACGTCAGGCTGCGCCGACTCCAGCGCGGACGGCGGCTGTGACAGTGGCGGCGGAGGGGGCGGCGACTAAAGGCCACTCCAAATTTTTTAGTGCACTTTCGTGCAGATTTTTGCGAGCGGTTCTTAGTTTTCCTCCTGACGCCAGCGGGTGGCTTGCACCACGGCTGCGTCAGAATCGGACGCAGAAGATTATCTCTGTTGCGCTCATGCCGGCGAAAGCCGGGATAAGCGGAGTGAGTGGCTTAGCGCGCCCCCATCGCCTCCAGCACCGCCCGCGCCGCGCGCTGGGTTTCGGCCAGGGGGGCGTAGGTCCATCCGTCCAGCGTTCCGTCGAACGGCCGGGTCGCGCCGCGTTCGGCCAGATCGTCGTGCAGTCGGGCGAACTTGTCGCCGGACCTGAGCGCGACCATGGGCAGGATGTGGACCGGCTTGCCGGTCGAGGCGGCCTCGGCGGCCATGTTGGCGCTGTCCTCGGTGACCAGGATGTGGTCGGCGAAATGCAGGAAGCCGAACAGGGGGTTGTCGCCGGCCCCGTCCCAGATCCAGCCGGGCAGGCCCGACAGGCGTTCGGTCATCACCGCCTTGGCGGCGTCCGGCGTGCGGCGTGAGAAGGTCAGCAGCAGCGAACCGCCTGAGGCGTGAACGGCCTCGGCGATCTGGTCGGCCAGGTCCGCCGCATGGGCCTGGGTCAGGTCGAAGGCCTTGGACCGGCCGCCGATCAGCACGGCGACGCGCGGGCGGGGCAGGGGGGCGATCCGGGCGGCGAAGGCCGGCGCGGCCTGGGCGATCCGCTCCGGCGTGACGCGATGAGGGGAGCCGGTGATTTCAAAGACATTGTCGCCCGACAGGCCGTCATGGGCCGGGGCGACGATCAGGTCGTAGCGGTCGTTCGCCCAGCGCGGGTCCTGGGTCTGGACGACGAAGGTCTTGCCGCCGCTCCAGCGCTTGATGCGGGTCGAGAGGGGCAGGGTCGCACGACCGGTGGCGATCCAGAGATCGGGCCAGGGCGCCGCGAGCGGGGCGGACGCCAGCATGGCCGGCGTCTTCAGCGCCGACGGCAGGCGGTCGAACAGGGGCCGCCAGCGGATGTGTTTGACCGTGATCTCGGCCGGGGTCAGGCGCTGGACGGCCTCGGCGAGGCCCAGGGCCTGGTTCTCGATCCCCGCGCGTCCGTCCGAGACGACCCAGATGGAGAGGGGGTCAGACATCTGTTTTGCCTCCCCGTTTCGGGGAGGGAGAGCGAGCGAAGCGAGGCCGGGTGGGGCAGGCACGGCGACGCCCCACAGACAAGGGGCCGATCGAGCAAGAGCGGCCCGCCGGGCCGCCCCCACCCCGTCGCTGCGCGACGACCCTCCCCGGAACGGGGAGGGAGACGGTTATTCGATCTGTGGTTATTTCCACTCGACCTTGAGGATCTCGTAGGCCTTGACCCCGCCGGGGGTGTTGACCTCGACCACGTCGCCGACCTCCTTGGAGATCATCGCGCGGGCGATCGGCGAGGCGATGGAGATCTTGCCCTTCTTCACATCGGCCTCGTGTTCGCCGACGATCTGATAGCGGGCCTCTTCTTCCGTGTCCTCGTCGACCACGGTGACGGTGGCGCCGAACTTGACCTGGTCGCCCGACAGTTTCGACACGTCGATGACCTGGGCGCGGCTGATCTTGTCCTCGATCTCGGCGATCTGGCCCTCGATCCAGCCCTGACGCTCCTTGGCGGCGTGGTATTCGGCGTTTTCGGACAGGTCGCCGTGCTCGCGGGCCTCGGATATGGCCGCGATGACGGCCGGCCGCTCGACCGACTTCAATTGCTTCAGTTGATCGTCGAGGACACGGTAGCCCTCGCCCGTCATCGGCACTTTTTCCATTGGTGTCGTGATTTTTCTGGTTCGCCCGGAGACTGGAAAGACGCGAAATAGGCAGACAAAAGGCCGCGGGGCGGGCGCGGCCGGGCATAGACACTAGGGCTTATCGCGCCGCAATTCAAGGGCGCGCCTCCACGCCCGATCGAGATCAGGCGCGGGCGGGGGGTTTGGTCTTGCCGCTGCGGTGGGTGACGCTCTTGATGAGGCTGTAGGCCAGCCAGGCGACAGCGGCCAGGCCCATCAGCATGAACAGGCTCGACGCCACGGCGGCGCCGGCCGCCATGAAGGCCAGGATGAAGGCGACGGCCGCGACGAGTCCGGCCACGATCTGAATGGTTTGAAGGCGCATGAGACGTTAACGCCTTCATCCCCGTCGGGTTGCGCGGCGCATCCCCGCGACGCCATCACGCATAGGTGTAGGGGCCGCCCCGTTCCAGCGCCCGCTGATAGGCGGCACGGGCGTGGATGCGTTGCAGGAAGGCGGCCAGGCGCGGCTTGGTCGCTATGTCGAAGGCCCGGTCCGCCCCGGCCTCGACCGGGAAACTCATCATGATGTCGGCGGCGGTGAACTGATCCCCGGCGAACCATTCGGATCGGCCCAGCTCATCCTCCCAAAAGCCGATATGGGTGCGAAGCTGGGGATCGACGAAGCCGCTCTGGGCCTTGGCGGCGATCCCGTTGACGAGGGGCTTGAGCAGGGCGGGGGCGCGGCGGGGCAGCAGGCCGAACACCAGCTTCAGCAGCAGGGGCGGCATGGCCGACCCTTCCGCATAGTGCAGCCAATAGGTGAAGCGCCGCGCCTCTTCCGTGCCGGGCGGGGGCCGCAGCCGCCCCTGGCCGTGGGCGTCCAGCAGATATTCGACGACGGCGCCGGTCTCGGCGACCTTGATCGCCCCGTCCTCGATCACGGGGGACTTGCCCAGCGGATGGACGGCGATCAGTTCGGGCGGCGCCAGCCGGGTCTTGGCGTCGCGTTCATAGCGCACGACCTCATAGTCCAGCCCCAACTCCTCCAGGAGCCACAGGACGCGCTGGGACCGGCTGTCGTTCAGATGGTGGACCTTGATCATCGGGCGGCTCCTGATGCGGTGGAACGGACTATTCCGCCCCGCCGTCGGGGAAGTCCAGACCTATCTCGGGGACCGACCGCTCCATCTTGAACGGGGCTGCGGACGGGCCTTGGACGCCGTCTGATGCTGGGTCTGACCCGCCTTCTGACGGCGGTTGCGCCAGACCTCCAGCGCCAGTGTGGCCAGGGCCAGTTTGCCGGCGTGGCGCCCGGCCAGACGACGGCCGCCGCGCGACAGCAGCAGGCTGCCGACCAGGGGGACGATGGAGTTCAGACGCGGCATGCAAGCCTCCTTTGTTTCCGGCTCAACGCCGCGGCGGCGGGGGCGTTTCCACCTGCGACGACATGGGCTGATGACGGGCGACAGAAGGTTTGACGCGCGCGCGGACGAAACCGGTGCTAGCCGTGGCGTATGCGCTCTTCCCGACTCGCCGCCTTCTTCACCTCGCTCAGCTTCGCCGTGATCGCCGCCCTCGTCGCGGGGGTGGTCGTGGGCGCCCTGGCTCAAGGGGCCGACACCCCCGTCCTGACGGGGGCGCTGGGCGTGATCGAGAGCCTGGGCCAGGTCTGGCTGAACGCCCTTCGAATGACCGTCATCCCCCTGGTCTTCAGCCTTCTGGTGACGGGGATCGTCTCCATCGCCGATGCGGCGGCGACGGGGCGGATCGCAGCGCGGGCCCTGATGGTGTTCGGCGTCCTGCTGGTCGGGGCGACGGTTTACGCCATCCTGGCGGGCCTGGGGCTGTTGGCCCTGTGGCCCATTGACCCTGAGGCGGGCCGCGCCCTGCTGGCCGGGGTCACCCCCGACGTGGCCCAGACGGTGGGCGAGGCGGCCCGGACCGACGGGTTCCGCGCCTTCCTGGCCAGTCTGGCGCCGGCCAATCTGATCAAGGCGGCGGCCGACGACGGGGTGTTGGCGGTCGTGGTCTTCGCCCTGGCCTTCGGCTTCGCCGCGACCCGGATCAAGCCCGAGCTGCGCCGCCCCCTGGCCGGCTTCTTCGAGGCGGTGGCCGAGACCCTGGTGGTGATCGTCCACTGGGTGCTGCTGGCGGCCCCCTTCGGCGTCTTCGCCCTGGCGCTCGGCGTGGGTCTGAGGGCCGGCCTGGGGGTGGCGGGCACCCTGGCCCATTATGTCGCCGTCGTCTGCCTGAGCCAGATCGGCCTGATCCTGATCCTCTATGTCGTCGGGACGGCCTGGGGGCGGATGTCCCTGGCCCGGTTCGCGCGCGCCGTGGCCCCGGCCCAGGTGGTGGCCGTCTCGACCCAGTCGTCGCTGGCCAGCCTGCCGGTGATGATCGAGCGGGCGCGCGAATGGCTGGGCGTGCCCCAGACCTCGGCGGGCCTGGTCCTGCCCCTGGCGGTGGCGGTGTTCCGCATCACCAGCCCGGTCGCCAATCTGGCCGTCTGCCTCTATGTTGCCCAGCTGAACGGGGTGGATCTGAGCCTGTCCGCCCTGGTCGCCGGCGGACTGACGGCCATCGCCGTCTCGATCGCCTCGGTCGGCCTGCCGGGGCAGGTCAGCTTCTTCGCCGCCATCGGCCCCATCTGTCTGGCCATGGGCCTGCCGCTCGGCGTCCTGCCCCTGCTGCTGGCGGTCGAGGTCATCCCCGACATCTTCCGCACCGTCGGCAACGTTACCGCCGACCTGGCCGCGACGCGGATCGTGGCCGGCGAAGATGGGGCGGGGGAGGACGCCGCGCCGGAGACCGACCCGGCGTCCTGACGCCCTTCAGGCGTAGTCCTGGATCGCCTTCACATCCAGGTCGCCGGCCTTGATGGCGCCGATGGCCTGGGCGGCGGCCAGGGCCCCCGCCGTGGTGGTGTAGTAGGGGATCTTCATCATCAGGGCGGTGCGGCGCAGCGAGAAGCTGTCCTGCAGCGACTGCTTGCCCGAGGTGGTGTTGAAGACCAGATGGACCTCGCCGTTCTTCATGGCGTCGACGATGTGGGGGCGGCCTTCCAGCACCTTCCTGACCAGGCCGACCTCGATCCCCTGGGCGGCCAGATAGTCGCGGGTGCCGCCGGTGGCGATGATGGAGAAGCCCTGGGCCAGCAGGGTCTTCACCGCCTCGACGATGAAGGGCTTGTCGTCCTCCTTGACCGAGACGAAGGCGCAGCCGGAGGTCGGCAGATGGGTGCCGCCGCCGATCTGGGACTTGGCGAAGGCGCGGGCGAAGGCGGGGGCCATGTCGGCCTCGCCCTCGCGCTTCCAGTCCAGGCCCATGACCTCGCCGGTTGAGCGCATTTCCGGGCCCAGAATGGTGTCCACCCCGGCGAAACGGGCGAAGGGGAAGACGGCTTCCTTGACCGCGATGTGGTCATAGGGGGCGTCGGTCAGGCCGAAGGAGGCCAGGGGCACGCCCGCCATGACCTTGGCGGCGATCGAGGCGATGGGCCGGCCGATGGTCTTGGCCACGAAGGGGGCCGTGCGGCTGGCGCGCGGATTGACCTCCAGCACGAAGATGCGCGGGTTCTCGCCGTGCGGCTCTTCAATCGCGAACTGGACGTTCATCAGGCCGCGCACCTTCAGGGCCTTGGCCATTTCGGTGGTCTGGCGCTTCAGCTCGGCCACCGTCTCGGGGCGCAGGGACCAGGGCGGCATGGAGCAGGCGCTGTCGCCCGAGTGGACGCCGGCTTCTTCGATATGCTCCAGCACCCCGGCGACGAAGACGGTCTCGTCGTCGCACAGGGCGTCCACGTCCACCTCGGTGGCGCGGTTCAGATAGTGGTCGATCAGGACGGGATCATCGCCCGAGACCCGCATGGCCTCGTGGACGTAGCGGTCCAGCTGCTCGCGGTCATGGACGATCATCATGCCGCGGCCGCCCAGGACGTAGGAGGGGCGCAGGACGACGGGATAGCCGACGTCCTCGGCCTTCTGCGCGGCCTCCTCGGCGCTGCGGGCCAGGGCGTTGGGGGGCTGACGCAGGCCGATGGCCTCCAGCATCTGCTGGAAGCGCTCGCGGTCCTCGGCCAGGTCGATGGAGTCGACGCTGGTGCCCAGGACGGGGATGTCGTCCTCCTGAAGCGCATGGGCCAGCTTCAGCGGGGTCTGGCCGCCGAACTGGACGACGCAGCCGATCAGATCGCCCTTGGACCGCTCGACCTCGATCAGCTCCAGCACGTCCTCGGCCGTCAGGGGCTCGAAATACAGGCGGTCGGAGGTGTCGTAGTCGGTCGAGACGGTCTCGGGGTTGCAGTTGACCATGATGGACTCGACGCCGATGTCGTCGAAGGCGAAGGCCGCGTGGCAGCAGCAGTAGTCGAACTCGATCCCCTGGCCGATCCGGTTCGGGCCGCCGCCCAGGATGACGGCCTTCTTCCTGTCCGACGGCTCGGCCTCGCATTCGGGAACCTGGCCCAGGGCGCCGGTCTCATAGGTCGAATACATATAGGCGGTGGCGCTGGCGAACTCGGCCGCGCAGGTGTCGATCCGCTTGAAGACGGGGCGGACGTTCAGGGCGCGCCGCGCGGCGCGGACCTCTTTCTCGGTCTTGCCGGTCAGGGCGGCCAGACGGGCGTCGGAGAAGCCCTTGGCCTTCAGGCGGCGGAACTCGGTCGGGTCGGTCGGCAGACCCTTGACCCGCACATGGCCCTCCTCGCGCACGATGTCGGCGATCTGGCGCAGGAACCAGGGCTCGTAGGCGCAGGCGGCGTTGACCTCTTCCACCGTCAGCCCGTGGCGGAAGGCCTGGGCGATGACGCGGATCCGGTCGGGGGTGGGCACGCCCAGGGCGCGGACCACGGCGGCGCGGGCGGCGCCGGCGTCCTCGACATCGGCGACGCCGTCGATCTCGATCTCGTCGAAGCCGGACAGGCCGGTCTCAAGCCCGCGCAGGGCCTTCTGCATCGATTCCTGGAAGGTGCGGCCGATGGCCATGACCTCGCCTACCGACTTCATCGAGGTGCCCAAGAGGGGCTCGGACCCCGGATATTTCTCGAAGGCGAAGCGCGGGATCTTGGTGACCACATAGTCGATCGACGGCTCGAAGCTGGCCGGGGTGACCTGGGTGATGTCGTTCTGCAGCTCGTCCAGGGTGTAGCCGACGGCCAGACGCGCGGCGACCTTGGCGATGGGGAAGCCGGTGGCCTTGGACGCCAGCGCCGAGGAGCGCGACACGCGCGGGTTCATCTCGATCACGACCATGCGGCCGTCCTTGGGGTTGATCGCCCACTGGACGTTCGACCCGCCCGTCTCGACCCCGATCTCGCGGAGCACATTGATCGAGCCGGTCCGCATCCGCTGATATTCCTTGTCGGTCAGCGTCAGCGCAGGGGCGACGGTGATGGAGTCGCCGGTATGGACCCCCATCGGATCGACGTTCTCGATCGAGCAGATGATGATGCAGTTGTCCGCCGTGTCGCGGACGACCTCCATCTCATATTCCTTCCAGCCCAGCACCGATTCCTCGATCAGCACCTCGGTGGTCGGGGACAGGTCCAGGCCGCGCAGGACGATCTCCTCGAACTCCTCGCGGTTGAAGGCGATGCCGCCGCCGGTGCCGGCCAGGGTGAAGGAGGGACGAATGACGGCGGGCAGGCCGACGTACTCCAGCCCTTCCAGCGCCTCTTCCATCGAATGGGCGGCCTTGGAGCGCGGCGATTCCAGACCCAGCTTGTCCATGGCGTCGCGGAACTTCTGGCGATCCTCGGCCTTGTCGATGACCTCGGCCTTGGCGCCGATCATCTCGACCCCGTACTTCTTCAGCGCGCCCGAGGCGTCCAGGGCCAGGGCGGTGTTCAGCGCGGTCTGGCCGCCCATGGTGGGCAGAAGGGCGTCGGGGCGTTCCTTGGCGATGATCTTCTCGACCATCTGCGGGGTGATCGGCTCGATATAGGTGGCGTCGGCCACCTCCGGGTCGGTCATGATGGTGGCGGGGTTGGAGTTGACCAGGATGACCCGGTACCCCTCGGCCTTCAGCGCCTTGCACGCCTGGACGCCCGAATAGTCGAACTCGCACGCCTGACCGATGACGATGGGGCCGGCGCCGATGATGAGGATCGACTGGATGTCTGTGCGTTTGGGCATGGGGAGGGCCTCTTCTTTTTGTTCTAGTGGGTCACGACCGCGCATTCCCAGCCGTCGTACTCCAGCTGGAAGGCCGCGGCCCAGGTCTGCATCATGGCCGAGACGGGCGCAAAGCTCGCCGCATCGACCGCCATGGTGGTCTCGAGAATCGTCATGTCGCCCTCGCCGCGCGCAATGAAGCCGGCGCGCCGCGCCACCTCGCACAGATCGCCGTGGGCGTCCTCGTCGCCGAGGAAGAAGAACAGCGTATGGCGCGGCGTCACGCCGCTGTCGCCCTGTTCGGCCAGCGCCGCACGCACCATGGCGTCGCGTTCGTCATGACTGATGTCCGAGGCGTGCACGGGGCGAGGGGATCCTTGGTTCTTTGCGCGCGCGTAGCCGCCGCAGGGCGTCGCCATGCGGAGCTTGCGTCGGGTTGTCGGTTAAGCGGCCCGTTTAGAGAGGGAGGGGCGGGGGGGCAAGGCCTTTTGACTTATGCCCGGCTAGTTTCCGAACAGTCGATCTAGCACCTTAACTCCGTGGGCCTTGAGCCAAGCAGCGACAACGCCTGTCGCGAATTGCGTCGCCTTGCCAATAGCGGTTTTAGCCGAAAAGCGAGCAGCGAGAGTTTCGAGAGGCCAAACAAGATACACTTGGACTGCACTGGCGGTCAGATACTCTGCATTTCGTAGCCAGTCGCTTGTTTCGCCTAGCCTTCTGACAACTTCATTTCGTTCCGCCGGAACGGAAGCGGCATAGCCGTTATCCGCTCTCACTTGCTCCGCGAGGGCGTCGATCGCTTCGGCTAGTTCCGTTGTTTTCGGATCAGCCGGTCGAACTTCCAGAGGTTCCCACTTGTCACCGACGAAGGTTTCGGAGGGCGGGTCTTGCTCGAAGGCGCGCTCTATAGACTCCTGAAGCCAGTCCCAGCCGAGATCAGAGGTCAAGACCATGGCTCTGCGCGTTTCTGGGTGGCTCTCGCTTATTTTGTCTAGAAGATCATCAATTGTAGATCTATCTAAAAGGAATCTTGGGCTCGCATGAGGCGTCTCGATAACGTCGAGTGAGCCGAAGAGCGCGAACAGAGAACGCTCGACATCTTCTGGTTCTATATCGATTTCGAGCTGTGAATTTTTTTCATTAACGACATGCATAGCCGTTAAAGCTATGCGCTTTTTGCTTCCCTTGCGGGATGTGCGAAGCAGATAATCTAGTACGACTACGTTGTGATAGTCGACGATGTCCATCGTAGATTTCCCCTCCTAGCTTCAGTGCCAGCTTTCAAGTTCGACCTTATTTGTTGGCATTGCGTCAATCCGCCACCGCCCTGATCCAGTCCGGCAATTCCCCGATCCGGCTTAGGGACACATATCGCGGGTGCCCCTCCGGGGCGTCGGCTAGCTCATGGGCCCAGGTGACATGGTAGGGGATGTGGACGCCGAAGGCGCCGGCGGCGATGGCGGGCAGGACGTCGGACTTCATCGAATTGCCGGCCATGACGGCTTCGGCCGGGCCTGTGCCGTGGCGGGTGAAGACCCGTTCATAGGTGGCCCGGTCCTTTTCCGAGACGATCTCGACCGCCGCGAACCGGTCGCCCAGGCCCGAGGCGGCCAGCTTGCGTTCCTGATCCAAGAGGTCGCCCTTGGTGATCAGGACCAGGCGGTAGTTTTCGGCCAGTTCGGCGACCACCTCGTCCACGCCGGGCAGGGTCTCGACCGGATGGGCCAGCATTTCGCGGCCGGCGGCCAGGATCTCGCGCACCACCTCGGGCGGGGCGCCGCCGTCGCACAGCTCCATGGCCGTCTCGATCATCGACAGGGTGAAGCCCTTCACGCCGTAGCCGTAGAGGCGCAGGTTGCGCTGTTCGGTCTCGGCCAGGCGCGCCTCGATCGTGGCGGCGTCACCGTGGTCGTCCAGCAGGTCGACGAAGCGGGCGTGGGTCAGACGAAAGATCGTCTCATTGTGCCAGAGGGTGTCGTCGGCATCGAGGCCGACCGTGGTGATGCTCATGACGCGCCCCTATCATGAGCCGCGTCGGCATGGGAGATGAAGATGAGCGGATCGGCGGTGGTGATCGGCGCCTCGGGCGGGATCGGGCGGGCCCTGACGCAGCGTCTCGTCGCCGAGGGCGGGTTCGAGGCCGTCTGGGCGGTGTCGCGTTCGGCGGCGGCGGTTCCCGGCGCCCAGGCCCTGGCGGCCGATCTGGAGGACGAGGACAGTCTGGCCCAGGCGGCGGCGCGGATCGCGCAAGGCGCCGCGCCGACCCTGGTGCTGGTCGCGACCGGCGTCCTGCACGACGGTTTCCAGCCCGAGCGGTCCCTGCGTCAGCTTGAGGCCGAGCATCTGCTCAGGGACTATCGGATCAATACGGTGGGGCCGGCCCTGGTCGCCAAACATCTCCTGCCCCTGCTGCCGCGCGACCGGCGGGCGGTGTTCGCGGCCCTGTCGGCGCGGGTCGGTTCGATCGGCGACAATCGGCTGGGCGGCTGGTACGCCTATCGCGCGTCCAAGGCGGCGCTGAACATGATCCTGCGCAATCTGGCGATCGAGACGGCGCGGACCCACCCCCTGGCGGTGGTCGCCGGGCTTCATCCCGGCACGGTGGACACGGGGCTGAGCGCGCCGTTTCAGAAGGGGGTGGGGGAGGGACGGCTGTTCAGCCCGGATCATTCGGCCGAACGGCTGCTGGCGGTGGCGGCGGGGTTGACGCCGGGGGACAGCGGCGGGGTCTTCGCCTGGGACGGGGCGCGCATCCCGGAGTGAGGACGGCCGAAGGCCAGGCCGTCAGCTCAGCAGCATTTGAAGCCGCCGGCGCCTCCGAAACGGCGCTGCTCGTGCAGGCGGAAGAAGGCGATCTTGTCCAGAGGCGGCTGGTCGGGGTGGGTCGCGGTCGCATGCCGGACATAGGCCTCATAGTCCGGCTGGCCGATCATGGCGCCGGCCGTGCGCCGGACGCCGCGACCCCACCGAACGGCGGCGTCGCGGCACAGGCACAGCAGATCGTCCTGGCCCGAGGGATCAGGCACGGGCGACGTCCGCCGCATCGTCGGCCGGGGTCAGATCGTGCGCCTCGGGATATTCGCGCACGGTCGGGCGGCTGTTCAGATAGGCCTTGCGACAGGCCAGGACGCCATAGATCACCATGGTGACGACCACGAACAGGAAGCCCGCCGTCAGGGCGGAGTTGACGTAGTCGTTGACGATGATCCGGTGCATGTCGCCGGCGGTCTTGGCCGGGGCCAGCAGTTCGCCGGCGCCCAGGGCCTCCTGATACTTCCGGGCGTGGGCCAAAAAGCCGATGCGGACGTCCGGATGGAACAGCTTCTGGAAGCCGGCCGTCAGGGTGCAGATCAGCAGCCAGGTCGCCGGGACCACCATGACCCAGGCGAACTTCTCGCGCTTCATCTTGAACAGGACGACCGTGCCCAGGATCAGGGCGACGGCGGCCAGCATCTGATTGGCGATGCCGAACAGGGGCCACAGGCTGTTGATGCCCCCCAGCGGATCGACGACGCCGGTGTAGAGGAAATAGCCCCACAGGCCGACGGTCAGGGCGGTGGCCACGACATTGGCGCCCCAGGACTTGGTCTCGCGCATCCTGGGCACGGCGACGCCCAGCAGGTCCTGGATCATGAAGCGGCAGACGCGGGTGCCGGCGTCGACCGTGGTCAGGATGAACAGGGCCTCGAACAGGATGGCGAAATGGTACCAGAAGGCCATCATGGCCTTGCCGCCGATCACGCCCGACAGGATGTGGGCCATGCCGACCGCCAGGGTGGGGGCGCCGCCCGCGCGCGACAGGATCGAGTGCTCGCCCACGTCGCGGGCCAGCTGCTCCAGCTCGCCGGGGGTGATGTGGAAGCCCCACTGGGCCACGGCGGCGGCGGCGGAGGCCGCATCCTTGCCGATGACGGCGGCCGGGCTGTTCATGGCGAAATAGACGGCCGGGTCCAGAACCGTGGCGGCGATCAGGGCCATGACGGCCACGAAGCTTTCGCACAGCATGGCGCCGTAGCCGATCATCGGGATCTGGGCTTCGTTCTCCAGCAGCTTGGGCGTCGTGCCCGACGAGATCAGGGCGTGAAAGCCCGAAACCGCGCCGCAGGCGATGGTGATGAACAGAAAGGGGAAGAGGGCGCCGGCGAAGACCGGGCCGGTGCCGTCGATGAAGGGGGTGATCGCGGGCATCTGCAGGTGCGGACGCACGATCAGTATGCCGATGGCCAGGGCGACGATGGCCCCGATCTTCAGGAAGGTCGACAGATAGTCGCGCGGCGCCAGCAGCAGCCAGACCGGGATGACCGAGGCGATGAAGCCGTAGACCATCATCAGTATGGCCAGGGTCGGGCCCGTCAGGGTGAAGGCCGGGCCCCAGAACGGGTCAGCCGCCACATGGCCGCCGCCGATGATGGCCAGGATCAGCAGGACCACGCCGATGACCGACACCTCGCCCACGCGGCCGGGCCGCAGGAAGCGGGTGTAAAGGCCCATGAAGACGGCGATGGGGATGGTGGCGGCGACGGTGAAGGTTCCCCACGGGCTCTCGGCCAGGGCCTTGACCACCACCAGGGCCAGGACGGCCAGGATGATGACCATGATCATCAGCACGCCCACCTGGGCGATGATGCCGGGGATATTGCCCATTTCGGTGCGGATCATGTCGCCCAGGGACTTGCCGTCGCGCCGGGTGGACATGAACAGGACCATCATGTCCTGCACCGCTCCCGCCAGCACGGCGCCGACCAGGATCCACAGCACGCCGGGCAGATAGCCCATCTGGGCCGCCAGCACCGGCCCGACCAGAGGCCCCGCGCCGGCGATGGCGGCGAAGTGGTGGCCGAACAGGACGTTTCGGGGCGTCGGCACATAATCCAGGCCGTCGTCGCGCCGCACCGCCGGGGTCGGGCGCGAGGGCTGCAACTGCATGACCTTGCCGGCCAGGTAGCGACTGTAGAAGCGGTAGGCGATCGCATAGGTGCAGACGGCGGCGACCACCATCCAGACCGCGCTGACGCTTTCGCCCTGGTGCAGGGCGATGACGCCCAATGAGACGGCCCCCAGGATCGCGATGACCCCAAATACCAGAGGGGTTCCAAGTTTGCCCACGACCTACTCCTACTCGACCGGACGACTGACGATTTCGCGTCCTGTTTGCACGATAGGCCCGCCGAAGGCCAATCGACTAAAGTCGTAGGCAGGGCCCGGCGTTCCGGCGCGCGATCCGTTCGCGCGGCTTCGAAACTTGGATACACGCCCCCCCGTGCAATCCGCCAAATCTATTGCTAAGCGCATCGGATGATCGCTCGCCTTCGCCCCGTCCCGTTCGACCTCGGTCCCGTCCATTTCGTCGGCATCGGCGGCATAGGCATGAGCGGCATCGCCGAGATCATGCTGAAGATCGGCTATTCGGTTCAGGGCTCGGACGCCAAGGCCAGCGCCAACACCGAACGTCTGGAGAAGCTGGGGGCCAAGATCTTCATCGGCCACGACGCCGCCCATGTCGGCGAGGGCGTCTCGGCCGTGGTCTATTCGACGGCGGTCAAGGCCGACAATCCCGAGATGAAGGCCGCGCGCGAGCGTCGCATCCCCCTGGTGCGCCGGGCCGAGATGCTGGCCGAGCTGATGCGGCTGCAGTTCTCCATCGCGGTCGGGGGCACCCACGGCAAGACCACGACGACCTCCATGGTCGCGGCCCTGCTGGATGCGGCCGGTCTGGACCCGACGGTGGTCAACGGCGGCATCATCAACGCCTACGGCACCAACGCCAAGGTGGGGGACGGCGACTGGATCGTGGTCGAGGCGGATGAGAGCGACGGCAGCTTCCTGCGGCTCAAGTCCACTGTTGCGATCGTGACCAATATCGACCCGGAACACCTGGACCACTACGGCGACTTCGACGCGGTGCGGAAGGCCTTCATCGACTTCGTCGAGAACATCCCCTTCTACGGCTTCGCCGCCGTCTGTCTGGATCATCCCGAGGTGCAGAAGCTGGTCGCCTCTATCGATAACCGGCGGCTGGTGACCTATGGCGTCAATCCCCAGGCCATGGTGCGGGCCGAGGGATGCCAGATGGGGCCGGACGGCGCCCGGTTCGACGTGGTGATCCAGAACGGCGAGACCCACCGGATCGACAATCTGCACCTGCCGATGGCGGGCTGGCACAATGTCTCCAACGCCCTGGCCGCCATCGCCGTGGCGCGCGAGCTGGACGTATCCGACGAGGCGATCCGCGAGGGCCTGGCCGGGTTCGGCGGGGTCAAGCGCCGCTTTACGACGACGGGCGTGGTGAACGGGGTGCGGATCGTGGACGATTACGGCCACCACCCGGTCGAGATCGCCGCCGTGCTGAAGGCGGCGCGTCAGGTGACGGAGGGCCGCGTCATCGCCGTGGTCCAGCCGCACCGCTACACCCGTCTGCGCGACCTGATGGACGACTTCTCGACCAGTTTCTCCGACGCCGACAGCGTGATCGTCGCCGACGTCTATCCGGCGGGCGAACAGCCGATCGAAGGGGTGGACAAGCACGCCCTGACTGAAGGGATCCGCCGCTACGGCCACCGCCATGTCCAGGCGCTGGAGAACGCCGCCGTCCTGCCGCGTCTGATCAAGGAAGAGGCCCAGTCGGGGGACGTGGTCGTGCTGCTGGGCGCCGGCGACATCACCAGCTGGGCCTATGGCCTGCCCGCGCAGCTGGAGGCGCTGGGGTGACGCCCGGCTTGTCCGGCGAGGTCTGGAAAGTATATATTGTGGTGTGACGGTATATCCCTCGAGGACGCCATGGCCCTTTATGTGAAGGATCCCGAAGTCGATCGGATGGCCGAACGCCTCAGCCGCATCGGAGGCATCAGCAAGACGGAGGCGGTGCGCCGCGCGCTGCGTCGCGAGTTGGAGCAGGTTGAGACGCCGTCGGACTTCGTGGAACGCGGCCTCGCCTTCGTCCGGGCGCTGGAGGCGCGAGCGCCAAGAGAGCGAGGAGAGCCGATCGACAAGGCCTGGATCGACAGCCTCTATGAGCGGGATTGATGTTCGTCGACGCCTCGGCGTTGACCGCCATCCTGACCGGCGAGTCCGACGCGCGAAATCTTTTTGAGCGTCTACAGCGCGGCTCGCCTCGCCTGACCTCTCCAATGGCGGTTTGGGAGACGGTCATAGCGGTGGCGCGGCGCAGGAATATGGAAGTCCATGACGCCGAGGGCGCCGTGGAAGCCTTCCCGACCGACTTCAATATCGAGGTGGTCGCCATCCCGGCCGAGGCGCGGCGCGAGGCGATCCGCGCTCACGCCCGGTACGGCAAGGGCCGTCACCCGGCGGCATTGAACTTCGGCGACTGTTTCGCCTATGCCTGCGCCCGCCACGCGCGATCGCCCCTGCTGTACAAGGGCGACGACTTTTCCCGGACCGACATCGAAGCCGCATGACCGAGATCACCCTTCCCCCCGTTCGCGGCAAGCTGCTGCGGGATGAGCCGCTCGGCCCCTACACCTGGTTCCGCGTCGGCGGCGCGGCCGAGGCCCTGTTCATTCCGGCGGACGCGGAAGACCTGGCTGATTTCCTCAAAGCCCTGGACCCGTCCGTGCCCGTGACCGTGCTGGGCGTCGGATCGAACGTCATCGTCCGCGACGGCGGGGTCGAGGGGGTGGTGATCCGCCTGGCCGGCCGGCCCTGGGCCCAGGTGACGACGGACGGCGACACGATC
The DNA here is from genome assembly GCF_058681525.1 of Brevundimonas sp. AVps4. Classification (NCBI taxonomy): domain Bacteria; kingdom Pseudomonadati; phylum Pseudomonadota; class Alphaproteobacteria; order Caulobacterales; family Caulobacteraceae; genus Brevundimonas; species Brevundimonas sp. AVps4. The sequence goes on along the minus strand of NZ_CM178741.1, from coordinate 2,913,084 downwards.
ACGGCCGGCGCCGGGGCGCTGGACTCCATGGTGGCCAAGGTCAGCGCGAAGGCGGGGCTGGCGGGGCTGGAATTCTACGCCGGTATTCCGGGCACGGTCGGCGGCGCCCTGACCATGAACGCAGGCTGCTACGGGGCAGAGACCAAGGATGTGCTGGTCTCGGCCTGGGGGCTGACGCGGGCGGGCGAGCGGGTCGATTACGCCCTGGCCGACTTCGGCTACACCTATCGCCATTCGCGGGCGCCGGCCGACATCATCTGGGTCGAGGCCGTCTATCGTGGGACGCCTGACGACCCCGCAGCCGTCCAGGCCCGGATCGACGAGATCACCAGCCGTCGCGAAACCACCCAGCCGATCCGCGAGAAGACCGGCGGTTCGACCTTCAAGAACCCGCCCGGCCATTCGTCGTGGAAGCTGGTGGACGAGGCGGGCTGGCGCGGGAAACTGCACGTCGAAACCGGGGGAGGGGCCATGTTCAGCGAGCTGCACTCCAACTTCATGATCAACCCCGGCGAAGCGACCGCCGCCGACATCGAGGGTCTGGGCGAGGCGGTGCGCGCCGATGTCCTGTTGAAGACCGGCGTTCAGCTGGAGTGGGAGATCAAGCGGATCGGCCGACGCCTCTGATCACCGGCGTTTGACGCACAAATTTCACCTCGCGCGGGCGACAAGGTTGACGGCCTGTTAAACATCTCGGCCGCAATCGGAGAGCCCATGACCCGCGCATTCGAAGACCTTCATGTCGCCGTCCTGATGGGCGGTCTGTCCGCCGAGCGGGAGGTGTCCCTGACCTCCGGCGAACAGTGCGCCCAGGCGCTGGAGCGGCAGGGGGTGCGCGTCAGCCGCGTGGATGCGGGGCGCGATCTGGCGAACGTCTTGTCGGGCCTGATCAAGCCGGACGTGGTGCTGAACTGCCTGCACGGCGCCTGGGGCGAGGACGGCTGCGTCCAGGGCGTGCTGGAGACCCTGCGGATTCCCTATAGCCATTCCGGCGTCCTGGCCTCGGCCCTGGCGATGGACAAGAACAAGTCCAAGGCCGTGCTGAGGACGGCGGGCGTCAAGGTTCCGGGCGGCGGCCTGTACGATCGGCATGAGGTGGCGGCGCGCCACGTCATCGAACCGCCCTATGTGGTCAAGCCGAACGCCGAGGGCTCGTCCGTCGGGGTCTATCTGGTGACCGAGGGGGCCAATCGACCGGTCGCCGAGGTGGGCGAGCCCGGCTGGGCCTATGGCGAACAGGTGATGGTCGAGCCCTATATCGCCGGCAAGGAGCTGGCCGTCGCCGTGATCGGCTATGCGGACGGGCCGCGCGCCCTGACCGTGACCGACATCACCCCGACCAAGGGCTTCTATGACTATGAGGCCAAATATGCGCCGGGCGGTTCGGTTCACGTCCTGCCCGCCGTCCTGCCGCCCGCCGTTTTCGAGGCGGCCCTGCGCCAGGCCGAGGCGGCGCATGTCGCCATGGGTTGCAAAGGCGTGTCCAGAAGCGACTTCCGTTATGATGATGTTAAGGACGATCTGGTTCTGCTGGAGGTCAACACTCAGCCGGGCATGACGCCGACCTCGCTCGTCCCCGAGCAGGCCGCCCATGTCGGAATGAGCTACGAAGACCTGGTTCGGTGGATGGTGGAGGACGCCTCATGCCCGCGGTAGTTCGCGGCGGTCGGCGACAGAGTGCGGTTTCCTCGCGTGGCGCAGCCCCCAAGAAGGGAGGGCGTTCGCGCGGCGGGGCGCCCAAGCCTGCGTCCGCCATTCCCGGCAAGATGGCCGCCATCGGCCGTATTGATGTGTCGCCCCGCACCGTCATGATCGCGCTCAGCGCCGGCGCCCTGCTGGTGGTCGGGGTTTTGGCGACCGGCGCGCGCGCCGAGCGGATCGGCCAGTCCCTTTCTCGCGGGATCGACGGGGTGACGGCCGGCATGGGCCTGTCGCTGAAGCGGGTCCACATCACCGGCGCCTCGGCCGAGGCCGAGCCGGCCATTCAGCAGGCCCTGGGGCTTTATTCAGGCCAGCCGATCACCAGTCTGGATCTGGACGCCATTCGCGACCGGGTGCAGGGCGTGGGCTGGGTCAAGTCCGCGCGCGTCGTGCGCCTGTTGCCCGACACCCTGATCATCGAGGTCAAGGAGCACGACCGCCTCGCCGTCTGGCAGGAGGCCGGTCAGATCAAGGTCATCGACACACGGGGCCAGGTGATCAAGGGCGCCGACGCGCGCCGCTATCCCACCCTGCCGCTGGTCGTGGGCAAGGGCGCCGATCTGGCCGCCGCCGAAATCCTGCCTCTGCTGGCCCAGCGGCCGCGCCTGATGAGCCGGGTGGATGCGGTGGTGCGGGTGGACGAACGCCGCTGGGATCTGCGCCTGAAGGACGGCAGCCTGATCCAGCTGCCGGCCACGGAACAGGAGGCGGCCCTGATCCGCCTCGATGCGCTGGATCAGCGCGAACGCCTGCTCGACCTGGGCTTCGCCCGCGTCGATCTGAGAACGCCGGACGAGATTGCGGTGCGCCCCGCCGCCGACGCTTAACAGGGACCAGTGGAGAGTATGGCGGGAATGCAGCGTGGATCGGCGAACGACCAGGGCCGGGTGATGGACCCCCGCGCCGGCCGCGCGCCGGTGATCGCCGCCCTGGACATCGGTCAGTCCAAGGTCTCGTGCTTCATCATGAAGCCGGACGGCGTGCGCCACGCCGACCGCACCATTCGCGTCGCCGGGGCCAGCCACGTCCAGTCCAGGGGGGTGAAGGGCGGGGCCATCATCAACATGGATGAGGCGGCCCAGGCCATCGGCCACGCCGTCGAGCGGGCCGAGCGCGCGGCCCAGAGCCCGGTCTCGGGCGTGGTCGTCACCACCGCCATCGGCCAGATGGCCAGCCACAGGGTCCAGGCCCGGGTGTCCCTGGGCGCCAATCCCGTCGGCGACGCCGATCTGGCCCGCGCCATCGGCATGGCCCTGGCCCAGATCCGTTTGCCCAACCGCCGGCCGATCCACGTCCTGCCCATCGCCTGGTCGGTGGACGGGGCCCGGGGGGTTCACGATCCGCGCGCCATGCGCGGCGGCTCCCTAGGGCTGGACCTGCTGGTCGTCTCCATGGCCGAGAATGTGTTCACGACTCTCAGCCACTGTCTGGAACTGGCGCATCTGGATCTCCAGGGGGTGGCCGCTGCCCCCGTCGTTTCGTCGCTCGCCGCCTTGGAAGAGGACGAGATGGACCTGGGCGCCGTCTGTATCGACATGGGCGGCGGCTCGACCAGCGCCGCCGTCTGGGGCGGGCGATCACTGTTGCATGTCGAAAGCCTGAACGTCGGCGGAGACCATGTGACCTCCGACATCGCGCGGGGTCTGTCCACGTCCAAGGCGGGCGCCGAGCGGCTGAAGACCCTGCACGGTTCGGCCATGGCCAGCGCCAATGAGGACCGCGAAATGCTGGAGGCGCCGCCGCGCGGCGAAGACGCCTCGGCCGGCCCGGTCATTGTGCCGCGCGCCATGCTGAAGACCGTGATCGCCCCGCGCGTGGAAGAGACGCTGGAACTGCTGCGCGACCGGCTGAAGGCGGCGGGGGTCGGCCTTGAGCCCGGCGCCGGCCTGGTCCTGACCGGCGGCGCCAGCCAGCTGAACGGCGTGCGGGAACTGGCCGTGCGCGTCTTCGACCGCCCGGTCCGCCTTGGAAAACCCCAACGGGCGCCACATTTGGCCGACGCGGCGTCAGGACCGGCCTTCTGCGCCACCGCCGGGGTGCTGTTGCGGGCGGCCTATGGGCCCCGCGAGGCGGTGTCCGCCAGGAAGCTGATGGCGCGCCAGATCACCGCTGCGGATGCGCCCAAGGTGCATCGCGGCAATGTGGTGGGCCGTGTGGCGGGGTGGCTGCGCGACAATTTGTAGCGATAAATGCGCCATGAATCCGTGTTTTTTATAACACACCTAAGACGCATAGCGCCGTTTTTGCGCCGCAATCGGATTGTCGTTGAGCTTAGAGTCATGTGATGTCTCCGTACCAGTCGTATCGACTTTTTGGAGCCTTTGATGACCAAGCGGAACTATTTGTTCGGCACCACCGTATTGGCGGGTTTCCTCGCAACGGTATCTCCTTCCTTGGCGCAGACGGTGCAGCCTGCGCCGGCCGCGCAGCAGGCTCCGTCGACCGATGGAGAAGACCAACGGGCCGACACGGTCGAAGAAATTGTCGTTACGGGATCCAGAATCGCTCGCCCGCAGTATGAAGGCGTCATCCCTGGCGTTCAGGTCGGGTCGCAAGACATTGAACAGCGCCTGTTCACTAACGCTGGCGACGTGCTCAATGATATTCCGCTGGTTGGCGGCGGCGCCAGTCTTAACGGCACCAACGGCGGTCAGACGGCTTCGCTGGGCGTTACCTATATCGATCTGCTGAACCTCGGCACGGCTAGGACTTTGACGCTTGTTAACGGTCGGCGCTTTGTTTCCAACAACTCAGCGACGATCTTCGTGTCGGGCAACGAGACGGGGTCTCAGGTGGATGCCTCCACCATCCCTGTGGCGCTTATCGACCGTGTTGACATTCTGACTGTCGGTGGCGCTGCGGCCTATGGCGCCGACGCCGTTTCCGGCGTCGTAAACTACGTCCTGAAGGACAAGTACGAAGGCGCTGAGGTCAACATCATCGGCGGACAGACGTTCGACTACAACGACGCCGGCCGTGTAGCCGTCAACGCCACCGTTGGTCGCTCGTTCTTGGACGATCGGCTCAACGTCGCGGTGTCGGCGGAATACTCGAAGATCGATGAGGTGCTGGCCAGCGATCGTCCGTTCCGTGCGGATAATCAGGGCGGCATTTCGAACTTCATGAACGGTGGAGTTCGCAACACCGCCTTCACTCCCGGCTTGCCCGGTTCTCTGGCCTTCCTCGCCGGCGGCGTGGATGGGATGCCGAGCACGATCTACGCTAATAGCTTGCGCCAGAATAACAACTGGTTCGGTGGTGTGGTGTTTAACACCGTCTCCGGCAGTGGAACGGCGGAATCGACTGTGACCCAACCGGGCTTCGCACGAATCGCCAGCCCGGCCTCTTCCTTCATTTCCGGAACCTTGCAACAGGTGCCCGGCGCGCCCAACCTCTGTAACGCGGGCGCCTTCTCCGCGGCTCAAGCCCAAGCCGCTGCGGCGGCCAACAGCCGAATTTGTAACTTCGCGCCTTCGGCTCTGCCGGGTACGACTGCGGCACAACAAGCGGCCAACGCCGCTCGCGTCTATGCTTTCTACGGCGTTACGGCTCCGGTCGTCGGCACAGGCGCTGGGCAGGTGACCCAGGCGCAATATAACGCGGCCGCCTTGCAGATCCTGCAACAACGCAATCCTACGGCGCGTGAGTACTATCTGGCTAATCCGAACACGCCTTTGAACGCCTTCGCCGGCAGCTTCCTGGCCGGCTTGCCGGATATCGCCAATACCGGCGTCGGCTCTAGCGTCTTGCCGCGCTTGGCGGTGCCGCTGCGCTTCAACCGGAACGGCGATCTGGAAACCTACGCCTTGGGCCAGGGGGGGCCTAACACTCCGGGCACCTTCGCCACTGGCGTTGGCGGCGACGGCGCCAACCGCACCGACGCAACCGTGCTGCGCGTGAAGCAGGAGCGGAATGTCGGCAACCTGATCGCCAGCTACCGCGTAACCGACAACATCAAGTTCTTCACGGAAAACCTGTACTCAGACATTCGGGTCATCAACCCGATCGGAACGGGCGGTCTCTTCAACGGCGTCTCATCGAGCAGCACCGAGAACGCCGCGATCCTTGTGAACGTCAATCATCCCTTCCTGACCGTACAGAACCGAGCAGCCCTCGCGGCGGCTGGGATCACAGGGAACTTCACCGTTTCCCGTTACAACGAAGACATCGTCAACGATCTGTCTCAAGAATCGACGAACGAGACCTTCCGGACCGTCAACGGCTTCCAAGGCGATTTCCGGATGTTCGATCGGAACTTCAACTGGGAACTTTCGCACACCTACGGGAAGGCGGAGACGCGCGTCGAGTTCAGCGCAATCAACGATGTCGCTTTCGCTATGGCGATTGACGCGGTCGATGTGGGCGGCACAGTCCAATGCCGCGCTAAGCGTGATGGTCTTGCGACCTACCTCGCGAGCTACGGGGGGCAGATCCCCGGAACCCAGGCGAACGTCATCAGCAGGATCGGCTCTGACGGCGTCAGGGAACAGGTGGTCTTCCAAACCAATGCGACACAGGCCTTGGTTGATGGGTGCCAACCGCTGAACATCTTCGGGGAAGGCCGCGCGTCGCAAGCTGCGAAGGATTTCGTCAGCGTTCGCAACTTCTTCAACAACGAGTCTACGCAGAACTTCACTCAGGCCATCTTCGGCGGCGAACTGTTCAACCTTCCTGCCGGCCCCATCCAGTTCGCCCTGTCTGGCGAGTATCGCAAGGAAGAGCTGGCCTATACTGTTGATGAGGTCACCCGCATCGGCGCCACCCGCTCGGCGCCTTCGGCGACTACGTTTGCTGAAGTTGAGACCAAGGAGGGGGGTCTAGAGCTTCGCGTACCGATTTTCGGCGGCGACTTCACCCTGCCGTTCTTCAAGTCGCTCGAGTTCAACCCTTCGGTGCGCTATACGAAGCTGGAGGGGTCGGCTCCCTCGTTCCGCGACACCACGGGAACACTACGGTCGCCGAGCTACAAGGGGGATGTGGAGGAAATCTACACCCTCGCCGGAACTTGGCAGCCGTCTGAAGACATCCTCTTCCGAGGCAATATCTCGAAATCCGTTCGCCAACCGAGCATAGTGGAACTGTTCCTCGGCGGGCAGCCCTTCTTCACCTCGTCTGCTGACCCCTGCTCGACCGCTAACATCAGCGTCGGTCCGAATCCGACTGTCCGTCGGGCAAACTGCATTACCGACGTGCTGCAACGGGCGACCGCCAACGGTGGAAGCCTGACCGGCAACGCCGGCGCGGTCTCGATCACCGATCGCGCCAGCGCCGAGGCGTTCCTGAACAGCAACTTCACCCCGTCCGGCGCCGCCTTCACGGGCCTGATCTCGGGCACCCAAGCGCTGCGTCCTGAAGAAGGCGACTCGTTCACTTACGGCTTCGTCGCGACGCCTCGATTCATCCCCAACCTCATCTTTGCAGCGGATTATCTCGAGATCACTGTGACGGGGGCGTTGGGGCCGTTGCTTGCGCAGCCTGCGGCTGAGTTCTGCTACGACAGCGCCAACTTCCCGGATAACTCCGGCGATATCGGCGTCAACAGCTGCGCCGGCATTCGTCGAGACACGAGCTTCAACTTCACGAACGGTTTCGAACTGCCCTTCTTCAACCTGGGTGGAACTCGCGTAAAGGCGATCAACTCGAACTTCAGCTACAGCATGGATCTCGCGGACGTGTTCAGCGCCCAACGCGATCTGGGCCGGTTGAGCTTCCGCGGAAACATCTACTATCTGCTGGAGTACACGACCTCGGGGTCGGGTAATTTCGACGACTCACAGTCGGGCGAAGACACCCTCGCCAACCCGGTGTGGTCGACGCAACTCACCGCGCTTTATGATCTTGGTCGCTTCAACGCGCGGTGGACGACTCGAATCCAAGATGCGACTCGCATCAAGTCGGGCGGTACGCCCATCGGTATCGAGTTCCAGCCGATCGTCCGTTACGACGGATACATGTTGCACAACCTCTCAGTGGGTTATGACGTGACGGAGAACACCCGAGCTCAGATCGTGATCGACAATGTGACCAACGAAGACGCCTTGGGCCGCAACGGCTACTACAACGGCGCCTTTATTGATAACATCGGTCGGCGCTGGACCGCGTCGATCCAGATGAAGTTCTGATCGCGCGAGCAGGACTTAGGTGCGAGAAGCCCGGGAGGAACTCCCGGGCTTCTTACGTTCGAGGTTCGTGAGCGTGGAAAATCTCCAGCCAAGCTCGCACTTTGTGCTGTTCTCGAGTCCGACTCACATTATCGCCGTAACCATCTCTTAACCCTCGTGGGTGCAATCCTTAACGCGCTCATAACCAAGGTGATTCGGCGGGGTGTTCGCCTTGGGTCGAGGGGCAGGGTCGGAAGGTCGGAAAACAGAATGTCGCTCTCATTGGTCAAGCCGCAACACACTGAACTGAAGCCCCGCATCGTCGTGTTCGGCGTCGGCGGAGCCGGCGGCAACGCCGTGAACAATATGATCGACGCCGGCCTGGAAGGGGTCGAGTTCGTCGTGGCCAACACCGACGCGCAGCACCTCAGCTTCGCCAAGACGGATCGCCGCATCCAGCTGGGCGAGACCATCACCCAAGGCCTGGGCGCCGGCGCCCACCCCGAGGTCGGCATGAACGCCGCCGAGGAATCCGCCGACGAGATCCATCAGCACCTCGAAGGCGCCCACATGGTGTTTATCACCTGCGGCATGGGCGGCGGCACCGGCACGGGCGCGGCGCCCGTCATCGCCAAATGCGCGCGCGATCGCGGCATTCTGACGGTCGGGGTGGTGACCAAGCCCTTCACCTTCGAAGGCCGCCACCGGATGCGCCTGGCCGATGCGGGCGTCGCCGAGCTGCAACGCTATGTCGACACCCTGATCGTCATTCCGAACCAGAACCTGTTCCGCGTCGCCAATGAACGCACCACCTTCGCCGACGCCTTCGGCATGGCCGACCAGGTTCTGCACTCGGGCGTGCGCTCGATCACCGATCTGATGATCCTGCCGGGTCTGATCAATCTGGACTTCGCCGACGTGCGCGCCGTCATGTCCGAAATGGGCAAGGCGATGATGGGCACCGGCGAGGCGTCGGGCGATGATCGCGCCCTGATGGCCGCCCAGAACGCCATCGCCAATCCGCTGCTGGACGAAACCAGCCTGAAGGGCGCCAAGGCCGTGCTGGTCAACATCACCGGCGGTCTGGACATGACCCTGCTGGAAGTCGATGAAGCCGCCAACGCCATCTCGGCGGAAGTGGACGGCGACGCCAACATCATCTTCGGCGCCGCCTTCGATCCGGCGCTGGACGGCAAGATCCGCGTCTCGGTGGTCGCCACCGGCATGGATGAGGGCGTGGTGCAGCGCGCCGAGCCCTCGGCGCCGACGGCCCCCTTGGCCGATCACAGCGCCCGCCGTTCGGCCGGCGGCCTGTACGGAACCCAAACGTCGCGCGCCGCCCCGGAGCCCGCCCGCGAGACCTATCGCGAGCCGGTCCGCGCCGAACGCGCCCCGGAGCCGCGCGTCGAGGCCCGGCCCGAGCCCCGCATCGAAGCCGCCCCCGTCGTCCCCAGCTTTCAGGCCCCGGCTGCGGCCGAACCCCGTCCCGAACCGGTGATCCGCGTCGCTGAACCGGCGCCGCGCACCCTGGAGCCGATCGTGGATCCGTGGGTCGAGGAGTATGAGACGCGCGCCCCGGCGGCCTCCGCCCAGCCGAGCCGCGCCCCGGTCGAACCCCAGGGCGATCTCTACGCCGCGCGTTCGCCCGAGCCGACCGCCGACGACTATGACGACCGCGACCATCGCCGCAGCGGCTGGAGCCTGTTCGGTCGGGGCAAGCGCGCCCAGCCGCAGCCCGAGCCGACCTACAGCCGCGCCCAGCCGCAAATGCGCCAGTCGGCCCAGCCCCAATCGGCGCCGGAGCCGGAAGCGGGCCAGGCTGACGATGACCTGGAGATTCCCTCTTTTCTCCGCCGTCTCGCCAACTGACCGCCGGAAAAACTGACCACCACGCCCCGAAGCCCGGCTTCGGGGCGTTTTTCGTTCCGTCCGTATCAGAACGAAACAATCCGAAACCCGACTTTCATTTTCCTGTTGCCGGCCAACCGTTAGACCGGGCCTGTGCCGCAGTCCGTCCCCATGGGCTTCGGCGGTAACGAAGCGAGTTTGCCTTTGCCGGTCCGGAACGACCATCAGGAACGCACCCTCATCGCACCGGCGATTATCGCCGGCGTTGGCGTGCACACGGGCCGCCGGGTCCGGCTTGCGGTGCGGCCTGCGCCTTCGGGGACGGGGATCGTCTTCGTGCGCACGGACGTCACCGACCGCGACAACCGCATCCCCGTGTCGGGCGAGGCGGTCGTGGACGCGCGGCTGAACACCATGATCGAGAATGCGGCGGGCGTGCGCCTGTCGACGATCGAGCACCTGATGGCGGCCTTCTGTGCGCTGGGCGTATCGAACGCCGTGGTCGAGGTGGACGGGCCGGAGTTGCCGATCCTGGACGGGTCGGCGCTGGAGTTCGTGCGGCTGCTGGACCGGGCGGGCTTCCGGCCCCAGGCGCTGCCGCAGCGCTATATCGAAATCCTGGAGACGGTTCATGTCGTCGAGGGCGATAAACACGCCGCCCTTCTGCCGTGCGACCGCTATGAGATGCGGTTCGAGATCGACTTCCCCTCGGCCGCCATCGGCAATCAGGTGATCGACTTCGTCGTGGACGAGGCGACCTTTCGCCAGGAGATCATGGCCTGCCGCACCTTCGGCTTCGCCCATGAGGTCGAGGCCCTGCGCCAGGCGGGTCTGGCCCGCGGCGGTTCGCTGGAGAACGCCGTGGTCATCGACGGTGACGAGATTCTGAACCCCGGCGGTCTGCGCATGGAACGCGAGTTCGTGCGGCACAAGGCGCTGGACGCGATCGGCGACCTTTACGTCTTGGGCGCGCCCCTGCTGGGCCGATACGAGGGTTACAAGGCCGGCCACGCGGTCAACAACAAGCTGGTCCGCGCCCTGCTGGCTGCGCCGCATGCGTGGCGAGAAGTGACGCGCGTACCGGAGTTGGCCCAGGCGGGGTGATACACCCTCTCCCTCCCCGGACGGGGAGGGAGAGGGCAAGCGGATTAAGTCAGACCCCGATCACGGAAATCAAGCGCCCGAAATCCGGCTCTCCGCGTTGGAACGCCCTGCGGTTGGAATAGAAGCGGTCCGGGTCGGCGCAGGTGTCGTGGCCGGTCCAGACGGCCTGGCCGATCCTGGCCTGTTGCAGACGCCACAGGACGAAGCCCGGCAGGTCGAACAGGCGCTTGTCGTCCGCTGCGCCGGGCTTGAAGAAGCGTTCGCTGCCGGGGTCGTGGTGGACGAACCGCTCCTGGAAATCGACGCCGACCTCATAGCTGGCCTGGGCGATGCACGGGCCGACGACGGCCAGGATGCGGCGCGGCGAGGCGCCCAGGGCCTCCATGGCCGAGACGGCGGAATGAACCACCCCGCCCAGGGCGCCCTTCCAGCCGGCGTGGACGGCGGCGACGATCCGGGTCTCAGGGTCCGCCATCAGAACGGGCGCGCAGTCGGCGGTCAGGACCGAACACAGCAGGCCGGGCTCGGCCGACACGACCGCATCGCCCTCGGGTCGGTCGCCGCGCCACGGAGCATCGGCGACCCGGGCGACGGCCGAATGGATCTGATAGCAGCCGTTCAGATGATCGGCGTCAGCCCCGAAATGGGCCGCCACGCGGCGGCGGTTCTCGGCCACGGCGGCCGGGTCGTCCTTGGAGCCGACGCCGGTGTTCAGGCCCTTGTATATGCCGGTCGAAACGCCGCCCGCGCGGGTGAAGAAGCCGTGGTCGAAGCCGGCGGCGGTCAGCAGCGGATGGGTGATGGGGGCAAGGCTGGTCATCGGGTCGCTCATTGATCCCATCCCGGCACGATCAGCGAGCGGGGGGAGAAGATTGCGGCGGCCTTGAACAGGCGTCCCATCTGGTCCTCGGCGGTCAGGCGGTGCAGTTGGCGGTCGATGACGGGGGTCGCATCGGGGCGCCCCGTTTTCAACCGTTCCGCGCGGGCTTCGATCCCCAGACGGCGCAGGAAGTCGCCCTGTCCCAGGCAGCCGGTCACGTCGGCGCCGGCGCGGACGGCGGCCTCCAGCACGCGCGGGAAGTCGGCCCACTGGGTCAGGTCGGCCTCGCCGGGCCTGTCCAGCGGATCGACCTTCTGGTGGCGGCGCAGGGCCTGGAGGGTGTCGCCGGCCTCTGGGCGGGCGCGGCCGTAGTCGATCAGCAGGGCGGCGCCGGAGGCGGCCTTCATCAGCAGGGCCAGGTCGCGGCCGAAGATCGCCTGCTGTTCGGAAATCTCGAAAATCTGGCCCGGCGTCATGTCGAACGGGGGCTTTTCGAAGCCGCCGGTGATCGCGGTCAGGCCGAAGATCAGGTCGTTGTCGTCGGTGACGCCGATCCGCCGCTCGGCCCAGCCGTCCTCGGTGCGGACGAACTGGCGGGCGGGCATACAGTCCAGCACCTCGTTGGCGATCAGGACGACAGGGACGTCGGTCTCGATCTGGGTCAGGTCGCGCACCCAGCGCGGCGACAGGTCTGCGCCGGCCAGGGCCCTGGCCTGCAGATCACGCAAAGGTCCGCTGGGCTCGATCAGGATCAGGTCGCAGGCTTCCAGAAAGCCGGGAACCAGGCGGGCGGCCCTCAGGGCGTCGCTGATCAATGTCCCGTCGCCCGGCCCGACCTCGACCAGACGGAACCGCTCGGGCGCGCCCAGCCGGTTCCAGGTCTCGACCGCCCACAGGCCGATCAGTTCGCCGAACATCTGGCTGATTAGGGGGGCGGTGATGAAGTCGCCGCCCTCTCCGAGGGCCGGGCGCGAGGCGTAGTAGCCGCCCTTGGGATCATGCAGGCAGCGGGTTACATAGTCGGCGACCGTCATCGGCCCTGTCAGGGCGATCTCGCGCGCCAGACGGGTCTTCAGGCTCTCGGCTTCGCTCATGCGGCGACGGGCGGCCGGTTCCAGGCGCGCCAAACCAGCCAGGCGCCGACCAGGATCATCGGGATGGACAGCATCATCCCCATGGTCAGGCCCAGGGGGAAGTCGGGCATGCCGAAGTCGGGCTCGCGCACATTCTCCAGCGCGGCGCGGCAGACGCCGTAGCCGACCAGGAACAGGCCGGTGACATAGCCGGGCTTCTTCAGCAGGTCGAACTTCCAGATGCCCAGCGACAGGATGGACAGCAGGACGATCCCCTCCAGACCGGCCTCATAGAGCTGGCTGGGGTGGCGCGGCGCGTCGCCGGCGGGGCAGAAGCCGTACATCTGCTGGATACGGGCGTTGCAGAAGCGGATGGCCCAGGGAACGGTCGTCTCGCGGCCCCAGAGTTCGCCGTTGATGAAGTTGGCCAGACGGCCGAACATCAGGCCGATCGGCACGACCGGGGCCACCACGTCGCCCAGACGCAGCATGTCGATCTTCTGGCCGCGCGAATAGAGGACGATGGCCAGGCAGACGCCCAGGAAGCCCCCGTGGAAGCTCATCCCGCCGGTCCAGAGCTGGAACAGTTCGAACCGTTCGCCCAGGGTCTGGCCCGTGAACAGCTGGGCGTACATGACCGGCTTGTAGAAGAGGGCGTAGCCCAGGCGGCCGCCCAGGATGATGCCCAGCACGATCCACAGCACCAGATCGTCCAGCTGGGTCGTGCTGATTGGCGGCTTGCCCGGCGCCCACAGGCGTTCGGTCTTGATCAGTCGGGCGGCGTACCACCAGCCCAGGACGATGCCGGCCACATAGGCCAAGGCGTACCAGCGGATCGGAAGCGGTCCGAGATGGATCAGGACCGGATCGAATTCGGGAAAGGGCAAGGGGATTTCCTGTGCTGGCCAGTCTCTCGACGGGCGGTTTAGCAAGCGTCGCCGCCTACGTCGCCTGTGAAGACGCATCACGACGCCTTGATGGCGCCGCCGAAGCAGCAGAAAGAAAGGTTTCGTTCACCATAGTCGGTGACCCTCCGTTAACGACGTTCGAGTCGGAGCCCTTCGATGCAGACCCGCAATCCCCTTCTGGATGAGTTCGCCAAGCTGACGACGGGCGCCATGGGCCTGGCCCAGGCCGCCGGCGAAGAGGCCAAGACCGCCTGGCGCGCCCAGACCGACCGAATCGTCGCCGAGATGGACCTGGTCCGTCGCGACGAGTTCGATGTGCTGAAGGATGAGATCGCCGCCCTGCGGGCCGAGATCGCCGAATTGAAGGCCGGCAAGAAGCCCGCCGCCAAGACCTCGACCAAGCCCGCTGCGGGAACGTCCACAGATGGAACTCAACCCGGGGACGCAGCCGGTTGAGCCGAATCCGCGAACAGGCTTACCACTCTGTTAACGGCCGTGATTCTGGCGGCCGCAGCCCGAACTGAGAGACTTGATGGACATCGCCCGGCCCGAGGAAACGGACGTGCCCTTCGACCCGCTGGAGGTCGTGGAGCATGTTCTTACGGCCGAGAACCTGCCGTTCGACCGCACCGACGACGGTGATCTGGCCTTTGCGCTCGCAGGGGACTGGAAGGATTACGAGCTTTGGTTCGCCTGGCGACCGGAGGGCGACTGTCTGCAGCTTTGCTGCGCCCTTGATCTGAAGGTGGCCAAGAGCCGCAAGACGGCCGCCCACGAACTGGTCGGCCTGATCAATCAGCGCACCTGGATGGGCCATTTCGAGGTCTGGGCCGAGGACGGCGAGATCGTCTTCCGCCATTCCCTGGCCCTGCCGATGGGCGAGCGGCCGACCCTGGCCCAGGCGGCCTCGATGATTGATGCGGCGATCGAGGCGGCGGACCGCTATTACCCCGCCTTCGACTTCATGGTGCGCGGAAACAAGAAGCCCCAGGAGGCCATAGAGGCCTGCCTGTTCGAGACGGTCGGCAACGCCTGATGGCTGATCCCCAGCCGGTGGAAGGCCCCGTCGTCCTGGTCGGTTGCGGCCGGCTGGGCTCGGCCATTCTGGAAGGCTGGCTGCTGACCCAGACGGTCGCGGCCTCCGATCTGATCATCCTGACGCCGTCGCAAAAGCCCGCCGCAGAAGCCGCGCGGGCGCAGGGCGCGCGGGTCAATCCGCCGCTCGAAGTATTGGCCGAGGCCAAGGTAATCGTTCTGGCGGTCAAGCCCGCCCTGTGGCGCGACGTCATGACGCCGCTTCTGCCCTTCCTGGGCGATCAGGCGGTGATCCTGTCGGTCATGGCGGGCGTCACGGCGCCGACCCTGGCCGAAGGGATCGGCGGCTGGCCCATCGTGCGGGTGATGCCGACCACCGGCGTCTCGCGCGGACGCGGGGTGGCCTCGGTCTGGTCGGCCGATGATCGGGCGCGCGCCCTGGGCCGCGCCCTGTTCCAGCCGATGGCCGAGACGGTCGATCTGGCGGACGAAGCCCTGATGGACGCCGCGACGGCCGTGGCCGGATCGGGCGCGGCCTATTTCTACGCCTTCACAGAGGCCCTGGCGCGCGCCGGGGAGGCGGCGGGGCTGGACGCGGGCACGGCTGACGTTCTGGCCCGCGCCACCCTGCGATCCGCCGCAGAGTCGATGGGCGATGATCCCTTGGACGCCCTGATCGGCCGCATCGCCTCGCCCGGCGGCTCGACCCGCGCGGGGCTGGAGGCCATGGCGCGGGACGGCCGTCTGACGGAGATGCTGAACGACACGGTCGCGGCGGCGGTGCGCCGCAACCGCGAAATGGGCGCCTGAGACCCTTTAGAAGCGGCCGCGTTCGATCTGGTCGCCGAACCGCTCGAACGCCCGGTCGGCGTCGCGCCAGACGCTGTAGCCCCAGACGTCGCGGATGTTCGGCGAGAAGTAGGAGAAGTCCACCGGCCGCGACTGGCCGTCGGCGGTGACGATTTCGCCCTTGATCGCGGCGCCGCCGATCGAGACGCTGCGGATGGGGTCCAGGCTCGGGTTCTGGCGGATCTGCTCCATGGTCGGCCGGTTCGGCTTCAGATCGTTCAGGACCAGATTGGCCTTGGCGCCGGGATAGCGTTGCTCCAGCGCCTTGCCCACCTCGGCCTGAAGGGCGGCGATCTGTTCATTGACTTCGCGATCGCCCAGTTTTTCGACCTGGCGCTGCAGGTCGGGGCCGATCGTGACGTTGACGTTCGGGTTCTGCGCCTGAGCCATGGCGGCGACGGCCAAGGTCGCGGCAAGCGGCGCAAGAAAGGCGAGTTTACGCATCGTGTTCATCTCCATGCCCTGTCCGAACTGAAGATGCGCCCTGGCCCCCCGTTTCGCTAGAGGGGGCGACGATGGAGGCCTGTCCGGGCAGGCGGATGATCGCCTTCAGTCCGCCCATGTCGCTGCGGTCCAGGGTGACGTCGCCGCCGTGTCCCCGCGCGACGTCCCTGGCGATGGCCAGGCCCAGGCCGACACCCTTGCGGTTCTGATTGCGGGATTCGTCCAGGCGCGAGAAGGGTCGGAAGGCTTCCTCATACATGTCTTCGGGAATGCCGGGTCCGTCGTCCTCCACCGCAATCTCCAGCCCGCCCGAGGCCAGGGCGCGGGCCGACAGGCGCACCCGTTCGCCGTGCGAGGCGGCGTTGCCCGCCAGATTGACCAGGGCCCGTTTGAAGGCCAGCGGGCGCAGCGAGGCCGTCAGCCCCTCCGGCGCCGCCAGCTCGACTTCGGCGCCGGCGCGTTTCGCGTCCTCGCCGGCCGTCTTCAGCAGATCGCGGATGGACACCGGCTTCGGCGGCTCGCCGGCTTCGCCGCGGGCGAAGTCCAGATATTCGTCGATCATATGCTCCATCTCGTCCAGGTCGCCGCGCATGGCGGCCTGACGCTTGAACGGGGGGGCCAGGGCCAACTCCAGTCGAAGCCGGGTCAAGGGCGTGCGCAGATCGTGGCTGACTGAGGCGAGCAGGGCGGTGCGCTGGTCGATATGACGCTGGATGCGGTCGCGCATGGCCAGGAAGGCGGTCGCGGCGGCCCGCACCTCGCGCGCGCCGTGCGGCTTGAACCGGGGCACGGTCTCGCCTCGACCGAAGGCCTCGGCCGCATCGGCCAAACGTTCGATGGCGCGGACCTGGTTGCGGATGAACAGGATCGCCACCCCCATCAGCAGTATGGTGGCGACGGCCAGCCACAGGACGAAGATGTGGGCCTGGGTCGCCACCGCGCGTTCCCGCGGGGCGATGATCCGCAGCACCCCTTGCGGCTCCTGCACCTGAATGTCGACATAGGCGGGGTAGCGGGTGGTGTCGAACCAGTAGGGGCGGTCCAGGCGGGCGTCCAAGGCGCGGTCCAGCACCCGGTCCACCACCCCGATGGGCCCACGCCGGGTTTCGGTCGGCAGGGTGCGTCCCTCCTGCAGGGCGATCGACAGGGACATGGAGCGTTCGGCCCGGCTGGCCAGCCGCTCCAGATTGCGGGGGCTGGGGTCGTCCTCATAGCTTTCGACCGCCCAGGCGATGTCGCCGGCCAGACCTTCGGACAGGCGCGCCGTCACCGTCTGCCAGTGGGCGTCGAAGAAGATCCAGGTCACCACCACCTGCATCACCAGCACGGGCAGGACGATGATCAGCAGCGACCGGCCCCACAGCGAGGTCGGTATCCGCCGCTTCAGGAAACGCGGCCACAGATAGGCGGGCAGCAGCCGCATGGCGTCGGGTCCGCCCTCAGTCGGGCGCCAGCATATAGCCGACGCCGCGCACGGTCTGGAGATAGCGCGGGTTCTTGGGATCGACCTCCAGCTTGCGGCGCAGGCGGGTGACCTGGACGTCCACGGCGCGGCCGGTGATGTCGGCGGTGTCGGGCGACAGGCTCATCCGCTCGACCGGGGCATGGGCGTGAAGGGCCAGGGTCTTCAGAAGTTGGGCCTCGGCCTCGGTCAGGCGCTGGGGTGCGCCGTCGCGGATCAGCTCCAGCCGCTCCATGTCGAAGACCGCCGTCCCCAGCTTGATCTCGCGCGGGCCGATCGGCTTGCCGCCGGTGCGCCGCAGGATGGCGTCGATGCGCAGCGCCAGTTCGCGCGGCTCGAACGGCTTTGACATATAGTCGTCGGCGCCGCGCGACAGACCTTCGATCCGGTCCTCAGGGTCGCCCCGCGCCGTCAGCAGCAGGACCGGCGTCTTCGATGTCTCGGCCTTGGCGCGGACCCAGGAGGTCAGGTCAAGGCCGCTTTCGCCGGGCATCATGACGTCCAGCACGACCAGGTCGAACTCGATCAGCTCCATCATCCGCTTGGCCGCAGCGGCATGGGCGGCGCCGGTGACGCGGTAGCCTTCCCGCGCCAGGAATTCCTTCAGCAGTTCGCGGATGCGGTCGTCGTCATCGACGATCAGCAGATGACGGCCCACCCCCGGTCCCGCGATGGGTCCCGAGCGGCCGTAAGAGCGGGTTTCAGTCAGGCTCATGCGCGATTCTCCCGATCCCAGCCGTTGACCTGAGCGATTCGGGGGGCTCTAACAGGGAGACTTCTGCAGGAGACGTGTTTCAATGGCCTTCGTTCCTTTCGACGATCGCGATGGATGGATCTGGTTTGACGGCGAATTCGTGCCCTGGCGGGAAACGAAAACGCATATTTTGACCCATGCCCTCCACTATGGCTCGTCGGTATTCGAGGGTGAGCGTATGTACGGCGGCGAAATCTTCAAGCTGACGCCGCATTCGGAGCGCCTGAAGCGGTCCGCGAACCTGCTCGATTTCGAGATACCCTACAGCGTCGCTGAAATCGACGCCATCTGTAACGAAACCTGCGCCAAGAACGGTCTGACCGACTGTTACGTGCGTCCGGTCGCCTATCTGGGGCCGGAACAGACCAGCGTCTCGGCCCTGAACAACAAGGTCCATCTGGCGGTCGCTGTCTGGGATTGGCCCAGCTATTTCGATCCCGAGGTCAAGGCGCGCGGTCTGAAGCTGGAATGGGCCAAGTGGCGCCGCCCCGACCCGGCGACGGCCCCGACCACGGCCAAGGCCGCCGGCCTCTACATGATCTGCACCATGTCCAAGAACACGGCTGAGCGGAACGGTTTCGCCGACGCCCTGATGCTGGACTGGCGCGGCTATGTGGCCGAGGCCACCGGCGCCAACGTCTTCTTCGTCAAGGACGGCGTGCTGCACACCCCCAGCGTCGAGCACATTCTGGACGGCATCACCCGTCAGACGGTGATCGAGATCGCCAAGGCCAAGGGGATCGAGGTCGTGGTGCGCGACATCCGCCCCGAAGAGCTGTCGGACTTCTCCGAATGCTTCCTGACCGGCACCGCCGTCGAGGTGACCCCGGTGGCCGAGGTGGGCGACTACCGCTTCACCCCCGGCGCCCTGTCGCTGGACCTGATGGAGACCTACGGCAAGCTGGTGCGCCGCCAGCTCTGAGGGCGGCTCACCAACGCAGGGCGAAGCGGCCGACGGCGGCGCCGATCAGGCCGGCGGCCGCGATCCCCAGCGTGTACCAGGTGGCGACGAAGGCGGCGGTCGCCTCGCCGCAGTGAAGCAGGCCGTAGGCGGTGGCGGCGAGGCCGCCGGTCGCCAGGCCCAGCGCCAGACCCGCCGTCGCCGGCCGCGTCGGGGCCAGTTTCCGCGCCGAGAGAAAGACAAACGGCGCGGCGAAGGCCGAGACCAGCACGATGTTACGGCCGCAGATGGTCCAGGTTCCGCCCAGCCAGTCGTCCATGCGCTGCTCAGGCGAAGTCAGGCTCATCTCAATCAGGCCCCACAGTCCCGCCGCCGCCACAACGGCGAGCAGGGCGAAGACCGCCGGGCGCGGATCGACGCCGGGGCGCCCCAGCCGTATCGCCAGCCAGATCCCGGTCCCCGCAAGGGCGGCGGTGTAAATCCCTTTCAGCCAGGGGATCGGCCCCTGAAGCGCCTGGCCCAGATCAGGCCGGAAGCCCAAGAACAGGCCGACCGCCGCCACGGCCGCCACGGCGGCGGCGGCCAGCAGGACAGGGCTGGGCATGGCGGGCTTGGCCGGCTCCAGCCCGGCGGCGAGGGCGTCGATCAGGTCGTCAGTCTTCATCGGGCGATACGCTGGCGACCAGCGTCTTCATGCTGCGGTGGACGCTGACCTTGGCCGCGCCCTCGGTAAAGCCGTTGCGCTTGGCCGCTTCGGCCAAGGAGAAGCCGCCGATCCGAACGTCCTCGATGAGGCGGCGCTGACGCGGCGGCAGAATGGACAGGACCTTCTTCAGATCGCGGCGCACGACGCCGTCCTCGACCGTGTGTTCGGCCAAAAGGACCGACGCCTCCTCCAGCGGCACGTCGGCGCGTCGTCCCAGGCGGCGGAAATGATCGATCAGCTTGTAGCGCGCGATCGCATAGGCCCAGGCCGTGAAGGGCAGCGACCGGTCGTAGGTCGCCCGCTTGGCGTGGATGGCGATCAGACAGTCCTGCACGAGATCCTCCGCGTCGGCCTCGCAGCCGGTCAGGCGACGTTTGAAAAAGGGGGTCAGGGCGCCGCGCATTTCGGACAGCAGGGCGCGCCAGGCCACGGGGTCGCCGTCGAGACCCCGCAACATCAGACGTTTGAGCTCGGCTTCCTTGTCGACCACGCCCCAACCCATTCGCGTCGGACAGGGCGGAGGTTACACGGCGGACGACAATCGGCGAGAATTCTTTTTCTGATGGCGCCGGTAACCTTCGCCGTGCGGGCGTCGAAACCCTTCCTGTCAAGCGGGTCCGCTCCGGGCCGCTGTCACACAGGAAATGATCCCATGACTATCTCCGCCAAGATCCTGGTCGGCGCCGGCGCCCTGCTGGCCCTGGGCGCCAACGCCGCCGCTGCACAGAACCACCCGACCGCCCAGCAGGAAGCCGCCATGGAGAAGTGCTACGGCGTGGCCAAGGCGGGCAAGAACGACTGCGCCGCCGGCCCCGGCACCACCTGCGCCGGCACCTCGGTGCGCGACTATCAGGGCAATGCCTGGAAACTGGTCGCCAAGGGCACCTGCACCTCTATCGAGACGCCCAAGGGCAAGGGTTCGCTGAGCCCGATCCCGAACCGCTGATGTCCCCCGTTCCGACCGCTGGACTGGGCCTGAAGCCCCAGCACTACCCGGAGGCTGCGGCCTGTCCGGCGGCCGGAGCCCAGCGCGGCCTGTGGTTCGAGGTTCATCCCGAGAACTATATGGTTGCGGGCGGGCCGCGCCTGTCCTGGCTGGAGACGATCCGCGCCGCCCGACCGTTGTCGCTGCACGGGGTCGGCCTGTCCCTGGCCGGTGACGAGCGGCCGGACCGCGAACATCTGGCCCGTTTTCGCGCCCTGATCGATCGGTTCGAACCCTTTTTGGTGTCCGAACATCTGGCCTGGTCGCGACGCGGCGGGGTCTATCACCCCGATCTGTTGCCTGTCCCGCGCAGCCGCGAGATCCTGAACCTGGTGTGCGACCATGTCGACGAGGCGCAGCAGGCCCTGGGACGGCGGCTGCTAATCGAAAACCCGTCCGCCTATCTGGCCCTGGCCGGACATGACTGGGACGAGGTGGATTTCCTGGTCGAGATGGCCCGGCGGACCGGCTGCGGCCTGCTAATCGACGTCAACAATGTCCATGTCAGCGCCTCGAACATGGGCTTCTCCGCCGAGGCCTGGCTGGACGCCGTACCCGGCGAACTGGTGGGCGAAATCCATCTGGCGGGCCATCGCCCCGATCCCGTCTGGGGCGAGGCCCTGCTGATCGACAGTCACGACACCCCCGTGTCCGAGGCCGTCTGGGCGCTCTATGAGCGTCTGATCGCGCGCATCGGCCCTCGGCCGACCCTGGTCGAGCGCGACGGCGATGTTCCCGAATTCCCGGTCCTGCTGGCCGAGCAGGCACGCGCCGCTGCGGCGCTGACCGCCGTCGAGGCCTTGGCGTGACCGGGTTTCACGCCGCTTTCGACAGGGCGCTGACCGGCGATCTGGAGTCTCTGCGGCCTCACCTGGAGGCGGGCGACCGGACGCTGGGTGCGCTGGCCGTCTATCGCAACACGACGATCAAGGGCCGTATCGACGCCCTGGAAGCCAACTATCCCACCGTGTTGCAGATGGTTGGCGAAGATTGGTTTCGCGCGGCCGCCGCCGCCTTTGTCGCCGACCAGCCGGGCGACACCCCGGTGCTGGTCGATTACGGCGCAGGCTTCCCCGATTGGCTGGCGCGTTTCCAGCCGGCGACGGACATGGCCTATCTGGCGCCCTGCGCCCGGCTGGATCGGGCCTGGACCCAAGCTCATCTGGCCAAGGACGCAGCGCCGTTCGAGCCGCGCGAGGCCGCCGCGCTCGGCCCCGCCTTGGCGGGCGTAACGGCCAATCTGCACCCGTCGGTTCAGTTGTTCTGGTTCGAGTGGACGGCGCCCTCGCTCTGGCTGGCGCATCGTTATCCGTCCCCGGACGCGTCTCTCGAGTGGCGGGCCGAGGCGGAAGGCTTGCTGGTGCACCGGCCGGGCGCCGAGGTGCAGGCGCGGCGGTTGAGCCGCGCGGAATGGGTCTTCCTGGACGCCTGTCGCCTTCATCGACCGTTCGGCGTCGCTGCGGCGGCGGCCCAGGCCGCTGCGCCCCACTTGGATCTGTCCGCCCTGTTCGCCGGCCTGATCTCGCTCGGCGTCTTCCTCTCACCCTCGATCCCGAAGGACCGACCATGAACCGTATTGCGGACATTCATCGACGTATCACCGCCGCCGCGCCCGAGGCCGCCCTGGCCCTGCTGCTGCGCGTCGGGATCGCCACGCCCTTCTTCCTGTCGGGACGGACCAAGGTCGAGGGGCTGCTGACGATCACCCCCTCGACGCGCTATCTGTTCGCCGAGGAATACCGCGTGCCCCTGCTGCCCGCTGACCTGGCGGCGAATCTGGCGACCTATTCGGAACATCTGCTGCCGATCCTGCTGGTGCTGGGTCTGGCCACGCGGTCGGCGGCGGCGGGCCTGCTGTTCATGACCCTCGTGATCCAGGTCTTCGTCGAGCCGGGTGGTTGGCCCGTCCATCTGCTTTGGGCCGGGCCGCTGGCCTATCTGATCGCGCGCGGACCGGGCGCCGTCAGTCTGGACCGTGTGCTGAAGATCGACTGATACGCGCACGCCTCTTGTCAGCCGCGTCACTTTGTCCTTGAAGCGGATGAAGCCGGCGCGGGCCGGGCAGGGATCGCCGTTTCATGTTCAGCCTTCTGAACCTCCAGAGTCTGTTCGGCCTGGTCGTCATCATCGCCGTCTGCTGGGCGATCTCGGAGAACCGCCGGGTCTTCCCGTGGAAGCTGGCGATCGGCGCCGTGGCGGTTCAGGCCGCGCTGGTGCTGGCCCTGTTCGCCATTCCGGGGTCGCGAACGGTGCTGGCCGCCGTCACGGGGGCGATCGACGGCCTGGCCGTGGCGACGGCGCAGGGCACGCGGTTCGTCTTCGGCTATCTGGGCGGGGGCGATCAGCCCTATGCGGTTCAGAACGAAGGCGCCCTGTTCACCTTCGCCTTCAACGTCCTGCCGCTGATCATGGTGATTTCCGCCCTGTCGGCCCTGTTGTGGCACTGGAAGATCCTGAAGTGGCTGATCCGGGGCTTCGGCTTTCTGTTTCAGCGCACCATGGGGCTGGGCGGCGCCTCGGCCCTTGCGGTGGCGGCCAACATCTTCCTGGGCACGATCGAAAGCCCGATCGTCATCAAGGCCTATCTGGACAAGCTGAGCCGGTCCGAAATCTTCCTGATGATGACCGTCGGTCTGGCGACGGTGGCGGGATCGACCATGGTGGCCTACGCCAGCATCCTGTCCCAGACCCTGCCGAACGCGGCCGGCCACGTGCTGGTCGCCTCCATCGTCTCGGCCCCGGCCGGGGTGCTGCTGGCGCGGATCATCGTGCCCGAGCCCGACAAACAGGCGGCTCAGGCCATCAGCTATGACTCGGCCCTGAAGTACGACAGCGCCATCGACGCCATTTCCAAGGGCACCTCGGACGGGCTGATGGTGGTGCTGAACATTTCGGCCGTGCTGATTGTGTTCGTCGCCCTGGTCGCCCTGGTCAACATCATGCTGGGCGGTTTGATCGTCTTCGGCGAGCCGCTGACGGTCGAGCGGATTCTGGGCGTCCTGTTCACCCTCCTGGCCTGGCTGATCGGGGTGGACGCGCGCGAGGCGGGGCAGGGCGGCTGGCTGCTGGGCGTCAAACTGGCCCTGACCGAGTTCGTGGCCTTCATCGACCTGGGCAAGATACCGGCCGAGGCGATGAGCGAGCGGACGCGGATGCTTATGACCTATGCGCTGTGCGGCTTCGCCAACATCGGTTCGGTCGGCATTACCGTGACGGGCCTGTCGGTCCTGATGCCCGAGCGTCGTCATGAGGTTCTGGGGCTGATCTGGAAGGCCCTGTTCGCCGGCTTCATGGCCACGCTGATGAGCGCCGCCATCGTCGGCGCCTTGCCAGCGACGGTCTTCGGGCAGTAGCGTTTCCCAAAACAACGGAGACGTCCCGATGAAGCTCTACACCTCGCACCGCGCGCCCAATCCGCGGCGGGTCCGCTGGGTCATGGCGGAGAAGGGGATCGACGACGTCGAACTGGTCGACGTCGATATACTGACGGGCGAGCACAAGAAGGCCGAATATCGCGCCAAGGTCGGCGTGCCTCATGTTCCGGCGCTGGAGTTGGACGACGGCGAGACCATTTCCGAATCCGTGGCTATCGGCCGCTATCTGGAGGCCCTGTATCCAGAGCCGAACCTGTTCGGCCGCGACGCCCGCGAACAGGCGGTGGTCGAGATGTGGACGCGCCGGTGCGAGTTCTATCTGTCCAATCCGCTGATGCTGAACGTGCGCCATTCCCACCCGGCCCTGGCCGCGCTGGAGGCGGTGCAGATCCCGCAGGTGGCTGAGTACAATCGGGTTTCGGCCGAGCGGTTCATGAAGACCCTGGACCGGCATCTGGCGGAGCGGGAATTCATCGCCCTGGAACGGTTCACCATCGCCGACATCGTCGCCGTGGTCGGTTTGGACTTCGCCCGTTTGGTCCGTTATCGCCCGCCCGCCGAGTTCGAGAACCTGCACCGCTGGTTCGACGCCTGCCGCGAGCGCCCGGCCGCCAAGGCGGGGGTCTGAGCCGCCTTGCGGCTGCTGGCGCCGTCTGACCGCCGGCTGGCCCTGCTGCTCGCAGGACTGGCGGGTTATGTCGATAGCCTGGGCTTTTTGCACCTGGGCGGGGTGTTCGTCTCCTTCATGAGCGGCAACTCCACGCGGTTGGCCGCCAACCTCGCCGAAGGGCGTTGGCCGGCGGCCGGACAGCTGGCGGGGATCCTGGCCCTGTTCGTTCTGGGCTCCTTTTTCGGCGCCCTGGTCGCGGGCGGCGAGGATGCGCGATCGCGCAGCCGGGTTCTGATGTTCGAGGCCCTGTTGCTGGCGTCGGCGGCGGCCCTGGCGGGCGCGGGGCTGACGCCTGCGGCCGTCGGCCTGATGGTCATGGCGATGGGGGCGGAGAATTCGGTCTTTCTGAGGAACGGCGAGGTCGGGGTCAGCCTGACCTATATGACCGGAACCCTGGTCAAGCTGGGCCAGGCCCTGGCCAGCGCGGTCAGGGGCGGGGACCCTTCCGCCTACAAGGGTTATCTGACGCTCTGGGCCGGCCTGATCCTGGGGGCGGTTCTGGGCGCGCTGGTCTTCGGCCGTCTGGGACTGGCGGCCCTGTGGCCCGCCGCCGGTTTCGCCGTCCTTATGGCCCTGGTCGTGCGGTTCAGCCGCGCGGCGTGAATTTGCGGATGACGCCCGAGAAGGTCATCAGCAGCCGTTCGCCGGTGTTGATCTGGCCCCGCACGAAGATCAGGCTCTTGCCCGCCTTGGTCACCTGTCCGGTCGCCTCGATCAGTTCGCCGACATAGGCGCCGTCGATGAAGGTGGAATCGAGCTGGACCGTCACGCCCGAGGCGCCCTCCATCTCCTGATAGGCGATCTGGAACATGGCGATGTCGGCGAAGGTCATCAGACAGCCGCCGTGCATCCGCCCGCCGGCGTTCATGTGTTTCTGTTCGGCGCGGAAGGCGCACCGCATATGGCCGTTGGGATCGAGCTTGCCGTAGAAGGGGCCGACCACGACGTCGAAGGTGTCGTGCAGGTCATAGGTCTGCCAACCGGCGAACTCGCCCTCGGTGACGGTGATTTTCTTCGGCATGACGACTCGGCCTTACTTCTGGTCTCGCGGTGCAGCATATAGGCGCAATGAGCGATCCGATCGAAACCGCAATCTTGAATAAACTCGCCGGGCTTGAGCCGGGCAAGAGCATCGAGCCGGCCGAGGTGGCAAAGGCGCTGCAGCCGGAACAGTGGCAGCGGATGCTGCCCAAGGTGCGGGCTGCGGCCCTGGGCCTGATGCGCCAGGGCAGGCTGACCATCACCAAGAAGGGCAAGCCAGTCGATCCGGACAATTTTCGCGGCGTGACGCGCCTGCGTCTGCCGACCGAGGAGGAGGCGGCCCTGGCGCTGAGCCGCCGTCCGCCGGTCGCCGAGGACGACATCGAAGATTGACCACTCCGCTCATCCCCGCGAAGGCGGGGACCCAGTCCTTTTCTTGAGGCAAGGCTTTTGGGATCGGCATCGCTGAAAATCGGCGAGACGGAAGCCCCCAATGATCTGGGTCCCCGCCTTCGCGGGGATGAGCGGGGCGTGGGAAGTCTCGACGCCCTTCTGAGCGACATCCGCGCCTGCCGCGCCTGCGCGGGCGTGCTGCCGCATACGCCGCGGCCGGTGGTTCGGGTCTTTGCCGAGACGCGGCTCTTGATCTGCGGCCAGGCTCCGGGGCGGCGGGTGCATGAAAGCGGCCTGCCCTTCACCGATCCGTCCGGCGACCGGCTGCGCGACTGGATGGGGGTGGACTATGAGACCTTCTACGCCGACCGCCGCATCGGGGTGGCGGCCCAGGCCTTCTGCTATCCCGGCACGGCGCCGAAAGGGGGCGACTATCCGCCGCCCGCCCGATGCGCCGAGCTGTGGCGGCCGCCCCTGATGCAGGCCCTGCCGCAGATGGAATTGACTCTGCTGGTCGGCGGCTATGCCCAGGCCTGGGCCCTGGGCGGGCGAACGCAGCGCAATATGACCGAGACGGTGCGGGCCTGGCGGGACTACGCCCCCGACTATCTGGTGCTTCCGCACCCGTCCTGGCGCAATACCGCCTGGCTGAGACGGAATCCGTGGTTCGAGGAAGAGGTGATCCCCTATCTGCGGATGCGGGTCGCCTCGATCTTAACGCCGATGAGGATGCGCGCATGACCTCCAGAGGACTGATCGCGGCCGCAGGATTGGTCTTGGGCCTGACCGGTTGCGCCGCGCCCCATATCCAGCCGCCGATGACGCCTCCGCCGGGCTTCGCCGGGCCGCACGTGGAGGATCACGCCCTGGTCATGTCGGACGGGGCGCGTCTGCCTCTGATGCGCTGGGGCCCGACCGACCGTGAGCCCTGGGCGGTCATCGTCGCCCTGCACGGCATGAACGACCATGCCGCCAGCTTCCGACTGGCCGGACCCTGGTGGGCCGAACAGGGAATCGAGACCTGGGCCTATGACCAGCGCGGCTTCGGCGCGGCGCCGGGGCGGGGCGTCTGGGCGGGGACCGCCAAGATGACCCAGGACCTGCGCGAGGCGACGGCCCTGGCCCGCGCGCGCCATCCCCATGCCGTCATCGCCGTGGTCGGCGAGAGCATGGGGGGATCGGTGGCCGCCGCCGCCTTCGGATCGGACGATCCGCCCGACGCCGACCGGGTGGTGCTGCTGGCGCCCGGCGTCTGGGGCTGGTCGACCCAGGGGCCGTTGAACAGCGCCGTCCTGAACATCGCCGCGCGTCTGGCGGGCGGCGTGGCCCTGGAGCCGCCCAGCTTCATCACGCGCGACATCCACGCCTCCAGCAACACGCTGGAGCTGGTCCGCAACGGCCGCGACCCGCAAAGCATCCTGGCCACCCGGTTCGACACCATCTACGGCCTGGTCGATCTGATGGAGACGGCGTCGCGCAGCCTGGGCCGCATCCGCGGCGACGCCCTTCTGATGTACGGCGCGCACGATGAGATCGTCAAAAGGGATCAGATGAAGAAGGCCCTGCAAAGGGCCGTGGCCGAGGGCGGCGC
Organism: Brevundimonas sp. AVps4; assembly: GCF_058681525.1. Lineage (NCBI taxonomy): Bacteria > Pseudomonadati > Pseudomonadota > Alphaproteobacteria > Caulobacterales > Caulobacteraceae > Brevundimonas > Brevundimonas sp. AVps4. Next base: position 2,885,384 of record NZ_CM178741.1, on the reverse strand, counting down.
CCTGAAGACGGCCTGGTATCCCGACAGCTGGCACCTGCTGGACCGCGATCTGGACGCCGAGATCGTCTATCGCGACATCGCCGCCTGGCTGAAGGATCCCAGGGCGGCCCTGCCGTCCGGCGCGCCACCGGTCCTGACTGAGCTGGAAGCGGCGGTTCGCCCGTAAAGGTCTCTTAACGGCCCATTTACCATCGACACGGCATTTTCTGCCTAGCGGGGCGTCGGTGTCTCCCGTGAGTTTGGGGCGTGGGCGCGTGGGCGGCTTTACGGCGGCGTTGCAGAAGTTCGGGATCGGTCGTCTGGCCGCCGTCCTCGGCGTCGCCGCGGGCGTGACCGCCGTCCTGGTCGCCGTCATGCTGCGCGTGGGCCAGGCGCCGGACGCCTTGCTCTATTCCAATCTCGATCTGCGCGAGGCCGGCGAAATCACCGCCGCCCTGCAACAGGCCGGCATCAAATACGCCTCCAAGGGCGACGGCTCGACCGTCATGGTCAATCGCGACGACGTGGGCACGGCGCGGATGCTGATCGCCGAAAAGGGGCTCGTGACCTCCGGCTCGGTCGGCTACGAAATCTTCGACAATCAGTCGGTCCTGGGCCAGACCGAATTCCAGCAGCAGCTGAACGAACAGCGCGCCCTGCAAGGCGAACTGGCCCGCACCATCATGTCGATGCGCGGCATCACCGCCGCCCGCGTCCACATCACCATGCCGCGTCGCGAGATGTTCACCGCTGCTGCGGGCGAACCCACCGCCGCCGTGCTGGTCGGCCTGGGCGGGCGGGATCTGACGGCGGATCAGGTGCGGGCCATCCGCAATCTGGTGGCCTCGTCCGTGCCCAATCTGAAGCCGGACCGGGTCACGGTGGCCGATCAGAACAACCGCACCCTGGCGGCCGGCGACGACGGCGGCTTCACCTCGGCCTCTGCGGCCGAAACCAAGGGCAATACCGAGGCCCAGCTTCAGGCGCGCATCAAGGACATCGTCGAGGGCGTCGTCGGCGTCGGCTCGGCGCGGGTCCAGGTGACGGCCGACATCGACCAAAGCCGCTCCACCACCCAGGAACAGAAGTTCGATCCCGACGGCCAGGTCGTGCGTTCGACCACGGCCAACGGCTCGCAGTCCTCGGACACGACCGGCCAGAACGACGGCGGCGTGACGGCGGCGAACAACATCCCGGGCGGCGCCCCGCCCGCGACCACGCCGGCCGGCTCGACCACCGCCGAGAACGCCGAGACGACAAACTACGAAATCTCCAACACCACCACCACGACCACCAAGGAGCCGGGCGAGGTCAAGAAGCTGGCCGTCGCCGTCGCCGTGGACGGCAAATGGACCCCGGCCGCCGACGGCAAGGGAGAGCCGACCTATGCGCCGCGCTCGGCCGAGGAGATCGCTCAGATCAAGTCCCTGGTCGCGGCGGCGGCCGGCATAGACGAGGCCCGCGGCGACAAGATCGAGGTCATCAACGTCCGCTTCAACCGCGACACCGGCCTGCCCGGCGGGCTGGACGACAAGCCTTCGCTGCTGGACTTCTCCAAGACCGACGTCATGCGGCTGATCGAGCTGGGCATCCTGGCGGCAGTGGCGCTGCTGCTGATCTTCTTCGTCCTGCGGCCCTTGCTGAAGACGGCCGGCTCGGGCGGGGCGGCCGGTCCTGGAGCGCCGGCTCTGACGGCCCCGGACGGCACGCCGGTCGCCACCTTGACCACGACCGTCATCGGCCCGGACGGCCAGCCCCAGCTGGTGCAACTGCCTGCGCCGAACGAAATGGACCAGAAGATCGACATTGCCCGTATCGAAGGGCAGGTGAAGGCGTCTTCGGTCAAGAAGGTCGCCGACTTCGTCCAGGCCCATCCTGACGAGGCCGCCAACATCCTGCGCAACTGGGTGGCGGAAGGCTGATGGCCAAGCTGGTTTCGAAAAAGCCGGTCATCGAGGACCCCAATCGGCTTACCGGCCCCGAGAAGGCGGCCGTCATCCTGCTGGCCCTGGGCGAAGACCACACCGCCCTGTGGGAGAGGCTGGACGACGAGGAGGTCAAGGAGATCTCCCAGGCCATGGCGACCCTGGGCAATGTGACGGCCGAGGCGGTCGAGGCCCTGATGCTGGAGTTCGTGTCCGGCCTGTCGGGCACGGGCGCCGTCATGGGCAGTTTCGAACAGACCCAGAAGCTGCTCAGCGCCTTCCTGCCCAAGGATCGCGTCGACGGCTTGATGGAGGAAATCCGCGGTCCGGCCGGCCGGACCATGTGGGACAAGCTGGGCAATGTGAACGAGGCGGTTCTCGCCAACTATCTGAAGAACGAATATCCCCAGACCGTCGCCGTCATCCTGTCCAAGGTGAAGTCCGACCACGCCGCCCGGGTGCTGACGGCCCTGCCGGAGGATTTCGCCCTGGAATGCGTCCAGCGGATGCTGCGGATGGAGCCTGTCCAGCGCGAAATCCTGGACAAGATCGAGGCGACCCTTCGCACCGAATTCATGTCGAATCTGGCGCGCACCTCCAAGCGCGACAGCCACGAAATGATGGCCGACATCTTCAACAGTTTCGACCGACAGACCGAGGCGCGCTTCATCGGCGCCCTGGAAGAGCGCAACCGCGAATCCGCCGAACGCATCCGCGCCCTGATGTTCGTCTTCGAAGACCTGTCCAAGCTGGATCCGGGCGGGGTTCAGACCCTTCTGCGGGCCGTTGACAAGGACTCGCTGGGCCTGGCGATGAAGGGGGCCTCCGAAGGGCTGCGGGAGATGTTCTTCTCCAACATGTCCGAACGCGCCGCCAAGATCCTGCGCGAAGACATGGAGTCCATGGGGCCGGTGCGGCTGAAGGACGTGGATGGGGCCCAGATGGCCATGGTCCAGGTCGCCAAGGATCTGGCCGCGCGCGGCGAGATCATGCTGGCCGGCCAAGGCTCCGACGACGAGTTGATCTACTGACATGAGCACCCCCTTCGCCTTTGACACCGAGTTCGACGCCGACGGCGCGGTGGTGCGCGCAAGCGCCTGGAAGCCGGTCAAACGCAGCTACATGCCCGCAGAGGTCGAGGCCCTGGTCGCCACCGCCCGGCTGGAGGCGCGCCAGGAGGCCCTCGCCGAGGTCGAAAACATCCGGGCCATGGCCCTGACCAACATCGCCCAGGCCGCCGCCGCCGCCCTGCCGTCGCTGCGAACCGTCGCCCAGACCCATCGCGAACAGTCCGCCGACCTGGCCCTGGCGGCGGCGCGGGCCATCGCCGACGCCGCCCTGCACCGCTTCCCCCAGGCGCCGTTGCGCGCCGCCCTGGAGTCCCTGGCTCAAGAGATCGACGCCTCGCCGCGCCTGGTGATCCGGGCCTCGGGCCTGGACGAGGTGGTGCGCGGCCAAATCGAACAGGCCTGCGCCGACAGCGGCTTCACCGGCGTCGTCGCCTTCCGCGACGAACCCGGCATGGCGGTCGCAGCCTTCCAGCTGGAGTGGGCCGACGGTCGCGCCGATCACGATCCCGAAGGTTCCGCCGCCCGCGTCGCGGAGGCCCTGAGCGCCGCCCTGGCGGCCGAGGCGGGACACGCCGAACCCCCAATCCACACCGACCGGAGTGAGTTCTGATGGCCTCCGACGATCTATCGCTCGAGGAATTTCCCGACTCCACCGCCCTGGCCGTCGCCGACGACGCGGGCGAAAAAACCGCCGCCGATCTGGCGACGGTGTTCGAGGTTCCGGTCAATATCTCGGCCGTGCTGGGCAAGTCGCATATGTCGGTCGCCCAGTTGCTGAAGCTGAACAAGGGTTCGGTGCTGGAGCTGGACCGCAAGGTCGGCGAGGCGATCGACATTTTCGTCAACAACCGTCTGATCGCACGCGGCGAGGTCGTCGTGGTCGAGGATCGGCTGGGCGTGACCATGACGGAAATCATCAAGACTGAGGACTCGGGCGGCTGACGCGCGCTGCGCGTCTGACCGGGTGAAGGATTAGAGGAGAAGAACGATGCGTCTTCTGGTGGTAGGCAGACTGAGCGGACAGCTCGCTTCGGCGGTGAAGATGGCCATGGCGCACGGCGCCAAGGTCAGTCACGTCGAGCGCGCGGATCAGGCGACCGAGCAGCTGCGACGGGGGCAGGGCGCCGACCTGCTGATGGTCGATTATCAGCTCGACATCGCCGCCCTGATCGCCGCGAACGAGGCCGAGCGGATCACGGTGCCGGTGGTGGCCTTCGGGGTCGACGCCGACGCCCGCGAGGCGGCCGCCGCCATCAAGGCCGGGGCCAAGGAGTTCATCCCCCTGCCGCCCGATGCGGAGATGATCGCGGCGGTCCTGGCCGCCGTCGCCGACGACGAAAAGCCGATGATCTCGGCCGATCCGGCGATGAAGGCGGTGCTGCAACTGGCCGATCAGGTGGCGCGCTCCGAGGCCTCCATCCTGATCACCGGCGAAAGCGGCGTCGGCAAGGAGGTGATGGCGCGCTATATGCACGACCATTCGCGCCGGTCCGAAAAGCCCTTCATCAGCGTCAACTGCGCCGCCATTCCCGACAATCTGCTGGAATCGGAACTGTTCGGTCACGAGAAGGGCGCCTTCACGGGCGCCGTCGCCCGCCGGATCGGCAAGTTCGAAGAGGCCGACGGCGGCACCCTGTTGCTGGACGAAATCTCCGAGATGGACGCCCGGCTCCAGGCCAAGCTGCTGCGCGCGATCCAGGAGCGGGTGATCGACCGGGTCGGCGGCTCCAAGCCCGTGCCGGTCAATATCCGCATCATCGCCACCTCCAACCGCGACCTGGCCAAGGCCGTGGCGGAAGGCACGTTCCGCGAAGACCTTCTGTACCGGCTGAACGTCGTCAATCTGCGCCTGCCGGCCCTGCGCGAACGGCCCGGCGACATCGGGGTGCTGGCCGATCACTTCATCAAGAAATATGCGGCGGCCAACGGCGTGCCCGAGCGGCCGATGTCGGCGCGGGCGCGTCAGGCGATCAGCGCCCACCGCTGGCCCGGCAACGTCCGTGAGCTGGAAAACGCCATGCACCGGGCCGTGCTGCTGGCGACCGGACCCGAGATCGATGTGGACGCCATCCGCCTGCCGGACGGCCAGCCGCTGACGGCGGAAGGCGGCGGCATGATGGGAACGGCGGCCGTGGGGAACCCCTATGGCGGCGGCGTTGCGGCCCGGGCGGCCCAGGCGGCCGACGCCGTGACCCGCAGCTTCGTCGGCCAGACGGTGGCGGCGATGGAGAAGACCCTGATCCTGGACACCCTGACCCACTGTCTGGGCAATCGCACCCATGCGGCCAACATCCTGGGCATCTCCATCCGCACTCTGCGCAACAAGCTTAACGAATACGCCGAGGAGGGGACGGTCATTCCCGCGCCGCAGTCCGGCGTCTCGGCCTCGGGCTACGCCGCCTGAGCATGGGGCGCGGTCTGGACAGGCGGAGGCTGATGGCCGGCGCAGGCGCGCTGGGCCTGGCCGCCTGCACGCCGCGCAGCCAGACCAAGGTCAAGGCCGAGGCGGCCCCGGACCTGTTCCTGAACGATCTGGAGACGCGGTGGGGCGGGCGGCTGGGCGTCGCCGCCCTGGACGTCGGCAGCGGGGTGCGGGCGCTGTGGCGCAGCCAGGAGCGGTTTCCCTTCTGCTCGACCTTCAAACCCTTTCTGGCGGCGGGCATCCTGCAAAGGGTGCAGCGGGACGAGGAAAGGCTGGACCGGCCGGTCCGCATCACCTCGGCCGACATCATTCCCCATGCGCCCGTGACCGAAAAGGCGGTGGGGCGGACGCTCACCATCCGCGAACTAATGCAGGCGGCGGTGGAGGTCAGCGACAATCCGGCCGCCAATATCCTGATCCGCGAGATGGGCGGAATCGGCGTATGGCGTTCGTGGTGGCCGACCTTCGGCGACACGACGACCGTCATCTCTCGGCTGGAGCCGGACTTGAACACCGCCCTGCCTGACGATCCGCGCGACACCTGCCTGCCGGAACAGACCGTCGCCAACATCCGCGAAATGGCCTTCAGCGATCGACTGACGCCGGCGCACGACGCCCTGTTGCACGGCTGGCTGACCGCCTCCCCGACCGGCCCCAACCGGATCAAGGCGGGCGCGCCCGAGGGTTGGAGCGTCGCGCACAAGACCGGTTCGGGCGCCCGCGGCACGACGAACGACGTGGGCATGCTGACCCCGCTCAGCGGTTCGCCGGTCATCATCGCCGCCTATTTCACCGGCGCCGCCTCGGCGACGGAGGATCAGCGCGACGCCGTGATCGCCGAGGCGACCCGCCGCGCCTTGAAGGCCCTGGGCCGTGACTGATGCGCCGATCATGATGAAGGACGGCATGGCGCGGCCCACCGGGCGCGACGTGCTGAGCTGGATCAACCGCGGCGAAGTGCTGATGGCGGTCGGCGTGATCGGGGTGATCATGCTGCTGATCCTGCCGGTTCCGAAGATGCTTCTGGACCTGCTGCTGGCGATCTCGCTGGTCTCGTCCGTGTTGATCCTGATGACCGCCGTGATGATGAAGAAGCCGCTGGACTTCGCCATCTTCCCGACGGTTCTGCTGGTTTCGACCCTTTTCCGTCTGGGCCTGAACCTGGCCTCGACGCGGCTGATCCTGACCAAGGGGCAGGAGGGGCACGACAGCGCCGGCCAGGTGATCAACGCCTTCGGCGAGCTGATGATGGGGGGCAACTTCATCATCGGGGTGATCATCTTCGCCATCATCCTGGTGGTGAACTTCGTCGTCATCACCAAGGGTTCGACCCGGATCGCCGAAGTCTCGGCCCGCTTCACCCTGGACTCCATGCCGGGCAAGCAGATGGCGATTGACGCTGACCTGTCGTCGGGCCTGATCACCGAGGACCAGGCCAAGCTGCGCCGCAAGGAGCTGGAGCAGGAATCGACCTTCTTCGGGGCCATGGACGGCGCCTCGAAGTTCGTGCGCGGCGACGCCGTCGCCGGCCTGATCATCACCTTCATCAACGCCATCGGCGGCATATTGATCGGCACCCTGCAGCACGGCATGCCGGCCATGGACGCCGCCAACACCTATGTGCAGCTGACCATCGGCGACGGTCTGGTCACCCAGGTGCCGGCCATCATCATCTCGATCGCCGCGGGCTTCCTGGTGTCCAAGGCCGGCGTCGAGGGCACGGCGGACAAGGCCCTGGTGACCCAGCTGGCCACCAACCCCGTGTCGCTGGGCGTGGTGTCGGGGGCGGCGGGTCTGATCGGCCTGATCCCCGGCATGCCGCTGATCCCCTTTGCCGCCCTGGCCATCGGTTCGGGCTTCATGGCCTGGCGCCTGGGCCGCCAAAGGCTCAAGCCCCAGCCCACGGAGGCCGAGGTCGCCGCTGCGGCCGCCCCCAAGGAGGAGGTCGAAGAGCCGATCTCGAACGTGCTGACGATCGACGAAGTCAAGATTGAGCTGGGCTATTCGCTGCTCAGCCTGATCAATGATCTGGAAGGGCGGCGTCTGACCGATCAGATCAAGGCGCTCCGTCGATCGCTGGCCCAGGAATACGGCTTCGTCATGCCGCAGGTCCGCATTCTGGACAATATGCGCCTGCCGACCCAGGGCTACGCCATCCGCATCAAGGAGATGGAGGCTGGGGCGGGCGAGGTGCGTCTGGGGCATCTGATGGCGATGGACCCCGCCGGGGGGCAGGTGGAACTGCCGGGCGAACATATGCGCGAGCCCGCCTTCGGCCTGCCCGCCACCTGGATCAGCGAAACCCTGCGCGAAGAAGCGACCTTCCACGGCTATACGCTGGTCGATCCTTCCACGGTCCTGACGACGCACCTGACCGAAATCCTGAAGGAAAATATGGCGGACCTGCTGTCCTACGGCGAGGTGCAGAAGCTGCTGAAGGAGCTGGGAACCGAAGAGAAGAAGCTGGTCGAGGAGCTGATCCCCAGCGTCGTCAGCGTCACCACCCTGCAAAGGGTGCTTCAGGCCCTGCTGCGCGAGAAGGTTTCGATCCGCGATCTGCCCGCCATTCTGGAAGGGCTGGCCGAGGCCGCGCCCCACAGCACCAGCGTCACCACCTTGGTCGAACACGTCCGCGCCCGCCTGGCCCGTCAGCTGTGCTGGCAGCACCAGGGCGGCGACGGCGCCCTGCCGATCGTCACCCTGTCGCCCGAATGGGAGAACGCCTTCGCCGAAAGCCTGATCGGCGGCGGCGAGGACAAGCAGCTGGCCATGGCGCCGTCGCGGCTGCAGGACTTCATCCGCGCCGTCCGCGACACCTTCGAACGGATCGCCATGTCCGGCGAGAATCCCGTCCTGCTGACCGGGCCCCAGACTCGCCCCTATGTCCGCTCGATCATCGAGCGGTTCCGGGGCCAGACGGTGGTCATGAGCCAGAACGAAATCCACCCCCGCGCCAAGCTGCGCACCCTGGGCCAGGTCTAGAGCAATCCCAACCATGGTCTGCGATCCGAACAAGGATCAGACCACCTGTATCGGATGTTGGACTGGACCTTGGGCAGGGCCCGTCTGCAGATCGCGGTCGGCCGAGGTTCAGGCCCAAAAAAGGGTGCGCCGATCAGGCTGTGGGGGTGTTGCCGAGGCGGCTGACCGCCAAGGTTGACGTGGCCTGCGACAGCCTCAGACGACTGGTTTGCTTGCTGATCGCCTGGCCGGAATCCCCAGAGCAGAATCGTTTCTGCCGGAACCGCGCAGCGGTTCCGGCAGAAGGATGGATCCTGCTCTCGCCCCAGTCTGGAGCCTGATTCAAGGCGTCAGCGGAACCGCGAAGCGATTCCTGGGCAACGGATCAGGCTCTAGAAGCGCGCGTTGAGGCTCAACTGGAAGGTGCGGCCAACCGTGCTGTAGATCGCGCCGACCGCCTCCTGTTCCCACCGCTTGTCAGAGATATTGTTGACGTTGAAGCGCAGATCGACCTCATCGTTGAGCTCATAGCCGACATACAGATTGTATATGGCGTAGCCCTTGCGATCGAGATAGGCGTTTTGCTCGATCGTCGCCGGCACCGAACCGTTGAAGCGGATGGTGTCGGACTGCGTGTAGAAGTTCAGGCTGGTGGAGATTCTCTTGCGCGTGTAGCCGATCGTGGTGTTGCTCTGCCACTTCGGCGTGCCGATGCTGCCGAGATACTGCTCGGTGTCGCCCGCCAGACCCGTGGGGCTAAAGCTCGACTCGTAGACGCGGTAGAGGTTGCTGTTCACCGACACGGAGCCCCAGTCGCTCGACGACCCGAACAGCTCCGCCAGCTTTTTGCGATAGACGACGACGATGTTGGCGGCGCGCAGGTTGGTCTGAGCCAGGTTCAGATATGTGGACTGCCAGCCGTCGTTGACGCTGAACGCGCGGCTGGGGTTCGGCTCCGTCCCCGACGTGTACCGCGGAACCGAGCCGCAGGTGTTCAGACCGAACTGGCCGCTATTGTCCGGATAGGACGCGGAGTCGTAGCAGTAGGTCAGAAGTTGTTCCGCCGAGACGCGGGTCAGCTGGTCCTTCAGTTGGATGTCGATGTAATCGAACGACATCCGCAGGTTCGGCACGTAGCGCGGTTCAAGCACCACGCCCGCCGTCCAGCTTTCGCCGCGCTCCGGTTTCAGTTCATCGTTGCCGAAGCGGGCGCCCAGCACCGAAGGCGTGCCGGGACTGAAGGTGCTGAGGAAGGTTTCGGCTTCGGCGTTGGTCGATGCGTAGCCCGCCGCGCGAACAGCGGCGATACAGTTGGCCTTCCGCGTCGCCGGGTTCAGGCCCGAGTTGATATTGCCGACTGCGCAGGGGTCGCTCATCGACGTGAAGGAAGCCTGACCGCCCAAGAACAGCTCGACGCCGTCCGGCTGGCGAATCGAGCGGGTGACATTGCCGCGGAAGGTGATGTCGCGGATCGGCTGGAAAGTGGCGGCGAGCGACCAGATCTTCGACCAGTCGCCGTCGTAGGTCGGGCTGACCGTCGCACCTTGCTGGTTTACGAAGGTCGCGGCGTCGCCGGTCTGCTTGGACCAACGAACCGCCGAGTTGATTTCCAGACGTTGGGCGAACGGCAGGTTGAAGCCATTGCCCAGGACGGGGATATTCACCTCGACGCCGTATTCCTGCGCCTCGGTCTCGTACTGAGTCGCCGAGATCGCCGCCGATCGCGTGCGACCGTAGCGCGAAACGTCATCGACCCAGTAGTCGTTCTTCGTGGTGCGGCGTTCGGCGGCGAGCGCCACGCCCAGCGGACCGCCCGGCAGTTCGAACAGGTCCCCGGTCACCGAGCCTTGCAGGAAGGTCTGGACGTTCTCGAAGGCGTAGAACTGCTGAGCGGTGACGTAGTCTTTCGCCGCCTGCGTCATCTGATTGTAGCCGAACGGATTCAGCGGTTGGCAGCTGTCGATCATGGCCTGGGTCACGACGGGCTGGAACGGCTGCTTCGCGACCAGGCCATTCGCCGCCGGAGTGTCGGCCAGGTTGGTGACAATCACCGACGGGCTCTTGCCCAGATAGGCGGAAGGGTTGGTCTTGGCGCGGCAGGTGATGGCGCCGCTGCTGTCGCGAACGGTGTCGATCGCCAGCAGGTACTCCAGGTCCCGAATACCAGTGAACTCGACCTTACCATCAGCCTTGCCGTAGGTGTAGGACACGTCCCAGGTCCAGTTGCGGTGCAGGAAGTCGAAGTCGCCCTTCAGGCCTTGGGCGAAGTTGCCGATGTTGGTGACGCCGCGCTGAGGGTTGTCGCCCAGGATGTCCTGGTTGGTGCGCGACATGATGAAGTTGTTGGCGCTATTGACCGCGCCGCTGCTGCGCAGCAGCTGCTGCGACGTCGCACTCAGGTACGGGTTGTTGATGCTGATCAGAATGCCCGAAGTCTCGCTCCCGGCGGAGGTCACGGCGTTACCGGAAGCCCCATTTCGCGGCAGCACCGTTTCAACCGTCGAATAGATGTTCTGGCTGTAGGCCTTGATCCGGTCGTTGATGTCAAACGTCGCGAAGACCGTGAAGTTCTTACGGGTCTGCTCGTTTTGAATCAGGCTGTAGCGGCTGGTGTTATTGCCTTCGATTCCGGGCGCGGAGCCCAAGGTGCCTTGATCCTGCGCCCCGATATTGGCGAACGACCAATTTTCGGCCTCGCCGTTGGCGTTGAAGCGCACCGGCTTGGCGATGAAGGGGAACAACGCCCGAGTCGCCGGGTCCGTATTGGCGATCCGCGGAATGTTCGAATAGAGCGAGCCGACGATCAGGTTGATGTCGGTGTTCGGGTTCTGGGCCAGATACTCGCGCAGGGTCGGCAGCTTGCTCTGCAGCACGTTGATGGCGAGAGTGTTCTGCTGGGCGGCGGTCAGGCCGGTGGGCGGCGTCACGCCGTACCTGGCGAACACGGCCGCAGCCGTGACGCCGGTCGGCAGCGAGGTCGGCGCGAAGTTCGGGAAGGTGCCCGACGGCGCATTGGTGAAGTACAGGCCGTTGCCGGTGGGAATGCCGGGGACCAGCTGCGAAGTCGAGCTGACCGAACCCGTCGGCAACAGACACGCCGTCACCCCGACGATCGTCGTCGGACAGGCCGCAGTGGAACTCGTCGGGGTAAACGCGATACCCGACGGATACTGCAGCGAGTTGCGCGTGAAGTAGGCGTAGGCCGTGGACGGGATGCCGTCGTCGGTGTTGCGCAGGAACGCCCCGTTGTTCAGACCGGCGATGTCAATCGCTGCGTTGGCGGCGAAGTTCGGGTTCCGCTTGGACCCGTTGAACGCATTGGTCACGCCGGTCGCGGCGTCGAGCGTCCACGGCCGGGCGTCGGCGTACAGGGCGTCGGTCTTGGTTTCTTCGAAGGCCAGGGTCAGGTTGGCCCGGTCATCCATCAGGTTCTCACCGTGGATGACGCTGAAGCTGTAGCGGTTGGCGTCGCCCTGCTCGGAGGTCCGCGCAGACACGCGCGCCTCGCTGCCGACGTACTTGTCCTTGATGATGTAGTTTATCACCCCCGCGATGGCGTCCGACCCATAGGCGGCCGCGCCGCCGACGGTCAGGGTGTCGACGCGGTCGATCAACTGCGACGGAATGGCGCCGAGATCGACCTGGGAGCCGGCGTTGTTGCCGGTGACGAACAGCGTCGCGGCGTTGCCCGACACCTGACGGCGGCCGTTGACCAACGTCAGGGTGCGCTGGCTGCCCAGACCCAGCAGGTCGGCGAAGGCAGTGCCCAGGCTCGAGGTCTGGCCGCCGTTGCTTCCATAAGGACTGGCGCCGGCATAGACCATCGGCTGGCTCAGCACGATGTCGTAAGCATTGTTGAAGCCGCGCTGAATGATTTCTTCCTTGGTGACCTGCACCCCGGGAATCGTCCCGTCGAACTGCGGCCGCTTAATGCGCGAACCGGTTACGACGACTTCGGTCACGGTCTGAGCCGGTGCGGCTTCCTGGGCATGGGCATGACCCCCCAGTACGGCGGCCACTGCGGCGCCGGTTAGCAAAGCAACTTTCATCTTGTATCCCCCAGATACGCCTGTCCGCTTCCGCGGTTGTTGAAGAGCTGACACAATCGACTTGTAAATTGGAGTAGACCGCCGCCTGCGGCGCGACAATATTATACCGTGTCGCATTTCTGCATCATAAACGCCTGGTTGCTGACGTAATCGTATTTGTACCGCCTCAGCGGTACGAGCGCTTAGGCTCCCCCTTGTCGAGACCTGTCATCGACAGCCGCCTTTGGGGCCGGCTTTGGGCATGACGGATCGGAGGGGCGCTCCCTCGCCTTCGCACTCTTGGACGCCATCGTGCCTTGGCGGCGCGGAATGTGGATTCGGCCTAGTCGGCGACCGTCCAGCCGCCGGCGGAGGCGGCGCGCGCGGCCTCATTGACCGGGCGGGCGATCAGGCCGGACTGGGTGATCCAGACCTCATAGCGCGCGCCCTCGGCCATCGGCATATAGGCGGCTGAGCCGTAGAGGGTGTCGGCGGCGTCGATGTAGCGCCTGTAACGCCGGATCGCGTCCCAGGCCTCGACCTTATAGGGCAGGGCGCCGTTGCGGGCGTTTTCCTCGATGGCCGCCAGATCATAGGCGCTGCGTTCGGCGGTCAACTCCTGTTCGACCGTGCGATAGCGACCGGAGAGGCGTTCCAGACGATATTGGGAATCCAGACCCAGCACATTGGCCCAAGGTTTCCACTTCAGCACCTGGGCGTCGATCCGCCAGTCGTCGCCGTGGACAGGATAGAGGGTCGCTGCGGCCGGCCTGTCCTGCGACAGGGGCGTCAGCTCGATCTCATAATACTGCGGCCCGAGGCGCCTCAGTTCCAGGCTCGCCACCGGACGTTCATAGGTCAGCCGGTCGTAGGTCTGAAGGTTCAGGCCGAACAGGGTCGCCAGGGACGCCAGCCAGAGGACGCCGCCGCCGAGCGCCGCGCCCGCCACGCCCCGCACCGCCCTGCCGCCGAACAGGGCGCGCAAGCCGCGGACCAGCAGAACCAGGCCAATCAGGGCCGCCGCCGCCGGTAAAATCCACCACCACCAGATCATCGCTCTTCCCCCCGTTTTCCGCCCGCCGCAGACCGGCAAGCCAGACCATACTCATCAGAAGACGCGAAAGGCCCAAGAGTTTCGTGTGACTGCCGTTTGACGCAGCCTCGGTCGCCGCTAATGCTGCGCCGCATGAAACTTCCCTCGAGCCAAAGCTGGTCGCGGTTCAGCGATTTTGTGCGCACGCCCTCCCTGGCGCGATCCGTCACCGGCCTGCTGGTCCTGGCCTTCGTCCTGCTGCTGACGGTCAACATCTCGACCTTCGTCATGATACAGCGCACCGCCACGGTTAACGATGCGATCGAACACGCCCAGCAGATGCGCCGCCAGTCGCGCACGGTCCTGATCTCCATGCTGAATGCGGAGACCGCGCAACGCGGCTTTCTGCTGACCGGCCGCAGCGATTTCCTGACGCCCTTTGAGGAGGCGCGGGCCGCGCGCGAGCCCGCCCTGGCGTTTCTCGAAGAAGGCGCGGCGGCCGACCCGACGCTCCGGGCGCCGGTGGCCCAAATCCATAGGCTCTCCGACGCCAAGCTGAGGGAGATGGAGGCGACCCTGGCCTTGGCGCGTGAGGGCCGCATAGGCCAAGCGATCCAGACGGTGCGGTCCGGCGAAGGCAAACGCTATATGGACGAGCTGCGCCAGACCATCGACGATTTCGACGCCTTCAAGTCCGCGCGCATCGCCGAACGGACCCGCGTGTCCGAGCGCGCCGCCATGATGACCGTGGTGATGAACGCCATCACCGGCCTGCTGGTCCTGGTCCTTGCGCTGCTCTCGGCCTGGATGGTGCGGCGCTATGTCGGCGAGATTCAGCACGCGCGCGAGGAGGTGGCCGCCATCAACGCCGGCCTGGAGGACATGGTGCGCGACCGCACCGCCGCCCTGACCCGCGCCAATGAGGAAATCCAGCGCTTCGCCTATATCGTCAGCCACGATCTGCGCGCGCCCCTGGTCAATGTGATGGGCTACACCTCCGAACTGGAGCAGGCCGGAAAGATCATCGAGCGCGGGGTGGCCGAGGCCGAGGCGGAACGCGAGGTGTCGGCCGACATCGTCACCGCCGTGCGCGAAGACATGCCCGAGGCCCTGGGCTTCATCCGCGCCTCGACCGAAAAGATGGACCGGCTCATCAACGCCATCCTGCGCCTCTCGCGCGAGGGGCGTCGCAATCTCCTGCCGGAGACCCTGGACATGACCGCCATGGCTCGCAACATCGCCGACAGCGTTCACCATCAGACCGAGGCCGCCGGCGCCCAGATCGTGGTGGAGGCCCTGCCGTCGATCGAAAGCGACCGCCTGTCGATGGAGCAGATTCTGGGCAATCTGGTCGACAATGCTGTCAAATATCTGGACGCCGGCCGCCCTGGCGAAATCGTCATATCGGGCGAAGACCTGCCCGGGGGCTGGGTCGTCTATCGGGTCGCGGACAACGGGCGAGGAATCGCCGCGCGGGACCACGAACGCATCTTCGAACTGTTCCGGCGCTCCGGGAAACAGGACCGAAGAGGCGAGGGCCTGGGCCTGGCCTTCGTCCGCAACAGCGTTCGGCGCATCGGCGGCACGATCGATATCGAGTCCGAGCTTGGCAAGGGCTCGACTTTCCTCCTGAAATTCCCCAAACGACTGATCCTGTCGGAACCTGGAGGCGTACTGTGACGCAAGCCGTCAAAATCATCATGGTCGAGGATGACCACGGTCACGCCAAACTGATCGAAAAGAACATCCGTCGCGCCAACATCAGCAACGAGATCAAGCATTTCGATGAGGGCGGGGCCGCTCTGGACTATCTGTTCAGCGCGGAAATCCTGGCCAACGGCCCACTGCTGATCCTGCTGGACCTGAACCTGCCCGACATGTCGGGCACGGACATTCTGGAAAAGGTGAAGGCTGACGACCGTTTGAAGCGGGCGCCCGTCGTGGTTCTGACCACCACCGACGACAAGGTCGAAATCCAGCGCTGCTACGACCTGGGCTGCAACGTCTACATCACCAAGCCTGTCGATTATGAGTCCTTCGCCGGCGCGATCCGTCAGCTGGGTCTCTTCCTGTCGGTCATGCAGGCGCCGGAGATTTAACGATCGGACTGTCCGGCCCCATCCGTCTGCTCTACATCGACGACGACCGCGGCCTGTCGCGGCTGGTCGAGAAGGAACTGACCCGCCACGGCTACGCCGTCACCTGTGCCCCGGACGGCGACGCAGGGTTGGAGCTGCTCGCCGCCAACCAGTACGACATCTGCGCCCTGGACCACTATATGCCCAGCCGGGACGGTCTGGACGTCCTGCCGGACATCCTGGCCCTGCCGGCGCCGCCGCCCGTGGTCTATGTGACGGGGGCTCAGGACGGGCGGATCGCCGTCGCCGCCCTGCGCGCCGGGGCGGCGGACTATGTCATCAAGGACGTGTCCGAGGACTTCACCTCCCTGCTGCGGTCGGCCTTGGAGGACGCCCTGCTGCGCCGGCGGCTTCAGCGCGAGAACGAGATCGCCCAGGAAGAGATTCGTCTGGCCCGCGACCGCGCCGAGGCCATGCTGCGCGAGGTCAATCACCGCGTCGGCAATTCGCTGCAACTGGTGTCCAGCTTCATGTCGCTGCAGATGCGCCACATCAGCGATGAAGGCGCGCGCGAGGCTTTGCGCGAATCCCAGGCCCGGATCGAGGCCGTGGCCCACGTCCATCGCCGCCTCTACACCTCCGGCGACATGAGCCGGGTGGCCATGGACGAGTACCTCGAAGGCCTGATGGACGAGCTGTCCAAGTCGCTCGGGCCCGGCGAAGGTTCGCCTCGTCTGGTCGTCGACGCCGCTCCCCTTTGGGTTACCACGGACCAGGCCGTGTCCTTGGGCGTCGTTGTCGCCGAACTGGTCACCAATGCGGTGAAATACGCCTATCAGCCTGGGCAGGGCGGGGAGATACGCATCAGTCTGAAGCCGGACGGCGAGCATCGCGCCCTGTTGACGGTCGAAGACGACGGGCCGGGTCTGGGCGACGGAACACCCAAGGGCACCGGCCTGGGCGGCAAGATCATTTCGGCCATGGCCTCGGGCCTGCGCTCAGCCGTCGAGTTCGACGCGGCGCACAAGGGCGTGCGCGCCAAATTGGCGTTCGACCTCTAAGGTCGGATCTGCATCATGCTCCAGTTCGGCCTTCGTAATCCCGCGCTCGACTATCGCCACCGCGCCACGGCCTTCGGCGTGGTGGAGCGCGACGGCCTGATCGCCTGCGTCCGGGTCGAACGAGCGGCCGGCGCCTATTTCGATCTTCCCGGCGGGGCGGTGGATGGCGAGGAGACCGAGGTCGAGGCCCTGGTGCGCGAGTTCGTCGAGGAAACCGGCCTGTCTGTGACGCCTCTGAACCGCATCGCCGAGGCGGGCCAGTATCATCTGAAAAGCACCGGCGAGCCCCTCTGCAACGTCGGCGGCTTCTGGACCGCGACGGTCACGGCCGAGAACCCCCAGGCCAAGTGCGAGGACGATCACACCCTGGTCTGGCTGGACCCGACCGTGGCTTTGTCGCGTCTGCGCCACGACTCCCACGCCTGGGCGGTCGCGGTGTGGCTGCGTCGGGCAAGCTGAGCCTTACGGAACGGCCCGGACCCGCTCCCGTTTCTCCTTCACCTTGCAGCGCCATCGCGGCGTCGCTCGAAACAGGAGAATTCCCATGCCAGATCAAGACCGTATTGAAGGCTCCGCCAAGAATGTCGGCGGCAAGATCAAGGAAGGCGTCGGCAAGATGACCGGCGATTCCAAGCTTCAGGCTGAGGGCAAGGCGGACCAGGTCGAAGGCAAGGTCCAAAACACCGTCGGCGGCGTGAAGGACAGTCTGCGCGACAATCGCAACTGACGCGACCGACTATTCAAAGACGTTCAACGCCGTCCGCGATCGCGGGCGGCGTTTTCGTTCGGGTCAGTCATTGCCCCATAGCTTCAGCGTCAGCCCCTTGTCCTCGGTCGTCCCCACCGGTCGGCATTCCGAACTGAAGCCGCCCTGTTCGGGACGGGGGCGGCAATCCACCTCCTTGGGCCGGGGAGAGTCGGTCGGCGCCCGCGACTGAGGGCCGCACTGCAGGCCGTAGGACGAGCCGCCCTGGGCCGCCTGGGCCATCTGGCAGTCGCCCGCCATCCCCTCAGGGCGCAGGGCGTCGGGCAGATCCGGCCCCAGAGCCAGGGCCAGCTGGGCGCGAACCTCGGCCTGACAGACTTCCAGCGATCTCGCGCCGCGCAGCTGCGGGCTGCACCGCGCCCGCTCATAGCCGAACGGATCGACGAGACCCCATTCCGGAACATTGTGGGCGGGACGCGGCGGCGGGGCTTCGGCGGCGGGCGGCGCCTCCCACACCACGGTCGGAGCGGCCTGTTGGGCCAGAAGCAGCAGGGCGAAGGCGACGAGCATTCTCAGGCCTCTTTGCACTGTCGCCAGGGCGGTTTCGCCCCGGACGCGAAACCTACCTTGTCAGCGCCCGCATCGCCTTGTCGAGCCCCTCCAGCGTCAGGGGGAACATTCGGTCGTCCATCAGCTCCCGCAACAGGCCGACCGAGGCGGTGTAGCTCCAATACCGTTCCTGCACCGGGTTCAGCCACACGGACTTTTCCCACTGCTGGCGGGCCCGCTTCATCCACACCGCCCCGGCCTCCTCGTTCCAGTGTTCGACCGAACCGCCGGGCATGGTGATCTCATAGGGCGACATGGTCGCGTCGCCGACGAAGATGGCGCGCCAGTCGCCGGGATATTTGTGCAGCAGGTCCCAGGTGGCGATCCGCTCGGTGTGACGCCGCCGGTTGTCCTTCCAGACACCCTCGTACAGGCAGTTGTGGAAGTAGAAGAACTCCAGGTTCTTGAACTCGGTCCGGGCGGCCGAGAACAGCTCCTCCACCAGCTTGATATGGCCGTCCATCGATCCGCCGATGTCCAGGAACAGCAGCACCTTGATCGTGTTGCGCCGCTCGGGCCGCATCTGGATGTCCAGCCAGCCCTGGCGGGCCGTGCCGTCGATGGTGCCGTCGATGTCCAACTCTTCCGCCGCGCCTTCACGGGCGAAGCGGCGCAGGCGGCGCAAGGCCACCTTGATGTTGCGCGTGCCCAGCTCGACCGTGTCGTCCAGGTTCCTGAACTCGCGCTTTTCCCAGACCTTGACCGCACGACCATGTCGTCCGGGGCCGCCGATCCGGACGCCTTCCGGATTATAGCCGCCGTGACCGAAGGGGCTGGTTCCGCCCGTGCCGATCCACTTGGACCCGCCCGAGTGGCGTTCCTTCTGCTCCTCCAGCCGCTGTTTCAGCGTCTCCATCAGCTTGTCGAAACCGCCCAGCGCCTCGATCTGGGCCTTTTCCTCGTCGGTCAGATATTTCTCGTTCAGCAGCCGCAGCCAGTCCTCGGGGATGTCGGTCGTCAGATCTTCGCCCGCCCCGACAGATTCGACGCCCTTGAACACCGTCCCGAACACCTGGTCGAACCGGTCATAGTGTTTCTCGTCCTTGACCAGCACCGCCCGCGACAGGTGATAGAAGGTCTCGACCTCGCGGCCCGCCAGATCGCGGTCCATGGCCTCCATCAGATGAAGCCATTCCTTCATCGACACCGGAACCTTGGCGTCGCGCAGGGCGGTGAAGAAGGGCAGGAGCATCAGGCTTCACCCAGGCTGCGGAGCGCCGCGTCCAGTTGTGGCAGACTGACGCTGGCGATCAGCCAGAGGACTTCCGGCTTCAACGTTTCGTAGCTGTGCGCCACTCGATTTCGGAGACTGACGATGTCGGGCCATGGAATGTCCGGCAGTCGCGTCTTTACGGCGTCGCTCAGGAAGCGGGCGCATTCGCCTGTCCGCAACAGGTTCATGCAGACGGCGTCATAGACCAGGGTTTGACACATGAAGCCTTCCCGGCCTTCAGGCGCAATGTAGGATTTTACACGGCTTGCGGCGTCCCGGATTTCGGCTATCAGGATCGCATCGGCTTCGTCAGACAAGGATCAGGTCTTTCTCGACCTTCGTCCTGACATAGGGCCGCATGACTTCCCACGAACAGAACTCGACCGGCGTTTCCAGTCTTTCCGAAAGCAGACGCTCCGTCGTTAGAAACTCGATGCCCATCGGTCTCGAGGTGTCCACCAGCAAATCCACGTCGCTGTCCGGTCCCGCCTCGTCGCGGGCGTAGCTGCCGAACAGGCGCAGGTTGACGATGCCCTGCTCTTCCAGCCAGGGCTTAAGCTCACGCAGCTTTTCCAGCAATTCGGCGCGGGTCATGGCCGGATCATAGTCTATCCGCGCCGCAAGATGAACTCATGGTCGCGCCAGGCGCCGACCGGGTATTCATATTCGCCCGCCTTCTCGAACCCATAGGCGGCGTACAGGCGCTGAGCCTTTTCGTTGCCGCTCCAGACGCCGATCCAGAGCGGGCCGCCCGTGTTGGCCTCCATCCAGTCCAGCGACAGGGTCAGCAGCTTCGTGCCCAGGCCCAGACCCTGGGCGGCCTTGGACACATACAGGCGGCGCAGCTCCATATGCTCCGGCCGCGCCTCGGGGTGGGGCAGGCCGTTGGGACCGGCGTTGGCGAAGGCCAGGAGTTCGCCGTCCCGCTCGGCCACCCACCAGGCTGCGTTGGGTTCGGCCAGCTTTTTCCGTGTCGGTTCGGGATCGAAACTGGCGTCCAGAAAGGCCGTGAGGTCCGTCTCGGGATAGGGAATGCCGAAGCCGGTCACGAAGGTCTCGACGAAGGTCCGACGCCCCAGGACGCCCAGGGCTTCGGCGTCTCCGGGGCGGGGGGGGCGGATCAGGATCTCGGTCATGACCCGCCCCTTAGCCTCAGAAGCCGTCCAGCGCGACCTTGCCGATCGTCGAGCCGCTTTCCAACTGGCGATGCCCGTCTAGAAGGGTCTCGACCGAAAGCCGGCCCAGGTTGCGGGTCAGGGTGGTGCGGATGGCGCCGGCGTCGACCGCCTCCGACACGGCGTTCAGGATTTCGTGCTGCCGGATCATGTCGGGGGTCTGGTGGACCGGGCGGGTGAACATGAACTCCCACACGAAACCGGCCGCCTTCTGCTTCAGCAGTTCGACCGGCAGACCCTTGAAGTCGTCAATGGCGCCGATGACCCCCTGGGGCGCGACGGCGCGGGCCAGGGCCTCGAAATGGCCGGCCGTGTGGGTCAGGGATGCGATATATTTCGGCGCCCGTTCGCCGGCTTCCGTCAGGGCTTCGTCGATGGGGCGGGCATGGTCGATGACGGCGTCCGCCCCCTGGTCCAGGCACCATTGACGGGTCTCAGGGCGAGACGCGGTGGCGACGACACGCAGTTTCGTCATGGTCTTGGCGATCTGGATCAGGATGGACCCGACCCCGCCGGCGCCGCCGACGATCAGCAGGCTCTCGTCCTCGTCCCGGTCGGCTTTCATCCGGTCGAACAGCAGTTCCCAGGCCGTGATGGCGGTCAGGGGCAGGGCGGCGGCCTCGGCATAGGTCAGGGACTGCGGCTTGCGACCCACGATCCGTTCGTCCACCGCCTGACGTTCGGCGTTCGAGCCCGGACGGTCGATCTGGCCAGCGTAGAAGACCTCGTCTCCGACCTTGAACAGGCTGACCTCCGCCCCGACGCCGATCACCACGCCTGCGGCGTCATAGCCCAGGATGCTGGGCTGGTCCGGCTGCCGACTGCTGCGCACCTTTGTATCCACGGGGTTCAGGCTGACGGCCTTGACCGCAACAAGCAGATCCCGCGGGCGCAGTTCAGGCTCGGCCGCCTCGAACGCGATCAGGGCGGCGGGATCCGAAACGGGGCGGGGGCCGGTCGTGCCGATGGCCTTCATGGGGAAGCTCCTGGGTTCGTGTCGTCGCGTCCCACATCGGCGCCGATACGGTTCGGCACAAGGCGGGGGCTGCGTCTTCCTCGCCGGGCCCGTCTGGCGCGACGCCGTCGACCGTGCAAAGTCAGGGGGATGATCTCGTTGCCGATCTTCACCCATCCGTCGATGCTGGCCCATGCGCCGGGAGCCGGTCATCCCGAAAGTCCGGCCCGCCTCAAGGCGGTTCTGGACGCCCTGGACGACGCGGGCCTGGCCGCCGACCGGCGCGCTGCGACGCCGGCCGAGGTCGCGGACCTGGAGCGGGTGCATCCGGCCGCCTATGTCGCGCGCCTGCTGGACGCCTCGCCGGTGGAGGGACTGCGGGCGCTCGACGCCGACACCGTCCTGTCGCCCGGCAGCGTTCCCGCTGCGCGGCTGGCGGCGGGGGCGGCTATCGACGCGGTTCGGGCGGTGGCGCGGGGCGAGACCGCCCGCGCCTTCGCCGCCGTGCGCCCGCCCGGCCACCATGCTGAGCCGGACCGGGCCATGGGTTTCTGCCTCTTCTCCTCCGTCGCGGTCGCGGCGCGCGCAGCCCAGGCGGAAGGGATGGCGCGGGTGGCGGTGGTCGATTTCGACGTCCACCACGGCAACGGCACCCAGGCGGCGTTCGAGCGGGACGAAAGCCTGTTCCTGGCCTCGATCCATCAAATGCCCCTCTATCCGGGCACGGGCGCGGCGGATGAGGTCGGGGTCGGCAATATCGTCAATGCGCCGGTCGGGCCCCATACGCTGCGTGAAACCTGGCGCGCGACCTTCGCCGGCGGACTGATGCCGGCGCTGGAGGCCTTCCGGCCCGACCTGATTCTGATCTCGGCCGGCTTCGACGCCCATCGGCGCGATCCCCTGGCGCATCAGTCTCTGGAGGCCGAGGATTTCGCCTGGGCGACTCGCGCCGTTCTGGAGGTCGCGCGCCGGACCTGCTCAGGCAAGGTTGTGTCGGCGCTCGAGGGGGGGTACGACCTTGAAGGACTAGGCCGCTCCGCGGTCGCACACGTCGCCGCGCTCGGGGAGGAATAGGACGTATAACGCCTTGAAAGCTAAGGCCCGTCCGCTCGCCATGCCAGTCCCCGCCCTGTCTCTCGATTCGACTGAAGTCGCCGATTCCGGCCCGACCGAGGCGGTTGCGCCGCGCGCCCTGACCGGTCGGCCGGGCTCCATCACCCTGACCCGTCATGGCGAACCCGCCCTGTCGCGCAAATGCCTGATCACGGCGCGCCAGTACGGAGACTGGTGGGCGAAGTACGAGGTGGGCGGTCTGCTGGCGGGCCAGACGCCCCCGCCCGAACTGGTCGCCGCCGCCCAGGGCGCCGGCGCCATCTACGCCTCCACCCGCCAGCGGGCCCAGGAGACGGCCGCCGCCGTCGTCGCCGGGCGGGAAGTGATGTCGGACGTCATGTTCATCGAGGCGCCCCTGCCGCCGCCGCCGATCCCGGATTGGATCAAGCTGTCGCCGAAATGGTGGGGGGTGGTGTCGCGCTTCTGGTGGCACGCCTTCGATCATCACGGCGGCCAGGAGACCCGCGCCCAGGCCGAGGTCCGCGCCGAACAGGCCGCCCAGAAGCTGATCGCCCGCGCCGAGACCGGCCAGGACGTCCTGGTCTTCGCCCACGGCTATTTCAACCATATGGTCGGCGCGCGTCTGAAGGCCGACGGGTGGAAACTGGTGCATAACCAGGGCTTCAAATACTGGTCGCAGCGCCGTTACGAAAAACGCTAGCCGCATAACCGTTGATGCGGGGCGACCGGGTCTTTAGGGTCGCGCGCCATGACCGACGCCGCACCCGCCATTCCCGCCGACCTCAGCTTCGAAGACGCGCTGCAGCGTCTGGAGACCATCGTCTCGCGCCTGGAATCCGGCCAGGCGCCGCTGGAGGAATCCATCGCCCTGTACGAAGAGGGCGCCCGGCTGAAGGCCCATTGCGAGGCGCGTCTGAAGGCGGCCCAACTGCGGGTCGAAAAGATCGTGGTCGGGCCGGACGGCCAGGCCAAGGGCGTTGAGGCGGCGTCGTTCGAATGAGGCCGCATCGTCCTCTTGCGGCCAAGGGCGGTCGATCGTCTTGAACCGGGTCATCGCCGCCAATTCGCCCGAGCAGGCCGTGATCGACCGGGTCGCCGAGGTCGCCGATCTGGTGACGGTGGCGCTGGATGAGCTGTTGCCGCGCGCCGAAGGGCCGGAATCCCGCCTGACCGAGGCCATGCGCTATGCGGCCCTGGGACCGGGGAAACGGCTGCGGCCCTTTTTCGCCCTTGAGGCGGCGCGGCTGTTCGACATCGACGCGCGGTCGGTGCTGCGCGCCGCCTGCGCCCTGGAATGCGTCCATGCCTACAGCCTGGTCCACGACGACCTGCCCTGTATGGACGACGACGACATGCGGCGCGGCCGCCCGACCGTCCACCGCGCCTATGACGAGGCCACGGCGGTCCTGGCCGGCGACGCGCTTCAGACGGCGGCCTTCGACATCATTCTGCACGAGGACACCCACGACGATCCCGCCGTCCGCTGCGAACTGGCGGCCCGGCTGTCGCTGGCCTCGGGCGCGCGGGGCATGGCGGGCGGCCAGATGATCGACCTGTTGGGCGTGCGCGACGACCTGGGCGGGGTCGCCCGGATGCAACGTCTGAAGACCGGCGCCCTGTTCGCCTACGCCTTCGAGATTCCGCTGATCATCGCCGAGGCTTCGGCCCAGCATCAGCACGCCCTGATCAGCTTCGCCCATGACGTGGGCCTGGCCTATCAGATCGTCGACGATATTCTGGACGCCGAGGGTTCGGCCGAAGAAATGGGCAAGGCCGCCGGCGGCAAGGACGCGGCCCTGGGCAAGACCAATTTCGTCACCCTGCTGGGGCTGAACGAGGCGCGACAGAGGGTCGCGCTGTTGTCGGATCAGGCCCGCGCCCATCTGGAGTCCTTTGGCGATGAGGCGGAAATCCTCAGGGCGAGCGTGGACTTTGTGCTAAGGCGCCGGTCCTGATACGAAACGTCGATCGCCCTCGCGGGTTGATTGATCAGACTTTCAAGGTTTTCCCGGCTGATGCCCGACACCCCGCTTCTCGACACCGTCAAGTTTCCCGCCGACATGCGGGGCTTTGACATCGCCCAGCTCAAGCAGCTGGCGGAAGAAGTGCGAGCCGAGACCATCGACGCGGTCTCGGTGACCGGCGGCCATCTGGGCGCGGGCCTGGGGGTGGTCGAGCTGACCACGGCGCTGCACCATGTGTTCGAGACGCCCAAGGACATCCTGATCTGGGACGTCGGCCATCAGTGCTATCCGCACAAGATCCTTACCGGGCGTCGCGACCGCATCCGCACCCTGCGCCAGGGCGGCGGTCTGTCCGGCTTCACCAAGCGCAGCGAGAGCGAATACGATCCCTTCGGCGCCGCCCACGCCTCGACCTCGATCAGCGCCGCCCTCGGCTTCGCCGCCGCGCGCGACCAGAAGGGCGAGAAGAACAAGGTGGTCGCCGTCATCGGCGACGGCTCCATGTCCGCCGGCATGGCCTATGAGGCGATGAACAATGCGGCCGAGGCCACCAGCGGCCAGCTGATGGTCATACTGAACGACAACGACATGTCCATCGCCCCGCCGGTGGGGGGGATGAGCGCCTATTTAGCCGGTCTGGTGTCCGGCGGCGCCTATCAGAACGTCCGCCGCCTGGGCCGCTCCTTCGCCCAGCACCTGCCGCGTCCGTTCCGCAACGCCGCCAAGAAGGCCGAGGAATACGCCCGCGGCATGGTCACCGGCGGCACCTTCTTCGAGGAGCTGGGCTTCTACTATGTCGGCCCCATCGACGGCCACGACATGGAGAACTTGGTGCCGATCCTGAAGAAGGCGGCGGCCATCGAGGACCGGCCGGTTCTGGTTCATGTCGTGACGCAGAAGGGCAAGGGCTACGCCCCCGCCGAGAGCAGCGCCGACAAACTCCACGCGGTGGTCAAGTTCGACGTGGTCTCGGGCAAGCAGACCAAGGCCGTCTCCAACGCGCCCAGCTACACCAAGGTGTTCGGGACCGAACTGATCAAACACGCCAAGGCCGATCCGTCGATCGTCGCCATCACCGCCGCCATGCCCTCGGGCACGGGGCTGGACCTGTTCGGCCAGGCCTTCCCCGACCGCACCTATGACGTCGGCATCGCCGAACAGCACGCCGTCACCTTCGCCGCCGGCCTGGCCGCCGACGGGATGAAGCCGGTCTGCGCCATCTATTCCACCTTCCTTCAGCGCGGCTATGACCAGGTGGTCCATGACGTGGCGATCCAGTCGCTGCCGGTGCGGTTCGCCATGGACCGGGCCGGACTGGTCGGCGCCGACGGGGCGACCCACGCCGGATCGTTCGACATCGGCTTCATGGGGGCCCTGCCCCGCATGGTGCTGATGGCCGCCGCAGACGAGGCCGAACTGGCGGGCATGATCTCGACCAGCCTGGCCATCGACGACCGCCCCAGCGCCTTCCGCTATCCGCGCGGCGACGGCGTGGGCGTGGAGATTCCGGAACTGGCCGCCCCGTTCGAGATCGGCCGCGGCCGGATCGTGCGCGAGGGGACCACCGTCGCCATCCTGTCCCTGGGCACCCGGCTTCAGGAAGCGCTGAAGGCCGCTGACCTGCTGGCGGCGCGCGGCGTGTCCGCCACCGTCGCCGACGCCCGTTTCGCCAAGCCGCTGGACGCCGATCTGATCCTGCGCCTGGCCCGCGAGCATGAGGCCCTGATCACGGTGGAGGAGGGGGCCATGGGCGGCTTCGGCGCCTTCGTCCTGCAACTTCTGGCGGAGAAGGGCGCCCTGGATCGCGGGCTGAAGATCCGCACCCTGAACCTGCCCGACGTCTTCCAGGATCAGGACACGCCGGCGGCCATGTACGCCCAGGCCGGGCTGAACGCCGACCATATCGCCGCCGCCGCCGTCCAGGCGCTGGGCCTCGCGGCGGCGCGGGCCGTTCGCGCCTGACGCCCGCGCCCGTGGCCGCCGGCATTCCAACCCGGCCGGCCGGGCCGGCCTTCCTCTTCGGCTACGCCGTCGCCTATATCGGCGGCTTCATCGGCGTGGCGCCCCTGCTTCAGGTGCTTGCGCCTCTCCACGCCGAGCTTATCGGCGGCGAGGCCAAAGGCCCCCTGCTCAGTCAGGCCCTGTTCTGGGGCTGTATGGCGGCCGGGGTCGGCAACATCATCGGCGGCGCCCTCAGCGACCGCACCCGGTCCAGGCACGGGCGCAGACGGCCTTGGATCATCATCGGCGCGGTGCTGACGATCGCCAGCTACGCCGGCCTTCATCGCGCATCGACACCCGTCGGCTTCGTTCTGGCGCTCGTCGGGTTTCAACTGGCGTTCAACATCCTGCTGGCGCCGCTCCTGGCCCTCTTCGCTGATCGGGTGCCGGAAAACCGGCGCAGCGCCATGTCGGCCGTCATGGGCATGGGCTATCCTCTGGCCGCCATGATCGGGTCGGTGGTCATGGCCTGGGGACCGCAGGGCGAGGCGGCGCGGCTGGCGGTCCTGGCCGCCGTCGTCGCGGCGGCCACCGTGCCCTTCGCCCTGCTGTCGCGCGAAGATCCGCCGCCGTCGGCGCAGGTCCGCCCGGTGTTTTCGCGCTTCTCCCTAGCGAGCCTGCTTAGGCCCTTTGCAACCCGCGACTTCAGCCTGGCCTGGTCCTATCGTTTCCTGGTCGTCACCGGCTATTCGCTGGTGGCCTTTTATCTGCTCTTCTACATCGCCGACGCCATCGGCTTTGCTCGGCTGTTCCCCGGCCGGACGGCTGAGGCGGGTCATTCCCTTGTCACCGCCATCGCCGTGGTCGGGGTGGTCGCGGTCAGCGCCGTGGTCGCCGTCAACGGGTCGCGTGTGACGCGGCGAAAGCCCCTGGGGGTGACGGGGGCGGTCCTGTTGACGATCGCAGCGGCCGTCATGGCGGCGACCCCGGACTGGACCCTGGTCCTGATCGCCTTCGCCCTCTATGGCCTGGGCCAAGGCTGCTACGGCGCCGTCGATATCGCCTTGATGACTGACGTCCTTCCCTCGGCTCAGGATCGGGGCAAGGATCTGGGGCTGATCAACCTGGCCGTGACCCTGCCCCAGGCGATCGCCCCCTTGATCGCCCTGGTCCTGTTGGAGCGGCTGGATCTGGGCTTGCGCAGCCTGTTCGTGGCCGCCGCCCTGTGTTTCTTGGGAGCTGCCCTTGCGGTGGCGGCGATCAGGCGGGTGCGGTGACGTCTTCCAACGGCCCCAGGCCCGTCTCAGTCCGCGCCAGACGATAGCGTTTCAGCGTCCGGTTCTCATACGGCTTGGCCAGGATGGTGGAGACGGTGCGCAGTTCGCCGACGGCCTGATCCCGCTCCAGGGTCAGCAGCACATAGCCCTTGGCCGACTGGTCGCAGAACTTGACCTCGGGATTGGCGGCTTGCAGCGCCAGGCCCAGGGGCAGGCCGCCGACATGGTCGCCGGGCGAGGGGCTGGAAATGGCCGAGGTTCCGAACTCGACCGCCCGGCGCTCTCCGCCGTTGTCATACAGTTCATTGACCCAGAAGGCGTGGCTGTCGCCGGCCAGGACGATGGGCTCGACCCCCGCCTGTTTCATGGTCTCGTACAGACGCTCGCGTCCGGCCGGATAGCCGTCCCAGCTGTCCAGGTTGAACGGCAGGCCCAGTCTGAACAGCTGGATGGCGGTCTCGACCTGGGGGCGGACGTCGTCGGGCAGGCCGGAGACCATCTGGGCCAGCTGGGCGGGGGGCACCATCTGTTCAATGTTCGGCCCCTTGACCCGGGCCATAATGACCTGATTACCCAGGATCTGCCACGGCCGGCCGGCGGCCTTGGACTGGCGCATGGCCTCGCCCAGCCAGCGGCGTTGGGGCTCGCCCAGCAGATCGCGCGACGGGTCCTGGCGCTGGGCCTCGAAGGCGTCGAGGTCCGGCCGCCCGTCGGCGGTCTTGGGAATGTTGGCGAACTCCATCTGTTCGACGCGGGCCAGCAGCCGGGTCTCGACCATATGCAGGCTGGCCAGGTCGCCGAAGTGGAAGCTGCGGTTGATCGCCTCCTTCATTGTCCCGGCGCGGGCTTCGCGGATCGGCATCCATTCGAAATAGGCCCGTAGAGCCGCCGCCTTGCGCGCGGCGAAGTCGCCTTCGGTCGCAGGCTGATGGTTCTCGGCGCCTCGCATCCAGGTGTCGTTGGCGACCTCGTGGTCGTCCCAGACGCAGATGAAGGCGGCGCGGGCGTGGGCGGCCTGAAGGTCGGGATCGGTCTTGTACTGGGCGTGGCGCGTCCGATAGTCGGCCAGGCTGACGATTTCATGCGGCGGCAGGGGCGACCGGCCCAGCGGCGCACCGGTATTCATGCCGTAGTCGTTCGGCGCGGCGCCGTATTCATAGATGTAGTCGCCGAGGTGGACGACGGCGTCCAGTCGATCCAACTGGGAGATGGCCTCATAGGCGTTGAACAGGCCGCCCGGATACAGCTGGCACGACACCACGGCGAGGTTCACCTGGGGCGTGGCGCCCAGAGGAAGGGTGCGGACCCGACCGACGGGCGAGGTCACGCCGCGGGCGATGAACCGGTAGAAATACTCATGGCCGGGCTCCAGGCCGCGCCCATGCAGATCGTGTTTGACGGTGAAGTCGCGCTCGGCCCGGGCGGTCAGGTCGGCGGTGCGGCGCACCATGTCGGTGAAGCCGGCGTCCTTGGCCACTTCCAGAACGACCGGGATTTCCCCGGCCGACGGATCGGCCGGGGTGACGCGGGTCCAGAAGACGGCCGAATGATGATCGGGATCGCCGCTCGCCACGCCGTGCAGGAAGGCGACCTGACCGCCATCGGCGGCCTGGGCGACGGCGGGCGTCGCCGCCCCCGCGCCCAACAGACCCAGAAGGCTGCGGCGATCCAGTTTCATCGTTCGATCCTTACAGCTTCAGCTTGAACACCAGACCATAGGCCGCCGGACGACCGGCGATGAAGGTCGGCATGCCCAGGGCGTCGCCGGTGTTGCCGGCGTCCTTGATGTACTTCTCGTCCAGGACGTTTTCGCCGAAGGCTTCGAGGCCCCAGTTTCCGCCTTCCGGCGTATAGCGGACCCGAATGTTCAGCAGGCCGTAGGCGTCCTGATATTCGTCCTGGATCAGGTCCGCGACGAAGTTCTGCGTTTGCAGGGCGGGGATGTCGTTGTCGTCGCTGAAGAAGACCTTGGACTGCCAGGTGTAGGTCGGCTGGACCTCGATCTCGCCGCCCGTCGTCGGCAGGCGCCAGGTCGCGCCGATCGAGGCGGCGTGGTCAGGCGACAGGCGGAACTGGTTGCCGTCGTAGATGCCGTTCTCGAAGCGCGAGTGGTTGTAGGCGTAGGTGGCGAACAGGTCCAAGGTCGAGGCCACGGCGAAGTTCGCCTGACCCTCGAAGCCGTAAGACTTGGCCTCGCCCGCGTTCGTCGTAATGAACTGCGTGCCTTGCTGAATCGTCGTTTGGAAGTTTTCGTAGTTGTACAGGAAGACCGCGCCGTCGACGCGCAGGCGGCCGTCCAGCAGGGCCGACTTGGCGCCGACCTCATAGCTGTCCACGGTTTCCGCATCGACCGGGGTGAAGCGCGCCGCGCCGCTGGGCGCGGACGGCCCCGAGGCGCTGATGACTTCCGGGCGACGACCGCGGGCGTAGTTGGCGTACAGATTGGTCGCGTCGGTCAGTTCGTAGCGCGCCGTGAGGCGCCAGGTCAGGCCGTCGTCTTCCGAGTCGAAGTAGGAGAAGTCGCCGTTGTTGGTCGTCGGCTGGGCGGTCAGACCGAACAGCGGGAAGAGGCCGGCGGGCAGGACGGCGAAGCTCGGATTGGCCAGGGCCGCCAGGAAGCTGGGAACCTGGGCGGCGGGAACGGCGCCGGTCTGAAGACCCAGAAGAGCGCCCAGGGCCGAACGGCGCTCCACCGAACTGGCGTAGCCGGTGGTCTTGTCGTCGCGGGTGTAACGCAGGCCCGCCGACATCTCGAACCGGTCGGTGAAGGCGTAGGTGACGTCGCCGAAGACGTCATAGGAGGTCAGCTCCGACCGGTTGGTCGAGGTCTCGATATGGGCCGGGTCAAGATTGGCGGCGATCGGCGTGGCCAGGGCGCCCGCGCCCAGGGGCGTCAACAGGGCGGCCAGGGCGCCGCGCGCCACGGTGGGATAGGCGGCGAGCGGCAGGGTGCGGTCGCCGACCGTCGTCGGCGAACCGTCCAGCAGGCCGGCCAGCTGGGCCAGGGCCAGGCGTTCGTCGAACTGGGCCGGGGTGCGCTGATAGCCTTCTTCGTGGAACCAGCCGGCGCCGACAAAGCCGGTCAGGCGGCCGCCGTTGTCGAAGCCGAGGCGCAGATCTTGGCTCCATTGTTCGCCATGGGTCTCTTCCGCCGCCGTCAGGACGGGCAGGGAGACGCCGTCGGCGTCGAAGGTTTCGTAGTTGTCGAACTCGCGATAGGCGGTGGTCGAGTTCAGGGTCCAGGCGGCGTTCAGATTGATCCGGGCCAGACCGGTCAGGCCCCAGACTTCACGATCCAGTCCCAGGTCCTTGCCGCCGTCGAAGGCGCCGCCGCGCGTCAGGGCCGCGCCTTCCCAGGGCTCCTTGCCGCCCAGGACGGCGCCCGTGTCCGGGTCGGCCGGCGCATAGGCGATCGACTTGAACGAGGTGCCCGAGGCGTGGTCGTTCTGATAGTTGCCGATCACGTCGAAACGCAGGGCGTCCGACGGGGCCCAGGCGCCGGATAGGCGAACGGCCTTGGTTTCGATGCCGTTGAAGTCGTCGCCGCCCCGCAGGTTCTCGACCGAACCGCCGCGGGTCTTCAGCCGGGTCGCCAGGCGCAGGCCGGCGGTCTCGCCGACCGGCAGGTTCAGCGCGCCTTCGACCATGCGATAGTCTTCATTGCCCGCCTCGATATTGGCGTAGGCTTCGGTCTGGCCGGGCTCGGCGCGGTTCTGGACCAGGTTCACCGCCCCGATGAGGGCGCCGCGGCCGTACAGGGTCGATTGCGGGCCCTTGGCGACTTCGACGCGCGCCAGGTCGAACAGTTCGACATAGGAGCCGCGCGACTTGGAGATCGACACGCCGTCCTGGAACACCGAGACGCGGGGCTCGGCCGTGGCGGCGCCCGAGTCGGAGGTGATGCCGCGCATCACGAAGCCGGGGTTGTTCGGCGACTGGTTCTGCACCAGGAAGCCCGGCACGAAGGCCGACAGCTGTTCGAACTCCTGGATGCCGAGGTCTTCCAGGAACTGGCCGGAATAGGCGGTCAGGGCGAACGGAACCTCGATGGTCTTCTGTTCGCGCAGCTGGGCCGTGACGACGATCTCGTCCAGATCCGTCGGTCCGGCCTCTTGGCTTTGCGCCTGAGCGGCCTGGGCCATGGCCAGGACGCCGCTCAGGGCGGCCGCGGCCATCAGCCGCGTCTTCAGTTCGTTCGCCATCTTTATCCCCAACTTGGCTGAATGGCGCTCAGTAGCGGGGGGCGATGTCGTATGGACGACGAAAGCGTGCCGTCTGCATGACGCTAGGCTTGAAAATCCGCGACAAATCCACCGTGTGCGGAGGCTTTCAGCCTATCAGCTGCCGCGGCCCGCGGCGATGAAGGCGGCGATTGTCGGCCAGGTGTCGCCCCTGGGCCGCATGCTGTCGCAGGCGAAGCTCTTCAAGGCGCCGTAGATGCCGCCGGCCGGAGACGGCTCCCACGGCGTCTCCTCGGAATAGCGGTCGGTCTCCGCCCCGTCGGCCCCGATCGTCACATTCGTCGTCGTGCGCGACTGCCCGTCCGAACAGCGGATCGAGACCTCTTCGATCTCATGGCTTTGATCCGCCGCATCGCCCTGAGACGGCACACGGGCGAAGCGGGCGGCGACCACGCCGTCCACGGCGTTCAACTGGTCCAGATCGACCAGATAGGCGATCCGATCCGTCGCCGAAAAACGGCTCCAGCTTTCGGCCGCAGCGGATTGGGCCGTCAGAGTCAGGCCGGCGATCAGTGCGAATGTGGCGATTCCGCGCATCATATCCTCCCCAAGAAGAGGCGATTTGATACCCGTGATCGGCCAATTTCAAGCGGTCACGGCGTCGCGTCAGGGGCGGGCGCGATCCGGCAGGGCCTCGACCTCCGCCTCGGTCAGGGAACGGGTGATGAAGGCGCGGCAGGTGCGGTTGCCCGGCGTGGCGCTGGGGACCAGGATGTTGACCGGATCGCCGACGCAGACGTTTTCGGACACCCCGGCCGTGGGCGTGATGGCGATGGAGATAGCCGAATCCAGATCCCAGCAGCCGCCGCTGGTGTTGATCTCGAACACGTCGCCGCGGACCGAGCGCACATAGAGGTTCGCCGGCCGCTCGGCGCGGAAGTTTCGGACCTGATCGGTGCGGAAGCAGCGCGCCGCCTCGGAGCCGGTCTCGGCGAGGGTCTTCTGCGGGCCAGGGGCGGCGCAACCCGTCAAGGCGGCGCCGGTCAGCAGGCAGGCGAGGGCGGGGGCGATCAGCGTAAAGCGCATGGCGTATCCTTTCAGCTTGGCGCCACGATACACGATCCGTCTCCTTAAGTCCGTCGGCAGGCGCGGTTCAGAAGCGATCCGGCGACACCCGTTCCGCCAGGCTTGCGGGGAGGGGCGAGGGCTGGCCGGCGATCAAGGCCGCGACATGTTCGCCCAGCAGGGGCGCGATGCAGAAGCCGCGCGATCCCAGACCCGACAGAATATGGAGGCCGTCGCTCCTCAGACCCGCGACGGGCAGGCGGTCGCGGGTCGTGGCGCGCACGGCGACGCGCCGCCCGCCCTCTTGCGACAGTCGCGCGGCCAGTTGCGGCAGACGGGCCTTCAATGTCTCAAGGTTTTGGCGGCTGTCCGCGTCGCGCGGGGTCAGGTCCACGTCTCCGCGTGTGTGGGTCGCGCCGTACAGCAGGCCGGCGCCGGTGGGGGCGACATAGCCGCCCCAGGCTGCCCCTTCGACCGAGGCGCCGTCGCGCCAGTCCGCCTGACCTCTGACAGGCGACAGGGCGCCGGTCTCCAGCAGGGCCTCGACCCCCCAGCCGGCCGTCGCCACGACGGCGTCGGCCGTGACGATGATCCGACCCTGGGCGTCCAGCAGGTCCCAGCGGTCGCCCGCGCGCCGGATGCTTGCCACGGAGGCGGACAGGACGGGGGTCCCTTCCAGCCAGGCCTCCAGAATGGCGGCGGGGCGAACCACGCGGGCGTCGGCCATCATCAGACCGCCGTCGGCCTGGGCCTCGCCCAGACGGTGTTCGGCCGCAGCGGCGTCAATCACCGTCATGGCCCCCTCGCGCCACACGGGCTGGTCGGCGATCTTGGCGAAGCGGGTCCGGTCTCTCTCCGCCCGGTCTCTCTCGGCCTGGGGCAGTTGCAGCACCCCTCGGCCCAGGACGGCGCCCGGCGTGGCGTCGTACAGATGTCGCGCCCGTTCCAGCGCCTGGGCGTAGAGGCCGGCGATGGCCGCGTCTCCCGCATCCAGGCGCGGCGTCGCCAGGCCGGCGGGGAAGCCCGAACCGCCTGCGCCCGGCCGGTCGGCCTCGATAACCACCGCCGTCAGCCCCGCGGCCGCCAGGGCGCGCGCGACCGAGGCGCCGGCTATGCCCGCCCCGACGATCGCGACCTGGGGTCGGTGTTCGGCCTGTGGCGGCCCCGGCCGTCGCGCCTCCAGCCGTTCGCGCTTGCGCCCATGCCCCGGCCGCTTGTCGACCACGAAGCCTCGCTCGCTCAATCCCCGTCGCACGGCGCCGGCGACCGTGAAGGTGGCGAGACGGGCGTCGGGCGCGGATCGTTCTGCGATCCGGTCCAGGACCTGCGGCGACCACATGTCGGGGTTCAGGGCGGGCGAAAAGCCGTCCAGGAACCAGGCGTCGGCGGTCCCGCTCCATTGATCCAGCGCCCAGCCTACGTCGCCGACGGCGAGATCAAGCACGGCGTCAAACCCCGGCAGATCGACCCGGTGGAAGCCGGGCGTCGCCTCCGGCCAGGCCTCAAGCAGGGCCTCGGCCGGCTCGGCCAGTTCCGGCCAGTTGCTCAGGGCGCGACGGGCTTCCTCGACGGCCAGGGGAAAACCCTCGACGGAGAAGACGTTCAGCCGTGCGCCCTCAGGCCGCGTCCGTCGCCACAGGTCCAGCAGGGCGGCGATGTTCAACCCCGTTCCGAACCCCAGTTCCGCCACGGTGAAGCCCTGACGGCCCGCCCAGGCCCCCGGCAGATCGCAGCCCTGCAGAAAGACCGCTCGGCTTTCCGCCAGACCGTCGTCGCGCGAGAAATAGACGTCGCCGAACCGGCCCGAGCGCGGCTCGCCCTCTTCGGTCCAGGTCAGTCGGGGGGAGGCGTCTTGGGAACTCATGGGGCGGCTGTACACCCGGACGGCCGCAACGAAAAAGGCCGCCCCGAACGGAGCGGCCTTTCAGACAGGGTCTGGACCTTAATGGCCGGCGTCGTGACCGGCGTCGTGCGCCGGCTCGGCCGGCTTGGCCGCTTCCGAATGGGCGGCGTCGACGGGCGGAGTTTCGGTCGGCGTCGTGGCCGCGTTCGCGGCGTCGGCGTCTTGGGCCGCCTCATTGGCGGCTGCGGCCGCAGCGGCGGCGGCCTGGTCCGCCGTCAGGGCGGCGTCGGCTGCGGTCCCGGCGGCTTCGACCGCGTCGCTGGCGGCCTCCTCGGCCTTTTCCTCGGGGGCCTTGGAACAGGCGGCGATGGCGAGGGCGGCGGCCGAGGCGGCGATGAGGGCGGTGATGCGCATGACAATCCTCCAGAAGGCGGTTCGCAAGGTCTGAGGCCTTGCCCGAAACGATAGCGCCGCCGCAAAGGCCGGGGCAAGCGGCGATCGCGACGGCGCAGATCAGGACGAAAACACCCCGGCCTGGGGCGTGTTCCGGTTCAGTCGTTCGACACGTTGTTCAGCGTTTCTTCCATCTCGCTGAAGGACGGCTGGAGGGAGGAGGGGATGTCGCCCCGGCCGATCTCGGCCGAGATCTGGGCCGCATTGCCGTGCAGGTGGGCCACCAGGACCGACTGGATGATCTTATAATAGGCCGCTTCTTCGTTGATGATGGCCGTCAGGCGCGCGGCGAACGGACCGACCAGACCATAGGCCAGGAACACGCCCATGAAGGTGCCGACCAGGGCCCCGCCGATCATGGTGCCCAGCACCTCGGGCGGTTCGGTGATCGAACCCATGGTCTTGATGACGCCCAGCACGGCGGCCACGATTCCGAGGGCGGGCAGGCCGTCGGCTAGGTTCTGCAGGGCGTGGGCGTTTTCCAGATGCTCGTGGTGGTGCTTCTCGAGCTGTTTTTCCATCGCGTCTTCGACCTGGTGCGGATCTTCCAGGTTCATCGTCATCATCCGCAGGGTGTCGCAGATGAAGTCGACGGCGAAGTGATCCTTCAGCACCTTGGGGTACTTTTGGAAAATCGTCGATTCCTTGGGCTTTTCGATGTGGCTTTCCAGGGCCACCACGCCCTTGGACTTCATCGTCTT
This sequence comes from Brevundimonas sp. AVps4, assembly GCF_058681525.1. Classification (NCBI taxonomy): domain Bacteria; kingdom Pseudomonadati; phylum Pseudomonadota; class Alphaproteobacteria; order Caulobacterales; family Caulobacteraceae; genus Brevundimonas; species Brevundimonas sp. AVps4. Next base: position 2,849,670 of record NZ_CM178741.1, on the reverse strand, counting down.
GGTCAGCTGGAACAGCAGGGACAAGAGGTCCTTATAGTCCTGCTTCTTCCATTTCGGTCCGGCGAAGGTCTTGCCCAGGCCGCCCATCGACCCCTTGATCACGGGCAGGGAGTTGGAGATCAGGAAGGCGGCGATGCCGGCCCCCCCGATGGCCATCAGTTCGTGCGGGGCGGCGTGGATGATGACTTCGAACTTGCCGCCGGAGATGGCGTAGCTGCCGAAGACGAGGCCGAACAGCAGCACAATGCCGATGATCTGAAACATGGGGACGCGACATCCTAGACGGAGAGGCGTCGACCATGGCGGTTATTGATTAAGACGGCGTTTCGCCAAACGCCGTCCAGCCGCCGTCAAAGCCGACCTTCACCGTTCAGAATGGCCGTGCGCGCCGCCGCCGTCAGCTTCTGATAGCCGCTCTTGCCGCCGCGCACATACAGGGACGCTCCGACCTTTTCGGGATCGAAACCGTCGGCCACAAGGTCGGACTTGCGATATTTGAAGGTGCCGGTGGTCTCGGCCGCCTCGATCATTCGCAGGAAGACGGGTTGGGCGTAGGCCGGCAGTTTGCCATTGATGTGGTCGGCGAAGGTCTTGGGATCGAACTTGCCTTCGATCACCAGGGCGGCCATCCCCGCCTTGCCTTCCTGGCCGGGCACGGGAATGCCGTAAACGATGGCTTCGGCCACGCCCGGCGCATCCATCAGGACCTGTTCGACCTCGGAGGTCGAGACATTCTCGCCCTTCCAGCGGAAGGTGTCGCCCATCCGATCGACGAAATAGAAATAGCCCTCGGCGTCCTGCCGCATCAGGTCGCCGGTGCGGAACCAGCGATCGCCCTTCTTGAACACGTCGGTCAGGATCTTCTTCTGAGAGGCGGCCTTGTCGGCATAGCCCGAGAAGTCGTGACGGATGTCGTTGCCGATTTCGCCGATCGCTTCGCCGATCTCGCCCACGCGGGCCAGGCGGCACAGGCCGTCGGGCCCCCGGACCGGCTGTTCAGTCTCGACGTCGCACTGAACCAGACGGATGTTGATCTGCTTCTTCAGATAGCTGGGGACGCGGCCGATGGCGCCCTGTTTGCCGTCGAAGTTGAACAGGGAGACATTGCCCTCGGTCGAGCCGTAGAACTCCAGCACCTCGGGAATGTTGAACCGGCTCTGGAACTCAGGCCAGACGTCGCCGCGCATGCCGTTGCCGAAGGCGAAGCGCAGCTTGTGCTTCTTCTCATAGGCCTGGGGCGGACAGTTCACCAGATAGCGGCACAGTTCGCCGATATAGACGAACATGGTGGCGCCCGACGCCACGACGTCCGGCCAGAAGCTGCTGGCTGAAAACTTCTTGCGGATCACCAGGCGCGCGCCGTTCAGCAGGGCCGCGCCCACGCCCACCAGACCGCCGGTCGAATGGTAAAGCGGCAGGACGTTGAAGATGCGGTCCTTTGGGGTCGAACGGGTCGCCCCGGCGAAGGCGCGCATATAGGTGCGGGCGCGCGAATGCGGAATGCGGGCCGCCTTGGGCAGGCCGGTGGTGCCGGAGGTGTAGATGTACAGAGCCGTGTCGCGGTTGGTCAGACCCTCGCGTCCGCTGCGGGCGGGGCGCACCGAAGAGCCGCCGCGCACCGGCTTGTCCAGGCCCCGGCGTTCGCTGTTCTCGTCCTCGTCGTCCAGGCCCAGAACCCACAGCATCAGATTGTGGCCGACCAGGGGGCGGGCGTCCTCGATCTGGCGCCAGCAGTCCTCGTCCGCGACGACCTGGAAGGCATTGGAAATGGTCAGGCAGTGGGCCAGGCCCTGGCCCGTCAGATTGGTGTTGATCAGGGCGGTGGCCACCCCGACCTTCGAAAAGCCGATCCAGGCCGCCAGATATTCGACCCGGTTGGTCATCATCAGGGCGATGGTGTCGCTGCGGCGCAGGCCCCGGCTCTTGGCCCAGTGGGCGAAGCGGTTCGCCATGGCGTCCAGGTCGCGATAGGTCAGGCTGCGGCGCTCGTCCTCGACGGCGATGTTGTCGGCGAACTTGTCGACGGCCTCTTCGAAGTCGTCGCACAGCAGGACGTCGCTATCCAGCTCGATCGGCTTGATGCGCTTGAGCAGACGGAACAGGCCCCGCGCGAACCTCACGTCCCTGCGAATATTCGCTACCAAACCCATGCTCGCCGATTCTCCGGTCTGTGCGTTTCCACCCGTCTTCGTGATGAACGAAGCCGGTCCGTCGGGTCAACCGTGTGGCGGTCAATCACCTGCGAAAGCGCCACGATTGCCGACGGGCGTGTCCCAATTGTTCGCGTGACGTGACGTAAATCTAGACCCAAAAACGCGACAGCGACGTTATGCGTCGCCGACCCTGATCCTCAGCGGGCCGGAAGGGCAGGGTATTCCAGGCGGCTAACGTCATAGCCCAGGGCGCGCGCGCGATCCGTCAGGGCCTTGATCTCGGCCGCGCTCGGCACGTCCCGCGTGTAGATGAAGAGGCGGTGGAAGGTGGGATCGGTGGAGATGAACCAGCTGTAGTCGTCGGCGCGGTCCAGCACCCAAAAGTCCCAGGTGACGAAGCCGTGCAGATAACGCACGCGCAGCTTGGCGTTCGTTCCGGGGTCCAGGATGCGTCCGTCGCCGCTGATCGCCTTCTCCCTGCCCTCCGGCGTGCCGATCTGACAGGTGTCGCGCACCGCGATCCGGTCGCCGCCCAGCGGGCGATAGGCCGAGGCGCCGGCGACGCAGCCGTCGGTCAGCCGGTCCGGCAGGCGCGCGACCTCATGCCAACGCCCGGACCAGAGTCGATCGATTTCGACCGTCTTCAGCGGCTGCGGAGCCCGATATTCGGACGGAGAGGGGGCGGTGACACAGGCGGCCAAGGCGCCGCAAAGACTCAGAGACAGGGCGAGGCGGGCGAGCGTTTTCATGATGGAAATCCCCTTTCGGCCATAAAGCCGCCACATGCGGCTCAGGTTCCGCCCAGGCTTGGCCGTTCGTCCGTCAGGTGCAAATCTCTCGACGGGCGACAGTATCATTCGCTTGCGACCCATTGCATGCTGGGCTTTCACGTCAGGGTTCGATGGAGACCTGACCTGGTGGACGCCGCCATTCTGACTGAACAGCCGACCCCGATCCGACCCTTGGCGATCAGCCCTTCGCGGCTGACCCATCTTCAGCGCCTGGAGGCCGAGAGCATCCATATCATGCGGGAGGTGGCGGCCGAGGCCGAGCGCCCGGTCATGCTGTATTCGATCGGCAAGGATTCGGCGGTGATGCTGCATCTGGCCAGGAAGGCCTTCTATCCGTCCAAACCGCCCTTCCCCCTGCTGCACGTCGACACGACCTGGAAGTTCCGCGCCATGTACGCCATGCGCGAACAGGCCGCCGCAGACCTGGGCGTCGAACTGCTGGTGCACCAGAACCCGGAAGCCCTCGCGCGCGGCATCAATCCGTTCGACCACGGCTCGGCCCTGCACACCGACCTGTGGAAGACCGAGGGACTGAAACAGGCTCTGACCCGGTACGGCTTCGACGCGGCCTTCGGCGGCGCCCGGCGCGACGAGGAGAAGTCGCGGGCCAAGGAGCGGATCTTCTCCTTCCGCACCGCTGAACACCGCTGGGATCCCAAGAACCAGCGGCCCGAGCTCTGGCGGCTTTACAACACCCGCAAACGGCCGGGCGAGAGCATCCGCGTCTTCCCCATCTCCAACTGGACCGAACTGGACGTCTGGCAATACATCCATCTGGAGAACATCCCCATCGTGCCTCTGTACCTCGCCGCTGAACGGCCGGTGGTGGAGCGCGACGGCGCCCTGATCATGGTCGATGACGACCGTTTCCGCCTGCGTCCCGGCGAGACGCCGCAGATGAAGTCCGTCCGTTTCCGCACCCTGGGCTGCTACCCCCTGACCGGGGCGGTCGAGAGCACGGCTGCGACCCTGCCCGAGGTGATTCAGGAAATGCTGCTGACCACCACATCCGAGCGCCAGGGCCGGATGATCGACCACGACCAGTCCGCCTCGATGGAGAAGAAGAAGCAGGAGGGCTATTTCTGATGGCTCACCAGTCCGACCTCATCGCCCGCGACATCGACGCCTATCTGGACGCCCACCAGCACAAGAGCCTGCTGCGCTTCATCACCTGCGGCAGCGTGGACGACGGCAAGTCCACCCTGATCGGCCGGCTGCTCTATGATTCCAAGATGATCTTCGAGGATCAGATGGCGGCGCTGGAGGCGGACAGCCGCCGCGTCGGCACCCAGGGCGGCGACATCGACTTCGCCCTTCTGGTCGACGGCCTGGCCGCCGAGCGCGAGCAGGGCATCACCATCGACGTCGCCTATCGCTTCTTCTCGACCGAAAAGCGCAAATTCATCGTCGCCGATACGCCGGGCCACGAGCAGTACACCCGCAACATGGTCACCGGCGCCTCGACCGCCGACGCGGCCGTCATCCTGATCGACGCCCGGCGCGGCGTCCTGACCCAGACGCGGCGGCACGCCTATCTGGTCAGCCTGCTGGGCATTCGCCATGTCATCCTGGCGGTGAACAAGATGGACCTGATGGGCTGGTCGCAGTCCGTGTTCGACGCCATCGTCGCCGACTTCTCCGCCTTCGCCGACCAGATCGGGCTGAAGCGCTTCGACGCCGTCCCGATGTCCGCCCTGCGCGGCGACAACATCACCGAAGCCAGCAATCATTCGCCCTGGTACGCCGGCCCGCCGCTGATGAGCCTCTTGGAAACGCTGGAGGTCGGGGACGATCTTCAGGCCGACCCCTTCCGCCTGCCGGTGCAATGGGTCAACCGGCCCAATCTCGACTTCCGCGGCTTCTCCGGCCAGATCGCCGCCGGGACCGTGCGTCCGGGCGATCCGGTGCGCGTCCTGCCGTCGGGAAAGACCTCCACCGTCGCCCGCATCGTCACCGCCGACGGCGACCTGGCCCAGGCGGTCGCCGGCCAGTCGATCACCCTGACCCTGGCCGACGAGATCGACGTCTCGCGCGGCGACGTCCTGGCCGGCGCCGACGCCCCGCCGGAGGCCGCCGACCAGTTCGAGGCCACGGTCGTCTGGATGGACGACGAACCCTTGCTGCCGGGGCGGCCTTACTTGCTGAAGATCGGCGCCAAGCTGGTCGGGGCGACCATCACCGAGCCCAAGCACAAGGTGAACGTCAACACCCTGGAGCAGCAGCCGGCCAAACGGCTTGAGCTGAACGAGATCGGCGTCTGCAACCTGTCGCTGGACGCCCCCGTCGCCTTCGCCCCCTACGCTCAGAACAAGGATCTGGGCGGCTTCATCCTGATCGACCGGATTTCGAACCGGACGGTCGGGGCGGGCCTGCTGCACTTCGCCCTGCGTCGCGCCCACAACATCCATTGGCAGGCCCTGTCGGTGGACAAGAGTTCGCGCGCGGCCATCAAGAACCAGAAGGGCAGGGTCATCTGGCTGACCGGCCTGTCCGGCGCCGGCAAGTCGACCATCGCCGACCTGGTCGAGAAGCGGCTGCACGCCGACGGCCGCCACACCTATCTGCTGGACGGCGACAACGTCCGCCACGGTCTGAACCGCGACCTGGGCTTCACGGAGGAGGACCGGGTCGAAAACATCCGCCGCGTCGCCGAGGTGTCGAAACTGATGGTGGACGCCGGCCTGATCGTCCTGGTCAGCTTCATCTCCCCCTTCCGCGCCGAACGCCGCATGGCCCGTGAGTTGCTCGGTCCGGGCGAGTTCGTCGAGGTCTATGTCGACACGCCCCTGGCCGTCGCCGAGCAGCGCGACGTCAAGGGCCTCTACAAGAAGGCCCGCGCCGGCGAACTGAAGAATTTCACCGGCATCGACAGCCCCTATGAAGCGCCCGAGGCGCCCGAGATCGTCGTCGACACCACGACCATGTCGGCCGAAGATGCGGCGGAACGGATCGTGGCCTGGCTGGACGGCCGGTTCTCGACCGAGGACTTCAGCATCTGAGGCGGGACTGCATCGCCGGGAGGAGCCAATATGGAACTGATCATCGGGCCCCGGACCTATTCGACCTGGTCCCTGCGGGGGTGGCTGGTGATGAAGCGCACGGGCGCTGACTTCACCACCGTGGACGTCCGCTATGAGACCCAGGCCCAGAAGGCGGCCCTGCGTCAGATCTCGCCCTCCGGCTTCGTCCCGGTGCTGAAGCACGGCGATACGCTGATCTGGGATACGCTGGCGATCGCGGAATGGGCGGCCGAGACCTATCCCGAGGCGCGGCTGTGGCCTGCGGACCCGACGGCCCGCGCCCTGGCCCGATCGGCGACGGCGGAGATGCATTCCGGTTTTTCGGCCCTGCGGACCTTTTGCGGCACGGGGCCGGACCGGCCCATGGTCGGCGAGGCCCGGTCCGAGACCCCGTCGGACCCGGCCCTGGACCGCGATCTGGCCCGGCTGGTCGATCTGTTTCGCCAGATGCGCGGCCGGTTCGGGCAGGCCGGGCCCTGGCTGTTCGGGGACTGGTCGATCGCCGACGCCTTCTTCACCCCGGTCGCTGCGCGCATTCGGCATTTCCAGATCGACCTGAGCGCCTATGGCGACGACGGCGTCGCCGTCGCCTATGTCGCCGCCTTGCTGGCCCAGCCCGACTTCCGGCAGTGGGAGGCTGAGGCCCTGGCTTAAGGGTTTCGCAACCTTGGCCGCAGACGGGCCGTTAAGATGACGTCGTTATCTTGACCGGCGTGGGACCGCCCGTTCCACCCGGAGGACGAGATGCCGCTTCACACCCCTGCGCCGACCAAGGCCGCCGTTCAGGTCAAGGCCTCGTCCGAAGGCCTCAGTCCGCTAGCCGGCTACGGCCTGGCGGCCCTGGTGGGAGCGGCCTTCTGGGCTCTTCTGCTGGCGGCGGTGTTCTGAAAACCTATCGGGCGCCGGCGATCGGGCTGGCCTGGGCCACCATCAGGGGCTGTTCCGTCGGCGGCGTATAGTCCAGGGCCAAGGGCACGAGCCGGGCGCCCGAAGCGACCGCATCCAGGGTCTTCAGCGGGCCGCCGAACAGACGCTGATAGATCCAATAGGCGGCGACGACCTTTTCCACATATTCGCGGGCCTGGGGCACGTCGATCGTCTCGATCAGCAGCAGGGGATCGGCGTCCGGCCCCAGCTTTCTCAGGGCCGCCAGCATGGGGCCAGGCCCGGCGTTGTAGGACGCCACCGCGCGCAACAGATCGCCTTGGAAGGCCGGCAGGTTCAGCATCCGGCTGACATAGGCCTGACCCAGCCGCATATTGGTCGCCGGAACCAGAAGCTTGGTCGGGTCGGTTACGAAGGTGCGGTCTCCCGTCATCTCCGCCGCCGTCGTCGGCATGACCTGCATCAGCCCATAGGCGCCGGCGCCGGACCGGGCGTCAGGATTGAAGTCGGTCTCCTTGCGCGCCAGGGCGTAGACCAGGGCCTTTTCGATGACGAAGCCGCCCTCCGGCTCCAGCACCGGCATGGGGAAGCGGGTCGCGTCGATCCGAGCCACGTCGCCGCCGCTGCTGGGCATCATCACCCGCGCCAGGGCCATCCACATCCGCGCGGCGTCGCCCACGGCGGTGCGAAGCCCGGCGCGCAGCTCATTCTCGCCCTCGGTGCGACGGCCGACCTCGTAATAGGCGACGGTGCGCCGGGCGCGGGCGTCGCTCTGGACGAAGGCGTTCAGCTCATCGGCCCCGACGCGGCCGTCCTGGGGCACATAGACGGCGCGCTGCAGCCGGGGTTGGGCCTCATAGGGGCGGGGGCCCAGGTTTTCGATCGCCGGTTCTTCGCCCAGCTGACGCAGGGCGATCTGGCCGTAAAAGGTCGCCGGCCACTGTCCGGCCAGACGCAGATAGTCGTTGACCCGGTCCTGGCGGCCGGACTGGGAGGCCGCACGGGCGGTCCAATAGGCGGCGCCGGCGCGGACCCACGGGTCTTCGGTCGGATCGTTGGCGACGCGCTCGAAGGCGGCGAAGGCCTGATGGAACTGACCCAGCCGCCATTCGGCCAGGCCGACCGTCCACCAGTCGCCGATCTCGCGGCCGACGGCCGAGGCGCCGGTCAGGTCGTCGTTGTTGTATGCGACGCGCGCCGCCTTCATCGGATCGACGGCCGGTCCGCCCGAGACGGCGGCGACGACGCTGTTCCAGGTCCGTCCCAGAAGACCGCCCGGCTTGACCGGTTCCGGCGCCCCGTCGGGCCGACGCCGCATCGCCAGGGCGTAAACCCGGTCCGCACAGGGCAGGTCTGAATAGGATTCAAGCCAGGCCGTCAGCTCTTCATAGGTGGCGACATGGTCCGGGTGGAACAGGCTTTCGAACTCGACCTGACCCAGCAGGACGCGGTCCTGAGCCTGACGCGCCGACAGGCGGGCCGCCTCGATGTCGCCGCGCCGCAGGGCGTCGAAGGCGGTGGTGTAGGACAGGCGATCCGATGAACTCAGGGCCGTGGGGCGGACGGAACCGGAACTGACGTCAGCCATTCCCTCTGCAGGCGCCTCGGCCTGCACCGCGCCGGCGAAGGCGAGCGAAAGCACCAGAGTCGGGGCGATCAGCGCCCGGCGGAACATCAACATACGCGGCGGCCCCGTTGGCGTCGCCCTGCCCGTTCTCGTCAGGCGGGGATCGTGTGGCGTTGGTCGTCAAACGATCAGCATGCCTTAAAGCGGCGGTAACCTCAACCTGCGCCGTCCAGCCGAGCCGAAAGCGCCAACAGATCGCCCCAGACCAGCCGCTTGGCCTGGGGTTGGCGCAGCAGGAAGGCGGGGTGCAGGGTCGGCACGACAGGCGCGGACACGGCGCCCTCGTTCAGACGCCATTCCCGCCACTGGCCCCGGATCTTCATGATGCCCTCCTCGGTCTGAAGCACCGACTTGGCCGAGGCCGCCCCCAGCAGCAATACCGCCTTGGGCTGGAGCAGAGCAAAGGCGCGCTCGACGAAGGGGGCGCAGACGGCCTGCTCCTGCGGGGTTGGGGTGCGGTTGCCCGGCGGGCGCCAGAAGACGGTGTTGGTGATGAAGACCTTGCCGGTCAGTCCGGCCGCCGCCAGCATTCGATCCAGCAGCTTGCCCGCCTTGCCGACGAAGGGCTGGCCCATCCGGTCCTCTTCGGCGCCGGGGCCTTCGCCGATGATCAGCACCGGCGCGTTCGGGTCGCCACGGCCGAAGACCGACTGGGTCGCCCCCATGGCGCGCAGGGGACAGCCTTCGAACGCCGCCACCGCCGCCGCCAGATCCTGGAGCGTGGCGGCCCCCGCCGCCAAATGTCGTGCCTGGGCGATCGCATCGGCTGCGCCGGGTCCGGCAAGGGGCGCGGCCACCGAGGCTGTGGCCTTCTGCACCGCCTTCAGGGCGGGCGGCGGGGCCAGATGGGTGTGATCGACCGGCGCCTCGCCGTAGCAGGCGTCCACCCCCGCATCCCGCCAGAAGGCGAGCAGGCTTTCGATTGCAGCGATCTCGTGGGGTTGCGCGTTCATGTCTCACCACACCGATAAGCCTTGACCGCCCTCGCGTCACCTTCCGATAAGCGGCATAACCACACGAACAAGCAGGATTTCAGGGGAAGACATGGCCGAAGAAGCCATCGAGGGCGGCGCGGAAAACGCCCGCCAGGAAGCCATCATCGACAATCTGCCGCCGCTGGAGGCTCTTCAGGGCGTCGAGCGCGAGGTTATGGAGTATGACGTCGTCATCGTCGGCGGCGGCCCCGCCGGTCTGTCGGCGGCCATCCGTCTGAAACAGCGGGCGGAAAAGGACGGCAAGGAAATCAGCGTCGCCGTGCTGGAAAAGGGCGCCGAGGTCGGTGGCCACATCCTGTCGGGCGCGGTCATCGACCCCAAGGCGCTGAACGAACTCTTCCCCGACTGGAAGGCGCGCGGCGCGCCGCTGGAAACCCCGGTCACCCAGGACCGTTTCCTGCTGCTGGGTCCGCAAGGGTCTGCCGCCCTGCCGATGGGGCTGATGCCCCCCTTCATGCACAATGACGGCTGCTACATCGCCTCCCTGGGCAATGTGGCGCGCTGGCTGGGCGAACAGGCCGAGGCCCTGGGGGTCGAGGTCTACCCCGGCATGGCCGCCAGCCACGTGGTCTGGGAAGAAGAGACGGGTCGGGTCAAGGGCGTCGTCGCTGGCGTCTTCGGCATCGACCGCGAAGGCAAGCCGACTGGCGACTTCCAGCCGGGCATCGAACTGCACGGCAAATATGTCTTCATCGCCGAGGGCGTGCGCGGCTCCCTGGCCAAGACCATCATCGCCCGCCACAAGCTCCAGGACGGCAGGTCGCCTCAGAAATACGGCATCGGCCTGAAGGAGCTGTGGCAGGTGCCGGCGGATAAGCACCAGCCCGGCCTGGCCCAGCACACCACCGGCTGGCCGCTGGACGAGCACACCGGCGGCGGCAGCTTCCTGTACCATTTCGGCGACCGCTATGTGGCGATCGGCTATGTCGTCCACCTGAACTACAAGAACCCGCATCTGTCGCCGTTCGACGAGTTCCAGCGCTTCAAGCACCACCCGGCCATCGCCTCGCACCTGGAAGGCGGCACGCGCATCTCCTACGGCGCACGGGCCATCACCGAGGGCGGTCTTCAGTCCATTCCGAAGCTCAGCTTCCCCGGCGGCGTCCTGATCGGCTGCTCGGCCGGCTTTGTGAACGTGCCCCGGATCAAGGGCAGCCATAACGCCATGAAGACCGGCATGCTGGCCGCCGATGCCGCCTATGACGCGGTTCAGGCCGGACGCGGCGGCGACGAACTGGTCGAGTATGAGGCCGCCTTCAAGAAGAGCTGGGTCTATAAGGAGCTGTCGGTCGTCCGAAACGCCAAGCCTCTGCTGTCCAAGTTCGGCACCACCCTGGGCGGGGCGCTGGGCATGTTCGACATGTGGTGCCGCACCCTGCTGGGCGGCTGGTCGCCGATCCCGACCCTGCAACACGGCAAGACCGACGCCGCCTCGACCGAGCCGGCGGCCAAGCACAAGCCGATCGCCTATCCCAAGCCGGACGGCAAACTGTCCTTCGACAAGCTGTCGTCGGTCTTCATCTCCAACACCAACCATGCGGAAGAGCAGCCGGCCCACCTGAAGCTGCTGGACCCGTCCAAGCCGATCCAGGTCAACCTGCCCAAATACGGCGAACCGGCCCGGCTTTACTGCCCGGCGGGCGTGTATGAGGTCGTCTATGCGGACGAGGTCGCCAAGACCGACCCCCGTTTCGTCATCAACGCCCAGAACTGCGTCCACTGCAAAACCTGCGACATCAAGGATCCGTCGCAGAACATCGTCTGGACCACGCCCGAGGGCGGCGGCGGGCCGAACTATCCGAACATGTGACGGGGCTCTTGCGGGGGCGGTGGAAAGCGTGAAGGGTCGGCGCATGATCGCCTCCCGTTCGCGCCTGTTCGCCGCCTCCCTGACCGTCCTCGCCCTGGCCATGGCCCAGGGGGCCGTCGCGCAGGAGACAAGACCGGCGTCGCCGTCCGTCAATCCGTCCCAGGACCATCCGCCCGCCATAATCCTCGAGCCGGGTCAGACGCCTGAAGCCGCGCCCGCAGAAGACGAACCCGAGGACGGCGCGCCCCAGGAAATGACGCCCGGCGGCGATCCGGCGATCGACGTCGCGGGCGATGACGAACCGGCCGAACCGCCCATCCCTGAGGTCTGGTCGCCGATCCCGACCGACGCCCAGGGCCGCAGCGCCTATGGGCTTTATCTCGCCGGCAAACTGGCCCTGATGACGGGGGAGGGCGAACGGGGCGCCGATCTTCTGGCCCAGGCCCAGGCCCTGACGCCGGAACAGCCGCGCCTGCGCGAACAGGCCTTCACCTCGGCCCTGCTCAGCGGCGATCTGGACGTGGCGGCGCGGCTGGCGCCGACCGCCGACGCCTCGCCGGCCTTCACCGAGGGCGGGCGTCTGATCGCAGCGGTCCAGACCTTCGTGCACGGCGACGCCCGCGCCGCTGACGCCGCATTGGCCGCCCGACCCATCGCCGCGCCGCACGCCCGCGCCGGGCTGATGGTCGCGCCCTGGATCGCGGGGGCGGCCGGCGACTGGACCCGCGCCCTGGCCGCGCCTCCGGCCCAGGGCGATCCCGTCACCCTGGCCTTTGCGCGTCAGAACCGCGCCCTTCTCTTGGAAAAGCGTCGCAAATACGCTGAGGCGGAGGCCGAGCTGAAGGCCCTGTCCGATCTGCCGACCCTGGGCGCCCTGTTCCACCGGCCCTATGGCGAGTTTCTGGAGCGGCGCGGCAAGCGGGATCAGGCCCTGGCCGTCTATCAGGCGGCGATGCAGGGACAGACCGATCTGGCGACCGCCCGCGCCCTGGCGCGCCTCCAGGCCGGCGATCCGCCTCCGCCCGCTCCGAACTTCCGCCAGGGCGCGGCCCAGGCCCTGGCCACGGCCGCCGCCCAGGCCGTGGCCGAACGCGGCAATGAGTTTGCGGTGGTCTATCTGCGCCTTGCGCTGAACCTGCACGAGGACGCGGCGACCCAGATTCAGCTGGCCCAGGTGCTGGACCGGGTGGGGCTGAAGGCGGCCGCCCGCACCGCCCTGTCGCGCGTCGGGCCGGAGGACCCGGTTCTCTACGCCAGCGCCCGCGCCCAGCTGGCGATCAATCTGGAGGAGGACGGCCAGTCCGAGGCCGCCCTGACCGAACTGCGCGCCGCCGCCGCCGCCCAGCCGGACGATCCGCGCATCGCCCTGGTCCTGGCGGGCCAGCTGATCCAGGCGCAACAGTTCGAGGCGGCCCTGACCCTGTTGAACGGTCCCTTGCTGAACACGGCGGACCAGGGCGCCCACATCCACTTCCTGCGCGGCGCGGCGCTGGAATCGCTGGACCGCATCCCCGAGGCCGAGGCCGAACTGTGGGCCGCGCATCAGGCAGACCCGAACAACGCCGACGTGCTGAACTATCTCGGCTATCTGTGGGTGGATCGGGGCCTGCGTGTCGATCAGGGCGCCGGCCTGTTGGCCCAGGCCCACGCCGCTGCGCCCGACAACGGCAATATTCAGGACTCCCTGGGCTGGGCCCAGTTCAAGCAGGGCTATTACGACACCGCCGTCGTCACCCTGGAGCAGGCGGTCGAGAAGGAACCGGCCAACGCCGAAATCAACGACCACCTGGGCGACGCCTATTGGAAGGTGGGACGTCGGCGCGAGGCGGTCTGGCTGTGGAACCGCGTCCTGAGCCTGGACCCGGAGCCCGAACGCAAGGTCGAGGTCGAACGCAAGATCGCCAACGGCCTGGACGACGCCGGCCCCGCGACCGGCGTGCCGCAATAGGGGGCGCGCCACCGCACGCTCAGCCCCCGCGCTGCCACACCCACGCCCGTCATCCTCGCCCTTGTGGCGAGGATCCAGACTCCCGGTGTGTCCGCAGACGTGCGCCCGCTCGAACACCGGGAGTCTGGATCCTAGGGACAAGCGCTAGGATGACGACCGGGAAGGGAGAGGGGCGCCGTATTCCCCGTTCCGACCCAGCCCCCAAGTCGCTAAGACCTACTCCATGCCACCACTCACGGCCCTGGCCCCGGCCAAGATCAATCTGTTCCTGCACGTCGGCCCGGTGGACGCCGACGGCTATCATCCCCTGTCCAGTCTGGTCGCCTTCGCCGAGGTCGGGGACCGGGTGACGGTCGAGCCCGCCGACCGCCTGTCGCTGAGCGTGAGTGGCCCGTTCGGCGCGGGTCTGGCGGCCGAGCCCGACAATCTGATCCTGCGCGCCCTTCGCGCCCTGGGCCAGGCGACCGGAACCGGCGAGCCGCCGCTGAGGGTGACGCTGGACAAGCGCCTGCCCATCGCCGCCGGCCTGGGCGGGGGGTCTTCCGACGCCGGCGCCGCCCTGAAACTGGCGCGTCAGGCCCTGGGGCTGGACATAGACGATGTGGAACTGGAGGCCGTGGCGGGGGTCATAGGCGCCGACGGCCCCATGTGCCTGCGCATGCGCACCGCCTGGGCCGAGGGGCGAGGCGAGCGGCTGACCGACGAGCCGCGCCTGCCGCCGCTCCACGCCGTCCTGTTCAATCCGGGCGTCCCTTCGCCCACCGGCGCCGTCTACCGGGCCTATGACGCCGGTCCGCCGCGCGCCGCTGCCCACGCCCTTGCCTGGCCCGCGCCGCCCGCCGACTGGAGCCCGGCGGTCGTGATCGACTGGCTGGCGGGTCTTCGCAACGATCTTCAGCCGCCCGCGGAGGCCCTGACCCCGACCATAGCCGGCGCCGTTTCGGCCGTGGCGACGACGCCCGGCGTGGCCCTGGCGCGGATGTCCGGCTCGGGCGCCACCGTCTTCGGCCTGTGCCGGTCCAGCCAGGACGCCGCCGCCGCCGCAGTCGCTCTGTCGGCCGCCCATCCGGCCGCCTGGGTCGCCCCGACCCGCCTCGGCGCGGCCTGAGCCATAAATCCCCCGCGCGTGTTGAAGCGCGCGGCGCCGGGCCCTATGGTCCGCCGTCCTTTTTCCAGCCCCTCCCGAGCCCGATTTGACCACCTCGACCGAGCCGCTCGCCTTCCAGGACCTGATCCTGACCCTGCATCGCTATTGGGGCGAGCAGGGCTGCGCCATTCTCCAGCCCTATGACATCGAAGTCGGGGCCGGCACGCTCCACCCCGCCACCGTCCTGCGCGCGCTCGGCGCCAAGCCGTGGAAGGCCGCCTATGTCCAGCCCAGCCGCCGCCCCGGCGACGGCCGCTACGGCGAAAACCCGAACCGCCTCCAGCACTATTACCAATACCAGGTCATTCTGAAGCCGAACCCGGACAATCTTCAGGAGCTCTATCTCGGCTCGCTGGCGGCGATCGGGATTGATCCGAAACTGCACGACATCCGCTTCGTCGAGGACGACTGGGAGAACCCGACGGTCGGCGCCTGGGGCCTGGGCTGGGAGGTCTGGTGCGACGGGATGGAGGTGACGCAGTTCACCTATTTCCAGGGCGTCGGCGGCATAGAGGTCGATGTGGTCTCGGGCGAACTGACCTATGGGCTGGAGCGTCTGGCCATGTATGTCCAGGGTGTGGACAACGTCTATGACCTCAAGTTCACCAAGGAGGGGCTGACCTATGGCGAGGTCTTCCTGGAGAACGAGCGCCAGCAGTCGGAGGCCAACTTCCACGGCTATGACGTCGACGGTCTGAAACGCCGGTTTGAGGACATGGTGTCGGAAGTTCAGCGCCTGCTGGACATGCGCGGCCCGCAAGACCAGCCCCTGGTCCTGCCGGCCTACGACCAGGTGCTGAAGGCCAGCCACCTCTTCAACCTGATGGACGCCCGCGGCGCCATCGCCGTCGCCGAGCGCCAGAGCTACATCGGCCGCATCCGCGAACTCTGCAAAGCCTGCGCGACGGCCTATGTAGAGCGGGAACGGGCCGAGGCATGAGAGATGATACCGTCATCTCTCTGGCTGACCGCCGCCCAAAGCTGATCAAGCCGGTCGGCGGTGGAGCGATCGTAGCCAACGAAGCGCTGTATGTCCCGATGACCAAGGTCGCGTCGCAGGAAGTGCAATGGGCGTTTCAGACGACCTTTGAACTGGACGGCGAAAAGGACTGCCCCTTGCAGGGTTCGTTTCTCGCGGTTCCGCTAGAAGACGACGAGCCCCTTGGTCATGTGTTTGAACACGAACATGGCGTCAGTGCTCAGTTCGTGGTCGGCCAGCAGTTCGCAGATATAATCAGCGGCGCGGCGCTCAGCCCTGTGCCCTTTGAAATTTTGGTCGGTTTCCATGCCGACGAGACAGGTGTGGTGCGCGACCTCAACCTGTCGATCCAACGCAGACAAGCTGACTGATGCCCCAACTCCTCCTCGAAATCTTCTCCGAAGAAATCCCCGCCCGGATGCAGCAGGGCGCCGCGCGCGACCTGGAGCGTATGGTCTCCGACCGGCTGAAGGCCGCCGGCCTGACCTGGGAGGCCCTGACGACCTACGCCGGCCCGCGCCGTCTGACCCTGGTGATCGACGGCCTGCCCGCCGCCACGCCCGACCGCGAGGAAGAGGTGAAGGGGCCCAAGGCCTCGGCGCCGGAACAGGCGCTGGAGGGCTTCCTGCGCAAGACCGGCCTGACCCGCGATCAACTGACCGAGCGCGACGGCGTCCTCTACGCCGTTCTGTCGTCCAAGGGCCGGGCCACGACCGATCTGGTCGCCGAGACGGTGGACCAGGTCATCCGCGCCTTTCCCTGGCCCAAGTCGATGCGCTGGGGCTCGGGAACCCTGCGCTGGGTCCGTCCGATCAAACGCATCCTGTGCCTGTTCGACGGCAAGGTGGTCCCGTTCGAGATCGACGGAATCCCGTCCGATGCGATCACAGAGGGGCACCGTTTCCTCGGCTCGGGCCAACTGTTGAAGGTCAGCGACTTCGTCGACTACCGCACCCAGCTGGAGCGGGAGTTCGTCCTGCTGGACGTGGCCGACCGCAAGCTGCGCATTCTGGAAGAGGCCAAGGCCGCCTGCGCCGCGCGCGGCCTGGTGCTGGTCGACGACGACGGCCTGCTGGACGAGGTGGCGGGCCTGGCCGAATGGCCGACCCCGATCCTGGGCGACATGGACCCGCAGTTCCTGGCCCTGCCGCCCGAGGTCGTGCGTCTGTCGATGAAGGTGCACCAGAAGTATTTCGCCGTCCGCAGCTCTACCCCCTCTGGGGTGAGCACCAGCGAAGCGGGGGAGGGGGGCGCGCCCCAACTGGCCCCCAACTTCCTGGTCGTCGCCAATGTCGAGGCGACCGACGGCGGCAAGGCCCTGGCCGCCGGCAACAGCCGCGTCCTGTCCGCCCGCCTGAACGACGCCCGCTTCTTCTGGGATGAGGACCAGAAGGTCGGCTTCGACGCCTGGAACGAAAAGCTGAAGGGCGTCACCTTCCACGCCAAACTGGGCACATTGGCCGAGCGGGTCGACCGCATCGCGGCGCTCGCCCGCGAGATCGCCCCCCTGGTCGGCGCCGACGCGGACGAGGCCGAGATGGCCGCCCGCCTGTGCAAGGCCGATCTGGCCAGCGGCATGGTCGGCGAATTCCCGGAACTGCAGGGGATCATGGGCGGCTATTACGCGCGTCTGCTGAGCGCGCCCCCCTCGTCCGCTTCGCGGCCACTCCCCCCTGAGGGGGGAGATCGCACGGATCAATCCTCCCCCCTTGGGGGAGGGGGACCGCGGAGCGGTGGAGGGGGCTGGACGCCTCAAGTGCGCGACCGCATCGCCGACGCCATCCGCGACCACTACAAACCCCAAGGCCCCGCCGACACCGTCCCGACCGCGCCCGTCACGGTCGCCGTCGCTCTGGCCGACAAGCTGGACACCCTGGTCGGCTTCTTCGCCATCGACGAAAAGCCCACGGGGTCGAAGGATCCGTTCGCGCTGCGGCGTGCAACGCTTGGGTTCACGCGGCTCGTTCTTGAAACGGGTTCGAGGTTATCGCTGGATCATTTTGTTTGGCGAGCTGCCGCAAATTTGATCAGCCAAATGGCTGAAAAACCCGTCTTCCTAGCGACTGAAAAACTTTCAGCGGAGCGAACGCAAGAGCTACGAGATGAAGCTCTTACGCGAGGCTACGGCTTTGCCAATGAACTGGCTGGCAGTGAGGCGGTTAAGTCAGTTTGCTTCGATTTGGACAACTGGCGACAAGGTCGCGCAAGCGTCTGGCTCACGGTCGATCCCTTGCCCATTGGGAAAGAGTGGCTCGTCACAGATATTGAGCAGCAATTCGAGGTATCTTTCTCTCGCTGGCAAGCGCTGACGGGGTCATTGCTGCCCTTCTTCGCCGACCGCCTGACCGTCCTCCTCCGCGACCAAGGCCAGCGCCACGACCTCGTCGCCGCCGTCTTCGCCCTGGGCGACGACGACCTCGTCCGCATCGTGCGCCGGGTCGAAGCCCTGGCCGCCTTCCTCGCCACCGACGACGGGGCCAATCTGCTGGCCGGCTACAAGCGGGCCTCCAACATCCTGCGCGCCGAGGAGAAGAAGGGACCGGTTCCGACCGGCATGGTCCAGACCGGCCTGCCGAACCAGCCCGAGGCCGAGACCACCCTGGCCTTCGCCGTCAACGCCGCCCGCACCGCCGTCGAGACCGCCCTGGAGACCGAGGATTTCGCCGCCGCCATGACCGCCCTGGCGGCCCTGCGCGCCCCGGTGGACCGGTTCTTCGAGGACGTGCTGGTCAACTCCGACGTGGCTGAGGAACGCGACAATCGGCTGAAGCTGCTGGGTCAGGTGCGGGACGTGATGGGCCGGGTGGCGGACTTCGGTCAGATCGCGGGGTAGGCGCTCAAGACCCTCTCCCGCTTGCGGGAGAGGTGGCCCGGCGTCCGCGCAGCGGACCAGGGTCGGAGAGGGGAGTCTTGTTTCAACAAGAAGACTTCCCCCATCGTCAGGCGTGTCGCTGCGCGCCACGGCCTGACACTTCCCCGCAAGCGGGGGAAGATCAGCACACTCTAGCCCGACGCCCCCAACCGCCCTAAACCTCGCGCTCAATCCGTCGGACCCGCCTTGACCCCAGTTTCGGACATCGCCGCAAAAACCCCCGCCTGGGTCTGCGCGCCCGGCGTGCTGAAGGTCCCCTTCCTCGATGTCTTCCTGAACGACTACGACCTGCGTCGCCTGCCGGGCGCCGAGGTTCAGGCCGTGCTGGGCTGGGGCATGAAGCCGACGGCCGCCGCCGGTCGCCGCTGGGCGGAAGCCAACGCCCGCCCCTATGTCGCGCTGGAAGACGGCTTCCTGCGTTCGGTCGGCCTGGGGGAGGCGGGGGCGGCCAGCCTCAGCCTGATCGTCGATGATCTGGGCGTCTATTATGACGCCACCCGGCCGAGCCGCCTCGAACATCTGATCCAGACCGCCGACGCCTGGTGCGACGCCGCCCTGACCGCCCGCGCCCGCGCCCTGATCGACCGCATCGTCGCCTCGGGCGTGTCCAAGACCAATATGGGCGGGCCGCTGGAGCCCGGCCTGCTGCGGCCCGGCCGCCGCGTCCTGATCGTGGACCAGACCTTCGGCGACGCCTCCATCGGCTATGGGCTGGCGACGCAAGACAGTTTCGACGCCATGGTCGCCGCCGCCCGGCGCGACGAGCCCGAGGCCCAGCTGATCGTCAAACGCCACCCGGCGGTGGCGGCGGGCCGGAAGCGGGGGTGCGTCACCGATCTGTCCGGCGTCACCCTGGTGGACGCCGACGTGCGGCCCGCCGACCTGCTGGCGGCGGTGGACGCCGTCTATTGCGTCACGTCTGCGCTCGGATTCGAGGCCCTGTTGCGCGGCCTGCCGGTGCGCTGTTTCGGGGCGCCCTTCTATTCCGGCTGGGGCCTGACGACCGACGCCGTGGACACCGGCCGCCGGGGTGTAGGGCGCAGTCTGGAACAGGTCGCCGCCGCCGCCCTGATCGCCTACAGCCGCTATGTCGATCCCGTCACCGGCGAACGGTGCGAAGCTGAACAGGCGCTGGAGCGGCTGATTTGCCTGCGTGATCGGGCCGACCGGCTGGCGGGCGCCTGGTCCGCCGTCGGCTTCGCCCCGGCCAAACGCCCGCCGGTGCGCCGCCTGCTGAACTCGCCCAAGGCGCGGATGCGCTATTTCATGTCGCCGTCGCGGGCCGCCGCCCATGCCGCCGCGACCAATGGTCGGCTGATCTGGTGGGCGGGCAAGGAGAGCGAGGCCGTGCGCCGGGCCGCCGCAACCTTTGACGGCCCGACCGTTCGCATGGAGGACGGCTTCATCCGTTCGCGCGGCCTGGGGTCCGATTTCGTCGGCGCCCTGTCGGTCGCCCTGGACGACCAGGGGGTCTATTACGACCCGTCGCGCCCGTCGCGGCTGGAAACCCTGATCGAGACGACCGCCGCCACGCCGGAGCAGCTGGCCCGCGCCGCTGCGCTTCGGACCCGCATCGTCGAGGCCGGCCTGTCGAAATATAATCTGAAGGGCCAGGCGCCGGCGGACTGGCCCAAAGACAGGAGTGGCGATCGCGAAGTGCTGCTGGTCGTCGGCCAGGTGGAGAACGACAAGTCGATCCTGCTGGGCTGCGAACCGGACCTGAACACCAACTCCGCCCTGGTCGAGGCGGCGCGGGCCGATCACCCGGACGCCTTTCTGGTCTATCGCAACCACCCCGACGTTCTGGCGGGGAACCGGCCCGGACGGCTGGACGCCTCGGCCCTGTCCGCCGTCGACGCCGTGGCGGACGGGCTGGACATCATCGACTGCCTGAACGCCTGCCGCCGGGTCGCGACCCTGACCTCCCTGACCGGATTCGAGGCTCTGATGCGGGGTCGGGCGGTGTCGGTCTATGGCCGGCCCTTCTACGCCGGCTGGGGCCTGACCGACGACCGGCTGGGCTTCGACCGCCGCACCCGGCGCGCCACAGTCGATCATCTGATCCTGGCCGCCCTGATCCACTATCCGATCTATGTCACGCCTCAGGGCTGGCCCTGCGAGGCCGAGGATCTGGTCCAAGCCCTGATCGCGGCCCGCGATCTGCCGCCGCCGCCGGCGCCGCGTGGCCAGGTTCAGCGCTGGGCCGCCGGGATCATCGCCTCTCTCGACCGCAGGCCGCCGCCGTCCTATTGAAGGCGTTCGCAAAGGAAACTGTCTACCCGTGCAACACGCCGTCATCGCCGCAACCGGCCTCTTCACCCCCGAACAATCGGTCTCCAACGCCGAACTGGTCGACAGCTACAACGCCTGGGCCGACGGCTGGAACGCCCGTCACGCAGATCGGATCGAGGCGGGGGAACTGGAGGCCAAGCCCCATTCCTCGCCCGAGTTCATCGAAAAGGCCTCGGGCATCAAGCAGCGGTTCGTGATGGACAAGGCCGGGGTGATCGACCCCGCCCGCATGGCGCCCAACCTGCCCGAACGCAGCAATGAGGAGCTGTCGATCCTGGCCGAGATGGCGGTCAAGGCCGCCCGTCAGGCGATCGAGGCCTGGGGCAAGCCGGTCAGCGAGATCGGCGCGGTGCTCTGCGCCGCTTCCAACATGCAACGCCCCTATCCGGCCATGGCCATCGAGGTGCAGCAGGCCCTGGGGATCGAGGGCTTCGCCTTCGACATGAATGTGGCCTGCTCCTCGGCCACCTTCGGCATCAAGACGGCGGCCGACTTCATCGCCGGCGGCTCGGTCAAGGCCGTGCTGATGGTCAATCCGGAGATCTGCTCGGCCCACCTGAACTTCACCGACCGCGACAGCCATTTCATCTTCGGCGATGTGGCGACCGCCGTGATCGTGGAATCCTCGGACACCGCCGGGCCCGGCGGCTGGGACGTGCTGGGCACGCGGCTGAAGACGGTTTTCTCGAACAATATCCGCAACAATTTCGGCTTCCTGAATCGCAACGCGCGCGACACCGACCATCTGGATTCGCCGGTCGCCGACGACAGCGTCCAGAACGACAAGCTGTTCATCCAGCAGGGTCGCAAGGTCTTCCGCGACGTGGTGCCGATGGTTTCGGACATGATTGTCGACCACGCCGGCGAACTGGGCCTGGATCCGCAGGAATTGAGGCGGCTGTGGCTGCACCAGGCCAACATCAACATGAACCAGCTGATCGGCAAGAAGGTGCTGGGTCGCGAACCGTCGTCGGAAGAGAACGTCATCATCCTGGACGACTACGCCAACACCTCCTCGGCCGGCTCGATCATCGCCTTCCACCTGCACAACGACGGCTTCGTCCCCGGTGAGACCGGTCTGATCTGCAGCTTCGGCGCAGGGTACTCGGCCGGGACCGTGTTCGTGCGCAAGCGTGGCTAGGGTGACGAAACCAAAAGTTTCGACCGGCGTTACGGCAGGTTAATCCCGATCTGCGACGATAATTTCTGAGGCCACGCTTGAATCCGGCGGCGGATTTTGCGAGGCGTTCGATTGTCGAGAACAGGGGAGTTCCCAGATGGCTCAGACGACGCCGAAGACAGTGCTGGAAAGCCTGGCTCAGGATATCGCCGCCGTGCTGAAGAGCATGGGCGGCTCGGCTCATCAGAATTTGGTCGTTGACTGCGTTGCGGCCCTCAGGCGCCAGCGCGGCGAGGCGGTGGACGCCCAGGCCCTGCGTCAGAAGATCATCGAAGCCTTCGAACAGTACCGCGACTGGTTTGTGCGTCCGTTCGGCGAAGGCTCGCAGCGCTGGGCCTTGGCTGGCGACTTCGCCTGAAGTCCTGAAAGAAAAAAGGCGCGCCCCTTTCGGAGCGCGCCTTCTTCAATCCGCCTGATCGCCGGGATCAGAAGCGACGGATGTAGCTGAGCGAATAGGCGTCAGCCTCGCCTGCATCATCGCGGTAGTCGCGACGGGTCCAGTCGGCGCGCAGGCCGTTCACGCCGTCCAGATAGTAGTTGGCGCCGGCGCCGTAGTTCCAGCTGTCGCCGCCCACGTCGGTGTTGGCGCCGGGGAACTCCTGCTTCAGCTCGGTATGGCCGTAACCACCGCGCGCGAACAGCTCCAGCTTGTCCGAGACCGGCACCTTGCCGACCACATAGCCTGCGGCGTCCCACTCGTGCTTGGTCGTGCCGTCCACGCCGGCGACGGTGAAGTCGTCGTCCTTGACGCCGACCGAGGCCTCGGTCTCCAGAGCCAGGTAGCGGTTCAAATTGACGCCCAGGCGGCCGGTCACGGCGCCGGTGGTGGCGTTGTCGCCTTCAAGATGAGTATAGCCCAGCGATCCGTAACCACGCGGTTCAGGATTGGTTTGAGCAAAGGCCGGAGCGGCGATTGCGGAAACGGCGACAGCAGCGAGAAGAATGTTGCGCATTGTTTCTTATTAACTCCTAGATGTGATGACCGGTTGGATCATCAGCCCCATCCAGCGAGTGCTTAAATAGGTGAGGGCGTTCTCTGTTCCAGAGGCCGCCACAACGGTCCATCGTCTGTGGACGGCGAGACACACACTGCGTTCTGTCAAGGTCGGCGACTTTGTGGCGATGCAACAAAAAGGGCGGCCTCGTTAGAGACCGCCCTCTAATCTTTCACCCCGTCATCCTCGGGCTCGACCCGAGGACCAGACGTTGATCGGGCTGTGCGTCAAAGTCTTCGCACAAGCGGCGTCGCGTCCGATCCTCGGGTCAAGCCCGAGGATGACGGAGAATGTCTAACCTCAGCGGTCCTTCTCACGCTCCCCGCTCAGGGCCGCCTGGGCCGCCGCCAGGCGGGCGATCGGCACGCGGTAGGGCGAGCAGGAGACATAGTCCAGGCCGGCCTTTTCGCAGAAGGCGATCGACGACGGATCCCCGCCGTGCTCGCCGCAGATGCCCAGCTTGACCTCGGGGCGAACCGCACGGCCTCGTTCGGTGGCGATCTCGATCAGGCCGCCGACGCCGTCCTGGTCCAGACGCACGAAGGGGTCCGTCTCGAAGATGCCCTTGTCCAGATAGGCCTGCAGGAACCGCCCTGAATCGTCGCGGCTGATGCCGAAGGTGGTCTGGGTCAGGTCATTGGTGCCGAAGCTGAAGAACTGGGCGTGCTCGGCCAGATCGCCCGCGCGGATGGCGGCGCGGGGCAGTTCGATCATGGTGCCGACCAGATAGTCGACGCTGTCGCCGGCCTCGGCGAACACCGCCTTGGCCGTGCGGTCGGTCAGTTCGCGCAGATATTTCATCTCCAGACCCAGGGCGACCAGCGGGTGCATGATCTCCGGGATCGGCGCCTGGCCCGAGCTCTTCTTCACCTCCAGCGCCGCCTCCAGCACGGCCCGGACCTGCATCTCGTAGATCTCGGGATAGGCCACGCCCAGCCGGCAGCCGCGGTGGCCCAGCATGGGGTTGGTCTCGTGCAGCTCCTTGGCCCGGCGCTTCAGCTTCTCGGCGTCGATGCCCGAAGAGGCGGCCAGGGCGTCGATGTCCTCTTCCGTATGGGGAATGAACTCGTGCAGCGGCGGATCCAGCAGGCGAACGGTGACAGGCAAACCGGCCATGATCTCGAACAGTTCGACGAAGTCCGACTTCTGGAACGGGGCGATCTTGGCCAGGGCCGTGCGGCGCCCGGCCTCGTCGTCGGCCAGGATCATCTCGCGCACGGCGGCAATCCGGGTGTCGTCGAAGAACATATGCTCGGTCCGGCACAGGCCGATGCCCTCGGCGCCGAAGCCGCGCGCGGTCTTGGCGTCCAGCGGGGTCTCGGCGTTGGCGCGCACCTTCAGGCGGCGCACCTTGTCGGCCCAGCCCATCAGGGTCTGGAAGTCGCCGGTCAGTTCCGGCTCGATCATCGGCACGGCGCCGTCCAGCACCTCGCCCTTGGAGCCGTCGATGGTGATGATGTCGCCGGTCTTGAAGCTGCGGCCGCGGGCGGTGAAGACGCCCTTGGCCTCGTCGATATGGATCTCGCCGGCGCCCGAGACGCAGGCCCGGCCCATGCCGCGCGCCACCACGGCCGCGTGGCTGGTCATGCCGCCCCGCGCCGTGACGATGCCCCGCGCCGCATGCATGCCGTGGATGTCCTCAGGGCTGGTCTCCTCACGCACCAGGATGACGGCCTCGCCCAGCCCGGCCAGACGCTCGGCCTCGTCGGCGTCGAACACGATCTTGCCGGTCGCCGCGCCGGGCGAGGCGGGCAGGCCGGCGGCGATGACGGTGCGGGGCGCCTCCGGGTCCAGGGTCGGGTGCAGCAACTGATCGAGCGCCGAGGGCTCGACCCGGCTGACGGCTTCTTCCTGGCTGATCACGCCTTCCGCCGCCAGATCGACCGCCACCTTCAGCGCCGACTTGGCGGTGCGCTTGCCGTTGCGGGTCTGCAGCATCCAGAGCCGGCCCTGTTCGACCGTGAACTCGATGTCCTGCATGTCGCGATAGTGGCTCTCCAGCTTGCCGACCACCTCGACGAACTGGCCGAACACCTCGGGCATGGCCTCTTCCATCGAGGGGGCGGTCTCGCCCATCTCCTCGCGGCCGATCCTGGTCAGGGACTGGGGCGTGCGGATGCCCGCGACCACGTCTTCGCCCTGGGCGTTGATCAGGAACTCGCCGTACAGCCGCGCCTCGCCGGTCGAGGGGTTGCGGGTGAAGGCCACGCCGGTCGCCGAGGTCTCGCCCATATTGCCGAACACCATCGACTGGACATTGACGGCCGTGCCCCAGCTTTCCGGGATGTCGTGCATGCGGCGATAGAATTTGGCCCGGTCGTTCATCCAGCTTTCGAACACGGCGCCGACGGCGCCCCACAACTGGTCCTTCGGATCCTGCGGGAAGGGGTGGCCCAGTTCGCGCTCGACCACGGCCTTGTAGTCTTCGACGACCCGCTCCCAGTCCTCGGCCTTCAGATCGGTGTCGACGCTGACGCCCAGCCGGTCCTTGTGGGCGTCCAGCACCTCTTCGAAGTCGTCGTGGCTGAGGCCCAGGACCACGTTGGAATACATGGTGATGAAGCGGCGATAGGAGTCGAAGGCGAATCGCCGGTCGCCCGACAGCCTGGCCAGGCCCTCGACCGTCTGGTCGTTCAGGCCCAGGTTCAGCACCGTGTCCATCATGCCGGGCATCGAGGCCCGCGCGCCCGAACGCACCGAGACCAGCAGGGGATTGTCCACGTCGCCGAAGGTCTTGCCGACCACGCCCTCGACCTTGGCCAGGGCCATCTTCACCTGGTCTTCCAGATCGGCCGGATAGGTCTCGCCGTGGGCGTAATAGTAGGTGCAGACCTCGGTGGTGATGGTGAAGCCGGGCGGGACGGGCAGGCCCAGGGCGGACATTTCCGCCAGGTTCGCCCCCTTGCCGCCGAGAAGGTTCTTCATCGACGCGTCGCCGTCGGCGGAGCCTCCGCCGAAGCCGTACACCCACTGAGTCATCTTAAGCCCCTGAGCTTTGTCTTAAGGTTCGGCGGGTTGACCCGCTCGCACATGCGGCCTGCTCTAGCGCGGCGAAACCGGCTTGACCATGGCGTTTGTAACAAAGCGTGAGCCTGAAACCGGTTTCCGAACCTCGGTTTTTCGGATCACGCCGAACCGGCGGACTGCGCCGTACAGGGACGATTACCAGCCGCGCCCGCCGCGACTCCAACGATCATCGCCATAGTAGCGGTTGTCCGGCACATAGCGGCCGTCCCGATCATACCAGCCGTAGCCCTGCTGGTACCGATCATAGCCGTCCAGCGGATAGCCGTAGTCATAGTACTGACCGTCTTCGGCCTCCCACCAGTCGCGCGGATAGGGGCTGTATTGGCAGTCATAGCCGCGGTCGCCGCCGCCCCAGGAGGGGACGTAGCGGTCGCGGTAGCGGTTTTCGAAGCGGGGGCGGCACAGGTCGCGCGACCACACCCGATTGTCGCGGGCCTCGATGCTGGCGCGCGGCTCGCCGTAGATGGCGTCGCGAACGCCGGCGAAACTGTTGCCGGTGATCACCGCCCGGCCCGAGGCGGCGGCGACCCCGACCTGATCCACGCGGACGCGGTTCTGATTGAACAGCAGTTCGCCGTTGTAGAGGACGGCGCCCTTGTCGCCCTTGCAGATGCGGCTGTTGGAGACCGAGACCGAGGCGCCCTCGACGGCCACCCCTTCGACATAGCCGCAGATCTTGGCGTTGCTGACGGCCACCTGGCCGTAGTCGCGCGAGGCGCGGACGATCAGGCCGATGGCGCGGGGGCCGAAGTTGTTCGGCTGTTCCGAGCCGATCAGGGTGACCGAGGTCAGGCTGGACGGGCCGGTCGATCCCGGCGTCAGGTCCACGCCCGAGACGGCGCCGGTGATGGCGGTCTCGTACAGGGTGACGGCGGCGCCGTCGGCGACCACGGCGGCCGAGACGGTGCGGGCGTCGATCAGAACGTCGCGCAGGTCCAGAAGGCCGCCGTCGGCGTAGATCGCCGCCTCGTCCCCGGCGTGGCGGAAGCCGACGCGGCTCATGACGATTTCAGCGCCATAGCCGATGACGCAGGCGGCGTCGCCGGCGTGGGGCGAGGCGAAGACCAGGTCGCGGACCTCGACCCGGACGCCGGGGGCGGCGGTCAGGCAGGGCAGGCCGTCCGGCGCCTGGAGGGTGGGCGTGGCCGCATCCCAGCGGCGCGGATCGAAGCCGCTGTCGCCGATGATGGTCATCGGCTTGTCGATGTTCAGCCAGCCGACGCAGGCGCCGGCCCTGGCCCGGATGATCAGGGTTCCGCCCGGACGCACCCGCTGGACCGCGCTCTCGATCGCGCCCGAGCCGGGATTGCCGCCGCAATCGACCAGGACGACCTCGTCCTGATGCGGGGGGCGGGGCAGGGGGCGCCAGTCGGGGCCGCGATAATGACCGTAGTCGTAGCGGCGATGGGCGTGCGGGCGGCTGCGGGTCGGCGGATCGAGCAGGACGCCGAAATTGGGGCGGGTCTGGGCCTCGACCTTGGCGGCGACCTGGGCCTGAACCGGGTCGGGCAGGGCGGTGACGATGGACAGGGCCAAGGCCACGAGGAGCGAGACCTTCGCGAGCGAGCGGATGTTCATGCGACCAGACCCTCCCTTTTAGCGGCGCTGTTGTTGGGCGCGGGACACCTGGGACAACAGGGCCTGCAGGCGCGAGGCCGAGGGGCCGAAGCCCGACAGCGCGGATTCGATGCGGAAGGCGACGGCCTCGGCCTTGTCCTGATCCGCCACCCCGGCGACGCCGAGGGCGAAATAGGTGGACATGGCGAACTTGGCCTCGGGGCTGCCCTGGCGGGCCGCCTCCTCGAACCATTTGAACGACCGGGCGTAGTCGGCGGGTAGGCCGATCCCCTCGGCGTACATGACGGCCAGGACCAGCTGGGCCTCGGACGAGCCGTTGACGGCGGCCAGCTGGATGGCGCGGACCCGCTCCAGCGGCGACAGCCGGCTCTCGGTCGCATGGCCGAGCATGGCTTCAAAGGCCTCGATCTGTTGCCGGGACAGCTGTTCGGGCGCGGTGACGGCCTCGGGCGTCACGCCCAGATAGCGCAGGGCGCGGCCCACATGGACGAAGGGCAGTTCGCCCTGAAGCCGCGACAGGGCGTATTCATAGGCGTCGCCGCGCGGGCGGCTCTCGTCCGAGAAGGGGACGCCGGAGGCCGGGGCCTCCAGCGGATAGAATTCGAAGGGCGGGGTCCACTGACGCGCCTTGGCCTCGACGAAGCCTGCATATTGGGCGCGGCCGGGCGAGGAGCGCTCGAAGTCCTTCATCAGCACATAGGCGCCGACGTCGCCAGTCTGGACCGCCAGATAGTTATAGAGATAGGCGTCGACGTCGTTCCGCTGGAACAGATTGACCGCCGCCCAGTAGCCGCCGCGCGAACGGGGCTGGCCCAAGCTCTTGCCCTCGGGCTTGCGGCCGAGCGCCTCACGGGCCTCGCGATTGTCGGCAGGCTCGCCGAAGGGGCCGTAGAGACCGTCGTGGAGGCGGGCCAGGGTGCGATAGCCCTCGGCGTCCTGGGTGGAGAGGACGTAGATGACCCGGTCGCGCACCGCCTCCTGCTCCTCGCGGCTCATCCGCGACAGCTGGCGGTCCAGAACCTGATAGGCGCGGTGGCGTTCGAAGGCGCGGCAGTCGTCGTACTTCGACAGACGGCGCAGACCGCCGCCGAACAGGCCGCCGCCCTGGGGTTCGACCCCGTTGATCGGGGCGTAGCCCTCGTCATTGGCCAGGGCCATGGCGTACCAGACCGAGCTTTCGATCGGATCCTCGATATTCTTGTCGGTGGCGCGGACGGCGGCGTAGCGCGAGCCCAGCTCCAGCTGGGCGAAGACGTCGCCGCGGAAGGCGGCGCGGCGCAGGTGGCGCAGGCTCGCCTCCTGGGCGTTGAACTCGGACCCTGTGACCGAGGCCGGGCGGGGGCAGGACAGGGCGGCCTCGTTCTGGCCGCGCCGCCAGAAGCCGGGCGCGCCGTCGCCGCAGCTGGCCAGCAGCAGGACGGCGATCAGCAGGATCAGAACCGCCACGGCGCCGCCGGCCAGGGGCATACGATGCCGCTGGAGCTGGGACGGACCGTGACCGGCGTTGTCGTACTCGCCCATACCTTCCTGTCGCTCCCGCAATCCCACTGGCCGACGCGACGCAGGACGGCGCGCCGGCGCCGACGGGTCAGACCGCCCAACATGGTTAACAATGTTTTGCGACAAAGCGGCGCCACAGCAAGCGGCAAATTTCGACACGACGAACCTTGTTGTGCGATTTCCGGTATTTAACAAATTGAACCCTGTGGACGAAGGCTCGCTTCCGGGGATGGGGCCTCCTATATCGACTGCGAATCGAAGGAGCGCCCATGTCCTATGTCCCCCGCGACGACCGCCCCGCCGACAAGGCGAACCGCTATGCCGAGGTCGAGGCCGAGATCCTGGCGGTGCTGGACGGGGAGCCGAATCTGACCGCGCGAATGGCCACCGTGGCCTCGATGCTGGCCGACGCCTTCGACCATTATTTCTGGACGGGCTTTTATGTCGTGGCGCCGGCCAAGACGCCGGATGGGGCCGACGAACTGGTGGTCGGGCCGTATCAGGGGACGCTGGGCTGTCTGCGGATCGCCTTCGGGCGCGGGGTGTGCGGGACGGCGGCGGCGACGCGCCAGACCCAGCTGGTCGAGGACGTCCACGCCTTCCCCGGCCATATCGCCTGCGACAGCCGCTCGGCCAGCGAGATCGTGGTTCCGGTGTTTGACGCTCAGGGCGAACTGATCGCCGTGTTCGACGTGGACGCGACGACCCAGGCGGCCTTCGACGCCGTGGACCAGGCGGGGCTGGAGCGCCTGATGGCCAAGGTCTTCGCCGCAGGCTGAGCCGACAGACGAGAGGGGCAAAGGGATGGAGGACGAGATGAAACGGGTGATCGCGATCACGGGCGGGCACGGGGTGCTGGGCCGGGCCGTGCTGGAGGCTGCCCTGGCGGCGGGGCTGGCGGTCGCCGTCATCGACCACGCCGAAGGCCATCCGGTTCCCGCCGGAGTGCTGGAGGTCGGCGGCGTCGATCTGACCGACCCGGCCCAGGCCGAGGAGGCCGTGGCCTCTGTCATCAGCCGTTACGGGCGGCTGGACGTCCTGGCCAATATCGCCGGCGGCTTCGTCTGGCAGACGACGGACGATGCGCAGCCGGCCTGGGACCGGATGCAGGCCCTGAACCTGACCACCGCCCTGAACGCCAGTCGCGCGGCCCTGCCCTATCTGAAGGCGGCGTCGGAGGGGCGGATCGTCAATGTCGGCTCGGCTGCGGCGCTGAAGCCCGGCGCGGGCATGGGGGCTTACGGCGCCGCCAAGCTGGGTGTCCACGCCCTGACCCAGGCCCTGGCGGAGGAGCTGAAGACCACGTCCGTAACGGTCAATGCGGTGTTGCCGTCAATCATTGACACGCCCGCCAACCGCAAGGACATGCCCGACGCCGATCCGGCGACCTGGGTGGCGCCGGCCGATCTGGCGGCGGTGATCCTGTTCCTGGCCTCGCCTGAGAGCCGGGCCATGACCGGGGCGCTGGTTCCTGTGACCGGGCGGGTCTGATGCGGCGCGATCTGGTCCGCAGCGTCCTCTATCTGCCGGCCTCGAACGCCCGGGCGGTGGAGAAGGCGCGGACGCTGGACTGCGACGTGGCGATCCTGGACCTGGAGGACGCGGTGGCGCCCGAGGCCAAGATCGACGCGCGGGCGGCGGCGGTCGCGGCGGTGAAGACGGGGGGCTTCCGGCCCCGGTTGGGCGTGCGGATCAACGCCTTGGACACGGCGTGGGGCGAGGACGATCTGAGTGCCTTGGCGGATGCGGGCGCCGGTCTGATCGTCGCGCCCAAGGTCGAGACGGCCGAGACGGTTCACGCCCTGTCGGCCGGGGCGCCGGGCGTGGCCCTGTGGGCCATGATCGAGACGCCGCGCGGCCTGATCGCCCTGAGCGAGATTGCGGCGGCGGGCGGGGGGCTTCAGGGGTTGATGCTGGGGGTCAACGACCTGGCCAAGGCCCTGAGGACGGGCGCGTCGCCGGATCGCGAACCGTTCAAACCCTGGCTGGCGGCCCTGGTGGTCGCGGCGCGGGCGCACGGACTGCTGGCCATCGACGGGGTGTTCAACCGGATCGAGGACGTCGACGGCCTGGCGGCCGAGGCGGCGCAGGGCCGGCTGTACGGCTTTGACGGCAAGAGCCTGATCCACCCGTCCCAGATCGCCGCCGCCAACGCCGCCTTCGCCCCGTCCGAGGCTGAGGTCCAGGCGGCGCAGGCGGTGGTGGCGGCCTTCGCCGCGCCGGAAGCCGAGGGGCGAGGCGCGATCCGGGTGGGGGGCGCCATGGTCGAACGTCTGCACCTGGGCCAGGCCGAGGCCTTGCTGGCGCGACACGCCGAGGCGACGAACCGCCGGTAGAGCCCCGATCCGGCGTTTCCTAATCCGCCGGGACACTGTAGGAAGCCCGCCCTTCGAGGAGCCGGGTCATGACCACGCCGCAACCGATCACGATCGGCATAGACTTCGGCACGACCAATTCGGTCGTGGCCCTGGCCGATCCTGCGACCGGCGCCGAGCTGGTCCGTTTCACGGTGGACGGGTCGGGCGGCGTCTCCACCTTCCGCTCGGCCCTCAGCTTCCAGTTTCACCCGGCCGAAGACGGCGGTCGCCCCGAACGGGTGGTCGAGGCCGGGCCCTGGGCCATCGAGGCCTATGTGGACGATCCGGTGGACACGCGCTTCATTCAGTCGTTCAAGACCTTCGCCGCCAGCGCCGCCTTCACCGAGACCCGCATCCACGACCGGCGCTATACGTTCGAGGATCTGCTGTCCGCCTTCCTGCTGAAGGTGCGCCACCATGCGGGGGCCGCCATGGCCGATCTGCCGCCCCGCGTCATCGTCGGCCGCCCCGTGACCTTCGCCGGCAATCGGCCCGACGAGGCCCTGGCCCTGTCGCGCTACGAGACGGCGTTCAAGCGGCTAGGGTTCCAGGACGTCCGCTACGCCTATGAACCCGTCGGCGCCGCCTTCTATTTCGCCCGCACCCTGGAACGGGACGCCACCGTCCTGGTCGCCGACTTCGGCGGCGGCACCAGCGACTTCTCCATCGTCCGGTTCGAACGCACGCCCGAGGGGCTGAAATCCACGCCCCTGGCCCAATCCGGCGTCGGAGTGGCCGGCGACGCCTTCGACTATCGGATCATCGACCATCTGGTCTCGCCCGAACTGGGCAAGGGCAGTTTCTACACCAGCCTGGGCAAGACCCTGCCGGCGCCCCAGCGCTACTATTCCGCCTTCGCCCGCTGGGACCAGCTGGCCCTGCTGCGGGCGTCGCGCGACATGCGCGACATCCGCGCCCTGGCGACCACCTCGCTTGAGCCCGAGAAGATCGAGCGGCTGATCGAGGTGCTGGACGACAACCACGGCCACGCCCTGTACCGCGCCGTCTCCAGCCTGAAACAGGATCTGTCGCGGGACGAGACGGCCGATTTCCGCTTCGTCGCGGGCGGGGTGCGGATCGAGGCGACGGTCACGCGGGCCCAGTTCGACGCCTGGATCGCCCCCGAACTGGCCGAGATGGAGGCGGCGCTGGACCAAGCCATCGACCGCTCCGGCCTGGCCCCCTCCACCATCGACCGCGTCTTCCTGACCGGCGGCACCTCCTTGACCCCCGCCGTCCGCACCCTGTTCACCCGCCGCTTCGGCCCCGACCGGATCGAGACCGGCGGAGAGTTCGAATCCATCGCCGCCGGCCTGGCCCTGATCGGACTGGAGCCCGACGTCGAACGCTGGACCCAGGGCGGCTGATCCGCAGCAGCCTCAGTTTTCCGCCGCCGTCATCAGGCGGCGCAGCACCGTCTCCGCCTCCCGTCTCTGGGTCGGGTCCAGCGGGGCCAGCGCGCGTTCGGCCATGGCGAAACGCGGGTCTATGAAACCCTCGACCAGGGTCAGACCTTCCGGCGTCAGCTGCGCCAACAGGCGTCGGCGGTCTTCCTTCACACTGTGGCGCGACACCAGGCCTCGCGTCTCCAGACGCCGCAGGCAGGCCGTCAGGCCGCCCGAACTCAGCAGGACACGCTTAGCCAGATCCGTCGGCGACAGTTCGAAGGGCGCGCCGGCGCGGCGCAGGGTCGCCAGCACGTCATAGTCGGAATAGGACAGGCCGTGTTCGGCCAGCATCTGCGCCACGGCCTCTTCGTACCGTCGCCCCAGCCACAGGATGCGTCCCACGATGTTCAGGGCGTCGGCCTGGGTTTGGGGCCGCGCGTTTCGCCAGTCAGCCAGGACGGCGTCGATCACGTCCGGCGAGGAGGGGGTCTGGATCATGGGGGGAGGATAGGCGGTGAAAACCACACGCACAAACCTTTGTGTAAAATATCTTGACGTAAAATAATTTGATGCAAAGATATCTGGATGTGACGGAGGATTTGACGTGGCTTTGAACAAGACCTGGCGCGCGGCTGCCGCAGCTGCCTGCGCCCTGCTGAGCGGCGCGTGCGCGACCTCGATCCAGGCCGCCCAGCTCCAGTCAGCCCCGTCACCGTCCGCCGTCGCACCCGATCTGAGCGCGGCCTTCGACGCCTATATGAAGGCGGCGGTGCAGAACGCGGCCTTCAGCGGGACTGTCCTGGTCGCCGCGCACGGGAGGCCTGTCTTCCGGGGAAGCTATGGACTGGCGAACCGGGCCTTCGACGTCCCCAATGACACCGACACCGTCTATCAACTGGCCTCGGTCACCAAGCCCTTCACCGCCCTTCTGATCATGATGCTGCAGGAGGAGGGGCGGCTCAGCGTCGATGACCTGGCCTGCGACCACCTCGCCGACTGTCCCCCGGCTTGGCGGGCCGTCACCGTGCGGCAACTGCTGACCCACACCTCCGGAATCCCCAACTACACCAGCCTGCCGGACTGGGACGAAGCCCTGGACAGCCGAACCTACGGCCCCGGCGGCGTCGTGGCCCTGGTGCGGGATCGGCCGCTCGAATTCGCGCCGGGCCAGGGCTATCGGTACAGCAACACCGGCTACAACCTGTTGGGGACGATCATCGAACGGGTCGCCGGCAAACCCTATCCGGAGGTCCTTCGTGAGCGGATTCTGGCGCCGCTCCACATGGATCATACGGTCTTCAACGCTTCACGCCGGATCATCCCTCATCTGGCGACCGGCTACTATTCGATCGGCTCCACCTTCATCGAGGCGACGCCGCAGTCGATGACCGGCGTCTACGGCGAGGCGGGGCTCAGCAGCACCGTGGACGATCTGTCGACCTGGGCTCAGGCGGTCGGCGCCGGGCGGCTGGTCTCTCCCGCCTCCCTGGCCCAGATGACCGACGGGGCGCGCAACAACTACGGCTTCGGCTGGGAGATTCGCACCTGGCACGGTCGCCGTATGGTCGGCCATGCGGGCAGCGGGCCGGGGTTTTCCAACATGGTCGCCCGCTTCCCCGAAGACGACCTGACCATCGTGGTCCTCAGCAACAGCGACGAGGCCAGCGGCGGCGGGACCGCCCGGGCCCTCGCCGGCCTCTATTTCGGCGAGCCGACGTCCTTGCCGGATGTTCAGCCCAAGACGGCGATCCTGGATGCGGTGATGGCGGGAGGGGCCGAGGCCGGAATCCGCCAGTATCAGGCCATGAAGGCGGCCCAGCCATCGGCCGAAGCCTTCGCCACCGACGAGCTTCTGGTCGAGATCGGCTATGAGCTGTCCGGCCTGCCGGCCATGGATGAGGCGCGCCGCATCTTCGAGTTCACGCTCGAACAGTTTCCGCAATCGGCCTTCAGCCATGACGGCCTGGCCGACATTTCGGTGGCCGAGGGCGACTTTGCGGCGGCGATCGCCCATTTCGAAACGTCGCTGCGGCTTGATCCAGACAATGAGTACGCCCGCGAGGGGCTGAAGCGCCTTCGAGCTTCCACCATGCCTTGAAGGCAGGCTATCGATAAGAAAAATAGGCGAACAGCAGGGCCAGAACGCCCAAAATTATGGCGGTCCTCGTCCCAATACCCATCTTGGAAATGGCAAATCGGTGGGGCGGATTGGCCGATCCGTGGCGTCTTGCCAGTACGAAAAACCCTACGGCTATCGCGAAGAGCAGGGCAGAGGCGAGAACTTCCAACATCTTTTGCTCTTACCCAGAGGCCGGATGCGTGCTGCGGCGCGCAGATCAAGCATCCATTGAACCAAGTATAGGCGCTCGACAAACCGTTGGTAGGCCCGGAGGGACTCGAACCCCCAACCAGACCGTTATGAGCGGTCGGCTCTAACCATTGAGCTACAGGCCCCCAGGGACGCGGCCGAGAGGCGCGGCGCGGCGGGAGGAACGGCCTAGCAGGGGAGGGCGCGGCTTGCCAAGGGCCTGATCTTCGCCGCGTCCGTTTCGGCGAATTCATCAAGATGAACGGAAACCGACATCGACGACCGGACGTTCGTTCAGGCGTAAAAGGCCAAGGTTACGGCCATGGATCGACGACCCCGTCGGTCGGGATCTTCCACGGAGACATCTTCATGAAACGCGCCTTCCAATCCCTGATGCTGGGCGGGGCCCTGACGGCCGCTGCGGTGATGGGCGCCGTCGCGCCGGCTGCGGCCCAGACGGTCCAGCCGGGCGTCCAAATGATGCAGCCTCCGCCCTCCCTGAACCTGTCGGCCTATGGCGAGGTCAAGGCCGCGCCGGACATGGCGACCATCAGTTTCGGCGTCCAGACCGAGGCGGCGACGGCCCAGGAGGCGATGCGCGACAATGCGACCCGCATGACCCAGGTCATGGCCGCCCTGCGCCGCGCCGGGATCGCCGAGCGCGACGTCCAGACCTCGGGCCTGAACCTGTCGGCGCAATATGACTATCAGCAGAACGAACCGCCCAAGCTGCGCGGCTATCAGGCCGTGAATCGGGTGACGGTGACGATCAACGACCTGACCAAGGTCGGGACCACCGCCGACGCCGTGGTGGCCGCCGGGGTCAATCAGATCGACGGCATCAGCTTCGGCCTGAAGGATCCCTCGGCGGCCGAGGACCAGGCGCGCCGACAGGCCGTGCAGGCGCTTCAGGCCAAGGCTCAGCTGTACGCCCAGGCCCTGAACGTCCAGCTGGCGGGCATCCGCAACCTGAGCGAAGGCGGCGGCTATGCGCCCCAGCCGCCGCAGCCGATGTTCGCCGCCCGCGCCGTGGCGATGGAAAGCCGTGACAGCACGCCGGTGGCCGCCGGCGAACTGACGGTGCGGATCGACATCACCGGCGTCTACGACATCGCCCGCTGATCCTGGGCGCAGAATGAGAAAGGCCCGCCGTCGCCGGCGGGCCTTTTTGCATCGGCGTCGATCTCGGCTCAGGCCGCGCGCTTGATCTCGTTATCATCGTCCAGCAGCACGACATTGGGCGTCCACTGGCGGGCTTCTTCCTGGGGCAGTTGGCCGTAGGTGACCACGATCACCTTGTCGTTCTTCTGGACCAGGCGGGCGGCGGCGCCGTTGACGCCGATCACCTTGGAGCCGCGCGGGGCCTCGATGGCGTAGGTGGTGAAACGGGCGCCGTTGGTGATGTTCAGCACATCGACCTGTTCGTTCGGATAGATTCCGGCCGCATCCAGCAGGTCCATGTCGATGGCGATCGACCCCTCGTAATCGAGGTCGGCCTGGGTCACCGTGGCCCGGTGCAGCTTGGACTTCATCAGGGTGACCAGCATGGACGGCGGTCTCCGAAATAGGACACGGGGCGATAGGCCCCCGCTCGCAGGCGGCTCATATAGGCATTTCCGCATTCCGCATCAATCGCGGCGCCGCATTGCAACCGCGGCCGTGTGCGGCGCCGAACTGCGCCCGCACGTTGCACGACGTTCATTTGACGGTGACCGTTCCCGCTCTATGGTGCGGCTGAGCCATTCCGGCCTCTTGCGAGCGCGCCTTTTCCCATGAAGCAATTCTTTCTGACGGTTCTGGGTGTCTTCACCGGACTGATCCTGTTCGTCGTCGTGGTCCCGGTCGTTCTGCTGACGGTCGCCATCGCCGGCGCCTCCAAGCCGACGACGCCCGCGACCATGGTGCTGGAACTGGACCTGCGCGAGGGGATCAGCG
Source organism: Brevundimonas sp. AVps4 (assembly GCF_058681525.1). Lineage (NCBI taxonomy): Bacteria > Pseudomonadati > Pseudomonadota > Alphaproteobacteria > Caulobacterales > Caulobacteraceae > Brevundimonas > Brevundimonas sp. AVps4. The sequence continues at coordinate 2,812,883 of NZ_CM178741.1, read as the reverse complement.
ACCAGCCCTCGACCAATCCGTTCGCGGCCTTCGGGGGATCGGGCCTGTCGGTGACCCAGGTGGTGGACGGTCTGGCCCAGGCCGAGAAGGACTCCGGCGTCAAGGCCGTGCTGGTCCGCCTGCCGGAAAGCGGCATGACCCCGGCCTCGGCGGATGAGCTGCGCCAGGCGATCCGCCGCTTCCGCGCCTCGGGCAAGCCGGTCATCGCTCACAGCCAGGGCTTCGCCCCTGCGGGCGCGGTGATGTCCACCTATATGGTCGGCGCCTCGGCGTCGGAACTGTGGATGCAGAACACCGCCGGATTCCAGGCCACCGGCTTCTCGGCCGACAGTCTGTTCCTGGGGCGCGCCTTCGACAAATACGGCGTCCGCGCCGATTTCGAGCAGCGCTACGAATACAAGAACGCCGTCAACGAATACACCCAGAGCGACTACACCCCCGCCCACCGCGAGGCGATGACGGCCTGGATGACCTCCATCTATGACAGCGCCCTGGCCAACGCCGCCCAGGACCGCAAGACGACCTCGGCCGCCCTGAAGACGGTGATCGAGGCCGGCCCCTATTCGGCGGAACAGGCCCTGGCTAACAAGCTGGTCGACAAGATCGGCCAGGTCGAGGAGGCCGAGGCCGAGATCAAGCGCCGCGCCGGCAAGGGCGCCGAGATCGTCGAATTCGGCAAATACGTCTCTGAAAAGGGCGAACGGACCGGATCAGGCCGCAACGCCATAGCCATCGTCGGCGGGGAAGGGGCGATCGTGACCGGCCGCAGCGACGGCGGCGGCTTCGGCGGCGGCTCCTCCATCCATTCTGACGATACGGCCGAAGCCATCTATGACGCCATCGAGGACAAGAGCGTGAAGGCCATCGTCTTCCGCGTCTCCTCGCCCGGCGGCTCGCCCGAGGCGTCGGAACAGATCCTGGCCGCCGTGCGCGCGGCCAAGGCCGCCGGCAAGCCGGTGGTGGTCTCCATGGGCGCCTACGCCGCCTCCGGCGGTTATTGGATCAGCTCTGAAGCCGACTGGATCGTGGCCCAGCCCTCGACCCTGACCGGCTCCATCGGCGTGTTCGGCGGCAAGTTCGTGATCGCCGACGCCCTGGGCCGGTTCGGCGTGGACATGCGCGAGCTGACGGTGGGCGGTTCCTACGCCGACGCCTTCTCCCCGACCCAGCCCTTCACCAACAGCCAGCGCGCGGCCTTTGCGGCCTCGATGGACCGAATCTACGACGACTTCATCACGCGCGTCGCCACCGGCCGCAAGCTGGAGCCTGCGCGGGTGCGCGAGATCGCCAGGGGCCGGGTCTGGACCGGCGCTCAGGCCCTGCCTCTGGGACTGGTCGATCAGCTGGGCGGGCTGAACGAGGCGGTGGCCAAGGCCAAGGGCCTGGCCAAGATTCCGGCCGGCGAGTCGGTCCGCTTCAAACATTTCCCCAAGCAGAAGTCGCCGTGGGAGGCCCTGTCGGAAATGTTCGGGGTCCAGAGCGAGGCGGCCCGGGCCCTGGTCATGCTGGGCGGGGTCATGGCCGACCCTCAGGCCCAGGCCGTCATGCGCCGCATCGAGGGCGAGCGGATGCGCAGCGAGGGCGCGGTCGTGCTGGCCGATCAGCCGGTCTTCTGAAGGAGGCGTGACGATCCATCGCACACAGGCGTGAGGGGGCGCTCCATTGACCGCACGTCTCAATGGACCGACATTGAGGCTTGGGCGTTCTGCGGAACGTCTGAAAGGATGATCCATGTTCCAGTCTGAACGTCTCGCCTCCCTGGGCGTCGCGGCCCGTCGCCGGCCCAACGGCCTGGTGGCCTCCATCCTGTGGGTCGCCGGCCTGATCGCCGCCGTCGCCGCCATGGCGGTGGGCGCTGTTCTGGCCGTCTTCACCGCCGCCGCGGTGGCCGTGATCGCCCTGTTCGCCGGCGTGCTGGTCTTTCTGGCCGGTCTGGCCATGCGGGCGCGCCGCAACCTGACCCCGCGCCGTCGCGCCGGAGACCCCGAGCTGATCGAGGCTCACAAGGTCAACGGCACCTGGGTCGCCTACGGCTGGGACCGCCACGGCCGCTGAATCCCCCTGAACCATGGTTGAGCTGATCGCGGCGCCCTCGCCGAACTTCGATGCGCGCCGGGCGCCGCCCGATATGCTGGTCCTGCACTATACCGGGATGGAGACCGGCGAGGCCGCCCTGTCGCGGCTGCGCGACCCGGAGGCCAAGGTCTCGGCCCATTATCTGGTCGAGGAGGACGGCCGCATCTTCCAGCTGGCGCCCGAGGAACGGCGCGCCTGGCACGCCGGTCGGGGCGTCTGGCGGGGCGAGGACGACTGCAACGCCGTCTCCATCGGCATAGAGATCGTCAATCCGGGCCATGAGTTCGGCTATCGCCCCTTTCCCGAGGCCCAGATCGCCGCGGTGATCGCCCTGATCGGCGAGATTCGCCAGCGCTGGACCATTCCGGACAACCGCATCATCGGCCATTCCGACCTGGCGCCGGATCGCAAGGCCGATCCCGGCGAACTCTTTCCCTGGAAGCGGCTGGCCGAGGCCGGACACGGCCTGTGGTTCGAACCGGCGCCCGAACGGATCAAGGCCCTGGGCGGCCTACTGCAGAAGGGAGACCAGGGGATCGGGGTCGTGGTCCTGCGCGCCGGCCTGCACCGGCTGGGCTATGGGCTGGCGCCCGGCGGCGACTATGACGCCGAGACCGAGACCACCGTCCGCGCCTTCCAGCGCCACTGGCGGCCCGGGCGCGTCGACGGCGTCGCCGACGGCGAGACCCGCGCCCGTCTGGTCGGCCTGCTGCAGCTGGCCAGCGTCGAGAGCGTCACGGGCGTGCTGGATTAGTAGGTTCGCGCGCGCGCCGTCGCCGCCAGCAGTCCGACCCCCAGCCAGGCGCCCAGGATCGGGCTCATGCCCACCCCGACCAAGGGAACCGGAAAGGCGCCGAACAAGGGCGTGACCGCCCAGGCGGCCAGACACAGGCTCAGTGCGGCGCCGGCCAGCTTCAGTCTGGCGTCAGGCCGGGTCAGGGCGGCCGGAACCGCTGCGAAGACGGCCAGAAGGATCAGGGCCAGACCGCCGATCAGCGGCGAGACTTGGAAGGCCAAGCCGACGATCTCCTCCACCTCGGCCACCGGCTGCAACGGATCGGGCCGCATCCAGGCCGCTGCGGCCGCAACGCCGGCGAACAGGATCAAGGCGGCCTTCGCTCCACGGCTGGGCGCGCGAAAGGCGGCGACCAGGATCAGGACCGCCGCCAGGGTCGTGGTCTGAGAAGCGTCCGGCTGAGCGACCAGCAGGATCAGGGCTGCGACGGCGGCGCCCCAGATCGCTCGACGATCCTCGGCCGCCGCCAGCACGACCGACAGGGACGGCAGGACGACCATGGCGATATTGACGTGCAGAGGCCCGGCTTCGATCCAGCGATGCACCCCCTCTTGGGCTGGATTGAAGAAGCCGGCGGCCAGCCCCGCCACGGCCAGTCCGGCGACCGCCAGCGCCGCCCCCGGCGAGACGACGCGCCGCCCCGCCGCCGCCAGGGCAGCGGCGATCACCGCCCCGACCAGCCAGGCCGCCAGGTTCCGTCCCCAGGAGGCCGCCGATACGCCGCTGAGGGCGCAGACGGCGGCGCCCAATCCCACGGCGGCCAGGGACGCCAGGCCGAATACCGCCATCAGCCGCACGCTCTTGTTCGTCGCCGTCTTCGTCATGGTCTCGCCCCTCCAGCCACGCCCAGCAGTCACGGCGCCCCCGGTCTCGTCAAGCCGCGAATGATCCGCCTGCTGTTGACCTGGGCGGCCGGGCGGCGCATCTAGCCCCCGCCAGACGGCCGGGCGGTCGCGGCGGACTTCTCGTCCGTCGAGGAAAGTCCGGGCTCCACGGTGAAAAGGCGGCGGATAACTTCCGCCCGGGGCGACCCGAGGGATAGCGCCACAGAAAGCAAACCGCCTCCCGTTCGCGGGCGGCAAGGGTGAAAGGGTGGGGTAAGAGCCCACCGCGGACCTGGCGACAGGGACGGCATGGCAAGCCCCGCCTGGAGCAAGACCAAATAGGGACATCGTGCGGGGTTCGCCTCGCGGGGCTCACCGCCCTGGATGTCCGGGTAGGTCGCGAGAACCGTTCAGCAATGGACGGTCCAGAGGAATGATCGTCGCCGTCCTTTCGGGGCGGAACAAAACCCGGCTTACAGGCCGTCTGGCATATCTTTTTTTGAGGGCCTATCGGCCTTCGGCCTACTTGAGGCCTTTCGTTTGGGCGGCGCGTCTTCAGCCCGCTTGAGGCAGTTGCTTCCATCCCCATCTTTCGCCGCCGGATCGGGCCGTCCACACGGCGGCGCCCGTTAACCTCTTGTGGGCGCTGGACTGCCTAGACTGATCCACAGCCTGTGAATACTTTGCAAGTTCCGCTTATGTTCTCTCCGTCGGAGCGACTTCAAGTCCAATCGCGTGAAAACATGGTTAAGTAACACTGCTGATCCCATTGAGACCCATTTCATCCCATGCTATCCCACTCTCATGAGATGGGGCTGAGAGGCGGGCGCGGCGGGCGTTCGTCAGGCATCTAAGGGACGGGCCGAAGGGTTCGATTGGGCAGGGCGTGTTTCTCTCGACCTACGAGAAGCAGCTGGACGGCAAACGCCGTCTCCTGATCCCCAATGATTTCCGCACGGCCGAAAACGGCGCGGCCGGCGGCGTCTTCATCTTTCCCTCCATCGAGGCCGACTGTCTGGAAGCGGGCGGCGACCGTCTGTTCGCTGTCTATGCCGAGATGATCGAATCCCTGCCGTTCGGCTCCGAGGAACGTTCGGCCCTGGAATGGCAGGTGATGGGCGAACAGGTCCGCCTGGCCTATGACGCGGGCGGCCGCATCACCCTGCCCGAATCCCTGTGCGCCGAGGCGGGTCTGGAGGACACGGTCGTCATCGTCGGCTTGAACGACCGGTTCCAGATCTGGTCGCGCGAGAAGTGGGCGGCCCGTCGCGCCGAACAGCGCGCCCTGGCCAAGGCCGGCATGGCCCAGATCGGCGCCCTGAAACTGGCGGCCCAGATGAAGCTGGCGGGAGGCGGTTCGTGACTGAAGCGCCCCACGCCCCCGTCCTGCTCGCCGAGGTGATCGAGGCCCTTAAGCCCGCGCCCGGCGAGGTCGTGATCGACGCCACCTTCGGCGCCGGCGGCTATACGCGCGCCATTCTGGCGACCGGCGCCGCGGTGATCGCCCTGGATCGCGATCCGACGGTTCAGCCCCACGCCGACGCCGTGGCCGCCGACTTCCCCGACCGGTTTCAACTGGTCCGCACTCCCTTCTCGGGCCTGGCCCAAGCCTTTGCCGACAGCGGCAAGGCCCGGCTGGACGGCGCCGTCTTCGATATCGGCGTCTCGTCGATGCAGCTGGATCAGGCCGAGCGCGGCTTCTCCTTCATGCGCGACGGGCCGCTGGACATGCGGATGTCCGATGAGGGCGAGACCGCCGCCGACATCGTCAACGGCTGGGACCACGGCCCCCTGGCCCACATCTTTAAACTGTACGGCGAAGAGCGTCAGTCGGGGCGGGTCGCCACCGCCATCCTGCGTCGCCGGGCCGAGCAGCCCTTCACCCGCACCCTGGACCTGGCCGAGGTGGTCGAAAAGGCTTTGGGCGGCCGTCGCGGCGCGCCCATCCATCCGGCGACGCGGGTCTTCCAGGCCCTGCGCATCGCCGTGAACGACGAACTGGGCGAGCTGGAGCGTGGGCTGGAGGCGGCCGAAGCGAGCCTGGCCCCCGGCGGCCGTCTGGCCGTCGTCACCTTCCATTCTCTGGAAGACCGGATCGTGAAGGCCTTCCTGACCGAGCGGACGGGCAATACGCCGGCCGGATCGCGTCACGCCCCCATGGCCGTCGACCCGCGCAAGCCCAGCTTCACCCTTCAATTCAAGGGCGCGCGCGAAGCGGGCGAGGCCGAGCGCGCCGCCAATCCGCGCGCCCGTTCGGCCAAGCTGCGGGCGGCGATCCGCACCGAGGCCCCGGCCTGGGCGCCCGAAAAGACGAGGATGGCGGCATGACCACGGCGCCCTTCTTCGGCTACTCCCGCAACGCCCTGCAGCGGCTGTTCGACTGGAAGATCCGCGGCGTCCGCTGGATCGAGATCATCGGCGTGGCCCTGGTCGCGGTGATGATCGTCTCGGTCTATGCGGCCAAGGCCGCCGCCGCGCGCGAAAGCAGCCGCATCGCCGAGCTTGAGCGCGACATTCGCGAAAACCGCCAGCGGGTCCGCCTGCTGCGCGCCGAGGTGGCCCGTCTGGAACAGCCCGCCCGGCTGGAAAATCTGTCGCGCCAGATCGGCATGGCTCCGGTCGACGTCCGTCGCCAGGCCGATGAAGCCCAGTTGCCGCACCTGAAGTCGGCCGCGGCGCCTGCGTCCCCGGCTCAGCCTCAGGCCGCCACCCCGTCCGCCGCCCTGTTTGCCGACGACTCATCCGATGAGGCGGCGCAATGACGGTTCAGGATCATCGCTATCACCGGCCGGCGCCGGGCGTTGATCTGCAAGGACGGCTGTCGCCCTTCTGGCGCTGGCTGTCGGAACTGGTCTGGCGGCTGGAGCACGGCTTTGAACGCGCCCGCGCCGACGCCCGGCCGGAAGAGGACACCCGCGTCCGCATCTTCCTGATCCTGATCGTCTTCTCCTGCGTCTTCGCCGGTCTGGCGTTGGGGGCCTCCTACCGGGCCCTGTTGGCGCCGGCCGGCGCTCGCGGGTCCGGCGCCAGCCCCGACGCCCTGGTGCGCGGCGACCTGACGGACCGCAACGGCGAGCTGCTGGCGATCAACATCGTCCACTATGGCCTCTATATCGACCCGGCGGAGATCTGGGACCGCGGCCTGGCCTATCGCCAGCTGCGCCGCGCCCTGCCGCGCATTCCGGCCGAGCGGCTTCAGCGGGTGCTGGACGGCGACCGCCGCCTGATCGTGTTGACCGGTCTGACGCCCCAGGAGAAGGCCGCCGTCCACGATCTGGCCCTGGGCGGCGTCACCTTCGAGCCCGAAGATCGCCGCGCCTATCCGCTGGGAACCTCCGCCGTTCACCTGATCGGCGACGCCGATACGGGCGGGCAGGGGATCTCCGGCGCCGAACTGGCCTTCAACGACGAGATCCGGGCGGCGGGCCAGCGCGGCGAAAGCTTCCCCCTGTCGATCGACCTGCGGGTGCAGGGGGTGGTCGAGAACGAACTGGCCGCTGCGGCGATCAAGAACCAGGCCAAGGGCGCGGTCGCCATCGTCACCGACGTCCAGACCGGCGAGGTCCTGGCCATGGCCAGCTGGCCCAACTTCAGCCAGTCGAACCGCGGCGCGGCGCCCGACGGCGCGACCCTGAACCGGGCGGTGTCGGGCCACTATGAAATGGGCTCGGTCTTCAAGACCTTCACCGTCGCCGCCGGTCTCGACACCGGCCGGGCGGACATGGGCACCCTGTTCGACGCCTCCGAGGCGTTCCAGATCGGCGACCGCAAGATCAAGGACTTCCACGCCCAGAACCGGGTCATGACCCTGGAAGAGGTCTATCTGCACTCGTCCAACATCGGCACGTCCCAGCTGGCGGTGCAGATGGGGCCGGACACGATGCGCGACTATTTCCGGCGCCTGGGGCTGCTGGACGCCTCCACCATCGAGCTGGAGGAATCGGCCCGGCCGGTCCTGCCGCGCCGCTGGGACAACTCGACCCTGGCCTCGCTCTCCTTCGGCTACGGTATCATGATCACCCCGGCCCAGATGGTTCAGGCCATGGGCGCCCTGACCAACGGCGGGCGGATGGTGCCCCTGTCCCTGCGTCGCGGCGGCGCGCGCGGCGCCAAGCCGCAGCAGATCGTCACCGAGGACACCTCGCGGGCGGTGCTGGAGCTGATGCGCGCCAATGTGGTCAAGGGCTCGGGAGGCTTCGCCGACGCGCCGGGCCTGCGGGTCGGGGGCAAGACGGGCTCGGCCAACAAGCTGGTCAACGGCCGCTATGACCCCAGCCACGCCCTGGGCTCCTTCGCCGCCGTCTTCCCCGTGGACGGGCCTCTGACCGCCAAACGCTACGCCGTCTTCGTCCTGATGGACGAGCCGGGAACCTATCCCAAGACCGGCGCCTATGTGGCCGCGCCCGCCGTGCGCAACATCGCCGACCGGATCGCCGGCTTCCTGGGCATCGAACGCCGCGCCGACCGCTGGCGCACGGCCTCGGGCGAGAAGATCCCGCAATATCAGGACGTGCAGGGGGACGGGCTGTGAGCGCGCTTCACCTGTCCGACCTGCTGCGCCGTGACCTGGCGTCCGATCCGATCATCACCGGCGTGACTGCCGACAGCCGCAAGGTCGCGCCCGGCGCCCTGTTCGTCGCCCTGCCGGGCACGACGGCCGACGGCCGCGCCTTCATCCCCCAGGCCCTGGCCCAGGGCGCCGCCGCCGTCCTGGCGCCGGCCGATACGCCCGACGGCGTCGCGCCGGTCCTGGTCACCTCGGGCGACGTGCGCCGGACCTACGCCATCGCCGCGCGCGGCTTCTACGGCGCCCAGCCCAAGACCTGCGTGGCGGTGACGGGCACCAACGGCAAGACCTCGGTCGCCGCCTTCTGCCGCCAGATCTGGGCGGGCCTGGGCCACAAGTCGGCCAGCATGGGCACCCTGGGCGTCGTCGGTCAGAAGGGCGACAAGACCTACGCCCTGACCGGCCCCGGCCTGACCAGCCCCGACGCGGCCGAGGCCGCCCGCCTGATGGCCGAACTGGCCGCCAAGGACGTGACCCATGTGGCGGTCGAGGCCTCGTCTCACGGCATCGACCAGCGCCGTCTGGACGGGGTGGCCCTGACGGCGGCGGCCTTCACCAACCTGACCCAGGACCATCTCGACTATCACGGCACGATGGACGCCTATCGCGCCGCCAAGCTGCGCCTGTTCGAGGCCCTGCTGCCGCGCGGCCGCACGGCGGTGCTGAACGCCGATTCCGACGCCTATTCCGCCTTCGCCGCCGCCTCCATCATGGCGGGCCTGGGGGTCATGGGCGTGGGCGAGCGCGGGCGCGACCTGACCCTGATCGGCCGCCAGGCGACGCCTGAGGGCCAGCGCCTGACCCTGGACGTGCAGGGCGAGGTGCGCGACATCCTGCTGCCCCTGGCCGGGGCCTTCCAGGCCTCGAACGCCCTGGTGGCGGCAGGCCTGTGCATCGCCGCCGGCGACCGGCCCGACGCCGTCATCGGCGCCCTGGAAGGCCTGACCGGCGCCCAGGGACGGCTGCAAAGGATCGGCGGGCCGGAAACCGGGCGCGGCGAGGTCTATGTCGACTACGCCCATACGCCGGACGGGCTGGAGACGGTGCTGACCGCCCTGCGCCCCCATGCGACCGGCCGTCTGATCGTGGTCTTCGGCGCCGGCGGCGACCGGGATCGCGGCAAACGGCCCCTGATGGGCGAGATCGCCGCGCGTCTGGCCGACGTCGCCATCGTCACCGACGACAATCCCCGCTCCGAAGACCCCGCCGCCATCCGCGCCCAGGTCCGCGCCGGCTGTCCTGACGCCTTCGAGATCGGCGACCGCCGCGCGGCCATAGAGGCGGCGATCGAAATGATGCGCGACGGAGATGTGGTGGTCATCGCCGGAAAAGGGCATGAACAGGGCCAGATCGTCGGCGGGACGACTCATCCCTTCGACGACGCCACCGTCGCGTCCGAGGCCCTGTCTTTGTATGCCTGATACACCCGCCCGCCCGCTCTGGACGGCCGCCGAGATCGCCGCCGCCACGGGCGGCGTGCTGCACGGCGACGACCGCCCCGTCACGGGTCTGACCTACAACAGCCGCGAGATCGTCCCCGGCGACCTGTTCCTGGCCCTGAAGGGCGCGCGCGACGGGCATGAGTTCGCAGCCTCCGCCTTCGCCGCCGGCGCCGCGGCCGCCCTGGTCGAACGGCCGGTCGAGGGCGGACCCTATGTCGTGGTCCCCGACACCCTGCACGGGCTGGAGGCCCTGGGCGTCGCCGCCCGCGAGCGCGCCCCCAACGTCAAGCGCGGCGCCGTCACCGGCAGCGTCGGCAAGACCAGCGTGACCCAGGCGATCAAGGCGGGGCTTGATCTGGCCGGCCCGGCCCACGCCTCGATCAAGAGCTACAACAACCATATCGGCGTGCCCCTGACCCTGGCGCGGATGCCGGTCGAGACCCGGCGCGCCGTCTTCGAGATCGGCATGAACGCCCCCGGCGAGATCGCGCCCCTGTCGCGCTTCGTCGCCCCCCACGCGGCCTGCGTCACCACGGTCGGTCCGGTCCATATCGAGGCCTTCTCGGATGGAGAGGCGGGGGTGGCGCGCGAAAAGGCCGCCATCTTCCAGGGCCTGGTTCCCGGCGGGACGGCGGTGGCCAACGGCGACGTCGCCTTCTCGGGCCTGCTGTGCGACGCGGCCAGGGCGGTCGGGGCGCGCCTCGTGACCTTCGGAACCGACGCCGGCCATGACGCCCGCCTGCTCGACTTCCGTCCCGACGCCGAAGGGGCGACGGTCTTCGCAGACCTGTTCGGCCAGCCGCTGGAGTACCGCCTGGCCCAGTCCGGCGCCCACTGGGGGCTGAACAGCCTGTGCGTCCTTCTGATGCTGAACGCCCTGGACGTCGAACTGGAGACGGGGCTTCAGGCCCTGGCCGGCTTCCAGCCCCTGGCGGGACGCGGCCAGACCCGCACCGTCGCCGTCCCCGGCGGCGCCTTCAGCCTGATCGACGAAAGCTACAACGCCAATCCCCTGTCGATGACGGCGGGCTTCAAGAGCCTGGGCGCCCGCCCCGCCGCCGGCCGCCGCATCGTGGTCCTGACCGACATGCTGGAGCTGGGCGACCAGAGCCGCGCCCTGCACGAGGGCCTGGCCCAGCCGATCGAGGCGGCGGGCCTGGATCTGGTCCACGCCGCCGGGCCCCAGATGCGCTGGCTCTACGAGGCCCTGCCGACCTCGCGCCGCGGCCTGTGGCGCGAAACCGCCGCCGAACTCGCCGCCGAGGCGTCCGTGCTGGCGGGCCCCGGCGATATCGTCATGGTCAAGGGATCGAACGGGTCCAGGGCGTCCCTGGTCGCCAAGGCCCTGGCCGATCTTCAAACCGCCCCTTCAAGCCCTGACACGCCCCCGGCGACCCGATAGAGACCCCGCATGTTCTATCTTCTGTACCTCTATTACGCCGATGTCGCGCACCAGTATCCGCTGCTGAACCTGATCCAGTATCAGACCGTCCGCACGGCCCTGGCCCTGGCGACGGCGGCCATCGTCGCCGTGGCCATGGGCAGCCGCTTCATCAACTGGATCCGCGCCAAACAGGGCCGGGGCCAGCCGATCCGCGACGACGGCCCGGTCTCCCACCTGTCCAAGGTCGGCACCCCCACCATGGGCGGGCTGATGATCCTGGCGGGCATCGGCGTGGCCGTCTTCCTGTGGGGCGATCTGACCAACCCCTATATCTGGATCGTCTCGGGCGTGACGGCGGCCTTTGGCGTGTTGGGCTTCATCGACGACTACGCCAAGGTGACCAAACAGACCTCGGCGGGCCTGACTTCGAAACAGAAGCTGGTCGCCCAGACGGCGGTGGCCGTGATCGCCGGCGTCCTGACCGTCCTTTGGATGACCGCCTCGCCGACCTCGCCGGGGCTTGAGACCTCGATCGCCTTCCCCTTCTTCAAGGCGGTTCTGCTGAACATCGGCTGGTTCTATGTCGCCTTCGCCGCCTTCACCATCGTCGGCTTCTCCAATGCGGTGAACCTGACCGACGGTCTGGACGGGCTGGCGACCGTTCCGGTGATGATGGCGGCCGGCGCCTTCGGCGTGATCTCCTATCTCGCCGGCAACTTCGTCTTCTCCCAGTATCTGCAGATCCACCACGTTCCCGGATCGGGCGAGCTGGCCATCTTCTGCGCCGCCATGATCGGCGGGGGCGCGGGCTTCCTCTGGTACAACGCCCCCCCGGCCAAGATCTTCATGGGCGACACCGGCTCCCTGGCCCTGGGCGGGGCGCTGGGCGCCATCGCCGTCACCACCAAGCACGAGCTGGTGCTGGGCATCGTCGGCGGCCTGTTCGTGATGGAGGCCGCCTCGGTCATGATCCAGGTCGGCTATTACAAGCTGACCAAGAAGCGCATCTTCCTGATGGCCCCGATCCACCACCATTTCGAAAAGATGGGCTGGCCGGAATCGACCGTGGTCATCCGTTTCTGGATCATCGCCGGCGCCCTGGCCCTGCTCGGCCTGTCCACGCTGAAGCTGCGGTGAGCGGACTTCCCCATACTCCGTCGTCCTCGGGCTTGACCCGAGGTCCGTCATCCTCGGGCTTGACCCGAGGATCGGGCGCTGGTCGGGCTGTGCGCCTGGCCGTCGGCGCCGGCGGCGGATCCTCCGATCCTCGGGTCAAGCCCGAGGATGACGGGGGGCAGAGATGATCCCCGTCCCCGGCTTTGAGGGCAGGCGGGTCGCGGTCTTCGGCCTGGGACGGTCGGGGATCACGGCCGCGCGCGCGCTCCAGGCCGGGGGCGCCGTCCCCATCCTGTGGGACGACGGCGTGTCCGGCCGCCTCCAGGCTCAGGCCGAGGGGTTCGCGGTCGAGGACCTGACCGCCGCCGACTGGTCCGGTTTCGCCGCCCTGGTCCTGTCGCCCGGCGCCCCCTTGACCCATCCCAAGCCCCACTGGACCGTGGACAAGGCGCGCGCAGCGGCCGTCCCCGTCATCGGCGACATCGAACTGTTCGCCCGCGCGCTGGACGCCCTTCCGGAGGCCGAACGTCCGATCATTATCGCCATCACCGGCACCAACGGCAAATCCACGACCACGGCCCTGATCGGCTGGGTGCTGCAGCAGGCGGGCCTGACGGTCCATGTCGGCGGCAACATCGGCATCGGCGTCCTGGCCCTGCCCAAGCCGACGCCGGGCGCCGTCTATGTCATCGAGGTCTCCAGCTATCAGCTGGACCTGACGACAAGCTTCGCCCCGAACGCGGCCATCCTGACCAATATCTCGCCGGACCACCTGGACCGTCACGGGGGTATGGAGGGCTATGTCGCCGCTAAGCGCCGGATCTTCCAGTCGCGAAATACCGCGCCCTATGTTGGAATTGACGACCCCTACGGCTTCGCCATCTGGAAGGAGCTGAAAGGCGAGGGGAGAGCCGTCGATCCTGTCTCAGTCGAGCGGCCGTTGGAGGACGATCTCGGCATGTATCTGAATGGCGGCTGGTTGACCTACAATGCGGGTGGTCGCCCCGCCCCCGTCGTCGATCTTTCGAAGGCCCGATCACTGCCAGGCCGTCATAATGCTCAAAACGCGGCCTTTGCATTTCTTGCCGTGAACGATCTGGGCGTTCCCGAAGAGACGGTGGTCAAAGGCCTGCTCACCTTCCCCGGCTTGGCCCACCGGATGGAGGCCGTCGGCCATATCGGCCCGGTCCGCTTCATCAACGATTCCAAGGCCACCAACGCCGACGCCGCCCGTCAGGCCCTGTCGAGCTATCCCAAGGTCTTCTGGATCGCGGGCGGCAAGCCCAAGGACTGCGGCATCGACGACCTGACCGACCTCTTCCCGCGCGTGGCCAAGGCCTATCTGATCGGCGAGGCGGCCCAGGCCTTCGCCCACACCCTGGGCGACACGCCCCACGTCATCTCGAACACCATGGACGCCGCCGTGGCCGCCGCCGCCGCAGACGCCCAGGCTGCGCGCGGCGATCAGATCGTGCTCTTGTCGCCCGCCTGCGCCAGTTTCGACCAGTTCCCCGACTTCGAGGCGCGGGGCGAGGCCTTCCGCGCCGCCGTCCTGGCCCTCGGCGCAACCCCGGAGACAGCCCGATGAGCGCCTCCTACACCCCCGCCTTTTCCCGAAACGACCAGAGCCCGATCGCCCAGTGGTTCTGGACCGTGGACCGCGGCCTCTTGGGCGCGGCGCTTGCCCTGATGGGCCTGGGCGTGGCCCTCAGCTTCGCCTCCAGCCCGGCCGCCATCCTGGCCGATGAATCCATCACCGATCCCTTCCACTATTCGTGGCGGATGATGGTCTTTTCGGGGATCAGCCTGACCCTGATGCTGACCACCTCCCTGATGTCGCCGCGCGGGGTGCGGCGCATCGCCGTCCTGGCCTTGCTGGGCGCCATCGTCGTGATGATGGCCCTGCCCTTCATCGGCGACACGGTGAAGGGGGCGGCGCGCTGGGTGAATTTCGGCCCCTTCAGCCTGCAACCCAGCGAATTCGCCAAACCCGGCCTGATCGTCTTCGCCGCCTGGATGTTCGCCGAGGCGCAGAAGGGCCAGGGGGTGCCGGGCGTCACCATTGCGTTTGGGTTCTACGCCCTGACGGTCTGCCTGCTGCTGATCCAGCCGGACATCGGCCAGACCCTGCTGATCACCACCACCTTCATGGCCGTCTTCTTCATGGCCGGGGTGCCGTTCAAATGGATGGCGGTCCTGGCCAGCGCCGGCATGGCGGGGCTGGTGTCGCTCTATTTCGTCTTCGGCCATATGCGCGACCGCCTCAGCCGCTTCTTCTCGCCCGAGACCACCGACACCCACCAGATCGACGCCGCCGCCGAGGCCATCCGCGCGGGCGGCCTCCTGGGCCGCGGGGTGGGCGAGGGGGTGATGAAGCGCCGGGTGCCGGATCTGCACACCGACTTCATCTATTCCGTCGGCGCCGAAGAGTTCGGCCTGATCCTCAGCCTGATCATCATCGGCCTTTACGCCTTCATCGTCGTCCGGGGCATGCGCCGGGCCATGAAGCTGACCGATCCGTTCGAACAGACGGCCTCGGCGGGCCTCTTCATGCTGATCGGGCTTCAGGCCTGCATCAATGTGGCGGTGAACCTGAACCTGATCCCGACCAAGGGCATGACCCTGCCCTTCGTCAGCTACGGCGGCTCCTCCATGATCGCCATGGGCCTGACCATGGGCTTCGCCCTGGCCCTGACCCGGCGTCGGCCGGGCGCCTATGAGCCGGGCGCCAGCCTGTCGCGCCCGGGGCGGCGGCTGCTTTAGGGCGGCGGCGCGTGAAGGCCCGTGATCAGGGCCGTAAACCTGCGCCTTATCAAGGCGTTGATCCCGACCAACCGCCTTCTCCGCATCGCGCCGAAAAACCGCGGCATTCTATGGGGGTCGAAGGGACCGAACGGCCCAACCGGACACATCGGACACATCGGACACTCTTTTTTCCGCCCGCCGTCCTCAGACCGGACAAATCGGACTATTCAGACACTGTTTCTCCCGGAGGCCCCATGTCCAAACTCTGCGTCGTCGCCGCCGGCGGCACCGGCGGCCACATGTTCCCCGCCGAGGCGCTGGCGCGGGAGCTGGCCGGGCGCGGCTGGCGCGTGGTCCTGGCGACCGATCATCGGGGCGAGCAGTACGCCCACGCCTTTCCGGCCGAGGAACGGCTGGCCCTGGACGCCGCGACCGGCGCCGGCCCCCTGGGCCTGATCAAGGCCGGGGTGCAGATCTTCAAGGGCGTCATGCAGGCGCGGGCCGCCTTCGACCGGCTGGGCGCCGACGTCGTGGTGGGCTTCGGCGGCTATCCTTCGGCCCCGGCCCTGGTCGCGGCGGTGACGTCGCAGCGGCCGACCGTCATCCATGAGCAGAACGCCGTCCTGGGCCGAACCAACCGCATCCTGGCCCCCTATGTGGGACAGGTGGCCTCGTCCTTCCCGACCCTGGAACGGGCGCCGGCCCAGGTTCAGGGACGGTCCCACGTCGTCGGCTCGCCCGTGCGCGCCGACATCCGCGCCCTGTTCGATCGCCCCTATGTCGCCCCCGCCGAAGGCGGCCCCATCCAGCTGCTGGTGACGGGCGGCAGCCAGGGCGCCCGGATCCTGTCCGAGACCACCCCCCGGGCGCTTGCGGCCCTGCCCGAGGCGCTGCGGCGGCGGCTCAAGGTTCAGCAGCAGTCGCGGCCAGAGACCCTGGAAACCGCCCGCCAAATCTACCTGGAGGCCGGGATCGAGGCCGAGGTCGCCCCCTTCTTCCGCGACATGGCTGAACGGCTGTACAAGGCCCATCTGGTGGTCGGCCGCTCCGGCGCCTCGACCTGCGCCGAACTGGCGATTGCGGCCCTGCCTTCGGTCCTGATCCCGCTCAAGATCGCCACCGACGACCACCAGCGCCTGAACGCCAAGGCCCTGACCGAAGCCGGGGCGGCGGAGGTCATTCTGGAGGACGCCCTGACCGTCGAGAGCTTGACCGCAGCCCTGGATCGCGTCCTGTCCGATTCAGCCCGCCTGGCCGCCATGTCCGCCGCCGCTCGCTCGGTCGCCATCCCCGACGCCGCCGAACGCCTGGCGGACTTGGTCGAGGCGACGGCGGGGACCGCCTGAGACCGACAACCGTCCCGCTTGTCGCGCGTTTAGGAGCCCATGCCTCCCGAAATCATCGCCCTGACCCGTCAAGTCCGCGCCCTGTGGCGTCAGTTCGACTGGCTGCCCGAATGGGCGGTGATCGGCCTCGTCCTACTGGTCTTCGTCGGCGGCGGCTGGCTGACGCACAAGGTCGTCTTCGCGGTCCTGCGCCGCATGGTCAGGAACAAGGACGTCTTCTGGCGCGGGATCGTCGAGAGGGCACGGGTCAAGCTGCGGGTGCTGATCATCATCATCGGCGTCGGCATCGGCGTGACCGTGTCGCCGATGCATCCCGAACCCTCGGCCGACATCCGCGCGGTGCTGCTGTTCCTCTCCATCCTGACGCTGGGCTGGATGGCGTCAGGGGTGCTCGACATGTGGTCGGTCATGCATCTGAAGCGGTACAATATCTCAGTCGAGGACAATCTGCTCGCCCGCAAACACCTGACCCAGACTCGCATCCTGCAGCGGGTCGCCAAGGTGATCCTGTTCATCGTCACCGTGGGCCTGGCCCTGATGACCATCTCCGGCTTCCGCCAGTGGGGCGTCAGCCTGCTGGCCTCGGCCGGCGTCGTCGGCATCATCGCCGGTCTGGCGCTTCAGCCGATCCTGACGAACATGGTCGCCGGCATCCAGATCGCCCTGACCCAGCCGATCCGCCTGGACGACGCCGTCATCGTCGAGAACGAGTGGGGTAATGTGGAGGAGATCACCGCCACCTATGTGGTGGTCAAGCTGTGGGACTGGCGGCGTATGGTCCTGCCCCTGTCCTATTTCATCACCAAGCCCTTCCAGAACTGGACGCGCGAGAACGCCCGCCTGATCGGCACGGCCTTCTTCTACGTCGATTACGAGGCCCCGATTGATAAGCTGCGCGAGGCTTTCGAGGGCATCGTCAAGAACTCTAAGCTCTGGGACGGCGACGTCCAGGTCATGCAGGTGACCGACATCACCGAACGGGTGCTTCAGGTCCGCTGCCTGGCCAGCGCCCGCTCGGCCCCGGTCGCCTTCGACCTGCGCTGCGAGATCCGCGAGAAACTGATGGCCTTCATGCGCGACCAATGCCGCGAAGCCCTGCCGCGCGACCGCCTGGAATGGCCGCAGGGGGAAGAGCGGCCCCCTAATCTCCCTCCCCGCTCCGGGGAGGGTGGCCGCGCAGCGGCCGGGTGGGGCGGCGTCAGTCCTTCAACGCCGCCTGGCCCCGAGCGATCGCCTGATCCAGCGTGAGGATCTCCCGCGCCAGCGCCTCCCCGCACGCTACGGCCAGCAGTTCCGCCGCATCGCCGCCGGGCGCGGCCTGATAGGCGGGCGCGGCGTCGGGCGTGGCCGGCCCCTCTGTCCCGTCTTCGCGCAGGGAGGCGAAATCCAGCCGGTCCGCCGTGCGCGCCCGGCAATCGAAAACCCAGCGCGACCAGCCGCCGACATAGGTCACGTCCCCCACCTTGAAGCCCGCCTCGGTGACCTGAAGCTCGCGCATCCGGGCCAAGTCTCCGTCCCGCTCGATTGAGGCGACATCGGCGTAGACGGCGAACCGGCCGACGCCGGTCTCGACCAGTTGGGGATCGGCGAATGCGAGCAGCAGGGCGATCATGCGACCAGCGTCTCCGCCTGTTTCAGATCCACGCTGACCAGCTGGCTCATGCCACGCTCGGGCATGGTGACGCCGTACAGCCGATCCATCCGGCTCATGGTCACCGGGTTGTGGGTGATGACGATGAAGCGGGTGTCGGTCCGCGACCGCATCTCGTGCAGCATCTTGCAGAACCGGTCCACGTTCGCATCGTCCAGCGGGGCGTCCACCTCGTCCAGCACGCAGACGGGGGCGGGGTTGGCCAGGAAGACGCCGAAGATCAGGGCCGCCGCCGTCAGGGCCTGTTCGCCCCCCGACATCAGGCTCATGACCGACAGCCGCTTGCCGGGCGGGCAGGCGTAGATCTCCAGCCCCGCCTCCAGCGGATCGTCGCTCTCGACCAGTTTCAGCTCGGCCTGGCCGCCGTCGAACAGGGCCTCGAACAGGGCCTTGAAGTTGGCGTTGATCACGTCGAAGGCGGCGATCAGCCGTTCGCGCCCCTCGGCGTTCAGCTCGTCTATCCCGTCGCGCAGCTTGGCGATGGCCTGGGTCAGGTCGATCCGTTCCGACTTCATGCTGTTCAGCCGCTCGCCGTATTCGGCCGCCTCGTCCTCGGCGCGCAGGTTGACGGCGCCCAGGGCCTCGCGCTCGCGCTCCAGCCCATACAGCAGGCTCTCGGCCCCGGCGGCGTCGGGCGGTCGGGCCACGGCCTCGTCGATCAGCTTGCGGGCTAGGGCTTCGGGCGACATCTGGGCGGTCTCGCGCAAGGTCGCCTCGGCCTCGGTCAGCTTCTCGGCCGCAGCCTCGGCCCGAGCGGCCAGACCGGCGCGGGCTTCGCGCGCCTGGGAGGCGGCGGCGTCGGCGGCGCGGGCGGCGCGGTCGGCCTCGGCCGCAGCCGCCTCGACGGTCGCCATGGCGTCGGACGAAGCCTGTTTGCGCTGTTCGGCGGCGGTCAGTGTGTCCAGCAGCTTGCCGCGCTGTTCGGCGAACCCTTGGGGCGCGACCTCGGCCTGTTTCAGCAGGGCGGCCGTCTTCTCCGCGTCCTTCTCCAGGGCGGCAATGCGGGCGCCGCTGTCCTTGGACCGGGCGATCCAGCCGTCGCGCGCGCGGGTCAGGCCGCCCAGGCGCTGTTCGCGGCCTTGGCGGTCGCGAGCCTCGGCGTCACGGTCCGACCGAGCGGTCTGGGCGGCGACGCGGGCGGCTTCCGCGGCGGCGCGGGCGGCGGTCAGATCGTCGAGCAGGCCGGCCAGGGTTTCCGACGGGGCCTCGACCGTCTGTGCGGCGGCCAGGGCGGCTTCAGCCTCGGCAACTTCGGCCGCCAGCCGCGCCAAGGCCTCGTCCAGCGCTTGAGCGCGGGCTTCGCGGCGAGTCTGGTCCCGCGTCAGGCTTTCGACACGGTCGCGGGCGGCGGTCACGGCCTTGTCGAGGGCGAAGGGCTTGAGACGGGCGGTCTTCACCGCCTCCTCGGCCGCACGGAAGGCTTCGGCCGCCGCCTTCTGCTGGGCCTGAGCCTGCTCAAGGGCCGGCTTGCCCTTGTCGATCTCGGTTTCCAGCTCGGCCAGCCGGGTCCGTTGCGCCAGACGCACGGCGGCGGGACGCGGCGCCTCGGCCCGGCTGACGAAGCCGTCCCAGCGGTACAGGTCGCCCTCGGGCGTCGTCAGACGGGCGCCGACCGGCAGGGTGCGGGCCAGTTCGGCCGCCTGGGCGCGGGAGGCGACGCCGCACTGGGCCAGACGCGCCGCCAACTGGTCGGGAGCCTGGACATGATCCGAAAGCGGTTCGACGCCTGTGGGCCAGACCGGCGGGCGGGGTTCCGCCCCGCCCCAGTAGGCGGCGGCGCGGGCGTCCAGGGCCGCGTCCAGGTCTTCGCCCAAGGCGGCGGCCAGGGCGGCCTCATAGCCTCGGTTTGCGCGGACCTTGTCGAGCGCCGGCGGATGGTCGCGCTTGCCGCCGACCAGCAGCTGGGCCAGGCCGCGCGCCTCGGTCTGTAGCCGGCCCAGCCGGTCCTCGGCGGCGCGGGCGGCGGTGCGGGCCTCCTGCTCGGCGCGGGCCAGGTCGCTGCGGTTGGCCTCGGCCGCCTCGACGGCCTCGCGGGCGGCGGTCAGTTCGGCCTGGGCGGTCTCCAGCGCCTGACGGGCGGCCTCCAGTTCCGGCGTCTCCAGCGGGCCCAGGGTCTCGCGTTCGCGCCTCGCCTGTTCCAGCTGTGCGGCGACGCGGGACAGGCGGGCTTCGGCGTCGCGGCGGCGGGCGGCCTCGGCACTGGCGCGGGCCTCGACGGCCGCGAGGGCGGCGGCCAGGCGTTCGACCTCGGCGTCGGCGGTCTTGCGGGCCTCCTCGGCGGCGGCCAGGGCCTTGTCCAGTTCGGGGCCGCGAGCGGGGGCGGCGGCGATCTCGGCCTGGAGGCGGGCCAGTTCGTGATCCAGCCGGTCCAGCTCGCGCCTGGCGTCGGCGGCCATATTGGTCTCGCGCTCCTTATCGGCGGCGATGCGGGCGGCCTCGGCCTTCAGGCGATCCACCTCGGCGCGGGCGGTCTGTTCGGCCATGTCGAGCCGGTCGCGCTCCAGACTGGCCCGGTGCAGCAGGGCGGAGGCGACGGCGTCCTCTTCCCGCGCCGGCTTCAGCGCCTCCTGGGCGGCGAGGGCGGCGGTCTGTGCGGCGGCGGCGGCGGTCGTCGTCTCGGCTACGGCGCGGTCGGCGGCGCGCAGCTCCTGGGCTGCGGCCTCGGCGGCGATCTGGGCGTCGTTCCAGCGGGCGTAGAGCAGGGCGGCCTGGAGGGCGCGGATCTCGGCGGAGATCTTCTTGTACTTCTCGGCCTGACGGGCTTCGCGCTTCAGCCGGTTCAGCGCCGTCTCCAGCTCGCGGCCGATGTCGTCCAACCGCTCCAGATTGGCTTCGGCCGCCTTCAGGCGAAGTTCGGCCTCATGGCGGCGGGTGTGCAGGCCGGCGACGCCGCCCGCTTCCTCAAGGATGCGGCGACGGTTCTGGGGCTTGGCGGCGATCAGTTCCGAGATCTGACCCTGGCGGACCAGGGCGGGAGAGTTGGCGCCGGTCGAGGCGTCGGCGAACAGCAGCTGGACGTCGCGGGCGCGCACCTCCTTGCCGTTGATCCGATAGGTCGAACCCTGGCCCCGGTCGATACGGCGCGACACCTCCAGCACCGGGCTGTCGGTGAAGGGCTGGGGCGCGCGACGTTGCGCATTGTCGATGGTCAGCTGGACTTCGGCGTGGCTGCGCGGGGGGCGGCCCGCCGCGCCGGCGAAGATGACGTCGTCCATGCCCTGGCCGCGCATGGCCTTGGCCGAGTTCGCGCCCATGACCCAGCGCAGGCTCTCAAGGACGTTGGACTTGCCGCAGCCGTTGGGTCCGACGATGCCGGTCAGGCCGGATTCGATGTGCACCTCCGCCGGGTCGACGAACGACTTGAAGCCGACGAGCCGGAGGCGCTGGAACTGCATCGGTCCTGGCGCTTACCGGCGCAGCAGCGGGTCGACGGCGGCCGACAGGGCTTCCAGCGAGTAACCGGCGACAGGCTTGCCGTTGACGAACAGGGTCGGCGTGCCCTCGACCCCGGCCGCCTCGGCGCCGGCGATTTGGGCTTCCAGAGCCGCGCGGGTCGCCGGATCGTTCAGGCAGGTTTCGACCTGTTCGCGCGTCTTGCCGGTGGCGGCGAGGCCGGCGTCGAACCAGGGCTTGGCGCCGGTGGTGCGCAGATTGGCCTGGTCACGCATGAAGACCTCGGCCACGTCGAAATAGCGGCCCGGCGCGGCGCAGATGGCCACGGCGGCGGCGGCGGCGGCGACATTGGCGGGCGGGGTCGGCAGGTTGCGATGCACCAGCCGGACCTTGCCCGTGTCGATGTAGCGGGCCTTGAAGGCCGGCAGGACGTCGTTGTGGAAGACGGCGCAGTGCGCGCAGGTGAAGCTGGCGTATTCGATCACCGTGACCGGCGCGTCGGCCTGACCCAGAACATGGTCCTGGGCCGTGACCGGCGGCGGGGGCTCGGCGGCCGAGGCCGGACCCGCCAGGGCGGCGGTCAGAGCAAAGGCGAGGACGGCGCGCCGGACCATGGCTTACTTCGCCAGCTCGGCGTCGATGGCGGCCGACAGGTCGGCCAGGCTGGCGCCTTCGCCGCCGGGGGTGATGACCTGGGTGTCGTTCACGTAGAAGGCCGGAGTGCCCGTCACGCCTTGGGCTTGGGCGGCCTGGACGCGCTTCTCCATGGCGGCGACGGCCGCCTTGTCGGTGACGCAGTCGTTGAACTGCTGCTCGGACAGGCCGGCGGCCTGGGCCGTGCGCAGCAGCCAGTCGCGCGGCGAGGAGGTCAGCATCTCCTGCTGGGTCGCCATCAGCTGGTGGACGACGTCGAAATACTTGTCCGGCCCGGCGCAGCGCGCGACCAGGAAGCCGGCGGTGGCGGCGTCGACCGGCGGGGTCGGCAGTTCGCGGAAGACGTAGCGCACCTTGTTGGTGTCGACGTACTTGGCCTTGAACGCTGGCCAGGTGTTCTTCTGCCACAGGGCGCAGTGGGGGCAGGTGACCGAGGCGTATTCGACCACGGTGACCTTGGCGCCTTCCGGCGCGCCCAGGCCCATGTCGCCCTCGACGGCGCCCTTGGAGCCGCCGCCGCAGGCGGCCAGGGCCATGGTCGCCATGGCGGCGCCGGTGATGGCCGCACGGCGGCTCATGCGGGCGAAGCGGGATTCGGTCGGGGCCATGGGACTTCCTCAGTCGGATCGTTGGCGATCGGCGGCGTGATTCCGGGTGAACCGCGCAACCTTGATCATTCGAGAACAGGTGCGGCGAAGATTTGTCAATCGCGGTCGTTCGAACGCGATATCGCCGCTCGGCCCAGTTTGGCCAGGGCCGCCTTCAGTTCCTCGGGTGCGGCGGCCAGGGAGGCCGCCAATTCCGCCTCGGCCGAGGCGGGCAGGGGCGGTGGAACAGCGGCGCGTTTGGGGCGGGCGGCCGGCTCGGTCAGGGGCTTGATCGGTCCCTGGGCGATGCGAAGCCGATCGACCGAACCGGCGCCCAGAAACAGGTTCACCCGCGCCAGGATGTCTTCGGACTGATGCTGGACCAGCAGGGCGGCGGCGCCGGCGACGCGCAGCTCCAGCACGCCGGGCTGGCCGCCCTTGCCCTTGGTCAGCTTCTGGGGCCGGGTGACGCGGGCCAGGCGGTCTCCGACGATCTCGCGCCAGCGCGGCTCAAGGGCGCCGGCGCCGCGGCCGAATTGTTCGTCCAGCTTCTTGATCAGGGGCGTCAGGGCCTGGCCCGCGCGCGGCGCCGGGCGCGGCGCCGGGCGGGTGCGGCGGCGCGACAGGATCTCGCGGACCTCGGCGTCTGTGGGCAGCGGGCGGCGCATGGGCCTATATAGACCGATCCCATGACTGACGTCTCTCCCGACATCGCCCTGATCCGCGCCCGTCTGCTGGACTGGTATGACCGCCATGCGCGCAGCCTGGCCTGGCGTGTTCCGCCGGGGACGCGGCAGAGGCCCGATCCCTATCGCATCTGGTTGTCGGAGGTCATGCTGCAACAGACCACCACGTCGCACGCCACCCCCTATTTCCAGACCTTCACCAGCCGCTGGCCGACGGTGTCGGACCTGGCGGCGGCCCAGGACGCCGAGGTCATGGCCGCCTGGGCGGGGCTGGGCTATTACGCCCGAGCCCGCAATCTGCTGGCCTGCGCCAGGGCGGTGGCGGGCGAACATGGCGGGGTGTTTCCCGATACGGAGGCGGGGCTTTCAGCCTTGCCCGGCGTGGGCGCCTATACGGCCGCAGCGGTGGCGGCCATCGCCTTTGGCCGCCCCGCCAATGTGGTCGACGGCAATGTCGAACGGGTCATGGCGCGGCTGTTCGCCGTGGAGACGCCGGTCCCCCAGGCGCGGCCCGAACTCCGGCGGCTGGCGGGCCTCTTCATCAATGACCAAAGGCCCGGCGACTGGGCCCAGGCCCTGATGGACCTGGGCGCGACCGTGTGCCGGCCCAAGTCGCCGCTATGCGACCTGTGCCCCATCGCGGACCCCTGCGCCGGTCGCGCGTCAGGCGATCCTGAACGCTATCCGGTCAAGACCAAGAAGACGGATCGGCCTCAGCGGAAGGGCGTCGCCTGGGTCTTGTTCGACGACCAAGGTCGGGTGGCGGTGGAGACGCGGCCCGACAAGGGTCTGCTGGGCGGAATGCTGGGCCTGCCGACCAGTGACTGGACGACGGGCGAACCATTGACGCCGCCGCCGATCGACGCCGACTGGCGAGACGTCGGATCGGTCGAGCATGTTTTCACCCATTTCAGCCTGACCTTGACGGTGATGACGGCGCGAGGCGAGGCGAGGGCGGGTTGGCGATGGATGCCTTTCGAAGCGGCGCGCGCGGCCCTGCCCACCGTATTCGCCAAGGCCCTGGATCGGGCGACCGTTGAATCTGACCTATTTTTGTAGTAACAAAAATCTGTGCGCATCACCTTCGATCCCAGCAAGCGTGATCGCACGTGGATTGAGCGTGGACTGGATTTCGCCCAGGCGTCGGCTGTGTTCGACGGTGATCATCTGACGTTTGACGATGATCGTCGGGACTATGGAGAAAGACGTCTGATCACCATTGGGCGTTTGACCGACCGTATGGTGGTTCTGGTGTGGACGCCGCGTGGCGAGGCGCGCCACATCATTTCGATGAGGAAGGCGAATGACCGTGAACAGCGACGCTACGAAGACCGATTGGGTCGATCCTGACGAGGCGCCGGAACTTGACGACGTCTGGTTCGACAAGGCGGATCACTATCGAGGAGAGACGCTGGTCCAACGCGGACGCCCCAAGGGCGCGGATAAGATCTCGACCACCATAAGGTTCGACGCCGACGTGCTGGCCGCCTTCAAACAGGACGGGCCGGGATGGCAGACGCGCATGAACCAGGCGCTGCGCGACTGGCTGAAACGGAAGTCAGACGCCGCCTGATCACCGCAGGGTGCGGATGGCGATCCCGCCCTGTTTGCGACGAGGCACCACCACGGCGCGGCCGTCCACATGCTGGATGTCCAGATCGACCGAGGCGTTTCCGACTTGAAGACCCTGAATCTTCAGCGTCTGCAACCCGGCGGGCAGAACCGGGTCGATCAGATCGACCGTTCCGCTCCAGGCGTCGATCGACAGGCCCAGCGACGCCTGAAGCATTAGAAAGACCGACCCCGCCGCCCAGGCCTGGGGCAGACAGGCGACCGGATAGGCGATCGGCGGTTCGCCCGGCGCGCGCGGGAAGCCGCAGAACAGCTCGGGCAGACGCAGATGGAAATGGGCGGCGGCGGCGTAGATCTCGGCCAAGATCTCGGCCACCGCCTGGCGTTCGCCATAGGCGGCCATGCCGGCGGCGGCCATGGCGGTGTCGTGCGGCCAGACCGAGCCGTTATGATAGCTCATCGGATTGAACCGGGCCTGGCCCAGCTCCAGCGTCCGCACGCCCCAGCCGGTGCGGAACCGTGACGACAACAGGCGTCGGGTCACGCGCCGCGCCCGTTCGGGCGACGGCAGGCCGGTGAAGAGCAGATGGCCGGCGTTGGAGGCGATGGCGCGGCACGGCTCCCCGTCTCCGTCCAGGGCGACGGCGTAGAAGCCCTCGTCCTCCATCCAGTACTTGTCCTCGACCAGGGCGCGGACCTGTTCGGCGCGGATGCGCCATTCCACCGCTCGGTCGTCGTGCAGCCGCTCGCCCAGATCCGCCAGGGCGCGCCAGGCGGCGAAGGCGTAGCCTTGAACTTCTAAGAGTGCGATCGGCCCCTTGGGAAAGCGGCCGTCGGCGTGGAAGATGGAATCCTCGGAATCCTTCCAGCCCTGGTTGGACAGGCCGGTGTCGGCGCCGCGCTGATAGTCGATCAGGCCGTCCCCGTTGGAATCCCCATAGTCGCGCATCCAGTCGGCGGCGGCGATCAGATTGGGCCATAGTTTGCGGATCAGCTCCAGATCGCCGGTGCGCCCGGCATAGGCGCCGGCCAGGGCGATGAACAAACAGGTGGTGTCGACCCCGCCGTAATAGAGGCCGAAGGGCACCTCGCCCAGGGCGCTCATTTCGCCGCCGCGCGTCTCGTGCAGGATCTTGCCCGGCTGGCTGTCCTGGAACAGCGACGTCTCAGTCGCCTGGCGCGAGGCCAGATAGGTCAGGACGCCCTTGGCCAGGGACGGGTCCAGCCACAGCATCTGCCAGGCGGCGATGATGCCGTCCCGCCCGAACGGGGTCGAGAACCAGGGCGTGCCGGCATAGGGGTAGGGGCCGGTCGGCAGGTCGGTGGTCAACAGGGCCATGTCCGCCCGCGACTGGTCCAGCCAGTCGTTGAACCGCGGGCTGCGGGGGCCGCGCACCGAGGCGCCGCGCCGCCGCTTGGCCCGCATCGCCAGACGGGCCTGGATGGCGTTCAGCCGCCAGCGACGGGCGTCCGGCGCTTCGCAGGAATCGACACCGCATTCGATGAACAGCTCCATCGACCGGCCCTTGGGCAGGCTGAACATGAACTCGGCGCGGTTAGGGGTCAGGCGGGCGGGCGGTTCGGAAAAGGCGAGGCAGCTGCCGCGGTCCACCCCGTCCAGGCCGGTGTAGCGGAAGGTGACGCGGCGCCCGTCGGTGGTGGGGGCGTGGATCGTGCCGCGCTTGGGCCGCGGCGTCCCCCGCACCTGGAAGATGTCGGCGAAGTCGGCCCCGAAGTCGAAGGCGAGGGGCAGAAGTATGTCCTCGACCCCGTGGTTGACCATCTGGATGCGTTCGAACATGCGCCGGTCCCACAGGAAGCGCCGCCGTTCGATATGCATCACCCCGGCCGGGGCCGAGCGTCCGCCCATCGGCGGCAGGGGACGATTGGTCGTGTGGCAGGAAAAGAAGACGTTGTCCTGGCTGACGCCGGAAGACAGCCGCGACGGCTTCAACAGGCCCACGGTCATCGTCCAGCGCGATAGAACCCGCGTGTCCCCGGCGAACAGGCCGTCGGCCCCGCCCTTCATGTCGCCCCAGCCGTCGGCGACCAGGAAGGCGTCCCCCGCCTTCAGCGCCATCAACTGTTCCAGGCCCGAAGCCTCGACGGACTCACCGGCGGTCAGCTGGGTGGAATAGGCGTCGTCCATGCGGTATCTGTCCCCGTCGCTGTTGCAGCCTGCGCGAAACGTCTCATTGGAATGCGGCGCTCAAGGGCCGCTCCGATGATGAAATGAAGCCGGCGGCGGAGGGTTTCACCCTCCGCCGCTGAACCTCGACAATAAGACGGGGATCAGGCTATGGCCGCGAAGCTGCGATCTTCCAAGGGGCGCAGGGGCGTCACCACGTCCGCCAGCGGGGCCTCGGCGAACGGACGGCGCGCCAGAAGGTCGCCGTAGACGTCCAGATAACGGCGCGCCATGGCGGCGGCCGAGAAGCGCAGTTCGAACCGGGCGCGGATGGCCTCGCGGTCCAGGAGGCGGGCACGGTCGGCGGCGGCGACGGCCTGTTCCATGGTGTCCACCAGGAAGCCGGTGGCGCCGTCCTCGATGATTTCCGGCGTCGATCCGCAGCGGAAGGCCACCACCGGCGTGCCGCAGGCCATGGCCTCGATCATCACCAGGCCGAAGGGTTCGGGCCAGTCGATCGGGAACAACAGGGCCTCGGCGCCGCCCAGGAAGGCTGATTTCTGATGGTCGCCGATCTCGCCGATGAACTCGATCAGGGGATTGGCCTCGACCATGGGACGGATGGTCTCCTCCCAATAGATCTTGTCTGCGGCGTCCACCTTGGCGGCCATCTTCAGCGGGCGGCCCAGTTTGGTGGCGATCTCAATCGCGCGGTCGGGTCGTTTCTCGGGCGAGATGCGGCCCAGGAAGGCCAGATAGCCCTCTGACTTCGGCGAGAAGACATATTGGTCGCCGGGCATGCCGTGATGCACGGTCGCCTTCCAATTCGCATGGGGCAGGGGGCGGCGCTGGTCGTCCGAGATGGAAATCAGGCCGAAGTCGCTCCAGCGATCGTAAACGCCGGGCAGATCCTTCAGATCGAGCCGTCCATGCAATGTGGTGATGGTCCGGTCCGCATAGGGCCGGAACAGGGGGAAGTGGATCATGTCGGTGTGGAAGTGGATGACGTCGAACTGATCGACGCGATCCAGGACCTCGCTCAGCATGGTCATATGGGCGGCGAGATCGGACTTCAGCGGGGCGGGGTCCAGGCGGATGGCCTGGTCGCGGACGGGGACCAGCCGCGCCCGCGTCTGGGCGTCTGCGGAGGCGAACAGAGTGACCTCATGGCCCAGATCGACCAGGGCGTCTGTGAGATGGGCGACGACCCTTTCGGTGCCGCCATACAATTTGGGAGGCACAGCCTCATAAAGCGGTGTGACCTGCGCGATCTTCATCGATGTGCTTGCTCCAGCCCGGCGCTGCGGGCCTGTTCACATCAATGTTCACGCGGGTGCGCGGTTCCGTCGCGGAGACGAAATTTCCGTCGCAAATCCGGCGAGTTACAGAGCTTTACCGTAGGGCGGCTACTGCATCCCCGCCCGGACTTCCGCACGCAGGGCGTCGATCGACTTCAGCCCCTGGTCGGTCTTGAAGCGCCAGTAGGTCCAGCCGTTGCAGGCGGGGGCGTTCTCCAGCAGGGCGCCCAGCTTGTGGATCGAGCCGGTCAGGGAGCCCGACACCAGGGAGCCGTCGGCGCGGACGCGGGCCTCGCGCTCGCCCTTGGGGCAGTACAGACGGTCGCCGGGGTTCAGCAGGCCGGCCTCGACCAGGGCGCCGAAGGGCACCTTGGGCTCGGCGCGCTTGGAGCCCATGACGGCCAGGTCTTCGGGACTGGCGGGAATGACCGAGGCGATGCGGGTCTCGGCGACGGCCGCATAGGTCTCGTCCCGCTCGATGCCGATGTAGTGGCGACCGAGGCGTTTGGCGGCGGCGCCGGTGGTGCCGGTGCCGAAGAAGGGGTCCAGGACCACGTCGCCGGGGCGGGTGGCCGACAGCAGCACGCGGTGCAGCAGGGCCTCGGGCTTCTGGGTCGGATGGGCCTTCTTGCCGTCGGCGTCCTTGATCCGCTCCTCGCCGGTGCACAGGGCGAAGGTCCAGTCGGACCGCATCTGGGTGTCTTCGTTGAAGGCCTTCAGGGCGTCGTAGTTGAAGGTGTAGCGCTTCTGGTCGCGCGAGCGGGCGGCCCAGATCAGGGTCTCGTGGGCGTTGGTGAACCGGGTGCCCTTGAAGTTCGGCATTGGGTTGGACTTGCGCCAGATGATGTCGTTCAGCACCCAGAAGCCCAGGTCCTGGATCGCCGCGCCCAGGCGGAAGACGTTGTGATAGGAGCCGATCACCCAGATCGAGCCCTCGGGCTTCAGCACCCGGCGGCACTCGGTCAGCCAGGCGCGGGTGAAGGCGTCGTATTCGGCGAAGCTGCCGAACTTGTCCCAGTCGTCGTCAACCGCATCGACCTTGGAATTGTCGGGCCTCAGCAGGTCGCCGCCCAGCTGAAGATTATAGGGCGGGTCGGCGAAGACCATATCGACCGAGGCGTCGGGCAGGCTTTTCAGAATCTCGATGCAGTCGCCACGGTGAATGACGTCGGTCTGGAATTGGGACATGGAACGCGGCCTCGGAACGATGAGACCGGCATGGTGAATCCTTACGGTTAAGGCAGTGTTGATTCCGCCCTGTTCGGCGTCAGCCCGGGACCACCTTTACCCGACCCGCCGCCTCCCGCGCCCGTTCGCGGGCTTCGTCCACATCGGCGCCGCGCGCGGTCGCCACGCCCATGCGGCGGCGTTCATAGGCTTCGGGCTTGCCGAACAGGCGCAGGTCGGCAGTGGGGACGGACAAGGCCTCGGCGACGCCCTCGAAGGCGACGCCTTGGGCCTCCATGCCGCCGTAGATGACGGCGCTGGCGGCCGGTTCGCGCTGGGTCACGTCGACGGGCAGGCCCAGGATGGCGCGGGCGTGCAGCGCGAACTCGCTCATGGTCTGGCTGGCCAGGGTGACCAGGCCGGTGTCGTGGGGGCGGGGCGAGACCTCGGAGAACCAGACCTGGTCGCCCTTGACGAACAGTTCGACCCCGAACACGCCGAAACCGCCGAGGGCGTCGGTGACCTTGCCGGCGATGTCCTGCGAGGCGGCGAGGGCAGCGGGGCTCATGGCCTGGGGCTGCCAGCTCTCGACATAGTCGCCCTTGACCTGACGGTGGCCGATGGGGGCGCAGAAATCCGTGCGGGTCGAGCCGTCGGCGGCGCGCGAGCGGACGGTCAGCAGGGTGATCTCGAAATCGAAGTCGATCCGGCCCTCGACGATCACGCGGGCGCCGGCGACCCGGCCGCTGTCCTGCGCATAGGTCCAGGCGTCGGCGATTTCATCGGGGCTTTCGACAAAGGACTGGCCCTTGCCGGACGAGGACATGACCGGCTTGACGAAACAGGCGTAGCCGACGGTTTCGGCGCCGGCGGCCAGTTCCTGGGCGCTGCCCGCGAAGGCGTAGGGGCTGGTGGGCAGGCCCAGCTCTTCGGCGGCGAGACGGCGGATGCCCTCGCGGTTCATGGTCAGTTGGACGGCGCGGGCGGTGGGAATGACGCGAGCCATGCCGGCGGCCTCGATGTCGGCCAGGACCTCGGTGGCGATGGCCTCGATCTCGGGCACGATGATGTGCGGGGCCTCGGCCATGATCAGGCCGTTCAGCACCTGGGGGTCGGTCATCGGGATGACGTGGCTGCGGTGGGCCACCTGCATGGCCGGGGCGTTGGGATAACGGTCGACGGCGACGACCTCGACCCCCAGCCGCTGCAGCTCGATGGCGACCTCCTTGCCCAGTTCGCCGGAGCCGAGAAGCATGACGCGGACGGCGGTGTCGGAGAGGGGGGTGCCGAGTTTCATGGGGGGCTCCGGGGTTTGGATCAGGGCGTGGGGACGGCGTAGAGCTTGCGGAAGGCGTCCAAGGCCGCGCCGTGGTAGATGGTGGCGTGGGTCTCGGTCGGGCGGGGCGTGAAGCTCCAGCTCAGGCCGGGCAGGGCGTGGTCGCGCAGATTGGCGGTCAGGACGTCCATGGGGGCCTGCATCTCGGGGCCCTCGTCGCCCAGGGTCAGGATCAGGGTGCGCGGGTCGTTCGACTGGTCACGCAGACGGGCGCCGGACTGACGCGCCAGTTCGCCCCCGTCCCACCACAGGCTGGGGCTGACGGCGACATAGGCGTCGAACATCTGGGGTTCCTTGAGGAAGGTCTCGACCACGAACAGGCCGGCCAGGGATTCGCCCATCAGGGCGGTCTCGCCGCTGGTGCGGAAGCGCGTCTCGACGAAAGGCTGGACCTCTTCGGCCAGGAAGCGGCGGAAGCGGTCGGAATGGCCCTGGGTCGGATAGCGGGCGATCAGTTCGGGGTCTTGCGTCGGCAGGGCCAGTTCGTTGCGGCGGTCGACCGAAGCGATCCCGACCACGATCACGTCGCGGGTCGTGCCGACGACGGTTCCCAGCTGGGCGAGGCCCGAGATGTGGTGGAAGTCCTGATCCTGGCCGCCGTCGAGGACATAGAGGACGGGATAGGTCTTGCCGCTGCCCGCATAGCCGGGCGGCAGCCAGACACTGATCTCGCGCGTCGCGCCCATGACGGCGGAGGGGAGGGCGTAGGACCGGCCGATGACGATGGGGGTTTCGGCGGGGGCGGGCGTCTGGGTGTGGGCGACGGGGGCCGACAGGGCGAGGGTCAGAAGAAAGGCGAGGGCGCCCGATTTCATCGTCTGCTCCTGCTGATCCTTCTCCGCTTGCGGGAGAAGGCGGCCCGAAGGGCCGGATGAGGGGTTGGATGATGCGAAACGGCTCGGCCGGCGTGACCCCTCGCCCGACCGCGCCAGGACGACGGCTGCGCCGCCGTGCGCGGTCTCCCTCTCCCGCAGGGGGAGAGGGAGATGAAGAGAGATTACAGCCGCGCCTTCACCGCTGCGACGACGGCGTCGGCGGTGACGCCGAACTTGTCGTAGAGGACTTCGGCGGGGGCGGAGGCGCCGAAGCCGGTCATGCCGACGAAGGCGCCGTCTTCGCCGATGAACCGCTCCCAGCCTTGCTTGATCGCGGCCTCGACGGCGACACGCACCGTGCCGCGGCCGATGACCGAGGCCTGGTAGGCGGCGTCCTGCTGCTCGAACAGTTCGAAACAGGGGACGGAGACGACGCGGGTCGGCACGCCTTCGGCCTCAAGCGTCTCCGCCGCCTTCAGGGCCAGGGCCAGTTCCGTGCCCGTGCCGAACAGGGTGGCCCTGGCCTCGCCCGAGGCCGCCTTGATCTCATAGGCGCCCCTGGCGGAAAGGTTTTCCATCGCGGCGACGGTGCGGACTGCGGGGGTCTTCTGGCGCGACAGGGCCATGGCCGAAGGGGTGGTCTTGGACTGCAGGGCGATCTGCCAGCACTCCATGGCCTCGACCGTGTCGGCGGGGCGGAAGACGTTCAGGTTCGGGATGGCGCGAAGCGCCGCCAGATGTTCGACCGGCTGGTGGGTCGGGCCGTCCTCGCCCAGGCCGATCGAGTCGTGCGTCAGGACGTGGATGGCGCGGACCCCCATCAGGGCGCCCAGACGGATGGCCGGGCGGCTGTAGTCCGAGAAGACCATGAAGGTGCCGCCGTAGGGAATGATCCCGCCGTGCAGGGCCAGGCCGTTCATGGCGGCGGCCATGCCGAACTCGCGGATGCCCCAGTTGACGTAGCGGCCCTCATAGGTGGGCTGGTCGAAGATGGGGGTGCCGGCGACGAAGGTGTTGTTCGAGCCGGTCAGGTCGGCCGAGCCGCCGACCAGTTCGGGGATGGCGGCGAAGACCTGGTCCAGGGCGGCGCCCGAGGACTGGCGCGTGGCCTGGGCGGGCTGGGTTTCGATCAGTTCGGCGATCTTGGCGTTCAGGGCGTCGAAGGCGCCCTCGGGCAGGTCGCCCTTCATGGCGCGGGTGAAATCGGCGGCCTGGGGCGAGGCGGCGAGGCGGGCCTCCCACTTCTTGCGGTCCTTGGCGCCGCGACGGCCGACCTTGGCCCAGGCGTCGGCGATGGTCTGGGGCATTTCGAAGGGTTCGTGATCCCAGGCCAGGCCCAGGCGGGTGGCGGCGATCTCGGCGGCGCCCAGGGCGGCGCCGTGGGTCTTGTGGCTGCCTTCCATGGTGGCGGCGCCCTTGCCGATCTTGGTCTTGCAGGCGATCAGGGTGGGCTTGTCCTGGCGCGTCGCCCACTTCAGGGCGGCCTTGATGGCGTTCATGTCATGGCCGTCGATGGCCTTGACCGCCCAGCCGGCGGCCTTGAAGCGGGCCTTCTGGTCGGTGGCGTCCGACAGGGAGACCTTGCCGTCGATGGTGATCTCATTGTCGTCCCACAGGACGGTGAGCTTGTTCAGACGGTAGCGGCCGGCCAGGGCGATGGCCTCCTGAGACACGCCCTCCATCAGGCAGCCGTCGCCGGCGATGACCCAGGTGCGGTGATCGACCAGGTCCTCGCCGTATTTGGCGGCGAGGTGACGCTCGGCCATGGCGAAACCGACCGAGGTGGCCAGGCCCTGGCCCAGGGGGCCGGTGGTGACCTCGACGCCGGGCATATGGCCGTACTCGGGGTGGCCGGCGGTCTTGGAGCCCCACTGACGGAAGTTCGACAGCTCTTCCCTGGTCGCGGCCTTGTAGCCGGTCAGGTGCAGAAGCGCGTAGATCAGCATCGAGCCGTGGCCGGCCGACAGGATGAAACGGTCGCGGTCGGCCCAGTCGGGGCGGCTGGCGTCGAACTTCAGGAACTTGGAGAATAGGACCGTGGCGACGTCGGCCATGCCCATCGGCATGCCGGGGTGGCCCGACTTGGCCTTTTCGACTCCGTCCATGGCGAGGACGCGGATGGCGTTGGCCATCTGCTGGGGCGTGGCCTTGGGGGCGGATTTGACGTCGTTCACGAGGCGAGACCTTTCGGCGGGAACGGAAATTCAGAGGCGCGCCGCTTTACCCCGGCGCGTCCTCGGGTTCTATACGCAATTTGAAGGAGCGACCGATGGCAGACGCCACCACGGCCGCACGGGCCCGTATCGACCGGGCCCTGGCCGAACTGGAACGCAAGATCCTGGCGCTGAAGGCCCGACCGGCTTCGGCGCCGCCGATCGCCGACGACGATCTGTTCGCGCCCCGCAGCGATGCGAACGGGGCGGCGGACGCCGCACGCCTGGCCGAACTGGAGGCTGCGGGGCGCGAGGCGTCTGAAGCCTTGGGGCGGGCGGCCGAGGCCGTGCGAGAGGTGCTGGTCCAGGGCGAACGTCAGGCTCGCGATGAAATCGAAGGCGAGGCCGACTGATGGCGACGGTGACGGTGGAGGTGAACGGTCGCCCCTATGCGGTGGGCTGCGCCGACGGACAGGAGGAGCGGGTCCGCATCCTGGCCAAACAGTTCGACAACCAGGTGCGCCAGGTGGCCCAGGACGTCGGCCATGTGGGGGATCTGCGGCTTTTCCTGATGTCGGCTCTGATCCTGGCGGATGAGCTGCATGAGGCCCGACTGAACGGCGGCGGAGCGCCGGCCCCGATGGGCGACCCGGCGCCCACCCGTGACGGCGTGGCTGAGGCGCTGAATGCGGTTGCAGCCCGGATCGAGAAGATCGCCCAATCCATCTGAAGGCGGCTGATCGGATTACACCGCTTGAGAAGGCGGGGCGCAGGCCCTATCTTGTGCGACGGCGGGTCCTGCTGCGGCTCACGTCGGAGGCAACATTTCCTCGCGACCTTAATTCACTCGAAGGGATCTGTCCCTGTCCGGGCTCGAGGGCCTGGGCATATGGAGCCCACCTGGCTACCCAGGTCGAGAGGATTTAAACCGCTCTTCACGGTTCACGCGGCGCCGCCAACCCTTCCCCTTCTTCGCCCTGCGCGTGAGACGCGCGCCAGCTGAGCGCACCCATGTTCGACAAGCATGAACTCCGGTCCGCCGCCCGCGCGCGGCGCAAGGCCCTGGCCGGCGCCGACCCGACCGCCGCCCAACGCGCCGCCGACCACATCGACGCGCTGCCGCGGGGGTCGGTCGTCGCCCTCTATCGCGCCATGGGGTCCGAGCTGGACACCGGGGCCCTGGCTGTGGCGCTGGAGGCGGCGGGGCGGCGGCTGTGCCTTCCGGTGGTGCTGGAGCGGGACGCGCCCATGGTCTTTCGCGCCTGGTCGCCGGGCGAGCCTTTGGAGCTGGACGCCGCCGGCTGTCCCGCGCCCCTGCCGCTGACGGAGGTGGTGGAGCCGGACCTGATCATTACGCCGCTACTGGCCTTCGACGCGTCCGGGGGCCGGCTGGGGCAGGGCGGCGGCTTCTACGACCGCACCTTTGCGGCCCGGCCCGATGTGATCCGGGTGGGCTTCGCCTATGCGGGGCAGGCGGTGGAGGCGCTGAACCTGGAGGCGCACGACATGCGGCTGCACGGGGTGCTGACCGAGGCGGGGTATCGGGCGTTCTAAGGGATATGCCGTTGACATATCCGTCTGCATCGCGGATATGTCGAGCATGTCGGGACCGCTCAAAGCCACGGTGTTCAAGTCGAACCGTTCGCAAGCGGTTCGATTGCCCAAGGCCGTCGCCTTTCCTGACGACGTCAAGGAGCTGCGAGTGATCAAGGAAGGCAAAGGCCTTCTTCTTCTACCCGCAAACGCTGTCTGGGACGACTTTTTCGACCGGCCAGGCATCGATATCGGGGAGCCCGCCGATCCGGTGGACGACAGCGTCATTTCGTTCGACTGATGCTTGAGATCATGTTGGACACCAGCGTGTGCGTGCGCGCGCTGAGAGACCGTTCGGGCCTGCTGCGCTCGCACTTCAGATCGAGCGCAGACCGGCTTTGCCTTTCGACGATCGCCCTGATGGAATTGTTTTACGGGGTAAGCCTTTCGTCGCGGCCCGATCATCACAAGGCCGAGGTCGAGGACTTTGTTCAACGGCTCGTGCTGTTGGATTTTGACGATGAGGCGGCGGCCCACGCCGCCGACATCAAGACCTGTCTCAAGAGAGCCGGAACCCCCATCGGCGCTCACGACACCCTCATCGCAGGCCACGCGCGCAGTCGCGGCCTGCTCCTGCTGACCGGCAATCTGGGTGAGTTTCAACGCGTTCCCGGCCTGCGTTGCCAGGACTGGACGGAGTCTCTGACTTGAGATTGGCGTTTTTCGGCGACGTTATCGGCAAGTCCGGCCGTGACGGGATCAGCGATCATCTTCCGGGCCTGAAGCGCGACCTGAAGCTGGACTTCGTGGTGGTGAACGCCGAGAACGCCGCGGGCGGCTTCGGCATTACCGAGAATACGGCGCGTGAGCTGTTCATGGCGGGGGCGGACTGCCTGACCCTGGGCAATCACTCGTGGGACCAGCGCGAGGCCCTGACCTATATCGTGCGCGAGCCGCGTCTGATCCGGCCGGCCAACTATCCGCGGCTGATGGATGCGCCGGGCGCCGGGGCCAATCTGTTCGAGACCGACACGGGCCGCACCGTCTTGGTGATGAATGTGCTGGGCCGGGTGCATATGGACCCGATGGACGATCCGTTCGGGGCGGTGGAACGCGAGCTGGCGGCGGCGCCCCTGGGGGCCGTGGCCGACGCGGTCATCGTCGACATGCACTGCGAGGCGACCAGCGAGAAGATGGCCATGGGCCATTTCTGCGACGGGCGAGCGTCGCTGGTGGTCGGCACCCATACCCACGTCCCGACCGCCGACTGCCAGATCCTTCCGGGCGGCACGGCCTATCAGACCGACGCCGGCGGCTGCTGCGACTATGACAGCGTCATCGGCAACGAAAAGGAAGAGCCGCTGCGCCGTTTCACCACCCGGATTTCGGGCGGGCGCTATACGCCGGCGTCCGGGCCGGCCACCGTGTGCGGCGTCTTCGTGGAGACGGACGACCGGACGGGGCTGGCGACGCGGGTCGAGCCGATCCGGGTCGGCGGGCGGCTGAGCCAGGCGGTGCCGGTTCTCTGATCCGCACGGGAGAAGTCGCCGCACTCTCCTGGCCGAGGCGGATCCTATCTCAGTGGCTGATGTCGCCCATGCCCGTGAGGTGAAGGACGCCCTTTCCGGGCAGTTCGACGCGCAGTTCAAGGGTGCCGCCGGCCGCCTCGACGAACCGGCGCAGAGTGGACAGGTAGAGATCGGCCTGGCGTTCCATCTTGAGCACCGAAGGCTGCTTTACTCCAAGCGCCTGGGCGATCTGCTCCTGGCTGCGTTCGGCGAGCTCGCGCAACGCCTTCAGGCCTTCCACTTCGCCCACGAGTTCGGCGGCGCGGGCGTCGATGCGCGCCCGGCGGGCCTCGGGCAGCGCAGCCATGATCTCTTCGCGCGTGCGACCCATCTTATGTCTCCTTCAGCGCCCTCAAGTGGCTGGTGAACCGGCTGTCTGCCTTGGCGATAAGGCCTTTGTAAAATCGCTTCTGGGCCACGCCTGCCTTGTCGCCGGCGACCAGCAGGATGGCCTGCCGCTCCGGATCAAATGCGAACGCAACCCGCCAGACCCCGTCGGCCGCCTTGAACCGAAGTTCCTTCATGTTGGCGTGCCTTGACCCTGCCAGGGTGTCGGCATGGGGGCGGCCCAGCCGGGGCCCATAGACTTCCAACAGCGCCGTCATCGCCAATAGCTCGTCCTGGACTTCGACTGGGAGGGCGTCGAACTCTGGGTCGAACTCATCATGGTTGCTGACGGCCCATGGCATGTCGCTATATAGCTGAGAGGCTATATCCTGTCCATAGGCTCCAGCCTATGCGAGGTCATCACGCTGGCGTCAGCGTGTTCGATCCCGCCTCGATCGCGAAGGTCTGGCGGGTCGTCAGCACGCCCGAGCGGTCCGACACCTTGTCCAAAACCTTGAATTGAGTGGTCCAGACGGTCGGCGTGGCTTCACAGACCACATAGCCGCGCTGGGAGTTGCGGAACTTCAGCTGGGGATTGACGGCCATAAACCGGTCGTAGTCGGCGCCGCGGTCCGATCCGTCGCCGCGCGAGCTGATCGAGGTGCCGACGAACTCGACCGCGATGGGGGCGCCCTCGGGCTGGCTGCCGTCAAGCCACAGACCGCCCGCATAGTTTTGATGCTCGTCGCCGGTCAGGACCACGACATTGTCGATGCGGCGGTCGCGCATGTGGCTCAGCAGCCGGTTGCGCGGCACACGATAGCCGGCCCAGCTGTCGGTGTTGACCCCCTGGCCGCCGGAGGTGTTGCGGTTCAGGTCCATCATCATGACCTGTTGAGCCAGGGCCTTCCATCGGGCCTTGGACCGGTCGAGGTTGGTCAGCAGCCAAGCTTCCTGAGCGTCGCCCAGAACCTGGGCCGTCGTCGCCTCTATGCCGGGGCAGGCGGCGTTGAAGCGGTCATTGCAGGGCTGGTCCGTGCGATACTGGCGTGTGTCCAGGAAGGCGACGTCCAGCAAATCGCCGTACTGGGCCCGGCGATAGGCCTGCATGCCCGCGCCGCGCGGGAAGGCCGACTTCCGCATCGGCATGAATTCGTAGAAGGCCTGCATGGCGGCGGCGCGACGCAGCAGGAAGACTTCGGGCGGCGTATCGTCCTGATCAATGTCGCCGACCCAGTTGTTGTCCACCTCGTGGTCGTCATAGGTGCAGAACCAGGCGGCCGAGGCGCGCGAGGCCTGAAGGTCGGCGTCCATGGTGTACTGGGAATAGCGGCGGCGATAGTCGTCCAGGCTGTAGACCTCGCCGCCCAGGTGGACGCGGGTGTTGTCCTGCGGACCGGCGCCCGACTGGTAGATGGGATTGCCGCGGCCCTCATAGATGTAGTCGCCGTAGCAGAAGATGAAATCCAGCTCCTCGTCCGCCATCTTGCGGTGAGCGGTGTAATAGCCCTGCTCATAGTCCTGGCAGCCGGCGACGCCGAAGCGGACGGCCGAGACGGAGGCGCCGGCCAGGGGGGCGGTCTTGGCGCGCCCGACGCCGCTGCGCTCGGTCCCGCACTGGAAACGGTAGAAATAGGGACGGGCGGGCTCCAGCCCCTCGACCTCGACATGGACGGAATGGCCCAGCTCGGGCCGGGCGATCGCCTCGCCGGAACGGACGACGGTGTTGAAACCCCGGTCGGCGGCGACCTCCCACTTCACGGCGACGGGCGCCTTGGGCATGCCGGAGCCGTAGGCGAGCGGGTCGGGGGCCAGGCGCGTCCAGATGACGAAGCCGTCCGGGAGCGGGTCGCCCGCCGTCACGCCCAGCCGGAAGGGATTCACATCGAACACGGCCTGGGCCAGGGCGGGGCCGGTCGGCGACAGGGCCAGGCCGCCGCCGAAAGCCGCAAGCACGGAACGGCGGGAAAGAGCGAGGCGGGTCATCGGCGCATCCTGAGTTTTCGTCGCCTTTATCCCTACAATGTGACAGGTCTTCCGGCTGCGGGGGGCCGTCAGGCCGCGTCGCGGCGTTTTCGGCTTTCGACCAACTGGCGGCGCACCTGGGCCAGTTCAGCGGCGCGCCTTTCGGGCGTATGGGTCTTGAGCACATAGTGCTGGGCCGCGCGGGCCAAGGCCAGGCGGCGGTTCGGCTCCCGGATCAAGGCGTCCAACGCGGCGACCAGGTGACGGGGGGTCACGGCCTCCAGATAGTGGGCGTGGTCGCCGCTGGCTTCGCGAAGGCCGCCGCGCCCGGATGATATCAGGGCGGCGCCCGCCGCATGGGCTTCCACCGCCGTCAAACCGAAGGGCTCGTCCCAGGTCGAGGGCGTCACGGCGATGGCGGCGGATTTCATCTGTTCGCGCACCTGGTCCAGCGGGGCGGACCGCAGGACGGCGACCCGGGGGCCAAACCGCTGAAGCGGCGTGAGGTGCGGGGCGGCCCAGTCCGCGTGCGCGGCCCAGTCGTTCAACATCAGGACCGCGCGCCAGCTCGGGTGGCTGTCCAGCACGGCCGGCAAGGCGGCGCACAGGACGTCCAATCCCTTTTCCGGCATGGCCCGTCCGGCGAAGGCGATGATCGGCTGGCGATCTTCCGGCGGCGCCAGCCAGGCGCCGGCGTCGATGGGATTGGGCACGGCGTGGGCGCGATCGGCCAGCTGCGGATAGGTCCGGGCGAAGGCCGTCTTCTCCGCCTGGCTGACGAAGATGAAGCCGTCCATCCGGCTGTAGCGCAAGGCGTAGCGCCACCGATCAAACCACCGGCGCGCGGGCTTCAATGCATTGTGTCGATAAAGGACATGCACCGCCTGGGGGAAACGCGCCGACACGGCCAGGGCCTGTTTCACCTGCTGATGGTGTTCGATCAGTTCCGGCTGAAGCGCGCGCAGGGCGTTGAACAGACTCTGTTGGGCGTTGCGTCGTGGAAGGGCGATCACGCGGGAGGCGTTGTGGTCCTGGGCGCCCTCCTGGCAGAGAATTCGGGTGTCTGGATCATGATCGCAGCGGGCGAGCGTCCGCACGACCGTCTCCATGGAGTTGGGGCGCGCTTCGGAGAAGAGCGAACCCGGCGGCAGCAGAATGGCGGTTCGCAGCGCGGTCGTCCTGAAGCTGATGGCAAGCTGAACAATGGCGCCCGGTCGGCGACACCTGTGTTTAACGCGCCGGGCGGCGAATTCCGTCGCGTGAATTCTTCAGCCTCGGCGCATCCTCAGCCGCAGCCGCATCGGTTCGCGACTGCGCAGGGTGATCTGGTGTACGGGGCGGGGCTCGATCGTCGTGATCGGCTCGACCTCGGCGGCGCGCAGAATGGAGGCCAGGGCGATCACCGCCTCCTGAATGGCGAAGGCGGCGCCGATGCAGACGCGGGGGCCGGCGCTGAAGGGGATGTAGGCGTAGCGGTCGATGGACTTGCGGTTCTGGGGCAGGAAGCGTTCGGGCTTGAAGGCGTCCGGGTCTTCCCACAGCAGGCTGTGGCGTTGCAGGATCCACGGGGAGATGATGACGGTGGCGCCGGCCTTGATCGGCTGGCCGCCGATCTCGTCGTCGGCCAGGGCCTTGCGAGCCATGGTCGGGGCGGGCGGGAACAGGCGCATGGTCTCGTCCAGCACGGCGCGGGTCCAGGGCAGGGCCTCGGCCCATTGCGGATCGGAGACGTCGAAGGCGTCAGCCTCGGCCTGAAGCCGGGCGAGATATTCGGGCTGGCGCGACAGCAGGTGCAGGGTCCAGCCCAGGGCGCGGGCGGTGGTCTCGTGCCCCGCCAGGATGAAGGTCAGGATGTTGGCGGCGACTTCTTCGTCCGACAGGCCGGGTCCGCCGTTCTCGTCGCGGGCCAGCAGCAGGGCGCTGAGCAGGTCTTGGGGCGGCATGTCCCCAGCCTCGATGCGGGCGCGGCGGGCCTCGACCAGGCGGGTGACGCGCTGTTCGAAGAAGCGGGCCGAACGGAAGCTGGCCAGCCGGCCCAGGCGCGGGGCCCAGTCCGGGGCGCCCAGCACGTCCAGCGGATCGATGCGGGCGCCGTTGGCTAGGAACTGATTCAGGGCGCGTTCGAAGCCGCGGGCCTCGCCGCCCAGGTCGTCGGAGAACATGGTGGCCGACAGGATGTCGAAGGTCAGACCCGACATTTCGGAATCGATGTCCAGCACCCGGCCGCGCGCAGACAGGGACCAGCCGGCGACGCGCGCCTGACATACCTCGGCCATGCGGGCGTTCAGGGTGGTCATTTTTGCGGGGGTGAACAGGGGGGCCAGGATGCGGCGGGCGCGGCGCCATTTGTCGCCCTCGGTCAGCAGCAGGCCCTCGGCCAGCATGGGGCCCAGGACGCGGCGTTGCAGGTCGCCCTTCACATAGTTGGCCGCGTTCTCGGTCAGGACGTGGCGGACGCCCTCGGGGTGGCTGACCACCAGGATCTCGCCGAAGGCGCTGTTTCCGTACAGCTGCGGCTCGGTGAAATGCCGCTCGGACCACATGCGGATCGGATCGCGCCAGCTGATCCACAGGAAGGGCAACAGGGACAGCGGGCCGCCCGTGCGACGGGGCGGAATGGCGGGGCGGAAGACGGCGTCGGCAGCCAGGGTCATGTCCATGCCTCCAGTAAGGCCCTAGACTTGGGGTCCGGTCGAGGCTGAACAAGGGCCGCCGTGCGACGGCCCTTATCCGTTTGTAACCCGGCTAGTCCAGACGGCTCAGGCCGCGTC
The DNA here is from genome assembly GCF_058681525.1 of Brevundimonas sp. AVps4. Taxonomy (NCBI): domain Bacteria; kingdom Pseudomonadati; phylum Pseudomonadota; class Alphaproteobacteria; order Caulobacterales; family Caulobacteraceae; genus Brevundimonas; species Brevundimonas sp. AVps4. The sequence goes on along the minus strand of NZ_CM178741.1, from coordinate 2,770,983 downwards.
GCCGAGCCAGCCCGGCATCCAGCCCTCGTGCCATTCACGCAGGTCGGCGACGGGAATGCTGAACAGTTCACCTTTGTCGCCGCGAGAGGCGAAGGCGTCGCCACCGGCGTGGCCGACGACGGAGGCGTGCAGGCCGGCGGCCTGGGCCTTGGCGATCAGGGGGTCGGCGTCGGGGACGGCGACCAGATAACGGGCCTGGTCCTCTCCGAACAGGAAGATGTGGGCGTGGGCGGCGCTGGAGGCGTCCAGGGTCACGCCGACGTCGGAGGCCAGAACCAGATCGGCGGCGGCGCCGATCAGGCCGCCGTCGGACAGGTCGTGGACCACGGTCAGGTCGCCGGCCTCGATCAGGTCGCGGACGAAGTCGCCGGTCTTCTTCTCCAGCTTCAGATCGACGGGCGGCGGGGCGCCGTCCTCGCGGCCCAGCACCTCGCGCAGATAGAGGGACGCGCCCAGTTCGCCGACGGTCTGGCCGATCAGGACGAGCGCGTCGCCCGCGGCCATGCCGGAGAAGCCCGTCACCACATCATAGTTGGGCAGCAGGCCCACGGCGCCCACGGTCGGGGTGGGCGGAATGGCGACGCCGTTGGTCTCGTTATAGAGGCTGACATTGCCCGAGACGACGGGGAAGGACAGTTCGCGGCAGGCCTCGGCCATGCCGTCGATGGCGCGGACGATCTGGCCCATGATCTCGGGGCGCTGCGGATTGCCGAAGTTCAGATTGTCGGTGATGGCGATGGGGCGCGAGCCGACGGCGGTCAGGTTGCGCCAAGCCTCGGCCACCGCCTGTTTGCCGCCCTCGTAGGGGTCGTTCTGGACGTAGCGGGGGGTGCAGTCCGAGGTGACGGCCAGGCCCTTGTCGGTGCCGTGGACGCGGACCACGCCGGCGTCGGCGCCGGTGGCCGAGTCCTGAAGCGTGTCGGCCATGACGTGGCGGTCGTACTGTTCCCAGATCCAGCGCTTGGAGGCCATGTCGGGGCAGGCGACGACCTTCATCACCGCATCGGCCCAGTTGTCGGGCGCGGGGATGTCGGCGGGGCTCAGCTTCGGCTGGAGCTCGGGCTGGACCCAGGGGCGGTCGTACAGGGGGGCGTCGTCGAACAGGGGCGCCAGGGGCACGTCGCAGACGGTCTCGCCGTGATGCGTCAGCACCAGATGGCCGGTGTCGGTGGTCTTGCCGATGACGGCGAAGTCCAGGCCCCACTTCTGGAAGATGCGATAGCCGACGTCTTCATAGCCGGGCTTCAGCACCGCCAGCATCCGCTCCTGGCTTTCGGACAGCATCATCTCATAGGCCGTCATGCCGGTTTCGCGCTGGGGCACTTTATCGAGGTTCAGTTCGATGCCGACGCCGCCCTTGCCCGCCATTTCGACGGAGGAGGAGGTCAGGCCCGCCGCGCCCATGTCCTGAATGGCGGCGACGGCTCCGGACGCCATCAGTTCCAGCGTGGCCTCGATCAGCAACTTTTCGGCGAAGGGGTCGCCGACCTGGACCGTGGGGCGTTTGGCCTCCGACTCGTCGTCGAACTCGGTCGAGGACATGGTCGCGCCGTGGATGCCGTCACGCCCGGTCTTGGAGCCGAAATAGACCACGTCATGGCCGGCTTTCGGCGCGGCCGAATAATAGATCTCGTCGGCGCGGGCCAAGCCGACGCACATGGCGTTGACCAGGATGTTGCCGTTGTATCCGGCGTGGAAGTTCGTCTCGCCCGCCACGGTGGGCACGCCGACGCAGTTGCCGTAGCCGCCGATGCCCGAGACGACGCCCTTGACCAGGCGCTTGGTCTTTTCGTGCGACGGGTCGCCGAAGCGCAGGGCGTTCAGCAGGGCCACCGGCCGGGCGCCCATGGTGAAGACGTCGCGCATGATGCCGCCCACGCCCGTCGCCGCGCCCTGATAGGGTTCGATATAGGAGGGGTGGTTGTGGCTCTCCATCTTGAAGATGCAGGCGTCGCCGTCGTCGATGTCGATCACGCCGGCGTTCTCGCCCGGACCGCAGATGACGCGCTCGCCGGTGGTGGGGAACTTGCCCAGGTGGATCTTGGAGGATTTGTAGGAGCAGTGCTCGGACCACATGACCGAGAAGACGCCCAGTTCCACCTGATTGGGCTCGCGGCCCAGCCGGTCGAGGACGACCTGATATTCGTTCGGGGCCAGGCCGTATTCGGCGGCCAGTTCGGCCATGGTCTTTTGAGGAGCGGTCATGGGCGGCGCTTCTAGCGGGTGAAGGGCCGATAGGCTACATTCTAGACAGCATTTTGGGAGTTCTAGAATGGGCCTCAGCATCAAGCGCGCCGAGACGGAGCGCAAGGCCCGCGCCGTCGCCGAGCGGCTGGGGGTCAGTCTGACTGAGGCGATCGACATCGCCCTGGACAAGACCTGGCGGGAACTGACCGCCGACGAGGCGGCGGCGGAGCGGGCGACGAAGCGCGAGGCGCTGTTCGCCTATCTGCGGACCTTGCCGCCTGGCGATGGCCGGTCTCTTCGGGAAATCGACGACGAAATGTACGACGAGCACGGGCTTCCGCGCTGATGGTCATCGACACCTCGGTGTTCGTCGCCATCGTGCTGGGCGAGCCGGAAGCTCCTGATTTCGACGACCGAATTCGGGCTGCGGAAACTCGTATGGTCAGTGTCGCGACCTGGGTCGAGTTGACTGCTGTGCTCAGCGCGCGGCTAGGAATGGACGCGAGGCCTGTGGCGGCCCGGCTGCACGCCGACTATGGGCTGGATCTGGTTCCGGTCGACCTGGCGCAGATGCGGATCGCGTGCGAAGCCATGGTGCGGTTCGGCAAAGGGCGGCATCTGGCGCGGCTGAACTATGGCGACTGTTTCGCCTATGCGCTGAGCCGCAGCACGGGCGAACCCTTGCTGTTCAAGGGAGAGGACTTCGGCAGGACCGATGTCGCGGCCGTGATCTGAGCCAGGGAAGGATGGACGGAACGGGTCGGGCGCCGCGCCATTGTCTCCTGGCGATAAAGGAGCATCCGCATGACCGACACCCCGATAGACCCCGCCGCCACACCTGAAGACGAAGACCGGGCCGAGATCGCCGCCGACGACGCCGGCGCCTCCGCCATGGCCGAAGAGGCCCAGAACGAGGCCGATGAAGAGACCGAGGAAGACGGAGAGGGCATCTGATGGCGTTCCACGATCTGACCAAGCCCAGCCCCGCCGAGCACCAGCAGATGGACCGGTCCAACGATCCCGAAACGACGCGGGAGATGGACGCGGCGGCGCCGGAGGCGGCCCTGGCCAGCCGCCGCCAGCGGATGACCGGAGAGGCGACCGGTGTCGGCAGCGTCGGCTATGACGAGGACGGCGCCTTTGACGTGGGGGCGGGCAAGCCCGTCTCGCCCACGCCCTAGGCGGCGCGTTCAATCCCCGGCTTGAGGCGGAAGACCAGGAGAACGCCGCCGACCAGCAGGATCACGGCGCCGGCCAGGGCCGTGAAGGCCACCGCCGGCTTTTCCGCCTGTTCCGCGACGAAGGCGCCTAGCAGGCCCCAGGCCGTCGGAAGGGGATAGGCCAGGGTCCGCAGCGCCGCCGTCACCGCCAGGGCGACCCCCGTCGTGGCGACGATGGCCACCACCGCCCATCCCGTCGGCGACAGTGCTGCGGGCAGGGCGTCGAAGGCGGTCACGCTAGTGATCAGGTTCAGCGGCGCCGCCACCGTCAGCCAGCCGGCCAGGGCGGCGAGGGGCCAGACCAGCAGCAGCCGGTCGCGGTCCGCGCGCGAGAGCCGCCGCACCTCGCCCGACAGGGCCAGAAGCGGGGCCAGAAGGGCGATCAAGGTGGCGAAGATGATGATGACGCTGGCCGCCTTCAGGTTGAGGGCCGCCACGATGATCCAGATACCCAGGCCGAAGAAGGCCACGGCCGAGGGCCAGCCCATCCGGTTGATCAGGACGCTCTCGCCCGTCTGGGGCAGGAGCTGACGCGCGGCGTAGGCCAGAAGCCCCAGATAGATCAGGCCCCAGATCGAAAAGGCGTAGCCGGCGACCCGCAGGGTCTGGTTCCCGTCCGCGGCGAACTCGGCCTGGGTCAGGCCGAGCCCGGCCAGGTTCTGAACCAGGGGGACGACCACGGCGAAGACGGCGGCGGCCAGGACCACCAGGCGACGGGTGCGCTGAGCGGGCGTGGGGCGAAGGATCGAAGACATGGGGGTTCCACTTCACGGTTCAGCGCTCTGTACGCCCCACGGGGACGGAAGGTTCACCGGCCTGGGTTGAAAATGTGAAGCTTGCGAGAGAGGGACGGCCCATGCTGGTGTCGCCGGATGATCCGTTTGCGCCTTCACACCTGCGCCGGCCTGGCCGTTCTGCTTCTCGGCGCGTGGGGGAGCGACCCGGCCCTGGGCCAGACGCAGAGCCAGGCCCAGACCCAGGCCCAGGCCACGCCCGCGCTGGTTCTGAACGCCTCGGCCGAGGCGGCCTGGGCCGAGGTGCGCGCGGCCCTGACGCCGCCGCAGCAGGCCCTGGCCGTGCGGCGCTTCATGGCGGCCCTGGCGAACGCCAACGGGCGACCGGTCGTCCCGCCGATGGACGCGCGCGAGATCGCCTCCGGCCGGGCGGCGGCGGCGGACGATCCCGCCCTGCTGCAAAGGCCCCAGGCCTATGAGGCGACCTTGAGCGTGGGCGGGCGGTTCCTGACCTTCCGGCCCCTGTCCCGCGCCAGTCTGGAGCCCTTGACGCGACGGAGCGCGCCGTAAAACTGTGTCCGATGTGTCCGATGTGTCCGATGTGTCCGATGTGTCCGATGTGTCCGGAACCGGCGCCGACTCCGACAAAGACCCCTGAAACATACGCCCGCTTGCCGCAGCGGCGGGTCGTTTGGGTTAGGGCTTCGCCAAGCCGTTGAAGCGCGGAGGGTTCCATCTGAGAATTGCGCCGACGTCAGGAACCGGCGGCCGTGCGGCCGGTTGTCAGTCCAGTTCCAACTGGAGAGGCGACATGGCCGATCAGACCGAAACCCCGCATTTCGAAACCGATGAAGTCGCCGCCAACCGGGCCATCGAAAACGGCCAGGGCGTCGGCGCCCGCGAACTGGCCGCCCAGCGCGAGCCAGGCGGCGTCAACACCGCCGATGAAGACCCCGAACTCGAGAACGGCGTCTCGGTGATCGAGGACGGCGACGATGCTTTGGATGAGAACCTGGCGGTTCAGGGCGTGGACGACGCGGGCTGATCCCACCTTGCCGAGGATGAACGCGGGGGGCGCGGGCGCCGCCCTCTCTCACGCCAGTCCGAACTCGACCCACAGCGGATAGTGGTCGCTGATCCGCCAGGACAGCTGGGTGCGGTTCAGGCGGGGTAGGACCACGCCCTGGAAGTTCAGACCGCCGGCCTTCCGGAACTTCAGCGACAGATAGGGTTTGCCGTCCTTGCGCCGCTCGAACCAGGCGATCTGGTCGAAGAAGCTGGACAGGTCGGGGCGTTCGACTGACGAGCTGAGGGTTCGCGGCACCTTTTCCAGACCGGGCGCGGTGACCAGGCCGGTCGAGGTGAAGGCCTGCCACAGCGGATCGCCGTGACGGTCGATGTTGAAGTCGCCCATACAGATCAGGTTCTGGCCGTAGTCGTCCATCGACTCGGCCCAGTGGCGCAGCCATTTGGCGATGGCGGTCAGTTCGGCGACGCGGTCCGCGCCCTTCTCGCCATAGACGATGTGCAGGGTGACGAGAACGAAGGTCTTGCCGGAGGCGTTGAAGCTGACGGCGTAGGGGGTGCGGACGAACTGGCGCTGAAAGGCGTTGGCCGGGGTGGCGTAGGGGGTGTCCAGATCCTCGGGCACCACCAGTTCGCAGGCCAGACCGGACGGCTTCAGCCGCCGAGCGTCGTAGATGTAGGCCAGGCGCTCGTCATTGCCGGGATCGCCGTAGGTGACGTCGGTCATCAGGAAGCCGAAGTCGGGCCCCAGCTTCTTGAGCACATGGCGAAGAGCGCGCAGATTGGCCTTCACCTCCTGCACCGCGATGACGTCGAACCGCTCCAGCACCGCCGCGATCAGGACGGCGGCGTGGAAGTCGCGGCGAGGGCTGTCGCCGTCCTCGCTTTCCCATTTTTCGGTCAGGCTGCCGAAGGCGCGGATGTTCCAGGTGGCGATCAGCAGATTGTCGCCGGCCGTCTTGGGCGGCACGGCGTCGAGCAGGGCGTTCAGCCGCTGGAGGTCGTCCAACACCGCCTGGGGCGGTGGATCGAGAATAGTCGCCATGATCGCCCCCGAGACGCTGATGCATCTTCAGGTTAGCGAAGAACGCGGTCATCGCGCGTCACAAGCGCGCGATAACGCGGGTCTTTGAGTGATCAGGCCGCCGCGTAGATGCTCTGGAACAGAACCGCGCCGTCGGCGGAGCCCAGTTCGGCCTCAAAGGCGCGGTCGGGGTGGGGCATCATGCCGAGCACATTGCCGCGCGCATTCTGGATGCCGGCGATGTCGTTGACCGAGCCGTTGGGGTTGTCGACGTAGCGGAAGACCACCTGGCCCTCGCCCTCGACCCGGGCCAGGGTCTCGGCGTCGGCGAAGAAGTTTCCGTCGCCGTTGCCCTGGGTCATCATGACCTCGCGCCGGCCCTGATAGCCGGCGGTGAAGCGGGTCTGGCCGTTGGCGACGGTCAGGCTGATGGGTTTGCAGACGTATTTCAGGCCCTTGTTGCGCAAGAGGGCGCCGGGCAGCAGGCCGGCCTCGCACAGGATCTGGAAGCCGTTGCAGATGCCGACCACGGCGACGCCGTCGTCCGCCGCCTTCTTGACCGCCTGCATCACCGGCGACTGGGCCGCCATGGCGCCGCAGCGCAGATAGTCGCCGTAGGAGAAGCCGCCGGGAATGACGATCAGGTCCAGGCCCTGCGGCAGTTCCGTCTCGGCGTGCCAGACCATCTGGACGGCCTCGCCGGTGGAGCGTTCGACGGCGACCTTGCAGTCGCGATCACAGTTGGAACCGGGGAAGACGATGACGGCTGCGCTCATGGCGCGGGGCTCTAGCACCGTTTTCGGGAAATGTCAGTGCGCGGGTTCAAGAAGTCCGAGGCGGGTCTCGATCCGGTCCAGCCGTTCGCCGTGGTCGCCCAGGGTCGCGCAGATATTGCTGATGTCCTGCTGGACGCCCATCACATGGCTGCGAATGGCCTGAACTTCGGATTTCACCGCACGCATGTCGGTGCCCAGACGTCTAACATCCAGTTGAAGCGACTTAAGCACTTCGTAGATCAGTTCCCTGGTCGCGTCGGCCATGGCCCGATCTTACCAGAATGGCGCGACCGGAGAAACGCTCAGGCTGAGGTCGTTACGCGCGCTCGCCCGACCGCCCAGGCGATCACGAAGATCGCAAACCCGCCCAGGGACAGGCCCATGCCGACCCAGCCGGTCGAGGTCCAGCCGTAGCCGGCGGCGATGGCCAGACCGCCCAGAAGCGGGCCCAGCGCATTGGCGGTGTTGAAGGCGGAATGATTCAGGGCCGCCGCCAGGGTCTGGGCGTCGCCGGCGACGTCCATCAGCCGGGTCTGAAGCACCGAGCCCAGGCCGCCGCCGCCGCCGATCAGAAAGACCACGACCATGACGGCCCACAGGTGAGGCGCGGCGAAGGGATAGAGGGCCAGGGCGGCGGCGCTCCACAGCAGCAGGCCGCCCGCCGCGGGAAAGCCGATCCGGTCCGCCGCCCAGGCCCCCAGGATATTGCCCAGGAACATGCCGATCCCGAAGACGGCGAAGACCCAGGGCAGGACCTCCGGCCCCACGCCGGTCACGGCCTGAAGCGTCGAGGCCAGATAGGCGTAGACGCAGAACATGCCGCCGAAGCCGATCGCGCCGATGCCGAGCGTCAGCCAGACCTGGCTCCGCTTCAGGGCGCCCAGTTCGCGCAAGGGGCTGGCGTCGGCATGGGCCGGGTCGCGCGGGGCGACCAGGGCGACCAACCCCATGGTGATCACGGCAAGGACGCTGACGATGGCGAAGGTCCAGCGCCAGCCGAAGGCGTGGCTGACCAGATTGGCGAAGGGCACGCCGATGACGGTGGCGACCGTCAGCCCCATCAGAATGGTCGAGACGGCGCGGGTGCGCAGATGAAGCGGCACGATGGAGGCGGCGACCAGGGCCGCCACGCCGAAATAGGCGCCGTGCGGCACGCCGCTGAGGAAGCGGAAGACCAGCATCCATTCATAGGTCGGGGCGACGGCGGACAGGCCGTTGCCGACGGCGAACAGGGCCATGAAGCCGATCAGAAGCAGCCAGCGAGGGCTGCGCGCGCCCAGCACCGCCAAGATGGGCGCCCCGACCACCACTCCGGCGGCGTAGGCGCTGATCACATGGCCCGCCGTCGGGGCGTCGACGCCCAGGCCGGCGGCGAAGTCCGGCAGGATGCTCATGGCCGCGAACTCGGTCACGCCGATGGCGAAACCGCCCATGGCCAGGGCGATCAGGACCAGGGCCACGCGGCCCCTCGCCATGGGTTTTACGGCCACGTCAGTGTCGGCCACGGCGCCGGTGACGGCCATGCGAAAATCCTGGGGCGAGAGAAGGGCGGGGTGTTGCGCTGCAACATAGGCGGCCCCTCTCAGGCTTCAACCCGCTGGAAATGATCGGCGATCACATAAGGTTGCGGCGCGACCGCCGAGGGGCGGGCTCAGCCCAGGTTTTCATAGGTCGCGGTGATCGAGGCCTTGGCCAGGGTGTGGAAGTGCAGGTTGAAGCCGAAGACGGCGCCGGAATCGTCGGCGGTCACGTCCAGCCGCTCCACGTCCACGGCGAAGACGGTGAAGATGTAGCGGTGCGGGCCGTGGCCGGCAGGCGGGGCGGCGCCGCCGAAGCCGGCCTTGCCGTAGTCGGTGCGGCCCTGGACCGCGCCGTGGGGCAGATCGCCGCCGGGCGAACCCGCGCCGGTCTTCAACTCGGTCACATCAGCCGGAAGATTGGCGACGGTCCAGTGCCAGAAGCCGGAACCCGTCGGGGCGTCGGGATCATAGCAGGTGACGGCGTAGCTCTTCGTGCCCTCAGGCGCGCCGGACCAGGCGAGATGGGGCGAGGTGTTTCCCTTGGCCTGAACCTGGGCGTCGGGCAGGATGCCGCCGTCTTGGATGTCGTCTGAGGTGAGGGTGAAGGTCATTTGAAGGGGCGTCCTCGGGATTGAAATCAGTCGGCGGACAGGAGGCGCGCTTTCACGCCGCTGCGGTCCAATAGCCGCACCGCCTGAACGTCGAAGGAGACGAAGGTTTCCCCGCCCAGCCATTGGCCTTCATGAGCGATGACGCCGTCCGCGAAATCGCCGCCGGCTTCGAGTACGGCGAGACCGGCCTCGGCCGCCGGGCGATCCACCGATATGTTTCGCATATCCAGCAGGCGGCGAATGGCGGTCGCGATATCTTCACGAGAGGCGCGATAGCCGCGCGCCAGAACCCAGGCGAATTCGCAAAGGCACTGATTGGTGACGGCCACACGATCGGCGGCCTCCAGAGCCTCGATGGCAATTCGCTGCTGGATCTCGTCGTCGCCGACAACCGCGCGCAGCAGCACATTGGTGTCTGCGGTGATGTTCACGAGTCGGGGGCGTGGGCGCCGGCCTGCCGGGTCAGTACATTGATTTCTTCGATAGATAGGGGCGCGCCGTTGGTTCGATCCTTCAGCAAGCCTGAAAAATCAGACCAAGAGCCCGTCGTCTGCTCGGCGCGAAGTTCAGCGCGGCCGTCAGGCAGAAGATCGAGGTGAATCTTTTCTCCGGGCTGGATGCCGAGGTGCTGCAACACCTCCTTGCGGAAGGTCACCTGGCCTCGGCTCGTGACCGTCAGTGTGATCATGCTGAAAGTGTAATGTATTTTTGCATTACAATCAAGCGACATCTTGAACTGGCTTCATGGTCCATCCATGATCTCAATTGCCGGGCGGCGGAGGAAGTCTCGTATCGACTGATGGCGATTGCAGCCGATCAGACGAGCAAAGATAGCAGGGTTCCTCGGCATTAAGCAGGCGATCGAAGGCGTCGTAAGCGCGCATGGTTTGACGAAACGCCACCTGATCCCCAAACCCGCAACCATTTGAATCGATGATCATCGTCTCTGTGGTGGGCGAGACCTCCCTGACAAAAACAGCCGGGTGGGCAGGGTGGTCTGGCAATGTCACCAGATAGAGGCGGTTGAGTCGGTCGTCGCGATAGGCGTTCGACCCTCTCGGATGTCGAGTCACGACGAGCTCCGGGTTGCGATCCAGGTCGGCGACCAAGGATTTGAACCCCGCCGCACATTCCAGACTTGGTCCGATTTCGCGCGCTGGCGTGACGGTCTCTGTACAGCCCAATAGAAAAAGAGCCGCCCCGATGATCAGGGCGGCTCTCATTTTTAAGCCGCCTCGATACGGTAGCCTTCGATCACCGTATTGGCGAGCAGCTGCTCGCACATCTTCTTGGCCTCGCCTTGCGGATCCTCGACGCCGTCGAGGTCGAACTCGATCAGCTTGCCGACGCGGGCGTTCGATACGCCCGACCAGCCCAGACCCTGAAGGGCGCCTTCGACGGCCTTGCCCTGGACGTCCAGCACGCCGGGCTTGAGGAAGACGTGAACCTTGATTTTGGCCATCAGTGCAGCCCTCCCTGGATCACCGTCGGCATGCCCTTCATGATGCCCAGGCGACGGGCGACTTCGGTGTAGCTTTCGATGACATTGCCCAGGTCGCGGCGGAAGCGGTCCTTGTCCATCTTCTCGCCGGTCGAGGAGTCCCACAGGCGGCAGGAATCGGGGCTGATCTCGTCGGCCAGGATGACGCGGCTGAAGTCGTTCTCCCAGATGCGGCCGAACTCGATCTTGAAATCGACCAGGGTGATGCCGACCGCGCTGAACAGGCCCGACAGATAGTCGTTCACCCGAACCGTCATCGCCAGGATGTCGTCCAGCTCCTGGGTCGAGGCCCAGTTGAAGGCGGTGATGTGCTCTTCGGTGACCATCGGGTCGTTGAGCTCGTCCTTCTTGTAGTAGAATTCGATGATCGAGCGGGGCAGGGGCGTGCCTTCCTCTATGCCCAGACGCTGGCTCATCGAGCCGGCGACGATGTTGCGGCAGACGACTTCCAGCGGAATGATCTCGACTTCGCGGATCAGCTGTTCGCGCAGGTTCAGCCGCTTGATGAAGTGGTTGGTCACGCCGATGCCGTTCAGGCGCGACATGATGAATTCGCTGATCTGGTTGTTGACCACGCCCTTGCCTTCGAGAACGGCCTTTTTCTGGGCGTTGAAGGCGGTGGCGTCGTCCTTGAAGTACTGGATCAGGGTGCCGGGCTCGGGTCCTTCGTACAGGATCTTGGCCTTGCCCTCGTAGATCTTCTTGCGTTTGCTGTTCATATTCCGGTCCCGGCTTACGGGCGCCCTCCAGAAACAAAAATCGCGCGGCCATGGTGGAAAGGGGAAGACCCGGTCCTGGCGGCGCGTTTTGGAATCGTTCGGGCAGTCAATCTCGTTCGGCGTCTCCTTAGCGGAAGGCGGCCCTCGACACAAATGAACGCCGCGTGCGACGCCGCAACAGGACCAAGGTCTATGCAAGCCATGTTGCGTTCGGGCGCGGGCGGGCTATAGACGGCGCTTGCCCCGAGGTCAGGGGTGTGCGGAGCTTGCTGAGCGACATGACGACGTTCGACGATCGGGAAAAGGGCTTTGAGGCCAAGTTCGCCCTCGATCAGGAGCAGGAATTCAAGGCCATCGCCCGGCGCAACAAGATGCTGGGCCTGTGGGCGGCCGAGAAGATGGGCCTGTCGGCCGACAGCGCGGACCAGTACGCCGCCGCCATCGTGCGCGCCGACATGGAGCAGCCGGGCGACGAAGACGTGTTCCGCAAGGTCGCCGGCGACTTCAAGGCCTCGGGCCTGACGGTCTCGGAGGGCGAAATCCGCTCCAAGATCGACGAACTGGCCTCGATCGCCCGCGAACAGATTCGCGCCGGCGAATAGGACTTTCGGCCTTCGGGCCTTCAGACGTCGAAAGGGCCGCACCCGGGGGAAAGTGCGGCCCTTTCTTTTTGCCGGGGACGTTGGGGGATGTCTCACCCGGCTTACTGTGCGTCTCGCGCCCCCTAAGAACACGGGGGGCGGGATTTGGTTTCCGCCGGTTCCGGGCGGATCGTAAATATTTTTACGGCATCAGAACCGTATCTACGACATGGACCATGCCGTTCGATTGAGCCACGTCCGCCTGGGTGATGGTGGACTTTCCGCCCTTGGCGTCGGTGATGACCCAGGTATCGTTCGGGCCCGCCGAAACCTTCAGTTCCTCGCCCTGAACGGTCTTCAGGGTCGCGGTTCCGCCGTTCGCCTGGGCCTGGGCGGCGATGTCGGCGGCCGTCAGACGCCCGGCGACGACGTGATAGGTCAGGATCTTGGTCAGATCGGCCTTCATGTCAGGCTGCATCAAGGCGGTGCGGGTGGCTTCGGGAATCTTGTCGAAGGCGGCGTTGTCGGGGGCGAAGACGGTGAAGGGGCCGGGGCCTTGCAGGGTTTCGACCAGGCCGGCGGCCTGAACGGCGGCGACCAGGGTCGACAGGTTCGAGGCCTTGGAGGCGTTGGCGACGATGGTCTCGTTCGAGCTCATGGCGGCGCCGCCGACCATGGGTTCGGCCGCCATAGGCGCCATGGCGGTCCCTTCCGCCGGCGCCATGGCCGTCGATTCGGCCGGGGCGGTCTCGTTGTTGTTGCAAGCGCCGAGCGCCATCAAGGCGCCGCCGGAGGCGGCGACGAGCATAAGTGTCCGAAGATTTGGCATGGTTGTTCCTTCCCTGTTGGTCCGCACTGCGGCGTTGACGGAAAGGTTACGGCTTGAGGCGGGTAAAGGATGCCTGCGGCGTGACAAGAGGACGCAGCTTGGCCGTTAGTCCTCGAAGACGACCGTCTTGGCGCCATGCAGCAAAACCCGGTCTTCCAGGTGCCGACGGACTGCGCGGGCCAGGACGCGGCGCTCGATGTCGCGACCTTTTCTGATCAAATCTTCGGGCGTGTCGCGGTGGCTGATTCGCTCCACGTCCTGTTCGATGATCGGACCTTCATCCAGGTCGGCGGTGACATAGTGGGCCGTGGCGCCGATCACCTTCACCCCGCGCGCATGGGCCTGGTGATAGGGGCGGGCGCCCTTGAAGCCGGGCAGGAAGGAGTGGTGGATGTTGATGCAGCGCCCCGCCAGCCGACCGCTGAGATCGTCGGACAGAATCTGCATGTAGCGGGCCAGAACGACCAGTTCCGTGCCGGTCTCCTCGATCAGGCGCAGAAGCTGGGCCTCCTGGGCCGGCCTGTCGGCGGCGCTGACGGGCAGGTGATGGAAGGGCAGGTCGCCCAGATCGACGTGGCCGATCATCTCGCGCGGATGGTTCGAAACGACCGCCGTCACATCCATGGGCAGTTCGTCGATCCGCCAGCGGTACAGCAGGTCCGCCAGGCAATGGTCGAAGCGCGAAGTCAGAATCATCACCTTGCGCGGTTCCGGCCCCCTCAGGGTCCAGTCCATGTCGAATCGCCCAGCCAGAGGGGCGAAGGCGGTGCGGATCGCGGCCGGGTCGTCGCCTTCGCGCGGTTCGAACACCACACGCATGAAGAAGGTGGCGCCGGCGGCGTCGCCGAACTGCTGGGCGTCGGAGATGTTGGCGTCCCGCTCCAGCAGGAAGGCGGACACGGCCGCCACAATGCCGTGGCGGTCGGGGCAGGAGAGGGTCAGGATCATCAGACGGCAGGCTTATCCGGGAGAAACTTGCCGAGTATGGCCCAGGTTTCCGCCTTTGCCGACAAGGATACTGCATGGGCGGGGCTGGACGACGGCAGATCGACCAGGGCTAGGCCGGCGAGGTCGGCCAGGATCCGCCGACCCAGCTTGGCCGCCAGACCGCCGTTGAAGGCGACGGCGCGCAGTTCGGGGAGGTCCTGGATCAGACCGCGCAGATCGGCGGCCTCGGGCGACTTGATCGCCGCGTCCAGACTGCCGGATCGCCGGGCCGAGGCAATTACGTCCCACAGGCCGACGCCGCGCGCCTTCAACCGCTCCAGCCGGTCGGGGTAGGGCAGGGCGGCCAGGGGCTCGTCCAGCGCCCCGCCGATCAAGGGCCAGAAGCCGTTGCGCGGGTGGGCGTAATATTGCGCCGCCTTCAGCGAGGCGTCGCCCGGCAGGCTGCCGAGGATCAGCAGGCGGGTGTCCGCATCGACGACGGGGGGGAACTGGCTCTTGGTCATTCCCGACGCGCCGCGTCCCGATACACCTGGCTGCGGTCGCGTCTGCCCACCGCGACGACGGTCACCGTGACGATTGCGTCCTCGACCCGATAGACCAGCCGATATCCGGCGTCGCGCAGCTTGATCTTGTAGTGATCGCGCATCCCGTGGAGCGCATCCTTCGGAACACGCGGACTCTCCAGTCGTTCGGCGAGCTTTTTCTTGAACTGGACCCGGACCGGAGCGCCCAGCTTCTCCCACTCCTTCAGCGCGGAGGGGAGGAACTGAAGATCAAAGGGCATCGAGCGAGACGCGCACCGGCGTCTCGTCCTGCCGCTGGCGGACAGTCTCGATCAAGGCCAGATCGTCCAGGCGTTCGATCATCGCCTCATAGACGGCGGCGGGGACCATATAGGCCATGACCCGATTGTGGTTCAGCACGGCTACGGTCTGGCCCGCCGCGTCGTCCATGACGGCGCTGGGGCTCTTCTTCAGGTCAGACACGCTGACCGCGACCGAGGCTTCGACCCGTTGCATGGCGATACAGTACGAAAATCGGTGCCATTTTCAATACTGAAGATCATCCCTCGCCGAATACCCGCTTGAACACCACGTCCACATTCTTGGTGTGGTAGCCGAGGTCGAACAGGGCCTCGAGCTGGTCGTGGGGCAGGGTGACGCGGTCGTCGGCCTTCAGGAAGTCCAGGAAGGCGCCTTCGCCGCGCCAGACCTTCATGGCGTTCTCCTGCACGGCGGCATAGGCGTCTTCGCGCGAGACCCCGGCCTGGGTCAGGGCCAGCATGACGCGCTGCGAGTGAACCAGACCGCCCAGGCGGTCGATGTTCTTCTGCATGTTCTCAGGATAGACGTTCAGCCGCTCGATCACGCCGGCCAGGCGTTGCAGGGCGAAGTCAAGATGGATGGTGGCGTCGGGACCGATGCCGCGTTCGACCGAGGAATGGCTGATGTCCCGCTCGTGCCACAGGGCGACGTTTTCCATCGCCGGGGTCACGGCTGAGCGGACCAGACGGGCCAGGCCGGTCAGGTTTTCGGTCAGGATGGGGTTGCGCTTGTGCGGCATGGCCGACGAGCCCTTCTGACCCTTGTCGAAGAATTCCTCGGCCTCCAGCACCTCGGTGCGTTGCAGGTGGCGGATCTCGACCGCCAGACGCTCGACCGAAGAGGCGACCACGCCCAGGGCGGCGAAGAAGGCGGCGTGGCGGTCGCGCGGGATGACCTGGGTCGAGACCGGCTCGACCTGGAGCCCCATCTGTTCGGCCACATAGGCTTCGACGGCGGGGTCGACATTGGCGAAGGTGCCGACGGCGCCGGAAATGGCGCAGGTGGCGATCTCTTCCTTGGCCGTGATCAGGCGGCGTTTGGCGCGCTGGAACTCGGCGTGATAGCCGGCGAGCTTCAGGCCGAAGGTCACGGGCTCGGCGTGGATGCCGTGGCTGCGGCCGACGGTCGGGGTGTACTTATGCTCCTTGGCGCGGGTTTCCAGCGCGGCCAGGACGCGATCGACGCCTTCGATCAGCAGGTCCGACGACCGGGCCAGCTGGACCGCGAAACAGGTGTCCAGCACGTCCGACGAGGTCATGCCCTGGTGCAGGAAACGCGCCTCTTCGCCGACGATCTCGGCGACGTGGGTCAGGAAGGCGATGACGTCGTGTTTGGTGGTGCGCTCGATCTCGTCGATGCGGTCGGCGTCAAAGGTCGCGTCCTTGCCCTTGGCCCAGATGGCGTCGGCGGCCTGCTGGGGGATGACGCCCAGTTCGGCCATCTTGGTCGCCGCATGGGCCTCGATCTCGAACCAGATCTTGTACTTGGTCTCTTGCGACCAGATGGCGGCGGCGTCGGGGCGGGAATAGCGCGTGATCATGGGGCGGTCGTGTCGGTCCGGCCGCCGTCGGAGTCAAGGTTTGCGGTGCTCTAAAGCTGTCCCATCGTATTGTCGTGATCGACGGCCTGCCGCTTCAGCCAGGCGACGAAGGCGGTGGCGCTGGGCGAGGGCGGGCGGTCGCGGGGCTGGACGACGTAATAGGCGAAGCCGACCGCTTCCGAGCCGTCGGGGAAGGGGGCGACCAGACGGCCCGAGGCCAGGTCGGCCTGGGCCAGGGTGCGTTTGGCCAGGGCGACGCCGCGGCCGGAAGCGGCGGCCTCGATCAGCAGGCTGGACTGGTTGAAGCGCGAGCCCCGGCGCGGGTCGGGGTGGCGCACGCCGCGCGCCTTCAGCCACATGGCCCAGTCGGGGCGGCTGGGGTCGCCGTCGTTGGACATGTCGTGCAGCAGGGTGTGGCGCATCAGATCGGCGGGTTTGCGGATCGGATGTTCGCCGTTCATCAGAGACGGGGCGCAGACGGGCAGGACCGTCTCGGTCATCAGCCGGTCCACGGTCAGGCCGGGGTAGTCGCCGGGGCCGTAGCGGACGGCGAGATCGACCTTGCCCTCGGTCAGGTCGGCCGGCTCCATGTCGGCCGAGATCCAAAGCTCGATCTCGGGATGGGCGGCGTGGAAGTCGTCCATGCGCGGCATCAGCCATTTGGAGGCGAAGCCGGGGGCGATGCTGATCGACACCTGTTTGCGGCGCGGCGGCTCGCGCAGCAGGGCCGAGGCGTCCATCAGCCGCTCGAACCCCTCGCGCAGCAGGGGGACCGAGGATCGGCCGAGGTCGGTCAGCTGGAGACCGCGCGCCTCGCGCACGAACAGGGGGCCGCCGACAATGTCCTCCAGCAGGCGGATCTGCTGGCTGACGGCGCCGGGCGTCACCGCCAGTTCGTCGGCGGCGCGCGAGAAGTTCAGGTGACGCGCGGCGGCCTCGAACGCGCGCAGGGCGTTGAGCGGGAGCAGGGAACGGGCCATCGCCGTTAGAAATCCTATCAGCGTGCCAAAGGCAATCTGGTTTGCGGGTCTGGACGGGGAGGCCGATGGTTCGGGCTCCGCCGCCGTCCTCCTTCCCCGACGCCGGCCCTGAAAGCAAGACGATGCGTGTATTTCTCGCCTCCATTCCGCTTGAGGCCGCCAAGATCGTGATCATCGGCGGCGGCGAGCCCGCCCTGGCCAAGCTGCGACTGTTCCTGAACACGCCGGCCCAGCTGCTGTGGTTCGCGCCTGACGGCGCCCCGCCCCGGATGGAAATCCCGCTGAGCGCGCCGGAGCCGGTGCTGCGCGCGCCCCAGGCCCAGGATCTGGCGGGGGCGCGTCTGGTCTTTATGGCCTTGGACGACGCGGACGAACTGACGCGGCTGGGCGCCCTGGCGCGGGCGGCGGGGGCTCAGGTCAATGTGGTGGACAAGCCCCATCTGAGCGACTTCCAGACCCCGGCCCTGATCGACCGGGACGAGGTGGTGATCGGGGTCGCCACCGGGGGATCGGCGCCGATCCTGGCCCGCGACATCCGCACGGCCGTCGAGGGCGTTCTACCCGCCGGTCTGGCCCACGTCGCCCGGCTGGCGCGCGAGCTGCGCGATACGGTCAAGGCCAATGTGCCGGACTTCATGGCGCGGCGACGGTTCTGGGAGAAGGCGTTCCGGGGACCGGCGGCGGCCTTGGCGGCCGAGGGGCGCACGGCGGAGGCGCGGCGCGAGATGCTGCGTCTGCTGAACTCGGCCGCGCCCGAACAGGGGGTGGTCCATATCGTCGGGGCCGGACCGGGCGATCCGGAGCTGCTGACGCTGAAGGCGCTGCGGGTGTTGCAGGACGCGGACGTCATTATTCACGACCGGCTGGTGCCGGAAGCCGTGCTGGAACGGGCGCGACGAGACGCCAAACGCCTGTACGTCGGCAAGGCGCGCGGCGAACATTCCGTGCCCCAGGATCAGATCGAGGCCCTGATGATCGAGGAGGCCCGCGCCGGTCACCGGGTCGTGCGGTTGAAGGGCGGCGATCCCTTCGTCTTCGGGCGCGGCGGCGAGGAGCTGGAGGCCATGCGGGCGGCGGGGGTTCCGGTCTTTGTGGTGCCGGGCGTGACCGCGGCCCTGGCCTGCGCCGCCTCGGCGGGGATTCCGCTGACCCATCGCGACTACGCCCAGGCAGTGACTTTCGTGACGGCCCAGGCCAAGCCGGGTGGGGGCGACGCCGACTGGACCCGACTGGCGGCGCCGAACCATACGCTGGCCGTCTATATGGGCGTGGACCGGGCCGAGGAGACGGCGGCCAGGCTGATGGCGGCCGGCCGCGCGGGCTCGACACCCGTAGCCGTCGTCGAGAACGGCAGCCGGCCGGACGAGCGGGTGCTGACGGGCCGTCTGGACGGGCTGGGCGCCCTGGTGCGGGGCGCCGACCTGAGCGGGCCGGCCCTGTTGTTCGTCGGCGAGACGGCGGCGTTTTCTGCGGCCCAACTGGATGTGCGGGCGGAGGTTGCGGCGTGAAGATCGTCACCGCAAACCGCCTGTCGGACGGGCGCGTCATCTATGCGGGCGTGGACAATCAGCCGGTCGAGCGCCTGGACCAGGCCTCGACCCTGGACGACGCGGCGGCCGAGATCGTGCTGGCCGAGGTCGCGGCGCGGCCGGACGTGTTCGTCAATCCCTATCTGGTCGAGGTTCAGGATCGCGCGCCCTCGGGCCGGGATCGGCTGAAGGAGCGGATTCGCGCCGCCGGTCCGACCGTCGGCCACAGCGTCGCGGGAGGCGTGGGCTGATGTATCGCTATGACGAGTTCGACCACGCCCTGGTGCGTGAGCGGGTGGCGGAGTTTTCCGACCAGGTGGCGCGCCGCGCCTCCGGCGCCCTGACCGAGGACGAGTTCAAGCCGCTGCGGCTGATGAACGGGGTCTATCTGCAGCTTCACGCCTATATGCTGCGGGTCGCCATTCCCTATGGAACGTTCAACAGTCGGCAGATGCGCCGGCTGGCCCATATCGCCCGCACCTATGACAAGGGCTACGGCCATTTCACCACGCGGACGAACATCCAGTACAACTGGCCGGCCCTGACGGACCTGCCGGCGATCCTGAGCGATCTGGCCGATGTCGAGATGCACGCCATCCAGACCTCGGGCAACTGCATCCGCAACACCACGACCGACGTCTTCGCCGGGGCGGCTGAAGACGAGATCGAGGATCCGCGACCCTGGTGCGAGATCATCCGTCAGTGGTCGACCATCCATCCGGAATTCTCGTTCCTGCCGCGCAAGTTCAAGATCGCGGTGATCGGGGCCGAGAAGGACCGGGCGGCGATCCGGACCCATGACGTGGGCCTCCAGATCGTAAAGGGCGAGGACGGCGGGACGGCCTTCCGCGTCTTCGTCGGCGGGGGGCAGGGGCGACTGCCCCATATCGGTCAGGAGATCGCTTCGGCCGTGCCCGCCGCAGACCTGCTGGCCTATCTGACCGCTATATTGCGAGCCTGGAACCTGCTGGGGCGGCGCGACAATATCCATAAGGCGCGGATCAAGATTCTGGTCGCTTCGGTCGGGCTGGAGGCCTTCCGCGCGGAGGTGGACAAGCACTACGCCACCCTGCGCCTGGAAGACCTGCGGATCCCCGAGGACGAGGCCGAGCGGATCAAGGCCTATTTCGCCCCGCCGCCGTTCGAGGATCTGCCCAGGACCAGCGCGCCGTTCGACCGCGCCCTGCTTGCCGATCCGGACTTCGCCCGGTTCGCGAGGAACAATGTGCGGCGTCACCGCCAGCCCGGCTACGCCTCGGTGGTGGTGTCGCTGAAGCCGGTCGGCGGCGTGCCGGGCGACATCACGGCGGACCAGATGGACGCGGTGGCGGACCTCGCCGAACGCTACGCCTTCGACGAACTGCGGGCCGCCTATGAGCAGAACCTGGTCCTGCCCCATGTGAAGCTGGACGACGTGCCGACGGTCTGGCGGGCGCTGCTGGAGGCGGGGCTGGCCACGGCCAACGCCGATCTGGCGACAGACGTCATCGCCTGTCCGGGACTGGACTATTGCAGCCTGGCCAACGCCCGGTCGATCCCGGTGGCCCAGGCCCTGTCGAAACGGCTGGCGGACCTGGACTATCAGGAGAAGCTGGGGCCGGTGCGTATCAATATGAGCGGGTGCATCAACGCCTGCGGCCACCATCACGTCGGCCACATCGGGGTGCTGGGCGTCGACCGGAAGGGCGAGGAATACTACCAGATCACGGTCGGCGGCTCGCCCGACGAACAGGCGGCGCTCGGCGACATCGTCGGCAAGAGCCTGCCCGCCGATGAGGTCGCGCCCGCCATCCAGCGGACTCTGGACCGCTATCTGCAAATCCGCGCCGAGGGCGAGCGGTTCATCGACACGGTGCGCCGTGTCGGACCCGATCCCTTCCGCGACGCCATCTATGAGACGCTCGATGCTGCAAACGCTTGAGGGAGTTCAGAACGGGCCGCGCCTGTCGGTGACGACCCCGCTGGAAGAGGTCGAGGCGGCCGCCGCCGCAACCGACGTCCTGGTGCTGGAGTTTGACGCCTTTCGCGACGGGCGCGGCTTCTCGCTGGCGGCGGTGCTGCGCGAGCGGGGCTACGCCGGGCGGCTGATCGCGGCGGGCAAGGTCCTGCCGGACCAGGCGCGCCATCTGCGGCGGTCGGGATTCGACGCGGTGGAGCTGGCGCCGGGCGCCGACACGGCGGCCTGGGCGCGGATGGATCAGGCCTTCAGCGGCTCCTATCAGCCGGCCGTCGATCCCGCCCCGACCATCTGGCAGAGACGGCGGGCGGCGTCGAACGATCGGGATCTGCAGGCCCTGGCCGACCGGCTGAACCGCGAGACCGAGGGCAAGGCCGCGTCCGAGATCCTGAAGGCGGCGCTGGATCCGGCCCTGGGCCTGCGGGTCGGGACCATATCCTCGTTCGGGGCGGAATCGGCGGCCCTGCTGCACATCGTGGCCGAGACGGACCCGAACGTGCCGGTCGTCTTCCTGGAGACCGGCCAGCATTTCCTGCAGACCCTGTCCTATCGCACCCAGCTGACCAAGGCTCTGGGGCTGACCGACGTGCGGCTGGTCACGCCGGATGCGAACGAGAAGGCGAGCCTGGACGCCCGCGACGACCTGTGGAAGACCGACGCCGACGCCTGCTGCGACCTGCGGAAGGTGCGGCCCCTGGCGCGGGCGACGGTCGGGTTCAACGCCCTGATCACCGGGCGCAAACGCTATCAGGCCGCGACCCGCGCGGCGTTGAAACCGTTCGAGGTGCTGGACGGGGTGCTGCGGATCAATCCGCTGGCGGACTGGGACGCCGACGCCGTCGAGGCCTGGCTGGAGGCGCACGACCTGCCGCGCCACCCGCTGGTGGAGCAGGGCTACCGCTCCATCGGCTGCTGGCCCTGCACCCGCGCCGTCGAAGACGACGAAGACGCGCGGGCCGGACGCTGGTCGGGGATGGACAAGGTCGAATGCGGCATCCACCTAGGCAGGCGTCAGGTCGCCGCCTGATCGTCCTCCCGTTCGACCTCGCCTGAAAGCTGAAACGTGTCCGTCACACCGTCTGTCATCGACCTGATCGGCCATACGCCGCTGGTCCGCCTGAACCGCCTGTCCGACGAGACGGGCTGCGAAATCCTGGGCAAGGCCGAGTTCATGAACCCCGGCGGCTCGATCAAGGACCGCGCCGCCCTGTCCATCGTCCAGACCGCGCGGGCGTCGGGCGCGCTGAAGCCCGGCGGGACCATCGTCGAGGGCACGGCGGGCAACACCGGCATCGGCCTGGCCCTGGTCGGGGCGGCCCTGGGCCATCCGGTGGTCATCGTCATTCCGCGCACCCAGTCGGAGGAGAAGAAGTCGGCCATCCGTTCGCTGGGCGCGCGCCTGGTCGAGGTGGACGCCGCCCCCTTCTCCAGCCCCAATCATTTCGTCCACTATTCCGGACGCCTCGCGTCTGAACTGAACGAGAGCGAAGAGGCCGGGGCGATCTGGGCCAACCAGTTCGACAACACCGCCAACCGCGACGCCCACTATGCGACGACCGCTCCGGAGATCTGGGCGCAGACCGGCGGCGAGATCGACGCCTTCGTTTCGGCCGTGGGGTCGGGCGGCACCATCTCGGGCGTCGCCGCCTATCTGCGAGAGAAGAAGCCTGATGTGACCATCGCCCTGGCCGATCCCGCCGGCGCGGCCCTGTTCAACTGGTTCACCAAGGGCGAGATGACGGGCGAGGGCTCGTCGATCACCGAGGGGATCGGGGTGGCGCGGATCACCGGCAATCTGGAGGGGTTCAAGCCGGATTATGCCTACCGGATCGAGGATGCGGAGTTTCTGCCGATCCTGTTCGATCTGGTGAAGCACGAAGGTCTGTCGCTGGGCGGATCGGCCGGGGTCAACATCGCCGGGGCCGTGCGGCTGGCGCGCGAGATCGGGCCGGGCAAGACCATCGTCACCTGCCTGTGCGATCCGGGGTCGCGCTATGCGTCCAAGCTGTTCAACCCGGAATTCCTGACGTCGAAGGGCCTGCCGGTTCCGGGGTGGGCTTAAGACCCTCTCCCGCTTGCGGGAGAGGTGGCCCGGCGTCCGCGCAGCGGACCAGGGTCGGAGAGGGGAGTTTCGTTTGAACAGAAGACTTCCCCCATCGTCAGGCGTGTCGCTGCGCGCCACGACCTGACACTTCCCCCGCAAGCGGGGGAAGGTCCTATTTCTCCGCCGCGATCCAGGCGTCCATCCGCTGGTCCAGCAGGGCCAGCGGCAGCGGGCCCTCCGTCAGCAGGGCGTCGTGGAAGGTGCGGATGTTGAACTTCGGCCCCAGTTCGCGTTCCGCCCGGGCGCGGATTTCGCGCAGGCGGATCTCGCCGATCTTGTAGGCCGTGGCCTGGCCGGGCCAGCCGATGTAGCGCTGAAGCTCGGTCTCGATATTGTGGGGCGCCAGGGCCGAGTTGTCGCGGAAACAGGCGCGGGCCTGCTCTTCTGACCAGCCCATCCAGTGCAGGCCGGTGTCGGCCACCAGGCGGCAGGCGCGCCACATTTCATAGGACAGGCGGCCGAAGCGTTCATAGGGGGTGCGGTAGAAGCCCATCTCCTCGCCCAGATATTCGGCGTACAGGCCCCAGCCCTCGGTGAAGGCGGTCACATTGGCCTGGCGGCGGAAATAGGGCTGGTCCTCGGCCTCCTGCTGCAGGGCGATCTGAAGGTGGTGGCCGGGCACGGCCTCGTGCAGGGTCAAGGCCGGCAGTTCGTACAGGGGGCGCTGGTCCAGCTTCGACGTGTTGACCACATAGTGGCCAGGGACGCCGTTCTGCATCGAGCCGGGATTGTAGCGGCCGGTGGTGTAGGTCGCCTCGATCTGCGGCGGGACCGGCTGCACGTCATAGGGCAGGCGGGGCAGGGTGGCGAACAGGGCGGGCAGGCCGCCGTCCGCGCGCTTGGCCATCTCCGACGCCTTCTCCAGCAGGTGCTCGCGCGTCTGGGCGTAGAACTGGGGATCTGTGCGCAGGAAGTTCAAAAAGCCGGCGAAGTCGCCGGTCCAGCCGGCGGCCTTCATCTCGACCTCCATCCGGGCGCGGATGCGGGCGACCTCGGACAGGCCGATCTGGTGGATCTGGTCCGGCGTCAGGTCCGTGGTGGTGTGGCCGCGCACCAGATAGGCGTAGAGGGCCTTGCCGCCGGCGCGGTTGCCCAGGCCGGGCTCGATCGGAGCCTTGGGCAGGTATTCGGTCTCCAGGAAGGCCAGCCAGTCCTGGCGTGCGGGGACGATGACTGCGGCGACCGCAGCGCCGGCCTCGGCCCTCAGCCGGTCGCGGTCGGCGGGGGCGATGGTGGTCGGCAGGGTGGCGAAGGGTTTGAGCAGGGGCTCGTCCTCGGGCGTGATCGCCACGTCGTTGCGCGCCCCGGCCAGGGCGCTTTCGGTGACGGAGCGGGGCTGGACCATGCCGGTGGCGAGACCCCGCCGGGCGTTGTCGGTGGTCTGGGCGTAGATGTCGCCAAAGCCCCGTATGCGCCGGATATAGGCCTGGGCCTCCGCCACCGTGTTCAGTCGGGTGCTCTGGCCGACATAGAGGGCCCAGGTTCCCGGCCCGCCTTCGCTGTCGAAGGCCAGGCGAGAGGCGTCGTAATCCAGACCCTCGACGCCGCGCTTCAGGCTGTACAGCAGGAAGGCGTGGTTGATCCGCCCCGCCTGGGAAAGACTTGCCGGGTCGATGGTCTCGAGCCGGGCGACGAAGGCTTCCAGCGGCGCGCGCTGGGCCAGTTCGAAGGCGCGCGACAGGTCGGGGACCCGGCCCATGGCCTCCACATCGCCCTCTCCGCCCGCAGCGAAGGGGTCGATCGCCTTCAGATAGGTTTCGTAGTCCGCGATCAGGGCGTTCAGCGCCGCCTCAGCCGGGCCGGCCGTCGCCGGCGCCGTCACGGGAGCCTCCACTGGGACCCCCGCCTGCGCAGCCTGCGGGGCCGCAGCCGCGCCGGTCGCCGCCGTCGCCAAACCGGCCGCAACGGCCAAACCGATGATCTTCATGACGCCCTCCGCTTTCAACCGCCACGCAAGCGGAGCGGACGGGGGGCGTCAAGCCGTCATCCGCAGGCGGCGAAGAAGCGGTCGATCTCGGCCAGGGCGGCGGGGCGGGCGGCGTAGGCGTGACGTTCGTCCCCGTCCCAGACGGCGATCCAGCCCAGCCGGCGGAACCGCTGGAAGACGGGGTCCTTGGTGCTGGCGCGGGCCTGGGCGTAGTAGCCGTCGCTGATCGCCGCCTCTTCAAAAGTGGCGCGATAGGTTTCGGTGTCGCCGCCGGACTCCAGCCGCAGCTGGCGCGCCGGCTTGTCGAGTATGGCTGCCAGATCCAGGGTGTCGGAACCGGGACGGCAGAAGAGCTGAAGCTTGACTTCGTCGCTGTGGGCCATGCCGTAGACCAGAGCCTGTTGCGGCGGCTCGTCCGTGTTGCGGATCCAATCGTAGCCGGGCGTCGGAGCGGGAGCGGATGCGGCCGGGGACAGGTTGGCCGTCGGCGGCTGGGTCGCGCAGGCGGCCAGGGCCGCGACGGACAGAAGGGGCAGGATCAGCTTAAGCCGGGACATGGTCGGTCTCCTCAACCGGCGCAACGGTCCGCCAAACGGCGCAGCTTGGCAAGAT
Organism: Brevundimonas sp. AVps4; assembly: GCF_058681525.1. Lineage (NCBI taxonomy): Bacteria > Pseudomonadati > Pseudomonadota > Alphaproteobacteria > Caulobacterales > Caulobacteraceae > Brevundimonas > Brevundimonas sp. AVps4. The sequence continues at coordinate 2,745,834 of NZ_CM178741.1, read as the reverse complement.
GGGCGCGAGGGATGGCCACCCGGTCCGTTCGATCGCCCGTCTGGATCGTCAGCTCGCCCGAGCCGACGAAGGCGGCGAACAGCGGATGGTCGGTCCGCACTGTCACCTGCAACCGTCCCCGCCGTCCGAACCGGGCCGGACTGGTCGCGGCGACGTCGCCGGAGTTCAAGCGGGCGAAGGCGGCCTCGGGCGCAGACCCGTCATCCCGGTACACGGTGACGTCCACGACGCCTGAGCGCGGATCACATTCCAAGGTGGCGCGCAGATTCGGCGTGTCGGGCGCCTCATTGGCCAGAACGACCGGACCCTCGTTCTCATAAAGGGTCCAGGTCCAGACTGGGGCGGCGCGCGGAGCTCCCGCCTGGCCGAAAGCCAGGAGGGCGGCGAGAATGAGGTTCATCGGTCGGCCCTGCTGGCGGTGGTAGGCAAGCCTGCGTCAGCGGCGCATTTTGTCAAGCGCGCGAAGACCCGCAATAGGCCAGAAAGTCCGCGATCATCCGGCGTTCGGCCTTGTCGGCGGTCAGGTCGAACTGGCCTGCATCGCCCTGGACCCGCATCAGCCCATGGTCGACCAGCCCCTTCAGACTGGCGTCCTGCAAGGACAGGCGCGATTCCGTGGCGTCGCCGCCGGTCAGGGGATCAATCAGGCTGGGACCGTGTGAAACGGTCATCAGACGCGGCGTGTCGGGCTGGACGTCGCCATAGACCACGGCGGTCCGGTCTCCGGGCGAGCAGGTGACCATCAGCGCCAGCTGATCCGAATTGGCGACGCCGTAGGCCAGCTTGGCCATGGCGCCCTCATGGCTCAGATGCCAGGCCATGGCCGGCGTTTCCGCCGACAGAGGGGCCGAGGGCTCGGTCGCCTGCGGCTTGGCGGCGAAGGCGACCAAGACGATGGCGGCGGCGGCGGGGATCAGAACCTTGAACATTTGATTAACTCGCGTCTGACGGTCAAACGCGGGTATCCGTCAACGGTTCACGGCTCCGCTTGCGCGGCTGATGGTTGTGGCTTTCGCGCCGCAGCGGATCAGAACGGGCTGAAGCGCTCCACCAGGCTTTGGGCGGCCGGCGTGGCCTGCATCCGGCTGATGTCGCCCCGGCCGCCGTAGGAGATGCGGGCCTCGGCGATCTGGGTGTGGTTGATCGAATTGGCCGAGGAGATGTCTTCCGGCCGCACGATGCCGGCCACGGTCAGCTCGCGAACCTCACGGTTGGTGCGGACCTCCTGCCGGCCCTGGATGACCATATTGCCGTTGGCCAGAACCTCGGTGACGACGGCGGCGATGGTCAGGGAGACCTTTTCGGACCGGTTGACCGAGCCCGAGCCCGAGGCGTTCGTTTCGCCTTCCAGCCCGACCATCTTGGCCGGATCGAAACCGCCGGGGAAGGCGCGGCCCAGGCTGCTCTCTAGGCCGAAGAAGTTGGACACTCCGGTCGAGGCGTTGTTGGACCGCGACCGCTGGGTCGTGTTCTGGGTCTGGGCGCGGTCGTCGATGTCGATGCGGACGGTCAGGATGTCGCCGACGTGACGGGCGCGCTGGTCGCCGAAGAAGGTGCGGGCGCCGACCCGCCACAGGCTGTTGGCGCTGGCGGGGGTCGATTCAGTCCGCATCGCCGGGGCGGCCATATAGGCCTGCTGGGTGGGAACCAGGGCGGCGGGATAGCCGATGGGCGCCAGTTGGGGGCCGCGCACCGCCTCGACGGCGGTGGAGCAGGCGCCCAGGGAGGCGGCGGAGACGGCGGCGGCGAGGACGAGCTTACGCATGACGGACTTCCCTAGCGGGCGGCGAATTGTTGAGGATTGGCGCGGACCATGTCGGCGGCGGGACCGGCAAGGGCCTGGCCGGGACCGGAGGCCACGGCGTCGATGATGCGGTTGGAGGAGGTGTTCATGACCGCCACGGGCTCGCCCAGGGCGGCATTGCGCAGCGCCTTGCCCATGACGCTGAGATTGACGCCCCCGACCTGATAGGTGACGCGCACCATGTCGTTGCGGGCGATGACCTGGGCGCCGGCGGAGACAAAGGCGGGGCGGGCCGTCTGGCCGGCCGAGGCGGCGGCGGTCTGAACCGGGACGGCGGCGGCGCGACGCACGGCGACTCGACGCAGGCCCGTCGGATTGTCCCAGTCAAGACCCGCCTGACGCGCCTGGGCCTGGAGGGCGCCGGCTTCCAGAACGACGGACGGGCCAACGCGCTGGGCCACCACCACCTCAGAGGCGGCGCCCGCGCCCTCGAACAGGTCGCCCAGCGTCACCCGGCCGTCGTCGTCGACAGGGTTGGACTTCAGGACCACCGAGCCGGCTGAGGCGGCGCCGGCGATCGCGGCGAAGACGGCGGTCAGGGCCAGGGCGTTACGAACGATCTTCATGGCTCAGCCCTTCACCTGGGAGGTGACCGACATCATCTGGTCCGCCGTCGATATGACCTTGGAGTTCATCTCATAGGCGCGCTGGGCGATGATCAGGGCGCTGATCTCGGACACGGCATCGACGTTCGAGGCTTCGGTATAGGCCTGCAGGATCTGGCCGAAACCGACGTCGCCGGGCGAGCCGATGTTGGCGGCGCCCGAGGCGGCCGTCTCCAGCAGCAAATTGTCGCCGATCGCTTCCAGCCCCGCCTCGTTGAAGAAGGTCGCCAACTGGATCTGGCCCACGGTGGTCGGCGCCGTCTGACCCTGCTGCGTCGCCTGGACCAGGCCGGTCTTGGAGATGGTCAGCTTGACCGTGTCCTGCGGGATCGAGATCGCCGGTTCCAGAGGATAGCCGTCGTCGGTGACGATCTGGCCTTCGGGGCTGAGCGCCAGATTGCCCGCGCGAGTGTAGCCGATCTCGCCCGAGGGCAGGGTCACCTGGAAATAGCCGCGGCCGTCGATCGCCATGTCATAGGGATTGCCGGTCTGCTGGGGCGTGCCCTGTTCGGTCACGCGATAGACCGCCCCGGCCTTGACGCCGGCGCCGATCTGAATGCCCGTCGGGACGACCGTGCCCTGGCTGGAGGACTGGGCCCCCATCCGTTCGACGTTCTGATAGAGCAGATCCTGGAACTCGGCGCGCTGCTTCTTGAAGCCCACCGTGTTCATGTTGGCGATGTTGTTGGAGATGACCTCCACGTTCAGCTGCTGGGCGGCCATGCCCGAGGCGGCGGTGCGAAGTGCGCGCATGTCCAGGGTTCCTTATGCGACCTTGCCGAGGCGCTCGACGGCGCGACGGCTCAGGTCGGTGGTGTTCTCGATCATCCGGGTGACGCTCTCATAGGCGCGGCTGATCTCGACCAGGTTGGTGATCTCGACGAGGGAGTTGACGTTGGAGGCTTCCAGAGCGCCCTGATGGACCTGGGCGTCGTTCGCCTCGACCGGCTGGGTGTTGGAACCGTTGCGGTAGAGGCCGTCGCCGCCCTTCTCCAGAACGCCGAGGGTGTCAAAGCGGACGACGGAGAGGCGGCCGGTGATCTGGCCCGCCTGGGTGATGGTCCCGTCCGCGCCGACCGATATGGCGCCCAGCGAAGGGTCCAGAACGATCTCGGCGCCGCCGCTCAGCACAGGCGCGCCCTGTTTGGTGGTCAACCGGCCCTCAGGGTCCAGGGTGAAGGCGCCGTCGCGGGTATAGGCCTCGCCGTTGGCGCCGTCGCGGACGGTGAAGAAGGCGCCTTCTCCGGCGATGGCGAAGTCCAGCGTGCGGCCCGTCTCGGACATGGCGCCCTGGCCGAAGTCCCGGCCGACGCCGTTGTCCAGCACGAAGCTGGCGGACGGCCGGATGGCGTCGTTGCGCGCCCGCTGGCCGATTTCCGTCCCGACCATCAGCTGCTCCACCTTGAAGCCGGTGGTGTCGGCGTTGGCGATGTTGTTGGCCACGATGTCCAGCTCGCGGCGCAGCGTCATCTGACGGGACAGTCCGATATAGGCGGCGTTTTCCACGACGAGGCTCCTTCGGAAATCCCTTACGCAATGACCGTGCCAACAGGGTTAATTCAGGCGCGGCGGGGCTTTGCGGGGGAGGAGGGCCGGGTTCGCCCGGCAAAAACTGCCGTTTGTAAACGTCGCATTAACCAAGCCGGGCCGATCTTCCCCTGTAGATTCTCCGGGGCGAGCGCATGTTGAAACTTGGCAAGAAGAAGGGCGACCCCAGCGCCGACGCGGCCGAGGCCGAGGCGGGCGCCGAGGGCGAAGAAGGCGCGCCCAAGAAAAAGAAGCTGCCGATCCTGTTCATCATCGCCCCGGTCGCCCTGCTGGTCCTGGGCGGCGGCGGCGCGGCGGCCTTCTTCCTGATGAAGCCCAAGCCGGCCGAGGCGCATGGCGAGGAAGCCGCCGCGCCGGAAGGCGGCCACGGCGAAGCCAAGGCCGAGGAAAAGGGCGGTCACGGCAAGGAAGAGAAGAAGGGCGAGGAAAAGGGCGGCGGCCACGGCGGGGGCGGCAAGGAGGGCGAGGCCGATCCGTCGCTGGGCAAGATTTCGGAAGGGCCGGACGGCGTCACCTTCTACACCCTGCCGGACATGGTGATGAACATCCAGTCGCCGGACGGACGCCCCACCTTCCTGAAGCTCAAGCTGACGCTGGAGATGCATGACGCCGAGGTGGCGACGCATCTGCAGGAAGAAATGCCGCGCCTGCAGGACATGTTCACGGGCTTCGTGCGGGAGCTTCGCCCCGAGGATCTGAGCGGTTCCGCCGGCACCTATCAGCTGCGCGCCGAGCTTCTGCGCCGCATCAATCTGGTCGCCGCGCCGGGCAAGGTCGACGCCGTTCTGATCGAAGAAATGCTGGTGCAATAGGCGATGACCGACGCGCCGATCGATTCCCTGGCCGGACTGGGCGATCCTGCGGACGCCCTGTCCGAGCGCGTCCTGAACCAGGACGAGATCGACAGCCTGCTGGGCTTCGATCTCGGCGACGACGACGGGTCGGAAAAGTCCGGCATTCGCGCCATCATCAACTCGGCGCTCGTCTCATACGAACGCCTGCCGATGCTGGAAATCGTGTTCGACCGCCTGGTGCGGTTGATGACGACCAGCTTGCGCAACTTCACCTCGGACAACGTCGAGGTGTCGCTGGACAACATCTCGTCGATCCGGTTCGGCGACTATCTGAACTCCATCCCTCTGCCGGCCATCCTGGCGGTGTTTCGGGCCGAGGAACTGGACAACTACGGCCTGCTGACCGTCGATTCCAACCTGATCTATTCGATCGTCGACGTGCTGCTGGGCGGCCGTCGCGGCACGGCGGCCCTGCGGATCGAGGGGCGGCCCTACACCACCATCGAACGGGTGCTGGTGCAGCGGATGGTGGAGGTGGTGCTGAACGACGCCCGCCAGGCGTTCGAGCCCTTGACCCCGGTCACCTTCAATCTGGACCGGCTGGAGACCAATCCGCGCTTCGCCGCCATTGCGCGCCCGGCCAACGCCGCCATCCTGATCAAGCTGCGGATCGACATGGAGGATCGCGGCGGACGGATCGAACTGCTCCTGCCCTATGCGACGCTGGAGCCGATCCGCAAGATGCTGCTGCAGCAGTTCATGGGTGAGAAGTTCGGCCGCGACAACATCTGGGAAGGCCACTTGGCCACCGAGATCTGGACCACCGAAACCGAGGTGCGGGCGGTGCTGGACGAGCAGGTCATGCCCCTGTCCAGCGTCTTGAACCTGAAGGTCGGGGACACGATGATGCTGAACGCCACGCCGGATTCGGAGGTTTCGATCCGTGCGGGCTCCATCCCCCTGACGACCGGCCGCATGGGCCGAAAGGGACAACATATCGCCGTGCGCGTCGAAGGGCCGATCAGCCCTGAATCCGCCGCAAGAATAAAGGGCGCGCGCTGATGGCTGGAATGATCATGGACGCCGTCCTCATGCTGCTGCTGGTCGCGGCGGTCGGCTACGGGATCAAGCTGGAGCGCAAGCTGGCGGCCCTTCGCACCGGGCAGATCGCCTTCGCCCAGGCGGTGACCGAGCTGAACGCCGCCGCCGGCCGCGCCGAGGCGGCCCTGGCCAATCTGCGCGCCTCGGGCCAGGAGACGGATCTGCTGCACGACCGGATCATCAAGGCGCGCGAGGTCAAGCAGCAGCTGGAGGTTCTGATCGCGCGGGCCCCGACCGCGACGAGCCGGAGCCGGGAAGAGGAGGCGGTCGCCCGTCCCGAACCGCATCGTTCGGCCGCGATCGCCCCTTCGCCGGCCGCCCATTCGCCGGCCGCCCTGGTTAATGACGACGACGAGCGCGCCCGCCGCATGGCCGCCCTGGCCGAACGCATCCAGGGCATGACCCCGACCGTCGCGAGCGCCGCGACGGGCCGGGCGCCGGCCGGGCGCGACAATGTCGCCGCCATCGTCCAGGCCCTGACCGCCGTCGGCTCCGCTAACCAAACCGCAAAACAAAGCCTCAACGCCGCGCGTCGTAATCTGGACGACGACCTGTTCGCCGCCTGAGTTCGGAACCTTCTTTCATGGCCCGCATCCCCCGCCTCCTCCCCCTGATCGCCGTCGCCATCGGCGGGGTCGTCGCCGTGCGCGCCGTCGGCGTCGCGCCGGGCCTGTTCGAAGGCGCCAAGGCCTGGGCCGAGGAGGCTGCGCCGGCCGCCGCCGCTGCGGCGCCCAAGCCCGCCCCGGCCGGGACCTGCGCGCTCTCGCCCGAACAGCTGGCGCAGCAGGCCGGCATTTCTCCGGCCGAGCTGAAGATCATCCAGTCCCTGTCGGCGCGCCGAACCGAGCTGGACGCGCGGGATCAGGACTTCGCCACCACCCTGCCGCTGATGGTCGCCGCCGAGCAGAAGCTGGACGCCAAGGTCAAGGCGCTGGAGGCGCTGAAGGCCGAGATGAAGCAGATGCTGGGCCAGGTCGACGAGCGCGAAAAGGCCGAGATCGACCGGCTGGTTCAGGTCTATTCGGCCATGCGGCCCAAGGACGCCGCCCCCGTCATGGCTTCGCTGGAGGATCGGGTTCGTCTGCCGGTCGCGGCGGCCATGCGGCCGCGCACCCTGGCGGCCGTCATGGCCCAGATGACGCCGGCCCAGGCCAAGGAGCTGACGGAGAAGATGGCCGCTCGCTTCCAGGCGCAGCAGATGGCGGCCCGCGCCGCCGCCGCCGAAGCGACCCCCGCCCCGGCCGCCGCCGCGCCCGCGACGCCGGGTTCTGGTCCGACGGCTGCGTCCCCGGCGCCGACGCCTGCTGCGGCGACCCCGGCGCGTCAGACCCCGCGTCCGGCCGCCCGCCGCCCGGCGAACCGTCCAGCCGCCCGCCCGACCGCGACCCCCGCCGCCGCTCCGGCCAGCGGTCCCCAAGCCTATCAGCCCTCGGCCGCCGACGCCCAGCCGCGCCAGACGGTGCAGTGACGTCCCTTGCGGATTCATCCCTAGTGGGATGACGGCGATCCGCTAACCCATTTGGGCGCATCCTCCCTTCACGCCCGATTTGGGGGCGAGGCATTGAGGATGGTCCGCCATGCTCGGGGAAGTCTTGTATATTGCGCACCGCCTTCGGCGCCCGCTGGCGCGCGGCCTGTTGACGGCGCCCCTGTGGCTGGCCATACCGCTGGCGCGGCTCTGGCTCGGGTTCTGAGCGGCGGTTTCGGTTGGCAGGGCGGCCGGGCGCGGCTATCACCGCGCCTTTCCGACCTACGAGCCCTCTGACCGACCATGTCCGACACGCCTCCCGACCGCCTCTCCGTCGACCCGTCCAGCCCCTATCACGACGCCGAGGCGTTGCAGCGCGGCGTCGGCGTCCGGTTCAAGGGCGAGGAAAAGACCAATGTCGAGGAATATTGCGTCTCCGAGGGCTGGGTGCGGCTGGCTCTGGGCAATCGCGTGGACCGCAAGGGCAAGGCCCTTACCGTCAAGTTGCAGGGGACGGTGGAACCCTATTTCCAGAACGGCTGACTCTTTCTAGGGTCGCGGCTTTCCAAGTGGAGCCGCGCCCATGTCCCTTCGTCTGCTGACCGCCAGCGCCCTTGCGCTGGGCCTTGTCGCCTTTGCGCCCCTGGCGTCGGCCCAGGACGCCGCGACGGTGGAGCGGGCGATCGCCATTCGCGACGCGGCCCTGCGCTCCAACATCGCCCTGGACTACGTCACCCAGCTGACGACCCGGTTCGGCGCGCGCCCGGCGGGATCGAAAGCCGAACAGGACGCCGCCGCCTGGGCCGCCGACTATCTGCGCGCCCACGGCTTCCAGAACGTCCGCATCGAAGAGTTTCCTCTGGTCGGGTGGGAGCGGGGCGAAAGCTCCGCCGCCATTGTCGGCGACCACGCCCAGGCCCTGGTCGCCGCCGCGCTGGGCCATTCGCCAGCCACCCCCACAGGCGGAGTCGAGGCCGAGATCGTCCGTTTCGCCTCGATGGAAGACCTTCAGGCCGCGCCGGACGCCGCCGTGCGGGGCAAGATCGTCTATGTCGACCTGGGCCAGATGCATCCGATGCAGGACGGCTCGGGCTATGGTCCCCAGACCCGCGTGCGGGGCGCCGGGCCGGGCGTGGCCGCGGCCAAGGGGGCGGCGGCCTTCGTGATGCGCTCGGTCGGGTCCGACGAGGACCGGATGCCGCACACCGGCACCACCCGCTATGTGGACGGCAAGCCGACGATCCCCGCCTTCGCCCTGTCGGCGCCGGACGCCGACCAGGTCAGCCGCCTGGTCGCCCTGGGCGAGCCGGTGCGGATGCGCCTGACCTCGACGGCCCATACCTATGAGACCCACAGCCAGAACGTGATCGGCGACCTGCCCGGCGCCAGCCGTCCGGACGAGATCATCGTCCTGGGCTCGCACATGGACAGCTGGGACCTGGGCACCGGCGCGATCGACGACGGAGCGGGCGGCGCCATTACGGTGGCCGCAGCCAAGGCCATCGCCGACAGCGGCCGTCGCCCGGCGCGCACCCTGCGCGTCATCTTCTATGGTTCCGAAGAGGTGGCCCAGCCGACGCCCCGGACCGGCAACGGCGGCGGCGTCTACGCCCGCAACCAAGGCGCCGCCCTGGACAAACACATCATCGCCGGCGAGAGCGACTTCGGCGCCGACCGGGTCTATGCGCTGCGGCTGCCGGCCGGCGCGCAAGGCTCCGACTTCCAGAAGGCCGCCACGCGCGTCCTCTATCCGATCGGCGTCCTGGCCTCGGACCGCGTCGAGACCGAGGGCGGCGTCGATGTCGGGCCTATGGGGCCGTTGGGCGTGCCCTTCTTCGGCCTGGCCCAGGACGGAACTCGCTATTTCGACCTGCACCACACCGCCAACGACACCCTGGACAAGATCGATCCGGCCCAACTAAGCCAGAACGTCGCCGCCTGGGCGGGGCTGCTGTGGCTGATCGCCGATTCGGACGTCGATTTCCGCGCCATGCGCCCCGCCGCCCCGGCCACGCCTGCGCGCTGAGCCGCTTGGCCCCGGCCGCCGGTTCTGGCTATAGAGCCGGACCGGCTCGCGGGCGTGGCGAAACTGGTAGACGCAGCAGACTTAAAACCCACTACCGTAGATTTACGTATCTAAATCAAACGGTTACGAGGGATAGACACTTACACACGACTTACACAGTTGCCGCTCGCGGCAAGGAGGTCATGTGTCGGAGTCCCATTCCCTTATGGAGGGCAAGCTCCACGTCTACCGCCGCGAGAACAGTCCGTACTGGCAGTGCGCGACCTACCTGAGCGGTCGCAACTACCGTCAATCGACGAAGGAGACGAACGTCGCCTTTGCGCGAGAGTTTGCGCGCGACTGGTATCTGGACCGGGTCGCTGAAGATCGTCTCCGCAAGTCCGGGAAGCTCCCGTCGATGCCGGAGATGCCTGTCGTCGTCCCGGAGCGTGTGACGCCGAAGCGGCCGGGAGAGAAGACCTTCCGTGAGGCGGCCGCCGTCTTCGAAAAGGAGTTCGAAGCGATGACGTTGGGCGAGCGGAATGCCCACTATGTCGCCGGCAAAGGGCGGGTCATCCGCCTCTACCTGAACCCTTTCTTCGGGGACCTGCCGATCTCGGAAGTCTCGGCCGGCCGGATCCAGGACTACAGGCTCCATCGGGTTACGCCGCCCGAGGAGCCGCAGCGAGTGCGGTTCGTCTCGGAGGGGCAAGAGCGGATCGGCAAGGCTAGGGCCTGGAAGCGCCCGAGCCGGCAGACGCTCCATAACGAGATGGTCTGTCTTCGGCAGATCCTGAAAACTGCGAACCGGAAAGGGTGGATTTCCGCCCTTCCGGACATGAGCAACCCGTACCGGGCATCCGGCAAGGTGAGCCATAGGGCCTGGTTCTGAGGCGCCCCCCTCTGGTCCCTCGATCATTATGAGAGTCCAGGGGGTTGATAGCCGATCTGCTTCGCCGACGGGAGCGGCCGTGCGGCGGAGCTGATCAAGTTGCGCAGCCGAACGGCCGCGGGGTTCAGGCGCACCGCCTCCGGGGTCAGTCCCCCGTGCGCCGAGTGCGGCCTGACGTGGTTGTAGTCGATGCGCCAGCGCTCGATGACGGCGCGGGCCTCGGCCAGGGTGGCGAAGACCTCCTCGTTCAGACACTCGTCGCGGAGCCTGCCGTTGAAGCTTTCGACGAAGCCATTCTGCTGCGGCTTGCCCGGCGCGATGTAATGCCAGGCCACGCCGGTGCGGTTGGTCCATTCCAGGATGGCCCGGCTGGTCATCTCGGTCCCGTTGTCGCTGACGATCATGGCCGGACGCCCGCGTCGGGCGATCAGCCGGTCCAACTCGCGCGCCATGCGTGAGCCGCCGATCGAGGTGTCGACCACCAGAGCCAGGGCCTCGCGCGTGAAGTCGTCCACGATGCACAGGATGCGGAAGCGTCGGCCCCACGACAGACTGTCGGCCACGAAGTCCAGCGACCAGCGCTGGTTTGGGCCGTCCGGCAGGGCCATGGGCGCACGGGTTCCGGTGGCCCGCTTGCGGCCCCGTCGCCGTCGCACCGCCAAGCCTTCCTCCCGATAGAGCCGGAACAGCCGCTTCTTGTTCATGCTGAGGCCCTCCCGTTGCAACAGAATGCCCAAGCGCCGGTAGCCGAACCGGCGGCGCTCAGCCGCCAGGCTGCGCAGGCGCTCGCGCACCTCCACATCGCCCTGTTCAGGCTCGCGACGCACCGTCTTCGGATCGATCTGAACCAGCCCGCAGGCGCGCTTCTGGGAGAAGCCGCGCTCCGCCATCAGACGAAGCACGGCCGCTCTGCGCGCTGCAGGCCCGATCAGTTTTTTCCCAGAAGATCCTTCAGCGCCGACACGTCCAGCATCGACTCCGCCAGCAGCTTCTTCAGCCGCCGGTTCTCGTCTTCCAGCGCCTTCAGCTTCGTGGCGTCCGACACGCTCATGCCGCTGTACTTCGCCTTCCACCGATAGAAGGTCTGCTCGCTGATCCCGTGCCTTCGGCATACCTCCGCCGTCGGGCTTCCGGCCTCCTGCTCGCGCAGCACGCCTATGATCTGCGCTTCGTTGAACCTGCTCTTCTTCACGTCCGTCTCCTTGATGAAACGGACTCTCACTCAAAACGAGGGATCAGGAAGGGGGCGCCTCAGTTCTCACCTGAAGAGTACAAGCGCCTCTACGAAGCGACGCGCGAGCGCGCGAAGGACCCAAAAAAGGAGCGCTGGCGCGAGGAGTGTGAGCAGTTCCACGACTTCGTGTTGTTCATGGTCAACACCGGGCTGCGTCCCGACGAGGCGCAGCGCCTCGAGTTCAGAGACGTCTCGATCGTTGAGGATGAGGCGACCGGCGAGCGCATCCTCGAGATCGAGGTGCGGGGCAAGCGTGGGGTAGGGTACTGCAAGAGCATGCCCGGCGCCGTCCGTCCGTTCGAACGGGTGCTCAAGCGCAAGAACGGCCAGCCGACCGATCTCGTCTTCGGTCTGGTGCAGCGCGAACTGTTGAACGCCATCCTGGACGAACTCGGTCTGAAGAAGGACCGGGATGGAAGACCTCGTACCGCCTACAGCCTGCGGCACACCTACATCTCCATGCGTCTCATGGAGGGCGCCGACATCTATCAGGTCGCCAAGAACTGCCGGACCAGCGTGGAGATGATCGAGAAATACTACGCCTCTCACATCAAGAACGTGCTCGACGCCTCGGCCATCAACGTCCGAAAGCCCAAGCCCGCGAAGCGAAAGACGGCTGATGCAAATGACGCCTGATCGCGGCGAATCGCGATCGAACTTGATTATTTCAGTGAAATGGTCTATTTCAGCGCGATGATGAAAACCGAACTTTCAGTGAAAGAGACTGAGCGCGCCCTCGCCGGGGAGCTGCGCGACGTACTCGCGGTCGTCCCGACCGTAGAGGTACGGTCCCTCGATATCGAGGGACCGGGCGACGCGCCACGCGTCGATATCATCGCCGATGTCTCCATCGCCTCCCGCCCCGTCACCATCCTGATGGAGGTGAAGAGTTCCGGCCAGCCGCGGGCGATCCGCAGCGCCGTCGGTCAGGCGCTTGAAGCTGCCGCGAACATCGGAATGAAATCCATCGTGCTCGTGGGCGCTCCCTATATGGCGGACGCCGCCCGGCGCTTGTGTGACGAGGCCGGCGTGGGCTGGCTCGATCTCGCGGGTAACGTCCGCATCGTCGGCCCTGGCCTCTATATCGACCGGCAGACGGCCGAGAAGCCCAAGGCCGTCGCGCGCGAGCTGAAGTCGCCGTTCGCACCGAAATCGGCTCGCGTCCTCCGTTGTCTCCTTCAGACGCCCGGTCGGGCCTGGAAGGTGACCGACCTGGCCGAAGCCGCGCAGGTCAGTCTGGGCCAAGTCAGCAATGTGCGGCGCGCGTTGATCGACCGTGAATGGGCCACGGCCGACTCCGAGGGGCTGCAACTGACCGATCGCGAAGGTCTCCTGCGCGGCTGGCGGGAGGCCTATGAGCCGCCCGTTGGGGAGCGGCGGCGCTACTACACGACCCTGCACGGCAAGCGGCTGGATATCGCACTGCGAGACGCCCTGCGTGAGGTCCAGCCCTCAGGCCGGGCCGCAGCGATGTCCTTCACGGCTGCGGATTGGTGGGCTCCATATGCGCGCATGCCGATGACCTACCTCATCGCCGAACCCGAGGCCGTGCAGACCCTCGTCGAACACTTGCAGCTCAAACCCGCGGAAAGCGGGGCCAATGTCGAAATTCTGATCCCCGACGACGCCGAGCTGTTCGACGATCTGCGCCAGCCCGCTCCGGGGCTCTGGACGACAAGCCCGCTGCAGACCTTCCTCGACCTCGGGACGGGCGGTGAACGTGGGCAGGAAGCGGCGGATCATCTGCTCGCCAGCGTGTCGCAGTGGTGAAGCCTGAACCGCAGAGCGCGGCGGACTATCCCGCGCGTAGCACCACCGCAGTCCGCCAGACCCTCGTAGAGATCGGCCAGATCCTCGGCAGCTATGAAGGCAAGTTCGCCGTTGTCGGCGGCGCCGTGCCCTGGCTGTTGCTCGAGCCCGACGACATGATCCACGTCGGAACCTTCGACATCGATCTCGCGCTAGACCCGGTCGCGCTCGCTGATACCGAGTACGCCGACCTGGTTCACGCGCTTCAGGCCCATGGCTACGAGCGTGGGCCGGAGGATCGGGCGTTTCAGCTGACCCGGGAGGTTCCCGCCGACGACGGCGGGCCTCCGATTAAGGTTGTCGTCGATTTCCTGATGCCGCGGGACGCGGTGGTGCCGAAGCGGGAGCGGCCGCTCGTGGAGGACTTCGCCGTCCAGAAGGCGGACGGGGCCGATCTGGCGATCGACTTTCAGGCGCTGATCGAGATCGAAGGCCGGATGCCGGGACAGTCGGGGACCAACCGCGTGAAGATCGCGGTGGCCTCGATCCCGGCGCTGCTTGGCATGAAAGGCCACGCCCTCGTCGGCCGCTTCAAGCGTAAGGACGCCTACGACATCTACTATTGCGTCCGAAACTATCCGGGTGGGCCCGAAGCCCTCGCCGAAGCCTGTCGGCCTCTGCTGGACCGGGCCAGCGCCCGGCAGGGCTACGAAAAGATCGCAAGCAAGTTTCGGGAGGTCAATGACTATGGCCCGACCTGTGTTCGCGAGTTCGTGGAGACCAGCGCGGCGCTTGGCGACCGGACCCCGGAGCAGTGGCAGACGGACGCCTACGGACAGGTTCGGGCCTTCCTGGATGCGCTCGGGTTCTAGCCGCCTGCGAGCGCCAGTTCCTGTTCGGTATATTCCGCCGATCCGCCCTGGATCGACTTGAAGGCCTTCTTGTGCGCGGCAGACGGGATCGGCAGGGACTCAGACTGCAGGGTGCCGATCTTCTCCGTCAGCTCGGACAGACGCGACCGGAGCGCCGCGACGTCCATCAGGCCGACGTCGATCTGGATGAACTGGCGAAGCGCGCGCCGGAGCACGCCGTAGGCTACGCCGCTTCGGTGGTGCTGGGAGGCTCGCTCGGATGGATTGAGGAAGGTCATCAGGGCCGTTATGGCGGCGCCGACAAGCGCGAGCGAACCGCCGATGGCCGGGTCCATGTCCGCGAGAATGGTGGCGCCGGCGGTGGCGCCGATGAGCGCAGCCGGAACGCCGAGCCAGTAGGTGCGGCCGCGCCAGGCGCTGGCAGCTTCGAAATGACCCTTCTCGGAATAGAGGGCATCCACCGCCAGTCGGCGGGCTTCCGCAAGAACCGCATCGCGCGGATCGCCTTCGGTCGGGCTGACGGGAGCGGTCATGACAGAGGTCCTATCGCGGGGCCGAACAGCGACCGCCATTCCGCGCTCGCCCGGCGGTCGGCGTTTACGGCTTCATACTGGCAGGCGCGTTGTGCGGTCGCCAAGGCCGTTCGCGCTCGTGAGGCCCAAGCGTCGCCGATCGACACCCACTCGCCGGTTCCAGGCATCTGGACCGAGCCGCCGACGTACCGAAGCATGAACTCGAAGAAGTCGCGAACCATCCAGTCCTCATACCCTGCGGTCGCGTGCTGCCAGGTTTCGACGAAGGCCACGGCCAGCCGCTCGAGCATGAACGACTTGATCGGCGCATGAACGTGACGCTGCCACTGCTTGGCCATGCGGATCAGCCGGCGTGTGGTGCCGAAGGTGGCGCGATCGGACGCTTCAAGCACCGAGAGTTCAGCCCAGGGATCGGTCGTGCGGTACGAACCGCCGCCATTCGCATCGGCGATCAGATACTGGCCCGTGTCGAGGCGGAAGGCCGGGATGACCTCGACGGGCATGGTCGCAAAGGGCACGACGACGACCTGGCCATCTCCGCGGATCGCCGTTTGAGGGTAGGTCTGCGACAGCGCCAAGCGAACTTCTTGCAGCAGTTGGGACTGGCGGTTTCCGGCGCGGGCCTCGTAGCGATGGAAGATGTCGACAGGCATGCAGAACAGGACGTCGATGTCGCGCGGCGGGGCCACTCTCAGCGTCTTGGCCCAGGACCCGATCAGCAGGCTGTTCTGCGTCGCGTCGCCATGCCCGTAGTACCAGCGGTTCAGGGCGGCCCGAACGCCCGCCTGCTTCTTCTGGCCGTCCGCCGCCTGCGCCTCCGTGATCCCCAATCTCTGGATGAAGGCCGAGAAGCGCGGCCCGACAAGCATCCACCCCGGCGGGGGCATCGGCGGAGTGGGCGAAAGCGGAACGAGGAAGCTCAAGGTCGGGCCCGGGAACGGCGGCGATGCGCCGGCATACCGCTGATATAGGGATCGGATCCAGGTCTGCGAGGTCACGTGCGCATGGGGATGCACGCCGGGAGACGGGTCGTTGCATCGCGGGGGTTGAAGAATGGCGACCGCCTTGGCGCGCAGGCACGAACGCGGGTATAGAGCCCGCTCGGCTGGCGGGCGTGGCGAAACTGGTAGACGCAACGGACTTAAGCTGAGGATTGAGTGCGCCGGGGGAAATCCCGGACGTAGAACCGCTCAAAGTCGGGGAACCCTGTCAGATGGCGATCCCGAGCCAAGCCCGTCTCCGGACGGGAAGGTGTAGAGACTAGACGGGCGGCGTCTAAGGCCTTCGGGCTATGACGAAGGGATAGTCCAGACCACGAACGGCCCTGACCGGGGTCGGCGGCGAAAGTCGAAGTGGTAAGAAAATCCGTCGGGCATTGCCCATGCCGGTTCGACCCCGGCCGCCCGCACCACCGGAACCCCGGGAATCCTGCTTCAGCCGGTCTCGACGGCGGGAGCGGCCCTCGCCTGAAGGTCGGCGACGATGTGTTCGGCGACCTCAATCACAGTCGCGAAGTCGCAGATCATCTGCCCGTGAAATCGGACCGGCCGCGCCCCTTCGCCGAAGGAGTGCATCATCACCGGCTCGAAGACGCCGAGCCGACGCTGGGCCGCGATGATCTCGGGCCAGCGGGCCCAGTCCCACCCCGGGCCGCCAACCTGCGCCTCTAGCCTCGCGAACTCCGCCGCCGCCGCGTCGTCCAGCTGTTTGGGCGGGATGTAGAGGGGGATCCGATGGGCGAGGGCGTGGCGATACTCCTCCAGATAGCCGAACCAGTCGTCGGTGCCCGCGAGATAGGCCTGGGTTCGCGCCGACAGGCTGCCTCTCAGGTCCGCGTTATCGGGCGTCAGTCCGATCCGGCTGCGGTGAAGCGGACGACCGTTCGGGCCGCGCACATCGGCTTCGAGACGCCAGAGCCAGGCCAGGTTGTCCATTGCCCCGAAGATGTTGATGACGAAGGCTTGGAGAAAGGCCGTGGCGTCCCCTATCGCTTCGCGGCTCGGCTCGGCCTCCTGCGGCGGCAGCGTCTCGAAGACCCGACGAAGTCCATGCTTCAGGTCGGAGAGGCGCCGACACACGCCGTGGGTCATCATCTCACGGGCCTGCGGGACCTGAAGCTGGAGCCGGAAGAGAGAGGTCGTCAGGCCATCCTCTCGCTCCAGCCAGTCGTCACACCGGTCCCGCATCTCGGCGACGTCGTCATCGGAATAGGCCATGACGCCATTCTAGGGACTGAACACGCGTAGCCCCTAGCGCGGAGTTGGGGACACATGGCCATGCGCCATGGAAGGCGAGCGCCGACTCTCGCTAGAGCGGCGATCATGACCCACGATGAGCTCGACCAAACCGTCGACCGCATGTTCGCGGCGGCGGCTTCGCCCGAGGATCAGCCGGGTGTTGTGACTGTCCAGACAGACGACTGGTTGGGCGTCCTGTCCACGGTGCGGGCGACCTGCGCGTCGCTTCAGGATGGGCTGCGCTACCGTGAGATCCGGATTGAGGTCTCCTCGCAGTTCGAGACCCGGGTGCTGTCGCGCGCCGAGGCCGACGGCCGCGGCGAACCCTATCGGGAGCTGCGCGACCGGACCGCAGATGACGTACGCGCTCCGGCCTAGTGAATGGAGACGGGCGGCCCGTCTGACGGGCAACCTGTCATGACCAAACTTGCGACCATTGCGTCGATCTCAACCAGAAGCTCGGTCAGATCCTGACCGTCGAACCGCGTCCGGGCCGCCTCGCGCCACGCGCTCCGCAGCACATCGCGGGCGTCCTCGGGCGCGAGATCCTCAAGATAGATGAGGCCCCGTTCAGCCAATAGCCTCCGTGCGACGACGCCGGCCTGTTCGGCGAGATCGCTGTAGATCTCCGTCTCCTCGGCGGTCAGCTCTTCGGCCATGGCGATCCTCGCGGGACAAGAATGGGGGACGGGCCTGGAACTTCTGCGAAGAAGCCCGGGGTTTCAGGACCGCCCGCCGCCGACGTCAGGGACGTCCCCCGGCTCCCAGTCGGTCCTTATCTTGCCGGAACCCGTCACGATTAGCCTACAGCCGTCGGCCGACGACACAATCGGCCTCCGAGGGGAAGCGAGACAGGTCGCGGGAATCGACCTGATGCGATACGCGGAGGCGCCGGAGCGCGACCGACCTCGTGCTCGGCCGCGGTCCCGCGCCGACCCGCCGTCGGCCGGTCCGCACCCTCCACCTTGAGGAGCTGATGGTGAAACCCCTGATCGCGCTTACGCTGTCGGCCGTGTTTCTGTTGGGATGCGTCGGCGTGACGCCGACCCGCGAGGCCGACAGCCTCAAGATCGCCAGCTGGAACATGGAGCATCTGGCAGAGCGGGACGGGGAGGGCTGCAGCCCGCGCACCGAGGCCGACTATGCCCGTCTTCGCGATCATGCCGCGGCCCTGAACGCCGATGTGATCGCCTTTCAGGAGGTGCAGAACAAGGCTGCCGCCGAGCGGGTCTTCGACCCGGCTCTGTACGACGTGGTGATGTCCAGCCGTCCGACCAGCACGCGCAGCGGAGAATGCCGCGGGCGACCGGGCCTGTTCATCCAGAACCAGGCCGTCGGCTTCGCCATCCGCAAGGGCGTGCCCTGGACCCGCAACGCCGACCTGAACGCCCTTGCGCTCGGAAACCCCGATTTGCGCTGGGGCGTCGATGTGACCGTGTCGCACGGACGTCCGGTCCGGTTGCTGGCGGTGCATCTGAAGTCCGGCTGTAACTCCGGCCGCGAACTGACGGACCCGGACTGCCCGGTGCTGTTCGATCAACTCCCGGTGCTGGAGGGGTGGACGGAAGCACGGGCCCGGGACGGGGAGGCCTTCGTGGTCCTCGGAGACTGGAACCGGCGATTGGCCAGCCGTGGCGACGCCTTCCTCTCCGATCTGAACGATGGCGATCCCGAGGGCTCGGTGTTGAACCTGGCCTCCGGCGACCAGGCGGCGGGCTGTAAGGCGCGCTATCGCGAATACATCGACTTCATCGCCACGGGCGCCGCCGCGACCGCACGGCTCGAGTCGGGGTCGTTCGAGGAGTATGTCTACGGCGGGAGTGCCGAGGCCGATCACCCGTCGGACCACTGTCCGATCTCGGTGCGGATCAGGGGCTGACCGCAGCGACTTCTGATCGATGCGGCAGGCCGTCCCCGCGACCAGTTGTGGCCGATTGCGGATCTCAACTTGCGCCTGTTCTGCAGACACGCATTACACTGAGGAAAACGCAGTGGGAGGCGAAATGCTGGGTCGAGGATCGGAATGGCGTCGGTGGGAGCCGCATATCCACGCGCCGGGGACCGTGCTCAACAATCAGTTCAGCGGGACGAACGCCTGGAATAACTACCTGACCGCCTTAGAGGCGGCCACGCCCCAGATCGAAGCCATCGCCGTTACGGACTACTACGTAACCGACACCTATGAAGAAGTGCTCCGCAGGCGTCGGGAGGAGGGACGCTTGCCGAACGTCCAGCTTGTCTTCCCGAACATCGAGTTGCGTCTGCACGTCGCGGCAAAGAGCGGCTTCGTCAACATGCATCTGCTCGTCAGTCCTGAGGACGACGACCACGTCGCACGGATCCAGCGTTTCTTGGCTCGGTTGGAGTTCAGGGCCTTCGATGATCGGTTCGACTGCACCCGCTCGGAACTCATCAGACTGGGCCGTCGAGACAAAGGCGCTCAGCTGGAGGAACGCGCGGCGCTGGAGCACGGCGCCACGCAGTTCAAGGTCAGCTTTGACCAGCTCCGCACCGTCTGGGACGAAGACGCCTGGGCGCGGGCCAATGTTCTTATCGCCGTCGCCGGCGGTTCCGGGGACGGCACCGCAGGAGTCCGCGAAGCCGCCGATCAGGTGACACGCCAGGAGATCGAGCGTTTCGCCCACGTCATCTTCGCCAGCAGCGACGCACAGCGCGATTTCTGGCTCGGCCGGAAGGCGCTGAACGAAGACGAGCTAAGGTCACGCTACAACGGCTTGAAGCCCTGCCTGCACGGGAGCGACGCCCATAAGGCCGACGATGTAGGAGCGCCGTTCGGCAATCGCTTCTCCTGGATAAAGGGCGGGCTTGAGTTTGACGCGCTGCGCCAGGCTTGCATTGATCCAGGCGGACGGGCTCACGTCGGGGCTGAACCGCCTACTGCCGCGACGCCCTCTCAGGTCATCTCATCAGTACGGACGACTGGTGCGAACTGGATCGTCACTCCCGAGATCCAGCTTAACCCTGGGCTGGTCGCCATCATTGGCGCGCGGGGCTCCGGCAAGACAGCCCTGGCCGATATGATCGCAGCCGGGTGTGATGCCGTTCCTGCTGTCGTTTGGCAGGATCAGAAAGGGGTGAGCGCCTCCTTTCTGGCCCGAGCGAGGCCATTGATCGGGGAAGAAGCCATCAGCGTCGGTTGGGCGGGCGGTGACATCGCTACCCGCCATCTCGACGGACGAGATGCGGATGATCCCCTCAATTATCCGCGGGCTCGTTATCTGTCCCAGCAGTTCGTCGAGGAGCTCTGCTCGGCGAACGGAATGACGGACGCTCTATTACGAGAAATCGAACGGGTGATCTTTGAAGCCCATCCCTATGCCACTCGGGAAGGAGCCGTCGACTTTGCCGAACTGCGTGAGGGCAGGACTCGGCTCCACAGCCTCGCGCGAGCGAGGGAGGTCGAAGCCATCGCCGCCATGTCGGAGCGGATCGGCCTCGAGCATGAGAAGGACAAGCTCAAGGGCGCCCACGAGGCGCTGATCCTTCAGAAAACAAACCTCATCCAGGCATACTCGACGGACCGCGCCAAACTGGTCGCCAAGGACAGCGAAGCCAAGGTCGCGCGTCACACCGAACTCTTCGGCGCAGCCGAGGCGCTAAGAACGAGGAACCGCCAGTTGGTCGCTCAGCGTCAAGCGTTCCTGGCGCTGCAGTCCGAGGTCGGCGCCATGCGCGCCACAGGCGCCCCCGAAGCGCTCAGGGCCATGATGGCGCGGCACCGCGACGGCTTCATGAACGAAGAGCAGTGGGCCGCCTTCCTGCTCGACTACAAGGGAAAGGTCGATGCCAACCTCGTCGGTTACGTGGGCTGGGTGGATGGAGAGATCGCCAAACTTCGTGGCGCGCCGCCACCACCGCAGCAGGATGCGACCGTAGCGTTGATCGCCGACGACGCAGACCTCACCTCATTGCCTCTGCTCGTCATCGAGGCGGAAATGTCTCGGCTCGAGAGCCTGATCAGCGCTGATCGAGACATCCAGCGACGTTACAGCGATCTCACCCAGAAAATCACGATCGAGACTGCGGCCTTGGAGTCGGCCAGGGCGCGGCTCACAGAGGCGCATGGCGCTGCTGACCGGATAAAAACGCTGAACCTCGAACGCGATGCCGCGTACGAGCGCGCGTTCGCAGCACTGGTCGCGGAGCAGGCTGTACTGGAGGACCTGTATCGTCCGCTGATGGACCGGCTCGCGACTTCGCCCGGAACCCTGAAGAAGCTCACTTTCTCAGTGTCGCGGGTGGCCGATGTCGACCGTTGGGCTAGCGCGGCGGAAGAGGGGCTTCTCGACCTTCGGAAGCAAGGCCCTTTCCGAGGGCGGGGCGCCCTGATCGACGCCGCCCGGACCCAACTCGGACCGGCCTGGGAGACCGGAAGCGCCCAGGATGTGTCTGCTGCAATGAGCGCTTTCCGCGACGCCTATCAGAAGGATCTGCTCCAGCATTCGCCGGTGCCGAGCGACGATCCCGTCGAGATGCGCGCATGGCTCAAGCGCTTTGCCCTCTGGCTGTTCAGCACCGATCACCTCGAGATCCGTTACGGCATCGCCTATGACGGCATCGACATCCCTAAACTGTCTCCGGGCACGCGCGGTATCGTGCTGCTGCTGCTTTATCTTGCGCTCGACGAAGGTGATGACCGCCCCCTGATCATCGATCAGCCCGAGGAGAACCTCGATCCCAAGTCTGTGTTCGAAGAGCTCGTCGGACTCTTCATCGCCGCCAAGCACAAGCGGCAGGTCATCATGGTCACGCACAACGCGAACTTGGTCATCAACACGGACGCTGACCAGATCATCGTCGCGGACTCGGGGCCGCATCCGGCCGGAAGCCTCCCTCCGATCACCTACATGAGCGGCGGTCTCGAGAACCAGACCATCCGGAAAATGGTCTGCGATATCCTCGAGGGGGGCGAGTTCGCCTTCAAGGAACGAGCCCGCCGCCTCCGGGTCAGGCTTCGAAGGTAGAAGCATCGGGCGCTCTCACGGTTGGAGGAGCGTCTAAGGGCTCCGCCCTCGCGCGGGCCAGGGTGAAGCGGCTGCGCCGCCGGATCGGCCGGTCTCCCCGACCTTCCGCGCCGGCGACCGGAGCGATGTCCGCGATCGGTACGAGGCTTGTGCAGGCCGGGCGATCCCCCTCCGGCCGATCCGCCCTGGCCCTTGCTACCCCGGTCTCGCCGACGGGCAGGGTTTCAGGCGCGCGTTTTGCGTGCCTGCAACCCTTGCCCAAAGGAGGCAGACATGACTGCTCAATCCACCCAAGCCCGTACCCCTGCGGCGGTTGGCGCCGCCGCGACCGGAGCGGATCAGGAGCCGGTTCACGGCGCGGAGATCGTGGTTCCGCTGAACCGGTTGAAGGCGTCCCCGAAGAACGCCCGGAAAGTCCCACACAGCGCGGCGACCATCGAGGCTTTCGCCGCCTCCATCAAGGTCAAGGGGGTGTTGCAGCCTCCCGTGGTCGAGATCGAGCGCGGCGAGGACGGGACGGCCACTGGCAACTACCTCGTGACCATTGGAGAGGGGCGTCGTCAGGGGCTGAGGCTTTTGGCCAAGCGCAAGCAGATCAAGCGAACCCATCCGGTGAAGGTGGTCGTCGATACCGAGAACGACGCCCATGAGATCAGCCTCGACGAAAATACCACCCGCGAGGCCATGCACCCCGCCGACCAGTTCGAGGCGTTCAAGCGGCTGGCGGACGAAAAGGGCTATGGCGCCGAGGAGATTGGCGCCCGGTTTGGCGTCACGGCTACCGTGGTGCGTCAACGTCTGCGGCTCGGGGCGGCGGCCCCGGAACTGATGGCGGCCTATCGGGAAGGAACGCTGGCGCTCGACCAACTGATGGCCTTCTGCGTGAGCGGCGATCAGGACCGGCAACGTCAGGTGTTCGAGCAGTTGGGCGAATACCGTCCCGTCCACGCAATTCGCCGGGCCATGACCGAGGCCAAGGTCAGGGCGGACGACCGCCGCGCCATCTTCGTCGGCGTCGCGGCCTATGAGGCCGAGGGCGGGTCCGTTCTTCGCGACCTGTTCACCGAAGACGGCGGCGGCTGGCTGGAAGACCCGGCCCTGCTGGACCGGATGGTCGGCGACAAGCTCACCGCTCTGGCTGACGAGGCGCGTCAGCGCGAGAACTGGAGATGGGCCGAGGCTGCGTCCGACTACGTCGCCGTCAACGCCCTGGGCCGGGTCTATCCGGTCGAGGTCGTCCGCTCCGAGGCCGATGCGGCGCAGATCGCCGCCCTGTCCGAGGAATATGATGCCCTCGTGTCCGAGGCCGGGCCGGAAGGGCTGACGCCCGAAGCCGACGCCCGGCTGGAAGAGATCGACAAGGCCCTGCAAGCCTTCGGCCCGGACTTCGACTATCCCGCTGAGGTCAAGGTGCGGGCTGGGATCATGGTCCTGCTGGGCCATGACGGGCTGGCCCGGTTCGAGCGGGGTCTGGTCAGGGCTGAGGATGCGGTCAGCGACCGGGCGCCCGATCCGGACGCCCCGGAAAGCTGGTCCGAGCCGGAGACGCAGGACGGGGAGACGGTGCCGCCCGCGCCGGAAGCCGAGGCCGACGAGGGGCTGGCGCCCCTGTCGGAACGGCTGGTGATCGACCTCACCGCCCATCGGACCATGGGGCTGCGCGACGCAGTTCAGGCCCATGAAAACATCGCCCTGACGGTTGTAGTTCATGCGCTGGCCTTGCAGGTCTTCTACCCGGCGTGGGGGACGTGGACGCCCCTGCAACTGCGTCTGAGCGTGACCGGTCTGGAGCGGCTGGCGCCGGGCGTCAGCGACAGCCCCGCCGGGCGGCGCGTGGCCGACCGGCTGGAGGTGTGGGGCGCCCGTCTGCCGGAAGAGGCGCGAGACCTCTGGGCCGTCCTGATGACCCTGCCGCCGTCGGACCTTCTGGGCCTGATGGCCTGTTGCGCGGGCGTCGGCCTCTACGCGGTGTGTGACCCCCACGACCGCAAGCCGGACGCCCTGGCCCATGCCGAGACGCTGGCGACCGCCACCGCTCTGGACATGACCGGGACGTGGACCGCCACCGCCGCCAGCTATTTCTACCGCGTGTCCAAGGCGCGGGTGTTGGAAGCGGTGACCGAGGCGACCACGCCTGAGGAAGCCGGGCGGATCGCCGGGTTCAAGAAGGGCGACATGGCGGATGCCGCCGAGCGGCTGGTCGAGGGCAAGGGCTGGCTTCCGTCCGTGCTGCGCACCGTCTCCGATGCGGCGGAACCGGGCGCCCCGGAGCCGGACGGCGAGGCGATCGAGCCGCCCTCCGCCGATGACGACGCCTATCGGTTCGCCGCCGAATAGGGGCCGTCAGGGCCGAAAAACTCGCCGCGCGCCCTTTGGGGACGCGCGGCTTTTTGTCTCTGCTCAGGACGCCCATGCGGGGTGTCGCGCTTCGGCATAACGCTGTAAGACCAGTGGTCGGGGGGACGGACCGATGGACCGGAACTCGGGCGACCCTTTCCGAACCGAACGGCTCCGGGTCGGGTCGCCCACGTCCCCGGTCGAACCGCCGTCGCATCAGCGTCAGGGCATCGCGGCGACCACTAGGCTGCCCTGATCTGTGGCCACAGCGAACCGTACTTCCGCGCCTCCTGTTTGCGGCGCCGATCCTGCGCCCGAGCGCCGTTCGGCCGACAGGCGATGTCGAGCTCAAGCAGGTGCGACTGCGACATGTTGAAGGTCACGTTCGGCCACTCGTTACCGTCCCGATCACGAGCCGTCCGGTACCGGAAACCAAGATGGACGGCCGCCACGATCAGAGGGCCGTTCGCGACATAGTCCGGGCCCAGAGGCGCGCCGTCGGGGAAGGTGCAGGCGAAGTTTTCCGCGATGTGCTTCAGGCGATAGCTGTCGGTGTCGGGACGGATGGTTTTCGTCGCTGGCACCGAGGCCAGCATGGCGAGCGCGCGCAGGACATGGTCGGCGACGGCGATCTCCTTCAGTTCCGCCCGATAGGCCTGGACCCGGTCATAGTGCTCGTAGGGCGTCTCCCAGCGACCATCGCTTCGACGTTCGGGCCGCCCGAAACCCCATCCCCACTTATGAAGACGATCATCACGGTCCATGGCCGTGAGCGTGATTGCATGCGCTGCGGCGCGCAGCAGCATCGACGCCGGTGCATCGAAGCCGCGTTCGGTCAGATACCGCCCGAAGGGCTCAGGATCGATCCGCCGGGAACCGGACGCGTCGATGCGAGCGCGCAACTCGGCGTTGGAGTGAAACCCCAGCCCACGCGCCAGCGCTTCGACGCGATGCGAGGATTTGATTTCGGAAGCGGTCTGTCTAAGTCCGGCCTTGAGGCGCTCGAGGGAGACAGGGTTCAGAGTTATGTCGAGTTCGACCATGGCGTTTGCCTCTGTGGTGCGCAGGTCGCCGATTACGCTGCGGCACACGAGGAAAACGTGGGGCCGAGGAAGGGATTGCAAGCCACGAGACGTTTGACCCGGCGACAGGTCACAGGCGCCTAACCCGGCGATCAGAATGCCGCGAGTCGCACAATGCGCAAGGAGTAGAGGGCGCGCGATAGACGTGCCGTCCGGATCATCTACCGGCAAGCGTCAGTCCGTGGCGAAACGCCGACGCGCGACTATGTTCGTCCAATGACCAGCGCCGATCCGAAACCCAGAAAGAAGAAGACGCCCCGCTATCAGAAGCGGTTGGTGCTGTTTCTCGATTTCCTCGGGTTCAAGGAACACGTCGAACGCTCTGCGCGCGAACCAGCGCATCTGGCCCGTCTGGTCGCTGCAATGGACATCGTCGGAGGCATCGGTTGAGGCGCCCCCTTCCTGATCCCTCGTTTTGAGTGAGAGTCCGTTTCATCAAGGAGACGGACGTGAAGAAGAGCAGGTTCAACGAAGCGCAGATCATAGGCGTGCTGCGCGAGCAGGAGGCCGGAAGCCCGACGGCGGAGGTATGCCGAAGGCACGGGATCAGCGAGCAGACCTTCTATCGGTGGAAGGCGAAGTACAGCGGCATGAGCGTGTCGGACGCCACGAAGCTGAAGGCGCTGGAAGACGAGAACCGGCGGCTGAAGAAGCTGCTGGCGGAGTCGATGCTGGACGTGTCGGCGCTGAAGGATCTTCTGGGAAAAAACTGATCGGGCCTGCAGCGCGCAGAGCGGCCGTGCTTCGTCTGATGGCGGAGCGCGGCTTCTCCCAGAAGCGCGCCTGCGGGCTGGTTCAGATCGATCCGAAGACGGTGCGTCGCGAGCCTGAACAGGGCGATGTGGAGGTGCGCGAGCGCCTGCGCAGCCTGGCGGCTGAGCGCCGCCGGTTCGGCTACCGGCGCTTGGGCATTCTGTTGCAACGGGAGGGCCTCAGCATGAACAAGAAGCGGCTGTTCCGGCTCTATCGGGAGGAAGGCTTGGCGGTGCGACGGCGACGGGGCCGCAAGCGGGCCACCGGAACCCGTGCGCCCATGGCCCTGCCGGACGGCCCAAACCAGCGCTGGTCGCTGGACTTCGTGGCCGACAGTCTGTCGTGGGGCCGACGCTTCCGCATCCTGTGCATCGTGGACGACTTCACGCGCGAGGCCCTGGCTCTGGTGGTCGACACCTCGATCGGCGGCTCACGCATGGCGCGCGAGTTGGACCGGCTGATCGCCCGACGCGGGCGTCCGGCCATGATCGTCAGCGACAACGGGACCGAGATGACCAGCCGGGCCATCCTGGAATGGACCAACCGCACCGGCGTGGCCTGGCATTACATCGCGCCGGGCAAGCCGCAGCAGAATGGCTTCGTCGAAAGCTTCAACGGCAGGCTCCGCGACGAGTGTCTGAACGAGGAGGTCTTCGCCACCCTGGCCGAGGCCCGCGCCGTCATCGAGCGCTGGCGCATCGACTACAACCACGTCAGGCCGCACTCGGCGCACGGGGGACTGACCCCGGAGGCGGTGCGCCTGAACCCCGCGGCCGTTCGGCTGCGCAACTTGATCAGCTCCGCCGCACGGCCGCTCCCGTCGGCGAAGCAGATCGGCTATCAACCCCCTGGACTCTCATAATGATCGAGGGACCAGAGGGGGGCGCCTCAACGAGCGCCGCATACATCTGCTCGGCGTGGGCCCCCAAGAAGTCCAACTCGCCATGAAACAGGAGCACCGGCGCCGCGATCCGATCGGCGGCTTCAAATGGACTACCTCGTCTATAGCGCTCGGGATCGCTCCAGAAGGATTGAAGCATGCCCGCTTGCCCGGTTTCGAGCCAACGCGCACCGCTGATCGCGTCTATAGTGTTGTCCCCCTGCATCCGCTGGTGCGGTGACATCGCAGAAAGAGACAGGGGCAGGTTGTAGGCCCCGTTGACGGCGATCACCGCTTTGAAGCGCTCCGACTGAGCGGCGCTCATGACAACCGACCACCCGCCGAAGCTGTGACCCCATAGCCCGATCCTGTCGGCGTCGATCGAGCCGTCGACGGCCGCCGCATCGACGACAGCGAGGATCCGGTCCGCGAGGCCGGCCGACGGTTCGGCGTTCGCGGGCAGGTCCGGATAGATCACCGCATAGCCTGCCGCGACCAGTAGTCCCCCGTTCAGTGTCATCTGAACGGCCTCGGGAGTCATGGCTCGAGGCGCAGTGGGGTAGGTCTTGCCTGGATAGGGAATGACCACAACCGGCGGCGGCTGGGTCGTCGACTCGGGAAGATAGAGCCAGCCTCGCGCTCCGTTCGGTCCGGTGATCAGACGGCTCTGCGGAACATAGGTGGTGTCCAGTTCCGGATTGAGACGTCTTACGATCTCGGAGCCTAGCGCGCTACGAACTTCCAGCCGGTTCGAGGCGCGACCCTCTCCTCCAATCCCGACGCTGATCTGTCGATCCCAGCTGAGGCTGGAGCCGGGCGATGCGGCGACGCACGAGACTGGTGAAGATTGGGCGTCCGCAAAGACACGACACAGCCGGCCGCCGTCTCCTACGATCTCCGCCTCGACGGCGCCCATCGGATCTGTCGCCCGCCGATGCCCCAGGATGCCCAAAGGACGGGCCAGACTGCCTGTCGGGCCAAGGTTTTCCGCCGACAGATCGGCTCGAAGGCGAAGGATGCGGCCGCGATCTTCGACAAGAGCCGCGTCTTGGCCTTGAGCAAGCACACGGCCGCCTTCGCTCAGGCTGTTGGCGACGACGACTTCTGTCCCACGTTGAGCCCACCACCCCAATCGCCCGTCTCGTGTCCCGCGAACGACGACTCCTTCGCCCAGCCAGGCCGCATGCGCCGTGGGGCTGCCAAAGACGTCGGGCGTGGTGTCGGGCGTCACGCCCGTCGGCGTCCGATCCCGGACCTCGCCGAAGGGCGTCACGGAAAATAGGCGGGCAGGCGCGGGCCCAATGCTCGCCACGAGAAGCGCCGAGGAGTTCGCAGACCAGCCGAGGAGACTGGTGGAGATGTCTGCGGTTTCGGGCGGGTCGATCGACCGGCCAGTCACCGTGTCCACAAGGCGCAACGAACGCGCCCTGCGAAACTGAGTCGAGACGTCGAGTCCGGGGGGAGGAGCCAGAGGGCCGTCTCTCAGCACGGCGACATGTCTTCCGTCCGGGGAGGCTTCGAAATCCAGGAAGTCGCCGTCCGACAGGACGACCGCTGCGCCCGTATCGGCATTGACGCGCCACAAGATGCGGGTCTCTCGCACCTCCGCCGCCGCGCCCTGTCCGACGGACACGAAGGCGGGCTCTCCCCGAGCGGCCTGCGCCCAGAGATCGGGGAGGCGCCTCTGTGTTGCGTTCTGCATCGCGAGGCGAGGCGGCAGAGCTCCATCCGGCATGCCGAGCACGAGCAGTTCGACGTTCGAGATCCATTGGACCGAACGCCCCCATGCACCGCTCTCAGGCGAAAGATCGCTCCAGGCGACGGCGCCGGCCCGCAGGTCTACGATCCCGAGCCGGAACGTCAGGTCCTGGAGGCGAAACACCACCAGCCGGGAACCGTCCGGAGAGAAGGGCCCCATGGTGTAGCCGGCGCCGTCGTCCATCGGCAGCAGGGGGCGGATCTCCGACGGCATGTCGACATCGAACCGGTAAAGTCGCGCATACCGGAGAGCCCCCTCGGGCTGCAGATCGTAGCGTGGGAGATCGCCTCGCGCTCGGCGCTCCTCAAAGACGGCCACGGAGCCGGACGGATCGATATCGATGCGTCCAAAGCTCTCGAGGCCGAGCAGGGTCTCGATCGTCAGGGGCTCCGAAAGGGCCGACGACGGGCAGGCGAGGGCGAGCGCGCCCAGCGCGCTGATCAGCTTGATGCGCATGATCGATCACCAGCGCTTGGTGAGCTGGAGCGAGACCTGTCGACCGAGCGCGTTGGTATTGGCCCCGTCGAAAGCGACCCCGTTTGGCGAGTCGTAGAAGGGCGGTGCAGCGTTGGCGAGGTTCAGGATGTTCAGAGCCAGGGAGAGACCTTCGCCCCAGTCTGCCGCGAAGTCGTAACGGACCTGTCCGTCAAAAGTGGTCCAGTCGTCAATCTGACGGTTCGTCAGCGGGTCACGGCCCGCGCCGACGTAGTTCGCGATCAATCCCAGCGCCAGAGGACCACGCACCCATTGCGTCCCGACGCGACCGCGCCATTGCGCCGGGAAGTTCGGGTCGCCGAGAAGATCCTCAACCGGCGCGGCGGTCGTGACCTTGCGGTCATTGGTCAGCAGATGGGTGACCGTTCCATCGATCGTCGCCTGCCAGCCCGACAGTTCGAACCGGTAGCGCGCCGACAGGTCCACGCCTTCGACCTCGAACCCAGCGGCGTTGACGAAGCGGTTGTCGACGATCACGCCATACGATGTCGCCGGGAAGACCGTCGGGTTGAAGTTGCCCGGATGGTCGAGCAGCGCCTGCACGAGCGCCCGGTCTTCGGCGGACGTCGTCGGCGAGACATAGCGAACGAAGGGCGCGAAGGACGGATCGTTCAGGGCATTGGCAAGATTCTGGATGATGGGATTACCGATGCGGTCGTTGAACCGCGTCCGGAACCAGTTGCCCTCGAGCCGAAGGCCTTCGTAGGCCGCCGGTGTCCAGACGAAGCCCGCCGTGGTGGACTCCGCGGTTTCCGGTCGGAGATCGGGGTTCCCGCCGTACTGGATGAGTGTCAGGACGTTCCCGCCGCCTCTGCTCAGGAACGAGGGGCCGATCTGGTAGGCGCTTTGAAGTTCCCTCAGGGATGGCGCGCGAAAGGACGTGCCCCACGAGGCACGCAACACCAGATCGGGCGTTGGGCCGAACAGCAAGCCCACCTTGGGATTGCTTGTGCTGCCGACCCTCTCGTGATCTTCCACCCGGCCGGCAAGCGACAGCTCCAGTCGCTCGATCCCGACGTGGGCGTTTTCAGGACCGACAATCGGGATCCGGAGTTCGGCGAAGGCCGAGGAAACATCCCGTTCGTAGGACACCGGTGCGGTCATGCGAGGCGCAGTGCCCGACAGAAAGCTCTCGCCGCCGGTTTCGAACTGCTCAGCACGGAAGTCCAGGCCGAAGGCGGCCCGCAAAGGCCCGCCGGGAAGCTCAAGGATCGTGCCGTCGACCTTCACGTTGAACGAAGCGACCGTGCTTGCCCAGTCAGTGTCGGTGTACCCCGAGCCGATGTGGGCGAGGATCGCCGCGGAGTTCGCAGCGGGGGCTCCGAAGGGGTTGAAGAAGCCATTCGCCGCCGTCGTGAACGGCGTGGTCGGGATGTCCGCCCGAGCGCCGAGGGCCTCCTGAAGAAAGGTCGTCTGGACCCGGTTTGAAAGACGACGGTTGGTCGTCTCCTGCGCGCCACTGGCATAGGCAGAGACGTTCCACCCGACGATTTCGCCGGAGACGCCTAGCGCCCTGCCGAGGCTTTCCGTACGACCTTCCGAGCGACCCGGACCCAGGTCATCGATCCACGAGTAGGCGATGTCGTGGGACGCCGAACCGTTTGGCGAGACGAAGTGGGGGTTTGCGCGCGTCACCGTGAACACGCCTGCGTCGGCGCTCGTGTTCAGGAAGAAGTCCCGCTCGGTGTAGCGGATGTCGCCGTCGATGCTGAACCCGGCAGGCAGGTTCTGTCGGGCGGCCAGGAAAAGGCTTTGCCGCTCCTGGCGCGGCAGAAACCACTGGCCTTCAAGCTGGTTGGTCCGATTGATCCGCCCGGCGATGAAATCGCCGGGCGTCAGTCCAACGCCAGTCTGCCCGGTCGGGATGGCGAAGAGCGGAAGATAGGTTGCTGTGGCGGCGTCGAGGCGGACGATGTTTCCCGGAGCGGCGGTGAGCAGCCGGTGATCGGTGCCTCCGAGCCGCCGCAGGTCGGCATCCGCAGTCGCGTCGCGGTCCGAACCCCTGAGCTCACCGCGGTCGTGATACTCGTAGGCGGCGACCAGACTGCCGCTTCCCCAGTTGAGTCCGCCGGCGTGGGAGAAGAGGATTTCTTCCGCTCCGCCGTCGCTCGTGCCGCCCACCCTGATGCGGGTCTCAGCGCCTTCGAAGCGGGACTTCAGGATGATGTTGACGACACCCCCTACAGCGTCCGCGCCATAAAGCGCCGACGCGCCGTCGAGAAGGACGTCCGCTCGGGAGATCGCGCTGGACGGGATGTTCGAGATGTCTGCGAAGTCCCCGGCGTTACCGGTTCCTGCGACGCGCCGGCCGTTGACAAGGACGAGGGTCGCATCCGCACCGAGGCCGCGAAGATTGACGCCCGTCGCAGAGCCGACATTGCGCCCGGAGCGGTCGGCTCCGGTGTTGGTCGAGCCTTCATGGGCCGCGCCAGTGAAGTTCTGCGGCATGGCCGCCAGGGTTTCTGCGACGGTCCCGCGCCCCTGTCGATCGACATCCGCCTGCGTGACAATCATCACGGGGGAGGTGCTGTCGGCTCCCCTGAGGTAGGTTCCGGTGACCACGACTTCATCCAGTTCGGTCGTTTGCTCGCTTTCGGCGCGGACCGACGGATCGACCAGTACGAAGACTGTGGGGCGGCTCTGCCGATAGCTCAGCCCGCTGTCTCGGAGCATCAGCTGCAGCGCCGCCTCTGGCGTGTAGTCGCCGCTGACGGCCGGAGACTGGCGACCCGCCACAAGCGCGCTCGGGTAAAGGATCTGCAGACCGCTCTGGCGGCCGAAGGCGGGCAGCGTGCGCTCCAGAGGCCCGGCGGCGATGTCGAAGCGCCGGACGCTGTCCGACGACTGTGCGATCACCGGCGTCGCGACTGCCAGCATCAGCGCGGCGAGCGCGGTTGAAGTATATCCGTGGCCCATGGTTTCCCCCGTTAGTTACCCGCGAACTTGCGGGGCGGGGAGGAGACGTTGGGTCGCGGGGTTTCCCCTAAGTCCGGAGGCAGATTATTTTCAGGCGCCGCCGGCCAGTACGATGCGACCCTCGGCGCTTCGCGTCGCCCTGAGGGGATAGAGGTCCGTGAGCGCGGCGACAAAGCCGTCGATGTCGCCCGCATTGAAGACCCCGCTGACCCGTATTTCGGAGATGCGGGGATCTCGGAGTTCGATCGGCTCGCGGCTGTATCGGTTGACCTCCGCCACGGCGACCGAGATGGGCGTGTTCTCGAACGTCAGTC
Organism: Brevundimonas sp. AVps4; assembly: GCF_058681525.1. Taxonomy (NCBI): domain Bacteria; kingdom Pseudomonadati; phylum Pseudomonadota; class Alphaproteobacteria; order Caulobacterales; family Caulobacteraceae; genus Brevundimonas; species Brevundimonas sp. AVps4. The sequence goes on along the minus strand of NZ_CM178741.1, from coordinate 2,713,471 downwards.
GTCCGACGGTCCAGCTCGTCGCGGCAGGAACATTGGCCGCGATCACGCGCGGCCGGTCCGCCGATGTCGTAACCTGCTGGCCAGGCTTGAGGGACCATTGCGCGGACCGCGCCTCCTCCTGTCGAACGGCGACGCGGCCCTCGACCAGGATGACCCGCGCGCCTTCGCCCGACCGGCGCACATCGAACCGGGTGCCCAAGGCGGTGACCCGGGTGTCGCCCGCCGCCACGACGAACGGACGTGACGGATCGTCTTCGACATCAAACATCGCCTGGCCGGAGGTCAGGGTGACCGAGCGGTTGTCCCGCGTGTAACGGACTGAAACGACAGAGTTGGTGTCCAGAACGATCCTTGAGCCGTCGTCCAGCTGCACGGTCCTCTGCTCCCCGATCGCCGTTGCATAGGACACCGGGCGTTGCTGAAGCCAGGCGATGCTGACGACACAGATCGCCAGAGCCGCTGCGCCCGCAACGCCAAGGGGAACCAGCAGGCCGGACGGTCTCCGTCTGCGGCCTTGGGCGACCCGGACCGCTTCAGTGGTCAAAGCGGCCATCTCCGGGTTGCCGGCAAGAGCGCCCGCCGCGTCCCACATGGCCTCGACTTTCTGGAAGGCGCGCGCATTGTCCGGATGACGGCGCCAGACGCTGAAGCCGCGCACGTCCGCTGTCGTGACCTTGCGCTGATTGAGCCGAGCGAACCACTCGACGGCTTCCTTGCGCCTGATGTCGGCCTCCGCCTCGATCGTCATCCGTCTTGCCTAAAGGTCCAGCCGAGACGTGCAGTAGTCGAGCGCCCGGGCCATTCGCCACTCCACGGTCTTTACGCTGATGTCGAGCATCCGGGCGATCTCAGGATAGGTCATACCGCCAAAGCGGTTGAGAACGAAGACATCTCGATAGAGCGCCGGCATCGCACGGATGATCTCGGTCAAAACGGTCGCATCGAATTGCGACGCGGCTTCGCTGTCAGGCGGGGGCGCTGTCTCACGGAAGCGCTGCTGCCGAGCGTCGCGTCTCCTCTCGTCGCTCAACAGATTGAGAGCGATGCGCAGCAGGAAGGCTTTGGGATGCCGGATGTTGGACAGAACGTAGGGCGCGGCCCGGATGTAGGTCTCCTGAACGACGTCCGCAGCCGCATCAGCGCCGATGCGCCCGCGCAGACGCCGGCCCAGCCATGGGGCGTACTGACGGTACAGACGGCCCAGACCGTCCTGTCCCTCCGCTCCCAGCTGCTCCGTGTCTGTCACCACGCCTCTCCGACTTCTTCACGGGAAGTCCGGAATCCGGGCGAGACCGCGCACAGGGTCTCGCACGCGTCAGCGCACGCCTCCACAGGCGTCGGCAACCGACATCCACGCAGCGCGCAGGGTCGTCGATGATCTGATGTCGCACAGGGGATTCCAGGCCCCACCAACGCGGACGTCGGCACCGGAAGCATGAATCAAAGGCGCGGCGGGCGCAAGCCGCGCAACCGACGAGAGCCGATGAGGGGCTTCCGCAAGAAAATGGCGGGAAGCCCGCAATTTACTGTCGTTGCCGGAGACGGCGATTCCCGCGCAACGTGAATCTCGTTCAGTTGAGGAGTTGTCCATGGATTGCGCGTCACCGGCCCAGCCCCGCGAGATCCCCGCGCTCAGCCCACGCGAATCCGAGTGTCTCCTGTGGGTCAGCCGGGGCAAGAGCTCTGCCGACATCGGCCAGATCGTCGGCCTCTCGCCGCGAACAGTCGATAGCTACCTGGAAAAGACCTGCGCAAAGCTAAGGGTAAGAACCCGGATCGAAGCGGTCGCCGTGGCGGTTCGCGCAGGCCTCATCGACCCAGACGACGAATAAGGGCGAGAAAAGGGGGCGGGCCTGGAACTTCTGTACGGAAGCCGGGTGTTTCAGCGCTGATCGCCGCCGACGCCTTCGCGTCCCCTGGCTCTCGATCAACGCCTATCCGTTCCGGAACCCGCCGCCATACAGTCTAGGGTCAGCTCCCCGGTCGAGTCGATCCTCTCGCGCGAGCGGCATGCGGTCAGGTCTGGCGGATTGAAGCTGCTAGACTGTGCGGAGCGACTGCGAGCGACAGGTGACCTGATGTCCTACCCTTCTTTCACGAGCGCAGAGGCGACGGTTGATCGCTTTCTGGAGATCCTGTCGGAACACGGCGTGGATCTGGCGGGCGCGTCGCAGGATGAGGCGCTGCAGATGACGAACGTCATCGAGATGTGGCGAAATCCTGCTCTGAGGCCGGTGGATCCGCGGCCTGTACTGCGCGCGGCGATGGGTTTCGTCGATCTCGCCGGCAAAGTGGTGAGAGTCGCCGGACACAAGGATTTCGGGGAGCTGATCCCCCATCTGAAGATGCTGGCGAAGACGACCGTGCTGCAGAATGCCGCCAGCCCGGTGACCGATGACGCCGGCAACAAGGTCATCGAGCTCTATGTCGCCGCCCTGGCCATGACGTTTGCTGACGAGTTGAAGCTGGATCACCCCTCGTCCTCGAAGGGCGACAATCCGGACGTTATGTTGACCTTCCGCTCCAGGCGTTGGGCTCTGGCCCTGAAGACCCTGCACAGCCGAAGCGCCCGAACGATTTACGACAACATCAAGAAGGCCTCCGATCAGATCGAGGCGTGCGAGGCGGACCATGGGCTGGTGGTCCTGAACGTAAAGAACCTGCTCGACTACGATGCCCTGTGGCCCGCGCCTGCGACGGCATTTCCCGAAGCAGCGGTCATCTCCGACTATTTCCGGCAGGTCGAGGGCATCATCGCGCCGCTCGCCGAGATTACGAACGAGGACTGGCTCGCCGCGCTTGGGCCGGATCGAAAAGCGGCGTTGCCGGTGATGTTCATTGGCCAAGCGGCCGCGTTCGCTCAACCGACGTACGGCGGCGGGCCTCATCCCATGGCGATCAAAGGCATGGTGTCGCACATGGTCCCGGCCGGCGACCCTGTGGGGGCGATGAGATTGGCGAAGGCGCTCAACGATGCCGCCCAGCAGTTCACCTGACCGGGACAACCACGACCGTCTGAAATGGTGGAGGCCGAGCGTCGCACCTATGCGTGAGGACCGTCGCATTGCGCATGGTTTCCGAGCGCCTCGATCACCCGGCAATCGGAGATCCGCCCACCCGAACAACTCGCCGCCTGAATCCGGGCGAGCTCGGCGTGGAGCGTCTGAAGCCCGGCGATGCGAGTCTCAACCGCCGCAAGCTGGCGCTCGGCGATCCGGTTGACCTCCGTGCAGGGGCGGTCGGGTTCGTCGGACAGCGCCAGCAGGGCGCGGATGTCGTCGATCTCGAAACCCAGCTGTCGCGCGTGACGAATAAAAGCGAGCCGCCGCGTCGCCGCGCCGTCGTAGAGGCGCCGATCGCTTGCCGTGCGGGGCGCTTCCTTCATCAGGCCAATCTGCTCGTAGAACCGGATCGTCGGAACCTTCACGCCGGTCTCGGCTGAGAGGCGACCGATCGTCCGGAGCGGGGATGGGTCTCTGGCCATTCGCGAAATATAGGGCTTGATCCTCTAGTGGCTAGAGGATGCATGAAGGTCGCATGACGACGCCCGCCCCGACAGAATCCTGCGCCCCGTCACGAGGCTGCTGCGGCCATCAGGTCCGGTTCGACGGGGCCTCGCCCGCCTATCGGCGTGTGCTGGTGGCCGTCATCGCCCTTAATTTGGGTGGGTTCTTCGCGGTCGCCGCCGGTGGTCTCATGCAGGGCTCGGCGGCTCTCGCCGCCAACGCCATGGACTTCCTGGCCGACAGCGCCACCTACGCTATCAGCCTCTGGGCCATTGGCAAGTCCGTGCAGGTGCGGTCCGGCGCTGCAGTCTTCAAAAGCGCAAGCCTCCTCGTCATGGCCGTGAGCATTCTCGGCTACGTCGTCTGGAGAGCGGTCACGGGGCAGCCGCCCGAAGGCGTCGTCATCACCGGTCTGGGACTGGTCGGCTTCGCCGCGAATCTAATCGCCGCCCTGCTGCTCGTGCGTTTCCGTGACGGTGACGCCAACGTGCGTTCCGTCTGGCTTTGCACACGGAACGATCTGATCCACAGCCTGGGCGTCGCCGCGGCCGGCGGGCTGGTCTGGCTGACTGGATCCCGGTGGCCGGACTTGCTGGCGGGCCTTCTGCTGGGCGGCGTCTTCCTCCAGTCCGCCATTTCGATCTTGGTGCAGGCTAGGGCGGAGAGCCGCGCAGCCCACGCCGCTGCTCGGACTTTGTAACGCATTGCCTGACTTCGAGAACGAAAGTATGCAGCGCGCGATGACCTGGTCGATGACGACATGGGCGAAGCTGATCGTGGCGATGACTCTTGTCTTCGCCGCCTTCTTCTTTGCGCCCGCCGTCGACGCCGCGACCTGTCTGCCGGAACCGCCTGCGGCTCACGCGGTCGTCGATCATGATCAAAGCGACGGCGACCACAGCGGCAAGAGCGGCGGTCACGGGATCTGCTCGCACGGCCACTGCCATCACACCTCAACGGCGCGCGGTCCTGCCGTGGACGCCTTTGCTCCGTCGTTCGGCGAGCCTCCTCTGCAAAGCGGCCGACAGGATGACTTCCGGGCGTCCATCACGCCTGACGGCCTGAAGCGTCCTCCCAGAGTCTGACCGAAGACCTGCGCCTTAGCGCGCCTCTTCGTCCTCAGAAACTCTGGAAATGAATCATGTCTCCCACATCTCGCAGGCGGCCGCGTTACGCGGTCGGCTGCGCCCTCGCTGCGATCGCGGCGACCCTGGCCAGTCCCGTATGGGCTGACCCAGCTCCGACCTATGCCCAACTCCTCGCTCAACTCGGGAATGCGCCTGCGACCCTTGAGGCGGGCGCCAACTACGACGCAGCGGAAGCCCGTGTCCGTCAGGCACGGGTGCGTCCCAACCCTGTCCTCGGCTTCGATGTCGAGAACGCCTATGGCTCAGGCCCCTATTCGGGTCTGAACAACGCGGACATGACCCTGGCGATCAGTCAGGATCTCGAGCTGTGGGGACGTCGTTCGACGCGCATCGCCGCCGCTCGCGCCGAGGCCGGCGCAGTGGGCCTTCAACGAGACCTTGCGGTCATCGACGCCGCAGGCCGCCTGGCCCTGATCTATGCCGAAGCGGAGGCCGCGCAGAGGCGAGCCACGCTCGCGGAAGAAACCCTCACGCTGACCGTCGCGGATGCCCGCGCGGCCCTGACCCTCGTGGAGGAAGGTCGCGAACCTCTCCTCCGCGGCATTCAGGGGGAGGCCGAGGCTGCCTCGGCGCGCGCGACGCGGGATGAAGCTGTCGCGGAACGCGACGCGGCCTATGCCCGTCTCACGGCTGTCGCCATGATCCCGGTTCCGGTCACGCAGATCGAAGACAGCCTTCTCGACGAGGCGCCGACGACGATCGGATCCGTGATCGAGGATGCGCCGACGGTCCGCGTCGCCGAAGCCCAACGGTCCGCCGCCGAACGACGCATCGATGTTCAACGGGTTCAGGCCCGCCCCGACATCAACGCCAGTATCGGCATCCGCCGCTTCGAGGCGGAAGATGCGACGGCGCTGACTTTCGGCGTCAGCATGCCGCTGCCGTTGTTCGACCGGAACCGGGGAAACATCGAAGCGGCGCAAGCCGAGTTTCGCGCTGCCGACGCCCGGCTGATGAGTGCGCGGCAGGAAGCCCAGGCGGACCGCGCTGCCGCGGTCGCTCGCCTTTCGGCCTCGGTCAGTCGCGTCAACGCTGCTGACGGCGGCGTCACCGCCGCAGAGGAAGCCTATCGCCTGTCCCGCATCGGCTTTGAGTCCGGCCGCATTTCCCAGGTCGAACTGCGGGTGACCCGCACCGCCCTCGTCAACGCCCGGTCTGCAGCGGTCGACGCGCGTCTCGCGCGCGTCCGAGCCGAGATCGATCTCGCGCGCCTTGATGGCCGCGCCCCCTTCGAAGGAGCCCAGTGATGCGCAAGCGCACATCGAACAAGACCCTGCTGATCGGCGGCGTCGCCGCCCTGGTCATTCTCGGAGGCGGCGGCCTCTGGTTGGCCACCCGGTCCTCCGAACCAGCCGCGCCGGCTGCCGCCGAAGGCGAAGCCGGCCATGCCGAGGAAGAGGGGGGACACGCCGAGGGGGAGGCCGCCGGGGCAGAGACCGAAGGTCGGATTGAACTCACCGCAGCAGAGATCCAGGCAGCGGGCATCACGGTCGTCGGCGTCGGCGGCGGAGGAGGAGGGGAGACCCGGCTCGCCGGCCGCGTAGAGCCGATGGTCGATTCTCGCGCTGCCGTGGGCGCTGCCGTCGGAGGTCGCGTCGAGCGCGTTCTCGTCGCGCCGGGTCAGTCGGTCCGCGCCGGTCAGCCGCTTGTGAGCCTTGTCAGCGGCGAGGCGGCGACCTTCCGCGCGGACGCCGACGCGGCCGGGGCATCCGCTGAAGCGGCGCGCCAGGCCTATGAGCGAAATCGCAGTCTGGCGGATCAGGGCATCGTCGCGCGGCAGGAGGTCGAAGCGTCACGCGCCCAGTTCCTGAGCGCCGAGGCGGCGACCCGCGCCGCTCGCGCCCGCTCGGCGGCCGCTGGCTCTCCGAACGCTTCGGGCAGGCTCAGCGTGACCAGTCCGATCTCGGGCGTGGTCAGCAGCGTCCAGGTCGGTCCGGGCGGGTTCGTCGCCCAGGGCGGCGTGGTGGCGGAAGTCAGCAATCCTGCTCGTGTCGAGATGGTCTTCAACGCACCGCCTGCCCTTGCGGCCAATGTGCGTGCCGGTGCGCCGATGCGCGTGACCGGGCCGAACGGCGAGTTCGACGCCGTCGTCACCGGCGTCGCCGCCGACGCCGGTCTCAGCGAAAGCGGCGCGACCGTGATCCGGGCCCGACCCTCTGGCGCGTCTCTGCCGCCAGCCGGTTCGGCCGTCACTGGCGCCATCGTGACCGGCGAGGCGACTGGCGGGATGACCGTGCCCACCGAGGCGGTCCAGACCGTCGATGGAAACACCGTGGTCTTCGTGCAGGTCGAGGGCGGCTTCCAAGCCGTGCAAGTGCTCGCAGGCCGCCAGGCCGCGGGCCGCACCGAGATCCTGCGCGGGCTCACCGGATCTGAACGCGTGGCGTCCGCCAACGCCTTCCTGCTCAAGGCCGAAATGGCCAAGGGCGAAGCCGAGCACGGGCACTAGGGGGCGTCATGTTCAAAGCACTTATCGAAGCCTCGGTCCGCTTCCGATGGTTCGTGGTCCTGGCGACGGCGATCGTCGCCGCCTTCGGCCTCTACAACCTGACGCAGCTACCCATCGACGCCGTGCCGGACATCACCAACCGGCAGGTTCAGATCAACACCATCGCGCCAGCGCTCGCGCCCGAGCAGATGGAACGTCAGGTCACCTATCCGCTCGAAACCGCGATGGCGGGTATTCCTGGCATCCAGACCACGCGGTCGCTGAGCCGAAACGGCTTCAGCCAGGTCACGGTCATCTTCTCCGACAACACGGACATCTACTTCGCCCGCCAGCAGGTGGCCGAACGGATGGCCCAGGCGCGCGAACGGTTGCCCGAAGGCGTGGAGCCGGCGCTTGCGCCCATCACCACGGGACTGGGCGAGGTGCTGATGTGGACGGTCGACTTCAAGCCGTTCAACAGCGCCAACCTCGCCAAACCGGGTGAGCCCGGCTGGCAGGCGGGCGGCGCCTATCTGACGCCCGAAGGCGAACTCCTGACCACGCCCCAGGCCCGCGCAACCTATCTCCGCACGGTTCAGGACTGGATCATCGCCCCGCGCATGCGGACCGCGAAGGGACTGGCCGGCGTTGATGTGAACGGCGGCTATGTGAAGGAGTATGCGGTCCGACCCGACGCCGCGCGTCTGGCGGGTTACGGTCTGAGCCTGAACGATCTCGTCGTCGCGCTGGAACGGGCTAACACCCAGGCTGGCGCTGGCTATGTCCAGCGGTCCGGCGAAGCCTTGACCGTGCGGACCGACGCCTTGGCGCAGACCATCCCGGATCTCGCCCAGGCCCCCGTCGTCAACCGCAACGGACTGGTCGTCCGGGTCGCCGACGTCGCCACCGTCGAGATTGGCCAGGCGCCGCGTCTCGGCGGCGCCAGCCGCGACGGCCACGAGGCCGTGGTTGGTACGGCGCTGATGCTGGCCGGCGGCAACAGCCGGACGGTGGCCCAAGCCGCAGCCGAACGTCTCGAGGAGGTTTCCGCGAGCCTGCCGCCGAGCGTTGTCGCCGAACCGGTCCTGAACCGCAGCTCGCTGGTCAACAAGACCATCTCAACCGTCGCCAAGAACCTGATCGAAGGCGCTCTGCTGGTGATCGTGGTGCTGTTCCTGCTGCTCGGCAACATCCGTGCGGCCTCGATCACCGCCCTGATGATCCCGATCAGCTTCCTGTTCGCGGTCATCGGCATGAACCGCTTTGGCATCAGCGGAAACCTGATGAGCCTCGGCGCGCTGGACTTCGGCCTTCTGGTCGACGGCGCGGTCGTGGTGGTCGAGAATACCCTGCTGATGCTCAGCCAGCGGCGGGCCGAAGCCGGTCGAATGCTGACACGCCGGGAGCGGCTCGAGGTTGCTGGAGCCGCGGCGCGTCAGATGGTCAAACCGGCTGCTTTTGGCCAGCTGATCATCCTCCTGGTCTTCACGCCGCTGCTGATGCTTGAGGGCGTGGAGGGCAAGACCTTCATCCCCATGGGCGCAACGGTGATGCTGGCCCTCGTCGGCGCCTTCATCTTCTCCTTCACCTTCGTGCCGGCGATGACGGCCCTGCTGGTCCGGGATCCGAAGAAGGTCGAGGTCGATGAGCACGGCCACGCCCACGAGCACGAGACCTTCATCCTCCGATACGCGCGGCGCTGGATCGAACCGGCGATCCGCGCCGCCGTCGACCGGCCCAAAGTCGTCCTGGCGTCCGCGCTCGGCGCCCTCGTCATTGGCGGCATCGCCTTCAGTTCTTTGGGGCGGGAGTTCATTCCGACCCTGGATGAAGGCGATATCGCCATGCAGGCGTTGCGCGTGCCGTCCGCCTCGCTGGAACAATCGCTGGCGATGCAGATGGCCCTCGAACGCGTCATCAAGGCCCAGCCCGAGGTGAAGACTGTCTTCGCCCGGACCGGGACGGCGGAGGCGGCGGTGGACCCGATGCCGCCGAACATTTCGGACGCGGTCATCGTCCTGAAAGACCGCAAGGAGTGGCCCGATCCGAACCTTCCGAAAGAGGAGCTGATCGAACGGTTCGAAGAGCTCGCCGCCGGACAACTCGGCAACAGCTTCGAGTTCAGCCAGCCCATCGAGCTGCGCTTCAACGAGCTGATCTCGGGGGTTCGGACCGACCTCGCCGTGATGGTCTATGGCGACGACTTCACCCAGCTGCAGGCCACTGCGGACCGGGTCGCCGCCGCCCTGCGCGCAACGCCCGGATCTGCCGACGTTCGCGTCGAACAGGCGTCCGGGCTGCCCACCCTGACCGTCAGCGTGGATCGTTTCGCGGCCGCCAACTACGGCTTGTCGGCCGCCGATGTCTCCGAGGCGGTTTCGGCCGCGGTCGGCGGCGCCGAGGCCGGGCAAATCTTCGAAGGCGATCGTCGCTTCAGCGTCGTCGTCCGTCTCGCGGATGATGCACGGAATGATCCGGCGGCCCTTGCGGCTCTGCCGGTAACGACCGCCACAGGCGTGACCGTGCCGCTCTCCTCCGTCGCCCGGATTCAGGTCGCGGAAGGACAGAACCAGATCAGCCGCAATGACGGCAGCCGGCGGATGGTGGTGCAGGCCAACGTTCGCGGGCGCGACCTGGGCGGCTTCGTCACCGAGGCCCAGGCCAAGGTGGAGGCCGACGTCGATCTTCCGACCGGCTACTCCCTGACCTGGGGTGGCCAGTTCGAGAACCTGAAGCGGGCCGAACAGCGTCTGGGGCTGGTCATTCCGATCGTCTTCATCCTGATCGGGGTCTTGCTTTTCATGGCTCTGGGATCCTTCGCCGAGGCGGGCCTGGTGTTCGCGTGCGTTCCGTTGGCTCTGGTCGGCGGCGCCCTGGCGCTTGTCCTCAGGGGGATGCCGTTCTCGGTTTCCGCAGCGGTCGGCTTCATCGCCGTGTCCGGCGTCGCGACCTTGAACGGTCTCGTGCTGATGCAGGCCATTCGGGAGCGTCTCACGGGCGGAGCGGCGCCGCGTCTTGCCGCCATCGAAGGCGCGACAAGCCGGCTTCGCGCCGTCCTGACGACGGCTCTCGTCGCCATCGTCGGGTTCATCCCGATGGCATTCGCTCACGGCGCCGGCGCCGAAGTGCAGAAGCCGCTGGCCACCGTGGTCATCGGAGGCCTGCTCACGGCCACCGCGCTGACGCTCCTTGTCCTTCCGACCTTCGCGGCCAAGGCCGTGAAACACCGGAAGGCGGAAGGGATCGAGGAATGAGCGGGGCCCACGAAACAGAGCAGGTCCAGCGCCGCACCCTCCTGGTGGTGCTGTTCCTGAACGCTCTGCTGTTCGTGGGCCTGGGAGTCGGCGGCCTCGCCGCCGACTCCAGCGCTCTGCTCGCGAACGCCGTCGACAACGGCTCCGACGCGGCCGTCTATCTGATCAGCTTCCTCGCCGTCGGGCGCGCGCTGATCTGGAAGACGCGGGCGGCTCAGGTCTCCGGCGTGATGCTGCTGATCTTCTCGGTCCTCGTCCTGCTCGACGCCCTGCGCCGGACGCTGACGGGAACCGAGCCGGTCGGACCGACCATGATGGTGCTCGCTGTCGTAGCGGCGGTTATCAATCTGATCTGCCTGCTGCTGATCCGTCGGCAGCAGAGCAGCGACGTCAACATGAAGGCGGCCGAGACATTCAGCCTGAACGATTTCGCCTCGAACGGCGGCATCCTCGTCGCAGGCGGCCTGGTGATGTGGTTGGACCAGTCGTGGCCCGACCTGCTGGTGGGGGTGCTGGTCGCCGCCATAGCCGCCAAGGGCGGCTTCGACATTCTACGCGATGCGCGCCTTGCGCGACGCGACGCGGAGAGCTCGGTGACATGAGCCCGCCGTTGATCGACATCGCCTCCGTCCAGCGCTGGCGCAAACTCTTCATCGCCGCCGGGTTGTTCGCCCTGCTGGCCTGGACCGCTCTCGTGAAGGCCCAGCCACAGCTCGAGCATCCCGTCGAACATCTCGGGCTGATCGCCATCATGGTTTGCGTCCTGGGGCGCGCCTGGTGCTCGCTCTACATCGGCGGCCGAAAGAAGCAGGAGATCGTCACCAGCGGGCCCTATTCGCTGTGTCGAAACCCGCTTTATGTTTTCAGCTTCATCGGCGCATTCGGGATCGGCGCACAGACGGGCAGCCTGACCGTCGGCGCCACCTTCGCCGTCGCCTGCTGGATCGTGTTCCACATCGTCGCGAGCCGAGAGGAAAGCTTCCTGACGTCGGCCTTCGGCGACACCTACCGCAGCTACGTCGTGCGCACCCCCCGCTTCGTTCCGAAACTGCGCCTCTGGCGTGACGAGGCGGAACTGTCCGTCCGGCCGGCGTTCTTCCTCCGGACTGTCCGCGACGGCCTTGCCTTCCTTCTGGCGTTGCCCGTCTTCGAGGGACTGGAGCACCTCCAGAACCTTGGCTGGCTGGACGCCCTCATCGCCTTGCCGTGAGGAGGTCGAGATGAACCGCAAGCGACTGGTCATCCTCCTGAGTGCGGCTCTGGCGATCGCCGCCTTCATCGCTGGAGCCGCCGCTCAGCGCGCCGGGATGTTCGTGCCCGACCGCTCGCCCCTTACCCGTGATGTCTCCTGAGGAGCCCGATCATGCCCAAGACCCTCCGCCTGAACATTCCCGTCCTCCTGCCTCATGCGCCAGATGTGGAGGACGGCTGCGTTGGACGGCTGATCGCGCTGTTGCGTGCCGAACCCGGCGTCTCTGAGGCGCATGTCGCCGAAGGCGAGGGAGGCCCAGAGCTCTGCATCCACTACGACCCCGACCAGCTGTCGCTGGCTCAGGTCCGTCGCCGTGCGCGTCAGGCAGGAGCCGAGGTCAGTGAGCGTTTCGGGCATCTCGTCGGGCGAGTGGAGGGTGTCCGCCACGCTCGCCACGCCCGCACGCTCGCGGCCGCGCTCGGCGAAGAAGCTGGCGTGATCGAGGCGGTGCTGGATCCGGCTGGCGCTCTGCGCCTGGAGTTCGACCGGCAGATCACGAACCGTGAGAAGCTTGAAGAGCGCCTTGCGAGCCACGGCCTCGCACTGCTCGGAGCGACCGGGGGCGCCGCTTCAGCCACTGCGAAGACCCCTGATGCGCAGCCGGCAGCGCCATCCGAAGAGGAGGCCAGTCATACGCCCGATGACGGTCACAACCATGGTCACTCCGATGGCGATGGCCATGACCACGGACATTCCGATGGCGACGGGCACGACCATGGTCATGCTGGCTTCCTCGGACCCAACACGGAGCTCATCTTCGCGGTCGGCAGCGGTGCCGCGCTCACGATCGGTTGGCTGATCGAGAAATTCATTCCGGGCGTGCCGGGATGGCTGCCCTTCGGTCTTTTCCTGATCGCCTATGCCTTGGGCGGCTGGTTCACGGTCGGCGAGGCTGTCGGAAACCTGCGGCGCAAGCGTTTCGAGATCGACACCTTGATGCTGGTGGCCGCAGCCGGCGCCGCGGCGCTCGGAGCCTGGGCGGAAGGGGCGCTGCTACTGTTCCTGTTCAGCCTCGGGCACGCCCTCGAGCACTTCGCGATGGGTCGCGCCAAGAAGGCGATCGAGGCTCTGGCCGCCTTGGCCCCGCGCACCGCTCATGTGCGGCGTGGAGAGGCCGTCGTCGAACTTCCGGTCGAAGAGCTGGAAGTCGGTGACCTCGTCGTCGTTCGGCCGAACGAGCGTCTCCCGGCCGACGGCTTCGTCGTGAAGGGAACATCCAGCGTGAACCAGGCTCCCGTGACGGGGGAGAGCATTCCCGTCGACAAGCAGCCTGTCCCAAACCCCGAGGAGGCCCGCGCCAAGCCGGCAAATGTCTCGGCGGCGTCGGTGGTCTTCGCCGGCACCATTAACGGCGGCGGCGCCATCGAGATCGAAACGACGCGTCGATCCAACGACACCACCTTGGCCAAGGTCGTCCGGATGGTGAGCGAGGCCGAGACCCAAAAGTCGCCGACCCAGCGCTTCACCGATCGCTTCGAGCGCGTCTTCGTGCCCCTCGTGCTCGGTCTGGCCTTCGTCCTCCTGTTCGCTTGGGTGGTCGTCGAAGAGCCGTTCCGCGACAGCTTCTATCGGGCGATGGCCGTGCTGGTGGCCGCCAGTCCGTGCGCTCTTGCGATCGCCACGCCGAGCGCGGTGTTGTCCGGGGTCGCCCGGGCGGCCCGCGCCGGGGTTCTCGTCAAGGGTGGCGCGCCGCTCGAAAACCTGGGAGCGCTCGACGCCATCGCGTTTGACAAGACCGGGACGCTGACCGAGGGGCGGCCGCGGATCACCGATGTCGTTCCGTTCGGCCAGACGACAGAGAGCGAGCTCCTGGAGATTGCTGTCGCGGTCGAACGGCTCAGCGATCACCCCTTGGCGGAAGCGATCGTCCGCGACGGAAGCCAGCGGTTGGTCGCCGCCCCCGTTCGAACCGCAACGGATTTGCGTAGCCTGACTGGCAAGGGCGTCACGGCACGCCTGGACGACCAGGATGTTTGGATCGGCAAACCGGAGATGTTCGGTTCGGACGCCATCGCTCCGCTCGCACCGGACACCGAGATCGCCGTCGCGGCCCTTCGAAACCAGGGACGGACGCTCATGGTGGTTCGCCGCGGGACAAAGGATCTCGGGGTCATCGGCCTTCTCGACACGCCTCGGGCCAAGGCGCGCGAGACCCTTACCGCGCTCCGCGCGCTCGGCATTCGCCGCATGATCATGATCTCGGGCGACCACCAGAAGGCGGCCCAGGCGGTGGCCGGTCAGGTCGGGCTGACCGAGGCGTGGGGCGACCTGATGCCGGAGGACAAGGTCGACGCCATCAAGAAACTCCGGGCGGAGACCAAGGTCGCCATGGTCGGCGATGGCGTCAACGATGCTCCGGCGATGGCCACCGCGACGGTCGGCGTCGCCATGGGTGCGGCGGGATCGGACGTCGCCCTGGAGACCGCCGACGTAGCCTTGATGGCGGATGATTTGTCGAAGTTGCCCTTCACCGTGGGTCTCAGCCGTCAAACCCGCCGCATCATCCGCCAGAACCTGTTCGTCAGCCTCGGGGTCGTGGCGTTCCTCGTCCCGGCGACGATCCTCGGTCTCGGCATCGGCCCTGCCGTCGCCCTCCACGAGGGTTCCACCCTGCTGGTCGTCTTCAACGCGCTTCGCCTTCTGGCGTGGCGCGGTCCGCGCGGCGTCGAATGACCCGCCTTCAGGAAAGCAAAGGATAGTCCAATGAAACGTCTCGGCTGGGTTGGCGTCATCGCCGCCTTTCTCCTGATCTCGGTCTTCGGCTTCGGGATGCTCTCGCGGCAGGGTCGCCCGGCGCCGGAGCCGACGGCAGTCGATGCACGCCCGATCGACCAGCATGCCGGGCACGGCGATGCCGCCTCGGATAATCCCGCCACCCGTTCCTACAAGGAGGCGAACGAGCGGATGCACGCCGCTATGAACATCGACTACAGCGGCGACGCCGATGTCGACTTCATGCGCGGGATGATCGCCCACCACGAGGGGGCGGTCGCCATGGCAAGGATTGCGCTCGACCAAGGTTCGGATCCCGAGGTCAAGGGCCTCGCGGAGGAGATCATTCGGACTCAGGAAGCTGAAATTGTCCGTATGCGGGTGTGGCTGGCCAACCGCGCGGCTCGCCCGGCGGACGCGCAGGGCTGAAGCCATGGGGGGCAAGCGATCCCCGATCCGGAGCAAGGCTCCTCGATGGCGTCCAGGGCGCTACAAGGGGCGCGGCCGGTCCAAGCTATACGGGAGGCCAGAGCCGTTCCGGCCGGTGCAGGACACACTGATCGCGATTGGCGCGAGCCTCGTCGCCGGCGCGATCGTCTTCTGTCTCGCCGTACCGCTGGCGGCGACCTACCGCATCCCGGTGTTCGTGTCCTTCGGCGTTCTCATGTCGCTCCTGGCGATCATGACCTATCGTCTCGGGCGGAAGGGGCAGGCTGGACGGGTCATGACCGCCGCCATGGCGGCTGTATGTCTCTTGGGGTTCGGCCTTCTTGTTCTGACGCGAGATCAGTTGCAGTTCGCTCCACGTCATCACGATCACCCCGCAGCGGCCGGACAGGCACGACCCTGATGATTGCATCGGAGCACGCACGGCCGCAGCCCGTCAGGATTTCGCGGGGTGGTTGGCTCGATATCCTGCGCTTTGTCGCCGGCGCGCTGATCATTCTTTACCACTTCCGCGAAGCGGCCCCGACGCCTTTGGGTCAGTTCCACCCGGTGTTCGACCGGGGCTATCTTCTGACAAATTTCTTCATCATCGACTCCGGGTACGTCCTTGCCCGGATCTACGGCGACGGCTTCGCGGCCCGCGCAATCCCGCTACACGCCTATGTCCGCCAGCGCCTTCTTCGCGTCGCGCCCTCTCATCTGGTGGTCGTCGGCGCGCTGGCGCTGTTGATCGCCCTCGCCGGGCTTTTCGGGATCGCCCCGAGCAATCCGCAGTGGTTCGATTGGGGTCAGCTGCCGGCGCAGGTCTTTCTGGTTCAGGCCTACGGAGTTCCAGGCGGGCTGGGGTGGAACGCGCCGACCTGGACGCTATCCGCCCTTCTCGGCTGCTACCTTCTACTTCCCTGGATATGCCGCCTGCTCTGGCGGCTCGATCCTTGGACCGTGGTGATCGGCGCCGGCTTGTTGATGATTGCCACAGACTGGGCGTGCCGGACATGGCTCGGCGAGCCCCTCTACCGCCTGCCTCTGAGGTTCGGATTCATTCGAGCGCTTCCGCTGTTCCTCCTTGGGGTCGCCGCCGCTCTTTTTGGATCACGCATCTATTCGACGCCGATATGGGCCGGCCGCATCGGTCTGCTCGCTTTCGTAGGTCTCGTCGCGGCGCAAGTCATCGGCCACTTCGCTCTTGTCTCGGTGGTCCTGCTGACCGTTCTGATCTGGGCGGCCGGAGCCTTGCCAACCGTGCGGCCATCGAGGCTGATCGAACACCTCGGACTTATGTCGTTCGCCATGTTCCTCACCAATGAGGTGAGCCGGATCGTCTGGTTTGGAGCATTTGACGCCTTCGGTCAGTCTGGCTGGTCGGATGCCGTCCGGTGGGGTGTGTGGACGGCGGGGCTCATCGCGGCTTTCCTTGGTGCTGCGGCTTTCCGCTACGGCTTCGACCGCCCGGTTCAAACAAGGCTCAATCCGCCTCGCCCCCGAACACCGCTGCCCGGGACAAGCGCCGATCGACCGATCGCCTGATGATGCTCAATCCTCGTCATCATCGAGTGCGGCCGGGGGCGGCGTCCAACCATCCGCTTCGAACAGAGCGGTCATTTCGGCGAAGGCTTCTCGGCGGCGCGACCTGAGAAGCATTTGATAGAAGCGGTTCCGAGCATCGACTGACGGAAGCCGTCCCGCACCAGCATTCCTGACAACGCTCAGGAGCAGGGTGCTGGTACCCGCTGCCGCGTAGTTCTGGCCGTTGCCGGCGACCGCGTCGAGCAACTGGTCCAGGGCCGCCGCATCGAGCGTCCCCGCGTAGGGCGTAATGTACTCGCTGAAGTTTGCTTCCGATCCGCGGAAGCTTCCGGAACTGGCGTAGATCTCCACCGCCTGCGCCCATAGCTCCGGAAGAGGAGCGGCGGCGATAGCCTGAGCCAAGGCATCGCGGTCGAGCCCGGCAATCAGCGCGACGATCGGCGCTTGGAACTGAGCAAAGGCGACGCCTTTGAGGATCAACGGGTCCGCCAGATTGGCGGCGTTGGCGTTGTTGACCGTTTCCTGAAGAGCGGTCCGTGTCGGCTCCTGCAGCCGGGGCCAGAAATCTGGGAACGCCGCGACGAACGCGATGGCTCGGGGCCGATCAGCCGGGTCGAGAGTATCGAGCAGGCGGACGATAGCAGGCACGACATCGGGCCAAGCGCCTGCCGCGCGATCGCGAACGGCGACCAAGGCGGACTCGATCTTGGAGCGGAAGCCGACGAGATGAGCCGGGACGCCTTTCAGCAACGACTTCGCCAGCACGGTTCCGAAGTTCCGAATGTTTTGCGGGCGGACCCGGGCGAGGTAGCGCTGCTCGACGTAGTCGAGAATCCGTGCGTGATCCCTGGGAAAGCCCGCCGACTGAACGTCGCCGTCGAAGACCTCAAAGATGGCGCGTCCTTGCAAGGCCTCGTGTCCCAAAACAAGGTCGACGGCGTTGACGAGATGCATCCGGACCAACTCCGGCGTAGGCTCGAAAAGCAGAGCTTCGGCGGAAAAAGCCGGATGAGCGCAGAGGTGGCGGTCTTCGCGGAGGCGTTCGAGTTGCCGGCCTGCAATTTGGCTGATCGCCTGAGTGTTGTTGGCGGCGTCCTCCAGAATCTTCCCTTCGAGCTGCAGCAGCTGCCGGATGTCGCTGATAGCGGTCGCGTTGTCCCATGATTGCAGGAAGGTGGTCGCGGCGGCGTCGCCCATTGCGCTGAGCTCGCGGTATTTAGCAATCAGGTCGTACGCGATGGCGACCCAGGCCGCCGTAAGCGAGGCGCGCAGCGCTCCAGCCTTGTAGGCCCGCACCGCGTCCAGAAAGTAGACGCGAGACTGCGGGTTGCGGACCTTGGTCAGGAGGATGTCGAGGTCTACGAAGCTGGAGTCCATTGTTCCTGCAGAAATGTTGTTTGG
The DNA here is from genome assembly GCF_058681525.1 of Brevundimonas sp. AVps4. Lineage (NCBI taxonomy): Bacteria > Pseudomonadati > Pseudomonadota > Alphaproteobacteria > Caulobacterales > Caulobacteraceae > Brevundimonas > Brevundimonas sp. AVps4. The sequence goes on along the minus strand of NZ_CM178741.1, from coordinate 2,695,796 downwards.
TTCAGTCGAGGGGCTGGGAACCTTCGTCGCGCTGCCCGAGGGTTCGGAGGCTATTCGTAAGGCAGCTCTCCGAAGAGGCCGATCATCAGATCGCCCCTGAGCTCGCGGAACGGAATCTCGACGAAATGGTCGCGATGTCTGGGCTTAGCCCGACCATCTCCGGGACCGTTCTTTGTGTGGCCCCTGACGTGCTCGCCGTTCTCCTTGACGTACGGAAGGACCACTAGGCGACCGTGATTGGTCGAGAGGATTGTGCCTTCGCGCCAAAGCGTCGAGCCATCCTCTCCCTTGTCGCTGGTCGTGGCCTTAACCGTCCAGCCAAGCTGGCCGTCCGGCTCATACCAGAAGACGATCCCGTTGCTGACAAGAACGCGCTCGCCACGCGCCAGCGCCTCGGCGAGCAGGCGTTGCACGCTGGCCAGTTGAAGAAGCTGATTGGCGCGCGGCAGGAGTTCGGCGCGGATCCGGGCCTTTACTTGACCCCAGTGCTGATCGTGGTGAAACTTGAACCCGTTGGCGATCCGGGCGCGCATAGCTTTTTCAGCTGATTTCTCTCCGGCGGGATAGGGCTTGCTCCAGACGTCGTCGGCATTCCGATACAGAACGACCTGCCGCCCGCGGCCATCGAGAAGAGCCATCCAAAGATAGGGGTAGGTTTGCAGCTCTTGCGCCAGAGCCTCCCGATAGGGCTCGGCCTCAACGTGCAGCTTAATTTGATCGATCGGGATCCGGGGCGTGTCCGCGTGGCGTCGGACCGCCTCAGAAAGCATCAGGGCTTCCTCGTCCGCCAGACGTTGCCGCGACTGAAGCGCCTTGCGGACCTTCAAGGTGAGAGAGGTCTTCTCTGTTGCGTCCATCTGCCTCGCGGCGAGCGCCGCCGTCAGGGATGGGTTCAAGGCTTCGGCTACGGAGACAGCGGTGTCCCGATCTGGATGCACGTCCATCTTCACCCACCCTTCCTCCGAAGGGATGCGGCGGTCTCGCCAGCGCACGCCGCCATCGTCAGTCTCGACCAGTTCAACCATGAACCAACGCTTATGCAGCGGGCGATAGCTCGGCCATATGGCGAGGATCGGATCGTGATCCCGTCGACTGTCTCCCCACTTGATCACGCGCACCTCCCAACTCGGAACGATTTCACCAATCAGCCTGCGATAGCGCAATGCCTGATTGAAGCTTGACGGTTTCTGACAAAACTTGAGATAGCGGCTTCAGGCGCTGGCGTGCGCAGATAGGGCTTCCCATCTCAAGCTCCACAACAGTGGAGAGAATGTTCATGGTGAAGGTTGTCGGCTTTCCTGCCCCTGTCGATGTCGCCGGACTGAAGCCAGGGTCCGCATTCCAGGTGGGTGATTTCGATCCGCCCCTCTATGCGCTGACGGTTAAGGCCGGAGACCGGCTGACGGCCGTCGTTCTGGGACAGGTTAAGGGGCAGGCGACCTCACCTGGATATCTTCAGAACCATGAACTTCCGCGCGAGTGCTACGCTGTCGATGCAGAGCTTGTGATCACCCGAACCGCGAAAACCGAGCGACGGGAGGCGGTGGCGCATGGCGCGCTCGTCTTCGACGGAGGGAACAAGCCCTTCCTCGTCATCGAGCAGACTGATCCGTTCCCCCGCCTGTATGTCGCGCTTGAGACCGGCGAAGCGACGCCGGACAACCCAACGGGCATGTTGCGGATTTACGGAAACTGGATCCTCAAGCTGGTGTCCGCAGGGGAGACCCTCTCCGAGCACACCCTGAATGTCTAAGAAGCGCTACACGGCGGCGGAGGATCTGCTCGAAGGTCTCAAGGGCGACATCCTCTATCTGCTCCTCACGATCCTGGCCCACCGCGAAAAGCAACGCCTGCTCAATCTGGCGAAGATGTCGCGGGAAGACCTCGTGCTCGACCTGGTTCTGCTGGAGAGCGGGACGCGCGACATTGTCGCGCGGCTTACAGCTCTGGACGACGACGGCTCGGGGTCACGGTCGTTCCCAAACGCTTTGGCGGCTATGAACCGTGAGGGGTTGGAAGCGAAGAGGGCCGAGGAGCTGAAGAAGCAGGTCAAGGCGTATCGGGGAGCGGTCAACGATCTCAAGATCAACCATCGAAACAGCTACATCAGTCATGTGCAGGAGTTCGCCGAAGTCGTCCCCCGCATAGTCGATAAACCCGTGCGTTTCGAGACGGCAGCGGGCCTCGCCGTCAACGTTCTCGACGCATTGATGGGGCGACAGGTGGGATATCGATTCCGGGTTGGCTCACAGGAACCGGAAATAGACTTGCGTGCGCGTCTCTCCGCTTAGAAATCGCACGAGGACGCTCCACAACCGGACGCATACAGCGATCTTAGGCCTTGCCTTTGGGGGCTGCCGCCTTACACAAATGCTTACACACTCGCCTTCTTTGTGATAGATTGTATTTAAGTATCAGTGGTTTGATGCTGGCGTGTGTGACTTAAAATCTGCCGGGCGAAAGCCCTTGCCGGTTCGATCCCGGCCGCCCGCACCAGCAGCCCTGTCTGCACCGCCGGATCAGATGACCCGATGCAGCACGGCGCCTTCGGCGATATGGCGTATCACGGCGTCGCGTCCTGGCGCGTCCAGGCCCGCCGACAGGCCTATGGCCTTGCAGTTCTGCCGGGCCAGGTCGCATGCGGCGTCGATCAGGCCCTGGACGAGCCGCTCGGGCCTCAAGAGATCGAAGGCGACCAGGGCGTCGACGATGAATTGACGCTCGCCCTCCGTCGTGGTGGCGATCGTATAGGCCAGGACCGCGCGCACGACCCCTCCCGCCACGGCCGCCATCACTCCGCCGGCCGCAGGCGCCGCCGCGACGCGGGCGCGCCAGGCGTCCATCGTCAGGGTCGAATCAGCCATGCGCGCGATGACATAGGCCTGGTCGGCCTCGTCTCCGCTCAGGCGTCGGTATTGGAGTGCGCTCATTGTCGGACGTCTAGGGCTTAGACGAAAGGACCGCCTTGATCCGCGTCAAAAGAATTGCGTCTTAGGCGGACAAGAGCATAATCGCGCCATCATGCTGGAACTTCGCGCCCTGCCGACCGACTGCGCACAGCGCCGACAGGAATCGGTCTGCGTCGGCTGCGGCGCGCGCGCCTTCAGCGTCTGCAGCAGCCTGGATCCGGCGGACCTGGCCGGCCTGGACGCCATCGCCGAAAGGGTGTCGCTGAAGGCGGGCGAGGCCCTGATCCGCGAGGGCGATCCGGCCGTCCATCTGTTCAACATCACCTCGGGATCGGTGCGGATCTACAAGCTGTTGCCCGACGGGCGGCGCCAGATCACGGGCTTCCTGTTCGCCGGCGACTTCGTGGGCCTGGCGACCGGCGAGGACTACGCCTTTTCAGGCGAGGCGATCGAGGATTCGACCCTGTGCCGGTTCCGCAAGAGCGAATACCGCGCTCTGGTGCGTGAGCGGCCCCGGCTGGAAGAGGCTCTGCTGGATCGGGCGACCCACGAACTGGCCGCCGCCCAGAACCAGATGCTGCTCCTGGGCCGCAAGACGGCGCAGGAACGAATCGCCTCCTTCCTGCTGGAGCTGCCCAGCCGCGATCCCTTGCGGCCGCAGGCCGAGGATCAGGTGCGGCTGCCGATGACCCGATCCGAGATCGCCGACTATCTGGGCCTGACCATAGAGACGGTCAGCCGGGTCCTGACCAAGTTCAAGACCACAGGGGTGATTCGTCTGCTGTCGCTCAGCGAACTGCGGATCGAAGAACCCGAGCGGCTGCGCGACATCGCCGAGGGCGAGGCTTAGAGCCTGATCGGCTTCAGATCATGCTCTAGGCGGGCGTGAGCCGGCGGGCGGGCGCCAGGCCGACCCGGCCGTCTTCCCCCACGCCCTCGACCCGGATCGTCCGGTCGCACAACTGAGTTGGGGCGGAGCGGTGGCTGACCAGGATCAGGCCCTGACCGGCCTGTTTCAGCCGTCGATCCAGGACCTTCAGCACTTGGGCCTCGGTCGCCGGGTCCAGCCCCTCGGTCGGTTCGTCCAACACCAGCCAGGCGGCGGGCCGCAGATAGGCGCGCGCCAGACCCAGCCGACGCCGTTCGCCCCCGGACAGCCGTTCGCCGTTGGGGCCGATGCGGGCGTCCAGACCCGCCGGGTCGGCGCGCAGACGTTCGGCCAGGGCCGCGTCGTCCAGGGCGCGCCACAGGGCGTCGTCGTCGGCCGGGCCGGCCAGCAGCAGGTTCTCGCGGACGGTGCCGTCGATCAGCCGCACGTCCTGGGCGGCATAGGCGAACAGCGGCCGTCGGTCCTCGGGGGTCAGGTCGGCGACGTCGATGTCGCCCAGGCGAGCTTCGCCCGGCTGGGCGTCCCGCAGGCCGATCAGGCGTTCGATCAGCGTGGTCTTGCCGGCACCGGAGGGGCCGATCAGGCCCAGGCGCGCCGGCGGATGAAGGGCCGCGCCGTCGGCCTGGAGCACCAGGGTCGGGGCGACCGAAACCGGCGCCCGATTCGGGTGAAGAGCCGAGGGCAGGGCCTCCAGGCGGCGAGCGGCTTCCTCGGCGGCGCCGTTCTGTTGCAGGGCGCCGACCAGGCCGGCGACCGACTCGACGCCCATCACCGCCGCCAGGGCGGCCAGGGCGGTCAGAGGCAGGGATGCGCCCAGGGTGGCGGGGACCACCGCCGCGACCGCCGCCCCCGTGACGACCGCCTGCCAGGCGGCCATCCAGCCTCCGGCCTGGGTCAGGGCGACCTGGGCCTGGTCCAGATCGGCGGCGGCCTCGGCCGCTTGGGTCGCCGCCCAACGGTCCAGCCCATAGGCTTTCAATTCGGGCGATACGGCCTCCAGGGCGGCCAGCCGGTCTTTCAGTCGGCCAACGGCGATCTGAACCGCCTGCCCGGCGGGGGCGGCCAGACGTCGCGCGATCAGAAGGGCGCCGGCTGCGCAGAGGGCCATTGAGGCCAGCAGGAGCGCGCCCGCCCATGGACTGGCCAGGCCGGCGAGGAGGGCGGCGGACGCGGCGCCGGCTCCCAGGGCCCAAGGCGCCGACAGCCGCACGAACAGGGTCTGAACCGCGTCCACATCCTGGACCAGCCGCGCCGAGGCTTCCCCCGAAGCGAGAGCCAGGGCGCGGCTTGGCGGCGCCGAAGCCAGGGCATCGAACAGTTGCGGACGCAGCCGCGCCAGGGCCTTCAGCGCCGCCTCATGGCCGGAGACCCGCTCGATATAGCGGGCGCCGGTCCGCAGGATCGCCAGCAGACGTATGGTGGCGCTGGGCATCATATAGTTGAAGGCCTGGACCGCCGCCGATCCGGCGACCCCGGCGAGGGCGGCGCTGGTGATGAACCAGCCCGACAGCCCCAGAAGACAGGTCGCGGCCACGGCGACGATCGCGCCGGTCGTAGCGGCGATACGGAGACGCAGCCGCTGGGCGCGACGCTGGGCGGCGATCAGGGCGCCGATGCGGGAGGCCGAGGGACGGTTCATCACAGGCGCACCACGCGGTCGGCCATGGCCGCGACGGCGGCGGAATGAGTGGCGATCAAGGTCGTGCGACCGCGCGTCGCCTGGCGGATCAGATCCAGCATGGCCTCTTCCGCGGCCGGGTCCAGATTGGCCGTGGGCTCGTCCAGCAGCAGGATGGGGGCGCGCTTCAGAATGGCGCGGGCCAGGCCCAGGCGGCGCCGTTCGCCGCCCGAAAGGCCGCCGCCGCGTTCGTCGATGGGCCGGTCCAGATCGCCGAACAGGCCCGCCTCTCCGGCGGCGACCAGGATCCGGCCGGGGCAGGCGGACGGATCGGCGATGCGGATGTTGTCGCCCAGACTGCCCGGCACGACGACGGGGTTCTGGCTGGCCCAGGCGATCTGACCGGCGAAGTCGCCCGCCTGACTGAGGTGCGCGCCGCCCACCTCGACCTCTCCGGCGGTCAGGGGCGACAAGCCCAGGAACAGGTGCAGCAGGCTGGACTTGCCCGAGCCGCTGGCGCCTACCAGGGCGACGATCTGGCCGGGGCGGACCTCCAGGTCGAAATCGGAAATCACCGGGGCGGCGTCTCCGTAAGCGATAGAGACGCTAGAAAAGCGGATCGCCGGGGCGTCTTCCGGCAGGATATGTCGGTCGCGCGCGACGGGCTCGGGCGTGATCAGGGCGGGGACGGCGGCCTCGGCCGCCTGGCGGTCATGATAGGCGGCGGCAAGGCGACGCAGGGGCTGATACACCTCGGGCGCCAGGGCCAGCACGAAGAAGGCGCGCGGCAGGTCCAGCTGCTCGGGCGCGGGGAAGGGCAGGAGCTTCAACAGGTTGAAGCCGCAATAGACGGCGATCAGCGCCACCGACAGGGCCGAGAAGAACTCCAGCACCCCGGAGGATAGGAAGGCGATGCGCATGACCCGATTGGTGCGCCGCTCCAGTTCGTCGGAGGCGCGGGCGATTTCGACGGTGGTGCGGGCGCGGGCGTCAAAGGCCAGGACTGCGGGCAGGGCGCGCACCCGATCGACGAACAGGCCCGACAGCCGTTCCAGCGCCTGGAATTGACGGCGGCTTTCACCGGCGGCGGCGGTTCCGGCCAGGATCATGCCGAAGACGAAGGGCAGGAGGGTGAACAGGAGTATGCCGGCGGAAAAGGGGCTGGCGACGGCGGCGACGGCGATGATCAGCAGGGGCGACAGGCCGGCGGCCATCTTCAGCGGGGTGAAGCGGGACATATAGCCGTCGAGGGCGCCGACGCCCTCGACTACGGCGGTCAGTTGGTCATTGGACCGGGCGCCCCGGCCGAAAAGGTCGGCCAGCAGCCGGTCGCGCACGCTGGTCTTGACCGACCGACCCAGGCGCGCGCCCACCACCACCGCCGCCTGACCGATCAGGCCGCGGGCGATCAGGCTGACGACCGCCAGCAGCAGCCAGGGCAGGGCGGCCAGGGGCGAGGCGCCGAAGGCGGCCACCGTCATGGCCAGACCGCCGGCGAAACCGACCGCCGGAACCACGTCCGCCACCGCCAGAAGACCCGCCAGGGCGGTCAGACGGCGCCAGGGCGCGGCGGACCGTTTCAGCCAGACGGCGGGAGGGGCGGCGGGAGAGGAGGCCGAAATCGGCGCAGAGGTCATTCGAACACTCCAGCCTCGGGACAGGGCCGAAAGCCATTGGACAAACCGTCGTTGGGCGAAATGTCCAAGGACGATCAGTCCACTACGATCCCGAGGGCAAGGGGGCTTTGATCGAAATCAAGGCGACCGCCCCGCCTTGGTTCTAGGGCGGGACGAACGTCGGTCGTCGGGGCCGGCTACAAGGAGCCTAGAGCCATGATCGACCTCGCGGTCGTCGACCTATCCAGGCTGCAGTTCGCGCTGACAGCCCTTTACCATTTCCTGTTCGTGCCCCTGACCCTGGGGCTGTCGTTCATGCTGGTCATCATGGAGTCGATCTATGTGATGACCCGTCGGCCGATCTGGCGGACGATCACGCGCTTCTGGGGCACGCTGTTCGGCATCAACTTCGTGCTGGGCGTCGCCACCGGTATCACCATGGAGTTTCAGTTCGGCATGAACTGGAGCTATTACAGCCACTATGTCGGCGACATCTTCGGGGCGCCTCTGGCCATTGAGGGCTTGATGGCCTTCTTCCTGGAGGCCACCTTCGTCGGTCTGATGTTCTTCGGCTGGGACAAGCTGAAGCCGTCGGCCCACCTGCTGGTCACCTTCATGGTGGCCCTGGGTACGAACCTGTCGGCCGTGTGGATCCTGATCGCCAACGGCTGGATGCAGAACCCGGTCGGCGCCGCCTTCAATCCGGACTCGATGCGGATGGAGGTGACGGACTTCATGGCCGTGATCTTCAACCCGGTGGCCCAGGCCAAGTTCGTCCACACCGTCAGCGCCGGCTATGTCTGCGCCTCGGTGTTCGTGCTGGGCGTCTCGGCCTTCTATCTGCTGCGCGGCAAGCATGTCGGCTTCGCGAAGCGGTCGATGACCGTGGCCTCGGCCTTCGGCCTGGCGGCCTCTCTGTCCGTCGTCGTCCTGGGCGACCAGTCCGGCTACGCCCTGACCGACAACCAGAAGATGAAGTTGGCCGCGCTGGAGGCCATGTGGCACACCGAGCCCGCGCCCGCCGGCCTGACCCTGATCGGCATCCCCAGCATGAAGGATCGCGAGACCCATTACGGCGTCCACGTGCCGTGGATCATGGGTCTGATCGCCACCCGCACCATCGACAAGCCGGTCGAGGGCATCTTCGAACTGGTCGCCACCGCTGAGGACCGCATCGAATCCGGCGTCATCGCCTATGACGCCCTGGAGAAGGTCAAGGCCAATCCGGCCGATCCCGTCGCCCGCGGCGTGTTCGAGACCCATCGCCGCGACCTGGGCTATGGCCTGCTGCTGAAGCGCCACGTCGCCGATCCGCGCATGGCTTCGCCCGAGCTGATCAAACAGACGGCCTGGGAGACGGTGCCGAACGTGCCGGCCCTGTTCTGGAGCTTCCGCATCATGGCCGGCATCGGGATGTTCATGATCCTGTTCTTCGCCACGGCCTTCTTCCTGTGCACCGTGCGCAAGCATGACACCCGCTGGTTCCTGCGCCTGGCTGTGCTGATGATCCCGCTGCCGTGGGTCGCGATCGAGTTCGGCTGGATCCTGGCCGAGTTCGGGCGTCAGCCCTGGGCGGTCGAAGGCGTGCTGCCGACCTTCCTGGGCGCCTCGTCCCTGACCGTGCCCCAGCTGTGGGGCACCATCATCGGCTTCACCGCCCTGTACGGCGCCCTGGCCGTCGTCGAGGTCAGGCTGATCCTCTACGCCATCAAGAAGGGGCCCTTCCACGAGCAGGAAACCTTCAGCGCCCCCGCCCCCGAGGCGCCCGCGACCCCCGTCGCCGCTCCGGCCGTGGCCTGAACCAGACAGACTGAGGACATCCGACCATGGATCTTCCAATCGACTTCGCAACCCTTCGCCTGATCTGGTGGGCCCTCTTGGGCGTGCTGCTGATCGGCTTCTCCCTGACCGACGGTTTCGACCTGGGGGTCGGGGCCCTGCTGCCCTTCGTCGCCAAGACGGACGAGGAGCGCCGGATGGTGATCAACACCGTCGGCGCCACCTGGGAAGGCAACCAGGTGTGGTTCATCCTGGGCGGCGGCGCCATCTTCGCCGCCTGGCCCTTCGTCTACGCCGTCAGCTTCTCGGGCTTCTACCTGGCCATGTTCCTGGTCCTGTCGGCCCTGATCCTGCGGCCTGTGTCGTTCAAGTACCGCTCCAAGCGGCCCTCGCCCAAGTGGCGGTCGTTCTGGGACTGGTGCCTGTTCATCGGCGGCTTCGTGCCGGCCCTGGTGTTCGGCGTCGCCGTCGGCAACGTCCTCTTGGGCGCCCCCTTCCGCCTGGATAGCGACCTGCGCTCCTTCTACGACGGCAATCTGCTGGGCCTGTTCACCCCGTTCAGCCTGATCGCCGGCCTGCTGTCGGTGGCCATGCTGGTGCTGCACGGCGCGGCCTGGCTGTCGGTCAAGGCGGAACAGGGACCGGTGCTGGAACGCGCCCGTCTGTTCGGCACGATCGCCGGCCTTCTGGCCCTCGTCCTGTTCGCTGCGGGCGGCCTGTATATGGCCTTCGGCAACGTCGGCTACCGGATCGTGGGCGACCTGGACATCCAGGGCTTCTCCAACCCGCTGCGCACCACGGTCGAGGCCGCGCCCGGCGCCTGGCTGGACAACTACAAGCTCTATCCGTGGATGATGATCGCGCCCACCCTGGGCTTCGTCGGGGCGGTGGTCGGCCTGTCGGGCATGTGGCTGCGGTCCGCGCCCCTGGCCTTCGGCGGGTCGTCGATCTCGACCGTCGGCATCATCTCGACCGTCGGCCTGTCGATGTTCCCCTTCATCCTGCCCAGCTCGATCGACCCGCAGTCCAGCCTGACGGTCTGGAACGCCTCGTCCAGCCACGTGACCCTGTTCATCATGCTGATCTGCACCCTGGTCTTCCTGCCCATCGTGCTGGCCTACACCAGCTGGGTCTACAAGGTGCTGTGGGGCCGGACCTCGGTCGCCGCACTCAAGACCAACCCCGACCTGTACTGAACCCGAGGAGCATCAAGCCATGTGGTATTTTTCCTGGATCCTGGGTGTCGGGCTGGCGGTCGGTTTCGGCGTGCTGAACGGCCTGTGGCACGAGTTCCACCTGTTCGACGAAGGCGACCAAGGCCTGTCGGTCGATGCGGCGAAAGAAGGCGATGTCCCTCTCTAGCCCGGCCGGCGCCGACGTGCGGACGACGCGCGAGCTGATCGCCCGCTACGACGCCCACGCGCCGCGCTACACCTCCTATCCGACGGCGGCGCAGTTCACCCCCGCCGTCGGGGCCGCCGATTGGGGGGCGTGGCTGTCGGCCGCGCCCCTCGACCGCGCGGTGTCGCTGTATCTGCACATCCCCTTCTGCAAGCGGCTGTGCTGGTACTGCGGCTGCAACACCCGGGCGATGAACCGGGTCGCCCCCATGAGCAGCTATGTCGATCTGCTGCTGAAGGAGGCCGATCTGGTCCTGGCCCGGATGGGCGGGCTGAACGGCCGACGCCTGAGGGTCGGTTCGATCCATCTGGGCGGCGGCACGCCCAACATGTTGCCGCCGCAAGAGCTGGAACGGCTGTTCGCGGGCCTGGCGGCCCGGTTCGACCTGGGCGACTGTTTCGAGATCGCCGCCGAACTGGACCCCGAAGTCCTGACCCAGGACTGGATCGAGGCCGCCGGCCGCATCGGCCTGAGCCGCGCCAGCCTGGGGGTGCAGGATCTGTCGCCCGTGGTTCAGGCGGCGGTGAACCGGCCGGAATCCTTCGAGACCATCCGCTGGGCGGCCCAGGCGCTGCGGGCGCAGGGCGTGACCTCGCTGAACCTCGACCTGATGTACGGCCTGCCGCTTCAGGCGGTCGAGAACGTCGTCAATACGGTGGCCCAGGTCGCGACCCTGCGGCCCGACCGGATCGCCCTCTTCGGCTACGCCCATGTGCCGTGGATGAAGCCGCATCAGAAGCTGATCAAGGAGGCCGACCTGCCTGGGGCCGAGGCGCGCTTCGCCCAGAGCCAGGCGGCGGCGCGCTATCTGGTGCAGAAGGGCTGGCAGGCGATCGGACTGGATCATTTCGCCTTGCCGCACGATTCCATGGCCGCCGCCGCGCGGGCCGGCCGGCTGCGTCGCAACTTCCAGGGCTATACGACCGACGAGGCGCCGGTGCTGATCGGCCTGGGGGCGTCGTCGATCAGCCGCACGCCGCTGGGCTTTGTTCAGAACCACGCCCAGGAGCGAGACTGGCGCGCTGCTGTGGAGGCTGGAGACCTGCCGGTCGCACGAGGCGTGGCCCTGAATCCGCGCGACGCCTTCGTGGGCGAGATCATCGAACGGCTGATGTGCGACTTCGCCGTCGATGTGGCGGATCTGGCGCGCCGACACGGGCGCGCTCTGGCCGAGGTGGACGCCGCCTGGCCCCGGCTGCTGCCGTTCCAGCTGGACGGACTGGCCGAGGTCGGCGGGTCTGTGGTGACGGTCACGGACCTGGGGCGTCCGTTCGTGCGGGCGGTCTGCGCCGCCTTTGATCCCGCCGCCGTCGACATCGAGAAGCGGCACGCCCGGGTGGTCTGACTGGACAGATTGTCCAACCCCTGCATGGGTTTGCGCTGGATCAAGGCCGGACCCGCGCAGGGGGCGCACATCCCTCTCAAGACGCTCGGAACAGGTCGCATGAGGCGGCAGCGGGCGTCGGGGATGAGCAAGATGAAACTGAAAACCCTGATCCTCTCAGCCGTCGCCGCCGCCGCCTTTGCGGCCCCGGCCATGGCCCAAAGTCCCGCCGTCTGGGAAGCGCCCAAGAAGGGCGACTGGATCGTCACCGGCCGCGTGACGGACGTCTTTTCCGAGGCCGACAACGCCATCACGACCGCCGCCGGCGCCGACTCCGGCCTGCACGTCGATGTGGGCGACAGCGTGATGCCGACCCTGGGCTTCACCTATTTCCTGACCGACCACCTGGCGGTCGAGGCGATCCTGGGCACGACCAAGCATGAGATCCGCGCCCAGGGCGGAACGACCGACGTCGCCGTTCATGAGACCTGGGTCCTGCCGCCGGTCGTCACCCTCCAGTATCGCCCGCTGACCGAGGGCCGGTTCAGCCCCTATGTCGGCGCCGGCGTCAACTACATGCTGTTCTACAGCGGCGAGGACAAGAACGGCTTCAAAGTCGATCTGGACGACAACTTCGGCTACGCCCTGCAGGCGGGCGCCGACATCGGCATCCAAGGACCGTGGAGCCTGAACGTCGACGTCAAGAAGGTGTGGGTCAATATCGACGCCGACGTCAACGACGGCGCTCTGAAGAGCGATGTGGATCTGGACCCGTGGGTCGTTTCTGTGGGGGTTGGCCGTAAGTTCTAAGAAAAACCGACATCGGAAATGCGTTCGAATGGAAGCCCCGCCGGTTCGCCGGCGGGGCTTTCGTCGTCGTGCGGATGCGCTCGACAAATCCGGCGGCGCGCCCTAGGGCCAGGTGCGACCGCCTGTCGCGGCGCAACTTGGGGATTCTGGCATGCCTTCCGGTTTGATCGCCTTGCTCGACGACGTGGCGGGCATCGCCAAGATGGCGGCGGCCTCGATCGACGACGTCGGGGCTGCGGCCGGCAAGGCCTCGACCAAGGCTGCGGGCGTGGTGGTGGACGATGCGGCCGTGACGCCGCGCTATGTCACCGGCCTGTCGCCCAGCCGCGAACTGCCGATCATCGGCAAGATCGCCCTGGGGTCGTTCCGCAACAAGCTGCTGCTGATCCTGCCTGCGGCGCTGTTGCTGAGCGCTTTCGCCCCGTGGGCCATCACCCCGATCCTGATGTGCGGCGGGGCCTATCTGTGTTTTGAGGGCGCCGAGAAGCTGATGGAGGCCTTCGGCGGCCACGGCCATGAAGAGGAAGCTTCGGACGAGGGCGATGCGGCGACGCTGGAGAAGGCGACCGTGGCCGGGGCCGTGCGGACCGACCTGATCCTGTCGGGCGAGATCATGGCCATCGCCCTGGCCGATGTGGCGGCCCAGCCGATCCTGACCCAGGCGGCCATTCTGGCGGTGGTCGGCGTCGCCATGACGGTCGCCGTCTATGGGGTCGTGGGCCTGATCGTGAAGATGGACGACATCGGCCTGCATCTGGCCGAGCGCCCCAACGGCGGGGTTCGCGTCCTGGGGCGCGGCCTGGTCAAGGGCATGCCGGTGGTGATGAGCGCCCTGTCGATCATCGGGACCGCCGCCATGCTGTGGGTCGGCGGCGGCATTCTGGTGCACGGAACCCATACGCTGGGCCTGCACTGGCCGGCCGAGCCGCTGGAGCATCTGGCCCATGCGGTCGGCGCCGCGACGGGTCCGCTGCACGGCGTGATCAGCTGGGCGGTGACGGCGCTGGGCTCGGCCATTATCGGTGTGATCGTGGGCGGGGTGATCGCCGTCGTGGTGCATCAGCTGGGCCGGCTGCGGTCCCGGTCGGCCCACTGATCCCCGCTGTCACGCCATCGCCATCGGCGGCCGCTAAACGGCCGAGCCAGATTGTCCCGGAGTAAGCCCATGTCCCTGTCGCGCATCACGGTTGCGGCCCTGGCGACCCTGTCGCTGGCGGGCGCCGCCCTTCCTGTCATGGCGCAACAGCAGCAAGCCGCGCCGCAGACCGCCCCTGCGGCCCTGACGCCGCCCAAGCTGATCGTGACCATCGTGGTGGACCAGTTCAGCGCCAATCTGTTCGATCAGTATCGCAGTCGCTACACCGGCGGCCTGCGCCGCATGGCGGACCAGGGACTGGTGTCGATCAACGGCTATCAGACCCACGGCCTGACCGAGACCTGCCCCGGCCACTCCACCATTCTGACCGGCCTGCACCCGACCGAGACCGGCATCCCGGCCAACGACTGGATCGACGCCAAGACAGGCAAGGAGGTCTATTGCCTGGCCGCGCCGCAGAACCACCTGGCCCACGGACGGGACGACACCGACAACGGCCCGGTGGGGCCCGAGCAGCTGCGCGCCACGACCCTGGGCGACTGGCTGAAGGCGGTGAGCCCTGAGAGCAAGGTCGTCGCCGTCTCGGGCAAGGATCGGGGCGCGATCAATCTGGCGGGCCATCAGGGCCAGGCCTTCTGGTTCACCGGCGACTTCGGCCTGACCACCTATGTCGAGCCCGGCGAGACGGCGCAGGCCAAGCTGGCGCCGGTGGCGGATTACAACCGCGCCTTCCGCCAGGGGATGAGCCTGGCGCCGGTGACCTGGGACTACGCCCATGATCAGTGCCGGGCCCTGGCCGGGGACTGGACCATTCGCGGCCAGACCTTCCATTCGACCCTGCCGCCGGCGGGCCTGAAGTTCGACACCTCGCCCCTGCTGGACGAGGCGACGCTGGAGGCCGCCGAATATCTGCTGGACAGCCAGAAGCTGGGGCAGGGGCCGGCGACCGACATGCTGGGCGTCAGCCTGTCGGCCACGGACCGGATCGGCCATTTGTACGGCACCCAGGGACCGGAGATGTGCGAGCAGATGCTGCGGCTGGACGCGGCCCTGGGCGAGTTCCTGGATCGGCTGGCCCAGGTTCCGGGCGGGGTCCTGGTGGTGCTGACGGCCGACCACGGCGGGTCCGACTTCGTCGAGCGGCTGCACGACCACGGCTATCCCCACGCCCGCCGCGCCGACATGGCGGCGATCCAAGGGGTGAACGACGCGCTGAAGGCGCGATTCAACCTCAGCGCCGATCCGCTTCAGGTCGGGGGCAGCGGCCTGATGGTCGCCGACGCCCAGCACCGGTCTCTGCCCGATCCGCTGCGGACCCAGGTGGCCGAGGCGGCGGTCGAGCTGCTGCGCGCCCTGCCGGACGTGGCCTTCGCCGAGACCCGCGACCGGCTGCTGGCCGAGCCCCTGCCGGACAGCCGCCAGCCCGAGATGATGAGCTTGCGCGAGCGGATGCGCCTGTCCACCGTTCCGGAGCGGTCGCCCGACATCCAGTTCGCCTGGGCTCAGAACGTCACCACCGGCGGGCGGGTCGGTTCGACCCTGGCCGGGCACGGCACGCCCTGGGAATATGATCGCCGGGTGCCGATCCTGTTCTGGTGGCCGGGCGCGACTGCGGAAGAGCGGTTCCTGCCGATCCGCACCATCGACATCGCCCCCACCCTGGCCCATGTGATCGGGGTGGCGACGCCCAAGGTCGAGGGCCGCTGCATCGACCTGAACGGGTTCGCGGTGGCCGACTGCCCGACCGAGTGACGCTTGTTCCCATAACGGGATCGAGCTATAAGGCAGGATGAACGTGGTCGCCCGGAAGACTCTCCAGGCCTTCTGGGCTCGTCATCCGTCGGCGAAGGGACCGCTGACGAGTTGGTATGATCATGCGAAGGCTGCCGACTGGCGGTCTCCGCAGGATGTGAGGAATGATTTTCGTTCCGCCGATTTCGTCGGCGACAACCGCGTCGTCTTCGATATCGGCGGTAACAAATATCGGGTGGTGGTGCGGATTTCCTACACCTTCAAGCAGGTGTTGGTGAAGTTCGTCGGCACGCACGCCGAGTATGATCGTATCGACGTGGAAACCGTCTAGGCGAAGGAGCAGATGAGCATGCACATCCATATTCTTCGCGATGAGGCCGACTACCTGGAGGCTCTGGCGGCCTATGAAGCCTATTTCGACAACGCGCCCGAACCTGGCAGCGAGGCTGGCGATCGGTTCGAACTGCTGGGGTTGCTGTTGGCGAAATACGAGGAAGATCATTTCCCTATGCCCACCGGCGATCCGGTCGAGGCGATCCGGTTCGCCATGGAACGCCAAGGGCTGAGCCAGTCGGATCTTTCGGACGTGCTGGGGTCAAGGTCACGGGCGTCTGAGGTGCTGAACCGACGGCGCGCCCTTTCCGTTTCGCAAATCCGCACCCTGTCGCGCGAATGGCGTATTCCGGTTCAAGCGCTGATCGGTGAAGCGAAGGCGGCCTGAAGCGATCCGGCGCGATAAACTCCTGTTTCGGGGCCGTAAACTCGTGTTTCCCGAAGGGAAGCCGGGCTTACGCCCTTGACGTTTCCTAGGCAGAAGAGGGCAAATCGTCCCGGATCGGCGCCGCCGTGCGCCGCCGGGCGGCCCAGAAACCAGCAGGAAACGCCGTCATGAACAGAGCCCGCCGCGCCCGCATCGTCGCGACCCTGGGGCCCGCCAGCCGCGCGCCCGGCATGGTCAAGGCCCTGGCCCAGGCGGGGGTGGACGTCTTTCGGCTGAACTTCAGCCACGGCTCGCACGAGGACCACGCCGCCGCCCTGAAGGCCGTGCGGGGCGCCGAGATGGCGCTGCAAAGGCCGCTGGGGGTTCTGGCCGATCTGCAAGGGCCCAAGCTGCGGCTGGGCCGGTTCAAGGACGTCGAGATCGCGGTCAAGCCGGGCCACAAGATGCGGTTCGACCTGGACCCGACGCCGGGCGACGAGACCCGGGTGCAGATGCCGCACCCCGAAATCTTCAAGGCCCTGCGCCCCGGCATGCTGCTGTTGCTGGATGACGGCCGGGTGCGGCTGCGGGTCGGCGACCGGACCGACGAATGGGCCGATGTGACGGTCGAGAGCGGCACGAAACTGTCGGATCGCAAGGGGGTGGCCGTGCCCGAGGCCGTGATCCCGGTCTCGGCCCTGACGCCCAAGGACCGCGAGGACCTAGCCTTCGCCCTGCGCCAGGGGGTGGACTGGGTGGCGCTGAGCTTCGTCCAGAAGCCCGAGGACATGGCCGAGCTGAAGCGGATCGTGAACGGCCAGGCGGCGTGTCTGGCCAAGATCGAAAAGCCCGCCGCCGTAGCCGATCTGGAGGCCATTCTGGACTATTGCGACGGGGTGATGGTGGCGCGCGGCGACCTGGGCGTCGAGCTGGACCCCGAGGACGTGCCGGTGGCGCAAAAGCAGATCGTGCGGGCGGCGCGCAATCGCGGGGTGCCGGTGATCGTGGCCACCCAGATGCTGGAATCCATGACCAGCGCCCCGGCCCCCACCCGCGCCGAGGCGACCGACGTCGCCAACGCCGTCTACGAAGGCGCCGACGCCCTGATGCTGTCGGCCGAGACGGCGTCGGGCGACTATCCGCTGGAGTCGGTCGGCATCATGAGCCGGATCATCGAGCGGGTCGAGCGCGACCCGATGTGGCCCAAGCTGATGGGCGCCGAACACGCCGGCATGGACGAACACGACGTCGACGCCCTGGTGGCGGCGGCGGGCATGGCGGCCAGCGCCCCCTCGACCGGCTGTCTGGTGGTCTTCACCACCCTGGGCGGCACGGCGCGGCGGATGGCGCGCGAGCGGCCGCTGAAGCCGATCCTGGTCCTGACCCCCAATCCGAACACGGCGCGGCGGCTGGCCCTGGTCTGGGGTCTGGAGCCGCGGCTGGGGGATCAGCCGGACTCGCTGGAGGCCGTGACCGACGATGCGGTCAACAGCGCGGTCCGCTATGGGCTGGCCGAGCCGGGCCAGCGCATTCTGATCCTGGCCGGCACGCCCTTTGGGGCGCCGGGGGCGGCCAATCTGCTGCGCCTGGCCCATGCGCCGGCCAAGACCAAGGGTCGCAAGAAGGGCTGAGGATCAGGCGCCGTCGGACGGAAAAAACAGTCCGATGTGTCCGTTGAGTCCGGTGACCGGGGCGAAGGCGGCGGGATCGGACACGAAAAAACAGTGTCCGATGTGTCCGATCTGTCCGATTGAGCCGGGCGCTGGATGGGGGCGAAGGATGTCAAAGACCTGAGACGTCCTATAGGACGCCGTCGGACCCAGGGGCGTCGAAGGCGGGTCGATCCGTCCAAGGCCTTGACGGTCCTGTCTGATTTTCGCTCCGTCGTGCGGATCGGCGGCGACGGAGCCGGAGCGCCAGCATGCCCTGATAAGTCGGCTGGCGGATGATCAAGCATATCGGCTCCCGACGCGCCGCTAATGCGTCAGCTCGTAAAGAGATATAACAGGAACAATTTGCCGCTTTACCGAGGAACCGTCTTCAGGAAATCGCGACCAGCCAGTGTGATTTGGATGCCGTTTCCTGTATAGATTGCATATCCCTTAGCAAACATGCTGGTGGGAGTTCTGCGGTTGCTTACCAAGTTGCCCACTATTTGATCAAACAGCGGTGTGTATCCATTTGCGGTTGGGATCGCATCACCTTCTGTGGGTTTAAATTTGTCGATCAGGAACTTTTTCAAGGCCGTCGTCGATATTGTTCCGTTGGCGCGTTGGGCAGATAGCTCCAGCGCTAAAACCGCAATGTCGCCCTGCTGGATGCGAGTGCGTTGAATCTTACGAGGCGGCATTAACCCTCCCTCCATACTTGTTAACCATGATTGGCTATCTGAGGTTGTGAGAGTCAAGGGTTATGATCAAGTATATTGGCTCTAAGCGTGCATTGCTGCACCACATAATCGCTGCGGTTGATCAAGCCCTTCCGGATGGCGGCCGGGTATGCGACCTTTTTTCCGGCACTTCGAGAGTTGGACACGCCCTCAAAGGTGAGGGGTTTCAAGTTTGGTCGAATGATCTGAACGCCTACGCTCATGTGCTTGCCACCGCCTATGTCCAGGCCGATCGAGAGGTCTGGATCGACCGGGCCGAGGCGGTGCTGGCGGAACTGCGGGCCGTGAAGCCCGAGGCGGGCTGGTTCACCCAGACCTTCTGCCGGGACGCCCGCTACTTCCATCCCGACAACGGGGCCCGGATCGACGCCGTGCGCGACCGGATCGAGGCGATGGAGCTGGAGCCCGAGCTGAAGGCCGTGGTCCTGGTCAGTCTGATGGAGGCGGCGGATCGGGTGGACAGCACCGCCGGGGTGCAGATGGCCTATATGAAACAGTGGGCGCCGCGCGCGCTGAAGCCGCTGGAGCTGCGCCTGCCCGACATCCTGCCGGGCGTCGGGGCGCCGTGCCGGGCGACCCAAGGCGATGCGGTCGAGATGGCCGATCAGGTGGAGGCGGACCTGGTCTATCTGGACCCGCCCTATAACCAGCATTCTTACCTGGGCAACTATCACTGCTGGGAAAGCCTGGTGCTGTGGGACCGGCCCGAGACCTATGGGATCGCCAACAAGCGGGTGGATGTGAAGACGCGCAAGAGCGCCTTCAACAGCCGCCCCGGCATCGGCCCGGCCCTGAAGTCGGTGATCGAGCGCGTCCGGGCGCCGAACCTGATCGTCAGCTTTAATGACGAGGGCTATCTGAGCCGTCAGGATCTGGTCGAGATGCTGTCGGCGCGGGGACGGGTCCAGGTCGTGGAGATCGCCCACCCCCGCTACGTCGGCGCCCGGATCGGCATCCACAATCCCAAGGGGGAGAAGGTGGGGCAGGTGGGGCGGCTGAGGAACGTCGAACACCTGTTCGTGGTCACCGACCGGCCGGTGGATCTGTCGCTGGCGGCCTGACGGGGCGGGAACCCGACTCGGGCGCACGCCGTTGAGGGTCCATGCAACCGCCCGTCACACACACTGGAACGCCCGCTCGCGAAGACGACTATCGCCTGCGCCCGGCCGCCGAGCCCAAGTCGTGGGTGACGGATCAGCCCCTTACCGACTTTCCGGCGGATCAGCCGATGTCGCGCCTCTACACGCACAACGCCGAGCGGTTCGGCCGGCGCGAGCCCGAGCGGGTCGAGACCGTCGAACCGGAGGCGGAACCGGCCCTGAACCCGCCGCCGCACTGGATGATGATGATCGCCGGCGCCGCCGTGGCCGCCCTGATGGGCGCCCTGTTGGGCGGCTTCATGCACATCTGAGGCTTCAGGCGTCTTCCAGCAGGGCCTTGATCGGTCCCCAGCTTCGGCGATGGGCGGGGCAGGGGCCGAGGGTCTTCAGCGCCGCCTGGTGGACGGGGGCGTTATAGCCCTTGTGCCCCGCAAAGCCGTAGCCGGGATATTGGGCGTCCAGCTCGATCATCAGCCGATCCCGCGCCGTCTTGGCCAGGATCGAGGCCGCCGCGATCGACAGGGACAGGCCGTCGCCCCCGACCACGGTCTGTATCTCGCAGGGTAGTTTGAACCGATAATTGCCGTCCACCAGGGCCGCGACCGGCTGGACCTGCAGGGCCTCGATGGCGCGGCACATGGCCAGGCCGGTGGCGTGCAGGATGTTCAGTTCCTCGATCTCCTCCACCGAGGCGAAGCCGACGCCCCAGGCGACGGCGCGGGCCTTGATCTCGGGCTCCAGCGCCGCGCGGCGCTTTTCCGTCAGGGCCTTGGAATCGTCGATGCCCGGCGGCAGGTCGTCGGGGTTCAGGATCACCGCCGCCGCCGACACCGGCCCCGCCCACGGCCCGCGCCCCGCCTCGTCCACGCCGCAGACGGGGCCGTTGACGCGCTGGGTCAGCACCGTCTCGAGCGCGAGGGTGGGGAAGGCCTTCGGATTCGCGGGGGCTTTAGCCATGGGCCGCCATCGCACGAACCTGGGCGTGACGGAAGCAGGTCGTCTGGTGATCATTGACCATGCCGACCGCCTGCATGAAGGCGTAGACGATCACCGGGCCGCAGAAGTTGAAGCCGCGTTTCTTCAGGGCCTTGGCCATGGCGACGGACTGTTCGGTCTGGGTCGGGGCCTGGCGGTAGTCGGCGAAGGGGGTGTGGATCGGTTCGCCGCCGACGAAGGACCAGAGCCACTCTGAGAAATCCTCTCCGTTGTCGCGCATCTCAAGCCAGATCTGGGCGCCGCGGATGGCGGCCTTGATCTTGGCGCGTGAGCGGATGATGCGGGGGTCGCCCAGCAGGCGTTGGATGTCGGCCTCGTCATAGCGGGCGACGATTTCGGGGTCGAAGCCGTCGAAGGCGTCGCGGATGCCCTCGCGCTTTCGCAGGATGGTGATCCAGGCGAGGCCGGCCTGGAAGCCGTCGAGGACCAGCTTCTCCCACAGGGCGCGGGGGTCGCGTTCGGGCACGCCCCATTCGGTGTCGTGATAGGCGATGTAGAGCGGGTCGGTGGTCCCGCACCAGCCGCAGCGGCCCGATGTGTGTGAGTCGGTCATGCGGCGATGTTGCCGGTTTGTTCGAGGTGTTCAAGACCCTCTCCCGCTTGCGGGAGAGGTGTCGCGTCGATCGCGAAGCGATCTGAGGCGCCCCCTTCCTGATCCCTCGTTTTGAGTGAGAGTCCGTTTCATCAAGGAGACGGACGTGAAGAAGAGCAGGTTCAACGAAGCGCAGATCATAGGCGTGCTGCGCGAGCAGGAGGCCGGAAGCCCGACGGCGGAGGTATGCCGAAGGCACGGGATCAGCGAGCAGACCTTCTATCGGTGGAAGGCGAAGTACAGCGGCATGAGCGTGTCGGACGCCACGAAGCTGAAGGCGCTGGAAGACGAGAACCGGCGGCTGAAGAAGCTGCTGGCGGAGTCGATGCTGGACGTGTCGGCGCTGAAGGATCTTCTGGGAAAAAACTGATCGGGCCTGCAGCGCGCAGAGCGGCCGTGCTTCGTCTGATGGCGGAGCGCGGCTTCTCCCAGAAGCGCGCCTGCGGGCTGGTTCAGATCGATCCGAAGACGGTGCGTCGCGAGCCTGAACAGGGCGATGTGGAGGTGCGCGAGCGCCTGCGCAGCCTGGCGGCTGAGCGCCGCCGGTTCGGCTACCGGCGCTTGGGCATTCTGTTGCAACGGGAGGGCCTCAGCATGAACAAGAAGCGGCTGTTCCGGCTCTATCGGGAGGAAGGCTTGGCGGTGCGACGGCGACGGGGCCGCAAGCGGGCCACCGGAACCCGTGCGCCCATGGCCCTGCCGGACGGCCCAAACCAGCGCTGGTCGCTGGACTTCGTGGCCGACAGTCTGTCGTGGGGCCGACGCTTCCGCATCCTGTGCATCGTGGACGACTTCACGCGCGAGGCCCTGGCTCTGGTGGTCGACACCTCGATCGGCGGCTCACGCATGGCGCGCGAGTTGGACCGGCTGATCGCCCGACGCGGGCGTCCGGCCATGATCGTCAGCGACAACGGGACCGAGATGACCAGCCGGGCCATCCTGGAATGGACCAACCGCACCGGCGTGGCCTGGCATTACATCGCGCCGGGCAAGCCGCAGCAGAATGGCTTCGTCGAAAGCTTCAACGGCAGGCTCCGCGACGAGTGTCTGAACGAGGAGGTCTTCGCCACCCTGGCCGAGGCCCGCGCCGTCATCGAGCGCTGGCGCATCGACTACAACCACGTCAGGCCGCACTCGGCGCACGGGGGACTGACCCCGGAGGCGGTGCGCCTGAACCCCGCGGCCGTTCGGCTGCGCAACTTGATCAGCTCCGCCGCACGGCCGCTCCCGTCGGCGAAGCAGATCGGCTATCAACCCCCTGGACTCTCATAATGATCGAGGGACCAGAGGGGGGCGCCTCAGATCCAGCGACGGAGAGGGAAGTTTTACTTGAAGAAGAAGACTTCCCCCATCGTCAGCCGTCTCGCTCCGCTCGACGAGCTGACACTTCCCCCGCAAGCGGGGGAAGGTCTGGTGAGATCAATCCCTGACCAGTCCCCCGTCCACCACCAGGTTCTGACCCGTCACTGCGCGGCTCCAGGGGGAGGCGAAGAACAGGGCGGCGTCGGCGAATTCCTCCGGCGTCGTGACCGACCGCAGCGGGGTCATGCCGGCGATCAGGTCGAAGACGGCGTCCGGCGTGGCGGCGCTGGCGTCGGTGGTGCGCAAGAGGCCGCCGGAGACCATGTTGACGGTGATCCCGTCCGGACCCAGGTCGCCGGCCGCCGTGCGGGTCAGGGACAGGAGTGCGGCCTTGGCGGCGGTATAGTCGTGATAGGGCACGACCGGGTTCTGGAACAGGTTGGTGCCGATGTTGATCACCCGCCCGAACTTGCCGGCGGCCATGCCCGGCGCCGTCGCCTGGATGGTGTTCAGGGCGCCGTGCACCACGGTCGAGAACTGGGCCGCCAGTTCATCCCAGCCGATGTCGGTCATCTGCGACCGGGCGTCGCCGTTGAAACTGTAGTCCAGGGCGTTGTTGACGACGGTGGTGACCGGGGCGCCGAAATGGCCTTGAGCGGCGGCGACCAGGGCGTCGACGGCGGCGCGGTCGGCCACATCGGCCTGAAGGGCGACGGCGCGGTCGCCGATCTCGGCCGCCAGGGCCTCGGCGGCCTCGCCGCTGGCGCGCCAGTTGATGATCACGCGGGCGCCTTCGCGGGCGAAGGCGCGGACGGCGGCGGCGCCGACGCCGCGCGCGCCGCCGGTGACGAGGACGATCTGGTCGGCGATCTTCATGGAAGGGTCTCAGTCGGTGGAGGAGGGGAGGACGTCCTGACCCATCCAGGCGGGCCGGCGCAAGCGCACCGGCCGACCCTCGACGGTCAGCTCGCCGTCGAGACGGTCGATGCGCAGCAGGGCCATGGCCGAGCCGCCTTTGCCGGACAGCACCTCGCCCGCGCGCAGCTCGCCCTTCAGCACCTCGGCGCCGAAGGGGGGCGGGGGGCCGTCGAAGTCGAGGACCAGCATCCGGTTCTTGATCGAACCTCGGCGTTTCATCCGCGAGGTGGTCTCCTGGCCGACGAAACAGCCCTTGTGGAAGTCGATCCCGTTCAGCAGGTCGAAATCGGCCTCGATCGGATAGGTCTTGTCCTGGGGGGCGTCGGCGGCCGGATCGGGCACGCCGACCGACAGGCGGTGCAGGTCATAGTCGGCCTCGGTCGCGTCGGCTGTAGCCGGGCCATAGAGGCGGCCGCCCATCAGAGGTGTTCGGGGATCGGGAATGAAGCCTGTGGGCGCATCGGGCCAGGCGGCGAAGACGGGGCGGTCGTCGGCGGCCACCTGGACCTTGGCTCTCAGTTTGTACATCGACAGCCGCTGGATCAGGGCGTCGCGACGGTCGGCGGCGACGTCCAGCAGGACGCCCTCGGCCTGGCCCAGGATGAACAGGTCGAACAGCAGCCGACCGGGCGGGGAGAGCAGGGCGCCGAACCGCAGTTCGCCTTCGGACAGGGTCTCGACGTCCTGGGTCAGCAGATTGTGCAGGAAGGGTCGGGCCTCGGGGCCGGTGACGGCGATCAGGGCGCGGCTGGACAGGCGGGCGACGGGCATGGCGCCTAGATAGGCAGGCCGGAGCCTGGGCATAAGGCGGCGGGACCGAAAATCTGGGCCTCAGACCACGGCGTAGCGGGCGACCACCCCGTCCGGCTGGAAATCATGCCGGTCCAGCCGGTCCAGCGACCGCATCAGGCGGCCCAGGAAATCGGCGGGATCGCCCTCCTCAACGGCCGGGCGCAGCCAGTCGGTGACGACCGCGCGGGCGGGATAGGTCCCCACGGGGCCGGGGACGCTGAGCGCCACCTCCACCCCTTCGGCGATCCAGCCGGCGACGGTGGCGAACAGGTCGATGGAGGCCAGGAAGTCGCTGCGCCGCAGGACGTACAGGGTGATCACCCCGTCCTCGATCCCGTCGGGGCGGACGATGATCCCGCTGCGGTCCGGCCGCCAGTCGTCGGACAGTTCGACGACCCGCCACAGGCAGAACCAGATGCGGCAGGTGTTCGGCCGCACGGCATGGACCGAACAGCCCGCCGCCTCGACGCAATAGGCGCACAGCTCGCCGGTGGGCTTGGCCAGTTCGGGCAGGTCCAGCGGAATGGCCCGACAGCATTCGACGCAGGCGCCGCAGGTCCGGTCGGGCAGGAGGGGCAGGCTCAACCGACCGACCGCTCCAGCCGGGCGATGCGGCGGTCCATGTCGGCGACCATGGCCTGAAGCCGCGTCTTCTCAGAGGCCATGTCCACGGGCGTTCCGTCCTCATAGGTGATGACCGCGCCCTGGTCGATCAGGTCCAGCCGATAGAGGGCCGTGACCCGCTGAGCCTTGAAGCGTTCGAGGGCGGCGACGGCGGCCGGATCGGGGGTTTGAACCATGGCCGGGCTCTAAACCATTGCGGCCTGCGGGGAAACCGTCGGGCGAGGCGCAGACCCGCAGTTGGGGATTGGCGCTGAATCCCGGCGAGAATCCCTTTATACGGTGCACGGATGATCGGGCGCTTTCCCATCCTCTATATCGCCGAGGCGGACGCCGAGGACGCCGTCCTGTCTTCGGGCGTGCTCGCCTATCTGGTCGAGAGCCTGCCCAACGCCGTCTTCACCGTGGTGGGATCGGCCGCAAGCGCCCCCCTGTTCGCCGACACGCCCCGGCTGGAACGGCTGCTGGTGCTGGAGCGCGAGGGGCGGTTCGATTGGATCGCCCTGTGGAACCAGGTGCGGGGGACCAACTGGGGCCTGGTCGTGGACATGCGCGGCTCGACCCTGTCGGGCAAGCTGAGGCGCCAGAAGCGGGCGGTGCGGGGGCGCGATCCCGAGGGTGTGCATGCGGTCGAGGCCGCCGCCGCCGTGCTGAAGCTGGAGCCGCATGAGGCGCCGTCGCCCCGGCTCTATGTCTCCGACATCACCCAGGCCCAGGTCGAGGCCCTGATCCCCGCGACCGGCGGCGACGGCCCCATATTGGCGGTCGGGCCGGGGGTGGAGTGGATGGGGCGGCGCTGGCCGGCCGAACGCTACGCCAAGGTGGCGACCAAGCTCCTGGCCGACGACGGCCCCCTGGCGGGCGGGCGTCTGATGATCGTGGGCGAAGAGATCGACCGGGAAGCGGCCCACACCATCCGCTACGCCGTGCCGCGCGCGCGGGTGATCGAGCTGCAAGGCCGGCTGACGCGGCTGCAGACCGTCGCGGCCCTGTCCAAGGCGCGGCTGTACATCGGGGCGGATTCAATCTGGACCCATCTGGCGACGGCGGCTGGCGCGCCCGTGGTGGCGGTCTTCGGCCCGTCTGACGAGACCCGGCGCGGCCCCTGGAAGGGGGTGACGGTGCGCGGGCCCCGATCGTTTGCGGAGTTCAAGACCCTGGACCCCCGGCTGAACCAGGCCATCCAGCATATGATGGACCTGCCGTGGGAGCGGGTGCTGAAGGCGGCGGTGCGGCTGTTGAAGGAGAGGGGCTAAAAGCCCCCACACTCCGCTCATCCCCGCGAAAGCGGGGACCCAGTGCTTTGGGCGATCAGTGCCTGAAGGGACTTGCAGCAAGCAAACCCACTATTCGAGTCCTGGCGAAAGAACTGGGTCCCCGCTTTCGCGGGGATGAGCGGAAATGTAGAAACGCGGCATCGGATAGAAGGACGCCGCCCCATGACCCAGACCTATGACCTGATCGTCCGCGGCGGCGAGGTGGCCAACCATGCGGGGCGGGGCATGGCCGACGTCGGGGTGATCGACGGCAAGATCGCCTTCATCGGCGACCTGTCCCAGGCCTCGGCCGGAGAGACTTTCGACGCGACGGGCCTGACCGTCCTGCCCGGCGTCATCGACACCCAGGTTCATTTCCGCGAACCCGGCCTGGAGTGGAAGGAAGACCTGGAGACGGGCAGCCGCGCGGCGGCTCTGGGCGGGGTCGTCGCCGTGTTCGAAATGCCGAACACCAATCCCAACACCACCGACCCGGACACCATGGCCGACAAGCTGGCGCGGGCGAAGGACCGGATGTGGACCGACCACGCCTTCTATGTCGGCGGCACGCATGAGAACGCCGACTATCTGGGCGAGCTGGAGCGGCTGCCCGGCTGTTGCGGGGTCAAGGTCTTCATGGGCGCCTCGACCGGCGACCTGCTGATCGCCGACGACGAGGGGGTGCGCAAGGTTCTGTCGAACGTGCGCCGCCGCGCCACCTTCCACTCCGAGGATGAATACCGGCTGGTCGAGCGGCGCGGCCTGGCCCGCACCGGTGACTGGACCAGCCACCCCGAGGTGCGCGACGCCGAGAGCGCCATCCGCTCGACCCGCCGTCTGGTCGGCCTGGCCCAGGAGACGGGCGCCCGCATCCATGTGCTGCACGTCACGACCAAGGACGAGATGGAGTTCCTGCGCTTCCACAAGGATGTCGCCACCGTCGAGATCACGCCGCAACACCTGACCCTGGCCGCGCCCGAAGCCTATGAGCGACTGGGCGCCTATGCCCAGATGAATCCGCCGATCCGGTCGCAGGAGCATGTGGACGCCCTGTGGCTGTGGGGCATGCAGCAGGGCGTGGCGGACGTCATCGGCTCGGACCATGCGCCGCATACGAAGGAGGAGAAGGCCAAACCCTATCCGGCCTCGCCGTCCGGCATGCCGGGGGTGCAGACGCTTGTGCCCCTGATGCTGACCCATGTGGCGCAAGGGCGGCTCAGCCTGGAGCGGTTCATCGACCTGACCTCGGCCGGCGCCCAGCGGGTGTTCGGCACGGCCAACAAGGGACGGATGGCCGTCAGCTATGACGCCGACCTGACCATCGTCGATCTGAAGGCCAAGAGAACGATCACCCACGACCAGCAGGCCTCGCGCTGCGGCTGGACCCCCTTCGACGGGGTCGAGGCGACCGGCTGGCCGATGGCGACGATCGTGCGCGGGCGGGTGGTGATGCAGGACGGCGAACTGATCGGCGCGGCCCACGGACGGCCGGTGCGGTTCATGGAGACGCTGTGAGGGAAAAACTCGGCCTGATCGGCTTCGGCGCCTTCGGGCGGCTGACGGCGCGGCATCTGTCGTCCTGGTTCGACATCTACGCCCATGACCCGGCCGCTGAAGACGGCGAGGGCTGGGCGACCCTGACCGATCTGGCGACCGCCGCCGCCTGTCCGACGGTGATCCTGGCCGTGCCGGTCGAGGCGCTGGAGGCGACCCTGGGCGCCATGGGGCCCCATCTGGCGCCGGGGGCCCTGGTCCTCGATGTCGGTTCGGTCAAGGTGAAGCCCGCGCGACTGATGGACGATAGGCTGGCGCCCGGCGTGCGGATCGTCGGAACCCACCCCCTGTTCGGCCCCCAGAGCGGCAAGGCCGGGATCGCCGGGCTCAGGATCGCCGTCTGCGCGGCGCGCGGCGACCGCGACGCCCGCCGCGTCGCCGCCTTCTGCCGGAAAGCCCTGAAGCTGAGGGTCTTTCTGGTCACGCCCGAAGATCATGACCGGGAGGCGGCCGTGGTCCAGGGCCTGACCCATCTGATCGCCCGTGCGCTTCTGGCCATGGAGCCCCTGCCGACCCGCATGACCACCGCCAGTTTCGAGCGGCTGATGGAGGCGGTGGACATGGTGCGCCACGACAGCCCCGCCGTCTTCCGCGCCATCGAACGCGACAATCCCTTCGCGGCCGAGGTGCGCGAGCGGTTCTTCACCCTGGCGGATCAGGCGCGGGGGGCGTTGGGGGAGGGGTAGGGGGCGTTCGGTTTAGGTGGCCGTCGAAGGCTCAACTCGACATTCTGCGGCCTTGCATGGAAAATGCCGCAGCGTTCGTCAAAACAAGAAACGAAGTGATCAGAGCGATGTCTCCGGAGCCTTTATTAGACGGCCACGATAACGTATTCGAAGACCTTAATCGGCTGCAGAGCATTCTTGGTGATCTAGATGAGAGAGGATTGGTTCTCTCGCTCGCCGCATTTGCAGAAGACGCTTTGGGTGATCTGATCGCCGCGTTCTTAATACAAGGTGACCAAGCTGATAGCTTGTTGACGGGCTTCAACGCGCCCCTTGGGACGCTGTCAGCGCGGCTTAAAATGGCCTTTGCGTTGGGACTGATAAACCAGAACCAGTATGACGACTTGGACCGTCTCCGAAAGATCAGAAATGCTTTCGCTCACGATTGGCGGCCAACCTCTTTATCTGACCAGGCTATTGCATCACACGTTTCGGCATTGAACTTTGGCTCCCTGTCGGAGACATATCCGGAGACACCCATTGCAAAAGTTAGGTCTTCGATTGGTGACGTGCTGGTCGAGTTGCGATCGGCTACTCACCAGATTTCGAAGCACGATAAGGGCGCGAAACTGCTCGGCGGGCATCTTCTCGCCCTGCTGACGGGCAGCCTTGAAGACCAAGTTGCGAAAGGCCAGCAACGGCTAAACGAGATCGAGGCTGAACTCTCGAAAGCGTCAGGTGATCGTGCCAGATTTCTGCGAGCGGCTCATGCTCGGTGGACGACTAAATATAAGCTAGCCCATCTCACTTTGATTGAGGCATCAATCGCTGAACGAGCCCGAAGCGAGCGACATTCCGAGTTATAGTCGCCGACCAGCTTTTCCTGGGCGGAGAGTTAAGTACTAAGGGGCGGTCATGCTGAGGATCGGCTCACAAGTAGCGCTGTGAGCGGCCGTTCAGTAGCCGACCTTAACGCCTCCCGTTCGCCCGAATGAACGCCCCCACGTCTTCCGCCACGCCTGGCGCGAGCGGCAGGGTGGGGTCGGCGTAGGTGGCCAGGTTGGCGGGGCGGGCGGCGGGGGCGGTTTTCAGGATGTGGTTGACGCCGTCCCACAGTTTCAGCGTCGCCCTGGGGTCGGCGGCGGCCAGGGCCTGGGCGTCGGCGATCCCGACCTGGAGGTCGGTCGTCCCCTGGCCGATGAAGACCGGGCCGCCATAGGCGGCGAGCAGGGCGGCGGGGTCCAGCGGCAGCCAGGAGATCAGATAGGGCTGGACCGAGGGACGGAACAGGGCCGCCAGGGCCGGGGGCGGATCGGCGACGGTGCGGCCGGCCTCAAGCTCGGCCAGGGCGGCGAAGGCCGGGGCCTTCAGCGGCTCGGGCAGGCCCTTTTCCAGCTGTTCGCGCAGGACCACGCCCGCGGGGCGGCCGGCGCCGGACAGCAGGACCAGGCCGCAGACCTTATCGTCTCCACCCTCGACCGCCTTCAGCGCGACCAGGGCGCCCTCGCTGTGGCCGATCAGCCAGGCGCAGGGCTTGTCGGCGCGACGGGCGGCCTCGGCGGCCCAGGCGCGGGCGTCGGCCACATAGGCGTCGAAGCGCAGATCGGCCTCGGCCGGACCCGCCGCCGCGCTGGCGGCTATGCCGCGCTTGTCGATCCGCACCGTGGCGATCCCCTGCGCCGCCAGCCCCTCGGCCAGCAGGCGATAGGTCGAGGCGGAAACGCCCATGGGGCTGTTGCCGTCGCGGTCCGTCGGACCTGAGCCCGGCAGGATCACGGCGACGGCGGCGGGGCTGTCGGGCGCCGACAGGGTTCCGTGCAGGGGCGCGGGCTGTGCGGGCAGGGTCACCTCGCTGGAGACGGGACCGGCGAGCAGGGCGAGGGCGAGGCTGAACATGGCGGTCTCCTTTGAAAAGGGGGCGTTCAGAAGGGTGGCGGCTCTCGACCCTAGTCCCCTGAGCCGGTGCGGCAAGATGGCCGGGCGCCGAACACCGCCTTGCCATTGCAAACCAGTTGCAGAAGCGCGTATGGAGCCCGCCTTTCTGTTCTTGAGAATATGTTGCAGATCATGGCCCGCCCGATCCGTCTCGCCTGCGCCGTCAGCCTCCTGGCCCTGAGCCTCGCCGCCCCCGCCTTGGCGCAGCAGGGGCCGGCCGCGCCGACCGAGCTGGGCGAGATCGTGGTGACGGGGTCGCAGGTGAATCTGACGGCGCCGGCGGCGGGCGGCCAGGTGGCGCGGGGCGGTCGGGTCGGCCTGTTGGGCAATCTGGACATGATGGACACGCCCTTCTCCACCACCAGCTACACCGAAAAACTGGCGCGGGATCAGCAGGCGCGCGGGATCGGCGACGTGTTGCAGAACGATCCGACGGTGCGGGTGACCAAGGGCTTCGGCAACTTCCAGGAACTGTATGTGATCCGGGGCTTCCCGGTCTATTCGGACGATATGAGCTACAACGGCCTGTACGGCGTTCTGCCGCGCCAGTTCGTGGCGGCCGAGCTGATCGAGCGGGTCGAGGTGTTTCGCGGGGCCAGCGCCTTTCTGAACGGGGCGGCGCCGGGCGGAACCGGGGTGGGCGGCGCCTTCAACCTGACGCCCAAGCGGGCCAATGGACCGCTGACCCGTCTGACGGCGGGCGTCTCCGGCGCCGATGAAATCTACGCCGCGGCCGATCTGGCGCGCCGGTTCGGCGATCAGGACGAATGGGGCGCGCGCCTGAACGTCGCCGGCCGGGGCGGCGAAGCCTCGGTCGAGGACCAGACCAACAGCCTGCGCGTGGTGGGCCTGAACCTGGACCGGCGGGGCGAGCGGGCGCGCTTTTCGGCCGATCTGGGCTGGCAGGACCACCGGATCGACGCCCCGCGCCCCAGCGTGACGCCCGGCGCCGCCATCCCTGAAGCGCCGTCCGCCGATCGGAATTTCGCCCAGCGCTGGACCTATACGGATGAGGAACAGCTGTTCGGCGCGGTGCGGGGCGAGTTCGACATCACCGACAGCGTCACCGCCTGGGCCGCCTTCGGCGGGCGTCACGGCGAGGAGGACAACAGCCTGGCCAATCCGCGATCCGACCCGGCGGGCGCCATCCGGGGCTATCGCTTCGACAATATTCGCAAAGACACCGTCTGGTCCGGCGACGTCGGCCTGCGGGCGGACTTGACCACCGGCCCGGTCGGACACCGGCTGGTCGCCTCGGCCTCTCAGATCCAGTCCAAGTCGAGGAACGCCTGGGCAGGGTCGAACTTCGCAGGCTACAGCTTTGGAACCCTGACCGATCCGATCCTGTCGCCGGCGCCGGCCATCGCCAGCGTCTCGGGCGACCTGAGTGACCCGAAGGTGACCGAGCGCGTCAAGAACACCAGCGTCGCCGTGGCGGACAGGCTGTCCTTCCTGGACGGCCGCCTGCTGGCGACCGTCGGCGTGCGGTATCAGGAGATCGAGACCAGGTCCTACGCCTATGCCGACGGCGCCTTCGGCTCGGGCTATTCCAGCGAAGCTGCGACCCCGGCCTTCGCCCTGGTCTACAAACCCAGCGACCGGGTTTCGCTGTACGCCAACTATGCCGAGGCCCTCGTGCCGGGGACAAGCGCGCCGGCGGTGGCGAACGCGGTGGTGGCGGGCTGGGGAGATGCGGCCGTGCCCGTCATCGTCACCAACGGCGGCGAAGTGCTGAAACCTTT
Source organism: Brevundimonas sp. AVps4 (assembly GCF_058681525.1). Lineage (NCBI taxonomy): Bacteria > Pseudomonadati > Pseudomonadota > Alphaproteobacteria > Caulobacterales > Caulobacteraceae > Brevundimonas > Brevundimonas sp. AVps4. The sequence continues at coordinate 2,664,040 of NZ_CM178741.1, read as the reverse complement.
CCGCGCTGAACAGGCCGAAGTCGGAGTGAAGTATGACGCGGGGTCGTTCGGCGGCACGCTGAGCGTTTTCCGCACGACCCTGCCTAGCGCGCTGGTCTCAATCACCTCTAACGGAGATCCTGTCGCGGGCACCCAGCCTACAGGCGTCTATTCCGACGGCGGCGAACAGGAGAACCGGGGCGTCGAACTGACCGTCTATGGCGAACCGATCGACGGCCTGCGGCTGATCGGCGGGGCGACCTGGCTGGACGCCGAGGTAAAACGGTCGCTGACGGCGGCGAATGAAGGCAAGTCGGCCATCGGCGTGCCGGACCTCCAGACCAATCTGAACGTCGAATGGGACGTGCCGCGCCTCAGCGGCCTGACGCTGGAGGGGCGGGTGGTCCACACCAGCGCCCAGGCGGCGAATGCGGCCAATACGCTGGAGCTGGACGCCTGGACCCGGTTCGACGCCGGGGTTCGCTACGCCTTCGAGGCCGGCGGGCGTCCTCTGACGGTCCGGGCGCGGGTCGAGAACGTGGCCGACGAGGACCAGTGGGTCGCCGTCGGCGGCTATCCGGGCTCCAACTATCTGACCCTGGGCGCGCCGCGCACCCTGTCCCTGTCGATCTCGGCGGAATTCTGATCGGATGAGGACGCGGACGATCCGCGCCTGGTCGTGGACGCACAAATGGTCGAGCCTGATCTCGACCGTGTTCCTGCTGATGCTGTGCGTCACCGGCCTGCCGCTGGTCTTCACCCATGAGATCGAAGAGGTGCTGCTGGAGCAGGCCTGGACGCCCGCCGCGCCCGACGGGCCGTTGTTGAGCCTGGACGAGGTGCTGGCGGCGGCCCTGGCGCGTCATCCGGGCGAGGTTCCGGCCTTCATGAGCTTCGACGTGGATCGGCCGGTGGTGAACGTCACCAGCGTCAATCCGAACGGCCCGGCCGGTCGCTACAGTTTCGAACCGATCGACCAGACCAGCGGCGCCGTCGCCCCGCCGGTCGCCGGCCATCCGGTGATGGAGTTCCTGCTTCAGCTGCACACCGACATGTTCCTGGGCCTGCCGGGCATGCTGTTCCTGGGCCTGATGGGGCTGATGCTGATCACGGCGGTGGTGTCGGGGGTGGTGCTGTACGCCCCCTTCATGCGGCGTCTGCCGTTCGGCACGGTGCGGGCGACGAAGTCGGCGCGGACCCGCTGGCTGGACTATCACAACCTTCTGGGCGTCATCACCGTGGCCTGGGTGCTGGTGGTCGGGGCGACGGGGGTGGTCAACACCCTGGCGACGCCGATCCTGGCCTATTGGAAGAATACGGCGCTGAAGGAACTGACCGCCGCCCATGAGGCCCCGGCCTCCGTCGGCGAGCGAGCCTCGCTGGACCTGGCGGTGGAGCGGGCGAAACAGGCCCTGCCGGGCAAGACCCTGCAGTTCATCGCCTTTCCCGGAACCGACTATTCGACCGATCACCACTACGCCGTCTTCTTCCACGGCGACACGCCGCTGACGACCCATCTGACGACGCCGGCCCTGATCGACGCCCGGACCGGGGAACTGACGGCCGTGGCCACCACGCCCTGGTATGTGAAGGCCCTGTCCCTGTCCCAGCCGCTGCATTTCGGCGACTACGGGGGGCTGGGGCTGAAGATCCTGTGGGCGCTGCTGGACCTGGCGACCATCGTCATCCTGGCGTCCGGCCTCTATCTGTGGCTGGGCAAGGGACGGCGGAAGGGGTCATGAGCCGCAAGGATCGGAGCCTGTGGGCCATCTTCGGCGCGCCGCTTTGGGTGTTCGTGCTCAGCCTGACGGGGCTGATCGGAGCCTTGCTGGAGGACGGCGCCTGGGACGCTGTCTTTTCGGCCCTCTTGGCCTCGAGCGTGGTCGTCACCGTCTGGGCCCTGATCCGGCGCCGACGGTGATCGGCGTCAGATCGAGAAGCTGACGCCGCAGCCGCAGCTCGAGGCGGCGTTGGGATTGCGGACCACGAACTGGGCGCCGGCCAGTTCGTCGACATAGGCGATCTCGGAATTCTTCAGAAAGGGGACCGAGACGGGGTCGATCAGGGCCGTCTGGCCCTGGGCCTCGATCCGCAGATCGTCGTCCTCGGCCGTCTCGACCAGTTCGAACCGGTACTGAAACCCCGAACAGCCGCCCCCGTCCACGGCGACGCGCAGCATCAGGGCCTTGCCTTCGGCCGCGCTGAGCCGGGCCAGACGATCGGCGGCGCTGGCGGCCAGGACGATCCCTTCCGGCGCGCGCGTGGCGACGCTGAAGGCGGGTGTGGACGGTTCTGTGGATTGGACGGTGCTCACAGCTGTCTATATGAGGCGCGTGCGGGCGTTCGCAAAGGGCCCGTCCGATCAAAGCCGCTTCAAAGTTGACGACTTGAGCCCGATGACTCTCGCCCCCTACGCCGAACGCGCCGATCTGACCAAGGGCCGTCGCTTCTTCGAACCGCCCAGCCGCACCCGCACCGCCTTCGCCCGCGACCGTGACCGGATCATCCACGCCACCGCCTTCCGCCGTTTGAAGGAGAAGACCCAGGTCTTCGTGGCCCATGAAGGCGACCACTACCGCACCCGCCTGACCCATTCGCTGGAGGTGGCCCAGATCGCCCGGTCCCTGGCCCATGCCCTGCGGCTGGACGACGACCTGGCCGAGACCATCGCCCTGGCCCACGACCTGGGCCATCCGCCGTTCGCCCATGCGGGCGAGGACGAACTGGTCATCCAGATGGCCGACTACGGGGGCTTCGACCACAATGTTCAGAGTTTCCGCGTCATCACCGAGCTGGAGACCCGCTATCCCCAGTTCGACGGGCTGAACCTGAGCTGGGAGACGGTCGAGGGCGTCATCAAGCACAACGGTCCGGTGTCGCACCGGCTGGACGAAGCGGCCTGGTCGGTGGTGCGGCCCTATCGCGCGGGCGGGGAGGCGGGCTGGGGCCTGCGTCTGGACAGTTTCGCCTCGCTGGAGGCCCAGTGCGCCGCCATCGCCGACGACATCGCCTATAACAATCACGATGTGGACGACGGGGTGCAGGCCGGGCTGATCACGCTTCAGGATCTGGATCAGGTGCCCCTGATCGGCCCGACCCTGGCCGAGGTGCGCCGCGACTGGCCCGCCATCGACGACCGGATGCTGCGGATCGAGGCCGTGCGGCGGATGATCGGCGTCATGGTCGAGGACGTGCTGGCCGAGACGGCGCGACGGCTGGAGGAGGACCGGATCGGCTCGACCGAGGATGTGCGCCACGCCTCGCGGACCCTGGTGGACTTCTCCCGGTCGATGCACGCGGACCTGGCGATCCTGCGCAAATTCCTGTTCGAGCGGATGTATCGCCACTACCGCGTCAACCGCACGCGCAGTCAGGCGCGGCGGGTGCTGTCGCAGCTGTTCGAACTGTTCATGGCCGAGCCGGAGGTCATGCCGCCGGAATGGGGCGTGCCGGCCCAGACCGAGGATCGGACCCGCAGGGCGCGCGCCGTCTGTGATTACATCGCCGGCATGACCGACCGCTATGCGATCGAAGTCCACCAGAAATTGTTCAGCCTCGACCTAGCGCTCGATCTGTGATTCGAAAGACGGCGGCGGGGCGTTAAACTAACCGCTCGACGCGCCGATTCGCTGCGTCGGGCAGACGGCGGAGCGACACCATGTCTTTCGATGACGAGAACCGACCCGGCCGAGGCGCCTATACGCCTCCGACCGACGACGACCTGCCGTTCCGCCGCAACACCTATGATCCGCGCGGGGGCGGCCGAAACGTCGGCTCGGGCGGAGGCAAGGCGCCGCCCGTGACCCTGATCGTCAGCGGCGTGGTGCTGCTGGTGCTGATCATCGCCGTCATCTTCTTCTATCGTTCGGGCATGCGGGCCTCGACCGACGCCCCGCCGGCCGTGGGCCAGGCCGTCGGCGAGATGAAGACCGCCGCCCCCCTGGACGCCCAGCCGGTCGATCCGGCCGAGGGCGTGCGGGTCTATCGCGACGAGGCCGAGACCGCCGACGCGCCCGTGACCTTCACCCCGCCGCCCGAGACGCCCCAGCCGCGCCCGGCCGCACCGCCGACCGCCGCTCCGACCGGCCAGGGCTTGCCGCCCGCCGCCGCTGCGCCCCGTCCGGCCGCCCGGGAGCCCAAGACCGAGGCGCCGACGCCCGCCGCTCCCGCGCCCACGGCTCCCGCCGCCGCCGGCGGTTCGGCCTCGGTCCAGATCGGCGCCTTCTCCTCGACGGAGATCGCCGACCGGGAATACGCCGCCGTCGCCGGCCGTTTCAGCCAATATGCGTCGGGCGCCGAAAAGCGGGTGACCGAAGTGACCTCGTCCAGCGGTTCGACCCTGTACCGCACCACCTTCACCGGCCTGTCGCGCGAGCGGGCGGTCGCCTTCTGCAACGCCCTGAAGGCCGCCGGGCGGGATTGCATCGTTCGGTGACCTCCGCCGCCATCTACGGCTGCGCCGGCCATCGGCTGACGGAAGACGAACGCGCCTTCTTCGCCGAGGCGCGGCCGTGGGGTTTCATCCTGTTCCGGCGCAATATCGACAGCCCGGAACAGGTGCGGGCCCTGACGGACGAGCTGCGCGCGGCCATAGGCGACCCCGAGGCGCCGATCCTGATCGACCAGGAGGGCGGGCGGGTCCAGCGGATGGGGCCGCCGCACTGGCCCAAATACCCGCCGGGCGACGCCTATCTTAAGGCGACGAACGACCCGGCGGACGCGCGCGACCTGGTCCGTCTGGGTGCGCGGCTGATGGCGCACGATCTGCGCGAGGTCGGAATCAATATTGATCTGCTGCCGGTGCTGGACGTGCCCGTGCCCGGCGCCCACGACATCATCGGCGACCGCGCCTATGGCCGCGACCCGCAGACCGTGGCCCTGCTGGGACGGGCGGCGGCGGAGGGTCTGCTGGCAGGCGGGGTCCTGCCCTGCATCAAACACATGCCGGGCCACGGCCGCGCCTTCGCCGACACCCACAAGGACCTGCCGACGGTCCATGCCGATCTGGAGACGCTGGACGCCTGGGATTTCGCCCCGTTCAAGGCCCTGTCCGACATGCCGATCGGCATGACGGCCCATATCGTCTTCAGCGCCATCGACCCCAAACGCCCGGCCACCCAGTCCAAGAGGGCGATCCGGCTGATCCGCGAACGGCTGGGCTTCGGCGGTCTGTTGCTGTCGGACGATCTGGTGATGAACGCCCTGTCCGGATCCTTGACCCAGAGGGCGCACAAGGCGCTGAAGGCGGGATGCGACGTCGTCATCCATTGGAACGGCGATATGGACGAGATGCGGCAGGTCGCCGAGGGCGTCGGTCCGCTGAAGGGCGGGGCGAAACGGCGCGCCGAGGCGGCCCTGGCCCGGATCGTTCGGACGCCGGAGCCGCTGGATCCCGTCGCCGGGCACGAACGCTTCTTCCGCGCAATGGCGGGCAAGACGGACGCGGCTAAAGGACCGGACGTGGGGGAGGCGCAGGCGTGAGCGACGCCTTTCAGCCCAATCTGGATTTCAACGCCGAGGAGGTCGAGGAGCGCGAAGCCTTCGTCGTCGATCTGGACGGCTATGAAGGGCCGCTGCACGTCCTCTTGGCCCTGGCGCGGACGCAGAAGGTCGATCTGCTGAAACTGTCGATCACCCAGCTGGCGGAGCAGTATCTGGCCTTCGTGCACGAGGCGCGGCGGCGCAACTTCGCCCTGGCGGCCGACTATCTCGTGATGGCCTCGTGGCTGGCCTATCTGAAGTCCCGGCTGCTGCTGCCCCGCACCGAAAAGGGCAAGGGGGAGGAGCCGCCGGCCGAGGCCATGGCCGCCGCCCTGGCCTTTCGCCTGCAGAAGCTGGAGGCGATGCGCAAGGCGGTCGAACAGCTGATGGCCCGTCCCCAGCTGAAGCGCGACGTCTTCACCCGGGGCGATCCCGAGGCGACGGTGATCGTGCCGTCCGACCGGATCGACGCCAGCCTGTATGAGTTGATGAGCGCCTATGTGACCCAGCGCCGACGCGAGGAGGCGCGACGCTATTCGCCCGGCCAGCGGGTCGAGGCCTTTCCGCTGGAGGCGGCGCGCGACTGGCTGCGCGAGATCATGCCGCGTCTCGCAGACTGGACCCCGCTGGACCAGGTCGCGCCCCGTCCCGAAGACCCTGAGGGCCCCAGCCAGGCCAGCTATACCGCCTCGACCCTGTCGGCCAGTCTGGAGCTGGTGAAGGAGGGGGCCATGGACATTCGCCAGACGGCGCCGTTTGCGGACCTGTATCTGAAGCGGCGGGGCCTGGGGCAGCCGCTGGAGCTGACGCCGTGATGCGCGGATATCCCCATGTCTGACCCGTCCTTCCAGCCCGACGAGGCCGAGATCGAGCGCCGGGTCGAGGCCCTGCTGTTCGCCGCCGCCGGGCCGCTGAGCGCCGCCGAGATCGGGGCGCGCCTACCCGAAGGCGCCGACGTCGGCCGCGCCCTGTCGGGCCTGCGCGCCCGTTACGAGGGGCGGGGGGTGGAGCTGGACTGCGTAGCCGACCGCTGGCGGTTCCGCACGGCGGCGGACCTGGCCTTCATGATGAGCCAAGAGCGGGAGGAGCCCCGCCGCCTGTCCAAGGCGGCGCTGGAGACCCTGGCCATCATCGCCTACCACCAGCCCGTGACCCGCGCCGAGATCGAGAGCGTGCGCGGCGTCAGCCTGTCCAAGGGCACGCTGGACCTGTTGCTGGAGATGGGGTTCGTGCGTCTGCGAGGGCGGCGGCGGACAGCGGGTCGGCCCGTAACCTACGGCACCGCCGACCGGTTCCTGGAGCATTTCGGCCTGGCCAGTCTGTATGACCTGCCGGGGGTTCAGGAGATGAAGGCCGCCGGGCTTCTGGACCTGTCGGCCCCCGTCGGGTTCGAACTGCCCGACCCCAGTCGTGCGACCGGGGCGGATGAGGAGGAGGCGCCCCTGCTGGACGAAGACAGCCCCGAGTTCGCCCAGGACTTCGTCGGCGAGGAGCGATAGCCGTCGGACGCCGCGCTCAGGCGGTCAGCTGGCGCGGCAGTTTGAAGGTCACGGTCTCACGCGCGCCGGCGTCCTCGGTCACGGTGGCGTCGAACCGTTCGGCGATGGCGTCCACCAGGGCGGCGATCAAAGGCTCGGGCGCCGAGGCGCCGGCGGTGACGCCGACCGTCTGAACCCCGTCGAACCAGTCCCAGTCCACCTGGGAGGCGTCATCGACGAGGCGGGCGTCGCGGGCGCCGGCGCGCATCGCCACCTCGACCAGCCGGGCCGAGTTGGACGAGTTCTTCGATCCGACCACCAGCACCAGTTCGCAGCCCTCGCCCAGCACCTTGACCGCCTCCTGGCGATTGGTGGTGGCGTAGCAGATGTCTTCCTTGTGCGGATCGGGCAGTTCGGGGAAGCGCCGCTTCAGCACCTTCAATATGCCCGCCGTGTCGTCGACCGACAGGGTGGTCTGGGTCGCATAGGCCAGGGGGGCGTCGCCGGGGCGTTCGAAGGCCTCGGCGTCGGCCTCGGTCTCGACCAGGCTGATGGCGCCGGGCGGCAACTGGCCCATGGTGCCGATCACCTCCGGGTGGCCGGCGTGGCCGATCAGGATGATGTGGCGGCCTGCGGCATGATGACGCTCGGCCTCGACGTGGACCTTGGACACCAGGGGACAGGTGGCGTCCAGGAACAGCAGGTCGCGCGCCCGGGCGTTGGCCGGCACGGACTTGGGCACCCCATGGGCCGAGAAGACGACCGGCCGGTCGTCGGGGCATTCGTCCAGTTCCTTGACGAAGACGGCGCCCATGGCCTTCAGCCGCTCGACCACATGGCGGTTATGGACGATCTCGTGGCGCACATAGACGGGGGCGCCGAACTTCTCGATGGCCCGCTCGACGATCTGGATCGCCCGGTCCACCCCGGCGCAGAAGCCCCGCGGCGTCGCCAGCCGCACGGCGATCGGGCGGCGTTCGGGCGCGGGGGAGGGGACGTGCATGTTCATGGCGGCCAACCTAATGGTTCGCGGCCCATATCGCCATGCGGGGCGAGCGAATCCGCACCTCCAGGCAGCGACGCATCGCCACGGTCGGCTGGTGTGCGACGAAAATTCATTCGGAACAAAGATTTAGACTAAGTTCACGACGCCTTGACCAACCGGCCGCTCACGATTAGTTTCCGCGCCGAATTCAGACCTGCCTCAACACATTGTTCGGGCGCTGAGCGCACAGGCCATGTCCCCAATGTCGGAATCGCGCGAAGAGGCGATCAAACGCCTCCAAGACAGCGCATCCGCGTTGGAGGACAAGACGGCTCAGAAGGCGTCGGAGCACCTCGCGGCTCAGGCGGTGACGAGCCAGGCCTACAAGATCGTCGCCGAACTGCTCGGCGGGGTCTTCCTGGGCTTGGGGCTAGGTTTTGGGGCGGACCGACTGTTCGGGACCAATCCCTGGGGTATCATCGGCGGAGTCCTTCTGGGCTTCGCCCTGTCGATTTACATGGCGCGCCGCACGGCCAACCGGCTGATGGCGCAGGCGAAGGCGAGCGGGATCGAACCGAAATCGGTCCCCTTCGACGACGAGGAAGACGAGGACCGATAGGCTGATGGCCGATCCGCTTCACCAGTTTAAGATCCAGCCGCTCGTCGATTTCGGCGCGGTGAACCTGCCTGTCTTCGGCCACACCCAGCTGGCGATCACCAATTCGCACGTCGCCATGACGGTCGCCTTCGTGGCCATCGTCCTGTTCCTGCAACTGGTCACCTCGAGCGCCAAGGTGGTGCCGGGACGGTTGCAGACGGCCGGCGAAAGCCTGTTCGACATGATCGACGGGGTGACCGATTCCATCATCGGTCACGAAGGCCGCAAATATTTCCCGTTCGTCTTCAGCCTGTTCCTTCTCGTGCTGGTGATGAACCTGTTGGGCATGTTCCTCAGCTTCACCGCGACTTCGCAGCTGGCCGTGACCGTCACCTTCGCCGCCTTGACCATCTTGCTGGTCATCGGCGTGGGCTTCCTCAAGAACGGCCTGGGCTTCTTCAAACTCTTCTGGCCGGCCAGCGCGCCTCTGGTGCTGCGCCCTGTCGTCGGCGCGATCGAGTTCCTGTCCTTCCTGCTGCGTCCCGTGACCCTGGCTCTTCGTCTGTTCGGCAACATGCTGGGCGGCCACGTCGCACTGAAGATCTTCGCCGGCTTCGTCGTGGCCCTGGGCGCCGGCGCCTTCGTCGGCGAGGGCCTGGGCCTCTGGGGCCTGCCGATCGCCGCCCTGTCGATGACCATGGTCGTCGCCCTGACCGCCCTCGAATTCCTCGTCGCCTTCCTTCAGGCGTTCGTGTTCGCCGTTCTGGCCAGCATCTATCTCAATGATGTGGTCAACCTGGGTGAAGGCCACTAAGGCCCGGCCCAGTTCGAGAACTCCCTTCTTCCAACCCACCTGACTGAAACAAGGATACTCACCATGGAAGCTGAAGCCGCCAAGTACATCGGCGCCGGCCTGGCCACCCTCGGCATGATCGGCTCGGCCATCGGCGTGGGCAACATCTTCGCCAACTTCCTGAACGGCGCCCTGCGCAATCCGTCGGCCGCCGCCTCGCAAGTCGGCAACCTGTTCGTGGGCGCGGCTCTGGCCGAAGCCCTGGGCATCCTGGCCTTCGTGCTGGGCATCCTGATCCTGAACTCCTGATCTATCCGGGGTTTAGGGCGGCGGCGGCTTCTCGCTGAGGCCGTCGCCGCCTTTCTGCTTTTCGGACGAACGGACACCATGGCCGCACCCAATTCTAACGACACGCACGCGACCACCGAGGCCGAAGGCCACGGCGGCGGCGGACTGCCCCAGTTCGAGACCCAGCACTGGGCCGGGCAGATGGGCTATCTGCTGGTCCTGTTCTTCCTGCTCTATTTCCTGATCGCCAAGGTCTTCGCGCCGCGCCTGCGCCGCGTGATGGATGAACGTCGCGAGACCATCTCCGGCGCCGTCGCCACCGCGCGTCAGGTCCAGGCCGAGGCCGCCGAACAGGCCGCCCAGGCCCAGGCCGATCTGGCCAAGGCCCGCGCCGACGCCCGCGCCACCGCCGCCGCCGCCAAGGCGCGCGTGACGGAAGAAGCCAACGCCCGCCAGGCTGCTGAAGAAGCCGTGGTCAATGCCCGCATCGCCGAAGCCGAGGCCGCCATCGCCAAGACCCGCGACGCCGCCATGGGCAATGTCTCGACCATCGCCTCCGACGCCGCCGGCGCCATGGTGGAGCGCCTGACCGGCCAGGCTGCGACCAAGGCCGAACTCGACCTCGCCAAGGGAGCCGTCTGATGAACCTGATCTTTGAACCGGGCATCTGGGACCTGTCGAATCCCGAGATCTGGGTCGGCGTCGGCCTGCTGATCTTCTTCGGTATTCTGATCGCCGTCGGCGTGCCCAAGATGGTCGCCGCCCAGCTGGACGCCAAGGGCGCCAAGATCCAGGCCGACCTGGACGAGGCCGCCCGTCTGCGCGCCGAGGCCGAAGCCCTGCTGGCCCAGATCCGCAAGGAGAAGGCCGAGGCCGAGGCCCAGGCCGCTGATATGATGGCCCAGGCGGAAGCCGACGCCCGTCGTCTGGAAGTCGAATCCAAGGCCAAGCTGGAAGAGACGCTGGAGCGTCGCCAGAAGATGGCCGAGGCCCGCATCGCCCAGGCCGAGGCCCAGGCGTCCGCCGAGGTCAAGGCCGCCGCCGCCGACCTGGCCGCCAAGGCCGCGGAACAGATCCTGGCCGCCCGCCTCGCCGGCGGCGCCAAGGATCCGCTGCTGGACGCCGCCATCGCCCAGATCGGCGACCGCCTGAACTGACGACCTCAAGTCTGACCGGGTCTCAACGCCCGTCCTTCGGCCGAAATCGCTCTGGCGGTTTCGGCCGAAGTCGTTTTGGGGCGGCCCCTCAGCGCCCGATGACGCCGCTGACCGTCAGAACCACAGCGATCATCACCAGGATGAAGACGATGACCCCGCCCATGATGCGGAAGGGCGGGCCGCTTTCACTGCGGCGGCTGAAGCCGTCCGGATCGCGGTCGGGTTCAGTCATCGGTCTGCATCGGCTGCGGGGGCGGCGTCGAGGTGGTGGAGCCGTTCAGGGGCGTGCCGTCGCCGCGCACGGCCGACTGGCCGCGCAGGGCCGGATTGTCGCCGGGCGCCACGGCGGGCGCGCTGGGCGGGACGGCGCCGCCGGGCGGCGGCACGACGGCCGGTTGGACCACGGCCGTCTCGCTGTCGCTGGCGGCCTGAGGATTTCGCCAGATCACCTCAGCGACGAGGTAATAGGCGATCAGGGCCAGGACCACGCCGCCGACCAGCAGAGGCTCCCAGCGGATGCGCCCTCGGCGCGTCGGATCTTCCTTGCGGTTCATCGCAGGGGAAGCCGTCGGCCCACCGTCCGGTTCGTCTGTGTAGGAAGCCGGACGCAGGGACGGCCTGGAGACCAGGCCGTCCGGCCCGCCGAGATCAGTGGGCCGTGGCGCCGCCGATCACATGGGGCGTCTGGCGCTTGTCGCGCGCGACCAGCCGGGCATAGACATTGCCCAGGACGATCCCGAACACGGCATGGGTGACCAGAAGCCAGGCGATGGTGCCGAAGCCCGAGCCGGCGTTGAAGGTACGGTAGTCGCCGACGATGAAGACGCCGGCCATCATCACCACCCAAGCGCCGACCGCAAAGACGATGCCCTTGGTCTCGGGCGTGTCGGTGGGCAGTCGCGGGCAGAGGTAGGCGAACAGGGGGCCCAGGATCAGCACCCCGGCCACCGCATGAAGAACCCAGCCCACGGCCAGGGCGTCGGGCATGCCGATCAGGGCGGCGATGACGCTCTGGAACGGGTCGAACCAGTTCAGGAACAGATTGGGTATTTCCAGCAGGGACACGGCGACCGTGGCGGCGAAACCGGCGATCAGACCTTTTTGTAAGCGTGACATCATGACCTTAGCGCCTCCCAACGCTTTTCTGGTTCTCTGATAACGCTGGGACAGAATACGCCTGACTCGGACGGTCGGCGTTCACGTTGCCGTGGTTAGCGAACGCAGCAACGCAAGCGCGAAATGATCGCTGATGCGCGCGCGGTCAGCGGAACAGTTTGCGGATGTAGCGGCGAAGGCCCTTGCGCAGACGGATCAGGCCGCGCCGACGCCGGGTCAGGATCACTTTTTCGGCGCGCAAGGCCTGTTGCCAGAAAACCGGCGCGAACTCCGGCTTTTTCCGCATCAGCCGCCGGAAGGGATAGACCCATTTGGGCCGGGCGTACTGGGCGCGGATGAACTGTCGCTTGGCCCAGAAGGAGCTCTTCAGGATCAGCATCAGGCCGACCGCGATCACCGGGACGCCGCCGGGGCCGGGCAGGGGGGCGATCAGAATGCCAAGCAGGACCACGAACAGCCCGCCCGCCATCAGGGCCCAACGCTTCAGCACCCGCAGCTTGCGGCTGCGAGGCGAGGCCGAGGACAGGACGAGAGCGGGTGCGGAGATCACGAGGGCGCCGGGAGGGAGGAGGACTGACTGAGGTGTGACAACGGTCGCCACGCCCACCCGATCCCAAGCCGGGAAGGGAAAGAGCGACCGTGGCGAGGTTGTCACATAACCCCTTAAGATCCGGTTCGATGGCCGATCCGTGGCTTTCCTATGAAGCTTTGGTCATGAAGCCGGATTGTCGCAGTCTGTGTCCCACAGGACGCGGCTGGGCCTTGGTCAGCCGTAGTGGACGCCGGTCAGGCGTTCGGACTCGGACCACAGGGCGCGGGCGGTTTCGACATCCAGCGCCTGGGGCTTGATGAGGGCGCGGCCGGGCGCACCCCGCATCTCCTGCCAGCCCTGAGGGCCGTAATAGGCGCCGGGTTCGGCCTGGGGCAGGGTCGCCGCCATCAGGATCGGCAAGGCGCCGTCGGCCGCCGAATGGCTGGCCACGCGCGCCAGAAGGCGGCTGACCAAGGCGAAAAGTCCGGGCGGGCTGCCGGCGTGGCCGTTGGCGATCAGATCCGTCCGGGCGAAACCGGGATGGGCGGCCACGCTGGTCAGGCCCCAATCTTCGCGATCGCTGCGGCGCTGAAGCTCCAGGGCGAACATCAACATCGCCAGTTTGGACTGCTGATAGATGGGCCAGGGCCGGTAACCGGAGCGATAGTTCAGATCGCTGAGCTGAATCCGACCGCCGCGATGGGCGACGCTGGACAACTGCACCACTCGCGCCTGAGCCGCCGTCAGCAGTGGCAGGAGCCGGCCGGTCAGGGCGAAGTGGGATAGATAGTTGGTTCCGAACTGCATCTCGAAACCATCGATGGTCGTTCGGCGACGGGGCACGGCCATGACGCCCGCATTGTTGATCAGAATGTCGACCGGCCGACCCGCCGCCAGGAGGGCCTCGGCGAAGGCGGCGACAGAGCTGAGGTCCGCCAGGTCCAGCCGTTCGAACCGCACGAGGGCCTCAGGGTGGCGACTGCGGATCAGCCTTTCCGCCTGATCGCCCTTGTCCGGATTGCGCGCGGCCAGAACGACCTCGGCGCCCTTTCCAGCCAGAACGAGCGCCGCCTCCAAGCCGATGCCGCCGGTCGCCCCGGTGATGATGACCAGCTTGCCGCTCTGGTCGGGAATATCGGCTGTCGTCCATTGGGTCATTGCGGCTATCCTGGGGTGAACTGAATTTCCGAAGGGCTCCGGCTTGCATATCTGCATCCGGTGCAAATATGCAAGAAGTGCAAGAAAAAGTTTTTCCTGACGAGCAGGGTCTGCGTGCGCGGAAGCGGCTGGAAACCCACGCCCGCATTCAGGCCGAAGGCCTGCGGCTGTTCATCGAAAAGGGATTTGACGGCGCCACCCTGGACGAGGTGGCGGCGGCGGCGGGCGTATCGCGCCGCACCCTGCTGAACTATTTCGGCTCCAAGGAAGAGATCGTCTTTTCCCTCAAGGCCCAGATCCCTGAGATGATCGCCCAGGCGGTGGCGGCCCGGCCGTGCGACGAACCGCTGCTCGATATGGTGGAGGGGGGGCTGGCCGATGTCGCCGCGCGCTTCCAGACGCCCGACATGCTGGACCTGACGCGGCTGATCCATCAGACGCCCGCCCTTCAGGCCGGTGATCACGCAAAGTATGAAGGGGTGGAGCGGCTGCTGGCCCAGACGCTGGCCGAGCGGAAGGGATTGGCCCCGGACGACGTCGCCTGTCGCGTCGCGGCGGCGATCGGCGTCAGCATCATGAAACTGGCCGGCGAGGCCTGGCTCGCCCATCCGGGCGAAGGGCCTGAACGGTTCGGCCGCGAAGCCTTCGCCGTCCTGAGACGCATGGCGGGCCAGCGTCCGCCGCCCTGATCCAGGACGGCGGACGCCAAGAGCGGCTTAGGCCGCCTGGTTCGAACCCGCAGGGGCGGTCCAGCGCAGCACCGGCGAGCGGGCGGCGCGGGTTTCGTCCAGACGACGCAGGGGGGCGTGGAAGGGGGCGCCCTTGAAGCGGTCGACGTCGCCGGCCTTGGCCGCCTGGGCCAGCAGGCGCATGGCCTCGATGAAGCGATCCAGCTCGGCCTTGGACTCGGTCTCGGTCGGCTCGATCAGCATGGCCCCGTGGACGACCAGGGGGAAATACATGGTCATCGGGTGGAAGCCCTCGTCGATCATCGCCTTGGCGAAGTCGAGCGTGGTGACGTCCGTGCCCTTCAGCCATTCGTCGTCGAACAGGGCCTCGTGCATGCAGGGGCCGTCGGGGAAGGCTGCGCTCATCAGGTCCGACAGGCGGGCCTTGATGTAGTTGGCGTTCAGCACCGCATCCTCGGCGACCTGACGCAGGCCGTCGGCGCCGTGGCTCATCATGTAGGACAGGGCGCGCACATACATGCCCATCTGCCCCTGGAAGGCGCACAGGCGGCCGAAGGCCTGGGCTGCGTCGCCTTCTTCCCGTTCGATCAGCGCGTAACCGCTATCGTCATGCACGACCCAGGGGGCGGGGGCGAAGGGCGCCAGGGCCTGTGACAGCACCACCGGACCCGCGCCCGGCCCGCCGCCGCCGTGCGGCGTCGAGAAGGTCTTGTGCAGGTTGATGTGCATGGCGTCCACGCCCAGATCGCCCGGACGCACCCGGCCGACGATGGCGTTGAAGTTGGCGCCGTCGCAGTAGAAATAGGCGCCCGCCTCGTGCGTCAGGCGGCTGATCTCCAGGATGTCGCGCTCGAACAGGCCGCAGGTGTTGGGGTTGGTCACCATGATGGCGGCGACGTCGTCGCCCAGCTTGGCGGCCAGGTCGGCGACGTCCACGCGGCCGTCCTCGGTCTGGGCCACCTCGACGACGGTGTAGCCGACGAAGGCGGCCGTCGCCGGATTGGTGCCGTGGGCGCTGGTGGGCACCAGCACCTTGCGGCGCTTCTCATGCTGGCCCGAGGCCTCGTGCGCGGCGCGGATGGCCATCAGGCCGCACAGTTCGCCGTGCGCTCCCGCTTTCGGAGATAGCGCGACGGCGGGCATGCCGGTCAGGGTCTTCAGCCAATGGGCCAGCGTATCCATCAGCTCCAGCGCGCCCTGAACCGTCGACATCGGCTGCAGGGGGTGGATGTCCGAAAAACCGGCCAGACGCGCCATCTTCTCGTTCAGGCGCGGGTTGTGCTTCATCGTGCACGAGCCCAGCGGATAGATGGCCAGGTCGATGGCGTGGTTCTTCTGCGACAGGCGCACATAGTGGCGCATGGCCTCGGGCTCCGACAGGCCGGGCAGGCCGATCGGATCCTTGCGGACCAGGTCGCCCAGGTCCGACGCATCGGTCTTCGGTTCGGGCAGGTCGACCCCGGTCTTGCCCCAGCCTTCGCCTTCGAAGATCAGCGGCTCGTTCTGCAACAGGCCGCGCCCGCCGGTCAGGGTGGCGGGCTTGGTCTGTACCTGGTTCGGGGCGGTCGGGCGGCCGACGGTGTTCATGGTGCTCATGGTCTTGTCTCCGCTCAGGCCGCCAGCACCTTGGCGAGGGCGGTCGCCAGGAGCTTGATGTCGGCGTCAAGGGTGGTTTCGGTCGCAGCGACCAGCAGGACGTCGTCCATGCCGGCGTCGGGGGCCAGGCGGCTGTAGGGCACGCCGGCCAGGACGTGATGGGCGGCCAACTGATCCACGACCTCGGCCGCGTTCTTGGGCAGGCGCACCGCGAACTCGTTGAAGAAGCGGTCGGTCAGGATTTCGACGCCCGGAACGGCGGCCAGGGCGTCGCGCGTGGCGAGGGCCTTCTCGTGGTTCAGCAGGGCCAGTTTGCGCAGGCCCGTCTCGCCCAGCAGGCTCATGTGGATGGTGAAGGCCAGGGTGCAGAGGCCGGAATTGGTGCAGATGTTCGACGTCGCCTTGTCGCGGCGGATGTGCTGTTCCCGCGTGGACAGGGTCAGGACGAAGCCGCGCTCGCCGTCGGCGTCCACGGTCTCGCCGGTCAGGCGGCCGGGCATCTGGCGGATCAGCTTCTCGCGCGTGGCGAACAGGCCGACATAGGGGCCGCCGAAGTTCAGTGCGTTGCCGATCGACTGGCCCTCGGCGGCGACGATGTCCGCGCCCATCTCGCCGGGCGACTTCAGCAGGCCCATAGACACGGCTTCCGTCACCACGACGATCAGCAGGGCGCCGGCTGCATGGGCGGCCTCGGCGATCTTCGTGACATCCGTTGCGGCGCCGAAGACGTTCGGGGTCTGAACCACGACGCAGGCGGTGTCGGGACCGATCTGGTCGATCACGGCGGCCTCGGCGTCGACGGCGGGAGCCAGGACTTGCGTCTCGACGCCGACGGCGTGGACCACGGTCTCGGTCGCCTTGACGTAGTGGGGGTGCACCCCGCCCGAGATCACCGCCTTGTTGCGGCGGGTCACGCGGGTCGCCATCAGCACGCCCTCGGCCATGGCGGTCGAACCGTCATAAAGCGAGGCGTTGGCCACCGGCATGCCGGTCAGGTTCGCGACCTGGGTCTGGAACTCGTACAGATACTGCAGAGTCCCCTGGGCGATTTCCGGTTGATAGGGGGTGTAGCTGGTCAGGAACTCCGACCGCTGGATGATATGATCCACCGTCGCCGGGACATGGTGCTTGTAGGCCCCTGCGCCGCAGAAGAAGGGGACGGCGCCGGCTGTGGCGTTCTTGGCGGCCATGGCGGACAGGGCGCGCTCGACCTCCAACTCGCCCGCCACCCGCGGCAGGTTCACCGGCCCGTCCAGCCGCGCCGCCTCGGGCACGTCCACGAACAGGTCGTCGATCGATTTGGCGCCGATGGCGGCGAGCATCGCCGTGCGGTCGTCGGGCGTCAGGGGGAGATAACGCATTGCCGGTTTCCTTCACCCGTCATCCTCGGGCTTGACCCGAGGATCGGATGTTGTGCGGCTCGTGCGTCTAAGGCTTCGCACGAGTGGTTGATCCTCCGGCCCTCGGGTCAAGCCCGAGGGTGACGGAGTTTGAGATTAGAGGGTGGCGAGGAAGGCGTCGTAGGCGGCCTGGTCCATCAGGGCGTCCAGCTCCGAGACGTCCGACACCTTGATCTTGGCGAACCAGCCGTCGCCTTCCGGAGCGGCGTTGACGGTTTCCGGGGCGGTCGACAGGGCGTCATTGGCCTCGACCACCTCGCCCGAGACGGGGGCGTAGACGTCGGAGGCGGCCTTGACGCTCTCCACCACGGCGAAGCTGGCGCCCTTGGCGACGGTCTTGCCGACTTCCGGCACTTCCACGAACACCACGTCGCCCAGGGCGTCGGCGGCGTGCTTGGAGATGCCCACGGTGGCGATGTCGCCGTCCAGGCTGACCCACTCGTGATCCTTGGTGAATTTCATGTCTCTTCTCCATCTCCCACCCCGTCATCCTCGGGCTTGACCCGAGGATCGGAGGCGGATCGTTCTCTGTGTTGATCCCGACGCAATGCGGCGGATAATCCGGCCCTCGGGTCAAGCCCGAGGGTGACGGGGTGAATGTTACGCCTTCGGCTTCCGGTAATAGCGTTGCGCCACGAAGGGCATGGCGACGACCTCGGCGGCGGCGGGCTTGCCGCGCACGATGACCTTCACCTCCGTGCCCAGTGCGGCGAAGGCTGGCGGCACGAAGCCCATGGCGATGTTCTTGCCCAGGGTGGGGGAGGGGCCGCCCGAGGTGACCTTGCCGATGATGTTCCCATCGGCGTCGGCGATCTCGGCGCCTTCGCGGGCCGGGGCGCCTTCCTTGACGATCAGGCCCACGCGGACGCGCGCGGGCGCATCGGCCAGTTCCTTCAAGATGCGGTCGGCGCCGTTGAAATCCGCCCGCTCCTTGCGCGACTTGGACAGGGCGAAGGTCAGAGCCCCTTCGACCGGCGAGGTCGTCGGGTCGATGTCGTGGCCGTGCAGCGGCAGGCCGGCCTCCAGGCGCAGGCTGTCGCGGGCGCCAAGGCCGATCGGCTTGACGCGGGCGTCTTCCAGCAGGGTGTTCCAGACGCGCTCGGCCTGGTCCGCCGGGACCGAAATCTCATAGCCGTCCTCGCCGGTATAGCCCGAACGCGAGACATAGCAGTCGACGCCGAACAGCATCAGCCGGGCGCATTCCATAAAGCCCATTTCCGCCAGGATCGGTTCGTGGGCGGCCATGACCTCGGCGGCCTCCGGCCCCTGGATGGCGATCAGGGCGCGGTCGTCCAGCACCGTCAGCTTGGCGTCGCCTTCGAGGTTCGCCTGCCAGAAGGCGAAGTCCTCGTCCTTGTTGCCGGCGTTGACGACGACGAACAGGCCGTCGTGATCCGGGCGGCCGGCCATCAGGTCGTCGATGATCCCGCCGTCCTTGTTCAGAAGCAGCGAATACTTCTGCTTGCCCGCCTTCAGGATTTCATAGTCGCCGGGCACGAACCGCTCGAACTGGGCGGTGGCGTCGGCGCCGGTGATCTTGCACTGGCCCATGTGCGACACGTCGAACAGGCCGGCGTGTTCGCGGGTCCAGCGGTGCTCGGCCAGGACGCCCTCATACTGGACCGGCATGTCATAGCCGCCGAAGCCCACCATCCGGGCCCCCAGGGCGCGGTGCGCGGCGTTCAGAGGCGTGGTCTTCAGGGCTTGGTCGGTCATGGTTCAGGCTTTCACGGTCGCGTTTGGTGGCGGAGCTCCGCCGTCGTCGCGCCCCCGCTGTCCTGAAGCCTGAGAGATTCCGGCGACCAAATCATGTCGCCTTGCTCCGTCGGCGCGCCCGTGAAGAGCGGCTTTCCAGCGTCCGTATGCTTCGCGGTCCGTTTGCCTGAGCGTTTCCGGGGCGGTTGCGCCTTCGGCGTCGACGCGCCGAGGCGCGCCGATCTCTCCCGCGAGAGCAATCGACCTAAGCCACCGACTCCGGTCCCAAGTCAAGCGCAGGCGTGTTTTGACGCCGCCTTGTCGCACTTCCTGACGTCCGGCGTCGGCTCGCCCTTGCTCTCCCTGCGTCCGCCCGCCAAGAACGGAGCGTCCCTCTCCGCCGCTCCGGACCGATCCCATGACCGCCGACCGCACCCGCCTCGACGCCCACATCGCCGCCCTTGAGGTTCCGGAAGGGCTGAAGACGGTCCTGACGGTCGCCGCCGCCACCTGCGCCGACATCAGCACTCTGGTCGCCGGCGGCGCCCTGGCCGGGGCCTTGGGCGCCTCGGGCCAGATCAATGTTCAGGACGAGGAGCAGAAGAAGCTCGACGTCATGACCAACGACATGCTGACCGACGCCCTCCTGGCCTGTCCCGCCGTCGCCGGCGTCGCCTCGGAGGAGATGGACGAGGTTCAGCCGGCGGCCAATTCCACCGGCCAATATCTGGTCCTGTTCGATCCGCTGGACGGCTCGTCCAACATCGACATCAACGCCATGGTGGGGACCATCGTCTCGGTGCTGAAGTCCGCGACGCCTTCGCCGACCGAGGCCGACTTCATGCAGCCGGGCCGCAATCAGGTCGCCGCCCTCTACGCCCTGTACGGCCCCCAGACCATGCTGGTCCTGACCACGGGCGCGGGGGTCAAGGGCTTCACCCTGTCGAACGACGGCGACTGGGTCCTGACCCACGACGACATCGCCATTTCGCCGGACACCAAGGAGTTCGCCATCAACATGTCGAACCTGCGCCACTGGGCCGAGCCGGTGCAGACCTATGTGGGCGATCTGCTGAAGGGCGACGAAGGCCCCCGGGGCAAGAATTTCAACATGCGCTGGGTCGCCGCCATGGTCGCCGACGTCCACCGCATCCTGATGCGCGGCGGCGTCTTCCTATACCCCTGGGACAAGCGCGAGCCGAATAAGCCCGGCAAGCTGCGCCTGATGTACGAGGGCAATCCGATGGCCTTCCTGGTCGAGCAGGCCGGAGGCAAGGCGACGACGGACGGGGTTCAATCCATCCTCGACGTCCAGCCCGAGCATCTGCACCAGCGCATCCCCGTCGCCCTGGGCTCGGCCAACGAGATCGACGCCTACGCAAGCGCATGATGAAGATCGGTCCGACTGACGCCCTTCTGGTCATCGACCCGCAGAACGACTTCTGCGAGGGCGGGTCTCTGGCGGTCGCGGGCGGGGCGGGGATCATGCCGCTGATCAACCGGCTGGCCGAACGGTTCGACTGGGTGGTCCTGACCCAGGACTGGCACACGCCGGACCAGATTTCGTTCGCCTCCAACCATCCCGGCGCGGCTCCCTTCACCGAGATCGAGGTCGCTTACGGCCGCCAGATGCTGTGGCCGGACCACTGTACCCAGGGCTCGCCCGGCGCCGACTTCCATCCCGACGCGGCGCCCACGGTGCAAAAGGCCCTGGCCGTGATCCGCAAGGGCTACAACCCGGCGGTCGATTCCTATTCCGGCTTCTTCGAGAACGACCATAGGACGCCGACGGGCCTGGCCGGCCTGCTGCGCGACCTGGGCGTGACCCGCGTCTTCCTGTGCGGGCTGGCCTTCGACTACTGCGTCCGCTTCACCGCCGAGGACGCGGTGCGCGAAGGCTTTGAGGCCGTGGTCATCTCCGACGCCAGCCGCGCCATCGCACCACAGACCGAGGCGACGGCGCGGGACAGTTTCCGGGCGATTGGGGTGGCGGAGGTGGGGGCGGCGGCCTTCCTCGGCTAAACCCCTTTTTCTTTCGTCATTCCGGGCGAAGCGCAGCGGAGACCCGGAACCCAGCGGCGCGCGAGAGCGCGAAACTGTCGCGGACGCGCTGTTCCAGCATAGTGCGGCGGACCCATTTCGCCTTCGGCGCCGCTGGGTTCCGGGTCTTCGGGCCAAGCAGGCCCTTCGCCCGGAATGACGAAAGGACGTCAGCCCGCCTTGGCGTAGGCCTCCACCTCCGCCAGATACGCCGCCTTCTCCGCCTCGCCCAGGAAAGACCCCTCGAAACTGTTTTTGGCCATCTGCGTCACCTGTTCGCGGGTCAGGCCCACCGCCGTCGCCAACCGGCTGTAGTTGTCGTTCACATAGCCCCCGAAATAGGACGGGTCGTCCGAGTTCAGGGTGACGTGCAGGCCCCGGCGCAGCATCTCCGGCACGGGGTGGTTCTTCAGATCGTCGACCACGCAGAGCTTCAGATTCGACAGGGGGCAGACGGTCAGGGTCATCTGCTCTCGGGCCAGCCGCTCCACCAGGGCCTCGTCCTCCATCGAGCGATTGCCGTGGTCCATCCGGTCGATGTGCAGCAGATCCAGGGCCTCGTGGACATAGGCCGGCGGGCCTTCCTCGCCCGCGTGGGCGCACAGTTTCAGACCCAGGTCGCGCGCGGCGGCGAAGACGCGCTGGAACTTGGACGGCGGATGTCCGACCTCCGACGAATCCAGCCCCACCCCGATGAAATGATGTAGATAGGGCTTGGCCGCCTCCAGGGTCGCGAACGCCTCGTCCTCCGTCAGATGCCGAAGGAAGCTGAGGATCAGACCCGAACTCACGCCCAGTTCCGCCTTGGCCCGGTCCATTCCCGCGATCAGCCCCTCCACCACCACGCCGAAGGGCACGCCCCGGTCGGTATGGGTCTGGGGATCGAAGAAGATCTCGGCGTGGCGCACGTTATCGGCGGCCGCCCGCTGGAAATAGGCGAAGGCCAGATCTTCGAAATCCTGGCGCGTCAGAAGGACCGCCGCCCCGGCGTAATAGATGTCCAGGAAGTCCTGCAGATTCGAGAAATCATAGGCCGCCCGTACCGCCTCGACGCTGTCATAGGGAATGGACACGCCATTGCGCTGCGCCAGTTCGAACATCAGCTCCGGCTCCAGCGAGCCCTCGATGTGAAGGTGCAACTCCGCCTTGGGCAGGCCGGCGATATAGGCGTCGAGGTCAGTCGGCATCGAGGACGGTCTTCCAGTTTGATAGATTGAGCACGCGGACAGATGTGCGCTCGAGCGTCGCTTTGGACATCAGTTTGGCGTCGGCGGTGATCAAAGGCAGGCTCAGGCGTTCAGCAAGGGCCAGATAGAAACAATCATAGACGGCATGGTCGAGCGCCCGACCGATATCGAACGCGCGCGAGGCCAATCCATAGGCGGGCGACAGGCTTATGTTCGCTTGCTCAATCGCCCCGAGGGCCAAGATCGCGTCATCGGCTTGGTATTCCTGACGTCGAACCTTCTTCCAGAACACATTGGCGCATTCCACGAGCAGAAGGTCCGGCGCAGCCAAAGGCTGAAAACGGAGGTCGAGCGATTCGTCCGCACCATCCTCCTTCACGAACCATTTGATCACGACGCTGGAGTCGATGATCGCCTTCATCTTTCGTCGCGGCTTTCCCGAACCAGAATTTCGGACGGCGTGTGGCTGAATCCGGCCGAACGCGCTCGCAGCTCATCCGACACCTGGATCCAGTCGGACCTGTCCGCCATCTCGACCGCCGCAGCCGCCGTCAGAATGGCTCGCACTTCCGCTTCGGCCGAACGGCCGTTGCGCGCGGCCCTCTGTTCCAGGGCGCGGACCGTTTCTTCATCAAGATTGCGGACATGGAGGTTCATGACGACGCGATCATATCATCTCGGCTAGGCGTTCGACACCACCAGCCGCAGATGTCCAGCCTTGGTCTTGCCGGCGTCGTTCGTCGGCGGCGGATCGGGGGGCGGGGGCAGGCTGGGGCGGGCGCTCCAGGCCTCGGGCCGTTCGATCCAGCCCTTGGCCGTCTTCAGCCGGTCGGGCAGCATGGACTGGGCCAGCAGATTGGGCCCGATCCCGACCAGTTCGTCGGTCCAGGCGGCGATCTGGCGGTTGTGGACCCGCCCGGGCGGGGCGACGCTGACGATCCGCTTTTCCGGATAGGCTTCGCGCACGTACCGCGCGGTGGCGGCGTGGTCGCCGTCGGTGGTCAGCAGATAGACGGAATCGACCCGGTTCGCCGCCACATCGTCCGCCACCGCCAGGGCCAGGTTGACGTCGCTCTGCTTCTCCGTGGACGCGCTCCAGACATTGCCGCAGGCGCGGCAGTGTTCGCCGTGGACGATGAAATGGCCCATCAGGCATCGCACCCTGCGGGCCCTCAGCGCCGCCTCATAGCGGAACAGGGCCTCCATCCGCGAGCGGGATTGGGGCTTGTGGGCGCTGACCCAGACCACGCCGGCGAGACGCTCCGTCGGATCGATCAGGCCCCGCCCCAGGGCCTGCAAGTCCAGCCACAGCCATTCGCGCCGCTTCTGGTTCAGCAGGGCGTGGAAAAGGTTGTAGCCGTCCACATAGAGGATCGCCCGGCGCTTCAGGAACGGCGGCGTCAGATCGCGGGGGCCGAACGGCCGCAGGGCGCCGTCCGCCACGCGGATGCGTCCCCTATGCTGACCCCAGCGACGCCCCTTAGACTGCTGACCGCCGGTCCCCATCCGTCGACCGCTCCCTGAACCCGGCGAAGGTTAATCAGAGCTGAAGAGCAGAGTCCGCGTCTTTCAGGTCACAGAACGGCGGTCACATCCGTTCGGGAGTCTCGATCCCCAGCAGGTTCAACGCCGTTTCCAGCTGCAGCAGCGCCGCCGCCGACAGGGCCAGGCGCGAAGCCCGTGTCGCCTCGTCCGGCGCGACCAGCACCGGGCAGGCGGCGTAGAATTTCGAGAAGGACTGGGCCACCCGATAGGCGTGCTCGGCTGCCAGATGCGGCATCCGCTTGTCATAGGCGTCCGACACGGCGGTCGAGAAGGCGTCCAGCGTCAGGGCCAGATCGCGCTCGGCCTGTTCGGCGATGACGATGGCGCCAGGCGCGGCGCCCTGTTCGGCGGCCTTCCTCAGCAGGGATTTGATCCGGACCGACTGATACAGCAGATAGGGGCCGGTCTTGCCCTCGAAGCTCATGAACCGGTCCAGGTCGAAGACGTAGCTGGTGGTGCGCGCGTTCGACAGGTCGGCGAACTTCAGGGCGGCGATGGCCACCTTGTGCGCGATGGCCTCGAACTCTTCCGGCGACAGGTCGTAGCCCAGCTTGGCCTCGTGCAGACGCTCGCGCGCCTTGTCCGTCGCCTGGTCGATCAGGTCGCGCAGCTTCAGCACCCCGCCCGCGCGGGTCTTGAACGGCTTGCCGTCGGCGCCGTTCATGGTGCCGAAGCCCAGATGCTCCAGCGACCCTTCGGCAGCGTAGCCGGCCAGATAGGCGGCGCGGAACACCTGTTCGAAATGCTCGGCCTGGCGTTCGTCGACGACGTACAGGGCCAGGTCCGGCGCCAGGGCCTTCTTGCGGTCCAGGATCGTCGCCAGGTCGGTCGTGCCGTACATGGCCGAGCCTTCCGAGCTGATCACCAGCAGGGGCGGGGGCGAGGGGGCCTCGATCACCGAGCCGTCGGCCAGCTTCTTCTTGCGGGTCTCGCCCGGCTTGGCGACATGGACCACCTGGGCGCCGTCGTCCTCGACCAGCAGGCCCTCAGCCTTGAGATGGGCGATCATCTCGTCCATCAGGGGATCGGCGTCGCTCTCGCCGTTCCACAGGTCGAAATCGACCGACAGGTCGCCGTATTCGCGCTTCAGGGCCTCACGGCTGACCGCCACGAAATGCGACCACAGGGCGCGATAGCCGGGCCGTCCGGCCTGCAACTCCGCCGTCGCCTTGCGGGCGCGGTCGCGGAAGGCCGGGTCTTCCTTGGCCTTGCCGGCGGCCTGCGGATACAGCCGGTCCAGATCGGCCAGGGTCACCGGGCTTTCGGCGGGGAAGGGGCCGTCGCCGTCGGCCATGAAGGCGTCGGCCAGACCCTCGTCGCCGCAGGCGGTGATCAGCAGCCCCATCTGGAAGCCCCAGTCGCCGAAATGGGCGTCGCCGGTCACATGATCACCGCGGAAACGGAAAAGCCGCTTCAGGCTCTCGCCGATGATGGCGCTGCGCAGATGGCCGACGTGCATCGGCTTGGCCACGTTCGGACCGCCGTAGTCGATCACCACCTTGCGCGGATCGGCCACGACGGCCGCGCCCGCGTGTTCGGCGTCGGCGGCGACTTCGGCGGCGCGTTCCGCCAGAACGGCGTCGGCGATCTTCAGATTGATGAAGCCCGGCCCCGCCACCTCGACCGAGGCGAAGCGGGCGTCGGCGCCCAGCCGCTCGGCGATCTTGCCGGCCAGTTCGCGCGGATTGGCCTTCAACGCCTTGGCGGCGGCCAGGGCGCCGTTCGACTGAAAGTCGGCCAGATCCGGCCGGTCGGACGGGGTGACGCGAGCGAGAGCCGGCTCCACGCCTTCGGCGGCGAAGGCGGCGGCGACCGCTTCGCTGAGGACGGTCTTCAGATCAGACATTACTGGCTCGGCGCAGAGGCTTGGGCGGCTCCGGCGTTGACGCGGAAGCGACTGCCGGACCGGTTGAACTCGGCCATTTCGGGCGTGACGTCGAACCCGATCAGAACTTCGAAATTGCCGCCGCTGGTGGTGGCCTCGGCGCGGGGAATGATGATGGTCCGCTGTTCGTGGACCGAGGCGGTGCGCGATCCGTCGAACTTCACCGGCAGGTCGAAATATTCCTTGGCCAGGACCGCGCTGTTCCGTTCCGTCACCGCGACCCAGTAACGATAGGTCTTCTGGTCCTCGGTCGCCTGGGCGCCGCGGCCCAGCTGGAACAGGATGTCCATGTCCAGTCGGATCGGATCGGCTTCGCGATATTCGCAATCGGCCGAGACGCCTTCGATCTCGCCGGTGTAGCCGACGTTGGCGATGGCGGCGCGACCGCCTTCCAGCTCCACATAGCGGGCGGCGTCGTACAGCACCTTGACGAAGGGGCAGGGGCCGGCGTTGGCGCGGCGGCGCAGGGGCGCGATCCGGGGCGCGCGGGTGGACGGCGCATTCTCCGACCCGTCCGCCTGCTGTCCGCTGGAACCGCGTTGACGCTGACGTTGCTGCGCCTCGGCGGCGACAGGCAGGACGGAGGCCGCGATGGAAACGGCGGCCAGGGCGGTGAGCAGGCGACGCATCAAATGATTTCCGACAGCGAAAGGACCAACGCCGCAGCCGGCGTCCGACAAGGGTTCGACCGGTTTACAGACCCGGCAGTTTGAAACCGCCGCTGCGACGCGGGGTGATGGTGATGGCCTCACGACCGCCCGTCAGGGCCTGAAGCCGGGCGGCCTCGGTCGAGGCGTCGATCGTCTGCTGGCCCTCGGCGGTCTGGCGGGTGGTGGCCGCCTGGGTCGAGGCGTCGTCCTTGCGCCAGAACATCACGCGGTTGGCGAAGCTTTCGTCCTTGTGGGCGATGTCGCCGAACTCGTCGTCGATCACATAGCGGGCCAGGGGGTCGGCCTGATCGGCGCCGGCCTGGGCCACCAGGACCTGTTCGCCGGGGGTGCGGGTGACGGCCTGACGCTGACCCAGCAGAATCTGACGGGCGGCGCTTTCGGGCGCCAGCTCCTGCGGGCGGGGCTGGCCGGGCGCAGGGGGACGCAGGCCGTATTCCGGCGGCACGCTGAGCGGCGCGGTGGAGACGGTCACGAACTCGTCCGGCACGACCTTGGTCAGGCCGATGCCTTGCTTGAGGCTGCCGCAGGCCGAGACGGCGAGGGCGGCTGAGGCGGCGAGGGTCAGGGCGGCGACGCTGCGGATACGCATGGGTTCAGGCTCGATCGGCTGATGCACGGAGCGCCTCTGCGGGCGCTGTTGGCATAGTGAAGACGGGGTGATTACGACTTTTCGGGGGCCGCGCCAACCTTGCAGCCGTTTTCAGGCCTTGGAGGCCCGGTCGGACAGGAAGCTGTCGATGATCAGAAGGACGACGCCGATGGTGATGGCGCTGTCGGCGACGTTGAACACCCAGGGAAAGACGCCTGTGCCCGACACGTCGATGAAGTCGACCACATAGCCGAACCGCACCCGGTCGATCACATTGCCCAGGGCGCCGCCGATCACCAGGCCGATGGCGGTGATCAGCAGACGACGATCGGCCCGCGTCGCCCACCAGGCCAGGGCGCCCGAGACCAGGACGGAGAAGATGGTCAGACCCCAGCGCGCTTCGCCCCCGCCGAACAGGCCGAAGCTGACGCCGGTGTTCTGGACGAAGGTGAATCGCAGGATCGGCGGGAACACCTCGGCGAAGACGTAGCCGACGGGGATTTGCTCGATCGAGGCCACGTCCGGAAGGCTCAGTATCCAGGCCTTGGTCAGCTGGTCCAAGACGATGATCAGAAGGGCGAAGCCATAGGCGGCGAAGGCGATGCGGGGGATCTTCATGCGGCGGCGGTTAGCAGGAAGCGGCTCAGGCGCGAAGCGGAAAAGCGGGAGCGCACGTCAGAAGAGGTCGCCCTGGTCCGGCGCCGGTGGCTTGGGCCGAGGCGTCGGTCGTGGGGTCGACTGAGGCTTCGACTGGGGCGTCGCAGAGGGCGGCGCCGGCGAAGGGGTCTGCGACGCGCCGTCGATGACGGCCTCGCGCGCGCCGTCGCCGAACACCAGTCTGACGGTCTGGCCCGACTCCAGCCCCGCCGCTGCGGTGATCCAGCCGCCGTCGGCGCGCTCGACCCGGGCGAAGCCGGGTTTGGGGCGGCTGGGATCAAGCGTCGCCAGGGCGCGGGACAGGGCGCTCAGCCGGGCTCGGTCGCCGTCCAGTCGGCGGGGGATGACGCCGTCCAGGCGCGCGGAGACCGCGTCCAGCCTGGCCTGGCGCTGGTCCAGGCGGCGGTGCAGCGGTTCGGGCGACAGGCGGCCGCCGATCTGCAACAGCCGTCGCTCGCCGCGCGCGACACCCGCCTGAAGCGCCGCCCCCAGCCGGTCCCCCGCGCCGCGCAGTCGATCCTGACCCCGCTCGATCCGGGTCCGCAGCAGCCCGGGGCTCAACTTTCCGCCGGTCACGGCCAGATGGCGTTCGTGAAGGGCGATGTTGCGTTGCAGGCCCGAACCCAGGCGGCTGGACACATGGTCCAGCCTCTGTTGCGCCAGGGCCGTCAGGTCCTCCGGCCGGGCGGGCAGTCCGCGCGCCACGGCGCGCAGCCGGGTCCGACGATCCTCGATCAGCCGCCCGCCCGCCAGAACCAGGCGTCGATCCAGGTCGGCGACGGCGTATCTCAGGTCGGCCAGCACCGGCGTGGCCATCTCGGCCGCCCCCGTGGGCGTCGGCGCGCGCCGATCCGAGACGAAGTCGATCAGGGTGGTGTCCGTCTCGTGTCCCACGGCCGAGATGATCGGAATGCGCGCCGCCGCCACCGTGCGGGCCAGCCCCTCGTCGTTGAAGCACCACAGGTCCTCCACCGACCCCCCGCCGCGCGCCACGATCAGCAGATCCGGCCGGGGGATGGGTCCGTCGGGCCTCATCGCATCAAAGCCGCGAATCGCGTTCGACACCTGGCCGCACGCCGCCTCGCCCTGGACGACCACGGGCCAGACGATCACCCTGCACGGCCAGCGTTCGGCGATTCGGTGCAGGACGTCGCGGATCACCGCCCCGGTCGGGCTGGTGATCACCCCTATGGTGCGGGGGAACGGGGGCAGGGGCGTCTTGCGCCCCGGCTCGAACAGGCCCTCATCGCGCAGGCGAACCTTCAGCCGCTCCAACTGGGCCAAGAGGGCGCCGGCCCCCGCCGCCTCCATGCTCTCGATCACGATCTGGTACGAGGACCGCGCCGGATAGGAGGTGATCTTGCCGGTGACGATGACCTCCAGCCCCGCCTCGGGCTGGACGCCCAGGCCGCGCACCGACCCCTTCCAAATCACGCCGTCGATGGCCGACTTGTCGTCCTTCAGCGTCAGATAGACATGGCCCGAGGCGTGGCGATTGACCTTGGACACCTCGCCCCTCAGCCGGACGTGGCCGAATCGCTCCTCCAGCGTCCGCTTCAGGGCAAAGGACAGTTCCGAGATCGACAGGGGCGGATTGTTGTCGCGCGGGGCGGCGGCCTCGGCTGGGCCTTCGAACACATAGGAGTCGTCGCTCATGACGCCACTCTAGCCCGAGGCGGATCGTTTTCGCACCCGTTTCCAAGGAAGAGGCGATATCGCGGACGCCCGCCGCTTGACCGCCTCGCGCGGTGCGGTCATTGCCCACCTTATGAACATTCTCCTCGTCGGATCGGGCGGGCGTGAACACGCCCTGGCCTGGAAGATCGCCCAGTCGCCGTTGGTCACCCGCCTTGTCGCCGCGCCCGGCAATCCCGGGATCGAGGCCGTGTGCGAGCTTCGTCCGGTCAAGGCCGACGACGCCGAGGGCCTGGCGGCCCTGGCGCGCGAGATCAAGGCGGACCTGGTGGTGGTCGGGCCGGAGGTCGCCCTGGCGGCCGGTCTGGCGGACCGGCTGGCCGCCGCCGGCATCCCCTGTTTCGGCCCCACCGCCAAGGCCGCGCAGCTGGAGACGTCCAAGGCCTTTTCCAAGGCCTTCCTGGAGCGTCATTCCATCCCCACCGCCGGCTACGGCGTCTATGAGACGGTTCAGGAGGCCAAGGCCGCGCTCGACGCCTTCCAGCCGCCCTATGTCATCAAGGCCGACGGCCTGGCCGCCGGCAAGGGCGTGGCCATCAGCCCGGATCGCGCCGACGCCGAGGCCGAGGTCGAGCGGATGCTGGGGGGCCGGTTCGGCGACGCCGGCGCCCGCGTCGTGATCGAGGAGTTCATGGACGGCGAGGAAGGCTCCCTTTTCGCCCTGTGCGACGGCAAACAGGCTGTCCTGTTCGGCGGCGCCCAGGACCACAAACGCGCCTTCGACGGCGACACCGGACCCAACACCGGCGGCATGGGCGCCTATTCACCGGCCCCGGTCTTCACCGCCGACCTGGTCCAGCAGGCTGACGAACGCATCGTTCAGCCCACCATCCGCAAGATGGCCGAGGAGGGCGCCCCCTATCGCGGTGTCCTCTACGCCGGGCTGATGGCCACGACCGACGGACCCAAGGTGGTCGAGTTCAACGCCCGCTTCGGCGACCCGGAATGCCAGGTGCTGATGATGCGCATGGCCGGGGACATCGTTCCCTATCTGCTCGCTTGCGCGCGGGGCGACGTCTCCGGCCTGCCGGCCCCGGCGTTCAAGCCCCAGACGGTCATCTGCGTGGTCATGGCGGCCAAGGGCTATCCCGACAGTCCGCTGGAAGGCTCGATCATCCGCGGCGCCGATCAGGACTTCGGTCCCCATGTCCAGGTCTTCCACGCCGGCACCAAGCGTCGCGACGACGGCCAGCTGTGCGCCGCCGGCGGCCGCGTCCTGAACGTCTGCGCCGAGGGCGACGACATCGCCCAGGCCCGCGAGCGCGCCTACGCCGCCATCCGCCAGATTGACTGGCCCGGCGGCTTCAACCGCTCCGACATCGGCTGGCGGGCGCTGGAGCGGGGCTGACCGTATCGGCGGGGTGTGGTAGGCTCGCGCCATGGCTGATCCCGCGTACCACGAAGATGACGACGAGCCGGGCGTCTTCGACATCGCCGACGACGCGGCGGACGAGGCGGCGACCCTGCGTGGTCTCGCCGACGCCGAGGCGGGACGGGTCGTGAGCCATGAAGCCGTAAAGCGGTGGCTTCTGTCTTGGGGAACGGACAATCCGCTCCCGCCGCCGAAATGCGGCGAGTAGTCTGGACCGAGCAAGCTCGGGAAGACCTGATCGCCATACAGTCCTATGTGCAAGGTTTCAGCCCGCCGGCGGCGATCCGCCTGGCGGTTCGCCTGATCGATCTGGCCGAAAGTCTGAGCGCCTTTCCGGATCGCGGCAGGCAAATACGCCATGGGCTTCGCGAGGCGGTCTCGATCCGCCCCTATGTGATCCGCTACGCCATCCTGCCCAGCGAGATTCGCATAATCACCATCCGCCACTCGGCCCGACGGCCCGAGGGATAAGCCTTACGCCCAGGCGAACAGCAGCCGGCCTTCGCCCATCCGCTCGCGCAGCTCCGGCAAGTCGGTATGGGCCACCGAGAAACAGCCGTAGCTGCGGCCCAGCTTGCCTTCGCGCGCCAGGAAGTCCGGGTCGGCGTAGTCGGCGCCGTGAACGATGATGGCGCGTTCGCGGGCCTTGTCATTGGTGTATTCCAGCCCGTCCAGCAGGACGTTCGGCCCCTGCTGCTTGCCCCAGCTGGCGCCGGCCGTGGCGTAGGCGCCGATCGAGGACATGTTGGAATCGGGCGTGTTGGAAAAGCGGCGCGCATAGCCGGAATGGTCGGGGTCGGAGCCCCGGCCGTGGCAGGTCCGCAGCACCTTGACCTCGCCTGCGATCAGATCGACCTCGTACAGCCGCTCGTCGCCCGAGAACTTCTTGAAATCGACCAGATACATCCGGTCACGCAGGGGGAGTTTGCGGTGGTGGATGTCCAGGGCCGCCATGGCCCGGTCCATCAGATCTTTCGGAACGGCGCCGCGAGGATCCAGCGGCGGCGGGGTCACGCTGACGGTCTGAACCGGGGGAACGACCACCGGGGCCGCGACGGGCTGGAGCGCCGCCGTCGTCACGGGGGCCGTGGCGCTGGCGCTGGCGCACCCCGCCAGCATGGCCGAGCCGCCCAGAATGAGTCCTCGTCTCGAAAGCCGCATGCGACGCCCTCGTTGCGGTTTGTCTTCGGAGGTGTTTGTTTCAAACCGTTACGACCGAGGCAACCTGAGCCTTGTGGGGCGATTTTGCGGCGAGGCGTCGCGGGAGGGCGATCAATGAAGCGTTTGATCCTGGCTTTGTCGGTGCTGCTGGCGTCCGCTTCGGCGGCGGCGGCTCAGCAAACCCCCGCAGGGGTTGGACTTTCCGGACCCCCTGTGGTCACCTTCGTCGAGGCGGGGCGGCTGCTGGCGGATCCGTCGAACGGCGTTGTGCAGCGCAGTAAAACTCTCGTGATCAGCGGGAACCAAGTCGTCGATATTCGCGACGGCTTCGTCGGCGATCCGGCGCAGGGCCGGGTCATCGACCTGCGGGACTCATTCGTTTTGCCGGGTCTGATCGACAGTCACGTCCACCTGACCGGCCAGCAAAACCCCAATTCGCGGCTGGAGGAGGTGACCCAGTCTGAGGCCGCCCAGGCCATGGTCGGCGCCCGCTATGCGCGCCGCACCCTGATGGCGGGCTTCACCACCGTCGCCGATCTCGGGGCCGACAACGAAGCGATCTTCGCCCTGCGCGAGGCGGTGAAGGCGGGCGACGTGCCGGGGCCGCGCATCATTGCGGCGGGTTCGGCCGTGTCGGTTCACGGCGGCCATGGCGACGCCAACGGCTTCCGCGCCGATGTCCTGCACCTGCTGTCGCCGGAAAGCGTCTGTTCGGGACCGGAAGACTGTATGCGCGCGGTCCGCACCCAGATCCGCGCCGGCGCCGACATCATCAAGATCACGGCCACCGGCGGGGTCCTGTCCAACACCGCCGCCGGTCTGAACCAGCAGTTCAGCGATCCCGAACTGACCGCCATCGTCGAAAGCGCCCACCGGATGGGCCGCCAGGTCACGGCTCACGCTCACGGCGTCGACGGCATCAACGCCTTCCTGCGCGCCGGCGGCGATTCCATCGAACACGGCACCTATCTGGACGACCAGTCGATCCGCCTGTTCAAGCAGAACGGCGCCTGGCTTGTGCCGACCCTGCTGGCGGGCGATTTCGTCGCGCGCGTCGCCTCCGGGCCAGACAATTTCTTCACTCCCGCCCAGACCGCCAAGGCGCTGGAGGCGGGGCCGAAGATGCTGGAGATGGCGCGCCGCGCCCACCAGGGCGGCGTCAAAATCGCCTTCGGCACCGACAGCGGCGTCTCCGCCCACGGCGACAACGCCAAGGAGTTCGCCCTCTTGGTCCGCGCCGGCCTGACTCCGCTGGAGGCCGTCCAGGCCGCCACCGTCGGCGCCGCCGAACATCTGCGCATCGCTGGCGAGGCCGGGCGGATCGCGCCGGGCATGCCGGCCGACATCGTCGCCGTCTCCGGCGATCCCCTGAGCGACGTCACCGAGCTGGAGCGGATGAGGTTCGTGATGAAGGGCGGCGTGGTCTACCGCGCCGACTGAACAGCCTGGGTCAGGAAGGCGGCGAAGCCGGCCTCATCCTCAAACCGGGCGACGACGGGCCAGGCGGTCACATGCGCGCGCTGATCGGGCGTCAGCCGCACCCAGTCCTTTTCTGTGGTGACAAGGCCGGCCCGAAAGACCGCCGCCCGATCTTTCAAGAACGCCATATCCTTGTCGCTGTAGGCCGCATGGTCGGGGAACGGGACGAAGTCGACCAGATCGCAGCCCGCCGCCTTCAGCGACCGCTCGACCTTCCACGGCTTGGCGATGCCGGCGAAGCCGACCTGTGGGCCGGTCGGGGGCGGACCCCGCGGCGTCAGTCTCGCGAGATAGATCGGCCGACCCTCGAAGACCGCCAGCAGTTCAGGATCGGCTGTTTCCAGATCGGTCGGCAGCATCACCACCACGGCGTCGGCGCGCGCCAGCCCCGCTTTCAACGGCTCGCGCATCGGGCCGGACGGAAAGACCGAGCCGTCCCCGAACGGCCATTCATCGCCGCGGGTCTCTCCATCCACGACGATCAGGCTGACGGTCTTCTTCAAGGCGGGGTTCTGGTGTCCGTCGTCCAGCACCAGGGCGTCGGCCCCGTCCGTAACGGCCGCCTCGGCGCCGGCGACCCGATCTCGTGAAATCCAGACCGGCGCGTCCCTGGTCAGCATCAGGGGTTCGTCGCCGACGTCCTCGGCCGTATGCAAGGCGGGATCGACGCGGACCGGCCCTTCCAGCCGCCCGCCATAGCCGCGCGACAGGCCCTGCGCCTCCACCCCCGCCGCGCGCAGCAGCCGCAGCGCCTCGCGCGCAACCGGCGTTTTGCCCGATCCGCCGACCGTCAGATTGCCGACCGAGATCACCGCACAGCCTGGGGCGTGGGGAACCGTCCGCGCGATGCGCCGCGCCGTGATCCCCGCCCAGATCCAGCCCAGCGGCTTTAACAGGGTGCGCGTCATCCGGGCGTGATCGCGGTCGCGCACATACCACCAGCGGGGCGTGTTCAGCTTCATCGCCGGGGCCTCTTCTGCGGCGTGAGCGGAGAGAGCCAGGACCACAGCCGCTCCAGATCCCCGCCCGCCTCGGCCGCCGCGCGGCGGGCGCGCTCACCCATGGCCTTGGCCGCCGCCGGATCGGCCAACAGGGGGCCGATCGCCTGGGGCAGGTCCCAGGGCGCCTGGACCGGGATCAGTCCGCCCGATTGGGCCAATGCCGCCGTCACGCTGGCCCAGTTGGAGGCGTCCGGTCCCGTCACGACGGGCCGGCCCAGCCGCGCGGGCTCCAGCGGATTGTGACCGCCGACCGCGGGCAGGCCCAGGGCGGGGGCGAAGGAGCCGCCCATCACCACCACATCGGCCAGACGCAGGAACAGGCCCATCTCGTTCAAGGTGTCGGCCAGATAGACGTCCGTGTCGCGCCCGATGGTCTCGCCCCGCGACCGCATGGCGAAGGCCGCGCCGTCCCGGTGCAGGGCCTCTGCGATCAAGGGGCCGCGCTCAGGGTGGCGCGGCAGCAGGATCAGGCAGACGCGCTCGCTCAGCTTGTCCAGGGCGCGGACGATGGCGATCTCTTCGCCCTCATGGGTGCTGGCGGCGACGATGACGGGCCGGTCGCCGATGGCGGCGCTCAGACGGCTGAAGGCGGCCGTATCATGGGGCAGGGGCTCGCCCGCCAGCTTCAGATTGACCAGGCCGTCGATACGGGCGCCCATCCGCTCCAGCCGCTCGGCGGAGGCGGCGTCCTGGGGCAGGACAAGGTCGAAGGCGCGCGTCACCGCCTGAGCCGAGGCCGGAAACCGGCGCCAGCCCTCGACCGTCTTGTCGGTGATGCGGGCGCTGACCAGGGCCAGCTTCACCCCGCGCCGGTGGGCCTCCAGCAGCAGATTGGGCCATAGTTCGCTCTCGACGAAGACCGCAAGCGCAGGCCGCCAGTGATCCAGGAAACGGCCGACCGCGCCCGGTCCGTCCACCGGCGCATATTGGTGGATCACCCCCTTCGGCAGCCGGTCCTCAAGAATCCGGGCGGACGTCACCGTGCCCGACGTCACCAGAACCGTCAGATCCGGCCGCGCCTTTACGCACCGTTCGACCAGGGGCAGCAGGGACAGGGTCTCGCCCACGCTGACGCCGTGCAGCCAGACCAGGTCGCCCTCGGGCCGTTCGATCCGGGTAAAGCCCATCCGTTCATCGACACGGGCGGGGTCCTCCTTGCCTCTTGCGGCGCGGGCGTCCAGCAGGCGCGGCGCCAGGGGCTCCAGGGCGCGGGTCAGCAGCCGATAGGCCAGCAGGGGCAGGGGCGTCACGGCTTCAAACCCGTGATCGCATCCGCCCGCGCCTCGACCGCATTCAGCCGCGCCGTCCAGTCGCGCGTCACCTGGGCCATGTCGGCGCCCTGGGGATAGTCGGCCCGATCCCAGACAATGGCGCCCTTGCCGAACGGCAGGGGCAGGACCGCTCGATCCCAGCTGTTCAGCCGGATCGCCGGATTGCAGGACAGGCCGATGAACAGGACAGGGGCGCCGGACAGTTTCGCCATCAGCGGCAGGCCCTCGGCCATGATGTTGACCGGGCCGCGCGGGCCGTCCGGGGTGATGGCCAGGCCCCCGACCTTGAGCTGCTTCAGACCGTCGCGCAGGGCCTGGGAGCCGCCCTTGGCCTTCTGCGCCTTGTCCTTATTGGCCGATGAGCCGCGCACGGCGGGAAAGCCCTGGCGCGCCACCGCCTTGGCGATGAACTCCCCGTCGGCCGACAGAGAGATCAGGGCCTTGGCCGGCTGGGCCCGGTCCAGCGGCCAGCAGGCGGGCGACAGGCCAATGCGCGAATGCCAGAAGACGCACAGAACCCCGCCGCCCTGCGCCCAGACAGCCTCGGCCGCCTGCTGGTTCTCATGGGTCCAGCGGATGGTGGCGAAACAGACCTGCATCCATCTGGCCAGGGTCCAGGCCAGGGCGGACTGGATGATCGGATTGCGCAGCGGCCTCACGCGACGGCCTCGACCGCCGGGGTTCCGTCCAGCGACTGTTGCCGGGCCAGGCGGGCGTAGAGTCCGCCACGGGCTGCCAGGGCGTCATGCGTCCCTTCCTCGACCACCCGCCCGGCCTCGATCACATAGATGCGGTCGGCGTTCCTGACGGTGGACAGGCGGTGGGCGATCATCAGGGTGGCGCGCCCCTCCATCAACCGCTCCAGCGCCGCCTGGACCAGGGCTTCGCTCTCGGTGTCCAGGGCGCTGGTCGCCTCGTCCAGCAACAGGACCGGCGCGTCCTTCAGGAAGGCGCGGGCGATGGCGATCCGCTGGCGCTGCCCTCCCGAAAGGCGCAGGCCCGCCTCGCCCGCACGGGTGGCGTAACCGTCCGGCAGGCTCGTGATGAAGTCATGGGCGGCGGCGGATCGCGCGGCGTCCTCGATCTGGGCTTGCGTCGCGCCCGGCCGGCCATAGGCGATGTTGGCGGCGATGGTGTCGTCGAACAGGAAGGGCTCCTGGGTCACCAGGGCGATGTGGTCGCGCAGGTCGCTGATCCGCACCTGACGGATATCCATCCCGTTCAGCCGAACCGCCCCGGCCGTGACGTCATAGAAGCGCGGCAACAGGCTGAGGATGGTGCTCTTGCCGCCGCCGGAGGGGCCGACCAGGGCGACCGTCTCGCCCGGAGCGACCCGCAGGGAGACGGCGTCCAGGGTCGGGGCGTCCGTCCCCGCATAGGCGAAGGACACCTGATCCAGCGCCACCTCGACCGGGCCGGACGGCAGGGCCTCGGCGTCGGCCGCCTCACGGATTTCCGGCTCGATGTCCAGGGCGGCGAACAGGCGACGCGCGGCGGTGAAGCCTTCGCTCATCACCGTGGCCAGGTTCGTGACCTGGCGCAGCGACTGGCCGGCCGCCAGCAACAGGCCGATGAAGGCGGCGAACCCGCCCACCGTCATCTCGCCCGACTGGGCCCGCCATCCGGCATAGGCCATGACGGCGGCGACGACGACATAGGCGACCAGGTCGCTGGACGGGCCGGCGAAGGCGCGGGCGTTGGCGCCCTTGATGACATGGCGCTGGCGACGGGCCACCACCTCGGCCACGCGATCCTGCTCGGCCGCCTCGCGGTTCTCGATCTTGATCAGGCGGACCCCGTCCAGATTCTCCATCAGGGCGGTGGACAGGTTCTCGGTCTCGGCCATGGCGCCGACGGCGGCCTTGCGCGTCCTTCGCCCGAACCGGCGCAGCACCAGGGCCACCAGGGGCACGCCCAGCAGGACCACCATGGTCAGCTGCCAGTCGATGACGCCCATATAGATCAGCACCGCGATCAGGGTCAGCAGGTTCTGGGTGTAGTTGACCACGCCCGAGGTGAAGGCCTCGCGCACCAGATTGGCGTCGAACAGGACCGAGGAGACGAAGCCGCCCGAATGCTGGCTGCGCAGCCGGGCCAGATCGGCGCGGATCATGGCGCCGAACAGACGGATCTGGATGTCGCCCACGATCGTGTGGCCCAGTCGATTGACCAGGGCCGCCTGCCCCAGGGCCGCCAGGGTCCGCACCACCGCCACCGTCAGAATGGCGGTGGGAATGACGATCAGGGCCTCGTCCGCCGGGAAGCGGAAACGGCCGAACAGGACGATCGGCTGGTCGCCGGCCAGGAACAGGCCGTTCACCGCCGGCTCCAGCAGCTTCAGCAGGGCCGCAGTCAGCAGACCTGTCGTGGCCGCGCACAGGATCGACAGGATCAAAGATCCCTTGCGGCTGCTCAGATAGTCTCGCCAGATCCGCGCCAGCAGGGCGCTCAGGGGCATGGAGGGGGCGGGCTCGCTCATCGGCCTTCGGTCGTCCGAGCCGCCCCTCAAGTCAAGGCTTGTCAGGCGAGGGTGGAAGAGGCCGCCCCTCTTCGTCGGCCCGGATCAGGGTTTCGCCCGGCGCGTCGTCGATCCTCGTCGCCGGGGGGACGGTGGGATTGGAGGCGTAGCGTCGCCCGTCGAACGGCACGGCGGCCTCATAGCCCTGGATGATCCCGCCGCCCGCCACCTGCACGCCCAGAGCGCGCCGGCCGTGATCCTCGCGTTCCAGAAGACGAATGGGCGCGCGGGCCACGCTGATCTCGCCGACCGAGCGATAGGCGGACCCGTCGCGGTCCAGAACCAGCAGGCGGCATCCGCCCGATCCGCACCAGGCCGGTCCAGTCAGATAGACCAAAGCCGTCTTGCCGTCGGGGGTGAGGGCGGCGGTGTAGCGGGTCGTGTCCGCCGCCTCGCCGACGCGCTGTTGCAGATAGGCGATCAGGGACGGGTCTTCAGGCGGCGTGCTCTGGGCGAGGGCGCCGCCGCCCGGCAAGGCGACGGCGATGACGGCGGCGAAGATCTTCATGGCGGCCTTTCGGGGTGACGGGCTTGGACGTCTGAACGCCTGAACGCCCAGGTGGTTGAAGATCAACCGCTCCCTTTCTAAGTAGGGCGGGCAGGTTCGCCTGCAGTGTTCTCAGGGCGGGGTGCGATTCCCCACCGGCGGTAAGGCGGCGACGCCAAGCCCGCGAGCGCTCCCCCGGCTTGGGGAGGTCAGCAGATCCGGTGCGATTCCGGGGCCGACGGTATAGTCCGGATGAAAGAGAACGGGACCCAACGCCTCGTGGCGTTCGTCGCTCGCGCCTGAGCGGCGGGCGCGGCGCGTCGTCGCCCGTAACCCTGGAAAACTGGTTACGGAAAGGACGACCAATTGAACCAGATTTCCTCACCCTCCGTCCGCGTCCCCGCCTGGGGCGCCTTGTTGATGCTGTCGGCCAGTCTCGTCTTCGCAGGCGGCAACATCCTGCAATCCGTCTTGCCGCAGCGGTTCGGCATGAGCTCTGCGGGCATGGCCTTCTGGCAGTATCTGATCGCCTCGGTCCTGATGCTGCCGATCGTTCTGCGGATCGGGCTGGGCAGGCTGAAGACGCGCCGGCCCCTGGCCCATCTGATCCGCGCCTTCGCCTCGGCCCTGGGGGTGCACGTCTTCGTCTACGGCTTCGCCTCGGGCGTGCCGATCTGGCAGATGGTGACCCTGCTGGCGACCGGCCCCCTGTTCGTCATCATCGGCTCGACCCTGTTTCTGGGGGAGCGGGTATCGGGCCCCCGGATCGTCGCGGCCATGGTCGGCTTCATCGGCGCGGTGATCGTTTCCGGCGTAGGAGCCGAGGGGCTGGGATGGGCCGCCCTGACCCCGGTCCTGGCCGCCGCCCTATGGGCCGTCACCGATGTGATGACCCGCTGGCTGGCGAGGGAGGAGACGCCGGAGACCCTGACCCTGTCCCTGCTGGTCCTGATCACGCCCAACCATCTGGCTCTGTTGCTCCTGGCGAACGCCTTCGCCTTCGCCCTGCCGACCGGGGTGGCGACGGGCCTGCCCTTCGCCCTGCCCGAGGGGGCGGGCCTGCTGCTGTTGCTGGCCCTGGGCGGCCTGACGGCGGCGGCGCAATATCTGCTGGCCTTCGCCTATCGGCTGGCCGACGCCGCCTATCTGCAGCCCTTCGCCGATCTGAAGGCGCCGCTGGCCGGGCTGGTCGGTTGGCTTCTGCTGGGACAGACGCCGTCGCCCTGGTTCTGGCCGGGCGCCGCCCTGATCGTCGGAGCCTCGATCTTCATCTTCTGGATCGAGGGTCGGGCGCCGCAAGACGGGGCGGCGACGGCCCCGGTTGCAAGCGGAGGATGACGCGGCGGCCCCGGATCGCTATCTGGCGACCATGGCGCGCTTTGACCTTTCGACCGCAATGGGCCGTTTCCGGGCCCATTGGCATTATTTCTGGGCGGATCACGCCTTTCTGCGCCTGGTCTTCTCCAACGCCCACTGGCTGGGGCCGGACCTTGTCCGCACCAACCAGCCGTCGCCGCGCCAACTGGCCTATTGGAAGTCCAAGGGCGTCAGGACCGTCATCAATCTGCGGGGCGAGCGGGACGAGGGCTATTACTGGCTGGAGAAGGAGGCCTGCCGGCGGCTGGGCCTGACCTTGATCGACGCCCCGCTGGACTCGCGCGACCCGCCGCAGAGAGATCGCATTCACCGGGCGCGCGACCTGTTCAAGACCATCGACTATCCGGTCCTGATCCACTGCAAGTCCGGCGCGGATCGGGCGGGCATGATGGCGGTCTTCTATCGCCACTTCCATCTGGGCGAGCCCATATCGGTCGCCATGAAGCAGTTGTCGAAGAAATATCTTCACTCGCGCGAAGGGCTGACCGGCGTCCTGGACTATACGCTGGAGAAGTACGTGAACGAGGTCGAGCCGCAGGGCGTCAGCTTCATCGACTGGGTCGACAGTCCCGACTACGACCCCAAGGCCATCCGCGCGGAGTTCAAGGCCGGGTGGTGGGGCACGCTGCTGACCGAAAAGCTGCTGAGGCGGGAGTAGGGGCCGATACTGTCAGCCCCAGGGGCCGGTCTTCGGTCTTTCGTCGTCCTCGCCGGCCTGGCGCGCCCTGGCGGCCAGTTCGGCGTCCCGTCGCGCCTTGCGTTCGGCCTCCCACCGCTTGAACCAGCGCGCATAGCCGATGTGGCCTCGCAGCGAAAAGCTGAACAGGGCCAGGACAGCCAGCAGGCTGACCAGCTGAAAAATCTGTTGGGGTTCCAGGTTGATCACGGTCGTTCAGCGTCCGTGTCAGGGAACGGGTTCCCGCTCCCTGACGTCGCACTCAGGCCGCGTCGCCGCGCGGGTCGATCAGCTTGTGGGCGTGCAGGATGAAATAGCGCATGTGGGCGTTGTCCACGGTCGCCTGGGCGCGCGCCTTCCAGGCCTGTTTGGCTTCGTCATAGCTGCCGTAGGCGCCGACGAACTCGACCTGCGACAGGTCGCGGAAGACGGGCTCCTTCGGGTGGCGCAGTTCGCCGCCGATGACCAGGTGCAGCAGTTGCGTGGGGACGGAGGATTGGTCGACCATCGGATGTCCTTGAAAGGCTCGGGTGGGGCTTTGGCCGGGGCATAGGCCGAGAACGCCTAAGGATCAATGTATGACGGGGTTTTCAGACCCTGCCTTACGTCGAAAGCGGCATGTTTTTACAGCCGCGCTCCCGTTTGCCCGTCATCGCAGCTTGGGGCATTATGCGGTCATGAGCAGTGATCCGGAAAATCTGACGCTGGTGTTCCTGCGGCGGATCGACGCCAAGATCGATACGCTGGCGCTTGATCTGCGTGAGTTGAAGGAACGGGTCTCCGGCGTCGAAATCGGGCTGACGTCCGTGCGGCGCGACATCGCCGGGTTGGCGGAGACTGACGCTCGCCTCCAGGTGTCTCTGGACCGAATGCGGGACGATGTGGGCCGTATTCAGCGTCGGCTCGACCTGCATGAAGAGCCGGCTGCCTAGGTTTCAGGTCGACAGCGGCACGTTTTTACAGCGCCGTATGATCAGCGGGTGCAGGGCCGGGGCGGCGCAGACCAGGCTGGCCTGACGCGGGTCGGGCCGGTTGAACCGCCAGGGGCGGCCGTGGTGGTCGGTGACGCGCGCCCCCGCCTCTTCGGCGATCAGACAGCCCGCGGCGACGTCCCAATCCCATTTCGGCGTCAGGGCCAGGGCCGCGTCGAAGGCGCCGGCGGCGACCAGGGCCATCCGATAGGCCAGGGCGTTGCGCTTTGAGAACCGCAGGGGCGGCCAGGGCTCGTCCCAGTGCGGCCCCTCGATCATCCGCGCGTCGCCCAGCACCGAGGCGTCGTCCAGCGTGTCCACATCCGAGGCCCGCACCAGGGCGCCGTTGCGCCAGGCTCCGCCGTTCCGAACCGCCGCATAGGTTTCCTGAACCTCCGGCGCATGGATGACGGCGGCGACGACCTGGCCGTCCTCGACCACGGCGATGGGGGTGCACCACCAGGGTTGGCGCTTCATATAGGCCACCGTGCCGTCCACCGGATCCACCACGAAAATCCGGCATTTGGACAGGCGCTCGGACGAATCCGCCGTCTCCTCCGACAGCCAGCCATAGTCGGGGCGGGCGGCCAGCAGACGGTCCTTCAGCATGGCGTCCACCGCCAGGTCGCCGCTGGTCACGGGCGAACCGCCGACCTTCGCCTCAACCTTCAGCCCCGCCTCACGTTCGGCGAGCGCCAAGGCGCCGGCGTCGAGCGCGGCCTGGCGGATCAGTTCGAGGTCGGCGTCCAGGTCCGTCATTTTCCGGCTATGGCCACCGCGTCGAACATCAGGCTCGGCACGTTGAAACTGCCTCGGAACTCCAGGTCCGAGCCCCGAACCAGCCGCAGATAAAGGTCGGGCAGCTTGCCCGCCACGGTCACCTCATTGACCGGATACGCGATCGCGCCGTTCTCGAACCAGAAGCCCGACACCCCGGCGGACCAGTCGCCGGTGTTTCCGTTCAGCGACGGCCCGAACATGGAGGTGACCAGAAGTCCGGTCCCTGCATCGGCCATCAGTCCCGCCAGATCCCGCTCGCCCGGCTCCATGTGCAGGTTGTGGGTCGAAACCCCCGCTGATCCCGCCAGGCCGCGCGAGGCGTGGCCGGTGGACTCCAGCCCCAACTGCCGGGCCGAGGCGCTGTTCAGCAGCCAGGTGGTCAGCACCCCGTCGTCGAACAGGGCGCGCCGTTCGACCGCGACGCCCTCATCGTCGAACGGGGTCGATCCCAGGCCGCGCGGCCGGAACGGATCGTCGATCAGGGTCACGCCTTGGGCGAACACCCTCTGGCCCATCCGGTCCTTCAGGAAGGAGGTGCCGCGCGCGATGGACGGCCCCGAAACGGCGCCGACCGCCGGCGAGACGATTTGGCCGGCCATGCGATTGTCGAAGATCACCGGGGCGGTGGTCGAGGCGATCTTGCGCGCCCCGGTTCGGGCTGCGGCGCGTTGGCCCGCCGTCCGCCCGATGATCTCGGCGCCCGGCAGGTCCGACAGATGCCGGGTCGAGCGGCTCTCGCCGCCGCGCTCCATCGCTCCGTCCTTCTCGGCGATCACTCCGACGCCCAGGGAGAAGGCCGAGCCCTGATAGTCCCCGTCGAATCCATGCGAGGTCACCAGTCGCCAGCGGCTGGACGACCAGGACGCATGCCCGCCCTCGGATCGGGCCACGCCCTTCACGGCAAGGGCCGCCGCCTCTGCCTCGGCGGCGGCCTGCTCCAGCGCTTCCGCACTGCGTTCGCTGGGATCGAACAGGCCCAGTTCGGCGAAGGGCGCCCGCGCCAGCCGATCCTGCGGCGCCAGACCGGCGTGGGGGTCTTCCGGCGCCAGCCGCGCCATGGCGACCGCGCGTTCGACCAAACGTGTGCGAGTCGCCGGCGACAGGTCCGAGGCGGAAACCGAGGCCTGCCGCTGTCCGACGAAGACCCGCAGGCCCAGATCGCGCGACTCTTCGCGTTCGACGTCCTCCAGCCTTCCGTTACGCACGCCGACCGACAGGGCGCTTCGGTCGGCGCTGACCGCCTCGGCGGCGTCCGCGCCGGCTTTCAGCGCGGCCTGGACGATGTCATGCAAAAGATCGGTGGAGGCGGAGGCGTCGCGGGCTTCAGTCATGCCCCGATATGGCGGACCCTTTGCTGCGTCGCAACCTCGCGCCTCAGACCACGGCGAAGGCGATCAATCCGACCGCCGCCGTCAGCAGGGCGACCCAGGTCAGCAGCATGCCGATCACCCGACCCAGCGACGGCCCCGTCTGGAACAGAAGGCCCAGGGCATGGGCCGACCGCCCCACGAACAGGGTCGCCCCCACGCCATGCACCATCCAGGCGGGCGCTCCCACGGCGGCCAGAAGCAGCATGGCGATCATGCCGGGCGCGGCGTATTCGGCGCAATTGCCGAAGGCGCGGGTGGCGGCCGCTAGGTCCGCGATACCGCCGTCCCCCAGCGACACCATATGTTTGCGGCGGCCGCTGACCACAATGCCCGACAGAACCAGGAGCAGCAGGATCAGCAGGCCGCTCCACAGGGCGGCGGCCTGGACGGCGTACATCATGGGGGTGGTCATGGATCAGTCCTCGCGCCCGACGGGATAGAGCAGATAGCGGTCGTCATAGAAGGGCGTCCGCTCATAGAACCAGGCCAGCCGCGCCTGCGGATCAGCCGCGAACGCCGGTTCGGCCG
Organism: Brevundimonas sp. AVps4; assembly: GCF_058681525.1. Taxonomy (NCBI): domain Bacteria; kingdom Pseudomonadati; phylum Pseudomonadota; class Alphaproteobacteria; order Caulobacterales; family Caulobacteraceae; genus Brevundimonas; species Brevundimonas sp. AVps4. The sequence goes on along the minus strand of NZ_CM178741.1, from coordinate 2,619,835 downwards.
CCAGCTTGGCCTCGAACTCGGCCTTCAGCGCCGGATCGGCCGCCATCATCTTCTCGGCCAGGGGCGCGATGGCGTAGGCCTCGATATATTCGACCCGGCTCATGACTTCGGGGAACAGGCCCCAGGCGAAGAAGCTCTCGCTGGACTGGGGCTCCAGCAGCAGGACGACGACGTCGCCCAGCGGCTGATCGGTCGGCACACGAACCGAGCCGGTCGGGAAGGTCCAGTCGCGGCGCTCGACCTCGACCGTCTTCACCGAGGCCTGGACGTGGCCCTCGTTGGCCCGCGTCGCCAGCTTGGGCTCGACCAGGCGCAGCATCGACAGGTTCACCGTGCGCGGCGCCGCCAGCGTCTCCATCTCGACGCCGTGGATTTTCAGCCGCTCGATGATGTCGGTGCGATAGCTGGGCACCCAATAGGCGGTCGGGCGGTTCAGGGTCAGCGTCGGCTTGGACCCGTAGAAGGGCATCTGCCACAGCTCGGGATCGGGCCGGCCCAGCCAGCGCACCTCGTCGCGACCCGAGGCGGGGCTGTGATACATCTCGTACAGCATCCCCTTGAACGAACGGGTGGAGGAGGGGGTCTCTTCCGCCTCAAAGTTCGCCAGGATCTGCGCCGGTCGCAGGGCCCGGTCCTGATCGGTCGCCGCCTTCAGCGCCGCGCCCTGATCGGCCAGCAGCCGCATCGCCTCCTCGATGAAGACATAGGTCCCCAGCACCCGCTGCTCATGCGGTTTCAGACTGTGGTTCTCGATCAGAATGGTCGGCACATGGGCGGCCGCGCCCCAGCCGTTGGAGTAGCGTTCGCCCAGGCCGCCGTCCGACAGCCCCTTCTTCGGTTCGTCGTCGTCGATGCCGAACACCAGTTCGCCGGGGATATGGCCCTCGCGCTCCAGGGCCGCGTTCATCGCCGGCTTGAACACCGTATCCAGCCAGGCCGAGCTGTTGGGCGAGCGGCTGAAGGTCCCGTCCTCGCCGTTGAAGCCGTAGGTGACGTCGTACTGATAATCCATGCCGTCGGTGACGTGGACGTCGACATAGAGGTCGGGCCGGTACTTCAGGATCAGGCCCCGCACCGCCCGCATCTCGGCCTGGTCCAGTTTCAGATAGTCGCGGTTCAGGTTCTGGTTGGTCGCCGTATTGCGCCAGCCCTGGATGCGCGGCCCGCGCTGGTTCGGGCGGGAATAGGCGCTGGCGCGCTCATGCCCGTCCACGCTCAGGATCGGGATCAGGATCAGATTGACCCGGTCCAGCAGGGCGTCCTTGCCGTAGAAGGCGATGTCGCGCAGCAGCATCATGCCCGCGTCCTTGCCGTCGATCTCGCCGGGGTGGATGCCCGCCTGGATCATCAGCACCGGCTTGGCCGGATCGAAGGCCGCGCCGTCCTTCGAGGCGATCACCGCATAGATGGGGCGCCCCTCGGGCGAGACGCCGAACTGTTCTATGCGGATCAGGTCGCTGGCGGCGTCCAGTCGGTCGAACCAGGCGCGGGTGTCGACATAGTTCGGTGAAAAGTCATGGCCCCGATCGGCCTCGAACGGCGTCACCCAGGGATCGCTCGCGTCGCGCAGCAGGTCCTTCGACGCGCCGTTCCAGGCCGGAACGGGCGGCAGGAAGGGCTGGTCCCAGGGCGCGATATTGGAAAGAACGGGCGGACGGCCCGGCGACTGGGACATGGCGGGACTCGAGACTAGGGCCGCGACGGCGGCGAACAGAAGCGCGTGACGCATGGATGAAGTCCTCGACCGATCCGGTCCTTATGGCAAGCCCGCGGGCTCAGCCGGCGACGGCGGCGGGCGGGGATGGGGCGGGGGCGGCGAGCGTCGCCGGCAGGCAGGCCAGGATCAAATAGATGGCGACGTGCAGGCCCAGCAGGATGGCGAAGGTCCGCCTGCTGCGCGTCAGGGCCGCCGGGACGACCAGCACCAGATACAGCGGATAGGCGATCGCATAGTTGATCAGCAGCAGGGTCGCCCCCGGCTTGCCGAGTATTTGAGAGATCGAGACCGCCACCATCAGCGTATTGGCCACGGTGGTCAGGATGAGCACGATCTTCTTGTTGCCCCAGAAATGGTCGTCCAAGTCCATGCCGTCGACGATCTGGTGCGGGAAGACCAGGGAGGCTGCGATGAAATAGACCATGGCGATCGCCAGGCCGATCACCAGCATGCCGTAGCTGAACGGGGCGTCGCGGAAGGTGTGCCAGGCGGCGTCCCAGAAGGTGGCGATGTCCAGGCCGACGAACAGGGCCAACAGGGGCGTCAGCCAGCCGATGCGCAGGGTCTTGCGATGCTGGATCGCCGCAGCCAGGCCCGTGGCGATCACCGCCACCGACAAGCCGAGCGCCAAGCCATAGAAACTGAAATAGAATTCGAACGCGCTCACCTGTCCCCCGATCTGACGCCAAGGCCAGATATGGAGTTATCGCGCTTGTCTTGGCAAGCGCGCCTCGGCGGCCGATCCGGATCGACGGACTATTCCTTCGCCACCAGGGACCAGCCGCCCTTTTCAACCAGGGGCGCCGCGGCCCGGCTGATGTTCAGGCCGTAATAGGCCAAGAGCGCGATCAGCGCCGCCTTCACGATCCAGGGGCGGCGCGCCAGGGCGGCGATCAGGGTCAGACCGGTGAACAGGCTCACTCCAAACCAGAAGAACCAGCTCTTGGCCACCAGATGCAGTTCGCCCTGGGCGGCCGCGACGCCGACGATCAGGCTGGCGACAATGACGTTGGCGCTCAGCAGCAGAAGAAGGATGGTGCGCTTGTTGCGCCAGAAATGGGCGTCCAGATTTTCGACCTGATCCTCGTCACGCGGAAAGACCAGGGTGGCAGAGATGTAGAACAGGCCTGCGATCACCAGGCCCAGCATCAGAAGGGCCAGATTGAACGGGGCGGGGCGGAAGATGATCCAGGCCTGGAACCAGAAGGTGGTCACATCCAATGCGGCGAACACCACCAGCAGCGGCGTCAACAGGCCGAAGCGCGGCCTTGGATTACGGTTCAGCGTCCGCGCGAACCCGCCCAGCAGTTCCGCCACCGACAGGCCCAGGATCAGCCCATAGAAGCTGAAGAAAAATTCGAACGCGCTCACATCGCCCCCTCGGCGTGAATCAAGGCTTCCGCCCTATTTCCAGATCGACCTCTTGTCGCCGGGCAAGCCGAGCGTGTCCCAGATAGCGTCGATCCTTTCGACCACCGCCTGGTCCATCCGGATCTCCTCGCCCCATTCGCGCTTGGTCTCGGGCGGCCATTTGTCCGTCGCGTCCAGGCCGATCTTGGAGCCCAGGCCGCTCTCGGGGCTGGCGAAATCCAGATAGTCGATCGGGGTGTTCTCGATCACGGTGATGTCGCGCGCCGGGTCCATCTTGGTCGAGATGGCCCACATGACGTCCTTCCAGTCGCGGGCGTCGATGTCGTGGTCCACGACGATGACCCATTTGGTGTACATGAACTGGCGCAGATAGCTCCAGACGCCCAGCATCACTCGCTTGGCGTGGCCCGGATAGGCCTTCTTCATCGACACCACCGCGATCCGGTAGCTGCACCCCTCGGGCGGCAGCCAGAAGTCGACGATCTCGGGGAACTGCTGGCGCAGCAGGGGGATGAAGACCTCGTTCAGCGCCTCGCCCAACACGCTGGGCTCGTCCGGCGGCCGTCCGGTGAAGGTGGTCAGATAGATGGGGTCACGCCGCATGGTGACGGCGCTGACCTGGAAGACCGGGAACTTCTCGACCGAGTTGTAATAGCCGGTATGGTCGCCATAGGGGCCTTCGTCCTCGAACGCGTCCAGCAGGACGTGGCCCTCCAGCACGATTTCGGCCTGGGCCGGGACCATCAACGGCACGGTCTTGCAAGGTACCAGCTCGGCCTTGGCGCCGCGCATCAGGCCCGCGAACTGATATTCCGACAGGGTGTCCGGCACCGGCGTCACCGCCGCCAGGATGGTCCCCGGATCGGCGCCCAGGACGACGGCGCAGGGCAGGGGCTCCTTGGGCCGCGCCTTCTTGTGCCGGGCGTAGTGCTGGGCCCCGCCGCGATGGGCCAGCCAGCGCATGATCGCCCGGTCCTTGCCCAGGACCTGCATCCGATAGATGCCCAGGTTGAAGTCGTCCTCGCGATCCTCGCTGGGCCCCTTGGTCACGACCAGACCCCAGGTGATCAGGGGCGCCGGCTCGCCGGGCCAGCATGTCTGGACGGGCAGGGCGGCCAGATCGATCTGGTCGCCCTTCAGCACCACCTCCTGCACCGGCGCCTTCTTCACCGTCTTGGGCCGCATCGACATGACGGTCTGCGCCAGGGGCAGCATCTCCATGGCGTCGCTTAAGCCCCGCGGCGGCGTCGGATTTCTCAGGAAGGCCAGCAGTTCCCCGACCTCGCGCAGCTCGCCCGCCGTCGTGCGGTTCTTGCCCTCCAGCGTCACCCCCATGGCGACCCGTTTCACCGTGCCGAACAGATTGGCCAGGCAGGGGACGGGGCTGATGGTCCCGTCCGGCATGACCGGCTTTTCGAACAGCACCGCCGGGCCGCCGTTGCGCAGCAGCCGGGTCTGGATCTCGGTCATCTCCAGCACGGTGGAGACGGGTTCGGACACCCGCACCAGCTCGCCGTCGGCTTCCAGCTGGTCGATGAAGTCACGCAGAGATTTATAGGCCATGGCTCCGCCTAAAGCGCCGGGGCCGAACTGTCACGCCTCGTTCGGCTTAAGACCCGGTCCATCCCGACCAGCGCCGATCCGACCAGCAGGAAAAAGACCAGCAGCCCGCCGAAAGTCGCCAGCACCCGGCCCAGCCCCAGGGCGTCAACATTGACGAACCCATAGGGCCACCAGTGGGTGGCGAGCCCGTGACCCAGGGTCCATGCGCCGAAGATCAGCGGAAATCCGAGGGCCTTCACCGGGTCGATCCACCGCAACGCGCCCCTCGGCGTGAACCACAGCCAGTCCAGCAGGAAGGCGGCCGGCATGACGTAGTGCAGCACCAGATTGACGGCCAAGGTCAGCCCCTCCGGCCGCCAGTAGGGGGCGATCATGAAATGATACACCAGCCCGACGATCAGAATGTAGGTCGTCACGGCGGCGCGAAAGGTCGGCGACGCCGTCCAGCGGGCCAGGGGCCATGTCGGTTTCAGCAAAGGTCCGGTCAGGGCCAGGGCGACCAGTATATTGGTCAGAATCGTGAAGAAGCTGAAGTACTGGACGGTCCGCGTCGCCACCGCCCAGCCGTCCGCCGGCCCCGCCATCAGCAGATACTGCAACGCCAGCGCCGCCCAGCCGATGACGGCGAAGGCGGCGCGCCACAGACGCGGCCGATCTCTTTCCCGCAACATGCGCGCCTCCTCTGATCAGGCGGCGGACTTGTCCCAGTCGTAGGCGGGGTCCAGCCAGTCGCCCAGCCGTTCGCCCCGGTCCAGGGCGTCCATCCGCTGCATCTCCTCGCCCGACAGTTCAAAGTCGAAGATGTCGAAATTCTCGCGCGCCCGGCTTTCCTTCGTCGTGCGCGGAATGGCGATGATCCGGTTCTGGATCAGCCAGCGCAGGGTGGCCTGGCCATTGGTCTTGCCATGGGCCTGGGCGATCTCGGAAATCGTGGCGTCGTCTGCGATCTTGCCTTGGGCCAGGGGCGACCAGGCCGTGATCGACGACCCCAGCTCGGCCGCCGTCGCGACCAGGGCGTCAACGCCCAGATAGGGATGGTGTTCGACCTGATTGGTGATCAGCCGCGCCTTGGACAGGGCCTGGGCCTGCCGGAATTCCTTGGACGGGAAGTTGGACAGGCCGATGTTGCGCGTCAGTCCCCGGTCCTTGGCTTGGTTCAGCGCGCCAAGGGTCTCTTCGAAGGTCGGCGTCGGCTTGGGCCAATGCAGCAGCAGCAGGTCCGGCGTGGTCCCCAGGCTCTCGGCCGATTCCTCGGCCTGTTTCAGCAGGGCGTCATGGGTGAAATGCTCGACCCAGATCTTGGTGGTCAGGAAGATGTCCTCACGCGGCACGCCCGAATCCCGGATGCCTTCGCCCACCGCCTTCTCGTTCTTGTAGATCCAGGCCGTGTCGATGTGGCGATAACCGATCCGCAGGGCCTCGGCGACCATCCGGCGCGCGTCCGCCGGCTCCAGCTGCCAGGTGCCGAAGCCGAGCAGGGGAATCTCGACGCCGTCGACGCTGAGGGTGGGCTGATCGCCATAGGTCATGGGGGGAACACCTTCTCACTGGGGGAGCCGAACAGTTAGGCGCCGGGTCCAGCCTTCGAAACCCCTGCGTCGAACCAATCCAGAATTTCCTGCCACAGCGGCTCCAGTCCCTTGCGGAAGGCGCCCTCGTGGCCGATCCGTCGGGCGCCGTAGTCTTGGGAGCGTCGCACCACGATCTGGGACGAGGCGTTGGGATAGGCCTTCAGCAGGGCCGCGCCTGTGCCCGGTGTGGCGATGGGGTCGTCGGGAAAGATCCAGGACCGGATCGGCGCCCGAACCTTGTCGAACCCCTGGGGCTCAAGAGCGCCGGACCTCAGCTCGTCCAGGAAATAGGCGGGCTTCAGGCACCACCGCCTCCACGTCTCGAACACCCCGCGCGGCAGGTCGGTCCCCCGCCACAGCCGGCCCGCGCGGATATAGCCGTGGCGGCGCAGCTGGTGCGGCCCGAAACCGAACCAGAAGAACAGCTCCATCGGATTATAGGTTCGGTGGTGTCCGCCCCACCATCCGGTCCCGACCGAGACGAAGGCGTGGCGGGCGATCTCGCTCTGGTTGGGCATGAAGCCGACGAAATGACCCCCGACGCTGTGTCCGATATGGAAGATCGGCAGGCCCGGCGCCGCCTTCTTCAGAGCCTTCAGCGCCGCCGGCATGTCCAGCCGACCCCAGTCCGGATAGTCCATCTCCATGGCCGCCAGATCCTCGGGCCGCGACCCGCCGATGCCGCGATAGTCATAGGTCAGAACCACGCCGCCCCGTTCGGCCATCCACCGCGCGAACCGGGCGTAAAAGCCGCGCGGAAATCCCGTTCCGGCCGAGACCAGCACCGCCATTCTCGGCCTGTCGCCCCGAAACAGGGTCGCTTCCAGCGGCCAGCCGTCCTCGGCCTTGATCGACCGGTCTTCGACCGTCAGCCCCATGTCGTTTCCGTCCGTTGCTATTTTCAACGGACCCTGACTGATTTCCCCGACGTCAGGTCAAGCCGCGTCATGGGCCTTCACCAAGCGCTTCGGCGCGACCTTGCGCCACCGTTTCCACAGCGCCGCCTTCAGCCAGACGGGATCGACATGGGCGATGCGGGCCAACACGATCGGATAGTCGCGGTAGTGGTCCGTGAAATGAAAGGCGTCGGGGTCCATCTCGATCAGCAAATCCCGCTCGTCCAGATTATCCAGGTGCACCACGATACTGTCGTCCAGCTTCGGACGCAGCCAGGTGAAGAACTTCCCCGCCACCTTGAACGACGGTTCCCCATAGGAGACGCCGTCCTCGACGCCGGGAAAGGACAGCAGCAGAGCACGCACCTCTTCGTGGGTCATTTCCGAACGCCAATCTCAATAGGCCCAACCTCAATAGGCCAGGGCGATCCCGTCCTTGCGCATTTCGGTCGCCGCGCCATAGGTCCAGCGCCCGCCCGGGTTCATCTGCTTCATCACGTTCTGATAGCCGCCGAAGCCGCCGTCCGGCTCGCCCAAGGTCCAGCCCATGGCCCGCAGCTGCGCCTTGGTCGCCTCGGGCACGCCGCTCTCAAGGTGCAACACTCCGGTTCCTTCCTGCGGCTGGCCGGTCGGTTCCGACGAGCCATAGTGCTGCCAGCGCGGCGCATCACCCGCCGCCTGGGGCTCCAGCCCATAGTCGACCATGTTGATGATGATCTGGGCTTGGCCCTGAGGCTGCATGGCGCCGCCCATGACGCCGAACGCCATCCAGGGCTCTCCGTCCTTGACCGCGAAACCGGGAATGATGGTCTGGAACGGCCGCTTGCCCGGCGCATAGATGTTGGGGTGGCCGTCGGTCAGGGCGAACAGTTCGCCCCGGTCCTGGAACATGAAGCCCAGCGGTTCGGAGCCGTTGTCGGGCGCCAGGCCCGAACCCATGCCGCGATAGTTGGACTGAATCCAGCTGACCATCATCCCGTCAGCGTCGGCGACGCTGAAATAGGTGGTGTCGCCGTGGTGCGGGGCGTCGCCCGGCATGACGCGGTCCATGACCCGATCGGGCCGGATCAGCTTGGCCCGCTCGGCCGCATAGGCCTTGGAGTTCAGCCATTCGACCGGCGTCTTGGAGAATCGGTCGTCGGCGAACCAGCGCGCCCGGTCCTCGAACGCCAGCCGCTTGGCCTCGGCCTGGACGTGCAGAGAGGCGGCGGACTGGAAGCCCATGGATTTCAGGTCGAACTGTTCGCAGATGTTCAGGATCTGGTTGGTCGACAGGCCCTGGGTGTTCGGCCCCAGGCCGAAGACGTCCACCCCGCGATAGTTGGTCTGGATCGGCTCGACCCATTCGGTGTGGTGGGCCGCCATGTCGGCGCGGGTCATCCAGCCGCCGATCCGCTTGAAATAGGCCTCGATCTGGTCGGCGATGGGGCCGTCATAGAAGGCGTCGCGTCCGCCCTCGGCGATCATCCGCAGCGTCTTGCCCAGGAAGGGATTGGCGAAGACCTCGCCCACCTTGGGCGTCGCCCCGCCGGCGGCCCAGATGCGCTTCCTGTTGTCGTTTTCCTCGAGCGGGATCCGGCCCCGGTCGAAGGCGGCCATGTTGCGTTCCAGGTAATAGGCGATGACCTGGGGCACGGGCGCGCCTTGTTCGCACAGTTCGGCGACCGGCAGCAGCACCTCCTTCCACGGCAGTTTCCCATACCGCTGGTGCGCGCTCCACCAGGCGTCCACCGTGCCCGGCACGTTCACCGTCACCGCGCCGTAGCGGGGCAGATAGCCGTCGATGGCCCTGGACCGCGCGGTCTCCAGACTCAGGCCCTGCGGGCTGGGGCCGGACCCGTTCAGCCCGATCACCTTCTTCTGCTTCGGGTCCCACAGCATGCAATAGGCGTCGCCGCCGATGCCGTTGGCCACCGGCTCCAGAAAGCCCAGGGCCGCGTTGATGGCGATGGCGGCGTCTATGGCCGATCCGCCGCGTCTCAGGGTGTCGATCCCGATCAGGCTGGCGGTCGGATGGGCCGTCGCCGCGGCCCCGTTCATGCCCCAGACGGTCGAGCGGCCCGTGAACCTGGGGCCCGTAATTCGATCTCCGATGCCCACTCCCGCGTAGGGATCAGACGGACGGGCGGAGGAGGGCGTTACGGCCGCCGCCTGTCTCGCCTGGGCCCCGGTCGCGGCCAGGGCGCCGGCGGCCAGGGTTCCTGCGGGCAGGGCGGATAGGAAGGTGCGACGGCGCATGGGCGGACTCCTCGAACAGCCGGGGCTTATCAAGTCTGCCTCTGGCGCGTCCGACAAGCTTCACCGCAAAGAAAAAGGCCGCGCCCCTTTCGGAACGCGGCCCTGATCCTGGATAGACCCAGGTCCTATTCGATGTCTTCGTTCAGCAGGCCGACCTTGAAGAAGCCGTTCTCCTGCATCTTGTTCATGACTTCCATGAACTGCGAATATTTCACTTCCGGCTGGGCGCGGACGAAGACGCGCTCTTCCTGGCAGGCGCCGCCGCCCAGGGCGGTGCAGACGTCAGCCGCCAGGTTGTCGATCGAGGTCTGCTTGTCGGAGATGAACAGCTGACCGTTCTCCTGGATGGTGATGTACACCGGTTCCTTCTCGGGCTTGTCCGGTGACGGCGGCTGTGCGGGCGGCAGGTCCAGACGGATCGAGACGGTCGCCATCGGCGCGGCGACCATGAAGATGATCATCAGCACCAGCAGAATGTCGATGAACGGCGTGATGTTGATATCCGCCGTCTGTTCGATGGTGTGCTTGTCCCCGCCGGAACCACCGATCTTCGCAGCCATGCACCGTCTCCGTTACTCGCCGGCCGTCATATGCGCCGACATTCCCTATGGATCGCCCGAAAGCTTGATCGGTTCTTGGCGTTCCGATCGCCGCTTGTAAAGCGCTTCTAAACGATCGCGCCTTCCTGCACGTCAATTATATGCGACAGCCATATGCACAGGGCCGCCGGCTCAGCCCTTCGCCAGCTTCAGGAAACGCTCGGCCAGGGCGGGATCGGACTTGAAGGCGCCGGTGAAGCGGGTGGTGACGGTCGAGACGTGCCGGTGATGGACCCCGCGGGTGGTCATGCACTGATGGGCGGCGTCGATCATGACCGCGACGCCCTTCGGCTGAAGCTGCGATTCGATGGCTTCGATGATGTCGTTGGTCAGGGTTTCCTGATTCTGCAGCCGCCGGGCGAAGATCTCGACCACCCGCGCCAGCTTGGAGATTCCCACCACCTTCTCGCCGGGCAGATAGGCGACATAGGCCTTGCCCAGGAAGGGGGCCAGATGGTGCTCGCAATGGCTCTCCACCTCGATCTCGCGCAGGATGACCATGTCGTCATAGCCGGTCACGTCCTCGAACGTGCGGCTCAGCTCCTTGGCCGCGTCGGCCTCATAGCCGTCGAACCACTCTCCGTAGGCGTCGACCACCCGCTTGGGCGTGTCGATCAGGCCCGGCCGGTCGGGATTGTCGCCGGCCCAGGCGATCAGGGTCCGCACCGCCTCCAGCGCCTGTTCGCGGCTGGGGCGCTGCACAGCCGCATCGCTGACGAGGACGGGTTTGGCGGGGGTGACGCTCATGGACTGCATTTCCGGCCGGCGCGGGCGAGGGCGCCCGGTTGTATCTCAGGCCGCTATATGGGACGGACCCTCCGTCCTGCAAGAAAACCTGCCGAAGACCGCTCCATGCCGCTGCACATCCACGACACCCTGCACCGTGAAAAGCGCCTGTTCGAACCGCGCGATCCGAACCGGGTGACCCTCTATGTCTGCGGCCCGACGGTCTATGACTACGCCCATATCGGCAATGCGCGCCCGCCGGTGGTGTTCGACGTCCTGGCAAGGCTGCTGCGAAGGCAGTACGGGGCGGACAAGGTGCTCTACGCCCGCAACGTCACCGACGTGGACGACAAGATCAACCAGAAGGCCGCCCGTGAAGGCGTGCCGATCGGCGAGGTCACGGCCCGTTACGAGGCCGCCTATCTGGCTGACATGGCCCTGCTGAACGTTTCGCCGCCCGACCTGGCCCCCCATGTCACCGACTATATCCCGGCCATCGTCGATCAGATTCAGGCCATCATCGACGCCGGCTGCGCCTATGCGGCGGAAGGGCATGTCCTGTTCGACGTCTCGGCCTATCCGTCCTACGGCGCCCTGTCGGGCCGGAACCTGGACGACATGATCGCCGGCGCCCGGGTCGAGGTCGCGCCCTATAAGAAGAATCCGCACGACTTCGTCCTGTGGAAACCGTCCAAGCCGGACGAGCCGGCCTGGCCCTCCCCCTGGGGCGAGGGGCGCCCCGGCTGGCACATCGAATGCTCGGCCATGATCGAACAGACCCTGGGCCTGCCCATCGACATCCACGGCGGCGGCGTCGACCTGGCCTTCCCCCACCACGAGAACGAGATCGCCCAAGGCGTCTGCGCCCACGGCTGCGCCCACGCCGAGAACGCCCACGACCACTACGCCCGCTACTGGATGCACAACGGCTTCCTGACCGTGGACGCCGAGAAGATGTCCAAGTCGATCGGCAACGTCCTCTTGCTGCACGACCTGGTCCAGTCCATGCCGGGCGAGGTCGTCCGCTGGGCCCTTCTGTCAGCCCACTATCGCCAGCCGCTGGACTGGAACCAGGGACTGTTGGAACAGAGCCGCAAGAATCTGGACCGACTCTACGGCGTCCTGCGCGACGCCGACGCAGCCCTGGCCGACTTCGATCCGGCCACGCTGGACGAGGCCGAGCTGGAGCTGGCCGAGAACGCGCTCGATCCAGTGCTGGACGCGCTGGAGGACGATCTGAACACGCCGGGCGCCATAGCTCAGCTCTTCGGGCTGGCGAACGCCTTGCGCGATCTGCTCAATGACGGCGAGGCCGACATCAATGACGTCGCCATGGCTCGCTGGAGCCTGAAAGAAGCCGCCGGCCTGCTCGGCGTGCTGTCGCTGACGCCGGACGCCTGGTTCGAGGGCGGCGATCCCGCCCTGAAGGCCGAGGTCGAGGCCCTGCTCGAACAACGCGCCGCCGCCCGCGCCGCCAAGGACTGGCCTGAGGCCGACCGCATCCGCGACCGCCTGAACGCCCTCAACGTCGTCGTCATGGACGGCCCCGACGGCGCCACCTGGCGCGTGAAGGGCTGACGGTCAGGCTGCGGCCAACTGCCGGATCAGCGCCGTCTCGAACCCCTTGGCGTCCGGTCCCGGCAGGGCGGTCTTCAACGCGCCGCTCTCGAACAGGGCCATCACCTTCGGATGGACGTAGGAGGTCCGGCACACCGTCGGCGTATTGCCCAGGAGGCCCGCCACCGCCTTGACGCAGACGGTGATCTTGCGTTTCGCGTCGGTGGGCGAGGTCGGGGGCTCCATCTCGCGCAGGGCCCGCGCCGCCGAGACCGTGCCCGCCCAGGTGCGGAAGTCCTTGGCCGAGAACTGCTCACCCATGGCCGCGCGGATATAGGCGTTCACATCGTCCGAGGTGACGGGGCACAGATGGCCCTCGGCGTCGCGGTATTTGAACAACTGGCGCCCCGGCAGCTCCTCCAGGGTCCGGACCACCCGCGCCAGCCGCCGGTCGCGGACGCTGACGCGGTGGTCCTTGCCGCTCTTGCCGCGGAACTCGAACGTCAGGGCGGCGCCGTCGACCTCCAGATGCCGCTTGTTCAGGGTGGTCAGCCCATAGCTGCGGTTCTGACGGGCGTAGGTCGCATTCCCGACCCGGATCAGGGTGATCTCCAGCAGACGGACGGCGGTCGCCAGCACCTTGGCCTTCACCGGTCCCCTCAGGCCCAGATCATGCTCCACCTGGGCGCGCAGCCGGGGCAGGGCGCGTGAGAAGGCCGGCAGCTTGTCGAACTTGTTCTCCGACCGGGCCGTGCTCCAATCGTTGTGATAGCGGTACTGTTTGCGACCCTTCAGGTCCCGGCCCGTGGCCTGGATATGGCCGTTGGCCTTGGGGCAGATCCAGACGTCGGTCCAGGCGGGCGGAATGGCCAGGGCGCGGATCCGGTCCAGAACCTTGGGGTCCTTGACCGGCCGCCCCTCGGCGTCGCGATAGGACCAGCCCTTGCCGGCGCGGCGGCGGGTCAGGCCGGGGTTGTCGTCGCTGCACCAGCTCAGCCCCTGCGGAACCTCGACCACCGGGTCGAAGCCATGCGATCCGTCCGCCATCCCGGCGTTTCCTTTTCAGCGGTCTTTCAGCGGCTTGCCTCAGACCTGCGACGAACGCGGCGCCGCCTTGGCGAGTTCCCCTTGACCCTGCGCGCCCGGCGCGACACGAGGCGGCATGAACTATCGCCACAGCTTCCACGCTGGAAACTTCGCCGACCTGGTCAAACACGCCCTGGTGCTGTGGCTGGTGAAGGCCCGCGCGGCGGCGGGCCCGCTGACGGTGCTCGACACCCACGCCGGCGCCGGCCTCTATGACCTGTCCGGAGACGCCGCCCGGTCGAAGGAGGCCGAGGCCGGGGTCGCGCGCCTGATGACCGGCCCGGATCGTCCGCCGCTGATGCAGGCCCTGGCGGATCGGGTGGCGGCGCTGAATCCCGACGGCGGCGCCCGCTTCTATCCTGGCTCGCCGGTGCTGATCGCCGACGCCCTCGGGGCGGGCGGAACCTATGTCGGCTATGAGCTGAACCCGCCCGTCCGCGCCCTGCTGGATCAAGCCCTGGCGGAGCGCCCCAACGCCGAGGCGCGCGAGGGCGACGGCTACGCCCTGGCCACGGCCGAGGCGGCGCGGGCCAAGGCGCCCCTGATCCTGATCGACCCGCCGTTCGAGAAGCCCGACGACTATATCCGCTCGGCCGAAACCGCCCTGGCGGTGATTCGCCGCGATCCCGCAGCGACCATCGCCGTCTGGACCCCGCTGAAGGATCTGGAGACCTTCGACGCCTTCACCCGGCGGCTGGAAGGCCGGGCCGGCCCGACCCTGGTCGCCGAGGCCCGCCTGCGGCCCCTGACCAATCCGATGAAGATGAACGGCTGCGCCCTCGTGATCGTCAATCCGCCGCCGGGCGCCGAGGACGCGGCCCGCCAGGTGTGCGGCTGGGTGGCCGATTGTCTGGGCGATCCGGGCGGCCGGGCTGAAATCTGGTCCTTCTGATCGGCGCGCGGCCCGTCTATGGTCGGGTCATGACCCGTATCGCCATTCTGGAAACCGGCCATCCGCCCGAGGCCCTGAAGGACAGTTTCGACGACTATCCGGCCCGGTTCCGCGCCCTCCTGGGCGAAAACGTCCCGACCACCCGGTTCGACGTCCAATCCGGGCATCTGCCGTCCGACCCGTCCGCCTTTCAGGGGGTGATCGTCACCGGCTCGGCCGCCGGCGTCTATGACGACCTGCCGTGGATTCCCCAGTTGGTCGACTGGCTGCGCGCGGCCCGGGGCCGGACCCGGATCGTCGGCATCTGCTTCGGCCACCAGGTCCTGGCCCACGCCTTCGGCGGCGAGGTCGTGAAATCCGACAAGGGCTGGGGCGTCGGCCTGCACCGTTACGACGTCCTCAGCGACGAGCCCTGGATGCACCCCCGCGCCCGCACCATCGCCATTCCGGTCTCGCACCAGGATCAGGTCGTGGCCGTTTCGCCCGACGCCCGCGTCATCGCCTCCAGCGGCTTCACCCCCTACGCCGGCCTGGCCTGGGGGGAGGACGCCATTTCCTTCCAGTGCCACCCGGAGTTTCAGCCCGACTACGCCGCCGCCCTGGTGGAGAGCCGGCGCGGTTCGCGCATCCCCGAACCCCTGGCCGACGCCGCCCTCGAAAGCCTGAAACGCCCCAACGACCGCGCCGTTCTCACCGCCTGGATCCGCGCCTTCCTGCTGCTGACCCCGCCGCCGGTGGAGGACCAGGGCAGCGGGATCTGATCATTCCTTCGTCATCCTCCGGCGAGCGCAGCGAGACCGGGGGACCCAGCGGCGCGCGTGAGCGCGAACCTGTCGCGGACACTGGCTTCAAACAAGGAGCGGCGGATGGATTTCGCCTGCCGGCGCCGCTGGGTCCCCCGGTCTGCGCCGCGAAGGCGCGGCTTGCCGGAGGATGACGAAGGTAAGGGCGCTAAACTCCCAACACCGCAATCAACCCCAGGCTCAGCCCCACCAGCGCCGCCAGCGATAGCACAACGGCCGCCGCCACTCGCCCGCCGGCCCGCGCCACGGCCCGGATGTTGGTCTGCAGCCCCAGGGCCGCCATGGCCGCCACGGTCAGCAGGTCGGACGCCGCCGCCATCGGCTCAAGCACCGCCTGCGGGATCAGGTCCAGGTTCCGCAGCGCGATCATCGCCAGGAAACCGACGATGAACCACGGCAGCAGCCGGTGCAGACCCGGCCCCGTCTTGCCCGCCGCCCGGTCCCGGAAGATCAGCGACAGCACCAGGATCACCGGCCCCAGCATCAGCACCCGCGCCAGCTTGACCACCGTCCCCGTCTGGGTCGCGACCGCGCCGAACGGGGCGGCCGCCGCCAGCACCTGGGGCACGGCGTAGACGGTCAGCCCGGCCAGGGCGCCGTACTGCAGGCCGCTCATGGACATCAGCCCGCCCAGCAGCGGCAGGGTCAGAACCACAACCACCCCCAGCACGGCGGTAAAGGCGATGGAGGCGGCCACCTCTTCGCCGTCGGCGTCGATCACCGGGGCCACGGCGGCGATGGCCGAGTTGCCGCAGATGGCGTTGCCGCACGCCACCAGCAGGGCCATGCGCGGCGTCAGTCCCAGCAGACGGCCGATCCCGAACCCGACCAGGATGGCGGCGGCCACCAGGGCGAAGACCCCCGCCACAAACCCCAGGCCCAGCGAGGACAGGGTCGCCGCGCTGACCGAGGCGCCCAGCAGGACCACGGCGACCTCCAGCAGAATTTTGGCGCTGAAATCGATCCCGACCCTGAACCGCTCATCCGGCGTCCAGGCCGCCCGCACCCCGGCTCCCAGCAGAATGGCCAGGACCAGCGGCTCCAGCCAGACCTTGCCGACCGCCTCGCGTTCCAGGCCGCCCAGGCCCACCGCCGCCAGGGCGACCACCAGGCTCATCATCAGGCCGGGCCAGACCGAACGGGCAAACGCGCCCAGCCGCGCCGCCAGGCCGACGGGGCGGGGCAGGGGCGGGGTCGCGACGGCGGCAGAGGCGGCGGACTTCATGGTTCCGCTTGATGCGCGCCCGCTCGACCTCGGTCCAACGGATTGTTATGGTCGGTTCAATCCGAATTGGAGATTGATCGTGACTTTGGAGCGCCTGCGCATCTTCGTCGCCGTGGCCGAGCGTCAGCATGTGACGGCGGCGGCGCGGGCGCTGAACCTGACCCAGTCGGCCGTCTCCAACGCCATCGCGGCGCTCGAGGCCGAGCACGACGTCCATCTGTTCGATCGGGTGGGACGGGGCGTGGTTCTGAACCAGACCGGCCAGGCCTTCCTGCCTGAGGCCAAGGCCGTGCTGGCCCGCGCGGCGGCGGCCGAGGCGGCGCTGGCGGACCTCAGCGCCCTGCGGCGCGGCCGCCTGACCGTCTTCGCCAGCCAGACCATCGCCTCCTACTGGCTGCCCCGTCGTCTGGTGGCCTTCCACGCCACCCATCCGGGCATCGAGCTGGACGTCCAGATCGGCAATACGCGCCAGGCCGCCGCCGCCGTCCTGGGAGGCGAGGCCGAGATCGGCCTGGTCGAGGGCGCGGTCGACGAATCCGCGCTGGAACAGACCCGGATCGGCTCGGACCGGCTGGCCGTCGTGGTGGCGCCGGACCACCCCTGGGCGGGCCTGCGCCGTCTGTCGGCTCAGGATCTGACCACATCCCCCTGGGTTCTGCGCGAAGCGGGCTCGGGCACCCGTTCGACCCTGGAGGAGGCGGTGCGTCAGGCCGGGATCGATCCCGCAGACCTGCCCGTCGCCATGACCCTGCCGTCGAACGAAGCGGTTCTCGCCGCCGCCGAGGCCGGGGCCGGCGCCACCGCCCTGTCCGAAAGCGTCGCCTATGCCTCCGTCGCCGCCGGCCGCCTGGTGACCGCCGCCTTTTCGCTGCCGGAACGCCCCTTCCGCCTGCTGCGCCACGCCGAACGCTACCGCAGCCGCGCCGGCGACGCGTTTGTGGCGGCGATGGGGTAGGGCGCGCGGCGGCTTACAGCCCGAACCGGGGAAACACGAACCGCTCCAGCAGCAGCGAGGCCGCGAAGTAGAAGCCGATCACCACGAACAGGGTCAGCGGGATCTGCTGCTGCTTCGCCAGGACCAGATAGATCCCGTACAGCACCGCAAACAGGATCGAGGTGGCCAGGGGGCGCAGCAGGATCTTCGCAAGAGGGGATTTCACGGCCATTTCACCACCGGGGGCATGGAGCTGAGGATCGAATCGACGTTGCCGCCGGTCTTGAGGCCGAACATGGTGCCACGGTCGTACAACAGGTTGAACTCCACATAGCGCCCGCGCCGCACCAGCTGCTGCTCGCGCTCCTGGGCCGTCCAGGCCTCGGTCATCCGGCCCGCGACGATCTTCGGATAGACGTCCAGGAAGGCCAGGCCCACGTCGCGGGTGAAGGCGAAGTCCCGGTCATGGTCGCCGCTGTCGTGGTGGTCATAGAAGATGCCGCCCGTGCCGCGCGGCTCCTGCCGGTGCGGCAGGAAGAAATACTCGTCGCACCACGCCTTGTACTTGGCGTGCCAGTCGGGGTCATGGGCGTCGCAGGCCGCCTTCATCGCGGCGTGGAAGGCCAGGGTGTCGGGGTGGTCCTGGCGCCGGTCCGCCTCCAGCACCGGCGTCAGATCGCCCCCGCCGCCGAACCAGCTCTGGGTCGTGGCGATGAAGCGGGTGTTCATATGCACCGCCGGAACCCTGGGGCTGACCGGATGGCAGATCAGGCTGATCCCGGTGGCGAAGAACCGGGGGTCTTCCGCCGCCCCCGGAACCGTCTTGGCGTAGTCTGCAGGGAATGTTCCGTGCACGGTCGAAACATGGACCCCGACCTTCTCGAACAGCCGTCCGTGCATCATCCCCATCACGCCTCCGCCGCCCTCCTTGCGCGCCCAGGGGGTCCGCACGAACCGTCCCGGCTCCCCCGGAAACAGATCGTCGGGCGCCGCATCCTCCAGCGCCTCGAAGGCAGAATGGATGCGGTCGCGCAGATGCTCGAACCAGGCGCGGGTCTCGACCTTCTTCAGGTCGAGCGGATCGGAAAAGGCGGCGTCGCTCATGCCGTCTCTTAGACCTTCCCCCGCTCGCGGGGGAAGTGTCAGGTCGTGGCGCGTAGCGACACGCCTGACGATGGGGGAAGTCTTCTTACGGGGCGAGACTTCCCTCTCCGTCGCTGGATCGGCTTTGCCGATCGACGCGACACCTCTCCCGCAAGCGGGAGAGGGTTCTTTTCTCGAGGTCGGTCTGTCAGTGTGCGTCGCAACAAGGGAGTCGCATCATGATCCGTCGTCTTCTGGCCGGCGTCGCCGTCGCCGCCATCGCCACCGTCGCCCACGCTCATTCGGCCAATGAGGCCAGGGTGATGGAGATCCTGAAGACCACACCCCTGATCGACGGCCACAACGACCTGCCCTGGGCCCTGCGCCAGCAGTACGGCAATGACGTCTATGCCGTTGATCTGACGACCAATCTCGAAGCGACGACACGGCTCCACACCGACATCGCCCGCCTGCGCGCCGGCGGCGTCGGCGGCCAGTTCTGGTCCGTCTACGTCCCCGCCAGCCTGACCCCGCTGGAGGCGGTCGAGGAGACCTTCGAGCAGATCGACACGGCCAAGCGGATCATCGCCGCCCACCCCGACGTCTTCGGTCTGGCGACCACGGCGGACCAGGTGGACGCCGTCTTCGCCTCGGGTCGGATCGCCAGCCTGATCGGCATGGAGGGCGGCTATTCTATCGACGACTCCCTGGCCTTGCTACGCGAATTCTATCGCGCCGGCGCCCGCTACATGACCCTGACCCATTCCAAGACCACGACCTGGGCCGACAGCGCGACCGACGCCCCCAAATGGGGCGGCCTCAGCCCCTTCGGCGAGGATGTGGTGCGCGAGATGAACCGCCTGGGCATGATGGTGGACCTCAGCCACGTGTCCGAGGACACCATGCTGGACGCCATGCGGGTGTCCGACGCCCCGGTCATCTTCTCCCACTCTTCGGCCCGGGCGATCACGGCCCATCCCCGCAATGTGCCTGACCGGGTGCTGCGGATGATGCCTGAGGACGGCGGGATCGTGATGATCAACCTGGCCCCCGGCTTCGTCTCCGAACGGGTCCGCGCCTGGAGCGCCGACCGCGCGGGCGAGGAGGCGCGGCTGAAGACCCTTAACCCTGGCGATCCCACCGCCGTCGAGGCCGGCCTGACCGCCTGGACCGCCGCCCATCCGACGCCCCAGGCGACCCTGGCCGACGTCGTCGCCCATATCCAGCATGTGCGTCAGGTCGCGGGGATCGACCACGTCGGCCTGGGCGCCGACTTCGACGGCATCGGCAGCCTGCCCGAGGGCATGACCGGCGTAGACGCCTATCCCCGCATCCTGGCCGCCCTGATGGACGCCGGCTGGACCGAGGCCGACATCCGCAAGATCGCCGGCGAGAACCTGCTGCGCGTCATGCGCGCCGTCGAGGCGACCGCCGCCGCCAAGGCGAATGAAAGACCGTCCCTGGCGAAGCCGAGCGAGGGCTAGGTCGTCAGCCCCAGGCTTCGACCGCGCCGCGACGCCGGATCGGCGTCGGCGAGGACAACTGGGTGCGCGGCTCGGCCTCGGCGCGCCCGAACAGCCAGCCCTGGCCGTATTCGACCCCCAGGCTCTTCAACTGATCGGCGACCGGGTCCGTCTCGATCATCTCGGCGATGGTCTCCAGCTTCATCGACCGGCACAGTTCGACGAAGCCTCGGATCAAACCCTCGGTCAGGGGATCGCTTAGGCCGCGCACCAGATCCCCGTCGATCTTGACCGCATCCACAGGCAGTTTGCGGACATAGTCATAGGAGGTGGCGCCGGCGCCGAAGTCGTCGATGCAGACCTTGATGCCGGTCTCGCGCAGGGCGGTCAGCCGCCGGTTCGCGGCCTCCAGATCCGCCAGGGCCGAGGTTTCGGTCACTTCCACGATCAGACGTTTGCGCTCCTCGGGCGAGCCGGAGGTCATCTTCAGCAGGTTCTCGACATAGGTGTCGTCGCCAAGCGACGCGCCGGAGACATTGATCGCCATCTTAAGCAGGCCGGCGCCGGGCGCCCGCATCCGCTTCAGCACCTTTTCGGCGACGGCCAGGTCGAAGGCTTCGATCATTTTCAGTTCTTCGGCCATGCGGATGGCTTCGGCCGGGCCGTTGGCGGTGTTGAACCGCGCCAGGGCCTCGAAATGGTGGACCGCCCGCGAATCCAGCCGGACGATCGGTTGGTAGTGGACCTGGAAGTCTCGCGACTTCACCACGCCGCGGAAGGCTTCGGCGTCGCGGAAAGTCCGCTTCAGGGACTCTGCGAAGGCGATCTGAGGATTAGCCAGGCCGCCGTCCTTCAGACATCCCTCGATCGCGAAACGCATGGCGCGCAGCACGCACAGGCTGTCCGCTCCCTGGGGCACGGGTGCGGTGAAGCATTCGGCGGCCAGTTCGGCGCCTTCCGCCCGTCCGGCCTCGACTACTTCCGCAGCCAGATCGCGTTTGTCGGTTCCCGGCCGCAACAGGGCGAACCGCTCCGGCGTGATCTGGGCGGCGGCGGACCCGTGAACGGCGGCCGACTGAAGCGTGGCCTCGATCCGGCGTTGAACCCGGTCCGCCAGCGCCTCCGGCAGCTGTTCCAGGCCATGAACGTCCAGGAAGCCGAACGCAAGATCGCGCGAGTTGTCGATGATGCGGGGCGCGTCGATCAGGAACCGTTCGGCGTCGATCAGCGGCGGAACGTCCAACTCGCCCAGCGGGATGGCCGGACCCTCATAGGCGATGGCGCAGGATATGGCGGGCGCCAGCTGGGGCAGGACGAAGGCGCGGATCGAAGCGCGTCGCACTCGGTCGGCGCCGGCGGTTAGAAGGATCTGCAGGGGCGCGCTGCGGGCGCCCGTCTTGCTGTTCATCAGCGTCTGAAAGACATGATCGCCCTGATGAAGCAGTTCGGTCAGGGGTTTGCCGGTCCACAAGGCGCCGACGTCCTGTCCCGCAGCGGGGCCCGCGCCCAGGGCGAAGCCGACGCGCCCTTGGGCGTCGATTTCCACCAGGGCGTCGGCGGACGCAAAGGCAAGTCCCAAAAGGCGCGTGGTGATCGGCATGGGGCGACTATGACCCCCGTCGCTTAAAAAACCGGCAACACGGCGGGAACGAGGTCCGCAGAAATCAAAAAATGTCGCTCACGCCTTGCGGTTGAACGCTACCGCGCGTCCGTCGCCCATGGCCGCCCGCCCATCGGCGGCATAGACGGCGGCCGGCGTTCGGGCGGCTGCGACCTCATGGACGATGGCCCGCACCAGGCCTTCGGAAATACGGCGGGCGGCCTCAACAGCGCCGGCGTGACGGGCCAGGACGGCGTCGAAGGCGCGGGTGGCCTCGATCAGAGCGGACCGATCAGCCGAAGGCGCGTCGGCCAGAAGGGCGGGGTTGGCCTTCACATGGGCGGAGTCGCGGCGATAGAGGTTGGCCATCTCCTGGGTTTCGGCCAATCCCTTGGCGACCTCCTGGGGGCGCCCCTCTTGGAAGGCGCGCGTCTCGGCCGCCAAACGCTCGGTCAGGCGCCGCGTCAGATCCAGCAGTTGGCGCACGCGCGCCCCGGCCAGTTCAGCGTCGCTCATGGCCGCGCCTCCTGCATCTTCAGCATTTCGTTCATCACCGGCCCGGCTAGGCCGATCCCGCCGGCGGCTACGGTCTTCTTGGCCATTTCGTCCAGCAGAAAACTGCGCCAGGTCGCCTCGCCCTGACCGCCGCCGAACAGGCCGTCGGTCGACAGGCCTTCGAACATCGGTTTCAGCATCTGAGACAGGAAGCTGGCCTCGAAGGCTTCCGCCGTGGCCTTGATCTTCTCACGGCTCGCGCCGGCTGCGGCCGTCGCAGCGGCGGGTAGGGGGAGGATCAGTTCGGCGGGGGCGGACAGGTCCGTCATGTCACATCACCTCGATCTCGGCCTGCAAGGCGCCGGACGCCTTGATCGCCTGCAGGATGCTGATCATGTCCCGCGGGCTGACGCCCAGGGCGTTCAAACCGTTCACCAGGGTGGACAGGCTGGTTCCGCCGCCCACCAGCCGCATCTGGGTGCCCAGATCTTCTTCGACATTGACCTGGGTGCTGGGCACGACCGCCGTCTGTCCCTGGCTGAAGGGGGCGGGCTGGCTGACAAAGGGCTGTTCATCGACCGAGATGGTCAGATTGCCCTGGGCGATGGCCACCCGCGAGATCCGCACCGCATCGCCCATGACGATGACGCCGTTCACCTCGTCGATGATGACCTTGGCGGGTGAATCGACGGTGACGGGCAGGTTTTCCACGCGGCTGATGAAGCCGGCCATGCCCATCTGTCCGGGAGCCCGCAGGGCCACGACCGTTCCGTTCTCGGCCAGGGCGGTTCCGGGGAAGGCGGCGTTGACGGCGGCGGCGACGCGCTGGGCGGTGGTGAAATCCGGATTACGCAGATTCAGCCGGACCTCGTTCATATTGGCCATTTCGAAGCCTGTCTCGCGCTCGACAGAGGCGCCCGAGGCGATCCGGCCGGCCGTGGGCACCCCCCGCGTCACCGAAGAACCTGATCCTCCGGAGGCCGAGACGGCGCCCGTCTGAACGGACCCTTGCGCCACCGCATAGACCTGACCGTCCGCGCCCTGAAGGCTGGTCACGACCAGAGATCCGCCCAGCAGGCTCTTGGCGTCGCACATGGAGGAGACGTTGACGTCAATGCGCGAACCCGGCGTGGCGAAGGCCGGCAGTTCGGCCGTGACCATGACTGCGGCCATATTCTTGGTGTTGGCGTTTGCGCCGCGGATATTGACCCCGAGCCGCTCGGTCATGCCTTCCAGCGACTGCCGGGTGAAGGGACAGTTGCGCAGCGAATCGCCGGTGCCGTTCAAACCCATGACCATGCCGTAGCCGACCAGTTGGTTGCCGCGAACGCCTTCAACGGCGGCGATGTCCTTGATCCGCGACTGGGCTGCGGCCGCGGACGCGCTGACGCCCAGGGCCAGGACGGCCAAGGGCGTGACGAGGCGGGCGAGCAGATTCTGCATGGGTCGGACGTCTCTGAGGCTTCTTCTGATACCTTATGCCAGGATCGTGCCGTGATCTAAGCTGTTGAAAATATGGTGGTGTGGCGGCTTGCGGGTGGATGGTGAGGGCAGATTCTGCCCAGCTGTTAACCAAACGGTCACTCCGTTCCTCAAGGATGGGATCATGAGCCGGAGCATGCGCGGATGAAGGTCACAGGGACCACGGGCCCCCAAGCCCCGACCAGCGGCAAGTCCGCTCGCTCGGCCAGCGGCTTTTCGCTCGGTCAAGCCGGCGGGGCGTCGGCGCCCACCGCCGCTTCAGCCGCCGCCGCACCGACGAGCGTCGCCGACGTCTCGGCCCTGATGGCTCTCCAAGGCGTGGAGGGGCCGCTGGAAAAACGTCGGCGCGCCATCAAGCGGGGCGCAGGGCTTTTGGACCGGCTCGACGAGATGAAACTGGCTCTGTTGTCCGGCGAGGGCGATCCCGCCTTGTTGGAACGGCTGGCCCGCAATCTGCGCGAAGAGCGCCCCGATGGCGGGGATGCGGGGTTGAACGCCGTGCTGGATCAGATCGACCTGCGCGCCGCTGTGGAACTGGCCAAGGCCGAACTGCGTCGCGGCGAGGCTTGATCGTAAAAGCTTCGGCTTTTCAAGATCGAGGACGGGGCCTTAGCTGGGTTCCTATTTCATCAAGGCGCTCACGGAATCATGATCACGGAATCGCGAACGCCGTTGCCGCGACTCGTCGGGCTGACTATACGGCCCCTACGCCACAGGGGGGCGTGATTAGAGAGCGTGAGTGGGATGAGCGCCTTGGCGTCCGTTGTGTCCGACGAAACCGGTCCTTACCGCCCGTCGGACGACGAGCCGTTCATGAATGAGCGGCAACTGGCTTACTTCAAAAAGAAGCTGCTGGACTGGAAGGAAGAAATCCTTCGCGAGTCCAAAGGGACGGTCGTCAACCTGAAGGCGGAGACGGAAAACCATCCCGATCTGGTCGATCGCGCCTCTTCGGAGTCGGATCGCGCCCTGGAACTGCGGACCCGCGATCGGCAGCGCAAGCTGATCTCCAAGATCGACGACGCCCTGCGGCGGATCGAGGACGGCTCCTACGGCTATTGCGAAGACACCGGCGAACCCATTGGCTTGGGGCGTCTGGAGGCCCGCCCCACCGCGACCCTGTCGGTCGAGGCGCAGGAGCGCCACGAACGCCGCGAGCGGGTTCACCGGGACGACTGAAGTTCGAGGGACCCAAGCCTTGACTTCGCGGGGTTGCGGCGCGACCTAGCCGCCTCGCTTTTGAGGTCTAGGTCTTCATGTCCGTCAAGGTTCGTTTCGCCCCGTCGCCGACGGGTAAGCTGCACGTCGGCAATGTCCGCACCGCCCTGGTGAACTGGCTGTTCGCGAAGGGGCAGGGCGGATCCTTCGTGCTGCGGATCGACGACACCGACCTGGCGCGCTCCACGCCGGAGTTCGAGCAGGGGATCGAGGACGATCTGACCTGGCTGGGGCTGACCTGGGACGAGCGCTATAACCAATCCAAGCGCTTCGACCGCTATGAGGAGGCCGCCGCCAGGCTCAAGGCGTCGGGCCGGCTCTATCCCGCCTATGAGACGGCCGACGAACTCGACCGCCGTCGCAAGGTGCAGCTGTCGCGCGGCCTGCCGCCCATCTACGACCGCGCCGCGCTGGACCTTACGGACGCACAGAAGGCGGCCTATGAGGCCGAGGGGCGTCGTCCTCACTGGCGGTTCAAGCTGGAGGGCAAGCGGGTCGCCTGGGAAGACCTGGCGCGCGGCCACGCCGAGGTCGATACCTCCTCCATGTCCGACCCGGTTCTGATCCGCGAGGACGGCCTGTTCCTCTACACCCTGCCGTCTGTGGTGGACGACATCGACATGGCGATCACCCACGTCATTCGCGGCGAAGACCACGTCACCAACACCGGCGCACAGATCGAGATCTTCGAAGCCCTGGGGGCGACGGTTCCCGGCTTCGCCCACATGCCCCTGCTGGTCGGCGCCGACGGCGCCGCCCTGTCGAAACGGTTGGGCTCCCTGTCGATCAGCGACATGCGCGACCAGGGTTACGAGCCGATCGCCATCACCAGCCATCTGGGCCGGATCGGCACCTCCGACCCCTTGGAGGTCGCCGCATCGGTTCAGGCCCTGGGCGAGAGCTTCGCCTTTACCAAGATGGGCCGGTCGCCGGCGCGGTATGACACGGCCGATCTGGACCGGCTGAACGCCCAGGCGCTGCACATCATGGACTATGCTTCGGCTCAACCCCGGCTGCAGGCTCTGGACGCGGATCTAGGCGAGACCTTCTGGTCCGTGGTGCGGGGCAATCTGAACAAGTTCGCCGATGTGGTCGAAATGGCGAAGGTCGTGCGGGGGCCGATCCAGCCCGTCATCGAGGACGCCGCCTTCATCGAGGCCGCCGCCGGCCTGTTGCCCGAGGTCATTGATGAGACGGCCTGGTCCGCTTGGACGAACGCCGTCAAGGCCGAGACGGGCGCCAAGGGCAAGGCCCTGTTCATGCCCTTGCGGCTGGCGCTGACGGGCCAGGCCCATGGGCCGGATATGGCGGCCCTGGCGCCGCTGATCGGTCGCGAGACCATCCAGCGGCGCCTGAAAGGCGAGGCGGCCTAAGCCGCCTCACGCCTGGATCAGGCGTTGCAGGCGGCCAGTTCTTCGGCGCTGAGCGTCTTGCCCTTGTAGGAGAAGGCCGTCACCGGGCCGAACTTCTGCACCACGCGGCGGCAGGCGCGCGTCGCCGGCTGTTCCGTGCCGCCCGAGGCGGTGCAGGCCGAGCCGTCGCAGGACCAGCGCGCGCCGTCGATGATGGTCGGGCGGGCGGGGGCCTTGGCCGCATCCGCCAGGACCAGGCTGGTGGGGGCGGGCGTCTGGGCGACGGCGGGGGCGGCGGCGAAAACGGCGGCGGCGATCAGCAGGACGCGCATGAAAACTCTCCGAATTGAAGAACGGCGTCGTGCCGTCGGGCGTCAATGTCAGTTTTCGATAAAAACTGTCAAGATGCGCGGCGTCGATTGTGATCGGCGATCACCTATCGGCGATCATAGATACGCGCCCCGTCCATGGGATCCGTCTGAATCTGCTCCAGCGCAGCCTCCACCGTGTCCGCCACCGTCCAGGCGTTCAGGAAATCGGCCGGCGTCATTCCCTCGTCGACGCTGTGACGCATCAGATCGAAAAAGCCGTTCCAGAAGCCGTTTAGGTTCAGGAAGACAACGGGCTTCTGATGGAGATCCAGCCGCTTCCAGGACAGCAGTTCGACCACCTCTTCCAGGGTTCCGATGCCGCCCGGAGCGACCACGAAGGCGTCGGACTGGTCGTACATCAGTTGTTTGCGCTCATGCATGGAAGTCACGACGACCGTCTCGACCTCGTCGAACAGGCGCTCCCGGCTGCGAAGGAAGGCCGGCATGATGCCCAGCACGCGTCCGCCCGCCTCATGGGCCCCGCGCGCAGAGGCGCCCATCAGGCCCACGCCGCCACCGCCATAGACCAGACGCCACCCCGCCTCGGCCGTCGCCCTGCCGAAGTCTCGCGCGGCCTGGATATAGGCGGGATCGGCCCGATCGGACGAACCGCAGAACAGGCAGACGGAGGGGCCTTCGAAAGGCTGGATCGAAACAGGGGGCAGGGACATGAGGCCTCGAAATGAACGGATGCGCCGTCGGCCATGGCCAAACGGGCGGCGATCGAGCTAACAGACTCTCGGCCGCTGGGCGCCAGCCATATCGTGTCGGAACCAAGGATGAAACGCTGGATCGTCGCCAAGGCGGCCCTATCGACGGCTCTGGTCCTTGTGGCGCCGACCTTGAGCGCCTGTTCGGAAAAGAAGGACGCCGCCGTCGCGTCCGAGCCGGGCGCCCCGGTGGAATCGCCCTGGACGCAGCCGCCGACGGTTGACGCCGCTCGGCGCGAGGGGGGACAGGTGGTGGTTCGAGGCGCGGCGGCGCCCGACGCCCGAGTCGTGCTTCGCGCGGGGGACGGAGCGGCCGTGGCGGTCAGCGCAGACGCCGCCGGCCGGTTCGAACTGCGGGCGCCCTTGACCTCAGGCGACATGCGGTTGAGGCCGGAGGTGCAGATCGGAGAGGACGCCGCGCCCTCGCCCGAGACCTTGGTGCTTCTGCAAGGCGGCGCGGGGCCGATCATCCTGATCGCGGCCGGAGAACCCACGACCCGGCTGGACGGCCGGGGTCGGTTGGATGCGGTGGATTCCGACGGCGCGGTCCTGATCGTCTCCGGTCGCGCGAACGGACCGCCGCCGGAGGTGACGATCAACGGAAGGCGGGTGCCGGTCCTGAGCCGCACCGGCGGCAGTTGGCGTGCGACGGCCCCCGACGGGGGTGCAGCGTCGATCGTCGTGGACGGCGAACGGTTCGACTATCCCGGCGTCGGTTCTCAGGCGGACTTTCAGTCGCAACGGGCCGGCGACGGATGGCGGCTGACCTGGCCGACCGGACCGAGCGGTCGTCAGACCACATGGCTGCCGGATCGCGGCGGTTAGGACTTCGTTAACCGAAGCGGCGGACAGATGAATCTGTCCCGTTCTGGGACACACCATCACCGAACTTCCATTCAAAGCCCGGCGCCTGCGTCGGGCTCTTTTTTCAGATGGCCAGGTTGTCGATAAGCCGCGTCTTGCCCAGCCAGGCGGCGGCGAGAATGCGGGCGGGGGCGTCGACCACGCCGTCGCGAAAGACCGACAGGTCTTCGGCCCGCCGGACCGCCACATAGTCGATGCGCTCAAAGCCGGCCTTCAGCACGGCGGCATAGGCGTCTCGTTCGACGCCGGGCAGGGGACGCCCCGACGCGGCATCGGCCGCTGCCGCCGCCAGGATGCGGTTGAGCCGGCGGGCCACGGCCAATTCGTCTTGCGACAAATAGGCGTTTCGCGACGACAGGGCCAAGCCGGCCTCGTCCCTCTGGGTCGGAACGGCGACGATGTCGATCGGCAGATCCAGGTCGCGGACGAAGCGCCGGATCACCATCAGCTGCTGATAGTCCTTCTCGCCGAACACGGCCAAGTCCGGCTGAACCTGGTTGAACAGCTTGGTCACCACCAGGGCGACCCCGCCGAACATCTGAGGCCTGAAATCGCCTTCCAGGCCCATCGCCGGACCCGTCACGGCGATGCTGGTGGCGAAGCCTTCGGGGTACATGTCCTCTGGCGCGGGCGCGAACATCAGAGGGCAGCCGACGCCGGACAACAGCCGCGCATCCTCCGCCTGCTGGCGTGGATAGCGGGCCAGATCCTCGGTCGGGGCGAACTGGGTCGGATTGACGAAGTTGGAGACCACCACTCGATCGGCGCGCTGAACGGCTTCGCGCACCAGGGCCAGATGGCCGTCATGCAGGGCGCCCATGGTCGGAACCAGGCCCACCGTCAGGCCTTGTCTCTTCCAGTCGCGTACCGCGGCGCGCAGTTCCGCGACGGAACGAACGACGAGGAGCGAAGCGGGCTGGGTCATGGTGAACCGGTTAACCTTGTGCCTTAAGCGTGTCGATGCACCAGACCTCAAGCCCTGGCGACTAGGGTGGTGCTTATGACGCCGGCAGCAGCGACCCGTCCAGTTCTGATCGCCCTCACCCTCGGGCTTGCCGGGTGCGGGGCCGTCGAGGGCGACCGTCATTCCTTCCAGTCCGCCGCCGATCGGATCGCTGCGATCGAGATTCCGATGGACCCGGACGCCCCCAGGCCCGCAGCTGCGCAAAAAACTCGCGCCGAAACTCAGGGTTTGCGGCCTGCAAAATTCTCGCCCGTGAAAATCGCCCTGATGACGCCCTATGAGATGTGGGACGCCCGCGACGCCATGGCGGGGCGGCTGGGCGCGGACGAAAGGCGGACGGAACCCGAGCCTGACCGGGAGCCCGGTCTAAGGGGTGCGGTGACGCGGATGGTCCAACCGGCCGTCCAGCCCGCCATGCGTGCCGCCGCTCCTGCGCTTGTCGAGGCGGTCGATCGTGCCGACAGGCCGGTTCTGCGCCCCGCCGTCATCCGGTCGGAGCCGCGGCCGACCTCGTCGGCGGAGGGTCGACTGATCCAGCTGGGCGCCTTTTCCAGCGAAGCTGCGGCGCGGGCCGCCTGGGCGCGGCTGAGAACCCAGGCGGATCTGTCCGACTTTTCGCCGCGATTCGAGGACGTCGAGGTCGCCGGTCGTCGTCTGACCCGGCTGCGGGTTGGGCCTATTCCAACCGAGACCGCCAGCGCCCTGTGCGCGGCCGCCCAGGTGGCCGATCCCTGGTGCCGTCGCGCCGGCTGACCGGCGGGCGTCCCTTCCACCAGAGCAAAGTCCACAGATGGCCGTTAACGCCGCGTTGACGTTTGGCCTCTGTGCGCCGAGTCTAAGGCGTCCGAAGGCCGCGCTGCACTGAGTCGCGTCGGCCGCCACAGAGGGTTTCCTCCATGACGCAGCCACACGTGATCGTCCTCGGCAATGAGAAGGGCGGGGCGGGCAAGTCCACCCTGGCGATCCACATCGTCACCGGCCTGCTGCATGCGGGGCGGACGGTGGCGATCATCGATCTGGATCTGCGCCAGCGCTCCATGCAGCGCTTCTTCACCAACCGTCAGGCTTGGCTGGCCGCGAACGGCCAAACGCTGCCCCAGCCGTTCATGCCCGACATGGGCGACGGCAAGGCCTTGGCCAAGGGCGGGACAGATGAGCAGATCGCGGCCTTCGAAAAGGCCTTCGCCGAGGCTGCGGCCGCAGGCGTGGACGCCATATTGATCGACACCCCCGGCGGCGACACGGCGGTGTCCAGCGCCGCCCATGCGCGCGCCGATCAGATCGTGACCCCCATGAACGACAGTTTTGTCGACTTCGACCTGCTGGGCGAGGTGGACCCAGTCTCGCTGGAGCTGCTGAAGCCCTCCATCTATTCCGAAAGCGTCTGGGAGGCCCGCAAGGTCCGGGCGATCACCCAGGGCCGGCAAGCGACCATCGACTGGCTGGTCGTGACGAACCGTCTCGCCGTCGCCGAGGCGCGCAACCGCAAGCGACTGGAAGAGCGGATGAACAAGCTGGCCAAGCGGGTCGGCTTCCGCGTCGGGCCGGGCTTGCGTGATCGGGTCATCTATCGCGAGCTGTTCCCCTTCGGCCTGACGGTTGCAGACCTGTCCAATGAGGTGCGGCCGGTGGCGGTGTCCCTGGCCCATGTCGCGGCCCGCCAGGAGCTGCGCAATCTGATGAAGGCCATGGGTCTGGAACAGGCCCTGGCGCCGCTGGACGTGGCGGCCTGAAAGGCCGGATGACCGCGTGGCTCTGATTGGACTGGCCCTGGCGGCCGTCGCCGTCTGGGCCCTGGTGCGACTGGGACGACAGACGGAAAGACGTGGTCGGGCCCATTGGCGGGTGACGGCGACCCTGCTCGCGTCTGCGCTTCTGGCCGGCGGGGCTTTGGCGGCCTTCAGGGGCGCTTGGCTGTGGGGCGCAGGCCTCGCGGCGGCGGGCCTCTATCTGGTCTGGTCGTCGCGGATGCGGACGCCCGTACGTTCCGAGCCGATCACCGAGGCCGAGGCGCGCGCAGTGCTCGGCGTCCCTCCGGACGCGGACGAGGCGCAGATTCGCGCGGCTTGGAAACACGCCATGAGCCGCGTCCATCCCGACCAAGGCGGCACGGCCGGGTTGGCGATCCGAGTCAATGCGGCGCGGGACCGCCTCCTGAAGAAGAAAAGAGGCGCTTGAGACGCGCGATCAGCTGACCAGGCGAAGCGGCGGCGGCGCGTCCAGCAAGGCCTCCAGGCCTTCCCGCCAACTGGGATAGGCCGGTCGCCAGTCCAGTTCGGCCTTGGCCAGGGCGTTCGAGACCCGCTTGGAATCGAGATAGAAGCGGCGCATCGCCTCGCTGACGCTGTCATCGGTCCAATCGACTTCCGGCGGACGGGGCAGGCCCATCCGGTCGGCCGCCCATTCCACCACCATGTTGGCGGGCGAGGGCTCATCGTCGGTCAGATTATAGGCGGCGCCGGGCCTGGGCCGGTCCATGGAGGCGAACAAGGCCGACACCACGTCATCGACATGGATGCGGTTGAACACCTGGCCCGGCTTCCGAACGAGTCTCGCCGTGCCGTCTCTCAGCCGATCGATGACGCTGCGACCGGGGCCGTAAAAACCGGGCAGACGGAAAATCTGGACTGTCAGCCCCATGCCCTGCGCCCCGTCCAGCCAGTCGCGTTCGGCCCGCACTCGACGGGCGCCCTCCAGGCTGGCGGCGTTCAGCGGCCCGTCCTCGAACACCCAGCCGCCGGCTCGGTCGCCATAGACGCTGGTTGAGGAGACATAGCCGATCCAATCGGGCCAGGCCTGGGACGCGACGGGGGCCAAGGCGCGCAGGCCCGGACAGCCGTGGGCGTCCGGCGCCGCTGTGATCAGCACGGCCGTCGCCGACTCCAGCGCGGTCCTGAGGGCGTCGGCGTCCGCAGGGTCGATGGCCGAAACACCCTCAGCCGCGAGGGACCGTCGGCGTTCAGGATCGCGAGAGGTGGCTGTCGCCTGGCCGCCCCGCTTCAAGGCTTCGCGCGCTGCGGCCCGCCCCAGATAGCCGCCGCCGAAGACCAGCAGGGAGGGGGCGGTGACGGGGCGGTTCATCGGCAGGCTCAGGCGGTCAGAATGTTGGGCGAACCGGGCGAACTCGCGCACGGCCGCGCTTGGCTTTCCAGCGCCTTGGCGCGGCGTTGGTTCCAGGCCGAGACGCAAGGAATGCGGCTCAGATCGGCCCGCTCGGCGTAGCGCCGGGCGATCTCGGTGACGTCCTGCATCAGACCTTCAGCCAAGGTGATCGGCTTCAGCCCCAGTTCCCGGAACTGGTCGTTGGCGACGACCAGATCGTTTTCGTCGGCCTCTTGGCGGGGGTTGGGCACATTGTGGACTTCGGCGCCGGTCATGTCGGCGACCATCCGGGCCAGGTCGCGCACACGCCGACTCTCGGTCATCTGGTTCAGGATCTTGACCCGATCGCCGCGCTTGGGCGGATTGTTCAGCGCCAGTTCGACGCAGCGCACCGTGTCCTGAATATGGATGAAGGCCCGGGTCTGGCCGCCCGATCCGTGCACCGTCAGCGGATAGCCGACCGCCGCCTGCATCAGGAACCGGTTCAGCACCGTGCCGTAGTCGCCGTCGTAGTCGAAACGGTTGATCAGACGTTCGTCCAGCCTGGTCTCGGCCGTTTGGGCGCCCCAGACGATGCCCTGATGCAGGTCTGTGATCCGCAGGCCGTCGTTGCGGGCGTAGAACTGGAACAGCAGGGCGTCCTGAGTCTTGGTCATGTGATAGATGCTGCCGGGGTTCGGCGGGAACAGAATCTCCTGCTCGGCCGGGCCGTTGTCGGTCTCGACCGTCACCTTCAGATAGCCCTCGGGGATGCGCAGGCCCGCGGTGCCGTAGCCATAGACCCCCATGGTGCCCAGGTGGGCTAGATGCACGTCCAGCCCGCTTTCGACGATGGCGGCCAGCAGGTGGTTGGTCGCATTGATGTTGTTGTCGACCGTGTACAGCTTGTGCCGCGCCGACTTCATCGAATAGGGGGCGGCGCGCTGTTCGGCGAAATGGACCACGCTGTCGGGCGTCAGGTCGCGGATCAGGGCCACCAGACGGTCGAACTCCTTGCCTACGGTCATGTTGACGAAGCCGATGTCGCGGCCTGAGACCTCTTTCCAGGCCTTGATCCGCTCGCCCATGGTGCGGATCGGCGTCAGCGACTGGACCTCCAGCTCATTGTCGATATTCCGCCGACTGAGATTGTCGACGATGGTCACGTCCCAGCCCTGGGCCGAGAGATGCAGGGCCGTCGGCCAGCCGCAGAAGCCGTCGCCGCCTAGAACCAGAACCCGCATGGAAGAATGCCTCATCGTCGCCTTAAAGAACCTGCCTAGCCCACCCGACGCTCGTCGGCAAAGCGGAGCCGTGGCCCAAGGTGCGACGCTTTGTCGAAAACCCCTTGGAAAGGGACGGCGCACACGCTAAGTCTCTCTCGTCTCCCACTCAAACGCAGCTTTACGGGTTTTCGCCCGGCTGTTCGCGGCTTGAGCCGGCCATGACGGTCGGTCCCCACAGGGCCGGCGCACCATGCGGGCGACAAGGCATTCCGACAGATCGACAATCGGGGATCGGCCCCGAGCGAAACGGAACCACGAAACGGACGGACCCGGCCCGACGGCTTGGCTCCATCCCTGCACACGGTAGCGCGAATGAGAGATTTCAAGGGCATGAAGCGTCAGCGCGGACGCAATCGGAACAAGGCGGGCGCCAATAACGCCAACAACGCCAATCCGAATCGTTCGTGGGATTCGCAAGGCCCCGAAAACATCAAGGTCCGCGGCAACGCCCAGACCGTGTATGAGCGCTATCAGCAGCTGGCCCGCGACGCGGC
Organism: Brevundimonas sp. AVps4; assembly: GCF_058681525.1. Lineage (NCBI taxonomy): Bacteria > Pseudomonadati > Pseudomonadota > Alphaproteobacteria > Caulobacterales > Caulobacteraceae > Brevundimonas > Brevundimonas sp. AVps4. The sequence continues at coordinate 2,586,194 of NZ_CM178741.1, read as the reverse complement.
GTCCAGCGGCGACCGGGTGTTGGCCGAGAACTACCAACAGCACGCCGAACACTATTACCGGGTTCTGCGCGCGCTTCAGCCCCAACGCTCCTTCTCCGACATCGCCGCGCGCGAACTGTCGAACCAGGGCTTTGACATCGATTTCGAAGACGAATCCGGCGCCCAGGCCGCAGCCTTCATGGCGGCGCAGCAGGCGGCGGATCGCCAGGCTCAGGAAGCGGCGGAGCGCGCGGAGCAGTCCCAAAACCGCGACCAGAACCGGGATCAAAACCGGGAGCGCGACTACAATCGCGACCGCGACCGCGACCGCGACCAGAACCGCGACCGCGACGGCCAGTCATCGCGTGACGACGGCGAGATGCGCGCTGAGGGCGAAGGCGGCGGTCGCCGCGAAACCCGCCGTGAGCGCTGGGAGCGGCGTCGCGAGGAGCGTCAGCGCCGATTCGACACCCAGGGCGAAGGCCAGTCGGGCGAAGGCCGCCCGATCGAAGCGGTCGCCGATGACGCCGCCGCCGCGACCCAGACCGAGTCGGTGGCTCCGGTCTCGGATCAGAGCGACGTCCCTCAGACGGACGAGCGGCCGGCGCGCCGGTCGCGCCGTCCCGCCGTTGCAGCCGAAACGGGCGATGATGAGACTCCGACGGCTCTGCCCGGCTTTCTGACCCGCTCGTCCGCCCCCGCTCCGACGGTCGAGGAGGGCGAGCCGGCCCCGCGCCGCCGCGCGCCCCGCCGCAAGGCCGAGGCTGCGGCCGAGAGCGAAGGCTGATCCCCCGCCAAGCCGTGATCTGCGGCTGCGGTCTTGACGCGGGCCGCCGACCAAGGGCCTAAAAGACCGACTTCGCCGCAAGGTCCCCTCGGACGCCTTTTCACAGGGAAGCGTTGATGCGCCAGATACGTCCGCCTTGTCCCTCGCTTAGACGCCTGGCCTCAGGGGCCGGGCCGAAGGGCGGTCTGGCTCTGGCGGGCCTTCTCGCTCTGGCGGCCTGCGCCTCCACCCCGCCGCCGCCTCCGCCCCCGCCGCCGCCCTCTTCCGTAACGGGCGGGGTTCTGATGGACTGGCGCGGCGTCATCACCTCGACCGATCGGGATCGCTATCAGCGTCGTGACGCCGCCTGGGATCTGGCCCTGCAACAGGCGCGACGCCAGCGCGGTTCGGGCGATTTGAACAGTCTGGGCGATCTGATCGACCCGTCCGCCGCACGCCCCGGCGTGACCCCGCCGACCGGCGACTACCGCTGCCGCACCGTGAAACTGGGCTCCCAGGGCGGCGAGGACGGACTGGGCTATGTGGTTTACGGCTGGTTCGCCTGTCGCATCGAACAGACGCCGCGCGGTCTGAAGTTCACCAAATTGACCGGCTCCCAGAGGCCTTCGGGCCTCCTGTTCCCCGAGAACGACCGGCACATGCTGTTGCTGGGGTCCATGGCCCTGGCCCAGGAACCGGCCGCCAACTCCTATGGCCGCAACAGTGATCGCGATCTGGTCGCCGTTCTGGAACGGATCGGCGAGGCGCGCTGGCGTCTGGTGCTGCCGTGGCCGCAGTATGAGTCGAACCTGGACCTGATCGAACTGGTTCCGGCCAAGACCGACTGAACCGCGCGGCGGCTTGACCGTTCGTCTCCTGAACCGATGGAGACGCCGATCATGCGCCGCACCCCGACCTTCTTTGCGCCCTTGCTTCTCGGCTTGGCGGTGTCCGCCTGCGGTGAGAACAGTCCGGGCAGCCGCGCCGAAACCTCGCCGGCCGTCAGCGCGCCCGCCAAAGGCGTCCCCCCGCGCGTCGCGCCGCCCGCGACAGCCGCCGCCGCAGCCGCACCTTCCGCAGCTCAAGGCGGGCTTCAAGGCGGAAGCGACGATTGGCGTCAGGTCGCCTCGGCGGCCGACGCCAGCCTGCTCGGTCGGTTGGACCAGGCCTGGCGTATGGCCCGCGCCGAGGCCGAGGCCGCCGGCTTCGCCTCTGAGGTCGAGGCCCTGGGGCCATTGGTCGACCCCAACGCCGCCTTGCCGGACCGCCTCCAACCGCCGCCTGGAACCTATCGGTGCCGCACGATCAAGCTGGGGCGGCGGGGGGACGGAGGCGGTCTGGCCTATGTCGACTATCCCTGGTTCGCCTGTTCGGTGGAGACGACCCCCGGCGGGGATCTGGTTCTGACCAAGACGACGGGGTCGCAGCGGACTCAGGGCCTTCTCTATCCCGACACGGATCGTCGCCTCGTCTATATCGGCGCCCAGGCCCTCAGCGACGCCGAGACCGGCTTTCCCGCCTATGGCGATCGTCCGGAACGCGATCAGGTGGGCGTTCTGGAGCGAATCGGCCAGAGCCGCTGGCGGCTTGTCCTCCCTTGGCCGAAGCAGGAAGCCAAGCTGGAGCTGCTGGAAATCAGGACCTGAAGTCCGCAGGCGGGGCTTCAGGTCTCTGGGGTCAACGATTACCGGTCGAGCGCGAAATAGCGGCCCGCATGCCCTCGGCGTGGAGTGCGCCCGAGGGGGCGATCTTGGTGTTTGGAGTTTCGCTCGGTCCTTGATCCGCCGTGCGGTCCTCGGGGCCGGTCCAAGTCGGGTTCTCAGCCTTGCGCCGGACTGCGTCGCGAAGATTGTCGGTCGCCCTCTTGGTCTCTCCGTCGCCCTCGCTCCGACGGGCGTCGATCGCTTCGGCGACGCGCGCGATCGCCTCCGTCAGCAGCGCCTTCTTCTCTCGCGCGCCGGTGTCGGCCCCGGCGGTTCCGCCTCGCGCTTGAGCCGAACGGGCGCGGGTGCGGATTTGGCGCTGCGCCTTGTCTCGGCGCGCCCGCAGCCGACCGATCAATTCCCGCAGTTCTGCCGGCGACCGCTCGTCCAGGGCCTGGCTTTGCCGGACCATGTCCGCTTCTTCGCGGTCTAGCGCGCGGGGCGTTTCTGAATTCGACATGGCTGTCCTCCTTTGGGTTGATGGAAGGACAGCGTTTGCTGGTTCTAGGCGTTCCGCCCTTGCGCGCCTAGGTCACAGGCCGAACGTTCAAATCCGCGTCAGTCTCAAATCCTGGTAATCGTAGGAGAAGTCGATGTCCGGCGAGACGCCCTTCATCGTCGCCGTGGCGGGCTTGGCGGTCTGGATGTCGAAAGTCACAAAGGCGTCTTCCTCCCGCTTGTCCGGGAAGCGGGTGCGGAAGGTCTCGCCGTCATAGGGCTCTAACCAGCCTTGCAGGGCCGGGGTGTGGGTGAAGGTCAGCCACAAGCCCGGCTTGCGGTCGCGCCCCCGCCCTCGGGTCTTGGGCGCGATGACGATGTCGCCATACCAGGGATCCCGCCAAGTTCCGGCATAGGCGTCCAGAGGCATGGAGGGCGGCGCGCCCGCCGCCTGTTTGGCGTCGATCTCGGCGGCGGCCGCGACGGACTTGGCGTTGCCCTCGGCCTCCAGTCGCTTGGAATCGGCGATCCAGTCCTTGTCGATCTTGCCCATGCAGATGTCGGCGATGCCTGAGCGAAGAGCCCGCAGCAGGAAGCTCTCTTCCGCGTTGGAGAAGATGCTGAACCCAACCTTGCGGCCGGGGATCAGAACGGTCGCGGAAATGCCGCCGGGCGAACCGCCGCCGTGGCTGATCAGTCGCTCGCCGCGATAGTCCTGAACCTGCAGGCCCATGGCGTAGGTCGAGGCGATGGAGCGGTTAGGCAATTCCGCCGTCGGGCCGGGCGAGCTGCCGACGATGATGTTGGGGCGATACATTTCCCTGGCGGACTCTTCGGAGAACAGGCGCGTCCCGTCGGGCAGCCGCCCGTCGTTCAGCCGCACCGCGATCCATTTGGCCCAGTCGGCCGGGGTGGTGCAGATCCCGCCGGCTGCGGCGGCCGAGTCCCAGTTCCAGACCTCCACGATCGAATCCGCGATCGGCGTCATGGCGCCCTGATAGCGCAGCGGCGGCCCGACCCGGCCGTGGGGCAGGGCGGACTTGGCCGGGTCGGCCAGGCGCGCCAGGGGCACGGTCTCGCTCATGCCGACGCGGTCCAGAATCCGCGTCTGGATGAAGTCTTCCCAGGTGTGGCCCGAGACGGCCTCGATCACCGCCCCCGCGACCACGAACATCAGATTGCAATAGTGGTAGCGAGCGCGGAATCCGTCCTCGATCGGCACGAAGGCGGCCTGAGCCAAGACCTCGGCGCGGGTCCGGTCGCTGTTGGGCCAGAACAGCAGATCGCCGGCGCCCAGGCCGAAACCGGCGCGGTGGCTCAAGGTATCGCGAACCGTGATGTGGTCGGCGATGTACGGATCGACCAGCCGGAAATCGGGCAGATAGGTCTTGATCGGCGCGTCCCATTTGACCTTGCCCTCATCGACCAGAATGGCCAGGGCGGCGGCGGTGACGTTCTTGGTGTTGGAGGCGATGGCGAACAGGGTGTGTTCATCGGCGACGGCCGGCTTGCCCTGAACCTTCACCCCATAGCCGCGGGTCAGCACGGCGGCGCCGTCCTTGACCACGGCGATTCCCAATGCGGGCTGGTCGGGCCAGGCGGCCATCGCCTTTTTCACATAGGCGTCGATCGCCTCGGCCAGGGCCGCATCGTCGTTGGCGGCGTTCCAGGCCAGGGCCGGGCGGGCCGCGAGGCTCAGCGGGAGGGCGCCGGCCAGGGCGCGACGACGGGTCAGGTTCAGGGGCAAGGCGCAGGCTCCAACTCTCGATGCGGCGACACGCTAACGCGCCGCTTCGCGCGCGTCACCCATCGCTTTCGGAGCAAGCATGACGAAGGTGTAATGGACCTGTCCAAGATGTAACTTTGCATTGCAAAGCAGGCTCGATACGCAACGATTATCGATAAGCGTCGGAAGCCGTCCGCCGCACCTTCAGGATCATCGGGGATGACGTCGTCCAAACTCGTTTTGCTGCTCGGCGCGGCCTGGGCCGTGCTGCCCGCCGCCGCCCTGGCCCAGGCGCAAACGCCGCAGCCGTCGCAGACGCCCGCGCCGGCTCAGCAGAGACCGACCCAGACGCCGGCTGGGCAGACGCCGGCCGGGCAGACGCCGCCCGCCTCCGGCCAGCCGGCCTCCGACCAGCCCGCCTCGGTCGGCGACGTCACCGTGACGGCGCGCGCCGACGACGTCCGCACCTCGATCGATTCCGTCAGCTACAGCCTGGCCAATGATCTGCAGGCGACCTCCGGCAGCCTGGCCGACGCCCTGCGCAACGTGCCCTCGGTCGATGTGGACTCGGAGGGCAATGTCTCCCTGCGCGGCGACGCCAATGTCACCATACTGGTCGACGGTCGCCCGTCCGGCATTCTGACCGGCCCCGGTCGCGGGCAGGCGCTGATCCAACTGCCCGCCAGCCAATATGCGCGGATCGAGGTGATGACCAATCCCTCGGCCGCCTACAGCCCCGAGGGGTCGGGCGGAGTCATCAATCTGATCACCAAGCCGACGGCGCCCAAGCCGGGCACGCAATCCACCGGCTCGGTGCGGGCGAACGTCGGCGACAACGGTCGCTGGAACGCCGGCCTCAGCGGATCCTGGCAGAAGGACCGGCTGACCCTGTCGGGCGACCTCAGTTACCGCTCCGATCCGACGGAGCTGAGCTTCAGCCGGACACGGGAGCAACTGGACCCGACGACCGGCGCCGTGGTCGCGACAACCACCGTCGATCAGCCGATCGAGTCCGAGCAGAACGGCGCCTTCGGCCGCTTCACCGCCGAATACAAGCTGGACGACAAGACCCAGATCACCGGCGAACTGCGCGGCGTCGCCTTCGACGGCACGGGCTCGGCCTCCAGCCTGTTCGAAACGCGCAACGCGGGCGGGGCGGTGACGAACGCCTATCGGCGCGAGGGATCGTCGGACTTTGACTTCGCCAACTGGGGCGCCACGGCCCGGGTGCTGCGCCGCTTCGACGGCGACGGCCATGAATGGTCCAACGAACTGCGCTACGATTCCAACAGCAATGAAAACACCAGCCAGGCCCTGACCACCTTCCTGACGCCGGCGGCGGCGGCCCTGTACGAGCGCACTCGGACTGACGTCGATCAGGTCACCTGGGGCTTCACCAGCGCCTATACCCGCCCGATGTCGGACGGCGGCAAGCTGCGCCTGGGCTATGAGCTGAACCTTCAGCGGCCCGAGCAGGACGCCGGCTTTCTGCGTGGCCCGTCCGAGGCCGCCCTGACGCCCGTCCCGGCCCTGAACAACCGGTTCGAGGCCGAGCAGACGGTGCACGCCCTCTACACCACCTACGAACGTCCTCTGGGCGAAAAGCTGTCGGCTCAGCTGGGCCTGCGCCTGGAGCAGGCGGACATCGAGATCAAGGACCTGACCGGCGGCGCCTCGGCGTCCCAGGACTATTTCCGCGCCTATCCGACGGCCCATCTGCAATATCAGCTGTCGGCCGAACAGACCCTGCGCGCCAGCTATTCGCGCCGCATCCAGCGGCCCCAGCCCAGCCAGCTGAATCCCTTCGTCGCCTATCAGGACCCGTTGAACGTCCGTTCCGGCAATCCGGACCTGGAGCCGCAGGAGACCGACAGCTTCGAGGCCATGTGGCAGATGCGCAAGGGCCAGAGCTTCTATCAGGCGACGGCCTATCTGCGGAACACTGACAAGGCCTTCACCGATGTGGCGACCGACATCGGCGGCGGCGTCTTCCTGACCCGACCCGAAAACCTGGGCTCGCGCCAGGATGTGGGCGTCGAGGCGACGGCGAACGGGCGCCTGCTGTCGACCCTGCGCTACAGCGCCGGAGTCAATGTCTTCCGTCAGGAGATCGACTCGGGCGCCGTGGTCGGCGGCGGAGACCGCGAGGCGACCCTGGCCAGCGGACGCCTGAGCCTGAACTGGCAGCCGACGGCCAAGGACTTCGTCCAACTGTCCAGCTTCTGGCAGGGCGACAGTCTTCTGGCCCAGGGGCGGCGCGAGGCCGGCGGCATGGTCAATCTGGGCTATCGTCGCAAGCTGAACGAGCAGCTGTCGTTCAACTTCACCGCGCGCGACCTGTTCAACAGCTTCAACACCACGACCGTCTATGAGACGCCGCAGTTCCGCGAACGCTCGGAGCAGGACATCAAGCTGCGGGCCTTCTACGTCGGCCTGACCTGGAACTTCGGCGGGCCGCGCCGCCAGCCGGAACAGTTCGACTTCTCGACCGGCCCGACCGGCGGCTGAGACATGACGGCGAAGCGCGGGCGGGGTGAAATCTCCCGCCCGCCACCCCTTGTGTGCCCGACGGGTCACACCATCTGGATTTCACAGACCCGTGTCGTCGCTTCCTGAAAGGGCGGCGCGGGCGAAATCCGCCTGATGAGGGGACACCTATGAATCTCGATCTCTATTCCGACCGCGCCAAACAGGCCGTCCAGTCGGCCCAGTCGCTGGCCCTGGCCCGCCGTCACCAGCAGTTCGCCCCCGAACACCTGCTCAAGGTCCTGCTTGAGGAGCGCGACGGTCTGGCCAGAAACCTGATCACCGCCGCCGGCGGCGACGCCCGCCGCGCCGAGGCCGATGTCGAAACCGCGCTGAAGAAGCGCGCCCAGGTCACCGGCGGCTCGGGCCAGCTGTATCTGGACGGCGACACCGCCCGCGTCTTCGCCGCCGCCGAAGAGTCCTCAAAATCCGCCGGCGACGCCTTCGTCACCACCGAACGCCTGCTGGCGGCCCTGGCCAAGGAGGGCGGAACCGCCGCCGAGGTGCTGAAATCCGCCGGTGTGACCGCCGACAAGCTGGAGGCCGCCATCGCTGACGTCCGCAAGGGCAAGACCGCCGACAGCGCCGCCGCCGAAGACGGCTACGACGCCCTGAAACGCTACGCCCGCGACCTGACCCTGGCCGCCCGCGACGGCAAGATCGACCCCGTCATCGGCCGCGACGAAGAGATCCGCCGCACCATCCAGGTCCTGGCCAGGCGCACCAAGAACAACCCCGTCCTGATCGGCGAGCCCGGCGTCGGCAAGACCGCCATCGTCGAGGGCCTGGCCCTGCGCATCGTCAACGGCGACGTGCCCGAATCCTTGCGCGACAAGACCGTCATGGCGCTGGACATGGGCTCCCTGATCGCCGGCGCCAAATACCGCGGCGAGTTCGAGGAGCGGCTGAAGGCCGTGCTTTCCGAGGTTTCGGCGGCCGAGGGCGGCATCGTCCTGTTCATCGACGAGATGCACACCCTGGTCGGCGCCGGCAAAGGCGACGGCGCCATGGACGCCTCCAATCTGCTGAAGCCGGCGCTTGCGCGCGGCGAACTGCACTGCGTCGGCGCCACCACCCTGGATGAATACAGGAAGCACGTCGAAAAGGACGCCGCCCTGGCCCGCCGCTTCCAGCCGGTCTTCGTCTCCGAACCGACGGTGGAGGACACGGTGTCGATCCTCCGTGGACTGAAGGAGAAGTACGAGGTCCACCACGGGGTCCGCATCTCCGACAGCGCCATCGTCGCCGCCGCCACCCTGTCGAACCGCTACATCACCGACCGCTTCCTGCCTGACAAGGCCATCGACCTGATCGACGAGGCCGCCAGCCGCGTGCGCATGGCCGTGGACTCCAAGCCCGAGGCCCTGGACGAGATCGACCGCCGCCTGGTCCAGCTGAAGATCGAGCGGGAGGCCCTGAAGAAGGAGACCGACCAGGCCTCTCAACACCGGCTGGAGAAGCTGGAGGACGAGATCGCCGATCTGGAAGGTCAGTCCGACGACCTGACCGCCCAGTGGAAGGCCGAGAAGGAAAAGGTCGGCCAGGGCGCCCAGTTGCGTGAAACCCTGGACCGCCTGCGTCTGGAGCTGACCAACGCCCAGCGCGCCGGCGACCTGGGGAGAGCGTCCGAGATCGCCTACGGCCAGATCCCCCAGATCGAGAAACAGCTGGCCGAGGCCGAGGCGAACGAGGCCGACAAATCCGGCCCCCTGACGCCCGAGGTGGTCGACGCCGAACAGATCGCCGCCGTCGTCAGCCGCTGGACCGGCGTGCCCGTCGACAAGATGCTGGAGGGCGAGCGCGAAAAACTGCTGAAGATGGAGGAGGCCCTGTCCGCCCGCGTGGTGGGCCAGGACGAGGCTTTGGCCGCCGTCTCCGACGCCGTGCGCCGCGCCCGGGCCGGGCTGAACGACCCCAACCGGCCGCTGGGCAGTTTCCTCTTCCTGGGCCCGACCGGCGTGGGCAAGACCGAACTGACCAAGGCCCTGGCCGACTTCCTGTTCGACGACGAGGCCGCCATCACCCGGCTGGACATGTCCGAATATATGGAGAAGCACAGCGTCAGCCGCCTGATCGGCGCCCCTCCCGGCTATGTCGGCTATGACGAGGGCGGCGCCCTGACCGAGGCTGTCCGTCGCCGCCCCTATCAGGTCGTTCTGTTCGACGAGGTCGAAAAGGCCCACCCCGACGTCTTCAACGTGCTGCTGCAAGTGCTGGACGACGGCCGCCTGACCGACGGCCAGGGGCGGACCATCGACTTCCGCAACACCCTGATCATCATGACCTCCAACCTGGGCAGCCAGTATCTGGCCGATCAGGGCGAGGGCGAGGATGTGGAGGCCGTCCGCCCCTTCGTCATGGAGGCCGTCCGCGCCCACTTCCGGCCCGAGTTCCTGAACCGGATCGACGAGATCATCCTGTTCCACCGCCTGGGCCGCGACCAGATGGGCGGGATCGTGCGGATCCAGCTGTCACGGTTCGAAAAGCTGCTGGCCGACCGCCGCATGACGCTGGACCTGGACGACGCCGCCCTGGCCTGGCTGGCCGACCGCGGCTACGACCCGGCCTATGGGGCGCGGCCGCTGAAACGGGTGATCCAGAAGGAGCTGGTGGACCCGATTGCGCGCAAACTGCTGGCCGGCGAGATCGAGGACGGCGGGGTGATTGCCGTCACCGCCGGCGAGGGCGGGTTGGAGATCGGGAAGGCGCGGGTGCATTAGCACCCGGCTATGCACCAGCTTTGGCGCGGGTTCGCTTGACCTGACGTGACCCCCGTTTCTCATCCAGCCATAACGAGAGTCCTTTGGTGATCTGAACTGGGGTTGGTGGGGTTGGCAAGAGGCCGGTCAGCGCAGCTTTCAACCAGCGCAGCGGACCGGCCGATCTGTCCGGTGAGCGCATCTGCATAAGCCTGCGGCGTCAGCCACCCGAGCTTCGAGTGCGGACGCCGCTCGTTGTAATCGCGCCGCCAGGCCTCCAGCACGGCGCGGGCGTGCGGCAGGGATCGGAACAGCGTCTCGTTCAGCAGCTCGTCACGCAGGCGGCCGTTGAAGCTCTCGTTGAAGCCGTTCTGCTGAGGCTTGCCCGGCGCGATGTAGTGCCAGCCCACACCGGCGTCGTCGGCCCAGGCCAGGATGGCGTTGGACGTATATTCCGTGCCGTTGTCGCTGATGATCGTCTCGGGTCGCCCGCGTCGCAGGATGATGGCGTCCAACTCGCGCGCCACCCGTCGCCCTGACAGCGAGGTATCGGCGACGAGCCCGAGGCACTCGCGGGTGCAGTTGTCGATCACCGTCAGTATGCGGAAGCGCCGCCCGTCGGTCATCTGATCGGACACGAAGTCCAGCGACCAGCGCTGGTTCGCGACCAGAGGGATCTCCAGCGGCCGCCTTGTGCCCATGGCGCGTTTTCGCCCGCCACGCCGGCGCACCGTCAGCTTCTCCTCGCGGTAGATCCGCTGGACCCGCTTCTTGTTGACCGCATGGCCCTCGCGCCGGAGCATCACGTGCAGACGTCGATAGCCGAACCGCCGACGCTCCTGGGCCAGGGCCTTCAGCCGATCCCGCAGGGCGCCATCGTCCGGTCGCGTCGCCTGATAGCGCACGCTCGTCCGATCCACACCCAGCACCCGACAAGCCCGCCGCTCGCTCATCGCGTAGGCCGACTGCAGGTGCGCCGCCGCCGCTCGATGAGCTGCGGGCGTCACCACTTTTTTCCCAGCAAATCCTTCAGCGCGACGTTGTCCAGCATCGAGTCCGCCAGCATCCGCTTCAGCTTGGCGTTCTCGTCTTCCAGAGCCTTCAGACGCCGGGCCTCCGACACGTCCATACCGCCATACTTGGCCTTCCACTTGTAGAAGGTCGGCGAGCTCAGCCCGTGCTTCCTGCACAGATCCGCCACCGGGACGCCGGCCTCCTGCTCACGCAGGATCCCGATGATCTGCTCTTCCGTGAACCTTGATCGCTTCATTCTGTCCGTCCTTTCGAGGGGCGGACTCTAGCTATTCCTGGAGGAGTTTCAGGGGGTCACGTCAGCATCTCTGCCCAAATGTTTTCTCTCCGAGTGACATCAAGGATTTGCTCTGCATCTTGGATTTGGTGGAGTGCGTTATACACAGCAGTAAATGCATCGTAGTTGGTGCAATCTAAACGCCAATTCGGACCTTCCTTTCGGGGGAGTTGGCGAACCGAAATTCGGTGATTGACCAAATCCTCGAGAATCCATTTGTATGCGAAGTAGCGATCACCAATTTTTGCGGCCGCAGCATCTGCAGGAGCCCGGATAAACTTCCTCGCAATGTCTGGCTCTCCACCTTGTAAGAGATCCACGGCCCAGATCATTTGGAGAAACGCTTCCTCATCCGATCGCTGGAGGAGTTGCTTTAACCGACCCTTTGACCGCTCCAGTCGGAAGCGGGTCATTTTCGCTACAATTTCTTCTTTCGGCTTTTGATCCAAGGCTCGTTCCCGCTTCGCAGAAAACGCCGAGAAAAAGCTAAGTCTGGGAACTAAGCAAGAACATTCGCTGTGCTCTTCCACATACCACAAGGCCACGGCATCTTCTTAGCCACCGGCTTCTTCCCAGTCTGGGCCGCGAAGGCGCGGCTCGCCGTAGGATGACGAAAGGAGGGTCGGCGCGCAGGCTGGTGATGCGGCTTAGAACCCCTCTCTCACGCCGCTGCGCTTCGCGCTGCGTCCCCATTTCATGGGGAGGAGACAGGCAAGGGCCGTCGCACCGTCTCCTCCCCGCCTGCGGGGAGGGGGACCGCCGCGCCGCTTACGCGGGGGTGGAGGGGTTCTGGACGCCGCACGAGGCGGACGCCCCCACGCCCGGCATAGGCGAAAGACCCTCTCCCGCTTGCGGGGGAGACCATCCCCGGCGTCCGCGTAGCGGACCAGGGTCGGAGGGGGAAGTGTCGCCAAAAAGGAAGACTTCCCCCATCGTCAGCCGTCTCGCTGCGCTCGACGAGCTGACACTTCCCCCGCAGGCGGGGGAAGGTCCGTGTCGCCCACGGGGCGCCTCAGGCGTAGTTGAAGCTGATCGAAATCCGGTCGGACTTGGCCTGGTTGGTCGGCACCTCGTGGCGCAGCCAGCTTTCCCACATCAGCACCGTCCCGGCCTGGGGCCGCAGATAGACGAAGGGGCGTTCGGCCTCGGGGGCGTCGTCGGTGAGGCCGGGGCGGGCCATCATGAAGGGCAGGCGGGGGTCTTCCAGCTTCAGCGCGGAGGCGCCGTCGGGCACGTCGATATAGACGGTGCCGGACAGATAGGCGTGGGGGTGGATATGGCTGGTGTGGCCGCCGCCGGGCTTCAATATATTGACCCACAGATTGTCCAGACGCGGCTTGCGGGCCAGGTCGAAGTTCAGGGCCTGGGCATAGGCCAGGGCGTGGCGGTCCAGATGGCGCTTCAGCTCTGCGAACTCGGGGAAGCGCTGGGGCAGGTCGTTCAGAGAGGCGTAGGAGGTGTAGCCGCGATAGGCGTTGTCGCGGCACCAGCGGCGGCCGGCGGCGTCTTCTTCGGCCATCATCCGGACCACCTCGATCAGCTGGGCGTTGAAGGCCGGCCAGCCGCTTCCCTCGGCGAGGGAGGCTTCATAGACCTGGGTGACGAAGAGGGGGCGCAGGGACATGGGGCCGGGATAGCCGGTCTGGCGCGGGGCGCAAGGCCTCGCCGTCGCAGCCGGGGAGAACCGCTGGGCAGGGGCGCACGATCCGGCTAAGACCGGGGCATGTTCAAGTCCGTCCTTGTCGCCAATCGCGGCGAAATCGCCTGTCGCGTCTTCCGCACCGCCCAGCGGATGGGGATTCGCACCATCGCCGTCTATTCGGAGGCCGACGCCCAGGCCCTGCATGTGCGGGCGGCGGACGAGGCGGTGCTGATCGGGCCGGCGCCGGCGCGTGAGAGCTATCTGGACGGGGCCAAGGTGCTGGCGGCGGCCAAGGCGACGGGGGCCGAGGCCATCCACCCCGGCTATGGCTTCCTGAGCGAAAACGCCGACTTCGCCGAGGCGGTGGCGGCGGCGGGGCTGATCTGGATCGGGCCGGACCCGGCTTCGATCCGGGCCATGGGGCTGAAGGACGCGGCCAAGGAACTGATGATCCAGGCCGGGGTGCCGGTGACGCCCGGCTATCAGGGCGCAGACCAGTCGCAAGAGACCCTGACGGCCGAGGCGGCGCGGATCGGCTATCCGGTGCTGATCAAGGCCGTGGCGGGCGGCGGCGGCAAGGGGATGAAACGGGTCGATGACCCGGCCGATTTCGCCGCCGGCCTGGCCAGCGCCCGGCGCGAGGCGGCGGCCGCCTTCGGCGACGACCGGGTGCTGATCGAACGCTACATCACCCGCCCGCGCCATATCGAGGTGCAGGTGTTCGGGGATCGGCACGGCGAGGTCGTGCATCTGTATGAGCGGGACTGCTCCCTGCAACGCCGCCACCAGAAGGTGATCGAAGAGGCGCCGGCTCCGGGCATGAGCGAGGCCGTGCGCGCCGCTGTAACGGACGCGGCGATCAAGGCGGCCAAGGCGGTCAACTATGTCGGGGCCGGGACGATCGAATTCATCGCCGACGCCTCGGACGGGCTGAAGGCGGACGGCGTCTGGTTCATGGAGATGAACACCCGGCTTCAGGTCGAACATCCGGTGACCGAGAGCGTGACCGGCGTCGACCTGGTCGAATGGCAGTTCCGGGTGGCGGCGGGCGAGCCCCTGCCGCTGAAGCAGGATCAGATCCGCCTGAACGGCTGGGCCATGGAGGCCCGCCTCTATGCCGAAGATCCGGCGACCGGCTTCCTGCCGTCGATTGGGCGGCTGGACCATTTCGTCATGCCCGAAGGAATTCGGGTCGACACCGGCGTGGAACAGGGCGGCGAGGTCAGCCAGTTCTACGACCCGATGATCGCCAAGCTGATCGTGCATGAGGACACCCGCGAGGCGGCGGCGGCGCGGCTGGCCGAGGCGGCGGGCGAGGTCGAGGTCTGGCCGGTCAAGACCAATGCGGGCTTTCTGAAACGTTGCCTGGACCATCCGCGCTTTGTGGCGGGGGATGTGGATACCGGGTTCATCGCGGCGGAGGAGGGGGCGTTGTCCCACCCGATGGTCTCCAAAGCTGTCATCAATGACGCCAGCGATTTGCTGTGGAGATCCAGATCTGTGAACCCGGCCGATACCTGGGACACTGAGTATGGCGCGGTCGGCTTTCGCCTCAATGCGTTGCCGGTGACGGAGCACGCTTTCTTCATCAACGGGACGGCGCATCAGGGAGGCTATCTGTGTGGCCAGCCTTTAGTCCGTTACGGCCCCGAAATTGATGGCGGCTTCGTCGTCTTCTATCAGGGTGACGCCTATGAGGTGTCGCGTCGCGCGCCGCGAACCGGGTCGGCAGGCGCCGTTTCCGACGGCTCCCTTCGCGCCCCCATGCCCGGCAAGGTCGTCGCCGCCCCGGTCAAGGCGGGCGACGCTGTAACCAAGGGTCAGCCGGTCGTGGTGCTGGAGGCGATGAAGATGGAGCACGCCCTGACGGCGCCCTTCGACGGGGTTGTCGAAAGCGTCGCGGCCGTCGGGGATCAGGTGGGGGAGGCGGCGGTTCTGGCGGTGGTCAAGGCGCCGGACTGATCGCGGATCAAAACCCGATCCCGCCCAGGGGGCGGGTCAGGATGGACTCATCCATCTTGGCCATCAGGCCGTAAACGGCTCGCCAGGCGCCGCTGGCGCGCAGGTCCCGGCTCCAGGACTGGTGGGTGGGCTGATCGACCCAGACCTCCGTCACCCACAGGGTTTCCGCGTCGGCCAGGTCGTGGGCGACGATGTAGGAATGGCATCCGTGTTTCTTCACGGCCGGATCGGTCAGCAGAAGCGCCAGTTCGTCGCGGCGGCCGGGATGCGCCGTCAGGCGCGTAATCAATCCGTACATGGTCGTTCCGTTGCGCCGTGAATGAGAAGAAGGCACGGACCGCACCCTAAGGTCCGACCGTAAAGAGAAACTGGCGAAGGCCCTTAAGGGAGATTACGTGGTCGCCATGCCGCTTCACATGATCAAGCTGGGCGTCGGGGTGCCCGACGTCGAATGGCTGGAACGCCGCGCCGCCAAGGGCGGACCTCTGGTGGTTCACACCCGAATGACGCCCAAACGCGCTTCGGAAATCGAGGACGGCGGGTCGCTGTACTGGGTGGTGAAGGGCGTGATCGTCTGTCGCCAGCCGGTTCTGGACATCACGACCCTGGGCGAGGGCAAGCAGAGCCGGTGCGAGATCATGCTGGAGCCTCGGGTGATCCGCACGGCGCCCCTGGCGCGGCGGCCCTTCCAGGGCTGGCGCTATTTCGAGCCCAAGGACGTCCCGCCTGATCTGGATACGCTGGACGCCGGCGAGGCGCCGGAGGAGCTGGTCCGTCAACTGCGTGAACTGGGCGCCTGGTAGCCAAGACCCCAGAGTTTTTGGGAGTTGACCCCGACGATCCCGCATGGCCTGTGCCGCGTCCGATGATCGCGCTCAGCTCCCAGACCCGCACCGCCTTCCACGACCTGCTGAACCTGGCCTGGCCGGTGATCCTGGCGCGGATCGGCATCATGACCATGGGTCTGACCGACGCCATTGTCGTCGGCAATTTCTCAAGCCGCGAACTGGCCTTCCACTCTCTGGCCTGGGCGCCGACGTCCATCGTGGTGACGACGGCGGTCGGTCTGATGCTGGGCGTTCAGGTGATGACCGCGCGGATGCTGGGCGAGGGACGGCGGCACTCGGTCGGCTCGGTGCTGCGCCGGGGCATGACCTATTCGTTGCAGATCGGCGTGGTCTCCATGATCGCCCTGATCGTGGTCGGACCCTGGGGACTCGGCAAGATGGGCCTGGAAGACGGTCTGGCCGAGGGGGCGAGCCCCGCCCTGATCGTCTTCGCCCTGTCCATGCCCTTTTATCTGATCTCGGTGACGGGCCAATTCTTCCTGGAAGCCCTGGGGCGGCCCAAGCCCGGCATGGTCGCCATGTGGGTCGCCAATGGGGTCAATCTGACGCTGAACCTGCTGTTGGTGCCGGATCTTTTGAGGATCGGCTTCAACGGCGCCTTCGCCTCGGCCTGGGCGACCTTCGGGGCGCGGGCGGCCCTGGCGCTCTTTCTGGTGGTTTATATTCTGCGCCTGCCCGAGGCGCGCGCCCTGGGTGTATTCGACAAGCCCGAACGCGATCCCCAGGCCGCGCGGGAACAGGTCAAGGTCGGCCTGGGCGCCGGCGCCTCCTATTTTATCGAGGTCGGAGCCTTTTCCGGTTTCACCTTCTTCGCCGGCCAGATCGGCGCGGCCGAGACGGCGGCCTGGGCCGTGGTGCTGAACGTCTCGGCCATCGTCTTCATGCTGCCCATGGGGCTGTCCTCGGCGACGGCGGTGCTGGTGGGCCGCAGCTATGGCGCCGGCGATGGCCGAGGGGTGTTGCGGGCCGGTCTGGTCGGCCTGGGCGTCGTCACGGCCCTGACCTTCGTCGTCGCCCTGGCGGTCTGGCCCAGCGCCCATCTGATCGTCGGCGCCTATAACCGCGACCCGGCGCTCTTGGCCATCGCCGCCCCGGCGCTGGTGCTGGCGACCCTGTTCTTCGTGGCGGACGGCATCCAGGTGGTGGCCGCCCAGGCGAACCGCGCGGCGGGCGACGTCTGGTGGCCGACTATCCTGCATTTCACCGCCTATGGGGCTGTCATGATGCCGCTGGGCTGGGTCCTCGCGCACCAAATGGGCGTGAACGGCTTGGTGTGGGCGGTGGTCATCGCCAGCCTTGCCTCCTCGACCCTGTTGACGGGGCGATTCATCCGTATTGCGCGCCGTCTGCCGCAAGGCGTTTGAGGAAACCGCGCCGCCGCTCTATATCCCTGCGCTTCCCCGAACTCCTGGACGATCATGGCCCGCATCCTCATCACCTCGGCGCTGCCCTACATCAACGGCATCAAGCACCTGGGGAATCTGGCGGGCTCGATGTTGCCGGCCGACGTCTGGGCGCGGTTCAAGCGGGCCCAGGGCCATCAGGTCCTCTATATCTGCGCCACTGACGAGCACGGCACCCCGGCTGAACTCGCCGCCGCCGCCGCCGGTCAGGACGTGCGGACCTATTGCGACGAGCAGCACGAGATCCAGAAGGCCGCCGGCCAGGCCTTCGGCCTCAGCTACGACTGGTTCGGCCGGTCCTCGAACCCGCAGAACCATCGCCTGACCCAGCATTTCGCCGAGGCGCTGGAGAAGAACGGCCTGATCGAGGAGCGGGTGGATCGGATGATCTATTCGATCGACGACGCCCGTTTCCTGCCCGACCGCTATGTCGAGGGGACCTGCCCCCACTGCGGCCATGTCGGCGCGCGCGGCGATCAGTGCGACAACTGCGGACGGCTGCTGGACCCGACCGACTTGATCGACCCCTATTCGTCAGTGTCGGGCTCCCGGAATCTGGAGGTACGTGACACCCGCCACCTGTATCTGCTTCAGACCCGGATCGAGCCCCAGATCCGCGCCTGGGTCGACGGCAAGACCGGCTGGCAGACCCTGGCCAAGTCCATCGCCTACAAGCATCTGGACGAGGGGCTGATCGATCGGGGCATCACCCGCGACCTGGTCTGGGGCGTGCCGGTGACCAAGGACGGCTTTCCCCGCCCGGGCATGGAGGACAAGGTCTTCTACGTCTGGTTCGACGCCCCCATCGAATATATAGCCGCGACCGAGGAGTGGGCCGAGGCTACGGGCCGGACCTGGCGCGACTGGTGGCGTCTGGACGAGGGGGCGGACGACGTCCGCTACGTCCAGTTCATGGGCAAGGACAATGTCGCCTTTCACACGGTCAGTTTCCCCGCGACCATCATCGGCTCGGGCGAGCCGTGGAAGACGGTGGACCAGCTGAAGGCCTTCAACTGGCTGAACTGGTATGGCGGCAAGTTCTCGACCAGCCAGAAGCGCGGCGTCTTCATGGACCAGGCGCTGGAGCTGCTGCCGGCCGACTACTGGCGATGGCGCCTGACGGCCTATGGGCCGGAGCACGCGGATTCGGCCTTCACCTGGGAGGATTTCCAGGCCTCGACCAACAAGGACCTGGCCGATGTGCTAGGGAATTTCGTCAATCGGATCGTCAAGTTCGCCGAGTCCAAGTTCGACGGCGTGGTGCCCGAGGGCGGCGAGGCGGGACCGGTCGAGATTAAGCTGGAGGCCGACATCCGGGCCACCGTGGCCGAGGCGACCGAACAGTTCGAGGCGATGGAGTTCCGCAAGGCCGCCGTCGCCGTCCGCGCCGCCTGGGTGCTGGGCAACGAATATCTGCAGGTCGCGGCCCCCTGGACGGCCCTGAAGACCGATCGCGACCGGGCGGCGGTGGGCGTGCGCACCGGCCTGAACCTGGTGGCCCTGTTCGCCCGGTTGGCGGCACCGATTCTGCCCTTCTCGGCTGAGAAGATCGCCGCCTCGGTCGGTTCGACCGATCTCAGCTGGCCCGCAGCGGACGAGGACTTGCTGAACCGTCTGCCGGTCAGCGGCAAGGTCGAGGCTCAGGGCGTGCTGTTCGCCAAGATCGAAGACGCCCAGGTGGCGGAATGGTCCGAACGCTTCGGCGGGGCGGAGTAGGGCGACCGCCTCAGTCCGCCTGCAGGCTGCCGCAGAAATGGGCGTGCAGCACGTCCATGACCTGAACCGCCGCCGGATGGACGATGAAATAGGTCAGGGTGCGGTGGTCGCGGCGAACGTCGATCACCCCCTCGTCCTTCAGCTTGGCCAGATGCTGGGACATGGATGTAGGGGCCATGCCGGTCTCGGCGATCAGGGTGGAGACGTTGCGCTCTCCCTGGGCCAGGGCGCACAGGATCAGCAGCCGGTGCGGACTGGCCAGCCCCTTCAGAAACGCCGCCGCCTGATCCGCTCGGGCCGGAAGGCCGTCGAAGACAGCGGTCATCGGTAGGTCTTTACATTTCATATTTCGATCATATCATAAATATCGAAATTGAAAAGGAGGCCGTTATGGCCAAGGACTATACGGCGCTGACGCGCGATATCTCGGCCTATATCGGTGAACTGCGCCGGGCGCAGCCGGGGCCGATGCAGGCCTTTTCGGAACTGGCCAAGACGGCGACCGCCGACGGCGCCCTGGACAAGAAGACCAAAGAGCTGATCGCCCTGGCGATCGGCGTGTCCCAGCGGTGCGACGGCTGTATCGGCTTTCATGCCAAGGCGCTGAAGGATTTGGGCGCGACGCGCGACGAGATCGCCGAAGTCATGGCCATGACGGTCTATATGGGCGGCGGCCCGGCCCTGATGTACGCCGCCGACGCCCTGCGCGCCTTCGACCAGTTCACCGAAGCGGCGAACTAGGGCCAATCGACATTGGGCCTGCCGCCGTCCTGCCGGGCGGCGCGCAGCCGCCGACCCAGGAGAGGCGCCTCGGGCGTTGAAGACTCTACTCCATTGAGTTTCGGTCTTCCTTCCCGCGTCAGCGGAAGGGAAAACGTCCGGCGGCGGAACGCCGATTGAGGGTGGGTTCATCACAACGGAGCACGACGAGTTCACGGCGAACACGGCGCGTTCCGACGGCGTCGTGACCGCTGTGAATCCGCCGTGCTCGCTGTGATGAACCCGGTCGCCGCATCAAGGCCTCTGACGCGGGAAGAGCGGCCTGACCGCAGTAAGCTGAATGTCGATTGAACCTAGTCCTCGACGATCGGCAGACCGGCGGCGGCCCAGGCCTGGATCCCGCCGGTCAGGTTGAACAGCGGCTGGCCCTCCGGCCCGGTCGGACCCACATAGGCGCAGACCTGATGGCTGCGACCGCCCTTCAGGCACATGACCACGATCTTGCGGTCGGCCGGCAGGTCCAGCGCCTGCCAGGCGGCGGGCATGGCGCTGAGCGGGGCCAGGACGGCGCCGTCGATGCGGGCGGCGGCGAACTCGTCCGCTTCGCGCACGTCGATCAGCACGGCTTCGCCCGACTGAAGCCAGGCCGCCGCCTCTTCGACGGTGACGGTCGCGACCGTCATGCGGCGGGAACGGGCTTGGGCTCAGCCGGCGCGGTCACCGCGCTGTCTTCGGCGCGCTTCTGGCCCAGATGTTTGGCGGCTTCCTTCGGGCTGATCTCGATGAAGGCCGGGGCCGAGGCGTTGAACTGCTCCATATTGCCGGTGCGGACCACCACCTGACGCGCGCCGTCCCAGATCATATGCAGGGCGACGTACAGAACCACGACCAGACCGACATAGCCGATCCAGCGGAAGCGGTGCAGCAGACGGGCGATATAGGTCGCCGCCACACCCATCAGGGCGATGGATAGGATCAGGCCGAAGACCATGATCCAAGGGTGTTCGTGGGCGGCGCCGGCGACGGCCAGCACATTGTCCAGCGACATGGTGATGTCGGCGATCATGATCTGGAGCAGGGCGGCGCCGAAGGACTTGCGCTTGACGCCCAGCTCTTCGGGCGAGGGGCCGGTGCCGTGCTCGATGCTAAGGGCGAGCTCCAGCTCCTTTTCCGCCTCGGCCTGATCGTGGGTGCGCTGCTCCTGCAGTTCTCGCCACATCTTCCAACAGACCCAAAGCAGCAGAAGACCGCCCGCCAGCAGCAGCCCGACCAGGGCCAGCAGCTGCACGGTGATCAGGGCGAAGCCGATGCGCATGACCACGGCGGCGGCCAGGCCGATCAGAATGGCCTTCTTGCGCTGTTCCTGGGGCAGGGCGGCGGCGGCCAGGCCGACGGCGACGGCGTTGTCGCCGGCCAGGACCAGATCCATCAGCAGAACCTGGCCCAGCGCGGTCGCTTGGCTGGCGAGTTCGGGAGAAGAGAGGAATTCCATGGCGGCTCCTTAACCTCGCCCGCGCCGTCTGTCAGCCGCGTTGCGCGCGCGCAGCCTCATAAAGCGCCACGGCCGCCGCATTGGAGACGTTCAGGCTCTCGAATCCGCCCGGCATGGGGATCTTGGCCAGGACGTCGCAATGTTCGGCCACCAGACGACGGATGCCGTCGCCTTCGGAACCCATGACCAGGACCGTCGGCTGGGCGTCCAGCGCCTCTTCCAGCGTCTGGTCGGCCGAACCGTCCAGGCCGACCGCGCGCCAGCCCAGATCCGCCAGTCTTTCCAGGGCGCGCGACAGATTGGTCACTCGCGCATGGGGCAGGCGTTCGGTGGCGCCGACCGCCGCCTTGGCCAGGGCGCCGGCCAGGGCGGGCGCATGGCGATCCTGAACGACGATCCCCCGAGCCCCAAAAGCCAGGGCGGAGCGGAAGACGGCGCCGACGTTCTGCGGATCGGTCAACTGGTCCAGCATGACGATGACCCCCTGGGCCGGATCGGCCAGATCGTCCAGCGACACTCCTTCCAGCGGCTGGACCTTGAAGGCCAGGCCCTGATGGACGGCGCCGGGCGGCAGCATGCGGGTCAGGATCTGGCCCTCGACCACTTCGATCTTGTGGCCGTGCGCCAATCGGCCCTCCTCGATTTCGGCGGCGCGCTCGGGCGTGGCCAGCAACCGGCCCATGCCGCGCCGCGCCGGATTCGCCAGGGCGGCGAGGACGGGGTGACGGCCCCACAGAAAATTATCGGCGTCCGCCTTGCCGCGATCGGGCGAACGCGGGGTTCGGCTCGCATCATCTCGGCCGGAAAAGCCTTTTGCGACAGGCTTTTGGCCCCTTTCCCGCGGGCCGGAAGATGGGTTTGCTGGGATTGGCTTTTTACCGCTTCTACGGTCGTTGCGTTCTGATTTCGACGACACTATAAGACGCCCTCCGATTTGGAGCCCCAAGGGCTTTCGGGTCTGGGCGCCCCCTCTATCGCAGAGGAGGCGACATGCCGAAGGCTTTTGTTTCGTCCCGCTTGATTATGGGCGGAACGAGGGGTCCGGCGGTTCGACAAGGCGCGTTGGGGGAATGTCCCGAGCGGCAAAGGGGGGGGACTGTAAATCCCCTGCGTAAGCTTCGAAGGTTCGAGTCCTTCTTCCCCCACCACGCGCCTTCGAACACGACGGATCAGGACGACGGAGAGGAATCGGCTGCGGCGTTCCCCGGAACTTCCGCAGTCTCCGCGCGGGTATAGCACAATGGTAGTGCAGCAGCCTTCCAAGCTGAGGATGTCGGTTCGATCCCGTCTACCCGCTCCAGGTTTTTAGATCAGCATCGCGCCCCTCAACCCGGGCCATCAGGAGTTTGGCCATGGCCAAGGAAAAGTTCGAACGCACGAAGCCGCACTGCAACATCGGCACGATTGGTCACGTTGACCACGGCAAGACGACGCTGACGGCGGCGATCACGATGACGCTGGCGAAGGCCGGCGGCGCCAAGGCGATGAACTACGCCGACATCGACGCCGCGCCGGAAGAGAAGGCGCGCGGCATCACGATCAACACGGCGCACGTGGAATATGAGACGGCGAACCGTCACTATGCGCACGTCGACTGCCCCGGCCACGCCGACTATGTGAAGAACATGATCACCGGCGCGGCGCAGATGGACGGCGCGATCCTGGTGGTTTCGGCCGCGGACGGCCCGATGCCGCAGACGCGCGAGCACATCCTGCTGGCCCGTCAGGTCGGCGTGCCGGCCCTGGTGGTCTTCATGAACAAGGTCGATCTGGTCGACGACGAAGAGCTGCTGGAGCTGGTCGAGATGGAGGTGCGCGAGCTCTTGAGCTCGTACCAGTTCCCGGGCGACGAGATCCCGATCACCAAGGGTTCGGCCAAGGCCGCGACCGACGGCGTGAACCCGGAGATCGGCGAGCAGCGCATCCTGGCCCTGATGGAAACCGTCGACAGCTACATCCCGCAGCCGGAACGTCCGGTGGACCTGCCGTTCCTGATGCCGGTGGAAGACGTCTTCTCGATCTCGGGCCGCGGCACCGTGGTGACCGGCCGCGTCGAAAAGGGCGTGATCAAGGTCGGTGAAGAAGTCGAGATCGTCGGCATCCGTCCGGTCCAGAAGACGACCTGCACGGGCGTCGAAATGTTCCGCAAGCTGCTGGACCAGGGCCAGGCGGGCGACAACGTCGGCGTTCTGCTGCGCGGCACCAAGCGTGAAGACGTCGAGCGCGGTCAGGTTCTGTGCAAGCCGGGTTCGATCACCCCGCACACCAAGTTCGTGGCCGAGGCCTACATCCTGACCAAGGAAGAGGGCGGCCGTCACACCCCGTTCTTCACCAACTATCGTCCGCAGTTCTACTTCCGCACGACCGACGTGACCGGCATCGTGAAGCTGAAGGAAGGCGTCGAGATGATCATGCCCGGCGACAACGCCGAGCTGAACGTCGAACTGATCACCCCGATCGCCATGGACCAGGGCCTGCGCTTCGCCATCCGTGAAGGCGGCCGCACCGTCGGCGCCGGCGTCGTGGCCAAGATCGTCGAGTAATCGACGGTCCAAACGACCCGAAGACCTCAGCGGCCCCCGGAGAAATCCGGGGGCCGTTTGCTTTGGGGGCGTCGGGGGTTAGCGTGAGTTCAGGCTGAAGACGGACGGCACGTCACAGCGCCAGGTCTTCAATCGCAAGGTGATGGCGGCGGCTTCTATTTGGGAGATCACGCCCAGGCCGAAGGCGGCCCACAGCAGGGCGGTGGGTTGACCCGTCACGAAAAGTTGGGCGAACAGGGCCCAGAGCGCGAGGCAGAATACCTTGGACATCCAGTGATGGGGCGAGGCTTCGCGTCTGAACTTCGCGATGCTCAAGGCGTGATTGGCGGTTTCAAGGGCGACCAGCGCCAGGGCGGGGGGGAGCAAGGTCGCCACCAGCGCAGGGTGCATCAGAAGCAGGGCGATCGCAGCGCCAAGCCAGAAGACGACATCGGCGCGGCTGTCCCAATGTCTCAAGTTCGGCGTGACGCAATCGAGACGGCGCGCGATCACGCCGTCTAAGATATCGGACAGGACGGCGAGCGAGAGCAGGACTGCGGCCGTAATGGCTGCCGACGGGCCGATAAGCGCCAGGCCAAGCAGGGCTGGGGCCGCCACCAGCCGAAAGATCACCAGAGCCCAGGGCAGCCGCCGCATTGTGCTTGGCCTTATCGCTTCGCCGCCTCGATCATGCGGGCGATTTCGGCCGGGTCGATGCTGGCGGCGGCCTTGCCGTTGACGAAGAAGGTCGGGGTGCCTTGAAGCTTCAGGGCGGCGGCCGTGGTGTGGATGTCGGCGATGTGGCGGGTGGTGTCAGGTGTGGCCAAGGTCGCCTTGGCGCGGGCCAGATCGACGCCGTGTTCGACCAGGATGCGGTCGATGGCCTCTGGCGTCAGGGCTCGCTCGGTCATCAGGGCGTCGTAGACCTCGAGATACTTGCCCTGCTGATGGGAGGCCAGGGCGGCGCGGGCGGCGTATTGCGAGGTGATGTCCTCGCCCCGATCCAGGATGGGCCAGTCCTTGAAGACGAAACGGACGTCCGGGTGGGCCGCCATCAGGGCGCGGTACTGGGGCGCCACCGCCTTGCAGCCGGGGCAGCGGAAGTCGAAGAATTCGATCACCGTCACCTTGGCGTCGGCGGGACCGAAGGCGGGGTCGCGGCGGTCGGGGGCCAACAGGGCGGCGTTGGCGGCGGCGGCCTGGTTGGTTTCATCGACCCGGGCCTGTCCCTCCTTGGCCTGCAAGGCGAGGCTGGCTTCCTGCAGGACTTCGGGATGTTCCAGGAGATAGGCGCGGACGTCGCTGGACCCGCCTCCGAGATAGGGCGCGGCGGCCAGGCCCAGGGCGACCACCGACACCCCCAGGGCGACATAGCCGGCGACCGCCCCGTTCATCCGGCGGGCCGGGGCGGGCGGAGCGGCGGGTGTCTCGGGCGCGGGGGCGTCGTGGGTCATGAGGTCTCGCAACAGGCGGAGAGGGGGATCAGTTCAGGGTGGCGGGGCGACGGCCGGCTTCGCGGCGATCGAGGTCCAAAAGATCATCGGGCGTCGCGCCGGACGCCAGGACGATATCGACCGCCCGGCGCCATTCGATGGAGTTCGGGTCCAGCATGCTGCGGGCGCGCAGGGCGAACTGGGTGGCCTGCTGTTCCTGGCCGGCGGCGAAATAGTATTCCGCGGTCGCCAGCCGGGCCTCGCCCTCCTTGCCCTGGGCGGCGTAGGCCTGTCCCAGCAAACGCCAGGCCATGGTGTTCTCGCGCTCGGCGACCGTGGCGTGTTTGAGCTGGTCGATGGCCTCGTCGAGGTTCTTGGGGTCCTCTGTGCCGATCAGGGCGTGGGCCAGGTTGATCCGCAGCAGGGGGGCGTCAGGCTTCAGCCGCACCGCCTCGCGGTGGGCGGTTACGGCCTCGGTCGGGCGGCCCTCTTCGAAATAGATCTGGCCCTTCAGTTCCGCGAAATAGGGGTTCTGAGGGTCTTCGGCGATCAGGGCGTCCACGGCCGTCAGCGCCTTGTCGGTCTGGCCGTCCCGATACCAGGCGATGGCGCGGGCGTAGCGGCCGGGCAGGCTGACATCGGAAGACGGATAGGCCCGCAGGGTGGTGTTCGGCGGGTCCATGAAGGCGTGGATCTTGGCCAGGATCAGGGCGTGCTGCG
This sequence comes from Brevundimonas sp. AVps4, assembly GCF_058681525.1. Classification (NCBI taxonomy): domain Bacteria; kingdom Pseudomonadati; phylum Pseudomonadota; class Alphaproteobacteria; order Caulobacterales; family Caulobacteraceae; genus Brevundimonas; species Brevundimonas sp. AVps4. The sequence goes on along the minus strand of NZ_CM178741.1, from coordinate 2,560,590 downwards.
CCATCCGCTCGGGGCTGTCGCGATGCGCGTAGTGGGGCTGGTCCTGGACGAAACGGCGCACCGATTCGATCCGCTGCGACGACAGGGGGTGGCTGCGGAAATAGGGATAGCGGCGGGCGTCGGAGAAGACCTCCTGGGCGCGGAAATTTTCGAAGAAGGACACCAGGCCGGCGCCGGATTCACCGGCGCCTTCCAGGGCGCGCGCGCCGGTCAGATCGGCCTCGCCCTCCTGGCTCTGCATATACTGGAGCGCGCTGATCGTGCCGAAATACTGGCTGGAGCCCAGGAGGGCGACGCCGGCGTCCGGCGCGCCCGCAGCGATGGCCAGGGCGCCCAGGGCCATGGTCATGAACATGGGCTGTTTGGCGGCGTTCTGGGCCCCGTCGCGCAGGGTGTGGCGGTTCTTGATATGGCCCGCCTCGTGCGCCATCACGCCCAACAGCTCATTGGGGTTCTTGGTCCGCAGGATCAGGCCGGTGTTCACGCCCATGATCCGCCCGCGCGTGGCGAAGGCGTTCAGCTCATTGTCATTGACCAGAAGAACCTCGACGTCGGACGGGTTCAGACCCATGGAGACGAAGACCGGATCGACCCATTCGCGGATGATCCCCTCGATCTCGGTGTCGCGGATCAGGCTCTGGGCCGAGGCCTGACCGGCGGCGACGAGGGCTGCAAAGCCCACCGCCGCCGCGGTCAGAAGGCGGGATGCGGATCGGGGAAGCCACGTCATGGCGTACTCCAAAAACGACCGGCCCCCGCCTGCATCCTGACAGCTTAATCGTGACCGATCAGCGGCGCCACCACCCGCGCTTGGGCTTTTCAGGCGGGGCGACGATTTGATTGGGGTCTTCGGCGATGATGGCTTCGATATCGACCTCGGGCTTGGGCGCCTCGAAGGTTTCCAACTCCGCCGTCGCGGCCGTCAGCACCGGCTGGTCGGCCTCGACCGCCGTCGGCGTCGCTTCCGGCTGGACCGGTTCAGGCTCAGGCGTGACGGCGGCGGCTGGCGTTTCGCTTTCGACTTCGACCTCGACCTCCGCCTCGGCCGGCGTCGCGACGGCTGGGGCGGCGGCGGTCTTGCGGCGCACGCGACGGCGCTGCGGCTCGGGCTGCACGGCGGATTGCGGTTCGGCTTGCGCCTCCGGCTGAGCCTCGGCGGCGACGGTCTCGGTCAGGACCGCCGCCTCCGGGGTCTCGTCGGCGGTTTCGGCGACGGCGGCGTCCGCCTTGAGGTCCTGGGCGTCGCCGCCTCGGCCCCGACCGCGTCTGCGACGGCGCCGCGAACGTCCGCCCTCTTCGCCGCCGCTTGCCGCAGCGACGACGTTCAGACCTTCAACCTCGGCCTCGGCCGCCGCGGGGCGATCGCCGCGCTCAGCACGGTCGGAGCGGGGCTCTGGCCGTCCCGGATTCAGCGGATCGAACCAGACATAGGGATTGTCCAGCGACGGCGTGCGGCCGCGCACCCAGCTGTAGACGTCGCGCTCGCCGTCCTCGCGCACCCGGCGCCCGCCGCGGCGGCCACGGCGACGGCGGCGACCGTTCTCATCGTCCTCATCGTCCGAGGCGTCGGCGACATCCATCGTATCGGCGGTGTCCGTTTCCCCGCCTTCCTCGTCGCGACGCCCGCCGCGACGACGGCGACGGTTCCGTCCGCGACCGCCCCCGTCGTGACGTTCGGCCCGCTCGCGCGGCTCGTCGTCGTCGCTGTCCTCGCGGTCCAGGGCGTCCAGATCATCGTCCTCGTCGTCGGTGATGATCTCTTCGTCGTCGTCCTCATCCTCGTCTTCATAGAGGGAGGCGTCGAAATCGTCGTCGAGGTTGGGCAGTTCGACCTCGGGCGCGACGAAGTCCTCGTTCGTCTCGGTGCGCTCGATATTGTGTTCGCCCTGGCCCAGGCTGTCGTCGATCTGGACGATGACGTTCAGCCCGCGCCGCTCCAGCAGCGACTGCAGATAGGCGCGCTTGTGGTTCAGGATGTACAGGCCGACGGCGGTGCAGACCTTCAGGATCACCACGCCCGCGCCGTTCTTGCCGGCCTCGATATCGACGGCGCGCAGGGTCATCAAGGCGGCGGATTCGGCTGAGCGGATGCGGCCGGTGCCCTGGCAGTGCGGGCACGCCTCGGTTGCGCCCTCGATCACGCCCAGGCGACGACGCTGGCGGCTGATCTCCATCAGGCCGAAGGGCGAGATGCGGCCCATCTGGATACGGGCGCGGTCGGTCGACAGGGCCTCCTTCAGCACCCGCTCGACCGTGCGGTTGTTCTTGCCTTCATCCATGTCGATGAAGTCGATGACGACCAGGCCGGCGAGGTCGCGCAGGCGCAGCTGGCGGGCGGCTTCTTCCGCCGCTTCCAGGTTGGTCTTGAACGCCGTCTGTTCGACGTTGCGTTCCTTGGTGGCGCGGCCCGAGTTGACGTCGATAGCCACCAGGGCTTCGGTCTGGTTGATGACCAGATAGCCGCCCGACTTCAGCGGCACGACCGGCTGGTGGATTTGGGTCAGCAGTTCTTCGATGCCGTTGGCCGCGAACAGGGGGCGCGAGCCGCGGTACAGGTGAACCTTCTTGGCCTGAGCGGGCATCAGCACGCGCATGAAGTCGCGCGCTTCCTTGAAGCCCTCGACGCCCTCGACCTGAATGCCGTCGAAGTCCTTGTCGAACATGTCGCGCACGGCGCGCCGGACGAGGTTCTCTTCTTCGTAGATCAGAGAGGGGGCGTGGGAGGCGAGGGTTGTCTCGCGGATCGTCTCCCACAGACGCAGCAGATATTGATAGTCGCGCTTGATCTCGGCCTTGGTGCGCTTGGCGCCGGCGGTGCGGATGATCAGGCCCATGCCCTTGGGCACGTCGAGGGCCGCGACGGCGCTCTTCAGCCGGCGACGGTCCGAGGTGTTGGTGATCTTGCGGCTGATGCCGCCGCCCTTGCCGGTGTTGGGCATCAGGACGCAGTAGCGGCCGGCCAGCGACAGCCAGGTGGTCAGGGCTGCGCCCTTGGCGCCGCGCTCGTCCTTGACGACCTGCACCAGCAGGATCTGGCGACGCTTGATGACGTCCTGGATCTTGTAGCGGCGCATCAGCCGGCGCTTCAGCCGCTCTTCGTCGGCCAGGGCGGCCTCCGGATCGACGTCGTCGCCGGTGGATTCCCGATCCAGATCGTCCTCGTCCTCGTCGTCATGCGCCTCGGCCATGATGGCTTCGCGGTCGGCGACGGGGATCTGGTAGTAGTCCGGGTGGATTTCGTTGAAGGCCAGAAAGCCGTGACGGTTGCCGCCGTATTCGACAAAGGCGGCCTGTAGGCTGGGCTCTACGCGAGTGACCTTGGCAAGATAGATGTTGCCGCGAAGCTGGCGCTTCGCGCGGGATTCGAAATCGAATTCCTCAATCTGGCGTCCGTCTACGATCGCGACCCGGGTTTCTTCCGGGTGGGCCGCGTCGATCAGCATGGTCTTTGACATGGAAAGTCTCTCTCTGGCGCGCACAGGCCGACCGTCCCGGAACACCGGGCAGGGTCATGGCGGCTCGCCGAATGGGGGTAGGGGCCGGCGCGTGCGACTTCCCTTCGCCGAGGAGGGCGAAAGAGGCTTGGTCAAGCCGTAGGGGAAGGCAGGCGGAAAGGCCCATGGAGGTCGTCGGTCCTGAACCGGGCGCGCCAAACCTGGGGGGGAAGGCCGCGACCCTGGTCCGCTCTTCGAACCATCGGCGACGCCGGGGCGGTTCTCGGATTGGTGAAAGTCAGCGCCGCGAGGAGGGCGCGCCCCCATTCGCAAGGGCGAAAGGGCGCGATCGTTTCGCGGACGGACCACAGCATAGTCACGCTGCATGCGAATTAAAAGGTGTTCGGCCTTAACCCCCTGAATACGAGCCTCTGGCATGATGGATCCGAAGTCGCAGTAGGAGTGGTTTGCAGGCGTCATGGGTGGTCGCGCTGTCACAGGGATGAGCCGTTGGGGCGCGAAGGAATGGGCGATGACCGCCCTGGCCTTCGTGGTCATCTGCGCCTGCGTCCTGTTTGCGACGCGCGGTTTCGCCTGGGGCGCCCAGGGCGACGTGCTGGCCGTGCGGTTCGGCGCCGACCGGGATCGGACCCGTGTGGTCATTGATCTGGACAAGTCCACACAGGGGCGCGTGGTCAATGCGGGAGACGGCGGACGGATCACCCTGGCTCTGGCCGGAGTGGCGCCGGGACGCGGCCTGAACGGCGGCGGATCGGGCCTTGTCCGCGCCTATCAGGTGACGGCGGTCGGCGGCGCCTCTCGCGTCGAGTTGGAGCTGGCGCGCGACAGCCAGATCGAGCGACGCTTTCTTCTGCCGCCTGGCGACGGGGTGGCCCACTATCGCTATGTGGTCGATCTAAAGGCGAACGGCGGCGCCGTCGGCCCCGCTGCGCCGCGTGTCTCGCCGACCCCGGCTCCCCGACGCGCCGAAAAACCGCTGGTGGTCATCGACGCGGGCCACGGCGGCCGCGATCCGGGCGCAAGCGGCGCGAAGGTGAGTGAGAGTGAGGTGACTCTTGCCGCAGCCCTGGCCCTGAAGGCCGAGCTGGAGCGCACGGGCCGGTATCGCGTCCTGCTGACACGCGAAACCGACACCTATGTCGATCTGTATCGCCGTGTCGCCATTGCGCGTCGCGCTGACGCGGACCTGTTCATCTCGCTGCACGCGGATGCTGGGACGGACCCGGCCGTGCGGGGCGCCAGCGTCTACACCCTGTCCGAACAGGGCGCCGGGCGGGCGGTGCGCGAGTTCACGCGGAGCGACAACTGGCATCGCGAGCTGCATCTGCCCGGCCGTGACCCTTCGGTGGACCGCATCCTGCTGGACATGACCCAGCGTGCGACCCAGAACCGATCGGCCCAGTTCGCCCGTGTGCTGCTGACGCATCTGGAGGCCTCGGACCATCCGCTGCTGCGCCGCAGCCATCGCGATGCGGGCCTGGCCGTGCTTCTGGCGCCGGATGTGCCGGCGGTTCTGCTGGAGATGGGCTTCATCACCAATCCCGAGGACGAACGGCTGTTGACCGATGAACGGGCGCGTCGCCGCCTGATGAGGTCGGTCGCCGACGGCATCGACCGCTATTTTCGCGAGCCCGCCGCGGCCCTGATGACCGCCTCCAACGACGGACCCGCCGGTCAGCCCTGACCGGTCGGCAACCAAGCCGGGGCTTGGCGGTTGTCGGATCATGAAGAGAGCAATCGTCACAGGAGGCGCCGGCCTGATCGGCGCCGGCATATGTCAGGCCCTGGCCAGCGAAGGCTGGCAGGTCGTCTCGTTCGACAAGAAGGCCGCCGCGCCGGGCACGCGGCAGATCCTGTGTGACGTCAGCGACGAAGCCTCGGTCGCCGCCGCCTTCGAGGATCTGGGGTGGTCCGAGCTCGATCTTCTGGTCAACAACGCCGGCATCGCTGATCCCGCGAATGGTCCGTTGGCGGAATTGTCGCTGGAGGCATGGCGCCGCACCCTGGACAGTCACCTGACCGGCGCCTTTCTGATGAGCCGTGCGGTCATTCCCCGCCTGAAGGAAGGGGCAAGCGTCGTCAACATGGCTTCGACCCGCGCCTTCATGTCCGAGCCCGAGACGGAAGCCTACGCCGCGGCCAAGGGGGCCCTTGTCGCCCTGACCCACGCCATGGCGATCAGCCTGGGGCCAAAGGTGCGGGTCAATGCGATCGCGCCGGGGTGGATCGCTGATCCTGACGATGTGACCGCTGCCGACCATGAGCAGCATCCGGTCGGTCGGGTGGGGCGGGCGAAGGACGTCGCCCAGGCCGTGCTCTATCTAGCGGCGGCCGAGTTCGTCACAGGACAGGTGCTGACCCTGGACGGCGGGATGACGCGAAAGATGATCTACGCCGACTAGGGGCGAGCTGTCCTAGGCCAGGCCCGCTTTCTTCAGCGTCTTCCAGGCCTTGATCACCCGCTGTAGCTTGGCCTCGGCGCCGCGGTCCCCGCCGTTGGTGTCGGGATGAAAGCGCTTCAGCATCTCGTGGTAGCGGGCCTTGACCGCCGCCTTGTCCGCGCCGGGCTCCAGGTCCAGATCGGCCAAGGCGCCGCGCTCCAGCTTGCCGACGCGCCGATCCTCGGTCGGCGACTGGGGCGCCTGATCGCCGCGACGGCCGAAAAGGCCGAAACTGTCGCGCCATGAGCCGGCGCCTGTGGTGTTCGACGTACCCATCTTCGCCGAGAAGGCGGCGGCTTCGCGCGTGAATCGACCCGCCTTCATCTCCCAGGTCGGGCGTCCGCCCGTCATGGCCTCGTTTTCCTGAGCCGCGCGAATCTCGCCTTCGGTCATGCCGGCGTAGAAGTTCCAGCCCTTGTTGTACTCACCCGCATGGGCCTGGCAGAACTCATAAAAGTCGTTCAATCGTTCGCGCGACTTGGGCGCCTTGGCGGTTGCGGCGCGGCGGCAGTCCGGCCACTGGCACGGCTTTTCGCCGGGCTTGAGATGCAAAACATCCGCCTGGGCCGCTTCCTCCTCGGCCTTTGGCGGCTTCACGCGAATGTCGGTGAATCGCGGCTTGTATTGAAAGGAGGCGGACATCACACGAAGTGTAGTTCGGATTTGGACCTCTTCAAGGAAACGATCATGTCAGACGGGCCCGTGGCGACGATTATCCGTGAAAAACTGACCGCTGCGTTGTCGCCGCAACGTCTTGAGATCGAGGACGACAGCTGGCGGCACGCCGGCCACCATCACGAGGGCGGCATGGACGCCCAGCCGGGTGGGGAGAGTCATTTCAACCTTGTGATCGTGTCGTCCGCCTTCGAGGGCGTTTCGCGAGTGCTGCGCCAGCGCCGGATCAACGACCTGCTGCGCGCCGAACTGGCCGGGCCTGTACACGCCCTGTCCATAAAGGCCCTGACGCCGGCGGAGGCCGTTCACAGCGTCTGATTGCGGCGGAGACCAGCGTTCACTCCGTCTTAGAACCTTCGTACTAGCGTCGCGCCTTACAAAGAACGTGGGGGCGGGTTCATATGGTTGAATCGGACGGTGTTGCTAAGACATTTCCCGGTGATCGGCGCGCGGGCGACCCGGCCCAGGCCCTGACGGCCATCCTGCAAACCCAGTATCTGCGCTATGTCATCATCGCCTCCTGGGCCCTGGCGCTGTTGGGCACCGCCCCTTGGTGGCAAGCTCTGATCTGGTTCGTGATGACCCTGGGGGCCGGCACGATCCGGGGCGTGGTTGAGCACAAGCTGCGTGATCGGGTGGAGGCAGGCTGGGGCATGGTCTTCCCAGCGGTCGCGACCGTCACCACCGCCGCCTGGGCCGTCGCCCCCCTGATGGCCTGGTACTCCGGCGCGGTTTTCGGCCAGGCTTTGGCGGTCGGCTTCATCATTTGCGGCTATGTGCTGGTCTTCGCCCAGCTTCGTAATTCGCCGCTGCACGCGATCATCGTCTCGTCGCCCTATGGGGCGGCGGCGGCGATCATGTTGCTGAGCTGCTGGGGCGAGCCTCAGTTCTGGTCGATGATTGCGGTGCTGCCGTGCGTGGTCGCCGTGCTGTTCGTGCTGGTGACCATGACCATGTTGCGCGAGAGCCGGATCGAGGCCTTCCAAGCCCACCAGGCCCATCTCATCGAAGAGCTGGAGGCCGCCCGTGACAAGGCGGATGCGGCGAACCAAGCCAAGTCCAACTTCCTCGGCGTCATTTCGCACGAGCTGCGAACGCCGATGAACGGCGTCCTCGGCGCGGCGCAGCTGCTCAGCGCAACCCGGCTGGAGGCCGCCCAGCGCGAATATCTGTCGATCATCCGCAACTCCGGCGACAACCTTCTGTCGCTGCTGAACGACATTCTCGACATGACCAAGATCGAGGCCGGCAAGATGACCTTCGAGGTCGTCGATGTTGTGGTGGAGGACCTTCACCGTCGGATCACCGGACCCTTCGAGGCCCAGGCCGAGGCCAAGGGTCTGACGTTCGCGTCTGAACTGGAAGGCGAGATTCCGGCGGTCGTGCGCGGCGATCCGCTGCGCGTCTGCCAAGTCGTGCAGAACCTGTTGTCCAACGCCGTGAAATTCACCGACGGCGGCGAAATTCTCTATCGCGTGCGCGGCACGCGCATCTCCGATCGGCGCGTCGGCTTTGAATTCTCGGTGACGGACAGCGGATCGGGCATATCCGAAGCGGATCTGGCCCGGCTGTTCCAGCCCTTCACCCAGGTGGACGCCTCATCCACGCGGCGCTTCGGCGGAACGGGCCTGGGTCTGACCATCGCACGCCGGATGGCCAACATCATGGGCGGCGACATCACGGTGGACTCCGAGGTGGGGCGCGGATCGTGCTTCACCCTGACCGTAGAGGCCGAGGTCGTGGAATGGCTTCGCCCTGTCGCGACCGGCGCCGTAGAGGCCGAGGTCGAGGAAGGGGTTGCGCTGAGGGTGCTGGTGGTCGAGGACCACCCCGTCAACCGCATGATCCTGGAAGCCTGGATGAGCACGGCCTCCCACGCCGCCGTCACGGCGGAGAATGGACAGTTGGCCGTAGAGGCGGCGTCCGAACAGCCGTTCGATCTGATCATAATGGACGTCAACATGCCGGTCATGGATGGGCTGACGGCGACTCGGCGCATTCGGGACGGAGACGGGCCGAACGCCGACACGCCGATCGTCGTGCTGTCGGCCTCAGCCCGCAGCGAGGATCACGAAGCCGGGCTGGAGGCCGGCGCGGACGCCTATCTGACCAAGCCGATCGACTTCGCCGCCCTGGCGGAGATGATGGGCCGTGCCGCCGGCGGGCGCGCAGCCCTGAGCGCCGCCGAGGATTCGCCTAGCCAGTCGGCCGCAGCCTGACGCGACTGATTTAAGGGGGCGCGCAAGGCGCGGCGGCGGGAAACCTCCGTCACCTTCTTCGTTCTTGGCTGACGGCGCCGCTCGCCGCGGCCAGACTGGATCATCATGCGCGCCTTCGCCGAACTTCTGGATCGCCTGTCTTTGACGGCGTCGCGCAACGCCAAACTGGTGCTGGTCCGGGACTATCTGAAGGCGACCCCCGATCCGGATCGGGGCTGGGCCTTGGCGGCCCTGACGGGGGATCTGACCTTCGACGCCGCCAAGCCGGCCATGATCCGAAAGGCGGTCGAAGGGCGGGTCGATGCGACCCTGTTCGGCTGGTCCTACGACTATGTCGGCGACCTGGCCGAGACCGTCGCCCTGATCTGGCCCGGTCAATCGGATCATCGCCCCAACCGCGAACCCGAACTGGGCGAGGTGGTGGACGCGCTGCGCGCTGCGGGCCGCACCGAGGTTCGAGCCTTGCTGGAAACCTGGTTGGACGCTCTGGAGCCGAAGGGGCGATGGGCCTTGCTGAAGCTGATGACGGGCGGACTGCGGGTCGGTCTGTCGGCGCGCCTGGCCAAGACGGCGGCGGCCATGATGCGCCCCGCCGAAGCGGTTGCGCCTCCTAAGGCGGAAGGCGGGGAGGCGCGTGCGGTCCTGGAGCCGGTGGATGTATCGGCGGTGGAGGAGGTCTGGCATGCTGTGGACCCGCCTTACGCTGATCTGTTCGCCTGGCTGGAAGGTCGCGCCGAACGGCCGAGCCCCGATGCGCCTGGACGGTTCAGGCCGGTCATGCTGGCCGTGGCCGTCGATGAGACGGGCGATCTGCCGCGGCTCGATCCAGCCGACTACGCCGCCGAATGGAAGTGGGACGGCATCCGCGTTCAGGCGGTGGTCGAGGGCGGTGTGCGCAAACTGTGGTCGCGCACCGGCGACGAGATTTCAGCCGCTTTTCCTGACGTGATGGAGACCCTAGCCTTCGCGGGCGCCTTGGACGGCGAACTGGTGGTCTGGCGGGACGGGGCCGTGGCGCCCTTCGGCGATCTGCAGCAAAGGCTGAACCGCAAGACGGTCGACGCCAAGGCCATGGCCGCCTTTCCCGCCGCCGTCATCGCCTATGATCTGCTGGCCGATGAGACCGGCGATTTACGGGCGCTGCCCCTCAGAGACCGCCGCGCCCGGCTGGAGGCGCTGGTCGGCGCCCATCCCGAGGCGCGCCTGCATCTCTCGCCTCTGGTCGACTACGCAGACTGGACGGAGTTGGCGCGGCTGCGGGCCGATCCGCCGGTCGGGGCGGCGGCCGAGGGCTTGATGCTGAAACGGTGGGACAGTCCCTATGTGGCCGGCCGACCAAAGGGGCCGTGGTTCAAGTGGAAACGTGATCCCCACGTCATCGACGCCGTTCTGATGTACGCCCAGCGCGGTCACGGCAAACGGTCGAGCTTCTACTCAGACTACACCTTCGGCGTCTGGACCGAGGCCGGTGCGCTGACCCCCGTCGGCAAGGCCTATTTCGGCTTTACCGACGAAGAGCTGAAGCAGTTGGACAAGTTCGTGCGGGACCATACGGTCGAGCGGTTCGGACCGGTGCGGTCGGTTCGGGCAGAACGGGATTTCGGCCTGGTGCTGGAGATCGCATTCGAGGGCCTTCAACGATCGTCGCGGCACAAGTCCGGCGTCGCCATGCGCTTTCCCCGCATCAGCCGAATCCGCTGGGACAAGCCGGCGCGCGAAGCCGACACCCTGGACGGGGTGATGGATCTTCTGGACGCCCTGGAAAGCGGCGGCGGACGGGTGGCTCGGAGTTGACGACCCGCGCCGGTTGCGGCGTCAGTCCGGGCGCACGACCATGCAGGTGACGCGACGTTCCGACAGAGCCTCGCACGCCGCCTTGGCGGCGTCCTCGGTCAGTCCGGTGAAGCGCGACCGGTACCATTCGCCCGCCGTCTGAACATTGCGTTCGGCGTTGGCGAATTGGGTGCGGAAGCGGCGATTGACCTCCGTCAGCCAGTCGGAAGCGACCTTTTCATCCTTGAAGGCGCCGACCTGAACAGCCCACCGGCCTGAGGCGCGTGATGGGGCGGCCCTTGCGGCTTCGCGGGCGGGCGGCGGCGTGGTTCGGCGCGCAGGCGCCGCAGCGCCGGATCCACCGTTCAGAGAGGCGGTGAGGTTGGCGGGCGCCCGACCGGCTGTGTCGGCGGCGGCGCGTCGTTCCGAAGGGGCGGGCGTGATGCGTGTCGGCAAAGCCGCCGGGGCCGGGGCCGCCGTATAGGCGACGGCCGAGGTTTCGCCGCCGATAGCGTCTTCGTCATCCGACAAGGCGGCGTAGGCCACCGGGGCGCTGGGCGACAGGGCTTCGGAGCCGACGCCGAAGCCGCGTTGTTCGAAGAAGGACTGGGCGATCTGGATCGACTCGCCCTGCGCCCGCCGCCGTTCGACCTCGAAGCCGGTGTCCATCAGTTCGGCGACATGGGCGTTGCGGCTGGCGCTGGAGCGACCGCCCAGCACGACGGTGATCAGCCGACGTCCATCGCGCACCGCAGAGGCGGCGAGATTGTAGCCCGAGGCGTTGGTATAGCCGGTCTTCATCCCGTCATAGCCGTTCCCCGTGGGCAGGAGACCGTTGGTGTTGCGATAGCTGCGGCCGTTGTAGGCCCAGTCATGCAGGCCGAAATAGCTGTAGTACTGGGGAAAGTCTCTCATGATGGCGCGGGCTAGGATGGCCTGGTCGCGGGCTGAGGTCACCTGGCGCGCATCGGGCAGGCCGTTGGCGGTGAAATAGCGCGTCTGGGTCATGCCCAACTGTTGGGCCTTCTGCGTCATCAGGCTGGTGAACCGGCTTTCGGAACCGCCCACATGTTCGGCGATGGCGACGGCCATGTCGTTGGCCGACCGCACGGCGGTGGCGCGCATGGCGTCGTCCAGGGTGATGGTCTGGCCGGCCGCCAGGCCGAGTTTCGACGGCGGCTGGGAGGCGGCGTGGGGCGAAACCGTCAGGACGTCGTCAGCCTTGACCCGGCCCTGAGACAGGGCCTCGAAGGTCAAATAGAGCGTCATCATCTTGGTCAGGGAGGCCGGATAACGACGGGCGTCGGCATGGCGCGAAAACAGAACCTCGCCCGAGGCGGCGTCTATGACGATGGCGGCGTAGCGGCTGTTTTCCTGGCTTTGAGCCTGGGCTTCGATCGGCCGGACGTTCGCGCTGAACACCAGCGACAGGGCGAGAACGGCGAAGAGACCACGGCGGAACAGTGAAAGCATGGGCGGATACGACCCTCGGTGAGCAGGGTGCGACAGGCCCCCCGGCCGACGCGATTGGAGGTCTAGCATAGGAGAGGCGGGTTTCAGGGTGGTTAACCGATCATCAACGCGAATTTGAAGAGCGAGTCACGAAATGGTGCAATGCACAATGATCCTTGATTTTTGTTCGCTTGTGCAGCATAAAGGTGATGACCCTGGGTCAACTAGATTGCGCCGTCCCTCCAAACCAATCGGAAACATGACCATGGCCGACACCGCCGAAACCATTAAGAAGACCGCCGATTCCGCCGCCAAGGCCCAAAACCAGGCTCAGGCCCATGCCGCCGATTTCCAAGCCGCCGGCGCCAAGGCGCTGCGTGAAGGCATCGACAAGTCGGTCGCGTCGCTGACTGAACTGAACGCCCACGGCAAGAAGAACCTGGACGCCGTGGTCGAGTCGGCCACCGTCGCCCAGAAGGGCGCCGAGGCCCTGTCGCAACAGGCTCTGGGCTTCGCCAAGACCAGCTGGGAAGACGGCGTCGCCGCCGCCAAGGAACTGTCGACCGCCCGCTCGGTCCAGGAGTTCTTCGAACTTCAGACGACCTGGGCCAAGAAGTCCATGGAACGCTATATGTCCGAACTGGCCAAGACCAACGAGATCGTCACCACGACGGTCAAGGACAGCCTGAAGCCCATCAATGAGCGCGTCACCGCCTCGGTCGAGACCTTCCAGGCCGCCCGCTAAGTCTGGCGATCGAAGCATTCGAAGGCCCCGAGGTTCGCCTCGGGGCCTTTTCTTTGTCTTCAGGGCAGGGGCGTGTGGTCGTAGCTGAAGACGCGCGCCAGCTTCCAGGTCTCGCCCTCGCGCTTCCACATCTGGGTGAAGCGGGCGCGGCCGACGCGGGTTTCGGGGCCGTCCCCGCGCCTCTCATAAAAGACGTGTTCGCCGGTTTCGACGGCGCCGTAGTTTTCGATCGGATAGACCGCCACCGCGTCCGCAAGCGCTTCGCGTCGAGACCGCCAGGCGTCCGGCGCAAGGCGGTCCTGACACCGATCGGCGTACTGGGCCACGAAACCGTCCGCATCCGTCGCCACCCGACCGCCCCTGTCGTCGAAGAATTCGAAATCGTCCGTAACGAGCGTCCGCAGGGTCGCAGGGTCGCACGCTTCGAAGAAGACGGAAAAGAGCCGGGCGTCCGCCGCCATGACCGACTCGCGCAGGGTCTGGCCCGGCGAGGGGGCGGCGAGCAGCGCCAATGCGGCCAATGGCGCGGCGGCGAGGGCGACGGACATGGGGGCGACCTTTGATTGGGGATGTCCCAACCTGTGGCGAAAGGGTTGCGGGATCACGTGAATCTTTCGTCAGCCTCCGCTCACGAAAGCCGTGACTGGACGCCGCTTCAAATCAGGCCATCATTCCCTATCTGATAGACAAGACGACTCCCCGATACGGAACACGAATGCCCATACAAAGGCCCGGTGAAACAGGCGGCGGACAAGGAACCGCCGTCGTCACCGAAACAAAGCCCAAGCTTCAGAAGCCCTCGCTTTACCGAGTGCTCATACTGAACGACGATTATTCGCCGATGGAATTCGTCGTCTATGTGCTGGAGCGGTTCTTCCAGAAGAGCCGAGAAGAAGCCACCCGCATCATGCTGCATGTGCATCAGCATGGCGTGGGGGTCTGCGGCGTCTACACCTATGAAGTCGCCGAGACCAAGGTCGCGCAGGTCATCGAAACCGCGCGCCGCCACCAGCACCCTCTGCAATGCACGATGGAAAAGGACTGAGAGGAGCCTCCCTATGCCTTCATTTTCCCGTCCTCTCGAAGAAACCCTGCACCGCGCCGTCGGCTACGCCAATGCGCGCCGGCACGAATACGCCACGCTCGAACACCTGTTGCTGGCCCTGATCGACGACCCGGACGCCGCCAATGTGATGCGGGCCTGCAACGTCGATCTGTCGGCCTTGAAGGCGGCGCTGAACCTCTATGTCGACAATGATCTGGCCGCCCTCGCGACGGCGGACGGCGAGGACGCCAAGCCGACGGCGGGCTTCCAGCGCGTGATCCAGCGCGCGGTCATCCACGTCCAGTCCTCGGGTCGCGAAGAGGTGTCCGGCGCAAACGTGCTGGTCGCCATCTTTTCGGAGCGCGAGAGCCACGCCGCCTACTTCCTGCAAGAGCAGGACATGACCCGCTATGACGCGGTCAACTTCATCGCCCACGGCATCGCCAAGAAGGCCGGCGCCGGCGAGACCCGTCCGGCAAAGGGCGCCTCGCCTGAGGAGGCCGAAGACCAGTCGGCGGTCAAACAGGGCGGTGAGGCGCTGGAAGCCTATTGCGTCGACCTCAATGAGAAGTCGCGCCAGGGCAAGGTCGATCCACTGATCGGCCGTCAGGCCGAGGTCGAACGCTCGATCCAGATCCTGTGCCGCCGGACCAAGAACAATCCGCTGCTGGTCGGCGACCCCGGCGTCGGCAAGACCGCCATCGCCGAAGGCCTGGCCCGCAAGATCGTCAACGGCGAGGTGCCCGACGTCCTGAAGGACGCCACCATCTATTCGCTGGACATGGGCGCTCTTCTGGCCGGCACCCGCTACCGCGGCGACTTCGAAGAGCGGCTGAAACAGGTGGTCAAGGAGCTGGAGAACCACGACAACGCCGTGCTCTTCATCGACGAGATCCACACGGTGATCGGCGCCGGCGCGACCTCGGGCGGGGCCATGGATGCGTCGAACCTGCTGAAACCGGCCCTGGCGTCGGGTTCACTGCGTTGCATGGGATCGACGACCTACAAGGAATATCGCCAACACTTCGAGAAGGACCGCGCCCTGGTGCGCCGCTTCCAGAAGATCGACGTCAATGAGCCGACGGTCGAGGATACGGTGAAGATCCTGAAAGGTCTGAAGACCTATTACGAACAGCACCACAAGGTCCGCTATACCGACAGCGCCATTCGCACCGCCGTGGAACTGTCGGCGCGCTACATGACCGACCGGAAACTGCCGGACAAGGCGATCGACGTGATCGACGAGGCCGGGGCGTCGCAGATGCTGCTGACCGAATCCAAGCGCAAGAAGGTCATCGGCCAGAAGGAGGTCGAGGCCGTCATCGCCAAGATGGCGCGCATCCCGGCCAAGTCGGTGTCCAAGTCGGACACCGAGAGCCTGCGCGAGCTGGAGGTCGATCTGAAGCGCGTGGTCTTCGGGCAGGAGCAGGCGATCGAACAGGTGTCGGCGGCGATGAAGCTGGCGCGGGCGGGTCTGCGTGATCCGAACAAGCCGATCGGCAGCTTCCTGTTCAGCGGTCCGACCGGCGTCGGCAAGACCGAGGTGGCGCGTCAGCTGGCCTCCACCCTCGGCATCGAGATGCAGCGTTTCGACATGTCCGAGTACATGGAGCGGCACACCGTCAGCCGCCTGATCGGGGCGCCTCCCGGCTATGTCGGCCATGACCAGGGCGGTCTGCTGACCGACGCCGTCGATCAGCATCCCCATTCGGTGGTGCTGCTGGACGAGATCGAGAAGGCGCACCCGGACGTCTACAACATCCTGTTGCAGGTGATGGACAACGGCTTGTTGACCGACGCGGTCGGCAAGAAGGTGGACTTCAGGAACGTCATCCTGATCATGACCACCAACGCCGGCGCCGCCGACAACGCCCGCGCCTCCATCGGCTTCGGCCGCGGCAAGGTCGAGGGCGAGGACGAAAAGGCCATCCAGCGTCTGTTCGCGCCGGAGTTCAGGAACCGCCTGGACGCCATCGTGGCCTTCAAGCCGCTGCAGGCCGACACGATCCGCTCGGTGGTGACCAAGTTCATCCTTCAGCTGGAAGCTCAGCTGGCGGACCGCAACATCACCATCGAACTGACCGACGAGGCGGCCGACTGGCTGGCCAAGAACGGCTTCGACGAACTGTACGGCGCGCGTCCGCTGGCGCGGGTCATCCAGGATTCGATCAAGAAGCCGCTGGCCGACGACATCCTGTTCGGGCGTCTGACGCGCGGCGGACACGTCAAGGTCCAGCTGAAGGACGGCAAGATCGACTTCGACATCAAGAGCGCCGGCGGCGTTCCGGCGAAGTCGGAGGAAGAAGAGACGGCCTGATCAGCCCGAGCGACGACGAGCGGAAGGCCCGGGCGTCTCCGCCCGGGCCTTTTTTCTGTCTCAAGTCACTGGCGAAATCGGGGGCGGAGGGCGTTATGAAACTAAAGATCTTGAGGGCTTTGCTCGTGATGGCGGCGGCTTTGGCTGTTCTGGTCATTGCCCTCGTTGTCTGGTTTCAAGGCTTTAGCCTTCAAAGTGATGGAATATTCGTGGTCACATTCGCTATGTGTCTGTTGGGTGCGGATCGCACCTACGAATGGATTTCCAAGCGATCTAGCAATCGCATAGCCGCCTATTCGTCAGCAGCGACGGCTTTGATGATTGGCGCCTTCGTCATGGCCGAACTGATGGCCCGTCTCAGCTTCGACAATCGAGCCTCGACCTACCGATGGATGGCCGGCTTTGGGATGGTGACGGCTTTGGCCTGGGTGTCGTTTGACCTGCTGCTGCGTGGAAGGCTCGACACATCCGACAAATGGGTCAAACCCACAGCGACCGGGTTGGCCATTGTGGTGTTCCTCATTTCGCTCTGGGCGGCTTTCGCCGTTCCGTTTGTCCGGGTAGGGACCGTCAGCCCCCATGACTGCGCCTTGATGGCCCAGGCGCTGAAGGAGTTTTCGCCGGAAGGCGTATCTGGTGGAATGCGGTTAAGCTCGAAGGCGAACTGCAACTGGCGGACCCTAGGTCTCCCTGAGCCAAATGCTAATGTTATTTCCCAGAGCGGGGAGTTTCACCCTTGGTTCTCAGTGGAGCCTCCCGTCTATTCTCTGCTGCGAACCCGTGCGACCCTGTCAGTAGGACAAGAATGGATCATGCTGGGTGGAGGCGGACAAGATTGTCTCTATTCGCGCACCTTGAAGGGATGGCGACGAGATAGATGCGAAACAAGCTGGATCAGTTGAGCGCGCACGACGAATGAGCGTTGCCGATGCAGAACGCACCATTCAAGCTGCTCAGGTCGCCCTTGAGAATGGCCGAAAGCAGGAGGCGTTTGAGTGCCTTAAGGCGGCTATCGCCGCGGATACTGATCATCCGGCTGCCCTGGCGGCCATGGGGATGTTCCTGTCGGTCCATGGCGATCCGGGGCAGGCGAGCCAGGTCCTGAGTCGGGCCTTGGCGAAGGCCGTAGATCCCGGGATGCGTGGGAAGGTGGCGGCGGCTCTGGCTGAGCGGCTGTCCGGTCTGGCGCCGAACGGCTGGCATCCCGTGCTGGACGCGGATCTTACGGTGTTGCTGGGCGAAGCGGCGGTCGATCCGCAGAAACTGGCGCGGGTCGTTGCGCGGACCCTGCTGCTGAAGACGCCGGACTTTGACGGCTCCGTTGAGGCGCTGGAAGCGATTGGCCGCGATCCGCTGTGGCGGGGGTTTTTGTCGCGCTGCCTGAATCTGGATGCTGCGATGGAGGCGCGGTTGAATGCCGTGCGCGCCGCCCTGGTCGCGACCGATGGGACGGAGGGCGAGGGCCGCGCGGCCTTGCTAGAGGCACTGGCGGTGAATGGTTTCGCCGCGGAATATCTCGACGCAGGACCAGAGGGTTTGACGGGGCGCCTGGCCTGGCTGTTTCGGACGCCGGGGCTGGATGAGGAGGTGAGCGGCGAACTAGCGCGTCGGGCCGTTGAGCAGCCCAAGCGAGAGGGTGAGCTGGCGGCAGGGCTCGAGTGTTTGACGCCGTCCGACGACGCGGTTTCCGTGGCGGTGCGCGATCAGTATGAGGCCAGTCCCTATCCGCGTTGGGTCGCACCGCCCGCGCCCGAAGCGCGCTCACTGATTTCGTGCGTTAAGGCCTTGCCTGGGCTGGATCGGGAGGCTTTCGCCGGACGGCCCGAACGGGTTCTGGTCGCCGGCTGCGGCACAGGGTTCGAGCCGATCGACCTGGCCCGGACCGATCCGACCTTGTCGATCACCGCCATGGACCTGAGCCGCGCCAGCCTGGCTTATGGCGCACGGGTCGCAGGCGAACTTGGGCTTGATCGGGTTCGGTTCGTCCAAGGCGACATACTGGCGCTGGACCAGATCGAGGACCGGTTCGACGTCGTGACTTCCACCGGCGTGATCCACCATATGGCGCGGCCGGACGAGGGCTTGGCGCGCCTGGCTGGGGTGCTGCGGCCGGGCGGAGTGGTGCGGCTGGGCCTCTACAGCGAGCGGGGGCGCAAGCGGGTGAAGCTGGCTCACGCCCTGATCCGGGAACGCGGCTGGCGAGCGACGCCAGAGGACATCCGCGCCTTCCGCGCCCACGTCCTGTCCTTGCCGGACGGGGCGCCCTTGGCCGCCTTGAGGGAGAGCGACGACTTCTACAGTCTCAGTGGATGCCGTGATCTGGTCTTCCACGTGCAGGAACATTGCTACACGCCGCCCCAACTGGACGATCTGCTGGCCGTCGCTGGTCTCCGCCTTATCGGTTTCGACGCCCCGCCCGAGGCTCAGTCGGCCTTCCGTTCGGCCTTCGGGCGCGCCGATCCGCTGGATATGGACCTATGGGACCGGCTGGAGACGCAAAACCCGACCCTGTTCGCCGGCATGTACCATCTGTGGGCGCAGAGGCCGGCCTAGGTGGACCTTCCCCCGCTTGCGGGGGAAGTGTCAGCTCGTCGAGCGTAGCGAGACGGCTGACGATGGGGGAAGTCTTCTTCCAGCCAAACAAGACTCCCCTCTCCGACCCTGGTTCGCTTCGCGAACGACGGGCCACCTCTCCCGCAAGCGGGAGAGGGTCAGTTTTCTTTTTTGAAGGGCGACAGTTCCTCGGTCATCTCTCGCCTCTGCGCCTCCACTGCGGGGCCTTCGCGACGGAGATAGTCGGCGACCGGGCCGCGCAGCGCGGGGTCGGCGATGAAGTGGGCGGAGTAGACGGGGGAGGGCAGATAGCCGCGTGCGATCTTGTGCTCGCCCTGGGCGCCCGCCTCGACGCGGGACAGACCGTGCGCAACGGCGAACTCGATCGCCTGATAATAGCAGAGCTCGAAATGGAGGAAGGGCACGTCTTCCAGCGCGCCCCACTGGCGGCCGTACAGGGCGTGGCGGCCGATGAAATTCAAGGCGCCGGCGATGGGCCTTTCGTCGCGGAAGGCCATGACGAGGGCGATCCGGTCCGCCATGGTCGCGCCCACGCGGGAGAAGAAGTCCCGCGTCAGATAGGGCCGCCCCCATTTGCGGTCGCCCGTGTCCATGTAGAAGGCGAAGAAGGCGTCCCAATGCGCCTCGGTGATGGCGGCGCCGGTCAGTATGCGAATGTCCAGACCCGCCTGGGCGTCGCGGCGTTCGCGGCGGATGGTCTTGCGGCGGTTGGCCGACAGGGCGGCCAGGAAGTCGTCGAAGGTCTGATAGCCGTCATTGCGCCAGATGAACTGGATGTCCTGGCGGGGCAGCAGGCCGGCCTGGGCCATGTCCGTCCATTCCGTCTCGGTCGGGAAGTTGACGTGCAGGGACGAGACGCCCAGCCGCTCGACCAGGGTCAGGGCGCCCTGGAGCAGGGCCTGCCGCACCGTTGCGGCGTCTGAATCGGGGTGGTTGAGAAAGCGCGGGCCGGTCGCCGGAGTGAAGGGCACGGCGCCCAGCAGCTTGGGGTAATAGCGGCCGCCGGCGCGCTCATAGGCGTCGGCCCAGCTGTGGTCGAAGACATATTCGCCCTGGCTGTGGCCCTTCAGATAGAGGGGCATGACGCCCAGAACCGCGTTATCCTCGTCCCGCAGGGCCAGGTGGCGCGGCGCCCAGCCCTGGTGCGGGGCGGCGCTGCCGGACGCCTCGCAGGCGTGCAGAAAATCGTAGGAGACGAAGGGATCGCCGGTGGGACGCGCGCAGGCGTCCCAGGCCTCGCGGCCGATGGCGGCGATCCCGTCGTGAACCGTCAGTGTGAAGGTCAACGGATCTCCACGACGGCGTCCACCTCGACCGCGAATCCGAGCGGCAGCTTGTAGACGCCGACGGCGGAACGGGCGTGGCGGCCGGCGTCGCCGAACACCTCGACCATCAGGTCCGAGCAGCCGTTGATGACGGCGGGAATGGCTTCGAAATCCGGTCCCGCCTGGACGAAGCCGCCCAGTTTCACGATCCGAACGACCCGGTCCACGTCGCCGTCACAGGCGGCCTTGATCTGGGCCAGCAGGTTGATCCCGCACAGGCGGGCGGCGGCGTTGGCCTGTTCCGGCGTCACGTCCACGCCGACCGTGCCCTTGATCCCGCCCGAAGCGTCGTTCGACAGCTGGCCCGAGATATGGACGACCGCGCCCGACTGGACGAAGGGCACATAGTTGGCCACCGCCTTGGCGGGTTCCGGCAGGGTGATGCCGAGTTCGGCGATACGGGATTCGATGGTCATGGGGGCTCCTTGATCTGGTCGGCGGTTTAGCGCGGCGCAAGGGCGGCGTCACCCGTCCGGCGTCTTAAGCCTTCGCCAATCGCCATATGCCAGGATGGCGCTCATGGATCTGCACCTGACCTCTGACGTCGCCGCCTTTCAGGCCGTGTTGGCGCGCCTTTCGCCGTCGGACTGGGCGCACGTTGATGCAGCCATGGAGCCCGCCGCCGCCAAGGCCGCAGAGGCCGCGCCCCACTGGGATTTCGAAATGCCAGCCAGGGCGGTGGACGCCGTTCTGGGCGCATCCGCCTCTGACGCGGTTCGACGCGGCCTCATCGCCAGTTGGGCCCTGCGCTTGCCGGATCGGGTCGCGACCCTGGCTCTGCCGCCCGAAGTGCTGTCCCTCTATCCCTATTGGATCGAACAGCTGGCGGCCTTCCTGACCCAGGCGGAGGGCGATTACGACTTCGACCACTGGGCCAAGGATGTTCGCTTCAGCCTGGCGCTCAGCGTGCCGGCGGCCAAGAGCCAGGTCATCGACCTGAGTTCGCCGGTGGGGCCGGGACAGATCATCAAACATGTGCGCGACGGCTGGGGCTTCGGCCCGCTGTTCCGCTATCTGAAGGCGGGCGCCAAACGCGAGCCCTGGCTGGAGGTCCATACCGAGAGCCGCTGGCTGCGCGGCTTCAACGAGGAGGGTTGGAACGACGCCTGGGCCACGGCGGCGGAAATCTGTCGGACGCGACCGGAGCTGGCGGGGATGATCGGCTCCAGCTGGTTCTACGACCCGCCCCTGACCGAGATCAGCCCCCGCCTGGCGCACCTGCGGCTGAACCCGCTGAAGGGCGGGGCCTTTATGGTGCATCAAGGGCCGGGCGAGATCCACACGCAGCGGGCGGCAACAGCCTCTGCGTCGCGAAAGGCGTTGATCGACAGCGGTGAATACACCGCGCGGTCATGGCTGATGGTCTGGCCGAGGAAGGAACTGATCGCCTGGGCGGACCGGCGCAAGGCCGTCGCCCTCGTCTGAGAGCCGGCGATGTTCGATAGCCCGATTATCGATTAGTGTGCTGACATTTTCGGATTGGAGCGACGGCATGTCGATGGCGGCGAAGCGTGCGGGCGGGACGCATCCTCTGCGTTTGGTCGGTTGGGGCCTTGTGGCCTTGGCCCTATCGGCGCCGCTGGTGGCCATGCAGTTCACTCGCGAGGTCGCCTGGACGGCGTCGGACTTCCTGTTCGCGGGCGTCTTGCTGGTCGGAGCGGGCGTCTTGATCGAACTGACGCTGGCTTTGATCAAACGTCGTTCTTTGGCTCTGGCCGTCTGCGCCGCGGTGGTCCTGGCGGTTCTGCTGATTTGGGCCGAGGGCGCCGTGGGCGTTTTCTAAGCTGTTTCAGCCGGTGACGCGGCCCCAGGCTGAGGCCACGGGTTGAATGTCCAGCCCGGCGGCCTTGGCTAGTCCGATCAGCCGGTCGATGTCTTCCGGGCGGCAGCCATAGGGGGTGGGCGCGTCGCTGACGTCGTGGCCGTAGGCGATCAGCCAGCCTCTAGAGCCCGCCGTGTCTGCGACAAGCTGTTCCAGATCATAGCCGGGCAGGCGACGACTCTCCAGGCCGATGGCCTGCACCAGATTGCGATCCACGCGGCCGGTGTTGATCCCGTCGCGCACGCCTCGGCCGCACAGGAAGCGCCGCTCAATCACCGCCTTGGACCCCAGGGCGCAGTCGCCGAACGGATAGGCGAAGGTCTGCATCCGATAGCCGTCCAGCCGTTCCGACACCCAGGCGGCGTTGCGGGCCAGGCTGGCGTCCAGTTCGGCTGGCGACAGGCGCAGGGTCGAGACGTGTTCATAGGTGTGGCAGCCGACCTCGTGCCCCGCCGCGTGCAGGGCCTGAAGGTGTGCGGTCTCGAACTGCGGCAGATCCAGATTGCGCCCGCCCGCCAAACCGCCGCAGACATAATAGGTGGCCTTCACCCCGTGCTGGGCCAGCACCGGCCCGGCCTCCAGCCAGGCGGAGGCGGGGATGTCGTCGAACGACAGGCTCAGCACGCCTCGCGGGGACCGGATGGTCACGGGGCGGACATCCAGATAACGGCCGGCGCGGCGGCGCATCTTATCGACGAAGGCGTTCATGTCGCCCTTATCGCGGATCGGGCTTAAGGCCGGGTTTCAGACCGCAACGGGTCGAGCGGTCAGGCCGCGCTCGCCGAAGACGCGGCGATAGCGTTGGATTTCGGCCGGATCGCCCACGGCCTTTTCCGGATTGTCCGACAGTTTGACGGCGGGGCGCCCCCCGGCCTCGACCACCTTGCAGACCAGGGAGATAGGCTCAAGCTCGGGGGCGAAGGCGGGCGAACACTCGCGGAAGTCATTGGTCAGATTAGTGCCCCAGCCGAAGCTGAGCCGGGTGCGGCCATGGAAATGGGCGTGGGCCGCTTCGATGCCGTCGATGTCCATGCCGTCGGAGAAGATCAGCAGCTTCTCGCGCGGATCGCGGCCCCGTTCGCGCCACCAGTCGATCAGCCGTTCGCCCGCCGGGATCGGCGGGGCCGAGTCGGGGCGGAAGCCGGTCCAGTCGGCGACCCAGTCGGGAGCCTGATCCAGAAAGGCCTCGGTGCCGAAGGCGTCGGGCAGGACGACCAGCAGATTGCCGCCGTAGTGCCGCCGCCACTCGTCCAGCACAGCATAGGGCGTCTGGGCCAGGCTGGCGTCGTCGGGGGCCAGGGCGGCCAGGACCATCGGCAGTTCGTGGCCATTGGTGCCGATGGCCTCCAGATCGTTCTCCATGGCGTGGAGCACATTGGAGGTGCCGATGAAGGACCGGCCCAGGCCTTCCTTCAGGGCCTGAATGCACCAGCGTTGCCACAGGAAGCCGTGGCGACGACGGGTGCCGAAGTCGGACAGGGCCAGATCGGGCAGGGCGCGCAGCCGCTCGACCTTGGACCACAGCCGGGTCTTGGCCCGCGAATAGAGGACGTCCAGTTCGAACCGTCCCAGCCGACGCAGCCCTGTGCGGCAGCGCAGTTCATTGAGGATGGCCAGGGCGGGGATTTCCCACAGGGTCACCTCGGCCCAGGCGCCGGAGAAGGTCAGGACATATTGGCCGTCCTGAACCGACAGGTCGTAGTCGGGCAGGCGGTAGTCGGTCAGCCAGGCGATGAAGTCCGGCGAGAAGATCTGCTTCACCCCATAGAAGCTGTTGCCCGCCAGCCAGACCAATTCCTTGTTGGTGAAGCGCAATGTGCGGGCGTGGTCCAGCTGGTCGCGCAGTGCAGCGACGTCGATCTCGTCCGCCATACGGACCGACCGGGTGCGGTTGATGACCTGGAAGACGACGGGCGTGTCGCGATGTTCACGCCAGATCATCTGCAACATCAGCAATTTGTAGAAATCGGTGTCCAGCAGGCTGCGGACGATCGGGTCCAGGCGGAACCCGTGGTCGAAGGCGCGTTTGGCGAGGTCCATGCGCCCTCTTAGGTCTTAAGCGCCCGACCCGCCACCACGGCGTCCTTGCCGAACTTTTCCCGCAGCCGGTCGATGGCCCGTTCGGTCTTCAGGAGGCGGGTCTCGGCGCTTTGGAACAGGCCGGCGGGCGCGTCTTCCGCATCCTGAATATCCGCCATGCCGATGCCGATCAGCCGATAGGGCGGCCCCAGTTCCGGCCGCAGCAGGTCGCGACCGGCGGCGAACAGGGCGCGGGCGGTCTGGACCGGTTCGGCCAGGCTGATCCGCCGGGTGATGATCTTGAAGTCGGTGCGGCGCAGTTTCAGCACCAGGACGCGGCTGGCGACGCCGTCGCGCCGCGCCTTTGACGCCAGTTTCTCGCACAGGGGCCAGAGCTCTGCCTCCAGGGCCTCGGCCGTGCTGAGGTCCTCGCTGAAGGTGGTTTCGGCGCTCATGCCTTTGCGGTCCCGCTCCGGGTTCACGGCCCGAGCGTCCCGCGCGTGGGCCAGATCGTAGAGGCGCAGACCGGACTCGCCATAGCGTTTGACCAGATCGCGGACGTCGGCGCGCGCCAGATCGCCGATGGTGGCGTAGCCGTCGCTGCGCAGCGCCTTGCCGAACACCGGGCCGACGCCGGGCAGGGCGGTGACGGGGCGCGGCGCCAGCAGGGCCTGGGCGTCCGCCGCCCCGATCACGGAAAAGCCGCGCGGCTTGTCCATCTCCGAGGCCATTTTCGCAA
Source organism: Brevundimonas sp. AVps4 (assembly GCF_058681525.1). Taxonomy (NCBI): domain Bacteria; kingdom Pseudomonadati; phylum Pseudomonadota; class Alphaproteobacteria; order Caulobacterales; family Caulobacteraceae; genus Brevundimonas; species Brevundimonas sp. AVps4. The sequence continues at coordinate 2,535,989 of NZ_CM178741.1, read as the reverse complement.
GGAAGCGGTTGGGCGCCAGGCCGATCGAGACGGTCAGGCCGGTCTCTTCCTCGATCTGCTTCTGGAAGCGGATCAACTGAAAGGCCGGAGGCCCGCCGTTCAGCCGCTCCGTGCCCGACAGATCGACCCAGGCCTCGTCCAGCGACAGCGGCTGGATCAGGGGCGTCAGCCGGCCCAGGGCACCCAGGATGCGATCTGACTCAAAGACGTATTTGGCGAAGTCCGGCTTGATCACCACGGCCTCGGGACAGGCCTTCAGAGCCTTGAACATCGGCATGGCGCTGCCGACGCCATATTGGCGGGCGACATAGCAGGCGGTCGAAACCACGCCGCGCTTTCCCCCGCCGACGATCACCGGCCGGTCGCGAAGCTCCGGCCGATCGCGCTTTTCGACCGAGGCGTAGAAGGCGTCGCAGTCCATGTGCGCGATCGTCAACCGATCCAGTTCCGCATGGGCGACGATGCGGCGCGATCCGCACGATGGGCAGCGCCGATCCGGCGGGCCGGCGGGGTCGGTTCCGGTCCACAGACAGTCGCGACAGACGGCCTTTGTGGCCACGCTTAAGGTCTCCGTAACCTTGGCTTCACCCCAACTTAAGACTGGGCAGGCAGTATGACGTTCAACGCGGCGTCGCCAATTCGCCGGCGACCCAGGTCAGGTGATGATGTCCAAGAAAGTCCTCATCGTCGAGGATAACGAGCTGAACATGAAGCTTTTTCATGATCTGCTCGATTCCCAGGGCTACGAGACCTTGCAGACCCGAGAGGGGCTGCAGGCCTTGGCCCTGGCGCGCGCGCACCATCCGGACCTGATCCTGATGGATATTCAACTGCCTGAAATTTCGGGTCTCGAAGTCACCAAATGGCTGAAGGACGACGAGGAGCTGAACCATATTCCCGTCATCGCCGTGACCGCCTTCGCCATGAAGGGCGATGAGGAGCGGATTCGTCAGGGCGGTTGCGAGGCCTATATCTCCAAGCCGATATCGGTCATGCACTTCCTCCAGACCATTCGGCAGCATCTGGGATGAGCGCGCGAATTCTGGTCGTCGACGATGTAGACGTGAATGTGCGTCTGCTCGAGGCCAAGCTGACCATCGAATATTATGACGTGCTGACCTGCCACGACGGTCAGACGGCCTTGACCCTGGCGGCGAAAGAGCAGCCGGACCTGATCCTGCTGGACGTCATGATGCCGGGCATGGACGGTTTCGAGACTTGTCGGCGGTTGAAGGCGCGAGCTGAGACGCGGCACATTCCAGTGGTGCTGGTGACGGCGCTGGACGGACGAGCCGACCGTATTCGCGGTCTGGAGGCCGAGGCCGACGACTTTCTGACCAAGCCGATCGACGATGTGGTGCTGCTGGCGCGGGTCAAGTCGCTGACGCGGCTGAAGCAAGTGATGGACGAACTGCGCGAGCGCGAGGAAAGCAGCCGGCGCATGGGCGTGGGCGACGAGGCTGCAGCGCGTCTGAGAACCGAAGGCGGCCGGGTTCTGATCGTCGATGACGACGAAAGCCAGGCCGCAGCGGTCGCTGCGGAACTGGGCCGCGAACACCGCGTGGTGGTGGAGACCGACCCCCAGGCGGCGCTTGCGGCGGCCAAGGGGCCGCTGGATCTGATCATCGTCAATGTGGCGGCCCAGAGTTTCGACGGATTAAGGGTCGTCGCCACGCTGAAATCCGGCGACGCGCGGCGCGCGCCGGTCCTCGCAATCGTGGAGCCTGGCGAGCGACCGCGGATGGTCAAGGCGCTGGAGTTGGGGGCTACCGACATCCTGCCGCGTCCGATCGACACCGAGGAGCTTTCCGCCCGTGTCCGCACCCAGATCCGGCGCAAACGCTATACGGACTTCCTGCGCCAGAAGCTGGACAGCAGTCTGGAAATGGCCGTCACCGACTCTCTGACGGGCCTGCACAATCGGCGCTACATGGCCGGCCAGCTGCAGGCCCTGGTGGGGCGCGCCACACACGGCGGCTCGCCGGTGGCTGTGCTGGTCTTGGATATCGACCACTTCAAGGCGGTCAACGACGGTTTCGGCCACGACGCCGGCGATGAGGTTCTGGCCGAGTTTGCGGTCCGGCTGGCCACCAATGTGCGCGCCGTGGACCTGCCCTGCCGTATGGGCGGGGAGGAATTCGTGGTGGTCATGCCGGGCGCGGGTCTGGAGGACGCCCGCATGGTGGCCGAGCGTATTCGCCGCGACATCGCCGCAGCGCCGTTCCGCGTGATGGGCGGCGAGGAGTTTTTGACCATCACCCTGTCGATCGGCGTCGCCGCGACGACCGGCGCCGGGGACACGCCCGAGGCCCTGCTGAAGCGGGCCGATGAAGGCGTTTATGAAGCCAAGGCCGGCGGCCGCAACAAGGTCGTCGCGCGCGCGGTCTGACGTCGCACCGGCTTAGCCGCAACGAAAAACGCCCGGCTGCGACCAGCCGGGCGTTTTCCCTTGTCAGCGGATCAAGGCGTTACTTGATCTTGCCTTCCTTGAACTCGACGTGCTTGCGCACGACCGGGTCGTACTTCTTGACGACCATCTTCTCGGTCATGGTGCGAGCGTTCTTCTTGGTGACGTAGAAGAAGCCGGTGTCGGCCGTGGAGTTCAGGCGGATCTTGATGGAAGCCGGTTTGGCCATCGGAATTACCTCTGCGACGGCGAAAGCCGCTTAAAATAAGAGGCGCGGAACATACTCAGACTCGATCCAAAGTCAACGGCCCAATCTCAGACGGCCGTCCACGGCTGAAGAGGCCGCACAGTCGCGCAGGCGGGGCCGCCGTCGCGGGCGCGGCCGGGCAGAATCATCTCCAGCGTCCGGCCCTCGCGCGCCAGGGCCAGAAGGTCTGCGGGAATATCATGGACGTCGATCTTGGCGCGACGGCTCCATTCGCTGTGCTGTCCCGCCGACGTGCCGATGGCGATATAGATGAAGCGGCGCAACGGTCCCTCGCGTCGCACGAAGGGGCCGGTCAGCCGCCCGTCGTCGGACAGGGTCACGGGGACGTCGAAACTGATCGGACCGTCACCGGCGATACGGGGTTTGACCGGCGTGTTGGCCTTGTCCTGCAGGCTGTAGGCGACGCCTGGGACCGGGTCTGCTGTGGTCAGGCGCAGGGTGATGGCGCTGGGCATGGTCAGTCCCTGTGATCGACGATATGGCGGCCGCGCACCATGCGGACGAAGGGGAGGGGGCGATCGGGGCTGGTTCGATCCTGGCCAAGCCGCTCGGCCAGTTCGCCCAGCACGAAGCGGGTGATGGCGGGCAGATCAAGGGCGCGAGCGTCTTCCAGGGGAAGCCAGGCGATTTCGTCCAGTTCGCCCGATCCTGCGGTCGGCTCGGGCGTCAACAGGGCCTCCGCCGGGGCCAGGAAGAACCGGGCGTCGAACCGGCGCGGGCGGCCGGGCGGCGTAACGGCGCGGGCGATGTAGGACAGGACCGACAGATCGGGCAGGGCGCCCGCTTGCCGGTATTCGCGCCACGGTCCGGCGACGCTGGCCGACGGGGCGGCGCGCCCCAGGATCAGCCCGGTCTCCTCGAAGGTCTCGCGGATCGCCGTCAGGGCCAGGGCGCGGGCGCGGCGGGCGGGAACCTCGGCCTCCAGCCGGCGCGCGACATCGGGGGCCAAGGCGCCGGTCGAGGCGGCGGTGAAGTCGGAGCGGTCGATCCGTCCGCCGGGAAAAACCCATTTCGAGGCCATGAAGACATGGCCCGGCGCCCGCCGCCCCATCAGCACCTCAGGCCGCGATCCACCCCGTGTCACGATCAATGTCGCCGCGTCCTTGGGCCGCTGGGCGCCGCCGACGCGAGGCGCGTCCGCCAGGTCTTGGGCGGCGTCGAAGAGAATCACCTCCGCTTGCCCTTACGCACGCCCTTCAGTCCGCCCGAAGGTTTGGAGCCGTTGCGGGGCTTGGGGCCGCCCGGCCGGTTCTTGCCGCGCATCGGCGGGCCGTCGCCGCCTCGTCCCCGGACGCCGTAGCGAGGGGGCGGGGCGTTGGGATCGCGCGGCTCAGGTTCGCTGAGCATTTCGAACACCAGGCCGCCGGTGACGGGCGTGGCCTCCACCAGCCTGACCTCGACCATCCGGCCCAGGGTGAAGCGCTTGCCGGTGCGTTCGCCGACCAGGGCGTGGGCGCGGTCGTCATGGGCGAAATATTCGCTGCCCAGGGTCGAGACGGGCACCAGGCCGTCGGCGCCGGTTTCGTCCAGCCGGATGAACAGGCCGAAGCGCGTCACCCCGGTGATCCGTCCGGTGAAGGCGGCGCCGACGCGGTCCTCCAGGAAGGCGGCGATATAGCGGTCCATGGCGTCACGCTCTGCCGCCATCGACCGGCGCTCGGTCATGGTGACGCCCTCGGCGATGGCGGGCAGTTCGGCGATCTCGCGGTCGGTCAGTCCATCCTTGCCCAGCCCCAGCGCCCGGATCAGGCCGCGGTGGACGATCAGGTCGGAATAGCGCCGGATCGGCGAGGTGAAGTGGGCATAGCGGTCCAGGTTCAGGCCGAAGTGGCCGACGTTGTCCGGCGAATAGATGGCCTGCATCTGGGTACGCAGAACAACTTCATTGACCACATCGGCGTATTCGCCGTCGCGGGTCTCGTCCAGCAGCTTGTTGAACCGCTTGGTGGTGCCCGGCTCGCCCTTGTTCCAGGGCTTGCCGATGGTCGAGAGGAAGTCGGCCAGGTTGAAGATCTTCTCCTGACTGGGCGCGTCGTGGACGCGGTAGATCAGGGGCGTCTTCTTCTGCTCCAGGGTCTCGGCGGCGCAGACGTTGGCCTGGATCATCATCTCCTCGATCAGCCGGTGCGCCTCCAGAGAGGCGCGCTTTTCGATGGAGGCGATGCCGCCATCCGGGGCCATACGGATGCGGCGCTCGGCGGATTCGATCTGCAGCGGACTGCGTTTCAGCCGGCCCTTCAGCATGGCGTGGTAGGCGTTCCACAGCGGATAGAGGATGGTCTCCATGATCGGGCCGGTCGTGTCGTCAGTTTGCCCGTCGATGGCGGCCTGGGCCTGTTCGTAGCTGAGCTTGGCGTGCGACCGCATCAGACCGCGCACGAACTTGTGGCCGGTCTTGCGGCCGTCCTTGTCGAACACCATCCGTACCGCCAGACAGGCGCGGTTCTCGCCTTCCTTCAGGCTGCACAGGCCGTTCGACAGCACCTCGGGCAGCATCGGCTCGACGCGGTCGGGGAAGTAGGTGGAGTTGCCCTTGTCGCGCGCCTCGCGGTCCAGCTGGCTGCCCGGCCGGACGTAGGCGGCGACGTCGGCGATGGCGACCCAGACGATCCAGCCGCCGGGGTTCTTCGGATCTTCGTCGCGGGCGGCGTAGACGGCGTCGTCGTGGTCGCGGGCATCGGCGGGGTCGATGGTGATGAAGGGGATTTCGCGAAGGTCTTCGCGCCCCTTCAGCGTCGGCAGTTCCTGATCCTCGGCCTCGCGCTCCACCGCCTCGGAGAAGCCGGTCGGCACGCCATGGGCGTGGATGGCGATCAGGGAGGCGGCGCGGGGGTCGTCCTCCTTGCCGATATGTTCCAGGATCTTGCCGCGCTTGGGCCCATAGCGCTGGTCGCCCTTTTCGATGGCGGCCAGGACCAGGTCGCCGTCGCGCAGATCGCCGGACTGGGCCTGGGGCACCAGCAGCACGTCCTTGGAGCGGCGGTCGACAGGCTCGACGCGGGTCTCGCGCGCCGACTTGCGGATGACGCCCAGGACACGGTTCGTCCCGGCGTCCAGCCGTTTGATCAACCGCGCCTCCCAGCCGTCGTCGCCGCGCTGGAACTTGACCAAAAGCCGGTCGCCCAGGCCGGGCGCGGGACCGGGCTTTGCCTTGTCAGGCATCAAGAGGGCGCGGGGCGCATCGGCGCCGGCCTCGACCAGGCGGACGTAAAGTTCGCCGTCGCCGTCGCGTTCGATCACATCGGCGACGCCGACGGGGGGCAGGGCGCCGGCTTCTGAGAAGCCCTTGCGGCCCCGTTTGCCCAGCCGGCCCTCAGCCTCCAGCTCGCGGATCATTTCGCGCAGGGCCCGGCGATCGCCGCCCTTCAGGCCGAAGTGGCGGGCGATATCGGTCTTCTCGGCCGATCCGGCCTCGCGCAGAAAGGCGAGGAGGGTGTCTTTGTCGGGGAGACCGGCGGGCGGCCTCTTGGGTGATTTGGTCATTGCGTCTTTCGTAGCGCGGAACCGCGCCCTTGGGTCAAATCTTGCGTGAGTTGACCATGTGAATGTGAGGCCTCAGCCTCGCTGCGTCCCGAACCGGAGCCTACGATGTCCCTGACCGCCCCCGCCCTGAGCGCGACCGTGAAGTCGCCGCTGGATCTGATCGGCAAGACGCCGATGGTGGAGGTGACGAAGATCGACACCGGCAAGTGCCGGCTGTTGCTGAAACTGGAGTCCCAGAACCCCGGCGGCTCGATCAAGGACCGGATCGCCGTCGAGATGCTGGATGCGGCCGAACGCGAGGGATGGCTGAAGCAAGGCGGCACGATCGTCGAGGCGACGGCCGGCAATACCGGCCTGGCCCTGACCCTGGTCGGCCGCGCTCGGGGATATAAGGTGCTGCTGGTCATTCCGGACAAGATGTCGAAGGAAAAAATCCAGCATCTGCGAGCCATGGGCGCCGATGTTCGCCTCACCCGGTCGGATGTGCCGCACGGTCACCCCGATTACTATACCGACATGGCCGAGCGCCTGGCCCAGGCCATTCCCGGCGCCTATTACGTCAACCAGTTCGCCAACCAGTCGAACGCCGAGGCCCATGTGAAGACCACGGGGCCGGAGATCTGGGAACAGACGGGCGGCGACATCGACGCCTTCGTCGCCGGCATCGGCTCGGGCGGGACGATCACCGGCGTGGCGCGCTACCTGAAGAGCGTCGGCTCCAAGGCGCAGATTATTCTGGCGGATCCGGTGGGATCGACCCTGGCCGGCATCGTCAACGACGGCGTGCCGGGGCCGGACGGCAGCTATACGGTCGAGGGCATCGGTCAGAACTTCGTGCCCGATACGGCGGACATGAGCCTGATCGACAAGGCCTATTCGATCCCGGACGCGGAAGCCATCGCCACGGCGCGCGAACTGCTGCTGAAGGAAGGCATTCTGGCCGGATCGTCTTCGGGCACTCTGATCTCCACGGCCCTGCGCTGGTGCCGCGAACAGGCTGAGCCCAAGACCTGCGTCACCTTCGTCTGCGACACCGGGGCCAAGTATCTGTCCAAGGTCTATAACGACGCCTGGCTGGCGGATCAGGGCCTGGGCGAGCGCGAGCTGCACGGCGATCTGTCGGACCTGATCAACCGCAAGTACGAGCGGGGCGACGTGGTCGTGGCCGGGCCGGGCGACACCCTGGACACGGCCTTCAAACGGATGAAGGGCGCCGATGTCTCCCAGCTGCCGATCATCGAGGACGGGCGTCTGGTCGGCATCCTGGACGAGAGCGACCTGGTCCATGTGATGAACACCGATGAGATCACCCGCAAGGAGCGGTTCGCCAAGCCGGTCGCCGACGCCATGACGCGCGATCTGGACACGGTCCAGGTCAATGAGCCGCTGGACGCCCTGATCCCCCTGTTCGACCGCGACCGGGTGGCCATCGTGCTGGACGGCGAAAAGTTCGTGGGCCTGATCACCCGCACCGACCTGATCAACCACCTCAGCCTGAACCGCTAACATGTCCTGGCTCAAGAAGATCTTCGGTAAAGGCGGAGACGTCGCGCCGCCCTTTGACGGACGGCTTGAGACCCATTTCGTCTATGTCCGTATGCCGGGTGACGTACAGCCGGTCGAGCGTCACTACCTCTTCGAGGATCCGATCCAGGAACAGCTGAAGCTTCGCAACCTCGGCTATGTCAGCGGCGGCGGCACAATGCAGTCCGCGCCGGATGAGAACGGCGCGACAACCATCATACTGACTGGCATCGATATCGAGGCGGACGATCTGGACGGCGTTCGCGGCCTGCTTAGAAGCCTGCTGCCGGGCTTGGGCGCGCCGCTCGAAACCCAGATCGAGTACACTGTCGGCGATACGCGGCTGCAGGATCGGTTGACCGCCGAGGGATGGATCGAGAACGAGCCCCGGACGGACCTCCATCCTGGCTTCGATCTTTAAGGAAGACCAATGAGCGACAAAAAAAACAGCCAGGGCTTCTCGACCCGCGCCATCCACGCCGGGCAGCATCCCGACCCGACGACGGGCGCGGTGATGACGCCGATCTACGCCACCTCGACCTACGCCCAGGAAAGCCCGGGGGTAAACAAGGGCTATGAATACGCGCGGGGCAAGAACCCGACGAGGGAGGCGTTCGAGGCCTGTATTGCGGATCTTGAGGGCGGCACGCATGGCTTCGGTTTCGGCTCGGGCATGGCGGCGACCTCGACGGCGCTGGAGCTGCTGGACGCGGGCGATCATATCGTCACGGGCGACGACCTGTACGGCGGTTCGTGGCGGCTGTTCGAGCGGGTGCGTCGGCGCACCATGGGGCTGGACTTCGCCTATGTGGACCTGAGCGACATCGCGGCGGTCGAGGCGGCGATCACGCCCAAGACGAAGATGCTGTGGGTCGAAACCCCGACCAATCCGCTGATGAAGCTGGCCGACATCGCCGCCCTGTCCAAGTTGGCCAAGGCGCATGGCCTGCTGCTGATTGTCGACAACACCTTCGCCACACCCTTCTGCCAGCAGCCGTTGAGCCTGGGGGCGGACATCGTCATGCACTCGGCCACCAAATATCTGAACGGCCATTCGGACATCATCGGCGGGGTGCTGGCGACCGCAGATGCTGAGCTGGCGACGCGGATCAAATTCCTGCAGAACTCGGTCGGCGGAATCATGGGGCCGTTCGACGCCTTCCTGGCCAACCGAGGGCTCAAGACCCTGGCGCTGCGGATGAGAGCGCACTGCGAGAACGCCCTGACGGTGGCGCGCTGGCTGGAGACCCGCAAGGGCGTGTCCAAGGTCATCTACCCCGGCCTGATCGCCCATCCGCAGCACGAACTGGCGGCGCGCCAGATGCGCGGCGGTTACGGCGGCATGGTGACAGTGATCCTGGACGGCGACCTGGAGCGGACCAAGCGGGTGCTGGAGCGAGTCGAGGTCTTCACCCTGGCGGAGTCGCTGGGCGGGGTCGAAAGCCTGGTGAACCACCCGGCCATCATGACCCACGCCAGCGTGCCCAAGGAGGTGCGCGAGGCGGGCGGGGTGACCGACAACCTGATCCGCTTGTCAGTCGGGGTCGAGGACGTCGAGGACCTGATCGCCGACCTGGATCAGGCCCTGGGCTGATCTCAGCCGGTCGGCAGAGCCGTCTGGTGGCCGGTGACGGGCGGCAGCTTCTTCTTGGGGGCGGCGCGCTTCGCCGGCGGGGCCTTGACGGGCTTGGGCAGGGCGGCGCGGCGGGCCAGTTCGTCGTCGATGACCGGCAGGATGTCGCTGGCGGCCATCACCTGGGTGGAGGCGCCGTGTTCGACCAGACGGGCGGCGTTGGCGCGCAGGGTGGTCAGGTCGGCGTCGGTCATGGTGGGGATCATGTCGGCGAGCGGGGTCATGTCGTCATCCGTGCAGAAAGGCTTCAGGGCCGGCGCGCGAGGCGCCAGCCCTTCAGCTGATTGAAGGCGATCTCGACCACGACACGGTCGCCGAGCAGGGACACGCCGTTCGGCGCACCCAGGGTCGGCAGAACCGTGACGATGTGGCCGTTGTCCAGGCGGACCTTCCGGCCGCCCAGAGGCAGGAGCTTCGTCACCTCGCCGTCGAAAGCGATGGCGGGCGAGCCAAGAAGCTTGTCCTACTCCGCCGCCGAAAGGCGACCGGCGGATTCCTTGCCGGAGCGCTGGTCGCGCTCGATCTCGTAGCCGATCTTCTGGCCTTCGTTCAGCGAGCCGAGGCTCGAGGTTTCGACGGTCGAGGCGTGGACGAAGACGTCCTTGCCGCCGTCATCGGGGGCGATAAAGCCGTAACCCTTGGTGGGATTGTACCATTTTACAGTGCCGGTAGCCATTTGGAGACCTCCGTCTGGCGTTGGCCGCAGGGAGGAATCCCTGGTCGGCCTGTCGGGTCTGAATGGGATCGGCGTTTGGACCTCGGCGCGTGATGCAAAAGGAGCAGCGGCGTTACGCAGAGAGATCGACGCCCTCGATATGGGAGCCCCAAGGCGCGGGCGCAAGGGTGCGGGTCAGAAGGCGTAGGCCACTTCCGCCACCAGGGCCTTCTCGTACTGTTCGCCGAATGTATGGGCGTCGGTGTCGTGGTAGCGCAGATCCAGCGCCAGGGCGTCCGTCAGGGCGTAGGTCACGCCCGCGTTCCAGCCGGTGTAGTCGGGGGCGCCGTCCTGTTCGCGGCGGCCGACGGCGGCGGAGCCCTCCAGACGGGGACTGAACGCCCAGGCGAGTTGGGCTTCGACCCAGGTGAAGGACTGTGTGGAGCCGGCCGCGTCGGGCGAATACTGGACCTGCAGCCGGGCCTCGGCGGGACCGACGGCGCGGCTGATGTCGCCGGTCAGCTCCCAACCATCGGCGTCATAGCCGGGATCGACGTCGAGCCGGTGCTTGTAGGCAAGGCTCAGGTCGAAGGCGTAGCCCCACACCTCCGGCCGGTAGCCGGCGACCAGTTCGGTCTCCAGCCGGGAGCCGCCCGCCTGGATCGTCTCGAAGCCGGGTCCGGCGTAGAAGCGGCCGTCGGCGGACTCCCAGGTCGCCGCGCCGAAGACGTAGCCGTCGTTGCCGGACTTGGACGCCGCCTTGGAGCGGTTGTCCGTCCCAGCCCCCAGCTCGAAACCCCAGTCCGAGGAAGGACCGGAGGTCTGGGCCAGGGCCGGTGCGGCGAGGGCCGCAAGGGCTACGGCGAGGGGAACGGGGAGGCGGGCGGCGCGTGTGTTTCGGATCATGGGGGCTCCAACGCGCGAACCGCGCGAAAGAGCCCCTTAGCCTGTCGGGAAGCGGGCTGAAAACTGATCCGTAGCCTGAGCGAACTCTTGTCGCAGGCGGGCGACCAGTTCGGCGGTCGGAACGACGTCGTGGATGGCTCCGGCGCCCTGGCCGGCGGACCAGACCGTCTTCCAGGCCTTGGCCTCGTCGCCCATGTCCAGCTTGTGCTCGGGCAGATGTTTGGGATCGATCCCGTTTTCGATCAGGGATTTGGTCATGAAGTTGGCCGGAACGCCGGAGACCGCCGGGGTATGGACGATGTCGGTCGAGCCGCTGTCGATGACCATCTGCTTGTAGGCCTCGGGCGCCAGGGCTTCGGCCGTGTTGATGAAGCGGGTGCCCATATAGGCGAAGTCGGCGCCCATCATCAGGGCCGCCGCCACGTCTCGGCCCGTCGAAATGGCGCCGGCCAGGATGATGGTCCCGTCGTAGAAGGACCGGACCTCGTTGATCAGGGCGAAGGGATTGATGATGCCGGCGTGGCCGCCGGCGCCGTTGGCGACCAGGATGAGGCCGTCGACGCCCGCCTCGGCCGCCTTCCTGGCGTGACGGATGTTGGCGATGTCGTGGAAGACCACGCCGCCGTAGCCGTGGACCGCATCCACCACGTCGCGCACCGCGCCGAGGGAGGTGATGATCAGGGGCACCTTCTCCTCGACCGACACCATCATGTCGACCATCAGCCGGGGGTTGGTCGGGTGGACGATGTGGTTGACGCCGAAGGCGGCGGCGTCGGGGGACAGGCGTCCCTTGATCTCCTGCAGCCAGTCCCGATAGCCCTCGGTGGTGCGCTGGTTCAGCGACGGGAAGGTGCCGATGATCCCGGCGTTGCAGGCCTCGACCACCAGATCCGGCCCCGAGACCAAGAACATCGGCGAGGAGATGACCGGCAGGGTCAGGCCTTTTTGAAGCGAAGCGGGAATGGCCACAGGCGTCTCCTTCAGTTTCGTTTCAGGACGCATACCGGGCTGTCGTGGCGTAAGGCAATCCGTTCCGAAGTCCGACCGAAACCTTCAGTCTGTCAGGAAAGGCGCCAGCAGGGGATGGGCCAGGACGGGCGCGGCCAGACGAACCACGGCCTGCGGATCTTCCAGCCGGACGGCGGCGGTGGCGTCGGCGACGATGAAGTCGGCGTGGGTGCGCGACGGCTCGGTCAGCCGCTCATGGCCCGGCCGCACGGTCGCCAGATACTGGGCCACGACCGAATCCGCCGACCGACCCCGCTCGGACTGGTCGCGCAGCAGGCGCCGGATGAAGCGGATGTCGGCGGGGGTGTCGACGAAGACCCGGATGTCAAACAGGGCGGTCAGCTCGGGCGTACAGAGCACATGGGTGCCTTCGACGATCACCACCTCGGCTGGCGGGATCGGTTCGCCGCCCGGCTCGCGTCCATGATGGATGAAGGAATAGACGGGCGCGGTCACGCCCCGACCCGACTTCAACGCCTTCAGGTCTGTGATCATCAGCGCATGGTCGCGCGCGGCTACATCGTCGAAGTCGAAGGTCGCGGGGTCGAAGCCGGGCAGGGCGGCGGCGTCCTTATAATAGGAGTCTTCGCGCACCAGCACGGCCGCCCCGTCGGGCAGGCTGGACACAAGCGCCTCCGCCAGCGTGCTCTTACCGGAGCCGGAGCCCCCCGTGATTGCGATCAATATGGCCATGGACGGCCTTCTACGGCACCGGCCGGCGCATCGCCAAGCGCCGGTCCGACGGGGCGATCGGTCGCGCGACGGCGCGCCGGGCTCGCATTGCTTATCGCTGATCACCCCTATAGCGTCTCATCAAGCGTCGCGGGCGAGCAGACGCATCAAGGGACAAGGAAGACGCACATGCTGGGATTGATGCAGGATTGGCCTCTGACGGTCGATAAGATCCTCGACCATGCCAAGAACTGGCACGGCGACCGCGAAGTGGTCACCCGTTCCGTCGAAGGCCCCATCGTCCGCACCACCTACAGCCGGATTCACGACAGGGCCAAGCGGGTGTCCAACGCCCTGAAAGCCTGGGGTATCGAGCCCGGCGATCGCGTCGCCACCCTGGCCTGGAACACCGACCGCCATATCGAGACGTGGTACGGCGTCATGGGCATAGGCGCGGTGTGCCACACCCTGAACCCCCGTCTGTTTCCCGAGCAACTCGTCTATATCATCAACCACGCCGAGGACCGGGTCATCTTCACCGACCTGACCTTCGTGCCGCTGCTTGAAGCGATTCTGCCTCACATCCCGAAGGTCGAGCGGGTCATCATCATGACCGACGACGCCCACATGCCGCAGACCCGGCTGCCGCGCGCAGAATCCTATGAAAGGATCGTGGCTGAACAGTCCCCCGACGTCTTGTGGGGCGACTTCCCGGAAAACACCGCCTGCGGCCTGTGCTACACCTCCGGCACCACGGGGAATCCCAAAGGGGTGCTGTATTCGCACCGCTCCAACTTCCTGCACACCTTCATGGCCCTGCAAGCTTCGGTGGTCGGGGGCAAGACCAGCGACGTCATACTGCCGGTGGTGCCCATGTTCCACGCCAACGCCTGGGGCATCGCCTTCGTCGGTCCCGCATCGGGCTGCAAGCTGGTGATGCCGGGCGCCCGGATGGACGGGGAGGCTCTGTATGAGCTGCTCGAGACCGAGGGCGTCACCTTCTCGGCCGCCGTGCCCACCGTGTGGCAGGGGCTTCTGGCCCATATGCGGCAGAACGGATTGAAGCTTTCTACGGTCAAGCGCGTGCTGATCGGCGGTTCGGCCGTGCCGGAAAGCCTGATCCGCGCCTTCCACGACGATTATGGCGTCGAAGTGCTCCAGGGCTGGGGCATGACCGAGACTTCGCCGATCGGCACCCTGTCGAACATGACGCCGGAGACGGCGGCCCTGCCGTTCGAGGAACAGCTGAAATACCGCACCAAACAGGGTACGCCCCCACTGGGCATCGAACTGGCGCTGAAGGACGACGCGGGTCAGAGCCTGCCGCATGACGGGGCCACCTTCGGCCATTTGATGGTCAAGGGACCGACGGTCGCCCGCGCCTATTTCCGTGAGGAGAGCTCGATTCTGGATTCAGACGGCTTCTTCGATACGGGCGACGTTGCGACCGTCGACGAACTGGGCTTCATGCAGATCACCGACCGGTCAAAGGACGTGATCAAGTCGGGTGGGGAGTGGATCAGCTCCATTGAGATCGAGAACATCGCCGTCGGCCATCCCAAGGTCGAACTGGCGGCGGTGATCGGCACCCCCCATGCCAAATGGGACGAGCGCCCGGTCCTGCTGGTCAAGCTGAAGGCGGGAGAGATCCTGAACAAGCAGGAGCATCTCGACTTCCTGAAGGGCAAGATCGCCAAATGGTGGATGCCCGACGACGTGGTGGCGCTGGACGAGATCCCCCTGGGCGCCACAGGCAAAATCGACAAGAAGCTTCTGCGCGAGCGGATGAAGGACTATCGTCTGCCCGACGTTCAGCCCGCCTGACCTGCCGGAGCGCCGATGCGATCGACCAAGCCCGTCCCCGCCTTGATCCCTGTCCTGACCGCCGTGACGGCGGCGGCTCCGGTCTTGGTGGTGGCGGCCATGGCCGCCACCCTGTTCGGCGGGGTCGATCGGGCCGTCACCTATGATCTGCTGACCTGGACGGTGGGGCGGGGCATGGCCTGGGTCGGTCTGGGCGCAGCCTTGACCGTGACGGTCCTGGCTCTGCGGGACCTCGGTCGCCGTTGGGTCTATGCCGTCACGGCTCTGGTCCTGGCGGGAGGCGTCCTGGGCGTCTTCCTCTATCAAGGCGCACGGCTGGCCCAGCCTACGCCACGTGACGTCAGCACCAATGTGGAAGAACCGCCGGCCTTCAGCCGTTTGGCCGCCCTTCATCCTCGCGCGAATGACGTTCAGGGGATGCAGGCCTGTCCCGCCGCCCGCTCCATTCCCTCGCAGATCTTGGCGCAGCAGGCGGTATCGGCCCTGGTGGACGCTGGTTTTCCAGTGGTTCGCGCCGCGACCTTCGAGGTCGAGGGGGTGCATGAGGGCGCCTGGTTCGGCTTCGCCTATGACGCGGTGATCCGCATCCGGCCCGGACGGACCGACATTCGAGTTGCAGCGCGCGATCCGCGCCCCGACGGCGGCGCGACCTGCCGTCTGATGGGCAAGATCGTCGCGGCCCTGGAGGAGGAAGTCCGCTAGAGCATGATCGTTTCGGACGGAACCGCGCAGCGGTTCCAACAGAAGCGTGAATCATGCTCTCGCTTTGATCTGGGGCTTGATTCACCGTTTCAGCGGAACCGCGAAGCGGTTCCTCCTCAACGGATCAGGCTCTAGGTCGGACGAAACTCCGCCGTCACGCTGGCCAGGCCCGAAACGGTCGCCGTCCCGTCTTCGACCAGTTTGATCAGATGGGCGAGGACCGACAGGGCGGCGGCCGGCCACAGCCGCTGATCCACCGCAGCATAAAGAACCGGCGTCATCTCCGCCGCCGTTCGGTCGCCTGCCTTCAGCCGCGCCGCCACCTGGGCCTCGCGCTCCAGCCTGTGGGCGCGATAGGCTGACAGAAAGGGCCCAGCGTCCGTCACCGGGGCGCCGTGCGTGGGCCACAGGGTGGCGAAATTCCGCGCGATCACGGCGTCCAAGCTGGCCATATAGTCGCGCATGTTTCCATCCGGCGGCGCCACCACCGTGGTGGACCAGCCCATGACGTGGTCGCCGCTGAACAGGGCGTTCTCCTCCCGTAGAGCGAACGCCATATGGTTCGAGGCGTGGCCGGGCGTGAACAGGGCCTCCAGCGTCCAGCCGTCGCCCTCGATCCGTTCGCCGCCCGTCAGCACCGTGTCGGGGGCGAAGTCCGCATCCTCATCCTCATCCAGCGCGCCCGAGGCGTGGGTTTCTCGCACCGGGGGCCGCGCCGCGACAATCGTCGCCCCCTTACGATCGGCGAAGGGGCGGGCGAGGGGGGCATGGTCGCGGTGGGTGTGGGTGACGAGGACGTGGCTGACGACGCGCCCTTCCACCGCCGTCAGCAGGGCGGCCAGATGCGCCTCGTCCACAGGGCCGGGGTCGATCACCGCCACCTGCGCCCCCGGCTCCGCCCGCCCAACGATATAGGTCCCCGTCCCCGTAAAGGTGAAGGGGCCCGGATTGTCGGCGATCACCCGCTGAATCAGCGGCGAGACCTGATCGCGCCGCCCATAGGCGAAGTCGAAATCGCGAACGAAGGGAATCACGCCGCCGCCCCCGTCCTCTGGCGCGACCCTTGCCTTAACTCCTCGGTAACCTTCGCCGGAGCGCCCGTCATGGCTCGTTCGATCGCCTTCGCTGTCTCAAATCGGCTCCAGCCTATCGCGGCGGCGCTGCTGTGTCTCATGGCGGCGCAACTCGTCACAGCGTCGTGCACGCCCGAGCCGGCGCCTTATGCGTCAAGGGTGGCGGTGGAGCGGTGATTTGAGCGGAATGCTCCTAGGGACCACCTAGAGGGCTGTGGGGGAAATATTGCGCATTCGATGGCGCAGCAGACAAAAAATCTCAAAGTGTCGCGTTTTTGCGGGCTCAGATTGATGAATTGGTGGATTTCGCCGCAATAACGACGTATTGTGGCCTTCCTCGCCTTTCTGTGGCCATATTGCGACAGATGGACGACTAAAGGGTTACGGGCCTGTAATAGACGTAGCGCGCCCTATGTGGCGGATTAAGCTCTCCTCCGATCTACGTGCATGGGGACGTAGAGTTTAGGCAGCGGCGCCTTGGGGCGCTCGATGCCCTTCGGAGGACTTGCTTTGAAAATCCAAACCATTCGTGAGCGTCTTTTGGCGGGGACGATGATAGGGGGCATGGCGCTGGCTGCCGTGGTTGTCGCGCCTGCCGTCACGCTATTGACGCCCGCTGTGGCCGCCGCGCAGGACTACACCAATGGGACGCTTGCTGGCGTTGTGCGGGGCAGCGACGGCAACGTGTTGTCGGGTGCCGCGGTTACGGTCCGTTCCACTGCTCAAGGTGCGACCCGTAATGTAACGACGGGGGCTAACGGCACCTTTCGCATTCCGCTGATTCCGACTGGACGCTACGATGTCGTGGTTGATGCGCCGGGTTACGAGACGCTCTCGGAACAGGTCGTCGTTTCGCTGGGCGATTCTTCGTCGTTCACGTTCACCCTGGCTGCGGAAGGCGCACCTGCTGCTGATGCGAGCAACCTGGGTGAGATCGTCGTTGTCGGTGTTCGTCAAGGCGTCGATTTTACGCGGACCACTACTGGCCTCACGGTGGATGTCGAAGAGCTGACCAAGCAAGTCCCCGTTGGTCGCAGTCTGACTGCGGTCACGCTGTTGGCCCCGACGGCCACGGCAGGCGGTTCAGCCGCCAACTCGTCATTTGCTGGCCAGCCGTCGATTGGCGGCGCTTCCGTAGGTGAGAACGCCTTCTACGTGAACGGCCTGAACACCACCAACTTCGACACCTACGTCGGATCTGTAACGGTTCCGTTTGACTTCTATAAAACGATCGAAGTGAAGACCGGCGGTTATCCTGCCGAGTTTGGTCGCGCCCTTGGCGGCGTGATTAATGCTGTGACCAAATCGGGCACCAATGAGTTTACGATGGCTCTGCACGGCAACTATACGGGGCCTGAGCTGGAAGAAACATCTCCGGATACGTTCCAATCCGCAAATCGCCTGACCGAAACTCGGCAAGCGGACTATACGCTGGAGCTTGGCGGCCCGATCATCCGTGACCGCCTGTTCTTCTACGGTTTGGCGCAAGGGCGTGACAACGAGAGCCGTTTCGCGTCCATCACGGGCAACAGCTACAACATCGACAAGTCCGACGATCCGTTCTACGGCGCGAAAATCGACGCCAACCTGTTCGAAGGCCATCGCGTCGAGTTCACCTATTTCGACACATCGCGGGAAACCGAGCGTAACACCTACTCGTTCAATAACACTACTGGAGTGATAGGCACGAGTCCCAACAAGACGACCTTCCAGCAGGGAGGTGAAAACTACGTGGGGCGCTACACAGGCTCTTTCACGGACTGGCTGACGGTTTCGGCAGCGTACGGCGTCAACAAGGACACGAACAACACCCTGCCGGGTGACCCGTCCTTGTCCTTGGTCCAAGATGTTCGCTCGGGAACGACGCAGCGGCTTTCCACGACCCAGGCGACAGGATCGCAAAGCATCATTGACACTCGGCGTGAGTTTTATCGTGCCGATGCTGATGTCTACTTCAGTCTGTTCGGTGACCACCACGTTCGCTTCGGCATCGACAACGAGCAACTCGAGGAGTTTAAGGTTTCTCGCCGGAACGGTGGTTACAATTATATCTACCGCCGCGGTTCTGCGAACGACGCACGCGGCGTCCCGGCTGGACAGGATTACGTTCAGGTGACCGTCGGTACGTTCGGCGGAACCATCAAGGGTGAAAACCGCGCTTGGTACATTCAGGACTCTTGGGACGTAAACGACCAGCTGAACGTACAGGTCGGGCTCAGAAACGACTCCTTCGCCGCTGAAAACTTGGCGGGCGACAAGTCTGTGGAACTGAATGACAACTACGCGCTGCGCGCCGGGTTCAGCTATGATCCGACTGGCAACCGCGTCGATCGTATCTTTGGTTCGTATGGCCGATACTTCGTTCCGCCGGCCCTAAACCTCGGTTTCCGCTCGGGTGACTTGTTCTTTAACGAGTACTTCAACGCCCCGGCGGGAGGGTTCCAGATTGATCCGGTGACTGGCCTGCCGGCCGCTCTGGGAAGCCAGATCACGTTGGCCAGCAATCCTGGTTACCGTACCGGCCCCTCGGCTTGCCCGGCGGGTGGACGTGGGACCGTCGGCGTGGTCGGCTGTGAAGTGAACGGCAACGGCAGCGTTGAACCCGCGATTTCCAAATCGGCGCTAAACTTGGATCCGACGTCTGAGGACGAGTTTGTCCTGGGTTACGAGCGCCAGTTCGGCGATCTGTGGTCTGCTGGCGTGACCTTGACCCACCGTCGCCTGAACAATACGTCGGAAGATATCGCGGTTGACGCCTACATCAACGCGCTGTGTGACCGTGAAGGCATCGCCGGCTGCGATGAAATCTATTTCGGTGACTATCAGTACCTGATCGCCAACCCGGGGCGGGATCTTGTTTTCCGTCTGCGTGATCCGCTTCCTGGTGAGACGACCGCGCGCGTTGTCACGATTTCGGCGCAGGACACGGGTTACGTGAAGGCGGTCCGCGAGTATACCGGTTTGACCTTCCAGTTCGAGCGTGCTTTCGATGGGAAGTGGGGCCTGCAAGGCTCTTACGTGGTTTCCAAAAACATCGGGAACTACGAAGGCACGGTTTTGTCAGACAACGGCCAAACTGACGCTGGCTCGACCATCCTGTTTGATCACATTGGTCTAGCGGATAACCAGTACGGCTTGCTGCCGAACCATCGCGCTCACCAAATCAAGCTGTTCGGTTCGTATCAGGTGTTTGACGGTCTGCTGTTCGGCGCCAACCTGCGCGTCCAATCCGGTAAGCCCTACGGCTGCTTGGGCGTCCACCCGACAGATGCCGATGCGGCAGCTTACGGCGTGTCATCGCGCTTCTGCCAAGGTATCGCAGTTCCGCGGGGTTCTCGCTTCAACTCCGAATGGACCGGAACGCTCGATCTGTCGGTCCGCTACACGGTTCCAGTCTCGTTGCCTGGCGATCTGGTGCTTCGTGCAGACATCTTCAACGTTTTCAACGAAAAGGGTCAAACGGAGCTTTACGAACAGGGGGATCTGGCGTCGGGTGCTGTGGACCCCAACTACGGCAAGCCTGTTGCCTACCAACAGCCGCGTTTCATGCGGATTGGGTTTGACTGGGCTTTCTAAGTCTAAGTTGGCTAAAGGACTGTTAGGCGGCGGACTTCGGTCCGCCGCCCTTTCTTTTTGTGCGCCGCACTGGCGCCATCTTGGCGGTGGAGCGTTACAGCTTGGCTGGGCGCTGGGGCGCCCTCTCGTCTAGGATTGCAATGCTGAAGTTTTCCGCCGCCGCGCTCGCCGCGACCCTTTCGCTTTCCGCCGCCGCCGCCGCCTTCGCCCAGTCCCAGGACGGGCCGATCGTCACGGGCAATCGCACCGCCGAGACGGCGGAGGCCCTGAAGGTCCGTGAGGCGATCGCCTATTCGCACACGCTGCCGCGCGGGGCGCCGACACAGGATTATCCGCTGGTGGCTTGGTGCGACGCCCTGGTGACGGGGCACGCGGATCTGGGCGACAGCCTGACCAACCGCTCGCCGGAGGATACGGAGCTGGTGCGGCTGGGGCGTCTGGAGGCCCAGGATTTCCGCAGCGCCCTGGCGGCGGCGGAGCCGAGGCAGACGGCGGCGACCAAGGCGGCTGCGCAACAGGCGGCGGCTGCGGCCAAGGCCCAGTGGGCGCCGCTTCTGGCGAGCGAGGACGAGGCGGCGCGGAGCCAGTCCTTCGGCCTGTTCTACGGCCTGCCGGGCCGGTGCGAACATGCGGCGCGGCGCATCCGGAACAACATCACCACTCCGCCGGCGACCCCGGCCGAAGTGGGGCTTGAGGCGCCGGCGCCCGCAAAGTAAGCGGCGGGATCTCGAAGATGAGCAGCGGCGGCTTGGGTCCGGCTCAGGCCGCCGTTTCGCGTTTGGCGGCGTAAGGGTCGTAGTTGAGGATGGGGGCCAGCCAGCGTTCGCAGGTCGCCACGTCCCAGCCCTTGCGCCGGGCGTAGTCCTCGACCTGGTCCAGATCGATCTTGCCGACGCCGAAATAGTGGCTGCCGGGATGGCCGAAATAGAGGCCCGAGACCGAGGCGGGGGGCCTCATGGCGAAGCTTTCCGTCAGGGCCATGCCGGCGTTTTGCTCGGCCTGAAGCAGGCGGAACAGGGTGCCCTTTTCCGTGTGGTCGGGCTGGGCCGGATAGCCGGGGGCGGGGCGGATGCCCTGATATTGTTCGGCGATCAGGTCGTCGATGCCGGTCGCCTCGTCGGCGGCGTAGCCCCACAGCTGGGTGCGGACCTCCTTGTGCAGCCGTTCGGCGAAGGCCTCGGCCAGGCGGTCGGCCAGGGCGGTGGCGAGGATGGCGGAATAGTCGTCGCCCGCGTCCTTGAAGCGTTTGGCGATCTCCAGCTCGCCATGGCCGGCCGTGACGGCGAAGGCGCCGATATAGTCCTGGTCGTCGTCGGCGATGAAGTCGGACAGGGCGAGGTTCGGCTTGCCGTTCGACTTCTTGATCTGCTGACGCAGGGTGTGGAAGCGGGCGATCTCGGCGTCGCGCGCCTCGTCGGCGAAGACGATGATGTCGTCGCCGGCGGCGCGGGCGGGCCAGAAGCCGACCACGCCCTTGGCGGTAAACCACTTCTCGTCGATGATTCGCTTCAGCATGGCTTGCGCGTCGGCGAACAGATCCCGGGCGGCCTGGCCGACGATCTCGTCGTCAAGGATCAGCGGATAGCGGCCGATCAGCTCCCAACTGGCGAAGAATGGGGTCCAGTCGATGTGGTCGGCGAGGTCCTGAAGATCCCAGGACTCGAAGGCCCGCACGCCGATGAAGCCGGGCTTGCCGGGGCGGGGCTGATCGGGGTCGAGCTTGAAGCGGTTCTCGCGCGCCTGATCCAGGCTGGCGCGGGCCTTGACCTCCTGGCCCCGGGCGTACTGTTCCCGAATGCGGATGTATTCGTCGCGGGTGGCGGCTTCGTTCCTGGCCCTTTCGGTGGGCGACAGCAGGCCTGAGACCACGCTGACGGCGCGCGAGGCGTCGACGACATAGGTGGTCGAGCCGCGGCGATAGGCCGGTTCGATCTTGACCGCCGTATGGGTGCGGCTGGTAGTGGCGCCGCCGATCAGCAGAGGAATGTCGAAGCCGCGCCGCTCCATCTCGGCGGCGACGAAGACCATCTCGTCCAGCGAGGGCGTGATCAGGCCGGACAGGCCGATGATGTCGACATTGTGGGCCTTGGCCTCGTCCAGGATCCGGTCGGCCGGGACCATGACGCCCAGGTCGATGACCTCGTAATTATTGCACTGGAGCACGACGCCGACGATGTTCTTGCCGATGTCGTGGACATCGCCCTTGACCGTAGCCATCAGGATGCGGCCGGCCTGTTCGCGCGGCTTGCCCGCCTTTTCGGCTTCCATATAGGGCTCGAGCCAGGCCACGGCTTGTTTCATCACCCGGGCGGATTTGACCACCTGGGGCAGGAACATCTTGCCCGAGCCGAACAGGTCCCCGACCACATTCATCCCGTCCATCAGCGGACCTTCGATGACGTGCAGCGGCCGTTCGGCGGCGAGCCGCGCCTCCTCGGTGTCGGCCTCGATGAACTCGGTGATGCCGTGGACCAGGGCGTGCTCGATCCGCTTGCCGACCGGCTGTTCGCGCCAACTGAGATCGACGACGCGGGCCTGACCCTTTTCGCCCTTGTAGCGGGGCGCCATGTCGACCAATCGCTCGGTGTTCGAGACATTGGTCCGCTGCGGTCGATTCAGAATGACGTCCTCGACCGCCTCTCGCAGCTCGGGGTCGATGTCGTCATAGACGGGCAGGTCGCCGGCGTTGACGATGCCCATGTCCATGCCGGCGTTGATGGCGTGGTACAGAAAGACGCTGTGGATCGCCCGGCGCACCGGCTCATTGCCGCGGAAGCTGAACGAGACGTTCGACACACCGCCCGAGATGCGGGCGTAGGGCAGGGTGGCCTTGATGACCTTGACCGCCTCGATGAAGTCGACGGCGTAGTTGTCGTGCTCCTCGATCCCCGTCGCCACGGCGAAGATATTGGGATCGAAGATGATGTCCTCGGGCGGGAAGCCGACCTCGTTGACCAAGATATTATAGGCGCGGGTGCAGATCTCGATCTTGCGGGCGGCGGTGTCGGCCTGGCCCACCTCGTCGAAGGCCATGACCACGACGGCGGCGCCGTAGCGCAGGCATTTGACGGCGTGTTCGCGGAAGGCGGCCTCGCCCTCCTTCATGCTGATCGAGTTGACGATGGGCTTGCCCTGGACGCACTTCAGCCCCGCCTCGATCACCTCCCATTTGGAGCTGTCGATCATCACCGGCACGCGGGCGATGTCGGGCTCGGCCGCGATCAGGTTCAGGAAGGTCCGCATGGCGACGGCGCCGTCCAGCAGCCCCTCGTCCATATTGATGTCGATGATCTGGGCGCCGGCCTCGACCTGTTGCCGGGCGACGTCGAGCGCGGCTGAATAGTCGCCCTCGACGATCAGCTTGCGGAATTTGGCCGAGCCGGTGACGTTGGTCCGTTCGCCGACGTTGATGAAGGTGGGACGCATGGGCAGATTCACGTTCTCGCAAACCAAGTGAGGACGCGTTTACACACCTCAAACTTGGAGCCATAGACGTCGGTGAACTCAACCTCGACCGTTAGTGTCGCTAAGATGTTGCGGACCGAATTGTGGGCCGTAACAAAAATCGGATCGGTTGGTTCGCCGTTAAGAGCAATCAGGATCATCTCGTCGTTCGAGCGGATACTTCTACCGGTCGCTTCTACGACGAAGTCCTCCCAAACTATCTTCTCGGAAATCTCTGACATGAACGCCAGAACGTTGTCGGTAGTCGTGGTGCCGTCGGACACACGAACGGCCTCGATGATCATCGGCCCGGGGCCATCGTTGACGACCTTCACGTGGAGTCGATTGACGTAGTCGCCTACTGCAATACGGGGTAGCGGCCTGAGAGACAGACGATTGTGCTTGTCTTGTGATCTGACGGAAGACCGCGTCAGCAGGACCGAAATGATCGCGCCTAGAAGTGCTGCGAAAGAGATGCCAACGCCTATCCAGTCGGCAAGACCCGTCGATTCTGGGGTGATGATCTGAATCACGCCACTAACTCAAAAGGTTCGAGGCCTGACAATCTGAGGGCCACCGGCCGTTCCGGGATAGTGCGCGGCTTCAGGGGAGCGACTTCCTCGGCGACGTGCTTGATGTGATCCGGCGTCGTGCCGCAGCAGCCGCCGACGATGTTGACCAGGCCGGAGGCGGCCCATTCCTCGATGAAATGGGCGGTCTCGTGCGGCTCCTCGTCGTACTGGCCCATGGCGTTGGGCAGGCCGGCGTTGGGATAGGCCGCGACCAGGGTGTCGGCGACGCGGCTCAGTTCGGCGATGAAGGGCCGCATCAGGTCGGCGCCCAGGGCGCAGTTGAAGCCCACGGCGAAGGGTTTGGCGTGGCGCACACTGTTCCAGAAGGCCTCGGCCGTCTGGCCCGACAGGGTGCGGCCCGATCGGTCGGTGATGGTGCCCGAGATCCAGATGGGCAGGGCGTCCATGCCCTCGTCCTCCAGATCCTTGATCGCCTTGATCGCGGCCTTGCAGTTCAGCGTGTCGGTGATGGTCTCGATCAGATAGAGATCGACGCCGCCCTCGTTCAGCGCCTTCACCTGATGGCGATAGGCCTCATAGACTTGGTCGAAGGTCACGCTGCGGGCGCCGGGGTCGTTCACGTCGGACGACATGGACAGCATCTTGTTCAGCGGACCGATGGAGCCGGCGGCGAAACGCGGCTTGTGCGGCTCCTTCTCCGTCCAGCGGTCGGCGGCGGCGCGGGCCAGTTTGGCGCCTTCCAGATTGATGTCCCACACCGCCTGGGCGTCCAGGGCGTAGTCCTCCTGGGCGATGGTGGTGCCGGAGAAGGTGTTGGTCTCGGAGATGTCGGCCCCGGCGGCGTAATACTGGTCGTGCAGATCCGAGATGATGTCGGGGCGGGTGATGCAGAGGATGTCGTTGTTCCCCTTCATCTGATGCGCCTCATCATAGCCGTTGGCGGCGACGAAGCGGTCGGCGCGGAAGTCGGCTTCGGACAGGCCCCGACGCTGGATCATCACGCCCCAGCTGCCGTCGAGGACCAGGATGCGTTCCTTGGCCGCCTGGTGCAGGGCGGCGATGCGTTGTGCACGGGTCATTGCGCTCCTCCTCCGTTGGGGGAGGTGGCGCGCAGCGAAGCGGAGCGACGGAGGGGGCTTACCCCTGACGTCGGCGCCTGCGGTTGTCCCCCTCCACCGCTTCGCGGTTCCCCTCCCCCGATGGGGGAGGATTGTCGTTCACGCACGCCCAGCACGCGGCAGATCGCATAGACCAGATCGGCGCGGTTCAGGGTGTAGAAGTGGAAGTCCGAGAAGCCTTCTTCCTGCAGACGCGCACAGGTCTCGGCGGCGACGGAGGCGGCCAGCAGTTTGCGGGTCTCCGGGTCGTCGTCCAGCCCGTCGAAATGCGCTTTCAGCCAGTCGGGGATGCCAGCGCCGCAAGCGCCGCACATACGGACGAGGCCGGCGAAGTTGGACACGGGCATGACGCCGGGGATCAGGGGAATGGTCACGCCCGCCGCCCGCACCCGGTCGCGGAAACGCAGGAAGGCGTCGATATCGAAGAAGAACTGGCTGATGGCCCGGGTGGCGCCGGCGTCCACCTTGGCCTTGAGCACCTCGATGTCGTGGTCGATGGAGGGGCTCTCGGGGTGTTTCTCGGGATAGGCGCCGACCGTGACGTCGAAACCGCCGATGCGGCTGATGGCGGCGGTCAATTCGGTGGCGTTGGCGTAGCCGTCTGCGCGGGGCTGATAGACGCCGCCGATGCCGCCGCCGCCGGGCGGATCGCCACGCAGGGCGACGATGTGATCGACGCCGATGGCCTTATAGCCGGCGATCACCTCGTCCACCTCATCCCGACTGGCGTCGACGCAGGTCAGGTGGGCGGCGGGACGCAAGGCGGTCTCGGCGATGATCCTTTGCACGGTCCGGTGGGTGCGTTCCCGCGTCGAACCACCCGCTCCATAGGTGACGGAGACGAAGGCGGGGTTCAGCGGCTCAAGCCGGCGGATCGCCTTCCACAGATTGACCTCGGCCTCGTCAGTCTTGGGCGGAAAGAACTCGAAGGAGACCCGCACCGTTTCGCGGTTCGATCCGGCGCGCGCGACCGGCCCCAGCGGCGAGAGCAGCAGGGCGCGCGCTTCCGCCAGATTGGTGGAGGAACCGGTCATCATGCGCTCTTTCTGCCTTGGGCGGCGGCGGGGGCCGCCCTGCGTTCCGCCGTCCAGATCGTCACGGTCAGCCCTTCGTTATCGGGGGGCAGGGCGATGGGCGCAGAGGGAGCCAGGTCGTTCTCGACCAGCCAGTCGGTGATTTCGGCGTCGGCGAAGCCCAGGCGGCGGTGCTGATGCGCCTCACGCATATGTTCGAAGTCGTGGGGTGCGAAATCCACGATGACCAGCCGCCCGCCTGGGCAGACCAGACGCGCCGCCTCGGCCACGGCGGCGGACGGGTCGGCGAGATAGTGTAGGACCTGATGCACGATCACCAGATCGGCGCTGCCGGCGGGCAGACGGGTGGCGAAGATGTCGCCGTGACGCAGTTCGACCTTGCTCAGCCCGGCCTTGGAGACATTGGCGCGGGCGATGTTGAGCATGTTCTGGCTAAGATCCAGACCCACTGACATCTTGGCCTTCTTGCCGAACAGGGTCAGCATCCGTCCCGAGCCGGTGCCCAGGTCGACGACACGCTTGAAGGGGCCCGGCCCCACCGCCCTTTCCAGCGCGGCCTCCACGGCGCTTTCGCTGACATAGAGGGAGCGCAGTCGGTCCCACTGGGGCGCAATCTGTTCGAAATAGCTTTCGGCCGCCTGCTGTCGGTCCTTCTGCACCTCGCTCAGTCGCCGATGGTCGGCCTCTCCGGCGTCGTCGGCCAGGATGTCCAGAACGGTGTCGATCAGCCGCCGCGCATGGGGATCGTGCGACAGGCGGTAATAGACACGGGCGCCGTCGGGAAACCGCTCGATCAGCCCGGAATCGGTCATCAGCTTCAGGTGACGGGAGACGCGGGGCTGGCTCTGGTCCAGAATGCGCGACATCTCCATGACCGACAGCTCTTCACTGGCCAGCAGAGACAGGATGCGCAGGCGGGTGGGTTCACCGGCGGCGCGAAGCGCTTCGACAGTCTGATCGGCGTTCAGGCTCATATGATCATATAAAGATATCTTTATATGATTTGGCAAGCAGAAACCTTGTCGCAAAGGCCGCGACGGGAAGGCTTCCGTTCGCCGTTGAAGGACATGCAATCCCTTTGGAGTGGTTCCATGCGCAGCCTTCTGATCTCAACCTTCGCCCTCCTCGTCGCCGGACCGGCCCTGGCGCAGAGCGATTTTCCTGAGCCGCCGATGGGCGGGGGGCAGATGTCCGGTCCGCCGCGGATGGGCGGGATGCGTCCGCCGGAGCGCGAGACCCTCGCTGACATGAAGGCGAGGATGGGCGCGATGTTCGACCGTATCGACGCCAACCATGACGGCGCGGTCAACGCCTCGGAGCTGGCCGCCTCGCCGGGCGGTCGGATGCTGAGCCGCGCCGATGCGGATGGGAACGGACTCATCACCAAGGCCGAGATGGAGGCCGGCGCCGAAGCCATGTTCAAGACCATGGACAAGAACGGCGACGGCGTCGTCACGGCCGATGAACGTCCGCAGCGTCCGCAACGCCCGAACTGATCACTCGACCGGCGTCTTCAGCGGCTGGTCCGCGAAATGCGCCTGAAGATTCTGCATCAGCAGCATCAGCATGCCCTGCACCCCGGCGGTCGTCGCGCCGGCGGTGTGGGGCGTCAGGACGAGGTTCGGAACATCGGCCCAGCGTGAAGGCTCGGTCGGCTCCTCCATGAAGACGTCCAGGGCCGCCTGGCCCAGGGCGCCGGACTTCAGCATGTCGATCAGGGCGTCCTCGTCGATCAGCTGGCCGCGCGCGACATTGACCAGCAGGCCGTCCGGCCCCAAGGCCTGAAGCACCTCGCGTGAGATCAGGCCGCGATTGGTTTCATCGGCCTTGCAGGCGACGACGAGGATGTCGCTGGCCTCGGCCAGGGCCGACAGGCTGTCAGCCCGGGGCCATTCGGCAGCCTTGGGGCGAGGGCCCCACCAGCTCACATCCATGCGGAACGTCTCGGCGCGCCGGGCTACCGCCGCGCCTATGGCGCCCAGGCCGACGACGCCGAGTTTCTGGCCGCCGAGCGACGGGGTGATGCTGCGGGTCTCGGCGGTCCAGCCGCCCGACCGGACCTGGCGATCGCCCGAGACGATCTGCCGACGCGCGGCCAGGATCAGGCCCAGGGCGTGGTCCGCGACGTCTTCATGATTGACGCCCGGCGCATGGGTGACGGGCAGGCCGCGTTCACGACACCAGTCGATGTCGATCCCGTCATAGCCCGAGGTGAAACAGGCGATCAGATCGAGGGCCGGGAGGCGTTCGATCAGCCCCTTGTCCAGCGGCGCCTCGCCGGCGACGATCAGGGCGCGGATGTCATGGGCGGCCTCAATCGGCGGGCCTTCCCAGAAGCGGTAGACGTCATAGACGCTCTCGAGGATCGGCGAGAGCGGGGCGAGATGCCGCTGCATGATCAAGACGGCGGGGCGTTGGGTCATGCAGCGGCTCCTCTTTTTAGATCAGGCGATCAGCGCCCGAACTTCTGGTGTTGCAGGCGCTTGGGAATGATGCTGTCGGCGCCCAGGCGGCGCATCTTGTCCTGTTCGTAGGCCTCGAAGTTCCCTTCGAACCATTCCACATGGCCGTCGCCTTCAAAGGCGAGGATGTGGGTGGCCAGACGGTCCAGGAACCAGCGGTCGTGGGAGATGACCACGGCGCAGCCGGCGAACTCCTCCAGAGCCTCCTCGAGGTTCTGCAGGGTCTCGATATCCAGGTCGTTGGTCGGTTCGTCGAGCAGGATCAGATTCCCGCCGGCGGCCAGGGTCTTGGCCAGATGGACGCGGTTGCGCTCGCCGCCGGACAGCTGACCGACCTTCTTCTGCTGGTCGCCGCCCTTGAAGTTGAAGCTGCCGACGTAGGCGCGGGTGTTGATCTCGCGCTTGCCGACCATCATCACGTCGGTGCCGCCGGAGATGGCCTGCCAGATGGTCTCGTCCGGCTTCAGGTCGTCGCGCGACTGGTCGACGTAGGCCAGCTTGACCGTCTCGCCGACGCGGATCGAGCCGCCGTCGGGCTTTTCCTGGCCGGTGATCAGCTTGAACATGGTCGACTTGCCGGCGCCGTTGGGGCCGATGACGCCGACGATGCCGTTGGGCGGCAGTTTGAAGGTCAGATTGTCGAACAGCAGCTTGTCGCCATAGGACTTCTGCAGGCCCTCGACCTCCAGCACCACATTGCCCAGGCGCGGGCCGGGCGGGATCTGGATATGGGCGTGGGTCTGGGCCCCGCGCATCGATTCCTGTTCCTCGACCATCCGTTCGTAGGCGGCCAGACGGGCCTTGGACTTGGCCTGACGGGCCTTGGCGCCCGAACGGACCCATTCCAGTTCGCGGGTGAGGGCGCGCTGGCGGGCTTCGGATTCCGACTGTTCCTGAACGACGCGCTTCTGCTTGGCTTCCAGCCAGGAGGAATAGTTGCCCTCGTGCGGGTGACCCTTGCCGCGGTCCAGCTCCAGGGTCCACTTGGTGACCTGGTCCAGGAAGTAGCGGTCGTGGGTGACCAGGATGACGCAGCCGGGGAAGTTCTCCAGGTGGTGCTGCAGCCAGGCGACGGATTCGGCGTCCAGGTGGTTGGTCGGTTCGTCCATCAGCAGCATGTCGGGCTTGGACAGCAGCAGGCGGGCCAGGGCGACGCGGCGCTTCTCACCGCCGGACAGGTTGGTGACTTCCCAGTCGTCGGGCGGGCAGCGCAGGGCGCCCATGGCCATTTCGATCCGGCTGTCGATGTCCCAGACGTCGGCGGCGTCGATCTTCTCCTGGAGGCTGGTCATCTCCTCCATCAGCTCGTCGGTGTAGTTCTCGCCCAGTTCGGCGGCGACGGCGTTGAAGCGGTTGACCCACTGCTTCTCCTCGCACCAGGCCTCGACGTTCTCGCGAACATTCAGGGCGGGGTCGAGCTGTGGCTCCTGCTCCAGATAGCCGCGCTTGATTCCGTCGGCGGCGCGGGCCTCGCCGGAGAACTCGGTGTCCAGACCGGCCATGATCTTCAGCAGGGTGGACTTACCCGAGCCGTTGACCCCGACCACGCCGATCTTGGCGTCGTTGTAGAAGCTGAGCCAGATGTTCTCGAAGATCTTGCGGCCGCCGGGGAAGGTCTTGGTCAGACCCTGCATCTGGAAAATATATTGTTGCGCCATGAGGTGCGATTTCGCCCTTGGGGTTTCGTCGAATGGGGGAGGTTGCCGCGGATGTAGCGATCCTGAGGCGCGAGAGCAAATAAGGCGAGTATCGGCGGGTCGGGCGCCCTGTGTCGGAACGGGGCCTCTCACCAGTCCAGAGCGGCTTCGCCTCTCAGAAGGGCTTCGGATTCGGGCGTGTGTTTGGCGCCCGATCGGTCGTGCAGCACCAGCGGCGGCAGGAGGCGCAACGGCGCCTTGCCGGTCTTGATCGCCCGGACCAGCACCCGTTTGGCCGGTTTCTCGGCGAAGGGCTGAATCGGTCGAATGGCGAAGGATCCGGCCTTGTCTCCCAGCAGGGCCAGAAGATCGGCCAAGCGGTCGGCGCGGTGGATGATCACGATCCGGCCGCCCTCGCGCACCGCTTTCAGCAGCAGGCCGGTCCACGCCGCCAGACCGTCGTCGGCCATCCAGGCGCCGTGCTTGCCCGGGGCCGGCGCGCGCAGGGCGCCCGGGTCGTCGAAGAAGGGCGGATTGGACACGGCCCAGTCGAAGGGCGGCAGTCCCAGCGAACGGAAACCGGCCGCGACGTCGCCCTCGATGACGGTGATCCGATCCCCGAAACCGTTCAGCCCCGCATTCTCGCGCGCCAGGGCGGCCGACGACGAATCACGCTCCAGCCCCGTCAGCGAAAGAGCGTCATGACGGGCGGCGATCTGCATCAGGACGGCGCCGGCTCCGCAGCCGGCTTCGAACAGCCGCTCGCCCGGCCGTGGCGCGACGGCTGCGGCCAACAGGGCGGCGTCCATGCCGGCGCGATAACCCCGCGCGGGCTGTCGCAAACGCACGCGCCCGCCTAACAGGGCGTTCTCGACGACTTCCGGCGCGGCGGGAACGCTGTCCAAGCCTCAATCTCCTTGACCCTCCGGGGGGGGATCACCATTGTGCGCGCCATCGCGATCCGGCAAGCGGACGCGGTCGGAATTAGCTGCGCGGCGGACGTTGCGCGACCTGCGAAAGAGTATCCCCTTGGACCTCGCCCCTGCCGTGTTTCCCCGTCCGAAGGGGGATGTGAACGCCCTCGTCCGGCTGGCCGGAACCGATATGGCCGAGGTGGACGCCCTGATCATCGACCGGATGCAGTCGGATGTGCCGATCATCCCAAGACTGGCCGAACATCTGGTCTCGGCAGGGGGCAAACGGCTGCGGCCCCTGCTCACAGTCGCCGCCGCCCGGGCCACGGGCGCGCAGGGGGACATTCTGTCGCCCAAGAAGCTGGCGGCGGCGGTGGAGTTCATCCACACAGCCACCCTGCTGCACGACGACATCGTGGATGCGTCGGAGCTGCGTCGAGGCAAGGTCGCCGCTCATCTGATCTGGGGCGCGCCCACCAGCGTCCTCGTCGGCGACTTCCTGTTCGCGCGCGCCTTCGAACTGATGGTCGAAACGGATTCGATGCGGGCTCTGGGCATTCTGGCCGAGGCCTCGCGCGTGATCTCGGAAGGCGAGGTGCTGCAGCTGACCCGCGCCCACGACCTGAACCTGGACCAGGCCACCTATCTTCAGATCATCTCGGCCAAGACCGCCGAACTGTTCGCCGCCGCCGCCGAGGCGGGGGCCGTGGGCGCCGGGGCGTCGGTCGAAGCGGTCAAGGCCCTGCGCGACTACGGCATGGCCCTGGGCATCGCCTTCCAGCTGGCCGATGACGCCCTGGATTACGGCGCGACCGCCGAGGCCCTGGGCAAGAACGCCGGCGACGACTTCAACGAGGGCAAGGCCACCCTGCCGCTGCTGCTGGCCGTGGCCCGCACTCGGGGCCGCGAGGACGCCTTCTGGGAGCGGACCGTGACCAAGGGCGAACGCACGCCCGAGGACTTCGCCCGCGCCCGCGAACTGGTCATCGGCTCGGGCGCCATCGGCGCGACCCTGGACCTGGCCGGCGACTACGCCGATCAGGCCAAGGCCGCCCTGTCGGTCCTGCCGGCCTCCGACTGGCGCGCGGCCCTGGAAGACCTGGCCGATTTCGCCGTTTCGCGTGCCGCCTGAACCTGTGAATGAACCCGATCGGACGGCGACGGTCGCGGCGAGTCTGGACGCCCAGGTCCGCGCCGCCGATCTGGACCGCTGGCTGTCCAGCCGCCTGGTCGCCGACGCGCGCGCCCGCGCCGACCTGATCACCCTCTACGCCTTCGAGGCCGAGCTGATGGCCATACCCACGCGGGTGACCCAGCCGCTTCTGGCCGAGATGCGCTACACCTGGTGGGCCGAGCAGCTGGACGGGGTCTTCGCCGGGATCCCCCGCAAGGGTCACCCGGTGCTGGAGGCCCTGACCGATCTGGTCGCCCGCCACGGCCTGGACCGCGCCCCCTTCGACGCCTTGATCGAGGCTCATATCGGCCGCGTCCACGGCGAGCCCCACGACCTGGACGCCTTCTACGTCGGCCCGATGCAGACGGCGGTTCATGTGCTGGCCGGTCCAGGCCATGCGCACAAGGTGGTCGAGGCGGGGCGGATGCGGGGGCTGGCGCAGGTAGGGCGGACGGAGGAGGCGCGGGCGGGACGCGGGACGGCGAACGCGGCCTTGAAGAGCCTGCCCGCCGAAGCCTTCCCGGCCGTGGCCTCGGCCGCCCTGACGACGCCGGATGAGCCGGAGCCGCTCAAGCGTTTGCGGCTGATCTGGGCGACGGTGCGCGGACGGGTTTAGCCCGCGTCCCGCCAGGCCTTCAGGCTCTCCATCGCCCGAATGCTCTGAAGCCGTTTCTTGGCCCGGCCGCGTTCCTTGGGATGGATGCGCTTGCCGTCCTCATCGACCTTGGGGGCCTCCAGCGGGGGCAGCAGGCCGTAGTTGATGTTCATCGGCTGGAACTTGGAGCCTTCCAGGTGGCCCCCGGTGATGTGCTCGACCAGGGCGCCCATGGCGGTCTCGGGCGGGGGCGGCGACAGGTCGCGGCCCAGGGCTTGCGCTGCGGCGAGGCGACCGGTCAGCAGGCCCATTGCGGCGCTCTCGACATAGCCTTCGACCCCCGTGACCTGGCCGGCGAAGCGCAGGCGGGGCATGGCCTTGAGCCGCAACTGCTTGTCCAGCAACTGGGGGCTGTTCAGATAGGTGTTGCGGTGCAGGCCGCCCAAACGCGCGAACTGGGCTTTCTGCAAGCCGGGGATCATGCGGAAGACCTCTGCCTGCGCCCCATGCTTCAGCTTGGTCTGGAAGCCGACCATGTTGAACAGGGTGCCCAGCGCATTGTCCTGACGCAGCTGGACGATGGCGTGGGGCTTGACCGTCGGGTCGCGCGGATTGGTCAGGCCGACCGGCTTCATCGGCCCATGCCGCAGGGTCTCGCGCCCCCGCTCGGCCATGACCTCGATCGGCAGACAGCCGTCGAAATAGGGGACGTGCTCCCAGTCCTTGAACTCGGCCTTGGGGCCGTTCAGCAGGGCGTCGATGAAGGCCTCGTACTGCTCCTTGTCCATCGGACAGTTGACGTAGGCGGCCGCGTCTCCGCCGGGACCTTCCTTGTCATAGCGCGACTGCCGCCAGGCGATGTCGAAGTCGATCGAGTCAGCGTGGACGATGGGGGCGATGGCGTCGAAGAAGCTCAGGCTCTCCTCGCCCGTCGCCTTCAGGATGGCGTCGGCCAGGGGGGGCGAGGTCAGGGGGCCGGTGGCGACAATCACATTGTCCCAATCCTCAGGCGGCAGGCCGACGATCTCCTCACGCACGACGGTGATCAGAGGGTGGGCCTCCAGCTTCGCCGTGACCGCCTGGGAAAAGCCGTCGCGATCCACCGCCAGGGCGCCGCCCGCCGGCACCTGATGGGCGTCGCCGCATGCCATGATGACCGAGTCCAGCGCGCGCATCTCGGCGTGCAGCAGACCGACCGCATTGTACTCCCAATCATCCGAGCGGAAGGAGTTGGAGCAGACCAGTTCGGCCAGTCCGTCCGTCTGGTGGGCGTCGGTCTTCACGCCGGGCACGCCGCGCATCTCGTGCAGGATGACGGGCACGCCGGCCTGAGCGATCTGCCAGGCGGCTTCCGAGCCGGCCAGGCCGCCGCCGATGACGTGAACAGGGGAAGGAGATGTGGGGGAAGCGTTCATCGCGGCCTTCTAGCGGCCGTCTGGCGTGATGTCATGATCCCCTGCTATGTCGCGGCGGGGATGAGGGGGTGCGCGTGAACCGTCACAGACAGTTGCCGTTAGGCGAGACCCTGAAGGCCGCCTTCGCAAAGCTGCCGCTGGCCTGGCGGGGCGCGTGGGGCGCGATCCTGGTCTGCGCCGTCGTTTGGAGCGTCGCCGGGTGGAGCGCCCATGCGGTTGAAGCCTCGTGGGCGATGATCGGGCGGGGTGTCGGCCAGATCGCCGGCCTCGTCGCCGGCTTGGCCCTGGCGGGCGGCCTGACGCGGATTGCGGTCAGCGCCGATCTGGATGAGGCGCGGCGACGCGGACTGGGTCCGGCCGGTCTTCAGTTCGGATGGCCGGAACTGCGGTTGCTGGGCGCCGCCCTGCTGTGCGCGGTCTTCATGGCCATGATCCTGTCGGTTGCGGCCCTGCTGCTTCTGGCCCTGTTCGGAATGGCGGGGCTGGACGCTGAGGCGATCAACCAGCGGAACTGGGCTGCGGTCGGTCCGGTGTGGAAGCTGGTGCTGCTCGCGGTCGTGACCCTGCTGGTGGCCTATGGGGTTCTGGTGATGGCCGTGCGGCTGTCCTTGTTCGCCCCGGCCACCCTGGGGCGCGGGCATATGGTCTCGCTGAACAGCATGGGCGTCGCCCAGGGCAGTTTCTGGCCCCTGCTGGGCGGGCTGATCGTGGTCGGCCTGCCCAAGCTGGTCCTGATCGGGCTCTCCGCTGCGGGCTTGCTGTCCGGCGCCGCCAG
Organism: Brevundimonas sp. AVps4; assembly: GCF_058681525.1. Taxonomy (NCBI): domain Bacteria; kingdom Pseudomonadati; phylum Pseudomonadota; class Alphaproteobacteria; order Caulobacterales; family Caulobacteraceae; genus Brevundimonas; species Brevundimonas sp. AVps4. Next base: position 2,501,157 of record NZ_CM178741.1, on the reverse strand, counting down.
GGACGTGGCATCCGCCCTGGTCCTGTCGGGGCTGGAGGCGCCCTTGGCCGCCGTCTTCCTGGGCGAAGCCTATCAGCGGCTGGAATATTGGGCTCCGGACGCGCGCGATCCGGGCTGACGCCTAACGGATCGAAACTGAGCGTTCCAGGCCATACAGGGCCTCGACCACGTCCTCCGCCTTCTGCTGGACCAACTGCTGGGCGTCCTGAACGCCGCGATTGTAGAAGATCGCGCCGATTTCCTTGCCGATGAAGTCCAGCAACATCTCGGCCGGCAGTTGAGCCAGCTCCTGCTCCAGCTCGTCGCGGAAATAGGCGCGCAGCCTGGCCGTGGCGGCCGCGCGCTGATCCTTGGACAGTTGAACGGGCTTGATCATCACGCCACCTCGGCCAGCGCCTCTTCCGCCGCGATCCAGGCGGTTTCAGCGGCGTCCAGATCGGCCTGGGTCTTGGCGCGGGCGCGGCCCAGGCTTTCCAGCTTTTTCGAGTCATTGGCGGCTGCCGCAGCGGCGAGGTCGGTGTCGATACGGGCCAGGTCGGCGGTCAGGCGCGCCATCTCCTCTTCTGCCTTCTTCACCGCATGGCGTAGGGTAGAGGGGGAGGGGCCTGACTTCTTCTTCTCCGCCTTGGGCGCAGCGACAGGCGCCGCTTCGGCCACGGGCTCGGGCTTGAGCTGACTGGGCTTCATCCCGGCTTGTTTGGCGCGGTCGAGGACGAACTTGGCGTAGTCGTCCATGTCGCCTTCGAACGGCTTCACCGTACCGTCGGCGGCCAGCCACAGCCGGTCGGCGACCAGCTCCATCAGCGACCGATCGTGGGTGATCAGGATGACGGCGCCCGTGTACTGGTTCAGGGCGTCCAGCAGGGCGCGACGGCTGTCGATGTCCAGGTGGTTGGTCGGTTCGTCGAGGATCAGGATGTGGGGCGCATCCATGGCCACCAGGTTCAGCAGAAGACGCGCGCGCTCACCCCCGGACAGGGCCCCCACCTTGGTGTCCTGCTTCTGATAGGGCAGGCCGAACTGGGCCAGGCGGCTGCGCCGGCTGCTTTCGGACGCTTCGGGCATGGCGCGCAGGATGATCTGCAACGGCGTGTCCTCGGGATCCATCGCCTCGATCTGGTGCTGGTGGAACCAGCCGACCCGCATCTTGCCGTCGCGGTGAAACTCGCCGGCGTCGACGGTCAGGGCCTTGGCGATCAGCTTGGCGAAGGTGGACTTGCCGGCGCCGTTGACGCCCAAGAGGCCGATGCGGTCGTCCAGGTCCATCCGCAGGTTCAGGTTCCGAAGGATCGGCTTGCCCGGCTCATAGCCGACGCTGGCCTTCTCCAGACGGATCAGGGGCGGGGGCAGGGGGCGTTCAGGCGAGGGCAGGACAAAGGGGGCGACCCGTTCTTCGGGCGGCAGCTCGATCCGCTCCATCTTCTCCAGCTTCTTGACGCGCGACTGGGCCTGGGTGGCCTTGGAGGCCTTGGCCTTGAAGCGGTCGATGAACTTCTGAAGGTGGGCGCGCTCGGCGTCCTGCTTGGACTTGGTGGCCTCCATCAGCCGCAGCTTTTCGGCTCGGGTGCGCTCGAAGGTGTCGTAGTTGCCGGTGTAGAGCTCCAGCTTGCGGTTCGAGAGCTGAAGGATGTGGGTGCAGACCGAGTTCAGCAGATCGCGGTCGTGCGAGATCATCAGGGCCGTGTGCGGGTATTTCTTCAGCCGCGCCTCCAGCCACAAGGCGCCTTCCAGATCGAGGTAGTTGGTCGGTTCGTCCAGCAGCAGCATGTCCGGTTCGGCGAACAGGGCGGCGGCCAGGGCCACGCGCATCCGCCAGCCGCCCGAGAAGTGCGACATCGGCCGGTGAAGATCCTCCTGACTGAAGCCCAGGCCGACGAGGATTTCCGAGGCGCGGGCCGGGGCGCTCTCGGCGTCGATCTCGATCAGACGGGCCCAGATTTCCCCCATCTCCTCGGGATCGGCGGTCTCCAGCCGGGTCATCAGGTCGTGGCGCTCGACGTCGGCTTCCAGAATGGTCTCCAGCACGCTGACGGGGGTGGCGGGGTGTTCCTGATCGACGGAGGCGATGCGGGCGGTCTTGGGCAGGCTGATCTCGTCGCCGTTGGCGGCCAGTTCGCCCAGGATCACCTTGAACAGGGTCGATTTGCCGATGCCGTTTCGGCCGACCAGACCCACCTTGGAGCCGGGTGGCAGGCTGACCGAGGCGTCGTCCAGAAACTGGCGGCCCCAGGCGTTCAGGGTCAGGTTGTTGATCTGGAGCATGCGGACGAATTGACTTTCTGACTGGTCATCTCAATATGACCAGTCATGACGTATGACCATGTAGGCGGCGAGGTCGTCATAACGGCCACGGAGTTCAAGGCCAAGTGCCTGGACCTGCTGGATCGTGTGAACTCGGGCGAGATTCGTCGTGTTCGCATCACCAAGCGCGGCAAGGAAGTGGCGGTGGTAAGGTCTCCCGATCACCCAGCGGAGAAGCCGTGGGATCCCAACAGCATCTTCGGTGGTATGAAGGGCACGTTGATCATACCTGAAGGGCTGGACATCGACGGCCCGATCTACGACCCCGCCCTACACGGGGTATGTGATCCGGAGCGTGGCCTGTGGGATGAAGAATGAGCGGCGTGCTCCTGGACACGAACGCTTTCATCAGAATGGTTCTCGGAGCTTCGATCAGGCAAGAGGCGCGCGACGTCATCGCCAAGGCGGCGCAAGCCGACGATCTCTGGATTTCGTCGGTCTCGGCCTGGGAAATCGGCATGCTCGCGACCGCGACCCGAACGGGACGCCTTCTCCAGATCGCTGGAGATCCTGTCGTCTGGTTCGAAGCGGCGATGTCCAGCGCCACTGCGCAGGCTTTACCTCTTTCCGCGGCGGCGGCTTTGACCGCAGCAAGGCTGCCTGAACCGTTTCACAAGGATCCTGCTGACAGACTGCTCGTGTCGCAGGCGCGGGTAGACGATCTGCTCGTCGTCACCCGAGATCGCGCCATTCTGGACTATGCCGCCGCTGGCCACATCCGGGCCATCGCCTGCTGAAAGACGGCTTGGCGCGGGGGCGGGGCGTCGCTATAAGCCCGCGACCTCATTCTCCCTAACAAGAAGTCAATTCCCATGACCGAACGCACCTTCTCGATCATCAAGCCCGACGCCACGCGCCGCAACCTGACCGGCGCGATCAACGCCGTGATCGAAGGCGCCGGCCTGCGCATCGTGGCCCAGCGCCGCGTCAAGCTGACCACCGACCAGGCCAAGAAGTTCTACGAAGTCCACGCCGAGCGCCCGTTCTACGGCGAGCTGGTCGAGCAGATGACCGCCGAGCCGGTGGTCGTCCAGGTTCTGGAAGGCGAGAACGCCGTGGCCAAGTACCGTGAAGTCATGGGCGCCACCAACCCGGAACAGGCCGCCGAAGGCACGATCCGCAAGCAATTCGCCCTGTCGATCGGCGAGAACTCGGTCCACGGCTCGGACAGCCTGGACAACGCCAAGATCGAAATCGAGCAGTTCTTCACCGAAGACCAGATCGTCGGCTAAGCGCTCAAGCCGCGAGGGACCGCGTCCCGAGCGTAGCGCCAGAGACAGAGGCCCGCGTCCGGAACCGGACGCGGGCCTTTTCGTTGGGTCAACATCATCTCATCCCCCCGGAGAAGACCTATGAAAACTCTGCTGAAACTGACCCCCGTCATCGGCGCCGTGGCCCTGCTGGCCGCCTGCGGCCAGACCATGGAACAACGCGCCGCCACCGGCGCCCTGGGCGGCGCCGTCGCCGGTCAGGTGGTCGGCGGCAACACCGGCTCAACTGTCGCCGGCGCCGCCATCGGCGCCGTCGCCGGCGCCGCGACCACGCCGAAGTAAGGCTTTTCGCCTTCGGTTGAAAAAGAAAGGCCCGGAGCGACGCTCCGGGCCTTTTTCGTTCGGGCTTGTGCGACCGCTCACCAGATGCGGGCGCGGGCCTCGGGGGCGATGTATTCCTTCTGGTCAGGCGAGACGCCGAAGGCGGCGTACCAAGCGTCGATGTTGCGCGGCGAGGTGGCGGCGCGGACCGCGCCCGGCGAGTGTGGGTCGGTGGTCAGCTGTTCGCGCAGGGCCTCGGGCCGCGATTTCTCGCGCCAGACCTGGGCCCAGCCCAGGAACACCCGCTGGTCGCCGGTCAGGCCGTCGATCACCGGCGCCGGCTGGCCGTTCAGCGACTTGTGATAGGCGTCCAGAGCCAGCAGCAGGCCGCCCAGATCGGCGATGTTCTCGCCCATGGTCAGGTCGCCGTTCACGTGGACGCCGGGGATGGGCTCCAGCGAGTTGTAGATGTCGCCCAGCACCTTGGCGCGCGCCTCGAAGCGGGCGGCGTCTTCCGGCGTCCACCAGTCGCGCAGCACGCCGTCGCCGTCGGACTTGCGGCCCTGGTCGTCGAAGCCGTGGGTGATCTCATGGCCGATGACGGCGCCGATGCCGCCGTAGTTGACGGCCGGGTCCGCGTTCGGATCGAAGAAGGGCGCCTGCAGGATGGCGGCCGGGAAGACGATCTCGTTGCGCGGCGGGTTGTAATAGGCGTTCACCGTCTGGGGCGTCATGCCCCATTCCAGCGGATCGACCGGCTTGCCGATCTTGCCGCGCTGATACGCCCACTCGAAAGCGCTGGAGCGTTCGACATTGCCGTACAGGTCGCCGGGGGTCAGTTCGAGACCGTCATAAGACCGCCACTTGTCGGGGTAGCCGATCTTCACCCCGAACTTGGACATCTTGTAGAGGGCCTGTTCGCGGGTCGCCTCGCTCATCCAGTCCAGGGTCTTCAGCCGCTCGGTCATGGCCGCGCGGATGTTGTCGACCAGGGTCTCCATCTGAGCCTTGGATGAGGCGGGGAAGTGCAGACGGACATATTCCTGGGCCAGGACCTCGCCCAGCTGACCGTCGACCAGGGCTACGCCCCGGTTCCAGCGCGGCCGGTTCTCGGGCTGGCCGCGCAGGGTCTTGCCGCGGAATTCGAAGCGGGCGTCGACGAAGGCCTTGGACAGATAGGGGCTGGCCTGATCGACGATCTGGGTGGCCTCCCACGCCTTCAGGGTCTCGATCGGGGTGTCGGCGAAGACCTGGGCGATGCCGGGGATGGCCGTGTTCTCCATCAGCACCAGGGTGTCGAGGTTTCCGACCTGGGCGCCGTCGAGGAAGGCGGCCCAGTCGAAGCCGGGGGCCAGGGCGGCCAGGTCGGCGACCTTGCTGGGGTTGTAGAGCTTGTCGATCTGGCGACGCTCGACCGTGGTCCAGTGCTTCTCCGCGACCTTGGTCTCGAAGGCCAGGATGTCGGCGGCGGTCTTGGCCGGCTCGGTCCAGCCGATGGCGGTCAGGGTCTGGGTCAAATAGGCCAGATAGGCCTCGCGCTGGGCGGCGAAGTCCGGCTTCAGATAATAGTCGCGGTCGGGCAGGCCCAGGCCGCCCTGACCCAGATAGGCCGAGTTGATGTTCGGGTTCTGCAGATCCTCGAAGACCGCGACGCCGAACAGCGAGCCGCCGAAGCCCGAATGGCTGGCGCCCATCAGGCGGGCCATGGCGGCGTGGTCGGTCACAGCCTTCACGGCGGCCAGGTCGGCGGCCATGGGGGCCGCGCCCAGCTGTTCGACGCGGGCCTCGTCCATGAAGCTGGCGTAGAGGGCGCCGACCTTCTGGGCGTTGGCGTTGACCGGATTGGCGGCGCTGGCCTCGATGATCGCGCGCAGCTGGGCCTGGGCGTTTTCATAGAGGACGTCGAAAGGGCCGAACCGGGCCTTGTCGGCCGGGATCTCGGTGGTGCGGAGATAGGTTCCGTTAGCGTATTCGTTGAAGTTGTCGCCCGGCTTCACCGACGTGTTGCGACCGGCGAGGTCGAAGCCCCATTCCCCGAAAGCACCGGCGCCGAGGGGGGCGGGGGCGCCGTGCGCGCCGTGCGCGTGGTCCTGGGCCGAGGCGCCGCCGGTCAGGGCGACCACGATACAGGCCGAACAGGCGGCCATCAGGCGGATACGTTGCATGGAGAGACAGTCCTGATTGGAATCGGCCGCACCTTTGCGCCGGTCTGGCGTAGTGTCCCATGAAGTTTTCGTAATCTTGGGACGGAAGAACTGTCGAGGAGGGGACCGCACACCCTTGGCTCCCTCATCCAGGCCTCGTGCCTAGGATGACGGGTTTAGGCAGAGGGTTTCAGTCCCGCACCAGGCCCTGGCAGAAGTTCCTCAGCACCTGCGGATACAGCCTGTGCTCCGCCGTCTTGACCCGTTCGGCCAGGGCGGCGGGCGTGTCGCCGTCGATGATCCGCACGCGGGCCTGGCCCAGGACCGGGCCTTCATCCACGCCCTCGGTGACCAGATGCACGGTGCAACCGGCCTCGGCGTCGCCGGCGGCGAGGGCGCGGGCGTGGGTGTCCAGGCCCGGATAGAGGGGCAGGAGGCTGGGGTGGATGTTCAGCATCCGACCCTCCCAAGCCCGCACCAGCCAGGGGGTCAGGATGCGCATATAGCCGGCCAGGGCGACCACCTCGACGCCGGCCGCGCGCAGGGCTGCATCCACCGCCCGCTCATGCGCCTCGCGGTCCTTGCCGAACGGCTTGTGAGGGATGGACAGGGTCTGGACCCCCTTGGCCGCAGCGACGGCCAGGCCGCCGGCGTCCTCGATGTTCGAAATCACCAAGGCGACGTCATAGCCGCTGTCGGCAGTCTGACCTGCGTCGATCAGGGCGGCCATATTGGAGCCGGTTCCCGAGATCAGGACGGCGACACGGACGGGAGAAGCGGCTTGGGACGACATGGCCGCCCCCATGGCGGGGCGGGCGACGCTTGGCAAGGTTCAAACACGATCGGCTCTTGTTGTTCGTCGTGTTCGGACGTTACTGTATAACGCCGCTCGTTCGACGAGGGGTCTTAAGGGCCGGCGCGTACAGGGGATTATCGCATGAAGAGACTGATCTGCCTTGCGGCCATGGCCGCGATGCTGGGCGCGCCCGTAGCGGCCTTCGCCCAGGAGAGCGGTTCGAGCGGCAACGGCGGCGGCGCGATGCGCTCGGCGAGCGACCGATTCCGCAACGCCAACGCCGAGGCCATCGAGAAAGACTGGGCGCGCGCGCCGGTCGAGGAGACCGAGGTCACGACGGCCCATTCGGTCAACGCCCACGGCAAGACCCTGCGGTATCACGCGACGGCGGGCACGCTGACGATCCGCGACGACGCGGGCATGCCGACCGCCAGCCTGTTCTACACCTCCTATACGCTGGACGGTCAGCCGGTCGGGACGCGGCCGGTGACCTATCTGTACAACGGCGGGCCGGGCTCGCCGACGGTGTGGCTGCACATGGGCTCGTTCGGACCGATGCGGGTCCAGACCGACGAGCCGACGGTGGTGCGCCCGGCGCCCTTCGCCTTCGGCCCCAATGACATGACCCTGCTGGACCAGACGGATCTGGTCTTCATCGACATGGTGGGCGCGGGCTTCTCGCGGCCTATGGGCGAAACGTCCGGTTCGGCCTTCTGGGGCGTGGACCAGGACGCCGACGCCTTCGCCCGCGCCATCATGCGCTACACGACCAAGTTCAGCCGTTGGTCGAGCCCGAAATACATTATCGGCGAGTCCTACGGCACCCTGCGGACCGGCGCCGTGGCCTTCCAGCTGGAAGACCGGGGCATGTCCCTGAACGGGGTGGTGCTGCTGTCCTCGATCATGAACTACGGCGTGCGCCAGCCCGGCTATCCGCAGAATTTCGTCACCCTGCTGCCGACCTATTCGGCGACGGCCTGGTATCATCACAAGCTGGCCCATCCGGCGGCGACGGTGGAGGAACAGGTTCAGCGGGCGCGCGACTTCGCGCTCGGGCCCTACGCCTCGGCCCTGGCCAAGGGGCATATGATCTCAGACGCCGAACGGGCCGAGATCGTGCGTCAGATGAGCGAACTGACCGGCCTGTCGCCCACCTTCATCGACAACGCCAATATGCGGGTGGAGCTGAGCAGTTTCCGCAAGGAGCTGCTGCGCGACCGACGCCAGACCATCGGGCGGCTGGACACCCGCTATCTGGGCCTGGACGACGACGCCTCCGGCGACGAGCCCGAGGACGATCCGTCCAGCTCGGCCGTGACGGGGGCCTATTTCGGCGTCTTCCGCGACTATGTGGCCAATGAGCTGAACTACAAGACCGACGTCGAATACCGGATGTCGGCGCGGGGCCTGCCGGGCTTCAACTGGAACTGGAGCCACCGTCCGCCGGTCGGCGGGCCGCAGACGACGCCGAACACGGCGGTCGACCTGGCCACGGCGATGCGGCGCAATCCCTATCTGAAGGTGATGTCGCTGAACGGTTACTACGACGCCGCGACGCCCTTCTTCTCGACCGAGTTCGACCTGGCCCAGATGATGCTGGAGCCGAACCTGAGGCCGAACCTGGAGTTCACTTACTATGAGGGCGGGCACATGATGTACCTGAGCCACGAGGCCCTGGTGAAGCTCCACGCCGACCTGTCGCGCTTCTACAGCGAAACGGCGAACGGCGGGGCGCGCTGATACGCAAAAGGGCCGGAGGCGTCGCCGCCTCCTGCCCTTGTTTCATTCGAAATCGGCGGGTCGAAGGATCAGGCCGCTTCCAGCTGTCCGCAGACGAAGGCGACCTCGCCCGCGTTGAGCAGGGCGGCCAGCACCGGCTCGGCGTTCTCGGGCGAGACGATCAGGATGAAGCCGACGCCGCAGTTGAAGGTGCGGCGCATCTCGTGGTCGCTGATGCCGCCGGCCTCGGCCAGCCACTGGAAGACCTGGGGCATGGGCCAGGCGTCCCAGTCGAACGAGGCTTTCAGCCCCTCGGCGATGCACCGCGGCGGGTTTTCGATCAGGCCGCCGCCGGTGATGTGGGCCGCGCCCTTGACCAGGCCCGCCTTCATCAGCGGCAGGACCGGCTTCACATAGATGCGGGTCGGCTCCATCAGGGCCTGGGCCAAGGAGCGGTCCTTGGCGAAGGGGGCGTCGTCGCCCCAGGCCAGGCCGGACTTCTCGACCACCTTGCGGACCAGCGAATAGCCGTTCGAGTGCGGACCGGTGGAGCCCAGGCCGATGATGATGTCGCCGGCGGTCTGACGGTCTAGATAGGGCAGGGCGTGGCCGCGCTCGACCGCGCCCAGGCTAAAGCCGGCCAGGTCATAGTCGCCCTCGGTGTACATGCCGGGCATTTCCGCCGTCTCGCCGCCCACCAGGGCGCAGCCCGCCTGGCGGCAGCCCTCGGCGATGCCGGCGACCACGCGGCGGGCGGCGTCGATCTCCAGGCGGCCGGTGGCGTAATAGTCGAGGAACAGCAGCGGCTCGGCGCCCTGGGCCAGGAGGTCGTTGACGCACATGGCGACCAGGTCGACGCCCACGCCGTCATGACGCCCGGTTTCGATGGCGATCTTCAGCTTGGTGCCCACGCCGTCGGTGGTGGTGACGATCAGCGGGTCCTCAAACCCGGCGGCCTTCAGGTCGAACAGGGCCCCGAATCCGCCCAGCGAGGGCTCGGAACCGGGCCGCGCCGTGGACTTGGCCAGGGGCTTGATATGTTCGACCAACATCTCGCCTGCGTCGATGTCCACGCCGGCGTCGGCGTAGGTCAGGCCGTTTTCGAGAGGTTTTTGGGTGTCGCTCATGGGTCTCGGGCCTGGAATCGGGGCGGAAATGCAGCGCGGCTCTTGCCACAGGTGGGTTGCGGGGGGCTATAGCATCGGAATGACGCCGATCACCACCAATGAGGCGCTGGCCGATTTCTGCGCCCGCCTCGCCGCCGCCCCGTTCATCACGGTCGACACCGAGTTCATGCGGGAAACGACCTACTGGCCCAGGCTGTGCCTGATCCAGGCCGCGTCCGCCGATCACGCCGGCATCATCGATCCGATGGCGGAAGGCCTGGACCTGGAGCCCTTCCTGGATCTGCTGCGCGACCCGAAGATCATCAAGGTCTTCCACGCCTGTCGACAGGACGTAGAAATCTTCGTGCGCCTAGGCGCCATGCCCAAGCCGATGTTCGACACCCAGGTGGCGGCCATGGCGGCCGGGTTCGGCGAACAGGTCGCCTATGATTCCCTGGTGCGGCAGATGCTGCGCGTCGAACTGGACAAGGGCAGCCGCTTCACCGACTGGGCGCGACGCCCCCTGTCGGACAGCCAACTGGTCTACGCCCTGGGCGACGTGACCCATCTGGCGGCCCTGTATCCGAAGCTGCGCGACCGGCTGAAGAAGGAAGGTCGGCTGGACTGGGTGATGGCGGAGATGGAGAGCCTGGTCGATCCGGCCCTTTACGACACCAATCCCGAGAACGCCTGGAAGCGGCTGAAGCCCAAGAAATTCTCGGCCAAATATCTGGCGGCCTTCAAGGCCGTGGCCGTCTGGCGCGAGCGGGCGGCCCAGGAGCGCGACCAGCCGCGCGGCCGCATCCTCAAGGACGAGGGGATCGACGAGGTCGCGCAACAGGCGCCGACCGACCCCGACGCCTTCAACCGGCTGCGCTCGGTGCCCAAGGGGTTCGGCGGATCGCGGTTGGGGCTGGAACTGGCCGAGGAGCTGAAACGCGTTCTGGCCGATCCGGAATCCCATGCGCCCGAGATGGAGCGCCCTGCCCATCGCCAGCCGGCGCCTCCGTCGGTGGTCGAGCTGCTTAAGGTGCTGCTGAAGGCCAAGAGCGACAACGCCGGCGTCGCGCCCAAGCTGATCGCCACGGTTTCCGACCTTGAGAAGATCGCCGTTACGGACGACGCCGACGTGGATGCGCTGAAGGGCTGGCGGCGTCAGATCTTCGGCGAGGACGCGCTGAAGCTGAAACGGGGCGAGATCGCCCTGGTGCTGAGCGGCGCCCGGGTCGAGGTGGTCGAGATCGAAGGCTAGAGGCCGGGGCTCGACGCGCCGTCGATCCTCTAGCTCTGGATCTTCAGGCCCAGGTCCATCGCCTCGGCCAGAGCCTTGGCGCGTTTGCGCGTCTGTTCGCCCAGCAGAACGTCGGCATAACCTTCCGTCGCCGTCAGCCGAAGCTCTCCGCCCTTCACACGCGCCGTGGCGTTGGCGAGAAGTTGCGGCGAGCGGCCGGACAGATCGCAGGCCAGGCGGATGGCCAGCCCCAGGGCGCGGGCGCGTCTGGCGGCGACGGCGTCCAGCAGCCGGTCGATGACCTCGGGCTGGGGCGTGGCTGCACCGCCGCCGTAGCGGGCGTTCAGGGCGCTGGCCAGAAAGGCGCGTTCGTCGTGGCTGATCCCCGCCACGGGCGCGCGCAGCACCTGGTCGAACACCAGTTCCAAGCGGTGATCCGGGTGCAGCCGCGCGCCCAGGTCCGCCAGACGGCAGGCGGCGGCGACCAGCACGTCGTCACGCTTGGCGCCGAAGACGGAGGGAAGCGCCGCGACGATCTCGGCGATCCATCCCTTCAGAGCGCCCGGCAGGGCGGGCGCCACCCCTTGACGGCCGCCCAGGGCCGCACAGCCGGCAAGAAGAGGATCAGCCGTCCGAGTGGCCTTGTCCAGGGTTTCGAACAGGAGGCCCTCACGCACGCCCCAGGCCGACATTTCAATGTGTTTGAGGCCCAGATGATTGATCAACCCCTCCAGCACCAGTCCGGCGTAGGGCAGGGTTTCTGCGCGGGTTTTCGAGACGCCGGGCAGTTTGGCCAGGCTGACGGCGGATTGTCGGGACACCAGCCGCGCGGTCTCCAACGCCTCGTTCGCCGACATCTGATATTGATGCACCACCTTCAGCGGATAGGATTTCAGCCCCATGTGAACCTGGGCCAGGGTGCGCCAAGCGCCGCCGACGGCGTAGAGCCGGTCCGTTCGGAACCGTGAAGCGACCGGCTTCAGCTTCTGGTCGATGCGGCCCCTGATCCGTTCAGCGTCAAAACCGCTTCCCTCGGCCAGGGCGAAGGGCCCGAGCGGCAGGGTCAGGCCCTGTCCTCGAGTCCATTTCAGAGCCTTCAGACCCTTCAACTGAGTCAGCTCCAGGCTGGAGCCGCCCATGTCGGCCGAAACGCCCTGGGCCGTCGGGGCGCCCGCCAACACGCCCATGGCGGCGTACTTCGCCTCTTCCTCGCCGCTCAATACGCGGATGTTCAGCCCGGTCTCCGCCGCCACCCTCTGGCAGAAGTCAGGCCCGTCTTCGGCTTCTCGCACCGCAGCTGTGGCGGCGATCAGGGTCGCGTCCGGGCGCACGCCTTCCAGGACGGCGGCGAAGCGGCGAAGCGCCGTCAGGGCCATGGCGACCCCCTCGGGCGACAGCCGGCCCGTCGCGGGCAGATCGCGGCCCAGGCCCGCCAAGACCTTTTCATTGAACACCGTCCAAACGGCGCGGCCTTCCAGATGGTACAGGACCAGGCGAACCGAGTTGGAGCCGATGTCGATGGCGGCGATGTCGCGGCCGGCTGGGGCGATGTCACCCATCAACGGCCGGGGCGCTCGTAGCGGAGGACGGCCGGCAAGGTCTTCACCTTGCGCCCGCGGCCCGACAGGCTGGGATTGGTCATGAAGTAATCATGGGCGGAGAAGGGGCGTTCCGGATCGGCGGGGGAAACGCGCGTATAGCGTCCTTCGGCGTCCAAGACCCAGCTCTGCGCATCATCCTTCAGATTGGCGACCATGATTTGATCCAGCACCTGATCATGGACGGTGGCGTTGAGGATGGGGGTCATCACCTCGACCCGCCGGTTCAGGTTCCGGGTCATCCAGTCGGCTGACGAGATGAAGACCTTGGCCTTGTCGTGCGGCAGATCCTTGCCGTTGGCGAAACAGACGATCCGGCTGTGTTCCAGGAAGCGGCCGACGATGGATTTGACCCGGATGTTCTCCGACAGGCCCGGCACCCCGGGGCGCAGGCAGCAGATGCCGCGCACCACCAGGTCGATTCGCACGCCCCATTGGCTGGCCCGGTACAGGGCGTCGATGATCTCGGGATCGACCAGGGCGTTCAGCTTCACCCAGATGGCCGCCGGCTTGCCCATGGCGGCGGCCGACATCTCCTTGCCGATCAGTTCGATCAGCTTGGCCTTCATGTTGAGCGGGGAGACGATCAACGCCTCCAACTCGTCCGGGGTGGCGTAGCCGGTGATGTAGTTGAACACCCGGCTGGCGTCGCGCGCCAGAGCCGGATCACAGCTGAAAAGGGACAGGTCGGTGTAAACCTTGGCCGTGACCGGGTGATAGTTGCCGGTGCCGTAGTGGCAATAGGTTCGCAGGCCGTCCCCTTCACGTCGCACCACGACGCTCAGCTTGGCGTGGGTCTTGTATTCGACAAAGCCGAAGACGACGTGGACGCCGGCCCGCTCCATCGCTCGCGCCCAGCGCAGGTTGGCTTCTTCGTCGAAACGGGCCTTCAGCTCGACCAGGGCGGTGACGTTCTTGCCGTTCTCGGCCGCCTCGATCAGGGCGGCGACGATGGGGCTGTCCTTGGAGGTGCGGTACAGGGTCTGTTTGATGGCGATGACGTTCGGGTCACGCGCCGCCTGACGCAGGAACTGCACCACCACGTCGAAGCTCTCGAACGGGTGGTGAATCAGCATGTCCTTTTCTCGGACGGCGGCGAAGATGTCGCCCCCATTGTCCCGAACCCGTTCCGGATAGCGGGGCTCATAGCCCTTGAACTTCAGATCGGGATGGCCGCCGGGTATCAGGTCCGACAGCTGAGCCAGGCCCAGCATGCCGTCCACCAGCACCACGTCCTGGGGCGTCGCCTCCAACTCGCCGATGATGAAGTCGCGCAGATCGGCGGGCATGGAGGCCTCGATCTTTACGCGCACCACCGAGCCGAGGCGCCGCTGCTTCAAGGCCTCCTCGAACTCCAGCACCAGGTCTTCAGCCTCTTCCTCGATCTCGATGTCGCTGTCGCGGATCAGACGGAGCAGGCCCTTTTCCAGGACCTCACAGCCGGGGAAGAGGTGGTTGATGAACAGCAGAAGCACGTTCTCGAGGGTGATGAACCGCTTGCGACCCGGCGCCGAGCGACCGTCTGTCGGCAACTCCCAGAAGCGGCGCACCTGGGTCGGCACCGGCACCAGGGCGTAGAAGGTCTTGGTCTCGCCCTTGCGCTTCAGCTTCAGCGCCAGGGAAAAGCCGAGGTTGGGCAGGAAGGGGAAGGGGTGGGCCGGATCAATGGCGAGAGGCGTCAGAACGGCGAACAGCTGGTTCAGGAACTCGGGCTCCAGCCGCTCCCTTTCGGTCTTGGTCAGGCGGTTGCGATCGACCACCTCGATCCCCGCCGCAGCCAACTCCTTCTTCAGCTGACGCCAGCGGACCTGTTGTTCGGCCATCAACTGGCCCGCTGCGATATTGATGCGCTCCAGCTGTTCGGCCGGGGTCAGACCGTCCGCGGACAGGATTCTGCGTCGCTCGCGCAACTGGCCCTTCAGGCCTGCGACGCGCGTCATGAAGAACTCGTCGAGATTGTTCGCCGAGATCGAGACGAACCGCAGCCGCTCCAGCAGCGGATGGTTCGGATTGGCCGCCTCTTCCAACACGCGCTCGTTGAAGGCCAGCCAGGAAATCTCGCGATTGAAGAAGCGCGACGGCGAGATCATCAGATCTTCGTTCAGGGCCAGCTGAGGCGCGCGGGAGGCTGGAACTTCCTCGCCCCGGGTGTCGTCTTGAATCGCAGCGTCGGTCATGCGCCGGTTGTCGCGCGCGACTGTGACGGCCGCAAGCGGACGAGCCGGAAATTTGCAGGGGCGGGTAAGATCGTAGGGAGGGGGCGCTTCAGGCGGCGTCTGCGTCGCCGAGCTGGTCCAGAACCTCGCGGGCCAGGGGGCGGGTCACCGGGCGATGCAGGGCGTCCAGCCGATCCACCACCTGCACGGCCATGTCCGCTGAACGGTCCAGGCGTCGCACCAGATAGTCGATGACGTCGTCTGCGGGGGCGATGCTGCGCTCTGCGAAGCGGGCGCGAAGAATGGCCGACAGCACCTTATCATCCGGCGCCTCGACGGCCACGGCCCGCACCGCATCCAGACGCGAGCGCAGGTCGGGCAGGGCTGCTCGCCATTGCCGCGGGGCCGCCCGATCCACCAGCAGAAGGGCGCCGCCGGAGACGTTCGCCAGATTGATCAGATGAAACAGGCTTTCATCATCCGCATCAGAGGCCGAATCCAGCAGGACGGGGCGGCCTTCCAGCTCCAGGGGGTCGATCAGAGCCGCTTCCACGCCGTGCAGGGGCAGGGCGCCGACCCGTTCGGCCCAGTCGGCGGCCAAACGGCTCTTGCCGGCTCCCGCCGGTCCATAGAGCGCCAGGACAGAACCCACGCCGTCCGGCCAGGCCGCCAGCACCCGCGCGGCCTCGGCGTTGCTGTCTGAGACCACGAAGGCGTCGCCTACGGGGCGTTCCAGCGGCAGACGCAGCTGTTCGGCGGGCTTTGGGCTCAGGGCGCTCGGCGCGGACATGGTTCTGTCATAGCAGAGGCCCGGTCGGCCTGTGTCAGAGCGGGCCTGTTGGTAATGGGGAGGGACGTTAGACCCTGTGGAGCGTTTCAGGCGAAATCGGCCAGGGCGGGGTTCAGCTTGCCCGCCTTGAACTCGGTCACCTTGTAATCGGCCAGGCCGTGGACCTGGAAAGGATCGTCCTTCAGCAAGGTTTCCAGCGCCTCCTTCGTTCCGCCGCCACGGACGACCAGAATGCCGCCGGTGCGAGGAACCATCGGGCCGGCGGCGAGGATCAGGCCGCTGGCGACGTGTTGGTCCAGCCAGGCGCGGTGCTCGACCGTCTTTTGCTCAATGGCCTCGATCGGCTGGGTATAGGTGATGGTGACGATGAACATGGGCGCCTTCAGCTTTGACTGGAACCGCTATTGCGCGCCGCAGCGGGGTTTGCAACGGCTGAAACCTTGACTTTCCGGGGCGATGATGCGCCCTACGCCGCTTCGATTTCAGGCGCCGAAGGCGTCAGATTCCACCGCCAGATTTCCAGACGGTCTGTTCATGCACGCCTACCGCTCCCATACCTGCGGCGCCCTGCGCGCCTCCGACGCCGGTTCCGCCGTCCGCCTGTCCGGCTGGGTTCACCGGAAGCGCGACCACGGCGGCCTGCTGTTCATCGACCTGCGGGATCACTACGGCCTGACCCAACTGGTGCTGCACCCCGAGACGCCCGGCTTCGCGGCCGTCGAGCGCCTGCGCGCCGAGAGCGTGATCAAGGTGGACGGCGAAGTGATCGCCCGCGACGCCGCCGTGGTGAACCCCAATCTGCCGACCGGCGAGATCGAGGTGCGGGTCCAGGGCGTCGAAGTCCTGTCGGAAGCCGCCGAACTGCCGCTGCCGGTCTTCGGCGAGCCGGAGTATCCTGAGGAGATCCGTCTCAAGCACCGCTACCTCGATCTGCGCCGGGAGACCCTGCACAAGAACATCGTGCTGCGCTCGCGCGTGATCCAGTCGATCCGCAACCGCATGTTCGACCAGGGCTTCCTGGAATACCAGACGCCGATCCTGACGGCCTCGTCGCCCGAGGGCGCGCGCGACTTCCTGGTGCCCAGCCGCCTGCACCCCGAGAAGTTCTACGCCCTGCCGCAGGCCCCCCAGCAGTTCAAACAGCTGCTGATGGTCTCGGGCTTCGACCGCTATTTCCAGATCGCGCCCTGCTTCCGCGATGAAGACCTGCGCGCCGACCGGTCGCTGGAGTTCTACCAGCTCGACGTCGAGATGAGCTTCGTGACCCAGGAAGACGTCTTCGCCGCCATCGAACCCGTCATGCACGGCGTCTTCGAAGAGTTCGGCGAGGGCAAGCCGGTCTCGCCCATCGACCAGACCCACACCTTCACCAACGACTTCGGTCAGAGCTTCGAACACAAGGGCTTCGAACGCCTGACCTACGCCCAGTCGATGGCCTGGTACGGCTCCGACAAGCCGGATCTGCGCAACCCGATCAAGATGCAGGTCGTGTCCGACCACTTCCGCGACGGCGGTTTCGGCCTTTTCGCCAAGATCCTGGGCGCCGACGAGAAGAACGCCGTCTGGGCCATTCCGGCGCCGACCGGCGGCAGCCGCGCCTTCTGCGATCGCATGAACTCGTGGGCGCAGGGCGAGGGCCAGCCGGGTCTGGGCTATATCTTCTGGTCCGACGACCAGGGCGCCTGGGGCGGCCCCATCGCCAAGAACCTGGGCCAGGAGCCGACCGAGGCCCTGATGCAGTCCCTGGGCCTGGGCCAGGGCGACGCCGCCTTCTTCGTCGCCGGCCTGCCGTCGACCTTCGCCAAATTCGCCGGTCTTGCCCGCACCCGCGTGGGGACGGAGCTGAAGCTGGTGGACGAGAACCAGTTCAAATTCTGCTGGATCGTCGACTTCCCCATGTTCGAATGGTCGGAAGAAGAGAAGAAGGTCGACTTCAGCCACAACCCCTTCTCCATGCCTCAGGGCGGGCTGGAGGCCCTGGAGGCCCAGGATCCGCTGACCATCCGCGCCTATCAGTACGACATCGTCTGCAACGGCTATGAGCTGTGCTCGGGCGCGATCCGGAACCACAAGGCCGAGATCATGCTGAAGGCCTTCGAAATCGCGGGCTACGACGCCTCGGTGGTCGAAGAGCAGTTCGGCGGCATGCTGAACGCCTTCCGCTTCGGCGCCCCGCCGCACGGCGGCCTGGCGCCCGGCATCGACCGGATCGTCATGCTGCTGGCCGGTCAGCAGGCCATCCGCGAGGTAATCGCCTTCCCGCTGAACCAGCAGGGCGAGGACCTGCTGATGAGCGCCCCGGCCCCGGTGCAGGAGCGCCAGCTGAAGGAGCTGCACATCCGCACGGCCCCGCCGATCAAGGTCTGATCGGCCTGACTGAACGAAAGAAAGGGCGCGCCGAAAGGCGCGCCCTTTTCGATTCGACCGCATTCAGCAGGGCGTCAGCGCTCTGCAGTCACGAAGTTGCGGACGCGCGGCGGCGCGGGCGGCGTCGGCGGCGCGGGAACGGCGCGGATGACGCGGATTGCGCCGCGGCAGGCCTGGGCCGTCAGCCGGCCGGGAAGGCGGGTCGATCCATCGCCGCAGGCTTCCCGCACCTGATCCTGGGTCAGATTGCGCGCGCCGGACAAATCTGTGCCTCGAATATCGGTGCGCCGCAGGGAGGCGTCTTTGAAGTCGGCCCGGCTAAAGACACCGCCGGTCAGCCGCGCGCCGTCCAGGCTGGAATCCCGGAAGGAGGCGCCGGTGAAATCCCCGTTGGTCAGGTTGGAGGCGTTGATCTCAGCATCGCTGAAATCCGCCCCGGCGGCGCGGACATTGGCCAGGGTCGCGCCGAACAGCTCGCTGCCCGAAAAGTCGGCCTCGATCAGGGTGGCGCCGTTGAAATTGACGCCGTGCAACTCGCCTCCGGAAAGGTTGGCGCGGGACAGGTTGGCGCGCACGAAGGAGGCGCCCTGGGCCTCTGCTCCGGTCAGGACGGCGTTGGTGAAGCTGGTTGAGGTGAAATTGGCGCCGACGATCTGGACGCCGCTGAGATTGGCGCGGCTGAAATCACTGCCGGTGAAGTTCGACCCCACCATTTCCGCGCCGCGAAGATTGGCGCCGACCAGGGTGGCGTTCATGAAGCTGGCGCCGGTGAAGGTCGCACCGGAAAGATTGCGCCCCGACAGCTCGCAGCGATTGCAGGAGCCGCCGAGCGAGACCGACCGGGCCACGTCGCGATCTTGCAACGTCATCTCGACGCCGGCGAAGGCGGACGGCGCCAGCAGAAGGCCGCTCGCCGCAGCCAGGGCGGGCAAAAGGGCCGAAAGGGTGGGGCGGATGATCTGTTTCACACCGCCTGAATGCCCTGAAACCGTGACGGGACCTACTTAAATCGAGGTAATTTCGTTAAATGCCGGCAAGATTGGCGGCCTTCAGCAGGCCGGAATACGCAGCCCGTGAGGCAGGACGGTGGAGCCGTCGCCGCAGGCTCGGTTGAGCTGGCTCTGCGTCAGACCGGAGGCGCGCGACAGATCGGCGCCGGAGAGATTGGTTCCCTGGAGCGTGGCCCCCGCGAAGTTCGCCCCTTGCAGATAGGCGCCGACGAAACTGGCGTTGGTCAGGTCCGCGCCTGAAAAGCTGGAACCGGAAAAGACCCCGCCATAGGCCTCCACGTCGCGCAGATCGGCGTTGGAGAAGCGGGTGCGGTTCATCACGCTCAGGCTCAGGTCCGCCTGGCGCAGACGGGATCGCGACAGATTCAGACCCCGCGCCTCAAGCCCGGAAAAGTCGCCCTGAAACAGGTTGCAGCCCGCGCAGGACGCGCCCCGACGCACCGAGGCGATCTGACCGGCGTTCTGGGCCGAGGCGGGGACGGCCAGGGTCGCGAGAAGGACGGCGGCGAGGGATAGGGCGGTCAGGCGGGACATGGGGTCGCTCCGGCGAAGGCGTCGCATTGATCCAAGCCTAGGGTCGACCCGTTAACTTAGCCCTGATCCCCGCCTTGCAAGGCCGGCGCCGCGCCGCAGGTGTCGCAGGTCCAGCCGGCGCCGCGTTGTTGCAGGCTGAAGTCCCCGCAGGAGGGACAGGCCGCCGCCTCCGCCTCGCCGCCCGGCCGGGGCTCCGTCTCCAGCTTGCGGCCGAAGGGCACGACGACCAGATTGTCCGGCGCCGAGCCGCGCGCGAACCCCTTGGATATAAAGCGTGCGGCGGGCACGGCCTCGCCGTCCTTGGGCTTTCCATCGCCCAGTTCGCCCCAGTTTTGGCCCTCGGCCTGGGTGTGATCCGCCTGGGCGTTGGCCAGTTCCTGGCGGCTCAGATAGGAGACGCCCAGTTCGCGGAAGATGTAGTCGAGGATCGAGGTCGCCGAACGGATGGAATCATTGCCGGTGACCCGTCCCGCCGGCTCGAAGCGGGTGAAGACGAAGGCGTCCACGAACTCGTCCAGCGGCACGCCGTATTGGAGGCCGATGGAGATGGCGATGGCGAAGTTGTTCATCAGGCTGCGGAAGGCGGCGCCTTCCTTGTGCATGTCGATGAAGATCTCGCCCAGTTCGCCGTCTTCATATTCTCCGGTGTGGATATAGACCTTGTGGCCGCCAACGGCCGCCTTCTGGATATAGCCCTTGCGACGGTCGGGCAGTTTGCGGCGGGCGCGTTCGCGTTCCACCACCCGTTCGACGATCCTTTCCTTGGGGGCGGGTGCGGCGGCGGCGGTCTGGGGCGCGGCTTCGAAGCGCGGCGCCGGGTCGGTCTTGGGCAGGGTCAGCAGAGGGCCGGGGGGAGGTGCGGCGCGGTTCAGCCGGATGGCGCGCCGTCCGTAATCCGCCGCCTGGCTGAGCGTGCGCGCGGCCTGGGCGGCGGTGGCGCGCCAGTCGAGGGTTTCAAGGGCGATGTCCGGGGCGTCGCTGAAGGGTTCGAGCGCCAGACGCAGGCGACCCTCGAAGCCGGCGGGATCGGCGAGAAGGGCTGCGAGGTCGGTCGGCGCGCCCTCCCAATCCCTCAGATGACCATGGCCGAACACCCATTGAGCCGCAGCGGCCTCAGCCTCTTCGGGCACCCCCAGCAGGTTCAACAAGGGGCCGTCGCCGTCTTCCAGTCCCAGAACGTCGCGGATGAAGCCGGGGTCGAGGACGGGTGCGGTGAAGACGGCGTCGAAGCTTTCCGCAGCACCCAGAGCCTGTTCCACGGCGGCCAGTTCCACATCGGTGAAGCCGAAGGCGCGAAGCGCGGAATGATCCACGCCAGGCGCCTCGACCAGGGTGCGTCGGCCGAACAGGCGACGCTCGGCCGCCTGGACGTCCCCTCCGCTGCGGACCAGGGCGGCGGCCAGGGCCGGGGCCAGGCGGCGACCGATTCCACCGTCTGCGGTCTCGAATAGATCGACGACGGCGGGCGCGCCCCGGCCGAGACGCAGGCGGGCCTCGGCGTCATCGACGAACAGACCCAAGGCGATGTGGCGGCGGGGACCGGACGTCCGATCCAGAATCTCGATCGCCTGGGCGGCGAGGGGGAAGGAATTGGCGGACAGCCGGTCGCGGCGCGCCTTTTCGACGTCGATGATTTGGGCCTTCAAACCCTCCCACTCGCCACAGGGACTGCGCAGCCGCGCCAGCTCGACCGAGGTTTGGGCTGCGACCGACGCCGTCAGGGCGCCCAAGGCCTCGGCGCGGGCGGCGGGATCGCCGTCGAGCGGCGCCAGGGCGTCCAAAAGCCCCTCCAGTCCCAGGGCGAGCACGGCGTCGTCCGATTGGAGGTCCAGGGCCGTCACCCACAGACGAACCAGATCGGGCAGAAGATCGAACGTTCCATCGCTAAGGGCCGCGACCGCAGCCAGGTC
The DNA here is from genome assembly GCF_058681525.1 of Brevundimonas sp. AVps4. NCBI lineage: Bacteria > Pseudomonadati > Pseudomonadota > Alphaproteobacteria > Caulobacterales > Caulobacteraceae > Brevundimonas > Brevundimonas sp. AVps4. Next base: position 2,479,963 of record NZ_CM178741.1, on the reverse strand, counting down.
GATCAGCACCCGATTGGCGGCGGGTTCGGCCAGAACCTCAGCGTCCCTCGGGTCGAAGGCGACGACCAGGCCGCCGTCCAGGGCGGCCTCTGCAGCGGCCAGAACTTCAGGGGAGCCGGCGGCGGTCTGGGTCCGATCGGCCAGGACCACCAGCTGGGCGCCGTCCGCCAAGGGGCGAAGCGTCAGGCTGGGACGCTCACCGTCGACGGCGCGCAGGATGTCGGCGTCGGTCGCCCCGCGGCCCCGGGCTGCGGCGGCGGCGCGGCCCAGCGCGGGATTTCGCATCGGGTCGGCGCAATCCCCCCGGGCCCCCTCGCAACGATCGACCGCGTCGGCGACGGCGCAGAGGGCGTCGGTCAGGGCCTCCGCTGATTGTCGCGCCAGCCGCTGGGTCGTCCGATCGGCCCTGTGGGCGAAAAGCCGGGCGGCGGCGGATGGATCGGCGAGGTCGACGACGCCGGCCGTTGCCGCGTGTCCCACCGGGGTCGCCAGGCCGAGCTGCATCGTAGCCGCCAGCTCCGCCGCAAAGGCGCCCGCCGCCTTGGTGTCGGCAAAGACGCCCTCGGCCAATCCCTTGGCCGCCAAACGCCCAGCCCAGGCGTCCGGCGCGCCGTTCAGCCAGCCGCCTGCGACGGACGGCGGGGGCGAGAGCGAATCGCCCCAGTCCAGCCAGGCTTCGATCCGGGCGTCGGACCAGCCGGCGGGCGCCAGAACCTCCTGGACCAGGAAGGGGCGCTCTATGGCGCGGGTCTCCATCGCGACTCGCACGGCGCGAGCGACGAAGCCGGATTGAAAGCGCATAAACCGCATCTCCCCTTAGAGCTGGCGCCAGATTACGGTGTCGCGACGGCCCGCGCTACTAGATGTAGTCGTTATCAACCGCTGAATTCGCGGTGGATCATGCCGCCCGTCCCCAGGGCTCGCACCCAGGGGCGGTGGCGGCCGAAGCCTGGACGGGAACACCCGTCGGGGGAGGAGAAATCGAGAAGGGGCGACATCTCGCCGCTTGCGGTGACTGAGCCTCCTGTGTCATGTAACCGATTACATTTGCTATCGACGGACCTTCGATAAGTGGGCCGGCACGATGAACGCTCAGAGAGGAAACCGTGGACGTCTCCACCCCGTCAGCCGTTAACGGACATGCGCCGGCCGCCAAGGCCGCCACGATCCGTGACGTGGCGGAGCGGGCTCAGGTGTCCGTGGCCTCGGTGTCGCGCGTGCTGAACGGCTCTGACGCCATCACGGAATCGACCCGGCGTCGGGTGCTCGATGCGGTCGAATATCTTCGGTATGTGCCCCACGTCGGCGCCCGCAGCTTGTCGACCAGCCGGACCGACACGATCGGCGTCATCCTGCCTGATCTCTACGGCGAGTTCTTCTCCGAGCTGATCCGCGGCATGGATTTGGCCGCGCGCGCCCACGGCAAACATCTGATCGTATCCAGCTCCCACGGCGATACCGAGGAGACCTTGGCCGCTCTGCGATCGATGCGCGGTCGGGTCGATGGAATGATCGTCCTGTCGCCCCATCTGCGCGCCGCCAACCTGGCCGCCGACGTGGCGGGCCGCATGCCGGTGGTGTTGATGAACGGCGGCCTGGACGAGGCGGGCCGCCCCTCCATCGCGATCGACAATCACGGGGCGGCCGTCACGGCGGTCGAGCATCTGCGCGCGACGGGCCGGCGCCGCATCGCCCACATTCGGGGCGCGGCCGGAAACCTGGAGGCGGACATCCGCGCCGAAGGCTACGCCAGCGCCCTGGTCGACCAAGAACCGATCATCGTCGAGGGCGATTTCACCCAGGCGGCCGGGCATCGCGCCGCCACCCGGTTGCTGGCTCTGGACCAGCGCCCCGACGCGGTGTTCGCGGCCAACGACATGATGGCCCTGGGCGCCATGCTGGCCTTCCAGGAGGCGGGCGTGCGCTGCCCTGAGGACGTGGCCGTGATCGGATTCGACGACGTGCCGCTGGCGGCCCTGGTCCGGCCGACCCTGACCACGTTGAGAGTGAATATTGCGGAAATGGGCCGAAGGGGCGTGGAGCGCCTGATCGGCCTGGTCCAGGCCGGCCCGAACGGGGCGCCGGATTCCGCCTGCGAAATCGTTCGGCCGCTCCTGGTCGAACGACAATCCACCGCGGCGGCTGAAACCGCCGGGTCGACCACCGTCAATCCAACCGCACAGCCGTTGTGAAACGGGCCCATCAGGAGGGGAAAACAGGATGAGAAAGTTCAATACACGCAGCACCGCCTTGGCGGCCGCGTCGGCTCTGGCCATCGCGGCCGGTTTCGCTGGGGCGGCCAGCGCCCAAAACGCAACGACTACGCTCCGCGGCGCCGTTTACGACGGCTCGACCGCTGAAGCCGGCGCGCAAGTCACAGCCACGGAAGTGGCGACCGGCTATGTGGCGCGCGCCCGCGTCGGCGCCGACGGCCGCTACGTCTTTTCCGGTCTCCGTCCCGGCACTTATCGCGTTCAAGTGACCAGCGCGGACGGCCAGACGGCTGAAGAAACCGTCACCCTGGCCCTGGGCCAGGTCGGCACGCTGAATCTGGACGTCGCCGCCGCTTCGACCGCGCCTGCGACCAGCGGCGCGACCGAACTGGGCGACATCGTCGTGACCGGCCGTCGCGTGTTTGAAGTCCGCACACCGGAAGTCGCCACCAATGTGACCCAGCAGCAGATCAACAACCTGCCGCAGATCAGCCGCAACTTCCTGAACTTCGCCGCCCTGGCCCCCGGCTTGCGTGTTCGCGAAGACGATACGGAGCGGACCATTTCGGCCGGTGGTCAGACGGCTCAGGCCATCAACGTCTTCATCGACGGTCAGAACCGAAAGTCCCTGATCAACGACGGCGGCGTGGCTGGTCAGGACGACAGCCGCGGCACCCCTTTCCCGCAGGGCGCGGTTCAGGAGTTCCGCGTCATCAGCCAAAACTTCAAGGCTGAGTATGAACAGGCCGGTTCGGCCATCATTACGGCCGTGACCCGCTCTGGCACGAACGAGTTCCACGGTGACGCCTTCGTCTTCTATCAGGATCCCGACTGGATCGCTCAGGATGAGATTTCGGAACGTCGTGGAGCCGAGAAGGCGCCACTGAAGCGACTGCAATACGGCGCCAGCCTGGGTGGCCCGATCATCCAGGATCGTCTGCACTTCTTCGGCGCCTACGAGCGCAAGGATGAGGACCGGATTTCGCAGTCCTTCCTGAACCGCACGGAATACAATGACTTCTTCGCCGCCGATCTGGGCACAACCTCGACGCCGTATGAACAGGACATCTTCTTCGGCAAGCTGTCGTGGCAGATCAACGACCGGCAGCGTCTGGAACTCAGCGCCGAGTACAAGACCGAAGAGGATATCCGTGGGGCCAGCGGCCAGAACGCCCCCAGCCGCGCGGCGCGCAACAGCGGTGAGAACAAGGCGTTCAACCTGCGTCACCAATACCAGGGCGATCGCTTCCTGAATGAGTTCGCGATCGATTACCTGCAGTCCAGCTATGAGCAGTCGGTGATCAACGGCGGCGACTACGGCCGCCGGTATGTCATCTTCCGGGACAACGTCCCGAACGACCCCGCTATCCCGAGCACCCTTGGCTTCCAGTACAACATCAACAACCGCGATTCGACGATCTTCACGGCGGGCGGCCGGGCGGACGCTCAGTTCCTGGAGCAGAAGAGCACCACGATCCGCAACGATCTGACCATCCCCGACCTGTCATGGATGGGCACGCACACCATCAAGATGGGTGCGAAGTATTCGATGCAGAACTATTTCGTGCAGAAGGACTTCGGGCGCAATCCGACCTTCACCTACGACATCGAGGCGCGTCCTGAGATCAACGGAAGCCGGACGATTCCCGTCGCGGTGGACCTCGGCGTGGCGGTTCCGCCCGCAGACGCCGACAACAATGTCATCGGCCTGTACATCCAGGACGACTGGCAGATCACCGACAAGCTGGAACTGAACCTAGGCATCCGGTGGGACTACGAAGACAACGCGGTCAACAACGACTACCGCACGCCGGACTCCATCCGGAACATGCTGGCCGCAATCCAGAACCTGCCGAATTACGATTTCCCGTCCTACTTCAACCCGGCGGATTATATCTCCGACGGTAACCGTCCCGCGTTCAAGGAAGCATTCCAGCCGCGTTTCGGCTTCTCCTATGACGTTTTCGGCGACGAGCGGACGGTGCTGTTCGGCGGCGCCGGCCGGTACTATGACCGCATCGGTTTCAACTTCGCGTTCGACGAGCGCTTCAAGCCGTTCCAGTACAATAAGACCATCTACTTCACTGTTGACGGCCGTCCCATTCAGACGGGCGGCAGCGCCGCAAGCCCGATCTTTTCGCCGACCGTCGCTTGGAACCCGGCCTATCTGACCCCTGCCGGTCTGGATCCTCTGCTGGCGGCGTCTCCCGGCGCTGGCGAAGTCTTCCTGGTGAAGAACAACTTCGAACCGCCGCGCACCGATCAGTTCAACATCGGCGTTCGTCAGAAGTTCGGTCAGTGGCAGACAGCCCTGACCTTCGCCGCCGGTCACACCGAGGGTGAATCGGCCTGGTACGTCGCCAACGCCCTGAACGAGACCGGCGGTCGCTTCAGCGGCCCCACGCCAGGGTCGGTGGGCTTCACGCAGTTCCGGAACTCCATCTTCTTCCAGAACACCGACAAGGAGCGCGACTACAAGGCGATCTACTTCACCGCCGACAAGCCTTATAACGCTCAGGACAACTGGGGCTTCAACCTGGCGTATACCTATATGGATGCGACCCAGAACGGCAGCCGTGACAATGGCTACGCGGCCTTCGACTTCGACTATAATGTCCCGGCTCTGTCGCCGACGTACCGGTCGGCTACGGACGAAAGGCACCGTATCGTGGCGTCCGGGACTCTGGGGCTGCCTGCGGACTTCCTGCTCTCAGGCATTGTGACGCTGGGCTCGGGGCTGCCGTACAATATCAGTAACTGCCCGGATGCGCCCGCCGGCGGCCCCAACATCTGTTGGAACGCTGGGGAGCCGGAGAAGCGCGCCTTCCTGCCGGGCCTGAACTTCGCCTACCGTCAGGTCGATCTGCGTCTGACCAAGGGCTTCGACGTGTTCGGCGGACAGCGCGTGGAGTTCATCGCGGACGCCATCAACCTGTTCAACTTCACGAACTACAGCTCCTTCGAAAACAGCTACACCAACCCGCGTTTCGGCGCCGGCACCGGAGTTTTCATGCCGACCCGCAGCTTCCAGGTTGGTCTGCGCTACTCCTTCTAACCACCCTGAGCCTGGGCCGCCTTCCGCTTGCGCGGAAGGCGGCCTTCTTTTTCAAGTATTCAGTGAGCGTGCCTATGAACCGCCGAAACTTCCTGATGCGAACCACGGCAGGTGCGGCGGCCCTGGCGGTCGGCGGCATGGTCGCGGGCCAGGCGGCGGCGCAGCAGCCGGTCACAGGCGCGGTCAACGGCACGCAGCGCCGGCCTCTGCGGCTGGACCGCGAGGTCGATGAGCTTCAGGAACGCACCTTCCGCTGGTTCGAAAAGGTCACGGACCGGGCCACCGGCCTGACGCCGGATCGCTGGCCCAGCAAATCCTTCTGCTCTATTGCGGCGGTCGGTTTCGCCCTGACCTGCTGGCCCATCGGCGTCGAGCGCCGCTGGATGAGCCGGGACGAGGCGCGCGAGCGGACCCTGATCACCGTCCGCTATTTCCACAGCCTGCCCCAGGGGCCGGAGCCGACCGGCACGGCGGGGCACAAGGGCTTCTTCTATCATTTCCTCGATATGGAGACCGGTCTTCGTTACCGGACCAATGAGCTGTCGACCGTGGACACGGCCCTGCTGATGGCCGGCATGTTGTTCGCCGCCCGCTATTTCGACGGCGACCACCCGGACGAGGTCGAGATCCGCAGCCGGGTCCAGGCCCTGTATGAACGGATCGAATGGGACTGGGCCGTCGTGCGCGACAATCGGATCACCATGGGCTGGCACCCCGAGACCGGCTTCATCCCGTCGGACTGGCACGTCTATAACGAGGGCATGCTGGTGCTGCTGCTGGCCATCGGCAGCCCGACCCATCCGGTCTCGGTCAATGTCTGGCACGAATGGGCCGCCAGCTATGACGAGAGCTGGACCGACCGCTGGGGCAGTTGGCACCTGAATTTCGCGCCGATCTTCGGCCACCAGTACAGCCATATGTACGTCGACTTCCGCGGAATTCAGGACGCTTGGATGCGCGGTCAGACGGCTCAGCTGGGCGAACATCTCGACTATTTCGAAAACAGCCGCCGCGCCGTCTACGCCCAGCAGAAATACGGCCACGACAACCCGGGCCAGTGGGTCGGCTATTCGTCCGAGACCTGGGGCCTGACGGCCTGCGACGGGCCGGGCGATTTCAAACAGACGATCAACGGCGTCGAGCGCGAGTTCTTCAGCTATTCAGCGCGCGGCCCCGGCGACCGCGACGACGGCACCATCGCTCCCACGGCGGCGGCCAGCTCCATCGCCTTCGCGCCCGAGATCGTCGTGCCCTGCATCAAGGCGATGAAGAGCCGGTTCGGCGCGGGCATCTATACCGAATGGGGCTTCCTCGACAGCTTCAACCCGACCCTGACCCAGCGCGACGGGCCCTTGCAGCACGGCAAGATCATTGACGGCGTGGGCTGGGTCGCCGACGACTATCTGGGCATCGACCAGGGGCCCATCGTCGGCATGACCGAGAACCATCGTTCCGACTTCATCTGGCGCTACATGCGCGGCGAGCCGCACATCCGTAAGGCTCTGGAGACAGCGGGCTTCACCGGCGGCTGGCTGAACGCATGACCTCTGGCCCGCACAGACGCGGGGCCCTGGCGCTGCTGGCGGGCGGGGCGGCGGCGGCCTGCACGCCGCGTCGTGACGGCGAGACCGTGCTGCGCTTCTGGGCCATGGGCAATGAGGGCGGGACGGTGGGCCAGCTGATGCCCGAGTTCGAGCGGCGCAATCCCGGCGTCCGCGTCGCGGTCCAGCCCCTGCCTTGGACGGCGGCGCATGAGAAGCTGCTGACAGCCTATGCTGGCGGCTCCCTGCCGGACGTCAGCCAGATCGGCAATACCTGGGTGTCGGAACTGACCGCCATCGGCGCCCTGTCGCCGACCCCGCCGGCCGCCGCTGACCTGCTGACCGATCAGTTCAACGCGGTGCTGGAGACCAATGAGGTGGCCGGCCGGGCCATGACCACGCCCTGGTACGTCGATACGCGTCTGCTGTTTTATCGCACCGACCTTCTGGCCCGCGCGGGCTTCGGCGCGCCGCCTCGGACCTGGGCCGAGTGGAAGCGGGCCATGCACGGGATCAAGCGCGTGGCGGGCGGCGACAACTACGCCATCCTGCTTCCGTTGAACGAGTTCGAGCAGCTTCTGACCTTCGGCCTTCAGACCGAGGAGCCCTTGCTGCGGGACAGGAATACGCGCGGCAACTTCTCCAACCCTGGCTTCATCGCGGCCCTGGCCTTCTATCGCAGCCTGTTCGCCGAGGGCCTGGCGCCCCTGGCGTCGGCGGCGCAGATCTCCAACGTCTGGACCGAGTTCGCGCGCGGCTATTTCAGCTTCTACTTCTCCGGCCCGTGGAGCGTGGGCGATTTCCGCAGCCGTCTGCCGACGTCGTTTCAGTCCAGCTGGGCCACGGCGGGCGTGCCGGGGCCGAACGGCCTGGGCGCCTCGGCGCCGGGCGGCTCCAGCCTGGCGGTCTTCCAATCCTCGCCGCATCAGGAGGCGGCCTGGGCCCTGGTCCGCTACCTGTCCGAGCCGGCGGTCCAGGCCCGGTTCAACACCATCGTCGGCGACCTGCCGGCGCGGAAAAGCGCCTGGGACATCGCCCAGGTCGAGCGCGACCCTATGCTGGCGCCCTTCCGGGGCCAATTGGAACGGGCCAAGGCCGTGCCCAAGGTTCCGGAATGGGAACGGATCGTCACCGAGATGCAGATCGTCGCCGAACGGATGGTGCGCGGCGAATATACGCCCGAGACTGCGGCCGCCGAGATCGATCGCCGGGCCGACCGGCTGCTGGAGAAGCGCCGCTGGATGATGGAGCAGGGCAGGGCCGTATGACCGTCGCCGATCCGACATTGGTTCAGCCGAGACCGTCGCGTGGGCGCGGCGCCCGCGAACGCGCCGCCTGGGGCTTCGTCGCCCCGGCCATGATCGCCATCGGCCTGTTCTTCGCCCTTCCGGTGATCGCGGCCCTCCTGCTCAGCCTGACCGACTTCGACATCTACGCCCTGGCGGACCTCGATAATCTGCGCTTCGTCGGTCTGCAGAACTACGAGCGGCTGATGACCAATCCGCTGTTCTGGGGGGCGATGAAGAACACCCTGACCTTCGCGGTCCTAGGCGTGCCCCTGTCCATTGCGGCCTCCCTGGCGGCGGCGGTGATCCTGAACGCGCGGGTGGTGAAGTGGCGGCCGATCTGGCGGGTCATGTTCTTCGCCCCCTATGTCACCACCCTGGTCGCGACGGCGGTGGTCTGGCGCTATCTGCTGCACACCCGCTATGGCGTCATCAACTGGGGGCTGGAAAGCATCGGCCTGCCCGCCGTCGACTGGCTGGGCCAGCCTTCGACCTCCATCCCCGCCATCCTGATGTTCGTGGTCTGGAAGATCTTCGGCTACAATATGCTGATCTTCCTCGCCGTGCTTCAGACCGTGCCGGACGACCTGTACGAGGCCGCCCGCATCGACGGCGCCGGGCCGTGGAAACAGTTCCGCCATGTCACCCTGCCGGCCATCGCCCCGACGATGTTGCTGGTCTCGATCATCTCGGTCGCCAGCTTCTTCCAGCTGTTCGCCGAACCCTATGTGATGACGCAAGGGGGCCCGGCCCAGAGTACGGTGACGGTGCTCTACTTCATGTACGAAGAGGGCTTCAAATGGTGGAACCTGGGCTCCGCCAGCGCGGTCGCCTTCGTCCTGTTCCTGTGCATCCTGGCCATCACCCTGGTGCAACTGGCCGTGGCCAAGCGGGTGGGGGCGTATCAGTGAAACTCCGCTCCATCTTCCTCAACCTCGCCGTCGCCCTCATCGCGTTCATCGTCCTGTTTCCTCTGGTCTGGATGGCGTCGGTCAGCTTCATGCCCACCGGCGAGGCGGCGACCTTCCCGCCGCCGCTGGCCCCGTCGCGCTGGACGCTGGAGCATTATCAGGACCTGTTTCTGAACCAGGGCATGGGCCGCTATCTGTGGAACAGTTTCGCCCTGGCGACCCTGGCGACGATCCTGGCGCTCAGCTTCACCGTCCCGGCCGGCTACGCCTTCGCCAAGCTGAAGTTCACGGGGCGCGAACGCCTGTTCCAGTTCCTGGTCGCCGCCCTGGTGGTGCCGGCCCAGATCGGCACCCTGCCGCTGTTTCTGATGCTGAAGGGGATGGGGCTGGTGAACACCTACGCCGGCGCCCTGGTGCCCTGGCTGGCCTCGATCTTCGGCCTGTTCCTGGTGCGCCAGTATGCGCTGAGCATTCCCGACGAAATGCTGGAGGCGGCCCGCATCGACGGGGCCAGCGAAGGCCAGATCTTCCGCCGCATCGTCCTGCCGACGCTGCAGCCGATCATCGTTACCCTGGGCCTGTTCGTCTTCCTGGGCAGCTGGAACGACTTCCTGTGGCCGTTGATCATCCTGACGGACCAGTCGAACTACACCCTGCCTGTCGCCCTGGCGGCGCTCTCTCGCGAACATGTGCAGGATGTCGAACTGATGATGGCCGGCGCCGTCGTCACGGTCGCGCCTGTGCTGATCCTCTTCCTCGCCCTGCAACGCTACTACATCCGCGGCATGCTCGCGGGCAGCGTGAAGGGGTAAGTTTCTCGTCTCTCGACGCCGTCATCCTCGCCCTTGTGGCGAGGATCCAGACTCCCGGTGCGGTCGCCCATGCACCCCGTCGAACACCGGGAGTCTGGATCCTCGGGACAAGCCCGAGGATGACGCGGAGAGGGAAAGCTGGAGTAAGCTGAATGCGTATCCCGACCTCCGCCGTGACCTCCACCCTCGCGCTCAGCGCCGCCCTGATGGCCGCCCCCGCCGTCGCCCAGGACACGCGCGTTCTCGACAGCATGGACGACGCCTCGCGGTGGCAGGCCAACGCCTCGACCGACGTCCACGCCGCCGTCTCCGCCGTGGCGGGGCATGACGGCCGCGCCGTGCGGCTCGATTATGATTTCGACGGCAAGGCCGGTTACGCCGTGCTCAGCCGGCCGCTGCCGTTCGACCTGCCCGACAATTACGAGATCAGCTTCTGGGTGCGGGGCGCCGGGCCGACCAACACCTTCGAGGTCAAGCTGACCGACGCCTCGGCCGAGAACGTCTGGTGGAAACAGACGGCGCGCTACGACTTCCCTGACGGCTGGACGAAGTTCGTCATCAAGCGCCGCCAAGTGTCCAAGGCCTGGGGCCCCAGCCCGGAGACGGTGCTGCGCCGCGCCGAACGGGTCGAGTTCGTCGTGGTGGCGGCGGAGGGCGGCAAGGGCGCCGTCGAGATCGATCAACTGAGCCTTCGCGCCCTGCCGGTCGAGCCCCTTGTGCCGCCCCCGCCGATCGCCGCCGACGGCCGGGCGCAGACGACCGCCGCCAACGCCGTCGATCTGGACCCGAAGACCGCCTGGACCCCGCCGGTGGGCGAACCGTCGGCCCTGACTCTCGACCTGGGCTATGAGCGCGAATTCGGCGGCCTGACCCTGCGCTGGGGCGAGCGGGGCGCGGCGGCGGACTATAGGATTTCAGCGTCTCTCGACGGACGCGACTGGCGTGAGCTGACATCCGTGAAGGGCGGCAACGGCGGCGTCGACTGGCTGCGCACGCCCGAGACGAGCGCCCGCTGGCTGCGGCTGGAGCCGCTGAAGCCGGTCCCCGCCTCGGACGTCGTCGGCTCGTCCGGCGCCGGCCAGCGGCTGGGCGCGGGGCAGGCGACGACCTATGCGCTGAACGAGATCGAGGTCGAACCCCTGGCCTTCGGCGAGGACGCCACGGCCTTCGTCGAGGCGGTGGCCAAGGAGAACCTGCGCGGCCTCTATCCGCGCGGCTTCTTCGGCGAACAGCCCTACTGGACCCTGGTCGGCGTGGACGGCGGCGGCGAGAGCGGCCTGATCGGCGAGGACGGCGCCATTGAACTGCGCCGCGCGGGCCCCAGCATCGAACCCTTCGTCGTCGATAACGGCCGGCTGATCACCTGGGCCGACGTCAATATCGAACAGGGGCTGAAGGACGGCGATCTGCCCATTCCCTCGGTGACCTGGACCGCCGACGACTGGACGCTGAAGATCACCAGCTTCGCCGACGGCGCGCCGGATCAGGCGCGGCTGTGGGGCCGCTATGACCTGACCAACACCTCCAACCGGCCGCGCAGCCTGACCCTGGCCCTGACGGCGCGGCCGTTCCAGGTGAATGGGCCGGTGCAATTCCTGGCCATTCCGGGCGGGGTGGCGCCGGTCGAGCGGATCGCCTGGGACGGCGCGAGCCTGACGCTGAACGACGACGTCCGGGTCCAGCCCCTGACCGCGCCGGACGCTGTGGCGGCTTCGAGCTTCGACGCCGGGGCCGATCCTCAATCATTGATTTTGCCTACGGCGCGACGCCCAGTGGGTGAGCCGGTCGCCGTCTCCGACGCCACGGACCTGCCGGCCGGCGCCCTGCTGTACGAGGTGACGCTTCAGCCCGGTGAGACGCGCACCTTCGGCTTCCTGTCGCCGCTGGCGGGCGATCCGTCGCAGGCCGGGCAGGGCGTCGCCGCCCTGGATCAGGCCGAGCAGGCGCTGGCGGCGCAGTGGCGTGAGAAGCTGGACCGGGTGGACTTGACCCTCCCGCCCGCCGCCCAAAGGATCGAGGATGCTTTGAAATCCTCACTGGCCCATATGTTGATGTCGCGTCAGGGGCCGATCCTCCAGCCCGGCACCCGCAGCTACAACCGTTCCTGGATCCGCGACGGGGCCATGATGGCCGAGGGGCTGAACCGGCTGGGCATGGCCGAGCACTCTGCCGACTATCTGCGCTGGTACGCCCCCTACGTCTTTGAAAACGGCAAGGTTCCCTGCTGCGTCGACGCGCGGGGCGCCGATCCGGTGCCCGAGAACGACAGCCACGGCGAGTTCATCTTCCTGGCCGCCGAGACCTATCGCTACACCGGCGACGAGGCTCTGCTGCGTCAGGTCTGGCCCCAGGTCCAGAAGGCGATCGCCTATATGGACGAACTGCGCGCCTCCACCCGCACCGCCGCCTTCCAGGCCCCAGACCAGCGCCACCTGTACGGTCTGCTGCCCCCGACGATCAGCCACGAGGGCTATTCGGACAAGGCGGCCTATTCCTACTGGGACGATTTCTGGGGCCTGCTGGGCTACAAGGACGCCGTCTTCATCGCCCAGACCCTGGGCGACGCCGAGGCCGCCGCCCGCTATGCTGCGGCGCGCGATCAGTTCGCCGCCGACATCCGCGCCTCCATTGTCGCCACAGCCGCACACCACGACATCGACTGGATCGCCGGCGCCGCGGACCGGGGCGATTTCGACGCCACCTCGACCACCATCGCCCTGTCTCCGGCGGGCGAGCAGGATAATCTTCCGCCCGAACTGATGGCGCGAACCTTCGACCTCTATTGGGAAAACTTCCAGAACCGGCTGACCAATCGCACGGGGTGGAAGGACTACACCCCCTACGAATGGCGGCTGGTCGGCGCCTATGTGCGGCTGGGCCAGAAGGACCGCGCCCTGGCGGTGCTGGACTTCCTGATGGCCGACCGCCGGCCCGAGGCCTGGAACGGCTGGGCCGAGGTGGTGGGGCGCGACAAGCGCGAGCCGCGCTTCATCGGTGACATGCCCCACGCCTGGATCAGCTCCGACTATATCCGCTCGGCTCTGGACCTGTTCGCCTACGAGCGGGACCGCGACCACGCCCTGGTGCTGGCGGCGGGCGTGCCTCAGGTTTGGCTGGATACGGCCCAGGGCGTGGGGGTCAAGGATCTGCGCACTGCCTATGGGGCGCTGACCTACGCCTATCGCAAACAGGGGGCGGCCTATGTGCTGACCTTGGGCGAGGGCGCGACGCCGCCGGGGGGCTATGTGCTGCAATGGCCGGCGGGCGAGGGGCGGCCGGAGCGGGTGCGCATCGACGGGCGGGCCGCGCAATGGACCGATGACGAGCTGGCGATCCCGGCAGGCGCGCGACGGGTGGAGATGCGCTGACGAAAGGTCTTCCTTCTCCCATTGGGAGAAGGTGGCCCGGAGGGCCGGATGAGGGCCGGCCGGTGGGCCGGTTCGCACCGCCGAACCCTCACCCTTTCGCGCCAGAACGATCGCTTCGCTCTCGTGCGCTCAAGCCCTCTCCCGGCGGGAGAGGGGCCTTATGAGTCAGTCTTCCGCCTTCGCCTTGGCCTTCTTCGCCGGCGCCTTCTTGGCGGCGGGCTTCTTCGCAGCCGCAGCCTTCTTCGACGCAGCCGTTTTCTTCGCCGGCGCCTTCTTCTTCGGCGCCGCGCCGGCCTTGGCGGCGAGCAGGGGCAGGGCGGCTTCCAAGGTCAGGTCTTCGGGCGCCGTGCCTTTCGGCAGGGTGGCGTTGATCTTGCCCGATTTGACATAGGGGCCGAAGCGGCCGGCCATGACGTGGATCGGCTCGCCCGTCTCCGGGTGTGCGCCCAGGTCCTTCAGCGGGGCCGCAGCCGCCCCGCGGCCGGGACGACCGGCGCGCTTCTCGGCCAGCAGGGCGACGGCGCGGTTCAGACCGACCTCGAACACCTCGTCGATGTCCGAGACATTGGCGTAGGTGCCGGCGTGCAGGACGAAGGGACCGTAACGGCCCAGGCCCGCCGTGATCATCTTGCCGTCCTCGGGGTGAACCCCGACCTCGCGCGGCAGGGCCAGCAAGCGCAGAGCCTGGTCCAGCGTCAGGGACGCGGGCGACCAGCCCTTGGGCAGGGACGAGCGTTTTGGCTTCTCGCCGTCCGGCGGCGCGATTTCGACATAGGGGCCGAAGCGGCCGATCTTCAGCTGCACGGGGTGTCCGGTCGCCGGATCGACCCCCAGTTCGCGATCGCCGCTCTCGGCCGACCCGTCCTCGGCCGAAGGACTGGCGACGGGACGGGTGTATTTGCAGTCAGGATAGCGCGAGCAGCCGATGAAGGCGCCGAACCGGCTGGTCTTCAGGCTCAGTTGGCCCTGGTGGCACAGGGGGCATTCGCGCGGGTCGGACCCGTCGCCCTTGTCGGGGAAGATATGGGCGCCCAGGCTCTCGTTCAGGGCGTCCAGAATGGCCGTGGTGCGCAGCTCGCCCGCGGCTTGGGTCGCGGCGTGGAAGTCTTGCCAGAACTCGCGCAGCAGCACCTTCCAGTTCAGATCGCCGGCCGAAACCTCGTCAAGCCGGGTCTCAAGCGCGGCGGTGAAGTCGTACTCGACCCATTTGCTGAAGAACTGCTCCAGGAAGGCCGTGACCAGCCGCCCCTTGTCTTCGGGATAGAAGCGGTTCTTGTCCACCCGCACGTATTCCCGGTCGCGCAGGGTCGACAGGGTAGAGGCGTAGGTCGACGGGCGGCCGATGCCCAGTTCTTCCAGCTTCTTGACCAGGGTGGCTTCCGAATAGCGCGGGGGCGGTTCGGTGAAATGCTGATCGGTGCGGATGGCGTCGACCTTGGCCTTGGCGCCCTCCTTCAGGGCGGGCAGGCGGCTGGTGTCGTCTTCGCCCTCGTCGCCTTCCGCGCCCTTCTGCTTCTCGTCGCGGCCTTCCTCATAGACGGCCAGGAAGCCGTCGAAGGTCACCACTTGGCCGGTGGCGCGCAGGCCGGTCTGGCCGTCGGAGGTCTCGATCTCGACCGTGGTGCGGTCCAGGCGCGCGGCCTCCATCTGCGAGGCGACCATCCTTTTCCAGATCAGCTCATAGAGGCGCTGAAGATCGGAATCGAGGCGCAGGCTGTCGGGATGGCGGGCGATGTTGGTCGGCCGGATCGCTTCGTGCGCTTCCTGAGCATTCTTCGCCTTCACCTTGTAATGGCGAGGTTCGGCCGGGACATAGGCGGGGCCGTACTCCTTGCCGATCACCTCGCGCGCCTGGGCCAGACCCTCGGGGCTGACCGAGACGCCGTCGGTCCGCATATAGGTGATCAGGCCGCCGGTCTCGTCCACGCCCTCATACAGTTTCTGCGCCGCCTGCATGGTGCGCTGGGCGGTGAAGCCCAGCTTGCGCGCGGCCTCCTGCTGCAAGGTGGAGGTGGTGAAGGGCGGCGCCGGGTTGCGACGGACCGGCTTCTTCTCGACCGAATTGATGGTGAAGTCCCCGGCCTGGATGGCGGCGCGGGCGGCTGCGGCGGTCGCCTCGTCCTTGATGTCCAGACGCTGCACCCGCTTGCCGGCGTGTTTGACCAGACGGGCGGTGAAGGGCGGGCTGTCGGCGTTCAGGTCGGCCTCGATGGACCAGTATTCCTGAGGCTTGAACTTCTCGATCTCCATCTCGCGATCGACGACGATACGCAGCGCCACCGACTGCACCCGCCCGGCCGAGCGCGCGCCCGGCAGCTTGCGCCATAGCACGGGCGACAGGGTGAAGCCGACCAGATAGTCCAGGGCGCGGCGCGCCAGATAGGCCTCGACCAGCTCCATGTCGATCTGGCGCGGATTGGCCATCGCCTCCAGAACGGCGGACTTGGTGATGGCGTTGAAGGTGACGCGTTCGACGTGGGTGTCCTTCAGCGCCTTCTTCTTGTTCAGCACCTCCAGCACGTGCCAGCTGATCGCTTCCCCTTCGCGGTCGGGGTCGGTCGCCAGGATGATGCGGTCGGCGCGCTTGGCGGCCTCGGCGATTTCGGACAGGCGCTTGGCGCCCTTGGCGTCGGCCTCCCAGTGCATGGAGAAGTCGTCGTCGGGCAGGACCGAGCCGTCCTTGGACGGCAGGTCCCGGACGTGGCCGTATGAGGCCAGGACCTCGTAGTCCGAACCCAGATACTTATTGATGGTCTTGGCCTTTGCGGGGCTCTCGACGATGACGAGGTTCATGCGTGTTCGGTCTCGGGAAGGGGCGCGAACGTGGTTGGAGCGGAGCCATGTGTCAATGCACCGGCCGCCGGGCGCCCGTAAACTTGCGGAATATCGGGTGACTATCACGGATCGAAGACGAATCCGGAAGAGACTTCACTATATCGACGCCAGACCGCCCGGCAGCAGCTCGGCTCGGCCGGCCAGGCTCAGCTCCAGCAGGGCGGCGGCGACCTGGCCCATGGGGGCGTTCAGGGCGCGAGCGATCTCGTCGCGCGGCGTCGGGGTGGGCGAGAGCAGGGCGGCGACCCGGTCCAGGAAGGCGTCGTCCACCTCGCCATAATCCATCGGCTCCGACGGCGGCGCGCGCAGGCTGCGCAGGGTGTTGAAGGCGCGCTCGATGTCCTCGATCCCCTCGCAGAGGATGGCGCCCTGGCGCAGCAGTTCGTTCGGCCCCTTGGCGCGCGGGTCCAGCGGCGAGCCCGGCACGGCGAAGACGTCGCGCCCCTGTTCGGCCGCCAGTCGGGCGGTGATCAGGGATCCCGACTTGATCTCCGCCTCCACCACCACGACGCCGCGCGACAGGCCCGAGATGATGCGGTTGCGGCGGGGGAAGTCCCGCGCCTGGGCCCGCGCGCCGACGGGGCTTTCCGACACGACGCAGCCCTGGTCGATCAGCCGCGCGTAAAGATCCGCGTGTTCGGGCGGATAGACGTCGTCCACCCCGCCGCCCAGGACCGCGACGGTCCCCGTCGCCAGGGCGCCTTCGTGGGCGGCGGCGTCGATGCCGCGCGCCATGCCCGAGACGACGACATGCCCCGCCTGACCCAGTTGCAGCGCCAGGCCGCGCGCGATCCTCTGCCCGCCCGCCGAGGCGATGCGGGCGCCGACGATGGCGATGCTGGGCATGTTCAACAGATCGACCCGACCCCGCGCCCACAGAATCGGCGGCGGCGGGTCCAGGTTCGCCAACATCTCAGGATAGTCAGGATCGCCCAGCACCAGCAGGCGCGCGCCGATCCGCTCGCCGTCAGCCAGTTCGCGCTCAATGCCTGCGACGGGCGGCGGAATGGAGGCCGCGCCGGACTTGCGGACCAGGTCGGGCAGGACCTCCAGCACGCGGACAGCTGACCCATAACGGCCCAGCAACTGGGAAAAGGCGACGGGACCGATGCGGTCGGTGCGGGCGAGCCGCAGCCGGGCGAACCGTTCGTCCGCCGCCGGGGTCACGCCTTCTTGGCCCCGATGCGCGGCTCCTCGCCCTTCAGCAGCCGGGCGATGTTCTCGTGGTGGCGGATCCAGATCAGCACGGCGGCGAAGACGGTCAGGGCCAGGATCGGCATGTCCACCGGCAGGCCGACGGCGGCCAGCGGCAACAGGGCCAGAAGGGGCGCAGTCGCCGAGGAGATCAGGGCCGCCAGCGACGAATAGCGGAAGGCGAAGGCGCTGATCAGCCAGACGGCGCCGGCCATCAGGCCCAGGGGCCAGGCGGCGGCCAGCAGCAGGCCATAGAAGGTCGCCACCCCCTTGCCGCCCTTGAACTTCAGCCAGACGGGAAACAGGTGGCCCAGGAAGGCCGCGCCGCCGGCGATGGCGCCCGCAGCCTGGCTGTCGAACAGGGCGCGGGCGATCAACAGGGCGACGGCCCCCTTGCCGGCGTCCAGCAGCAAGGTGGCCAGGGCCAGGTCCTTGCGCCCGGTGCGCAGCACATTGGTCGCGCCGATATTGCCGGAGCCGATGTTGCGCACGTCGCCGGCGCCGGCGGCGCGGGTGATCACCACGCCGAACGGGATCGAGCCGAGCAGATATCCGCCCAGCGCGACCAGCGCCAAGGTCCCGACCGCGGGCCCCACCAGATCCTGCACTTTGATTCTCTCCCCGGGAAATGCGGCGGCAAAATGCGTCGGCGCGCCTTACGGAGCAAGGGCGATCCGGCCTCTTGACCCGATGAATGACGCAGGGTCAGGTCCGCCCGCCTTTCCGGAGACTCTCATGAGCCGATATTCCACCGCCGTCGCCGTCTCGATCCTGCTGATGTCGGCTTCGGCCTGCGTCGGCGCTCCGACCGGCGGGGAGGGGGCCGTGTCCCGCCCGGCCATGGCCGCCTATTTCGACTGTGTCCGCGACGGCGGCGTGGCCATCTCTGCCCATAGGGCGGTCTCGGCGCCGGATCAGCCTGAGAACTCCATCGCCGCCATCGAGGCGACCGGACGGGCCATTCCGGGCGCCGTCCTCGAACTGGACGCGGTCCTGACCAGGGACGGCCATTTGGTGCTGATGCACGACGAGACGATGAACCGGACCACGACCGGCCGGGGCCGCGTCGCCGACCTGACCCTGGCCCAGGTCAAGGCCGCCCGGCTGAAGGCGTCGAACGGCGCCTTGACCGAGGCCGCGCCCCCGACCCTGGCCGAAGCCCTGGACGCCGCCGGCCGCGTCGGCGCCATCGCCAGCCTGGACCTGAAACCGGCCGAAGGTGCGACCACGGTCGATCTGGCGAAAGCCATCATCGCCCAGGTGCGGCGCTCGGGCGCGCAGAACCGGGTCATCCTGATCACCTATAATGACGCCGACGCCCGCGCCGTGGCGGCCCTGGCGCCGGAGATGATGATTTCGGCCGGTCTGGACGGCGTCGAGGATCTGGACGGTCTGAATCCGGCCCAGATCCTGGCCTGGACCGGCACGCGCGAGGAGCGGCCCGCCCTATGGTCGGCCCTGCGTCAGGCGGGGATCGAGGTCCAGTTCGGCACCCTGGGGGCGGAGGGGCGCCGCCGCGACGACCGCTACGCCGCCGACGGCGACGTCTCCGAATACCGCGACCTTTTCCGCCAGGGCGTGACCGTCATCGCCACCGACACCCCTCTGGCGGTCCAGTCGGTGCTGGGCGCCGAAGTCGCCAAGGCTGCTGCCTGCCGCCGCCCGCGCTGACGCGACGATTTGCGCTCGATCAAGGAGCGGACGAACCGGCTAGGGCAGGGGAAGATCAGGAGTTCAGCATGCGCGATGATCTGATGTTCGACGTGGCCGTGGTCGGGGCCGGACCGGCGGGCCTGGCCTTCACCCGGTCCCTGGCTGGAACCGGACTGAGCGTCGCTCTGATCGAGGGCCAGGGTCAGGCCGCCCTGCGCGACCCGGCCTTCGACGGGCGCGAGATCGCCCTGACCCACAACTCCATCCGCCTGTTGAAGTCCCTCGGCGCCTGGGACCGGGTTCCGGCCGAAGAGATTTCGGACCTGCGCGAGGCGCGGGTGCTGGACGGCGGCTCGCCCTTCGCCCTGACCTTCGACGTCGGCGGCGCCGACCGGCTGGGCGTCCTGATCCCCAACCACCTGATCCGCCGCGCCCTGTTCGACGTTGTCGAAGGCCAGGCGGGCGTGATCCTGATGGCGGGGCGGCGAGTGGCCAGCTGCGCCGTCCAGGGCGCCGCCCCGCGCGGCCGGGTCGTGCTGGACGATGGGACGACGATCCGGGCCAGGCTGATCGTGGCGGCGGATTCCCGCTTTTCCGGCGTGCGCGACCAACTGGGCGTCGGGGTCGAGATGAACCGGCTGGGCCGGTCGATGATGGTCTGCCGGATGCGCCACGACCAGGCGCACGGCCATGTCGCGACCGAATGGTTCGACCATCGCCAGACCGTCGCCCTGCTGCCGGTCGCGGACGCCCAGGAGCGGGTCTCCTCCGTCGTCCTCACCCTGGCCGCCCCCGCCATCGCCGACCTGATGCGCCTGTCGCCCGACGCCTTCGCGGTCGAGATGGAACGGCGGCTGAAGGGCCGGCTGACCGGGCTGGAACTGGTCAGCGAACGCTGCGCCTATCCGCTGGCCACCACCTGGAGCCGCCGGTTCGCGGGCGAGGGTTTCGCCCTGATCGGCGACGCCGCGGTGGGCATGCACCCGGTCACCGCCCACGGCTTCAACCTGGGTCTGCGCGGACAGGACGTCTTGGCCAAGGTGTTGAAGTCGGCGCGGGGCGGGGACATCGGGTCGGAACGTCTGCTGGCCCGCTATGAACGCGACCACCGCCTCGCCAGCTGGCCCCTGTACCAGGGCACCAACGCCCTGGTCCGCCTGTTCACCCAGGAAACGCCCCCGGCCCGTCTGGCGCGCGGCGCCGCCCTGCGCGCCGGCCAGGCCACGGCGCCGTTCAAACGGGTGGTGAAGCGAATGCTGACGGTGTGATCGATCCTTCTCCCGTTGGGAGAAGGTGGCCCGAAGGGCCGGATGAGGGACCGGCGGCGGGCCAGTTCGCACCACGTACCCCTCACCTTTGGCTGCTTCGCGCCGCCCTTCGGGTCGCGCCAGGACGATCGCTTCGCTCTCGTGCGCTCAAGCCCTCTCCCAGCGGGAGAGGGAAGGGTGGGTCAGAAAACCTTGCGGCCGCCCACCCAGGTCCCGATCACCTTGCCCTGCAGTCTGCGTCCGTCGAACGGCGAGTTCTTCGACTTGGAGCGCAGCGTATCCGCATCCACGATCACCGGCGCCCCGGGGTCGAACAGCACCAGGTCGGCGGGTGCGCCTTCCGCCAGCACCCCGGCGTCGAGGCCCAGCAGCGCCGCCGGTCCCTGGGTCAGGGGCCGCAGCACGTCCAGCAGGTCCAGACCGTCCTCGTGGTGCAGGCTCAGGGCGGCGGGCAGCAGGGTCTCCAGGCCCACGGCGCCGGGCGCGGCCTCGGCGAAGGGGCGGCGCTTGTCCTCGGCCGGGGCGGGGGCGTGGGCCGAGGTGATCACGTCGATCAGCCCCTCGCGCACCGCCTCGATCAGGGCCTGACGATCGGCCTCGGACCGCAGCGGCGGGTCCAGCCGGTAGAAGGTGCGATAGTCGCCGATGTCCACCTCGTTGAAGCACAGGTGGTTGATCGAGACGCTGACCGCGACCTCCAGCCCCTTGGCCCGCGCCCGCGCCAGGGTCTCCAGCGCCCCCTCGGTCGAGATCTGATCCACCAGGAACCGGGCGCCCGTCTGTTCGACCAGGGCCAGGTCGCGCTCCAGCCCGATGCGCTCGGCGATGGCCGGGCTGCCGGACAGGCCCAGGCGCGTGGCCAGTTCGCCCGAGGCCGCGACAGACCCTTCCGTCAGCCAGGGGTCGGACGGACGACAGGCGATCAGGGCGTTGAAGGCGGCGGCGTAGCTCATCACCCGCTGCAGGGTGCGGCTGTTGACGATGACCTTGTCGCCGTCGGTGAAATACAGGGCGCCGGCCTCGTCCATCAGGCCGATCTCGGCCATCCGCTGGCCGTCCAGGGCCTTGGTCGCGGCGCCGGCGGCGCGAACATTGACCAGGTTCAGGGCTGCGCCGCGACGCTGGATGAAGTCGACCATGGCCGGGTCGTCGACGGCGGGATCGGTGTCGGGCTGGACCACGATGGTCGTCACGCCCCCGGCCGCGGCGGCCAGGCTGGCGGACTTCAGCGTCTCTTTCGGTTCAGCGCCGGGTTCGCCGGTCTTGACCCGAATGTCGATCAGGCCGGGCGACAGGCAAAGGCCATCGGCGTCGATCACCTGATCGGCGTCGATCTGAGCCGCACCGTGAACGACGCGCACGATGCGGCCATTCTCGATCAGGACGCCGCCGGGGCCGTCATAGTCGCTGGCGGGGTCCAGCAGCCGGGCGTTGAGGATGGCGAGGGTGGTCATCACTTGTCCCCCCAGCGGGCCGACAGGGAGGCCAGCACGGCCATGCGGGCGGCGACGCCCATCTCGACCTGATCCTGGATCAGGGAGACGTCCAGATCGTCGGCCGCGTCGGAATCGATCTCGACCCCCCGGTTCATCGGCCCGGGGTGCATGACCTTTGCGCCGGGCTTGGCCCAGGCCAGCTTCTCGCGGTCCAGGCCCCAGAAGCGGAAATATTCGCGGGTCGAGGGCACAAGGGCGCCGGCCATCCGCTCCAGCTGAAGCCGCAGCATCATCACCACGTCGCAGCCGGCCAATCCCTCGCGCATGTCATGGAAGACCTCGCAGCCCCAGCGGTCGGCGTCGCCCGGCACCAGGGTCGGCGGCCCGATCAGGCGCACCCGCGCCCCCATCATCTGCAACATCGCGACGTTCGAGCGCGCCACCCGGCTGTGGGTGATGTCGCCGCAGATGGCGACCGTCAGGCTGGTCACATCGCCGAAGGCCCGCCGCATCGACAGCAGGTCCAGCAGGGCCTGGGTCGGGTGCTCATGCCGGCCGTCCCCGGCGTTGACGACCGCGCAGCCGACCTTCTGGCTCAGCAACTCCGCCGCGCCCGAGGCCGAGTGGCGGATCACCAGAATGTCCGGCTTCATCGCATTCAGCGTCACCGCGGTATCGATCAGGGTCTCGCCCTTCTTCACCGAGGAGGAGGCCACCGGCATGGTGACGACGTCTGCGCCCAGCCGCTTGGCGGCGATCTCGAACGAGGAGCTGGTGCGGGTCGAGTTCTCGAAGAACAGGTTCACGACCGTGCGCCCGTGCAGCAGATCCAGGGCCTTGGACGACTGGCGATTGAAGTCGACGAAGGCGTCGCCCAGGTCCAGCAGCTGCGGGGTGACGAAGGGGTTCAGATCCGAGGCGGCCAGGAAATGGGCCTTGGGGAACGGAATCAGCCGCTCTCGAATGGTCTGGTCGGTGACGTCGTGGGGCTGGGTCATCGAGACGCGCCTATAGGCGGGAGTCGCCGCAAACGCCAGACCGGGGGCCGGCCGGGCCGCGGATCAAACGAAGTGGAACAGGGCCAGAAGCACCGGAATCACCACCGCGCTGCCGACGGTGGTCGAGGCGATGATCCCCGCGATCAGGGGCGCATCCCCGCCCATCTGCCGCGCCAGCATATAGGAGGCGGCCGATCCCGGCGCCGCCCCGCAGATCAGGGCCACCCCCTGGGTCAGGCTGTCGCCGCCGAGCGCCCAGGCGATCAGCCACATCAGGGGCGGCATGACCCCCAGCTTGACCAGGGTCACGGCGGCGATGGTCCCCTGGCGGCGCCTGACCTCGGCGAAGGACAGACCGGCTCCGGCGACGATCAGACCCAAGGGCAGGGCGGCCGCGCCCAGCAGGTCCATCGCATCCGACAGGCCGGGGATCAGCGGGACCCGCAGCAGGTTCAGCCCCAGACCGATCAGACAGGCCAGCAGGATCGGATTGGCGATCATCGACTTCGCCAGACCCGGCACCGAGGGCTCGCGCTTCAGCGCTCCCCATTTGGCCAGAACCGCCACACAGGTGATATTGGTCACCGGAATGATGAAGGCGATGGCCACCGCCGCCATGGCCGTCCCGGTCGAGCCATAGACCGACTGGATCACCGGCACGAAGACGAAACTGTTCCAGCGGATCACCCCCTGGAACACGCTGGTGTAGGCCGGCCCGTCCAGCGGGATCAGGGGCTTGGCCGCATAGGTGGCCGCCGCCACGATCAGGGTCGCCCCGACCGCCGCCGCCCCCGCCACCGTCGCCCCGCCGCCGGCAAGGTCCGCGTGCCAGATCGCCGGGATCAGGAAGCTGGGGTAGAAGATATTGATCGACAGCTTCTCGATCGGCCGCCAGGCCTCATCGGGCAGGAAGCCGGACTTTCGCAGCCCATAGCCCAGGGCGATCATCAGAAAGACCGGCAGGACGCCGGCGATCAGCCCGGTCAAATCCAGCTCGCCTGATCCCGCACCCGGTCCAGCGCCCCCTGCAGGATCCAGGCGGCGGCGGTGCGGTCCACGACCTCGGCCCGGCGCTTGCGGTTCAGGTCCAGGTCCTCGATCAGGAACCGCTCGACCGCGCTGGTGGACAGCCGCTCGTCCCAGAAGGCGACGTTGATGGGCCGCAGCCGCTCCAGATTGCGGGCGAAGGCGCGGCACGACTGGGCGCGCGGCCCTTCAGTCCCGTCCATATTGACCGGCAGGCCGATCACCAGGGCCGAGACCTTGCGATGGGCCATCAGCTTGAACAGATGTTCGGCTTCATGCGTGAACTTGGACTTGCGGATCAGCTCCAGCGGCGAGGCGATCAGGCGGGTGGCGTCCGACACGGCCACCCCGATCGTCTTCTCGCCCAAATCCAGCCCCATCCACGGGGTGTCGGGCGGGCAGGCGGCGGGCAGGTCGAGGAGGTCGAGAACAGGCACGGCCGGGCGGTAGGCCGCAATCCTGCGGAAGTCAAAGGCGTCACCTTGTGAATCCGAGGTCGGAAGGCTAATCCCGCCGATACATTCCCTATCGACGTGCATTGGAGGGCCGCATGGCCATCGACGCTGCGACGGTGCGCAAGGTTGCGCATCTCGCCCGCATCAAGACCCCCGAGGATCGGCTGGAGCCGCTGGCCCAGGAGCTGAACGGCATCCTGCAGTGGATCGAGCAGCTGAACGAGGTCGATGTCGACGGCGTCGAGCCCATGACCTCGAATGTCGCCCAGCCCCTGCGCCTGCGCGAGGACGTGGTCACCGACGGCGGCAAGATCGACGCCGTCCTGTCCAACGCCCCGAAGTCGGCCGACGGCTTCTTCGTCGTGCCCAAGGTGGTCGAATAATCATGAGCGACCTGACCAAACTGACCCTGAAGGCCGCCGTCGACGGCCTGAAGGCCAAGGAATTCTCCTCGGCCGAGATCACCCAGGCCTTTTTGACCGCCATCGAGGCCGCCAATCCGACCCTGAACGCCTATGTCGAGGTGACCGCGGACAAGGCCATGGACATGGCTCGCGCCTCCGACGCCCGCATCGCCTCGGGCGAGGCTGGCGTGCTGGAAGGCGCCCCCCTGGGCGTCAAGGACCTGTTCTGCACCGAGGGCGTCCAGACCACGGCCGGCTCCAACATGCTGCGCGGCTTCGTGCCGCCCTATGAATCGACCGTCACCGCCAATCTGTGGCGCGACGGGGCGGTCATGCTGGGCAAGCTGAACATGGACGAGTTCGCCATGGGTTCGTCCAACGAGACCTCGGCCTTCGGTCCGGTCAAGAACCCGTGGAAATCGACCGGCTCCAACGCCGATCTGACGCCGGGCGGATCCTCGGGCGGTTCGGCCTCGGCCGTCGCCGCCGACCTGTGCCTGGCCGCCACCGCGTCCGACACCGGCGGTTCGATCCGCCAGCCTGCAGCCTTCACCGGCACGGTCGGGATCAAGCCCACCTATGGCCGCGCCAGCCGCTTCGGCATGGTGGCCTTCGCCAGTTCGCTGGACCAGGCCGGCCCGATCACCAAGACGGTCGAGGACGCGGCCCTGCTGCTGCAGTCCATGTGCTCGTTTGACGCCAAGGACTCCACCAGCCTCGACATCCCGACCCCCGACTGGACCCAGTCGGTCGGCCAGTCGGTCAAGGGCCTGCGCATCGGCGTGCCGCGCGAATATGTCGTGGACGGCATGCCCGCCGAGATCCAGGCCCTGTGGGATCAGGGCGTGGCTTGGCTGAAGGACGCCGGCTGCGAGATCGTGGACATCAGCCTGCCGCACACGAAGTACGCCCTGCCGACCTATTATATCGTGGCGCCGGCCGAGGCCTCGTCCAACCTGGCCCGTTATGACGGCATGCGGTTCGGGCACCGGGCGGATGACTTCAAGTCCCTGGACGACCTCTACGCCGCCTCGCGCGCCGAGGGCTTCGGCAAGGAGGTCCAGCGTCGCCTGACCATCGGCGCCTATGTGCTGTCGGCCGGCTTCTACGACGCCTACTACGTCAAGGCGCTGAAGGTCCGTCGCCGCATAGCCGAGGACTTCGACAATGTCTGGGGCCGGGTGGACGCCATCCTGACCCCCTCGACCCCGTCGGCCGCCTTCGCCCTGGGGGACAAGCAGATCGATCCCCTGACCATGTATCTGAACGACGTCTTCACGGTGACGACCAACCTGGCCGGCCTGCCGGGCCTCTCGGTCCCCGCCGGCGTCGATTCCAACGGCCTCCCGCTGGGCCTCCAGGTCATCGGCAAGGCCCTGGACGAGGCGACCGTCTTCCAGGTCGGCGCGGCGCTGGAACGGGCGGCGGGCTTCACGGCCAAGCCGGGCCAGTGGTGGTGAACTGATCTTCCCCTCTCCCGGAGGGAGAGGGAGGGGCCCGCTCAACGCAGTTGAGTGGGAGGGTGAGGGACCGACCTCACCCGTCTCGAATGATCGCGGACCGCATCGGTGATCTGATGCGGCTCCCCCAGGGCCTGAGCATTGGTGAACCTTATGACGACCCACCCCAGCGCTTCGATGTCCAGCTGGCGATAATGGTCGTTCAGCACTACCTCGTCCCGCTCATGGACCGGGCCATCCAGTTCGATGACCAGCCTCAACGCCTCGCAGGCGAAGTCCGCATAGTAGCGATCAATCGGATGCTGCCGACGGAACTTGAACCCATCGCACCGCCCGCCGCGCAACAGAGACCAGGCACGCCGTTCCGCCAGACCGGACGTCTGTCTCAGCGTCCGCGCCCGATCCGTTCGCTCTTGTCTCGTCATGGTTGCGGCCCCATCTCCCGGCGGGAGAAGGCGGCCGAAAGGCTTAGGTGAGGGAAGACCATGCTATTGACGGCCGACGTCTGTCCCTCACCCTCCCACGCCTGCGGCGCGGGCCCCTCCCTCTCCCTCCGGGAGAGGGGAAGATTAGGCTTCCGGCAGCGCCTTCAGGTCGGCGTCAATGGCCGCGATCTTCTCGTCGGTGATGGCTCCCTGGGAGTAGGGGGCGACCTGGCGCAGGGTCATGCCCTTGAACTGGCCGTAGGCGGGATGCTTATCCATGCCGGGCAGGTGCTTCTCCAGCACGGCCTTGGTCGCCGGATCGTTCACCAGGGCCTCGATCGGGCTGTCGATGGTCGGATGGGCGTGATGCTCGGCATGAGCATGGTCTTGGGCCGGGGCCGGGGCCGGAGCCGGAGCCGGGGCGGTCTGGGCCGAGGCGGCGCCGACCAGCAGCAGGGAGGCCGCTGCGGCGGCGAAAAGGGTCTTGGACATGGGATTCTCCATTGAGGCGACCGAAGTTGAGCGCGATTTCGCGACACCCTCAAGACAGCCTCTTTCTCGCCGCCGCCTAGGGCGCTAGGACGACCCCATGACCGACACTGTTCCGAACCCGAAAACCATCAAGGGCCGCACCGGCGATTGGGAAATCGTCATGGGGCTGGAGATCCACGCCCAGGTGGCCTCCAAGGCCAAGCTCTTCTCCGGCGCCGCCGTCGGCTTCGGCGCGGGGCCGAACGAACAGGTCTCGCTGGTGGACGCCGGCTTCCCCGGCATGCTGCCGACCCTGAACAAGCACTGCGTCGAACAGGCGGTGAAGACCGGTCTGGGCCTGCGTGCGCAGATCAACAAGCGCAGCCAGTTCGACCGCAAGAACTACTTCTACCCCGACCTGCCGACGGGCTATCAGATCAGCCAGCTCTATTACCCCATCGTCGGCGAAGGCGTGGTCGAGGTGGAGGCCGAGGACGGCAGCTTCTTCAACGTCGGCATCGAGCGGCTGCACCTTGAGCAGGATGCGGGCAAGCTGATCCACGACCTGTCGCCGACCGAGAGCTATGTCGACCTGAACCGGGCCGGCACGGCCCTGATGGAGATCGTCTCGCGGCCTGACCTGCGCACGCCGGAAGAGGCGGTCGCCTACGTCAAGAAGATCCGGACCATTCTGGTCTATCTAGGCACCTGCGACGGCGACATGGAGAAGGGCAACCTCCGCGCCGACGTGAACGTCTCGGTCTGCCGCGCCGGCAACTATGAGAAGTTCAAGGCCACGGGCGACTTCAGCTTCCTGGGCACGCGCTGCGAGATCAAGAACGTCAACTCGTTCCGCTTCATCTCCCAGGCGATCCAGTACGAGGCGCGCCGCCAGATCGAGATCCTCGAGGACGGCGGTTCGATCATTCAGGAAACCCGCCTGTTCGATCCGGTGAAGGGCGAAACGCGGTCGATGCGCTCCAAGGAAGAGGCGCAGGACTACCGCTACTTCCCCGACCCCGACCTGCTGCCGCTGGACCTGGAAGAGGCCTGGATCGCCGAGATCAAGGCGTCTCTGCCCGAACTGCCGGACGACAAGCGCAAACGTCTGATGAGCCAGTACGGCCTGTCCCAGTACGACGCCATCGTGCTGATCTCGGAACAGGCCAAGGCCGACTATTTCGAGGCCGCCGCGAAGGGTCGCGACGCCAAGCTGGTCGCCAACTGGGTGACGAACGAGGTGTCGGCGCGTCTGGCCGCCGACGGCAAGGACTTCAGCGAGAACCCGCTGCCGGCCGCCCATGTGGCCCAGCTGGTCGAACTGATCGAGACCAACGTCATCTCCTCCAAGATCGCCAAGGAGGTGTTCGACCACGTCTGGAACGGCGAAGGCTCGCCGGCCGAGGTGGTGGAGAAGCACGGCCTGAAGCAGGTGACCGACACCGGCGCCATCGAGAAGGCGATCGACGAGATCATCGCCGCCAATCCGGACAAGGCCGCCGCCGTCGCCGAGAAGCCTCAGGCTCTCGGCTGGTTCGTCGGCCAGGTCATGAAGGCCACCGGCGGCAAGGCCAATCCGGCCGCCGTCAACGACATACTGAAGGCCAAGCTGGGGCTTTGACCTCCGGCCCCGCCCTCGTCTGACGAAACCTCTGAAAAAGGCCCGGAGATCGCTCTCCGGGCCTTCTTCATTCGGACGGCGTCTTCAGGCCCGTGTCGGATCAATAGACGTTCGAAAGGACGCTGGCGATCAGACCCGTCGCGACGGCGACCAGCAGAATGTTGAGGCGCCCCCCTCTGGTCCCTCGATCATTATGAGAGTCCAGGGGGTTGATAGCCGATCTGCTTCGCCGACGGGAGCGGCCGTGCGGCGGAGCTGATCAAGTTGCGCAGCCGAACGGCCGCGGGGTTCAGGCGCACCGCCTCCGGGGTCAGTCCCCCGTGCGCCGAGTGCGGCCTGACGTGGTTGTAGTCGATGCGCCAGCGCTCGATGACGGCGCGGGCCTCGGCCAGGGTGGCGAAGACCTCCTCGTTCAGACACTCGTCGCGGAGCCTGCCGTTGAAGCTTTCGACGAAGCCATTCTGCTGCGGCTTGCCCGGCGCGATGTAATGCCAGGCCACGCCGGTGCGGTTGGTCCATTCCAGGATGGCCCGGCTGGTCATCTCGGTCCCGTTGTCGCTGACGATCATGGCCGGACGCCCGCGTCGGGCGATCAGCCGGTCCAACTCGCGCGCCATGCGTGAGCCGCCGATCGAGGTGTCGACCACCAGAGCCAGGGCCTCGCGCGTGAAGTCGTCCACGATGCACAGGATGCGGAAGCGTCGGCCCCACGACAGACTGTCGGCCACGAAGTCCAGCGACCAGCGCTGGTTTGGGCCGTCCGGCAGGGCCATGGGCGCACGGGTTCCGGTGGCCCGCTTGCGGCCCCGTCGCCGTCGCACCGCCAAGCCTTCCTCCCGATAGAGCCGGAACAGCCGCTTCTTGTTCATGCTGAGGCCCTCCCGTTGCAACAGAATGCCCAAGCGCCGGTAGCCGAACCGGCGGCGCTCAGCCGCCAGGCTGCGCAGGCGCTCGCGCACCTCCACATCGCCCTGTTCAGGCTCGCGACGCACCGTCTTCGGATCGATCTGAACCAGCCCGCAGGCGCGCTTCTGGGAGAAGCCGCGCTCCGCCATCAGACGAAGCACGGCCGCTCTGCGCGCTGCAGGCCCGATCAGTTTTTTCCCAGAAGATCCTTCAGCGCCGACACGTCCAGCATCGACTCCGCCAGCAGCTTCTTCAGCCGCCGGTTCTCGTCTTCCAGCGCCTTCAGCTTCGTGGCGTCCGACACGCTCATGCCGCTGTACTTCGCCTTCCACCGATAGAAGGTCTGCTCGCTGATCCCGTGCCTTCGGCATACCTCCGCCGTCGGGCTTCCGGCCTCCTGCTCGCGCAGCACGCCTATGATCTGCGCTTCGTTGAACCTGCTCTTCTTCACGTCCGTCTCCTTGATGAAACGGACTCTCACTCAAAACGAGGGATCAGGAAGGGGGCGCCTCAAATATGCTCCGGCCATGATCAAGGATCAGCGCCAGATCGCCTACGGCGTCCGGCGCTATACGAACGAGACCCATCGTCTCTATGGCGTCATGGATCGCCGCCTGCGGGATCGAGACTATCTCGCCGGAGACTATTCCATCGCCGACATGGCCGCCTGGCCCTGGATACTGCCCAGTCTGCAAGGTCAGGATCTGGCCGAGTTCCCCCGTCTGGCGGCGTGGCTTGAGCGGGTCGGCGCCCGGCCGGCTGTCAGGGCGGGCCGAGCGCTTCTGGAAGACCGGCGCGGAAACGCCGGCGGGTCAGGAAAAGCGGCCGAAGCGGCGCGGGCCATCCTCTTCGGCCAGCGGGCGCGCACCGCGTAAACGACAGGTTTCCGAACGATTTCGGATTTATGAATCGAATCTGGAGTATTCATTCTCGCTTTACTGAAAAGTCCTGCGTGGGCTTTCGGCGTTAACTTTAACTTCAAACCAGCGGTATTTGATGCGTCATCAGAGACGGACCCAGAAGGGCGTTCGTTCAGGAGATGTGGTGATGCAAGCGCAAGAAATGGCGCACGACCTGGCGGCCGGCGCGCAGACGGATGAACTGCCCCTGCCGACCGCCGACATGTCGGGCGACGAGCTGTTCAAGCTGGGCATGATGTATTCGGCCGGATCGGGCGGCTGTCCGATGGACCGGGTCTCGGCCCATATGATCTTCAACCTGGCGGCCATGAAGGGTTCGATCGAGGCGCGCGTTTACCGCCGCGAGATGAGCCAGGAGATGGATCGCGAAGAGATCGCCGAGGCCCAGAAGGCGGCGCGCCGTTACATCGACACCGGCGTGGTTCGTCTGGTCGCCTGATGGCAGAGACGGTTACGCCTCAGAAGCTGGCGTAACCCGCGCCGTTCGAGCCGTTGATCGAATAGCTGAAGCCGATCGGCATGGCGGCGCGCACCTGGGTGAAGAAGGCGGCGAGTTCGCCAAGGGTCGAACGCGGCACGAAGATGATGTCGCCGCGCCTCAGGGCGACGACCTCGCCCCGCCGGGGACGCAGATCGATCACCCGCATCATGCGCGCGCCGCCAGGGCCGCGCCGGATCAGGGCCGCCCGTTCCGCCTTGCCTGTGGGCAGCAGGCCGCCTGCCTGAATGACGGCCTGGTGCGCGTCCAGGTCTCCGACCATTTCGATCACGCCCGGCGTGCGGACCTCGCCATCCACCCAGACCCGAATGGGCCCGGCCTGGCGCAGGGTCACCTCCACCGTCGGGCGCAGCAGTTGCGACCCATAGGCCGCAGACACCGCCTGTTCCAGCTCAGAGAGACTCCGATCCGCCGCCATGACCTGACCGATCAGGGGCAGGGCGACGCGGCCGTCCGGTCCGACCTTCAGCGTTCGCGTCAGTTCGGCGGCGGTGGGCAGGGCCACCTCGATCTCATCGCCGGGATAAAGCAGATATTCTGGCTCTTCGTCGGTCCAGTCGGCGAAGGGGATGTTGGGAAAATCCCCGCGGCTGGAAGGCTGGATCCTTTGCGCGCGGTCGCTGGGGCGGGGCATTCGGCCCGCAGCCCCGCCGCCGCATGCCGCCAGGGTGGCGGCGGCCGATCCGAGGGCCAGCAGGAACAGTCGGCGATCTGACGTCATGGAATCGGTTGGTCCGCCGGGAAAGAGGATGGATCACAGCCTCGCCCCTTATGGGTAACCGATGGTTAACGCCGGTCAGCGAAAGGTTGCGTCGATCAAGAGTTTCCTGGATTCGCTCGCCATGCGTTCGACGGCCTATGTCACGACCCGACCGCGCTACGGCGTGCTGGACGTCGTCGGACTGCTGTTCCGCGAACTGCTCTTGATGGTCGTCGTCTTCCTGCTGATCTTCGCCTTGGGAGCCGCCGCCGTCTTCACCTTGAAGAAGACCTATACGGCCCAGGGCGCCGTCTTCGCAGGCGTCGGCCAGGAATATGTCTATCAACCCCGTGTGGGCACGGCCGAACGGGGGCAGGCGCCGCAGGGCGACGAGGTGGCGAACTCCGAAGCGGCCATCCTCAGTTCGGGCCAGGTGCGCCAGCGCGTCATCGACGCCTTGGGCTCCCAGGTCATTTTGGGCAGGGCGCCCAAGGGCGCGCCGGAAAAGTCGAAGGCGGCGGCCAGCAAGGTGCTGGGCTCCAGCCTGCACGTCGCGACGGCGCCGGGCAGCGCGGTCATCCGCGTCAGCTACAAGGCGGATGATCCTCAGCAGGCGGCTCGCATCCTGAACAGCGTTATCGATCAGTATCTGGCCTATCGTCGCGAAGTCTTTCAGGACAAGACCCCGGCCATCGCCAGCCAGCGCCTTGCGTTTGAAGAGGATTTGAACGCTGCGGACCGGGCCTATGAGCAGTTTCTGACGTCGAACGACATCGGCGACTTCGCCGCCGCAAAGGCCACCTTGGCGGCGACCTATCAGACCACCTTCGCCGACCGGATGGCGACGCAGAGCCAGTTGAACCAGACCAGCCAGAGGCTGAGCACCTTGGTGGCGCAGCAGGCCAATACGCCGGCCGAGGTCGCCCTGCAGCAGGATCTGAACATCTCGGCCCAGGATCAGGTGCTGCAACTGCGCACAGAACGTCAGCAGCTGCTGTCGCGCTATCAACCCGACGCCCAGCCGGTGAAGGACATCGAGGCGCGGATCGCCCAGCTGCAAGCCTATGTCGCCAGCGGGACGGCGGTCGGGCCTAAGGAGGTTCGCACTGGACCCAACCCGGTCTGGACCGAGCTGGAGACGACCCGAATCAACACCCAGGCCGACCGTGACGCCCTGGCGGCCCGGTTGGCGGCGCTGGATCGGCAGCTCTCGGACATCCGGTCGCGGCAGGCGCGGCTGACGGCTCTGGAGTCCGAGAATGCGACCCTGGCGGGCAATCGCGAGGTCCTGACCGCCAATATCCGCGAGTTCCAGCAGCGCGAAAGCCAGAGCCGAGCGGACAACGCCCTGGTGGCGGCCGGCGCCGACAACGTCACCGTCATCGAGCGGGCCCAGCCGCCGGCGACCGGCAAGAGCCTGAAGGCGCCGGCCCTGGCCGCCGTTTTCCTGTTCGCCGCCTTCACCGCCCTGTGCATCGGCCTGCTGAGGATTTTCACGCGGCGGGGATTTTCGACGCCCGACTCGGTGCGCCGTACTCTGGACGTGCCGGTCCTGGCGGTCGCCCCCGCCAAGGCGCACTAGGTCGGTGGGGCTTGGGCGGGCGGCCATGATACTGTGGCGCGTGGTGGAGCGCGCGTAGCGATTCGATGGTCGATCTGACGTCCGAAATGGCCGGTCTGTGGGCGGCGCTGGGGCCGGCCCCGGCGCATCGCGCCCGGGTGATCCAGTTCGCCGCCGCCACGACCGGCGAAGGCGTCTCGACGGTCACGCGCGAATACGCCCGGCTGGCCGCCGTGCGGGCGCGAAAGCCGGTCTGGTTGGTGGACGGCGATCTGGCGCAGCAAGGGCAGCTTGAAGCCATCGCCGCCGAACCGGACCGGTTCGGGCAGCTGGGCAAGCCGGCCCAGGCCTCGCCCGATGGCTCCAGCTTCTTCGCGGTCACGCCGGCGCCGACGGGGCGGGACGGCAAGCCGGTTCCGCCGGCGCGCCTGCTGACCGCGCGGCCCTGCCTGGGCGGACGGCTGTGGACGACGCGGTTTCACATGGAGGCCCTGCGCTCGGGACACCGCGTCGAGGCGGTGGGAGAGCCGCGCTACTGGGACGCCCTGAGGCCGCACGCCGACACCATCGTCATCGACAGCCCGGCGGCGGACCGCAACGACATGGCGATCATTCTGGCGCCCTTCGTCGATATGACGGTTCTGGTGGTCGCGGCCGGCGGGGCGAGCGCGAGCGCCCCGGTCATCCTGCGCGACGAGATCGAGGCTGTCGGCGGTCGTATCGCCGGGGTGGTCATGAACCGTTCGACCTATAAGCCGCCCAAATTCCTGTCCCGGCTGGCGGGTTAAGCGGCTTTGCGAAGCATGGCCGCGCCGTAGAGCTTCGGCTCGAACCCCTTTGTCCAGAAGACCTTGCCCAAGCCGCGCGCCATGCGGTCCAAGGTTTCGGCGCGGGCGGGGCGGCGGAGCAGGGCGAGGGTCAGGGACGCAAGTCCCCAGACGGCGGCCTGGGCGGCGCCGATCAGCATCCAGCGGGAGACGCCAGGCCAGTCGCGGCGGGCGGCGGCCATCTGGCTGGGGCTCTGGCCATAGGCGAAGGCGCGCAGCAGGGCGTAGTTCAGGGTGGCGCGGTCGGGGGGCGCGAACTCGTCCACCCAGGCGTCGGCGGCCCAGCCGAAGCGGCCGCCGCGCGCCTGCAGGGCGGTGAACAGGCGGTCGTCCTCGCCTCCGGTCTCGTTCATGGCCGTGTCGAAAGGGGCGTCGCCGGGCAGGGCCGTGGCGCGGACCATCAGACTGTTGCCGCAGCCGTGGATCTGGTCGGTCAGGCCGGTCTGGGTCGGGCCGTCGCGGCCGAAGAAGCGCTCCAGATAGGCGGTGGTCCAGCCCGTGCCCTCGGGCACGCGGCCCCGGATCGGGCCGAACAGGACGTCGGCGCCGGTCTGGGCCTGGGCCTGCAACAGGGCGGCCAGCCAGCCGGGGGAGGCGGCCTCGTCGTCATCCAGGAAGGCGATCAAGGGGGCGTCCGTGGCGGCCAGGCCGACATTGCGGGCGGTGGCGACGCCGGGGACGGGGGCGTGGGCGTAGGTCAGGGAAACCGGCGCCTCGGCCCGCAGGCGGTCTATCAGGGCGGCGGCCGAACCGTCGGGGTCATTGTCGGCGACGACCACGGCGGCGATCCGGTCCAGCGACCCGACCTGAGCAAAGACCGAGCGCAGGGCCCGCTCCAGCATGACCGGCCGACGCAGGGTGGGAATGACGACGGCGACATTCCGCATCAGATCGCGTCCGCATAGACGGCCGCGCGGTACAGGCGAAGGGCGAAGGCGCGGGTGCGGGTCGGCAACAGGGGCGACAGGGCGGCGCCCCTAGCTAGGCGACGGATCAGGGGCAGGGACGGCAGGCGCTTCAGGGCGCGGGCGGCCTTGTAGCTGGGGTAGGTCTGGACGATCTCGGGGTGCAGGGCGACGACGCGGGCGAAGTTGCCGGCGCCCTGGTCGAACTTGCGCGCCAGGTCCGGCACCGTGTCCAGGCCCATATGGGTGGCGGGATTGTCGATGTGGACCACCTGGAACCGGCGGGCGACCCGCATGGCCCATTCGACGTCCTCCCACCCCCAGCCGGTGAAGCCGGGGTCAAAGGATTCGACGGCGAAGACGTCGCGACGCACCAAAAGATTGGAGGTGTAGACGTATTTCTCGGGCGTCCTGGCGCGCTGGGCGGCGCGAACGCACTCGCTGGCGCCGGACAGGGCGCGGTGGACGGCGAAGCGACGGTCGCGCGGCGCCTGCTTCAGCGAAAAGCCGCCGAAGGCCACGGCCGGATCGTCGCGCGCGATCAGCTCGATCCAGGTCTGGAGAAAGTGGGGGCTGTCAGGCTTCATGTCGCTGTCGAGGAACAGCCAGGAGCCGGCGCGGGCGGCGATGGTCAGCCGGTTGCGCCCCCGCGCCCGGCCTTCGTTGGCGGACAGGGTGACGAGGCGGGCGGGCAGGGCCAGGGCGTCCAGCGCCGCCTTCAGCCGGGCGGTCAGGGCGGCGTCGCCCGTGCCGTCGTCCAGCAGGATCAGCTCGACCCGGCCGGCGACGGCGGCGCCTTCCGTATCCAGCCGGCGCAGCAGGGGTTCGGGATCGTCGCGCAGGAAGGGGATCAGGACCGACAGCTCGGGCCGGGCGCCGACCCAGCCGGAGTTGTCGTGGATATCGGCGCGGGAGCCGCTCATGCCGTCGCGCTCCGTCGGGCCTTGATCAGTCGGTTCAGCACGTCGCGCACCCCTGCGGCGTTCAGCGTCAGCGCCAGGGCCGCATAGACCAGTCCGCCGACGCTCGCGTCCAGCATCAGTTCGATGAAACCGCCCAGCGGCGGAAGGCGCCAGACCACCAGGGCCATGCCTGTCGAGGCCAGGCCGCAACGGACCAGGGCCTCCCACGGAATGGGCAGGGCGATGGCGCGGCGGCTTATGAGCAGACAGGCGACCAGGCCTATGGCGAAACTGAGGGCCGTGGCGACGGCGGCGCCCAGCACGCCCAGCCGGGGGATCAGCACGAGGTTCAGGACGACGTTGGCGACGGCGGGGACGGCCATGGTGACCAGCAGCAGGCCGGTCTTCTTGCCCAGGGTGAAGCCGAAGCCGAAATAATAGGTGACAATGCCGGACAGAAAGGCCGAGGCCGCAATCCAGGGGGTGACCAGGGCGGCGGCGACGCGCAGCTCGGGCCCGATCATCAGCTCGGCCAGGGGGCGGGCTACCAAGGCCAGGCCGACGGCGGCGGGCAGGCCGATCAGGATCAGGGTCGAACCCTGTTCCAGGGCCGTCTGGCGCAGGGCCTCGCGACCGCCGCGCTCCAGGGCCATGACCATGGCCGGGGCGCCGGCCGCGCCCAGCCAGATGAACATCACGTCCAGGGTGCGGTTCGCCAGGCTGTAGCTGGCGTGATAGGCGCCGACCGCCGCCGCATCCAGGAAGGCCGCCAACAGGAACCGGTCGGTTGAGGCCAGGACCAGGGCCAGGGTCAGCGACGCCGCGATGGGATAGCCGTAGGCGGCGTAGGCCTTCAGCC
This sequence comes from Brevundimonas sp. AVps4, assembly GCF_058681525.1. NCBI lineage: Bacteria > Pseudomonadati > Pseudomonadota > Alphaproteobacteria > Caulobacterales > Caulobacteraceae > Brevundimonas > Brevundimonas sp. AVps4. Next base: position 2,443,452 of record NZ_CM178741.1, on the reverse strand, counting down.
GCGCACGATCCACGGTTCCGCCGGCCGACTGGCGCAGTTCGCCCGGCAGGATGAAGGGCAGGGCGAACAGGGGGGCGATCATCAGCCCCAGCATGGGAGAAGCGGCGCCCGCGCCGGCCAGGGCGAACCCGGCCCCGACCAGAAAGCCCAGGACGGCGACGGCCATATCCACCGTGGCGGCCTTGGACACCTCGCCGGCCGCGCGATACCGCTCCTGCGCCAGCTTGGCCAGGTTGCGGATGGGCGCTCCGGCCAAGCCGAAGGCCAGGGCCAGTTTGAAGGCCGGGCTTAGGGGCAGAAGCCAGACGGCGAGGGCGGCGACCGGCGTGAAGACGGCGATGACGGCGAAGGAGGTGCGGTACAGGCTGGCGAAATGGGTCGCCAGGCCGCCCGGCGTGCGCTCAGCCGCCCAGAAGCGGGCCATGGCCGCCTCCAGCCAGCTGAAGCTGACGGTATGGGCCAAACTGGTGACAGAGAAGGCCAGGGCGTAGCGGCCGAAATCCTCGGGGCTGAGCAGGCGGGTGAAGACGACGATGGTCAGGAAGCCGACCACGCCCTGAACGATCTGGGCCGGCAGATAGCCCCAGACGCCGCGCCAGAACATGCGTTTCTCGCTCACCTGACGGCGGTCCGGTCGCCCAGCAGAACGGGCACGGTGATAAGCAGGATCCACAGGTCCAGCCAGAAGGACTGGCGCTGGATATAGTCGATGTCCAGCTCGACTCTGCGGCGCACCTCGGCCTCGGTGTGGACCGGGCCGCGCGAGCCCTTGACGGCGGCCCAGCCGGTAATGCCGGGCTTGATGCGGTGACGGTGGGCGTATTCGGCCACCATAAGGGCGGATTCGGTCTCGCCGGTCTTCATGCCGATGGCGTGGGGCCGGGGACCGACCAGAGACATTTCGCCGGACAGAACATTGAAGATCTGGGGCAGCTCATCCAGGCTGGTGGCGCGGATGAAGCGGCCGACGCGGGTGACGCGGTCGTCGTCGACGGCCACCTGGCGGCTTGCGGTGGCGTCGGCGGCGGCATGGCGCATCGAGCGGAACTTCCACACTATGATGGCCTCCTGGTTGAAGCCGTGTCGCCGCTGGCGGAAGAAGATCGGCCCAGGACTGTCCAGACGCACCGCCAGGGCGATCAGAATCATCAGAGGCGCCGAGGCGATCAGGGCCAGGCCGCCGATCACCAGATCCTGAAGCCGTTTGACGAAGGCCCGGCGCTCGTCGCTGGGCGTGTTGCCGAGCGGCGCCAGGCGGCCACCGGCCAGCCGCTTGAGCGCATCGTCGCGGCCGGCTTCGGAATCGACCAGGATGGCCACGGGCGTGGGCAGGGTCTCCAGCCGACGGGCCAAGTCGCGCCCGCGCGGCCCGGCCTCAGGGTCGATGGCCAATACGATATGATCGACATAGGGCAGCATCCGGTGGCTCAGCAGGGCGTCGGCCCGGCCCAGCACGGGCACTCCGGCCAGCCGGCTGGGCGAACGCGCCAGCCGATCGTCGAACACGCCCAGGACGTTCAGGTCCCGCCGCTCCAGCGCGCGTTCGATCAGGGCCTGGGCGTTTCGGGTGGCTCCCACGATGACGATGTTGGGCGACAGGGCGCCCTGGCGGCGCCAACGCCCGACCAGGATCAGCCACAGACCGTGGAGACCGGTCAGGGCCGCCGCCGCCGTCAGGCCCCAGGGGAGGACCGGACCCAGCCCGTCGCCTTGCAGCGCCCAGCCCACAGTCACGGCGGCCGCGATCGCCAGCGCCAGGGCCGCGAGCACCGCCGCCAGATGGACCAGGGGCGACCGCTCCGGCTCGAATCGATACAGGTCCAGGCCCCGCAGCAGGGCCAGAACCGTCGTCACTCCGACGGCCAGGGGCAGGACGGCGCCGACCGGCAGGATGCGGAGATCAATCGACTCCAGCGCCCACAGGACGAGCGCCGCCAGGCCGACGGCGATCGTCACGTCGAGGGCGCGAAACCAGTGGGCGGCCAGGCGCACGCTGGAGCGACGGCGCGCGTTCAGCCAGACCTCGGGCCGGAACGGACCCCGCTGGGCGCGCGCCTCGCCCGCGTCGCCCGGCGGCGTCGCGGCGGCGGTCGCGGCGAGAGAGGAGGCGCAGTCAGGCATGGATATCCGTGGCGTCGTACAGCCGCCACCCTGCACGCTCGGCCCTCTATGTGACGTTAACATCGTCGTTTCGCGCGAAGCGGATTGCACGACGCATCAGGCTCCGCTATCGAGCCCTTCGCTGGAGACGTGGCCGAGTGGCTGAAGGCAACGGTTTGCTAAATCGTCGTACCCCGTAAGGGGTACCGAGGGTTCGAATCCCTCCGTCTCCGCCATTCATTCCCCGAAAAATCAGTAAGTTACGGCCATCTGGCCGGATCGTGCCGTGCCAAGCGGGTCAAATGGCCCGGTTTTGGCACGGTTGGCACGGTTTCAGCGGGGGAATCTGCCCCTTTGGCACGGTTTCCCCGCTTCTTATTTTCGTAAACGAAATCAATCTCGTGCCCGACGTTTTGGCACGGTTGGCACGATTTTCAGTCCCGTGCCGAAGGGCTTGGCACGGTCTGGCACGGTTGGACCTTGCGAAATCAGGATCGAAACACGAACATTGACCAATGTTCGATACGATCCACGTCACCGACGAAGAAATGGACGCCCTACCTGATGGCGTCGCCGGGTTCTTGGCCTTCGAGTCGATAGTCCGAAACCGCTTGAACGAGATCGGGAAGTCCGAGCAGGACGGTCTACCGTCGCTCGATCAACGATACTCGTATTTCAGCCACATCGCAGAGGCGGCCGACCACTTCGGCATCGACAGCATCAAAGATTTGCGTATCGCCCCCGGCAACTCGTGGGGCTACGACGAAAGCAAGAAGACAGCGCAGCAGATCGACTCGGAGGTCATGAAGCTGCGGTTCAAGGCCCGCCGTCAGCGACAGGAAACGCACGTTGAGCTTTCCCCTGCCCGGAGAGAGACGATCCAGCATCACATCGCGCAGCTTCGCGTGAGGATTGCTGACAGCGACCTTGATACGAAGAAGCAGGAAGCCTTGAACAAGAAGCTCGACGAGCTTCTTGCCGAACTCAATGGGACCAAAAAGGTGGACCTCGCCAAGGTAATGGTGATCCTCGGCTCTATCGCGACGTTCACGGCTGCGATGCAGCAGAACATCATCAAGTTTCCCGAGACGATGGCCACCATCGCGTCGCTGCTGGATCAAGAGAAGGAAGAGGCTGATGCCAAGCGGCTGACGCACACGCCGACCCGCCTTATCGAAGACAAAACCTCAACCCCTGCCGACGACGACATTCCGTTTTGATCTCGCCTAATCCATTCGGCCGTGCCGCAGGAAGTAGGCTTCGGCGTAGTCCGCCGCCTCGGTGATCTCGTTCTCCAAAACGATCAGGGCATTCTCCAACTCGTATAGCCGGGTCCGGGTCTTGCTGATCTCGGAGCGGGTGTTCTGGGCGTTCATGTCCGCCCGAGTGAACAGGGCCATCTTCTGCGCCAGCATCCGGGGCGTCAGTTCGGCGTCGGTGTAGCGGCCCGTCATGCGCCTTCCTCCCAGAACATCTTGAAGAGGATCGCGTCACGGTCGCTGGCGAACTTGAACCGCGCGATAGCAGTCGGCGACGCCGACGATCCAACCACCCGAGACGTGAACTTAAAGCGGTCATTGCAGTTCGCGAGGCACCACTTCTCATGCTCTCTGAACTTGAGAAAATGACGCTCATAGCCTGACACCATTGCAGTGACGGGCACCTCGTGGGGGAAGTCGGCGGCCTCCTTTGCGGCGGCCGCATCCATACGGGCCTTGAACCGATCAAGGTAGGCGTTGATGTCGATGGTGTTGGTCATGACGTGCCTCTGAATTTTCATCCAGCGGCGACCAGAGTCCTTGGGTTAGTTACGCCTCGCAGCGTGGGATGAGCAACAGGCCGGACCGCGCAGCTTTCATCCTGCGCAGCGGGTCGGCCTGTTGCGGTCAGACTGGCGGCAAAAGCCTCCGGGGTGAGGTAGCCGATAGACGAGTGCGGCCGGCGGGTATTGTAGTCCAGCGCCCAGGCAGCGACCTTCTGGCGGGCGTGATCCAGACTGAAAAACAGGCTCTCGTTGAGCAGTTCGTCGCGCATCCGGCCGTTGAAGGATTCCACAAACCCGTTCTGGGTCGGCTTGCCCGGCGCGATGTAGTGCCAGTCGACGCCATGATCCTGCGCCCAGGCCAGGATGGCCGTGGACGTGAACTCCGTGCCGTTGTCGCTGACGATCATGGCAGGACAGCCCCGCCGAGCGATCAGCGCTGTCAGCTCACGCGCGACCCGGCGTCCCGAGATCGAGGTGTCGGGGATCGCCGCCAGGCACTCGCGGGTGACGTCGTCGACCACGTTGAGAATGCGGAAGCGGCGGCCCGTGGCGAACTGGTCGTGCACAAAGTCCAGCGACCAGCGGGCGTTCGGCCTGGCCTCGACCAGGATCGGCGCCCGCGTGCCGATGGCCCGACGGCGTGAGCGGCGCTTGCGCACCGTCAGGCCTTCCTCGCGATAGAGCCGGTAAATCCGGTTCTTGCCCGAAGGCTCGCCTTCACGTCGCAGCAGCACGAACAGCCGGCGATAACCGAACCGTCGCCGCTCGACAGCCAGGGCGCGCAGCCGCTCCCGCAGCGCCGTGTCTGGCGGGCGGCAAGAGCGATAGCGCACCGATTTGCGGTCGGCCTTGATGATGGAGCAGGCCCGCCGCTCGCTGACGCCGAACGTCGCCTTCACATGGGCGACGGCCTGGCGCATCGCCGCGGGCCCTACCACTTTTTTGAGAGCAGATCGTTCAGCGCCGCCTTGTCGAGCATGGCGTCGGCCAGCAGGCGCTTCAGCTTTCCGTTCTCATCTTCCAGGGCGCGCAGGCGCTGGGCGTCCGACACGCTCATCCCGCCGAACTTGGCTTTCCAGGCGTAGATCGTGCCTTCCGACACGCCGTGCTTGCGCGCCAGCTCGCCCGCTTTGGCGCCGGCCTCGTTCTCCCGCAGGATCCCGATGATCTGCTCTTCCGTGAATCTCGCTCGTTTCATTCCGTCCGTCCTTTCAAGGGCCGGACTCTAGCTCCACGTGGAGGAAATTCTCAGGGGCACGTCAACAGCATTCGCTTCGCGCTGTTCAGGGCGTCGTGGCCGTCGATGCCAATGGCGTCGGAGATCACGGCGGCGACCAGAAACAGAGCGCGGACCTGATCGGACGGGTTGGCGTCTTGGATGCGAGACAGCAGTGCGAAGGCTGGCTCGCGCAGGAGGGCGACCGTCGAATCCGTGCGGACGCGATCACCGATGGAGGGCAATGGGTTCATGGGATTGGTTCGAGTGTTCAATAGCTGGCCCATGGATCACGCGAACAGGTAGGGGCTGCGTCGAACCTGCTGGATGTCGAAGTCGCCAAGGGCCGGGACCGGCGGGATTTTGTCGGCCCATTCCGGCGGAAGCTGCGCGATGAACTCTTCTCGAAACACCTCAAGCCAGTTGGTCTCGTAGAGTTCGGCGAAGGTGTCGCGGAGGATGTTTTGGAGGTCCGACACGCGGGCGGCGTGGACGCCGAAGCTGTCATGGACCACGGCCAGCGAGCGGATGTCGTGGTCGTAGCAACGGTTCGCCACGCCCATCAAATGCGAGGCGTCCATGCTGTGGATCAGGTTCGGACTGATGCCGTTCGCCTGACGCTTGCTGTCCAGTTTGGACAGTTCGTTCCTGACCTGTAGCCGGATGCGCTGGCCCTTGTAGACGACGCGGATCAGGTCGGCCTTGCGGCTCTTGTAGACTTGGAGGACGGGCAGTCCCGTGGGGGCCGTCCAGCGGATCGGGACACCGGCCTTGGTCATGATCGACGCGACGGATCGCAGCCACGCCATGGCCTCTGCGGCGGCGACGACCGTGCCTTGCACCCCGTCCCAGATTTCGGCCGCCATGTAGCGGGCGGCCAGATAGTTGTCGGCGTCGAGGTAGGGCTGACCGGCGCCGTCGATCTCTCGGAGCGTCTGGAGAATCTGATCGCAGTAGCCGTATTTCGTGGCCGAGTAGGTGAAGGTCATGACCGGCCGTTTGGTGATCTTGCGCGTGACCTTGTTGCCCTTCCACGCCGTGGCGGCGGGATCGTAGCTGTCGTTCACTGTGGCCTGAACCAGACGCGCCACGTCGCTGTAGATGTCTTGCGGTCTGTCCCCCGGTTCGAGGTTGACCGCCTTGGCCCCGATGGGGTCGCGGAGCATGGCCGAGAAATGCTGCAAGCCGGAGTTCGACCCGTCGAGGCTGACCGGCAGATGACTGATGAAGTCGGGGCCTTCGCTGATGTAGCCCGCCCATTCCAGACAGGCGGCGAGAGCCATGAAGGGGCTGTCAGCCGTCGCCCAGAACCTTTGACCGTCGAGAGGGTCGGCCGCGCTGTCGAGGATGGCGGCCTGATGATCGCGGACCCATTGCACCCGCTCGTCGAACGGCACCTTGTCGATGCCGAACAGGCCCGCGATGTGGATGGCGAGCCAGCGGGCGCCGTCCTCGGTGATGGGGTGGCCGTGGGCGAAGGTCAGCAGACCCTTGGCGACATCATCGCCCTGTGGGTGAGGTCCGCCGGTCGCCAGCGGATAGATGCGGCCTCGGAAGTCGAGACTGTGGGGGAAGTAGATTTCCTCTTCGGCCGCGAACTTGGTCGCCACCCAAAGACGCTGCGACAGGGCCAGACGTTTGCTGACATTCTTCGCGTTCAAGTCATGAATGTCCGAAGCCTCGCGTTTCCAGCGGTTCGCGGCTTCTTCGTTTTCTGCGTAGTCGGCTGGGCGGGGCGGGACCGGGATGGGGTTGCGCGCGGGCAGGTCGCCAAGCTCGCCGCCGCTGTCCCAGATTTCGCGCATGATCGCGAGGACCGGGCCGTTGATCTTCCACGCCGTCTCTTGAACCGCGTTCACCGCGTCGTAGACGCCGGGCATCATCTGATCGCGAAGCTGCTCGTGGTAGGCGGCGTTCGCTTGTTTCACGAGGCGGTTGCCCGGCTGCTTGGTGACATAGCCGCCCTTGAACGGCGACGACCAACGGCGCGGGCGCACGATCATCGGGAGGCTGATCGGCTCCAGAAGTTCGCAGCGGGCGTGTTGCTGCTCCAGCCACTTGTGAACCGCCTCGGTCGGGCGGACATACTTGGTGCGCTGGCCTTGGCTCTCGATGGCGAACAGGCCGGTCGCGTCGCAGAACAGTTCGATAGCTTTGACGCCGGTGCGGATTCGCATCGCGAGCGGGAACGCCTGATCGACGCCATGTTCGGTCATGACGTTCTGGATTTTCCGCTTCATCTTCGCCGAGCGGACGCCGTGCGCCTGAACACGCAGCACGCCCTTGAAGACATCGGCGCGGGCGCGGCGAAGGCTCTCCATCTGGCCGTGCTCGATGATGGCGTCGGCGACGGCGATGGCGGTCGCGGTCAGCTTCTTGCCCTCGGCTGCGGCCGACAGGATCACGCGGCCGGTCAGATAGGCGGCCTCTTCGGGGCCGACACTGGAGAGGATCAGAGCGGCTTCCGGGGTCCGGGCGCCGCCGCCGTGGTTCACAACATCGCAGAACGACCGGATCGCATCGGCGGTCGGGTGGATCGCCAGCCGCAATAGCTGACGGCCGGGCGGCAGATCGCCTTCCTCGTCAGTGCTGGATGGTTCATGTCGCCACGGCAGGGGGCGACGCGCGCGGTATCGGCTTGCACCAAGCGCACGGCTCTCATCTTCCAGCGCGATTTGACGCGCCAGTCTGTCTTTGAAGGTTTCTCGCACCTCATATTTAGCGAGGCGCGGCGGGCCTTAAAGGCGGCGAGAAAGCCGACGAAACATCAAGTGCCACTCTTTGCGTTGACAACATCTAATGGGGCGTGGCACACAGGCTTTCCCGTGAACTCACACATAGGAGGCCACCATCCTGACCCTGTTCTCTATTGAGGAAATGGGTGACTCAAGGCAATCGTTTGGCAAACCCGTTCAAGGATCGCCACCGATGCCGCGTCGCCGCAAATCTCCCGAAGAAATCCAAGGCTCCGTCGTGGAGGGCGTGGACCTCATCGAGCCGAGCCGTCTCAAGGAAGGCGCGGGAGAGTTCATGGCCTTGGCCAAGGCTCTCCAGATTCTGGTCCACGAAATCCCGGCTCGCACGTCGCTCCGGCAGGTCTACGCTTTCGTGCTGATCGTCGAGGCGAACAGCCTCGGCAGGTCGATCATCATCAGCGACCTCAAGGAGATCGCAGGGGCCGACAACACCGGCGAGCCGATCTTCGGCCAGTCCATCGGCCGTTCGTATCAACTGCTCATGGAGCCGACCAAGCGCGACCCGGATGGGCTGGGCTGGATCAAACTCGAAACCGACGAAGACGACCAACGCCGCAAGATCGTGCGGCTGACCGAAAAGGGGGAAGCCATCGCAAACCACCTCCGTCGAACCGTAGCAACTGCCACCAAGGTCGGAGATCATGGCGTTTCAGGCTAGGCTCAGGACCCATTGAAGTGAGGCGTGCGATCTGATTCAGGCTCCTGAGGAGTCTGGATATGAGCGACCTGTATTGGCTGACGGACGAGCAGATGGCTCGGCTGGAGCCCTTCTTCCCCAAGAGCCACGGCAAGCCGCGCGTTGACGACCGCCGGGTATTGAGCGGGATCATCTTCGTCAACCGCAACGGCCTGCGCTGGCGGGATGCGCCGTCGGCCTATGGGCCGCACAAGACGCTCTACAATCGCTGGAAGCGGTGGAGCGAGGCGGGCGTCTTCGTCCGGATGATGGAGGGCCTGTCCGGCGCCCAGACCGAACGTCGGACTGTCATGATCGACGCGACCTATCTGAAGGCGCACCGCACGGCTTCGAGCCTCGCGGTAAAAAAGGGGGCCTCGGGCGGCTGATCGGACGCACGAAAGGCGGCATGAACACCAAGCTTCACGCCGTGACAGACGTCAACGGAAGGCCCATCAGCCTCTTCATGACAGCGGGTCAGGTCAGCGACTACATCGGCGCTGCCGCTCTCGTGGACAGTCTGCCCCGCGCCCAGTGGCTGCTGGGGGACCGGGGCTACGACGCCGACTGGTTCCGGGACGCCTTGCAGGCCAGGGGGATCACGCCGTGCATCCCTGGCCGCAAATCCCGGACCGAACCCATCCGCTACGACAAGCGACGCTACAAGCGGCGAAACCGGATCGAAATCATGTTTGGCCGCCTGAAAGACTGGCGACGGGTCGCCACTCGCTACGATCGCTGCCCGACCGTCTTCCTGTCCGCCATAGCCCTCGCCGCCACAGTGCTGTTCTGGCTATGAGTCCTGAGCCTAACATCGAAACCGCATGGGACGTGAAGCAACGCCCCAACGGCATCTACATCGTCGAGTTCAAGGGCGATGACGGTCAACGTCACCGCGTCTCGACCAAGACCCGCGACAGGCGGACGGCGATCATGATGGCCCCGCAAATCGCCCTTGGCATTTCCGCCGAGCAGATGGCGAAACCCGTCGTGAAGAAGGGCGAGGACGGCAAACCCAAGGGCATGACCATCAACGACCTGTTCGACCACTGCGAAAAGACGGTCTGGAAGGCGCATCGCTCCCAAGCGACGCTGAAATCCACAGCCAGAATTCTTCGCGAGGTCTGCGGCGATGACTTGATCTGCGAGCTTCACGCTTTCCGGCTTGAAGAGATAGCAGAGGCATTGGCTTCGCGGGGCGGTCGCAAAGGGGGGCGGGCCGCTCCGGCGACTGTGAAGCGAAAGATGGAAGTCCTGTCGGGTGCGCTGGACAAGGCGACCAAGATGCAGGGACCGGACAAGAAGCCGATCCTCTTCGCCAAGCCGCCGTTCCCCTCGATCAAGGTCAACAACATTCAAGAGCGGACGCTAACCAAGGCCGAGGTCACGGCCATCTTCAAGGTGATCGGGGACTACGAGATCGAGAACCCGGCGCACGACTGGAAGCGGTTCGGCGCCTTCGTCCGGTTCCTGCTCGATACGGCTTGCCGCAAGGGGGAAGCCCTGATGCTGCGGGACGAATGGATCACCGTCGATGGGGACGGGGACACGATCATTTCTTGGCCGCGCTTCCGTGACGCCACCCCGGCGGAACTGGCGCGCACGGGCCTCGACAAGATCGAACGGCTCAAGAACGGCAAGGCCAAAACGCTCCCGGCGTCACAAGCCATCGTCGATATGCTTCCCATGCTTCGGATGCTGTCGCCGGATGGTCGCCTGTTCCCGTGGCACACATCGACGATGGACTGGAAATGGCGCCGGGTCCGTGAGGGCGTGAAGAAGCTGGGGCAGAACATCGACGACGTGAAGTTCCACACCTTGCGTCACACGACGATCACCGACATGCTTCGGAACAAGGAGAGCCTGACTCTGGTCAGCCGCTTCGCCGGGCACAGCAGCGTGAAGATCACTGCTGACCGCTACGGCCACATCATCGCCGACGACCTCAAGGGACTGGTGAAAGGTAAGCAAGAACGCGATGCCGCATAGTGCGTCAACGCAATCTTAGGAGAAGTCACGGGTAATCGTGCCGGCTTGGCACGGTCCCGTTGACCAAAAGCCCGGATTTGCTGGATTGTGTGGCACCGTCTCCGCCACCTCCTTGGAAGCATGAGTGAAACGGAAGCTCGCCCCGGAGCTGTTCGCCTGCGTCCAGTCGTCAGCGCTCAGCCTCTAGGCGCGCCGCCTCCAGTTCATTGCGGGCTATTCTGAAGTCGGCCTGGAAGGCGGGATTCGCCTTCAGGGCGGCGACCAGGGCGGCGCCGACCAGGCGGCCGGCCTCGACGTCGCTGGCGTAGTGGACGCCGCAGATCATTCGGCTGTCGCCATAGGCCAGGCCGCGGGCCAGGACGGCGTCGGCGCGGTCCGGCGCCATTTCAGCCAGGACCAGGGCCCAGGCCCAGCCCAGGGCGGCGTGGCCGGAAGGATAGGAGCCGCTGTTCGCCAGCCAGGGCTCGGGCGGGAAACAGGTTTCGGCCGGTTCCGTGACGAAGGGACGTGGGCGGAAGAAGCCGCGTTTGGCGGGGGTCTGGACGATCTCAAGGTCCCCCAGCATCCGGCCCAGGAGCCGGGTCAGGGTCGGCATGCGCGCGGGCTCGAACCGAATGCCGAGCGCCTCGTCAAAGACCCGAGGCGCGGTCGGCGTCTCGATCTCATTGTCGGCGCGGGCCTGATCCCAGCGGGGCGTGTCCTTCAAGGCGCGGGTGGCGCGGTACCGGTCGACGTCATCCTGATCGCGCAGCGACCCGGCCTCCGGCGGGGGCGGCAGGAAACGGGAGGCGTCAGGGGCCGCGCCTGCGGTCAGATAACCCTTCGGGTGATCGCGGAAGCCGGTCCAGAAGGTCGGGGCGGGAGAGGGGCTGGAGGCGCATCCGGCCAGCACGATCAACGGGGCGAGCGCCAGGGCCGCCGCGACGGCGCGGCTGCGCCGGGACAGGATTCGAATCATGAAATCAACTCTGGAAGGGATCAGGCCGGCTGGGCCCCGGGGCGGCCGTCCTCGACGACCCAGCGATTCAGGGTGGAGACCGACGCCTTGGGATCGCGCACGTCGCTGATCGCCTGGTAGCGGGCGATCATCCGCTCCGGGGTGATGTCCATCGCCATATAGCCGCGCACGCGGCTTTCGAAGAAGCGGATGTGCGGATTGGCCGGCATGGCCGCCATCAGCCCCTCATAGGGCGGGCCGCCGGAGGTGATAGAGGTGCCCACGAACTCGGTCGCCACCACCGGCGAGGTCTCGTCGCGGCTGTCCAGCAGGACGTCATTGGTCCAGAAGGAGTGATAGTCGCCGGACAGGACCACGGGATTGCGCGGCTTCAGCTGATGCAGGGCCTGGGTCATGCGGTCGCGAGCGGCGGGGAAGCCGTCCCAGGTGTCGGTCCAGTAGCGGGTCTCGCCATTGGGGTTTTCGAACCGGAGCCCGGCCATGACCAGGTCCTGGCCCAGGATGGTCCAGCGCGCGTCGCCGCCCCCGAGACCGTCGTACAGCCAGCGTTCCTGGTCGAAGCCCAGGAAGGTGCGCGACGGGTCGGTGCGGTCCAGGCACAGGCTGTCGGGCACGATCTGGCCCTTGGCCCCGCCTTCATCGACGCAGGCGCCGCGCGACCGATACTGGCGTCCGTCCAGCATGAAGAACTCGGCCAAACGGCCGTAGCGGACGCGCTTGTGAATGGGCATCTGAAGCCGGCGGTCCAGCCGCGTGCGGCGGATCGGCATGGCTTCATAGAAGGCCTGATAGCCGGCGGCGCGGCGGCGCAGGAAGTCGTCGGGCCGCCCGCCCTCGTCGGGCCAGACGCCGGAATAGTTGTTCAGCACCTCATGGTCGTCCCAGGTCACCAGACAGGGAGCGGCGGCGTGAAGACTTTGAAGGTCCGGATCGGTGCGGTGCAGGGCGTAGCGGTTGCGATAGCCGGCCAGGGTGGTGGCGTCCTCAAAGCCGTAGTGTCGCACCACATTGGCCGCTCGCGCGCCGGTGCGGGTGTATTCATAGATATAGTCGCCCAGGAACAGAGTCAGGTCGGGGGCTTCATCGGCCATATGGCCATAGGCGCTGAAATAGCCGACCTCCCAGTTCGAACAGGAGGCCACGGCCAGTTTCAGCCGATCCACCTCGGCGTAGGGCGCCGGCGCCGTGCGCGCCAGGCCGACGGGGCTGCGCTGACCGGCGGCGGTGAAACGGTACCAATAGGGGCGACCGGGACGCAGGCCCTGAACCTCGACATGGACCGAATGGGCCTCGGCGGGCTGGGCCGTGGTTCGGCCCGCAGCGACGATGCGGTTGAAACCTTCGTCGGCGGCGACCTCCCAAAGAACCTCCATCGGCTCGCCCAGACCGCCCAGGCCGTCCGGCGCTATGGGATCGGCGGCCAGGCGGGTCCACAGAACGAAGCCGTCCGGCCAAGGGTCGCCGCTGGCCACGCCGAGGGAGAAAAGATCGGCGCCCGCCTGGGCCCGGCCGAACCGGAGGACGACCGGCGCGGCGACCAGCCCCCCGATCAGGGCGCGGCGCGACAGTCGATCGTTCAGGCCGATCATCGCCCGGCCTCTTCGGCGCCGGGGCCGAAGCGGGCGCGGAAATCTTCCAGGCGGATGACGAAGTCGTCGGCGGCGACAAAGGCGTCGTCCGTCATCTGGGGCTGTTCATTGGGCTTGTAGCGACGGGCGTACTCGGCCTGGTCGGACGCATAGACCCCATAGTAGGTCGAATAGGTGCGGACCCGCACGGTCGGGACATCGCCGCCCATGTCGAAGATCATCAGCCGCAGCCAGCCGTCGCCGATCCCCGGCGCGCGGCCCGGCGCCAGGCCGGCGTCGAGCGCCGTCTGATTGCGGTCCTGATAGTCGGACAGAAGCTGATAGACGGCGCCGCCCTGTCGATTCAGGTCGGTACGGAAGGCCTGGCCGTTATGATGGCCGCTCAGCACCATGAAGATCTGCGGATTGCGGCTGATCAGCTTGTCCCACACGCCCTGGGCGCTGTTGTCGAAGGGATCGAGGGCGTTCAGATCGACGACCGGATGGGCGCGGCGCTGGCCGGTCTTGTCGATGAAGTCGTGGGTGGTGATCAGGGTCGGCAGGCCGGCGTGGGCGTGGATGACCGTCTCCGCCCATTTCAGGCTGGCGTCGGACGGCGCCATCTGCAGGCCGATGTGCAGGAAGCGATAGCCGCCCGCCTCGAAGACCTGGGCGCTGTCGGCGCCGTCGTCATGAGAGGCCACATACCAGGGCCGGTCCTTGAAATATTTCGAGGTCGCGCCGAAGGCCTGGGTGAAGGCGGTCAGGCCGCCGATGTGGATCATGCCCAGACGACGCAGGTCGCCCGGCGGCGCCGTCAGATCCTGGGGCCACTGCTCGTCCCACCATTGGCCGTCATAGTCGTGGTTGCCTGACACGACAGAGAAGGGCAGGACGCCGTCGATCCGGTCGTAGGCCGCGATGGCCGCCGGGATTTCGACATTCCGCACGCCGTCCGCCCAGGCCGCGACCCCCGCGCCTGACGGCGCAGGGCGAGGGCGGAAGCCCCGGGCCGCGTGGTCCGGGTCAATTTCGATGATCGGGTGCTGCCAGACATCGCCCACGGCGGTCGCGAAGACGATGTCGCCGCCGCGCGACACGGCGTTGTCGGCGATGAATTGAAGCTGCTGATCCATCAGGTCGCGGGCGTCGAAGGCGAAGCCCTCCGCACGCTGATGGGTGAAGTCGACGTAGTTCTGAGTGTCGGGAATGACGGCGATGGTGAACCGCTGCGGCGCCGGTTCGGCCATGACGGCTCCGGCGGTCAAGGCGGTCAAGGCGGCGAGGGCGGCGGCGGTCCCGCGCAGACGTGTCCAGGGGAATTGCAAGGCGTGTCTCTCCCAACGAAGAAGGGCGGGCTTCGGCCGACCGACCGAAGCCCGCAAGGCGTCAGTACCGATAGCTCAGGCGCACGCCCCAGGTGCGGGGCGGGTTCGGCGAACCGGTCGAGGCCGAGATGAAGCGATTGCGCGACTCCTCGGAATAGTCGTCCGTCAGATTGTTCACATAGACGCCCAGGGCGTAGTTCCCGTCCATCGGCCGCACCGTCAGGCCGGCGTTGACCAGCCAGAAGGAGTCGATGATCGAGTTGGCCGAGGTGCTGAACTTCTCGTCACGGAAGGCGTAGTTGGTCTGGGCTTCGACGCCCCAGTCGCCCATCCGCCAGTCATAGGCGATCGAACCCTTGTAGTCCCATTTGGGGAAGGGCAGACGTTCGCCTGCGCGGTCGCTGTAGACGATGGTGTTGTACTCGCCCGTCACCTTGTCGCGCGCCGCCTCCGTCGCGGCGCTGTTGACGAAGAAGAACTCGTCATACTCCCCGTACTTGTAGGCGAGGGCCTGGGTGACGGTCAGATTGGGGAGGGGACGCCAGACGGCCTCGATCTCTGCGCCCTGGATGTGGGACTTGGGCACGTTGATCATACGGCCCACGCGGCCCGTGCGGGTGTAGAGGATGCCCTGCAGCTGCTGATCGCGATAGTCGTAGTAGAAGGCGGCGGCGTTGAACTGAAGCTTGCGCTGGAAGAAGCTGGACTTCAGCCCGGTCTCATAGGCGATCAGCTCCTCGAACTTGAAGGGTTCCAACTGGTCCGGCAGGCCGCTGTTGTAAGTGGTGAAACCGCCCGACTTCACGCCACGCGAAACATTGGCGTAGGTCAGTATGTCGTCGCTAAGGGTGTATTCGACGCCCAGTTTGCCGGTCCACTCGCCCATCTCTTGCGACTTGGAGGTGGTGGCCCGGACGGACGGGGTGGGGGCCAGGACCTCGGTCTTGAAGTTGTTCAGTTCGCGGGTTTCATCCTCATAGCGCAGGCCGCCGACCAGGGTCAGGCGGTCGGTCAGGCGATAGTCCACATTGCCGAATACGCCGGTGGTCTCGACCTTCTGGCCGTAGGTGGTGCTCATCCAGAAGGCCAGGCTCTTGGCTTCGGAGAAGTCCGAATAGAAGCCGCCGTCCACGGATTCATTGGCGTGATAAACGCCGGCCAGCCACTGGACCCGACCACCGGCCGGCGAGGCCAGGCGGACCTCCTGGGACGAGGTGTCGATGTCGTTGAAGAAGAAGGTGCCCGCCTCGTTCGACGCCGTGGCGTCCCAGTCGTTGAACTCGTTGCGGTCGAACGTCTCGTAGCTGGCGATGGCGGTAAGGGTGGCCCAGTTCAGATCCTGGTTCAGTCGCAGGCTGACGCCCTTGCCCTCATTGTCCCGGAAGGGCTTGGCGTTGGGCGAGGCGCCGATCAACTGGGCGAAATAGGGCGAGATGCCCCAGCCGGTGATGCGGTGATCGGTGTCGATCGGATAGACCCGCCCGCCGCCGGCGGTGAAGGGGGTGGTGATCAGACGCAGGCCCCGCCCGTCCGACTCGTCGCGGCTGTAGTGCAGGTTCAGATCGACGTCGGTCTGGGCCGAGGGACGCCAGGTCAGGCGCAGGCGCGCGGCCTTGGTGTCCTTGTCGCCCAGGCTCTCGCCGGTGTCGCGATTGTACTGCCACGCCCCGCCCGATTCAGCCGCGACCGAAAGGCGGGCGGTCAGGGTGTCGACGACGGGGCCGGAGACATAGGCTTCCATCTTGGCCGCGTCATAGCTGCCGTAGCTCAGGTTCAGACCTGCGGCGACGTGATCGGTCGGGGCGTTGGTGATGACGCTGACCGCGCCGCCCGTCGTGTTGCGGCCGTAAAGCGTGCCCTGCGGGCCGCGCAGCACCTCGATGCGGGCGATGTCGTACAGCAGCCCTTGGGTCATCACGCCGTAGGGATAGGCGACTTCGTCCACATAGATGCCGACGGTCGAGGTGTTGTTGGCGGCGTAGTCGGTCAGGCCGACGCCGCGGATGCGGAACTGGGGCTGGCCGCCGCCCAGCTGGCTGTCGACCTCCAGGCTGGGCACGGTGTTTTCCAGATCGTTCACGGTCTGGATGTTGCGGTCGTCCAGCGTTTCGCCGGACACCACGGTCAGGGCCAGGGCGACCTTCTGCGACGATTCGGAGCGACGCTGGGCCGTGACGATGACGTCATCGACCGAGGCCGTTTGAGAGGCGGTTTGGGTTTGGGCGGAGGCGGGCAGGGCCGCCGCCGTGAGGACGGCGACCGAGGCGCCGAGAAGAAGACGTTGCATGTTGACCATCCATCGGGCGACGCGCGGGGCCCCCACCCTCGCGTGTCGATGTGTTGCTGAAGGTCGTCGAACAGCCGTTTGGTCGCCTCCTGATCGAAGCGGGCCCTGACCCTGGGGAGAAGTCCGGCCGCATCGTCGCGTGGAAAAACAGATGTTCGACAACGATGCGGCATTAGATTGCGCGCGCAATGCTTTTATGAAGCTTGTTAGAACTGTTCTTGTCAGCCGCGGCTAGGGCTGGGCAGGCACGACGATAACGTGTGTTCTGTCACGCCCGGCTTGCAACCAGCCGGGTTGCGGCGGCCTTGAGCGCCGCCTCGTCGATGGGCTCTCCGGTCGCCCGAGCGGTCAGGGCGGCGGCCTTGATCCACAGGGCGAACCGCGTCGCCGCCAGCCGATTGAGATCGAAGTCGGCGGGCCAGACGCCGGCCTGATTGTAATAGGTGCCTCCGCCTTCGGGACCGCGCAGCAACATGGCCAGGTCACGCAGCGCGGGGTCGCGCCGCGCCTCCATGCACACGCCCGCGATCAGCCTGGCGTATCGCACGTAGAAGCCCTCTGACTGTGGTGCGATGGCGACTGTCGGCGCCATCAGCCGCGCCCAACGCTCCAGGTCCGCCGACGCCGGGTCGCCTTCCGGACGCTGACCGGCCAGATACAGCGGCATGTCGCGGAAGACGCTGTGCCAGACCGCGTCCAGGACGAAGCGGCGCATGTCGGGCCAGTGATAGGCGATGGTTGAGGTCGAGGTCCCCGCCACGGCGCTGACGGACCGGTTGGTCAGGGTGCCCAGACCCCGCTCCAGTATCTGATCCGCCGCGATATGCAGAAGCTTCAGCTTCATCGAATCCGGGTCCAGCCCGGCCGCCGGCGCCTTGGGTATGATCAGGGTTTCCCTGTGCCAGAGGGTCGCCGCCGGCGGCCTTTCGGTCTCGCCGAAGGCGCGATCGACGAGGCCGCCCAGACCTTCGGACGCGATCACCTCATAGTCTGCGCGTTCGCCCAGGGCTCCGGCGTAGAACTGCTCCATAGTGGTCCAGGCCACGATGATGGAGGCGAAGTCGACCAACCGGGGATCAGCCGCCAGATAGTCGGCCCACGCCGTTTCCCGCATCGCGGCCCAGCGTCGAATGAGATCGCGACGCTCGGCGCAGGCGTCTCCGTCGATCAACAGCGCCTCCCAGATCCGCGCGAAACCGGCGCTTTCCGAAGCGCGCAGGCGCAGATAGTGCCGCAACAAGGCCAGCAGAGCGTCTCGGCTGGGCGGCAGGCCGACGACGGGGGCGAAGAAGGCGGTGTGAAAGGCCGTGTCCTGCCGCAGCGCCTCTTCTCCCACCGCCTGGATCAGCCCGGCCTTCGATCCGAAGAGGTTGACGATGACCGTCGTGCTCTTGCCGACGGCGTGGGCGAGGTCCCGCATCGTCAGGCTGTCGAGCCCGTTGGCCGCCGCCTGGGCGATGGCGGCCTTGATGATCTGAAGGGCGTCGGCGGCCCGGCTGGGCGCTTGGACTTGAGACATAGGTTTCAATGAAGTCTCGATGATGAGCTGTCGAGTGCGCGGCGCGAGGTTCGGGGAAGACGGCCCTGTCTTCAACGACGAAGCGTCGCGGACCGAGCGCGGCTTAATCTCGGATTGTGTAGCGGAGATGATGACGCCGGCGACAGCATTTCCGCCAAAGCCCGCGCTCCCCCGATGATCTGATGAAATGATCTGATGAAACCAAATCCCGCAATGGAGGATTGGGCTCGGACAGAAGAAGGCCGGACGAGGAGATTGAAGGTCGATGATCGCCGCCACAGGGTCGGAGCGCCCCGCACACAATCCACTCCACGCCATACTGTTGTGTTTTCCGATCGCCCTGTTCACCTCGGCCCTGATCAGCGACATCGCCTATCTGCGGACCGCTGAGATGCAGTGGTCCAATTTTTCGGCTTGGTTGATCGTCGGCGCCCTGGTGTTCGGCGGCGTCGCAGGACTGTGGGCGATCGTCCAACTGGTCCTGGCCTGGCGCACCCCTCAGCGGCTGGCGACCCTGATCTATGTGGTCGCCCTGGCCTTGGCTTGGCTCTGCGGCCTGATCAACGCCTTCAAGCACAGCCAGGACGCATGGAGCTCGGTCGGGACCCTGGGCCTGACCCTGTCTGTCCTGTCCACCCTCTTCGTCCTTGTCGCTGGGTGGTTCGCCTATAGCGCCGCGCCGGTTCGGGGGATTGCACGATGATCAGACACCTTCTCGGCGCGACCGCCGTGCTCCTGGCCCTGACGGCTTGCAGCCGCAGTGATCCCAACCTCAGACAGACCGGTCCCAATCCCGATCTACCGGCCCAGAACCAGACCCTGGTTCCACCGATGAAGATCGCCGAGCCGGTGGGCTGGAACGGCGACCGGCCCGCCGTGCCCGCTGGCTTCGCCATCACGCCCCTGGCGACCGACCTGAAGATTCCGCGCCAGATTCTTGTTCTGCCGAACGGGGACATTCTGGTGGCGGAAGGGTCGGGCGGCCATGCGCCCAAGCTGCGTCCCAAGGACGTCATCGCCGGCCTCATCAAGGCCAAGGGCAAGAGCAGCGTGAAGGGCGGGGATCGGATCACCCTGCTGCGCGACGCCGACGGAGACGGACAGGCCGAACTCCGCACGACCTTCATCGATAATCTGGATGCGCCCTACGGCCTGGCCTTCGTCGACGGCGCCCTATACGTCGCCGAGCAGGGCGCCTTGCTGCGCTTTCCCTATCAACCTGGACAGACGCGGATCACAGCGCCCGGCGCGGTCCTGACCGAGCTTCCCTCGGCCATCAACCACCACTGGACCAAGTCCCTGACCTCCAGCGCCGACGGCCAGACCCTTTACGTCGGCATCGGATCCAACAGCAATGTCGGCGAGCGCGGCATGGCGGTGGAGCAGGACCGCGCCGTGGTCTGGGCGGTCGACCGGCAGACCGGCGCCCACCGCATCCTCGCCAGCGGCATCCGCAATCCGACGGCCCTGGCGATCGAGCCGACCACCAGCGCTCTCTGGGCCGTGGTCAATGAGCGCGACGAATTGGGCCCGCAACTGGCTCCCGACTATCTGACCTCGGTGCGGCCCGGCGCCTTCTACGGCTGGCCCTACAGCTATTGGGGGCAGAACGTCGATCCGCGCGCCCATCCGCAGCGGCCGGACAAGGTGGCCGAGGCGGTCAAGCCCGACTACGCCCTGGGCTCCCATGTCGCGGCCCTGGGCCTGAGCTTCGCCACCAACGGTGGTTTCGGCGGCGCCTTCAGCCAGGGCGCCTTCATCGGCGAGCACGGCAGTTGGAACCGCCAGGACCTGTCCGGCTATAAGGTGAGCTGGGTGCCGTTCAACGCCGGTCGTCCGGCGGGACAGCCCGTCGATTTCGCTACGGGCTTCATCAAGGACGGCAAGGCGAGGGGACGGCCGGTCGGCGTCACCTTCGACCCTCAACGTCGCATCCTGCTGATCGCCGACGATCTGTCGAACACCGTCTGGCGGGTCGCGCCGCAATAAGGCGGAGACGGTCGGCGGGGTTCAGGCCGCCGCCGACCGATCCGGTCCGAGGTGCGCCTCCACCAGGGCGCGCACGCGGGCGAAGGCGGCCGTGGCGCCGGCCGTTGCCCGATCCTCTTGAGCCTGCGTCATCTCCGCCGCGTCCAGGGCGGCGGTGAAGCTGCGCCAGTGGTTGGCGCGACCGTCCGGAGAGGCGGCCAGATGCCGGGCGCCGAACGCCTCTGACAAGCCCAGGCCGGCCGCCGCCTTCAGCAAAAACGCTGCGCCCAGGTTCGATCCCTCCGCCACATACAGCCAGCCCAGCGCCGTGGGAATGTCGGCGATCTGATCCTCAAATACGGGGTTGTCAGACTCGACGCCGGGTTCGGCCTCCAGGTCGCCAAGGTCTGCGATCACCGCGTCATACCTTCGCCGCGCGGCCAGATCCGGGATCAGGGCCGTCAGAGCCTCGTTCTGATAGAGGGCCGCCACGTCGCGATGGAATATCTGCTGAATTCGCAGAAACTCCGCATATCGCGCGCGACTTTCGAAGGGGCGGGCGGCCATGACGGCTTCGTCCAGGCCCTGATGCACGCCTTGCGTCGCCGCCTTCAGTCTTTTGGCTCGGCTTGTCTCAGTTTCGATCATCAGCAGCTGCCATCCAGGCGTGGGTCTGAGAGTGGTTGCGCGGGCCGATCGCTGTTTTCGATTGAGCCTCAGTCACGAATGAAGTGCGGGACAAAGCGTGAGGTGTCGCGGGTGATCCGGCCCGCGTCCTCGCGCAGGCTCATGCCCGCCGGCTCGTCGCCGACCACCCAGGAGCCGACGATGACGTGGGCATCGTCGAACCGGGGGGTGTCGTGCAGGGCCTGACGGATGAAACGGCCCTGCCCGTAGCCGCCGTCCACGACTGCTTCCGCGCTGACGCCCCGGTCGATCAGTTCGACATTGGCGCCCTCGCGCGAGAACAGGGGCTTGCGGACGTAGGAATTCCCGAGAGCAGCCTGCCCCGGATCGCCCTCGAAATAGGCCTCCAGCAGATTGGGGTGGCCTTTGTGGCGTTCCCACAGCAGGGGCAGGATGGCCTTGTTGGACAGAATGCTCTTCCAGGCGGGTTCAAGCACCCGGACATCGGCGGTCGGCAGGGGGGCGGCGTAGTCGTCGCGCAGCATCTGCTCCCAGGGATAGAGCTTGAACATCGCCTGGATGATCCAGTTCTCGTGATCGACGAAACGACCGTCGGCGTTCAGGCCGATCTGGTCGATGGCGACGAACTGGGGCTCAAGCCCGGCCTGCTGGGCCAGATCTTCGAGGAAGCGCACCGTCTGGCGGTCTTCCACGAAATCGGCGTCCGATGAGAAATGGACGAAGCCGCCGTTCGGGAAGACGGCGCGGAAGCGGGCGACCAGTTTTTCGTGCAGGCTGTTGAACTGGTCGGCCTCGGCGGGCAGGACGCCGGCCCGGATCTGATCCTCCAGCCACAGCCACTGGAAGGCGGCCGTCTCGTAGACGCTCGTCGGGGTGTCGGCGTTGTATTCGTAGAGCTTGGCCGGGCTCCGACCGTCATAGGCGAAGTCGAAGCGGCCGTAGAGGGACGGATCCCCGCGCGTCCAGCTGGCGGCTACATAGTCCCGCATGGGCTCGGGGATATCCAGCTGCTCCATCAGCCGCTCGGACTGGACGGCCTCCTTCACCAGCTCCAGGCAGAGGCCGTGCAGTTCGGCGGTCGGCGCCTCGATCCCGTCCTCGACCTCTTCCAGGGAGAAGGCGTAGGCCGCCGTCTCGTCCCAATAGATCTCGCCGTTGATGTGGCGCCAGGTGAAGCCTAGGCGCTCGGCCGTGGCTTCCCAGTCGGGGCGGGGATCGAAGCGCAGACGCTCCATGGATCAGGCCGGGTCCTTGTCGGGCGTGGCCACGCCAAGGGTGGATTGGCCGATGCGGGGGGTGACCACGGTCACTTCCGGCTGGCTGAGGCGGGCCAGGACATCGTCGGCCGACGAATGACCGGGCAGGATGCCGGCCTCGCGCAGCTTGGCGTCCAGATCGGCGCCGGTGCGGCGATCTTCCAGGGCCTGGCTGGCGTTCAGCTTTTCTTCCTGGATGGCCTGGCGCTGCTTGATCCGTTGCAGGCTGTCCGCCGCCGAGCCGATGCGCGAATGGGCGCCGGCCGAGTTCAGGGCGACCGAGGTCTGGGCTCGCTGGACTGAGTCATTGACCTTGACGATGTCGATCTCGCGACGGAGCGTCTCGATCTTCTGGTCGGTGGCGGCGATGGCCGTGCGCAGACGCGTCTCTGCCGTCTTCATGTCCTCGATCAACGGGCCGCGGCTGGTGATCTCGACTTCGAGCTCGGCGATACGCGAGGCGACCTCGCGGGCCAGATCGGTCTTGCCCTGAGCCAGGGCGGTGCGGGCCGAGCTTTCGTACTTGGCGATCTGGTCGCGGAAGCTGGCCATCTCATTTTCGGCCATGCGGCGACGCGCCACCAGGCCGGCCAGGTCGTCGCGCGCCTTGCCCTGGGCGTTGTCGGCGTCACGGATTTCCTGATCGAGAATCTTCAGGGCGTTGGCGTCGACGACGCCCTGGGCCGCGTCATGGGCCGTGCCGCGGAACAGGGCGGAGAGTTTTCTGAGCATGGACATGGTCTGGCTTCCGGATCAGGCGGCGTCGGCGCCGAAGGTTTCGCGCAGTTCGGTGGCGTCGATCGCATTCTCGGCCAGGGTGCGCAGTTCGATCAGTATGGTCTGGAGCGTCGTCTTGCACGACAGTTCGCCCATCAACTCATACACGTCTTCGCCGCCGACGTTGGTGATGGCGAAGTTCGACAGGGGCACCACCCGCTGGGCCTTCAGGAGAAACTCGTTGAAGGCATGGCGATCGGTCTGTTCCGACACCGGCCACAGCAGGACCGAGCAGACGATCTGGGCGCCCCCGACGCTGAGATAGACCGGCAGGTCGCCGTATTCATGCATGGTGGCCAGCAGTACGGGGTCCGCCCCCTCCAGCACGCGCAGGGTCATTTCGCCCTCGCGCACCAGGGGGGACTGGTCCAGCGCCGCCTTGATGGCGGGCACGGTCCAGGGGGTTTCGATCACGGCGTCCATAGGGTGGTCGTCTCCAGGGGTGATGGGGTCAGAAGTGGGGATCCGGCGGCGCCCGGCAAGCTCCGGGCCGCGGGTGGAGTCCGTGACGATGGCGCGGACGGCGGCCTTGACGTCGTCGCGCGCGGCCTCCGGCACCCAGAGCTCCAGCTTGACGAGGCCCGCTTCCCGGCGCGCCTGTCGCCACGCGCGAATGCGGTCGTTGGCGGCGGAAGAGTGCGGGGCGCGGTTGGGCATGGCGTTACATGAAACGTGTAACATGAACGCTTGACATGATGCAAGATCGGGCTGAGGTTGCGCGTATGAACCGCTTCGTTCCGTCGCTCTTGCGTCCGAGGCTCGCCCTTGGCGTCCATGGGGCCTAGATAGTCGCCATGTTCAAGAAACTCTTCGGATCGTCGAACAAGGCTGAGCCCGCATCGAAGCTGGCGGCGGTGCGCAACATCACCGTGGGTCGAACCGTGTCGCTGGACCCGTTGGCCTGGCGGCGGCTGGGCGAAGAGACCCGTTTCGCACTGGATCGCGACGTGCTCGACATCTCGGCTCAGGGGCTGATCAGTCTGGAAAGCGGCCAGTTCGTCCATCGCTTCTACACCGACGA
This sequence comes from Brevundimonas sp. AVps4, assembly GCF_058681525.1. NCBI lineage: Bacteria > Pseudomonadati > Pseudomonadota > Alphaproteobacteria > Caulobacterales > Caulobacteraceae > Brevundimonas > Brevundimonas sp. AVps4. The sequence goes on along the minus strand of NZ_CM178741.1, from coordinate 2,419,620 downwards.
CCACGTCATGCTTCAGGCCATGAGTGACGACGAGGCGGGGCTGGAGAACTATGATTTCAGCCTGTTCGTGCCCTGGACCTCGGCCTATCCGCCGGGAGAGCGGGAACGGCGGGTCTGGCGCGACCGGCTGTCGGCGCCGGTCTTCCACGGGGCGGCCGAGGACCTGCCCGACTATCCGCGGTTCTGGTTCTCCGAGAGCGACGCGATCCAGCCGCCGGTCACCCTGTGGGAGACCGTCTGGGACGACCGCGCCGCGACCAAGCCCTACGCCAAGATCTTCCAGACCTGCATGCTTTATGCACGCGAACTGGCGGGCGGGCGCGAACTGATGATCGCCCTGGAGCAGCAGCCCGAGGGCGGCGAGACGACGCACGAGATCATGATCGGCATTCCGCTGGAAATGGCCGAATTCCGCGCCTGAGGGCGTGTTTAAAGAGGGGAAGACCGAATGTTCGACTGGTTCCTGTTTCAGCAAGGTGCGATCGCCTTTCTGATCGCCTTCGCCGTAGCGGGCGGCTTCACCCTGGCGTTCAAGCTGCTCTACCAGTGGGTCACGCCGTACCACGAGCATACGCTGATCCGGCAGGGCAATACGGCCGCCGCCATTGCGTTGGGTGGCGCCCTGATCGGCTATGTCCTGCCGCTGGCCTCGGCCCTGTCCCATACGGTCAGCCTGGCCGAGTTCGCCGCCTGGGCCCTGCTGGCCGGGGTGATCCAGATCGTGGTCTTCGTCACCATCAGCCGCCTGGCCTTCCGCAATCTGGTGGCCCGGATCGAGGCGGGCGAGATCGCGGCGGCTGTCTATCTGGCCTCCATCTCGATCTGTGTCGGCCTGCTAAACGCCGCCTGCATGACCTCGTGACCGCCATGACCGACCACAACAATGGATCGGGCGATCTGCCCCAGACAAGGACGATGCGACGGCTGAAGCGGTCGCGTGTCCTGCACATCGGAAGCCTGATGGCCACGGCCGGCTTTACGCTGGCGGCCTGCGATTCTCCGGACGTTCCAGCCCCGCGGGCCGAGGCCGAGCCGGCGCTGGTCTATGCCTCGCTGGATGAGTGTCGGACCGCCGACGTCATACCCGACGCCCAGTGCGACGCTGCCCTGGCCAAGGCGCAGGAGGATGCGGCGCGGACTGCCCCACGCTACGCCACGCGCGAGGAGTGCGAGGGCCAATGGGGCCCATCGCAGTGCCAGCCGAACAATCAGGGCGGGGGATCCTTCTTCACCCCGCTGCTGGCCGGCTTCGTCATCGGCCAGATGCTGGACGGCGGGCGATACTATGGCGGGGGTCCGCTGTATCGGGATCGCGAGGACCGCTATGTGAACGGATACGGCGGCGGCTATGCCTATCGCGACTACCGGACCGGTCGGATGGTGACGACGCGCGACAACGGAGATGTCGTGAAGCAGGCGCCGACGCGGGTACAGAGCCGGACCACGGTCGTCTCGCGCGGCGGCTTCGGCGGCGGGGGGCGCAGTTTCGGCGGCTGAACTCGTCCCTTCGCCAGAATCGGACGACGGCCCGCAGGTTGCGCCTGCGGGCCGTTTTGCTTGTGTGAGAAGGTCGAACGCGACAGGGCCGTGAAGTTTGAATGAAAAGGCCTGTCACACATTGAGGGGGCCTGAGAGCCCGTCGTTGAAGCGCCTAGAACTCACTGGGGGCTACTCACATGAAGAACCGAATTCTGGGCACGACGGCCTTCGCCGTGGTCGCTGCAACGCCGTTCGTCGCCTTGGCGCAGGCCGCCGAACCGGCCGCCGTCGCGAGCCAGGCCACAGCCACTCTGGACGAGATCGTCGTCACCGGCTCCTATCGCCGCAGCCTTGAAGAGGCGGTCGACATCAAGCGCAAGACGGTCGGCTTCTCGGACTCCATCGTCGCCACCGACGTCGCCAACTTCCCCGAACAGAACCTGGCCGAGGCGCTGCAGCGCATCCCAGGTGTCACCATCGAACGCAACCGCGGCCTGGGCCAGCGCGTCAACGTGCGCGGCCTGCCCAGCGATTTCACCTTCGTCAGCATTAACGGCCTGGCCACCGCCTCGGGCAGCGGCGGTCGTGACGTCGAGTTCGACATCTTCGCCTCGGAAATCATCCAGCAGGTGACAGTCCAGAAGTCGCCGCGCGCCGCCGATGAAGAAGGCGGCATCGCCGGTTCGGTCAATATCTCGACCGCCCGTCCGTTCGATTACGCCGGTCGCCGGGTCGTCGGTTCGGTGGAGGGCGCCTACAACTCCATCTCCGAAGAGATCGATCCCAAGATCGCCTTCCTGGCCAGCGACACCTGGGGCGACTTCGGGGCCCTGGTGTCCTTCTCGACGGCCCGCCGCACCAACCGCACCGACTCGGAATCGGGCATCAACTTCCGCCCGATGTCGCGCTTCCTGGCGACCTCGACCGGCGCCCGGGGGACCCAGGCGGCGGCGGTTCTGCTGCGAGACGCCGGCATCGCCATTCCGAACCGGTCCGACACCAATGTCACCAACCGGATCATCTTCCAGGACAAGGTCGGCGACCGCGCCTATCTGAACACCCAGGACCAGTGGGGCGGCACCGTCTCTCTGCAGTATCGCCCGTCGTCGAACTTCAGCCTGGCCTTCGACGCCATGGTCGGCAGTTACGACACGACCGAGGACGAGTATGATGCGGCGGCCTATTCGGCCTCCAGCCGCTCGACCCTGGAGACCATCCACGAGTTCGACAAGACCACCCTGGCCGACTACGCCATGGTGGTGCTGCGCGACGTCTCCTACACCGCGACCCAGCACGAGATGCTCAGCAAGGAGCGTATCAACGAAACCGACTACCAGCAGTTCGGAACCGAGCTGCACTGGAGCGGCGACAGCTGGAAACTGCACGCCATCGCCGGCTATTCCGGCGCCGAGAAGACCCTGGACTACGCCAACCTGAAGCACGTGGCCTATGCGCCGTCGCGGACGCGCTGGACGGCCGAAGGCGGCGAGACGATCCAGAGCGCCAACCCGGCCTCGATCGACATGTACAACTCGCCCTCGCGCTATCTGTTCGAGGCGTATGAGACCACCTACGAAGAGATCAACGACGACAAGTACGCCGCCCAGATCGACTTCACCCAGTACCTCGACTTCAGCTTCTTCCCGGCGCTGAAGAGCGTCCAGGTCGGCGCGCGCTACACGGACAAGTCCAAGGAGCGTCAGTACGGTTCGCTGAACATCCAAGGCTCCGGCGCAGGCAAGGTCGACTATGTGGGGCGCCCGATGTCGCAGAGCGAACTGACGCCGATCGGCGATCTGGTGCCCGGCGGCGACTACAGCATCCGCGACCTGAACTGGAGCCAGGTCTCGAACGACTACGCCCGTCGCACCTTCCGCTATGACGGCTTCTTCACTCCCTTCAACGTCGGCGACTACTACGAGGTGACGGAAGAGGTTCTGGCCGCCTACGCCATGGCTGACCTGGAGTTCGACCTGGGACCGGTGCCGGTCGCCGTCAACGGCGGCGCCCGCTACATCGACACCTCGATCACCTCTTCGGGCTATCACCAGATTCAAACGCCGACCGGCGGCACCACCTATACGCCGGAGCCGGTGTCCAGCGACGGCAGCTACGACAAGGTCCTGCCCAGCCTGAACATCACTGCCGACCTGACCGACAGCCTGATCTTCCGCGCCGCAGCATCCGAGACCCTGATCCGTCCGGCCCTGACGGACCTGGCCTACAAGCGCACGGCCAGCTGGAACTCGTTCCGCTTCACCGACGGCAACCCCAACCTGAAGCCGACCTACGCCAAACAGTGGGAAGCCGGTCTGGAACAGTATCTGGGCGACGGCGGCCTGCTGGCGGTCTCCTACTTCTGGAAGGAGATCGAGGGCGTGGTGCGTCAGGCCCTGACGGGCACGGTGCCGAACGTGACCAAGTACAACGCCAACGGCACGATCGACGGCGTCTACACCTTCGACGTCTATCAGCCGATCAACGAGCCCGGCTCCTACGAGGTCAGCGGCGTGGAGCTGGTCGCCGTCGTGCCCTTCGGCCAGTTCTTCTCGCCGCTGGAAGGCTTCGGGATCAACGCCAACTACACGGTGCTGGACAGCTCGCTGACCGGCTCGTCGACCCTGGGCATCCCGACGCCGCCCATTGGTCTGGCCGACAACACCTACAACGTCACCCTGTTCTTCGAGAACGACAAGCTGCAGGCCCGCGCCTCCTACAACTACAAGGACGAGTATGTCGAAGCCATCGGCTATGAGATGTACCCGATCACGCGCGAGGGCTATGGCCAGGTCGATCTGTCGGCCAGCTATCGCGTGACCGACAGCCTCCAGCTCAATGTGGAAGGCATCAACGTCACGGACGAGGCGACCAAGGGATACACGATGGATCCCTCCTTCCCGACCATGTACGAAAAGTCGGGACGCCGTATCAACTTCGGCCTGCGGATGGAGTTCTGATCCATTCCCACAAGCGAACCTCATGTCGAAAGCGGGGGGCGACCGACGTCGTCCTTCGCCTTCCCCGGCCCAACCCGGCGGGACAGAGGCCGGCGCGACGCCCCTTCCGCGAGGAGGGGGCGTCTTCGCTTAGTCGCGTCTGAGTGTCCAGGTGAGCGGGGCGACCATGTCGCTTGATCAGGTCTTCGCCGGCCTGCGGCGCGATCTCATGGCCTATGTGCAGCGCCGGGGCCTGTCGGCCGAGGACGCGGAGGACGTGGCGCAGGAAGCCTTCACGCGTTTCCACCGCGCGGGCCACGATCTGACGGGGCCGGACGCCCGCCCCCTGTTGTTCGTCATCGCCCGGAACCTGCAGGCGGATCGTTGGAAGGCCGCCGGTCGGACGGGGGTTCGCGGCACGGACGACATCCACGCCCTCGACGCTTCGCCGCGCGCCGTGGCGAGCGAGGCGCCTGCCGCCGACCAGCAGCTGATCGGCCGAGAGAATCTGGCTGCGGCCGCCCGCGTCATCCGCGCCCTGCCGCCGCGAACCCGAGACGCCTTTCTATTGCACCGGTTCGAGGACCAGACCTACGTCCAGATCGCCAAACGTCTGGGCGTGTCGGTCAGCATGGTCGAAAAACACATTGCCGAAGCTCTCCGTCAGCTGAAGATTTCACGCGATGGCTGAGGGGTTCGCTGAAACTGTGGTTGTGAGTCTTGAAGGCGTCGGCGCCCCATCCCCCCGCCGCGTCCCGGAGCGTTCTGTTTGCGCATGATCCAGCGCCTGACATCCCTGTTTGATCGTCGGCCGCTGACCGCCGAATCCTGGCTGGCGCGCATGCGACGGCCGGACGTCTCCGCGCGCGACCAGGCGGCCTTCCTCGAATGGCTGGAGGCGGACGACGCTCATCTGGACCAGTACGAGGCTGCGAAGAGCGGTCTGGCGGAACTCTCGCCGTTGGGCGATGTCTTTGCGCCCGATCTGGCGCGTCTGCGGGGACGACGGACTGTCGTGTCCCAGAGACGTCTGCTGATCGCCGGCGGGCTGGCCACAGGCGCGGTGGCGGCGGTGGTCGCCGTCGCTCTTGTCCTGCCCGGCGCGGGGCAGGAGCCTGCCGTCGCGACCGGTCGTCTTTATGCCAGCGCGCCGGGCGAGATCACGGATGTGACGCTGGAAGACGGATCGCGCGTCACCCTGGATTCCGGCACGCGGATCCAGGTCGCCTATGGCCGCGACGCCCGCCGCCTAACCCTGATGCAGGGCGCGGCCTATTTCGACGTCGCCCACAATGCCGAACGACCCTTCCAGGTCGCGGTCGAGGATCGCTACGTCATCGTGACAGGGACGCGGTTCGCGGCGGCGTTGAGAAACGACCAGGCGGAGGTGTCGTTGCTGGAGGGACGGGTCGCCATCGGGCGGACCGACGTCGGCCGCGCCCGCGCGCTGGAGCGCGCCGTCGCCCTGGCTCCGGGGCAGCAGGCCGTCTTCAAACGGGGCGTCAACCGCGTCAGTCTTCGTCGGATCGACGTCGAGGCGGCCACCGCCTGGCGCGAGCGCAGACTGGTCTTCCACGATGCGCCCCTGTCGGTCGTGGTCGAAGAGGCCGGGCGCTACGCAGGCGCGCCCCTGGTGATCGCCGACCCCGCCCTCGCCGAGATGCGCGTGACGGCGGTTTTGCCCCTGACGGACGAGGCGAAACTGATCGACCGGCTGGACGCCCTGTTGCCGATCTCGATCGAACGCGGCGAGGACGGCCGGGTCCTGATCCGCCCCGAATAGGTCTATCGCAGAGCTGTCACGCAAGCGCGCTAAGCGTTGCGTCTTCGTTGTTCGCTACCCTGGCTCAAGGCGCCGTTCGCTTGAAACCGCCCGCACGATCGACGCCGTTCGATGCGCTACGGGGAGGCGTCGCCGCCGCCGCTCTGGCGATCGTCGCCCTCGGCGGCTGGGCCCCGGCCGCCCGGGCGCAGGATCGCGCGCAGGTTTTCGACATCCCCGCCCAGGACGCGCGTCGCGCCTTGGTGCAGCTCTGTGTTTCGGCGGGCTGTGACCTGGCCTTTCTGACGCCCATGGGCGAGGCGCGGCGCACGCGAGCGGTTCGCGGGCAAATGTCCTGGCGCGCTGCGGCAGACCAGATGCTCCAAGGCACCGGCTTGCGGCACCGTTTCATCGGCGACCGGGGGCTGCGGGTCTGGATGGAGGCTCAAAAGCCCGCCGAGATCCCGCCCATTCCCGCCGCAGAGCTGGAGTCGATCACGGTCGTGGGGCGGCTGTCGGAGCAGATCGAGGAATCCTTGCGACGCAAGGCGGCGGCGGACGTCATCCTGGACAGCGCGTCCGCGACCCAGATCGGCGAACTTCCGGCGGCGAATCTGGCTGAGGCCCTCCAGAGAGTGCCCGGCGTGGCCATCGAGCGCGAGGTGGGCGAGGGGCAGTTCGTCAGCGTCCGGGGGCTGGGGCCGCTGTTCCAGTCGGTGACCCTGAACGGAGGGCCAGTCGCCTTCAACGAGAACATCCGCAACTCGACCCAGAGCGGTCGGCAGTTCCGCTTCCGCGCCCTGTCGGCCGATCTCCTGGCGGGGGCGCAACTGACCAAGTCGGCGACGCCCGATCTGATCGAGGGCGGGATCGGCTCCAACATCGACATCGAGACGATCGGCGGCCTGGACGGGGATCCCTTCCTGAGCTTCAGGGCGGGCGCCTCCGTGGAGGCGCGAACGGGCCGGCCGGAAACAGACGTCTCCCTCGCGGGCCGGTTCGTGTCCCAAGGCGGCGCATGGGGTTTGGTCGGCGGCGTGTCCCAGGAGGGGCGGTCGGTCCTCTACGACCGTTTTCAGGTGGGACGCTATACGCCGGTCGTCGTCGAGGGGCAGCCGGCGGTCGCCCCCAGCGATGTGAGGACGACGGTCGAGCACGAGGATCGGCTGAGGCGCAGCCTCTTCCTCGGCGGAGAGTGGCGGGCGTCGCCTTCGCTCAGGCTGCGGTTCGACAGCCTCGTCTCCACCTTCGACAACACCATTCGCGAGGACCGGATCGCCTATGGGGTCGGCGCCCTTCTGGAGACGCCCGGCGCCACGGCCACGGTCACGGACGGCGTGGTCACGGCCGGCTCGATCCGGGCGGGCGTGATCGACAACAACACGGAGTTCTCCGCCCAGGCGCATCTGAACATCGTGGTGTCGGGCAGGGCGGATGTGGTGCTGGGCGATTGGAGCCTGACGCCGCGTTTCAGCCTGTCCCGCGCACGATCAAAGCTGGATACGCCGCTGGAGAGGATCTCCTTCCGTTCGTTACAGGCCCCCGCCTATGCGTTCGACGTCAACGGGGCGGCGAGCGGCCGGCAGGCGGCTCTGCTTGCGACCGATCTGGACCTGACCGACCCGGCCGGCTTCGCCTTCAAGCGTTTGGGCGTGCGCGCCATCGAATCCGTCGACGAGGACCTGACGGGCCTCCTCGATCTGCGGCGTCCCGTGTCCGTCGATCTGGGCAGGACGGTCCTGACCGAAATCGCCTTCGGCGCCCAGATCAGCGATCGGTCCCGCGATTACCAGAGACGCGACCGTGAGGCCGCGCTTCGGCCGGGCGCCGTGGTCACCCCCGAGTTTCTCGGATTTCGCGTGGCCGACGACGTGTTCGATTCCCTGATCGATCGGCATCCGGGATCCTGGACCGCCGCCGATTTCGACCGGTTTCAGCAGGCCTTTCACATCGCAGGGGAGAGCGACGTCCTGGGGATCGGGCCGGACGCCTTGGTCCCCACCGGGGCGGATCTGCAGAATTCCTATCGGGTCGGGGAGCGTGTCGGCGCCCTTTATGCGCGAATGGACTTCGACGGAGCCGCCGCAGGCGCGCCCTTTTCCGGGAACCTGGGGCTTCGCCTAGTGACGACGCGCACGGCGGTGGAGGGCGCGTTTCTGAACGCCGGAGAAAGCGGCGGCGGCGCCATTCGTCCGGTCTCCAAGGTCGGGACCGACACCGCCCTGCTGCCCAGTTTCAACATCGCCTTCGATCTTGATCAGGGCCGCCGGCTCCGGCTCGCGGCGTCGCGGACAATGACGCGGCCCTCGCTGGCGGACCTGCGTCTGGCGACGGTGCCCGCCAGCTCCCTGGTCTCCAACATCTACGAGCGCGGGCAGGCGGAGATCGACGCGCCGTCGCCCGGCTCGATCTTCACCGGGATCGGCGGTAACCCGGATCTCAGCCCCTATATGTCGACCAATCTCGACGCCTCGTATGAGTGGAGCTTTCCGCAGGGCGCGCTCAGCCTCGCCGTCTTCCACAAAAGCATCGACGACTTCATCGGCCTGGTGGAGGCGCCCGAGATGCTGGTGTTCGAGACCCGCGCCGGTCCCCTGGTGCGGGCCGAGGTGATGATGTCGCGGCCGGCCAATCTGGGGCGCGCGATCAGCCGGGGCGTGGAGGTGGGGCTCCACCGGCGGCTTCCCTCCGGCTTCGGCCTGTGGGCCAGCGGGACCTTCACCGACGGCCACGGACCGGGCGGACGCAGTCTGGCCGGAGTGTCGCGCCTGGCCTATTCGATCAATCCCTTCTTCGAACGGGGGCCGGTCGCGATCGGCCTGTCCTGGTCGTGGCGCTCCGCCTTCCGGTCCGAGGCGGACATGCAGGGGGGAGGGGTGGCCGACTTCACCGTCGGTCCCGCCGGCTATCTGGACGCTCAGGCCTCGTTCGAGATCGGGTCCGGCGGCACCCTGGTCGTCGCCGCCTCCAACCTGACCGATACGACCGACCTCGCCTACGAATACGACACGCGGCGCTTGCTCCAGCTGGGCCGCGTCGGCCCCAGCCTGACCGCCAGCCTGCGTTGGTCCCTGTGATCCCTTTTCCCTTCTGCTTGTGACTTCCGAGGATTTTCGATGCTCAATCTGATGGCGGCCCTGATGGCCGGCTCCGCTCTGGCGGGCACGGCGCCGGCCTGCGACCTGACCGCAGCCGACGTGCGCACAGCCGGCGGCGACCCCTGCGCTCCGGCCTGGATGGATCGCAATCTGGGCATGAACGATCTGACGGCGGTGGGCGCCCACAACAGCTACAAGCTGCCGATCCCGGTCGCCGAACTTCAGGCCATGATCGCCGTCAATCCCGGAGCCGTGGCTCTGGACTATTCGCATCGCCCCCTGACGGAACAGCTGGACGCCGGGGCGCGCCAGATCGAGATCGACGTGCTGAACGATCCGCAGGGCGGGCGCTACGCCCATCCCCTGTCGGCCCTGGGACGGCCGGGACAGGGCGCGCCGGTCAGCGTCGCCTTCGCGGAAGCCATGGCCCGGCCGGGCTTCAAGACCCTGCACATGCCCGACGTCGATTTCCGCAGCACCTGCCTGACCTTCGTGGCCTGTCTGGCGGAGATCCGCGATTGGTCGCGCGCCCATCCGGACCACGCGCCCATTCTGATCATGCTGAACGCCAAGACGGGCGGGCCCTCCATGCCCGGCGGAACGACGCCGTTGGATTTCGACGCCGCCGCCTGGGACGCCCTGGACGCCGAGGTGCGGTCGGTGTTCGACGCCGATCACCTGATCACGCCCGACCGGGTCCAGGGGCGGCACGCCACCCTGCGTGAAGGGGTTCTGGCCGGAGGCTGGCCGCGGCTGGGCGCGGCGCGCGGCAAGGTCTTCTTCGTCCTGGACGAAGGCCCCGAGAAGGTCGCCGCCTATCGCGGCGCGCGGCGTTCGCTGGAAGGCCGGGTCTTCTTCGTCAACACCGATGAGACCTCGCCCGCCGCCGCCTATCTGACCCTGAACGATCCAGTGGCCGAGCAGGGGCGCATCCAGACGGCCGTCCGCGCCGGCTTCATTGTCCGCACCCGCGCCGACGCCGACACTCTGGAAGCGCGAACGGGGGACGTGACTCGGCGCAGCGCCGCCTTCGCCAGCGGGGCGCAGTATGTGTCTACCGACTATATGACGGCGGATCCGCGTTTCCCTGCCTATCAGGTGCGACTGACCGGGGGTGCGGCGGCCGTCTGCAATCCGTTGCGGACCGAAAAACGGTGCGACGGGCTCGCCGTGGAGCTGACCGACGAGGGGACGCAGCGGGGCTATCTGACCCCGGCGGAACGACCGGATCTGACCCAGGTGCTGGCTCCGCCGCCCCCGCCGGGTTCGCCCCGCGCCGTCGCCGACCAGGGCGTGTTCCGTGAGACCCGCGCCCTGCAGGGCACGCCGCGTTGGGCGCTGGCGACCTCGGACGTGTCGGGCGAAATCTATGACGACTTCGCAGAGGCCCTGGGGGTGCGGCTGACGCCAGAGACCGCGCCGGTTCTGACGGCCTTGCTGGATCGGGCGGGCGAGGACCGGTCCGTGGTCGGCGACGCCAAGACTCACTGGGCGACAAAACGGCCCTACATCGGCACGGACCAACCGATCTGCGAGGCCAAGACCGCTCATCTGGCGGGCAATCCCGACTACCCGTCCGGCCATTCGGCCCACGGCGCGCACGTGGCCATGATCCTGGCGGAACTGGCGCCTCAGCGCGCCGACGCCCTTTATGCCCGCGGACGCGCTTTCGCCGAAAGCCGCTATATCTGCGGGTCTCACAGCTACAGCGCCGTCGAGGCCGGCATGTTGTCGGGCATGGTCATCTACGGCGCGGAACAACGCTCGGACATTTTCCGCCGCGACATGGAGGCCGCGCGCGCCGAGGTCCAGGCGGCGCTGGCGCGGGCCAGCCTGGCGCAATAGGGGCAGCCCCGCCGGTCGAAAGACCGGCGGCTCCCTGGGCGCAGGGCTCCGAAACATGCACTGTTCGAATGCAGTTCGTCTGTTCGGTGAGGCGGGGCCCGCCTCACCTCGGGGCGGCAGAATGATGGCGGAGAGGGTGGGATTCGAACCCACGGTACCCTTCCAGGCACGCCGCATTTCGAGTGCGGTACATTCGACCACTCTGCCACCTCTCCGCGGCGCATCAGTCGCTTGGTCGAGCGAGCGGCTTCTCTAATGGCAGAGCGGCGGCGCCGCAAGCTGTCTGTGAAAGAAATCCGAACCTATCTTTGCGCCGGCAGCGACAGTCCGGGCGCGGCGCCGGTTTCCGGGTCCAGGCCCTTGAATCGAAACAGCTCGGCGGGGCGGCCGCCCGTGGCCGACGACATCCGGCCGGTGGGCTCGACCAGGCCTGCCCGCTCCACAGCGCGGCGGAAGTTCTGCTTGTGCAGGGTGAGGCCGGAGACGGCCTCGGCGGCCGCCTGAAGCTCGGAAAGGGTGAAGGACTCAGGCGTCAGGTCGAACAGGACGGGCCGATACTTCAGCTTGCTGCGCAGCCGACCAAGGCCCGTGGCGAGAATGCGCCGGTGGTCGGAGCCCATGACGGCGCCGGGGAGGGGCGGGAGATCGTGCGGCGTCTGTCGGGCGTCGCGCCAAGCCTCCGCAACCAGGCGCGCCTCATAAAGAAGTTCATAGCGCTCCAGAACGCGCTCCTCATTCCAGCGATGATCCGGCGTCAGGGCGAAGAGGGCCCGGGCGCGGCCCAGGCGGCGTTCATCCGCCCCGGCCCAGCGAAAAAGGGCGTCGATCACCGAGCCATGCAGAGTCGATCGGCCGCAACGCCGATCCTCCCAGGGGAAGATGTCGAAGACGGGGGTCCATTGGGCGTCATGGGCCGGCGGGGTGGCGGCTTCCGAGGTCAGGGCCAGATAGCCGACCGACACCTCGCGCATCTGGTCGGGGCCGGGCGCTGCGCGGGGCGAGGCGCGGCCCGCGTCGCCGAAGGTGTAGAGCTGTTCGACGAAGCCGAGCCGGAACCCCGTCTGATCGGTCACGAAGTCGCGCAGCGCGCGCTCAAAGGTGCGGTCCCGCGCCGGGTCGAAAGGCCCGAACGGCAGGGCGCGGACGCCGTCTTCCGTCTGGGTGGTCAGGACCACGGCACGACGGTCCTTCAGCGTCATGACGACGGCCGACAGACCGATTCGCACGCCTTGATCCGTCGGCCCAGTCACAGCTCTATTCCGTGTGCCAGGCGTCGTCGGCGGGCAGAAGGCCCACGGCCTTGGCCAGCACCTGGTACCGCTCCAGATAGCGCGCCTGGGCGAGAGAGGCCGGCAGGGGCTCGATGGTCAGGCTGTATCCGGGCGGCGGCGCGCCGAAGAAGCCGAGCGATTCCTTCTCGCTGAAACCGGCCAACTGCGTCGCCTCGAAATAGGCGCAGGCCTTGTCTGCCTTCTTGATCAGGGTCTTGATCGTTTGGGGCGTCTTGGGCGGCAGGCCGTAGCGGACGTGGATGGCGGCTTCCAGCCGCGCCTCGAAGTCCTTGTAGCCGGATCCCAGGGCCGCCTTGAACGGCGAGATCATGTCGCCGATGACATATTCGGAGGCGTCGTGCAGCAGAGCGGCGAGGCGCCATTTGGGATCGAGCCCCGGCTTGATGTGGGCGGCGATCTCCTCGACCACGACGCTGTGCTGGGCCACCGAAAAGGCGTGCTCGCCGATGGTCTGGCCGTTCCACCGCGCAACCCGGGCCAGGCCGTGGGCGATGTCCTCGATCTCAATGTCAAAAGGAGAGGGGTCGAGCAAATCCAGGCGTCGGCCCGACAGCATGCGCTGCCAGGCGCGGACTTCGGTCTTTTTCTTGGGGCGCTCGGCCAAATCGTCGATCCTGCTCGCTGGTGGGCTGGTCAGGTGACGCAAAGCGCCGTCAGGATCAAGGCGTCCGGCCGTCGGCGCTTGTTTTCGGCGTGGATTTCAGTCTCCGACGTTCAGGGCGACCAGATCCTTGGCCGTTTCGAACACCCGGTCGTGCCGTGACTTGGAGCGAACCGTGGCGATGACGAGCGGGCCGCCGGCGGGCCCACGCGCCTCGAAGCCGACCTGACGCCATGCGCCCGCCGGCACGTCGTCGTCCGCCAGGATGAAGCTGGCCCGCGTGGCGTCCCCTGGCGCCTGGGTGCGAATCTGGGTGGTTTCGCCGTTAGAGTCGATCTTGACGCTGCTCTTTTCGGTGCGGACGCCTTCGCCGTCCTTGGACTGGATGTTGATGCCCGCGATGCGAACGCTCGCGCTGTCGCCCCGGGTCTCGATCTGAAGCCCCGGAAGCTTGACCGAGGCGTCATCGCCCTTGGCCTGGATGTTCACGCCGGGCGCGGCGACAGTGGCCTCTTCCGTACCGTTTTCCGTCTGGCGGGCGTCGATACGCATCGCCGCCTGGGGCATGTCCGACGAGACGCGGCGTTCATATTCGCGCAGCACGTCCTCGGCGGACCGATCTTCAAGCTTGACCAGATAGAGCACCACCTCCGCGCCGCGAGGGCCGCCGTAGGTGCAGGCGGCCCCGCCCGGGTCAGCAAAGCCCTTGCGCGTCAGCACGCCCAGCGTTTCGGGGCATTTCAGACCTTCGACGACCTTGAGCACGCCGGGCTCTACGTCGTTGGAGGCGCTGGTCGTGGTGGTCTTGGTGATCCGAACCGCGTTTTCGCCGTCACAGGCGACCAGGCCTGCACCGAGCCCGACGATCGCCACGCCGGCGATCAGCAAACGATACGGGGGTGTAACGCTCATGGTCTCTATTTTGAGCCGTCGAAGAGAGTGGTCCAGTGAAATCGCGGTAATGCCGCTCAGCCGCCCGGGCGCGCGCCGTCTCTGCGGCCCAGGAAGGCCAGACGTTCGAACAGGTGAATGTCCTGCTCGTTCTTGAGCAGGGCGCCGTGCAGGGGCGGGATCAGCTTGTTGGGCGTCTTTTCGCGCAGGGTTTCCGCGTCAATGTCTTCGACCAGCAGCAGCTTCAGCCAATCCAGCAGTTCGGAGGTGGAGGGCTTCTTCTTCAGGCCGGGCGTGTCGCGGATCTCGTAGAAGGTCTTCAACGCCTCCGAGACCAGGCGCGGTTTGATGCCCGGAAAATGGACGTCGACGATGGCCGCCAGGGTCTCGGCGTCGGGAAAGCGGATATAGTGGAAGAAGCAGCGGCGCAGGAAGGCGTCCGGCAGCTCCTTCTCATTGTTCGAGGTGATGATGACGATGGGCCGGACCTCGGCGCGGATCGTCTCGTCGATCTCCTGAACGTAGAACTCCATCCGGTCGAGTTCCTGCAACAGGTCGTTGGGGAATTCGATGTCCGCCTTGTCGATCTCATCGATCAGCAGGACCGGGCGCGTCGGGGATGTGAAAGCCTCCCACAACTTGCCCTTCTTCAGATAGTTGCGAACGTCATGAACCCGCGCCTCGCCGAGCTGGCTGTCGCGCAGCCGGCTGACGGCGTCGTACTCATAGAGTCCGTTATGGGCCTTGGTGGTCGATTTGACGTGCCAGGTGATCAGGGGCGCATCGAAGGCCTTGGCGACCTCATAGGCCAGCACGGTCTTGCCCGTTCCCGGTTCCCCCTTGATCAGCAGCGGACGTTCCAAGGCCACGGCCGCATTGACGGCGGCCTTCAGGTCGGCCGTTGCGATATAGCGATCAGTGCCTTCAAACCGGCTCATGAAAAAACCCGCCTCGTGAGTGCCACGAAGCGGGTTAGCCGATCGGCAATCGCCTGAACAGCGATCAGGTGATATGTTTTGGCGAGATGGGATCGCTGGCGGGGAAGGTCTCTTCCACGCTCTCGTCGATCAGCGCCTCCTCGCGCCCTTCTTCCGGATTTACGCGGTGTTCCAACTGGTCGGGCTTGCCTTCGCGCGGTTCGACCCTTTTGGCGTGGGGTGTGTCCGTCGAGGCGTCTTGTTTAGCGTTCGCGTCCTGCATGTGCGCTCCTTTCAGGATTCTTGCGTGCGGGCGTCGTCGGCGCCGTAGCCGAGCTGTTCGATATCGTCGTCGTCGAGGCGTCGCGCCTCCCAGTGCGCCGCACTGGCCTGGGCGCCGCGCTCATTTTCCATCAGGCCCGAGTAGACCAGTTCGACTTCGCCCTCGGCCGCCAGATCATTGCTGTCGGCGTCGGACTGATTGACCTTTTCGCCGTCCATGCCGAGCAGGGCGTCCGCCTCGCGCTCGATCCCGTCCAGGGCCAGTTGATCGTCGATGTCGAGGTCGTCCTCGTCGAAGGCGTCTTCGTCCGCATCGCCGTCGGCCTGGGTGACGTCAAGAATTTGGTCAGCCTCATCCAGCAGAAGGTCGCCTTCGCCTTCATCGTCCAGATGGGTTTCGTCAAAGACCTCGGCCTGTCCCTGATCGTCCTGATAGTCCATGTCGGGCATGGTCGCCTCCTGTCTGGTGACGAAACGTCGCCCCGAGGCAGGTGTTCCGCGCAGGCTGGGGACAAGGGATGATTAACCCTCAGCCTTTAAGGTTTCGAATCGTTAGGGGCGGTCCATCTTCGATCGGTTCCGACCTGCTGAAGGAGTTCGGTCGTCAATGGCTTTGAAACTGTCGTTGAAACCCGGCGAAAAATTCGTGTTGAACGGCGCGGTGGTTCAAAACGGCGACCGTCGCGGCGTTCTCATCCTGCAAAACCGCGCCAGTGTTTTGCGTGAAAAGGACATCATGCAGGCCGATGAGGTGACGACGCCGGCGCGTCGCATCTATTTCCCGATCATGATGATGTATCTGGACGAGGCGTCGGCGTCGAAATTCTACGACGAGATGGCCCTCCGCATCACCGAATTCATGGGGGCGACCAAGAACCCGGATGTCTTGGCCGAATGTGTCGCCGCCTCGCGCCATGTGCTGCAACGCGAATACTATAAGGCCTTGATGGCCGCCCGTAAGATTGTCGATTACGAAGAGAAGGTGCTCAATGTCGCTTCAGGCGTACACAGCGGCGGCGACGCGGGCTGAGACGCCCCGCGACCTGGAATACCGGCTGTTCGGTCAGGTCACCCGGGCCTTGGTTCAGGCTTCCAAGTCTGATGAGCGCGATCTGGCGACCCGGATCGACGCCCTGGATTGGAACCGGCGTCTGTGGTCGACCTTGGCGGCGGACTGCGGCGATTCCGCCAATGTCCTGCCGCAGGCCGTGCGCGCCCAGATCATCTCGTTGAGCCTGTTCGTCAATCGTCACTCTTCTTTGGTCATGCGCGGAGAGGAGTCGTTCGAGGACCTGATCGACATCAATCGCATGATGATGCAGGGCCTGGCGCCCGGCGCGCAGCAGGCGGCCTGACGACCGACTTCACGAAATCGCGAAGCCTATTGGCGCAAGGCCTTGAGGCGTCTTACCTTTCGAGTCCCTGTTCAACAGTCGAAAGGAGGTGATCCAGTGTCTCATTGTCATCAATCGCGTGCGGTGGCCGCGACCCTGGTCCTCGTTGGAGGCCTGGCCTGATCCTTTCGGGCTGAGTTGCGGTCCGGCCGTTCGCGGTCAGACAATGAAGGGCCGTCGCGGCGACGCGGCGGCCCTTTTGTCGTTCAGGGCAGAACGCCCGAGAACCATCCGGCCGCGTGATGGGCGATCTCTGACACCGTGTGCCAGATGAGGAACAGGTAGAGGCCGCAGGCGCCGGTCGCCAGAGCGCCTAGAAGAATGGCGATACCGTCTCTCTGCATCATGCCCAGGGCGAAGAAGACCAGGGCGATGCCCGGCAGGGCGTCTCCGAACGGAATCGGCAGGGCCATGATCAGCGCCAGCAGGACGCAGACGAGGCCGGTGACGGTATCGGCGACTTCACCGGTCAGAAGGGGAAGGCGCGGCTGGGTCAGGTTTTCGACATAGCGCACCGTCTTCATGATCCGCGACACCCCCGCGCGATAGGCGGGGCGGCTGATGGAGGTGCGCAGCGCCCAGCGCGGCAGCCAGATCGAACTGCGCTGAAAGGCCAGTTCCAGCGACATCAGAATGATGGGCACGGCGAACACCGCCTTGCCGCCCGGCGGCCACGGCAGCAGGGCCAGCATCGACAGGATCAGTATCATGGCCCCGAAGCCCCGTTCGCCGAAAGCGGCGACCAGCTCTTCCAGCTTCAGTTTGGGGTCGTCGCCTTCGCCCAGTTCCTCGATCACGTCGGAGAAGAGCCGCAGGTCGTCGTTCGGCTTGTCTTGGGCGGGCATCAGCGGCGGGCTCGGCAAAAGGAGGTCGCCATTTAGGCGCACAGAGGTTTCACCGCCACTTACGGAACGGCAACAATGCCGAAGAATCGCGCCGAACGGCTATTTCTTGGTCGCGTGTTCGGGTTTGCCCTTGCGTTTGGTGTGGGCGAAGTCTTCCAGCTGTTTTTCCGTCATGGACTCGGCCATGGACTTGGACGCGCCCTTCAGCTCCGACCTGGGCGTGTCGCCGCGCTTGGCCGACAGGGCGGCGCCGGCGGCCTTCTGCTGGGCTGCGGATTTTGCGGGCATGGGTGTCTCCTTCCGTCCGGAAGAAGCCGTCAGCCGCCCAGCAGTTCCCGACCGATGAGGAAGCGACGGATCTCGTTGGTGCCGGCGCCGATGTCATAGAGTTTGGCGTCCCGGACCAGACGTTCGACCGGCCACTCCTTGGTGTAGCCCGCGCCGCCCAGGGCCTGAACCGCCTCAAGCGTGACCTTCACGGCGTTTTCGGACGCCAGCAGAATGGCGCCCGCGGCGTCATAGCGGGTGGTCAGGCCGGCGTCGCAGGCGCGGGCGACCGAATAGACATAGGCCCGGGCGCTGTTCAGGGCGACGTACATGTCGGCCACCTTGCCCTGCATCAGCTGGAAGCTGCCGATCGGCTTGCCGAACTGTTTGCGGTCGCGGACATAGGGCAGGACCACGTCCAGGGCGGCCTGCATGATGCCCAAGGGGCCGGCGGCGAGCACCGCGCGCTCATAGTCCAGGCCGCTCATCAGGACGCCGGCGCCGCCGCCGACCGGGCCCATGACGTTCTCCTCGGGAACCTCGCAGTCCTCGAACACCAGTTCGGCGGTGTCGGAGCCGCGCATGCCCATCTTGTCCAGCTTCTTGGAGACGCTGAATCCCTTCATGCCTTTTTCGATCAGGAAGGCGGTGATCCCGCCGTTGCCGTCGCCCGTGCGGGCGTAGACCACCAGGGTCTCGGCGTGGGGGGCGTTGGTGATCCAGAACTTGGTCCCGTTCAGGACGTACCGGTCGCCCCGCTTTTCGGCCCGGGTGCGCATGGACATGACGTCCGAGCCGGAACCGGCCTCGGACATGGCGAGCGATCCGACGTGTTCGCCGCTGATCAGCTTGGGCAGATATTTCTGTTTCTGCTCAGGCGTGCCCCAGCGGCGGATCTGGTTGACGCACAGATTAGAGTGGGCGCCGTAGCTGAGGCCGATCGAGGCCGAGGCGCGCGACACCTCCTCCATCGCCACCACATGTTCCAGATAGCCCAGGCCCAGGCCGCCGAACTCTTCCTCGACCGTGATGCCGTGCAGGCCCAGTTCGCCCATCTCGGGCCAGAGTTCGCGGCGGAAGCTGTTCGTTTCGTCGATCTCGGCGGCCAGGGGCGCCAGGCGATCCGCCGCCCAACGCGCGGTGGTGTCGCGAATGGCGTCCGCGTTCTCGCCGAGGCCGAATTCCATGGATTGGGGTGCGAAGGGAATGCTCATGCCCTTGGGCGTAGCATCGCGCACGGCCTTTCGCAAAGCGCAGGACGACCTGTCCGTTTCAGCCTGTGACGATTCCGTCCGTCAGGCCGTCGGATCCGTCGGGCGGCCCCAGCGCTGAAACAGATTGTAGCCCGACACCCCGACGCAGGCCAAGGCGATGATCGCCAGAACCCAGCCGATGACGGCGGTCTCGCCCCCCCCCGTCGAATTCGACGCCTGTCGGAAGGCCGCCATGGCCGCGCCGAAGGCCAGCATGCCTATGCCGCCCATCACCAGGAAGGTCGCGGTTTCGCTCCAGTCGAACCGCTTGTCGGGCGTCGCCTCCTGGTCGATCGACGGATGCAGGCCGTCCTCCCGTTGGACCTCCGCGTCGAACAGGGCGGTCTGATCGAGGTCGGTGAATCCCGTCGCATCGGTCGCGGCGTGGGGAGGCGGAGCGGCCTCCAAACGCCCCGCCGACGCCTGCTCGCTGTCCGGCTCGGCGGGCGGCTCGGTCGGGGCGATCAAGAACATGGGCACCTGAACCGTCTGTTCCTCCACGTCGGGCGCATCGGCGGATGCCAGGGTCGGCGTGGGGCTCGGGGCGTTGGACGGCTCGAAGGCGGGCTGATCGACGGAGGCCGCTTCCGCCTCGGCGGCCGGCGCCGCCACAGCCTCCTCCGGAACGCTCACGCCGTCGTCGTTCGCCGGCTCCGCTTCTGCGGCAAGGGTCTCAAGCGGGACGGGCGTCAGGGGCGCCGGGACGGCTGAGGCGGAGGCAGCCGGGGGCGACGGGGGGGGCGAGGAGAGGAGGGCGAGCGGTCCGGTCACCCGGATCGCGTAGGGAGAATAGAAGACGGCCGCACTGGGCGCCGGGCGGGCGGCAGGGGACGCTGAAGCCGGCTCCGATGAGGCAGGCTCGGGTTCGTCCGACGCTGTGGGCTGTTCGAGGGCCGGAGCGACGAATTCTCCTGCGTCGGCCTCGACCGGGGGCTCGCTTGTTTCCGCCTCACCATCTGAAGATTCGGCAGGCCTAGGCACGGCCTTGGCCTCTTCGGGTTCCGCCTCGACGGCCGGCTCGTCCAGAAGAAGCGCAACAGAGGATTCGGCAGGGGGCGAGGCGGAGTCTGCGCACGGCTTGCCCGCATCGACCAAAGGTTCGACCGTCGTCACCGGCTCGGCTTCCACCGGTTGAGCTTCGCCGTTCGCCATGGGGGTTTCGGCGTCCTGGCTCGCAGGTGCGTCCGCGGCGTCGTCTGCAGGATGAGACGCCTGATCGGGACCTTCGTCGACCTCTTCATCCGCTTGCTTGAGATCCGACTCGTTCAGCAGGGCGGATATTGCGCTTTCCCACGTCATGGGCTCCGACGCGTCATGGGCCGGAAAAGGCGCGACATCGACCGCGTCGAAACCGGTCGAACCGGCCGCCTCCGTCGTCTCCAAGATCGTCGCCGTCGCCGGGGGCAGGGGAGCGGACAGCAGATCGGCAAGGGAGACCGGGGCGTCCGGATTGGCGACGAACAGGGCCCGTTCGGTCGCGCGGCGACGCGGGGGCGACAAGGGGCCGCCGTCGTCGATCCAGGCGGCCAGGGCTTCGGCCGCAGCCTGGGTCTCACCCGCGTTCAGTCGCCTCAAGACCTCGGAGGAGCGGAAGCGATCCACCCCGATGGAGAAGACGAAACTGGCGAGGGCGTCGTACTGGTGCTGGTTCAGCGGCGCCTGGACTTCGTCGATCGCCTTGACGACAGGCAGCAGGTCGTACTGCAACAGCAGTTCAGCATCGACTTCCGAAACGGTCAGCCCCTCGCGGGCGGACGCCGTATGGCCATAACCGATCATCCAGCGGCCGTCGTCGCGCTGGATCGCCCGAGGGCGGAAACCCTCGAAGCTCTTGATCAGAATGACACCCTCGCGGGAGATCTTGGTCGGTTTCAACGTGTCTGACACAGGTGTTGCCCCAAAGCGAGACGACGGCTCGGCCCTGAGCCGTCCCGCAGCAAGCCTAGGGCCAAGCGTTTACAACAGAACGATCGTCGCAAGACCCAGGAATATGAGGAAGCCGAAGAAATCGGTCGTGGCGGTCACGAACACCGCCGAGGAGACGGCGGGGTCGAACTTCAGCTTCGACAGGGTCAGGGGCGTCAGAACCCCGATACAGGCCGCGACCAGCAGGTTCAGGATCATGGCGGCGGCGATGACGACGCCGATCTTCCAGTCCTCATCTCGGAACCAGATCCCCGCGGCGACGCCGATCAGGGGCGCCAGGATCAGGCCGTTGGCCAGGCCCACGACCAGTTCGCGGAAAAACGTGCGGGTGGCGTTGGCGGAGTTCAGTTCGCGGGTCGCGAGGGCGCGGACAGTGACGGTCAGAGCCTGGGTGCCTGCATTGCCGCCGATGGCCGAGACGATGGGCATCAGGACCGCCAGGGCCACAATTTGTTGGATCGTGCCCTCGAACAGGCCGATCACGCTGGCGCCCAGGGCGGCGGTCGCCAGGTTGATGGCCAGCCAAGGCACGCGGCCGCGCACGATCTCGGTCACGGACGAGCCGCGATCCTCGTCGGAGACACCCGCCAGACGCAGGATGTCCTCGCGGTTCTCCTCCTGAATGATGTTGACGATGTCGTCGACAGTGATCTGGCCGACCAGCCGGCCGGCCGCGTCCACGACTGGCGCCGAGATCAGATGGTACTTTTCGAAGATGTAGGCGACCTCTTCCTGGTCCTGATCGACCGCGATCTCATTGATCGGCTCCATCAGGTCGGACAGGGCGGCGCTGCGGGGGGCGCGCAACAGGCCGCTAATCGGCACCCCGCCGACGGGGCGGTTCAGCGGATCGACCACATAGATGTCGAAGAACAGCTCCGGCAGGTCGTCGCCCTGTTTGCGGATATGGTCGATGGTGTCGCCCACGCTCCAGAACTGGGGCGCCGCCATCACCTCGCGCTGCATCAGGCGGCCGGCGGACTCTTCCTCATAGCCCAGGCTGCTCTCGATCGCGGCGCGATCGACGTCGGGCATGGCGGCCAGGACGCGTTCGCGCTGGTCGTCTTCCAGATCCTCGACCACGGCGGCGGCGTCGTCGGAATCCAGTTCCTGTAGGGCCTCGGCCAGGGTGCCGTGCGGCACCCGCTCCAGCACTTCTTCCCGAATCCCGTCGTCCAGCTCCGGCAGGGTCTCGGCCAACAGTTCCGGCGGCAGCCACAGCACCACGACCGCGCGGTGCTCAGCCGTCAGGAAGCCCATCAGATCGGCGACGTCGGCGGGGTGCAGATCCTCCAGCAGCGACCGCAGTCGCATGCCGTCGCCGTCGTCGGCGGCGTCCACGACTTTTTCGACGAATTGGGGCGTGAGGACATAGTCCTCGTCCAGGGCGGCGTGGTCTTCGGTTTCAGGCGCTTCGGCTGGAGCAAAGGCGGTGTCCGTGGTGCTCACGTGGTCGCCTCCCTTGGTAGAATGTCCAGCCGTAGTTAGCCGATGAATCGCCCTGTTTAGCCAGATGGTGCGGTCGAGAAGACTCGAACTTCCACGGGTTGCCCCACAGCGACCTCAACGCTGCGCGTCTACCAATTCCGCCACGACCGCTCGCATCGGAGCGGCGGCGAATAGACGAAGCCGCTGGAAAAGGAAAGTCTCTCTTTTGAGCCGAGCGCGCTTTGTGCGGTTGACGCCGTTCGGATGTCAGGCCGCGCCGGCCATGAAGTCATAGACGTCGGCGGGCCGGGTGACGGTGATGGCGATCCGGTCTTCGCGAATCTCGATTTCGCCGCGCGCGACGGGGTGGTTGTTCGCCAGGATCCAAACCTCGTCGCCCTCGGAGGCGTCCAGCGGAATCACCGCGCCCCGACCCATCTTCAGCAGTTGGGACATCGGCAGCACCATACGCCCCAGCACGACTGAGATTTCGACGTTTACGGCGTTGATCTGGGACACGGGCGCTCTCGTTCACTAAGAGGTCGTCCCTTGCGGAAACGCCTCCGCCTGCACATTGAAGCCTTATGCTTGCCGACCCGTTAAGTCCCGACCTTCAGAAGCTGCGTCGCGGCGACGGCCGCCCGGTCGAATGGACCGTCTCTTCGACCTGTGTCGATTACGCCGCCGCCGAGTCGTTCATGGAGGCCCGCGTCGCCGCCATCGCGGCGGGGGAGGCGGCGGAGCTGGTGTGGCTCTTGGAGCATCCGCCCCTCTATACGGCTGGTGTGTCGGCCAAGGACGAGGATCTGCTCGATGCGGCGCGCTTTCCCGTTCATCGCACGGGGCGCGGCGGGCAGTTCACCTATCACGGACCGGGTCAGCGCGTGGCCTATGTGATGCTGGACCTGAACCAGCGCGGCAAGGACGTGCACGGTTTCGTGCGCGGGCTGGAGCAATGGCTGATCGGCGCCTTGGACCGGTTCGGCGTGGAGGCCGGGGTGCGCGAGGGCCGGGTCGGGGTCTGGGTCGAGCGCAAGGGCGCCGGCTGGTCGCGCGAGGACAAGATCGCCGCCATCGGGGTCAAGGTCCGCAAATGGGTCAGCTTCCACGGGATCAGCCTGAACGTGGAGCCCGACCTGGAGCATTTCGGCGGCATCGTGCCGTGCGGCATCCAGGAGCACGGGGTGACCAGCCTGGTGGACCTGGGAATCCTGGCCACGATGGACGAGGCGGATGCGGCGTTGAAGAACAGCTTCCGACAGATATTCGGTCCGGTAACGGAAAGTTCCCCGCCACTCTGAGCCGCATCGGCGCTCGGCGAGGGATGCGACAATCGCGCCAAAGGGCGCCGATGGGGGTTGGCAAGCCCGGCGGCCATAAGGTTTAACGGCGCCACCTCGCTTTAGAATCCGAGCCCAGGAGCCTCCATGAACCGCTTGATCGCCGCCGCCTCGGCCGCCGTCATGTCCCTCAGTCTGGCGGCTGGAGCCGCATCGGCCCAGGATTTCCGCGCACTGGCCCAGCAAGACCTTCAGGCCGCCCGCGACGCCTTGGCCGCCAACCATCCGGCCGCCGTCATTCCCGGCGCGCCGGGCGAAGCCTTCCGAAACTGGATCGACGCCGGTTATCAGGACGCCCTGGGCCGCGTCGGCCGCGTCAACAGCGGGGACAGCCACGCCTATCTGTTGCGCTACTATGCGAACGGATTCCGCGATTCCAACACCGCGATCCGGCCGACCTATGAAGGGCAGGGGCCCTTCTTCGCCATCGGCTGGCCGGGCCTGACGACGGCCTGGCGCAACGGCGAATATGTGGTCTCCTACGTCAAGCCGGGCGTTCGGAACCTGCCGCCTGTCGGCTCGACCCTGGTCAAGTGCGGCGACAAGACTGCGGCTCAACTGGCCGAAGAGCGGCTGGACCGTTGGGAAGGCGATCTGACGACGGAAGCCGGGCGCGTCCGCACCGCCCCCTATCTGCTGTGGAACCGCAACAACCCCTTCACCGGCGGCGTGCCGTCGCTGTGCACCTTCAAGGTCGGGCGCCGGGACCGCGAGTTCCAGATGCAGCCCCAACCCGCCGACGCGGCGTCGCTGGAAGCCGCCTATCGCGCCACCGTCTACATGCCGCCGGCGACGCCGCTGGCCGTCGAGACCGTCAACGGTCGTCCCTGGGTCCATGTCCACAGTCTGGCCGACGACGCCGGCTGGGACGCCTTCTTCGCCGCCGTCGAGGCGCAGCTGCCGGCCATTCGCGGATCGCAGGGCCTGGTGATCGATCTGCGCGGCGCCGACGGGTCGTCGCTGAACGCCACCAGCCGCGGCTACGGCTTGGCCAATCGCATCTGGACGCCGGAGTTCACCGTCAGCCGCCAGCCGGAAGCCGGCTCCATCACCTATCGCGCCACCCCGGCCAATCGCCAGTGGTTCGTCGACACCTTGGGCCGCATGCAGGCCGATCCTCGCTTCGTGCAGGAATCCAGCGCAGTGATCGACCAGACCCAGGCCATCGTGGCGGCCTTCGATTCGGCCCTGGCGGCCAATCAGGCGACCTTCACCATGCCGGGTCGTCCGTCCGTGCCGGACACCGGCGCGGCCAATCCGGTCGCCGGACCCGTGGTCGTGCTGGTGGACGCCGGCTGCAGCGGGGGCTGCCTGGACACCCTGGACCTGCTGACCCGCCTGCCGAACGTGCGTCTGGCGGGATCGACCACGGCTGAGGACACCATCTTCATCGAGCCGACCGTGCTGCGTCTGCCGTCGAACTACGCGGAACTGACCTATGGCCATAAGGCCTGGACCACCCGCCAGCGCGGCAATGATGCGCCCTATACGCCGACGCAGGGTCTGGTTTACGCGGGTGATGCGGCCGACGAGACGGCCGTGCGCGCCTGGGTCGCCAGCCTGTTCCAATAGGACGTCCTGGCGATCGGGTTTGAAGGGGGCGGGTCGGGGTGGAACCTCGGCCCGCCCCTTCCTATTTCGGGCTCATGACCGATCTCGACCTTTCCGATTCCGTAGCCCCCCGACACTCCTCGGCCGGCTATGATCTGACGCCGCCCGATGATCAGGAACGCGCCCGGCTGGAGGCGGACCTGAACCCCGAGGAGAAGCGCGTCCTCCTGTCCCACGGCACAGAGGCGCCGTTCTGCGGAACCTTGCTGGGCGAAAAGCGCGCGGGCGTCTTCTGTTGCCGGGAATGCGGCCTGCCCCTGTTCCGCAGCCGCACCAAGTTCGAAAGCGGAACCGGCTGGCCCAGCTTCACCGAACCTGTCGATCCGGCCCACGTCCATGAGGTGCGCGACACCAGCTACGGCATGATTCGCATCGAGACCCTGTGCGCCCGCTGCGGCAGCCACCAGGGCCACGTCTTCCCCGACGGCCCGCCGCCGACGGGAAACCGCTATTGCATCAACTCGGTCGCTCTGACCTTCGTGCCCGAAGGCGAACCCTTGCCGGACCCGTTGCGACGGGGCGACGGAAACGCCTGACCATGGCCGCAATCGGCGTGCTAGGATGAGGCGGAAGGAGACGGCCCATGCTGATGGCAGGACTTGTGGCGAGCTTGGCGCTCGCAGCTTCGGGCGCAGGCGCGGACGGCGATCCTGACGGCGTCGTCGCGACCGCCCCGACCAACGCCCCGACCCTGGCCCAGGCCATGGCCGCCGCCCCGGAAGCCGCTGCGCCTGCGCCGACCGCGCAGGACGCTCAACCCCATGGGATGACGACGGAACAGCAGATCCAGGCCTGGCTCAGCAACAGAACGCCCGGCGTGGATTTTCAGGAGCCCCTCCCTGAAGGCCCCATGGACGACCGCCAGATGCACGGCATGGTCGAGGCGGGCGTCGGCACCGGCGGCTATCGCAGCTATGGCGCCGCCGTCTCGATACCGATCGGCGAAAACGGGCGTCTGGACCTGGCCTATCGCGAGGGGCGCAACGAACCCTGGGGGTACGGCTATGAGGCCTACGGCTATGGACTTCGGGGGCCTGGTTTCTATCCGCCTTACGGGCGGGTGCGCGGCTACGGCGGCGATTCGAGCCGCAAGTCCCTGTCGATGGGCTTCAGCTGGAGCAAGGACCGGGACGCTGAAGACGGCGCGGTCTGGCCGCGAGGCGCGACGGCTTCGGACTGAAGCGGCGCGGCCTTCCATCAAGCAAAAGGCCCGGCTTTCGCCGGGCCTTTTTCGTCTCAGATGGTGCCGCCGGGGGGAATCGAACCCACGACCTCAGCCTTACCAAGGATGCGCTCTACCACTGAGCTACGGCGGCCCCGACTGAGGAAGCGGCCGTATAGCCAAACCGTTCGGGGGAGGGAAGCGGCTTTTTGACGATCTGAAAGAAAGTTTGGACAAGCCCCGTTATCACGGCATTCTAAGCCCATGACTCGTCCGCCGCACGACACCGACACCCCGCCCGTCGAGACCTCGCCCAGCTTGACGCCAGAGGGCGGCGCGTCGTCCGAGGCGGCGCGGGCCAAGGCCGAACGCGCCATTCGCCTGGCGGCGGCCCTGCGCGCCAACCTGAGACGCCGCAAGGCGCCCGCCCGAACCCCGGCGGCGCCCAAGGACAGCAACTGAAAGTCATCGCCCGGCGGACGCTCCGCCCTTTGGCAAGCGCGCGCCGGCTTGCTAGAGAACCCTTCCCCCGAGGCGTTTCCTTCGGGCGCGCTTCAAGGACGTCATGGACAGTATCGCCATTCAGGGCGGCGCTCAGCTCTTCGGGGAGATCCCCGTCAGCGGCGCCAAGAACTCCGCCATCAAGCTGATGGCCGCCTCGATCCTGACGGATCAACCCCTGCTGCTGACCAATATGCCGCGGCTGGCCGACACCCGCTTCTTGGGTCAGTTGCTGCGCCAATTCGGCATTGAGGCGACCGAGCGGGACGGCGCCGACGGGCAGGAGAGCCTGTTCCACGCCAAGACCCTGACATCGACCTTCGCCCCCTATGATCTGGTGCGGCAGATGCGGGCCTCGTTCAATGTGCTGGGGCCGCTCTTGGCCCGCACCGGCGAGGCCAAGGTGTCTCTGCCCGGCGGCTGCACCATCGGCGCCCGGCCCGTGGATCTGCATCTTCAGGCGCTCACGGCCCTGGGCGCTGAGATCGAGCTGGAGGAAGGCTATGTCACCGCCAAGGCGCCGTCCGGCCTGAAGGGCGCCGAGATCGAGTTTCCGTTCGTCTCCGTCGGGGCGACCGAACACGCCCTGCTGGCCGCCGTCCTGGCCCAGGGAACGACCGTGCTGCGTCGCGCCGCGCGTGAACCCGAGATCGGCGATCTGGCGCGCTGTCTGACCGCCATGGGCGCCAAGATCGAGGGGATCGACACCGACGTCCTGACCATCACCGGCGTCTCGTCGCTGACCGGGACGACCTGGTCGGTGATTCCCGACCGTATCGAAATGGGCTCCTACGCCGTCGCCGCCGCCATGGCCGGGGGCGAAGTCCGGTTGACCAAGGCCAGGGCTGATCTGATCGGCGCCCTGACCGACAAGATGATCGAGGCCGGAGTCGAGGTGTCGCCGACGGACGACGGCGTTCTGATCAAGCGCGACCCCAAGGTCCGGCTGAAGGCGGTCGATGTCGAGACGGCGATCTATCCGGGCTTCGCCACCGACCTGCAGGCCCAGTTCATGGCCCTGATGACCACGGCAGAGGGCGTCAGCACGGTGCGGGAGACGATCTTCGAGAACCGTTTCATGCATGTGCCGGAACTGGCGCGGCTGGGCGCCGAGATCTCCGTCCATGCGGGCGAGGCCCGTGTGCACGGCGTCGAGGCGCTGCATGGCGCCCAGGTCATGGCCACCGATCTGCGCGCCTCGATGTGCCTGATCATCGCCGGCCTGGTCGCCGAAGGCGAAACGACCGTCGGTCGCGTTTATCATCTGGATCGCGGGTTCGAGCGTTTGGAACAAAAGCTCGGCGCCTGCGGCGCAGAGATTCGGCGGATCAAGGGTCACAGCGAAGGGATGGAGTGATGACAGCGGAGATCGACGGCGCCCTGTCCGAAGCCAAGACGGCGGTCGAACCGCTGCGTCTGCTGGCTGAGGACGCCGACGATCTGCAGATCATCTCGGCCGCCCTTCAGGACGCCATACTCCGGCCGATCGACATCGTCTGGGAAAAGGGCGCGCGCACCCTGACCATCGCCTTCAGCCGCTTCTGTTGGGAATGCGGCGGAACCCGCGTCATGTCCGCCATGCAGTTCGGCGATGTCATGGGGGTAAAGAGCCGGCGGTTGCCGCGCAACCCGGACGCCTCGCTGGAACTGCTGGCGCTCGACTTCATCCCGACCGAGGCGCCGAGCGGTCGGGTCATACTGATGTTCGCCGGGGGCGGTGATCTGAGAATCGACGTCGAATGCCTGGACGCCGTCGTCACTGACATATCCGAGCGCTGGCCGGCCCGAATGGCGCCGACACATTTGGACGACGCAGGGCTGGACGAAGGGAAGACGGTATGAGCGCCCCCCACAAGCTGGCGTCCGTCGAGCTGGACGCCGCCACCCTGCCGGCGGCGACGGCCGAGATCGAGCACGAGCGGCGCGTCGCCATCTTCGATCTGGTCGAACGAAACAGTTTCGAACCCGTCGGCGCAGAGGGCGGGTCCTACCGGCTGAAGCTGTCGCTTCAGGACAATCGTCTGGTGTTCGACGTCACGGGCGAGGCCTTCGCCCGCACCTACGCCATCAGCCTGACGCCGCTGAAGGGCGTCATCAAAGACTATCTACTGATCTGCGACAGCTATTATGAAGCCCTGCGCGGCTCCTCGCCCAGCCAGATCGAATCTGTCGATATGGGTCGAAGGGGACTGCATAACGAAGGGGCGGAACAGCTGATGAACCGCCTGGAAGGCAAGATCGCAGTCGACCAGGAGACGGCGCGAAGGTTGTTCACCCTGCTGTGCGCCCTCTACCGTCGCGGCTGACCTCGACTATCTTGCCGTTTTGAGGCATTAGGCCCCTCCATTCCGCCCCTCGCGCCCGCCCGGCGTGGGGCTGAACGCATATCAACCGGGCGCGAGAGGCCGCATGGCTAAGGAAGAACTGCTCGAGTTTCCCGGCACCGTCAGCGAACTGCTGCCGAACGCCACCTTCCGCGTGACGCTCGAGAACGACCACGAGATCATCGCCCACACCGCCGGCAAGATGCGCAAGAATCGCATCCGCGTGCTGGCCGGCGACAAGGTCCTGGTGGAAATGACCCCCTACGACCTGACCAAGGGTCGCATCACCTACCGCTTCAAATAAGGAGCGGCGTCGTTTTCGTGTCGGAAGGGCGTCTGGAGCTTGTGTTGGCCTCGTCCAGCCCACGCCGCATCGAACTGCTGGCGCAGGTGGGAATCAAGCCGGATCACATCGACCCCGCCGATATTGACGAAACCCCGCTGAAGGGCGAGACGCCGCCGCGTCTGGCCGAAAGGCTGGCGACCTCCAAGGCCCAGGTGGTCGCTTCGCGTCGCCCCCATTCCGTTGTGCTGGCCGCCGACACGGTGGTCGCGGTCGGTCGTCGGTTCCTCGAAAAGGCGGCGGACGAGGCCGAGGCCGCACGTTTCCTCAAACTGCTGTCCGGGCGCAATCATCGTGTCTTCACAGGGGTGGCGGTGGTGCGCGACGGCAGGACGGCCGTGCGGGTCAATGAGACCCGCGTCACCTTCAAACCGCTGTCCGATCATGAGATCGCGACCTATGTCGCGACGGGCGACTGGCGCGGCAAGGCCGGCGGCTACGGCATCCAGGGCCCGGCCGGCGCCTTCGTTCAGCGGATCGTCGGCAGCCATCCCTCGGTCATGGGGCTGCCCCTGTACGAAGCCGTCCAACTGTTGCACGGCGTCGGCTGGCGCGCATGAGCGGCGCGGTCGAGGCCTTCCTCGACGACACGCCTGGCGAAATCCGCGGCGTGGCGACCCGGAACGGCCGCTACACCCATCTGATCATCCATCGCGACGACGACGTCCCTCAGTGCCGTTTGGGCGCGCGGGCCGTTGGCCGCGTGACCGGCGTCAATCCAGGTCTTCGCGGCGCCTTCATGGACCTGGGCGCCGGCCCGCCGGCCTTCCTGCCGCTGAATCGGAAGGATCGCGTCGATCAGGGCGAGCGGTTGGAGGTGGTGGTGATCGCCGAGCCCCGCGCCGGCAAGGGGCCGGTCGTGCGTCGTCTGGGGCCGGGGGAGGGCGCGCCGCGGCTGCTGCAGGCTGCG
Organism: Brevundimonas sp. AVps4; assembly: GCF_058681525.1. Classification (NCBI taxonomy): domain Bacteria; kingdom Pseudomonadati; phylum Pseudomonadota; class Alphaproteobacteria; order Caulobacterales; family Caulobacteraceae; genus Brevundimonas; species Brevundimonas sp. AVps4. Next base: position 2,389,213 of record NZ_CM178741.1, on the reverse strand, counting down.
CCCGGCGTGGCGGAGCGTCTTCAGGCCCTGGCTCCGAATTGTCCCTTGATCGAGGGCGTCGCCGCCATCGACGCCGTCGTGGAAGCGGAGGAAGAGGCCTTAGCCGGCCGCTGGGTCGGCGCGACCCATGGCGTCGATCTCGCCTTGGAAAGGACGCGCGCCCTGGTCGCCGTCGACATCGACTATGCGCCCAGTCCCGGTCGAGACGCGCGGCAGGGGCGGGCGGCGGCCAACCGAGAGGGGCTGCATCAGGCCGCGCGGCTGATCGGTCTCAGACACTGGGGCGGGCTGGTGGTCATCGACCTGGTCGGGGACGGGCAGGACGCGGAGGCTCAAGCCCGCATCGCCCGCGCCGCCTTTTCCCACGAACCGCAGGCCGTCTTCGGCCCGATCAGCCGATTCGGCCTGCTGCAGATGTCGCTGCCCTGGCGCATGACGCCGGTCGAGGAACGACTGTTCGACGGCGGCGGACCGTCGGTCGCCACGCGCGCCCTGGCCTTGGTTCGGGCGTTGCGTCGGCGGCTGCTGAGCGAAACGACGACGCCGAGGCTGAGCGTCCGCTGCGCGCCGGAGGAAGCCGCCTTGGCCGCGCCCCTGATCGCCCGGCTGGGGCCGAGGGCCGGCCTGCGGTCTGACGACGCCCTGCCGCCCGGTCGGGGCCATATAGAAGAAGGCTGACCCATGAGCGCCTGTCCCATTTGCCGCAAGGCCGAGGCCGATCCGAAATATCGGCCCTTCTGCTCGCGCCGCTGTTCAGAGGTGGATCTGCAACGCTGGTTCAGCGGGGCTTACGTCATTCCGGTTCCCTTGGAAGAGGGGCTGAAGGAGGATGACGAAAAGGACTGAAACGGCGCTGGACAGTGCGAAAAGTGTCGCCTATAGACCCGCCTCTCGCGACGCCGCGTCGGCGCCTGGATAGCTCAGTTGGTAGAGCAGCGGATTGAAAATCCGCGTGTCGGTGGTTCGAATCCGCCTCCAGGCACCATTTCCCCTTCGGGGCTTCCCAGATTCCATATCTTTTCCCGGCAAGCGCCTTCACGCGTGCGATCGTCGCGTACAATCGGCGACTCGCGGGCCGGATGACCTACGGAACGCTGCTGAAAGAGTTAAAAACTGCGCCGAGGCGCGTTTTCGAACAAGCTTCCCCTAATCGACAGATTAGCATCACAAAAATGTCGTGCTGCGCCATTCTGGGCGCGACAAAAGGGTGAGATTCCCATGAACCTTCTCCCCGAAGGCGAAATCCGGCTGTTGTCCCTTGACGCTCCGGTAAGGGTTCGTCAAAGGGGTTGGGACGCCCTCCCATTAAGGCGTCAAACGGATTCCTAGGAGGCGTGTTCTCCCGCGGTTCGAACATCGGAGGCAGTACGGGCGACCGCATATGTCTCCATCCAAGAATTCAGCGGCCGGCGATCCCGCAGGGACATGGCCTCTGAAGGAAACATTTCAGGTTGGGGGGCGGCCCTTTGACACGGCCGCACCTTTGGTTCCACGAGTCAGACCAAGCAGGAACTGGCGAACTATGCTGAACAGCAAAAAGACGAACATCCTTCTCGCCGCGGCCGGCGCGGCCGTCCTGATGGCGAGCTCGCCGGTTCTGGCCCAGGCCCCGGCCGAGCCGACCCCGGCCGCCGCGCCCGCCGAAGCCCCGACGGCCATGGCTCCGGCCGCCGATGCGGCCAACCCCTCAACCGTCGGCGAATCCGTCGGCGGCGGTCATTCGGGCGGCATCACCCCGATCTCCATGTTCATGGAAGCCACGATCATCGTTAAGGTCGTGATGATCGGCCTGCTGCTGGCCTCGATCCTGTCGTGGACCCTGCTGCTCATCAAGCTGTTCGAGTTCGGCGCCCTGAACCGCAAGACCGACAACTTCCTGGAAAACTTCCGCGGCGCCCGCACCATCGCGGACATGCGCGCCGTCGCCACCCAGGAAGAATATGACGGCAACCCGCTGGCCGACATGGCCGCCGCCGCCACCGACGAAATCGAAATGTCGCGTCAAGCCGGCCTTTCGGTCACCGGCGACCACCTGGACAACGCCATGGGCCGCGCCACCGCCGCCGTCGCCGCCGTTCAGTCGGGCCTGGCCAAGCGCCTGTCGGGCGGTCAACAGTTCCTGGCCTCGGTCGGTTCGACCGGTCCGTTCGTCGGTCTGTTCGGCACCGTTTACGGCATCATGAACTCCTTCATCGGCATCGCGGAATCCAACACGACCAATCTGGCCGTCGTTGCTCCGGGTATCGCCGAGGCCCTGCTGGCCACCGGTATCGGCCTGTTCGCCGCTATCCCGGCCGTGGTCTTCTATAACTACTTCAACACCCGCATCGCCGCCTACGGCACCCGCGCCGACGGTTTCGCCGCTGAGCTGCTGAACGGCATCTCGCGTCAACTCGACAAGGGGGCGTAAGACGGATGGCCGCCAAGATTAAATCAGGCGGCGGCGGCAGCCAGGTCGAGGCCAACAGCGATATCAACGTCACGCCTTTCGTTGATATCATGCTCGTCCTGCTCATCATCTTCATGGTTGCGGCTCCGCTCGCATCCGTGTCGGTGCCGGTAGAGTTGCCGATCGCCGTCGCCAAGGCGGCCCCGAACCCGCCCAAGCCGGTCTATATTTCGATCCAGAACGACGGCGACGTCTTTGTGGGCGACTTCCAGACCAGCATCGGAACGCTGGGAGAAGATCTGACCAAACAGATCGGCTCCCGGAACCCGGCCGATGAGCGGATTTTCATTCGGGCTGACCAAAACACCCGCTACGGCGACTTCATGCAGGTCATGAACGCCTTGCAGGATAACGGCTTCTACAGCGTTGCACTGGTCGGCGAAGACCAGGCGACGAGCTAGATGGCGGAGATAGTATGACAGACGTCACTTATCATCGCAGTCGTTACGACGTACCCAAGGCCAAGGGCTTCATGGGGGTTTCCTACCCCGTGCTGATCGTGTGCCTGCTGATCGTCACCCTCCTGTTCGCCCTGCTGATCTTCTTCCTTCAGCAGTCGAAGTTTAAGCTCAAGGAGTTCAACTACGTCGACGAGTCCGTCGAGGTCGAGTTGGTCGAGCCGGTCCCGCCGCCTCCGCCGCCTCCGCCTCCGCCGCCTCCGCCGACGGACACGCCTCCGCCGCCGAAGCTTCAGGTTCGCGTGCCCGCGCCCGTCCCGAACATCGTTCCGCCTCCGCCGGTGAACATCACGCCGACGAAGAAGGAAGATCGGGTCGAATACACCGGTCCGCCCGTCGTCGTTCCCGGCCCGCCGCCGCCTCCGGCTCCGCCGGCGCCGCCCAAGCCGTCCGTGATCACGAACGTGCAGTGGGCCCGTCAGCCGCGTCCGACCGCCGACGACTTCCCTGCCCGCGCTCTGGAACGGGAAATCAGCGGCTCGGCCACGGTCGAGTGCACGGCTCGCGCCAACGGCTCCCCGGCCAACTGTCGGGTGGTCTCGGAAGAGCCGGCCGGCATGGGCTTCGGTCGCGCCGCCATTCGGGTGGTTCAGCGTGGACAACTGTCCCCGCGGACCGTCGATGGCGCCGCCCAGGACGCCACCTTCCGCGTCCGGGTGCCCTTCACCCTCGGGTGAGGCGCAGCCTTCAAAGGACAGACGCCCCGGAGAGCCATCTCCGGGGCGTTTTCTTTTGTCCCGCGTCGCCACGAAATCGCATCAAGCCGCTTGATCCCCTGTCGCAGGACCGGTAGAGAACGCGCCTCGCGATGCGCGGGCCGCCTTAGCTCAGTTGGTTAGAGCGCCGGTTTGTGGAACCGGAGGTCCTCAGTTCAAGCCTGAGAGGCGGTACCATCGCAGAGGCCGGGCGGGCTTGATGCCCCGGCCTGTAGCTCCCATCTCCTGATCGTCGGCCTCCATTTTCCGTTTTTGGGCCGATCCCCCACATCGACAGGAGAGCGCAGATGAAGACGCGCAAACTGGGTCCAAGCGGACCCGAAGTCTCGGCCATCGGCCTGGGCTGTATGGGCATGAGCGCCTTCTACGGCGGCGCCGACGAGGCCCAGTCCACCGCCGTCATCCACCGGGCCCTGGACCTGGGCGTGACCCTGTTCGATACGGCCGAGATGTATGGGCCCCATACGAACGAGATCCTCCTCGGCAAGGCGCTGAAGGATCGGCGCAACCAAGCCTTTATCGCCACCAAGTTCGGCATCAATTACAACGCGGACCGGTCGAAGCTGATGGTGGACGGCAGCCCCGCCAACGTCCGCCGGGCCATTGAGGGCAGTCTCCAGCGGCTGGGCGTCGATCACGTCGATCTCTACTATCTCCACCGGGTCGATCCCGACACACCGATCGAAGAGACGATCGGGGCGATGGCGGAGCTGGTGACCGAAGGCAAGGTCCGCTTCCTGGGACTGTCGGAGGCGTCGCCTGAGACCCTGCGCAAGGCCCACGCCACCCATCCGATCACGGCGCTTCAGACGGAGTATTCGTTGTGGAGCCGCGAGCCCGAAGACGAGCTGTTCGCCGTCACGCGCGAGCTGGGGATCGGTTTCGTGCCCTACAGCCCGCTGGGCCGGGGCTTCTTGTCCGGTGAGATCAGGTCGGTGGACGATCTGGCCCCCGACGACTTCCGCCGCACCAATCCGCGCTTCATGGGCGAGAATTTCCAGAAGAACCTGGATCTGGTCGAGGCGGTGAAGGCGATCGCGGCCGACAGGGGCGTCACGGCCGCCCAACTGGCCCTGGCCTGGGTCCTGGCTCAGGGGGACGATCTGATCCCCATTCCCGGCACCCGCCGCGTCGCGACCCTGGAGCAGAACGTCGCCGCCGTGGACCTGGCGCTGACGCCCCAGGATCTGGCGCGAATCGACGCCGTCTTCCCCAAGGGAGCGGCGGTGGGCCATCGCTACGCCGAGTCGGCGCGGGCGGCCCTGAACCGCTGAGGTTCTGGCTCTGAACGCCATGAAAAGGCCCGGCCGGAGCGATCCGGCCGGGCCTTTGCTGTTCTGCGCCGAAGAGGATTACTGGATGCGGGTCCAGGTCTGGGTCTTGCACAGGGGAGCGACGACACAGCCACGCAGGTTCAGGCTGTTGTCCCCGTTCATGGTGATGGTGCCGCGATAGGTGCGGCCGTCAGCCGGATTATAGACCGAGCCGTTGCGCCATTCCGTGGGGCCGCCGGTAAAGCCCGAAAGCATGGGCAGATTGCGCAGGGTCCGGCCCCGCAGGCTGGCGTCGCGATTGTGCTCGTCGCGCACATTGGGGTCGGCGCGGATGTGGTTCGACGTCACCAGCGTCCCGCACAGGGCCTGGCCGCAGCGGCTGATCCGCACCTGGCCGCCATTGGTGGGGGTCTGCCACAGGCCAGTCGGATCGCCGGCCAGGGCGGGGGAGGCGAGGGCGGTCGCCAGGGCGGCGGCGGCCAGCATGATCTTGGTCTTCATCGTCGTTTCCTCTGTTCGGGTCGGCGACGCCGCCCGTTGGGCGCAAGGTGATCCCGGTTTTGGATCAAAACAAGGCTCTGCCGATCACCTTATCGCCAACAAAAACCGGACCTTAGGGAAGCTTTCGGCGGCTGGAGCAGCGGGCGTTCCGCGCGCGGACCGGCTAAGCCCCCACCTATCCCCCGATCAGAGCCAGCCACTCGTCCTCGGTCAGCACCCGAACCCCGTGCTTTTCGGCGTCCTTGAGCTTGGACCCGGCGGCGGGGCCGGCGACCAGGTAGTCGGTCTTTTTCGAGACGGAACCTGAAACCTTGGCGCCCAGGCTTTCGGCGCGGGCCTTGGCCTCGTCGCGGGTGAAGCGTTCCAGGGCGCCGGTGAAGACGACGGTCTTGCCCGCGACCGGGGTGTCGGACTTGGGCCGTTCGGCGTCGAGGATTTCGGTCAGCTCGGCCTCGAGCGCGGCGACGACCTTCAGATTGTGCGGCTCGTGGAAGAAGTGGGCCAGGGCCAGGGCGGCGACGGGGCCGACGCCGGTGACGCCGGCGATCTGGTTCAGGATTTCGGACGGGGCTTCCTCACGCGCCACGCGGGCCAGTTCGACCAGGCCGGACCAGTCCTGAACCATCGTCGCCAGCGAGCGGCGGGCCGGGGCGGCCATGCCGGGGAAGGCCTGACTGATCTTCATGTCCATCGTCGCCTCCGGCCAGGGATCGACGGCGGGGGGCGTCGCCTCGGCCATCAGGGTCAGGACGCGGGGCGATATGGCGTGGGCGGAGGCGAGCGTGGTCCAGGCGTCGGACGGCACACCCGAGGCGGCCTGGACGCAGGCGGCCTTCAGCGCGGACCAGCTTTCGAAGGCCCGAGCCAGGACGATGGAGGTCTGTTCGCCGATGTCGCGTATGCCCAGGCCGAACAGGAACCGGTCCAGCGCAATGACGCGCCGGGCGTCGATGCCGGCGACCAGGTTGCGGATGCTGGTCTCGCCATAGCCATCTTCGCGCTCCAATTCCTTCAGCCGGTCCGCATCGCGCGCCAGGCGGAAGATGTCGGCGGGCTCCTTGATCCAGCCGCGGGCGTGGAAGGCGACCAGCTGTTTCTCGCCCAGGCCTTCGATGTCGAAGGCGCGGCGGCTGACGAAATGCTTCAGCCGCTCGACGATCTGGGCGTCGCAGATCAGGCCGCCGGTGCAGCGGCGCTTGACCTCGTCGCCCTCCCGCACGGCCTCCGAGCCGCAGACCGGGCATTTGTCGGGGAAGACATAGGGGACGGCGTCGGCGGGCCGCAGGTCCGGGACCACGCCCAGAATCTGAGGAATGACGTCTCCGGCGCGTTGCAGGCGGACGGTGTCGCCGATGCGGACGTCCAGACGTTCGATCTCGTCTTCATTGTGCAGGGTGGCGTTCCTGACCACGACCCCGCCGACGGTGACGGGGTGGAGCCGGGCCACGGGGGTCAGGGAGCCGGTGCGGCCGACCTGGATGTCGATCCCCTCCAGCACCGTGGTCGCCTGTTGCGCCGGGAACTTGTGGGCGATGGCCCAGCGGGGGCTGCGGGCGACGAAGCCCAGCCGGCGTTGCCAGTCGATGCGGTCGACCTTGTAGACCACGCCGTCGATGTCATAGCCCAGGGTCGCGCGGTCGCGTTCCAGCTCGCGATAGACGGCGATCAGGCCCTCGGCGCCCTCGACCCGGCGCGAGCGGGCGTTGACGGGAAAGCCCCAGGCCTTGAGCTTTTGCAGGGCCTCCCACTGGGTCTCGGCGAAATCGCTGGAGTGTTCGCCCCAGGCGTAGGCGAAGAAGTTCAGCGGCCTTTTGCCCGTGATCCGGGCGTCCTTCTGGCGAAGGGAGCCCGCAGCGAAGTTGCGGGGGTTGGCGTAGGTGCGGCGGCCCTCGGCCTCGGCGGCGGCGTTGAAGGCGGCGAAGGCGTCATTGGGGGCGTAAACCTCGCCCCGGATCTCGATCCGGTCGGGCCAGTCGTCGCCGGCCAGGGCCTGTTTCACATCGGCGATGGTGTTCAGATTGGCGGTCACGTCCTCGCCCGTGCGCCCGTCGCCGCGCGTGGCGCCGAGGGTCAGCCGGCCGTCCACATAGAGGAGGTTGGCGGACAGGCCGTCGATCTTGGGCTCGGCGACGAAGGCGATGGGTTCGTCGGCCGGCAGTTTCAGGAAGCGGGCGATGCGGGCGACGAAGTCGCGCACCTCCCCCTCGTCGAAGGCGTTGTCCAGCGACAGCATGGGCACGCCGTGCCGCACCTCGGCAAACTGGCTGGAGGCGACGGCGCCGACCTTGTTCGACGGAGAGTCGGGGCGGACCAGATCGGGAAAGGCGGCCTCGACCGCCAGATTCCGGGCGCGCAGGGCGTCGTAGTCCGCGTCGGAAATCTCGGGCGCCGCTTCATTATAGAGGGCGTCGTGGCGAGCCATTTCGGCGGCCAGCCAGGCCAGCTCCTCAGCCGCCGTCTCGGCGGTCAGGTCTTCGACGGGCGGAAAGGCGGGAATCGCGCTGGACATGTCGAACTCCCTATCATCTGTTTCAATGCATGCGCAGCGTCAGGATCATCCCGTCAACGCGGCTGACGGCGCCGCAGCGCCGCGCTAAGTTGCCGTATCGACCCCGTGGAGCCGCCCATGCCGACCGTCCGTTCTTTCGTCAGCGCCGTCATGACGGCGGGCCTCGCGCTCGGGGCGGCCGGCTGTGTCACGCCGACCGCGACGCCGGCCGGCCAGCCGGTCGCCGCGGTCGCCTCCGTCTATGATCAGCTGTTGGCGGACGCGCGGATCCTGTCGTCGGACGAAATGGAGGGGCGCGACACCGGCTCGACTGGCGGAGAGCGGGCCAGGGCCTATCTCGTGTCGCGGCTGGAGGCCCTGGACGTGGCGCCGGCGCCGTTCGGGCGGCTGCAGCCGTTCGAAGCCATGGGCGATTCGCCCAACGGGCCGACGACCTATCGCGGCGTCAATATTCTGGGGCTGATCCCCGGCCGCCGGGTCAGCGACCGCTATATCGTCGTGTCGGCCCACTATGATCACGTCGGCGTCCACGGCGGTCGAATCTACAACGGCGCCGACGACAACGCCTCCGGCGTCGCGACCGCCCTGGAGCTGGCCAAGCGGCTGAAGGCCGAGGCGCCGGAGCACAGCGTTCTGCTCGTCTTCTTCGACGGGGAAGAGCGCGGGCTTCTGGGGGCGAAAGAGTTCGTCAAGGCCCCGCCCATGCCCCTGTCCGCCGTCGCCCTGAACCTGAACTTCGACATGACGGCGCGGGCCGAGACCGATGGGCGGCTATGGGTCACGGGAACCTATCAAAATCCGAGTCTACGCCCGATCCTGCAGCCGATCGCCCCGGTAGGGCCGGTCCGCCTCGCCTTCGGCAAGGACACGCCGCAGGATGAGGGAGAGGACAATTGGGTGGACGCCTCCGATCACGCCCCCTTCCATGAGGCCGGGGTTCCCTTCCTCTATATGGGCGTCAATTATCACCCCGACTATCATCGCCCCAGCGACGACTTCGAGCGGATCAAGCCGGAGGTCTTCGCCGCCTCGACCGAACTGGCCATCGCCGGATTCCGGGCTCTGGACCGGTCGTTGGATCGCTGATGCGGCGCCTGGGCGGGATTCTTCTCTGTATTGCAGCCCTGGCGGCGTGCGAAGGCCGGGAGGGCGGAGTGCGCCGGGGGACGGAGACCGCAGAGCGGGCGCCGGTTGAGGCGGCCTTCCGTCACCAGCTGAGCGGCGACGTCTCGGGCCAGTATCGGCCGGTTGGGAGCGGGGCTGCACCGGGGGACTTGGCCGGGCTGTTCGTCGGCCAGATCGCGGCTTTTGAAGCGTGGGAGCGGGGATCGCGGGCGGGCGCGCCTTTGATCCTGACCCTCGCCGGCTCGGACGGCTCGCCGCCGGTGTCGCTGCAGGCCTATGAGATCACGGACGATAGGCTGCGGATGACGGGAACCGCTGCGCGCGGAGAGGCGGTGCGTCTGGATCTGCGGATCGACCAGGGCGCCCTGGCGACCGCCAGACGCAATCTGGGCGACCAGACGCCGGTTATGAGCGGGGCCGTTCAGGTGGGCGATCGCCGGTTCCCCGTCAGCCTGACGTGGTGGAACGGCGACTGATCAACCGAGGGCCCGTGCCGCCAGCCAGGCCGCGCCGGCGATCGTCAGCCAGATGAAGGCGCCGACGGCGCCAGCCAAGATGATCGACCCGCGTCGCCGCCCTGGGTCGGCGGCGCGCCGGTCTTGCGCGGGACGTGGAGGTCCGGATTTTATTTCGGGATCGCGCGACACGTTGCAACCTAAGATAGATTTCCAGATTGGGTCAAGGCCAGACCGAAGAAGGCGCGCCGCCGCAGAGCCTTGGACGAGAGCCAGTGATCCGAAGGCAGATCGTTTGTCGTAAAATGGATCGCAATCCGCAGCAAAAGCTCCGCTGAAACTTCACGCAACAGCGCATGCGCCTTCACACAGCATCCCTAATGACTCCACTCGGGCAGGAGGGGCGATCACGTCTTTGCGGCCGGGCATGGGCTCGGGCGCCCCCTGTCATAGCTCTTTGACCAGACACGGTGGACTGACGATGACCGGCCTTCAGATGAAAACCCTGCTCGTGACGGCGGCCAGCGCCCTCGCGCTCGCCGCCTGCGGCTCGGCGGAAGTGGCTTCGCCCGGCGAAGGCAACTTCGGCAACGGCGGCAACAACGGCGGCAACAACGGTGGCGGCAACACGCCGGCCCCCGGCACGCCCGCTGCGGATTGCCCGACCGGCCTGGCCAATGTCGGCACCATCGCCAACGGCTCGCTGCGCGTTTGCCAACTGCCGCAGCAGATTCTGGGCAACCTCAGCCTGGCCGTCCGCGCCGGCACCATCTATTCGATCAGCGGCCGCACCGAGGTGGGCACCGACCGCGGCATCGATCCCGCCTCGACCACGGGCACGCAGGGCATCCTGACCATCGAACCGGGCGTCAAGATCTTCGCCTCCAGCGGCGGTGACTACCTGCTGGTCAACCGCGGCTCACAAATCTACGCCGAGGGCACCTCCACCAAGCCGATCATCTTCACCAGCCGCCAGGACGTCGAGGGCACGGCCACGGCGACCTCGCAAGGTCAGTGGGGCGGCATCGTCCTCGCCGGTCGCGCACCCCAGGCCAACTGCCAGCTGACCGCGCCGGTCACCTGCACCGGCCAGGTCGAGGGCACCAACGCCTTCTACGGCGGCAATACGGCGACCGACAACTCGGGCCGTCTGCGTTATGTGCAGATCAAATATTCCGGCTTTGAAATCTCGACCGGCAACGAGCTGCAGGCCCTGACCCTGGCCGGCGTCGGCTCCGGCACGGTTCTGGAGTACATCCAGTCCTACAACAGCTCCGACGACGGCATCGAGATCTTCGGCGGCAACGCCAATCTGAAGCACATCGTCATCAACGGCGCTGACGACGACGGTCTGGACACCGACACCGGCTGGCGCGGCGGCGCCCAGTTCGGCATCGTGACCCAGCGGGCCCCGAACTCCACCAGCCGCTCCGCCGGTTTCGAGTTCTCGTCGGCTCCGTCCTCGACGCCTTATGCTTCGCGCTATCTGTCGCAGCCGAAGATCGCCAACTGGACCCTGGTCGGCCGTAACGCCCCGACCGACGCCCACACGGTCATGCACTTCGACACCGGCACCAACCCGACCCTGATCAACATCGTCGCCACCTCGACGACGGGCTCGGTCGCCGGCTGCTTCGACATCGCGGACGCCGACACCCAGACGAGCTTCGACGGGGGCACGACGCCTTCGCTGCGCTCCATCTACATGTCCTGCTCGATCTCCTACCGTCCGGCCAACGTCGCCCGTTCGACGGCGGTGTTCACCAACGCCCGCAACACCAATGTGACGGCGGCGGGAACGTCGACCCTGACGGCCCCGGCTTCCGGCACGACCATCGCCAACCAGAACCTGGCCTTCATCAACGGCGCCAATGAGAACGCCGTGACGGCGATCGATCCGAAGACGGTCTACAGCTTCTTCGACAGCGTGAACTACATCGGCGCTGTGCGGAACGCCCAGGACACCTGGTGGCAGGGTTGGACCTGCGGCCTGACGGCCGGCTCTCCCTGCTGATCCCGACGGCGCCGGCGGCGGCCTTTGAAAGGTCGCCGCCGGTTCTTCGCGTTTCCTGACCCCTTCAAGGCGCAGACCATGAACAGACTTTCTCTGACCCTGAGCGGGGTCCTTCTCGCCACCAGCGCGCTGATTGCGCCCGGCCTGGCGTTCGCCCAAGCCGCACCTGAAACCGCCCCGACGGCCCAGAATCCGGCCCAGACCTCGGCGGAACAAGTCGATCAAGAGCCCGCCGAAGTCGGCGAGATCGTCGTCCTGGGGCGCTATATCCCCGAGCCAAACCGCGAAAGCTCTGAAGTCGCCGCCTTCCTGACCTCGGAAGACCTGGAGCGCACCGGCGACAGCAACGCCGCCGCCGCCCTGACCCGCGTCACCGGCCTGTCGATCGTCGAGGGCCGGTTCATCTACGTCCGCGGCCTGGGCGAGCGCTATTCGTCGGCCCTGCTGAACGGTTCGCCACTGCCCAGCCCCGAGCCTCTGCAACGGGTCGTGCCCCTGGACCTGTTTCCCTCCAGCATCCTGGACGGCGTGACGGTTCAGAAGACCTATTCGCCCAACTTTCCCGGCGAATTCGGCGGCGGCGTGATCGATCTGCACACGATCGACGCCCCGAACGAACCCTTCTTCAACATGAAGCTGTCGCTGGGCGGCAACACGGAATCGACGGGCAAGGAAAGCCTGATCTACTACGGGTCGCGCACCGACTTCACCGGCTTCGACGACGACACCCGCGACGTGCCTGGCGCCATCCGCATCGCCTTCGACCAGGGCAAGCAGATCAACACCGCCAACTTCTCGGCCGCCCAGCTTCAGGCCATGGGGCAGTCGTTGGAGAACGCCCCGCTTCGGCTGTTGCAACGCGAGAAGACCCCGATCGACGGCGGCGTCGAGCTGGCCGGCGGGTTCTCGCAGGACACCGGCCTGGGGACGCTGGGCCTTATCGCGGTCGCCGGCTACGACAACAGCTGGCGCGCCCGTCGCGGCGTTCAGCAAGAGGGCCAGTTCCAGGGCGACGCCCTGGAGGTCTCCTCTTCCTATGACGTCGAATCGAACCAGAACGACATCCGGTTGAACATGCTCGGCGGCCTGTCGCTGAAGACGGTCGATCATGAGCTGAAGTGGACCAACCTGTACGTCCGCAACACCACCAAGGAAACCCGTTCGGCCGCCGGCCCGGACTTCGACGCGGGCGGAAGCGTCATCCGCAACGACTATACGGAATGGTTCGTGCGCCAGCTGTTCACGAGCCAGCTGGCTGGCGAACACCAGTTCATGGACGGCGCTTTGGAGATCGACTGGCGGGCCGCCTACGCCAAGACGTCGCGGGACGCGCCCTATGAGTCCCGCTTCCAATACGGCGTGGACGCCGCCGGCGACTACATCCACAACGTTCAGGGCAATCTGATCTCGTTCAGCGAACTGGACGACGACATCGTCTCGGGCGGCGTGGATGTGGCTTACACCCTGCCGTTGTCCTCGATCCGCGAGGCGATCATCAGCGCCGGCGTGGCCTCGTTCGACAACAATCGCGAAGCCACCCGTCACGATCTGCAGTTCGAAGCCGTCAACGGCCTGACCGACAGCCAGCGTCACGCGCGGGTCGATTATCTGTTCTCGGACTACAACATCAATCCGAACACGCTGCAGCTGCGCGAAATCGCCGGCAGCAACGGCGCCAGCGCCTATGACGCCGAGCTTCAGGTCAATGCGGCCTATGCGATGATCGATGCGGAAATCATCCCGCTGGTCCGCACGACGGTCGGCGTCCGTTTCGAGGACGGGCAGCAGAGCGTCACCCCGCGCGACGTTTTCGGCGGCGCCTCGACCTATAAGGCCACCGAAATCGAGGAGCAGTATTGGCTGCCCTCCTTCACGGCCACGTGGAACTTCGCTGAGGATCAGCAACTGCGGTTCGGCGCGTCCAAGACGATCGGTCGCCCGCAGTTCCGCGAACTGGCCCCCCAGGCCTATACCGATCCGGAAAGCGACCGCATCTTCATCGGCAACCCCTACCTGGTGGACACCGAACTGCTGAACCTGGACGCGCGATACGAATGGTACTTCGCCCGCCAGCAGTTCATCACCGCCGGCGTCTTCTACAAGGACATGGACAAGCCGGTTGAATCCGTCATCGTCGATGTCGGCAACCAGCGCCAGCAGTCCTTCCTGAACGCGCCCAAGGCGACCATCATGGGCGCCGAGGTCGAGGTGAAGAAGTATTTCGAGTTCCCCGACCAGCCCATGCCCTTCATCGCCAACAAGCGTTGGCTGGTCCAGGCCAACTACACCTACTCCGACTCTGAGGTGAAGGTGAGCTCGGGCGATACGGTGCTGACCCTGGGCGGCGCCGGTACGCCGGAACAGGCTTCCTTCTTCATTCAGGACGGCAGCCGTCTGCAAGGCCAGTCGGATCACGTCGCCAACCTGCAACTGGGTTGGGAAGACGATACGGCACGGTCGCAGGCGACGATCATCGTCAACTATGTCAGCGATCGCATCACCGCCCGCGGCGCCGGCATCGGTTCGAGCCGCGAACCGGACTTCATCCAGGAGCCGGGCGTCCTCCTCGACTTCGTGTATCGCAAGGACTTCACCGTCATGGACCGCGACATGGGCTTCGCCCTGGAACTGCGGAACCTGCTGGGAACCGACTTCGACGAGTACCAGGAGCGGGGCGCCAAGATCCGGGTCAACAACTATGACCTGGGTCAGAGCGCCTCGGTGAGCCTGACCGCGCGCTTCTGATCCGTCAGAACCGCAAGCCATCGACGGCCGGGAGGCGAACGCCTCCCGGCCGTTTCGATCTAAATGTCCGTACACAGTGGAACTGTCACGAGAAGTTATCCGCGTCTTCACACTTCGGTGAGGCCCGCATACGGACGATTGTTCTACACGCCATTCGCGGCCGTCGGGGGCCGGCACGGGCTTGGCGTCGTGATTGCTGACATCCGCAACCTCAGCCTCTCCGCCGCCCTGGACAGGGGGCGTCGTCTGCCGCTGCGCCGCCTCGTGGAACTCCTTCTGATCGCCCTGCTGCTGGTGCAGGCCGGCCGTCTGATCTGGCTGTTCGCCGCGCCCAGGCCCCAGGCTGAGGCGCCGGCCGCCGCCGCTGCGGCTAGGCCTGTCGACGTCAGCATACTGTCGCGGTTTGACGCCTTCTTCCGCACCGGAGGGCAGGGGGGCCTGGCCGGCGCCTCGGGCGCGGAGGCCAGTCAGATGCGTCTGTTCGGCGTCCGCGCGGGCGGCGTGGGCGGCGGCTCGGCCATCATAGGCCTGGCTGACGGGCGTCAGATTTCCGTCGGCGTCGGAGAGGAGGTCGAGCCCGGACTGGTGTTGCAGTCTGTCGCTCCCGACTTTGTGACCCTGGCGCGGGGCCAGTCCCTGACCCGGTTGGAGTTTACGGATGCGCCTGCCGGGGCCGCGTCGCCCCCGCCGCCGCCCTCGACCCCCCAGATCGTGACCCCGCCCGCCGCTTCCCCCGCCTCGAACGCGGCCGCAGCCGCAGTCGTCAATCCCCAACGCCTGATCGCTCAGGCCGCTTTGCGCCCAAGGCTGCAGGGGCTGGGCGTCAAAGGCCTGACCGTCTCGTCCGCCGGAGACGGGTCGGAGCTTCGCAGCGCGGGTCTTCAGGCGGGCGACGTCATTCTGTCGGTCAACGGCGTGGCCCTGAACAGCCCTCAAGCGGTCGGCGCCCTGAGAAGTCAGCTGGCCGACGCTTCCTCTGCCGAAATCCAGTATGAGCGCGGGGGGCAGACCCGCACCACCACCATAAGGACGCGACCATGACCGTCTCTCTGCGCCACCGGCTGATGCGCTCCGGCGTCGGGGCGCTGGCCCTGGTTCTGGCTTTTCAGGCGCCGGTCGCGGCCTCGCCGGTCCTGGCCCAGGAGGCGCGCCAGACCCTGAACGTCCAGGGCGCCGACATTCGCGCCTTCATCCAGGACGTGGCCCGCACCACCGGCCGCACCTTCATCGTCGACCCGGCCGTGACCGGTACGGTGACGGTGACCAGCGAGCGTCCGCTGGGTCGGGCCCAACTGTTTGAAGTCTTTTTGTCCACGCTGCGGGCCAACGGCCTGGTGGTGACGCCGACCCAGTCAGGCGCCTATCGGATTAGTCCCGCCCAGGGCGCGGCCCAGGGACCGTCCACCGTCGGGGCCGAGCGGTTCTCGACCGAGGTCTTCCAACTGCGCAACATCGACGCGGCCTCGGCTGCGGAGACTATTCGGCCCCTGGTCGGGGCTCAGGGCCAGGTTCTGGCCAATCCGGGCGCCAACAGCGTGGTGGTGGCCGATTTCTCGGACAATCTGGCGCGCATCCGCTCGCTGATCGGCCGGATCGACGTGGATCGGTCCAGCTATGAGGTGGTCGCCCTGGAGAACGCCTCCGCGCGCGAGATCGCCGGGGTGCTGCAACAGGTGATGGCCGCGCCCGGGGGCGGGCAGGGCATGGTGACGGTCACGCCGGTCGAAAGCTCCAACTCCATCGTCCTGCGCGGCGACGGCCAGGCCCTGGCGCGGGTGCGCGGCCTGATCCATGACCTGGACGGCCGGTCGAGGGCGAACCAGGATGTGAACGTCGTTTTCCTGGAACACGCCAACGCCGAGCAGCTTCTGCCGGTGTTGCAACAGGTGGTGGGCCAGCCCGTGACGGCCTCCAACAGCACGAGCCAGGGCTTGCGCACCGCCGCGACCGGATCGACGACCAGCGCCTCCAGCGGCCTGTCGCGCGCCGCCGCCAGCTTGGGGAGCGGAGACGCCGAGGGCGGCGCCATCGGCTCGTCCTCCGTCACCGCCACCGGCCAGCGCGCCACCATCGCCCGCTTCCCCGGCGCCAACGCCCTGGTGATCTCCGGGCCGGCCGACATGCAGCGCACCTTGGCCGACGTCATCCGTCGCCTGGACGTGCGCCGCCAGCAGGTGCTGATCGAGGCCATTGTGGTCGAGCTGAGCGACAACGCCGTGCGCGAACTGGGCGTCCAGTGGCTGTACGGCGGGGAGAACGGCGTCGGCCTGACCAACTATACTGACAACGCCACCCCGTTGGTGAAAATGGCCGGCGGCGCCTATGCGGGGCAGCTGGACGAGGACGATCCTCTGCGCGAACAGCTGCAGACCCTGGCCCTGAACAGTCTGGTGGGCGCCAACGGCTTCGTCGGCGGCGGCGGGTTCGAGGTCGGAGACGGCCTGTTCGGCTTCATCATCAATGCGGCCAAGACCGACAAGGGCTCCAACCTGCTCCAGACCCCGTCCATCATGACGCTGGACAACGAAGAGGCCACCTTCCTGGTCGGACAGGAGGTGCCGATCACCACGGGCCAGACCCTGCTGGACGGAAACTCCAACCCCTTCACCACCACCGACCGCAAGGACATCGGGGTGCGGTTGACAGTCAAACCTCAGATCAACGCCGGGGGCTCCATCACCCTGACGCTGCGTCAGGAGGTGTCGGCCATCAATGGCGGCCTGACCAGCAGCACGACGGATTTGGTGTTCGACAAGCGCGAGCTGCAGACGACCCTTGTCGTCGATGACGGCGACATTGCGGTGGCCGGGGGGCTGCTGGACCAGAACGACATCATTCAGGCGGACAAGATCCCCGGTCTGGGCGACCTGCCGGGAGTCGGGGCCCTGTTCCGCTCGAACAGCCGTCAGCGCGGCCGAACCAATCTGATGGTGTTCCTGCGCCCCACCATCATCCGCACCCGCGAAGAGGCCCAAGGGTTGGCTGCCGACCGTTGGGGCTATATCCGCGACCAGCAGCAGGCGGTTCAGCCGGATCGCGAGCCCAGCCTGGACGCTCTGGTGCGGGACTATATGCGGACCCAGGCTCCGGCCGCCCCGGCGACGGGCGAGCCGATGGTGATCGCGCCCACCGGCGTGACCGCGCCTGTGGCCCCGGTCGAGGCCGCGCCCCTGCCGTCGGCGGGATATTGACGCCATGATCACCTTGGTCGGCCCAAGCCTGCCCTACGGCTTCGCCAAACGGCACGGCGTCCTGCTGCTGGACGCCGGCGATGTGGCGCGGGTGGGTCTGCGCGAGGGCGCCGACCCCAAGGGACTGATCGAGGCGCGGCGGGTGCTGGGTCGGCCGCTGGCGGTTGAGCCCCTGAGCCAGGCCGCCTTCGACCGGCAGCTGTCCGAGATCTATGCGGGCGATCATCTGGCGGCGGCGGACGGCGAGGATCTGGACATGCCTGCCGGTCTGGACAGTCTGATCGACGACATCCCGGCGGCCGCCGACCTCCTGGACACGGCCGACGACGCCCCGGTCATCCGGCTGATCAACGGAATCATCGCCGAGGCGGTGCGGACCGGCGCCTCGGACATCCATCTGGAGACCTATGAGAGCGCGCTTCTGGTGCGGATGCGGATCGACGGTTTGCTGCGCGAGGCCCTGAGCCTGAATCCGCGCATCGCGCCGCTTCTGGTCTCGCGGATCAAGGTCATGGCGCGGCTGGACATCGCCGAGAAGCGGGTGCCCCAGGACGGCCGCATTCCGTTGGCCCTGGGCGGCAAGACGCTGGACGTGCGGGTCTCGACCCTGCCGTCGCGCGGCGGCGAACGGGTGGTGATGCGGATTCTGGACAAGGATCAGGCGGGCCTGACCCTGGACCGCCTGGGCATGGCGCCCGACGCCCTGGCCGCCTTCCGCGCGGCCCTGGCCGAGCCGAACGGAATCATCCTGGTCACCGGGCCGACCGGTTCGGGCAAGACCACCAGCCTGTATGCGGGCCTGGCCCTGTTGAACGACCAGACGCGCAACATACTGACAGTCGAAGACCCGGTCGAATACGCCATCGACGGTGTCGGCCAGACCCAAGTCAACACCAAGGTCGGCATGACCTTCGCTGCGGGCCTGCGGGCCATTCTGCGCCAGGACCCGGACGTGGTCATGGTGGGCGAAATCCGCGACGTCGAAACCGCCGCCATCGCTGTCCAGGCCGCCCTGACCGGCCATCTGGTCCTGTCCACCGTCCACACCAACGACGCGGCGGGGGCGGTGACGCGTCTGCGCGACATGGGGGTGGAGCCCTTCCTCCTGGCCTCGACCCTGCGGCTGATCGTGGCCCAGCGGCTGGTGCGCCGTCTGTGCGAACACTGTCGCATCCCCGAGGTCGCCGACAAGAAGACCGCCAAGCTGATCGGCGCCAAGGCCGGGGTCACGGTTTGGCGCCCGCAGGGGTGCAGCCACTGCGGCGGCTCCGGCTATATCGGTCGGATCGGCCTTTATGAGGTGATGAAGGTCGGCAACCGCCTGCGTCGCCTGATCGCCGCTGAGGCGGACGAGGACGCTCTGGTCGCCGCCGCCTTCGATGGGGCGGGAACCCTGGGGCATCGGGCGCGGGCCCTGGTGCTTGAGGGTGTCACCTCGGTCGAGGAGGCGGTGCGCGTGGCTCGCCAGGAAACGGCGGCCGACCCGGCGGAGGCGGCCTGATGGCGGGCTTCGACTATGTCGCCGTCGATGCGGTCGGCCGAACCGTGTCCGGCGCCCTGACTGCGGCGGACGAGACGGCGGCGAGGGGACAGTTGAGCCGTCGCGGCCTGATGGCGTTGGAACTCACGCCGGCTCGTGTCGGGTCGCGGGGCGAACGGCCCCTACAGGGCGGCGCCGGCGTCCGTCTGGGGGCGAAGACCTTGGCCCTGACGACCCGGCAGCTGGCGACGCTGATTTCCGTCTCTCCGGTCGAGGAGGCGCTTCGGACGTTGGCCCTCCAGGCGGATCGGCCGGCCGTGCGTCGCGTGCTGGAAGGCGTTCATGCCGGGGTGATGGAGGGGCGGCGGTTGTCCGACGCCATGTCGGTGCAGGGCCGCGCCTTTCCGCCGCTCTACCGGGCCATGGTCTCGGCCGGCGAACAGTCCGGCGCACTGCAACCCATTCTGGAACGGCTGGCTGACGGGCTGGAACGCGACCAGCAGGTGCGGGGCAAGGTGATCACGGCGATCGTCTATCCCGCCGTCTTGGCGGTGGTAGCGTTGGGCGTCATCGCGGTGCTGATGACCTTTGTCGTGCCCAAGGTGGTCGATCAGTTCGAAAGCATGAACCAGACCCTGCCGCTGTTGACCCGGATGGTGATCGGCCTGTCGACGCTGATGCGGCACTGGGGCTGGCTGCTGATCCTGATCCTGGCGGCCCTGATCGGCGGGGGCGTGGCCGCGCGGCGCCATCCTGCAACCCGTCTGCGCATGGATGAGGCGATGTTGAGATTGCCCGTCATCGGCCGGCTGACGCGCGACCTGCACGGCGCGCGCATGGCGCGGACCTTGTCGACCATGATTCAGGCCGGCCTGCCCGTGCTGGAGGGGCTGACGATCACTGCTCGCACGGTGTCGAACCGGGCCCTGAGACGCGCGACGGAGACCATGGCCGAGGCCGTGCGCGAGGGCGGGGGCCTGTCGGCCGCCATGCGCCGCGCCGGCGTCTTTCCGCCGCTGCTGGTCTATATGACCGCTTCGGGCGAGAGCAGTGGCCGGCTGGAGCCCATGCTGGAGCGCGCCGCCGACTATCTGGAGCGAGAGTTCGCCACCTTCACCGCCGTGATGCTGAGCCTGCTGGAGCCGGCCATCATCGTCGTCATGGGCGGGGTGGTGGCCCTGATCGTCCTGTCGATCCTGCTGCCCATTCTTCAGATCAACACCCTGGCGATGGGGTGAGGAGCGTTTAGTGATGACTTCAGAAAATCAGAACAAGAGACGGAAACGTCAAGGTTTCACCCTGGTCGAGCTGATGGTGGTCATCGTCATCATCGGCCTGTTGGCGACGGTCGTGGCCATCAATGTCCTGCCCAGCCAGGACCGGGCCATGGTGGCCAAGGCCAAGGCGGACATCGCGGTTCTGGAACAGGCGATCGAAACCTATCGGCTCGACAATCTGAACTTCCCCACCGATCAGCAGGGGCTGCAGGCCCTGGTGTCGGCGCCGGTCGGCCTGGCCCAGCCGGAACGCTATCGCCAGGGCGGCTATGTGCGTCGTCTGCCCGAAGATCCTTGGGGCAATCCCTACCGCTACCGCCGCCAGAGCACGCACGGCCAGCCGTTCGACGTCTTCTCCCTGGGGGCGGACGGGAAGGAAGGGGGCGAGGGCAATGATGCGGACCTCGGCAACTGGCAGGGCTGACCGCGCTCAAGCAGCGCGCCGCCGTGCGGCGAGCGGTAGCGCCAAAAGAAAAGCCGGTTTCACCCTGGTCGAGCTGATGGTCACGATCGCGGTGATCGGGCTGGCGGCTGGGGCGGTGGTGCTCTCCATGCCCGATCCTCGACCGGCCGTCGGGGTGGAGGCCGAGCAGTTCGCCGCTCGGCTGGCGCGCGCCCGAGAGGAGGCCATCATGACCAACCGTCCGGTGGCGGTCGAGGCGGACGCATCCGGCTATCGGTTCGCGCAGTTCGACGGGACGGCCTGGACGCCGCTGAACGGCGTCTTCACGCCTCGAACCTGGGCGGAGGGCGTCGCGGCGCCCGCCGGCCCTGTTCGCATCGTCTTCGATCCCACGGGAATCGCCGATCCGGCGCAGGTTCGGCTGAGCCGTGACGAACAGGTCCGCACCATCTCGATCGACGGCGCGGGCGAGGTGTCGATCAATGGTTGAGGCCGTCCGATCGTCAGCGGCGGGCCGCGCCGGCTTCACCCTGATCGAGATGCTGGTGGCGTTGGCGGTCTTCGCTCTTGCGGCGATGGCCCTGTTGAATCTGTCGGGAGAGGCGACACGCTCGGCGGTCCGGCTGGAAGCCCGGACCCTGGGCGGGGTCGTCGCTGAAAACGTGGCGGCAGAGGCCATGCTGGCGTCCAGCCTGCCGACCGGTGAAACCTCAGGCCAGGTCGAGCTGGCGGGCCGCGTCTGGCGCTGGCGGCGGGTGGTGACGGGAACCGAGGTTCCCGGCCTGGGCCGGATCGACGTTCGCGTCTTCACCGACGAAGGCCAGGTCGCCGACCGGGTCCTGTTCCGCGCGGCTGCGGCATGAGGCGCGTGCGCCACAGGCTTGGGAGGCAGGGCGGCTTCACCCTGGTGGAGGTGCTGGTCGCCCTGGCGATCTTCGCCCTCCTGGCCGGGGCGGGCGCCCTGGTGCTGAGCCAGACGATCGACACCCGGTTCGCTCTGCGCGCCGAGACCGACCGGATCGGCGATCTTCAGCGCATGCGCGCCCTGTTGAAGGCCGACCTGGCCCAGGCTGCGCCGCGCCGCGTTCGCGCCCCGACCGGGCGGCCTCTGCCGCGCGCCCTGATGGGGCAGGAGCAGCCCGGCGATCCGATCCTGAGTCTGGTTCGGAACGGCTGGTCCAATCCCGGCCAGGCCCCGCGGGCGTCGTTGCAGCGGGTCGAATATCGGGTGGTGGAGGGGCGTCTGGAGCGGCGGGTCTTCCCCTATCTGGACGGCGCGCGCCCGGGACCGCCTCAAGTCCTCTGTCGCGGGGTCAAGGACGCCGCCGTGACCTTTATTCAGGACGGGTCGGAAGCCCAGGCCTTCATCACCTCCAGCGACCGACCGCTGCCCGATGCGGTTCGTATCGTCATGACCCTGGATGGGGTGGGACGGCTGGAGCAGCTTTTTCTGGTCGCATCGGCATGAGGCGGGGGCGGACGTCGCGCGAAGGGATGGCCCTGCTGACCGTCCTGCTGCTGGTGGCCGTCATGGCCGCCGTGGCGGTCGTCCTTCTGGACGACGTGCGCTTTTCCGTGCGCCGCACCACCAACGCCGACGTCCAGGCCCAGGCCCAGTGGTACGCCGCCGGGGCCGAGAGCCTGGCCCGTCGCCAGATCGCCGACCTGATCAAGGCCGATCCGCTGCGCACCCCTCTGGAGCCGCGCTGGAACGGCCGGGTGCTGAACTTCCCGATCGAAGAGGGGGCGATCCGCGCCGTCGTCACCGACGGTCAGGCCTGTTTCAACCTGAACTCGCTGGTCTATGGCCAGAGGGAAGATCTGTTCGCCCGGCCCGAGGGCGCGGCCCAGTTCATCGCCCTAGGGGCCGCCCTGGGGGTGTCGCGCGCCCGGATGGCCGCCGCCGCCGCCGCCCTGACCGACTGGATGGACGCCGATGCGGAGGCCGCGCCGGGCGGGGCCGAGGACGCGCGTTACGCCGGCCTCGCCACGCCCTACCGGACCGGCGGAATCATGCTGGCCGACGTCAGCGAGATGCGGGCGGTCGCCCACATCGACGCCGGTCTCTATGATCGGCTTCGACCCTATGTCTGCGCCCTGCCGACGGCCCAACCGGCCAAGTTGAACGTCAACACCTTGACGCCGGATCAGGCGCCGCTTCTGACCATGCTGACCGGGGGCGCGGTCGGGGTTCAGGGCGCGCGGGCCGCCATCGCCGCCCGACCGCGCCAGGGCTGGGCCTCTACGGACGCCTTCTGGGGGCAGCCGGCCCTGCAAACCTATTCGCCGGATGATCAGACCCGTGAGCAGGTGACGCTGGTCACGCGCTATTTCGATCTGACGGTCGACGTCGACTATGCGGGCGGTCGCGCCGTCCGAACCGCCTTGATCCACGCCGCGCCCGACGGCGCGGTGCGCACCGTCATTCGCCGCTGGACCCCTGAAGAATGAGCCAGACCCGTATCGTCATCATCCCGCCGGCCGCCTCCATGCCCGCGCCCTTCCTGACCTTCGACGAAGGCGGGCGGGTGTTGCAGCGCGGGTCGCTGTTGCTCGAAGACCCCCAGACGACGCCCGATGTCCGCACCGTCGCCGTGGCGCCGGGCGCTGATGTTCTGGTGCGCTGGCTGGATCTGCCGGTCGGCGGCGCGGCTCAGGTGCGGGCCGCTGCGCGCTGGGCCTTGAAGGACGAACTGGCCGGCGATCCCGAAAGAACGGTCGTGGCCGTGGCGCCGGCGGCGCGCGGCGAAGAGACCGCCCCACGACTGGTCGCCGCCGTCAGCGCGGGTCTATTGGAAGCCTGGATCGACTATCTGGCCGCCCTTGGGGTTCGGCCGGTCGCGGTCACGCCCGACTGTCTTCTTGCGCCGCCGCCGTCGGGCGATGAACTGGTCGCCGCCGCCTTCGGCGGGGATACGGCCCTGCGGGGTGAAGGCTTTGCGGCCACAGTGCAGTCCGATCTGGTGGCCCTGATCGCCGGCGATCGCCGCCTGGTGCGGATCGAGGACGCCGAGACCCTGGAGCGCTGGCTGGCCGCCGCCGCCGTCGCGCCGGCCGTCGATCTGCTGTCGGGCCAGGAACGCAAGCGCGAACCGGGCCGGGGCGACTGGCGTCTGGCGGCGACCTTGGCGGCGGCCCTGCTGGTCTCGCCCCTGATCCTGACCGCAGCGGGCGGCTTGCGCGATCAGGCCGCAGCGCGGGACGCCGAACGCCGGACCCTGGCCCTGATCGAGGCCCGGCTGCCGGAGGCGGCCGGCGCCCCCGATCCCGTTCAGGAGGCGCGTCGGCTGATCGACGTCGCGCCGCCGCCGGGCGGGCTGGCGGCGGTTTCGGCGGCCTTGTTCGCGGCGGTCGAACAGGTGGATGGGGCCGAACTGGACAGTCTCAGCGCCGGGCCCGGCAAGGGGGTGCGGGCGACGCTCAGCTATCCCGCCTTTTCGGATCTGGACGCGATCCGTGCGGCCCTGACCGCCTCTGGGCTGTCGATGACGGACCAGTCCACGGTCGAGGACGGCGGTCGGGTAGTCAGCGAAGTGATCATTGGAGGGATGCAATGAACGGCCTGATCGCTCAAGCCGCCGCCTGGTGGGACGGCCGCACCTTGCGCGAGCGGCGCATGCTGACCGTGATGGGCGTGGCGATCGCCGCCGTCCTGGCCTGGTTGCTGATCGTTCGGCCGCTGGCGAGTTGGCGCGATGAGGCCGCGCGGACGCGCGCGACGGCCGAGGCCGAACTGACGGCCATCGAGCGCGGGACGGGGAGCCTGGCCGTCGGCGAGGCGAAGGCAGGAGAGGTCGACGTCTCCGCCGCCGTCGCCGAGGTCGAGGCGGCGACCGGATTGACGCCCCAGATGGGGATGTCGGCCGAGGGGGGGCTGGGGTTCAGCCTGACCAATGTGTCGACCACCGCCGCCTTCGGCTGGCTGGCGGCCCTGCATGACCGGAAGGTCGAGGCGACGACCCTGAATGTGGTCGAGAACGCCGACGCCACGATCAGCCTGGAAGGGACGCTGACCGCCGCGCGGTGAACCCGCCGCGCCGTGAACCCGCCTCGTCAGCCGCGCGTCAGGGTCTCAAGCCGCAGCAGTCGGTCGCCGGCGGTGATGAACAGGGTGCGGCCGTCTTCTCCGAAGGTGCAGTTGGCCGCCGCGCCCGCCGTGTCGATCAGACCCAGGCTGCGGCCGTCCGGCGTCAGCACATGGACGCCGCCCGGACCGGTGGCGAACAGGCGTCCGTCCCGATCGACCGCCATCCCGTCCGGCAGGCCCGGCGCCGAAGGCCCCGCCAGGGCGGCGAAATCCTTGAACACCCGGCCGCCCCTGATCCCGCCCGCGCCGTCCAGCTCATAGGCCATCAGGACCGGTCGCGCCGGATCGGAGACCGAGACATAGAGGGTGCGCTGATCCGGGGACAGGGCGACGCCGTTGGGGAAGGTCAGATCATCGACCAGACGATGCACGTCGCCATCGGGATCGAGCCGGTAAACGCCGTTCTCCGCCATCTCCTTCAGCGGCGAACGGTCCATGTCCTTGAGACCATAGGGCGGGTCGGTGAAGAAGATCGCACCGTTCGACGCCTGGACCAGATCATTGGGGGAGTTGAACCGCGCGCCGCGGTAATGGGTCGCCAGCAAGGTCTTGACCTGGGTCGCCAAATCCACGCGGGCGATCGCCCGATTGCCGTGATCCGCCATCAAAATCGTCCCCGCCGGGCCGACGATCAGGCCGTTCGACCCCGGCTCGCGGAAGACCGACGGATCGGGCCCGTCATAGCCGGACGGCGCCATGAAGACCGAGAGACCTTCCATCCGCGACCAACGATGGATGCGGTTCTCCGGCACGTCGCTGAAGAGCAGATAGTCCCCGTCGGCAATCCAGACCGGGCCTTCGGACCAGGTGAAGCCCGACGCCAGACGCTCGAGCCGCGCATCCGGAGCGACCACCCCGTCTAAGGCTGGGTCCATACGGCGGACACCGCCCGCTGTCACGGCGAGGGAGGAGCAGCCCGCAGCGGCGAGACCGCCGACGAGCACCAGACGACGAGAAGCAGGCAAGACGCACTCCTGAAAAGAGCGGACACTGTAGCGATCCTCAGGTCCAAGGCCATCCGTCTTCAAAGAAGGGGAATGGTGCCGGTTGCAGGAATCGAACCCGCGACATCCAGTTTACAAATTTCCCACATGAAGTCTTTTCAGGACTTTGCAGTGCTGTTCAATCTAGCCGATAAGTCCAATCATGGCAAGGGCTTAGTTGTCTCTACGCGCTTCATTTGTTAGCATGAAGTTTCACTGATTTGTGCCCCCGGCGTGCCCCCAAATGAGCGGGATACTCATGCCATGCCGAGGCTGGTTTTAACGGATAAGGCGGTGGCTTCGGCGAGGGCCGAAGTCGGCCAGCGTCTGGAACTCTGGGATCTTCGGACCCCCGGACTCTGCCTCAGGATTTCCGGCCAGGGCGCCCGAACGTGGATATATCGATACAGAACGCCCGACGGCCGTCAGCCGCGGTACACCATCGGCAAGATGCCCTCGATCAGTCTGAAGGACGCCCGAGATCGGGCCATTGAGCTCGACAGGGATGTTGCGCTCGGCGGCGATCCTGCAACGGTGAGGCGTGCAGCTCGTGTTGAAGTCCACGATGCCATCCGGACGTTCGACGACCTTGCAGAAGCCTATTTCGCGGCGTGCGTCTCCGGGGAATGGAAACCGAAGGGCAAGCGCAAGAAGTCCCACGTGATCGCGGGTGAGAAGGATCGCCTTCGCCTTCATGTTCAGCCGGTTTTGGGAAAGCTTCCCTACGGCTCGGTGACACGCCCCGACGTCAAGGCACTCCTTCGAGGGATGATCGCCAAGGGGATCGGAGTGCAGACCAATCTCACACAGGCCATCATTCGTCAGATCTATAACTTCGCGATCAGCGACGACCTCGTCCTCGTCAATCCTGCGACGGGCTTCGCGCCGTTCGCCGATAGCGTCCCGAGATCGCGTATCTGGTCGGACGAGGAGCTGACGGCGCTCTGGCGCGCGCTCGACGACCCGACGGGTCTCATGGACGAGGAAGGTCGGCCCATCCATGTCAGCGAAGCCATGCGGATCGCGATCAAGCTTCTGACGATGCTCGGACAACGCCGCGCCGAGGTCGTTGGAATGGAGAGGCGTGAGCTCGACTTCGCCGCGAAGACCTGGCTGATCGATTCAAAGCGGATGAAAGGCAGCAGGGCCCACATGGTCCCATTGCCGGAGGCGGCTATTCCACTCATCCGTCGGGCGATCGAACTGGCGGATATCGACCGCAAGGAAGCATCCGCCTACGTATTTCCCACGGACCGGAAGGCCGACCGCGCCGTTCATCCCGAGAGCGTCACCCACGCCCTGACACGGCTCAAGGTCGGGCTTGGGATCAAGGGGCCGACGGTCCACGATCTTCGCCGGACGATGAGCACCAATATGACGAGCGAACGCTGCGGCGTGACGCCTTTCATTCGCTCGAAGGTTCTGGGGCACCTCGATGCCGGAGGAGGGGCGCAGGTGTCCTCGATCCACTACGACTTTGAGGCGCCCCCCTCTGGTCCCTCGATCATTATGAGAGTCCAGGGGGTTGATAGCCGATCTGCTTCGCCGACGGGAGCGGCCGTGCGGCGGAGCTGATCAAGTTGCGCAGCCGAACGGCCGCGGGGTTCAGGCGCACCGCCTCCGGGGTCAGTCCCCCGTGCGCCGAGTGCGGCCTGACGTGGTTGTAGTCGATGCGCCAGCGCTCGATGACGGCGCGGGCCTCGGCCAGGGTGGCGAAGACCTCCTCGTTCAGACACTCGTCGCGGAGCCTGCCGTTGAAGCTTTCGACGAAGCCATTCTGCTGCGGCTTGCCCGGCGCGATGTAATGCCAGGCCACGCCGGTGCGGTTGGTCCATTCCAGGATGGCCCGGCTGGTCATCTCGGTCCCGTTGTCGCTGACGATCATGGCCGGACGCCCGCGTCGGGCGATCAGCCGGTCCAACTCGCGCGCCATGCGTGAGCCGCCGATCGAGGTGTCGACCACCAGAGCCAGGGCCTCGCGCGTGAAGTCGTCCACGATGCACAGGATGCGGAAGCGTCGGCCCCACGACAGACTGTCGGCCACGAAGTCCAGCGACCAGCGCTGGTTTGGGCCGTCCGGCAGGGCCATGGGCGCACGGGTTCCGGTGGCCCGCTTGCGGCCCCGTCGCCGTCGCACCGCCAAGCCTTCCTCCCGATAGAGCCGGAACAGCCGCTTCTTGTTCATGCTGAGGCCCTCCCGTTGCAACAGAATGCCCAAGCGCCGGTAGCCGAACCGGCGGCGCTCAGCCGCCAGGCTGCGCAGGCGCTCGCGCACCTCCACATCGCCCTGTTCAGGCTCGCGACGCACCGTCTTCGGATCGATCTGAACCAGCCCGCAGGCGCGCTTCTGGGAGAAGCCGCGCTCCGCCATCAGACGAAGCACGGCCGCTCTGCGCGCTGCAGGCCCGATCAGTTTTTTCCCAGAAGATCCTTCAGCGCCGACACGTCCAGCATCGACTCCGCCAGCAGCTTCTTCAGCCGCCGGTTCTCGTCTTCCAGCGCCTTCAGCTTCGTGGCGTCCGACACGCTCATGCCGCTGTACTTCGCCTTCCACCGATAGAAGGTCTGCTCGCTGATCCCGTGCCTTCGGCATACCTCCGCCGTCGGGCTTCCGGCCTCCTGCTCGCGCAGCACGCCTATGATCTGCGCTTCGTTGAACCTGCTCTTCTTCACGTCCGTCTCCTTGATGAAACGGACTCTCACTCAAAACGAGGGATCAGGAAGGGGGCGCCTCAGTCCGGATATCGAAGTCCTGGGTTTGTGGTGGTTCGTGTCGCTCGTATGGCTCGCCGGCCGGGGCCACTCGCTTTCGCCAACGCCAAGCCCGGATGTCACTGCTAGGGTATTGCGCTAGGTAGAGGTGTCCGCGGGAGTCGTAGGCAAAGCAAAAACCGCATCGCTACAGAGCGTCGAAAGCCAGTTGTCCCGGCTACGGGCTAGGCTGTCGCCCCCCATTTGAATCACATGAACTGCTGTGAACAGCGTTGGAGTGATTGATAGTCAATAATGTTTTGTGCCCCCGGTGTGCCCCCGGAACTGTCTTCTGCAAATTTTGCAGCGCTAAGTCATTGAAAAGATGGTGCCGGTTGCAGGAATCGAACCCGCGACATCCAGTTTACAAAACTGGCGCTCTACCAACTGAGCTAAACCGGCCGCGTCCGTATGACGGAACTGCGCGCCTTATGCGGACGGATCGCGCCGGACGCAAGACGCCTCGCGCGGCATCAGTCCAGGGCGGCGGCGATCCTGTCCGCGAGAGGCTGAAGCGTCGCCGCATCGGCCATGGGGGCGTGACCGTGGCCCTTCATCGGTCGGTCCGCCCAGCGCGGGATGATGTGGAAATGCAGATGGAAGACTGTTTGGCCGCCGGCGTCGCCGTTGAACTGCATGATCGACAGGCCGTCTGGCGACAGCGCCTTTTCCACCGCGCGCGCCGTGCGTTGAAGCGCCGCCGTCATATGGGCCAAGACGTCGGGCTCGACCTCTAGCAGGTTCCGCGCCTGGGATTGTTTGGCGATGATCAGGACGTGGCCCTCCGACTGAGGAAAGACGTCCATGAAGGCCAGAACATGGTCGTCCTCCCAGACCTTCACCGAGGGCAGTTCGCCGCGAAGGATTTTGGCGAAGACATTGTCTGGATCATAGGCGCCGTGAAGGCTCATCTGCAGTCTCCGTGTCGGGTCGTTCCAGGAATCTAGCAGGCGCGACGGATCGAGGGGAGCCTTTTGCCGCGATCGCGCGTTATGGTGACGCTTCCAGCCCTGAGGACATCATGATCCGCTTCATCATTCAGGCCGTCGTCACCATGATCGGCCTTTGGCTGTCGGCCCAGGTGGTGCCCGGCGTCGCCTTCACCAACAACGGCTCTCTGATTGCGGCCGCCCTGATTCTGGGCCTGGTCAATGCGGTGGTGCGGCCTTTCATGGTGATCATCACCTTCCCCATCACCGTCGTGACCCTGGGCCTGTTTCTGCTGGTGGTGAACGCCGCCATGATCGGCCTGACCGCCATGTTCCTGGGCGGTTTCACCGTGAACGGCCTGTGGGCGGGGATCGGCGCCGCCATCGTGACGGGCGTGGTCAGCTGGATCGCCGGCGCCTTCATCGGCGACGAGGAAAAGCGCGGCTGAAGCCGCGCGGTCCAGCCTCAGTCACAGGCGGAGGAAGGCGCAACCCTCTGCGTCGAACAGATGGACGTCTGCGGGCGCCGCCGACAGGCTGACGGTTTCGCCGACCGTCAGACGGCGCTCGCCGGGCGTCTGGACCGTCAGGGTCTCGTCAGAGGCGGGATGTATCAGATGGGCCATGGTGACTGCGCCCAGGGTTTCGACGAACAGGACCTGGGCCGACAGGCTGTCGCGACCGCCGTTCAGGACGATATGTTCGGGCCGTATTCCCAGGGTGACGGCGGCGCCCGGCTGGGCGGTCGAGGCGTCCACCGCCGCCCGCACCCTTTCGCCTCCAGCCGTCTTGACGACTGCGCCTTCTTTCGAAGCCTCGACGATCTCGGCCTTCAGAAGGTTCATCTTCGGGCTGCCGATGAATCCGGCGACGAACAGACTGGCCGGATGCTGATAAAGCGCCATCGGCGCCCCGACCTGTTCGATCCGTCCCCCGTTCAAGACCACGATGCGGTCCGCCAGGGTCATGGCCTCGACCTGATCATGGGTGACGTAGATCATGGTCGTCTTAAGCTCGCCGTGCAGCCGCGCGAACTCGTAGCGCATCCGCACCCGCAGTGCGGCGTCCAGGTTGGAAAGGGGCTCGTCGAACAGAAACACCTGGGGCTCGCGCACAATGGCGCGGCCGATGGCGACGCGCTGCCGCTGGCCGCCGGACATGGCCTTGGGTTTGCGGTCCAGATAGTCGGTGATGCTCAGGGCCTCGGCCGCCGCGCGCACGCGCCGATCAATCTCGCCCTTGTCGGTCTTGGCCAGTTTCAGTCCGAAGGCCATGTTTTCATAGGCCGTCATGTGCGGATAAAGGGCGTAGGACTGAAAGACCATGGCCACGCCGCGATCCGAGGGCGACAGGTCGTTGACGCGGCGGCCGCCGATCCAGACGTCTCCCGTCGTCGCCTCTTCCAGCCCGGCGATGGTCCGAAGCAGGGTGGATTTGCCGCATCCGGACGGGCCGACGAAGACGACGAATTCGCCGTCCGCGATCTCCAGATCGACGCCCTTCAGCACCTCTACGGCGCCGAACGCCTTCTTCACGTCAATCAGACGGACGTCCGCCATGCTTCTTCCCTAGGTCGCTGCGTTTTGGCCCACCGTAACCGGTTACATGGCGGGATCAATGGGCGAGGTTTGGTTCGGCTGTCGTAGTGGCGCAAATCTGCAAAACTGCAAAATCGAGTCTTCACAAGCCGCGCGGTGTCGGTAAAACCCCCGGCTGGGACCACGGGGAAGACCGATATGACGAAGCGCAGACTCTGGATGGCGACCGCCGCCGCCGCCGGCTGGGCCGTCGCCGCCGCGGGCGCGGCCCAGGCGCAGCAGCCCGCTCAGGTGCAAGAGGTCGTGGTGACGGGATCGCGTCTGGCCGGGGGAGATCGGGTTGCGTCGGTGGAAACCGTGAACCGCACGGTGATCGCCGCCGCCGGAGTAGGCGATGCGGGTCAGCTCACCCGGCTCGTGACGGCCAATTCGGGTTCTGAGGCGCAGGTCGATCAGCTGAATCAGCCGCAAAGCTCGGGCACGGCGCAGTTCAATCTGCGAAACCTCGGCCTGGGTTCGACCCTGGTCCTGGTGGACGGCCAGCGTTGGACCTCCAGCGCCGTGGTCGCCACCGACGGTTCGGCCTTCGTGGACATCAACGCCCTCGTTCCCCTGATCGCCCTGGAGCGGATCGAGGTGGTCAAGGACGGCGCCTCGGCCGTCTATGGATCGGATGCGGTCGCCGGGGTCGTCAACTTCATCACCCGCACCGCGGTCGATCATCCGGAGTTGAGCGCCCGTTACGCCTCAGCCGACGGATCGGACGAAACCCTGGTCCAGGGGCTGGGCGGCTGGACGCTGCTGGGCGGCGATCTGACGGTCGCGGCGTCCCGCTTCCACCGTTCGGCCCTGAGCACGGATGAAAGGGATTTCGCCCAGGCGCAGACCTATGGCCGGGCCCCTTGGACCGCCGTGACCAGCTACGGCCAGCCCGGCTCCTATTACCGGCCCAGCCGCCGCGCCTATTCGCCCGATCCGAGCTGCGGCGACCCCGCCTTCCAATCCGCCTATCTTAACTCAGCGTCCGACGCCTTCTGCCGGCTGGACTATTCGGACTTCTTCGACCTGGCGCCGGAAGAGACGCGGACCCAGGTTTTCGCCGATTATCGACGCCCTGTGGGGGACATGCGCCTGTCCTTGCAGGCGGCGGGCTCGGCCAGTTCGACCACGGCGCGCCAGACGCCGTCCCTGCCCATTCTGGCGCGGTCCCTGAGCGTCCCGGCGTCCCATCCCGACAATCCGTTCGGAGAAGACGTCCTGTTTCGCGGTCGGCTTCTCGGCGCCGAGGCAGGGGCGTCGAAGGCTCAGTTCGACTATCGCACCTGGCGGGTCGCCGCAGGGCTGGACGGCGATTTCTCCGGCGGCTGGCGCTGGAGTCTGGCCGCCACGGCCAGCCGCCAGCACGTCGCCTATGACAAGCCGGACGTGATCGGCAGCGCCCTGCAGAACGCCTTGAACGGCCTGGGCGGTCCGGGGTGCGACCCGGCGACCGGGACGCCCGGCGTCGGCGCCTGCCGATATTTCAACCCGTTCGGAAGCGCCTATCTGGGGACCGGCGCGCCCAATAGCGCCGCCCTGATCGACAGTCTGATCGGCTCTGCGGGTCTGCGCGGCGCCGCCAGCCTGACGACCGCCGACGCCTCGACCTCGGGTCAGGCCCTGGGCTGGGACGGCGGCTCTCTCGATCTCGCCCTGGGGCTCCAGTATCGCCGCAGCGCTTTCCGCCACGACTGGAACGACCTCGTCAACCGCGGCGACCTGCTGACGGCCGGCTATTCGCCGGACTTCGACGGCGACCAGCAGGCTTTGGCCGCCTATGCCGAGGCGCGTCTGCATCTGGGAGACCGGATCGAGGCCCAACTGGCCGGCCGCTATGAAGCCTATGACGGGGAAGGCCGGTTCAATCCCAAGGCGGCCGTTCGCTGGGAGGTGGTGGACGCCCTCGCCCTGAGGGCGTCCTGGGGCCAGGGCTATCGGGCGCCCTCGGTCTACGCCCAGTCCGGCGCTCAGGCGGCGCAGCCTTCGGTGCTGGATCGCGGCGCCTTCGTCTTCGTCAACACCCTGACTTCCGGCGATCCGGAGCTGAAGCCTGAGAAGTCGGAAAGCCTGACCTTTGGCGCGCAGTGGCGTCCGCTGGACGGGCTGGAGCTGTCCCTCGACGCCTGGCGGTTCGACTATAGAGATCAGGTGGTCAAGGAATCGGCCCAGGCTGTGATCAACCAGGCGGCGGCCGATGATTTGGCGGGACGGACGGGTACGGACGCCCAGTCGCGTCTGACCCGGTCCGCGAGCGGGGCCCTGACCTTCGTTCAGCTCTATTTCATCAACGCCTCGTCGATCGAAACCGAGGGGGTGGATCTGTCGGCCCGCTACGGCCGCGATCTTTGGGGCGGACGGGCGTCGGCGGCGGCGGACTGGACCTATGTCGATCGCTACGACATCCGCCTGAATGCGAGCGCCGACGCCGTGTCCGGCGTGGGGTCCACCAATCTGACCAACATCGGTCGATCCTTGCCGCGCAATCGGGGAGAGTTGGTTCTGGACTGGCGCGACGGAAGGCAGGCTTTGACCGGCCTTGTTCATTATACGGCGGGCTACGCCAACGACCGCAGCGGGATCACCGACGCCTCGATCGCCAGCCAAACGACCATCGACCTGCTTTACACCCGCTCCGTCGGGACCGACATCGACCTGACGTTGGGCGCGGTCAATATCGCCGACAAGGCCCCGCCTCTGGCCCAGTTCGCCTTCGGATACGACCCCGTCGTGGCCGACCCACGTGGTCGGGTGATCAGTCTGGGCTTTACCAAGCGCTTCTGACTGCTTCCGACCCATCTGGCGCGGCCTTCTTTCCTCGGCTAAGGCGCGGGGTGAAGGAACTCGCCATGACCCCGACGCTTTACGGCATACCCAACTGCGACACTGTCAGAAAGGCGCGCGTCTGGCTGGAACAGCATGGCGTCGATTATGTTTTCCACGACTATAAGAAGGCGGGGATCGATCCCGTGCGCCTGGGCGGCTGGGTCGATGAACACGGCTGGGAGGCGGTGCTGAACCGCGCCGGCACGACCTTCAAGAAGCTGCCAGATTCCGACAAGGCGGGCCTGAACCGAGACAAGGCCGTCGCCCTGATGATCGCCCAGCCGTCGATGATCAAACGGCCCATCCTGGACCTGGGGGATCGGCGGCTGGTCGGGTTCAAGCCAGAGCTTTACGCCCAGGCCTTCAGTTGAAGGCGACGGTCGCGGCGACCCCGAAATGGTCTGACGGATATTCTCCGCCGGTGGGCTGAACCCCGAACAGATGGGCGGCGGCGGGGGTGAAGAAGGTCCGCTCCACGAAGATGTGGTCGATGACCCGGTTCGGGTGCCCCTTGGCCGGATTGAGGGTCGTCTCGGCCGCGCCGGCGGGCAGGGCGCTGGTGAAACGCGGGCCGGTCAGAGCCGCCAATCCCGGATCGTCCTGGGCGGCGTTGAAATCACCCATGACGATCAGCGGCGTCCCGTCCTGAGGCAGCCAGGACAGCAGATGACCGATCTGGCGGGCGCGCACGGCTCCGGCGTCCTGCTGCCAAGCCAGGTGGGTCACGACGACGTCGACGGGCCGGCCGCCGACGGACAGGCGCAGACGCAGGGCCGTGCGATAATCGTCCAGGGGCTCCAGCCGCACCGAATCGCGCGCCAGTACGGGCAGGCGAGTCAGAAGCGCGCTGCCGTAGCGGCGCCGCGCGCCTTCGGGATCGGTGGAGACGAAGGCGACCTGATAGCCGCCCAGTTCGCGCGCCAGGGTTTCGGCCTGATTTTCCAGCCCCTTGTCCGCGTCCTCCAGCACCTCCTGCAAGGCGATGACATCGGCGTTCTGAGCCCGGAGAGCCGCGATCAGAAGCGGCCGCCGCGCGGGCCAGTTCCCCATGTCGTGCCAGATGTTGAAGGTCGCCAAGGTCAAGGACGCGGTCGGCTCTGGAGCGGAGGACCGTCCGCCCAAGCCGCCGTCGGACGCGCAGGCGGCGAGCGGCGCGGCGGCGAGGAGGACGCGGCGTGAGATCAAGACCGTCTTCGCCTCAATCTTCGACATCGGTGACCGGCCGGTCGTGGCCGTCCGCCGTTTCAGTCACCCAGCGACCGTCGGCCGTTTCATATTCGATGGCGGCGTTCTCGTCCGGAACCTTCTGTTCCCGCGAGGCCTGGACGGCCGCGGCCTTGGCCGCCTCATGCGTGGGATAGGTTTCGGAATAGGTGTCGCCGACCCTATAGGCCCAGCCCCCGTCGTGTTCGACGATCCGGTAGACGACATGGGCCATGGGGCGCTCCTTAGAATGACAATGAAGACGACCCTAGCGGCCTCGGCCGGATGCGTCAGCCGCCTTCATGAGACAGCTTACCGATATTTCATCTGGGTTTCCGCATCCGTTTGCGCGGGCTGACGCCTCTTGTGATCAGAAGGCCGCCGCATCAGGCTGTCACAACGGATCAAAGAGAGTCTGTCATGGAACTGACACCCATCTTCATCGTCTTCATCGTCTTCGGCTCCATCGTCGCCGTGATCGTGGGCCCCTCCTATCTGAAAAGCCGCGAGCGCACCGAGATGCAGCTGACCGTCCGCCATGCTGTGGACAAGGGCCAGACGCTGCCGCCCGAACTGATCGACGCCATGACCAAGGACGTGCAGAAAAGCCTGCCGTCGCGGACCAAGGACATTCGCAAGGGCGTTCTGAGCCTGGCGGCCGGAGCAGGCTTGGCCGGTTTCGCGCTGATAATCGGTTCGGCGCACCGCGACTTTGGCTCAAACGGCCAAGAAGTCTTGCTCGGTCTGTCCTGCATCCCCGCCGCGATCGGGATCGCCTTCATCATCCTGGGCTTCTTCAACCCGAACAAGGCCTGACGTCGACCGGAGGGGGACGTCATGAGCAAGTCCTTACGCGATCTGCACGACGTGGAGCTGGCCGCCCAGGCGGCGGCCGGCGGACGGCGGGAATATGGCGAACTGGTCCGGCGGCACGGTTCGGCGGTTCGGGGGCTGCTGCGCCGCATGGGCGCGGCGCCGTCCCTGGCCGACGACGTCGCCCAGGACGCCTTTCTGCAAGGTTTTCAGCGCTGTTCGGAATTTCGGGGGCAGGGGACCTTTGCGGGCTGGATCAAGAAGATCGCCGCCCGCCTCTATCTGAAGCGCGTCGCCCGCGAAGCCCGCTATGTAGCCGAGGCTGAGGCCGATGAGGCGGCGCCGGCTCAGGATCAGGCCGGCTCCATGGATCTGGACGAGGCGCTGAGGACCCTCAGCGAAACGGAAAGGGTCTGCGTGTCCCTGTGCCACGGCGCGGGGATGTCTCACCCGGAGATTGCGGCAGCCATGAATTTGCCACTCGGCACGGTGAAGTCACATGTCAAACGTGGTCTGGATAAACTCCGCGCGCGGTTGCAGCCCGTGGCGGCGGACGGGAGGTCGCTCCATGTCGGCTGACGAATTCGATCCGATGATCGAGCGCCTGTTTTCGCGCACTCCGACCCTGGCGGATGAGGCGCTGTTCGTGGCCACCCTGCAGGCCCGGCTGGAGAAGCGGTCGCGCTGGCGCGGTCTGGCTCTGACGGCGGCCGGCTTGGTCGGCGGCGTCCTGGCCGTGCGGGAGGGCGTGAACTTCAACTTCAGCGGCGACCCCGACACGACCCTGACGCAGGGGGTGCGGACCGCCGCAGCCGCGGCCCAGGGCGCGGCCCAGACCGGCTTGGACAGCCTGGGACTTGGGTCGATCGACCTGATGGGCGGCTCAGGCATGCTGGCCTTCTGGATCGCGGCGGGCGCGGTGGCGGCCCTGCTGGCGGCGGGAGCTGTGAAGCTGTCGCAGGACGTCTGAGGGTGACTTGCGTCTTCGGCGCGCCTATCTGACGCCCCTCAGGTCAGGAGGCGCCCAATGTCCGTTCATGTTCAAGAAACCGTCAAACGGATTTCGGTCCCCGATATCGCGGGACGAAAGGGCGGCGAGCCGATCGTCTGCCTGACCGCCTATGACGCTCCGATGGCGGGGCTGCTCGACCCCCATTGCGACGTTCTTCTGGTCGGCGACAGCGTGGGGATGGCGGTGCACGGCCTGCCCAACACCGTCGGCGTCACCCTTGACATGATGATCCTGCACGGTCAGGCGGTGGTGCGTGGATCGCGCCGGGCCCTGGTGGTGGTCGACATGCCCTTCGGCTCCTATGAGGGGGGCAAGGAAGCGGCTTACGACAACTGCGTGCGGGTGATGAAGGAAACCGGCGCCCAGGCGGTCAAGCTGGAGACCAGCGTCGAACTGGCCGAAATCGTAGCCTTTCTGGTGAGGCGGGGCATTCCGGTCATGGGGCATGTCGGCCTGCGCCCTCAGGCGGTGCTGGCCGAGGGCGGTTTCCGAGCCAAGGGCCGTACAGACGTCGAGCGGGATCGGGTCCTGGAGGAAGCCAGGGCCACGGCCGAGGCCGGCGCCTTCTGCATCGTCATCGAGGGCGTCGCCGAATCGCTGGCGCGCGAGATCACCGAGGCCCTGGACGTTCCCACCATCGGCATCGGCGCCTCGGCCGCCTGCGACGGCCAGGTGCTGGTGGTCAACGACATGCTGGGCCTGTTCGACTGGGCGCCGAAGTTCGTGCGGAAATACGCCGATCTGCGCACCGAGATCGACCGCGCGGCCGCCGCTTTCGCCAATGATGTGAAAACCCGCCGTTTTCCTGCCGAAGTCGAGACCTACTTCTCGAAAAAGCCGGCTTCGCCGTAACGGACGACGTTGCGGGCGAGGGGCCGACCTTCTAGGGTCCGCGCCGGTTTGCTTTTTGCGATTTTGGGGCGACGTTTCCGTGGTTGATGTCTTCGAACAGGTCGAGGAGGAGCTTCGCTCCGACCGGTACAAGCGCCTGGCCCGCACCTGGCTGCCCGTCGTGGGCGCCGTTCTGGTGGTCGCCCTGGTCGCCGCCCTTGGCTGGTGGGGCTGGGACAGCCTGAACTCGAGCAAGGCCGCCAAGGCTGCCGAGGCCTATGATCGCGGCATGGAGGCCCTGCGGGCCGACAAGCCGGTCGATGCGCGCGCCGCCTTCGAGGAAGCCGCCAAGGAAGGCAACGGCGCCTATAAGGTTCTGGCCCTGCAACAACAGGCGGGCCTGGCGGTCAGCGCCAACAAGATTCCTGATGCGGTTCGCCTGTTTGACGAAGCGGCCAAGGTGTCGGGCGATCCGATCCTTTCTGACCCGCCCTCTCTCAAGGCCGCCTTTCTGGTGATGGACACGGCGCCCCTGGCCGACCTGGAGGCCCGCCTGTCGCCCCTGGCCGAGGACGACCGTCCGCTGCACGCCTTCGCCCAGGAAGCACTGGCCCTGGCGCGCCTGCAACACGGCAAGACCAAGGAGGCGCGTGAAGCCTTCGTTCTGCTGCAACTGGGCCAGGACGTGCCCGACGACGTGCGCCAGCGCGCCAATATCGCCGTCGCCACGATCGACGCGGGCACGGCCGGCGCCCTCAAGGCCATCGTCGATGCGGCCAAGACGGCGCCTTCGCCGGCCGCTTCCGCTCCGTCCACCGCCCCCGCCCAACAGTGACGACCCCTGACAGGACGCCCCCGATGAACCGAGTTCTGAAAGTCGCGCTGATCTGCGGCGTCGCCGCCACCATGGCCTCCTGCGGCGCCGTCAGTCGCAACCTGCCCTTCGGTTTGGGCAAGAAGGGCGATCCTAAAGCGACGGCGTCCGAAGGTCAGCGCATCTCTGTGCTGGAGTTCGAACAGCAGCTGGCGCCCTCGGCGGCCTTGTCCGGTCGGACCTATTTCCTGCCGGGTCCGCAGGCCGCGACGGCCTGGACCCAGCCGGGCGGGACGGCGGAAAACCTGGTCGAACACGTCATCGCCGCGCCGGACTTCAAGATCGCTTGGAAGCGCGACATCGGCCGCGGGTCGGCCCGCGTCGGCAACGTCATGGCGCCTGTCGTCGCGGCCGACGGCAAAATCTTCGTGCTGGACGGCGAATCGACCGTCTCGGCCGTTTCCGCCGACACGGGCGCGGTTCTGTGGAAGACCGACGTGAAGAACGGCGAGCGCGACCGCAACGGCGGCTTCGGCGGTGGCGTCGCCGTGGCCGGCGGCAAGGTCTTCGTTTCCTCCGGCTATCGCTCCATGACGGCGCTGGACGCCAATACCGGGACCGTCGCCTGGACTCAGCCGGTGGACGCCCCCATTCACGGGGCGCCGACGGTGGTCGGTTCGCACGTCTTCGTCGTGGACGTGGACAGCCAGCTGTTCGCCTTCGACGTCGACACCGGCGCCCAGGACTGGACCTATCGCGGCATCGCCGAGCCGGCCCGTGTGATGCGCGCCTCCAGCCCGGCCGTGACCGGAAACACCGTCATCGCCCCCTTCGCCTCGGGTCAGCTGGTGGCGCTGAGCGCCCTGAACGGCCAGTCCCTGTGGGAACAGACCCTGTCGCGCACCAGCCGCACCAGCGCCCTGTCCGAGGTCCGTGACGTGGCCGGTCGCCCCGTGATCAGCCGCGGCATGGTCTTTGGCGTCAGCCATTCGGGCGTGCTGTCGGCCCTGGACCTGCGCTCGGGCCAACCCAAATGGCAACTGCCGGTCACGGGCGTGAACGCGCCCCTGCCGGTCGGGGACGTGGTCTTCGTCGTGTCCAAGTCCGGCGAGCTGATCACCGCCAACCGCGACACCGGCCAGATCTACTGGACTCGCGAGCTGAATGAAGGCCGCGCCCGCAAGGTCGGCGGCTTCCTCCGCTTCGGCCGTCGCACCATTACGCCGCAGTGGTCCGGCCCGCTGCTGGCCTCGAACCGTCTGGTGATGGTCAACTCCTACGGCGAAGCGGTCGCCTTCGATCCGAAGACGGGCGTCGCTCAGACGACGTTGAAGCTGGGCGCGCCCGCCTATATCGCGCCTGCGGCCTATAACGGCGCCCTTTATGTGCTGACCGACACCGGTCAACTGATCTGTATCCGCTGATTTTCAGCCAGAATTACGTTAGAAGGCCGACATGGCTCTGAAGGTCGCCATCGTCGGCCGCCCCAATGTGGGCAAATCGACACTGTTCAATCGTCTCGTCGGCAAACGCCTCGCGCTGGTCGATGACCGGCCCGGCGTGACCCGCGACCGGCGCTATGCCGACGGCAACATCGGCGACATGGACCTGACGCTGATCGACACGGCCGGCTATGAGGACGTCACCGACGAAAGCCTCGAGGCGCGGATGCGCGAACAGACCGAGGCGGCTATCGACGACGCCGAACTGATCCTGTTCATGATGGACGCCCGCGAAGGCGTGACTTCGCTGGACCGGATCTTCGCCGAACGCCTGCGCAAGGTGCACAAGCCGATCATCCTGCTGGCCAACAAGTCCGAGAGCCGGGAGAGCGGCGGCGGCGTGGGCGAGGCGCACGCCCTGGGATTTGGCGAGCCCGTCGCTATCTCCGCAGAGCACGGCGAGGGCATGGCCGACCTCTACGCCGCCCTCCGCGCCGGTTCGGAGGACATCTTCGTCGAGGAGATCGACGAGCCGGACAAGCCGATCCGCATCGCCGTGATCGGCCGGCCCAATGCGGGCAAGTCCACCCTGATCAACCGTCTAATCGGCGACGACCGGCTGCTGACGGGGCCGGAAGCCGGGATCACCCGCGACTCCATCTCGGTGGACTGGACGTTCGAGGGTAAGAACATCCGCCTGATCGACACGGCCGGGATGCGGCGCAAGGCCCGTGTTCAGGAGAAGCTGGAGAAGCTGTCGGTCGCCGACACCATCCGCGCCATCACCTTCGCCGAGGTGGTGATCTTGGTCATGGACAAGGACGACGCCTTCGACACCCAGGATCTGCAACTGGCCGATCTGGTCGAGCGCGAAGGCCGCGCCCTCGTCTATGTCGCGTCGAAATGGGACCTGGAAGACGAACCCCAGTCGCGGCTGGCCAAGCTGAAGACCCTGGCGGAAGACAAACTGCCTCAGTTGAAGGGTTCGCCCTTTGTGGCCCTGTCTTCCCACTCGGGGCGGGGCGTCGATCGGCTGATGCCGGCGGTGCTTCAGGCCTATGACACCTGGTCGGTCAAGGTGAAGACCAAGGATCTGAACACCTGGCTGTCCATGGCGACCCAGCGGCACCCGCCGCCCGCCGTGGACGGCAAGCGGATCAAGCCGAAATACATCGCCCAGACCAAGGCCCGTCCGCCCACCTTCGTGCTGATGGCCAATCGGGCCGAGGCCATGCCGGATCACTACAAGCGCTATCTGGTCAATTCGATCCGGGAGAGCTTCGACCTGCCGGGTACGCCGATCCGCCTGAACGTCAAGTCCAGCGGCGCCAATCCCTATGCCGAGGGCGGCGCCAAGTCCGGCCCGGAACGCTACAAGGGCGACGCCAAGACCGCGCCGCGCCGCGTCAAGAAGGCCGAGAAGGAAGAGGCCTTGTCCAAGCTGCCGGGCAAGGCGCTGGAGCAGAAGAAGACCCGCAAGGCCCAGCCCAAGGTGCTGGGCGGCCTGAAGGCCAGCGCGTCCAAGAAGGCCGGATCGTCTGTTGCGATCCAGAAGGGCGCGCGCGGCGGGGCCCGTCAGGTGTCGCGCTCAGGCCGCATCCGCACCGGCCAGAAGGGCGGCGCCAAGAAGTGACCTCATGAGCGAGGTCGCGTCCGTCCTTCCCGACCGGCCGACCTCGCGCTGGCTGATCCTGGACGGGCAGGGGCGGGTGCTGCTGTTCCACTTCGTCTTTTCCGAAGGGCCGCTGGCTGGAACGGCCTTCTGGGCGACGCCCGGCGGCGGGTGCGAGCCCGGCGAAACCTATGAGGACGCCGCACGTCGCGAACTGTTCGAGGAGACGGGCCTGATCGTCGCCGATCCGGGGCCCCAGGTCGCTCGCGTCCGCGTCAGCTTCCGCCTGCCCGACGGCCGCATGGCCGATGTCGATCAGCGCTTCTTCCTGCTCCGCAGCGACGGCTTCAACCTGTCCTCCGCCGGCTGGACCGAGGTGGAGCGGCGCGTCCTGGCCGAGCACCGCTGGTGGAGCCTCGACCAGATCCGCGCCTCGACAGAGACCATCTGGCCCC
Source organism: Brevundimonas sp. AVps4 (assembly GCF_058681525.1). Lineage (NCBI taxonomy): Bacteria > Pseudomonadati > Pseudomonadota > Alphaproteobacteria > Caulobacterales > Caulobacteraceae > Brevundimonas > Brevundimonas sp. AVps4. The sequence goes on along the minus strand of NZ_CM178741.1, from coordinate 2,347,284 downwards.
AGGAACTGGCGGACATTCTGGAGCGGCTGACGCCGATGGCGAGGGGTGTCGATCAAGGCTAGGGTCTCGGTCCGCCTCGTTCGCCATGCCCGCCCTGATCGTCGCCGTCCTGCTGAGCCAGCCTGTGGATCAGACAGGCTGGGCGCGGAGCAAGCACGGAAGTTGCGGCTGTCCGAAGTTCCCTCCGATGGCGTCCTTTTTCGATAGGGATATTCGTTTGCAATCATAGTGCTTGCAGCAAGGCCCACTGCGGCGCTTGATCCCTCGAGGATAGGAGAACACCATGACGACATCCCCGATCTTCGATCTTCAAGCGGTGCAAAAGGTGCGTAAGGGCGCCGTGCTCGTCGCCCTGCTGGGTTTGGTGGGCCTGACGATGGTGTCCCAGTCCGCCACGGGTCTGGACAGTCCGCTTCACGAAGGCGTCGAGGCCGTGGGTCTGGCCGCCATCGTCTTCGCCATCGTCGGCCGGGCCTGGTGTTCCCTCTATATCGGAGGGCGCAAGAAGGCCGAGATCGTCTCGCGCGGCCCCTATTCGATCAGCCGCAATCCCCTCTATATCTTCAGCTTCTTCGGCGCCTTCGGCATCGGCGCCCAGAGCGGCAGCCTGACGCTGGCGGTGCTGTTCACCCTCGCGTCCGTGGCCGTTTTCTATCTGACCGTTCGCCGCGAAGAGGCCTGGCTGGGCGCGACCTTCGGCGCCGCCTATGCCGATTACAAGGCGCGGACGCCTCGCTTCCTGCCTGACTTCACCCGCTGGCATGACGAGCCAGAGCTGTCGGTGCGGCCGAGCTTCTTTCTGACCACCATTAGAGACGGGCTGGTCTTCCTTCTCGCCATACCGCTGTTTGAGGCCGTGGACCTGGCCCAGGCCCAGGGATGGCTGGCTGCTGTGGTGCGCCTGCCCTGATTGGCGGGGGCACAGACCCCTGGCTTCACTGGCCGTCAGACCAAGGCTTCCGTCGTCGGCCCGGCCCTCCAGTCGCGGAAGCGGATCGTCGGCGGCGGCGTCAGGTCGCCCCGCGCCAGGTCAACGACCAGGGGGCCGATTTCCGACGGATGGGGCAAGGTCTGCGGGTCTTCTCCGGGGAAGGCCTGGGCGCGCATGGCGGTGCGCATCCGACCGGGATCGACGATGCTGACGCGGATCGGGGTGCTCTCCACCTCGTCCGCCCAGGCCTTCATTAAAGCCTCGGCGCCCGCCTTGGTGGCGGCGTACATGCCCCAGAAAGCCCGAGGCGTGGTCGCGACGCTGGTCGTGAAATGGATGGCCCGCCCGGCGTCCGAGGCGCGCAGCAGCGGCTCCAGCGAGCGGATCAGCCGGTAGACGGCCGTGAAGTTGACCTTTTCGACCTTGGCGAACTCGCGCGGGTCGGCGTGGGCCACCGGCGTCAGGCCCGACGGCCCCATGGTCGCCGCCGCCTGGACCCAGATGTCCAGTTTCTTGAACCGTTCGAAGATCGCTCCGCCCAGCCGGTCGATCCCGCCCCCGTCGACCAGGTCGAACGGGACGAGGGTCGCGTGTTTGCCCGTCGCGGCGAAGACGGCGTCGTCCAGTTCCTCAAGCCCGCCTTGTGTCCGGGCTGTGGCGACCACATGGGCGCCGGCCTTGGCCAGGGCCAGGGCGCTCTCGTAGCCGATCCCGCGCGAGGCCCCGACGACGAGGGCGATACGGTCTTTGAGGGGCAGGTCTGACATCCGCCATGATTAGCGTGCGTTTGCGGCGGCCGCCAAGCGGGATCGAGCGTGCGGCGATCACAGGCTGAAGCTGACGCCCTGATGTGACTCAGTTTCCGCCGAACGCCGCTTTAGCGAGGCCGTATGACGCCGTAGCGGCGACCAAGATCATCACCGACCCGACGCCCTGCCAAACCATCGACGGCACGCGAAAGCGGCGCTTGCCGAAGAGCAGCTGCCCGGCGCCCAAGCCCGTCGTCAACCCAGCGAGGGTGGAAGGCGAGAGGGCGGACTGGTTTGCCGCCAGGATCAGGTTGAAGACGAAGAACATCCCGACAATCGCCAGAAGGCGGCCGCCAAGCCTGATCAGGAAGAGCCTCCCCTCCTGCAGCTGGCTGTTTTGAACTGGGTTGTGCGTCATCAACCCGTGATCATCATGCGCTGACCAGCAGCGAAAGTTGTCGCGCCGAAAACTCCCGGCCGCCTTCCTCGATCTCCCGGTCCAGCAGGCGGGTGGGATAGTCGCCGGTGAAATAGTGGTCGGTGAACTGGGGCGCGTCATTGTTGCGGCCGGGCTCGCCCATCGCCTGATACAGGCCGTCGATGGACAGGAAGCCGAGGGAATCGACCTCCAGCATTTCGCGCATCTCCTCCAGCGTCTTGTTCGCCGCCAGAAGTTGCGCCCGTTCGGGCATGTCGATGCCGTAGAAGTCGGGGAAAAGGATCTGCGGGGATGCCGAACGCAGATGGACCTCCTTGGCGCCGGCCGCCCGGACGGCGCGGACCAGTTTGACCGAGGTGGTGCCGCGCACGATCGAATCGTCGATCAGCACGACCCGCTTGCCGGCCAGGGCCGCCTTGTTGGGGCTGTGCTTCATCCGCACGCCCTTCTGCCGGGCGCCCTGGCTGGGCTGGATGAAGGTGCGGCCCAGATAGTGGCTGCGGATGATGCCCATCTCATAGGGGATGCCGCTCTCCTGGGCATAGCCCAGGGCGGCGGGCACGCCGGAGTCCGGCACGGGCACCACGATGTCGGCGTCCACGCCCCATTCGCGCGCCAGGCCGCGTCCCATTTCCTTGCGGACTTCATAGACCGAACGGCCGTTCACGACCGAGTCGGGTCGCGAGAAATAGACGTATTCGAACAGGCAGGGTCGGGCGGCGCGCGCCGGAAAGGGCTTGATCGACTCCAAGCCGTTCTCATCGATCACCACGACCTCGCCGTGTTCGATGTCGCGCACGAAGGCGGCGCCCATCATATCCAGGGCGCAGGTCTCGGAGGCCAGGACCCAGGCCTCGCCCATCTGGCCCAGAACCAGGGGGCGGATGCCCAGCGGGTCGCGGGCGCCGATCATCTTGTGGCGGGTCTGGGCCACCAGGGCGTAGCCGCCCTCGATCCGCGCCAGAGCGTCGATGAAGCGGTCGACGATCTTGGCCTTACGGCTGCGGGCGATCAGGTGAAGGATGACTTCGGAGTCCGAGGTCGATTGAAAGATGGCGCCTTCGCTGACCAGCTGGCTGTGCAGGAATTTGAAGTTGGTCAGGTTGCCGTTGTGGGCGATGGCGATGCCGCCCTGGTCCAGGTCGGCGAACATCGGCTGGATGTTGCGCAGGAAGCTGCCGCCGGCGGTGGAGTAACGGGTGTGGCCGACAGCCGCGCGACCGGGCATGCGCGTCATCAGGTCGGCGCCGCCGAAGGCCTCGCCCACCAGCCCCTGATGGCGTTCGGTGTAAAAGCGTTCGTCCTTGATGCTGGCGATGCCGCAGGCTTCCTGACCGCGATGCTGAAGCGCATGCAGGCCCAGGGCGACGACAGCGGAGCCCTCGTCCTCGTCCGCGCCCCAGACGCCGCAGACGCCGCACTCCAGACGGAGCTGATCATCCTCCGGCTCGCGCCAGTGCTCGCGGTGAACGACGGGATCGGCGATGTGGTGGCGCATCGAGGGGCTCCGATGACCGGGGGAAACTTACGGGGCGGCTTCGCGCGGCGAGTTAGTCTCGGATTGCGTCCGAGGCAAGGCTTCGTCGTTCGAAAACCCTTTGCGCACGGATGAATCCACCACAGGCGTGATCGCATCGGCGCCGCGCCCGATGCCGGGCAGGACGATCTGAATGGCGCGGGCGCCGACGGCGCTGACCTTATAGAGCGCCGCCTGGGTCAGCCATTTCGGTGTCCGTTCGCCCGGCATGGCGGCCACGATGACCAGATGGACGGCGCCCAACAGGACCAAGGCCCGCCCTGCGCCGACGAACACGCCGATGAACCGGTCGATTCCTCCCAACTGCGGATGGGCCTGGGCCTGTTTGGACAGGAAGGAGCCGAAGATGCGGATGCCGAAATAGACGACCATGAAGGTCACGATCGCCGCCAGGATCGTCCCGGCCCAGTCGGGATTGACCAGGGCCCGCCCCAGCATGGCCGTCCAGGGCAGGGTCACCAGGGCGATCAGCGCCGCCAGCAGGGCGCTGAGCAGGGTGATGATCTCGCGCACCCCGCCGCGCACCCAGCCGGCGGCGGCGGAGAACAGGATCACCACTATGGCGAAGACGTCGTAACCGGTCACTCAGAGGTCCAGAAACTGTTGCGCCCGTCTAATAGCGGTTTTGCGAGATTCGTTCGACCACATCCGTCAACCGCGTCGCCGACGTCACCTTGACCCCGTTTGTCTTCCCCGCGCTCTGGGGGAGGGGCGGGCACAGCAGATGGTCGAAGCCCAGCTTCTGAGCCTCGCGCAGCCGCGCCTCGGCTCGGCCCACGCTGCGGACCTCGCCCGACAGGCCGATCTCGCCGAAGACGACGCAGCCTTGGGGCAGGGGCATGTCCAGGGCCGAACTGATCAGGGCCGCCGCTGCGGCCAGGTCCGCCGCCGGCTCGTTGATCCGCAGCCCCCCGGCCACGTTCAGATAGACGTCCTTGTCCCCGAAGCCCAGGCCGCACCGGGCCTCCAGCACCGCCAGCAACATGGCCAGCCGACCGGAGTCCCAACCGACCACAGCCCGCCGCGGCGTGCCATAGGCGGACGGCGCCACCAGGGCCTGGATCTCGACCAGAACGGGCCGCGAGCCTTCGATCCCGGCGAAGACGGCGGCGCCGGGCGCCCGGTCCTTGCCCTCGCCCAGGAAGAGGGCCGATGGATTGGCGACTTCGCGCAGGCCGCTGTCGCCCATTTCGAACACCCCGATTTCGTCGGTGGCGCCGAACCGGTTCTTGCCGGCGCGCAGGATGCGGAACGGATAGCCGCGCTCGCCCTCGAAGGTCATGACGGCGTCGACCAGGTGTTCGACCACGCGCGGCCCGGCCACCTGGCCGTCCTTGGTGACGTGGCCGACCAGAACAACGGCGATCCCTTGCGTCTTGGCCAGTCGGACCATTTCGCCGGCGCAGGCCCGGACCTGGGTGATGGAGCCCGGTCCGCTCTCATGGACGTCGGACCACAGGGTCTGGATCGAATCGACGATGACGATGTCGAACTGTTCGCGCTTCAGCGTGCCCAGGATGTCGCGCAGCGCCGTCGCCGCCGCCAGATTGACCGGCGCCTGCTCCAGACCCATCCGCTTGGCCCGCGCTCGGATCTGCTCGACGGCCTCTTCGCCCGAGATATAGGCGATACGCCCGCCGCGAAGCGCCGCCTTGGCCGCCACCTCGAGCAGCAGGGTGGACTTGCCCACGCCCGGATCGCCGCTCAGCAGGATGGCCGAACCCGGCACCACCCCGCCGCCGCAGACCCTGTCGAACTCGGCCACGCCCGTCGTGATGCGGGGCGGTTCGGGGGTGTCGGATTGAAGGGTTTCAAACTGCAGGCCGCGTCCGCGCGCCGAAGCGGCCGCCGAAGGCTTGATCGCGCCCGGCGGCGCGGAACGGCTCTCTTCGGTCAGGGTGTTCCACTGCCCGCACGATGAACACTGACCCGACCACTTGCCGTGGACCGAGCCGCAGGATTGACAGACGTAGAGGGCGGAATCGCGAGCCATGGACTTCCTTAGCAGAGACAGCCGACGTCGGGTGACGGGCCGAGCTTCGGGCCTTCATCGGCCTCTTCTACGTCAGTCGCGGTCGCATTCGCCTCAATAGGCGCGAGGCACCCGGTCGCCGATTGCAGTCAATAGTTCATAGCTGATGGTTCCGGCCGCGGCCGCCGCCTCATCCAGATGACGGTTCGCGCCGAAAAGCTCGACCCGATCGCCGACCGCGACGTCCAGGCCGGTGACGTCCAGGGTACAGACGTCCATCGACACCCGGCCCAGCAGAGGGCGGATCTCGCCCGACACCCAGGCGGCGCCGCCTTGTCCATAGGCCCGCATGACGCCGTCGGCATAGCCCGCAGCCACCACGGCCGCTCGCACGGGACGGTCGGCGACGAAGCCTCTGGAATAGCCGATGCTTTCCTCCGCCCTGACGTCTCGGACCTGCAAGACCTCGGCGGTCAGGGTGGCGACGGCGGCGATCCTGTCGTCCGGCCGACCCTGCGGCCCGCCGCCATAGAGACAGACGCCGGGGCGCACGGCGTCGAAGCTGTAGTCCCGCCCCAGAAAGCAACCGCCCGAATTGGCCAGCGATCGCGTGATGCCCGGATATCGCGCGGCCGCCGCCGTGAAGGCGTCGCGCTGGCGCCGGTTCATCGGCTGGTCCGGTTCGTCGGCGCAGGCCAGGTGACTCATGACAAGGTGGAGGCCCTCGAACGGCTCCGGCGCGTCTTCGGGGCGGAACCCCAGCCGGTTCAGGCCGGTGTCGATCTGGATGCCGCAGGCGCCGCCGCCGACCTGGCTCCAAGCCTGCATCTGTCGGGGCTGGTTCAGCACTGGACGCAGGTCCGCCGCCTTCAGCACGCCGGCCGCCCCGTCGTGGCAGCCGTCCAGCACATAGATGACCGGCGCATCGCCCAGCGCCGCCCGCAAGGCCAGGCCTTCATCGGCGCGGGCGACGAAGAAGGTCCGCGCCCCCTCGGTCATCAGCCGGGTCGCACAGGCCTCGGCGCCCAGCCCATAGGCGTCGGCCTTGACCACCGGATGAACCGGCGCGCCGGTCACGGCTTCCAGCGTGTGGAAGTTGCGGGCCAGGGCGTTCAGATCGACGGACAGCAGGGCGGGGGAGGGCATGGCGGCCTTATGGCGCAAGTCGGCGGTTAGGGAAGAGCCCTATTCGTAGCTGACTTCCTCATAGCCGTGCGCCAGGTTGCCGAAGCGGACCGTGTCGGCGTCGAAGGCCAGTTTGACGATGCCGATCGGGCCGTGGCGCTGCTTGCCGATGACGACCTCGGCCTGGCCTTGCAGCCGGTCCATGTCCTGCTGCCATTGCAGGTGTTCCTCAGTGCCTTCGCGCGGCTCGGCCCGGCCCAGATAGTAGCTCTCGCGATAGACGAACATCACGCAGTCGGCGTCCTGTTCGATCGAGCCGGACTCCCGCAGGTCCGACAGCTGGGGCCGCTTGTCGTCGCGCTGTTCGACCTGACGCGACAGCTGCGAGAGGGCGATGATCGGCACGTTCAGCTCCTTGGCCAGGGCCTTCAGGCCGCCGGTGATCTCGGACACTTCCTGAACGCGGTTTTTTTGACCGCCGCCTTCGCCGGTGGTCACCAGCTGCAGATAGTCGACGATGATCAGGTCCAGCCCGTGCTCCATCCGCTTCAGCCGCCGTGCCCGGGCGGCCAGCTTGGAGATGGAGATGCCGCCGGTGGCGTCGATGTAGAGAGGCGCCTCGCCGATCTCGACCGCCGCATCGCGCAGCTTGCCGAAATCCGAGGCGTCGATCTCGCCCTTGCGCAGCTTGTCGGATGAGACGCCGGACGCATCGGCTAGGATCCGCATGGCCAGCTGTTCGGCGCTCATTTCCAGCGAATAGAAGGCGACCACCCCGCCGTTGACCGTCTTGCGGCCCTCCGGCGTCGGCTCCCATTGATAGGCGCGGGCCACGTTGAAGGCCATGTTGGTCGCCAGAGCCGTCTTACCCATCGACGGGCGTCCGGCGAGGATCAGCAGGTCGGACGGGTGCAGCCCGCCCAGTTTCCGGTCCAGATCGTGCAGGCCGGTGGCCAGACCGGCCAGCTTGCCCTCGCGCTGATAGGCTTCCGCCGCCATCTGAACGGCGCCGGACAAGGCGTGGGAGAAGCTGACGAAACCGGACGAGGGCTTGCCCGTCTCGGCCAGCGAATAAAGGGTCTGTTCGGCCTGTTCGATCTGTTCGTCAGCGGGGACGTCCGGATTGGGCGCCTCCTTGATGATCTCGCCGCCGATGCGGATCAGGTCGCGGCGCAGGGCCGTGTCATAGACGACGCGGGCGTAGTCCGGGGCGTTGGCCGCCGGCGGAGCCCGGTCCACCAGATCGGCGAAATAGCGCAGGCCGCCGAACTCCTGAAAGGCGGGGTCCTGTTTGAACCGCTCCATCAGGATGGTCGGCTCGGCCAGCATGCCCTGACGGATGTGATCCTCGATGGCGTCGAACAGCCGCTGGTGGAAGGGCTCGTAGAAGTGGGAGCCGCGCAGACGGTCGCTGAGACGCTCGAACACCCCGTTGTCGAACATCAAGGCGCCGAGCAGAGCCTGTTCGGCCTCCAGGTTATGAGGCATGGAGGCGACGCCGTTGGAGTCCAACGGCGAGGACGAGAAGGGCAGGGGGGCGAAGGCGTTCATTGTCTTAACGCTCTATCCCTCACACGCGCCTGCGTCAGTCGCGGACGCCGCCGCGACGGTGGACAGATCGTCCGCCCTGTGGGTGAACGGGAATTGTTCAGGCGGAACCCAGGCGGCGGCCGACGTCCCGCCGCCCATGGTCCGTGCGCGAAACAAAAAGGGACGCTCCGAAGAGCGTCCCTGATCTCAGGGTGGGGCCGGCTCACCAGTTCAAGGCGATACGGCCGTACACGAACCGGCCGTTGAAGCCGTAGGGCGAGAAGTTGGAGAAGGGGAAGGCGCCCGATGTGTTGTTGGCGCGCTGAGCTTGGCGGGGATATTCGTCCAGCACATTGTCCGCTCCGACCGCCAAGGTCAGACGATCATTGAGGGCGTAGCGCGCCTCCACATCGACGACCACGCCGACGCCAAGCTCCAGATCGGTCGCCTCGGTCGCGCCAGGAGCCAGGACGTCGCCATAGCCGGTCACGCGGAAGGTGCCGCCGAGCCGGGCGCGGGTCCAATCCGTCTGGAAGACTGTCTTCCACGGCGGCGTGCCCTCTTCGAACCGCAGTGTCGCCTGGCGCGCGAACAGCGAGACCGGGGTCGGCAGGATGCCCGAGCGGGTCTGGGGCGTCTTGGTCACGTCGAAATCATTGACGTTCGCCGCCAGGGTGAAGTCGAGCGAGCCGACGTCGGCCAGAACCCGGTAGCGCGCAACCACGTCCAGGCCGGTCGTCTCGGTGTCCACGCCATTGATGAAGAAGCGGGCCGCTGTGGCGCCATAAGGCTGAAGCAGATCGAAGATGGCGCGGGCGTTGGTTCCAGGCGCCGCAGTGGCGCTGCCGGTCAACGTCTCTGACAGGATGATCCGATCCTCGATGTCGATGCGATAGGCGTCGGCCGTCAGTTCAAAGGGACCGCGACGGTAGACCAAGCCCAGCGAATAGTTGGTCGATGTCTCGGCCTTCAGAGGCGTGCCGCCAAGCGCGACGCCGACCGGGCTGACCGAGGGGAAAGTGCCGGTCTCATAGGGAACGTTGTTTATGTAGAGGATCGCCGTCTGGGTGAAATACTGCTGTTGCAGGCTCGGCGCCCGGAAGCCGGTCGATAAGGCGCCGCGAACAGCGAAGGACGGGGTGAAGTCGTACCGCGCCGCCAGCTTGCCCGAAACATTGTCGCCGAAGTCCGAGTAGTTTTCGTACCGCACAGCCGCCGAGGCGGTGAAGCGTTCGAACAGCTCGCCTTCCAGATCGACATAGGCGCCGATGTTGTTGCGGTCTTCGTCGACCTCATTGGCGGGGGTGAAGCCGGTGAAACCGCGCGAGCCCCAGCTGAGATCCACGCCGCCGACGTTCAGGAAGGTCCCGCGCTGATAGGAGTTGGGTTCGCCCGCGCCGATCTGATAGGACTCCCGCCGGGCCTCCAGGCCAAAGGCGACGTTCAAGGGGGCGTAAAGGCCGACGTCATAGGCGCGGCTGGCGTCAATACCCAGCACCAGCTGATCATAGGCCAGGGAACCGGCGTAGAACTTGGTCGGGGAGGTCGGTCCCAAAGAGGGGTTCAGCGTGTTTTCAACGCTGAAGTCGATCTCGTTCTTGCCGTAGCCCAGGTTGATGTCGATGTCGAAGCCCCCCGCCTGGCCCTTCAGCCCGGCGGCGGTGGTCCAGTCGGTCGTGTCGGTCAGAATGTAGGGCAGGTAGCCGTCAGGATAGACGCGGCCAGAGGCGTAGGCCGGATTCTGGGCGTTGTCGGTCGGCGTGCGATAGAAGGCGGCGGCCGAGGCGTCGCGGGTCTGATAGCCGACCCAGCCATAGGCTTCCCAGCCCGCAGCCAGGGGCTTGCCGGCGTTCAGATAGACGGCGAGATCCTCAGACTCAGGATCGCCCTGGGCGCCGCGCACCTGAGACGGGCTGAAGCGGGGGTCCAGGTCGCTTCGGTTGGTGCGTTCCCGGTCCCGATATTCTACTGAAGCCGTCAGGAAGCCGTCCGAGCCGAGACCGAACCCCTGCCAACCGGCGACGGTCAGGGCCTCGCCGTCCTTCAAATCCTGGCCGCCGCCGTAGAAGCCGGTGTAGTCGGTGCGATAGCCGCCGTAGGTGACGCTGGCGCCGCCGCCGCTGGAAGCTTTGCGCAGGCGCAGGTTCAACACGCCGGCGATGGCGTCAGAGCCGTATTGCGCTGCGGCGCCGTCGCGCAACACCTCGATACGCTCGATCGCGGTGGAGGGAATGGCGTTCAGATCGACAGCGGCCGACCCGCGACCGACCGAGCCGTTGGTGTTCACCAGGGCGGTGGCGTGACGGCGCACGCCGTTCACCAGCACCAGGGTCTGGTCTGGCCCTTGTCCGCGCAAGGTTGCGGGACGGATCGAGTCAGTGCCGTCGGTGGCCGAGGGGCGGGGGAAGTTCAGGGCGGGGACGGTGGCGGCTAGCTGGGTGGCCAGCTCGGTCGAGCCGCGCTGTTGCAGGGTTTCGGCCGTAACGACGTCGACGGGCGCGACAGAGTCGAGGCGCGAGCGATTCTGGACGCGGGTGCCGGTGACGACGATGTCGTCAACCGCGTCGGCCTGAGATTGTTGCTGCGCAAGGGCCGGCGCGGCGGTCAGCAAGGCGAAGGCCGATGAGGTGATCAGCAGGGTGGAGGCGGCAGGTCGGAAAGCGGAGCGGCGCATGGAGAGATCCTGTTTTGGAGAAGGCGCACGGGCGGCGCGGCGTCGCCGTCTTGAGCGGCGTTCTTTAAGAGAGACGCTATCGGCGACATCGCTCCCTGGGTTGCAGCCAGGCTGCACGCTCGGAAAACGGATGCATCTTAGATCCCCCTAATCGGCCGATGGCAGCGTTCAGCCGTTGTGGCGATATCAGGGCGCTCCCGTGTCGGGTCAACCATCGGCCGAGGCCATGTTTGCTGCGCTGGAGGCTTAGAAAATCTATAAAGTTACGTCTGCGCGAGCCGAAGGTCGGGCAAGGTGTGGGACTTCGCAGCATGACGATCTCCCGGGGCTGAAACCGATAAACCCGCCTTCAAGTCGGCGCAAAATACTTGCTCTGGGAAGGCGAAAAACGACGGGTGGAAATCGTGTTGGTCGTTCGCGTGCGACGTCAAGGTCGTTTCATGCGCAACTACCCCTCAGGCGCTCGCTTGCCTTCAATGTGTTGTAAACTTGTCATGAATTCGCGCCGCAGCGGGGCGCGCAGCAGAAAGGGCGCGTCCCTTACGGAACGCGCCCTTGAAGTTCGACCGGTCCGGTCCGAAGGCCAGGAGGCGATCAGGCTTCGTCGCCGAAACCTTCCTGCTGACCGGCGCCGCCTTCGATCAGCTCCTGGGCCGATTGCTCGGCGGCCTGGCGCTCATCATCGAACTGGCTGCGGATCACGTCCTCGCCCTTGGCTTGGCGCTCGGCCTCGTCCATGGAACGGGCGATGTTGATCTTGACCGTAGCGCGGACCTCGGCGTGCAGGCGGACCGGCACTTCGTGGACGCCCAGGGTCTTGATCGCCGTGTTCAGGACGACCTGCGAACGTTCGACCTTGCCGCCTTCGGCCTGGATGGCCTCGGCGACGTCGCGACCGGCGACCGAACCGTACAGTTGGCCGGTTTCACCGGCCTGACGGATCATGATGTAGGTCTGGCCGTCGATCTTGTCGGCGATCTTCTGAGCCTCGGCCTTGTTCTTCTCGTTGCGCTGCTCGATGGCGGCGCGGTCGAGTTCGAAGGCCTTCAGATTGGCGGCGGTGGCCCGGCGGGCCTTGTCGCGCGGCAGAAGGAAGTTGCGGGCGAAGCCGTCCTTGACAGTGACGACGTCGCCGATGGCGCCGAGGTTCTCGACGCGTTCCAGCAGAACGACCTTCATCTTACTTCACCACATACGGCAGGAGGGCCAGATAGCGGGCGCGCTTGATGGCCTTGGCCAGTTCGCGCTGCTTCTTCTGGGAGACGGCGGTGATGCGCGAAGGCACGATCTTGCCGCGTTCGGAGACGTAGCGCTGCAGCAGCTTGACGTCCTTGTAGTCGATCTTCGGCGCATTGGCGCCCGAGAACGGGCAGACCTTGCGGCGACGATAGAAGGGGCGGCGGCCGGCGGAGCCGGAGCCGGCCGGGGCGCCCGGGGTGGGGGCAGTCGTGTCGGTCATGATCCGGTTTCCTTATTCGGCGTCTGCGGCGTCGGCGTCGTCACGCGGGGTGCGCTCGCGTTCACGCTCGCGTTCGCGCTCGCGGCGGGCCAGAAGCGGCGACAGTTCCAGGTCCAGTTCCTCGACGCGGACGGTCAGCCAGCGCAGCACGTCTTCGTTGATCGACAGCTGACGCTCGACCTCGGCCATGGCGGCGGGAGGGGCGTCGACGGCCAGCAGCGAATAGTGAGCCTTGCGGTTCTTCTTCACGCGGTAGGTCAGGTTGCGCAGACCCCAGTACTCGATCTTGGCGACGGAGCCGCCGCCTTGCACGATCAGGTCCTTGATGGTGTCGTTCAGCGCTTCGGCCTGTTGCGCCGAGATGTCCTGGCGCGTCATGACCGTGTGCTCGTAAAGAGCCATGCGGTAGTCTCCCTTGTAGGCGTCGGCGCGGAAACGACCGGGTAAGTCGATCTCCACGATGGCTCCTGGCGCGGCGGCGGGACCGGTTGTCCAACCCTTTGGCGTTCCGCGTCAGGACCGAAGCCCTGGAAAGCGGGGGCGTATAGGGGAAAAGGCGGGAACTGGCAAGGACGGCGGGGCGTCGGGGTGAAAAGTGCTGGTGAGCAGGAGGTGAGCCTTCAGCGCGCGCCTCAGCGCACTTCTCACTCACTAGCGCTTTTCGCCAACCGCCCCTAAACCAACCCCATGCCGAAGCTGACGTCAGCGGTCGATCCGCAAAGCCCCAAGTACAAGTCCCTGCACGCGCATAACAGCGCCCTGGTCGACGAACTTCGCGACCATGTGGCCAAGGCCGCGCGCGGCGGCTCCGACAAGGCGCGCGAGCGCCACGTCGCCCGCGGCAAGTTGCTGCCGCGGGATCGGGTCGAGCGGTTGTTGGATCCCGGTTCGCCTTTCCTCGAGATCGGGCAGCTGGCCGCCCACGGCATGTATGACGGCGAAGCGCCGGGCGCCGGCGTCATCGCCGGGATCGGGCGGGTCTCAGGGCGCGAGGTCATGATCGTCGCCAACGACCCGACGGTGAAGGGCGGCGCCTACTTCCCCATGACGGTGAAGAAACACCTGCGCGCCCAGGAGATCGCCGAGCAGAACCGACTGCCGTGCGTCTATCTGGTCGACTCCGGCGGGGCCAACCTGCCGCACCAGGCCGAGGTGTTTCCCGACCGCGACCATTTCGGCCGCATCTTCTTCAACCAGGCGCGGATGAGCGCCAAGGGCGTCGCCCAGATCGCCTGCGTCATGGGCCTGTCCACCGCCGGCGGCGCCTATGTGCCGGCCATGTCGGACGAGACCGTGATCGTGCGGAACCAGGGCGCCATCTTCCTGGCCGGCCCGCCGCTGGTGAAGGCCGCCACCGGCGAGGTCATCTCGGCCGAGGAACTGGGCGGGGCCGAAACGCACGGCCGCCGCTCGGGCGTGGTCGATCATGTCGCCGAGAACGACGAACACGCGCTGGAGATCGTGCGGTCGATCGTCGCCAATCTGAACACGACCAAGGCCGTGGAGCTGGATGTGCGCGAACCCCGCGCGCCGGCCTTCGATCCGGCCGAACTGTATGGGCTGATCCCGGAGGACGTCCGCGCGCCCTATGACGTGCGCGAGGTGATCGCCCGTCTGGTCGACGGGTCGGAGTTCGACGAGTTCAAGGCCCTTTACGGCTCCACCCTGGTGTGCGGCTTCGCCCGCATCTGGGGCTATCCGGTCGCCATCCTGGCCAACAACGGCGTCATCTTCTCCGAGAGCGCCCAGAAGGGCGCCCACTTCATCGAACTGGCCTGCAAGCGCAAGATTCCGCTGCTGTTCCTGCAAAACATCTCGGGCTTCATGGTCGGCGGCAAGTATGAGGCGGGCGGCATCGCCAAGGACGGCGCCAAGCTGGTGACGGCCGTCGCCTCGGCCGAGGTTCCGAAGTTCACCGTCCTGATCGGCGGCAGCTTCGGGGCCGGAAACTACGGTATGTGCGGCCGCGCCTATTCGCCGCGCTTCCTCTTCACCTGGCCCAACAGCCGGATCGGCGTCATGGGCGGCGAACAGGCGGCCAGCGTCCTGGCCACCGTCCATCGCGACGCCGAGACCTGGTCGCCCGAGGAGGCCGAAGCCTTCAAGGCGCCGATCCGCCAGAAGTACGAGGACGAAGGCAATCCCTATTACGCCACCGCCCGCCTGTGGGACGATGGCGTCATTGATCCTGCGCAAACCCGGGATGTGCTCGGTCTGGCTATATCGGCGAGCCTGAACGCCCCGATCCCGGAGACGACCTTCGGCCTGTTTAGGATGTAACCTATTCCTCCGCCCCTCGTTTGAGGCGGACCCTCAGATGGAGACGACCATGGCCGATCAACCGAACGACGCCGACATCAACGCCCTGGACGTCACCGACGCGGAGGCGGCGGAGATCAACAGCATCGCCCATCCCCTGGTCGCGGACCCCGCGCCGGATGCGAACGATGATCTGGTCCGGATCGACGCCACCACCGACGGCGTGGTCTTCGTCACCCTCAACCGGCCGGAAAAGAAGAACGCCTTTGACGCCGCCACCATCGCCGCCCTGCATGAGGCGTTCGAGACCCTGCACGGCGCCGACCATGTGCGCGCGGTCTTCATTCGCGGGGCGGGCGGAACCTTCAGCGCCGGGGCCGATCTGAACTGGATGCGTGACGCGGCGGACTGGTCCGAGGCCGACAATCGCGACGACGCCCTGGGGCTGGCGCGGATGCTGAAGGCCCTCCACGACGTCCCCGCCCTGACCTGCGCCGTCGTCGAGGGCGCGGCCATGGGCGGCGGGGCCGGGATCGTCGCCGCCTGCGACATGGCCGTGGCGGTGGAGGGGGCGCGTTTCGCCTTTTCCGAGGTCAAGCTGGGCCTGATCCCGGCCACCATCGCCCCCTATGTCATTGAGGCCGTCGGGGCCCGCCGCGCCCGCCAACTCTTCCTGACCGCCAACAGTTTCGACGCCGACTACGCCGCCCATGCGGGACTGATCGACCTGGTCCTGCCCCAGGGGTCGGTCGATGAGTTCATCACCATGTTGACCGACAGCCTGGGCGGCAATGCGCCCGGCGCCATGGGCGAGGCCAAGCGGCTGGTCAACGACATCGCCGGCCACAGGATCGATCACGGCCTGATGGACGATACAGCCAGACGGATCGCCCAGGCGCGCGTCTCGGCCGAGGGGCAGGAGGGGGTTCGCGCCTTTCTGGACAAGCGCAAGCCGAGCTGGACGGTCTGACCGCCATCGCCTTGATGCCGCCAGAAAAGCCATGCGGTATAGCCCGGCTTGAAGCCTCCATTCCTTGGATGACGATGAAGACCCGACCGATCGTGCTCGTCGCCGCCCTGGCCCTTTCAGCCTGCGGCAATCCCACCTCGACCAAGGCGCAGGAGGGCGAGTTCGCCCAGCCCACGCGCACCGCCCCCAGCGATGCGGCGGGGATGAAGTCCAGCTTCGCCCCTGTGGTGCGCTCGGCCGCTCCGGCTGTGGTCAATATTTCGGCGCGCAGCGTGCAGCGGGTTCAGGTCGATCCCTTCTTCCAGTTTTTCGGCGGCGGCATCCCCCAGGCGCGGGTGGCCGAATCCGTGGGGTCGGGGGTCATCGTCCGGTCGGACGGGATCGTGGTGACCAACAACCACGTCATCGACGGCGCCCAGCAGATCAAGGTGGTGCTGAACGATCGGCGCGAGTTTCCCGCCACCGTCATCCTGGCTGACGAGCGCAGCGACATCGCCGTGCTGCGGCTGGAGAACGTCAGCGACCGCCTGCCGGTCCTGGCCATCGACGATCAGGAAGAACAGCAGGTCGGCGATCTGGTCCTGGCCATCGGCAATCCGTTCGGCGTGGGCCAGACCGTGACCAACGGCATCATCTCGGCCCTGAACCGGACCGAGACGGGCATTTCCGACTCAGGCTCCTTCATCCAGACCGATGCGGCCATCAACCCGGGCAATTCGGGCGGGGCGCTGGTGGACATGGACGGCGACCTGATCGGCATCAACACCGCCATCTTCTCGCGCTCGGGCTCGTCGGCCGGGGTCGGGTTCGCCGTGCCGGCCGCCATGGTCAAGCGGGTGGTCGACAGCGCCCTGGGCGGCGCCAAGACGGTGGTCCGGCCCTGGCTGGGCGTGAAGGGCGACACCGTCACCGGCGACATCGCCGGCAGCCTGGGCCTTTCCCGCCCGCAGGGGCTGGTGGTCACCGACGTCTATCCGAACAGCCCCGCCGCCCGTGCGGGAGTGCGTCAGGGCGACGTGATCACGGCGATCGACGGCCAGGAGATCAATGACCAGGGCGGGCTGAACTACCGCATCGGCTCCCGCGCGCCCAATGATCAGGTGCAGGTGGCCATCCTGCGCGACGGACGGGCCCAGACGCTGACGGCGCGGGTGCAAACCCTGCCGGGCGAGGCTGATCCCGACAAGGGCGTGATGATCCAGACCGGACCTTTCGCCGGCGCCGAGGTCGTGGCGCTGAACCCGGCCCTGGCCGACCGCCTGGGCGGCGACCCTTTCGCTTCGGGCGTCATCGTCACGGGCGTATCCGGCCGGGGCTACGCCGCGCGTGCGGGCTTCCGCCAGAACGACCTGATCGTCAGCATCAACGGTCGCCCCATCGCCACGGCGCGCGACGTCGAAGCCGCCGGGGCCGGTCGCGGCCCGTGGGAGGTGGTCATCAATCGCGGCGGTCGGCAAATCCGAGGCGTTCTGCGCTAGGCCGCTCCGCCATTGGACACGAAAAAAGGTGTCCGATGTGTCCGATCTGTCCGACGGCCTTTGTTTTTGCGGGGGGGAATTTCCCCGACGCCGATTGGGCTGTTCGAGGATGGGGCCAGGAGCGGGCTGAGGCCTGGGCCCGGCCGGCAGCGGCGCGCCGAATACTGAGACGTCCGGCCGATCAGACCCGAAAAGAAGGTGTCCGATGTGTCCGATCTGTCCGACGGGTTTTGTTTTCTAATGAGAAATGGCCGGACGCCGATCGGACTGTCCGCCGGCCGCCGCGCTCTGCTCCTTCTGTGATGTCAAAGACCGGGCGTCATTATAGGATCCTCGGGAGGGGCGCCGGGTAGTTCGGCGGGCGAAGCCGCAAGCCGTTGAAACACGAAGCGGGTTTTCGCGACATTGGACGAGAAACCAAGGGATGGCCGGCAGGCGGAGGGTTGGGGATCAAGCGGGGCGAGGTCTCCCGCCGACCGGACCGGGGAGAGCCTGATCGTCTCAGCCCTTCGTCGGCCCGCCGATCGACCAGGTATGGCCGAAGGGATCGCGCAGGACGCCGTAGCGGTCGCCCCAGAACTGGTCCGCCATGTCCATGACCGGCTCGGCGCCGCCGACGGTCATGGCGCGGGTCCACCAGGCGTCGGGATCGGCGACCTGAAGGTGGAGGGTCACGCCGACGGGGCGGACATCCTGGCTGCCCGTATATTCCGGGAACTCGTCGTTCAGCATCAGGCTGGCGCCGTTGATCCTCAGATGGGCGTGGATCAGCCGTTCGCCGTCGTCGGCCAGGCGGCGATCCAGCACCTCTGCGCCGAAGGCGATGGTGTAGAAGTCCACGGCGGCCGAGGCCCCGCGCGACGGAATCGTCAGGTGCGGCGTCAGGCCTGAAGTCGGGCCTTGGTTCGGATGGACGTCGGTCATGGGAACTCGCTATGGCGCTGACCCATACTAACGGGTGAAAACCGCTTTAGGCACGACTACATAGGTCGCAATGAGCGATCTTTTCGAAGCCTCCGGCATATTGCCCCCCGACGCCCCCCTGGCGGACCGTCTGCGGCCCCGCACCCTGGACGAGGTGGTGGGCCAGGATCATCTGTTGGGGCAGGGCGGGCCGATCCGTCGGATGATCGAGGCGGGGCGGCTGGGTTCGATGATCCTGTGGGGGCCGCCCGGCACCGGCAAGACCACCATCGCCCGGCTGCTGGCCCAGGCGGCGGGCTATGAATACCAGTCGATCAGCGCCGTTTTTTCCGGCGTCGCCGACCTGAAGAAGGCGTTCGAGGCGGCGCGGATGCGCCGGGCGGCGGGGCAGAGCACCCTGTTGTTCGTCGACGAGATCCACCGGTTCAACCGCGCCCAGCAGGACGGATTCCTGCCCTTCGTCGAGGCCGGGATCGTCACCCTGGTCGGGGCCACGACCGAGAACCCCAGTTTCGAACTGAACGGGGCGCTGCTGTCGCGGTCCCAGGTCTATGTGCTCAAGCGGCTGGACGATGCGGCCCTGGATCAGCTGCTGGCGCGCGCCGAGGCCCATATGGAGCGGCTCCTGCCGCTGTCGCCGGAAGCGCGTCAGGCCATGCTGGCCCTGGCCGACGGCGACGGCCGCTATCTGCTGACCATGTCCGAGGTGCTGTTCGACCTGCCCAAGGGCGAAACCCTGGACGTCCAGGGCCTGGCGGGGGTGCTGCAACGCCGTGCGCCCGCCTATGACAAGTCGCGGGAAGAACACTACAACCTCATATCCGCCCTGCATAAATCGGTGCGGGGATCAGACCCGGACGCCGCCCTCTATTGGCTGGCGCGGATGCTGAACGGGGGCGAGGACCCGCTGTATCTGGCGCGGCGGATCGTGCGGATGGCGGTCGAGGACATCGGCGAGGCGGACCCCCTGTCGATCCTGGTCGCCAATGCGGCCAAGGATGCGTATGACTTCCTGGGCAGTCCCGAGGGCGAACTGGCCCTGGCCCAGGCCGTGGTCCATCTGGCCACCGCGCCCAAGTCGGTCGGGGTGTACGAAGCCTTCAAGGCGGCCAAGAAGGCGGCCTATGAGACGGGCTCGCTGACGCCCCCGGCCCACATACGCAACGCCCCCACCAAGCTGATGAAACAGCTCGGCTACGGCAAGGGCTACCAGTACGACCCCGACACCCCGGAGGGCTTTTCAGGCGCGAACTTCTTCCCCGACGAAATGGAGCGCCGCACCTTCTACAAGCCCAAGGGCGAGGGGCATGAGGAGAAGGTCAAGGCGCGGCTGGAACGCTGGGCCGAGATGCGGGCGCGGATGGCGAAAGAGGGGGCGGTGGACGGGGCGGGGGACTGACCTCTAGAAGCCCCCGATGACCACCCGCACCCCCGTCGCCCTGTCCGAGGATGAGATCGCCGCCGTCCGGTCGTGGGTGATCCACGAGGACGCCCATCTCATCGCCTTTTCCAAGCCGTCGGGCCTGTCCAGCCAGGGCGGGCGGATCAAGGCCCATACGCTGGACGATCTGCTGTGGGCCTTCGCCCGGTCCAACGGCAAACGGCCGGAACTTGTGCACCGTCTGGACCGCGACACCTCGGGCGTGATCCTGGCGGCCAAGACCAAGCCGGCGGCGGGCTTCCTCGGCAAGGCCCTGCAGATGCGGCGGTTCCGCAAAACCTATCTGGCCCTGCTGTCCGCCGCGCCGGAGCCGAAATCCGGCTCCGTCGACGCCCCGTTGCGGCGCGAGGAGATCGGGCGCGAGTCCTATATGCGGGTCGTCGCCTTCGACGCGCCCGGCGCGCAAGGGGCGCAGAGCCGCTATCGGACCCTGGCCGCCAACGACCAGGGCGCTGTGGTCGAGCTGGAGCCGCTGACGGGGCGGATGCACCAGTTGCGGGTCCATATGGCCCATCTGAGCCGCCCGCTGATCGGCGACGTCCGCTATGGCGGCGCTCTGACGACAGAGGTCGGGCCCGCGCCCCGCCTGATGCTGCACGCCGCCAAGCTGAGCTTTCCTCATCCCGAAGGCGGGACCACGACGGTCGAGGCGCCGCCGCCCGCGGACTTTGCGGGTTTGCGCGCGGCGCTTGGCCTGTAGTGGGGCCTCTAGTCTGGGCCTCTGGACGGAACGCTCCGGCTCAAACAACGCTATCTCAGCCAAAGGAGACCCCGCCATGAAGCGCCTCGCCGTTCTCAGCCTCGCCGCCTCGACCTTGGCGCTTGCGGCCTGCGCCAGTCTGGCGCCCTACGGCGCCCAGCGCGGGCCGGGCGGTCAGGGCTATTCCGACCAGAGGATCGAATCGAACCGCTATCGGGTGACCTACAACGGCGTGGGCGCCCCCGGCGCCGTAGCCGACTTCGCCCTGTTGCGGGCCGCCGACCTGACGACCGAACAGGGCTATGACTGGTTCGAGGTGACCCAGAGCTGGACCGACGGTCGTCCCGGCGGCGCGGGCGGCGTGCGTCCCAGCGTCTCGATCGGCGGCGGCTCCAGCCGGTACGGCGGCTATTCCGCCTCTGGCGTCGGCGTCGGCCTGGGCCTGAATTTCAGCGGCCCCAGCCCGACCTCGACCTCGCTGGAGATCGTCATGGGACGGGGGCAGAAGCCCGACCGCCCGAACGCCTATGACGCCCGCTCGGTGCAGGCCTCCATCCCGCGCTGATCAGCGTCCCCGATCAGCGCCCCCTGGTGAGGGCGCGATATTCGACCAGCCGTTCCTTGTCGCGCCGCACCTGATCGCCGACGGTGTTGTCCACGTCCAGCGAGGCGTAACGGACCCAGCCGTCAGCGCCCAGCTTGTCCTGAATGGCGTTTGCCGGGGTTTGCCAGCGGAAGTAGGACAGCCACGACACGCCGAACGCCAGAACGACGGCGACCAGTTGAAGGACGCGGAACCCGACCTCGTTCGCCTGGGGCGCCGGGAAGAGGGCGAAGGCGATCAGCCAGATCAGCAGAACCGCCGGGGTGGTGATCCGCCCGAACCAGCGCATCCAGTAGCGTTCGCGCCGCACACGCCACAGCTCCATCTGGATGAACTTCTCCAGATACTCCATCCGCGCCCCGATCCACATGACCAGCCGCGTCAGATAGAGGGCGCGCTGGCCCCAGGCCTTGCCGTCCATCTGATAGGTGGTCTCGGCCTGGTCCGACAGGGCGCGGGCGTTGGTGAACAGGTTCTGCAGCTCCCGCGTCCGCTGCACGATCTCGCGCGACAGCTCATAGGAGTCGTTCTCCAGCCGGAACCGGTACTGGATGAACAGTATGGTCGAGACGCCAAAGAAGATGCCGCAGGTGAGCAGCATGGCGAGAAGGCCCAGCCCCAGACCGGCCGGCTGCCCGCCCGCCCATCCGGCGAACAAGGTCGGCCCCATCTCGGCCACGACGGCGAAGGCGATCAGGGCCAGGGCCTGGGTCAGCCGCTTGACCCCCACATGGACGCACAGGGCGCGGAAGATGCGCCGCCCATAGGCGTGAACCCGGCCGCGGATGTCGCGGTCCGCCGGAAACCGCTCCTCGATCTGGCGTGAGAACAGGACGTGGAAGCGGTCGGGCTTCTTCTCGTTTTCCCAGAAGGGAAAGATGTCGAGGGGCTGGTTGAAATAGAGGTCGATGTTGCCGGAGATGCGCGCGATCGCCGCGTCGTCCAGGGTGAAATAGTCGCTTTCCTGGATCGGGCGCAGAACCCCTTCGTCCGATATGGCGGGGGTGTCGCTGGGGGTCGGCGTCGGCGGCGCGGCGCGCGGGGCCTCCGCCGGGGCTTCGGCCAGATCGTGCGGCTGCTCGGCCGCCGGCGCTTCGGGTTCGACGACGGGCGGCGGCGGGGTCATCGTCGGCGTGATCGCCGGGCTCTGGCTGTCTTCCTGCGACATGAAACATCCCCGACCTGAACTAGGCTGTTTCGGATATCGCCGTTAACCACGTCCGAGGGCAAGTGAAGTTTCGGTCAGACGGGCGGCGAGGGCAGGGAGACTTCGCTTTCGGCGGCGGCGGCGTATATAGGCCCGGATCATGACACGGTTTCTTCTCGTCGCCGCCGGCGGCGCCCTGGGGTCCATGGCGCGCTTCGGCCTGGGTCTCCTCGCCGCGCGGCTGGCGCCCAATACGGCCTGGCCGATGGGCACCTTCACGGCCAATCTCCTGGGCGGCCTGGCCATGGGCCTGCTGGTCGGCTGGCTGGCCTTCAAGGGCGGAGCGCATCAGGAGACGATCCGCCTGTTCGCCGCCGTCGGCGTGCTGGGCGGTTTCACCACCTTCTCCTCCTATTCGCTGGAGGCGGTGATGATGATTGAACGCCGAGATTACGCCCTGGCCGCCGCCTATGTGGTCGGTTCGGTGGTGCTGGCCGTCGTCGCTCTCTTTATCGGCCTGATGGTCGCCCGCCGCGCTTTCGGAGCCGCCCTTTGACCGACCAACCGCCCGCCGACGCGCCCAAGCGCGAAGTCCTGACCCTTTATGTGGCGGAAGACGAGGACGGCATCCGGCTGGACCGCTGGTTCCGCAGGCGTTGGCCCCACCTGTCCAACATCCAGGTCCAGAAGATGGCCCGCAGCGGCCAGATTCGCGTCGACGGCGCCCGGATCAAGCCCGAGGGCCGTCTGACCGCCGGCGCCGCCGTGCGCGTGCCGCCGATTCCCGACGACACCTCGCGCCAGGCCGGCGACCCCCACACCCTGACCGAACGCGACATCGCCTTCGCCAAGTCTCTGGTCCTCTATGAGGACGACATGGTCATCGCCCTGAACAAGCCGCACGGCCTGGCCGTCCAGGGCGGCACCAAGACCAGCCGTCACGTGGACCGTCTGCTGGGCGCCTGGGGCGAGGGGATGGAGCGGCCGCGCCTGGTCCACCGCCTGGACCGCGACACCTCCGGCGTCCTCCTGCTGGGCAAGGGGCCTGAGGCGGCCAAACGTCTGGCCGGGGCCTTCGCCCGCCGTCAGGCCAAGAAGACCTATTGGGCCATCGTCATCGGCAATCCCAAACCCTATTCGGGCCAGATCGACATGCCGCTGAAGAAGACCGGCATCAACGACTTCGAGATGATGCGCCCGGCCGATCGCAAGGATCCCAAGGCGGAACCGGCCGAGACGGCCTTCAGCACCATTTCCCGCGCCTCCGACCGCGCCGCCTGGATGGCCCTGCGCCCCTTCACCGGCCGCACCCACCAGCTGCGCGCCCATATGGCGGGCATAGGCCATCCGATCCTGGGGGACCCCAAGTACGGCGACGACAAGTCCCGCGAACTGTCCGGTCCGCTGAAGCTTCAGCTCCACGCCCGCAGCATCGAACTGGACCACCCGCGCGGCGGCCTGCTGAAGGTCACCGCGCCGCTCAGCCCCGAAATGAAGGCCGGCTTCGCCCATTTCGGCTTCTCCGAGGACGAGGCCGAAGACGATCCCTTCCTGGGTGTTAAGAGGATCCGATGAGCCATATTCCCCCGCTCGATCCGATCACGGCCGCTCGAAAGGGTTTCCGCGAGGCCCAGGAGACGGTGCGCCGCTTCTGGAGCGATGTGACCGTCGGGCGCCATTCCGACGGCGGCTGGGCCGTGCTGCTGGACGGGCGTACGCCCAAGACCCCCGCCAAGGCGCCCCTGGTGCTGCCGACTGAGGCCACCGCCCGGCTCGTCGCCGACGAGTGGGCCGCACAGGGCGAGGTGGTCGAGCCCTCGACCATGCCCGCCACCCGTCTGGCCTCGACCGCCATCGACCGGATCGGCCAGGCGCGCGAGGCGGTGGCGGACGAGATCGCCGCCTACGCCGGCTCCGACGTGGTCTGCTATCTGGCTGAACACCCCACCCCCTTGGTCGAGCGTCAGACGCGCGAATGGGGGCCGTGGCGCGATTGGGCGGCGCGCGAGATGGGAGTGGTCCTGGCGCCCGTCTCCGGCATCGTTCACCAGCCCCAGTCGCCCGAGGCCGTCGCCCGGGTGAAGGCCCACGCCCTGTCGCTGGACGACTTCCGCCTGACCGGCCTGGCCACCGCCGTGCCCCTGTTCGGTTCGGCGGTCCTGGCCCTGGCGCTGGAGCAGGGCGCGCTGGAGGGCGGCGCCGCCTTCGACCTGTCGCGGATCGACGAGCAGTTTCAGGAGGAGCAGTGGGGCGTTGATGCAGAGGCTGCGGAACGCACCGAGGCGCGCCGCGCCGAGGCTGAACTGTTGCAGCGTTGGTTCTCGGCGCTGAGCTAACTTTCCAATGCGGAAAGTTTTGAGTTGACGATGTGGAAAGTCATTGTCATTTTCCAGTTTGGAAAGTGAGGAGAGATCGCCATGTCCGATGAAGCTGAGAACTACGAGGCGCAACTGGCGCAGATTCGAGCGTCGAAGCACTTCGTGCGCGACCGGGTCGCGGCGGGCTCCTGGCGCTACGACATCGTCTATTCCTCCATCGCCGCCGTGATCGTGGCGGGACAGGTTGCGCCGGTGCCCTTCAACGTGCTGGCGTCCGGTGGCGGCGCCCTGGCGTTTGGGCTCCTGTGGCGCGGCTGGGCCGACAAGACCGGCGTCAGCGTGACCGGTCTCTCGCCGAAACGGGCGCGTTGGGTGGCCCTGGCGCTCGGCGCTCTCTTCGCCGTGCTGATGCTGGCCGCCTTCTATGTGGGCCGCTGGGGGGAGCCGCTCTGGGCCTTGCCGCTCGGGGTGATCGCCTTCGTCGCCGCGCTCGGCTGCTCGCGCCTGTGGCTGCGCGTCTACCGAGCCGAAACGGAGGCGGGGGAGTGAGCGCGCCCGTCTTCGACGCCCTGATACACGCGCCGGGCCGCCTGCAGATCTGCGCCATGCTGTCGGCCGCCGACGAGGTGGAGTTCGGCGTGGTGCGTGACGGCGTCGGCGTGTCGGACTCGGTCATGTCCAAACACGTCAAACAGCTTGAGGAAGCCGGCTATGTGAAGCTGCGCAAGGCGGCCTTCGCCGGGCGCCAGCGCACCTGGCTGGTGCTGACGCCGACGGGACGCAAGGCCTTCGCCGGCCATGTGGCGGAGTTGACCCGTCTGGCGGGGCTGGCCGGGGTGTCAGTTCCCGGCTGACTGTCGGATCAGGGCGTCGCGCTCTTCAGGCGTCAGGTGACGCCATCGGCCCTCGGGCAGGTCTCCCAGCAACAGCGGCCCCACGCGGATGCGGTACAGGTCCGTGACCTCCAGCCCGACCAGTTCGCACATTCGGCGGATCTGGCGGTATTTGCCCTCTGTCAGGATGAAGCGCAGCCGCTGGGGTTCGATCTGGGTGACGCGGGCGGGCTTCAGCGGCTTGCCGTTCAGCTCCAGTCCGTGGCGCAGCTTGCCCAGCTTGGCCTCGGTGATCTGGCCGTCGACGACCACCAGATATTCCTTGTCCAGTTCGGACTGCGGCCCGATCACCGCCTTGGCCACCACCCCGTCCGACGACAGCAGCAGCAGACCGCGCGAATCCTCGTCCAGCCGGCCGATCGGGGGCAGGGAGGCGTCGCGCGCCGGAATCTCGCCCTCGCCGACGCGGTTGGGGGCCTTCAACAGGCGCACGGCCGGTATCTTGCCTGGATCGGGCTGGCCCGAGACATAGCCGACCGGCTTGTGCAGCAGGATGGTCATGCCTGACGCCAGGGCCGACTGGGCCGTGTCGTTCAGGGTCAGGGTCTGGCCCGGCTCGATCTTGCGGCCCGCGTCTCGCACCACCTCTCCGTCGATGGTCACCAGTCCGTCTGCGATCAGGCTCTCGGCCTCCCGGCGCGAACAGACGCCGGTCTGGCCCAGCCACTTGTTGATCCGGACCGGCGCGTCGCCGTCATAGGTGCGGGAAAAAGCCATTACGGTCCGTCGTCAAAGGATGCGGCTGTCTAGAGCATGACCGCTTCGGACGGAACCGCGAAGCCGTTCCTCCTCACCGCATCAGGCTCCAGGCGGGGCGGTCGTATGAGAAAATCGCGGGGGTCGTGAATGACCATGATCAGGACGTTCCGAGCCGGCGAAGGTTGATATTGCCGACGATCCGACTATATCAGACCTCATTCCACAAACGATGCAGATTGCGGGGCGGCCACGGCCGATCCCGATCATTTTCGTTTCTCTGGAAATTTTCCAGAAGCGTCTTCGGATTCGGCGACGCGATCTGATGACATATTGAAATTGAAAAGGAGACGTCTTGTACGCACAACGTAAATCTTCCTCCGGTCCTCGTCGTTCGAGCTATAATCGTCCCGTGCCCACCCGTCTTCGGATGGGGTTGGTGATGCGCCGGGACATGGACTTCGGTGAAATGGGCGATGTCGAGGGCGCACTGCGGGCTGAAGGCGTGGGACTGGCGCCCATTTCGACCGGCGACGCCAGTTTGGTTGCGGGCGGGGTGACGGTCTTGGCGACCGCAACCGCATCCGACATCGCCGAGGGGCGTTTGAAGGGTTTGATCGTGCCGGGCGGCGCGCAGGACGCGACGGGCCTGGCGGCCGTTCGGGCTCTGATCGATCTGGCGCGGGCAAACCAACTGCCCGTGATCGCCTTCGCCGACGGCGTGGATGTGGCGGCCGATCGTTTCGGCGTGGCCGCACAGGCGCCCGGCGCCCTGTTCAACGGCGAACAGGTCCAGCTGGTGAACGCCCGTCCGGATCTGGCGGCCGTGGTCGCCGCCCTCTGATCAGGCGCGCCTGAACAGCAGCATCAGATTGTTCGACGGCATCTGGACCCGGCGCGTCGCGACCAGCTCCTGCGACCGGGCCAGATCCTCCACGTCCTCGCGCGCCCTCAAGCCCCAGCTCGGGTTTCGCGCCTTCAGACTCTCGTCGAAGGCGGCGTTCGACGGGGACAGGGGGAGGTCGGCCTCGCGATAGGGGCCGTAAAGCGCCAAGAGACCGCCGGGGCCGCGCAGCATCCGTCCCGCCAGAACCATCAGCCCCTCGGTCGCCGACCAGGGGCTGATGTGCGCCATGTTCGCGCAATAGACCGCATCCCAAGCCGTTTCGGGACCCGCCGTCGGGGGCCATGTCGCCGGGTCGGCGGCGTCCAGCGGAAGGGGCTTCCGCAGATTCGACGGTCCATCCCGCCGCCAGGCGTCGATGCTGTCGCGCGCCTCACGGCTCGGATCACTGGGCGTCCAGGTCACGCCGGGAAGGGCGCAGGCGAAGATCAGGGCGTGCTCGCCCGATCCGGCGGCGACCTCCAGCACGCGGCCTTTCTTGGGCATATGGGCCTTCAGCACGCCGAGAATCGGCGCGGCGTTGCGACGCGCCGCCGGAGAGGACAGGGCGCCGGGCGGAAGGGCGGCGCCGTCTGTGGCGACGAGGGAATCCATGGTCTGCATCTCGATCCTGTAGACGCCGCTCGGGCTGTGGCGTCTCTTTTTCGCTTCCGGCGGGTGTCGGCTTGAACCAAATCTTAATCCATCGTTTATGACGGTTGTCAGTATTAAGCGATTGGTAACCTTATGCGACGCGCGCTTCGCACCGGACTGTTCATCGGCACGCTTTTGGGCATGAGCGCCTGCGCCGGCGCCCATGACGCCGGTCGCGCCTCGACGTCCGGCGCCTATGGGGCGATAGAGGTCGGCCGGACCGGCTGAAGATCAAGGAAAACGTGGCGTCGCGCGCCAACCTGTCATAGTATAGGCGCGCGGACGCCGAATGTCGCGCCGCGTCGGTCCCCAAAAACCCCTAGATGTTACTCATCGCTATTGCCGTCGTTCTGCTCCTTGTGGTGCTCAACGGCCTGTTCGCCATGACCGAGTTGGCCGTGGTCTCCTCGCGAAAATCCCGCCTCCAAAGCCGGGCTGAAAAAGGCGATCGCGGGGCGCGCAAGGCGCTGAAACTGTCAGAGGAGCCGACGCAGTTCCTGTCGGCGGTCCAGGTGGGCATCACCCTGATCGGCATTCTGGCCGGCGCCTATGGTCAGGCCACCATCGCCGCCGAACTGGACCATATTCTGGAAGTCAGCTTCCCGGCCCTGTCGGCCTACACGGAAATCGTGTCCACGGCCCTGGTCGTGGTCTGCATCACCTATGTTTCGCTGATCGTCGGCGAACTGGTGCCCAAGCGGTTGGCCCTCATCTTCCCTGAAACCATTGCGGCGAAGATGGCCGCGCCCATCTCCACCCTGGCCGTCGCTCTGAAACCTTTTGTTCTGCTGCTGACGGCCTCGACCTCGGGCATTCTGAAGATTCTGGGCGTCAAGGATCGTGACGGTTCGGACGTCACCCAGGAAGAGGTGGCGACGATCCTGGCCGAAGGCACCTCCGCTGGCCTGATCGAGCCCGAAGAACAGGTGATGATCGAGGAAATCCTGCGCCTGGGCGACCGGCCCGTGCGGGTGGCCATGACGCCGCGCCACGAAGTCTTCTGGATCGCCCTGGACGATCCCGAGGCGGTGTTGCGCGAAGAGATCCGCACCTGCCCCTATTCCCGGATCGTGGTGGCGCGTGAGAGCGACGTCGATAATCCCCTTGGGGTGGTGCACAAGAAGGATCTGCTGGACGCCCTGCTGACCGACGGCACGTTCGACATCGAACCCCTGGTGGCCGAACCGGCCTTTATTCCCCAATCGACCTCGGTCCTGAAGGCCCTGGAGATCCTGAAGGGGTCCCGGGTCCATATGGCCTTCATCGTCGATGAGTTCGGCGCCTTCGAAGGCGTCGTCACCGCCACCGACATTCTGGAAATGATCGCGGGCGACTTCAACGAGGGCCACGATGAAGACGACGCCTGGATTCATCAGCGCCCAGACGGCAGCTGGCTGGTGGACGGACAGACCGATCTCGACGATCTCGCCGACACCCTGGGCGAGGACTTCGGCGAGCACGAGGGTTTCCACACCGTCGCGGGCCTGATTCTGCATCAGATTTCGCGCGTCCCGGACGAGGGCGAGATTCTGCAGGTCGGCCGATTCGAGGTCGAGGTGGTCGATATGGACGACCGGCGCATCGACAAGCTGATCTTCAAGGAACTGGTGAAGGCTGAGGCCGAGCGGGAAGCCATCGCCGCCCATCTGGAAGACTGAAGCGGAACTGCGACATCGCCCTTGAAATGACGGGCGGCGTGGGGCATACGCCCCCCTCTGGCGAACGCGCGAGCCGGACGGTTCGCGCGATTGTCTAGGAGTTTAGCTCAGCTGGTAGAGCACCGGTCTCCAAAACCGGGGGTCGTGGGTTCGAGTCCCCCAACTCCTGCCAATCCCCCCTGTCGCTTCCGGATGGGACTACCCATCTGGGGCGACAGGAACAATTGTGTGAAGAGCAACTGATGGCCAAGGCCAAATCACCCGGCAAGCGGCCCCAGGCCGGCTCCAAGCCCCAGGCCGTCGCGGCCGGCGCCACCGTCGTCGTCGACCCGATCGAGCCCAAGAAGCCCCGCACCAGCCCGGCGCAGTTCTTCAGCCAGGTTCGCGCCGAGGCCCGCAAGATCGTCTGGCCGACCCGCAAGGAGACCTGGATCACCTCGGTGATGGTCTTCATCATGGTGGTGATCGCTTCGATCTTCTTCTGGGTCGTGGACACCGTCCTCGGTTTCGCCTTCCGCTACATCATCGCTCTCGGATCCTGAGAAAGACGCGCCCATGACCGATGCAGCGCCCGCAAAGCCCGCCAACCCGCGCCACAAATGGTATATCGTCAACGCCTACTCGAACTTCGAGAAGAAGGTGGCGGAGCAACTGCGTGAGCAGGCCAAGCAACAGGGGCTGGAAGACGCCTTCTCCGAAATCCTGGTGCCGACCGAGGACGTCGTCGAGATCCGTCGCGGCCGCAAGGTGAACTCGGAACGCAAGTTCTTCCCCGGCTATGTGCTGGTGAAGATGGAAATGACCGACCAGGCCTATCACCTGGTCAAGAACACGCCGAAGGTCACCGGCTTCCTGGGCGCCGCCGGCGGCACCAAGCCCCTGCCGGTCTCGGAACGTGAGGTTCAGAACATCATCGGCCAGGTGGAAGAGGGCGTCGAACGTCCCAAGCCCACCATCCGCTTCGACATCGGCGAGAAGGTCAAGGTCATCGACGGCCCGTTCGCCAGCTTCGACGGCTCGGTTGAGAGCGTGGACGAAGAACAGGCCCGCCTTCGCGTCGCCGTCTCCATCTTCGGCCGCGCCACGCCGGTCGAGCTGGAATACGGCCAGGTGGAGAAGGTCGCGGGCTGAGGCTCAGGCCGCTCTAGAAATTCGAAGCTGCGCCTGGAAATGGGCGCGGCTTTTTCTTGCTCGAAGCCCCCCGGTCTCAACCGGCGCCGACAAGAGCCGCGCCGAGAGCGGGAATGAAGGGCGCAATGACTGTCATGTGATTAGCGGCTGCAGCTATGAGTTTCTGATAGCCGGCCGCGAACGAAGCCTTGCCCTTGGCGTCTTTCATCTCTTGCACCGCTGCTAAAAGAGTCTCGCGCTCCTGAGCGTTCTCGACCCTCGATGTAATCGCCTCACCAAGCTGCGTGAGCGTGTCGCCGATCACATTGGTGGAGTTGTCGGTGCTCCCGAGGTTGGCTCGGGCATTGTCGCCCGACACATCGCCGGCGAGGAAGTTGCCCTGCATGGTCCCGATGCTGATGGTCACGGTCTCGGCCTTTGCTTTCTCAACCGGCGAGAAGCTGATGTCATCGCCCATGATGCCAGCCTTCTCTAGTTCGAGAGCCCAGTCCAGAACCTTGGTTCGGACCTTATCAAGGATGTCGACAAATACGCCTCTCGGAAGCCAGACGGAGACTTTGTCTGGCGGGTATGGCTGACCCTCCCACAGCTTCTTCACCATGTCGCTTGAGATCGGGATGTGAAACTCGTCCCCGTCACCGGCTAGAAGCGCCTCCAAAGCACTCACAGACTCGCCGACGCGCTTCTGAGAGATGACGTCCATGACACGGTTGGCACCGTTGACGGGCAGCCAGCCATGATAGGGGTTCCACCACCGGACATCGCCTCGGCGAACTCGATAGTCTGGGGCCGGGCCATCAAAGCCATTGAGCTCCGCATCAACCCATTCGGTCATGTCGCTCAACCTAAGCTTGACTGCCACCAGTTTCACTTTCCGCAGCAGCGCAGGGATGGACGTGTTGGGGTCCAACGCTTCCCGCTGCAACTCTTCAACTAGACTTGGCACCTAGTCCTCCCTGTCACCGTCAATCACACTGAAGACGGGCGGCGACGACGCACTATCCATGTCGTTGAACCAGCGCTCCAAGGCGTCGGCCCGGCCTCTCAAAAGGTCTTCTGCGATGCTATCGTATCTCCTATCCGCGCGCATTGAAGCAATAAACTCTTCGCCGTCCAGTATTCCAGTCATGCCCATCGCCTTGAACATTGGCGTCATCCTTTGAGTCTGGTCGAAAATGATGCCTTGAAGGCTGTCGATCAGGCTGTCCGGCTCGATATTCACGCTGCTGCGCTGCCTCCCCATTGCTGCGCAATAGGGAGGAGTGGGTATGGTTTGCCTTTCCAGTCTCGCTCTGTTACACGCGCGCCTTCGCTCGGCGGGCCTCGGCTCGTGGAACGTCAAATCCGTGGGAGGCCGCCATGCCGCACCACGGCTCACCGGCTCGTCGTTCGTTCGTCGGGTCATTCATAGGAGAGACCAATGGCCAAGAAGATTCTCGGCTATATCAAGCTGCAAGTGCCGGCCGGTTCGGCCACGCCTTCGCCCCCGATCGGCCCGGCTCTGGGTCAGCGCGGCGTGAACATCATGGGCTTCTGCAAGGAGTTCAACGCGCGCACCGAGAAGGAAGCCAAGGGCACCCCGCTTCCGACCGTCATCACCGTCTATCAGGACAAGTCGTTCACCTTCGTCACCAAGACGCCGCCGGCGACCTGGTACCTGAAACAGGCCACCGGCCTGAAGTCGGGCTCCAAGCTGGTCGGTCGTGAAGTGGCCGGCAAGATCACCGTGGCCCAGCTGCGCGAGATCGCCGAGAAGAAGATGAAGGATCTGAACGCCAACGACCTGGACGCGGCGACCAAGATCATCGAAGGCTCCGCCCGCGCGATGGGCCTCGAAGTGGTGGAGGGCTAAGCACATGGCCAAGCAAACCAAGGCCCAGAAGGCCCGCACCGGCGTCACCCAAGACCTGCTGCCTTTCTCCGACGCCATCAAGCTGGCCAAGGAAAACGCCAAGGCCAAGTTCGACGAGTCCCTGGAAATCGCCGTCAACCTGGGCGTCGATCCGCGTCACGCCGACCAGCAGGTCCGCGGCGTGGTCAACCTGCCGTCCGGCACCGGTCGTGACGTTCGCGTCGCCGTCTTCGCCAAGGACGCCAAGGCCGCTGAAGCCGTCGCGGCCGGCGCCGAGCACGTCGGCGCCGAAGACCTGTACGAGAAGATCGCCGGCGGCTTCATGGAGTTCGACCGCGTGATCGCCTCGCCGGACATGATGGCCCTGGTCGGCCGTCTGGGTAAGGTGCTGGGCCCGCGCGGCCTGATGCCGAACCCCAAGGTCGGCACCGTGACCCCGAACGTCGCCCAGGCCGTCAAGGACGCCAAGGGCGGCGCGGTCGAGTTCCGCGTCGAGAAGGCGGGCATCGTCCACGCCGGCGTCGGCAAGGTCTCCTTCACCCAGGAAGCTCTGGAGGCCAACGTCAAGGCCATCGTGGACGCCCTGGTCCGCGCCAAGCCGTCGGGCGCCAAGGGCACCTATGTGAAGCGCATCAGCCTGTCGTCGACGATGGGCCCGGGCTTCAAGGTCGATCCGGCCTCGCTGGGCGCCTAAGCCGTCTGCGTCGAAAGACGATCGGTATCGAAGAGCGGCGGGGAGCGATCCCCGCCGCTTTTTTCTTGTCTCGAACCGGACGGCCCGGCAGGGTGGGCGTCTAACCGGGGGTTTAGGATGAGACACGTTTTCGGCGGGCTGATGTTGGCCCTGACACTGTTTTGCGCGCCGGCCGCCCTGGCCGGGACGCGCGACGACAGCGCGGCGCGGCTGGCGCTCGCAAACAAATTCGTCTCCTTGATGCAAGGAGAGGAACTGGGCGCCGCCCTGGGTCAGATGACGTCGATGATGATGCCCGCCGAGCTCGAAGGCATGTCCGAAGATGAGGCCGCCAAGTTCCGTGCGGTCATGGGGGAGGTGACGGCGCGCATGATGCCGCGCATGTTCGAGGCCATGGCGCCGATCTACGCCGACATCTTCACGCTGGATGAGCTCCAGGCCCTGGTGGACTTCTATCAGAGCGACGTCGGCCGCTCCATGGTGACCAAGAGCTATCAAGCCGCGCCGCGTTTGGCGGAGGCGGTCCAGGCGATCATGCCGGAAATCATGGCCGAGATGGGCAATGTGCTCTGCGACGAGTTCGAATGCACAGCCGAACAGCGCCGTGAAATGAAGGCGGCGATGTCCCAGGCCGTTGGGCGGTGACTTTCGGGCGACGATCACGGGGACTGTTTCATCTGTGACCTGGAAGACGGCGGCGGATCAAGACCCGCCGCCCAGCCCTCAATAGGCCGCCGTGAAACGCGATCGCGAATGGTTGTGCTGCTCCAACTCATCCACCATGGCGATGGCGTAGTCGGCGAAGCTGATGCGGCTCTGTCCGTCGGCGTCGACGATCAACTGATCGGTTCCCGTGCGGAAGACGCCCAGGCGCGGTCCTTCCTCGATGAAGGCCGCAGGGGAGAAGAAGGTCCAGTCGGTTTCGGTCTCGCCCCGCAGATCCTCCAGGAAGGCGACGCCGGGCAGGGCGTAGGGTTTGAATTCTTCCGGAAAATCGGGAGTGTCGATCAGGCGAAGACCGGGCGCGACCTCCAGGCTGCCCGCGCCGCCGGTGACCAGAAGGCGCGGCACGCCCGCAGTCTTCAGCGCCTGCAGCAGGGTCTCGGCCTTGATGTCGTGGTGCAGGGCGCTGATTACGGCGTCGCATCCCTTGATGAGGTTCGCCAAGGCCGCAGCGTCCGAGGCGTCGCCCCCAAGCGCCGTCACGCCGGGCGCTACGGGAATGGCTTCCGGCTTGCGGGCGATCGCCACGACTGAATGGCCGCGAGAGGCCAGCTCCTTGGTGATTTCCGATCCGGCGCGACCGCTGGCGCCCAAGACTGCGATCTTCATGAAAGTCTCCATAGGTTTCCAATGGAGACCAGGTGCGTTATGGAAATCGGCTATGCAAGACGGCACCTTTCTCTCACCTGGTCACCCACTGGAAACCCGACTGCGCGGCGACGTCTTTTGCGCCGCCTGTCCGACGCGCCAGCTCCTGGATCGGATCGCCGACAAATGGAGCACCCTGATCCTGATCGTCCTGGGCGACGGGCCGATGCGTTTCAATGCGCTGAGGCATAGGATCGACGGCGTGTCCCAAAAGATGTTGAGCCAGACCCTGAAGGCTCTGGAGCGCGACGGGCTGGTCTCCCGATCGGTCGCGCCGACCGTGCCCGTGTCCGTCACCTACGCCATGACGCCCCTGGGCCGATCGCTTCTGGCGGCTCTGCAGTCGATGATAGACTGGGCGGAGACCCATATGGACGCGGTGGAGGCGGCCCAGGCCGCCTATGACGGACGCGATCATCCCTGAGTCCCACGAACCTGGTCGAACTCTTTTCGTCATCGCTTCGAACGGCGCCGCTCCGGCGGCGTTGTAGGCAGGCGAAACAAGGGAAGCGAATGTTCGGTTTGGGAAGAGCGGCGCAGGGCGCGCCGGCGGATGAGGGCGGACGCGATCCATGGAAGGGAAGGCTGGCCTTCGGCGCCGTGGTGCTGGTGGGCGTCTATTTCGCCGGCCAACTGATTGTCACGCTACACACCCTATGGTTGTTGGTTTTCGGTGCAATTCTGGCCGCGGTCGTTCTGAGGGCCCTAGCCGACCCTATCGTCCGGTGGTTCAACCTGCCCGATCCCGCTGCGGTTCTGCTGTCCCTGTTGATCGTCATTTCGATCCTGGCGGGGGTTCTGACCCTCTTCGGCGCCCAGATCGCCGAACAGATCGCGGCCCTTGTGGCGGTGCTGCCTCAGGGCTGGGATCGGGTGCAGTCCTGGATCCAGGCCCAGCCCTACGCCGCCCAACTGCTGGACCAGCTGAAGAGTCTGGGCGGACAGACGGGGCAGGCGCTGCAAGTGGCGCAGAAGTTCGCAATGGGCTTCGCCTCCGGGGCCACCACCTTGGTTCTGGTGATGGTGGCCGGGGTTTTCCTGGCCATCGAGCCCGCCAAATCGCGCGAGGGCCTTCTGTCCCTGGCTCCCAAGACTCACCGGCCTCGCCTGCGCGAGGTGCTGAACAGCTGCGGCCGCGCCTTGAAGGGCTGGTTGAAGGCGCAGCTGTTCTCCATGGTGCTGGTCGGGGTCTTGACGGGTACGGGACTGGCGCTGATCGGCGTGCCCTCGGCGGTGGGTCTGGGGCTGCTGACGGGCGTGGCGCAGTTCGTGCCGATCGTCGGCCCCATCGTCTCCACCATCCCGGCGGTCCTGGTGGGCGCGACCCAGGGCTGGGAGACCGCCTTGATGACCCTGGGGCTTTACGTCGCCGTTTCCCAGCTGGAGAGCAACTTCATCACCCCCATGGTGCAGAAGAACGTCGCCAATCTGCCGGTGGTCCTGGGCATCTTCGCCGTCGTGGGCATAGGAACGCTTTTCGGGCCGCTGGGGGTCCTGTTCGCAACCCCCCTGGCCCTGGTTCTGCACACCGTCATCACCATGATTTACCGACAGGACATTCTGGGCGACGAGGAGGCGACGGCGCCTGGCCAAACCTGATTCCTTATCGGGCTTACCAGTGTCTTGACGCCGCTTGCCGGATGACGTTTGGGAAGATGTGGTCGATCGACCGTCTTGGTACGGATGGTCGGGCGAGCCGGGGACGAGGCAAGGGGTCTCGGCCGGTCTTTCGGCCTTCTGCGGTGGAAGGGATCTGACGTATGGCCAGCGGAGCCAAGCGCACGGCGCGCTCGGAAATGCGTCAGGTGGCGGCCCTGCCCTGGCGGGTGGAGGAGGGCGAGCGCCGAATCCTCATGATCACGTCGCGCCAGACCGGACGCTGGGTCATACCCAAGGGCGGCCGTATGGCCGGCAAGACCGACGCCCAGGCGGCGGTGCAGGAGGCTCTGGAGGAGGCGGGCGTCAAGGGGGCGGTCGAAGACGCGCCCATCGGCGTCTTTCGCTACGCCAAGACCCTGAAGGACGGTGGGCAGCGCAAATGCGTGGTCTCCGTCTATCCGCTGCAGGTGCTGATCCAGCTCGGAGCCTGGCCTGAGGACCATCAGCGCCAGCGGCGATGGATGACGCCGCAAGCCGCGGCGGCGGCGGTCAACGAACCGGATCTGGCCGCCTTGATCCTCGAATTCGCCGCAACCCTGCCGACGGACGAACAGCCGGCTTGATTTCGCCGGGCCGCGCCTGTATGAGCGCGCCTTCCCGTCACAGGTTCACGCCTTTGACGGTCCTGTCCGAGAACTTCGGGGCGTGGGGGTCACCCAGGCCGTAACTGTCAGAGAGCCCTCTGGCGCCGTGGGGAGATGGGGACGCGACCTTGCCGATGTCAGCCCGCATTCCGGGACGGACGCCGTCAGACGCATCCTTCGGACAATAAGACCGGCCTGAACGCTTCGCAGCGATGCGCGGCGCCTCGGCCAATCCGCCGTCGGGAATAAGCCCGGCGGCGAATACCAAGACTGGAGACCGCAATGGACCGCGCACAAAAGGCCGAGTCGATCGAGACGCTCAAGGGCGTGTTCGCCGACGCCGGCTCCGTGGTCGTGACCCACAACCTGGGTCTGACCGTTGCGGAAATGGAAGATCTGCGCGGCCGTCTTCGCAAAGAAGGCGGCGCGTTCAAGGTGGTCAAGAACCGCCTGGCGCTGAAGGCGCTCGAAGCCGAAGAAGGCAGCGGCTACCACGGCCTGTTCAAGGGCCCCGTGGGCATCGCCTATGCTGAGAACCCGGGCACGGCCGCCAAGGTCGCCACCGAGTTCGCCAAGACCAATGATCGCTTCAAGATCATCGGCGGCTTCATGGGCGAAACCGTCGTCGATCAGAAGGGTGTCGAGGCTCTCTCGAAACTCCCGACGCTCGACGAAGTCCGCGCTCAGCTCATCGGCCTGCTCAATGCGCCCGCGACCAAGGTCGCCGGCGTGCTGCAAGCGCCCGCCGGTCAGCTGGCTCGCGTGTTCAACGCCTACGCCACCAAGGAAGCCGCGTAAGCGGCGGACCCTTTCATCTCTGCATCATTCTCTGAAACCAATCCTCCGAAGGAAAACTGACAATGGCCGACCTCGCCAAGATCGTCGAAGACCTGTCCGCGCTTACCGTTCTGGAAGCCGCTGAACTCTCCAAGCTGCTGGAAGAAAAGTGGGGCGTTTCCGCCGCCGCTCCGGTCGCCATGGCCATGCCGGCCGGCGGCGGCGCCGCTGCTCCGGCTGAAGCCGCTGAAGAGCAAACCGAGTTCACCGTCGTCCTGGTCGACGGCGGCGACAAGAAGATCAACGTCATCAAGGAAGTCCGCGGCGTCCGTTCGGACCTGGGTCTGAAGGAAGCCAAGGACCTGGTCGAAGGCGCTCCGCAGAACGTCGTCGAGAACGTCTCCAAGCAACAAGCCGACGAGATCGCCAAGAAGCTGACGGAAGCCGGCGCCAAGGTCCAGATCAAGTAATCTGGGCTTCAGCATCGCTGAAATTGGAAGGCCTCGAGGGAAACCTCGGGGCCTTCTCTTTGCGAAGCGCGTCCCGCGCTTGAGGCGGGCGTCGCGTGCCGCCCCTAGCGCCGAACGGGGCGCGCGTGCGCGGCGAAGAAGCTCCACATGGCGTCATTATCGGCGACCCAGCTGTGGCCGCCGCCGGCCGTGATGCGGCCGATGACGTCGGCGCCGCCGCGGCAAGCCGTATAGCCTTCCTCATAGACGGCGGGGGACACCCAGACGGTCTGACGAAGGGCGGCGCATCCGTTCAACTGAGCCCACCGCTGCTCCGCCGCATGCATGGTATAGCTCCAGTACGGCGCGCCGCCGCCTTGGACCGGATTGGTCGCGTCGGCGTCTCCGGCGAAAGCCATCACCGGCAGCGGGCGCGACGGGCGGCAGGTGGCCGGATCGGGCTGCTCCGGCGCGTCCTTGCGCGGATTGCCGGCGCGCAGACCGACCACGGGCGCAATGGCGGCGAACCGATCCGCCGCAACGCAACCCAACCACGACGTCATCCGTCCGCCGCCCGACAGGCCGGCGGCGTAGACTCGCGTCGGGTCCACGCAGCCCTCAGACGCCAGCTGATCGATGGTCGCCGTGAGAAAGGCGACGTCGTCGGCGTCCTCAGGACCGGGAATCTTGCCGGCGATGGTCGGCACGCCCGGCACGTTCCAGACGAAGCCCCGCTCCACCGGGATGCCCGCGTCCGGCGCCACGACGATGAAGCCGTGCCGATCTGCGGTCTCGGCCA
Organism: Brevundimonas sp. AVps4; assembly: GCF_058681525.1. Taxonomy (NCBI): domain Bacteria; kingdom Pseudomonadati; phylum Pseudomonadota; class Alphaproteobacteria; order Caulobacterales; family Caulobacteraceae; genus Brevundimonas; species Brevundimonas sp. AVps4. The sequence continues at coordinate 2,308,927 of NZ_CM178741.1, read as the reverse complement.
TCCGAGACGAGGCGAGGATCTCGGCCCCCGTGCCGCCGCTGCCGTGCAGAACGAACACCAGGGGCGCTGGGCGGGCCGGGTCGAAACCGCGTGGCACATGGACCTGGACCTTTCGCGCTTTCGGTCCAAGAGCGATGCTGCGCGACGCGCCGGGCTGATCGAGGCCGCAATCGGCGCGGGCCTGAGCGCCAAACGCCAGCAGGCCGACGCCGACCGTCGCAATGCCGATCCAATGTTTCATTCTGGTAGACTCCGTGCGTGTTCTCAGGGTCGGGGATTGCCGCAGGCCACTAGGCCCGGCAAGCGGGGCCTTGGCGGGATCGGTTCGGTCTCCCATCTGTTACGCCTGAAAAGGAGCCCCGAACATGAAGATCCTGATGGTGCTGACGTCGCACGACGAACTCGGCGACACCGGCAAGAAGACCGGTTTCTGGCTCGAGGAGTTCGCCGCCCCATATTACGCCCTCAAAGATGCTGGCGCCGAAATCGTCCTGGCCTCGCCCAAGGGCGGACAGCCGCCGCTAGACCCCAAGAGCGACGATCCTGACGCGCAGACAGATGATACGCGCCGCTTCAAGGCGGACGAGGCGGCCCAACGCCAGCTCGCCTCGACGGTCGAGCTATCGACGGTCAAGGCCGAGGACTTCGACGCCGTCTTCTATCCCGGCGGTCACGGCCCCTTGTGGGACCTGGCCGGCGATCCCGACTCCATCGCTCTGATCGAAGCCTTCGCCAAGGCTGACAAACCGACCGGCTTCGTCTGTCATGCGCCTGGCGTGCTGAAAGCCGTGCGCGGCCCCGACGGCGAGGCGCTGGTCAACGGTCGTAAGGTGACCGGCTTCACCAACACTGAGGAAGAGGCGGTGGGCTTGACCAGCGTCGTGCCTTTCCTTGTGGAAAATGTGCTCAGCGCAAACGGCGGCGAGTATTCGCGCGGTCCGGACTGGGGCTCGCACGTCGTCGTCGACGGCAAACTGGTCACGGGTCAAAATCCGGCCTCGTCGCAAGCGGCGGCCGAGGCCCTGTTGCAACTGCTGAAGGCCTGAGCCGCCTCCGCTTGATCGTCGTCAGAGGCCGTTCAGAGCGGCCGCCAGTCGGGCCTTGAAGTCCGGCTGGTCGGCGACGTCGCCGTGGCCGGCTCGAGGGAAGACCAGGCGCTCCACCTGATTGCCCTGCGCTTGAAGTTCGCGGGCCAGGCGGCGGCTGAGGGCGGGGGGCAGGGTGTCGTCTCGACCGGCCTCCAGAACCACCACCCTGCCTTGATAGGCTCGCAGCGTCGCCGGCACGTCGATGCTGTTGAGGTTCGGCGCGACGTTTACGCGGACGAAGGGACGGGCCCAACCGACCATCGTCTCGACGGCCGCCCGCGTGCTCGGCGTCGTGGTCTCCAGAACCAGCGCGTCGGCGCCCATGTGCTGCGCCGCTTGGGCGCAGACGGGGCCGCCGAGAGAATGACCCCAGGCGATCAGCTTGCGGCCCTCGGCGTCGGCCTGGGCGCGGGCCGCGTCCGCCACGACCACCCCGGCGGCGACGAAATTCGCATAGTCCGCTTCTCCGGCCGTCTCGCCGTAGCCGGGATAGTCGAACAGGATCGCGTCGCCGAACGGCGCGAGCTTGGCGGCGGTCTTACCGGCGCCGGCGCTGCGTCTGAACAGGTTGCCGCCGCAGAACAGGATCAGCGGCGCTGCGGCCCGGCCGGTTCGCACCCGCGTCGCGCCGATCCTCCCGGCCGCGTAGCTGAGACCCAAGGACTCGGTCGGGAAGGCCATGGGGTCGTCCGGCGGCAGGGTGATCTTCTCCGCCGCCAACCGGGCGTCCGGATAGAAGAAGGCGCCTTCGGGCACATCCATTGAAAGGCAGCCGCCCAAAAGCAGTCCAGCCAAGGCGGAAGGTATGAGGCGTTTGGCCATGTCGGATGCTCCCCTTCAGGCATCCTGAAAGGGTTGGCGCGCTTGTCAATCTAAGTGTTTGCCGTCCGGGCGCGCGCGCATGCGAAAATGTAGGACCAGGGTCTTTATTTCGCCGTGGAAGCGAGTATATCTCCGCTTTCCGCAACACTCCTAAAGAGTCTGCGCGCAAGCGCCGAGGCCCGGTCCGTCGCCCTCCGACCGGAGCGAAGGCGCGGCTCCTTCCCCAGGGAGCCGGTACAATTCAGGCGTCCTGGTCCGGCAGCGGGCCGAGGGTGGACGCCGAAAACCTGGCTGCGGACGCGGAAACGCGCACCGTGGCTGCTGCATTTCGCGCGCGACTTCCCCGGGTCGCGCGCCATGGGAAACACTGAATGACTGACGTCGCCCACGATCTCGCCATCAACGGTCAGATCGCTTCCGCCACTTCGTTCACCGGCAAGAAGCGCATCCGCAAATCCTTCGGACGTATTCCCGAAGCGGTGCAGATGCCGAACCTGATCGAGGTCCAGCGCGCCTCCTACGAACAGTTCCTGCAACGCGAGGTCCGTCCGGGCCAGCGCAAGGAGCAGGGCATCGAGGCGGTCTTCAAGTCGGTGTTCCCGATCAAGGACTTCAACGAACGCGCCATCCTGGAATACGTCTCCTACGAGTTCGAAGATCCGAAGTACGACGTCGAGGAGTGCATTCAGCGCGACATGACCTATGCCGCGCCGCTGAAGGTCAAGCTGCGCCTGATCGTCTTTGAGACCGACGAGGAAACGGGAGCCCGTTCGGTCAAGGACATCAAGGAGCAGGACGTCTACATGGGCGACATCCCGCTCATGACGGACAAGGGCACCTTCATCGTCAACGGCACCGAGCGCGTGATCGTCTCGCAGATGCACCGTTCGCCGGGCGTCTTCTTCGACCACGACAAGGGCAAGACGCACAGCTCGGGCAAGCTGCTGTTCGCCGCGCGCGTCATCCCCTACCGCGGCTCCTGGCTGGACTTCGAGTTCGACGCCAAGGACGTGGTCTATGTCCGCATCGACCGCCGCCGCAAGCTGCCGGCCACGACCTTCCTGATGGGTCTGGGCATGGACGGCGAAGAGATCCTGAAGACCTTCTACGAGACCGTGCCTTACGAGAAGCGCGGCGAGGGCTGGGTCACCCCGTACAAGGCCGAGCGCTGGCGCGGCGTGAAGCCGGAGTTCGACCTGATCGACGCCGACACCGGCGAAGTGGTCGCCCAGGCCGGCCAGAAGATCAGCGCCCGCGCCGCCAAGAAGCTGGGTGAAACGGTCAAGTCGCTGTCGCTGGCGGCCGACGCCCTGGTGACCAAGTATCTGGCGAACGACGCCGTCAACTTCGAGACCGGCGAAATCTTCGCCGAGGCCGGGGACGAGCTGGACGCCGCCACCATCGCGGTGCTGGAAGAGAACGGCTTCACCACCATCGAGGTGCTCGACATCGACCACGTCACGGTCGGCGCCTATATGCGCAACACCCTGCGCATCGACAAGAACGACAACCGCGAGGACGCCCTGTTCGACGTCTATCGCGTGATGCGTCCGGGCGAGCCGCCCACCCCGGAAGCCGCCGAAGCCATGTTCAACTCGCTGTTCTTCGACAGCGAGCGCTACGACCTGTCGGCCGTGGGCCGGGTCAAGATGAACATGCGTCTGGAGACCCCCGAGGTGTCCGACGAGATCCGCGTCCTGCGCAAGGAGGACGTGCTGAAGGTGTTGCAGATCCTGGTCGGGCTGAAGGACGGCCGCGGCGAGATCGACGACATCGACAACCTGGGCAACCGCCGGGTCCGTTCGGTCGGCGAACTGCTGGAGAATCAGTACCGCGTCGGCCTGCTGCGGATGGAGCGCGCCATCAAGGAGCGCATGTCCTCGGTCGATATCGACACGGTCATGCCGCACGACCTGATCAACGCCAAGCCGGCCGCCGCGGCGGTTCGCGAATTCTTCGGCTCGTCGCAGCTGTCGCAGTTCATGGACCAGACGAACCCGCTGTCGGAAATCACCCACAAGCGTCGCCTGTCGGCGCTTGGCCCGGGCGGTCTGACGCGTGAGCGCGCGGGCTTCGAAGTCCGCGACGTCCACCCGACCCACTATGGCCGCATCTGCCCGATCGAAACGCCGGAAGGCCCGAACATCGGCCTGATCAACTCCCTGGCCACCCACGCCCGCGTCAACAAGTACGGCTTCATCGAGAGCCCGTACCGCCGCGTGAAGGACGGCAAGGCCCAGGGCGAGGTGGTCTACATCTCCGCCATGGAGGAGTCGAAGTACACGATCGCCCAGGCGAACATCGAACTGAAGGACGGGGTGATCGTCGAGGACCTGGTCCCCGGCCGGATCAACGGTGAATCCCAGCTCCTGAACAAGGACGCCGTGGACATGATGGACGTGTCGCCGAAACAGGTCGTTTCGGTCGCCGCCGCCCTGATCCCCTTCCTCGAAAACGACGACGCCAACCGCGCACTGATGGGCGCGAACATGCAGCGTCAGGCCGTGCCTCTGGTGCAGTCCGACGCGCCCCTGGTCGGCACCGGCATGGAAGCGGTCGTGGCCGTGGACTCCGGCGCCGTGGTGGTGGCCCGTCGTGACGGCGTCGTCGAACAGATCGACGGCACCCGGATCGTCGTGCGCGCCACCGGCGAGGTGGACGCCGCCCGCTCGGGCGTCGACATCTATCGCCTGTCGAAGTTCCAGCGCTCGAACCAGTCGACCTGCATCAACCAGCGCCCGATCGTGCGCGTGGGCGATGCGGTGAAGGCCGGCGACGTCATCGCCGACGGTCCGTCGACGGACCTGGGCGAACTGGCCCTGGGCCGCAACGCCCTGGTCGCCTTCATGCCCTGGAACGGCTACAACTTCGAAGACTCCATCCTGATCTCCGAGCGCATCGTGCGCGACGACGTCTTCACCTCCATCCACCTCGAGGAGTTCGAGGTGATGGCGCGGGATACGAAGCTCGGGCCGGAGGAAATCACCCGCGACATCCCCAACGTCGGCGAGGAAGCCCTGCGCAACCTCGACGAGGCGGGCATCGTGGCCATCGGCGCCGAGGTCCAGCCGGGCGACATCCTGGTCGGCAAGGTGACGCCGAAGGGTGAGTCGCCCATGACCCCGGAAGAGAAGCTGCTGCGCGCCATCTTCGGCGAGAAGGCTTCGGACGTGCGCGACACCTCCCTGCGCCTGCCGCCCGGCGTCGCCGGCACGATCGTCGACGTCCGCGTCTTCAACCGTCACGGCGTGGACAAGGACGAACGCGCCCTGGCCATCGAACGCGCCGAGATCGAACGCCTGGGCAAGGATCGCGACGACGAGCTCAAGATACTGGAGCGCAACGTCTACGGCCGTCTGAAGCCGCTGCTGCTGGGCAAGACCGCCGTGTCGGGTCCGAAGGGCATCGGTCGCGGCGATCTGACCGAAGAGAAGCTGGCCGAGGTCAGCCGCGGCCTGTGGTGGCAGATCGCCCTGGACGACGAAAAGGCCATGGGCGAGCTGGAGGCGATGAAGCGCCAGTTCGAGGACGCGCGTAAGCAACTGGACCGTCGTTTCGAAGACAAGGTCGAGAAGCTGCAACGCGGCGACGAACTGCCCCCCGGCGTGATGAAGATGGTCAAGGTCTTCGTGGCCGTGAAGCGAAAGCTTCAGCCCGGCGACAAGATGGCCGGCCGTCACGGCAACAAGGGCGTCATCTCCAAGATCCTGCCGATCGAGGACATGCCGCACCTGGAGGACGGCACCCACGTGGACGTGGTTCTGAACCCGCTGGGCGTGCCGTCGCGCATGAACATCGGCCAGATCTTCGAGACCCACCTGGGTTGGGCCGCCGCCGGCCTGGGCAAGCAGATCTCCGGTCTGCTGGAAGCCTGGCAAGCGGGTGGTCAGAAGCAGGCGCTGATTGATCGTCTGACCGAAATCTACGGCCCGGAAACCCCGCTGCCGGAAGACGAGGAAGAGCTGATCGAACTGGCGAAGAACCTGTCCAAGGGCGTGCCCTTCGCGACTCCGGTCTTCGACGGCGCGCACATCGGCGACATCGAGCGTCTGCTGGAAGAGGCCGGCCTGCACAAGTCGGCCCAGTCGATCCTGTACGACGGTCAGACCGGCGAGCAGTTCAAGCGTCCGGTCACGGTCGGCTACATCTATATGCTGAAGCTGCACCACCTGGTCGACGACAAGATCCACGCCCGCTCGATCGGCCCGTACTCGCTGGTCACCCAGCAGCCGCTGGGCGGCAAGGCGCAGTTCGGCGGTCAGCGCTTCGGGGAAATGGAGGTCTGGGCTCTGGAAGCCTACGGCGCCGCCTACACCCTGCAGGAGATGCTGACGGTGAAGTCCGACGACGTGGCCGGCCGGACCAAGGTCTACGAGGCCATCGTCCGCGGCGACGACAGCTTCGAGGCCGGCATTCCCGAGAGCTTCAACGTGCTCATCAAGGAAATGCGTTCGCTGGGTCTGAACGTGGAGCTGGAGAACAGCTGAGGCGCGTAGCGCCTCAGAGTGGCGAGTAATGAGTGGCGAGTGGCGAGTGAAGAAATTCAGCGTCGCCCTTGCCCTTCTTCCTCGCCACTCACCACTCGCCACTCGCCACTAAGTTTTTCGCGGTCTCCGACCGCAGCAAGGAACCCAAGATGAACCAGGAAGTCCTGAACATCTTCAACCCGGTCCCGGTCACCCCGACCTTCGACCAGATCAAGATCGCCCTGGCCTCGCCGGAGAAGATCCGCTCGTGGTCGTTCGGCGAGATCAAGAAGCCGGAAACCATCAACTACCGCACGTTCAAGCCCGAGCGTGACGGCCTGTTCTGCGCCCGTATCTTTGGCCCGACCAAGGACTACGAATGCCTGTGCGGCAAGTACAAGCGCATGAAGTACAAGGGCATCATCTGCGAGAAGTGCGGCGTCGAGGTCACCCTGGCCCGCGTTCGCCGCGAGCGGATGGGCCACATCGACCTGGCCGCGCCGGTCGCCCACATCTGGTTCCTGAAGTCGCTGCCCAGCCGCATCTCGCTGATGCTGGACATGGCGCTGAAGGACGTCGAGCGCGTCCTGTATTTCGAGAACTACATCGTCACCGAGCCGGGCCTGACCCCGCTGAAGCAGAACCAACTGCTGACGGAAGACGAGTTCTATCGCTACCAGGAAGAATACGGCGACGACGGCTTCACCGCCGAGATCGGCGCGGAGGCCGTCCGCAACCTGCTGATGGGCATCGACCTGAACGCCGAGGCCGAGAAGCACCGCGCCGAACTGGCCGACAATCCGTCGGAAATGAAGGCCAAGAAGGCGTCCAAGCGCCTGAAGCTGATCGAAGCCTTCCTGGAATCGGGCAACAAGCCCGAGTGGATGATCCTCACCATCGTGCCGGTCATCCCGCCGGAACTGCGCCCTCTGGTGCCGCTGGACGGCGGTCGTTTCGCGACCTCCGACCTGAACGACCTGTATCGCCGGGTCATCAACCGGAACAACCGTCTGAAGCGCCTGATGGAGCTGCGGGCGCCGGACATCATCATCCGTAACGAAAAGCGGATGCTGCAGGAGTCCGTCGACGCCCTGTTCGACAACGGCCGTCGCGGCCGCGTGATCACGGGCGCCAACAAGCGGCCCCTCAAGTCGCTGGCCGACATGCTGAAGGGCAAGCAGGGCCGCTTCCGTCAGAACCTGCTGGGCAAGCGCGTCGACTATTCGGGCCGTTCGGTGATCACCGTGGGTCCGGAACTGAAGCTGCACGAGTGCGGTCTGCCCAAGAAGATGGCGCTGGAGCTGTTCAAGCCCTTCATCTACGCGCGTCTGGACGCCAAGGGCCTGTCGGGCACCGTCAAACAGTCCAAGCGCATGGTGGAGCGCGAACAGCCGGCCGTCTGGGACATTCTGGACGAGGTGATCCGCGAGCACCCGGTGCTGCTGAACCGGGCCCCGACCCTGCACCGCCTGGGCATCCAGGCGTTCGAGCCCAAGCTGATCGAGGGCAAGGCCATCCGCCTGCACCCCCTGGTCTGCACCGCCTTCAACGCCGACTTCGACGGCGACCAGATGGCCGTTCACGTCCCGCTGAGCCTTGAGGCCCAGTTGGAAGCGCGCGTCCTGATGATGTCGACCAACAACATCCTGTCGCCCGCCAACGGCAAGCCGATTATCGTGCCGTCGCAGGACATCGTCCTGGGCCTGTACTATCTGTCGCTGGTCAAGGACGGCGAGCCCGGTGAAGGCAAGCTGTTCGCCAACATCGGCGAGATCGACGCGGCGCTCGACGCCAAGGTCGTGACCCTGCACAGCCGCATCAAGGCGCGCTGGACCGAGCTGGACGCCGAGGGCAAGGAGGTGACCAAGGTCATCGACACCACGCCGGGCCGGATGAAGCTGGCCGCCCTGCTGCCGCGCAACCCGAACGTCGGCTATCGCCTGCTCGAGAAGAACCTGACCAAGAAGGAGATCGGGAACCTGATCGACGTGGTCTATCGCCACTGCGGTCAGAAGGCGACGGTCATCTTCGCCGACCAGATGATGGGCCTGGGCTTCCGCGAGGCCGCCAAGGCGGGCATCTCGTTCGGCAAGGACGACATCGTCATTCCGGCGAAGAAGGCCGAGCTGGTCGCCGAAACCCGCACCCAGGTCGAGGAGTACGAACAACAGTACGCCGACGGCCTGATCACGCGCGGCGAGAAGTACAACAAGGTCGTCGACGCCTGGGCCAAGGCCACGGACCGGATCGCCGACGCCATGATGGGCGAGATCGCGCAGCCGCGCGTGCTGATCGAGGGCGAAAACCCCGACATCAACTCGGTCTATATGATGGCCAACTCCGGCGCCCGTGGTTCGCAGGCCCAGATGAAGCAACTGGGCGGCATGCGCGGCCTGATGGCCAAGCCTTCCGGCGAGATCATCGAGACGCCGATCACCTCGAACTTCAAGGAGGGCCTGACCGTCCTTGAATACTTCAACTCGACCCACGGCGCCCGTAAGGGTCTGGCCGACACCGCGCTGAAAACCGCCAACTCGGGTTATCTGACCCGTCGTCTGGTGGACGTGGCGCAGGACTCGATCGTCACCGAGCAGGACTGCGGCTCGACCCGGGGCATCACCCTGCGTGCGGTGATGGAGGGCGGCGACGTCCTGGTCTCGCTGGGACAGCGCGTCCTGGGCCGTTATGCGGCCGAGGACATCAAGGAGCCGGGCACGGACACGGTCCTGTTCCCCGCCGACACCTATCTGGTCGAGGAAGTCGTCGAGGCCATCGAGGCCGCCGGTGTCCAGTCGGTGAAGGTGCGTTCGGCCCTGACCTGCGAAGCCGAGGCCGGCATCTGCGCCCACTGCTACGGCCGTGACCTGGCGCGCGGCACCAACGTCAATATCGGCGAAGCGGTCGGCGTTATCGCCGCCCAGTCGATCGGCGAGCCGGGCACCCAGCTGACCATGCGGACTTTCCACATCGGCGGCACGGCCCAGGTGGCGGAAACCTCCTTCATGGAGGCGACCAACGCCGGTACGGCCAAGGTCACCGGCCCGACCGTCGTTGCGGCCCACGGCGACCTGGTGGCCATGAGCCGCAACGTCATCGTGACCGTGGTCGTGGACGGCAAGGACCGCGAGACGCACAAGGCCCCTTACGGCGCCCGCATCCGCGTCAAGGACGGCGATCCGGTCAAGAAGGGCCAACGCCTGGCCGAGTGGGACCCCTACACCACCCCGATCCTGACGGAAGTCGGCGGCGTGGTGCGCTTCGAGGACCTGGTCGAGGGCCTGTCGGTCAAGGAAGAGACCGACGAAGCCACCGGCATCGCCCAGCGCGTCGTCAGCGACTGGCGCGCCAGCCCGCGCGGTTCGGACCTGCGTCCGGCCATGGGCATCACCCTGGGCGACGCCTACGCCAAGCTGTCGTCGGGCTCCGACGCCCGCTATCTGCTGCCCGTCGGCGCGGTTCTGTCCGTGGCGAACGGCGACGAGGTCAAGCCGGGCGAGATCATCGCCCGCGTTCCGACCGAAGGCGCCAAGACCCGCGATATCACCGGCGGTCTGCCGCGCGTCGCCGAACTGTTCGAAGCCCGTCGTCCGAAGGACTGCGCCGTCATCGCCGAGATGGACGGTCGCGTGGAGTTCGGTCGCGACTACAAGAACAAGCGCCGCATCAAGATCACGCCGGAGCCCAACGCCGACGGCGTCCAGGGCGAACCCGTCGAGTTCCTGATCCCGAAGGGCAAGCACATCTCCGTCCACGACGGCGATCTGATCCAGAAGGGCGACTACATCATCGACGGCAACCCGGACCCGCACGATCTGCTGCGCATCCAGGGCGTCGAGGCTCTGGCCGAGTACCTGGTGAACGAAGTGCAGGAGGTCTATCGACTGCAGGGCGTGCCGATCAACGACAAGCACATCGAAGTCATCGTGCGTCAGATGCTGCAGAAGGTCGAGGTGATCGACGCCGGTGAAACCACCCTGATCCGCGGCGACACCGTCGAGGTGGCCGAGGCGGCTCTGGAGAACGCCAAGGTCGAGAAGCGCGGCGGTCGTCCGGCCATCACCCAGCCGGTTCTGCTGGGCATCACCAAGGCGTCGCTGCAGACCCGCAGCTTCATCTCGGCGGCCTCTTTCCAGGAGACTACGCGCGTCCTCACCGAGGCTTCGGTCCACGGCAAGAAGGACATGCTGGAAGGCCTGAAGGAGAACGTCATCGTCGGCCGCCTGATCCCGGCGGGCACGGGCGCCTATCTGCGCTCGCTGCAGAAGATCGCCAACGAGCGCGACGCCGAACTGACCCAGGCCCGCGAAGACGCGATCGAGCCCCTGCCGGCCGATCTGCAACTGGAGCTGGAGAGCAGCGAAGGCTGATCTCCGGGTTCGGATTTGATGAACTGAAGAGGGCGGCGCCGGCGACGGGGCCGCCCCTTCTTTTATGCGTCAGTCCTTCCAGCGCTCCCTAGGGGCCGAGGCGCCGGGGGTGACAGGGGCGCCGGCGGCGCGGTGGCCGTCGCGGCCTGTCTGTACGTTCTGGCGGGAATCCGGCGCCAGGGACGGGTCCAGGTGGGCGCCCGCACAGCCCGTGCCGAAGTTCGAGCCGACACAGTCCGCCGGACCGACGACTCCGACCCCGCCGGACAGGGGACGGCGCGTCGCCTCCCACTCCGCCAGACGGCGCGCCCCCTCGCGGGCGAAGCGGGCGTCGCGCTCGGGGTTGCCCGAGCCGGTGATGGGCGCCGCGTTCTCGGCCCTTCGGGCGAACTCATTGCGGCAATGCTGACGTTCCATCTCGTTCAGCAGATCGGGCGAGGCGCAGCCGGGCAGGCCCTGGCGCAGGGTGCGGGCCATGGCCCCGCTGCGGTTTGAAGGATCGACCCGCCAGACGTCGGCCGGCGGCGGCGCGCCCGGCGGCGTCGGGGCGGCGAGGCGGGGACGCAGGGGAGCAGGGCGGGGAACGGCCTGGGCCTCCGCAGCGGGAGGTCGAACCGACGGGGAAGACGAGGCTGTCGGAGCCGCTGCGGGCTCGACGTCCGGCGCGGCCCTGGCGGGGGCGCGAGGGCGTTCGTCGGGCAGCAGGGGGCGGGGCTCAATGTCCAGATAGATCGGCGGCGGCTCGGCGGCGAAGTCTTCCCCGTCGATCCCCAGCGCCGTGACGGACAGGGCGGCGATCAGGGCGATGTTGATGGCGGCGGCCAACGCGGCCAGACCCGCCTTGCGCCAGTCGGGACGCTGGAACGGTGGACGAGGCTGGGCGGACACGCTCATTGGCGGCGCTTTCTGAGGTTGGGCAGGACGCCGTCGCGTGTGGAGAATAGCTCAACGCTGATGTTGACCCCTTCGCAACCGGCCACGGGATTGGGACTTTCGCAAGGCGGGTCGCCCCGCGACGGCTCAGCGCGCTTCGCCTCCCACGCCGCCAGGCGTCTGGCGCCCTGGCGCGCGAAGACCGCGTCCCGTTCGGCGTCGCTCGAGCCGGCGATGGAACGGACCTCCTGGCCCAGGCGCATCCACCGGTCCTCGCATCGACGACGTCCTTCGACGGACAGACGATGCGGCGCGTCGCAGGACGCGAAACTATCGCTGGGACGCCCGACGCCGGTCGTGACGCGCCAGCCTTCATCGATGGGCGCGTCGGCCGCGACGGAAACCCCAGCCTCCTTCGTCTGGTTGGAGGTCGTGGGCGAAACGGCGGCTGGACGTTCAACAGGAGAGGGCGCACGGCCGAGCCTGCGAGACGTCCGAACGGACCGATCCCTCGGCAAGGAGGCGCGTGGCTCGATATCGAGATACAAAACCGGTTCGACAGCCCGTGAGCGCGGCGTCCGCTCTCGCCGGTGCTCCATCGACAGCAGGGCTATGACCAGGACGTTGACGCTGAGAGCGGCGGCGGTCGCGCCCGCCCAGCCGATCCTGCCCGTCGCCCCCATCTCCGTCCCCCGACCGTTCAAAGCAAAGCTCGACCGCAAGGGTGGCTGGATTCAGGCGCTGGTTTGACTTGTTCGCGTCATGGCTGTGTGGTGGGGTTTCTGGGGGGAGGCGGTCCCCCGTCCCCAATGCGGGCGACGGGTATGACCGCCGGACCCTGTCAGGGCTGTCTCCCTGTTTCGAGCGGACCTAGGGAGGCGCAGACCGCAACGGAATGCGCGCTTGAGCCCCCGCCGCCTTGACCTTTCCCCCCATCGCGCGTAGAAGCCGCCCACTTTCGAGGCGTGGCCGGTTCGCCGGTCGCTGAGATCGTGACAATCGAACGGACGGGCTGTGCCCGCCGGAACGCCCAAAGCGTGCGTTCCGGCTTTTCTGTTTGGGTCGTCGCGCACTCAGTCTCGATGACACCCGGGCGGGGGAATGGTCCCTCGTTCACAGAAGAAGGCGCGGGGCGCCTCGGTCGAAAGACACACGCCCCCCATAGAAGTCGAGACCTGTCTCAATGCCTACGATCAACCAGCTGATCCGCAAGCCGCGCAAGCCCAAGCCCACCCGCAACAAGGTGCCGGCTCTGGAGGGTTCGCCCCAGCGTCGCGGCGTCTGCACCCGCGTCTACACCACGACCCCGAAGAAGCCGAACTCGGCTCTGCGTAAGGTCGCCAAGGTCCGTCTGGCCAAGAACGGCTATGAAGCCGTGTGCTACATCCCCGGCGAAGGCCACAACCTGCAGGAACACTCTGTTGTTCTGATCCGCGGCGGCCGCGTGAAGGACTTGCCCGGCGTTCGCTACCACATCCTGCGCGGCGTGCTCGACACGCAAGGCGTCAAGGACCGCAAGCAGCGCCGTTCGCACTACGGCGCCAAGCGTCCGAAGTAAGCCGTTCGCTTCCGGGCCGTCGCGCCCGGAGGCCTTTTCGAGATCTTCCCGGCGCCGGCCGGGCCCCAAGAGGAATAACCCATGTCGCGTCGTCACCGCGCCCAGAAACGTGAAGTCCTGCCGGATCCCAAGTTCGGCGACCTGGTCGTCACCAAGTTCATGAACTACGTCATGTACGAAGGTAAGAAGGCCGTCGCCGAGAACATCGTCTACGGCGCCTTCGATATCCTGGCCGAGAAGAAGAAGGACCAGACCGCGGTCGAGACCTTCCACTCCGCCCTGGACAACGTCGCCCCGGCGGTCGAAGTCCGCTCGCGTCGCGTCGGCGGCGCCACCTATCAGGTGCCGGTCGAGGTTCGTCCCGACCGTCGTCGCGCCCTGGCCATCCGCTGGCTGGTCAACGCCGCCCGCAAGCGCGGCGAGAACACCATGACCGAGAAGCTGGCCGCCGAGCTGCTGGACGCCTCGAACAACCGCGGCACCGCGGTCAAGAAGCGCGAAGACACCCACAAGATGGCCGAGGCGAACCGCGCCTTCAGCCATTACCGCTGGTAAATGTCTTAAAACCGTCTCCCTTTCGAAGGTATGGGGCGGTTCCTATCTAAGACTATCCGGCGCGGGCGGTTTCAGCTAAATCGCCCGCGCCGTCATATCCGACATTTCGAAGGGCGCATCTGCGTCCGAAGCCCTCAAGGGACGCTCTAATGCCCCGCACGCATAAAATCGAAGACTACCGCAACTTCGGCATCATGGCCCACATCGACGCGGGCAAGACGACGACGACCGAGCGGATCCTGTACTACACGGGCAAGTCGCATAAGATCGGCGAAGTCCACGACGGCGCCGCCACCATGGACTGGATGGACCAGGAGCAGGAGCGCGGCATCACCATCACGTCGGCCGCGACGACCGCGTTCTGGAAAGAAAAGCGCCTCAACATCATCGACACCCCCGGCCACGTGGACTTCACCATCGAGGTCGAGCGTTCGCTGCGCGTCCTCGACGGCGCCGTGACCGTTCTGGACGGCAACGCCGGCGTCGAACCGCAGACCGAAACCGTCTGGCGCCAGGCCGACAAGTACCGCGTGCCGCGCATCGTCTTCGTCAACAAGATGGACAAGATCGGCGCCGACTTCGACAAGTCGGTCGAGTCGATTCGCGACCGTCTGGGCGCCAAGGCCGTGCCGATCCAGTTCCCGATCGGCGCCGAGTCGGCTCTGAAGGGCCTGGTGGACCTGGTCCGCATGAAGGCGGTTGTCTGGGACAATGACGGGCTGGGCGCGTCGTACGAAGATCAAGAGATCCCCGCCGACCTGATGGACAAGGCCGTCGAGGCCCGTCAGTACCTGATCGACAACGCCGTCGAATTGGACGATGAGGCCATGGAAGCCTACCTCGAAGGCAACGAGCCTTCGGAAGAGACCATCAAGAAGTGCATCCGTAAGGCCGTTCTGACCGGCGCCTTCTACCCGATCCTCTGCGGCTCGGCCTTCAAGAACAAGGGCGTGCAGACCCTGCTGGACGCCGTCGTCGACTATCTGCCGTCGCCGGTGGACATCCCCCCGACCAAGGGCATCGACTACAAGACCGAGGCCGAGGTCGAGCGCAAGGCGTCCGACGACGAGCCCCTGTCGGTTCTGGCGTTCAAGATCATGGACGATCCCTTCGTCGGCTCGCTGACCTTCTGCCGCCTGTATTCCGGCAAGATGGAAACCGGCATGGGCCTCTTGAACTCGACCCGCGACAAGAAGGAACGCGTCGGCCGCATGCTGCTGATGCACTCCAACAACCGCGAGGACATCAAGGAAGCCTACGCCGGCGACATCGTCGCCCTGGCCGGCCTGAAGGACACCCGCACCGGCGACACCCTGTGCGACCCGATCAAGTCGCCGGTCATCCTGGAGCGGATGGAATTCCCGGCCCCGGTGATCGAGATCGCCGTCGAGCCCAAGTCCAAGGCCGACCAGGAGAAGCTGGGCGTCGCCCTGGCCAAGCTGGCCTCGGAAGACCCGTCCTTCACCGTCTCGACCGACCACGAGTCGGGCCAGACGATCCTGAAGGGCATGGGCGAGCTGCACCTTGACATCAAGATCGACATCCTGAAGCGCACCTATAAGGTCGAGGCCAATATCGGCGCGCCGCAGGTGGCCTATCGCGAGTCCATCAGCCGCAAGGCCGAGATCGACTACACCCACAAGAAGCAGACCGGCGGTACGGGCCAGTTCGCCCGCGTCAAACTGGTGTTCGAGCCGGGCGAGCCGGGTACGGACTTCGTCTTCGAATCCGCCATCGTCGGCGGCGCGGTGCCCAAGGAATATATCCCGGGCGTCGAAAAGGGCCTGAAGTCCGCCAAGGACAACGGCCTGCTGGCCGGCTTCCCGGTCATCGACGTCAAGGCCACCCTGGTGGACGGCGCCTTCCACGACGTCGACTCCTCGGTCCTGGCGTTCGAAATCGCCGCTCGCGCCGCCTTCAAGGAGCTGCGCGAGAAGGGCGGACCCAAGCTGCTGGAGCCGATCATGGCCGTTGAGGTCGTGACCCCGGAAGAGTATCTGGGTTCGGTCATCGGCGACCTGAACGGCCGTCGCGGCATGATCCAGGGTCAGGACATGCGCGGCAACGCCACTGTCGTGAACGCCTTCGTGCCGCTGGCCAACATGTTCGGCTATGTGAACACGCTGCGCGGCATGTCGCAGGGGCGCGCCCAGTTCACCATGCAGTACGACCACTATGAGCCGGTGCCGCAGCACGTCGCCGACGAAGTGATCAAGAAGTACGCCTAAGCTTTTCCTTTCGGAAAAGCGCACCTAAAAGCGCCCGGTCCCAAACCGGGCGCCCTTAACCCCCAGACTGCAGGAACCCCCGGTTCGGGGACCTAGGAGCTAGAGAATGGCCAAGGAAAAGTTCGAACGCACGAAGCCGCACTGCAACATCGGCACGATCGGTCACGTTGACCACGGCAAGACGACGCTGACGGCGGCGATCACGATGACGCTGGCGAAGGCCGGCGGCGCCAAGGCGATGAACTACGCCGACATCGACGCCGCGCCGGAAGAGAAGGCGCGCGGCATCACGATCAACACGGCGCACGTGGAATATGAGACGGCGAACCGTCACTATGCGCACGTCGACTGCCCCGGCCACGCCGACTATGTGAAGAACATGATCACCGGCGCGGCGCAGATGGACGGCGCGATCCTGGTGGTTTCGGCCGCGGACGGCCCGATGCCGCAGACGCGCGAGCACATCCTGCTGGCCCGTCAGGTCGGCGTGCCGGCCCTGGTGGTCTTCATGAACAAGGTCGATCTGGTCGACGACGAAGAGCTGCTGGAGCTGGTCGAGATGGAGGTGCGCGAGCTCTTGAGCTCGTACCAGTTCCCGGGCGACGAGATCCCGATCACCAAGGGTTCGGCCAAGGCCGCGACCGACGGCGTGAACCCGGAGATCGGCGAGCAGCGCATCCTGGCCCTGATGGAAACCGTCGACAGCTACATCCCGCAGCCGGAACGTCCGGTGGACCTGCCGTTCCTGATGCCGGTGGAAGACGTCTTCTCGATCTCGGGCCGCGGCACCGTGGTGACCGGCCGCGTCGAAAAGGGCGTGATCAAGGTCGGTGAAGAAGTCGAGATCGTCGGCATCCGTCCGGTCCAGAAGACGACCTGCACGGGCGTCGAAATGTTCCGCAAGCTGCTGGACCAGGGTCAGGCGGGCGACAACGTCGGCGTTCTGCTGCGCGGCACCAAGCGTGAAGACGTCGAGCGCGGTCAGGTTCTGTGCAAGCCGGGTTCGATCACCCCGCACACCAAGTTCGTGGCCGAGGCCTACATCCTGACCAAGGAAGAGGGCGGCCGTCACACCCCGTTCTTCACCAACTATCGTCCGCAGTTCTACTTCCGCACGACCGACGTGACCGGCATCGTGAAGCTGAAGGAAGGCGTCGAAATGATCATGCCCGGCGACAACGCCGAGCTGAACGTCGAACTGATCACCCCGATCGCCATGGACCAGGGCCTGCGCTTCGCCATCCGTGAAGGCGGCCGCACCGTCGGCGCCGGCGTCGTGGCCAAGATCGTCGAGTAAGCCTCTAGGTGCGCTAACGCGCGCGACGCGGTCGTTCGCTTCTTGAGCCCTTCGACCTCAAGTGGCGAGCCTCCGCGAGGCGAGCGTAGGCTACAAAAAGAACGGCCCCCGGAGAAATCCGGGGGCCGTTTAGCTTTGGGCGACTGTCTTACGCGCGGCGGATCCCACGCCGCCTTGAGGTTGAGGCGCCCCCTTCCTGATCCCTCGTTTTGAGTGAGAGTCCGTTTCATCAAGGAGACGGACGTGAAGAAGAGCAGGTTCAACGAAGCGCAGATCATAGGCGTGCTGCGCGAGCAGGAGGCCGGAAGCCCGACGGCGGAGGTATGCCGAAGGCACGGGATCAGCGAGCAGACCTTCTATCGGTGGAAGGCGAAGTACAGCGGCATGAGCGTGTCGGACGCCACGAAGCTGAAGGCGCTGGAAGACGAGAACCGGCGGCTGAAGAAGCTGCTGGCGGAGTCGATGCTGGACGTGTCGGCGCTGAAGGATCTTCTGGGAAAAAACTGATCGGGCCTGCAGCGCGCAGAGCGGCCGTGCTTCGTCTGATGGCGGAGCGCGGCTTCTCCCAGAAGCGCGCCTGCGGGCTGGTTCAGATCGATCCGAAGACGGTGCGTCGCGAGCCTGAACAGGGCGATGTGGAGGTGCGCGAGCGCCTGCGCAGCCTGGCGGCTGAGCGCCGCCGGTTCGGCTACCGGCGCTTGGGCATTCTGTTGCAACGGGAGGGCCTCAGCATGAACAAGAAGCGGCTGTTCCGGCTCTATCGGGAGGAAGGCTTGGCGGTGCGACGGCGACGGGGCCGCAAGCGGGCCACCGGAACCCGTGCGCCCATGGCCCTGCCGGACGGCCCAAACCAGCGCTGGTCGCTGGACTTCGTGGCCGACAGTCTGTCGTGGGGCCGACGCTTCCGCATCCTGTGCATCGTGGACGACTTCACGCGCGAGGCCCTGGCTCTGGTGGTCGACACCTCGATCGGCGGCTCACGCATGGCGCGCGAGTTGGACCGGCTGATCGCCCGACGCGGGCGTCCGGCCATGATCGTCAGCGACAACGGGACCGAGATGACCAGCCGGGCCATCCTGGAATGGACCAACCGCACCGGCGTGGCCTGGCATTACATCGCGCCGGGCAAGCCGCAGCAGAATGGCTTCGTCGAAAGCTTCAACGGCAGGCTCCGCGACGAGTGTCTGAACGAGGAGGTCTTCGCCACCCTGGCCGAGGCCCGCGCCGTCATCGAGCGCTGGCGCATCGACTACAACCACGTCAGGCCGCACTCGGCGCACGGGGGACTGACCCCGGAGGCGGTGCGCCTGAACCCCGCGGCCGTTCGGCTGCGCAACTTGATCAGCTCCGCCGCACGGCCGCTCCCGTCGGCGAAGCAGATCGGCTATCAACCCCCTGGACTCTCATAATGATCGAGGGACCAGAGGGGGGCGCCTCACCTTCACTGACGGCGACCGCGGCTCGATGACGCGTGAGGAGATGCTGGTTCATGTCTCGCTGCACGCCGGCTATCACAGAGGCGAGATCGGCCGCCTTCTCACTCAAGCATCCGTCACGCCGCCCTGGGACACGCTTGCGGTGTATCTTCACCAGAACGAGCCCGCGCGGCGAGACAAGGGATTCAGTCAAGACGGGTCCGGCGCAGGCTGATCCTGGGCAGCATACCGAGCTGGAGACGAGCTGACGCCTTCGTTCTGAGAAGCGTTATCAATTAAGGGCTTGGGCGATTTGTCCATACGGAAGACATGGACAAGCCAGGCCGTCGGGCGCAAATAAACCGTCAGACACGCCATAAGCGAAAGAACGACTATCGTGTTCGACTATAAGGCCGCCTTTGAACGCTCGGTGGAGCAGGTGCGCAGCGAAGGCCGGTATCGTGTCTTCGCCGATCTGAAGCGGGTGAGCGGCGCCTTTCCCCAGGCGGTGCGCCGTCGGGAAGACGGGTCCGAACAGGACGTCGTGATCTGGTGCTCCAACGACTATCTGGGCATGGGCCAGCATCCGGACGTGCTGAAGGCCATGCAGGACGAGATCGCGGCGACCGGCGCGGGCGCCGGCGGCACGCGCAACATCTCGGGCACCACTCGCTCGGCTGTGGATCTGGAGACCGAACTGGCCCACTGGCATCAGAAGGAGGCGGCCCTGCTGTTCACCTCCGGCTACGTCGGCAATGAGGCGACCCTGTCGACCCTGCAGAAGATCCTGCCGGGCCTGATCATCTTCTCCGACGCCCTGAACCACGCCTCGATGATCGCCGGCATCCGTCACGGCGGGGGCGAGCGGCATGTGTTCCGCCACAACGATCTGGAGCATCTGGAGCAGCTCCTGGCCTCAGCCCCGGCCGAGGCGCCCAAGCTGATCGCCTTCGAAAGCGTCTATTCGATGGACGGCGACATCGCCGACCTGGCCGGCACCATCGCCCTGGCCCGGAAATACGGCGCCATGACCTATCTGGACGAGGTCCACGCCGTGGGCCTGTACGGCGCGACCGGCGCCGGCGTCGCAGAGCGGGACGGGGTCCTGGACCAGATCGACATCATCGAATGCACCCTGGGCAAGGCCGTGGGCGTCATGGGCGGCTATATCGCCGCCGACGCCGTGATCGTGGACGCCGTGCGCAGCTGGGCCTCGGGCTTCATCTTCACCACCAGCCTGCCGCCGGCCCTGACGGCGGGGGCCCTGGCCTCGGTGCGCCATCTGAAGGCCCATCCCGAACTGCGCGAACGCCATCAGGAACGCGCGGCGACCCTGAAGGCCCGTTTCGCCGCCGTCGGCATTCCGGTGATGGAGTCCGAGAGCCACATCGTCCCGGTTCATGTCGGTGATCCGGTCCACTGCAAGATGATCTCGGACATGCTGCTGGAAGACTTCGGCGTCTATGTTCAGCCGATCAACTATCCGACCGTGCCCAAGGGCACCGAGCGGCTGCGCTTCACGCCCTCGCCCAACCATACGGACGCGATGATGGATCATCTGGTCCAGGCGATGGACAAGCTCTTCTCCCACTGCAACGTGGCGCGCCGGCCCGTCGCCGCATGACGACCGGCGACGACCTCGGCGAGATCATCGTCGAGTTCGTCCGCAACGGTCCCTATGTCAAATGCTCGGCCATCCACGTCGCGACCGGCCGCGAGGTCAGCGCCATGGGACCTGTGAATGAGCCCAAGGCCGTCGAGCGGGTGGCGATCGCCAAGCTGAGGCGAGCGCTGGAGGCCGGCCGGGCGGAGAGGGGGCGATAGCGCCGCCGTTCTCGTGGCCCTATAGCGGCGGCATGCGCCCGACGCCCACCCTTCATACGCCCCGCTTCCTGATGCGGCCGTTGGTCCGCGAGGACGCGGCGGCGCTGTTTCCAACCCTCTCGCGCGACGACCAGTGTCTGTATATGTCGCGACCCGCCTTCCGTAGCGAGGCCGATCTGGCCGATTGGCTGGTCGATCCGACCTGGCCGGGCCGAAGCTGGACGGCGGTGGACCGCGAAACCGGCGCGGTCGCTGGACGCTACGTCGCCTTTCCAGGACGCGACGAGGGCGTTCTGGAGGTCGGCTATGTCACCGTCGTCGACCGCCAGGGGCAGGGCGTGGCGCGGGAGTGCATGACGGCCCTGGTGTCCCATCTCTTCACCGATCCGTCGTGCCGTCGGATCTATGCGGAGATCGATGCGGACAACCGGCCGTCCGCCGGCTTGGCCGAGCGCCTGGGCTTTTCCTTGGAAGGACGGTTGCGGGAGCATGAAACCACGCACAAGGGCCTGTGCGACATGCTGGTCTACGGCCTGCTGCGGCGTGAATGGGCGGCTGGGACACAAGATATTGTGGTTCGCTCCGCTGGGGACTAGATAGGCGGCCTTCTCAGATGCGGGGATTCCGACGTGACCGCCTTCACCCATGACGCCTATTTCACCAAGACCCTGGCCGACGCCGATCCGGACGTCTTCAAGGGCATTCAAGGGGAGTTGGGCCGGCAGAAGGAGCAGATCGAGCTGATCGCGTCCGAGAACATCGTCTCCCAGGCGGTGCTGGACGCCCAAGGCTCGGTTCTGACGAACAAATACGCCGAGGGGTATCCGGGGCGCCGCTACTACGGCGGCTGCGAATATGTGGACGTGACCGAGGATCTGGCGCGCGAACGGGCGAAAAAGCTGTTCGGCGCGGCCTTCGCCAACGTCCAACCCCACTCGGGCGCCCAGGCCAACCAGGCGGTCTTCTTTACGCTCTTGCAGCCCGGCGACACCTTTTTGGGCATGGACCTGGCCTGCGGCGGGCACCTGACCCACGGGTCGCCGGCGAACCAGTCGGGCAAGTGGTTCCGCCCGGTGACCTACAAGGTCACCGAAGACACCCATCTGATCGACTATGACCATGTGGCCGAAATGGCCGAGCGCGAGAAGCCCAAGCTGATCCTGGCCGGCGCCTCCGCCTACAGCCGCCACATCGACTTCAAGCGGTTCCGCGAGATCGCCGACAGCGTCGGCGCCTATCTGATGGTGGACATGGCCCACTACGCCGGCCTGGTGGCCGGGGGCGCCTATCCCGATCCGATCCCGCACGCCCACGTCGTGACCACGACGACGCACAAGACCCTGCGCGGGCCGCGCGGCGGCATGATCCTGTCCAACGACGTCGAACTGGGCAAGAAGATCAATTCGGCCGTCTTCCCCGGCCTGCAGGGCGGGCCGCTGGAGCATGTGATCGCGGCCAAGGCCGTGGCCTTCGGCGAGGCGCTGCAGCCCGAGTTCAAGCTGTACGCCCAGCAGGTGGTCAAGAACGCCCAGGCCCTGGCCGGCGTCCTGGTCGAGCGTGGCCTGGCCATCGTCTCGGGCGGCACCGACAGCCATCTGATGCTGGTCGATCTGCGGCCCAAGGGCGTGACCGGCAAGGCGACCGAGCATGAGCTTGAGAAGGCGCTGATGACCTGCAACAAGAACGGCGTGCCGTTCGACACGGCCCCCTTCACCGTCACCTCGGGCGTTCGCCTGGGCACGCCCGCCGGCACGACGCGGGGCTTCGGCGAGGACGAGTTCAAGCAGATCGGCCACTGGATCGCCGACGTCGTCTCCTCGATGAACGGCGGGGACGAGGCTGATCCGGCCGTGGTCGCGGGCGTGGCGGCCCAGGTGCGCGAACTGACGAACCGCTTCCCCATCTACGGATGATCTGACCGATGAAGTGCCCCTTCTGCGGTCATCAGGACACCCAGGTTAAGGACAGCCGGCCGTCGGACGACGGCTCGGCGATCCGACGGCGGCGGTCCTGTCCGAACTGCAACGGGCGCTTCACCACCTTCGAGCGGGTCCAGCTGCGCGAACTGGTGATTCTGAAACGCAACGGTCGGCGCACCCCGTTCGACCGGGACAAGCTGGAGCGGTCGCTGGGCGTGGCCCTGCGCAAACGCCCGGTCCAGGCCGAACAGGTCGAACAGATGGTCAATCGGATCGTCCGCCAGCTTGAAAGCCTGGGCGAGACCGAAATCGCTTCCAGCGTCGTCGGCGACTTCATTATGAAGGCGCTGAAGGGCGTGGATGAGGTGGCCTATGTCCGCTACGCCTCGGTCTATAAGGACTTTCGGCACACGGGCGACTTCGCCAAATTCCTGGGCGATGAAGGCTTTGAAGAGCCGTCCGGCAAGAGCTGATGCGCGTCACCCTGAAGCTGGCCACCTCGCTGGACGGCCGCATCGCCACGGCCTCGGGCGAAAGCCGCTGGATCACCGGCGAGGCGGCCCGGCTGGAAGGGCACAGGCTGCGGGCCGCCCATGACGCCATTCTGGTGGGGGTCGAGACCGTGCTCCACGACGACCCCGAACTGACGACCCGTCTGCCGGGCCGCAGCGTCGATCAGCCGCTGCGGGTGGTGTTGGACAGCCGGCTCAGAACCCCGGCGACGGCCAAACTGGCGGGGCCGAACAGTCTGATCCTGACCGCCGTCGCGCCCCGCCCGGTCGGAGGCGCGGAGGTGCGGCAGGTCGAGACACAGGACGGACGCCCCGCCGTGCCGGCCGTGCTCAAGGCGCTGAAGGCGGTCGGCGTCGCCTCGGTCCTGATCGAGGGCGGAGGCCAGGTGGCCGCCGCCTTTCTGCGCGCGGGGGCGGTGGATCGTCTGGAATGGTTCCGGGCGCCGATCCTGTTGGGCGGGGAGGGGCGGCCGTGCGTAGCCTCCCTGGCCCTTGCAAAGCTGGCCGAGGCCCCCAACTTCCGACGCCTGGATGTCCGGCCCGTCGGGAACGACCTGTGGGAAAGCTACGTCCGCATCTGACGGCGATCGGACAGATCGGACACTTTGGACACTGTTTTTCGGTGTCCGGATCGGACTGTTTCAGACGATCTGGACACATTAGATTGTATTTTTCGGGTCCGAAGGGGGACCGGTCGTCTCATGTTCACAGGCATCGTCACCGACATCGGCCGCGTCCGCGACGTTCGCGAGACCGCGCGCGACCGCCGCTATGAGATTGAGACCGCCTGGGACGTGGCCTCCATCGACCTGGGCGCCTCAATCAGCCATGCGGGCTGCTGCCTGACCGTGACGGAGAAGGGCCCAGACTGGTTCGCCGTCGAGGTGTCGAACGAGACCCTGTCCAAGACGACGCTGGGCGGCTGGAAGGCCGGCGACGGCGTCAATCTGGAACGGGCTGCGCGCCTGGGCGACGAGATGGGGGGGCACGTCGTCTCGGGTCACGTCGACGGCCTGGGCCGGGTCGTCTCCATCACGCCCGAAGGGGGCTCGCACCGGATCGAGGTCGAGGCCCCGGCGCCGCTGCACCGCTATATCGCCGCCAAGGGGTCGATCACGGTGGATGGGGTGTCGCTGACGGTCAACGCCGTGCAAGACCGGGTCTTTTCGTTGAATATCATTCCGCATACGTGGGAAGTGACGACCCTGGGCCGCCTGAAGGTCGGCGATCCGGTCAATCTCGAGATCGACATGCTGGCGCGCTACCTGGCGCGGTGGCAGGAGACGGCCTGATGCCGAAGGAACGCCAGATGCTGGCCGCGAACATGAACGACAGCCCGATCAGTCCCATCGAGGACATATTGGAGGACGCCCGCAACGGCCGTCCCTACATCCTGGTGGACGCCGAGGATCGCGAGAACGAGGGGGACATCATCATCCCCGCCCAGTTCGCCACCCCGGATCAGATCAACTTCATGATCAAACAGGCCCGCGGTCTGGTCTGCCTGGCCCTGACGGCCGAGCGGGCGCAGCAGCTGCGGCTGCCGCCGATGGCCGCCGACAATCGCGAGAGCATGAAGACCGCCTTCACCGTCTCGATCGAGGCCAAGGAAGGCGTGACGACGGGTATTTCGGCGGCCGACCGGTCGCGGACCATCCAGGTGGCGACCGACGCCTCGAAGGGCATGGACGACATCGTCTCGCCCGGCCACATCTTTCCCCTGGTGGCGCGTGACGGCGGGGTGCTGGTCCGCGCCGGCCATACCGAGGCTTCCGTCGACATCAGCCGCATGGCCGGCCTGACCCCGGCGGCGGTGATCTGCGAGATCATCAAGGACGACGGCGAGATGGCGCGGATGCCGGATCTGGTCGCCTTCGCCCAGCTGCACGGGCTGAAGATCGGCACCATCGCCGACCTGATCGCCTATCGCCGCCGCACCGAGCGGTTCGTCGAACGGATCATGGATACGCCGTTCGAGAGTGTTCACGGCGGGCCGTTCCGCTTGATGCTCTATAAGAATACGATCGAGGGGGCGGAACACGTCGCCCTGGTCCATGGTCGGATCGACCCGTCCAAACCGACCCTGGTGCGGATGCACCAGGTGGACTTCGCCTGCGATCTGCTGGGCCATGTCGAGGCGCGCCAGGACTATGTGCCCAAGGCCCTGAAGCAGATCACCGAGCATGACGGTCCGGGCGTCGTCGTCTTCCTGCGCGACCCGGCCCTGAACTCGCTGGCGGAACGTCTGGCGGGGGTGGACAAGCCGGCCGCGGTGGATCGGTCGCTGCGGGCCTATGGCGTGGGGGCGCAGATCCTGCTGGACCTGGGCGTCAAGGATATGATCGTGATGAGTTCGACGAGACCTGAACCGACGGCGCTGGAAGGCTATGGCCTGCGCATCGTCGGCTGGCGCGACATGGATGGAGAAGACAAGGCGTGACCGACGCACCCCGTATTCTGATCGTCGAGGCGCGCTTCTACGACGAACTGGCCGACGCTCTGCTGGAGGGCGCCAAGGAGACGCTGAAGGCGTACGGCGCCGCGTTCGACGTCGTCACCGTGCCGGGCGCCCTGGAGATCCCGGCGGTCATCGCCATGGCCGAGGAGGCCGGTCGCTTCCCGACCGCGCCGCGTTATGACGGCTATGTGGCCCTGGGCTGCGTGATCCGCGGCGAGACCTATCATTTCGAGATCGTCTCGGACCAGTCGGCGGCCGGGCTGATGGCGCTGGGCGTCAAGGGGCTGATCGTCGGCAACGGCATTCTGACGACCGAGGACGAGCATCAGGCCTGGGCCCGGGCGCGGCTTTCCGAAGGGGATAAGGGCGGCGGAGCGGCCAAAGCCTGTCTGGACCTCATTGCATTGAAGAAGCGGTTGCGGCTAGGCCTCGGCGCATGACTGAACCGAACAGCGTCAAGGCCGTCCTCGAACAACTGGCCGAGGCCGAGAAACAGCGGGCCGAGCCCCATCTGAGCTCCAAACAGCGCCGGGCGCGCACCGTGTCGCGCCTCGCCGCCGTCCAGGCCCTGTACCAGATGGAGCTGGCGGGCGAGGGGGTGGAGACGGTGATCACCGAATTCTCCAACTTCCGCTTTGACGCCGACATCGAGGGCGAGGCCCTGGCCGAGGCGGATGAAGCCTATTTCGCCGACATCGTGCGCGGTGTGATCGAAAGCCAGCGCGAGATCGACGCGGCGATCAAGGCCCGGCTGGCGTCCAACTGGCGGTTGGAGCGGATCGACGCCACCCTGCGCGCCCTGCTGCGCTCGGGCGCCTGGGAACTGATCAAACATCCGGAGACGCCGCGCGAAGTGGTGATCGACGAATATGTCGAACTGGCCAAGGCCTTCTTCGACGACTCCGAGGCCCGGTTCGTCAACGCTGCTCTGGACGGCGTCGCCAGAGACGTCCGCCGCTGATGCCCGCGCTCGACGTCGCGGGCGAGTTCGAGACGATCGAGACGCTGCTGCGGCCCCTGGCCCATCCGGAGTGGGGCAGGGGGCTGGTCGATGATGTGGCGGTCCTGCCGTCCCGGCCCGGCTATGATCTGGTCCTGACCAAGGACGCCATCGTCGAAGGCGTCCATTTCCTGCCCGACGACCCCCTGGATACGGTGGCCAGAAAGCTGCTGCGTGTGAACCTGTCGGACTTGGCGGCCAAGGGGGCTGAAGCCTTCGGCTATCTGATGGCCTGCGCCTGGTCCGAACGTTGCGGCTGGCCGGAACGCGAAGCCTTCGCCTCAGGCCTGGCTCAGGATCAGGCGCGCTTCGGCGTCTTTCTGATGGGCGGGGACACGGTGAGGACACCGGGCCCAGCCGCCTTCTCCCTGACCGCCCTGGGCTGGGTGCCGGCCGGGGGGGCGGTGTCGCGCGCCGGAGCCGAGGCGGGGGATATGGTTTTCGTGACCGGCACGATCGGCGACGGCCTCCTGGGGCTTCAGGCGGCGCGGGGTCAGTTGACGCTCGATCCCGAGCGGCTGGCCTTTCTGATCGACCATTATCGCCAGCCGACGCCTCAGCAGGATTTCGCCGAGGTGATCGCCGCCCACGCCACTGCGGCGGCCGACGTCTCCGACGGGCTGATCGCCGATCTGAAGCATATCGCCGGCGCCAGCGGCGTCGCGATCGACCTGAAGCTGGACAGCCTGCCCCTGTCGGCGGCCGCCAGGGCCTGGTTCGAGGCCCGCGTCGATCCTCAGGCGGCGCTGGAGGATCTGGCGACCGGGGGCGACGACTACCAGATCGTCTTCACCGCCCCCGCCCGGCTGGTGGAGACGCTGCGCCGAGAGGCCGACCGGCGGCGGGTTCGCCTGACCCTGCTGGGCGAGGTGCGGGTCGGCGCCGGGGTCACGGTCTCCTACGGCGGCCGGCCCCTGACGCCGGGGCGCGCCGGCTGGACCCATGGCTAGGACTTTCGCAAGGGAATCCTAACCCACCGCCGTTAGGCTGGTCGCATGGATCGCAGAAGCTTCATCGCCGCCGGAACCGTCGCCCTCGCCGGGACCGCCGCCGGTTCCGCCGCCGCCTCCTCCGAGAAGGCGGCCGAAGGGCCCCCGACCTTCGGCATAGCGGGGGTGGGCCTGCCCGTCATCGCTGACGGTCGGCTGCGGAACTATGTCTTCGTCTCGCTCCGCCTGATGCTCGGCGCGGGCAAGACCGCCGATCAGATGCGGCTGAAGGAGGCCTTCTTCCGCGACGCCCTGGTGAAGGCCGCGCACCGGACCCCCTTCACCGTTCCCGGCGACTGGACGCGCCTGGACGAGCGTCGCATGTCGGCCGCCCTGGTCGCTGCCGCCAACACCATCTCCGGACGGGGCTCGGTGACCGGCGTCGAGATCATCGCCCAGAGCCCACGCCGTCGCTCCGGCATGCCGACCGCTCACTAGCGGTCAACGATCACGGTTGCGTCAACTTGACGCCCGTGACACGCTCCCTCTGCAAAATCCCAAGGGGCGCAATGACGCGCTCGCCGCGTGCGGGGGGACCGGAAGGCGGACAGAGGCCCTAAGGCCCGCCCGCCGCGCCAGGCCTGCGCGCCTGTTTGCAAGGGCATGGAAACGCCAATGACGACCTATCTTACGCTGGTCTTCGCGGCCGGTGTTCTGGCGGTGCTTTACGGCGCCGTTCAGACCGCCGCCCTGATGAAGGCGAGCACTGGCAACGACAAGATGCGAGAGATCGCCGCCGCCATTCAGGAAGGCGCCTCGGCCTATCTGAAGCGGCAATATCTGACCATCGGCCTGGTGGGGATTGTGATCCTGATCGCCGCCTATCTGCTGATCGGCCCCTATGCGGCCGTGGGCTTTCTGATCGGGGCGGTCCTGTCGGGCGCGGCCGGTTACGCCGGGATGCTGATCTCGGTGCGGGCCAATGTTCGCACGGCCCAGGCGGCCTCCGAAAGCCTGTCCAAGGGGCTGAACCTGGCCTTCCGGTCGGGCGCGATCACCGGCATGTTCGTGGCGGGCGGCGCCCTGATCGGGGTGTCGGGCTACTATATCGTCCTGACCCACCACCTCGGTTTGAACCCGGTCGGCCGCGAGGTCATCGACGGCCTGGTGGCCCTGGGCTTCGGCGCCTCGCTGATCTCGATCTTCGCGCGACTGGGCGGGGGCATCTTCACCAAGGGCGCCGACGTGGGCGGCGACATGGTGGGCAAGGTCGAGGCCGGGATTCCCGAGGACGATCCCCGCAACGCCGCCACCATCGCCGACAACGTAGGCGACAATGTCGGCGACTGCGCCGGCATGGCGGCGGACCTGTTCGAAACCTATGCGGTGACGACCGTGGCGACCATGGTGCTGGCGGCCATCTTCTTCCGCGGCCAGCCCTATGTGGACATGCTGATGGTGCTGCCGCTGGCGATCTGCGCGGTCTGTATCGTGACCTCGATCATCGGCAGCTTCTTCGTGCGGCTGGGCAAGAGCCAGAACATCATGGGCGCCCTGTATCAGGGGCTGATCGTGACCGGCGTCCTGTCCATCGGCGCGGTCTGGTGGGTCATTGACCAGATGGTGAGCGGGCCGGTGACGACGACCGGCGGTCTGGTCATCCAGCCCATGGCCCTGTTCTGGTCCGGCATGGTCGGGCTGGCGGTGACCGCAGCGATCGTGGTGATCACGGAATACTACACCGGCTCGGGCTTCCGGCCGGTGCGGTCGGTGGCCAACGCCTCGGTGTCGGGTCATGGGACCAACGTCATCCAAGGGCTGGCGGTGTCGCTGGAGGCCACGGCGCTGCCGGCCCTGACCATCATCGTCGGCATTGTGGCCAGCTTCCAGTTGGCGGGCCTGTTCGGCATCGCCATCGCCACCACCACCATGCTGGGCGTGGCGGGGATGATCGTGGCCCTGGACGCCTTTGGGCCGGTGACGGACAACGCCGGGGGGATCGCCGAAATGGCGGGCCTGCCCAGCGAGGTGCGGCATTCGACCGATGCGCTGGATGCCGTGGGCAACACGACCAAGGCCGTGACCAAGGGCTACGCCATCGGCTCGGCGGGCCTGGGGGCGCTGGTGCTGTTCGCGGCCTATACGTCGGACCTGCAATATTTCTCGGCCAATCCGTCCGACTATCCCTTCTTCGCCGACATGGGGACGGTCGCTTTCGACCTGACCAACCCCTATGTGGTCGTGGGCCTGCTGTTCGGGGGGCTGTTGCCCTTCCTGTTCGGCGGCATGTCGATGATGGCGGTGGGGCGCGCCGCCGAGTCTGTCGTGGCCGAGGTGCGGCGCCAGTTCCGCGAGAACCCCGGCATCATGACCTATCAGGTCAAGCCCGAGTACGGACGGGCGGTCGACATCCTGACCAAGGCGGCGATTCGCGAGATGATCGCGCCGTCGCTGCTGCCGGTCCTGTCGCCCATCGTCCTGTTCGTCGCCGTCATGGCCATCTCGGACAAGGCCAACGCCTTTGCGGCCTTGGGCGCCATGCTGATGGGCGTGATCGTCACCGGCCTGTTCGTGGCCGTGTCGATGACTTCGGGCGGCGGCGCCTGGGACAACGCCAAGAAGGTGATCGAGGAGGGCTTCACCGACAAGAACGGCGTGGTGCACGGCAAGGGATCGGAGGCCCACAAGGCGGCCGTCACGGGCGACACCGTGGGCGACCCCTATAAGGACACCTCGGGGCCGGCGGTGAATCCGATGATCAAGATCACCAATATCGTGGCCCTGCTGCTGCTGGCGGTGCTGGCCAGCGGGACGGTCGGCTGACGTGAAAACGCCCCGGAGAGCGATTCTCCGGGGCGTTTTTCCTTGGGCGATGCGCCGGGGATCAGTCCGGGCGGCGTTGACCGGGAGTGTCGTCCTCGGTGCGCGGCAGCTGGCCGCGGCCGACGTTGCCCAGCAGCTGCTCCAGAACCGTCAGGGCGCGGCCGCGCGTCGGGGTTTCGCGGCTGTTCATCGCGATCTGTTCGCCGTCCGCCAGCCCCAGGGTGCGCACGGCGGCGACCTTGTCGCCGTTCGGCTCGAAGGTGATTTCGGTCACCGTGCGGCTGGAAACGACCGGCAGATTGTAGGTGTATTTCTCAGTGGTCTGGCTGATGTAGTACCAGACCTTGTCCGGTTCGAAGGTCGAGGTGGTCGAGGGCGAGCCCAGCCGCGCCAGCACCGTCTCCTTGGTGTCGGTTCCGGCGACCACGTCCTGGGGCTTGGCGTCAATCACCTGAAAGCCGTTGGAGCCGACCATCGGCGCGCAGGCGGCGGACAGGCCGCCCAGGGAAACGGCGACGAAAAGCGGGACGAAACGAGACATGATCGGGCGCCTGCGAGAGAACAAGATCTTTGACCTAGACGGACCTGCGTCCTAGTTCAACGGCGCGGCGGAAAAGGGGCCGTTTAAAGCCATGCTGAAAAACCTGTTCAAACCCCGCGAAGGCGTCCGCATCGGCGACGCCCTGTACGCCCTGGCGGTGGAGCAGGCGCGCCGGCCGGGACTTTACACGCGACTGGGCGTGGCTGACCGGATCGACGCGCGGTTCGAACTTTATACGCTGCACGTGCTGCTGCTGGTGCTGCGGCTGCGCGATGAGAACACGCCGCCCGGGCGAGACGCGGCCCAGGCTCTGTTCGACGTCTATGTCTCGGCGCTGGACCATGCGTTGCGGGAAGAAGGCGTCGGCGACATTTCGGTGGGCAAGAAGATGCGCAAGCTGGGCGAGGCCCTGTACGGCCGGATGAACGCCTATGAGCCGCCGCTGCGCGACGGCGATGCGGCGGCTCTGACCGAAGCTCTGGCGCGCAATGTCTATGGCGAGACGCGGGCGGAACAGGCGGCTGATCTGGCGCGCTACGCCCTGGCCGCGCGAGCCGCCCTGGCGGCGCAGGAATTCAATGATGTGCTGGTGAAGCCGGCCTGGACGGATGTTTGAGACCATGAGCGCAAGCCTCCCCTACAGCGAGACGGTGCGGGTCAATCAGATCGGCGCGGGGCTGAGCCGACGCCTGGAGCCCGACGCGGAGGCGCGTCAGCGAATTGCGCGCGCCCTGGATCTGCAGGGCCTGGACGCCTTCGCCGTAGAGATCGAGGTCAAGCCGACCCCGTCGAGCAGCGAGTGGACGATGAAGGGGCGCGTCACGGCCCATGCGATCCAGACCTGCGGCCTGACCTTGGAACCCCTGCCGGTCGAGGTGGACCGCCGCTTCTCGATTCAGTTGGCCGAGGCCGAACCGCAGCAGACCGACGAGATCGAAGTCACCCTGGAGGAGGAGGACGCCGACCTGATCGAGGACGGCAAGATCGACCTGGGGCAGTATGCGGTCGAGCAGCTGGTCCTGTCTCTGGACCCCTTTCCGCGCAAGCCGGGGGCGCAGTTCGTGCAACCGGAAGAGCCCGCCGAAATCTCGCCCTTTGCAGCTTTGAAGGCCCTGAAGCCGCAGGACGACCAAGGCTGAGGTTGACGCAGGGGCCGTGCGGTTGCATCCCCCGGCGTCGGCGCTATCGTCCGGCGCCTATATCCAGTGTCGTGCGACAAGACGACGCGGTTAGTCGAGGTCCATTTGCCAGCCCCAGTTACGATCTCGCTTGACGCCATGGGCGGCGATCACGGCCCATCCGTCGTCGTTCCGGGCGTCCAAAGCTTTGTCCGCGCCCATGGCGGGGAGGGAGTCCGCTTCCTGCTGCATGGGGACGAGACCCGGATTCGCGCCGAGTTGGCGCATTGCAGCCTGCCGGCCGACACGGTCGACATCCGTCATACCGACAAGGTGGTGGCCATGGACGAGAAGCCCGCCCAGGCCATGCGCCGGGGCAAGGGCTCCAGCCTGTGGAACGCCGTCGAGGCGGTGAAGACCGGCGAGGCCCGCGGCGTGGTCTCGGCGGGCAACACCGGCGCCCTGATGGCCATCTCCAAACTGATTCTGCGCATGTCGGCGCCGGGCCTGGAGCGGCCGGCCATCGTCGCCAGCTGGCCGACCTTCAAGGGCCATACGGCGGTTCTGGACGTCGGCGCCAACATCGGCAGCGACGCCGAGCAACTGGTCGAGTTCGCCATCATGGGCGAGGCTTTCCAGACGGCGGTGCGCGGCACCGTTCGCCCGACCATCGGCCTGCTGAACGTCGGCTCCGAGGACATGAAGGGCAATGAACAGGTCAAGGAGGCGCACGCCATCCTGCGCGACGGCCCGTTCGACCTGAATTATTACGGCTTCGTCGAAGGCGACGACATCGCCAAGGGCACGGTGGACGTGGTCGTCACCGACGGCTTCACCGGCAATATCGCCCTGAAGACGGCCGAAGGCACGGCCCGCTATATCTCGGCCCTGCTGCGCGAGGCCCTGACCTCGAACCTGCAGGCCAAGCTGGGCGCCGCCATCGCCATGCCGGCCCTGAAGAAGATGCGCGAGAAGATCGACCCCAGCGCCATCAACGGCGGCCCCCTGCTGGGGCTGAACGGGATTGTGGTGAAGAGCCACGGCGGCGCCGACGCCAAGGGCTTCGGAAACGCCATCCGTATCGCTGTGGATCTGGCCCGCAGCGACTATATGACCAAGGTCGGCGCCAATCTGGGCAAGCTGGACGCCGTGTTCGACCATTCCAGCCCGCCCGCCGCCCCCGCCGGAGAACCCCTTCAGTGAGCGTCACCCGCAGCGCCGTGACCGGCGTCGGCTCCTATCTGCCGGAGCAGATCGTCACCAACGCCGACCTGGCCCAGATCGTCGACACCTCCGACGAATGGATCCAGGAGCGCACGGGGATCAAACAGCGCCACAAGGCGCGCGACGACCAGCCGACCAGCGATCTGGCGGTCGAGGCCGCCAGGAAGGCCCTGGCCGACGCCGGCAAGACGGCGGCGGATGTCGATCTGATCATCGTGGCGACGACTACGCCGGACATGACATTCCCGGCCGTGGCCTCCATCGTTCAGCACAAGCTGGGCGCCGGCGTCGGCGTGGCCTTCGACGTTCAGGCGGTCTGTTCCGGCTTCGTCTATGCGTTGAGCGTCGCCGACGGCTTCGTCGCCCGCGGCCTGTCGAAATGCGCCCTGGTGATCGGCGCCGAGGAAATGACGCGGCTGATGGACTGGACCGACCGGACGACCTGTGTGCTGTTCGGCGACGGCGCCGGCGCCGTGGTGCTGGAGCCGCGCGAGGGGCAGGGGACGGCCGCCGACCAGGGGATGCTGGGCTTCGCCCTGCGCGCCGACGGGTCCAAGACGGATTTGCTCTATGTCGACGGCGGGCCGGCGTCGACCGGAACCGTCGGCCATCTGCGGATGGCGGGCAATCAGGTGTTCCGCCATGCGGTGGTCAATATCGCCGAAGGCATCACTGCGGCCTGTGAGGCCGCCGGGATCGAGGTGGCCGACGTCGATTGGTTCGTGCCGCACCAGGCCAATCAGCGGATCATCAAGGGCGTCGGCGACCGATTGGGTCTGGACGAGAACAAGGTGATCTCGACCGTGGCTCTTCACGCCAACACCTCCGCCGCCTCAATTCCCCTGGCGCTGGATGCGGCGATCCGGGACGGGCGGATCAAGAAGGGCGACATGGTGCTGTTGGAAGCCATGGGCGGCGGCCTGACCTGGGGCGCCTGCGCCTTGAGGCTTTAACCGCTGCGCCGGGCATTGATTTTCTGAGAGGTTTGCGCCCCTATGCGCCCAGCAGATCGTTTCCAGACGGGACTATGATGGGCAACCACACCGTAACGCGCGCCGACCTTTGTGAAGCTGTGCATGAAGAGGTCGGTCTGTC
Organism: Brevundimonas sp. AVps4; assembly: GCF_058681525.1. Lineage (NCBI taxonomy): Bacteria > Pseudomonadati > Pseudomonadota > Alphaproteobacteria > Caulobacterales > Caulobacteraceae > Brevundimonas > Brevundimonas sp. AVps4. Next base: position 2,274,815 of record NZ_CM178741.1, on the reverse strand, counting down.
CCGCCAGGAGTGTTCGTCCCTGGTCGAACGGACGCTGGAGCTGATCGTGGAGGCCCTGGAAAAGGGCGATACCGTAAAGCTGTCGGGTTTCGGCGTCTTCCAGGTGCGTGAGAAGCGGGCCCGCATGGGCCGCAACCCCAAGACCGGCGAACCGGCGGCGATCAACCCCCGTCGCGTCATCAGCTTCCGCGCCTCTCAGATCATGAAGAGCCGGGTTCACGACGCCGTCGTCGAGGCCTGATTCGCTTGGCCAAGAGCGCCGACGCCTTCCGCACCATTTCTGAGGCGGCCGAGGAGGTCGGAGCCCCGCAGCACGTTCTGCGGTTCTGGGAAACCAAGTTCAGCTTCGTCACGCCGGTGAAGCGCGCCGGTGGACGTCGATTCTACCGGCCCCAGGACATCGCCGTGCTCAAGGCGGTTCGGCGGCTGCTGCACGAGGACGGCCTGACCATCCGCGGGCTGCAACGGCTGCACAAGGAGCAGGGGCTCAAGACGCTGGTCGGCGCGGACATGGCCGGCCTGATAGAGGCGCGCGACGCCGAATCCCCGGCTGAGCCCCTGATTTCAAGGGAGCCGGCCCTGACCGGCGTGACTGAGCGGCTGAATGTCGTGCTGATGGATTTGGAACAGGCCAAGGCCCGACTGGACGCTGTTCTGAGAAGCTAGGTGGAAAACCTGTTTTTGCGTTTGCGGCGCGCGAAACCCGCGTCTATAGGGAGCGCCTTCGGAGCGTGGCGCAGCCTGGTAGCGCACTTGACTGGGGGTCAAGGGGTCGCAGGTTCGAATCCTGTCGCTCCGACCATCGACACAGGTCGATGACGGGTTTAGGGGCCGCCTTCGGGCGGCCCCTTTTCGTTTTGCGGTTACGCGGGTCTTTTTCGGCCGCCTTCGGCTTGAACCCGGTTCTCGGCTCATTATGATGAACGGCAGAGATCAGGTCGCCCCCGCGACCAGGCCGGCGCTTGTGATCTTCAGGCGAATCCGGTCCGACGTCCGTCGATAACCTGGCGTCACGACAGCTTCATTCGATGATCGGAGGCCGCCGTGGCGCGCAAACCTACACTGGACTTCCTCAAGACCGAGGCCGCCTCGGGTTCAGCCCTGGCCCTTGCGGCGGTCGCCGCGCTTCTGGTGGCGAATTCGCCCTGGAGCGCAGACTATTTCGCCTGGCTGAAGAGTTATCATGTGCTCCAGCTCGGGCCGATCCGTCTGGAGGAGACGATCTCCGACTGGATCAAGGAAGGCCTGATGGCGATCTTCTTCCTCGTCGTGGGGTTGGAGATCAAATATGAGATCGTTCGCGGCGAATTGAGCGACCCCAGGAAGCTGGCGACGCCGGTCCTGGCGGCCTTGGGCGGGATGGCCGGGCCTGCGGCGGTCTATCTGTTCCTGTCCATGACGATGGGGGCGCCGCACGCGGGCTGGCCCATTCCCCTGGCGACGGACATCGCCTTCGCCCTGGCGATCTTCGGCTTCGTCGGCAAGGGGCTGCCCTCGTCGCTCCGCGTGTTCCTCTTGACCCTTGCGATCGTCGACGACCTCGGCGCGATCGCCCTGATCGCCTTGCTGTTCAGCGAAGGGGCGAATTGGACGCCGCTGTTCTGGGCCTTGGGTCTGCTGGCGGCCTTTGGCCTGATCGCGCACAGGATTCGCGTGCCGACCCCCTTCTGGGTGCTGGGATTTTCGGCGGTCTGGTATCTGACGGTTCTGTCCGGTCTTTCGACCTCGCTGACGGCTGTGGCCTTTGCGATGATCGTTCCGATCCAGGCGCGTAAGGAAGACCGCCAGAGCCCGCTGAAGGAGGCGATGCACGACCTCCATCCCTGGAACGCCTTCCTGGTCCTGCCGCTGTTCGCCTTCGCCAAGGCCGGCGTCTCTTTCGCCGGCCTGTCGCTGGAACAGGCCTTCGCCCCCTTGGTCGTGGCGATCGCCCTGGGTCTGTTTTTCGGCAAGCAGATCGGCGTCTTCGGCGCCGCCTGGTTGGCCTCGGCCCTGCGGATCGGCGCGCGTCCAACCGACGCCAGCTGGCTCCAGGTCTATGGGATCTCGCTGCTGTGCGGTGTCGGCTTCACCATGAGCCTGTTCATCGGCGTCCTGGCCTTTCCGGGGGCGGTGGATTCCCCCGAGCAGGTCGAGGTCAAGCTGGGTGTGATCGGCGGGTCCATTCTGTCGGCGGTCGGCGCGGCCGTCGTCCTGGGTCTGGCCGGCCGCCGTCCCCGGCGTGATCCGGCGGCGGCAGATCCGCAAATCGAGCCTCTCGCAGGTTCCTCGTCCTGAAGAGAAGGCGAACAGCAGGGCGCGGCTGAGCAGGCTCAGCCGCGCTCCGCCCATCTGAGCAGGGGGATGATCGGCAGTCCCCAAGCCGTGCCTCCGATCCCGAAAAACAGGAAGTCGATCCAAGGCGAGGGCGGCAAAAGGCCGCGCAGGGCGATGAGGCCCCACACCCAGAAGACCAGAAAGGCCAGGACGCCGACGGCGGCGATGAACCGACGCGCCCGCGGCGGCATCAGCGCTTGTTCCTGAACAGGAAGAAGGTCGCCAGACAGACGACCGACCCTGTCAGGGCCCAAGGGACCCAGACCCAGCTGTCCAGGGTGCTGACCGCAAACACCCGCACGGCGAGGAACCAGCCGCAGGCCAGGCCGACGCCCGACACCAGGCTGGCGCCGCCGAAGCCCCGCCGTCCGGTCAGCAGGTCGGCGACCCAAGCCAGAAGCAGGCCGCCCAGAAGGGCGGCGCCGATGTCGGCGTATTGCAACACGCATCTTCTCCCTGTCAGCCCCATCGGGGAGGACGTCATGATCTCAATCCGACTCGATCTTGCGGCCTGGGCGGGGCATACCGCCTCGGTCGCGATTTGGTCACGGTCGAAGGCGACACCATATCCGGGTCAGTGTCGGGCGTCGAATGAACCGTTTCGGAAATCCAGATCGTAACCGCGCCGTGGCCGTGTGGCTGTTCGCCACGGCGGCCCTGGTCTTTCTGATGGTGGTGGTGGGCGGGGTCACGCGCCTGACCGGGTCGGGTCTGTCGATCACCGAATGGAAGCCGATCATGGGGGCCATCCCCCCGTTGAACGACGCCCAGTGGGCCGAGGCGTTCGAGAAGTACAAGCAGATTCCCCAGTATGCCCAGGTCAACGCCGGCATGAGCCTGGCCGAGTTTCAGGGCATCTTCTGGTGGGAATGGGTGCATCGGCTGCTGGGGCGAGTGATCGGCCTGGTGTTCGCCCTGCCGCTTGTGGTGTTTCTGCTGTGCCGCATCGCGCCCGCCCGCTCGATTTTTCGTCAGTGGGCCGTGCCGGATCGGCTGATCTGGCGCTGCGTCCTGCTGCTGGGTCTTGGCGGTCTGCAAGGGCTGATCGGCTGGTGGATGGTCGCAAGCGGTCTGTCCGAGCGGGTCAGTGTCGCGCCCGAACGTCTGGCGACCCACCTGGGTCTGGCCTTGATCCTGTTCGCCACCCTGATCTGGACCGGATTGGAGGCCTGGAACGGTCAGGACCACGGACGCCCTCCGGCCGGCTGGGCGCGCGGCGCGGGTTTCCTGCTGGGTCTGGTGTTCCTGCAATGCCTGCTGGGCGCCCTGGTGGCGGGCGGGCACGCCGGGCTCGTCTATACCGACTGGCCCCTGATGAACGGTTCCGTCCTGCCGCCTGCGGACTGGAGCCTGGGCGCCGTCGCCTTCCTGCACGATCAGGCCCTGACACAGTTCAACCACCGTCTGGTCGCCTATGGTCTGCTGATCGCCGTCAGCATCTACGCCTTTCAGGCCTGGCGCTGGCGGGTGGCCGAGGGCATGGGGCTGGCGGCCTTCGTTTTGGCCGGGGTGGTCTGGGGCCAGGCGGTCCTGGGGATCGCCACCCTGATCCACGCGGTTCCTCTGTGGCTCGGCGTCCTGCACCAGGCCGGGGCCGCCGTCGTCTTGGCGGCGGCGACGGCGAACCTCTGGCTGGTGCTGCGGGCTCAGCCCCGGATCTTCATGTCCGGACCGAGGACCATGGTCCGGTGATCGCCACGGTCAGGCCGGGATACTGAATATTGACGAACAGGGTCCGGCCGTCGGGGGCGAAGACCGCCCCGGCGAACTCAGAGTTCCCCTGAAACACGTTGCGCCCCAGGGTGTAGAGCTTGCCTTCGGGCGTGACCCCCTTCAGGTGGTTTTTGACCTCTGTCGAATAGTTGTCTTCGCAGACGATCAGATGGCCCCAGGGCGCGATGGTGATGTTGTCGCCCATGTTCAGCGTTTTCAGGTCCGTGCTCTCGACGAACAACTGCACGCGCCCGGGCCGCCGGGATTCGCCGCCTCGGCCTTCTTCGGGGGAGGGGACATAGCGCAGAATCTGGCCCCGTTGGATCGGCCCGCCCGAGGTGGCGGTCAGATACAGTTCATTGTCGCCCCACCAGATGCCTTCGGCGCGGGCCACCAGGGCGGCGCCTTCGGCATGGCCGCGCAGCCGCAGATCGCCCTTGGGGCTCTCGACCTCGTGCATGTCGATCCACTCCACCTCGCGCCAGTCGCCGACGGACCAGATCCGGTCCTTGTGGTTCGAGGTGTCGGCCCCCTTGTGCCCGCGCAGGACCATGGCCTGCAGCCGACCGCCCTTGGCCAGTTCGCCCGGGGCATCGGGGAGGAAGCGATAGAAGAGGCCGTCTCCTTGGTCCTCGGTGAGATAGAGGATGCCGGTGCGGGGATCGACGCAGACGGCTTCATGTTCGAAGCGCCCCATGGCCTTCAACGGAACCGGATCGACCAGGCCCTCGGCGCGCGCGGGAACTTCAAAGACGTAGCCGTGGTCCTTGGTCACGTCCGAGTCGGCCGGCAGTTCGCTGGTCTCCTCGCAACTGAGCCAGGAACCCCAGGGCGTCTGGCCGCCGCAGCAGTTGGTGCTGGTGCCGGCCAGGCTGAGGTGTTGGCGCTCGGTGCGGCCGGTCGCCAGGTCGTAAATGACCGTGGTCGTGCCGCCGGGCAGGGGACGGCCGTCCTTATAGGTGTCATAGGCGCGGTTCGCGTCCAGCCGACCGATCCGTTCCTGATTATAGCCGCCGGGGCCCCAGTTGCGGTGGCTGGCCGAAGAGCCCTTCAGTTCGTGATTGCGGACCAGGGCGACGCGGCTGTCGTCCAGGGCGAAACACCCCATGCCGTCGAACTGTCCAGGAACCAGCAGGCCGTCGGCCATGGTCTCTCCGCCCTGGGAGACGATGCGGTAGGAAAAGCCTTCGGGCAGGTCCAGCACCCCGTTGGGGTCGCGCTTGAGCGGGCCGTAGCCGACGACCTCATTGAGATAGGTTTCCTCTTCGGCGGCGTGGACATTGCGAGCCAGGCCGGAAAACGCGAGAGCGGCGCTGGAAGCGATGAGGCTGCGGCGATGAAGGATCATGGGAGGGCTCCAAGGAACGGCCTCCAATGACTCCGAATGATCATGGTTTGATGACGACGACTGTTATTTCATAACAAAAGGACGCCGTAAGTACTGGTATTTTAATACCTTATGAGAAAAGATGTTTATTTACATATGGATGGCGCAATCTGGATGTCCTGGATTGGATTGACGCCGTCGTCGCCCTCCTGTATCAGCGCGCCTTCATTCGGTTCCCTCGGGGCCGAACCCGATTTTCGTCTCCAGGAATCCTCTCAATGCTGAAGAGCACCACGGCTTCGTTGAAGCCGGCCGAGGTCGAGAAGAAGTGGATCCACATCGACGCCGAAGGCGTCGTCGTGGGCCGCCTCGCGACCTTCATCGCCAACCGTCTGCGCGGCAAGCACCGCGGCGACTACACCCCCCACGTCGATTGCGGCGACTATGTCGTCGTCACCAACGTCGACAAGGTGGTGTTCACGGGCAAGAAGAACACTGACAAGATCTACTACCGCCACACCGGCCACCCGGGCGGCGTCAAGTCGACCACGCCTGAGAAGGTGCTGGGCGGCCGCTTCCCCGAGCGCGTCCTGGAGAAGGCCGTCGAGCGGATGCTGCCCAAGGAAAGCCCCCTGGCCCGCAAGCAGATGACGCACCTGCGCCTGTTCGCCGGCAGCCAGCATGACCACGAAGCCCAGCAACCGGAAACGATCGACTTCAAGTCGGCGTCGCCCAAGAACACCCGGAGCGTCTGAGCATGACCGACGTGACCAACGAAACCGCGACCGGCTTCGACGCCCTGAAGGGGCTGACCGCCTCGGCCGAAAACGACGCCCCCGTCTATGTCCAGAAGCTGGACGCCCAGGGCCGCGCCTATTCGACCGGCAAGCGCAAGAACGCCATCGCTCGCGTCTGGGTGAAGCCCGGCACCGGCAAGATCACCATCAACGGCAAGGACCAGGAGCAGTATTTCGCCCGTCCCGTGCTGCGCATGATGATCGCCCAGCCGCTGACCGTTTCGGACCGCGCCACCCAGTATGACGTGATCTGCACCGTCGAAGGTTCGGGCCTGTCGGGCCAGGCCGGCGCCATCCGTCACGGCCTGTCGCACGCCCTGACGCATTTCGAACCGGAACTGCGCAAGGTCCTGAAGCCGCACGGCTTCCTGACCCGCGACAGCCGCGTCGTCGAGCGTAAGAAGTACGGCCGCGCCAAGGCTCGCCGCAGCTTCCAGTTCTCGAAGCGCTGATCGCGGTCTCGCGGTTTGGATTTGGGGCGCTTCGGGGAGACCCGGAGCGCCCTTTTTCTTGCCCATCTCCTCCGGCAGGAGCGGGACGGCCAGGGAGCAGCCTATGACGACCCACACCATTTTCATCGACGGCGAAGCCGGCACTACCGGACTGGAGATCCGCGAACGTCTGGAGGCGCGTGGCGATCTGGACCTGATGCTGCTGGGCGACCGGCGGCGCGATGTGGACGCACGGCGCCAAGCGCTGAATGCGGCCGATGCGGTGATCCTGTGTCTGCCTGACGACGCCTCGCGCGAAGCGGTGGCCATGATCGAAAATCCGTCAGTCAAGGTGATCGACGCCTCGACCGCCTATCGGGTCGATCCGGACTGGACCTATGGCTTCGCCGAGATGGATGCGGACCAGCGCGCGGCGATCGCCGCCTCGACACGGGTGTCCAATCCCGGCTGCTATCCCACCGGCTTCATCGCCCTGATGCGGCCCTTGGTGAAGGCCGGGCTGGTCCCGGCCGAATGGCCGGTTACGGTCAACGCGGTGTCCGGCTATTCCGGGGGCGGCAAGGCCATGATCGCAGAGTTCGAGGCCGACGACGCCTCGACCGCCTATCGCGCCTACGGCCTGACGCTGAAGCACAAACATGTGCCCGAGATGACCAAACATTCGGGCTTGTCGCGCCCCGTCCTGTTCGCTCCCGCCGTCGGAAACTATCGCCAGGGGATGCTGGTCGAGGTTCCGCTGCATCTGTCCGCCCTGCCGGAGACGCCGTCGGTCGAGCGGCTGCACGGCGCCCTGGTCGAAGCCTATGAGGGCCAGCGGTTCGTCGAGGTCGCCGACCTGGAAGAGACCGAGGCCCTGACGGGGATCGAACCCGAGGCCCTGAACGGCACCAATCGTCTGCGTCTTCACGTCTTCGGCGACCGGGGCGGAGAGCAGGCGCGCCTGGTCGCCCTGCTGGACAATCTGGGCAAGGGGGCGTCAGGCGCGGCGGTGCAGAATCTGAACATCATGCTGGGACTGGATGAGGCGACCGGGCTGAACTGAGCTTGGAGGACGGGAGAGAAACCTTTTCCGACTCGCCTTCGTACTGAGAGCATGACCCTGTCCGTGCTCCCCCATCGCCGCAGCCTCTTGACCGGCGTCCTCGCCCTGGCCGCCTGCTCGCCAGAGCCTACGGCGGCGGGCGAGGCCCAATACGCCGCCTCGCCCTATCGCCGGATTTCGGACGCGGAATGGCGGCGGCGGCTAGGCGACGCCGCCTGGCGGGTTCTGCGGCATGAGGCGACCGAACGTCCTTTCACCAGTCCCTTGAACGATGAGCATCGACGGGGGACCTTCGTCTGCAAGGGGTGCGACCTGCCCCTGTTCCGCTCGAGCTGGAAGTTCGAGTCCGGCACCGGCTGGCCCAGCTTCTATGAGGTCATGGGCGCCAACATCGGCCGCAAGCGCGATTTTGCGATCGGCATTCCTCGCACGGAATATCATTGCGCCCGCTGCCTGGGACACCAAGGCCACGTCTTCAACGATGGTCCCCGCCCGACCGGACTGCGTTATTGCAACAACGGCGCGGCCCTGAGGTTCGTTGCGGCCTAGGCTCGATTGGCCCGGATGGCGGAATCGACCGCCACGCCGAACCAAACCGAGGCGATTAGGATCAGGAGGCCATAGTCATGACCCGGCAGAAAGACCGGCGCGGCGGCGGCGAAGATCAACACCAAGGGAAACAGGCCGGCCCAGACGGCGGAGGCTGCGGAGGCCGGATGGATCATCGGCTGGGGCGTGGGGCGTTTCAGAAGCCGGTTCATCCCGCCGTTGAAGGCGACGAACAGGGCCGAACAGACGACGGCGGTGATCAGATATTTCGCCGCCTGGCCCGGCGCTCCGAACGCCGTCGCCGTCATGATCAAGAGCGCCAGGGCGACGCCCGTGCTGAAGGCCAGCATGAGGTTGGGTTCCAGACGGTTCAAGACTTCACCTTCACATAGGCGCCGGGGGCGGGTTCAAGCGGGGGCAGGGGGCCGGCCGACGGATCGCGCGCCGCGACGGGCTCGCCCGATCGCGCCCGCAGCCAGGCCGCCCAGTGTTCCCACCAGCTGCCGGGCGCCTCCACCGCGCCCGCCTGCCATTCGGCCAGGGTGTCGGGCAGTTCGGCGTTGGTCCAGTGCTGATACTTCTTCGCCGTCGGCGGATTGATGACCCCGGCGATATGGCCCGAGCCCGCCAGGGTGAAGGTGACGTCCTTGCCGCCGAACAGTTTGGCGGACCGATAGACCGAGTTCATCGGGGCGATGTGGTCCTCTCGGCTGGCCTGGAAATAGAGGGGGATTGTCACCTTGGAGAGATCCGCTGTCAGCCCGCCGATCTTGAACGCCCCCTGGGCCAGGGCGTTGGCCCCGTACATCTGGCGCAGATAGGCCAGGTGAAGGGCCTTGGGCATCCGGGTCTGGTCGGCGTTCCAGAACAGCAGGTCGAAGGCGGGCGGATCCTTGCCCAACAGATAGTTGCTGACGAAGAAGGACCAGATCAGGTCATTGGACCGTAGGGCGTTGAAGGTGTCGGCCATGGCCGCGCCGGGCAGGACGCCGCCGGCGGCGTCCATCTGGCGCTCGATCTCGGCGATCCAGTGGTCGTCTGTGAACAGCAGGAGGTCGCCCGCCTCGGCGAAATCGTGCTGGGCGGCGAAGAAGGTGGCCGCAGCGATCCGCTTATCGTCCCTGGCGGCCATATGGGCCAGGGCTGCGCCCAATAATGTGCCGCCGATGCAATAGCCGACGGCGTTGAGCCGATCGGTCCCGGCCTGCTCCAGCGTCTTTTCGACGGCGCGGTAGACCCCCTTCTCCAGATAGTCGTCAAACCCGTAGCCCGCCTTGTCGCGATCGGGATTGACCCAGGAGCAGACGAAGACGGTGAAACCCTGGCTGGACAGCCAACGGATCAGGGAATTGCCTGGCTGAAGGTCGAGGATGTAGAATTTGTTGATCCAGGGCGGGAAGATCAGCAGCGGAATCCGGTGCTGGGTCTCGGTCGCTGGGGCGTACTGGATCAGTTCGAACAGATCGTCGCGCCAGACCACCTGCCCCGGCGCGGTGGCGACGTTCTGACCGACGACGAACTTGCCGTAGTCCGCCTGGCTGATCCGCAGCGATCCGGCGCCCCGTTCCAGATCGGCGGCGAAGTTCTGCATGCCCTTGACCAGCGATTCGCCGCTCGTCTCCGCCAGGGCCTTCAGGGCGACGGGATTGGACGCCAGGAAGTTCGACGGCGAAAAGGCGTCCGTCAGCAGACGGGTGAAGAACTGGGCGCGCCGCTTCACCGCCGGATCGACGTCCTCGACCCCCGCGATCAGGCCGTTCATCCAGTCGGACGTCAGCAGATAGGAGCGGCGCATCAGGTCGAACATCGGGTTCTCGGACCATTCCGGATCCTTGAACCGCTTGTCGGCGGGGGCGGGCTTCGCCGGTTCGCCGGCCGCCTGACGCGCCGTATCGGCCCACAGGTCCATGTAGCGGCCGAACAGATCGGCCTGGGCCTGAAACAGCTTTTCGGGGCGCGCCGCCAGACCGCCCATGATCGACGTCAGGGCGGGCGCGATGTTGAAGGGGTCGGGCGACAAGGCCGCCGGACGGTCGGCCTGCGACAGGGCGGCTTCGGCCAAGGCGCCCTGCGCCATCATCGCCGCCTTGGCCAGGTTCATCGACAGAGTCTCGATCAACTGGGCCTGGTCGGCGCCGAAGGGCGGGGCGACGTCCTCGGTTTCGGGCGGCCTCGTATCCGCCGGAGCGGGCTTGGGACCGCGCTTAGCGGCGGAGGCCGCAGCCTCCGATGCGTCGGCCTTCGCGGCCTTCGCGGCCTTGGGGGCCGTCTTGGCTTTTGAAGGGCGGGGCTTGGCCGAGGTCGGGCGTCCCGCCTTTCGCGGGCTCTTGGCGGTCGGCTCGGCGCGGGGCGCGCCCGGCTTGGGCGGGCTGTCTTCGGGAGCGCGGGCCATTGGTTTCCTCCACCTTCTTGTTCGCGTCACGCCGGTTCGAACCCGCGCCCTTCCGCAGAGGACGATGATGGCATAAGACGAACCTCGAAATGAACGCGCACTTATCTAAAATGAAGCCGGCGGGCCGAAAATGAGGCGAGCCGCCTCCGTCGTTTGTCTGACGGGTCTCATCGCAGCCTCGGGCGGTTGTGCGCGGTCGCTGGGTCTGGACACCGATCCCGCCTCGCCGATCGCGCCGCGCGTCCAGGCTCTGGTCGACGCCAATCGAGACTATCCGCGCTGGCGTGATTTCCCCGCCGCCCCGACCGATCTGCCGCAGGTCGCTGAGGTCGGGCGATCAATCGATCGGCTCCAGGCCGAGGGCTCGACCCTTGCGCAGGAGGCGGCGCGAATCGAATGGACGATGACCGACGCCGAGGCTGAAGCCGCGGCTGTCCGCGCCCAGGTTGGGGCCGTTCCCGTATCGCCCGACGCGGCCCGCACCCAGGCGGATATCGAGGCCTTCGCTCAGGAACTGAGAGATCGCGCCAAGGCGCCGCCGCCGGTCGATCGCCGACCGATCCCATGAGGCGGTCGCCGGGGCGGAGAATCCCCGGATGATGCGATGATGGCGGACGACGGCGGCTTCAAGATCGACAGCGGTTTCCTGGGCGTGTCCCAGTCCCTGTCCGGGCGGGCTTGGCGGCAACGCCCGGCGGACCCGGCCCTGATTCGCGCCCATCGTCAGGGCCTAGGTCTCGAGGAGCCGGTAGCGCGGGCGCTGGCGGCGCGCGGCGTGGGCGCCGATCAGGGAGCGGATTTTCTGACCCCGACCCTGCGGGCGCTTTTCCCCGATCCGTCCAGCTTCATGGATATGGACAGGGCGGCCGAGGCGATCGTCGATGCATTGCTGGCCAAGGCTCGGGTGCATGTCTTCGCCGACTATGATGTGGACGGCGCGTCGAGCGCGGCCCTGCTGGTGCGCTGGTTCCGGGCCATGGGCGCCGACCTGCCCCTGTATGTGCCCGACCGTCTGACCGAGGGCTATGGCCCGTCGGCTCGCGCCTTCGATACGCTGAAGGCGGCCGGGGCCGATCTGGTCGTGACGGTGGACTGCGGCGCGGCGGCGAACGAAGCCCTGGCCCACGCCGCCGCCATCGACCTGAAGGTCGTGGTGATCGACCACCATCTGATGCGGTCGGAGCCGCCGCAGGCCCTGGCGGTGGTCAATCCCAATCGACCCGGCTGCAACTCAGGTCAGGGCAATCTGGCCGCGGCCGGGGTGGTCTTTGTGCTGTTGGCCGCCTTGAACCGCGAGGCGCGGCGGCGAGGCCTGTTCGCCGACCGGCCTGAGCCCGACCTGCGCCAGTGGTTGGACCTCGCCGCCCTGGGGGCCATCTGCGACGTCACCGGCCTGACGGGGTTCAACCGCGCCCTGACCAGCCTGGGTCTTAAGGTCATGAGCGACTGGAGAAATCCCGGTCTGCGCGCGCTTCTGGCCGCTGCGGGCGCGGAACAGGGCGCGGCCAAGAGCCATCACGCCGGCTTTATCCTGGGGCCGCGCATCAATGCAGGTGGTCGGATCGGGCGCGCGGACCTGGGGGCCCGATTGCTGTCGACGGACGATCCGGCCGAGGCGCAGCAGCTGGCGCTGGAGTTGGATGCGCTGAACCTGTCTCGGCGCGACGTCGAGCGCGCTGTGACCGACGCCGCCGTGCGCAAGGTGGAGGCGACCGGGGCGCACATCGATGATACGCCCGTGATCGTGGTCGCCGGTGAAGACTGGCATCCCGGCGTGGTCGGCATTGTGGCGGGGCGTCTGAGGGAGCGCTGGCGCAAGCCCGTGATCGTCGTCGGATTGGATCCGGTGACGGGAGTGGGCAAGGGGTCGGGCCGGTCCCAGCCCGGCATGAACCTGGGCCGGGCGGTCCAGGCGGCTTGGGAAGCAGGGCTGCTGCTGGCCGGGGGCGGCCACGCCATGGCGGCCGGGTTGACGGTCGAAGGCGGCCGACTGGCCGAACTGACCGCCTTTCTGGCGGAGCGGCTGTCCGGCGAACGGGAAGACGCCGTGGCGATGGATGTGCTGGAGATCGACGCCCTGATCGATCCGGCCGCCGCTCGCCGCGATCTGTTCGAGTCGTTCGAACGTCTGGCGCCGTTCGGTCCGGCCAATCCCGAACCCGTCTTCGCCCTGGCCGGGGTCCAGACCCGGGAGGCGGTGCAGATGAGCGGCGGTCATGTGCGCTGTCGTCTGGTCGGTCCTGACGGGGCGTCCGTCCGCGCGGTGGCCTGGCGTTGCGCCGATCTGCCGATCGGCCGGGCCCTGCTGTCGGGCCAGGGGGGGCTGAATGTCGTCGGTCGTCTGAAGGCGGACGACTGGAACGGCCGGCGCGGCGTTCAGTTCGAGATCGAGGACGTGGCCGATCCCCGTCGCATATGACGGTCGCCGCTTCGAGACCAGGCTGCTGAAAAACTCGAAATCCGCGCTTGCACCCTTTTGAGGGCGCGGCTATATCGCCGGCTCTCCCGCGCAGCGGTCCCTTCGTCTATCGGTTAGGACGTCAGGTTTTCAACCTGAAAAGAGGGGTTCGATTCCCCTAGGGACTGCCACGCGGTGAAGCTGAGGCTCTGGCCTCCGGCTGCCTCACCTACAGAAATCCTCGCCAATTCAATCGTTGAGCGGTGCGCCGGATCGGTGTCGTTGGTGCGACACAACCGAGGCGTTTCTGCTGACCTGAGGCAATATTCCCACCCTCTGCGGCCAGATTCCGCTTTCCAAAGATTCGCGGAACAGTGTTAAACGGAATCTAAGGGTCCGTAGAGGAGCGGACGGGGGTATTAGGTTGACTGACTACCACGGGATTGAAACGGCGGAGACCGTTCGTGTCGTCGGTCGCGTCAAATGGTTCGATCCGACGAAGGGCTATGGCTTCATCGTTCCGGATGATCCGACTTTGACCGATCTGCGGGACGTGCTGCTGCACATCAGCAGTCTGAGAGACAAGGGGCGCGACCATGCGGAAGAGGGCGCGCCCATCGTGTGCGACTGCGTGCGGCGCGCCAAGGGATGGCAGGCCGTCCAGGTTCACGACCTGGGCGTCGGCGACGTCGCGGCGGTGGCGAGACGGCCCGGTACCGAGGCCGACAAGCCGGCGCCGCCGCTTGACGCCGGCGCGACGCTGGAGCCCGCCGTGGTCAAATGGTTCAATCGCACCAAGGGCTACGGATTCGTCGTGCGTGATCGCGAACCCGGCGATATCTTCGTCCATATAGAGACGCTGCGCCGTTGTGGACTGGACGATCTGGTTCCCGGCGACGCGGTTCAGGTGCGGTTCGCCAGCGGCCCCAAGGGGCTGGTGGTGGCGGAAATCAGAACGGGCGGCTGAAGGCCGCCCCGGAGGGCGGATGGTCGATCTGGTGCGACGTGCGTTTTCAGCCGGCTTGATGGCGCTGGCGCTGGCTGGGTGCGCCGCCAAGGCGCCGGTGGGCGTGAACGGCGAGCCGATGCAGCGGCTGGCGGTCGTCACCGCCTCGGGCGAACACGCCTTCTGGGTTGAGATTGCGGACGATGAGCCCGAACGGCAGCGCGGGCTGATGTTCCGTCCCCCGTTGGCGGACGATCAGGGCATGCTGTTCCAATGGCCGGGAGAGCCGCCGCGCGAACAGAGCTTCTGGATGCGCAACACCCCCAGTTCGCTGGACATTCTCTATATAGATCCGAAAGGGCGAATCGTCTCCATCGCCTCGCACGCCACGCCCTTTTCCGAGACGCCGATCCCCTCGAACGGCGCCGCCAACGGGGTTCTGGAACTGCGCGCGGGGCGGGCCTCCGAGATCGGCGCCAAGCCCGGCGACAAGGTTTTGCACCCTTATTTCAAGCCATGATTTGCGGATTGCGCGCTGAAGTGCCAATAGAGCGCTCCGTTCGGTCCGGGGTGTAGCGCAGCCTGGTAGCGCATCTGGTTTGGGACCAGAGGGTCGGAGGTTCGAATCCTCTCGCCCCGACCAAGGAACGGCCGCTGGATTCCGTGTCCGGCGCGCGTTATGGCAGGTCCACAGGACCTGACGATCACTAGGGATTTCGCCATGCTCGCCCGCATCTACCGCCCGGCCAAGACCGCTATGCAGTCCGGCAAGGCCAAGAGCCGCGATTGGCGCCTGGAGCTCGAACCGGCCTCGGCCCGCACGATCGACCCGCTGATGGGCTGGACGGGCAGCTCCGACATGAACGGCCAGGTGCGTCTGACCTTCGATTCGAAGGAAGAGGCCGTCGCCTATGCCGAACGTCACGGCATTCCGTTCCGGCTGCACGAGCCGCACGAGGCGCCGACGATCATCAAGGCCTATGCCGACAACTTCGCAACCAACCGCAAACAGCCCTGGACGCACTGACGTCGGGCCTTTGCCGAGCGCCCTTAGCTCAACCGGATAGAGCACCCGCCTTCTAAGCGGACGGTTGTAGGTTCGAGTCCTACAGGGCGCGCCATTCTCCGGCGGCGGCGATCAGAGCTTTCTCGATGACAGACCCCGCTTTCGCCTCTCCTCAGATTCGAGTCGCCGCCCTGTATCGGTTTGCGCCGATAGGGGAGAACGAGCTTGTCCTGGTGCGGGATCGGCTTCAGGCGGTCTGCGACGCGTGCGGCGTCAAGGGCACGCTTCTGGTCGCGACCGAGGGGCTGAACGGCACAATCGCCGGGCCGGAGGCGGGGATTGAGACGGTGCTGGGTGAGATCCGCGCCTTGCCGGGGTTCGCCGATCTGGACGTCAAATACGCCTGGACGGGGGAGGCGCCCTTCCTTCGGATGAAGGTCCGCATCAAACGCGAGATCGTGACCATGGGTCAGCCCGATCTCGACCCGGCGCGCCAGGCGGGGGTCTATGTGGCGCCTCAGGACTGGAACGCCCTGATCGCTGATCCGACCACCTTGGTCATCGACACCCGCAATGACTATGAGGGCGAGATCGGCGCTTTCGAGGGGGCGGTGCAGCCGAACACCGGCAGCTTCCGCGACTTTCCCGACTGGTTCCGCACGGAAGGCCGGGCGCTGCTGGACGAACGCAAGCCGCAGCGGGTCGCGATGTACTGCACCGGCGGCATTCGTTGCGAAAAGTCGACCGCCTTTCTGAAAGCGGAAGGGGTGGAGAACGTCCACCATCTGGAAGGCGGCGTCCTGCGCTATCTGGAAGAGGTCGATCCCGCCGACAGCCTGTGGCGGGGCGACTGTTTCGTTTTCGACGAGCGGGTCTCCGTGGGGCACGGTCTGGTCCGGGGCGAGCACACGCTCTGCCGGGGCTGCCGCATGCCTATGGATGCGGCGGGGCGGGCCTCGCCCCATTTCATCGAAGGCGTCTGTTGCGACCGTTGCAGGGACACGCGCGACGACGCCCAGAGGCTGCGCTATGCCGAGCGGCAAAGACAGATCGAGTTGGCCCGAAGGCGAGGGCAGGCGCATCTGGGGCGTAGCGGCTCCGACTAAGTGGCCGAACGGCCCCGAACAGGCGGTCGGCGGACCTGATGGGATCAGGTTCGAACCAACTGTCGGACATGCTAATGGAATGGTCAGCCGTTCTCAAGCATTCCAGCCTCGGTTGCCCACAGGCCGAAAACAACAATGACCGGAAGGATGGACGCGCCCCGCGCGATAGCCGTCCGGCTGTCGGGCGGAGGCGCAAGACGGCATAGGCGGGGGGCAGCATGGCGGACAAACGCCCAGCCCCTTTCTCGCTCAGGCTCACTTTCGAGCAACGCGCCCGATTGGAACAGGACGCGGGCGGCATGTCCCTCGCGGCCTATATCCAGTCGCGCCTCTTTGATTCTGAAAATCCCGCCCCGCGTCGCCGGGGCAAACGTCCGGTCAAGGACCATCAGGTCTTGGCACAGGTGTTGGGCAAACTCGGTCAGTCCCGGCTCTCGGCAAACCTGAACCAGTTGGCCCGGTCGGCCAATTCGGGGAGCCTGCCTGTCACCCCCGACACGGAGGCGGCGCTTCTCGCCGCCGTTGCCGAAATCCGGCAAATCCGCCTCCTGTTGATCGAGGCGCTGAATCTTGAGGTCGAGCCATGATCCTCAAGGGCTCCCAGCGCAGCGGCGCAAAGCAGCTCGGCCTCCATCTGATGAAGACGGAGGAAAATGAGCATGTCGAAGTGCATGAGGTCAGCGGCTTCATGTCCGACGATCTCATGGGTGCGATGAAGGAAGCCCATGCGCTGTCGCTCGGGACCAAGTGCAAGCAATTCCTTTTCTCGGTGTCTCTTAATCCGCCTGTCTGCGAGTCGGTTCGGATCGAGGTTTTCGAGAAGGCCTGCGACGTGATCGAAGAGCGGCTAGGACTGAAAGGCCAGCCGCGCATGATCGTCTTCCATGAAAAGGAAGGGCGTCGTCATGCCCATGCGGTCTGGTCGCGCATCGACGCGGACACGATGACCGCGAAGCCGCTGCCGTTCTTCAAAACGAAGCTGCGGGACATCGCCAAGGAACTCTATCTCGAAAACGGCTGGAAGATGCCGGAGGGCTTTAGGGATTCCAATCTGCGCGATCCCCGCAATTTTACGCTCGACGAATGGCAGCAGGCGAAGCGGGCGGGCCTCGACGCCAAGCAAATCAAAGCGACTATTCAAGAATGCTGGGCCATGTCGGACAACGGCCCTGCCTTTGCGAAGGCGTTGGAGGAGCGCGGCCTGTTCCTCGCGCAAGGTGATCGGCGCGGGCATGTCGCTGTCTCGATAGAGGGCGAGGCGTTCGCCATCGCCCGCATGATCGGCAAGAAATCGAAGGAAGTCACGGCGCGGCTCGGCGATCCGAAGGCGCTACGCTCGGTGACAGATACCGCCCGCCATATAGGCGAGACGGTTGCTCCGCGCCTTTCGCGCTTCATTTCGGAAGCCAAGCGCGTAGCCCAGAACGCCATCAGGCCGCTTAATGAGCAAAAGGCGGCGATGAAGGACGCCCATCAAGTAGAGCGGGCAAAGCTGGACCGGATGCAACGCGAGCGTCGGGACAGCGAACAACGTGATCGCTCGGCCCGCGTCCGCACGGGCGCGAAGGGTCTATGGGACATCGTGACCGGGCGCTATTTCAAGGTGCGGAAGCAGAATGAGGTGGAAGCCTTCTTCGGGCTTCAACGCGACCGGGCGCAGCGGCATGATCTGGTTTCGGCTCAGCTTAAAGAGCGGGCGGGCTTGCAATCTCAAATGAGCGTCATGCGTGATCGTCATGCAAGACAGTTGCTCGGCCTCTATCGGGACGCGGCCCAATATCGCCGCATGATGCGGGATGGACAGTTTGATCGCGATGACACGGAACGCGCTCGGCCTGCGCCGCGCGGCCCGGAGTTAGGGCGATAGTTTAGTCAGTCACCAAGACATTCATTGCAAATAATAACTCCGCCCGCATTCGATCCTTCCCCTAAATTGAACCGCTTGTGGCAATGGACACATTCGAATTCATAGCAATCATTTTTGACATCCATTCAGGACCTTCCAGCTTTTTCAAAGATATAATTTTATCAGACTGCCGGGATAAATGCCAACAGTCCAAATTGACGTCATATACCCCACTGACCGTTTTCACCGCATCATATCGCTTTGGCCTTCCAGTTTTCCTCCGATGTCTTTCGCGCCCCGCCGGGTCGCGTTGTGATCGTTTTATCGTCCGGTGAATGTCGATGGGTGCAAGGCGTGTGAACAGCCTTCTCCACGTCCGTTTCGCTTGGCGGGCAATGCACCTCATTCATCCGGCCTGATTTCTCCGTCTCAACGCGGCCCAACGGGGGCGGCGCAAGACAGACAGGAGGAATCCATGTTCAAAATGACCAAAGGCGATCTGGCCTCGAAAACGAACGCTCAGCTTTTCGCTATCTTTCAAGAGGCAAGCAAAGGCCTGATCGCCACCAAATCCGACCTCGCATCGGCTCAATCGCTTCTCGCGATGATCCGCGCCGAAATCGCGAAACGCGGTCCTTCCCCATAGGGAGGCGAAGGGGCGCTATCCGCGCCCCTTTTTTCAGTGATCGCCGTTAACCTACTTCACGCAGAAGGTCGTACTTCTCGGAGCGCACGATTGAAAAAATGACGAGTCGCTTGATCGCGAGCGGCGGCGTCTGTTAAAACGATATTTCGCATTTCATTGTCACGCTGGAACATGCGAATTGCTCCTTGGAAGAATGCCTGCGCAAAGGCGGTGTAAACAACATCCGGGGGATTGTTGAGGAGCATCTCCGATAGGTCCGTATTCAAAATCTCGGCGTTGACCTGCTCGAAGCGTATCATGTCGGCCTCGGTGAATTGCGTCCCGTGGCGTTCGTTGAACGCCTTCACAATCTGCGAAAGCTCCTTCTTCTCATCCTCGGTGTAGGGTTTTGCCCCGAACTCGCTGATTGCTTTTAACGGGCTCATGTCACCTGCGGCGAGCGAGGCGTCACTTTGCTCCTTCTGAACCACCTTAAACTTCTGAAGACGAAGCATGGCATCGGTGATTTCGACTTCCGGCGGGATTTCCCGATTAGGGAGCAAGCGAGCGAGCCATGAGCCATAGGAATAGAGCTTTTCCAAGCCCGTATCCTCCAGCTTCATCACCTGCGCGATGAAGCTGTAGAAGCGCATGTAGCTGCGCAGAAGCTGGCGAAACTCCTCCTGCCGCCCCTCATCGTCATCGACCTCAAACCGGCCGACGGCTTGACGGACCAACCCTTCGAGCCGCGCACGGTCACCGCCGTCGAGCGCCCCCTTATAATAGGTCGCCGCGAACCGTTCGATCTCGTCCTTGTCTAGATAAGCGAATTTGAACAGCCGTCCTTCAAGATCGTAAACGAGATTGGGGTCGGAATTGGCTTCGAGCGCTGTCACCTCGAAGTAGGGCCGAAAAGCGTCTTGTATGTCCTCGATGGTGTTCTGGAAGTCCAAGATGAAGGTCTGATCCTTGCCGGGGCGGGTGCGATTTAGGCGGGACAGGGTTTGCACTGCCTGAAGGCCTGCCAGCTTGCGATCCACATACATGGCGCAGAGCTTGGGCTGGTCGAAGCCGGTCTGATATTTCTCAGCAACGATCAGGATTTGATACTGCTCGGGATAAGATGTGCCGTCAGGCTTGAAGCCGTCGAAGCGGCCCGGAAGTTCAGTTTCGCTAAAGCCCGTCAGGTCCGCTTCAGTGTAGGTATGGCCATCGACGGTCAACTCGCCCGAGAAAGCGACAAGCGCGCGAAGGTCGGCATAGCTCTGTGCTTTGATGTAGTCGCGCACACCGAAGAAGTAACGCAAGGCATGATCGCGGCTGCCAGTGACAATCATGGCCTTGGCCTGTCCGTCCAGCATTTTGGCGACATGGCGACGGAAATGCTCGACGATGATTTCGACCTTCTGGCCAATGGCGGTGGGATGTAGATTGGCGTAGCGCGCAACGCGGCGCTGGCCCCGTCGCCCGCTCAGTTGCGGGTCGTCCTCAATGGCCTTTTCCAGCTCGTAATACGCTTTGTAGGTCATGTAATTCTGGAGAACGTCCAGAATGAATCCTTCTTCGATAGCCTGACGCATTGAATAGAGATGGAAGGGTTGCGGCAGCCCATTCGCGCCTTTGGTCCCAAAGCGTTCCAGCGTGACATTTCGCGGAGTTGCAGTAAAAGCGAAGAAACTGATGTTCGCCTGCGGGCCGCGCGCCTTCTGATACGCGGCGATGATGTCCTCGATGTCGTCGCTGGAGTCCGCCTCACGCGTGAGCGCGTCGGTCATGGCTTGGGCGGATTTGCCGGACTGACTGCTGTGTGCCTCGTCCACGATGACGGCAAAGGTGCGGCCACCCTGGCCGGAAATCTCTTTCAGGTGCTCGGTCGAGAATTTCTGGATCGTGGTGACGATGATACGAGCGCCTTTGGCGATAGCCTGTCTAAGCTGCTTCGATGTGCCGTCAATCTTGCGCACGACGCCCTGCGTCTGCTCGAACTGCGAGACGGTGCTTTGAAGCTGGCGGTCCAGAACGATACGGTCGGTGACGATGATCGCGGTGTTAAATACCGCCTTGTCACCTGCGTCGTGCAGGTTGATCGCGTGGTGCGCGAGCCAGCCGATAGTGTTGGATTTGCCTGAACCGGCGGAGTGCTGGATCAGGTAGTTGCGCCCCGCACCAAACTCGCGCGCGTGCGCCATGAGGCTGCGCACGGCGTCAAGCTGCTGGAAGCGCGGAAAGATCAGGGCTTCTGCCTTTCCACTGGTGTCGAGGTGTATGAAACGCCCGATGATGTCTAGCAGCACGGCTCGCGAGAATATCGCTGCACCCCATTCGCCAGAGTTATAAAGATAGGCGACGCGGAACTCGTTCTCAATGTCAGGATTCCCGGCCCCTCCATCGCGGCCGCGGTTGAAGGGCAGGAAATGTGTGCGACCATTCTGAAGCCGCGTGGTCATGGATACGTTATCTTCGTCCAGCGCGAAATGGACCAAGGAGCCGCGCTTGAAGGTCAGCAACGGTTCGCCCGCTGGGGAGCGGTCCTGCCGGTATTGCTTCTCGGCGTGGCGGAAATTTGAGCCGGTAAGGAGGTTCTTCGCCTCCATCGTGGCGACGGGTAGGCCGTTGAGGAACAAGGCCACGTCCAACCGACCTCCGTGGCGTTCGCTGTATTCAACCTCCTTCATCACCGAGAGAATATTGGCCTCGTATTCGGCGACGCGTTTAGGTTCCAATCCGCTGGCGGGGCGGAAGTAACAGAGCGCAAACTTGATGCCGGGGACAATTTTGATCCCCTGCCGCAGCACGTCCAGCAGCCCGCGATCTTTAAGGGATTTTTCGAGCTGCTTGAAAAAGGTGTCTTCCGCCGCTGTGGTGTAATGCCCTTCCAGCCTGGCCCATTCGTCGGGCTGGGTGCCTTGGATGAATCGCAAGACCAAAGCCCTGTCCATCGCCAGCGCACGGTCATAGTCAGCCTTGGCATCGCGCAGTTCATAGCCCTGACCGGCGACGAGCCGGGCGATCAGGTGATCCTGCACTACCTGTTCTTTGTGGGCATTATGCGCAGTGGTACTCATGCAGACGCCCCTGCAATGCTTCTAGGGTCGATGTTGAACCCTGCGCCTTGAAGTCGCTGCGCCAGCTTAGGAACGATTTCCCGCACATGGTCGTTGAACTCGATGTAGAGAATGCCCGCCGCATCAGAAGGCATTTCAAGCGCGCCTTTCTTGAGGATGACCATTTTGTCTCGCCCGAGCGCTGCCATCACCATGCCCATTTCGAGGATCACGTTTTGCCGAGCGCGTGGTTGCTTTTCAGTTTCCCCAGCGGCCTTGGAATATCCGAAGTCGTCAGGGGTAAGAAGAACTATACCGAAGGCGGCCTCCCGGTAGATGTTCTTCTCCAAAGCTTCGATGACGGTTTTGCTTTCGCCATCGGAGTTTTGAAGGATGAAAGGCTGCAATCCAAGCCGCATGAGGACCAATTCCAATTGGTCCCGTGCATCGCGGTCATGACCATGCACAACAAATATCTTGGCGCTTGTCGCTACTGCTACAGCGCTAACCGGGCCAGCGCCACTTATAGCTGCATTCAATGAAGTTCGGAACGCGTCTGCATTGCTGCCCTGAAATT
Organism: Brevundimonas sp. AVps4; assembly: GCF_058681525.1. Classification (NCBI taxonomy): domain Bacteria; kingdom Pseudomonadati; phylum Pseudomonadota; class Alphaproteobacteria; order Caulobacterales; family Caulobacteraceae; genus Brevundimonas; species Brevundimonas sp. AVps4. Next base: position 2,252,679 of record NZ_CM178741.1, on the reverse strand, counting down.
GAAGCGTTCCGCTGCTTGGCCACCAGTTCAAAACCTCCCCAGTCCGCCCCCGGAATGAGTGGTTGTTCGCCTTTACATTGTCGGTCCAAACCCCAACCAAACCGCAGGAATCTACCGCGGACTTTAGCTCATCAATAGCCCCATGAAATTTGCTCATACTTTCATGCCCCCCCCAATCTTATCAAATTGTCGCTCCGTCTGGCCTCGCTTGTGCCAGCTCGCCACATTGATCCGGCCGGTAACGGCGGCCGTGATTAGGGCTGCGCGAAACTCCCCCAACCGGGCAATCGAATGTTCTGTTTTTCTCTTCAATCGTCGTTCGAATTCGACCGCCTGCTCAACAGCCTTTTGCAACTCTGATCCGGGGACGGGGATTTTCTCCTTTCCAAGGCGGCGCGCGTTTAGGGGTCTGTTACGGCCAGCCGAACCTCTCGATGCTTCGTTGAGAAGGAAGTCACCGTAGCTGCTTCGCAAGAGGCCGAGCAAATAGGAGTTGTTAACCCCGGACTTGCCACGATAGACAGGGTACCGGTGTGAAACAACGCAACCTTCTTCTTCGGCAGTGGCGAGGGCCACTGCACCCTCCCATGCGAACTGACCGCTAAGGATTAGGTCTCCAGCTTTAACGAAGAAGAACTCGGAATCGCCCATGCCTTCTTCATCGGCGGCGGGCTTTTTGAAAATGCCGCGCCCCCGGTTATAGAGGCCAAGCCGAACCAGCTCATCATGCTCGGACAGCGTGACAGGCCGAGAAACACGGTGTGTTAGGTGTTCAAATCGTATATGTGGCACATTGGGGTCTGAAATCGCTTGGTCAACAAGAGCCTCGATCCGGCGCGCCACGCTCATCAAGAAACGACGTTTTTTCTCGATTAACTGGTCGATGCGGGCTGTTTCGCGGTCCAGAAAATCGGCAATAGATTTCTGCGTTTCGAGATTAGGCGTCCTTACCCAGTCGTTTGGAAAATCGTTGAACTTAATGGACTGGCGAACGCCCGCCCCAAGTGAATAGTAATATTTGGCGAGATCGAGCGCGAGAAGCGTATAGGCCCAAAATCGCGCGTCATGCTCCTTGGCAACCTCCAAGGCGTCATAAGCCGACGTGATGATCCCGCGCTCCGTTACCAAACCTTGCCGGATGCTACGCTTATCGTTTTGCAGGTCCGTGAGCCGCATAACTATATTGCCCGGTTCAACGATCTGGTAGGTTTCAAAGCTCTCCGGTAACAAACCTTCGTTGGCGTCGATGTCCTTCCGGATTATACGGCCATAACTGAGGGAAAGCAGGTTATCCTCCTGCATACCCGTGTTCTTCATTCCCCTGCGGACGTGCAGGACATTACGGAGCTTGTTCGCTTGCCAACCGGCTGGCGGCAATGTTCCGTGAACGCGCTCTTGCAGGGTAATCACGCCGCCACCTCTTGCAGCAGCCCCGCGATCTCGGCCTCAAGCGCCTTTAGCTCCGTGTCAATCTCGTCCAACGGACGGGGCGGCGTGTAGCGGTAGAAATAGCGGTTGAAATTGATCTCATAGCCGACGCGGCCAATCTCGCGGTCGCGGGCATCACGGTAGGATTCGTCCACCCAAGCGTCGAGAGCGAAGGGCGTTACCTCGCGTGCGACATACTCACGCCAGTCCTCCTTCAGTGGTACAAGCTCGTGGTCGCGCCGTTCAGTATCCGGTTCGGGGTTGCCGTCCTTATCGATGCAGATGTCCGCTTCCTCATCGCGCCTGGAAAGTGCCGCGAGAATTGCCTTCTTTACTGGCCCGGCGATCCTCACGCCTTCGGCTTTGAAAGCCTTGGTCAAAGCCTTTTCAAAAGCGTCGCGATTGGTGAAGAGCGTGTCCCGCAACGCCAGCAAGACGACCTCGATTTCTTCCTTTTCGTTCTCGGACAGGCGGGCAAAAACCTTCTCCTCCGCGAGGCGCGCGATGCGCTCCTGACTTGCCTGAAAATTCAAGCGCAGCGGACGTTCGACCCGGATCTCGCGGTAGCCGAAGTCGGCAACATCGAAGATTTTAGCAACGTCGCCTTCGCCGTGCCCACCGTTCAGAAAACCCTCGTAGATGCGCACGATGTCGGCGCGAGCCTCATCCGGAATCTCGCGGCGTTTTGAGCCGAGGGATTTACGCATGGAGCGCCAGAATCGCTCGCCGCTGGCATCGATTAACTGCACCTTGCCCCGTCGATTGGCGGGCTTGCGGTTAGTCAGCAACCACACATAGGTCTGAATACCGGTATTATAGAACAAGTCGGTTGGTAGGGCGACAATCGCCTCGACCCAATCGTTCTCGAACATCCAGCGGCGAATTTCGCTCTCGCCAGACGCAGCCCCGCCAGTAAATAGCGGCGAACCATTCATCACGATACCTATGCGCGAGCCGATTTCATCATCGCGCATTTTCGAGATCATGTGTTGCAAGAATAAAAGCTGACCATCAGAGATGCGCGGTGTTCCTGCACCGAACCGACCTTCGAAGCCCATTGATACCGCTTCGTCCTTGATCGGGTCTTGATACTTCTTCCAATCCACGCCGTAAGGGGGATTGGACAACATGTAGTGGAACTTCTTATCTTTGTGGGCATCCTGCGTAAGCGTATTGCCAAAGGCAATCTGCTCGGGATCGTGGCCCGTCACGAGCATATCCGACTTACAGATACCAAACGACTCGCCGTTCAACTCTTGTCCGAACAGTTCGACACGGATCGACGGGTTGAATTCCTGCAAGGCAGCTTCGGTGAGGGCTAGCATACCGCCCGTGCCGCAAGCCGGGTCATAGACCTGCCGAATGATGCCGCGCCCGGTCAGCTTGGTGTCATCGTTGGCGATCAGCAAGTCAACTATAAGGCGGATCACCTCCCGTGGAGTGAAGTGTTCACCTGCGGTTTCGTTGGAGATTTCGGAGAAGCGGCGGATCAGCTCCTCAAAGAGGTAGCCCATCTCGATATTGCTGACCGCATCGGGGTGCAAGTCTATCTCGGTGCAACGCTCAAAGACATTCCAAAGAATCCCGCCTTCCTTTAGTCGTTTCAGCTGATCGGTAAATAGAAACTTATCGAGAAAGATGTCGCGGACATTGGAAGAAAACTTCGTGATGTAATCGACTAAATTAGCGTGGAGTTGGCCAGGTTCCTGTCCCTTTAGTGTAGCAAACGTGAAACGCGAAAGGTTGTAAACCTTGATATTGCCGCCGACCGTGCCGAAAAGGATCATGTCGCGGGTTGCGTCGTCCACCCCCTCAGGAAGAGATTTGGCGGCCTCCAACAACGCATCCTTCTTTTCCTCAAGGATGCAGTCGAGTCGCCTTAGCACGACGAAAGGCAGAATAACTTTGCCGTATTCTGACTGCCTGAAGTCTCCCCGGAGAATTTCAGCAATCGACCACGCGAAGCTGCTGAGCTTCTGGACGGTAGCGTTACTAGACGGCACGGTTATCCCCCGGTTGCGAGTTATCCGGTGGAGAATGGGACGAAGCGCCACCCGCCAGCCGGTCATATTCTTCGATGCTGATGACCACGACCACCGCGCGATTGTGCTTCTCAATCAGGACGGGTTCGTGGCGGGCGAGATCAATAAGGTGACCGAAGGCGTTTTTCGCCTCGGCAGCAGAGAGCCTTTTCATGATCCCCTCCCAAGAGGGGCCCATAATGGCCAATTTAGCCAGATTCGGCAATGGTCCTGTTTCACGGCTGGATGACCGCCTCGATGGGCGCAACCATCGTGCAGGGTCCAGGGCGGCAAACGGTTTGATCGAGGTGTCCAGAGGAGCGCGAAAGCACCTTGGTCATGGGTCAATGGGAGCAGGAACGCTCCTTTGCCGCGCTGGAGGCGGCTGGGTTCCATAGGGGCAGGAACGCTCCTTGGTCGTCTCAAGGGGCGAAACCATTGTGCAGGGTCCACGGGCGGCATACGCTCTGGTCATGGGTTCAAAGGGAGCAGGAACGCTCCTTTGTCGATGGGGTGTGGGGAGCGCCGGAGGCTCCCCATTGGTGCGGAACAGGCTCGATGCCGTATGCCGCGCCACTGCCAGAGGGATGCAACGGGAGAGCGCAGCGTCTCCCTTGCCAAGATAGGCGTGGTACTACCACGCACATCTTGCGGTAAGCGTAAGCCCGTCTTTTCTTCTGCCTTCTCGCTGTCACATACTCGTATGCCCCCGGCCTGCAAGCACCAGAATGCAACGCATGACGCCTAACCCGAAGAGGAGGCAAGGTCATGATTCACGTCGCTAAGGTGAGCCAATTCTCGTTCAGCATCCAGTTCGATGATGGCATGAAGGAAACGCTTGCCGAGATCGCCCAATGGGGGCCAGTCGAAAAATCCCTTCAGGGCTTACTGTCAGACTTTCTGCTCGGTCCAACTTTACCGGAAGACTGCGATGGCGGTCCGGACAACGATTATCCTTTCTGATCCTTATCCCCCCGCTCCGAACTGAGCGGGCCTTATCGCTTCATGAAGCCGCAGGGTGCTGCGGCTTCACTCTTTAGGAGGCGATAGTGCAGAACAATCCCCCCGATCTCCCGCCCATGAAGCCCGTGGGAACAGCAAAACCGTCACCTTCAGCTGCTGGTCCGCTTCCTTCCGCTACGCCTTCGGCGCGTACTGAATTTCGCGGCACACGGCGGATGAAGCAAATCCTCATGGCCATTACTGGCGGCGGTTTGCTTCTCACTGCGAGCGTCGGTGTAGGCGAGCTGGTTCTGCGGCCCGGTATCCGGCCCACTGATATCCTCGCCACCATCGAGGCACGGACGGAACTCGGCATCTTCAATCAGAAGATGGGTGCAGCTCCCGGCGAGTTTTCGATGACAGAGGATCAATACCGCCTCAAGATCGCCGAAGCTGAGCGTGCTGGCCAAGCGAAGGCTGAACTCGCTTATCAGCGCGATCTTGCCGCTGTCCAAGCCGACAAGGAACGTGTGGTTGGGGCGTATCAGGCCCTATACGAGCGGACGGGTATCATCGTGCAGGCCGCTGTGCAGATGGAAGCCGTTGCCCAGCAGTTTCGCCAACGTCTGGTGGAACAGACCAATGGAGGCCGCGCCGTCGTCATTAGTGTCTATGACGGCCTGTGCGCTCTGGGCAGTCCCGAAGCTTGCGAGTCTGCCCGGCAGGCGAGAGAAGGCATGATCCGGGAAGCTGGGCAGCTGACGGAAGGTAATCTGGCGCAGAAGATGGCTGAGCTGATGCAGGGCATCCCAGACCCTGCCACTTTCGTCGCGAATGAAGACATTCGCAGAAACGGCTCTCCCGCTTTGCAGCGGTGAAGCGAAGCATCCGAAATCCGGCCCCGGCGCGTCACATGATGCGTCGGGCTTTTTCTTATGGATCGAAACATGACGATTGACGTGCCCCTGAGAATTTCCTCCACGTGGAGCTAGAGTCCGGCCCTTGAAAGGACGGACGGAATGAAACGAGCGAGATTCACGGAAGAGCAGATCATCGGGATCCTGCGGGAGAACGAGGCCGGCGCCAAAGCGGGCGAGCTGGCGCGCAAGCACGGCGTGTCGGAAGGCACGATCTACGCCTGGAAAGCCAAGTTCGGCGGGATGAGCGTGTCGGACGCCCAGCGCCTGCGCGCCCTGGAAGATGAGAACGGAAAGCTGAAGCGCCTGCTGGCCGACGCCATGCTCGACAAGGCGGCGCTGAACGATCTGCTCTCAAAAAAGTGGTAGGGCCCGCGGCGATGCGCCAGGCCGTCGCCCATGTGAAGGCGACGTTCGGCGTCAGCGAGCGGCGGGCCTGCTCCATCATCAAGGCCGACCGCAAATCGGTGCGCTATCGCTCTTGCCGCCCGCCAGACACGGCGCTGCGGGAGCGGCTGCGCGCCCTGGCTGTCGAGCGGCGACGGTTCGGTTATCGCCGGCTGTTCGTGCTGCTGCGACGTGAAGGCGAGCCTTCGGGCAAGAACCGGATTTACCGGCTCTATCGCGAGGAAGGCCTGACGGTGCGCAAGCGCCGCTCACGCCGTCGGGCCATCGGCACGCGGGCGCCGATCCTGGTCGAGGCCAGGCCGAACGCCCGCTGGTCGCTGGACTTTGTGCACGACCAGTTCGCCACGGGCCGCCGCTTCCGCATTCTCAACGTGGTCGACGACGTCACCCGCGAGTGCCTGGCGGCGATCCCCGACACCTCGATCTCGGGACGCCGGGTCGCGCGTGAGCTGACAGCGCTGATCGCTCGGCGGGGCTGTCCTGCCATGATCGTCAGCGACAACGGCACGGAGTTCACGTCCACGGCCATCCTGGCCTGGGCGCAGGATCATGGCGTCGACTGGCACTACATCGCGCCGGGCAAGCCGACCCAGAACGGGTTTGTGGAATCCTTCAACGGCCGGATGCGCGACGAACTGCTCAACGAGAGCCTGTTTTTCAGTCTGGATCACGCCCGCCAGAAGGTCGCTGCCTGGGCGCTGGACTACAATACCCGCCGGCCGCACTCGTCTATCGGCTACCTCACCCCGGAGGCTTTTGCCGCCAGTCTGACCGCAACAGGCCGACCCGCTGCGCAGGATGAAAGCTGCGCGGTCCGGCCTGTTGCTCATCCCACGCTGCGAGGCGTAACTAACCCAAGGACTCTGGTCGCCGCTGGATGAAAATTCAGAGGCACGTCACGATCTTGGGTGATTTTCCGCGCGGTGTTCCGGGCGACTCTTCACATGACGCGCCTCTCGGAACGGCTCGATGGGCGGATATCTCGGCGGAATGGCGAGAAGGTCTGTTGTGGCTCGGACGCAATGACGATGGCACTGCCATCGGGCACGGCGATGATCGGCATGTCATCACGCTCGCCGGGTCTCGCTCAGGCAAGGGGCGATCCGCCATAATCCCGAACGTCCTGCTCTGGCCGGGAAGCTGCGTCGTCACCGATCCGAAGGGTGAGAACGCCTCTCGCACGGCGGTCGCTCGTGCGACGCGCGCCGGGCATCGCGTCGCCGTCATCGATCCCAGTCGCGCGTCCGATGTCCCTGACGCCCTTCGCATGGGGTTCAATCCGCTCGACCTGATCGACGGCGATGCAGAGGATGCCATCGATCTGGCGGCTGCGATTGGCGATCCCGTGATGGTCGATAGTGGCGACGGCAAGGACATTCACTGGGTCGAAAGCGCCCGCCAGATTTTCGAAGCCGTCCTGCTTCATGTTGCCACAAGCGAGGTGGGGCAGAGGCGCTCCCTGATTCGTGTTCGCCAACTCCTCACCGTAGGTGATCCTGAATATGCCGATCAGCTCTATGCCGAGCGCGTGGCAAAGAAGGGAGACAAGGCGGTCGAAGTCTCTCCGCTCGATGCCCTTTGGATTCAGATGTCCAGCTCCATTGCGTCCAACGGGGCGGTGCGCGATGTGATCGCCGGAGCCGCGAATTCGATCCGCGATATGGGCGAGAACGAGCGGGGGAGCGTTCTATCCACCGCGCGGCGGAACACTAAATTTCTGGATAGCGTATGGCTGCAATCCTGTCTCGATGGGTCGGGAGGAGCCTGCCTGAATATCGACGACCTGAAAGAATTCGCTGGTGGGCTTTCGGTTTATCTCTGCCTTCCTGCGCGGTTCATTCCGACGCATGCACGGTTTCTGCGCCTGATGCTGAACCTCATGCTGTACCGGATGGAAGCGCAGGGGCTGGAGCAACCGCGCTGCGGCTACCCGGTTCTCTTCGTCCTCGATGAGTTCGCAGCCTTGGGCCGGCTAGAGGTGATCGAGAAGGCGGCGGGCCTGATGGCAGGCTATGGCGTCAGGCTGTGGCCGATCTTGCAGGATTTGGGTCAGCTCAAGCGTCACTATAAGGAATCTTGGGAAACCTTTCTCGGCAACGCCGGAATTTTGCAGTTTTTCGCGAATGCCGACCTGACGACGCTCGACTGGCTGTCCAAGCGCATGGGGCAGATTGAATTGGTGCGCGAGACGCGCGGGTCGTCGAGCGCGAGGACAACCCAGATGTCCAGGAGTCAGAGCAGAACGGAGAGCGCAGGCTGGACGGAGTCGAATGGCACGTCTCAGGGGCAATCGGAGATGCCTGATCTGTCGCGGCTCGCGGCGCGTGATGGCGGATCGGGCCTTCTGCCCTTCATTGCCCGGTCCTCGGCCAGCGGCACTGGTCACAGCGAAGGCGTTACGAACCAGAAGGGCGTCTCTGGCGGCGAGAGCATTCAGCACGGTGATAGCAGCTCGTCAGGTTCAAGTGAGACCGACACGATCAATCAGGGGTTACACCGGACCCCGCTGCTCAATCCGGATGAAATCGCACGCCTCTTCGACCGCCAGACAAAACGCCAGATCGTCTTCATCAATAGCCTCCCGGTGGCTCTCTGGCGCACAAACTGGGACGAGGACGCCATGTTCAACGCCAGCCAACCACGCCGCGCCTGAGAAACTGTGTGATCTCCTTGTGAGCGCGTATCTCGGCTTTGAAGCGATCCGGTTCAAAGGTCTGGGGAACGAATGGCTTGGCAGCGCGGCGCATCGTGATCGGATACGCGCTCGATAAAGTTCCCCGCGCGCCAACCAGCAGCGTTCCGTCACCGCGCGAATAACCGCCCGATTTCGGGTCTATCGGAAAACTCGACATGACGAAGATGAACGGTGCGCCCGTTTCTTTGAGGCGTCCCTGAAAGAGGATGCAGTCCTGATAGGGAATTGCGAAACCCTCGACCTGCTCGGTGGAGGGTTCATCCTCGTCATCTAAAAACGCCATTTCGATCTGGAATCGCGAAGGGTCGTCGTCGGTGCCGCACGTCATTGACATCAGCATGACGTGATCGAGGTTCACGAACGAGGGGCGGTAGACCGCATACTCGCCTCTGAGCAGTTCAAGCGCAGGAAGGTCTATCGCCTTCTGGCTGGGTGAAAGAAGGGCGTGAAGCGCAGGCGCGACCGCGTTCGGCACGCTGACATGTTGATCTGGCGTCGTATACCAAAGCGGCTCGATAAGGTAGCGGTGCTGTTCGAAGAACCAGTTCCAAGCAAGCAGGGGCAAGTCACGTTCGTTGGACGTGTAAGTGGCATCGCGCGCGACAAAGCGATGCCACTTCCTGCGATCGATACTCACCGCATAAACACCCTGCCAGCGGGAAGCGTTCTCGCGCGACCATGCAGTGATCCGCTCGGCCTGAGCGGCGAGGGACATATAAGGCTGCAACGCCTTCGCTGCCGCCTTCAGAACCGCAATCGATCTCGGCGTCCCGTCGTAAGTTGGCGCTTCCGCTTCCCCGGTCATGTCGCAGAGATGTCGCGGCGTGTCGCGCTTTTGTCAACGTCCTGTGCCGCTCGAAAACAGGTTGAGCTTGCGACATCGCCGAGACGGAGGCGCGTTTCCTAAGTCCTTTGGGGAACGTCATCTTCTCAGCATCTTCTCCTTGAGTTTGGTGGAGGAGAAAAGCAAATGAACAACTGCGGCATCTGCAAGCTCTCGGGCCTTGCCTGCACCTGCGGCGCAGCCGCGAATGACAACTGCCAGTTCGATCCCACCTTCATCCGGCTGCCGCCAGATGGTGTTCTCGCGAACGAGTCAGCCGTTCATCGGCTGGCGATGGCCTATCGCGGCAAGGGCCTGTCACGTCGCGCGATCCTCGATCATCTGACCGATGCGTTCGTTTCGTTTGAAGGTGTGGCCGTCGATGCGCGCGGCAATCGCATCGAAGTTCCGGGAATCGAAGTGGACGATACCTTCCGCACAGAAGACGATCCCTCCGAACGCTGGATTTCGGATTTCCTCCGCGCTGGCGTCGCTATGCCAAGGCGAAAAGCGCAGGCAAGAGTTCTTCCTCGCTTGCGGCTGTTGTGGCTGGCTCTGGCTATAACCAACCGCGTGCAGGCTGAACTGGCAGTCGCCTGATGAGGAGCGCCGCGATCAAGGTCGCGGGCTTCGTTGCAAAAGTTGCAATAAAGCCAAGCATCATGGTAATATTATTACATGCGCGTGAGATGCGCGCGGGGCCATCGGGGGGAACTCAGGCCCTTATGATTTAACGAATGCGCTTGGGGAGAGTAATTCCCCCCGACTGCCAAACAGGCATCTGTAAATCGGACTGACCTTGCTCATTCGAGCGCTGCTAAATGCGGCGGGACAGGCTTTCGATGAAGACGCTATCGCCCGAAGAGTTGCTGGAACTGCGCCAGGAGATTTCCGGCATTGCCATTCCGCAAGATCGCGCGGACGAACTGATCCGCCTCATCGACGCCATCGCCATATCCTTCATCGATCAGCATTTCGGATTGGATAGCGTCCAGCTCTCTCTTTCTGCGCGGGCTAACTACGCTTTTTCCTGCCAAGACTCTTGCGAAAGAGTCCAGTCATCCGATAGATTCAACGCAATAGCTGCGGATAATAATCACGCGGCTCTAACAGATAGTGCGGCGAGGCACTTAGCGCCATGACAAGAAAAACCAATCAACAGGCTCTTATTTACTGCCGTGTCAGCACGAAGCGGCAAGCTAAGGAGGGCAACGGCCTTTCCTCGCAGGAAACAAGATGCCGTGAATATTGCCAACACCGGGGCCATCAGGTGCGAGCCGTATTCACGGATGACGTGTCTGGTAGCCTCGCTGAGCGTCCCGGCTTCGACGATATGCTCGCCTATGTGCGCAAGAACCGGAAGCTGGGGCTGGTTGTCGTTATCGACGATATCAGTCGGATGGCTCGTGACGTTCGCCATCACTTCGACCTTAAAGAGCTGATCTTCCGCGCAGGCGCTACCCTTGAGTCTCCTTCCATCGAGTTCGGCGAAGACTCCGACAGCATCCTGATCGAGCATCTGCTCGCCAGCGTATCCCAGCATCAGCGTCAGAAGAATGGCGAGCAAGCCAAGAACCGGATGCGTGCGCGTATGCTCGGCGGGTACTGGGTGTTCAACGCGCCTATCGGCTATCGCTATCAGCGCAGCCCGGCTGGTGGCAGCATCCTTATCCGTGAAGAACCCGTTGCCTCTATCATCAGCGAAGGGCTGGAAGGCTACGCAAGCGGGCGCTTCAACTCACAAGCTGAGGTGAAACGCTTCTTCGAAGCGCACCCGCAATTTCCCGTGACGCGCCACGGCCACCTGACGAACGAACAAGCCAATCGGATCATGACCAATCCGGTTTATGCCGGATATGTCGAGAGCGAAGTCTGGGACGTGTCTCTTCGCAAAGGGCAGCATGAAGGCGTCATCTCGCTTGAGACGTTCCAGCGGGTTCAGGAACGGCGCGCCGGAAAGCCCGTCGCGCCCGCACGGGCAGACATCCATGCTGACTTCCCGCTGCGCGGCTTTGTCGTCTGCGGCGATTGCAGCCATCCCATGACCGCAAACTGGACCAAGGGCCGCACCAACACATACCCTTATTACGTCTGCCGCCATCACGGTTGCGAGCGCTTCGGCAAATCCGTGAAGCGCGCCGTTGTCGAAGGGGCCTTCGAGGAACTGCTGCGTCAGCTTGTGCCGAGTGCGGACCTCTTCAATCTTTTCTCCAAGCTGTTCCGCAAGCGGTGGGCCGAAGCGGAGTCGAAGGTGAAGGAGATACGCGCCGCGCTGAAGCTTGAAGGCGCTGCCATCGAAAAGAAGATCGCTCAGCTGCTCGACCGCATCGTCGAGTCTGAAAGCCAGACGGTGATCGGCGCGTATGAGCGCAAGGTTGAAGAGCTGGAGCGCGAGAAGCTCGTCATCGCGGAAAAGACTGCCCGCTGCGGCACTCGTGCAGACAGCTACGACGAGACTTTTCGAACCGCTTTCGAGTTCCTCGGAAACCCTTGGAAACTATGGGAAAATGGCACGTTCGAGGATAAGCGAATTGTGCTGAAACTGACGCTCGCCACTCATCTGGAATATGACTGGGATGAGGGCGTTCGAACCGCTGAAATATCCTTGCCGTTCAGGCTGTTACAGGATGTTTGCGACCGAGAAAAGGTGATGGCGGAAGCGGTGGGATTCGAACCCACGGACGGCTCGCACCGTCGCTGGTTTTCAAGACCAGTGCCTTAAACCACTCGGCCACACTTCCTTGCCGGATCGCCCGGTCGGGCGGACGCCATAGCAGGCGAACGCCCCATTAACCAAAGCGGAAATGTCTTCGGTCATCCTGTTTTTGGACGAGTGTGACGAGGCGTGCCGATGCGAATTGGACAGTGGATCCGGAGCGGCCTGGTTTTGGGGCTGTTCTCGCTGCTGGCGGCCTGTTCGACATTGGGCGGCGGGCGAGGCGGCGGCGCCGCGCCGGTGGTCAAGGATCCGGCCCCGATCGTGTCGGGCACGATGCGGCCCTATCAGGTGCGCGGGCGGTGGTATACGCCCAAGGAACAGCCCGATTATGACGAGGTCGGTCTGGCCTCCTGGTACGGCGACGCCTTCAACGGTCGGCCGACCTCGACCGGCGAACGGTTCGACATGCGCCAGCTGACCGCCGCGCATAAGACCCTGCCGCTGCCGGGCCTGATCGAGGTCACCAATCTGGAGAACGGCCGGCGGATCGTGGTGCGGGTCAATGATCGCGGGCCGTTCGTCGATGGGCGAATCATCGATCTGTCGCGGGGCGCGGCGCAGGAGCTGGATCTGCTGCGGCAAGGCGTGGGGCGGGTGCGGGTTCGCTATCTCGGCCGTGCGCCGCGACTGGGCGGAGGCGCTGTGCTCAGGGCCGAGGCGGCGGCGCCCGCTCCCTCGACCTCGGCCGAAGCCCCGGTCGGCGCGGGCGGCGGCTTCTGGGTCCAGGCCGGGGCGTTCAGGGATCAGAACAGCGCGCGGCGGACCGCGCGCAGGCTGGGCGAGCGCGCGACCGTGGACGAGACCGGCGGACTGTACCGCGTTCTGGTCGGTCCCTGGGGCGACGCCAATGCGGCCGAGACGGCCCGTCAGGCGGTCGTGGCGCGCGGATATGCGGACGCTCTGTTGATATCCGGCGGCTAAGGCTTGCCTCCCGCGCTGCGGACGCCATTAGTGCGCCCGTGACCCGTGGGAAATTCATCAGCTTCGAAGGCGGAGAAGGCTCCGGCAAGTCGACTCAGGTCGGGCGGCTGGTCGAGCGGCTGCAGCCCGTTCTGGGCGACCGCCAGGTGGTCCGCACGCGCGAGCCGGGCGGATCGAAGGGGGCGGAGGTGATCCGCAACCTCGTCGTGGCCACCGACGCCGAGCCCTGGTCGGCCATGACCGAGACCCTGCTGATGTACGCCGCGCGCTCGGATCACCTGGAGCGGACCATTCGGCCGGCGCTGGCGGCGGGCGACTGGGTGGTGTGCGACCGGTTCGCCGACAGCAGTCGAGCCTATCAGGGCGCGGGCGGGGGCGTCGCCCAGAGCTTTATCGAACAGATCGATGCGGGCGTGGTCGGAGACGATCAGCCGGACCTGACCTTGGTGTTCGACCTGCCGGTCGAGGTGGGGCTGGAGCGGGCGTTCGGGCGCGGCCTGTTCGAGACGCGGTTCGAATCCAAGGGGCTGGAGTTTCATCAGCGGCTGCGCGAGGGCTTTCTGCGCATCGTCGAGGCCAACCCTAATCGGTGCGTGCTCATCGACGCCGTGGGTTCACCGGACGAGGTCGAGGCGCGGGTCTGGCGGGCGGTGCAGGACCGGCTGCTGTGAGCGAGGACCACCCGCGCGACCGGTTCGACCTGGTCCCCGACGCGGCGGCGGAAACGGCCTTTCTGGACGCCTGGGAGCGGGGGCGGCTGCACCACGCCTGGCTGTTGTGCGGGGTCGAGGGGACGGGCAAGGCGACCTTCGCCTATCGCGCGGCGCGGCGGCTGCTGGGGGCGGCGGCCGATCCAGGGCGGGGGCCGCTGGGGGCGCGGCGTGACGATCCGGTCAGCCGGCTGATCTCGGCCCAGTCCCATCCCGACCTGCTGGTGCTGGAACGGATGGTCGAGGGGGGCAAGACCAAGAAGTCGATCTCGGTCGATCAGTCGCGCGACCTGCCCGAGTTCTTTTCCAAGAGCCCTTCCCAGGCCCAGCACCGGGTGGCGATCATCGATGCGGCCGACGACCTGAACATCAATGCGGCCAACGCCTTGCTGAAGGTTCTGGAGGAGCCGCCCGAGCGGGGGGTGCTGTTCCTGGTGACCCATGCGCCGGGGCGGCTGCTGGCCACGATCCGGTCGCGCTGCCGGCGGCTGAGCTTCCCCATCTGGACGCCGGAGCGGCTGGAGACCCTGGTGCGGAACCGGACGGGGGCGGAGCCGGAGGCGGCCGAACATGCGGCGGCCATGGCGGGCGGGTCGCCGGGCGCGGCCCTGGCCCTGGCGTCGGGGGCGACCTTCGAGATGGACCAGTTGGCGCGGCGCTGGGTCGAGGGGGATGTGGACCGGGCCGAGGCCCTGGCCATAGCCGACAGGTTCCGGGGCGCGGAAGGGCAGGAGCGGTTCGACATCCTGATGGACCGGCTGATCGCGGCGGTGCGGATGCGGGCCCTGAACAGTGCGCCCGGCTTCGGCAACCGTTGGGCCGAGCTGTGGGAGCGGCTGCAGCCGTTGCCGGAGCGGGCGGCCGGGTTGAACCTGGACCGGGGCGATGTCCTCGCCGGGGCGCTGGCCGACCTGAAACGGGTTCAGGCGCAAGAGGAACGGAGAGGCTGATGCTGATCGACAGCCATGTGAACCTGCACGCCCCCCAGTTCGACGAAGACCGGGACGCGGTGATCGCCCGGGCGCGCGAGGCTGGGGTCGGTCTGATGGTCGAGATCTCCGACAAGCTGACCACCTTTGAAGCGACCCACGGGATCGCCATGGCCAACGACGACATCTGGTGTACGGTCGGGGTCCATCCGCACGAGGCCAAGGACGCGGCGGACCTGACGGCGGCGACCCTGGTGGAGCTGGCGCAGCGGCCCAAGGTGGTGGGGATCGGGGAGTGCGGGCTGGACTTCCACTATGACTTCAGCCCGCGCGAGATCCAGGCGGCGGTGTTCCGCCAGCATGTGGCCGCAGCGCGCGAGACCGGTTTGCCGCTCGTGATCCATACCCGCGAGGCGGATGAGATCATGGGGGCGATCCTGAAGGAGGAGCACGCCGCCGGCCCGTTCAAGATGCTGATGCACTGCTACACCAGCGGTGCGGAACTGGCCGGAATCGCTGCGGAACTGGGGGCCTGGTTCTCGGTCTCGGGGATCGCCACCTTCAAGGCGGCCGAGGATGTGCGGGCGGTGATCCGGGACATGCCGGCCGACCGTATAATCGTCGAGACCGACTGCCCCTATCTGGCGCCCATCCCGCATCGGGGGCGGCGCAACGAGCCGGCCTATATCGGCCATGTGCTGGACAAGCTGGCCGAGATCCGGGGCTGGAGCGCCGAGGAGGCGGACCTGAGAACCACCGAGGCCTTCTTCGGCCTCTTTGACCGGATACCGAGATCGGCATGAGCTTCGAAGTCGTCATCCTGGGCAGCGGTTCGTCGGGCGGTGTGCCGCGCGGCGACGGCGACTGGGGCGTCTGCGACCCGGCCGAGCCGAGGAACCGGCGGACGCGCTGCTCGATGCTGGCGCGCAAGACCGGGCCGGAGGGGACGACCAACATCCTGATCGACACCTCGCCGGACCTGCGCGAACAGATGCTGGCCAGCGAGACCCGGCATGTGGACGCCGTCCTCTATACCCACGACCATGCGGACCAGACCCACGGGATCGACGATCTGCGCACCTTCGCCACGCGGGCGCGCAAGCGGATCCCGGCCTGGATGGACGAGGCGACCCGAACGTCCCTGTCGCACCGGTTCGACTATATCTTCGAGAGCAAGTTCGGCTATCCGCCGCTGCTGGACGCCCAGGTCATTCCGCCGCACGGCACGACCTGGTCGGTGGAGGGGCCGGGGGGCGCGATCCCGGTCGTGACCTTCGACCAGGGGCACGGGCCGATCCGGTCGGTCGGCTATCGGCTGGGCGACATGGCCTATTCCAGCGACGTGTCCGACCTGGACGAGGCGGCGATCCGCGCGGTGGCGGGGTGCCAGGTCTGGATCGTCGACGCCCTGCGCTACACCCCCCATCCGACCCACGCCCATCTGGACCGGGCGCTGGAATGGATTGCGGCGGCGGACGTCGAGCGGGCCGTGCTGACGAACCTGCATATCGACATGGATTACAAGGAACTGTCGGCGATTGTTCCGGCCAATGTCGAGGTCGGGTTCGACGGCTGGACCTGCATGATCGGCTGAGTTTTTGGCAAGGTTCCGCTGGAAAGCGGACGTTTGGGACATCTGTTCGGGGTGAAAGGCGGAACTTGCCGATAGAGGCGGTTTGAGCGACGTTCGGTGTATGATCGCGACTCCCGCCCCATTGACGACGCTCGGGTTAGCTGGCGATGGCGATGACCTCGACGTGCTGGTCGCGATTGAACGGTCGTTTGGCCTTTCTTTCAAGGACGAGGAAACTTCTTCCTGGGAGACCGTAGGCGACTTTTACGAAGCCGTTCTGAGCAAGCTCGCCACGACGGTGATACAAGGCAAGTGCTCGACTTCGATGGCGTTCTATGACGTGCGGCGGTTTCTACGGAGCAGGGGAAGCGCCGGTGTTATTCGCCCATCGACAAAGCTCCGGGACCTAACGCGAATACGTCAGGCTGCCGTGCTGAAGGCTTTGGCCCAAGAGACGGAAACGGCGCCTGTTCCTCTGACCTTGGGGGGGAAGACTTTTTTGGGGATCGCGCTGCTGATATTCGGCATTGCTGGCCTTCTAGCCTCTCATTCCCCGATCATGGCTGTTCTTTCGGCCATGGGAATTGTTGCGGGCTGGGTTGTCGTGCGCTCTGGTGTCGCATCATTCGGAACGATGTCCGTTGGCGATCTTTCGACGGGAATCGCGCTGTCCAACTTTGCCGTTTTCGCCGCAAAGGGCGCTGACGCTCGGCCGACGACAGTCTGGCGGATATTTCGAGATTTGCTAGCGCGGGAAGCTGGCGTTCGTCCGGAGTTGATTTCCCGCCAGACAAGGTTGTTGGCGTAGCGCCGAGCAGACCATCCGAACGTCGCATATGGGGCGGGAACCGTCTTAGGCTAGCGGCCAGAAAGCCGATCAGCCCCCTCTGACGAGGGCCGGATTGTCGCACGATCGCAGCGATGCGCCACCTTTTGTCTACGCCGTCCCCTCCGCGACCATCGACCGGGCGACGGCTTCGGCGACCTTGATGCCGTCGACGGCGGCCGAAAGGATGCCGCCGGCATAGCCGGCGCCTTCGCCGGCAGGGAAGAGGCCGCGCACGTTCAGGCTCTGGAAGTCGGCGCCGCGGGTCATTCGGATCGGGGATGAACTGCGGGTTTCGACGCCCGTCAGAACCGCCTGG
Organism: Brevundimonas sp. AVps4; assembly: GCF_058681525.1. Taxonomy (NCBI): domain Bacteria; kingdom Pseudomonadati; phylum Pseudomonadota; class Alphaproteobacteria; order Caulobacterales; family Caulobacteraceae; genus Brevundimonas; species Brevundimonas sp. AVps4. The sequence continues at coordinate 2,235,448 of NZ_CM178741.1, read as the reverse complement.
GCGTCGTCGTAGCGGGCGATCTTGCGGCCGAAGACGGGCAGGGCCTCGCGCATGGCGGCGATCACATAGTCGGGCATCAGGGGCGCCAGGTCGGTCGGGCGCACGCCCGGTTTGTAGCTGGGGACGACCTCGCCCAGCGCGGTCGAGGGGCGGCCCGCCAGGAAGTCGCCGACCAGCTGGCCCGGCGCGAAATAGTCGCCGCCGCCGGCCGCATAGGCGCGGGTCTCCAGATCCCGTTGCAGTTCGATGCCCGCCAACGGATGGTCGCTCGGATAATCCTCGGGCGAGATGCCGACCACGAAGCCGGAGTTGGCGTTGCGCTCGTTGCGCGAATACTGGCTCATGCCGTTGGTCACGACGCGGCCGGGCTCGCTGGTGGCCGCGACCACCGTGCCGCCCGGGCACATGCAGAAGCTGTAGACGGTGCGGCCGTTGCTGCAATGGTGCGAAAGCGAATAGGCCGCAGCGCCCAAGTCGGGGTGGCCGGCGCAGGGGCCGAACATGGCCTTGTCGATCCACGACTGCGGATGCTCGATGCGGAAGCCGATCGAAAACGGCTTGGCCTCGATATGGACGCCGCGGTCGTAGAGGGTCTGGAAGGTGTCGCGCGACGAATGGCCGATGGCGAAGACCACGTGGTCGGCCTCCAGCGTCTCGCCGGTGTGCAGGCGCACGCCCCGAAGGACGCCCTTGTCGAGATCGATGTCGGTGACCCGGTGCTCGAAGCGGTACTCGCCGCCCAGCCGTTCGATCTTCTCGCGCATGGCCTCGACCATGGTCACCAGGCGGAAGGTGCCGATGTGCGGGTGGGCCTCGGTGAGGATTTCCTCCGGCGCCCCGGCTGCGACGAATTCGGTCAACACCTTGCGGGCCAGGAAACGCGGATCCTTGATCTGGCTGTAGAGCTTGCCGTCGGAGAAGGTGCCCGCGCCGCCCTCGCCGAACTGCACATTGGATTCCGGGTCCAACTTGCTGCTCCGCCACAGGCCCCAGGTGTCCTTGGTCCGCTGCCGAACCACCTTGCCGCGGTCGAGGATGATCGGCTTGAACCCCATCTCGGCCAGGATCAGCCCGGCGAACAGGCCGCACGGCCCGGCCCCGATCACGACCGGCCGAAGGCGCTCGGTGCTGGGGGCAACGGCGACCGGGCGATAGGCGACGTCCGGCGTCGGCGCCACGTGCACGTCGTCTGCAAGGCGGGCCAGCACCGCCGCTTCATCCCTCACCTCGACATCGAGGATGTAGACTTTCAGAATCGCGGATTTCCGGCGGGCGTCGTGCGCCCGCTTCCATATCGACCAGGAGACAAGATCGTGCGGCGGCACGCCCAGCCGGGCGGCGATCGCGGCGGGCAAGGCCTCCGGCGGGTGGTCGAGGGGCAGTTTGAGTTCTGACAGGCGCAACATCCGGGGCGTTCTAGCCGGTCGAGTCTTTGGATCCTAGGCGCAAGGTCCAGGATCACGGGTGTGGGGTGCGGGGCGGGCGTGGCTGTCCCCTTCAATCCGCCCCTGCCTTATGCCCCTTCCAGTCGAACAACTCCTCCAGCACCTGAACCGCCTGACCGCGCTCGGACGCCAGGTCGGGGTCGCGGTTCAGGATCAGGCGGGCGTCGTCGGCGGCGGCCAGCATCAGGGCGCGGTGGCGGATCGGGTCGGCGAAGCGGTAGGCGGGGAAGCCGCTCTGTTTCAGGCCCAGCGGGTCGCCGCCGCCGCGCAGGCGGAAGTCTTCCTCGGCGATGACGAAGCCGTCCTCGGTGCGGCGCAGGGTTTCGAGCCGTTCCTTGGCGGTTTCACCCAGCGCCCCGTCCTGGCCGCCGTACAGCAGGATGCAGGAGCTGGCCTTTGCGCCGCGGCCGACGCGACCGCGCAGCTGGTGCAACTGGGCCAGGCCGAAGCGATCGGCGTGCTCGATGACCATGATGGAGGCGTTGGGCACATCGACCCCGACCTCGACCACGGTGGTGGCGACCAGCAGGGGAATGCGGCCGTCGGCGAAGTCGGCCATGACGGCTTCGCGCTCGGCGCCCGGCATCTGGCCGTGGGCGAGGCCGACCTCGACCCCCAGCAGGCGGCGCAGGTCGTCGGCGCGGTCGACGGCGGCGGCCAGGTCGATGGCCTCGGATTCGGCGACCAGGGGGCAGATCCAGTAGGCCTGGGCGCCGGCGTCCAGCGCCGTCTTCAACCGGGCGGCGACCTCGCCGATGCGGGCCAGGGGGACGACGGCGGTGGTGACGGGGGTGCGGCCCGGCGGCTTCTCCATCAGACGGCTGACATCCAGCTCGCCGTATTGGGTCAGCTCCAGGGTGCGGGGGATGGGGGTGGCCGACATGGTGAGCAGGTGGACGGCGCCCAGACGCGGGTCGCCCTTGGCCTGAAGCCGCTGGCGCTCGCTGACGCCGAACCGGTGCTGCTCGTCGATGACGGCCAGGGCCAGGCGGTCGAAGCGGACGGCGTCCTGGAACAGGGCGTGGGTGCCGATGGCGACCTGGGCGTGACCGGAGGCCAGGGCGGCCAGCTTCTCGCGCCTCTGGCCGTTCGCATCCCGGCCGGTGAGCAGGACGGAGGCGACGCCGGCCGCCTCCAGCAGGGGGCCGAGTTTTTCGTAATGCTGGCGGGCCAGGATTTCGGTCGGGGCCATCAGTGCGGACTGGAAGCCGCTGGAGGCCGCGTCGGCCAGGGCCAGGGCGGCGACGGCGGTCTTGCCCGAGCCGACGTCGCCCTGAAGCAACCGGCCCATCTGTTTGCCGGAGGCCAGGTCGCGGCGGATTTCGGCGACGGCTTGGGCCTGGGCGTTGGTCAAGGTGAAGGGCAGGGCCTGGAGCAGGCAGTCGGAGGCGGCGCCGGGTGCGATGACGGGGGCGGGCTTGATCTCGCGGGCGCGGCGACGGCGGGCCAGGGCCAGCTGGTGGGCCAGGAATTCGTCATAGGCCAGGCGCCGGCGGGTCGGGGCGTCGGGCGACAGGTCGGGCTCGCCCGCCGGGGCGTGCAGGGCGTCCAGGGCGGCGCGCCAGCCTAGCCAGTTCTGCTTCTTCAGCCAGGCGGGGTCCTGCCATTCCGGCAGGTCGGGGGCGGCGGGCAGGGCGGCCTGGACCAGTTTGCGCAGCTGGCGCGAGGTCAAGCCTTGCGTCGCCGGATAGACGGGTTCGGAGGCCGGGATGTCGGCGGCCTTGTCGGGCGTGACGATGTCCGGATGGACGATCTGGACCTCGCCGTTGAACCGCTCGACCTTGCCCGAGACCAGCCGGGTCTCGCCGCGCGGCAGCAGCCGGTCGATATGCTGGGGCGAGCCTCCGAACCAGACCAGGTGGACGAAGCCGGTCGGGTCGCTGGCGCGGACCTTCAGCGGGGCGACGGGGCGGCTGGGGACGAACAGGCGGTCGATGACGATCTCGAAGATCCCGACCTCGCCGTCCACGGCGGTCGCCGCCTCCATCGGCCGGCGGACGATGACGCCGGAGGGGCTGAGGAAGACCAGATCACGCACCAGCGGCCCCGCCACCTTCTGCACCAGGGGCAGGATGCGGGGGCCCACGCCCTTCAGGCTGGAGACCTCGGCGAACAGGGGGAAAAGAATCTGCGGACGCATCGCCGTGAACATAGCGTGACCATGACGGGTGGCGAAGTCCGTTCAGGAACGCTATCTGCGCTTCTTCCATTTGAGGACGCTAACGCTCGCCACGCGGTGGCTCGCTGCTTGAGCGTCCATCAACTTTGCCGGGCAAGGATTCTTGTGGCCGAAATCGACGCGCGTTTTGAAGACGAGATGACTCCCGAGCGGAAGCAGAGGCTGGGCCGGATTCAGTTCCGATGCTGGCGGCGGGGCTTCCGCGAGGCCGACATGGTGCTGGGGCCGTTCTCGGACCAGGTGGCCCCGACCCTGACCGAGGCCGAGCTGGACGTGTTCGAGCGGCTGATTGACGAGGAAGACCAGTGGCTCTACGGCTGGATCATCGAGCGTGATCCGACGCCGCCGGAGTTCGAGACGCCGGTGATGGCCAAGGTGCGGGCCTTCATGCGCGAGCATGTGGCCGCCGAGGTCGGCAAGGGCATCGGCTGATGGATCAGCAGGTGATTGTGCGCCGGACCGACGCCGATCTGGGCGGCGCGCCGGAAGGTCTGGACGCCCTGGTCGTGGCGGAGCGGGTCAAGGCCGACGGCGGGGTCGGGGTCTTTGTCGCGCGCGACTATCAGCGAGCCGGCGGCTTTGTTCAGGCGTTCCGATTCTTCTCGCAAGATATCGAAATTCTGGAATATCCGGCCTGGGACTGTCTGCCCTATGACCGGCTGAGCCCCACGGCGGGGATCGCCGCCCAGCGGATGGCGACCCTGACGCGCCTGGCCCAGCGCAAGACCGGCGACGCGCCCGTTCTGGTGGTCACGACGGTCGGTGCGGCCATGCAGAGGACGCCGCCCCGGTCGGTGACGACCCAGGCGGGGTTCGAGACCAGGGTCGGCCGCGATCTCGATATCCAGGCGCTGGAGCGGTATTTCGCCGCCAACGGCTATGTCCGGGCCTCAACCGTGTCGGAGCGGGGCGAGTTCGCGGTGCGGGGCGGGGTGGTGGACGTCTATCCGCCGGGCTTCGAGGAGCCGGTGCGGCTGGACATGTTCGGGTCGGAACTGGAATCGATCCGCACCTTCGACCCTGAGACCCAGCGCTCGACCGGGCAGATGACGGCCGTGTCGCTGGCGCCCGTGTCGGAGGCCCTGCTGGATGCTGACGCCATATCGCGCTTCCGCACCGGCTATCTGAAGCTGTTCGGGGCGCCGGGCGACGATCCCCTGTATGCGACCATCAGCGAGGGCGCGCGGCGTCAGGGGATGGAGCAGTGGCTGCCGCTGTTCTACGAAAGCCTGGACAGCCTGTTCGACTATCTGCCGGATCAGGCGCAGGTCTTTCTGGACAATCAGGCCGAAAGCGCGCGGGCCGAGCGGTGGGATCTGATCGTCGACGCCTATGAGGCGCGGGCCGAGGCGGCCAAGGCCCAAAAGGGGAAGGGGGGAGGGCATGCGGCCGCCAATCGCGCCCTGCCGCCGCAATCCCTCTATATGGACGCCGGCGACTGGAACCAGGCCCTGGCCGGGCGGTCGGTGCGGCGGCTCACGCCCTTTACGGGCGGGGGCGAAGACGCGGGCGGACGGCTGGGACGGACCTTCGCGGCCGAGCGATCACAGGACAGCGTCAACCTGTTCGAGGCGGTCGCGGCCCATGCCGCGGCCCTGAAGGCCGAAGGCAAGCGGGTGCTGTTCGCCTCGTGGACCGAGGGCTCGTCGGAGCGCCTAGCCACCCTGCTGAGCGACCACGGCCTGGACCATATCGTCGCCGTGCGCGACTGGGCCGACGTGCTGGCGGCGCCGAAGGACCTGTATCTGCGGGGCGTCCTGCCGGTGGAGCACGGGTTCGTCACGGAGGAGGTTGCGGTCGTCTCCGAGACCGACATCCTGGGCGACCGGCTGGCGCGGCCGAGGAAGAAGCGTCGGGCCTCCAACTTCCTGGCCGAGGCCTCGGCCCTGACCACCGGCGACCTGGTGGTCCACCTGGATCACGGCATCGGGCGGTACGAGGGGCTGAAGACCCTGGACATCCAGGAGGCGCCGCACGACTGCCTGGAGCTCTTGTACGCCGGTGACAGCAAACTCTATCTGCCGGTTGAAAACATTGATCTTCTGACCCGGTACGGCACGGACGCCGACGGGGTGCAGCTGGACAGGCTGGGCGGCGCCGGCTGGCAGGCGAGGAAGGCCAAGGCCAAGGAACGGCTGCGCGCCATGGCCGAGGGTCTGATCGCCCTGGCCGCCAAGCGGGCGCTGCGCGAGACGGAGGCGGTGACGCCGGCGCCGGGCCTGTTCGCCGAATTCTGCGCCCGCTTCCCCTATGAGGAGACGGACGACCAGCTGAACGCCATCGGCGACGTGCTGGAGGACCTGGGCAAGGGCACGCCGATGGATCGCCTGATCTGCGGCGACGTGGGCTTCGGCAAGACCGAGGTGGCGCTGCGCGCCGCCTTCGTCGTGGCCATGACCGGCAAACAGGTGGCGGTGGTGGCGCCGACTACCCTGCTGGCGCGCCAGCACTACAAGACCTTCACCGAACGCTTCGCCGGCTGGCCGGTCAAGGTGCGCCAGCTGTCGCGGATGGTGACGGGCAAGGAGGCGACCGAAACGCGGGCGGGGCTGAAGGACGGCTCGGTCGAGATCGTCGTCGGCACCCATGCGGTCCTGGCCGAACAGGTCGGTTTCCGCGACCTGGGCCTGGTGATCGTGGACGAGGAGCAGCACTTCGGCGTCAAGCACAAGGAAAAGCTGAAGACCCTGCGCGCCGACGTCCATCTGCTGACCCTGACCGCAACCCCGATCCCGCGCACCCTGCAGATGGCGCTGTCGGGCATTCGCGAGATGTCGATCATCGCCACCCCGCCGGTCGATCGCCTGGCGGTGCGGACCTATGTGACGCCGTGGGACCCGGTGCTGGTGCGCGAGGCCCTGCTGCGCGAGAAATATCGCGGGGGGCAGGCCTATTATGTCGCGCCGCGCCTGAAGGACCTGCCGGACATCGAGAAATTCCTGCGCGAACAGGTGCCGGAGATCAAGTTCGTGGTCGGCCACGGCCAGATGTCGGCGACCCAGCTTGAGGAGGTGATGAGCGCCTTCTACGAGGGGGAGTACGACGTCCTGGTCTCAACCACCATCGTCGAGAGCGGACTGGATATTCCGACGGCCAACACCCTGATCGTGCACCGGGCCGACATGTTCGGCCTGGCGCAGCTGTACCAGATCCGGGGCCGGGTGGGTCGGTCCAAGGCCCGGGCCTTCGCCTATCTGACCACCGATCCGGTCAAGCCGATGACCCTGTCGGCCGAGCGGCGGTTGCAGGTGCTGCAGTCGCTGGACAATCTGGGCGCCGGCTTCCAGCTGGCCAGCCACGACCTGGACCAGCGCGGCGGGGGCAATCTGCTGGGCGACGAACAGTCGGGCCATATCCGCGAGGTCGGGGTCGAACTGTACCAGCAGATGCTGGAGGACGCGGTCGCCGAGCTGCGCGAAAAGGGCGAGGGGCTGAATGTGGATCGCGGCTGGTCGCCGTCGATCAACGTGGGCGCTTCAGTCCTGATTCCAGAGGACTACGTGCCGGATCTGAACGTCCGTCTGAGCCTGTATCGTCGCTTGTCCGACGCCGAACAGGCCGAGGATCGCGAAGCTCTGGCCGCCGAACTGATCGACCGGTTCGGACCCCTGCCGGACGAGGCGCAGCAGCTGCTGAAGATCGTTGGCATCAAGGCCAACTGCCGCCGAGCCTGTATCGAGAAGATCGACATCGGGCCGCGCGGCGCGGTGCTGACCCTGCGCGACAACAGCTTCCCCAATCCGGTCGGCCTGGTCGGGTTGATCCAGAAGAACCACGCCTTCTGGAAGATCCGGCCCGATCAGAAGATCGTCGTGACGGGGGACTGGCCGACGGCCGAGGACCGGCTGAAGGTGGCGGAGCGGATCACGGCCGATCTGGCGCGGGTGGCGGGGGCGTAAGGCCCTAGCGCACCTTGTCGAACAGGTCGGCGGAGGCGCGTTCGAGGAGAGCGGCGGCGGATTCGCCGGGGCGCATTTCGGCGGCGCCGACGTCGAATTCGGCGACGAAGGGCGAGCGGTCGGGGCCGGCGTCGAAGGCGGTGCAGCCGATGACGGCGGCGATCCGTTCGGCGGCCAGGCGAGCGGCCTCGCCGCGCGTGGCGGGCAGGGCCAGGGCGAAGACCTCCTTGGCCAGACGGGCCGGCGTATCCTCGACCCGAACCAGGCGCGAGACCATGGCGCCGATCTGGGGCATGGCCCGGTCCAGCCAGCCGCCCTGGCGCGCCCAGGTGACGGGCTCGGTCTCGCGCACCCTGAGAACGCAGACGGACAGGGAACGTTTGCGAACGCGAGACGCCTCGGCGACCCGACCCAGGTGGGCGGCGAAGAGTTCGGGCGTGAACAGGCCGGTCGAGGCGTCCATCAGGTCCAGACTGCGGACCGAATCCAGCGCCTTTCTGATGGTCAGGTGGCGGCGGTGGGCGCCGGCCATGGCCAGGACCCGCTCCGCCGTCTCCTGCTCCGGCGTTTCGGTCGAGGCGACGTCGGCGAAGCCCCGATTGAACAGTTCGTTCAGGCTGATTTCGTCGGCGCCACGCAGATAGAGCATCAGCGGGATATGATACAGGCGCGTGTTGCGCTTCATGCCTGCGGCGATCGACAGGGCGGGGGTGTGGTCCTTGGCGCCCCACAGTATGGCGGCGTCGAACAGGGTCTCATGCAGATAGTCGAAGGCGGTGTAGGGGGTGGGCGCCGCCACCACCTCGGCCCCCGCAGAGGTCAAGGCGTTGGACAGGGCCAGGAAGCGACGGTCCGCAACCCCGGCCGCCAGGATCCGCAGAGGCGCCGCCGCGCCGGGGTCGGCGGCCAGGCTGATGCCCCGCAGGCCGAAGGTGGCGACCCGCAGGTGAAACTCTTCCTCGGCGATGGCGGCGCGTCCGAGCTGTTCGAGACGCAGGGCGGCCTGGGCCGGGTGCGGCGGAACCGACATGGCGACATCTGCGCCCTCGACCGAGTCGGGGGCTGCGCCGACCACCATGATGGGCAGGCGGCGCGGTTGGGCCGCCGCGCGCAGTCGGACCGCCGCGTCCGGCGTCAGGGAATCGAAGTCGATCACGGCGGCTTCGAGCGGCAGGTCCAGAAGCGTCGCCTCAGCCGATCCGACGTCGCGGGCGGTGACGGTGGTCCAGCCAAGCGCGTCCAGGCCGGCGGCGAGCGGCCCGATACGGGCGTCATCAGCCGCCAGGATCAAAACGCGCGCGTCGAAAGCCAAGCCAGTCCCTCCCCATTGGTCGCTGGGGCCATAGCCGCATGCGAGGCGGACCACCATAGCGCGACGCATTTTATAGATGACTATCGCCTTCGCAGACCGCCCCCAAAGGCGGGTGCGTCGACAGGGCTTTTCCCCGTTCCAGAATCCTTTAAGTTTGGGGGTTTGTTGTAACGGTTGTGGGGACCGGATTGAGCGATCAGTTGACCCGATCGGTTCTGAAGGCGCCCGGATTCTGGGGCGGTCTGGCCGTGCGCGCCTTCACCCGCAGCTGGGGCCGGGACGTCATGCTCTATACGGGGGGCGTTTCCTTCTTCGCCCTTCTGGCCGTCTTCCCGGCCATCGCCATCCTGATCGGCGTCTATAAGCTGGGCCTGTCGATCAATGAGGTCAGCGCCCAGGCCGCCGCCCTGTCCGACCTGTTGCCGCGCGCGGCCCAGACCATATTTCACGACGAGATCGCCCGGCTGGCCAAGGCTTCCGCCCGGACCGTCTCGGCCCAGAGCGCCTTCGCCCTGTTCGTCGGCGCCTACGCCGCCCATCGAGGATTCAAGGCGTTGCTGGCGGGACTTAATCTCATTCACGATGAGACTGAGCCTCACGGCTTCTTCAAATTCAATCTGCTGGCCTTCTTCGTCGCCACATTCGCCTTCGCCCTGTTCACCGTCGTGTCCGGCGCCGTGGTGACGGCGCGGATTCTGGCCCATGCCGCCTCGCCGGGGGCGAGGGGGGACAATGCGGGTCTGATGCCGCTCGACGCCCTGCTGCCCGCCCTTGGCCTAGTGGTGGGGCTGACGTTGCTCTATCGCTACGCCATGAGTCACCGGACGCCGGTGGCCTGGCTGCCGTCGATCACCGGAGGGCTGGTGGCCACCCTGATGTCGGTGGTCTCATCCTGGCTCTGCGCCATCTATGTCGAACAGATCGCGCCTCTGGGAGCGACCTATGGCTCGGTCGGGGCCGTGGTGGTTTTGCTGATCTGGCTGTCCTGGAACGTCAACGCCATCTTCTACGGCGGCGCCTTCGCGACCGAGATGGAGATCGCCGCCGGGGCCGAGAGGGCGGAACAGGCGCGCAGGGCCTCCGCCGCGGCGGATGTGGTCGATCTGTCGGAACGGCGGGCCAGCCGCCGCACGCGGTCGCGGACCTAGGGTCGAAAACTCAGCCCGCTTCGACCAGAAGGCGCAGGACGCCGTCGACCTCTTCGATCGAAATCACGCGGCCCTGCTTCTGAGCCATTAGAAACGGCGCGTCGATGCGCGCCATAGGGTCGGTCGCCAGAAGGACGAAACGGGCGCCGGCCGCCGCCCCGGCCATGGCCTTTTGCAGCCTGAGGCTGGGCGCCGGGCAGCGGTGGCCTCGGGCGTCGACGACGACGGGTTCGGTCACGATGCGGCTCGCTCCGCCAACATCTCCAAGGCGACCCTGAGCGCCGCCATCCGGACCGCGTCGCGCCCCAGGTCGCCGAACCGCTCCATCCTGTGGACCAGCCCGCCCGGACCCACGGCCGCGAAATGGACCAGGCCGACCGGCTTGTCCGGGCCGCCGCCGCCCGGCCCCGCAATTCCGGTGACGGAGACGCTGACGCTCGCGTTCGACTGGGCTGCGGCGCCTTCGGCCATGGCGCGGGCCGTCGGCTCGGAGACGGCGCCGTGGGCGATCAGGGTCGCCTCCGGCACGCCCAGCATCTGTTGCTTGGCGGCGTTGCTGTAGGTGACGAAGCCGCGATCCAGAACCGCAGATGAACCGGGGACGGCCGTCAGGACGGCGGAGACCAGGCCGCCGGTGCAGCTTTCCGCCGTGGCGATCATCAGGCCCCGCTCGGCCGCGGTTGCGACGATCTGTTGCGCCAGTCGCAGGATGTCTTGTGAGAACATGCGCTTTCCATAGGCCGCGAGTCCCGCTCTAACCAGCACCATGACCGATGTGGTTCAAGCCGAAAGCGCGGCGCGCCCGAACCCTGGGCGGCTGACGCCTCTCCTGTTCGCGCTGGCCGTCTTCACCTCGGCCTGTCTGGTCTTCGTCGTTCAGCCGATGGCGACCAAGCTGATCCTGCCCAGCCTGGGCGGATCGCCGTCGGTGTGGAACGCCGCCATGGTCTTCTTCCAGACCGCGCTGCTGGCCGGCTACGGCTACGCCCACGCCCTGCAGCGCATCGGGTCGATGCGGCTTCAGGTGCTGGTTCATCTGGCGCTTCTGCTGGCCGCAGGCCTGTCTTTGCCCCTGCGGATCAGCGGCGTCCTGGGCGATCCCGATCCAAACGCGCCCACGGCCTGGCTTCTGGCGACCCTGACCCTCTCGATCGGGGCCCCCTTCGCCATTCTTTCGGCCACCGCGCCCCTGCTTCAAGCCTGGTATGCGCGGGCGCGGGCGGGCCAGGCGGACGCGAAGAACCCCTATGTCCTCTATGCCGCTTCGAACCTGGGCAGTTTTCTGGCCCTGCTGGCCTATCCGGTCCTGATCGAACCCCTGGCCAGTCTTTCGCTCCAGCGCCTGGGCTGGAGCCTGGGCTATGGTCTGTTCCTGGTGATGGTCGCCGGCCTGGGCGCCCTGGCCTGGTCCGGCCGCGGGGTCCGAACGGGTGCGGCGGCAGAGCCCGCGCCCCTGGAGGCGGGGCCGCTGATCGCCTGGCGCGAGAAGGGGTTGCTGATCCTGCTGGCGGCCGTTCCGTCGAGCCTGATGCTGGGTGTGACGGCGCATCTGTCGACCGACGTGGCCTCTGCGCCCTTCCTCTGGGTCATTCCTCTGGCCCTCTATCTGCTGACCTTTGTCATCGCCTTTCAGAACCGACCGGTCCTGCCGCTCCCCCTGACGCTGGCGATCCAGGCGGGGGTGCTGGCGGCCGGCTGCGCCCTGGTCGCCTTTCGGACCACGGAGTGGCTGTTCGTCTTCGTCGTCAATCTGACAGCCTTCTTCTTCTGCGCCCTGATGTGCCATCAGCGGATGGCCGAGCGGCGTCCTGCGCCGGGCCGGCTGACGGAATTCTATCTGCTGCTGTCGCTGGGCGGCGTCCTGGGCGGCGTCTTCAACGCCCTGATTGCGCCCCTGATCTTCAACATGGTCTGGGAATATCCGCTGGCGCTGGTCGCCGTCGGCCTTTTGCGGCCATGGGGCGAAGGCGAGGTGCGGCGATGGGAGATCATCGCCTGTGTGATCGGGGGCCTGGTCGCCCTTGCCGGACCGCTGGGTCTGGCCCTGGTGCGCTACGCCCCCGACATTCGCGCGGTCGTCCCGGACGCCGAACTGGTGCGGATCGCCCAGGCGGTGATCGGCGTCGCCGCCCTGTTCGCCTTCCTGCTGAGGGACCGGGCGATCATGTTCACCGTCGTTCTGGGAGCCATGGTCTGGTCCGGCTACCATGTCGCGCGGGGCTATGACTGGGCCCTGACGGAGCGCAGCTTCTTCGGGGTCATGCGTGTGGCCAATACCGACGTCGTGGGTCTGGGCGGACCGGTTCATGTGCTGATGCACGGCACCACCCTGCACGGCGCCCAGGCGCAGTCGGAGCCGCACCGTTGCTCGCCAACCCTCTATTACGCCACGGCCACGCCTCTGGGGCAGGCGGCCCTGACGGCCCAGGCGCGGCGGCCGGACGGCGCCCGGATCGGGGTCGTGGGCCAGGGATCGGGGGCCATGGCGGCCTATAAGCGCCGTCAGGACCAGATGAGCTTTTTCGAGATCGACCCGATGGTGGATCGTCTGTCGCGCGATCCGCGCTGGTTCAGCTTCATCAATGGTTGCGCCGAAGGACCGATCCGGACGGTGCTGGGTGACGCCCGACTGACCATGGCGCGGGAGGCCGCCGGTTCCTATGACCTGCTGATCATCGACGCCTTCAGCTCCGACGCGGTGCCGACCCATCTGCTGACCCAGGAGGCCATCGCCGGCTATCTGCGACTCTTGAAGCCGGACGGGGTGGTGGTGCTGCACCTGTCCAACCGCAATCTGGACATCACACTGCCGGCCGAGGCGGCGGCTGCGGCCCTGGGGGCGCCGGCTCTGCACCAAATTTATCGGGAACGGCCGGATGCGCCGCTGATGGTGGAATCCTCGACCGAGGCCCTGGTGATCGGCAAGAGCGAAGCGGCCCTGGCGCCCTATCGCGAAGATCCGCGCTGGCGCAGGCTGTCGCCCACGCAGGTGCGGCCGTGGACGGACGACTACGTGAACCTGTTCGGAGCCCTGGTGCGGCAGATGCGGCTGGCCGCGCGCTGAAGGCGCCGGATCAGGCCGAGACCGGCATCTCCACCGTCGCCGCAGCCTGGGCGGCCAAGCCCTCGCCTCGGCCGGTGAAGCCCAACCCTTCGGATGTGGTGGCCTTCACGCTGACGCAGTCCAGCGGCAAGGCCAGCAGATCGGCGATCCGTTCGCGCATGGCCTGACGGTGCGGCTTCACCTTCGGACGTTCGCAGATCAGGGTCACGTCAACATTGACGATGCGGCCGCCGCGCGCCGCCACCAGTTCGGCGGCGTGGATCAGAAACTGGTCGGAGGCGGCGCCCTTCCACTTCGGGTCGGTGGGGGGGAAATGATCGCCGATGTCGCCGGCGGCGATCGCTCCCAGCAGGGCGTCGGTCAAGGCGTGCAGCCCGGCGTCGGCGTCCGAATGGCCGATCAGGGTCTGATCATGAGGAATCTCGATCCCGCACAGCCAGACTGAATCGCCGGGCCCCCAGCGATGGACGTCAAAACCCGTCCCCATGCGGGTCTGGTAGCGGGTCTCTTGCGACAGCAGGGCCTCGGCCATGGTGAAATCCTCGGGATAGGTCAGTTTAATCAGCCGGGCGTCGCCGGCGACCAGGGCGATCCGGCCGCCGTGACGGCGCACCACCACCGCCTCGTCGGTCGGGGTCTCGGCCGGGTTCCAGGCGGCATAGGCCGATTCCAGGAGTCCACGCCGGAACGCCTGGGGGGTCTGAGCCCGCCAGAGGTCCTCGCGGTCCACCGCCTCGGCCATCAGCCCGTCCGATCCCCGACGCAGGCTGTCGGCGACGGGCAGGACGGGCAGGGCGCCGTCGGCCTGATCCAGGGCGGCGACCACGCGGGCGATGACGGCGGCGTCCAACAGCGGCCGGGCGGCGTCGTGGACCAGCACGGGCTGGTCGTCGGGACAGGTGAGGGCCGCCAACCCCGCGCGAACGGACTCCGCCCGCGTCGTCCCGCCGACCACGGCGCGCCACCCCGTCAGCCCGTCCAGCACCTCGGCGGCGCGATCCCAAGCGTCGGAGGCTACGACCACGACCAGCTCCTGGGCGCCGGCGTCCAGAAGCGCTTGGGCGGACCAGCGCAGAACCGGCTTTCCGCCCAGGGTCCGCCACTGTTTTTCGCCGCCGGCCCGCGTTCCGGAACCGGCCGCGACAATGATGGCTGAGAAGATCATGACGTCTTCTAGAGCGCGACGTTCAGCGGGGAAACCGTCAATCCGCCGCTGTCGCGCTTGACGAAAGGGCGCGCAATGCGGCGAAAGGCGGGAATGTCCAAGTCCTTGACCATCGGCGACGTCACCGTGCCCGGCCGCGTGCTGATGGCGCCGATGACCGGCGTCACCGATCTGCCGTTCCGCATCCTAGCCTCCAAACTGGGCGCGGCCTATGTGGCGACCGAGATGGTGGCGGCCAAGGAGCTGGCGCGGGCTCGGCCCGACGTGGTGCGGCGCGCCGCCGTCGGCGCGGGCCTGCCGCTGACCGTGATCCAGCTGGTGGGGCGCGATCCGGGGCAGATGGCCGAGGGGGCGCGCATGGCCGAACAGGCCGGGGCGGACATCGTGGATCTGAACTTCGGCTGTCCGGCCAAGGAGGTGACGGGCTCGGCCGCCGGATCGGCCCTTATGCGGACGCCTGACCTGGCCTGTCGCATCATGGAGGCCGTGGTGGGGGCCACCGGTCGTCCGGTCACGGTCAAGATGCGGCTGGGCTGGGACGACGACAGCCGAAACGCTGCGGATCTGGCGACGCGGGCCGAGGCGCTCGGGGTCAAGGCGGTGACGGTCCATGGACGAACCCGCCAGCAGTTCTATACCGGAAGGGCGGATTGGGACGCCGTAGGCGCCGTAAAGGCGGCCGTTCGCATTCCCGTCATCGTCAACGGCGACATCGTTACGCCTGAAGACGCGCGCACGGCCCTTGAGCGGTCCGGCGCCGACGGTCTGATGCTGGGACGAGGCGTCTACGGCCGGCCCTGGCTGGCGGCCCATTTGGAACAGGCTCTGAGCGGCGCGACGGCGCCCCAGGAGCCGGGGCCGGAGGCGCGGCTGGCGATCGTGAGCGACCATCTGAGGGCCTCGATCGACTTCTACGGCCTGCCGCTGGGGCTGAAGATGTTCCGCAAACATCTGGGCTGGTACATCGAACAGGCGCCCTGGCCGGCCGATCCGCAACACCGTCGCGAGGCCAAGGCAAGAATTTGCCGCCTGGACGATCCCGCGGCCGTCGAGCAGGAAATGGCGGGGCTGTGGCGGCGAAATTTACCTGACTGTTTCAATTCGGCTGTTGAAACGCCGCCACAGTTCGCGGACACTGCTGTGGCATGACGGATACGCCCTCAGCTGTGACCTCTCGCACCGACCCTTCGTCGGGCGACGAGTCGTTCTGGGGGCGTTTTGAAACCGAGCGGGCGCGGGCGGGCTTCGGTTTAGCCTACGCCTTGGCCGTCATCATCACGGCGGCGGCGGTATGGCTGGTCGCGGTGGCGCCGGGCGCCAGCGCCGGCGCTGCGCGAGGATCGGCCGGTCAGATCGTGCTGTTCGTCCTGATCGCCAATCTGATCCTGATTTCGGGTCTGGCCTTCATCGTGGGACGTCGCGTCCTGGTCCTAGCCCGCAGCACCAGCGAAGCGGGTTCGCGCCTGCACCTGCGGTTCGTGGCCCTGTTCTCGACGGTGGCGGTGATTCCGGCGGTTCTCATCGCCCTGGTCTTCGGTGTGCTCGTGACGCGGGGGGTCGATCAATGGTTCAGTCAGAACGTCCAGGCCTCGGTCGAAAACGGCGCCGTGGTCGGGCGCGCCTACATCCAGGACGTCGCCACAGCCGTCGATGCGGATCTCGTCGCGATCGCGGATCAACTGACCAGCGCACGCGGACTGTTCGACGACCGTATTCAGTTCAACGACGCCTTGGCTCAGATCGGAGACATCTTCGGCTATCCCGCGATCTATATTCTTGACGGTGATCGGGAGGTGCTGGCGCGAGCCGAAGGACCGGGGGCGCCGCCCTATCTGGCTCCGCCGCGTTCCTATCTGGAAGACGCCGTCCAGGGCGGCAAGCCGCCGACGGACGTCACCCAGCACCCCGACACCGTGCGCTCCCTGATCGCCCTGCCAGCCTATGGCGACGCCTATCTTTATCTGGTGCGGCCGCTCCAGGACGGTCTGGTGGCGCGAATGAACGCCTCGAGCCAGTCGATCCAGGCCTATCGCGAAGCCCAGGAGAGCCGCGCCCGAATTCAATCGGCCTTCATTCTCAGCTATCTGGAGACCGCCCTGCTGGTTCTGGTTGGAGCGGTCTGGCTGGGCATGTCGGCGGCCAGCAGCATTTCGGCCCCGATCGGGCGGCTGGTGAAGGCGGCCGGCCAGGTGGCGGGCGGCGACTTCAGCGCCCGGGTGGACAGCGACGGGGCGCCGGGTGAAATCGCCACCCTGTCGGAGGCCTTCAACCGCATGACGGGCGACCTTCAGGCCCAGCAGTCGGCGCTGAAGGCGGCAAGCGAAGACGCCCAGGATCGCAGCCGCTTTATCGAGACGGTGCTGTCAGGCGTCAGCGCCGGGGTGATCGGTCTGGATCGGCGCGGACGAATCTCGGCCATCAACGACAGCGCCCTGCAACTGTTGCATATCGAAGAAGCCGAGGTTCTCGGCCGTGAACTGGCGACCCTGTCGCCCGAGCTCAGCGATCTGGTCGGACGGGTCGAGGCCCATATCGAAGAGGACATCGATCTGAGCCGCGAAGGCGAGACCCTGCGTCTGCGTGTGCGCATCGAGGGCGGTCAGGGCGGAGAGATGGTGCTGACCTTCGACGACATCACCCGGCTGGTCACGGCCCAGCGCAACGCCGCCTGGCGCGACGTGGCGCGGCGTATCGCCCATGAGATCAAGAATCCCCTGACCCCGATCCAACTGTCGGCTGAAAGGCTTAGGCGGAAATACAGGGACAAGGTGGACGAGGTGGAGATCTTTGACCGCTGCACCGACACGATCATCCGCCAGGTCGGGGACATCGGCCGGATGGTGGACGAATTCTCGTCCTTCGCCCGCATGCCCGCGCCGCGTTTCGGTGCGGCCAACCCCGCCGAAATGCTGCGAGAGGCGGTGTTCGCCCAGCGGGTGGCGGCGGCGGACATCGGCGTGGACCTGATCGAACCCCTGCCCAAGACGAGCCTGCGCTGCGACGCCCGGATGGTGGGACAGGCGCTGGTCAATATCCTGAAGAACGCGGGCGAATCCGTGGCGGCGCGGCGTGCCGCCGAAGGCGCAGCGCCCGCACCCGAGGCGGCGGCCATCATCGCCTCCCTGATCATCGAGAACGAGACGGCCGTATTTGTGGTGGAGGACGACGGCGTCGGCCTTCCCGCCAAGGACCGCGATCGCCTGATTGAACCCTATGTCACCACGCGCGAGAAGGGCACGGGCCTCGGCCTGGCCATCGTCAAACGCATCTGCGAGGACCACGGCGGCGAGCTGAAGCTGGCGGACGCTGAGACCCTGCGCGGCGCGCGTGTGTGCCTGATCTTCCCCTTGAAACCCCACGGCAAGACCGGCGATGCAACGGAGCGCAAGCTCCAGAGCGTCGCCGCCGAATAAGCGAGGCAAGATGCGACCTACCGGTTCCGACATTCTGGTCGTCGACGACGAGGCGGACATCCGCGATCTGGTTTCGGGCCTGCTCGAGGATGAAGGGCACGCCGTGCGCGTGGCCGCCAACTCCGACGAGGCCCTCGCGGCGATCCGCGCACGGAAGCCGTCGCTGGCCATTCTCGACATCTGGATGCAGGGCGGCGGTCTGGACGGGCTGGAACTGCTGGAGGTGGTCAAGGAGATCGACCCCGACCTTCCGGTGGTGATGATCTCGGGCCACGGCAATATCGAGACGGCGGTGACCGCGCTGAAGCGCGGCGCCTATGACTTCATCGAAAAGCCGTTCAAGTCGGATCGGCTGGTGGTGGTGGTCGAGCGGGCGATCGAAGCAGCGACGCTGAGACGCGAGAATCGCCGTCTGCGCGCGCAGACGATGACGCCGTCCGGCCTGATCGGCCGCTCCCAGGCGGCCCAGGCCCTGCGCAGCACCATCGCCAAGGTGGCCCAGGCCAACAGCCGGGTGCTGATTTCCGGCCCGGCCGGGTCGGGCAAGGAGCTTGTGGCGCGTCAGATCCACGAAGCCAGTCCGCGCGCGCGCGCCGAGTTCGTCGCCATCTCGGCCGCCGGAATGACGCCCGAGCGATTGGATGTCGAACTGTTCGGGGAAGAGGGACAGGACGGCCGGCCGCGCAAGATCGGGGTGTTCGAGCGGGCGCACAACGGCACCCTCTATCTGGACGAGATCAGCGACATGCCGCGTGAGAGCCAGAGCCGCATCCTGCGGGTTCTGGTGGATCAGCGCTTCCGTCGAGTCGGCGGCGAACAGGACGTGCAGGTCGATGTGCGCGTCGTCACATCCACTTCGCGAGACCTGAAGACGGAGATTGCCGAAGGCCGGTTCCGTGAAGACCTGTTCCACCGCCTGAACGTCGTGCCGATCCGGGTGCCGGCCCTGTCGGAGCGGCGCGAAGACATCGCCGAACTGGTCGATTATTTCGTCGAAACCATCAGCGCTTCGCAGGGCCTGCCTCGGCGTTTGGTCGGGGAGGACGCAGTGGCGGTGCTGCAGGTCCATCCCTGGCCGGGCAACATCCGCCAGCTGCGCAACAATATCGAACGGCTGCTGATCCTGGCGACAGGCGATCCGAACGAGCCGATCACCGCCGACATGCTGCCGCAGGAGGTCGCCACCTCGAACAGCCCGTCTTCCAGCCTGGGGGCGGAGCGCACCATCGCCCTGCCGCTGCGCGAGGCGCGCGAGGTGTTCGAGCGCGAGTATCTGGCCGCCCAGATCATGCGCTTCGGCGGCAACATCTCCCGCACCGCCGCCTTCATCGGCATGGAGCGGTCGGCTCTGCATAGAAAGCTGAAGTCGCTGGGTGTCTCTCCCGCGCGAGGCGGAGATGAGGACGAGGCCGACTGATGTCCCGCGTCGCCTATGTGAATGGAACCTATCAGCCGCACGGCGAAGCCGTGGTCCATGTGGAGGATCGGGGCTTTCAGTTCGCCGACGGGGTCTATGAGGTCTGGTCCGTGTTCGACGGTCGGCTGGCGGATTTCGACGGCCATATGACGCGGCTGCATCGCAGCCTCAATGAACTGCGCATCGACATTCCCATGTCGGTCGCCGCCCTGACGCGGGTGCTGCGCGAGACGATCCGGCGCAACCGGGTGAAGAACGGCATCGTCTATCTTCAGGTGACGCGCGGCACGGCGCGGCGCGACCATCCCTTCCCCGCGCCGGGGACGCCGCCCAGCGTCATCGTCACCGCCAAGTCCATCTCGCCCGCACGGGGAGAAGCTCAGGCGAAAAAGGGCGTCGCCGTGTTGACCCAGCCCGACATCCGCTGGGGACGCTGCGACATCAAAACGGTGGGGCTCTTGCCGAACATCCTGGCCAAACAGGCGGCGCGGGAGGCCGGCGCCTATGAGGCCTGGTTCGTCGACGACATGGGCCTGGTGACCGAAGGCTCCTCGACCAACGCCTGGATCGTGGATGAGAACGGAAAGCTGCGGACCCGCGACACCCAGGCCAACATCCTGAAGGGCTGCACGCGCACCACCCTGATGACCCTGATCGAGGAACAGGGCCTCGAACTGGACGAGCGCCCCTTCAGCGTCGAGGACGTCAAGCGCGCGCGCGAAGCCTTCTTCACGGCCGCCGGCGCTTTCGTGACCCCCGCGATTTCGATCGACGGAACCAAGATCGGGGACGGCAAGCCGGGGCCGATTACGTTGAAGCTGCGGCGGCTCTATCTTGAACGCGCGCGTCGAGAGGCCATTTAGGGCGTTGCCGGGGCGGGGAGGCGCCGTCTAAGGTCGCTGCCGGCCCGTTCGGCCCCGACGCCGCTCCCATGGCGACGAACAACCAAGAACAGGAAAAACCTGCCATGTCGCAAGACAAACGCCAGAACCTTCAGGACACCTTCCTCAACTCGGTCCGCAAGACCAAGACGCCGCTGACCATCTTCCTGGTCAATGGGGTCAAGTTGCAGGGCATCGTGACCTGGTTCGACAACTTCTGTGTGCTGCTGCGCCGCGACGGCCAGTCCCAACTGGTGTACAAGCACGCCATCTCCACCATCATGCCGTCCGCGCCCGTGCAGCTGTACGAGCCCGACGCCGAAGACGATTGATTGACCCAAAAACTGATTGATCACGCCGCCCCGGTTCAGCGGGCGGTCGTCATCCACCCCGACGGACGGTCGGAGTCGCCGCGCCTGGCCGAAGAACGCCTCGAAGAAGCGTCCGGCCTGGCCCGCGCCCTGGACCTCGACATCCGGGGCGAAGAGATCGTGCGCGTGCGCAAGGTCGCGCCGGCGACCCTGTTCGGATCGGGCAAGGTGGACGAACTGGCCGCCCTGATGCGCGCGGCCGAGGCCGATGTGGCCGTCATCGACGACGCCCTGACGCCCGTTCAGCAGCGTAATCTGGAGAAGGCCTGGGAGGTGAAGGTCATCGACCGCACCGGCCTGATCCTGGAAATCTTCGGACGCCGCGCGCGGACCAAGGAAGGTCGGCTGCAAGTCGAACTGGCGCGGCTCGACTATGAACGGTCGCGTCTGGTGCGGACCTGGACCCACCTGGAGCGCCAGCGCGGCGGCACCGGCTCGACCGGCGGTCCCGGCGAAACCCAGATCGAACTGGACCGGCGTCTGATCGCCGACCGGATCGTGCGGCTGAAGGCCGAGCTGGAGGAGGTGCGCCGCACGCGCGGCCTGCATCGCAAACAGCGCCAGAAGGTCCCGTTTCCGACCATCGCCCTGGTCGGCTACACCAACGCCGGCAAGTCGACCCTGTTCAACCGGCTTACGGGATCGGAGGTCTTCGCCAAGGATCTGTTGTTCGCCACCCTGGACACGACCCAGCGCACCATCCGCCTGCCGCAGGGCCGCCCGGCCATTGTGGCCGATACGGTCGGCTTCATCTCCGACCTGCCGCACGAACTGGTCGAAAGCTTCCGCGCCACTCTGGAAGAGGTCGGCGAGGCCGATCTGATCCTGCACGTCCGCGACATCGCCTCGGCCGACAGCGACGCCCAGGCCAAGGACGTCGAGGCCGTGCTGAAACAGATCGAGACCCCCGAGGGCAAGACCCGCCGGGTGCTGGAGGTCTGGAACAAGATCGACCTGCTGGACGAGGAGGCCCACGAAACCATTCTTGGTCAGGCCGAACGTCTGGCCAAGGACGGCGAGGCGGTCGCCGTCTCGGCCTGGACGGGCGAGGGGATCGAACGCCTGCGCCAGACCATCGCCGGCCTGATCGACGACGATCCGGAGACGCGGCTGACCCTGTCGCCCGAACAGGGCGAGGCGTTGGCCTGGCTTTATGAACATGGCCGGGTGACGAGGCGGGACGCGGACGAGGATGGCCGCACCCATGTCACAGTGAGGCTTCACCCTGCCGCCCTGGGGCGGTTCGAGCGCCTGTATCCCGACCTGACCGACTGAACCATGCATCTGATCGAGACCGTCCTGCTGCTGCTTCTGGCCGTCGTGGTGTCGGGATCGGTCGCGCGGATCACCCGCATCGCCCTGCCGCTGGTGCAGATCGGTCTGGGGGCCGTCATCGTCCTGGCGACCGGGACGACGGTCGATCTGAAGCCGGACATCTTCTTTCTGCTGTTCCTGCCGCCCCTGCTGTTTCTGGACGGTTGGCGCATCCCCAAGGAGGCCCTGTTTCGCGACCGGGCCGTGATCCTGGAACTGGCCCTGGGGCTGGTGCTGTTCACCGTCATCGGCCTGGGCTTCATGATCTGGTGGATGATCCCCGAGATGCCCTTGCCGGTGGCCTTCGCCCTGGCGGCGATCCTGTCTCCGACCGACCCAATCGCCGTCCAGGCCATCGCTGCGCGGGCCCCGATACCCAAGCGGCTGATGCATATTCTGGAAGGGGAGTCGCTGCTGAACGACGCCACGGGCTTGACCTGTATGCGGATCGCGGTCGTGGCGGCGACCACCGGCGCCTTTTCCTTGGGCGGGGCGGTGGCGACCTTCGCCTGGCTGTCTGTGGTCGGGGTGGCGACGGGCGTGCTGGTCACAATCGCCATCAGCTACGTCAAGGGTTTCGTCAGTCGGCGCTGGGGCGAGGATGTCGGGGCGCAGATCCTGGTCAGCCTGCTGATCCCCTTCGCCGCCTATCTGGTCGCGGAAGAGCTGAGGGCGTCGGGCATATTGGCCGCCGTGGCGGCGGGCGTGACCATGAGCTTCACCGAGCGGGGCGGCGGCGTAGGCGGCCAGTCCCTGGCCATGACCCGCATCCGGCGCGGGGTGGTGTGGGACACGGTCCAGTTCGTCGCCAACGGCATCATCTTCGTGATTCTGGGCCAGCAGATGCCTTCAATAATGGCGCGCGCGGCCGAGGTGGTGCGGGGCACCAGCCGGCCCGAGGTCTGGTGGCTGGCTGTCTATGTCCTGGCCATTGTCGCGGCCCTGGCGGCCTTGCGTTTCGTCTGGGTGTGGACGTCGCTGAGGCTGACCCTGTTTCGGCGCCGCCATCGCGGGCCGCCGCCCAAGGTCGGACTGCGGCTGACCATGGTCATGTCTCTGGCGGGGGTGCGGGGCGCCATCACCCTGGCGGGCATTCTGACCGTGCCCTTCTTCCTCGCGGACGGCTCGCCGATGCCGTCCCGCAATCTGGCGATCTTCCTGGCGGCTGGGGTGATCATCGTCTCCCTGCTGCTCGCCACCTTCGCCTTGCCGCGTCTGATGAAGGGGGTGGAGCTGCCCCCCGAACCGTCACAGGAGCGGGAAGAGGACAGGGGGCGCGTCGCTGCCGCCTCGGCCGCCCTGCGCGCCCTGGAGGATGCGTCCCACGCCATGGCCGAGGGCAAGGCCAACCCTGACCTCTATTCCGACGTCGCCAGTCGGATCATGGAGATCTATCGCCGCCGCATCGAGACCCATACCCGCACCGAAGAAGACGACGCGGCCGTGGCGCGCAAGATCGATCAGGTGGAGCGCAAGCTCTGGCTGGCGGCGCTCGCGGCGGAGCGGGAAGAGCTCGGCCGGATGGCGCGCTTACGCCGGCTGGACGAGGTGACGGCGCGCAAGATGATCCGCGAGGTCGATCTGCAGGAACTGCGCTACCTTTGACGCTCAGCGGTCCATGAAGGCCGCGACCGCCGCATAGCTGTCGGCGATATGGTGGGCGCCGCGGGCGACCAGACGGTCGGCGTGGCCGTCGCGGACATGGCCTCCGGCGGTCAGGCCCACCACCGTCATGCCGGCGGCGACCCCGGCTGTGACGCCCGCCTCGCTGTCCTCGATGACCAGGACGCGGCCCGGATCGACACCCATGCTTTCGGCGGCGTGCAGGAAGATGTCGGGGTGGGGCTTGCCGCGCTCGACCACCAGGCCGGTGAAGACGGCGCCGTCGAAATGATCGGTCAGGCCGAACAGGTCCAGGCCCACGCCGATCCAGTCAGGGCCGCTGGACGAGGCGATGCAGCGGGCCTCAGACCGGGCGGCGACGAAGTCGATCAGGCCGGGCACGGGCTTCAGATGGAGCGGGGCGCGGGCGCGGCAGGCAGCGAACCAGTTGGTGTGGAAATCCTCGGGGCAGGGCCGGCCCAGGGCCGCCTCGACCACCGGCCGGTTGTCGCGCCAGCGCCGGCCCGTATAGGTCGCCAGCACCTGGTCCAGACTGGTGGGCAGGCCGATGGCGGTCAGCTGTTCGGCCATGACGGTGCTGTTCAGCACCTCGCTGTCGGCGACCACGCCGTCATAGTCGAAGATGATCAGGTCGTAGGGCATGCGGCGGCTCAGGAGGACGGGCCGGCCTTTTCGGCCGCCTTTGCGGCGTCCCAGAGGCGGTCCATCTCCTCCAGCGTCGATTGGTCGGGGGTGCGGCCGTCCCTGGCCAGTTCGGCCTCGATGAAGCCGAAGCGGCGCACGAACTTGGCGTTGGCGGCGCGGAGCGCATCCTCGGGCTCGACGTCCAGCTTGCGGGCCAGGTTGGCGACGACGAACAGCAGGTCGCCCAGCTCCTCGCGCGCCTTGGCCTGGTCGCCGGCGGCGATCTCGACGCGCAGCTCCTCGACCTCTTCCGCCAGCTTGTCGAACACCTCGTCGGTCGAGGGCCAGTCGAAGCCGACGCGGCCGGCGCGCTTGGTCAGTTTGGCGGCGCGGGTCAGGGCGGGCAGGCCGACGGGGACGTCGTCGAGGACGCCGGGCTTCTTGCGATCCTTGCGTTCAGCGGCCTTGATGACCTCCCAGGCGACGGTCTGTTCCTTCGAGGTGCGCTGGGCCTCGTCTCCGAAGACGTGGGGGTGGCGGCGTTCCAGCTTGTCGGCGATGGCGGTGACCACGTCGTCGAAGGCGAACAGGCCCTGCTCCTCGGCCATGCGGGCGTGGAAGACGACCTGGAACAAGAGGTCGCCCAGTTCGCCCTTCAGTTCGACCAGATCGTTGCGCTCGATGGCGTCGGCGACCTCATAGGCCTCCTCGATCGTATAGGGGGCGATGGTGGCGAAGGTCTGCTCCACGTCCCAGGGGCAGCCGCCGTCCGGGTCGCGCAGCCGCTCCATGATGGACAGAAGCCGGTCGATGGGCCTCATGCCTGCGCCTCCGCGTCGCGCGCGTCCAGGGCCTTGCGGATCTCGTTATGGCGCGCGGCGGTCAGCGGATAGTTCTTCAGCACCCAGGCGGTCAGGGCCAGAAGCAGGCCGGGGACGGCGATGAACAGGATCTGAAGCGTCAGCAGGGAGGCGTCGCTGTTGCCCTCCGGCCCAGGCACGGCGCGGAAGCCGACCCACTGGAGGATCAGATAGGGGACCAGGGCGACCACATGGCCGATCTTGGTGGTGGCCGAGAGGATGGACAGCATCAGGCCGGTGCGGTCGACGCCGGTCTCGAACCGCTCCTGATCGCCGGCGTCGGCCATCATGGCGCGGGTCAGGAACAGGCCGGCGGCGTAGGGCAGGCCGGCGATGAACATGACCACGGCGGTCAGGGCGAAATTGCCGCCGGGGACCAGGGTGGCGCCGATATAGAGGACGGCCGAGACGAGGCTGGCGATCGCCAGGCCCCGGTCCTTGCCGACACGGGTCGCCAGCCAGGCCCAGAAGGGAGCGCCGCACAGGCCGGCGACGAAATAGAACAGCATGAAGAGCCCGGCCTCGGTGTGGTCGTAGCCGCGGATCTGGCCGAAGAAGAAGAACAGCAGCGAACCGGTGATGCCCGGCGCCACGCCCAGCAGCAGATCGGCGATCAGCAGCTTGCGCACCACGGGCGTCTTCAGCAGGGCCAGATAGGCGCCGAGGCTGCCGTGCGGTTGGTCTCCGGCGGTGACGGGCTCGGGCACGGCGACCATGGCCAGGCCGATGGTGACGGGCAGGGCGATGATGATGCCCCAGCCCATGATCCGCACCCCGTCGGCATAGGTCCCGATGCCGGTCTGGACCACCACGGTCGGGAGAACCAGGATCAGCACCACCCCGATGATGTTGAACACCTGCCACCAGCCGTAGACGCGGCTGCGCTGGTCATACTGGGGCGCAAGGACGGCGGCCCAGCCCAGCTGGCCCAGGGTGCCGATGGAGAAGCCCAGGTAGAGGAACAGCAGCCAGCCGAACAGATAGACCGCCGGGGCGCCCGGCTGGACCAGGACGAACATCATCAGGGCCGCCAGCATCAGCATGGGGGTGGCCAGGGCCATCCAGGGGCGGTAGCGACCGAAACGGGTCCGGGTCTTGTCCATGCCCCAGCCGAGGAAGGGGTCGAAGACGATGTCGATCAGCCGCACGGCCATGAAGACGGTCGCGACCACCCCCAGCTCCAGACCCACATAGGTGGCGTAGAATTCCGGCAGGGTGACGGGCAGGGCCACGCCGAAGGCCGCCAGCGGCAGGCAGGGGCCGGAGAAGGCGGCGAGCACGGCGTTGGAGCGACGGGGCGCGGCGGCGGCGGTCATGCGACGGGTCCGGGACAGCCCGGATGAGTCGGGCCGACGCAGGATTGCAGGTTTGGACGCGGGAGCGGAGTCGGATTCGGGCGGACGGCCGTCTGCGCGCTTGCTCCTGAGGGCCGCTTGAGGCTTGCTGGGGGCATGTGGCGAAGCTGTCTCGCGTTCCTGACTCTCTGGCTGGTCTTGGCCTTCGCCGGCGTAGCGCGCGCGGCGGGGCCCTGCCACACCAACGCCGACGTCTGGG
Organism: Brevundimonas sp. AVps4; assembly: GCF_058681525.1. Lineage (NCBI taxonomy): Bacteria > Pseudomonadati > Pseudomonadota > Alphaproteobacteria > Caulobacterales > Caulobacteraceae > Brevundimonas > Brevundimonas sp. AVps4. Next base: position 2,209,179 of record NZ_CM178741.1, on the reverse strand, counting down.
GCGAGGAGGCCCTGGCCAATGCGGCCTCGGCCTATGGACTGGAGTGGGCGCCGTTCGGGGCGACAGAATTTGGGTGGATGGCCTATGCGACCCTGATCCAGCAGGAGCTGCACACTCAGTGCGGCCCCGGTACGCCGGTCTTCGCCTCACAACTGGCGGGATTCCAGCAGACCCACGGCCTGGCGCCGACAGGCCTGTTCGACGCCGGGACCTTCCAGGTGTTGCGCGGGCTGTGGCAGGAGCGGCGGCCTTTCGTGATGGCGCGGATCCGTGGCGAATGCCCTGATCCGCCGCCGATCAACCAACTGGGCTATCTGGTCGCGTCAGAAGAGCACGCCGACCGGCTGACCCGGCTGTTGCGGCGTGACGTGCTGGACGCCTATCGCCGGATGGTCGCCGCCGCACGGGCCGAGGTTCCCGAGATCGCCGCCGATCCCGAACTGCTGCAGATCTTCTCAGGCTTCCGGGACCCCGAGGCGGACGCCGCCCGCTGCGCCCAGCAGGGCAATTGCGACGGCCTGCGCCGCGCCGTCTGTTCGCCCCACCGGACGGGCGCGGCGGTCGATCTGTACGTCGGCCAGGCGCCGGGCCGGGGGGTGGATTCGACCGCGCCCGCCAGCCGCGAATATATGGCGCGCGGGGCGACCTATCGCTGGCTGGTCGCGAACGCCGGGCGGTTCGGCTTCGTCCCCTATGTCTATGAGCCCTGGCACTGGGAATATGTGCGGCCCTGGGATCCTTCGTTCGCGCCCTGAGCCGGTTGGACGAGCCTCCGGTTTTCATTTCAGTTTTTGACCGAAACCATCGCGAAAGCCGAGAGGGGGCTTGCATGGCGTCAAGCGAGACGCCAAGTTAGCAACGGTCGTTGTTGCGAATGACGGCCGTGACATTCAACGGAGTCCTCCCTTGCCCAAGATTCTCGTCCTCTACCACTCGACCTACGGCCATCTGGAAATCATGGCCGAAGCCGTCGCCGAAGGCGCGCGTCAGGTCGAAGGCGCCGTGGTCGACATCAAGCGCGTGCCGGAGACCGTGCCGGAAGAGCTGGCCAAGGCTTCGCACTACAAGCTGGATCAGAAGGCGCCGATCGCCAAGATCGACGACCTGAAGGACTATGACGCCATCATCATCGGCGCCGGCACCCGCTTCGGCTCGGCCGCCTCGCAGATGCGCGCCTTCCTGGACCAGGCCGGAGGCCTGTGGTTCACCGGCGCCCTGATCGGCAAGATCGGCGGCGCCTTCACCGCCACCGCGACCCAGCACGGCGGTCAGGAGACCACCTTCCAGGGTCTGCACAACTTCTTCATGCACCACGGCATGCCGGTGGTCGGTCTGCCGTATTCGTTCCAGGCCCAGATGACCCTGGACGCGGTGCACGGCGGCTCGCCCTATGGGGCGACGACGATCACGGGCGGCGACGGCTCGCGCATGCCCAGCGAGATCGAGCTGGACGGCGCCCGGTTTCAGGGCAAGCACATCGCCGAACTGGCCAAGAAGCTGCACGGCTGATCCGATGCGCCAGCCCGCGCTCTTCTTCGGTCACGGTTCGCCGATGAACGCCCTGGGCGGTCCCTACGGGGCCGCCTGGCGCGACCTGGGCGAGGCCGTGGGCAAGCCCGAGGGGATGGTGATGATCTCCGCCCACTGGGAGACGCGCGGGCTGGGCGTCACGGCGCAGGAGAAGCCCGAGACCATCCATGATTTCGGTGGTTTCCCGCGCGAACTTCACGAGATGCAGTATCCCGCGCCCGGCTCGCCAGCCCTGGCGACCCGAGTCGCGGACCTGACCGGGGCGGTGCAGACGACGCAGTGGGGCCTGGATCACGGGACCTGGTCGGTGCTTTGCCATGTCTGGCCAGAGGCCGATGTGCCGGTGGTCCAGTTGTCGCTGAACCGCGAGCTGACGCCGCGCCAGCATTACGAGCTGGGCAGGACCCTGAGACCGCTGCGGGACGAGGGAATCGTGATCGCCGGCTCGGGCGACTTCGTCCACAATCTGCGCACCTGGAAGCGCGAGGAAGGGGCAGAACCCTACGCCTGGGCGACCGGGTTCAATGAGGCGGTGAAGGCGGCGTTCGAGCGCGGCGACCATGAGGCCCTGATCGACTGGGTCGGTCTGGCCGAGGACGCCCAGCTGAGCGTGCCGACCGACGAGCACTTCCTGCCCGTGCTCTATGTGGCCGCCCAGCAGGCGGTCGGGGAGGCGGTGAGCTTCTTCAACGACCGGATCGACGGCGGTTCGATCTCGATGACGGGGGTGCGGATCGGGTAGGCTTTACCTCCCCGTTCGCGAAGGCGAATGGGGAGGACAGGCGCGCGTAGCGCGCCAGGAGGGGGTGACTCGGCGCCTAACGTGAGTTGTTCTATGTTCGCCTCATGGCTGACGGTCTGAGCTTCACTCGTGCTAAGGCGTTTCGGAAGGCGCTGACGCCGCCGGAGTTCCGACTATGGCAGGTGCTTCGTCGCGACCGTGTCGGAAAGATCAAGTTTCGTCGCCAACATCCTGTCGGACCTTATATTCTCGACTTCTATTGCGCGGCGGCGAAGCTGGCGATTGAGATTGACGGCGCGGTCCACAATGAGCCGAAACAGATCGCACACGACCGTCGGCGGACGGCCTGGCTCCATGAGCGCGGCGTTCGGGTGGTGCGGTTAAGCGCCGTGAGCGTCATGACCGATCAGGCGGCCGTGGTCGATTTCATTTATGATGTGGTGCGATCGCGTCTGGCGGCGGAGTCGCCCCCTCCTGACCGCTGACGCGGTCTGTCCTCCCCATTCGCCTTCGCGAACGGGGAGGTGAGATTTAATCGCTCTCGACCATCTTCTGGATCGTCACATAGTCGGTCTTGCCGGTGCCCAGGACCGGGACCTCGGCGACCTTGACGATCTTCTTGGGGACGATCAGCTCAGGCGCGCCGTTGGCGCGGGCCCATTCCGCCAGGGGAGCGACCTCGGCCCCGGCGTGGTCGGTGACCAGGACCAGTTTTTCGCCCTTGCGGGTGTCTGGAATGGAGACCACGGCGTGACGCTGGTCCGGCCAGACCGCACCGGCTATGCCCTCGACCGCCGTCAGGGACACCATTTCGCCGCCGATCTTGGCGAAGCGTTTGGCGCGCCCCTTGATGGTGACATAGCCCTCGGCGTCGACATCGACGATGTCGCCGGTGTCCAGCCAGTCGTCGCCCACCGCATCCCAGGCCAGCGGCTCGGCGGCCGTGACATAGCCGCTCATGATGTTGGGTCCCTTCAGGAACAGCCGGCCGCCCTCGTCGATTCCCTCAACCGGCTCCAGCTTCCAGTCCATGCCGGGCAGGATCTGGCCGACGGTGCCGGGGGCGTTGCGCTCGGGATGGTTGACCGCCACCACAGGCGAGGCCTCGGTCGCGCCGTAGCCTTCCAGCAGTTCGACGCCGCCGAACTTGGTGTTGAATAGGTTGCGGGTCTCCTCGCGCACCTTTTCGGCGCCGGCGACGGCGAATTTGAGGGTGGCGAAGTCGCCGGGCTCGGCGACCCGGGCGTACTGGCTGAGGAAGGTATCGGTCGCGAAAAGAATGGACGCCTTCACCTGGGGCAGCAGGTCGGTGATCTGTTTGGCGTGAAGCGGCGACGGATACTGAAAGGCCTTCAGCCCCTGAAGCAGGGGCAGGACGACGCCGCCGGTCAGGCCGAAACAGTGGAAGGTCGGTAGGGGATTGAACATCACCCATTCCGGCAGAAGGTCGATATGGGCCGCGACCTGTCGGGCGTTGGCGACCAGGTTCTTCTGGCTCAGAACCACGCCCTTTGGCGTGCCGAAACTGCCGGAGGTGAACAGGACCACGCCCGGCGCGTCCGGATCGGTCTTGACCCGGAACCGCTTGGGTGCGGCGCCGGCCGCGAGGCCGTACAGCTTGTCCTGAAGCCCGATGGTCTTGCGTATGTCGTCCAGCCAGACGATCTCAGCCCCCGTCTCGAGCTCCGCGATCAGATCGTCCAGCTTGGCCTGGTCGATGAAGCGTCTGGCGGTCAGGACCTTCTTGACCCCGGCGGCCTTGATGGCGGCCTTCAGATTGGCCTCGCCGGCGGTGAAGTTCAGCATGACCGGCACGCGGCCGTGGGCGTGCAGGCCGAAGAAGGTGACGACCACGCCCATGGACGAGGGCAGCAGGATGGCGACCCGCTCGCCCAGCTCGGTCATCTTCGCGATCTTGCGGCCCAGAACGAAGGCGGCGCGGATCAAGCCCGTGTAGGTGAGGGGGTGGCGATCCTGGTCTTCGAGGATCTCCTTGTCCCCAAACCGGGCGCGCGCCTCGATCAGGGCGTCGATCAGCGAGGTCTCGTACAGCGAAGGGTCCAGATCCTGGCGCAAACGCGTCTCCTGCGGAGGGCGCGACAGGCCCTCTCTGTTGTCGGGCGTCCGTCAATAATGACGCAACGGCGTCTTGAAAAGATGCGTAACGTCGCGTGAGTTCCCGAGCGGACCAACGGGCGCGCCATCATCTGTAACCGCCTGTGGCTTGCCATTGGGCGCGGGAAGGCCGAAATACCGGCCATGGTGACCCTGATCGACACCCTTCAGCGTAAGCCGTCGGAGCTGCGCCACCCGGAAAAGCAGAACCGCCCGGAGACGGTCGTTCTGAAAAAGCCCGACTGGCTGCGGGTCAAGGCGCCTGGATCGGGTCAGTACAACGCCACCAAGGACATCGTCCGCTCCAAGGGGCTGCACACGGTCTGTGAAGAGGCGGCTTGCCCAAATATCGGAGAGTGCTGGAGCCAGAAGCACGCCACCCTGATGATCATGGGCGACACCTGCACGCGGGCCTGCGCCTTCTGCAACGTCAAGACGGGCCTACCCCAGCCGCTGGACCCGGAGGAGCCGGGAAAGGTCGGGCTGGCGGTGTCGCAGATGGGGCTGAACCATGTGGTGATCACCTCGGTCGACCGCGACGACGTGGCCGACGGCGGGGCGGCTCACTTCGCCGAGGTGGTGCGCCAGATCCGCCTCCAGGCGCCGAACACCACAATCGAGATCCTGACGCCCGACTTCCTGCGCAAGGACGGGGCGGCGGCGGTGATGATCGACGCCAAGCCCGACGTCTTCAACCACAACCTCGAGACCGTTCCGCGCCTGTATCTGAAGATCCGGCCCGGCGCCCGCTACTTCCACAGCCTGCGCCTGTTGCAGATGGTCAAGGAGCGCGACCCGAACCAGTTCACCAAGTCCGGCATCATGGTCGGCCTGGGCGAGACCAAGGAAGAGGTCATGCAGGTGATGGACGACATGCGCTCTGCCGGCGTCGACTTCATCACCATCGGCCAGTACCTGCAGCCGACGCGCAAACACGCCGCCATCGACCGGTTCGTCACGCCGGAAGAGTTCAAGGCCTATGAGGCGATCGCCCGGGCCAAAGGCTTCCTGATGGTGTCGTCGTCGCCGCTGACGCGTTCGTCGCACCACGCCGGCGACGACTTTGCCCGGCTGAAGGCTGCGCGCGAGGCGCAGCTGCGCCGCTAAATTCCGTATGGCCGTCCACCGCGTCACGCGCATTCTTCCCTATGCGCCCGAACAGCTTGCCGATCTGGTCGCCGATGTGCGGACCTATCCCGACTTCGTCCCCTGGGTCACCTCGATGCGGGTCTGGAACGCGCGGGCCGAAGGCGAGGGCGTGACCGTGCTGGACGCCGAGGCGGGGGTGGGTTTCTCCTTCCTGAAGGAGCGGTTCTCCACCTGGGTCCGGCATGATCGTAATGCGCCGAAGGTGGAGGTCGGCCTGTTGCGCGGGCCGTTCAAGCATCTGAAGAACCGGTGGGAGTTCTTCCCGCATCCCGAGGGGACGCGGCTGGAGTTCATGATCGACTTCGCCTTCAAGTCCCGCATGCTGGACCTGATGCTGTCGGCCAATTTCGACCGGGCGGTGGAAAAGCTGATCGGCTGTTTCGAGGCTGAGGCGATGCGGAGGTACGGCAGGCGATGACGTTCGATTTCGACGCCACAGTCGTGGGCGCCGGGGCCGTAGGCCTGGCTTGCGGTCGGGCATTGTCGAAACGGGGCCTGACGGTGCTGGTGCTGGAGAAGGAAGGCCATATCGGCCAGGGCGTCTCCTCGCGCAATTCCGAGGTCATCCACGGCGGCCTCTACTACCCGACCGGATCGCTGAAGGCGAAGTTCTGCGTCGAGGGGCGGCGGGCGCTCTATGACTTTCTGGCCAGCCACAAGATCGATCACTGGAAGTGCGGCAAGCTGGTCGTGGCCACGGAGGCGGCGGAGGTCGGGCGGATCGAGGCCATCTTCGAACAGGCGACGGCGAACGGGGTCGAGGGGCTGGAACACCTGACCGGCGCCCAGGCGCGGGCGCTGGAGCCCGAGCTGAACGCCCACGCCGCCATCCTGTCGCCCGAGAGCGGCCTGTTCGACAGCCACAGCTATATGCTGGCCCTGCAGGGCGAGATCGAGGATGCGGGGGGATCGGTCGTGGTTTCGGCCCCGTTCGAGGGCGCAGAGCCCCTGCCGGGCGGCGGCTTCACGATCCGCGTGGGCGGGGAGGGGGCGATGGCGGTCTCCTGCCGTCTGCTGGTGACGGCGCCCGGTCTCTCGGCCCAGGCCGTGGCGGCGGCGATCGAGGGCTATCCGGCAGAGGACATCCCCGCCGGCCATTTCGGCAAGGGGGTCTATTTCCGGCTGGTCGGCAAGGCGCCGTTCGACCGGCTGATCTATCCGCCGCCGATTCCCGGCGCCCTGGGCACCCACTATCGCAAGGACCTGGGTGGTCAGGCGGTGTTCGGCCCGGACCTGGCCTATGTCGAGAGCGAGGACTATTCGGTCGATCCGGCCAAGGCGGAAGAGTTCGCCGGCTATATCCGTCGCTTCTGGCCGGGGCTGCCTGATGGAGCTTTGACCCCGGACTACGCGGGCATTCGGCCCAAGCTGCACGGGCCTGGCGAGCCGCAGCCGGACTTCCAACTGCACGGGGTCGAGCGCCACGGCATGGAGGGGCTGATGGCTCTGTTCGGCATCGAAAGCCCAGGTCTGACCAGCTCCCTGGCCATCGGCGAGGCCGTGGCCGCCGCCCTGACGGAGGCCGCATGACAGAAAGAGAAAAGATGCTGGCCGGCCTGCCCTATGATCCGGGCGATCCGGACCTGCGCGACGGCCGCGCCCGCGCCGTGGCCCTGACCGTCGCCATCAACGCCGAACCGGATCGAGACCGGCGTCGCGCCCTGGTCAACCAACTGGTCCGGGCGTCGGACGGCGCGGCGATCATCATGCCGGGCTTCTACTGCGACTATGGGGTCAACATCCATTTCGGGTCGAACGCCTTCGTCAACGCCAACAGCGTGTTTCTGGACTGCGCCGAGATCCGAATCGGCGACAACTTCCAGGCCGGTCCCGGCGTACAGCTGTTGACGCCCGAACATCCGCTGGACGCCGTCGAACGGCGGGGACGGGAATCCGCCCGGCCCATCGTCATCGGCGACGATGTCTGGATCGGCGGCGGGGCGATCGTCCTGGCGGGAGTCTCCATCGGTGATCGGGCTGTGGTGGGGGCGGGCAGCGTGGTGACCAGGGACGTTCCGGCCGACGTCGTGGTGGTCGGCAATCCGGCCAAGATCGTCCGCCGCCTGACGCCCGCTTAAACGCCTTGAAATCGTCGCGCGGTTCATGCATAAGCCGCGCCTCGCGTGGCGGTCCGGTGGGCCGCCGCTATTGTTTTCGCGCCAGACAGGCTTCGGCTCTGGGCGGCGCCCGACTTAGAAGATTGAGACGGACATGGCCGTTCCGAAGCGCAAAGTATCCCCCTCGCGTCGCAACATGCGCCGCGCCCACGACGCCCTGACCTCGAACGTCTATGTCGAGGACAAGGACACCGGCGAGCTGAAGCGCCCGCACCACATCGACCTGAAGACCGGCACCTATCGCGGCCGTCAGGTTCTGACGCCGAAGGAAGACTAGTCTTTTCCTCCCGGCCCGGTCGCCGACCGGACGAAGAGATTTACGGCGCGCGGTGATCCGCGCGCCGTTTTCGTGCGTTCATGGCGGCGAAGCTTGTTCTGGAGACCTTGCCGATGATCCGTTTCGCCGCCGTCAGCGCCGTGGCCTTGTTGACCCTCTCAGCCTGTGAACGTCGCGATGAACCGGCGCCCACGCCGGTTTCCCCGCCGCAGACCACGCCGGCGGCCGCAGACCCCAACGCCCTGACCAGCGACGGCCTGGGCCCGGCGCGAATCGGCATGACGCGGGCCGAACTGGTTCAGGTCTGGGGCGAGGATTCGCAGCCCAATGCTGTCGGCGGCCCCGATCCCGAGACCTGCGACGAGTTCCATCCCACGAAGGCGCCCGTGGATGTGAGGGTCATGATTCAGAACGGCGTCCTGACCCGGATCACCGCCGCCCGTGAGGCGACGGTCAAGACCGATCGCGGCTTCGGCGTCGGTGAAGACGGCATGGCGATCAAACAGGCCTATGGCGGCGCCGTCTTCGCCCAGCCGCACAAATATGAGCCGGCTCCTGCGGAGGATCTGTTCGTCTGGTCGCGCGGCGGCTCCACCGCCTATGTCGTCGATCCTGCGGCGCGCGGCCTTCGCTATGAGGTCGGCGCCGACGGCAAGGTGAAAGCGATCCATGCGGGCGATCCGTCGATACAGCTGGTCGAGGGCTGTTCCTGACGGCAAGGGGCGCGGCAGCCATTGGCGATTCGCAGGGAGACGGCTAAACCCCTCGGACCTGTTTTTCGCCTGAGCCAAAGAGCCGAGCCATGACCGACATCGCCGACATCGTCGCCCGCCAGATTCTCGACAGCCGGGGCAATCCGACGGTGGAAGTGGATGTGATCCTGGATGACGGCTCTTTCGGCCGCGCCGCCGTGCCCTCGGGCGCCTCGACCGGCGCCCACGAGGCCGTCGAACTGCGTGACGGCGACAAGGATATGTGGGGCGGCAAGGGCGTGCAGAAGGCGGTCGACGCCGTCAACGGCGAGATCTTCGACGCCCTGTCCGGCATGGACGCCGAGGACCAGCGTCGGATCGACGAGGCGATGATCGAGCTGGACGGCACGCCGAACAAGGGCCGTCTGGGCGCCAACGCCATCCTGGGCGTCTCCCTGGCCGCCGCCAAGGCCAGCGCCATCTCGGCCGGCTTGCCGCTGCATCGCTACATCGGCGGCGTCTCTGCCCGCGTCCTGCCCACGCCGATGATGAACATCATCAACGGCGGCGCCCACGCCGACAATCCGATCGACATCCAGGAATTCATGATCCTGCCGACCGGCGCCGAGACCTTCACCGACGCCCTGCGCATGGGCACGGAGATCTTCCACGCCCTGAAGAAGCAGCTGAAGGACGCCGGTCATAACACCAACGTCGGGGACGAAGGCGGCTTTGCGCCGAATCTGGCCTCGGCCGAGGAAGCCCTGAGCTTCATCACCAAGGCGGGGCAGGCGGCCGGCTATCTGGCCGGCGAAGACTTCCACCTGGGTCTGGACGTCGCCTCGACCGAGTTCTTCAAGGACGGCAAATATGTGATGGCGGGCGAGGGCAAGACCGTCGACGCCGAGGGCATGGCCGCCTATCTGGTCGATCTGTGCGAGCGGTTCCCGATCGTCTCGATCGAGGACGGCATGGCCGAGGACGATTTCGACGGCTGGCGCCTGCTGACCGAACGTCTGGGCGACCGGGTCCAGCTGGTCGGCGACGATCTGTTCGTGACCAATCCCGCGCGTCTGGCCGCCGGCATCGGCGAGGGGCTGGCCAACTCCATCCTGATCAAGGTCAACCAGATCGGCACCCTGTCGGAGACCCTGGACGCCGTCGATATGGCCCACCGCGCCGGCTATACTGCCGTGATGAGCCACCGATCGGGCGAGACCGAGGATTCGACCATCGCCGACCTGGCCGTGGCCACCAACTGCGGACAGATCAAGACCGGCTCGCTGGCCCGCTCCGATCGGGTGGCCAAATACAATCAACTGCTGCGCCTGGAGGAGATGCTGGGCGACCAGGCCGTCTATTTCGGCGACGGCATGCTCCTGCGCTAAGCCACGAATTGTCGGCGAAGAATCAGTGTTCTTCGCCGACTTTCTTAAGGTCAAGCTACTTTTCGTTAGGCATTTTCGGGCACAGTTAACGAACTGTGTCTCTCGCGCTCAGAAGGAGCGTCTGTCTTGCCCGAACGGATGAAGCCGTACCGCCTGTCCATCGTCCTTTTGCTCCTGCTCGCCTATCTTGGGGTGCAGGCCCTGACGGGCGAGCGCGGCCTGCTGAGCGGATCGTCGCGGGACGCCCTGCTGGGGCAGCGCGAGGCGCAGCTCGCCCATCTGACGGAACAACGGCGCGATCTGGAAACCCGCGTGCGCTATCTGCGCAGCGACAGCCTGTCCAAGGATCTGCTGGAGGAGCGGGCCCGCGCGGTTCTCGGGTTTTCGGACCCGCGCGACTATGTGATTGCCGTTCAGGCGCAATCCGTTCAGGGGTGAAAATCCTCCCCACTTGAACTATTGTTACAGCTTGGCCCGCCCCCCTTTGCGTTTCGGGAACGAAGGCTGCTAAAGCCCCCTTCCGTAACGATAAGAAGGCGTCGCTCCCCGGCGCCTAGCCGGGAGATGCCGGATGGCGAAAGCCCCAGCCAAAGCCGCTCAGACCACTGCGCCTGACAAACTACCGAACACGCCTTCGGCCTCCAAGGAGGATCTCCTCCGCTATTACCGTGAGATGGTGCTCATCCGCCGCTTCGAGGAGCGGGCGGGCCAGCTTTACGGCATGGGTCTTATCGGGGGGTTCTGCCACCTGTACATCGGCCAGGAAGCCGTGGCCGTGGGCGTTCAGGAGAGCGTCAAACAGGGCCATGACAAGATCATCACCGGCTACCGCGATCACGGCCATATGCTGGCTGCGGGAATGGATCCGAAGGAAGTCATGGCCGAACTGACCGGCCGCATCGGCGGTTCGTCCAAGGGCAAGGGCGGCTCGATGCACATGTTCGACGTGCCGACCGGCTTCTACGGCGGCCACGGCATCGTCGGCGCCCAGGTGGCCCTAGGCACGGGCCTGGCCTTTGCAGGCAAGTACCGCGGCGACGATTCTGTGGCCTTCGTCTATTTCGGCGACGGCGCCTCGAACCAGGGTCAGGTCTACGAAAGCTTCAACATGGCCCAGCTGTGGAAGCTGCCGGCCATCTACATCATCGAGAACAATCAGTACGCCATGGGTACGAGCATCGAACGCTCGTCATCCACGACCCAGCTCAGCCAGCGCGGCGCCAGCTTCGGCATTCCCGGCGAACAGGTCGACGGCATGGATGTGATCGCGGTGCGCGATGCGGTCAAGAAGGCGGTGGATCGCGCCCGCGCCGGCGAGGGCCCCTACATCCTTGAGGTCAAGACCTACCGCTATCGCGGCCACTCCATGTCCGATCCGGCCAAGTACCGGACCAAGGAAGAGGTGGACGAGGTCAAGAAGACCCGCGATCCCATCGATCACGTCAAGACCCTGCTGGCCGCCGCCAATGCGACCGAGGACGAGCTGAAGGCCATCGACAACGAGATCAAGGCCATCGTCGCAGAGGCCGTTCAATTCGCCCAAGAAAGCCCGGAACCCGATCCGTCCGAGCTCTATACCGACGTCTACGTGGAGGCCTGATCCGTGACCGACATCCTCATGCCGGCGCTGTCCCCCACGATGGAAGAGGGCACGCTGACCAAATGGCACATCAAGGCGGGCGACACCGTGTCGGCCGGCCAGGTGATCGCCGAGATCGAAACCGACAAGGCCACGATGGAAGTCGAGGCCGTGGATGAAGGCGAAGTGCTGGAGATCCTGGTCGCCGAAGGCTCGGAGAATGTGAAGGTCAATACGCCGATCGCGCGTCTGGCCGGCGAAGACGGCGCGGCGGCGCCCGCCCCGAAGGCGGAGTCCGACAAGGCCCAGGCCGATGCGCCCAAGGCGACCGCCGAGGGCAAGACCGGCGATCCCGAAAAGGCCCCGACCCAGACCTCGACCCCCAAGGTCGAGCTGCGCGATCCGGAAATCCCGGCCGACGCCAAGCTGGTGAAGACCACCATCCGCGACGCCCTGCGCGACGCCATGGCCGAGGAGATGCGTCGCGACGACAAGGTCTTCCTGATCGGTGAGGAAGTCGCCCAGTATCAGGGCGCCTACAAGGTCAGCCGCGAGCTGCTGCAGGAGTTCGGCGACCAGCGCGTGGTCGACACCCCGATTACCGAGCACGGCTTCGCGGGCCTAGGCGTCGGCGCCGCCATGGCGGGCCTGAAGCCGATCGTCGAGTTCATGACCTTCAACTTCGCCATGCAGGCGATCGACCACATCATCAACTCGGCCGCCAAGACGCTTTATATGTCGGGCGGTCAGATCAAGGCGCCCATCGTCTTCCGCGGCCCGAACGGCGCGGCCAGCCGCGTGGCGGCCCAGCACAGCCAGGACTATTCGGCCTGGTATGCCCAGGTGCCGGGCCTCAAGGTCATCGCCCCCTATGATGCGGCCGACGCCAAGGGCCTGCTGAAGGCGGCCATCCGCGACCCGAACCCGATCGTCTTCCTCGAACACGAGATGATGTACGGGCTGGAGTTCGACGTGCCGGAGGTCGAGGACTATGTCCTGCCGATCGGCAAGGCCAAGGTACGCCGCGAAGGCCGCGACGTCACCATCACCTGCCACAGCCGCATGGTCGGCTTCGCCCTGCAGGCCGCCGAGAAGCTGGCCGAGGAAGGCATCGAGTGCGAGGTGGTCGATCTGCGCACCCTGCGTCCGCTGGACACCGACACCATTGTCCAGAGCGTCAAGAAGACCAGCCGCCTGGTCTCGGCCGAAGAGGGCTGGGGTCCGATGGGCGTGGGCGCCGAGGTGGTGGCCCGCGTCATCGAACACGCCTTCGACTATTTGGACGCCCCGCCGCTGCGGGTGCACCAGGAGGACGTGCCTCTGCCCTACGCCGCCAATCTGGAAGCCCTGTCGCTCCCGGGCGTGGACAAGATCATCGCAGCCGTGAAGCAGGTGATGGCATGACCGATATCCTGATGCCGGCCCTGTCTCCGACCATGGAAGAGGGCGTCCTGGCCAAGTGGCATGTGAAGGTCGGCGACGTCGTCTCCGCCGGGGACGTGATCGCCGAGATCGAAACCGACAAGGCCACGATGGAAGTCGAGGCCGTGGACGAGGGCGAGATCACCGACATCCTGGTCGCTGAAGGCACGGAAGGGGTGAAGGTCAATACGCCCATCGCCCGACTGAAGGATGAGGGCGGCGCGGCGTCCCCAAAGGCCGACAAGCCCGCCGGCCCGTCGACGAGCGACAAGCCGGCTCAGGCCGGCCATGAAAGCGGACAGGCCGTGGCCACGCCCGAAGGCGTGAAGTCCGCCGAGGCCGTTCTGCCGCCTAAGAGCGCGCCGGCGCCGAAGTCCGAAAGCGGCCAGCGCATCTTCGCCTCACCCCTGGCGCGCCGGATCGCGGCTCAGAACGGCGTCGATCTGAAGTCGGTCAAGGGCACCGGTCCGCATGGGCGCATCGTGCGCCGCGATGTGGAAGCCGCCGGCAAGGGATCTGTCCAGCCCGCCGCTGCCGCTGCAACGCCCGCCGCCGCTGAGCCCCGCAAGGCCCTGTCCCTGGCCCAGATGGGTATCCCGGACGGCAGCTACGACCTGATCCCGCTGGACGGGATGAAGAAGGCCGTGGCGCGCCGGATGGTGGAGAGCGTGCAGAACGTGCCGCACTTCCCCCTGTTCATCGACTGCGAGATCGACCAGCTGATGGCCGTCCGCGCCAAGGTGAACAAGATGCTGGAGCCGCAGGGGATCAAGGTCTCGGTCAATGACTTCGTCATCAAGGCCGCCGCCCTGGCCCTGAAGATGGTGCCGGAGGCGAACGCCTCCTACACCCCCGAAGGCATCGCCATGCACCACAACGCCGACGTCTCCATGGCGGTGGCGATCGACGGCGGTCTGATCACCCCTATCATCAGGAAGGCCGAGACCAAGGGTCTGGCGCAGATCGCGACCGAGTCCAAGGACCTGGCCAAACGCGCCCGTGACCGCAAGCTGAAGCCCGAAGAGTTCCAGGGCGGCACCTTCTCGGTGTCCAACCTGGGCATGTTCGGCATCAAACAGTTCACCTCGATCATCAACGAGCCCCAGGGCTGTATCATGAGCGTGGGCGCGGGCGAGCAGCGGGCCGTGGTCAAGAACGGCCAGGTGGTTCCGGCCACCGTCATGACCGTGACCCTGACCTGCGATCACCGCGTGGTGGACGGCGCGACCGGCGCCCGCTTCCTGCAGGCGTTCAAGCCGCTGATCGAAGATCCCGTCGCGATGCTGGCGTGAGGGGGAGGAAGTCATGACCTCGGTCTATGACTTCTCCGCCCGCGCCATCGACGGCGCCGAGGTGTCGCTGGACCGTTTCCGCGGTCAGGCGCTGCTGATCGTCAATACCGCGTCCAAATGCGGCTTCACCGGCCAATACGAGGGTCTGGAGAAGCTGCATCGGGATTTCGCCGATGCGCCGTTCGAGGTGCTGGGCTTTCCCTGCAACCAGTTCGGCAATCAGGAGCCGGGCAAGGCGGCGGAAATCGCCGCCTTCTGCGCCACCAGTTTCGACGTGAGCTTCCCCCTGTTCGACAAGGTGGAGGTCAATGGGCCGAACCGGCATCCGCTCTATGCCTGGCTGACCAAGCAGAAACGGGGCTTCCTCGGCTCCCAATCCATCAAGTGGAACTTCACCAAGTTCCTGACCGACCGCGAGGGCAGGGTGGTCGCCCGCTACGCCCCGCAGACTGAACCCGAGGCCATCAAGGCCGACATCGAGAAGTTGATCTGATCATGGCTGCTGAATTCGATCTCGTCGTCATCGGCTCGGGCCCCGGCGGTTACGTCGCGGCCATCCGCGCCAGCCAGCTGGGCCAGAAGGTCGCCATCGTCGAGCGCGAGAACCTGGGCGGCATCTGCCTGAATTGGGGCTGTATACCGACCAAGGCCCTGCTGAAGTCGGGCGAGAAGTTCGAGAGCCTGAGCCATCTGAAGGAGTACGGCCTGTCGGCGTCCGGCGCGTCGTTCGACTTCGACGCCATCATCCAGCGCTCGCGCGGCGTCGCGGCGACGATGAACAAGGGCGTCGCCTTCCTGATGAAGAAGAACAAGATCGAGGTGATCGAGGGCTCGGCCAAGCTGGAAAAAGGCGCTGCGGCGCCCAAGGTCGTCATCGCCCTGAAGGCCGGCGGGTCTCGCACGGTCGAGGCCAAGTCGGTGATGCTGGCCGTCGGCGCGCGCGCCCGTGCCCTGCCGCAGATCGGGCTTGAGGCCGACGGCGACAAGATCTGGGCCTATCGCGACGCCCTGGCGCCGAAGAAGCTGCCCAAGACCTTCGTGGTCATCGGCTCGGGCGCCATCGGCATCGAGTTCGCCAGCTTCTATCGCGCCCTGGGCGCCGAGGTGACGGTCGTCGAGGCGGTCGAGCGCATCATGCCGGTCGAGGACGAAGAGGTCTCCAAGGCCGCGCAGAAGTCGTTCGAGAAGCGCGGGATCAAGTTCAAAGTCGGCGCCAAGGTGACCAAGGTCTCCAAGACCGGCGCGGGCGTGAAGGTCGACATCGAGGTCGGCGGCAAGGCCGAGGCCCTAGAGGCCGAGGTCTGCATCTCGGCCGTGGGCATCACCGCCAACACCGACGGCATCGGCCTGGAGGCCCTGGGCGTCGAACTGGACCGCGGCCATATCAAGACCGACAGCCACTGCCAGACCAACGTCAAGGGCCTGTTCGCCATCGGCGACTGCGCCGGCGCGCCCTGGCTGGCGCACAAGGCCAGCCACGAAGGCATTCACGCCGCCGAATATATCGCCGGCTACAAGACTCCCAATGTCGTCTCGCCCATCGCCGGCTGCACCTACGCCCAGCCGCAGGTCGCTTCGGTCGGCGTCACCGAACAGGCCGCCCGCGCCGAGAAGCGCGAGGTCAAGATCGGCCGCTTCCCGTTCCGCGTGAACGGCAAGGCCGTGGCCTCGGGCGAGCCGGACGGCTTCGTCAAGGTGATCTTTGACGCGGCAACCGGCGCCCTGATCGGCGCCCATATGATCGGCCACGAAGTGACCGAGATGATCCAGGGCTATGTCACCGCCATCACCATGGAGGCGACGGAAGAGGACATCCACGGCATCGTCTATCCGCACCCGACCATGTCGGAAGCCATGCACGAGGCGGCGCTGGACGCCTATGGGCGGGTGCTGCACATCTGATGGAGAGGTCCATGTTCGCCAAGGTCACCGAGACAAACGGCGTGGTTCACTGGATCAACCTGAACCACGTCCGCGAATTGATCGTGAAGGACGGCAAACATGGTCAGCCGACTCTGACGGAAGTCAGCATCGATAACCAGTTTGTGGCCAAGGTGTTTCGCGTCAGGGAAACGCCCGAGATGATCCTGACGCAGGCCAGGGACTGAGGCTCAGCGCTTCTTCCCCAGCTCCGCCGCGATGTCCTTGGTCATGCGGCCGACCTTGCGGTGGGCGGCGGTGATCTGGTCCTTGGTCACGCCCCAGCGTTTCATCCAGTATTCGACCGACTGACGCTCAGTCAGGTCGATGCGCTCCTTGTCGATGAAGCCGCGCTTGTCCTTGAGGCCCGCCATGGTCGGCTCCTGTGGAGGTTCGGACCGTTTGCGGCCTCTCAGCTCTTCTTAGTCCTGTTCATCCCGACAAGACAGGCGGTTCAGGCCTCGGGCAGGACGCCGGTTTCGAAGAAGGCGTCCAGGCGGGCCTCCCAGGGCGCCGTGTGCAGGCCCTGGCCGGAGATCCAGGCGTCGTCGAAATAGGTCGAGGCGTAGCGGTCGCCGTGGTCGCACAGGATCGAGACGATCGAACCGCATTCGCCCGCCTGCGCCATCTCCTGAGCGAGTTCGACACAGGCCCACAGGTTGGTGCCGGTCGATCCGCCGCAGGGGCGGCCCAGACGCCGGCTGAGGACGCGGGTGGCGGCGATGGAGGCGACGTCGGGGACGACGATCATCCGATCCACCACGCTGGGGATGAAGGAGGGCTCGACCCGCGCTCGGCCGATGCCCTCGATCAGGGACGGGCGATCGGCGCTGCTCTGGACCGCCGCGTCGGCCCAGTGACGGTGAAAGACCGAGGCTTCCGGGTCGGCGACGCAGATCCGGGTGTCGTGGCGATTGAACCGGGCGAACCGGCCGATGGTCGCCGAGGTGCCGCCGGTGCCGGCGCCGCACACGATCCAGCGCGGGACGGGGCAGGGCTCGCGTCGCATCTGGGCGAAGATGGACTCGGCGATATTGTTGTTGCCGCGCCAGTCTGTCGCTCGTTCGGCATAGGTGAACTGGTCCATGTAGTGGCCGCCCAGTTCGTCGGCGAGCCGCTGGCTCTCGGCGTAGGCCTCGCCGGGCACGTCCACGAAATGGCAGCGTCCGCCGTAGAATTCGATGGCGGCGATCTTCTCCTGGGCGGTGGAGCGCGGCACCACGGCGATGAAGGGCAGGTTCAGCATCCGGGCGAAATAGGCCTCGGACACGGCGGTCGAGCCGCTGGACGCCTCGATGATGGTCATGCCCTCGCCGATCCAGCCGTTGCTGAGGGCGTAGAGGAACAGCGACCGCGCCAGACGGTGCTTCAGGCTGCCGGTCGGGTGGCTGGATTCGTCCTTCAGATACAGGGCGATGTCCGACAGGGCCGGCATGTCCACAGGGATCAGATGGGTGTCGGCCGAGCGGTTGTAGTCCGCCTCGATCCGCCGCATGGCCCAGCTCAACCAGGCGCGATCAACGGTGGGACGGGCAGGGGCGGACATGGCGGACTCGGTCGCAGACAGGAAGGCGATGGCTTAGGCCAAAGCTTGGCCGACGGCAAAGGCGGATGATCGCCGCCACGCCGACGTCGCTCCGTTCAGTCCGCCTTCTCCACGAAACTGTCGATCACCCGTTTCTCGCCCGCCTTTTCGAAATCGACCAGCAGCTTGTTGCCCTCTATGACGCGGACGTGGCCGTAGCCGAACTTCTGGTGGAAGACGCGCTGGCCGCGCGCCCATCCTGAGCTGGACTTCGGGTCCGCCGTGGCGATCAGGCGGCCGTCGCCCTCGATCACGGCCTTGCGCGCGGGGATGCGGTTCGGCGTCTGTGCGGCGGTGAAGCTTTGGGCCCGTTTCCAGCCGGGGGAGGAATAGCCGCTGCCGAAGCTGGGCGCGTCGTCCCAGCGGCTCTTGGCCTCCTTCATGCCGGTCGAGGCGCCGTAGTAGCCGGTGTCGGATTGGGGATCGACGTGGGCGATGGGCAGTTCGTCGACGAAGCGGCTGGGCAGTTGCGAGGTCCAGCGGCCATAGACCAGGCGGTTGGCGGCGAAGGAGATGCGGGCGTCCTGTTTGGCGCGGGTGACGCCGACATAGGCCAGGCGGCGTTCCTCCTCGAGGCCCTTCTCGCCCTTTTCGTCGATGCTGCGCTGGCTGGGGAAGACGCCTTCCTCCCAGCCGGGCAGGAAGACCAGCGGGAACTCAAGTCCCTTGGCGCCGTGCAGGGTCATGATCTGGACCGCCCCGTCGCCGTGCGGATCCTCGGCCGTCGCCCGCTCCAGGTCCATGACCAGGGAGACATGCTCCAGATAGGCCTGCAGCGTCTCGAACTGCTGCATGGACTGGGTCAGTTCCTTCAGGTTCTCCAGCCGCGTCTGGCCGCTGGTGCGGTCGGCCTTCTGCATGTCGGTGTAGCCGCTCTCCTCCAGCACCGTCTCCATCACCTGCCAGTGAGGCGTGGTCTCGGCCAGGGCGCGCCAGCGGTCCAGGTCGCGCACGAAGTTGGATAGGGCGGTGCGGGTGCGGGCCTGAAGCTCGTCGGTGTTGATCAGGCCGCGCACGGCCGTCAGGGCGGAGAGGTCGTGCTGGCGGGCGATCTGCAGGATTTTCTGCACGCTGGCGTCGCCGATGCCGCGCTTGGGCACATTGACGATCCGCTCGAAGGCCAGGTCGTCGTCCTCGGACTGGATCAGGCGCAGATAGGCGTGGGCGTCGCGGATTTCGGCCCGTTCGAAGAAGCGGGGGCCGCCGATGACCTGGTAGGGGATGGCCAGCATGACCAGCCGTTCCTCGAAGGCCCGCATCTGGAAGGAGGCGCGGACCAGGATGGCCATGTCCTTGTATTTCAGGCCCGGCTCGCCGGCGTGGGGGCGACGCGCGGTCTCGATCTCGTCGGCGATCAGACGGGCCTCGGCTTCGCCGTCCCAGACGCCACGCACGCGCACCTTGTCGCCGCTGTCGTCCTCGGTCCACAGGGTCTTGCCCAGACGATCGCGGTTGGCCGCGATCAAGCCCGAGGCGGCGCCCAGGATATGGCTGGTCGAGCGATAGTTGCGCTCCAGCTTGACGATCTTGGCGCCGGGGAAGTCGCGCTCGAAGCGCAGGATGTTGTCCACCTCGGCCCCGCGCCAGCCGTAGATCGACTGGTCGTCGTCGCCGACGCAGCAGACATTGCCGGTCGAGGCCGTCAGCAGCCGGAGCCACCGATACTGGGCGACGTTGGTGTCCTGATATTCGTCGACCAGAATGTAGCGGAAGCGTCGCCGGTATTCCTCGGCCAGGTCCGCGTGCTTGGACAGGATGGTGATGTTGTGCAGCAGCAGATCGCCGAAGTCGCAGGCGTTCAGGGTGCGCAGGCGGGCCTGATAGGCGGCGTAAAGACCCTGGCCCTTGCCGTTGGCGAAGTCTTCGCCGGGCGGCAGTTTGTCGGGCGTCCAGCCGCGGTTCTTCCAGTGGTCGATCAGGCCGGCCAGGGATTTGGGCGTCCAGCGCTTGGTGTCGATATTGGCGGCTTCCAGCAGCTGTTTCAGCAGCCGCTCCTGGTCGTCGGTGTCCAGGATGGTGAAGCTGGACTTCAGCCCGACCAGTTCGGCGTGGCGGCGCAGGATCTGGGCGGCGATGGAGTGGAAGGTGCCCAGCCAGCGCAGGCCTTCGGCGGAGGGGCCGATCAGATGGGTGATCCGTTCGCGCATTTCGCGCGCGGCCTTGTTGGTGAAGGTGACGGCCAGAAGCTCCCACGAGCGGGCGCGGCCGGTGGCCAGGATGTGGGCCAGTCGCGTCGTCAGCACCCGCGTCTTGCCCGTGCCGGCGCCCGCCAGGACCAGGACCGGGCCTTCCGTCGTCTCGACCGCCTCGCGCTGCTCGGGGTTCAGTCCAGACAGATAGTCGCGCGCCTCTCCCTCCTGCGGCGCACGCGCGCGGGCCAGGTCTGAAATACGGGGGGCGGGAAGATCGGTCACAGGCGGCAAGCGGTCCGGGCGGTCAGAATCGAAGAAGGGAACATAAGGGGACCAGACGGCGATGTCAGGACCGGTCCGGAAATGAACTGCGGAACCGGTTCCGCCGAGGCTCTGTTCCCCTGACGATGCAACGGAAGGCGCAGAGGATGACCCGACCATCGGACCGAAGACCTGGACAGGACGGAGGCGGTTGGCGGGCTTTCGTCCTCGGCATGGTCGGCATGTTCGCCGTTATCGCCGTGTGGGTCGCCCTGGTCGAATCGACGGGTGAGCGGGAGGTCGACGAGCGGCGACCCACCGAACGGCCCGCGTCCGAGATCGTCCAGCTGGGCGAGGTACAGGCGCCGGACGGGCCTATTTCAGACTATAGGTGATGGTGGTCACGACCCGGACCTTCTTGTCGATGGAGCCGGATTCGTCGCCGCCCGCGCCGTCGCGCGGCAGGATTTCGAAGGAGCCCTGGGTCGCCTGGCGAATGGGGCCGAGCGGCGTGCCCGAGTCCTTGGCGAACTGTTCGGCGCCGGTGCGCGCCGCCGCCGTGCCTTCGGCGATCATCTCGGGCCGGACGGCGTTCAGCTTGGTGAAGATGTAGGAGGGGCCCTGGAAATCCTGAAGCACCACGCCCTGACGGACCAGGTCGTTGAGGGCGCGGGTGGTGGCCTGGACCCGGGCGACGTCGCCGGTGCGGACGATGACGGTCTGGGCCAGGATGAAGCGAGGGCCGCCGTTCTGGACTCCGTATTCCCGAGACCGCGTGTCGGCCACCTCCAGCCGTCCCAGATCGACGGCCTCGGCCGGATAGCCCTGGGACTTCAGGAACTGGCGGACCAGGGCCAGGTCGCCGTCGATCCGTGCCTGGACTTCGGACAGAACCTCGCCCGAGGCGGTGAAGCGCAGCGGCAGGACCGCCAGATCCGCCTTCACCTCGCGCTCCGACAGGCCGCGCACGGTCACGGTGCGGTCGCCGGCGCGGGCGTGGACCACGCCCTGGCCGATCAGAGCGCCGGCGCCGATCAGGCCCAGGGCGACCAGGCCGCCGAAGACGGCGGCGGGGATCAGGCGCGGGGTGTCCATAGGGAAGGCTCCTTGTCGGCGGCCGATTTTACATCTCCACCCCGTGCTCCGCCACCCAGCTGAGCGCCAGCAATCGACAGGCGGAGGCGAGCGGGCGCCGGCCGCGACCCGCGTCGATGTCGGCCAGCAGTTGCGCCTTGGAGAGGCTGCGGCGGGCCGCGATCCGGTCCAGTACGGCCCAGAACTCCGGTTCCAGCGCCACCGAGGTGGCGTGGCCCGCGAGCACGACCGAACGCTTCCGCAGGCCGCTCACTGCGCAGGTCCCCTGAAGCGTCCGGGCGAGGGACGGCGAGTACTGCACATGGCGGGTTTTCTCCTGGAATTGACGTCACACACGGGCGCAAGACGTGAACGGCGCCGGAAGGGCGGGGATGGTATTCCGGCGCCGTCAGCCGGAGTCTTGCATGAGTCGCCCCGTCACCGTCCTAGCCATCCTCGTCTGCGCCCTCATCTGGGGCACGACCTGGTTCGCCATCACCCTGCAGCTGGGCGTGGTTGATCCGATCGTCTCGATCGTCTGGCGTTTTGGCCTGGCGGCTGTGGTCCTGGTCGGTTTCTGCGCCCTGACGCGCCGGCCGCTGAGGCTGACCCGCGCCCAACACCTCGCCGCCGTGGGGCAGGGGGCCTTCGTCTTCGCGGTCAGCTACGGCTTCGTCTATGCGGCCGAGGAGCGGGTAGCCTCGGCCGTGGTGGCGGTCATCTTTGCGGCCCTGGCCTTCGTGAATTTGGTGATGTTCCGGCTAGTGGAGCGGCAGAAGGCGTCCGCCGGCGCCTGGCAGGGGGCGGTGCTGGGAATTTGCGGCGTCGCGGTCCTGTCGTTTGGCCAACTGGCGGGAACGGGGGCTTCCGCCGGATCGGCGCCGGGGCTGGGCATTGTGCTGGCCCTCGTCGCGGTGCTCGCCTCCGCCCTGGGCAACTGGTTTGCCTGGCGTGGTCAGCAGGCCGGAGCCCCGGTCATGGCCGCCACAGCCTGGGCCATGGCCTATGGCACGGCCATGTTGGCTGCTTACGGGCTTGCGACCGGAGTGGAGTGGCGGGTCGAGGCGACTCCCGCCTATGTTCTGTCCCTGCTGCACCTGTCGCTTTTCGGATCGGTCATCGCCTTCGGCCTGTACTTCACCCTGGCGAAACAGAGGGGGTTCGCCCTCGCCAGCTATATCTCGGCCCTGACCCCGCCGATCGCCGTCATCATGTCCGTTCTGTTCGAGGGGGCGGAGGTCGGCGTGACCATGCTGGTCGGGCTGGCCCTTGTGCTGGTGGGCCAGGTCTTGCTGATCCGGGCGCCCAAGGCGGCTTAAGGCTCAGTCCTCCGTCGGCGTCTCGCGCTTCTGAGCGTCCAGGCGACGCTCCGCCCGCTCCTGCTCGGTCCGGGCGGCCTGTTTCTCGCCCTTGGAGCGTCCGTGGACGACACGGTTCGCCGCAGCGCGGATCTTGTCTTCTGACTTTGCGCGGGCTTTGCGCGCCCGGTTCAGGTTGATGATTTCAGCCATGGTCAGTTCTGCTTTTCGGGTCTGTCGGCCTCGTGGGGTCTCAGCGGCTCGGGGACCTCGTCGGCGGGCAGGGCCTTCGCGGTAAGGAAGCCAGGCGAAGGGTCCGGCCGATCCAGCCGGGTCCAGGCCTCGGCGGACCGACCCTGCCGGCGCCCCAGTTCGAACAGGGCCGTCATAGTCTTCTGGTCGAACTCCAGGCTGGAAGCCTCGACATTATCGGGAATGGCGGACAGGGACAGGCTCATCCCGTTGCGCCGGGCGAAGGCGGCGGTGGTCGCCAGATGGGCGCGCAGCGAAGCCTTGCTCATGCTGTCGTAGCTGCGCATCAGGATTGCGGTCAGCCGACCGGGCGTGACCCCTTCGTTGCGGCCGACCTGGCCGTTGACCACGACATAGAGGGCGCCGCCGCCGGGCTCGTCCTGCGGCCGCGTCCACAGGGCCAGGGGCTCGGGGATGGCGAGGAAGGGGGTGTTGACCCCGCCGTCGGCGTGCATTTCCATCACCACGGTCTGGTCCGGCTGAAGACCGGCGATCAGCACGGGCGGAAAGACGCCCGGGATGCTGGCGGACGCCACCAGCACCTCCTTGAACAGGGCGCGCGAATTCTCGTCGTTCTGGCTGGCCAGCAGGCCCATGTCCCAGATGACCGTCTCCTCGCTGTCCAGATTGGTTGTGGCGACCAGCAGGCGGCGGCCCTTGGCGTGTTCGCGGGCGATGGCCGCCAGGAGGTCGGGGGTGACGTTCTCGTCGACGAGAGTCCGGAGCGCCGAGGCGCTGAAGAGGCTGGGGTAGAGGAAGAAGGCCAGGCTGCGCCAGCTCAACAGACTGCTGGCGCCCCCGTCCGTATAGGCGTGGCCCAGCTGGGCGTCCCATGCCGAACCGGCGAAGGCGAAGGGGGCGGCCAAGGCGCCCGTGCTGACGCCGGTGACGATGTCGAAGACCGGCCGGTCGCCCCGCTCGGTCCAGCCGACCAGCACGCCTGCGCCATAGGCGCCGTTGGCCCCGCCGCCGGACAGGGCCAGGATCGACAGATCATGTTTCTGAGCCAGGCGCTGGCCCACTTCTTCGGTGAAGGCCTCGAGGCGCACGGCGTCGTTCGTGCGGATCCGCGGATCCTGAGCCGGGATCAGGGCGCCATCGGCCAGGCGCAGCGGCCCTTCCGGCCGCTGCAGGGTGCCGCAGGCGGCGACGGACCAGGCCATTATCATCGCCAGCAGCGTCGAACAGGCGCGTTTCATATGTATCTCGACGATCCGTGAAGGAGCCGGCGGCGGGCTCAGGTCCTGCCTCGCCCCCTATACAGCAGCAAGCGCTGCGGTTTGAAACCCGCTAGTGGCGTGTCCGTTTCATGGGACCAACCTTAAAACCCGGAGAACCCTCATGGTCGACGCCTCGCTCATCAAAGAACATCTCGAAGTCGTCGGATCGGACGGCGGTCATGTCGGCCGCGTGGATCATGTTCTGGGAGACCAGATCGAACTGGCCAAGCTGGACCTCGCCGGTGGGTTCAAACATCACCTGATCCCGGTCAGCTGGGTGGAACGGGTGGATGACAAGCATGTCCACCTGAACCTGACCCAGGACGAGGCCAAGGCGCGCTGGTCCGAGAAGCCGCACTAGGGTCCGGGTTTCGGTGAATTAATGAAGGCCCTGCTGTCGTCGGCGGGGCCTTCGTTCTATCTGGAGGACATTGTTCTCGGAGAGATGCGATGATCCGTCTGATCCTGAATATCCTGTGGTTGGTCTTCGGCGGCTGGCTGTCGGGGCTGCTGTGGCTGCTGGGCGGCGCGATCCTGGCCCTGACCGTGGTGGGCCTGCCCTGGACCTTCGCCGCCTGGCGGATCGCCAGCTATTCCTTCTGGCCCTTCGGACGCGAGATCGTCTGGCAGGACGCCCATCCGGTGGCGGGCTGTCTGGGTCTGGTGCTGAACATCGTCTGGTTCGTCGTGGCGGGCTGGTACATCGCCCTGTCGCACCTGGTTATCGCGGTGGCTGAGTTCGTCTCCATCATCGGCATCCCCTTCGCCCTGAAGGATCTGGAACTGGCCAAGCTGGCGCTGGCTCCGGTGGGACGAACGATCCGCGACAAGCCTTAGGTTTATGTGGGTGGTGCGTCGGGGCGAGTCGGTTCGGGCGGTCGGGCCGGCTTGACGCCGGTCTCCGCGACGATCCGCCAGGACCGCTGGCGTTCGACAAAGATCCGGTTGGGGATGTCGTCCAGGGGTGTGTCCGCCAGCACCGCCGAGATGTCGTCGTTCATCGCCTGGCTCCGCACATAATAGCTGTGCTCGATGAAGGGATCGGCCGATCCCGCGACCACGCGGCAATCGACCAGGGCGACCTTCTTGGGGATCAGATCCACCAGGCGAGGGCCGTCGGAGCCGAGGCGGTCCGGATTGGCCTTGGTCTTGTCCGAGACGGTCAGGCCCTTGTCGTTGGGATTATAATAGACGGTCACCTGTCGCCCGATGCGGGGCAGCAGCCGAAGCTTCGTGTCGTGCTCGAAGGCGTCGTCGTCCTCGTCCGGGGCGGCCAGAAGGATCTGGTCGAACAGACGGGTCAGTCCATCCCGATCTTTGGCGATCAGGGCCTGCAAAGCCTGGCGCAGCACATAGGCGCCCATGCTGTGGGTCAGCAGATGCACGCGCCGCTGACAGTAGTCGGCTTCGTTCAGCGCCAGGACGAAGTCCCTGAACTTCAGGAACGCCCGCGCGACCGACGGCCCTGACGCCCGCGCATCCTCCCGGTCGCTGTAGTAGGACATCCAGGGCACGGCCGACCCATCCGAAGGCCAGCTGAAGACGACGACATTCAGCGGATGCCCGCCGATGTTCAGTCCCTGAGCCAGCAGGGCCGCGCTCTGCAGGGCGCCGGTGAAACTGACGTTGAAGCCGTGGATGAAGACCAGGGTGTCGCACTTCCTGCCTTGGGCCATGGAGGCGCGCAGATCCTCCATCAACATGCCGCCGCCTGTTTTGATCACGTCGGTCTGGTTCAGGACATCGGGATAGACGTGCAGGTCCTGCAGGACCGGTCGTTGGGGATCGGACTTGAAATCGGCATAGCCGAACCGCAGGGCGGCGACGCCGTCGGGATTGAAGGTACGGCCGAAAACCTGTCGCTTGTTGGCGGGCTGATAGTTGCGGTTGGTGGTGAAGAATACCCGGACCTCGGTCATCGCCGCCTCCAAATGACGACGGCCCGAGGGCTGATCCCTCGGGCCGCGCCTTGGTTGCAAGTTTAACAGCCGGACGTCAGCCGGGCGAGATCATCTTTTCAGGTCGCACCGCCTCGTCGAACTCGGCGTCGGTCAGATAGCCGCCGCCCACGGCTTCCTCGCGCAGGGTGGTGCCGTTCTTGTGCGCGGTCTTGGCGATCTTGGCGCAGAGGTCATAGCCCAGCTTGCCGTTCAGGGCCGTGACCAGCATCAGCGAGTTGTTCAGGCCGCGCGCGATATTGTCTTCGCGGGCTTCGATGCCGACGACGCAGTTGTCGGTGAAGCTGATCGCCGCATCGGCCAGCAGGCGGACCGACTGCAGGAAGTTGTAGGCCATGACCGGGTTGTAGACGTTCAGCTCGAAATGGCCTTGCGAGCCGGCGAAGGTCAGGGCGGCGTTGTTGCCGAACACCTGGACGCAGACCTGGGTCAGGGCTTCGCACTGGGTCGGATTGACCTTGCCCGGCATGATCGACGAGCCCGGCTCATTCTCCGGCAGGGCCAGTTCGCCCAGGCCCGAACGCGGACCGGAGCCCAGGAAGCGGATGTCGTTGGCGATCTTGAACAGCGAGGCGGCGACCGTGTTGATCGCGCCGTGGCTGAAGACCATGGCGTCGTGGGCGGCCAGGGCCTCGAACTTGTTCGGGGCGGTGGTGAAGGGCAGGCCGGTGATCTGAGCGATCTGGGCGGCAACCTTTTCGGCAAACCCGATGGGGGCGTTCAGGCCGGTGCCCACGGCGGTGCCGCCCTGGGCCAGCTCCATCAGCTTGGGCAGGGTCTGTTCGATCCGCTCGATGCCGTTGGCGACCTGCTGGGCGTATCCGCCGAACTCCTGGCCCAGGGTCAGGGGGGTGGCGTCCTGGGTGTGGGTGCGGCCGATCTTGATGATGTGGGCCCAGGCCTTGGCCTTGGCGTCCAGGGCGGCGTGCAGATGCTTCAGCGCCGGGAGCAGATCGCTGACCACCTGTTCGGCGCAGGCCACATGCATGGCCGTCGGATAGGTGTCGTTCGACGACTGGCTCATATTGACGTGGTCGTTGGGGTGGACCGGCTTCTTGGAGCCCATCTCGCCGCCCAGGATTTCGATGGCGCGGTTCGAGATCACCTCATTGGCGTTCATGTTCGACTGGGTGCCCGAACCCGTCTGCCAGACGACCAGGGGGAAGTGGTCGTTCAGCTTGCCCTCGATGACCTCATTGGCGGCCTGGATGATGGCGTCGGCCAGGGCGGGGTCGAGCTTGCCCAGGTCGCGGTTGGTCTCGGCGGCGGCGCGCTTGACGATGCCCAGGGCCCGCAAGACCGGCAGGGGCTGCTTCTCCCAGCCGATCTTGAAATTGCCCAGAGACCGCTGCGCCTGGGCCCCCCAGTAGCGATCGGCGGCGACCTCTATGGGGCCGAAGGTGTCGGTTTCAGTGCGGACGTTGCTCATGCGCGGACAAGGCTCTCAGGCGTGGCGATTGTATGCGCGGCGGTGTAGCACGAGAGAAGAGTAGGGCAAGGCGAGGCGGCCATGGGACCAAAGCATATTCTAGCGGCGACTCTGCTGATGCTGGCGGGATGCGCCGGACTTCCCGCTGAACAGCCTCGACCGCGCGTCGCCCTGGACACGACGGCCGGGCGAATCGTTCTGGCCCTTGACGCCGAAGCGGCGCCGATCAGCACCTGCAACTTCATCAGCTACGTCGTCTTCGGCGACTATGACAACGGGTCCTTCTTCCGCACCGTGGTGCGCGAGACCAATACGGCCAACCCGAACCCGATCGACGTCATCCAGGCGGCGACGCCGCGGGGGAGCGACGACGACGCCCGTCCGCCCATTCCGCTGGAGCGGACTCGGGACACAGGACTGCGTCATCTCGCGGGGACCGTGTCCATGGCGCGCGACGGCCCGGACAGCGCGACGTCCAGCTTCTTCATTGTGACCCAGGACACCCCCAGTCTGGATTTCGGCGGCGCCCGCAATCCAGATGGCCAGGGATTCGCCGCCTTCGGCCGGGTGATCGAGGGATTGGATGTGGCGCGCCGCATCCAGAAGATGCCCGCGAACGCGCAAGAGCAGCTGACGCCGCCGGTCGTCATCCGTTCCGCCCGTTTGCTGGACGCCGCGCCGTCCGTCTGCACCCGATGACCGTCGGCTGGATCGGAACCGGCAAGGTGCGGGCCCGTGAGGACGGCGAGGCGGTCGAGATCGTCATCGACGGCCTGACCACCCAAGCCAAATACTACAAGCCGCTGGTCTATGAATTTATGCGCAAGGAGTGGGCGTCGCGGCCGTCCTGGGGCGATCATGTGGTCGAGATCCGCATGGAACATGTCGGCGAACCCCCGTGGATGGACCTCGACAACCTGGCCAAGGCCCTGCTCGACTCGATCAAGGGCTATCTGTTCCACGACGACAGCCAGGTGGCCCGTCTTCTCGTGGAGCGGCGTGAAGGCGAGCGCGAGCGGATTACGATCCGGTCCTATCCTCGTAGGGCCTGAACCGCAGCGTCGGCAAAAGCAGTTGCATGTTCGCGCCGATCGCCGTTTGAGGCTCTGAGGCCGGAGAGAGCCCCTCCGCCTGTTCGCGCGCGGCGACGCAGGACGTGGCGGCGCGGGACAGGGCGATGAAATCCGGCGCGGTTTTCAGCCCGTCCAGCACGCATTCATCAAAATAGGGATACAGGGCGTCGGCGGCGCAGCCGAATGAGGAGCGATCGCGCCGGGCGGCGGTCATGACCATGCGGTTCGGTCCCTTCAGGCCGTCGACGAAGACGCCCGAGAAACAGGCGGACAGAACCACGACCGTCGGACGATCGCCGCAGGTTTGGCGCAAGACAGGAATCAGATCCTCTGGCGCCAGCGTCGCCTCAGGTCCGAAGACCAGGCCTTCGGGAGAGCCGTGGGAGGTGACGTAGAAGAGGCAGCCGCGCGTCGCCCGTTCAGCCGCCTCGGCAAACCGACGCAGGCTGTCCTGGGCCTCCACCGGCGCGGCGACGTCCGGACGCAGGCTCACGCTGACCATGGTTGCCGGATCGAAGCCGGCCTGTTGGAAGGCTTTGGACAGGTCGCGCTGGGCGTTGTCGAAGGCGGCGATGGGACGGCCGTCACTGTCACGCCAATCTGCAGCGATGACGGCGGAAGCCCAGCCATCAAACCGGTTCTGCGCCTGGGCCGAACAGCCCAGGACGACAAGGCCGAACATTACGACCGTCGCCGTCGTCCACCGAAACATCGCGTGCCCCCGTCCAGACCTTTGAAACGAGAGCTTAGCGTCCGGACTGGATCAGGGAAGAGTCTACTTCTTGCGGAACTGGTCCAGGGAAACGACCTTCGGACCGTCGGACGTCGGCGCCGGATTTTCCGGCGGCGTGGCGTCTTCCACATTCTCGACGATCTCGGGTTCTTCGAACTGCAGCAGGAACTGGACGCTGGGATCGTAGAAGCGGGTCACCGCCGTATAGGGCATGGCGAGGGTGCGAGGCACGCCGCCGAAGCGGAGCTTCACGGAAAAGCGGTCGGCCTCGACCTGAAGATCCTCATACTGATGTTGCAACACCACCGTCATTTCATCGGGATATTTGGTCAGCATGTCCGCCGGAATGCTGACGCCGGCGGCGCGGGTCTTGAAGGTGATGTAGAAGTGATGCGCGCCGGGCAGACCTTCGGCGGCCACATGATCGAGCGCAGACCGGATCACGCCGCGCAAAGCCTCGTGCGCCAGCCGCTCGTACTGCATCTCATCGACCGGAGGGGTCTGGTCGGTCATCGTCACCTCGCAATTAAGCGCGACTGATAGCGGCGCAGGCGCGTGGGCGAAAGATGTGAATGAGGTAAAGACGCAGGATGTGCGGGATAAGCGCCGGGATTCTGTTGCCAGGCTCCCGACAGGCCCCGCCCAGGGATCTGAACCCCTAGGACTTAAGGTTCGAAATCACCCGAACCGCATTACGCGGCGAGAGCGACTTCTCCAGCGAAGTTATCGTTCGCAGTTAGAAAATGGCCCGATACGGTGGGCCAGGACGAGCGAAAGCAATCCTCTTTACACGTCCGTCGATGCTAGTCGGCCCCATACTGCCTCCGCCGATAACGCGGGGAGAAATGGTGGAGCCGCCGGGAATCGCACCCGGGTCCGGTCCGCTTATTACAGGCGCCTTTATCGCCATAGTCCGGCCGAAGCCGAACGACGCGAATATAGGCGTGGCCTGCGCGGTTTCCAAGCCCCGTCGTCAGGCGCCGGGGAGCCGAAGCCAGTCCGGCGTCTGGTTTCGGAACCAGGTCAGCTGCCGCTTTGCGTAGTTCCGTGTGGCCTGCTTCAGCGCAGCGACGGCCGGCTCGCGCTCAAGGTCGCCGGAGGTATAGGCGGCGAGCTCGCGCACGCCCACTGCCTTGAGGGCCGGCAGGGCGGGTGAAAGATTGCGCGCGATGAGGCGTCGAACTTCGGTCAGGGCCCCCGTTTCCACCATCGTATCCACGCGCCGGTCGCAGTTGGCGTAGAGGACCGCGCGATCCGGTTCGAGCACGAGGCCCGTCCATGAACCGGGCTCCAGAAGCGGGCGGGTCCGCGCCTTCCAGTCTGTCAGCGAGCGACCGCTGGCGGAATGGACGCTCATGGCCCGCACCAGGCGCTGGCGGTCGCCGACTTCTATGGATTGGGCGGCCTGGGGGTCGACGTCGGCGAGGCGGGCGCGAAACGCAGCCTCGCCTTGCGCCAGATAGTCCGCCTCGATCTGGTCGCGGACGGCGGGGGGAACCGGAGGAATGTCGGCCAGCCCACGTGTCAGGGCTGCGAAATAAAGGCCCGTGCCGCCGATGAGGACGGCGGGGCGATTCTCCGTCCGCAGTTCGTCCAGAATGGTCAGGGCGGCCCGGCTCCATTGTCCGACCGACCAGGCCTCCGCCGCGTCGGCGACGCCATAGAGTCGGTGGTCGGCCAGAGCTTCGTCCTCCGGCGAGGGGCGGGCGGTCAGGATGCGCAGATCGGCGTAGAGTTGCTGGCTGTCCGCGTTGATGATGACCGCCCCGGTCTCGCGCGCCATCTTCAACGCCAAGGCGGATTTTCCCGAGGCGGTGGGGCCGGCGATCAGGGTGACTAACGGCGGCTTGGACAAATCGAGGCTCGCGGGCGGCATCCAGGGGCGATAGAACGCGCCCCTTATCGCCTGCAAGTCTTGTGGAGACCGTCTTGGTCGAACGTTCCGCCGTCATCGCCGCGCTCGACGCCGTCAAGGACCCGGTTTCGGGCCAGGGGCTCCATGCTTCGGGCCTGGTGCAGGGGCTGGTCGTGGCCGAGGATCGGGCGGGCTTCGCCCTGGAGGTGGACCGCAGTCTGGTCGCGACCTACGCCCCCGTCAGGGACGCGGCCGAGGCGGCGCTGAAGGCCATCCCCGGCATGAACCGGGTCTCGGTGATCCTGACGGCGGAGGCCAAGCCTGGGCTCGGCAAGCCCGCGCGCACCGCCGGCCTGTCGAAGGCCGCTGTGGATCAGGGACGCCCCAAGGCGTCGGTCCCTACGGACCGCCCAGCCCATGTCCGGCGCGTGCTGGCCGTCGCCAGCGGCAAGGGCGGGGTGGGCAAGTCGACCGTGGCCGTCAATCTGGCCGCAGCCCTGGCTGCACGGGGGCTGTCTGTCGGGATTCTGGACGCCGACGTCTACGGTCCCTCGCTGCCCACCATGCTGGGGATCAGCGGCCAGCCCGCCTATGAGGACGGGGCTATGGTGCCGCACCAGGCGCATGGACTGAAAGCGATGTCTGTGGGCCTGCTGACCAGGATGGACGACGCCATGATCTGGCGCGGGCCGATGGCGTCCCAGGCCATCACCCAGATGCTGACCCAGACCCGATGGGGCGCGGCCGAAGCGCCGCTGGACGTGTTGGTGGTCGATCTGCCGCCCGGCACAGGCGACGTGCAACTGACCCTGATCCAGAGGACCCCGCTGGACGGCGCCGTCATCGTCTCCACGCCGCAGGAGGTGGCTCTGGCCGACGCCCGGCGGGCGCACACCCTGTTCCAGAAGGTGAATGTGCCGACGCTGGGCCTCATTGAAAACATGAGCGGCGCCGTCTTCGGACAAGGCGGCGCCAAGGTCGAGGCGGAGCGCCTGGCTGTCCCCTTCCTGGGCGATCTGCCGTTGGAGGCCGCTCTGCGAGAGGGCGGAGATGCGGGGCGGCCGGTGGTCGTCTCCGATCCCGAAGGCGCGATCGCGGTGCGGTTCGCTGTGATCGCCGAGCAGGTGGCGGCTTCTCTGGGGTTGTAGAAACTTCAGGGCGTGGGGTTTTCAAACACAACTCTATTCGCCACCTTCACCCTTGCCATTTCGCGAGGAGATCCGATGAGCGTCGACGCCCTGTTTCGCCCTTTTACGGTCAAGGGACTGACCCTGCCCAACCGCATCGTCATGGCGCCCATGACGCGGTCCTTTTCCCCGAACGGCATCCCGACGTCCGATGTGGCCGGCTATTACCGCCGCCGCGCCGAGGGCGGGGTGGGGCTGATCGTGACCGAGGGCACGGTGGTGGAACGGCCCGCTGCGCGCAATGACGTCAATGTGCCCGTTTTCCACGGCGAGGCCCTGCCGCACTGGAAGACGGTGGTGGACGAGGTCCACGCCGCCGGAGGCCTGATCGCGCCGCAGATATGGCACGTGGGATCGGCGCGGGGCCAGGGCGCTGATTGGACGCCCCTGGGCAAGGTGGACAGTCCGTCAGGCCTGACTTCGCCGGGCAAGGCCAAGTATGAGCCGATGACCGAAGAGGACGTCGCCGACACTATCGCGGCCTTCGGTCGCTCTGCGCGCGCGGCGCGGGAGCTGGGCTTTGACGCCGTCGAGATTCACGGCGCCCACGGCTATCTGATCGACCAGTTCTTCTGGGGCGCGGTCAATGTGCGCGAGGACCGCTGGGGCGGGCCGAGCATCTCCGAGCGGGCGCGCTTCGGCGCCGAGGTGGTCAAGGCGGTGCGCGAGGGCGTCGGCGACGACATCCCCGTCATTCTGCGCCTGTCGCAATGGAAGCAGCAGGACTTCGCCGCCCGGATCGCCGAGACGCCGGACCAGATCGTGGAATGGCTGACGCCCTTGTCGGACGCCGGGGTCGACGTCTTCCACTGCTCGCAGCGCCGATTCTGGGAGCCGGAGTTCGAGGGGTCGGATCTGAACTTCGCCGGCTGGACGAAGAAGCTGATGGGCAAGCCGACCATCACCGTCGGCTCGGTCGGGCTGGACGGCGAATTCATCGCGGCCTTCGGGGGCGAAGGCTCCAAGCCTGCCTCGCTGGACGGCCTGACGCGCCGGCTGGAGAAGGAGGAGTTCGATCTGGTGGCGGTCGGCCGCGCGCTGCTGGCCGATCCGCACTGGGTGGAGAAGATTCGGGACGGGCGCACCGAGGAACTGCGCAATTTCGAGCGCTCGGACCTGATGACTCTGTCCTGACCCGAGGCGTCGGGCCGGCCGGCCTTCCGAGAGGTCAGGCCGGCTCGACGATCACGGCTGTGCCGTAGCACAGCACCTCGGTCACGCCCGGCATGATCTCGGTGGCGTCATAGCGGACGGCCAGAATGGCGTTGGCGCCGTGGGCCTGGGCGTGTTTGACCAGTTCGTCATAGGCTTCCTGACGCCCCGCCTCGGCCAGTTTCACATAGGCGCCGACCCGGCCGCCCAGCATGGACTGGACGCCGCCGATGGCGTCGGAAATGGCGTTGCGGGATCGCACCGTAACGCCGCGCACCAGGCCGATGTGGCGGGTGACGCGAAAACCGGGCAGGTCATTGGTGGTGGCGACGTACATGAGGGGCTCCTAACGACGATCCAAAACGCGGAAGGTGAAGGCGTGGTCGTCCTTCTCGCCCGCCGCATGGGTTTCGGAAGATACTTCAACCCAGGCTGTTTCGTCGAACGACGGAAAGACCGCATCTCCCTCGGGGGCCGCGTCGACCTCGGTGATATAGAGGCGGCGGGCGCGGGGCAGGGCGGCGGCGAACAGGGCCGTGCCGCCGATGATGCAGATTTCGTCCACGACGTCCTCCTCGGCGGTCTCGCGCGCGATCTCGATCGCTTCGTCCAGATTGGAGCAGACCACGGCGCCCTTGGCCATGCCGTCGGCGTCGTAGGACTCGTCCTTGGTCAGGACCAGGTTCAGCCGGCCGGGCAGGGGCTTCAGCGGCAGGCTCTCCCAGGTTTTGCGCCCCATCAGGCAGGGCTTTCCGATAGTGATCGCCTTGAATCTCTGCAGGTCCGAACGCAGCCGCCAGGGCAGGTCGCCGTCCCGGCCGATGACGCCGTTCCGGCCGCGGGCCACGACCAGGGCGATCCGAGCGGGCCCGGTCATGCCGCAGGCTCCAGCCACTTCAGCCATTTGCGTCGCATCGCGGTTTCAAGGTCGATCCCGGTGCCCGCGCAATAGATCAACAGCATGCCCAGAACATCGGCCGCCTCGTCGCCCAGGGCGTCGGCGTCGCCCGCGCCGCGCGCCCTACCGGACAGCCGCAGATGTTCAGCCGTCAGCTCTCCCAGCTCTTCCTGGAGCTTCAGCAAGGCCCAGTCCCGGTCGCGATCAATGCCGTGATTGGCGGCGTAGAGGTCGGAGATGCGCAGGACGTCGGCCTGCAGACTCTTGAAATTCATCAGACGGCCACTTCGGCCTTTATGTGCGGCCAGGCTTCATAGCCCTCAAGCATGAAGTCCGACAGTTCGAAGGCGAACAGATCGTCCTTCGGCGCGATCTTCATCACCGGCAGGGGCAGGGGTTCGCGCATGAGCTGGAGCTCGGCCTGGTCCAAATGGTTCAGATACAGGTGGGCGTCGCCGAAGGTGTGGACGAACTCGCCCGGCTCCAGCCCGACCACCTGGGCCAGCATCATCGTCAGCAGGGCGTAGGAGGCGATGTTGAAGGGCACGCCCAGGAAGACGTCGGCGCTGCGCTGATATAGCTGGCAGCTCAGTTTCCCATCCGCCACGAAGAACTGGAACAGGCAGTGGCAGGGCGGCAGGGCCATGTCGTCGACGTCCGCCGGGTTCCAGGCCGTGACGATATGGCGGCGGCTGTGGGGATTGGTCTTCAGGCCATGGACCAGTTTTTCGATCTGGTCGATGACGCGGCCGTCCGGCGCCGTCCAGGACCGCCACTGCTTGCCGTAGACCGGACCCAGTTCGCCCTCGGCGTCGGCCCATTCGTCCCAGATGCGGACGCCGTTCTCCTTAAGATAGGCGATGTTGGTGTCGCCGCGCAGGAACCACAGCAGTTCGACGATGATCGACCGCAGGTGCAGCTTCTTGGTGGTCAGGACGGGGAAGCCCTTGGACAGGTCGAACCGCATCTGGCGGCCGAAGACGCCCAGGGTGCCGGTGCCGGTGCGGTCGTCGCGGCGGACGCCCTTGTCCAGTATGTCGCGCAGCAGGTCCAGATACTGCCGCTCCGGATGGTCGGCCGGGGCCGTCCGGCTCTGAAGTTCTGAAGAGGCGACCTGAGCGTTCATGCCGCCAACTTGCCCCAGTCCGGGTGATTCGCCACGCGGTTCCGAACCGACGTCCACAGAAAACGGCCCGGGCCCCTCCGTCGCGGCGCTGCGCGCCGCGCCACCTCCCCCAGAGGGGGAGGATTTCGGTCATCGCATTCCTCCCTTTTGGGGAGGGGGACCGCGCGAAGCGTGGTGGAGGGGGAACCGCCCCGCCGCCGTTGCCCCTAACCGCGCGGGCGGGTAGAGCGTTCGGCTTCTCCCGCCCAACCGAAGTTTCAGACCATGCACGACATCAGAGCCATTCGCGAGAACCCCCAGGTTTATGTCGCGGGCTGGTCGTCGCGCGGGGTGGATCAGGCCGACGGGCTGGTGGCGGACATCCTGCGGCTGGACGCCGAACTGCGCCACGCCCAGACCACGGGCCAGGACGCCCTGGCCAAGCGCAACGCCGCCTCCAAGCTGATCGGCGCCGCCATGGGCAAGAAGGACATGGCCGAGGCCGACCGGCTGAAGGCCGAGGTCGAGGCGCTGAAGGGCGATATCGCGGCGGCGGCCGAGATCGAGGCGCGCGTGGGCAAGGAACTGCGCGACCTGCTGGCGGGGTTGAAGAACCTGGCGGCCGAGGATGTGCCGGACGGCGAGGACGAGGCGGGCAATGTCGAGATCTCGCGCTGGGGCGCGCCCCGCGAAGGCGGCCCGGCCAAGGATCACGCCGACCTGGGCGAGGCCCTGGGCATGCTGGACTTCGAGGCGGCGGCCAGGATGTCGGGCGCCCGGTTTGCGGTTCTGAAGGGGCAGCTGGCGCGGCTGGAACGGGCCGTGGGCCAGTTCATGCTGAACCTGCAGACGGACCAGCACGGCTATCTGGAAGTGAACCCGCCGCTGCTGGTGCGGGACGAGGCGCTATTTGGAACGGGGCAACTGCCGAAGTTCAAAGGCGACCTTTTCGGTGCCGCCTCTTTCTGGGATGCGTATGAGGAAGATCGCGTCCAACACGTGAAGGATCTCAAAGCCGCAGGGATTGATCCGCTTCGTGATAACGATGCCTTCAATAAAGCGCGTCTCACTCGCCAAAGAATATGGGTTGAGCGCTTTGAATCGGGCGAATTCCAAGCAACTCATTGGCTCATCCCCACCGCCGAAGTCTCCCTGACCAATCTCGTGCGCGAGACCATCCTGTCTGAGGACGACCTCGCCACGCCGATGCGGATGACGGCCCTGACGCCCTGCTTCCGCGCTGAGGCCGGGTCGGCGGGGCGGGATACGCGGGGGCTGATCCGCCAGCACCAATTCTCCAAGGTCGAGATGGTGTCGATCACGCGGCCGGAAGACTCCGAGACCGAGCACGAGCGGATGACGGCCTGCGCCGAGGCGGTGCTGAAGGCGCTGGAGCTGCCGTTCCGGCGGATGCTGCTGTGCAAGGGCGACGTGGGCTTCTCGGCGCAGAAGACCTTCGACCTGGAGGTCTGGCTGCCCAGCCAGGGGACCTATCGCGAGATCAGCAGCTGCTCGAACTGCGGCGACTTCCAGGCCCGGCGCATGGACGCCCGGTTCAAGCGGTCCGGCGAGAAGAAGACCGAGTTCGTCCATACGCTGAACGGGTCGGGGCTGGCGGTCGGTCGGACCCTGGTGGCGATCATGGAGAACTATCAGCAGGACGACGGGCGGATCGCGGTGCCGAAGGTGCTGCAGCCGTATATGGGCGGTCTGGAATTCGTGGGCTGATGCGTATCCTCCTGACAAACGACGACGGGATCGAGGCGGAAGGTCTTGAATCCCTTGAGCGGATCGCGCGCACCCTGAGCGACGACATCTGGGTGTGCGCCCCCGCCGTCGAACAGTCGGCCAAGGGGCGGGGGATCACCCTGACCGAGCCGCTGCGGGTGCATAAGCATGGCGAGCGGCGGTTCTCGGTGACGGGGACGCCGACCGACTGCGTCATCCTGGCGGTCAACGATCTGATGCCGGAGAAGCCGGACCTGGTGCTGTCCGGGGTGAACCGGGGGCACAATATCGGCGAGGACGTCAGCTATTCCGGCACGGTGGCGGGAGCCCTGCAAGGCATGGCCTTCGGCATCCGCTCCATCGCCCTGAGCCAGAGCCTGGAACGGTTCCACGACGAGGTGGTGGCTCACTGGGAGACGGCCGAGGCCTTCGCGCCGGCGATCATCAGCCGTCTGCTGGACCAGAAATGGGCGCCGGGCGTGGTGATGAACGTCAACTTCCCCAACCTGCCGCCCGAACGGGTCGAGCAGATCGAGGTGACGACGCAAGGGTTCCGCGACGTGGGCGAGATGCACGCGGTGCGACGCACCGACCTGCGCGGGCGCGACTACTACTGGATGAGCTTCCGCGGCGAGAAGCAGGAGCATGCCGAGGGCACCGACCTGAGGGCCATCGAGGCGGGACGGATCTCGGTCACGCCGCTGCACATCGACCTGAC
This sequence comes from Brevundimonas sp. AVps4, assembly GCF_058681525.1. Classification (NCBI taxonomy): domain Bacteria; kingdom Pseudomonadati; phylum Pseudomonadota; class Alphaproteobacteria; order Caulobacterales; family Caulobacteraceae; genus Brevundimonas; species Brevundimonas sp. AVps4. Next base: position 2,171,298 of record NZ_CM178741.1, on the reverse strand, counting down.
CCATATGGCCAGCGTCCATGACCTGAAGAAGGTGCTGGGCGGGGCGCCGCCAAAGGCGGTGAAGGCCGCATGAACCTGCACGACGACCGCGCCGGACGTCTGATCCTGTCGCTGCGCCAGCAGGGGGTGACGGACCCCCGGGTGCTGGGCGCGATGGAGAGCATCGACCGCGCGGTCTTCGTGCACGAGAAATTCCTGGATCAGGCCTGGGAAGACCAGGCCCTGCCCATCGACTGCGCCCAGACCATCAGCCAGCCCTATATCGTCGGCCTGATGACCCAGGCCCTGGACGTCCAGCCCCGCCACCGGGTGCTGGAGATCGGCACCGGCAGCGGATACCAGTGCGCGGTGCTGAGCCGGCTGGCGCGCTATGTCTATTCGGTGGAGCGGTATCGCAGTCTGCTGGTCGAGGCCGAGGCGCGTCTGCGCGCCCTGGAGATCGAGAACGTCATCACCCGTCACGGAGACGGCGGCCTGGGCTGGATCGAACAGGCGCCCTTCGACCGGATCATGGTGACGGCCGCATCGCCGGGCGAGCCGACCGAACTGTTGAAACAGCTGAAGCCAAACGGGGTTCTGGTGGCGCCGGTGGGCCGCACCTCGGTGCAGATCCTGCACCGCTATGTGGGGCAAGGTGACGGCTCGTTCCGGCGCGAAAGCCTGACGGAAGTGCGGTTCGTGCCCCTGGTCGAGGGGACGGCGAAGGAGGGGTGAGACCTTCCCCCGCTTGCGGGGGAAGTGTCAGGTCGTGGCGCGAAGCGACACGCCTAACGATGGGGGAAGTCATGCTTCTTGAAAGAAAACTTCCCTCTCCGACCCTGGTCCGCTGCGCGGACGCCGGGCCACCTCTCCCGCAAGCGGGAGAGGGTCTGGACGGCCGTTAACCTTCCCGCCCCACTTTGGCGATGATTGCGGGCTTGGCTTGGACGGCGCGAGCGGGCAAACCGGGCGGGCGGATTTAACCACGTAAGGAGCGGCCGGTGGCGGTGATGTCGGGCGGAATGAGAACGGTTGTGATTTTGGCGGCGTCGCTGAGCGCGGCGGCCTGTATGACCTATCCGTCCGAGCCGCAGTATTCGACGCGCCCTGTTCCTGTCGGAGGCGCCCAGCCGCAGGCCCAGCAAGGCCCCTATGGCCAGCCGGCCCAGCCGCAGAACCCCGCCCAGCCGTATCAGCAGCCGCCGGTGACGGCGCCGGTCGGCTCGATCGACGGCGGGGCCCTGCCGCCGCCGGTTTCGGTCACGCCGGCCCAGCCGACCTATCCGGCGACGCCCGCCCCATCTTCGCCGCCCGCCGTGGTGACGCCGGGCGCGGCCTATGTGATCCAGCCGGGCGACACCATCTCGGGCGTCGGCCGGCGGTTCCAGACGCCGGTTCAAACCCTGATCGACCTGAACGGCTTGGGGCCGCGCGGCGCGATCACCAGCGGTCAAAGAATCATTCTGCCCGATTCCGCCGTGGACACAGGACGCGATCCCTACGCCACGGGGCCGTCGCCGGCCGGTGTGCTGGTGCCGAACTCGGGGGTGGTTCCGCCGCCCCCGCCGCCGCCCTCGGGCAATCCGGCCCTGCCGGCCCAGACGCGGCCGGTCCAGACGCGGCCGGTCGAGAGCGCGCCCGGTCCGGCGACGACGCCCGTCGCAGGCGGAACCATCGCCCTGCAATGGCCGGTGCGGGGCGACATCCTGAGACGGTTCGGCCCGGTCGGCATGGGCGAGCGCAACAACGGGATCAATATCGGCGCCTCGGCCGGCGCCTCCGTCGTGGCGGCGGCCGGCGGGCGCGTGGCCTATGTGGGCGACGATCTGGTGGGCCAGGGCCTGACGGTGCTGATCGTGCACAACGGCGGCTGGCGCACGGTTTACGGCCATCTGGGCTCGGCCACGGTCAAGGACGGCGACGACGTGCGCGCGGGTCAGCAGATCGGCACCGTGGGTTTGACCGCCGGGGACGGCCGCCCGTCGATCCATTTCGAGACCCGCCAGATGCGCGGCGACGATCCCGTGGCGGTCGATCCCCTGAGCGTATTGCCGCGCTGATCGTTCGTTACGTTGCAATCCGCGAAGCGCGGCCCTAGGTTCCGCGCCTCGTTTTAATGGGGGCGCCGACGAGGGCCGCCCCGCCTTGTGTTCGGAGAGACCCCATGGGCGCCCCAGCTGACGGCGGCATGATGGCCGTGATCATGCAGTTCCTGCCGATCGTCGCCATCTTCATCCTGTTCTACTTCCTGCTGATCCGTCCGCAGCAGAAGCGCGCCAAGGAACATGCGGCCGCCATCGCCGCCGTGAAGCGCGGCGACACGGTGGTCCTGTCCAGCGGCGCCATCGGCAAGGTGACCCGCGTCGAAGAGGCCGAGGTCAATGTCGAGATCGCGCCCAGCGTCAATATCCGCGTCGTCAAGGCGATGATCGCCGAGGTGCGCAACCGCACCGCCGTCGCCGCCAACGACTCCAAGGCCTGAGACCCGAAGCGTATCGCTGAACCTGGACTGTCCTCATGATTCAGCTGTCGCGCTGGAAAATCATTCTCGTCGTCGCCTCGGCGATCATCGGCTGCCTGCTGGCCTATCCCAACCTGCTGAGCCCGGCTCAGCGGGAGGCGCTGCCCGGCTGGCTGCCGAAGAACGCCCTGAACCTGGGGCTGGACCTGCAGGGCGGCTCCTATCTGCTGCTCGAGGTGGACGTGCCGGCGATGCGCGAGAAGCGCGTCACCAATCTGATCGAGGACGTGCGGGTGACCCTGAACGGGGAGGGCATCGCCACCAACGGCCTCCAGCGCGAGGCGGGCGGCGTCGTGGTCGCTTTGGCGGACCCGGCGAAACAGACCGCCGCCTTTGAAGCCCTGCGCCGCCTCGCCGGCGCGCCGGGACCGTCCGGCCAGGTCGAACGGACGGCCAGCCGCGTCGGTTCGGACCGGGTCCGATTCGCCTATACGGACGCGGCCCTGGCCGGCATGGGATCGACGGCGGTCGATCAGTCCATCGAAGTCGTCCGTCGCCGCATCGACAGCCTGGGTACGCGCGAACCCTCGATCACCCGCCAGGGCGCCGACCGGATCGTGGTCCAGGCGCCGGGCGAGAGCGATCCGCGCAAGCTGGAGGAGGTCATCGGCCAGACGGCCCAGCTGACCTTTCAGATGGTGGATACCGAAAACTCGGTGACCGAGGCCCAGGCGGGGCGTGTGCCGCCGGACGCCGAACTGCTGACCGATGAACAGGGCACGCCCTATCTGGTCAAGAAGCGGGTTCTGGTCTCGGGTGAGAACCTCACACGGGCCTCTGTCGATGCCGATCAGAGCGGCCGCCCCGCCATCGGCTTCCGCTTCGACGGCGCCGGCGCCCGCCGGTTCGGCGAGGCGACCTCGGCCAATATCGGCAAACCCTTCGCCATCATCCTGGACGGCAAAGTCATTTCCGCGCCGCGCATCAACAGCGCCATCACCAACGGTTCGGGCATCATCGAGGGTCAGTTCACGATCCAGGAAGCCGCGACCATGGTGAACCTGCTGAATGGGGGCGCCCTGCCGGCGCCGCTGAACGTCGAGGAGCGCCGGACCGTGACCGCCGAACTGGGCGCCGACGCGGTGGCTGCAGGCGCCCTGTCGACCGCCGTCGGTTTCGTCATCATCGTGGTCTTCATGATCCTGGCCTACGGCTTCCTGTTCGGAGGCGTGTCGGTGCTGGGTCTGATCCTGAACGGGGTGCTGATCGTGGCGGCCATGTCGCTGACCCAGGCGACCCTGACCCTGCCGGGCATCGCCGGTCTGATCTTGACCTTCGCCGTGGCCGTGGACGCCAATGTGCTGATCTATGAGCGGATGCGCGACGAGGCCCGGACGGGCCGCAGCGTGATCGCCAGCATGGACGCCGGCTTCTCCAAGGCCTGGGGCACGATCCTGGACGCCAACATCACCACCCTGGTGGCGGCGGCGATCATGTTCGTCTTCGGCGCCGGCCCGGTGCGCGGCTTCGCCTGGACGCTGAGCATCGGCGTCTTCACCTCGGTGTTCTCGTCGGTTCTGGTGGCCCAGGTGCTGCTGGCCTACTGGCTCAAGACCGCCAAGCCCAAAAAACTGCCGATCGCGGAGTAATGGCGATGCGTGGATGGCCCCTCATCAAACTGCTGCCGCAGAAGACGAATTTTCATTTCGTCAAATACGCCCGCTACGCCGCCGTCCTGTCGGTGGTGCTGTGCATCGCCTCGATCGTGGGCTGTTTCGTGCCCGGCCTGAACATGGGCATCGACTTCCGCGGCGGCGCCTCGATGGAGGTCTCCAAGCCCGCCGGCCAGACCATCGAACTGGACCGGGTGCGTGAGGCGGTGAACGGTCTGAACCTAGGCGACGTCCAGGTGCAGGGCATCGCCCGGCGCGACACCAATGTCGATGACGGCTCGACCGCCATCCTGCGCTTCCAGGTGCCGGAAGGCCGCGATCAGACCCAGGTGGTGAACCAGGTCGAGCGCGCCATCAGCGGCACGGTCGGCGAGGTGCAGTATTCGGGCGTCAGCGTGGTCGGGTCCAAGGTGTCCGGCGAACTGTTCACCTCGGGCCTGTTGGCCCTGGCCGTCGCTATCGGCCTGATGTTCCTCTACATCTGGTTCCGGTTCGAGCCGCAATTCGGCTTCGGCGCCGTGATCGGCCTGCTGCACGACGTGGTCCTGACCTTCGGCCTGATCGTGGTCTTCCGGCTGGAGTTCAGCCTGAACATGGTCGCCGCCATCCTGACCGTCATCGGCTATTCGATGAACGACACCGTGGTGGTGTTCGACCGGCTTCGCGAGAACCTGCGCAAGTACAAGACCATGCCGTTGGGCGAGGTGATCGACCTGTCGCTGAACGAGACCCTGTCGCGGACCATCATCACCGGCGTGACCGCCGTCATGGTGCTGGCGGCCCTGGCCCTGTTCGGCGGCGAAGCCCTGTTCGGCTTCTCGATCGCCCTGATGTTCGGCATCATCGTCGGCACCTATTCGTCCATCTATGTCGGCGCGCCGATCATCCTGCTCTGGGGCGTCAAGCGCGGCGCCCTGAACGAGGAGGCCAAGCCGGTCAAGCTGGGCATGGCCAGCCGGCCCTGATCAAGACGACCTCGGTCTGCGGGGAGCCTTGAATAGGCGACGAGGGCGTTTAGGGTGAGCGACCTGTGATCGTTCTCAAGAACGGCGCGCCCTGGGGAGGGATCATCGCATGACCAATGCGGAGCTGAGCGTCGCCTTTTTCCTGCAGATGGCGGTGATCATCGCCGCCTGCCGGGTGGTGGGATGGGCGGCCAAGCGCTGGTTGGGCCAGCCGCAGGTCGTCGGCGAAATGATCGCAGGCGTGATCCTGGGGCCGTCCCTTTTCGGACTTCTGGCTCCCGACTTGCAGGCCGCCCTGTTTCCGAAGGAGTCGCGGTCCATCCTGTTCGTCGGCGCCCAACTGGGCGTCGGTCTCTACATGTTCCTGGTCGGGCTGGGTTTTCGCCGGGATCATTTCCGCGCCCATGCGACCAGCGCGGCGGCCGTGTCGCTGGCCGGTATGGCGGCGCCGTTTCTGGTCGCGGTCGCTATCGCGCCCTGGCTTCTGAGTCTTGGCCTGTTCGGCAAAGGAATCGTGACCTGGCAGGCCATGCTGTTTATGGGCGCGGCCATTTCGATCACCGCCTTTCCCATGTTGGCCCGCATCATTCACGAACGCGGCCTGAGCGGATCGAGGCTGGGATCGCTGTCTCTGGCCGCCGGCGCCATCGATGACGCCGGGGCGTGGTGCGTATTGGCGATCGTCCTGGCCAGCTTCGGCGCCGGCCCGATGGTGGCGGTGGTGGCGATCGCCGGAGGCGGCGCCTTCGCCCTTTTCATGATGACCTTGGGGCCCCGGCTTCTGGCGCCCCTAGGCCGGATCGCAGAGCGGGAGGGGCGCGTCGGACCGAGCGTATTGGGCGTCGTCCTGATCCTGTTCATGCTCAGCGCCTGGGCGATGGACGCCGTCGGCATCCATGCGGTCTTCGGCGGTTTCATCCTGGGGGTCGCCATGCCGCGCGGCCTTTTGACGGCGGAGATCAAACGTCAGCTGGAGCCTTTCGCCGTTCTGGTTCTGCTGCCGATGTTCTTCACCTTTTCGGGGCTCAATACGCAGCTGACGATGGTGGACAATATCGGTTTGGCCGCCGTCACCCTGGTGATCCTGGCCGGCTCCGTCCTGGCCAAGGGGGGCGCCTGCTGGGCGGCCGCCCGGCTGACGGGCCAGGACAACGCCACGGCCATGGGGATCGGCGCCCTGATGAACGCGCGCGGGCTGATGGAGCTGATCATCATCAATATCGGACTTCAGCGCGGCGTCATCGGCCCGGCCCTGTTCTCCATCCTGGTCCTGATGGCCATCATCACGACCCTTATGGCGTCGCCGCTGTTCGAATGGTTGTATGGCGATAAGGCGCGGGAGCGAGGGGAGCTGGGGGCGTTGGATGTACAAGAAGGGGATGTGGCGCCACAGGCTTAACCTGCGGCCTGGGCGAAGCGTCCGGCGATCCGGGGCGTTTCTGATTCTGCTTCTATCGTCGGGGGTCCAGAGACCGGTTCTGGCTCAGACCCACGTGGGTAAGGACGCTTATCAGGGACTGCCCTGGTCGGTCGCCGCGCCGCAGGGCGCGTCCTGGACCTTGGTCTGCCGGTTTCGACCGGTCACGGTCTGGGTCAATCGCTATGAACGGGACCGTTGGCTGAACGCCATGACGCAGGAAGGGCGAGGCGGCCGCCATGGACGCCTGCCCGGCGACAACGGCCGCTGCACCCTGACCAAGACGGGCGGCGAGGGATCGGTCGGGATCGCCCTGGTGAAGAACGGTGTGGCGACGGCGGCGGGCACACGCGATCCAGCGACGCCGGCGAAGGTGACCGTGCTTTAGAGACGGATTGAGTGACGTATGGGCGGGCGGAGGCCGAGGCCCCCGCCCGAAAGCGTCAGCGCAGCGAGGCGGCGAAGCGCTGGATGCGGGTGCAGGCCTCTTCCAGCACGGCGTCGGAGGTGGCGTAGCTGATGCGGAAATAGGGCGACAGGCCGAAGGCCTCGCCCTGGACCACGGCGACGCCCTCGGCGTTCAGCAGCTCGGCGGCGAAGGTCGAGTCGCCGTCGATGACCACGCCCGATTCCGTAGTCTTGCCGATCAGGGCGGCGATGGAGGGATAGACGTAGAAGGCGCCTTCCGGCACAGCACAGGTGATCCCCGTCGCCTGGTTCAGCATCGAGACGACCAGGTCGCGGCGCTTCTCGAAGGCGATCTTGCGCTCGGGGATGAAGTCCTGGGTTCCGTTCAGGGCCTCGACCGCGGCCCACTGGCTGATGCTGGTGGGGTTGGAGGTGGTCTGGCTGGCCACCTTGCGCATCAGGTCGATCAGCGGCTTGGGGCCGCCGGCGTAGCCGATGCGCCAGCCGGTCATTGCATAGGCCTTGGACACGCCGTTGACGGTCAGGGTGCGGTCGATCAGGTCGGGGGCGACCTGGGCGATGGTGGTGTATTCGAAGTCGCCATAGACGAGGTGCTCGTACATGTCGTCGGTCAGCACCCAGACGTGGGGGTGACGACGCAGGACCTCGGCCAGGGCCAGCAACTCCGCCTGGGTGTAGGCGGCGCCGGTCGGGTTGGAGGGGCTGTTCAGGATCAGCCACTTGGTCTTGGGCGTGACGGCGGCCTCCAGCACCTGGGGGCGCAGCTTGAAGCCGTCCTTCTCCTCGCCGACCACGGTCACGGGCTCGCCCCCGGCGAGCAGGACCATGTCGGGATAGGAGACCCAGTAGGGAGCAGGCACGATGACCTCGTCGCCGGGGTTCAGGGTCGCGACCAGGGCGTTGAAGATGACCGGCTTGCCGCCCGGGGCGACGTGGATCTGCGACACGTCGTAGGTCAGGCCGTTCTCGCGGGCGAACTTGGCCACGATGGCCTTCTTCAGTTCGGGCATGCCGTCGGCGTCGGTATATTTGGTCTCGCCGCGGTTAATGGCGTCGATGGCGGCCTGTTTGATATTCTCCGGCGTGTCGAAGTCCGGCTCGCCGGCCCCTAGACCGATCACGTCGCGGCCTTCTGCTTTAAGCTTCCGGGCCTGGGCGGTCACGGCGATGGTGGCCGAAGGCTTGACACGGGCGAGGGCGGAAGATTGCAGGCTGGACATGGGAATCCCATCGGTCTTGGAAGGTTGTTGCCGGGGAGGCGAGGTTCCTTACGCGCGCAGGCCCGCCGGGACAATCCGCCCAGGCTCGCTAATGTACAGCCGGGGTGATAAGCGGCGCGTCTGATGCGTTGGATCCTCGATTTCCTGTCCAATATGGAGGCGCGGCGCTGGCGCGCCGTGCTGGCGACTATTGTCGTCCTGGGCGCGATGACGGCTCTGTTTGCTGTGGGTAAGAGCCAGCTGGGGCTGGACGCCGAGGCGCGGCTGGAGGCTTGGCTGGGCGGGTTCCGGCACGGACCGTGGGGCCTGCCTGCGGCCGTGATCGTGTTCACGGTCGCAGCCTTCTTCGGCGCGCCTCAGTTCATTCTGATCGCCGCCTGCGTGGTGGCCTTTGGGCCCTGGTTCGGGTTTCTGTACAGCTGGATCGCCACGGTCGCCTCGGCCGCCGTCACCTATTGGATGGGGCGCGGGCCGACCGCGCGGGTGCTGGAGCGGCACGGCGGAAAGACGGTCGGGCGGTTGACCCGGTTCGTGGGGCAGAACGCCTTCTACGCCAGCTTCATGATCCGCAACGTGCCCTCGGCGCCCTTCATCGTGGTCAACATGGCCTTTGGCGCGGCGCGGGCGTCCTTTCCCGGCTTCCTGGCCGGATGCGCCCTGGGGGTTTTGCCCAAGACGGCGCTTGTGGCCTTTTTCGGCGGCTCCTTCATGACGGCCGTCAGCGGCGACGGGGTTTGGACCTCGGCCATCCTGGCGGGCGTGGCCCTGGCCTGGTTGGGTCTAATGCTGGGGGTCCGGGAGTGGGTGAGGCGTCGCGAAAAGGCGCGTGGGGACTGACGTCGCGGCAAGCGCCGGCAGGATGTTTCACAGGGAGTCCTTCCCCCTCATGACGCTATCGTGAACGGCCCGGAGCGCCAAGCTTACACAGGCCTGGGGGTGAACTCGCGTCCGGTACGCGAAGGGGGTTGTATTCCCTGTTTCATACGGGCACACGGGCCAGCGGTAGGCGTGGCGAAGACGATCAGGAAGCTGTCCGGCAAGGGGATGTCAGGACGGCGGGGCGTCGCCAGGTCGACTGCGAAACTGACGCCCTCGGTCAAAGAACAACGGTATCGATTCCCATGAGCTTTTCCCTTTTCGGCGCGATCTCCAACGACATCGCGATGGACCTGGGCACCGCCAACACCCTGATTTACATGAAGGGCAAGGGCATCGTCCTGAACGAGCCGTCCGTGGTGGCCCTGCGCAACGTCGGCGGACGCAAGATCGTTCACGCCGTGGGCATTGAGGCCAAGCAGATGCTGGGCCGAACGCCCGGCCACATGGAAGCCATCCGCCCGATGCGCGACGGGGTCATCGCCGACTTCGAAGTCGCCGAAGAGATGATCAAACACTTCATCCGCAAGGTGCATAACCGCAAGGGCTTCGTGAACCCGAAGATCATCGTCTGCGTGCCGTCCGGCGCCACGGCGGTCGAGCGTCGCGCGATCAATGATTCTTGCCTGAACGCCTCGGCGCGCCGCGTAGGCCTGATCGACGAGCCGATGGCCGCCGCGATCGGCGCCGGCCTGCCCATCCACGAGCCGACCGGCTCCATGGTCGTCGATATCGGCGGCGGCACCACCGAGGTGGCCGTGCTGTCTCTGTCGGGCATCGTCTATTCGCGTTCGGTCCGCGTCGGCGGCGACAAGATGGACGACAGCATCATCAGCTATATGCGTCGCAACCATAATCTGCTGATCGGCGAAACGACCGCCGAGCGGATCAAGAAGGACATCGGCACCGCCCGCATCCCGGCCGACGGCGAAGGCCTGTCGATCGAGGTCAAGGGCCGCGACCTGATGCAGGGCGTGCCGCGCGAGGTCCGTATCTCGGAACGCCAGGCCGCCGAAGCCCTGGCCGAGCCGGTGACCCAGATCATCGAGGCCGTGAAGGTCGCGCTGGAAGCCACCCCGCCGGAATTGGCCGCCGACATCGCCGACAAGGGCATCATGCTGACGGGCGGCGGCGCCCTGCTGCGCGGCCTGGATGTCGAGATTCGCGACCACACCGGCCTGCCGGTCTCGGTGGCCGACGACCCGCTGTCCTGCGTCGCCATCGGCTGCGGCCGCGTGCTGGAGCATCCGCGCTGGATGAAGGGCGTGCTCGACTCGGCGCTCTGATTTTTTCGATCGCGGCTGGGCGAAAGTCCGGCCGCAAATCCTTTTCAGCCCTGCGTGATCGACGGTTCCATTCCGGCCCTGATTTTGCGATAGGCAGGCAGAACGACAGGGATCGCCTGTCGATTCCAACCCCTTTTGTGGAAGGTCGCCCGTGGCGTTTCGCGACGGTCCCTTTGAAAACCTGAAGGTGCCGCTGGTCTGGACCGCCGCGGTTGTCGTCGTCGTGTCGATCGTGGCCGCCGGCCTCCTGTTGGTGAGCGATCGCAAGGCCGTCGACGGCGGTTCCAGCTATGGCGCCGTGCGCGGAGCGGCTGATACGGTGACTGGACCTGTCAGCGGGATCTTGGCCGCGCCGGTGCGCTGGGTCGGCGCCGTCACCGACTATGTCGGGGGCTATTTCTTCGCGGTGTCGGAAAATCGGAAACTCAAGGCGGAATTGGCGGAACTCCAACCGTGGCGCGACCAGGCCATCGCCCTGAAGAACGTCAACGCGCGCTATGAAGCCTTGCTGGGGCTGCGGACTGAGCCGCCCGTTCCGATGATCACGGCGCGCGCCATCTCCGACGCGCGCGGACCCTTTAATCGGGCCAAGCTTCTGGACGTGGGCACGCGCCGCGGCGTGCGGATCGGCAATCCGGTGATCAATGAACACGGCCTCGTCGGTCGCGTGACGGGCGCGACCGGAGGCGTGAGCCGCATGGTGCTCCTGACCGATGTGGCGTCTCGGACGCCCGTCCTGGTGGATCGCACCGATGCGCGGGCGCTTCTCACCGGCGACGGCAGCGACAACCCGCGTCTGGAGTTTGTTCGCGGAGCCGGCTCGGTGCAGCCGGGTGATCGCATTCTGAGTTCTGGGGACGGTGGGGGACTGCCGCGCGGCATACCGATCGGCGTCGCCGCCAAGGGCATTGACGGCAGCTGGCGCGTCAAACTGTTCAGCGATCGTGGCGCTGTCGATTATGTGCGTGTGCTGTTGTTCCAGGACTTCGGCCAACTGGTCGATCCCAACGCCCTGAATGCGCCGCCCCTGGCGGGTCTGGGGACGGCGCCCGAGCCCAGCCTCGAACAGGCGGCTGCGATTGCGGACGTTGCCGCACGCCGGCAAGCGGCCGCACGCGCCCAGGCCGAACGCACGCGGCAGGCCCAGGCCTCGCAGGCCGCAACCGCCGGGCCGTCGGTTCAGCGCGGTCCGGCTCCGCGCGCCGCTCCGGATCAGTCCACGCCTGAGACTCCGCCGGGCGGACCCTCGCCTGCGCCGGGAGGCGCCGCGTGAGACGGCCGGTTGCGGTCCGCGTCGTCGGGCCTTTGCAATGGATCCTCTATCCGGCCCTCGTGGCGGCCGCGGCGACCATCGTCCTTGCCACCCCCGCCCAGCTTTTCGGCCTGACCTTGCCGGAGCCGGTCGTGCCCATGGTTCTGGCCTTCGCCTGGCCCTTGATCCGTCCGTCGATGACGGCGCCGGCTGTGCTGTTCGCCCTGGGCCTGTTCCTTGACCTGTTTTGGAACGGCCCGCTCGGCATGTGGGCCCTGTGTCTGATGGGGGTCTATGGCGTCCTGCTTCTGTCGCGCAATCTTTTGGCCGGACACGAAGGGCTGATCCGGTTCGCCTGGTATGTGGCCTGCACCCTGGGGGCGTTTCTGTTCGCCTATGTCATCGTGACGGTGCGGGCGGGCAATCCGCCGGCCATTCTGTCGCTGATCGGCCAGATCGTGCCGACCCTCCTGCTTTATCCGGTCGCTGACTGGATGCTTGAGCGGTTCGACGATGGAGACATTCGCTTCCGATGAGCGGCGAACCTTCCATTTTTTTCGCCGACGTCAATGAACGACAGGGCTCGTTCCTGCGGCGCACCTTCGTGTTCGGCGGCCTGGCGACCCTCGGCGTGGCGGCGCTTGTAGGACGGCTGGCCCAGCTCCAGGTCGTGCAGGCGCAGGAGTATGCGACGCTCTCGTCGCAGAACCAGTTCAACTTCCGCATGGTTCCGCCGCCTCGGGGCCTGATCAAGGATCGCAACGGCGTCGTCATCGCCGGCAACCGCCCCAGTTTCCGAGTGCTGGTGGTGCGCGACGAAACCAAGGACCTGGACCAGACCCTTGACCTGCTGGGTCGGCTGCTTCCCGACACCCTGGAACGCCGCCGCGCCATCATCCGCGACGTCAACGCCTCGTCCAAGTTCAACCCGGTTCCGGTCAAGAGCGACCTGACCTGGGAGGAGTTCGCCAAGGTCAATCTGTACGCCAACGAGCTGCCGGGCGTCATGGCCGATATGAACGACGCCCGCTACTATCCTTTCGGCGGCTCTTTCGCCCATGTGGTCGGCTATGTGGCCAAGGTGTCCGATCGGGACGTCAAGGCCATCCGCGACAGGGGGGAGGAGGTTCCGCCCCTGCTGTTCAACCCCAGTTTCCGCATCGGCCGGCAAGGGGTGGAGAAGGCGCTGGACGAGGCCCTGCGCGGCGAGCCCGGCGGTAATCGCGTCGAGGTGGACGCGCGGGGTCGGGTGGTGGCCGAGGATGTGGGCGGCTCCCGCCCGGCGGTTCCCGGGCAGGAAGTGGTTCTGACCCTCGACGCCGACATTCAGAACCGGGCGCTGGAGGTGTTCGGCGAGGAGTCCGGGGCCTGCGTCGTGATGGACGTCCGCAACGGCGACATCCTGGCGATGACCTCCGCCCCCTCGTTCGATCCCAACCTGTTTGTGGGGGGCGTGCGTTCCAGCATCTATCGCGCCTTGGCCGACTATGAACGTCGCCCGCTGCTGGACAAGGCTCTAACGGGGACGTTCGCGCCCGGCTCGACCTTCAAGCCGGTCGTCGGGCTGACGGCGTTGAAACGGGGCGGCGACCCGAACCGACGGATCGTCTGCAACGGGGCCTACTATCTGGGGCGGCGGTTCGCCTGCCTGGGGCGACACGGTTCGCAGGACATGCGTTCGGCGATCAAGAACTCCTGCAACGTCTATTTCATGACCCTGGCGGTCGAGGTCGGGCCGGACGCCATCGCCGAGACGGCGCGCGAAATGGGATTCGGCCAGACCTACGACATCGGCATCTCCGGCCAGAAGCCGGGCCTGGTGCCTGACCGAGAATGGCGGCGGAAGAATCCCGTGCGGGGCGACGGCAAATGGTATCCGGGCGAAACGCCGAGCTACGGCATCGGTCAAGGCGCCTTGACGGTCAACGCCCTGCAATTGGCCGTCTATGCTTCGCGACTGGCCAATGGCCGAAAGGCCGTGACACCGCGGCTGATCAAGTCGATCGGGGGAGTGGAGCAGGGGGGCGACCGCAGCTTCGCCGACCTGCCCTATGATCCGGCCTTCGTGCAGGTGATGCGGGAAGGGATGGAGGCGGTGACCGACGTCGGCGGGACCGGCTTCAGGAACAGCCAACTGGGCCTCGGCGACATCCGCATGGCGGGCAAGACCGGGACGGCGCAGGCGCAGAACTACGGCGCCGGGTCGCGCAAGGGCGCGGGCCGGCCCTGGGCCCAGAAGGACCACAACCTGTTCATCGCCTTCGCGCCGGCGGACAATCCCCGCTACGCCGTGTCGGTGATTGTGCAACACGGCGGCATGGGCGGCGGTACAGCCGGCGCGCCGCGCGCGCGGGAGGTGATGAAGGTCGCCTTGCTGAAGGATCCGGAGATGCGCGCGCGAATGGAACGCCCGCCGGCGCCCGAGCCGACAGAGACGACGGACCTGACCCAGCCTTCGACCGTCGAGCCGGCGGCGCCGACGCCGGAGGCGGTTGATCCGCTTCCCCCATCGACGGAGCCGCGCTTATGACCGCTTCCGCCCTGTCTCGTCCCGGCGAGCGCGAGCGCGTTTCGACCAAGATCAGCCAGCTCGACTGGCGGCTTCTGCTGCTCATCTGCGCCGTAGGCGGCGCGGGCGCAATGATGCTCTATTCGGTGGGGGGCGGCTCGTGGTCACCCTGGGCGGCTAAACACCTGATCCGGTTCGGCGTCTGCCTGGTGCTGATGCTGGGGCTGTCGATGATCAACATTCGCTACTGGTTCGCCCTGGCCTATCCCATCTATGGCGTGGCCCTGTTCCTACTGGCTCTCGTCGAGACGCCGTTGGGCTACACCGCGCTCGGCGCCACGCGCTGGCTTGACCTGGGCGTGACCCGCATACAGCCCTCGGAAATCATGAAGATCGGCGTGGTTCTGGCCCTGGCGCGTTGGTACCACGGGGCCTCGGCCAAGGAGGCGAGCTTTCACTGGAAGCTGATCATTCCCGTCGCCATCATCGGCATGCCCTTCCTGCTGGTGGCGCACCAGCCGGATCTGGGCTCGGCCATGCTGATCGGCCTAACCGGCGCGGCCATCATGTTCATGGCCGGTCTGAACTGGAAGATCATCGCCGCCGTCGCCGCCGTCGCCACGGTCGCCGTCCCGCCCTATGTGATGTTCGGCATGCACGACTATCAGCGCCACCGGGTGCTGACCTTCCTGAACCCTGAGGCGGACATGGCCGACAAGGGGTATCAGATCGTCCAATCCAAGATCGCGATGGGCTCGGGCGGGCTTCTTGGCAAGGGCTACGGCCTGGGCAGCCAGAGCCAGCTGGAGTTTCTGCCCGAGCGGCACACCGACTTCATCTTCGCCGCCTTCGCCGAGGAGTTCGGCTTCGTCGGCGCCTTCTTCCTGCTCGGCGCCTATGCGGCCATCATATTGATCTCTTTGCGAATAGCGTCCCTGTCCCACAGTCATTTCGGCCGTTTGGCGGCGTCCGGCGTGATCGCCACCTTCGCCATGTATGTGCTGATCAACGGCGCCATGGTTATGGGGCTTGCGCCGGTCGTGGGCGTGCCCATGCCGCTGTTGTCCAACGGCGGCACCGTGATGCTGACCGTCATGATCGGCTTCGGCCTCGTCATGGCGACGCGGGTGCATCGATACGCCGAACTGCCGAAGGGCCATGGGCTGATCTGAGGCCGATTGAAAAGCGCGCCTCGGCAGGCCGTCCGCCTAGACCTCGCACGTTTGATTACAGCGCCGCAGATTCAGCGTGCGCCGTAGGCAGACTAGACTACTAAGGTAACCGGTGTCTTTTTTGTCCTCAGCCCTGTAACAGGAGGAACAGAAACGACTCGTCGCGTCCGACCGGCGGGAACTGAGGGAAGGATTTCATGACCCAGCCGCTCCGACTACATCCCGACCGCCTGTTTCCGGCCGATGCGGGAACCCGCGCAGTCGCGCGGCGGCTGTACGACGCTGTCAAAGATCTGCCGATCATCAGTCCGCACGGGCATACAGACCCCAGCTGGTTCGCCCTGAACCAAGCCTTCGCCAACCCGGCTGAGCTGCTGATTACGCCCGACCATTACGTCTTTCGAATGCTGTATTCGCAGGGGATGGCGATGGAGGATCTGGGCGTGCCGCGCGTCGACGGCGGGCCTGTGGAGACGGATCCCAGGAAAATCTGGCGCCGGTTCGCCGAGAACTATCACCTGTTTCGCGGCACGCCTTCGCGCCTCTGGCATGACTGGGTCTATGCCGAGGTGTTCGGCCTAGATGTGCGTCTGTCGGGCGAGACGGCGGACCACTATTACGATGTCATCGACGCCGCCCTCAAAACCGACGGTTTCCGGCCACGCGCCCTGTTCGAACGCTACAATATCGAGGTTCTGACCACCACCGAGAGCCCGCTGGACACCCTGGATCACCACAAGACCATCGCGTCGTCAGGCTGGAAAGGCAGGGTGCTGACCGCATTTCGACCCGACCCGGTCCTGGATCCGGACTATGAGGGTTTCCGCGACAATCTGCACAGCCTGGCCGATCTTACCGGTCGCGACGTCATGAGCTGGGACGGCTATCTTCAAGCCCTCCGCGACCGTCGCGCCTTCTTCATCGAAAGGGGCGCGACCTCGACCGACCACGGCCATCCGACCGCCTTTACGGCGGATCTGCCGAGAGGAGAGGCCGAGGCTCTGTTCCGTCGCGTATCCACGGCGTCTGCGACAGCTGCGGACGCCGAGCTGTTTCGCGGCCAGATGCTGACCGAAATGGCCGCCATGTCGGTCGAGGACGGCCTGGTGATGCAACTGCATCCCGGCAGTTTCCGCAATCATTCGGCGACGGTGTTCGATCGCTTTGGACGCGACAAGGGATGCGACATTCCCACCCCGACCGATTACGTCAGGGCCTTGAAGCCGCTGCTGGATCGCTTTGGAGCGGACAGGCGCCTGTCCTTGATCGTCTTCACCCTCGACGAGACCAGCTACAGCCGCGAACTGGCTCCGCTGGCCGGTCATTATCCGGCGTTGAAACTGGGCCCCAGTTGGTGGTTCCACGACAGCCCAGAGGGCATGCGCCGCTTCCGCGAACAGGTCACCGAGACCGCCGGCTTTTACAACACGGTCGGGTTCAATGACGACACCCGCGCCTTCCTGTCGATCCCGGCCCGTCACGATGTGGCGCGCCGCATGGACTGCGGCTTCCTGGCCCGGCTTGTGGTGGAGCATAGGATCGAGGAGGACGAGGCGCACGAGGTCGCCCACGCCCTGACCTATGGTCTGGTCAAGGCGGCCTACAAGCTGTGAGCGGTCCGACGTCCCGGCTGAACTCAGAGGCCTTGTCGCGACTGCCTTTGGACGTCGCTCAGCCCAAATATGACCGAGCGGAGGTGAAGACCGGCGTGGTGCATCTGGGGGTGGGAGCCTTCCACCGCGCCCATCAGGCGGTTGTCTTCGACGACGCCCTGGCCGGCGGCGACCTGCGTTGGGGGGTTCTCGGGGCCTCGCTGCGGTCACCGGGCGTCAGAGACCAACTGAATCCCCAAGAGGGACTGTACACCCTGGTGGTGCGTGACGGGGCGCGTGAGGATCTTCGCGTCATTGGCGCGGGCTGCGGCGTCCTGGTCGGCCCAGAAGACCCCGCCGCCCTGGTGGCCGCCATGGCGAGGGCTGAGGTTCACATCGTCACCTTGACCGTCACCGAAAAGGGTTACCGTATCGACCCCGCAAGCGGCGATCTGATTTTCAATGATCCGGACGTGGCCGCGGATTTGACCGATCTGGAGGCGCCGCGCACGGCCCCCGGATTCCTTGTTGCGGCGTTGAAGGCGCGCAAGGCTGCGGGCCTCAAACCCTTCACCGTCATCAGCTGCGACAATCTTCCGCAGAACGGGCAAAGAATCAGGGCGGCCGTGCTGGCGATGGCGGGCCGTATCGACCCTGACTTGGCCGACTGGATCAGGCGTCATGGCGCCTTCCCGCAGACCATGATCGACCGGATCGTTCCTGCGACCACCCCCGACGACGTGGCGCGACTGACCGGCCGGCTCGGCGTCGAGGATCAAGGCATGGTCAAGACGGAGCCCTTCACCCAGTGGGTGATCGAAAACCATTTCGCCGGCGAGCGACCGGACTTTCCAGGCCTGGGCGTTCAGTTGGCGGAGTCCGTCGAGCCTTGGGAGAACGCCAAGCTGAGACTTCTGAACGGCGCTCACTCCGCCTTGTCCTACCTGGGGGCCCTGGCCGGCTTCGAACATGTGCATGAGGTGGTGGGCGTGCCGTCTTTCCGCACCTATGTCGAAGCCCTGTGGGACGAGGTCGAGACGACGTTGGAGCCGCCGCCCGGTTTGGTGATCGCCGACTATCGGAACGCCCTGATGGCGCGCTTCTGCAACGCCGCCCTGATGCATCGCACACGCCAGATCGCCATCGACGGTTCTCAGAAGCTGCCGCAGCGACTGTTGGCGACGGCCGCAGATCGTTTGGCGGCAGGGCTCGGGATCAAGGCGACGGCGCTGGGCGTAGCGGCCTGGATGAGGTGGCAATCGGGTTTGACGGAAGGGGGAGAGCGCTTCGAGGTCGATGATCCGCTGGCCGCCGAAACGGCCCGGCGTCTGGCTGAGGCTGACAATGAAGCCGACCAGGTGCTGAGTCTTCTGAGGCTTGCGGCCGTTTTTCCGCAGCGCCTGGCGGCGGACGACCGCTTCGCCCTGGCGGTTACGGACGCCTATCTGTCGCTGTGTCGCAAAGGAGCGGTCGAGGCGGCGCGGGAGGCGGCGGTCTAGATCATGTCTCGCATTCTGGTCTTAAATTCACTCGACGACGTCGCCATCGCCCTGGATGACATTTCCGAAGGCCAGACTCCCGAAGGCTTGGACGTCCCCGCGCGCACCCACATCCCCACGGGTCATAAGATCGCGCGTCATGCTGTGGAAGCGGGAGGAGTGGTTCGTCGCTATGGTCAGGTCATCGGCCGCGCCGGCATGGCGATCGCGCCGGGAGACCACGTTCACATCCATAATCTGATGATGACCGACGATGGACGAGAGGCCGAGGTGGGGGCGGATCTGCGTTCGCCGCCGCTGCGGTCTGACGCGACCTTTCAGGGGATCGTTCGCCCGGACGGGCGAGTGGGGACGCGAAACTATATCGGCGTGCTCACCAGCGTGAACTGTTCCGCCACAGTGGCGCGCCGCATCGCCGACGCCTTTCCTGATGACGGCCTGCCGGACGGTGTCGACGGAGTGGTCGCCTTCACCCACCAGGGGGGATGCGGCGGCTCATCCCTGTCTTCCGATGTGGCCCTCTTGCAGCGCACCCTGGGAGGCTATGCCCGCCACCCCAACTTTCACGCCCTGCTGATCGTGGGGCTGGGGTGCGAGGCCAATCAAATCCCCGCCTGGCTCGCCAATGAGGGGCTGAACGCCGGTCCCACCCTTCACGCCCTGACCATACAGGAGGCCGGAGGAACGGCGCGCGCGATCGAGGCCGGCGTCGCGATCGTTCGCGATCTGATCACGGAGGCCGCCAAGACACGACGCACGACCGTGTCGGTCGAGCATCTAACGGTCGGCCTTCAGTGCGGCGGTTCGGACGGCTGGTCCGGCGTCACGGCCAACCCGGCCTTGGGCGAGGCGGTCGATCGGCTGGTCAGCCACGGCGGGTCGGCCCTGTTGTCGGAGACACCCGAAATCTGGGGAGCCGAACACCTGCTGCTGCGCCGTGCTGCGTCACAGGCCGTCGCCGACAAGCTGCAGGCGCGCCTGGCCTGGTGGCGCGACTATGCGGCGCGACATCAGATGGAGCTGAACAACAACCCCTCTCCGGGCAATCTGAAGGGCGGATTGACAACCATCCTGGAGAAGTCTCTGGGGGCCGTGGCCAAGTCGGGGTCGACGCCGCTCAACGACGTGATAGGCTATGCCGAACCGCTGGCGGCCAGGGGGCTCAGCTTCATGGACAGCCCAGGCTACGACCCCTGTTCGGCGACGGGCCAGATCGCCTCGGGCGCCAATCTGATCGTCTTCACCACCGGCCGCGGCTCAGTCTTCGGGGCCAAGCCGGCGCCCTCGATCAAGATCGCGTCCAACGCCAGATTGGCGCGCTGGATGGACGAAGACATGGATATCGACGCTTCGCCGGTTCTCACGGGCGCCAGCCTGGCCGACGTCGGCGAACGGATCTTCCAAAAGATGCTGGCCGTGGCCTCTGGCGAGCCTTCAAAGTCGGAGGCGCTGGGCATCGGCGACAATGAGTTCGTCCCTTGGCAGGTGGGCGCCTACCTCTAAGGGACTGACACCGGACGGCCCGATCATTCGGGCCGTCCGCTCCGGTCAGGCGACCAGCGCCTGGATCAGATCGCCCATGTTTCGAATGAAGACCGAGGTGGAGACGCCCTCGACCGGGTAGTCGGTCCGATAGGGCGACGTGTCCCAGACGTCGCCGACACGTGTCATCTGATATTCGCCGCCGGTCACGGCGGTCGGGGAGTCGCCCCTGTAGGGGTTCGACGTCGTCGTCAGTGGGGTCGGCCAATATCCCCGCGCATTCAGTCCGGCCAGAACCTCGGCTACGCGGCTTTCGCTGACCGGCGACGGCCGTTTGGCCTCGCTGGACATGTCCCAGACATCGACGTCCTGAAGGGTGAAATAGGTCGGAAGCCGTAGAGAGCCCGGTCGCGCCTTCAGCGGCGACCCTTGCGTCACAGCCTCGACCGGCAGGGCGGAGAGGCGAGCATACTCCGCGCGGAGAGCGGGCGTGTCCACGTTCCGGAACGAACCGTAATGGACGATCAGATTCTCGGGATTGTCGTCGGCGTAGTACTGGCCGTTGGCGACGTTGGATCCTCGGCGATGGATGTAGATCGGTGTGTTGGCCCCTTCAAGAATGAAGGTGGGATGGGTCCGCCCCGGCATATTGAGCGGTGGTTTGGTCGCGACCTGATCCAGCCAGTCCAGGGCCTCAGGCAGACGTTCAAGGAACTTCCTGTCCCCGGTCAATCGGTAGAAGCCGAGCATCGACTTGATGTTGGTGCCCGTCGCATGGGTGACGAAGGCCTGAGGTTCGATCGTCCGCGCGCCGGCCGGCTTTAGGGTGTCGGGGAAATGCTGCAGTCCCCAGGCGGGCTGCGGCTGGGGCTGTTGGGTTCTGACGAAGATATCCATGCCGCGGTTGATCGCATCCAGGATGCGCGGATCGCCGCGTCCGTTCCGCGCCAACCCGTGCCAGGCGTAGATCAGAAACTCCAGGTTCTCGCCTGCGACATCGTCATTGAAGGTGATGTAGGGCGTGTAATCAGCGTGCCCGTGGACGCCGCCATTCTGCACGAAGGGGTAACGTTGAGGCCAGCCGCCGTTCGGATACTGGCTGTCGAGGACAAAATCGATCGCCTTGTTCAGAGGCGCCAGATATTTGCGGTCTCGCTTTTCGAGGTACAGGCGAAGAAGCAGTTGCGAGGCCTCAGCCGTACCCGCGTCATCGAAGGTGGCGTTGCCGTAGTAGCGATGAAATTCTTCCAACCGCCAGGCGTTCTTGCCGACCGTGTCGTACCACCGCCTCAGCGAAGCCTCGCCGGCCGTGTCGATGACATAGTTCCAGCCGCCGGCCGGGTGTTGGCCCCGGACTAGAGCGTCGGCGGCGGACTTGGCGGCCTCATAATAGAATTCGTCGCCGGTCGCATGGTAGGCGTCCAGGAACAGGTGCCCCATGGTCGCGGTTCCAGGCGGCTGCACCCAGATCATGGTCGGGCCGGCTTCCAGCTCGCCCCAACGCCGAGAAAAGTCGGGCAGATACTGCCAGACATAACCGCCTTCGACTGCAGCCTCATCGGTCATAAAGCGTGCGGCCCGCTTCATCCCCGCCAGGATGGCGTCCCGCTGAGGCGCCGAGGCGGCGACAGCGAGGGCGGGTGCTGAGGCGGCGACGAATGTGGCGGCGGCGCCGGCGGCCAAGACGGCGCGACGGCTCATGGAAGGGGCATGCATGCTGAAACTCCTGGACCTCTGAAACGGCTCTTCGCGGCCGGTTGGACACTCAATCAAGCACGATTGACACCGGTTTCCTAGGGGAGTCTTGACGGGATCCGGCTTGGGATCTAACGGCGAATGTCGAACCCGTCGTCACCCATGGCCGCCCGAACCTGATCGGCCGAGAACAGGTTGAAATCGCCCGGAACCGAATGTTTCAGTCCGGCGGCCGCCAAGCCGAAATCCAGCGCCTGCTGATCCGACCAGCCGCTCCAGAGCCCGAACAGCACGCCGGAAGCGAAGGCGTCGCCACCGCCCACCCGGTCCACGACACCGGCCATGTGCAAGGCGTCCGCCCGCGTTTCGACGATTCGTCCACCGTCTCGCGTCAGCATCACCGCTGAAAGCGCCTGGTCGGCGACGCTGTCTTGCACCCGCAAGGTGCAGGCGATGCGTTGAAGACGAGGAAAGGCGTCGAAGGCGGCCTTTGCGGCCTCGCGACGCCGGACGGCGGGGTCGGCGTCGTCGAACCGCGTCCTCAGCACCAGGCCGAAGTCGCGATCGTCAGCAAAGGCCAGGGTCGCGCCGCTCAGCATGCGGCCCAAGACCCTCGGGGGATCGCCGTCCCATTGCTCCCACAGCTTTCCGCGGAAGTTGCCGTCATAACTGACCTTAACCCCCAGGCGCGCCGCAGCGTCTATCAGGGCGACGGCGGCGGACGAGCCGTTAGGGCCCGTAGCCGGCGTGACGCCGGACGCGTGCAGCCATTCCACCCCGTCCAGCAAGGCGTCCCAGTCGAACGCCGTATGGACATGTTCGACGAAGGCGGAGCCGGCGCGGTCGTACAGGACTTCCGATGGGCGCCTTACGGCCCCAGGGGTGAGGAAGTACAGGCCCATTCGACCGGCCTTGAACAGGACCGTCGAGGTATCGACGCCGTGTCGGCGCACTTCGTCACGCGCGGCGCGACCCAGGACGTTGTCGGGCAAGACTGTCGCCAAACCCGTGGGGGCGCCGAATTGGGCCAGGGAAACCGCGACATTCGCCTCCGCGCCCCCTGGACGGACCGTCAGGGCGGGAGACTGCAGAAGCAACTCGTGCTGATTGGGCGAAAACCGCAGCAGCATCTCGCCGAAGCAGAGGATGCGGCGGGGAGATGCGCTGTGGGTCATGCTTCAGACTAGCCGTCGCTCAGCGCGCCTGCCAACCGCCGTCGACCGGCAGGATGGCGCCTTGGACATAGTCGGACGCTCGGCTCGCCAGGAAGACGGCGGCCCCGCCGAGGTCCGAAGGCTCGCCCCAGCGGCCGGCCGGGATGCGGCCCAGGATTTCAGCCGAGCGGACGGGGTCCTCGCGCAGCGCCTGAGTGTTGGCAGTGGCGAAATACCCAGGCGCAATGGCGTTGGCGGTGATGCCGTGCGGCGCCCATTCGTTGGCCATCAGCTTGGTCAGGCCGGCCACGCCCGACTTGGAGGCGGTGTAGGAGGGCACCCGGATGCCCCCCTGGAAGGAGAGCATGGAGGCGATGTTGATGATCTTGCCGCCTTCGCCCTGTTTGATGAAGTGACGGGCCACGGCCTGGCTGAGGAAGAAGACGGTCTTCAGATTGATGTTCATCACCAGGTCCCAGTCGGCCTCGGTGAAGTCCACGGCGTCGGCGCGGCGGATCAGGCCCGCATTGTTGACCAGGATGTCGATCCGGCCCATCGCCTCAAGGGTTTCCTGAACCACGCGCTCGACCGGTTCGATCGAGGTCAGATCGGCGCTGACCGCATGAGCGCGGCGTCCCATGGCCTTCACCTTGGCGACCGTGTCGTCGGAATCCGACAGGGCGACCGAAACGATGTCGGCGCCGGCTTCCGCCAGAGCCAGAGCGATTCCCTGGCCCAAGCCCACATTGCCGCCGGTGACCAGGGCGACTGTTCCGGTGAGGTCGAATGGAGTGGTCATATTGTGTTTCCTCTAGTCTGCGCCTTTTGCGACGCCGTTTAGCGGGTGTGATGCGGCAAGGGCTAATGTTCCGCTCTGTCAGCCTCGCCGGGAAATCGATCCGGCTGACCTTGCATCTCTCCCCATGTGGACTAGGTAACCGGTGTCATATTATGATGCAATCCATTAGCCCATAATCGCGCGACATGGTTCGATGTCGCCTGAACTCGCCTTGAGGAGTCCCCATGAAGATCGCGCTCATTATCGAAAACAGCCAGGCCGCAAAAAGCGAGACGGTGCATGCGGCTCTGTCCGCCGTCGCGGAGCCGCTGGGGCATCAGGTGTTCCACTATGGAATGTACGCCGCCGAGGATAAGGCGTCGCTGACCTATGTGATGAACGGCGTGCTGACCGCCATCCTGCTCAACTCCGGCGCCGCCGACTTCGTGGTGACCGGTTGCGGCACCGGCATGGGATCGATGCTGGCCTGCAACAGCATGCCGGGCGTCTTCTGCGGCCTGGTCATTGATCCGACCGACGCCTTCCTGTTCGGCCAGATCAATGACGGAAACGCCATCTCCATGCCCTATGCCAAGGGGTTCGGTTGGGCGGCGGAGCTGAACCTTCAGGACGTGTATCGCAAACTGTTCGAGGGCGAGCGCGGCCTGGGCTATCCCAAGGAACGTGCGGAGATCATGCGCAAGAACCGAGGCGTGCTGCGCGATCTGAAGGCCGCATCCTGCAAGGACATGCTGACCGTGCTGAAGGAGATGGATCAGGACTTGCTGAAAGCCGCGATCGCGGGCGAGCGGTTTTCCGAGTACTTCTTCGCCAACGCTACGGACGAAGGTATTCGTGATTATCTGAAGGGCGTTCTAAGCGGCGCGAAGGCTTTGGAGCCCGCATAAGGCCAAGGCTCGGCCGGCGCGTGAACTGCGCCGGCCGCCTCTGGGAAAGGCTTTTTCAAGCCGCAGGAATAGCGGATTTCCGCACCACGAGAGCAGGTCGGACTTCCGGCTGCTTCAACTGGGCCGCATCCACGCCGCGCATGGGCGCCAGAAGCTTCTCGGCCGCCATGCGGCCCATGTCGCGAATCGGCAGGCGGACGGAGGTCAAGTTCGGCCAGACCCGCGCGGCCATGGGCAGGTCGTCGAACCCGACGATCGACAGGTCGCGCGGCAGCTCCAGCCCCCGCTCGCGGGCGGCCTGCATGATCCCGATCGCCATGTCGTCGTTGAGGGTGAAGATGGCGCTGGGCGGGTGGGCCAAGGAAAGCAGGGCGTGGCCGGCTTCAACGCCTGATTCAAACGTATAGGCGCCCTTGAAGTCGTATTCGGACGCCAGTGGAATCCCGCGCGCCGACAGGGCGTCGAGAAAGCCCTTGCTTCGCACCGCCGATGATCGGAACAGGTCCGGCCCGCGAACCAGACCGATCCGCAGGTGGCCAAGGTCGGCAAGGTGATTCGCCGCCTCAGCCGCCCCTATTCCGTCGTTCGTCACCACCATCGACGCCGGCTCATCCAGGGCCACCGAGGCGATCCGGACATAGGGGCAATCCAGTTCGCGCAGCAGCGCGATGACCGCCTCGTCCTCAGACACCGACGGGGGCATGATGACGCCATAGAGCCTTTGCCGCTCCACGAAGCCTCGGATGTCCTCAAGCAGAGTAGGGGAGTTGCGGTTGCAAGGGTGGACGACAAGTTCCAGCCCCGAACCCTTCAGGGCGTCCAGCACGCCTTGCTGCATATTGACGACATAGGTCGGGCTGGGGTTGTCGTAGATCAGGCCGATCAGGAAAGAGCGGCGGAACGCCAGCCCGCGCGCCTGGGGATCGGGCGTAAAGCCCAACGCCTTGATGACCGCATTGACCCGTTCCCGCGTGTCCTGGCGCACGAACGGCGACTGGTTGATCACGCGCGAGACGGTCTTTTTGGACACTTCCGCCACGCGGGCGACGTCGTTGATGGTGGCCCGCTTAGCCGTCTTGCCGGGGCGCGGATCGTCTTGAGCCAAGGTGCGGCTCCTTCCTTCTTGTCGAGCTTCAGCCATAACGCCGACTCGCGCCGGACGCTACAAACCTCTTCAAAGCGCATTGACACCGGTTTCCTCCCTCGCTCTTATCGCGGCCTGTTTGCGAGGCCTTACCTTGATCCGCACCTATTCATTCGTGAGCGTCGCGTCATGAGCGCGACGCCGATCGCCGAAATCGGGATGGCCTCTGTCGCCGCAGAGCCAGATCAGATCGCGGCGCGCTTCGTGGCGGCGAGACTCGCCTGCCGCGCCACGCCGGATTATCCAGGCCGGATTCCGGAAAACATGGTCCAGGCCTATGCGATCCAGTCCGCCGCCATAGAGCGGTTTCCCGACAAGGTCGTCGGATGGAAGGTCGGCGGAGTGCCGCCTTCACAGCAGCCGGAGCTGGGGGTTCACCGACTGGCCGGGGCCATCTTTGCACGCAATGTTTGGGCGAGCGCTGAAGGCGCCGCGACGGCGTTGCCGGAGATCGAGGGCGGCTTTGCAGCCGTCGAGTCCGAGTTCATCGCCCGCATCGGTCATGATCTGGACCCCGACAAAACGGATTGGAGCTTGGCGGACGCCGTCGCGGCGATCGACAAGATCTTCGTGGGGGTCGAGCTGGCGGGCAGCCCCTTGTCGGCGATCAATGACCTGGGCTCCGCAGTCGTCGCCTCAGACTTCGGCAATAACGGCGGCCTGATCATCGGGCCTGAGTTGGCGGATTGGCGCGAGCGGCTCGAGGCGATCGAGGTCGAAACCTTCGTCAACGGCGAGAGCGTCGGCGTCGGCGGTTCTGCGTCGCTTCAGGGCGGCGCAATGGAGTCCGTCCGTTTCTTGGCCGAGCATTGCGCCCGATGGGGCCGACCGCTGAAGGCCGGCATGTTGATCTCCACCGGCGCTGTCACCGGCGTACACCGGGTCCATGCAGGGGATCAGGCCGTATGCGTATTCAGGGGCGTTGCCGAACTCCATTGCTCGGTCGTGAGGGCTGAAGCGCAGTAATCTTCTTAAACACGTCAACCTGGCCGCCGTTGAGGGACGAGAGAGCCGGGACGCGTGAGGAACCATCAGGAACGGGAATAATCATGACCGACGCGTCAAGCGCAGGACCGATTGAGATCAAGGCGCCGTCGCCGGGCAAGTATCGGTGGATCATCATGTGGCTGCTGTTTGCAGCCATGGTCATCAACTATGTCGATCGCCAGATGATCGGCTTCTTGAAGCCCATGCTGTCAACCGAGTTCGGTTGGTCGGAGACCGACTACGCCGACATCGTCTTCTGGTTCCAGGCCTCCTACGCCGTGGCCTATCTGCTCTGGGGCCGGATCATGGACCGCGTCGGCGCGCGCTGGGGCTTGGGCGTGGCATTCGGCATCTGGCAGATCGGCCACATCCTGCACGGCGCGGCGCGGGATCTGTCGCACTTCATGATGGCGCGCATGCTCCTGGGCGTCGGCGAGGCCGGCGGATTCCCTGGAGGCATCAAGGCCGTCGCCGAGTGGTTCCCAAAGAAGGAACGCGCCCTGGCGACGGGCCTGTTCAACGCGGGCACCAATATCGGCGCCATTGTCACGCCCCTGATCGTTCCGGGTCTGGTTCTGGCCTTCGGCTGGCAACTGGCCTTCGTCATCACCGGCCTGCTGGGCCTAATCTGGCTGCCGATCTGGCTCCTGGTCTATCGCCGGCCGCGCGAACAGAAGCGGCTGTCGGCTGCCGAGCTGGCCTATATCGAGCAGGATCCTGCCGATGTCGTTGAAAAGGTCAAATGGACCAAGCTGTTGGGCGTCAAGGAAACTTGGGCCTACGCCCTGGGCAAGTTCCTGATCGACCCCATCTGGTGGATGTTCCTGTTCTGGCTGCCGGACTTCCTCGGCAAAACCTACGGACTTGATCTGAAATCCTTCGGCCCCCCGCTGGTCGCCATCTACCTGTTGTCGGACGTGGGATCGGTCGGCGGCGGCTGGCTGTCGTCTCGCTTCATGCACCGCGGCATGAGCGTCAATAGGGCCCGCAAGATCACCATGCTGATCTGCGCCCTGTGCGCCGTCCCGGTCGCTTTCGCCGCCATGGCGTCCAACCTCTGGGTGGCGGTCGGCATCATCGGCTTGGCCACCGCGGCCCACCAGGGCTTTTCGGCCAATCTCTACGCCCTGCCGGGCGACGTCTTCCCGCGCTCGGCGGTCGGTTCGGTCGTGGGGATCGGGGGCATGTTGGGGGCCATCGGCGGCATGGCGATGGCGAAGTACGCCGGCTATGTGCTGGAGCAGATCGGCACCTATACGCCGATCTTCATCGTGGCGGCTTCAGCCTATCTAATCGCCCTGTTGGTGGTGCATCTGCTTTCGCCGAAGTACGCTCCGGCCAAGGTCTGATCAAAGCGCGGCCGGACGATCACTCGTCCGGCCGCTTCTTTTTGGATGAAGAGATGAAGCTGCTTCGAAGACATCTGCTCGGCCTGGTCTTCGCCGCAGGCGGGCTGGCGTTCGGACGACCGGCGGCGGCCGAGGCTTTCTCTGCTGGAGAGCGGCAGGCGGCCGCGCCGCCTGACCCCGACGAAACGATCTGGTTGTGGCCCCGCGGCGCGCCGGGCGGGGAGGGGGTGCGGCTCACGCCGATCGTGCCGGAGCGTTCGACCGATCCGGCTTTTCACGACCGCTACGCCCAGTACACCGATGACCGAGGCTGTGTAAAAACGTCTTGGTATGGAGCGAATTAGCTTAGCCTTCTGAGGTCAGCAGGAGGTGGGTATGAGCCGCTTCGTTCAGGGTGCAGATCGCCGGCAGCAGACGCTGCTTCCCGAGTGTCTTGATGACTATGTGGCCGAGGATAATCCGGTCCGGGTGGTCGATGTCTTCGTCGACGAGCTGGATCTGAAGGGGCTGGGGTTTGAGGGGATGACGCCCGCAGCGACGGGACGGCCCGCTTACCACCCGGCCATGCTGCTGAAGCTCTACGTCTACGGCTACCTGAACAAGGTGCAGTCGAGCCGGCGACTGGAGCGTGAGGCGCAGCGCAACGTCGAACTGATGTGGCTAACGGGGCGGCTGGCGCCGGACCACAAGACCATCGCCGACTTCCGCCGCGAGAATGGCCCTGCGATCCAGGCGGCCTGTGCGCAGTTCGTGGTGCTGTGCCGACAGTTGGGCCTGTTCGGATCGGCCCTCGTCGCCATCGACGGTTCGAAGTTCAAGGCGGTGAACACCCGCGACAAGAACTTCACCGCCTACAAGGTGAAGCGGCGGATCGAGCAGGTTGCCGAGCACATCGCCAGCTACCTCGAGGACCTCGATACGGCCGATCGGCACGAGGGGGATGGCGTGGAGGCACGGTCGGTGAGGCTGGTCGAGAAGATCGATCGCCTTCGCGCCCAGATGGCGATGCTGAAGGTCATGGAGGCTGAGGTCGAGGCGTCGCCGGACGGCCAGGTGTCCCTGACCGATCCCGACGCCCGCGCCATGGCGACGTCAGGCCGGGGGAGTGGCATCGTCGGCTACAACGTCCAATCCGCCGTCGAGGGCGAGCATCACCTGATCGTCGCCCACGAGGTGGTGATGACCGGCTCGGACAAGCAACAGCTGGCGAACATGGCGGGTCAGGCCAAGGAGGCCATGGGCGTGGAGAGGCTCGATGTGCTGGCGGACCGGGGCTACTTCTCCGGCGAAGAAATCCTGGCCTGTGAGGCCCTGGGCGCGACGCCCTTCGTGCCAAAGACGCTGACGTCAGGCGCAAAGGCGAATGGGCGCTTCGGCAAGCAGGACTTCGTCTATCTGCCAGATCAAGACGTCTACCGTTGCCCGGCCGGCTCCCTGCTTCCGTACCACATGACCGTCGTCGAAAGAGGCATGACGCTGCATCGGTACTGGGATCGGGCCAGTTGCACAGGCTGTAGCATCAAGGCTCAGTGCACGCCTGCGGTCGAACGAAAGGTCACGCGGTGGGAGCATGAAGCGGTGATCGATGCCCTTCAAACCCGAATGGACCTGAGGCCCAGAGCCATGCGTGAACGGCGAAGCCTGGTCGAACACCCGTTCGGCACCATTAAGGCCTGGATGGGCCACTCCCACTTCCTGATGAAGCGGTTGCCCAACGTGAAGACCGAGATCAGCCTCCACATCCTGGCCTACAATATGAAGCGGGTGATGGCGGTGATGGGAACCAGGCCGTTGATGGAGGCGATCCGGGCCTGAGCACGAGGCGTCCTGCGCTTCGTCTCAACCTCCGCCCCGCCGTCGCTCAGCACGTTTTTACACGGCCTCGACCCTATGCTGACAGTCTTTCGGCCGGCACGGCCCAACGGCTCAGCCCTGCTGTTGATCCCGGGCGGCGGCTACCGTTGGGCGGTTCTCGACAAAGAGGGCTACGACGTCGCCCGCGTTTTTGCGGCGACCGGTACGACCTGTTTCGTGCTTCGCTACCGACTTCCAGCGGATGGTTGGGCCGCCGGGCCGGACGCCCCGCTACAGGATGCGCAACGGGCGATGCGGCTGATCCGCTCACGCGCGGACGTCTATGGAGTGGACCCGGCGCGGATCGGCGTCCTCGGGGCCTCTGCGGGCGGGCATCTCGCAGGATTGCTCAGCGCCAGGCGCGATGAGACCTATCCCGCCATCGACGCCGAAGATGCCGTTTCGCTAAGGCCCGACCTGACGGTCTTGATGTACCCGGTGGCCACCATGGCTGATCCCTACGCCCACCAGGGTTCGCGAACCCATCTGCTGGGCCAGGCTCCCGCAGCGGACCAGATCAGCGCCTATTCTCTGGAGGCGATGGATTGGCGGGACGCCGCGCCGGTTTTCATGCTTCACGCCATGGACGACCTGGCGGTCCCGGTCGAGAACAGCCTTCAACTGTTGAGGACGCTGAAGGCTGCGGCCGTGCCGACGGAGGCACACCTCTTTCAAGAAGGCGGCCACGGCTTCGGCGTACGTCTGATCCAGGGCCGGCCCGCCCAGGTCTGGCCTGACTTGGTCCGGGCCTGGGCCGGTCGGCTGAACGTGCCGCTCTAGGCGGGTCAGGTTCCGGGCTGGATATAGGGAATGGCGGCGAAGAAGGCGCGCTCGTCGCCCCTGGGATCGTTCGCCATGCGTGGCTCGACATCAAACAGCAGAGTCTGGCGCTGTGGCAGTTCGTAACGGTCCCAG
Organism: Brevundimonas sp. AVps4; assembly: GCF_058681525.1. Lineage (NCBI taxonomy): Bacteria > Pseudomonadati > Pseudomonadota > Alphaproteobacteria > Caulobacterales > Caulobacteraceae > Brevundimonas > Brevundimonas sp. AVps4. The sequence goes on along the minus strand of NZ_CM178741.1, from coordinate 2,140,702 downwards.
CGCGGCAGGCCCGGGTGGTTCGGATCACCGTCCCGCGCCAAGGCGGCGAATGCCTTTCGCATGGCCGCTGAGACGGTCTCGGCGCCAGGACCGTTCACGCGGGATTCGGGCGAGGCGACAGTTCCGAAGACCAGGGGGATGTCCGCCGTGTGGAAGGCGCCCTTGCGGCCAGAGGCCATGACGCCGGGAAAGTCGAGCTGATAGACCCAGGCGGGCGCTCCGGCCTTGGCGCGTTCCTCGGCCTCGATCAGCGCGCCACGCCAGGAGCGGCCGGCCGTGGTCGCGGCGATCAACACCTGGTCGGGCGACCAGTCGGGATGCATGCGACGATAGGCGTCGACGACGACCTCGGGCGCGACGTCGATCCGCATGACGGACGGCGTCAATCGGCCCGGCAGCGTGTCCCAGGTCAGGTCTTGGTTTTTGGGATCGTCGCCCATGAAGCCCAGCGTCTCCTCGCGCGTATTGCCGATGATCATGGGCGTCTTGAGACCCGAGGACGCGGCGTCCGGATAGAAGGGATGTCGGGGCAGGGCGCGGAAATCTAGGACCGGGCCGAAATACAGCCCGCCGAATCCGAGAATCGGGTCCTGCACCGCCTGGGCTTCGAGCAGGCGCTCCACCGGCAGGGTCGCCGCTTCGGCCGCGCGATCGGGTGTCAGCCCCAGGGCCTTCAACCACGTCACAGCGCGAGTGGTGGCGTTGATCGGTCCGGACGCCGTGACCTGCTGACCGCTCATGGTGGCGGCGCAGTGGAACAGGCCTTCCGCCGCCGGCATGGCCATCAGGGTGGCGATCTTCGCGCCGCCCCCGGACTGGCCGAACAGCATGATTCGATCAGGATCGCCGCCGAAGGCCGCGATATTGTCGCGAACCCATCGCAGCGCGAGGATCAGGTCAAGCTGACCGAGGTTGCCGGAGTCTTCAAAGCCTGGAACGAGCCGCGCTAGATAGGCGTAGCCGAAGGCGTTGAGGCGATGATTAAGCGTGACCACGACCACGTCCTCCTCTGCGGCCAGTCGCGAGCCGTCATAGAGGGGGTGCGAGCCCGAGCCGGTGGCGTAGGCGCCGCCGTGGATATAGACCATCACCGGCCGCCGAGCGGCGTCGGCGCCAGGGGTCCAGACATTCAAGAAAAGGCAGTCTTCGCTTTGGTTGGGTTCATCCCCGCGTTGGGGAGCGGCGGCGCCGAACTGGACGGCGAGGACCGGCGTCCGCCAAGGCACGGGCGGTTCGGGCGGCCGAAATCGCCGTGTCGGGGCTCCGTAGCGAATCCCCTTGAAGACGCTGAGCTCCCTTTCCCGCAGGCCGATGACGGGCCCAGCCGTCGTCGTCACGCGCGGCGCCGAGGCGCGCGGCCCTGCCGTCGCCGTTTGCGCTATAACGGCGGCGGACAAACCCGCCGCTAAGGCCGTTCGCCGCGTCATGGGCGTCTGTCCTGCGGAACTGCTGGAGAGGGGCTGCTTCAACCTGATGTCCTTCCCTGTCGCCGGTGTTCTGTCGCCCGGTCGGTAATGGTCGGCAAGGCCGCCTTGCCTATGATGCGCGGGCCTCGAAAACCCGTCAGACGTCCGTCTTGCAATAGAAAGGCGACTGTGCGTACAACAACTATGACACCGGTAGCAGTACTTTGGCAAACCAAAGCTGACACCGGTGTCGTCCGCCAGCAGCGGGCGGCTGAACGGAGGCGGTTGATCTCCGAGGGCCATGAACGGGAGGAGAAAACCAAATGACCCCACGCCAGAAATTCGCTCAACGCGCCCTGACCGCGACCGCATCGCTCGGCGCCTTGACCCTCGCGCTCATGGCGCACGACGCCGCCGCTCAGGCGACCGAGACGGCGCCCCAGCCGCAGAACGCCACTGAGGTTGATGAGATCGTGGTCACCGGTTTTCGGGCCAGCCTTCAGAACGCCCTGAATATCAAGCGACGCGAGGCTGGCGTGGTGGACGCCATCTCGGCCGAAGACATCGCTGATTTCCCTGACACCAACCTCGCCGAGTCGATCCAGCGTATTCCCGGCGTGTCCATTGACCGCGACGCCGGCGAAGGCCGCACCTTGACCGTCCGGGGTCTAAGTTCGGAGTTCACCCGGACGCGGATCAACGGCATCGAAGCCCAGGCTTCCACCGGGGCGACCGATTCTTCCGGCGGCGTCAACCGAGGGCGGGGCTTCGATTTCAACGTCTTCGCCTCGGAGCTCTTCAACAATATCACGGTGCGCAAGACCTCCTCGGCCGAGGTGGAGGAGGGCTCATTGGGGGCCACGGTGGACCTTCGGACCAGCCGACCCTTCGACAAGATGGGCTTCCAAGGCGCGCTGTCTGGCCAGTACGGCTACAATGACCTGTCGGAAGACTGGAGCCCCCGCTTCGCGGGCCTGATCTCCAACACCTGGGCCGACGATCAGCTGGGCGCCCTGTTTTCCATCGCCTACAGCGAACGTGAGAGCCTCGAAGAAGGCTTCAGCTCCGTCCGTTGGGGCCCGGCCAGCGCCGACGGGGGTTTCCAGAACGGCAGCGTCCTGCCCAGCCCGGCGAACACCTATCATCCGCGTATTCCGCGCTACGGCAGCCTTGAACATGGTCAAGAGCGGCTCGGCGCGACCCTTTCGCTTCAGGCGCGGCCCGGCAACGGTCCGACCCTGTTCACCCTGGATATGCTCTACTCCAAGTTGGATTCGACCCGCAGCGAGAACTTCCTGCAAGCTTGGTCCCTAAGTCGCGGGGCCGATCAGGGCGGCAAGCCCCAGGTGGACATCGTCGATTTTGCAATCGATCCCGACACCGGCGAAATGACCTATGCCCGGCTCGACGACATGGACATCCGCAGCGAGCAGCGGTTCGACGTCCTGGAGACTGAGTTCAAGCAGATGACCTTTGCGGTCGAACACGAGTTCTCGGATCGGCTGAGGTTCAACGGCCTGATTGGCCGGGCGGAATCGAGCTTCGGCAATCCGGTGCAGGTCAGCGCCATCATCGACCGACAGAATGTCGACGGCTATTCTTATGATTTCCGGGAAAATCGCAATCTTCCGGCCATCAACTGGGGCTTTGACGTCACCGATCCTGCGCAATGGTCCATCGTCGGCCCGACCGGCGCCCAGCCCCGGTCCGAGCTGCGCTCCAGCGCCAACTTTCAGGACAATGTCTACACCACCGGCGAAGCCAATTTTGCGTTCGAGTTGAGCGAGCGTCTGACCCTGAAGGCGGGCGTCAGCCGCAAGGAATATGAATCAAGCAGCCGGGCCTTTGCGCGGCTGGCGAATGGCGCGCCGGCGCTTCCGGCTGGGGTGACCATGGCGGATGTGACGGATCTGCGGACCGGGTTCGGCAAGAATTTGGACCTGCCCGCCGGGGCGGCGACATCCTGGATCCGTCCGGACCTGGAGGCGCTGCAAACCGTCTGGGATTATCGTTGCAACTGCGACACCGGGGTGGCCGGCGGCGACTTCCGTCTGGTCGGGTTGAACGGCAACCCCTCTACCTACGGCAACTGGCGCGAGGTGACGGAGACCGACACGGGCGGCTTCGTTCAGGCGGATTGGAATCTGGAGATCATGGGCCTGCCGGTCCGCGGCAATGTCGGCGTGCGTCAGGTCAAGACCGAGGTCGAAGCCCTGGGCTATTCCAACGTCGGCGGGGTGGCGACGCCGGTGACGGGCCAGAACGAGTATGAAGACACCCTGCCGTCGCTGAACGTCGCGATTGAGCCGATGGAGGACCTGATCGTCCGCTTCGGCGCCGCCAAGGTGATGTCGCGTCCGCCGGTCACCAGCCTTGTTCCGGTCTTCGCGCTGAGCGCGGTCAACGCATCGAGCAACACCGCCTCGCTTGGAAACGTCGAACTGGAGCCCTATCGCGCCAAGACCTATGATCTGTCGGTCGAATATTATTTCGCGCCCGAAGCCCTGCTGTCTTTCGCCTATTTCTACAAGGACATCTCCACCTTCGTGCAGACGACCCAGCAGACCCTGACCTACGGCGAACTGACGGCGCTCAATCCCGTGGCCTTCCCGGCGGTCTCCACCCGGCCGCCCGGTTCGCCCTATGTGTTCAGCACCCCTACCAATACGGAAGGGGGGCCGCTGAAGGGGTTTGAAATCAGCTACCAGCAGACTTTCAGCTTCCTGCCGGGGCCGCTGTCCAACATCGGCGCGCTGCTGAACTACACCCACGTCGAGTCTGAGATCGACTACTGCACCACGGCGAGCTGCACCGTCATCGTGACTGAGGATCTGGTGAACCTGTCGCCCGAGGCTTGGAACGCGACCCTCTACTATGACGACGGCAAGCTGAACGCGCGGGTCTCAGCCGCCTACCGCGACGCCTATTACCAGAATGTCCCGGGTTCAAACGGCGCGGCGGGTCTGATTCCGTTCCAGGGCAAGTCCGAGACGACGACGATCGACGCCTCCGCCTCTTACAACTTGACGGACAACCTCAGCTTGTCGGTTGAGGGGCTGAATCTGACGGACGAGGAAAACCGTCAGAACCACGGCGACCTGGGCGGCTCCCGCGACAGCACCTATGTCTACCACCACACCGGCCGCCAGATTTACATCGGGGCGCGCTACCGCTTCTGATCGACGGGCCTTCCTGTCCATCGTGCGGCCGAACGGGCGATGCTTAGGCATCGCCCGTTTTGCATGAAAGGCCCTGGGTTTGCCTTTACGCAGTAAGAACCCCGGTCCCGCAGGGCGGAACCGGGGTTGGAAGGTCAGACCGGTTGGCGATCAGGCCTTTGCGGCGCGTTGCTTGTCCGAGGCGCTGCGGGCCAGTTCGCGGTTCAGCCACAGGGCGACCAGGGTGCAGATTGCGCCGGACAGCAGATAGGCGCCGGCGGCGATCAGGCCGAACTGGCTGGAGATCCACAGGGCGGCGAGGGGAGCGAACCCGGCCCCGAACAGCCAAGCCAGATCTGACGTCAGGGCCGAGGCCGTATAGCGGTTCGCCAGGGAGAAGCTGGAGGCCACCGGACCCGAGGCTTGGCCGAATGACAGGCCCAGCAGGATGAAGCCGGAAATCATGAAGGTCAGCTCGCCGATCGCGCCGCCGTTCAGCAGTTGGGGCGCAAAGCCCGAGAAGGCGGCGATGCCGGCGGCGGTGATCGCCAGCAGGGTCCGGCGGCCGTAACGGTCCGCCAGAAGACCCGAGGCCAGGATGGACAGAAGACCGAAGGCGGCGCCGACCATTTCGATCAGCAGGAAGCGCACCGGCGTCTCCTGGGTGAACAGGAAGACCCAGGACAGGGGGAAGACGGTGACCATGTGGAACATGGCGAAGCTGGCCAGCGGGGCGAAGGCGCCGATGGCGATGCGCGGACCCTCAGCCTTGACAGCGGTGTGGACCGGCACCGGCTGAAGTTCGCGCGTCTCGAACAGCTTCTGGAAGCTGGGGGTGACGACGATGCGGAGCCGCGCGAACAAAGCCACGACGTTGATCGCGAAGGCGACGAAGAACGGATAGCGCCAACCCCAATCCAGGAAGTCGGCGGCCGACAGGGTGTTCAGGAAGAAGGCGAACAGGGCGGAGGCGACGATCAATCCGATCGGGGCGCCCAACTGCGGGATCATGGCGTACCAGCCGCGCCGGTTCTCCGGCGCGTTCAGGGCCAGAAGCGACGCCAGCCCGTCCCAGGCGCCGCCCAGGGCGACGCCCTGGCCGATTCGGAAGACGGCGAGCAGGACGGCCGCAGCGATGCCGATCGTCTCATAGCCCGGCAGGAAGGCGACCGCGACGGTCGAAGTGCCCAGAAGGAACAGAGCGGTCGTCAGCTTGGCGCCGCGCCCGAACTTCTGGTCGATGGCGATGAAGAGGGCGGTGCCGAGAGGCCGCGCCAGGAAGGCCAGGGCGAAGACGGCGAAGGACAGCAGGGTGCCGCCGATCGGACCCGCAAAGGGAAAGATCAATTGCGGGAACACCACGACCGAGGCGATGGCGTAGACGAAGAAGTCGAAGAACTCCGACGTGCGGCCGATGATCACACCAATGGCGATCTCCCCGGCGTCCACCTTGCCATGGCTATGGTCATGACGGGCATGGAGGGCGGCGGCGTCGCGTTCCAGCGACTCTGACGAGGGGGTCGTCGAGGCGGACATAGGCTGGCATCGCTCCGTAAAACGGGTAAAATTGGAAGGTCGCGGCACTGACGCCGTATTATGACCGCGCGCCCTTTGCGATGAAAGGCGGTCCAAGGGGATAGGACAGATTGTCCAATGTCGTTCCGCGTCGAAGCTGACTATCGGGCCGAATTCGAACGCCAACCGTCGCGACTCCTCCCCCTTGTCCGACGTTTTCCGATTGGAGCCGTCTTGCGCCTTCTGCGCCTACTCCTGCTCGCGCCCCTGGCAGCCGCGCTGTCGGCCTGCGACCTGGTCGTCCTGAAACCCGCAGGCGACGTCGCCCAGCAGCAGGGCGATCTGTTGATGGTGTCGACCCTGCTGATGCTGCTGATCATCGTGCCGGTGATGAGCCTGACCGTCTTCTTCGCCTGGAAATACCGGGCGTCGAACAAGGAGGCCGAATATCAGCCCGACTGGGACCACTCGACCCATCTGGAAGTCGTGATCTGGGCGGCGCCGCTGCTGATCATCATCTGCCTGGGCGCCCTGACCTGGGCGGGCACGCACCTTCTGGACCCCTATCGCCCGATCGATCGGATCAAGCCGGGGCAGGCCGTGGCGGAAAACGTCGAGCCCCTGCAGGTCAATGTGGTGGCCCTGGATTGGAAGTGGCTGTTCATCTATCCGCAGTACGGGGTGGCGACGGTCAATGAACTGGCTGCGCCGGTGGATCGTCCGATCCGGTTCCACATCACCTCCTCCTCGGTGATGAACTCCTTCTATATTCCGGCCCTGGCGGGTCAGATCTACGCCATGCCCGGCATGGAGACCAAGCTGCACGCCGTGATCAACCGGCCCGGCGACTATGAGGGCTTTTCGGCCAACTATTCGGGCGACGGCTTCTCGCACATGCGTTTCGTCTTCCACGGGGTCGATCAGGCCGGGTTCGACGGCTGGATCGCCGGCGTGCGGCGCGGCGGTCAGGCCTTGGACCGCGAGCGTTATCTGGAACTGGAAAAGCCCAGCGAGAAGGTCCCGGCCCTCTATTTCGCCAATGTCGAAGGCGGACTGTGGGACGCCATCCTCAATATGTGTGTCGAGCCCGGCAAGATGTGCATGGGCGAGATGATGCAGATCGACCGCAAGGGCGGCCTCACCATGGCTTCGGTGCGCAACACCATGCCGCTGGTCTATGACAAATACGCCGGCCGCGGGAAGAACGCCGCCGTCTTCGGCTCCGACGACAGCTATGTGATGACCATCTGCACCCCCTTGCAGGCCGAGGCGGCCGCCGCAGAGCGTATTCGCCGCGCTGAATTGGATTCGGTCAGCGCCCCGGTCAGCCTGGCTCCTTTGATGGAGCAGGGCCTGTCGCTTCAGGGACAGCCGATGGCGGCGCTGTCCCGATCACAACAATCGACGGGGGCGGTTTCGACCGACGTCCGTTCCGCCCCCAACGCTTGAGCGAACACAGTCGATGAACGCTGACACCCTCATTCCCCTTATCTTCGGGCGGCTGACGCTCGAGGCCCTGCCGCATGAGCCGATCGTGCTCGCGACCATGGTCGTCGTCGTGCTCGGCGGGGCCGCCCTGGTCGGCGCCCTGACCTATTTCAAACTGTGGGGCTATCTCTGGAAGGAGTGGTTCACCACCGTGGACCACAAGAAGATCGGGATCATGTACATGATCCTGGGTCTGATCATGTTCGTGCGGGGCTTCGCCGACGCGATCATGATGCGCCTGCAACAGGCCATGGCCTTCGGCGGGTCCGAGGGGTATCTGAACGCCCACCACTATGACCAGATCTTCACCGCCCACGGCGTGATCATGATCTTCTTCGTGGCCATGCCGCTGGTGACGGGCATCATGAACTATGTCGTGCCGCTCCAAATCGGCGCGCGCGACGTGTCCTTCCCCTTCCTGAACAACTTCAGCTTCTGGATGACGACGGCCGGCGCCGTCATCGTCATGGCCTCGTTGTTCGTCGGCGAGTTCGCCCGGACGGGCTGGCTGGCCTATCCGCCGCTCTCGGGCATCGGCTACAGCCCCGGCGTCGGCGTCGACTACTATATCTGGGCGCTTCAGATCGCGGGGGTGGGGACCACCCTGTCCGGCATCAACCTGATCGCCACCATCGTGAAGATGCGCGCGCCCGGCATGGGCATGATGAAGATGCCGGTCTTCACCTGGACCTCGCTGTGCACCAACGTCCTGATCGTGGCGTCCTTCCCTGTCCTGACCGCCGTTCTGGCCCTGCTGACGCTGGACCGTTACGTCGGCACCAACTTCTTCACGAACGACTTCGGCGGCAATCCGATGATGTACGTGAACCTGATCTGGATCTGGGGTCACCCGGAGGTCTACATCCTGATCCTGCCGCTGTTCGGGGTCTTTTCGGAGATCGCCTCGACCTTCTCGGGCAAGAAGCTGTTCGGCTACACCTCCATGGTCTACGCCACGGTCGTCATCACCATCCTGTCGTACCTGGTGTGGCTGCACCACTTCTTCACCATGGGCTCGGGCGCCTCGGTGAACTCCTTCTTCGGCATCACCACGATGATCATTTCGATCCCGACGGGCGCGAAGATCTTCAACTGGCTGTTCACCATGTATCGCGGCCGTATCCGCTTCGAACTGCCGATGATGTGGCTGGTCGCCTTCATGCTGACCTTCGTCATCGGCGGTATGACGGGCGTGCTGCTGGCGGTGCCGCCGGCCGACTTCGTGCTGCACAACTCGCTGTTCCTGATTGCCCACTTCCACAACGTCATCATCGGCGGGGTGTTGTTCGGCCTGTTCGCCGCCATCAACTTCTGGTGGCCCAAGGCCTTCGGCTTCAAGCTGGACAAGTTCTGGGGGATGGTGAGCTTCTGTTGCTGGGTGCCCGGCTTCTGGCTGGCCTTTGCGCCCCTGTACGTTCTGGGGCTGATGGGCGTGACGCGCCGGATGCGCGTGTTCGACGATCCGTCGCTGCAGATCTGGTTCGTGATCGCGGCCATCGGCGCGGGCGTCATCGCCCTGGGCATCGCCGCCATGTTCATCCAGTTCGCGGTCTCGATCATCAATCGCGACAAGCTGCGCGACACGACCGGCGACCCTTGGGGCGGCCGGACTCTGGAATGGGCGACCTCTTCGCCGCCGCCGGCCTATAACTTCGCCTCCACCCCCGTCGTCCATGACGCCGACGCCTGGTGGGACATGAAAAAGAAGAAGTATCAGCGCCCGCTGAGCGGCTACAAGGCCATCCACATGCCCTCGAACACGGGCGCCGGCGTCATCATCTCCGGCCTGTGCCTGGTGATGGGGCTTGCCCTGGTCTGGTACATCTGGTGGCTGGCGGCGCTCAGCTTCCTGGGCGTGCTGGCGGTCTCGATCGCCCATACTTTCAACTACAAGCGCGACTACTACATCCCTGCGGATGAGGTCCGCGCGACCGAAGAGGCGCGCACCCGCCTCCTGGCCGGAACGGAGGCCTGATCCATGAGCGCGACGGCGATCAAGATCGACGACCCGAACGTCTTCCACCTGGAAGAGGAGCCGCATCACGAGGAAGGCTCCAGCACCATGCTGGGCTTCTGGCTCTATCTGATGAGCGACTGCCTCATCTTCGCGATGCTGTTCGCCGTGTTCGGCGTCGTGGGGGGCAACTATGCCGCAGGCCCCGGACCGAAAGAGCTGTTCGACCTGGAGCTGGTGGCGGTCAACACCGCCATGCTGCTGTTCTCGTCGATCACCTACGGCTTCGCCATGCTGGCGATGGACAAGAACAAGACGCGCCAGACCCTGATCTGGCTGGCCGTCACCGGCCTGTTCGGTCTGGCCTTCCTGGGGATCGAGCTCTACGAGTTCGCCCACCTGATCCATGAAGGCGCGACGCCGCAACGCAGCGCCTTCCTCTCGGCCTTCTTCACCCTGGTCGGCACCCACGGCCTGCACGTGACCTTCGGCATCATCTGGCTGGTGACGCTGATGGTCCAGGTGAGCTGGAAGGGGCTGATCCCCGCCAACAAGCGCCGCCTGATGTGCCTGTCGATGTTCTGGCACTTCCTCGACGTCATCTGGATCGGCGTCTTCACCTTCGTCTATCTGCTGGGCATGGTTCGATGAGCGCCGACAAGAACGACCACTCGCCGGAGTCCCACGACACCGACCACCTGGGCCACGAGGGGCATAATCACGGCTCCTTCAAGAGCTATCTCATCGGGTTTGTGTTGTCGGTGATCCTGACCGCCATCCCCTTCTGGCTGGTCATGACCGGGGTCCTGCCGACCCAGGCCACCGCCCTGATCGTCATGGCCTTCGCCGTGGTGCAGATCGTGGTCCACATGATCTACTTCCTGCACATGAATTCGAAGTCCGAAGGCGGCTGGACCATGCTGGCCCTGATCTTCACGATCATCGTCGTGGTCATCGCCCTGTCGGGCTCGCTGTGGGTCATGTATCATTTGAACACCAATATGATGCCCTCCACCCATGACATGAGCCAGATGTCCTCCTGAGAGGACGGCTAGGAGACCGCCATCCAGGCCCGGCAGTCCATCGCGCGGCGTACCTCCCCGGTTCTGCTTTGGGCCGGGCTGGGCGCGGCCCTGCTGTTCGCCGGCTTCGTCGCCCTCGGCGTCTGGCAGCTCGAGCGGCTGAGGTGGAAGACCGAGCTGATCGCACAGGTGGACGCCCGGGTTCACGCCGCCCCTCAACCGGCGCCGGGCCCCGCCGCCTGGGCGACGCTGTCTCAGGCCAATGATCAGTACCGACGGGTCATGGTCCGCGGCGTGTTCGATCATGGCCGCGAGACCCTGGTTCAGGCGGTGACCGACTATGGCGCCGGCTTCTGGGTTCTGACGCCGCTGCGAACGACGCAAGGCTTCACCGTTCTGGTCAACCGGGGCTTCGTTACCCCCGAGAGGCGCGCGCCCGAGACTCGAAGCGGCGCGCAGGTGGGCGGTCCGCAGACCGTCGTGGGTCTTTTGCGCGTCACCGAGCCCGGAGGCGGCTTTCTTCGCGCCAATGATCCCGGCGCGGGGCGCTGGTATTCGCGCGACGTCGCGGCCATTGCGGCGGCGCGCGGCCTGTCGAACGCCGCACCCTATTTCATCGACGCCGACGCCCGACCGAACCCGGACGGATGGCCGCGCGGCGGATTGACCGTCATCGCCTTTCCGAACTCTCATCTCGTCTACGCCCTCACCTGGTTCGGCATGGCCTTGCTGACCCTGGTCGGATACGGCGTCTTGGCGCGCGAAACGCGACGTCGACGGGCGGCGCCATGAACTCGGTCTTGCAGCGCCTGTTCGGAATGGGCGACTGGCGCGAGACGGCGGTGTCTCAGGAAGCCGTAAACCGCCGCAATCTTCGCCTTCTGGTGCAGTTGCGATGGCTGGCCGTGGCGGGACAGATCGCCACCATCCTGATCGTCCACTTCGTCATGGATATTCGGGTTCCGATCGGCTGGCTGCTGATCGCCCCGGCCGGTCTGGTGGTGGTGAACCTGATCAGCATTCCATTGACCCAGAGGCGCGACGCCATATCCGATCAGGAACTGATGCTGGCGCTTCTCGCCGACGTCGCCGCCCTGACGTGGCAACTGTTCCTGACCGGCGGCTCGACCAATCCGTTCGTCGCCCTTTATATTTTGCAGGTGGTCCTGGGCGCCGTGCTTCTGGCGCCGGCCTATGCCTGGTCGCTGATCGTCGTGACCAGCCTGTGTTTCGCAGGCTTGGGTCTGTTCAACCGGCCGCTCGACCTCCCTGGGGAGCATGGCGGGGGCTTAAGCCTCTATTTGGCGGGCGGTCTGATCTGTTTTCTGCTCATCGCGGTGCTGCTGGTGCTTTTCATCACCCGGATCACGGAGAATCTGAGAGCCAGGGACGCCTATCTTGCGGACATTCGGCAGCAGGCGACCGAGCGGGATCACATCGTTCGCATGGGGTTGCTCGCGTCCGGGGCGGCCCATGAGTTGGGGACGCCCCTGGCCTCCCTCTCGGTCATCCTCAGCGACTGGCGTCGCATGCCTCTGCTGAAGGCCAACGCTGATCTGATCCAGGACATGCAGGTGATGCAGGCCGAGGTCGAGCGCTGCAAATCCATTGTGACCGGCATTCTGATGTCGGCCGGAGAGGCGAGGGGACAGGCGCCGACCCAAACTACCCTGGTGCGATTTCTGCGCGAGGTCGCCGACGGCTGGGGCGCGCGGGACAGCCGCGTGAAGGTGGAGCTGACGCCGTGGAACGGACTCGATCCACGGATCATCGCCGACCCGGCCCTGCGACAGGTTTTGAGCGTCCTGTTCGACAATTCGGTCGAGGCGGGCGCCCGGCGGGTCATCGTCACGCCCACGGTGACCGAAGGCTGTTTGCAGGTCACGCTGCGGGACAATGGGCCGGGCTTCCCCGCCACGGTTCTTGAGCGGCTGGGCAAGCCCTATAATACGACGAAGGATCGCCCTGGCGCGGGCCTGGGCCTGTTTCTGCTGGTCAATGTGATCCGCTCCCTCGGCGGCGTGGTCGAAGCGTCCAATCCCGCCGCAGGCGGGGGAGAGGTGCGGCTGACCGTCCCGATCGACGTCCTGGCGCCGGAGGATAATTCTGCTGGAGAACTTCCATGAGCGATGAAGCCCCCGTGCTGTTGATCGTCGAGGACGACGAGTCCTTTTCGCGCACCCTGCGGAAATCCTTCGAGCGTCGCGGCTACACTGTCGTCAGCGCCGACGGCCCCGACCAGATGGGCGAGGTTTTGAAGACGCATCGGCCCGGCTTCGCCGTAGTGGATCTGAAACTGGGGGGCGCCTCGGGCCTGGCCTGCGTCTCCACCCTGCATGCACTGGACCCCGAGATGAACATCGTCGTCCTGACCGGCTTCGCCAGTATCGCGACGGCGGTGGAGGCCATCAAACTGGGCGCCCGCCACTATCTGGCCAAGCCGGCCAGCACCGACGACATCGAGGCCGCCTTCGGCAAGGCCGCAGGCGACGCCGATACGCCGCTGACTACTCGCCCCACCTCCATCAAGACTCTGGAATGGGAACGCATTCACGAGACCCTGGCTGAGACCGATTTCAACATCTCAGAGGCCGCCCGCCGCCTGGGCATGCACCGCCGCACCCTGGCGCGAAAGCTGGAGAAACGCCGCGTCACCTGATCGACAGGCCGAGGTCGTCGCCGCATGCGAAAGGCGGCGGTGAGCGATCGGATGTGAAGGGAAGGGGGCGCCGCCGATCTCGTCGGCGACTAATCCCGAGTGGCTCCGCGGGTAGGATTCGAACCTACGACCAGCCGATTAACAGTCGGCTGCTCTACCACTGAGCTACCGCGGAACTGCTCGGGAGGCGGGCCTATAGCAGCGGCCGTTCGATTCGTGCAATGGGGAAAATGACGAATGCGCACGATCTCCATCCATGACCCTGACGATCCGAGGATCGCCGGCTTTCGCCACATCCGCGAACGGGACCTGACCGGCCGAGAGGGACTGTTCGTGGCCGAGGGCGAGGTGGTTTTGCGCGTTCTGGCCTCCGCCGCTTCACGCTGTCGTCCACGCGCGATCCTGCTGGCGCAGAAGCGCGTCGAGGCGCTGGCGGACGTGATTGCGATCCTTCCGGCCGACGTTCCCGTCTATGCGGCGCCCCAGGCGGTGCTCGACGGGATCGCGGGCTTCGCCCTGCACCGCGGCATCCTGGCCCTGGGGGAGAAGCCGGCGACGGCTTCCGTCGAGGCCCTGCTGTGCGACGTGCGAGCAGATGATGTGTTCGTCGTGGCCTGCGGCGTCGGCAATCACGACAATATGGGCGGCCTGTTCCGCAATGCGGCCGCCTTTGGCGCGCGGGCGGTTCTTCTGGACGACCTCTGTTGCGACCCCTTCTATCGCAAGGCCATTCGGGTTTCCGTCGGGGCCGTGCTGCGAACCCCATTCGCCGTGGGAACCAGGGCGTCAGCCTTGGTCGAGGCGCTTCGAGCGGCCGGCGTCGAGGTGCTGGCGCTGACGCCCTCGGCGACCGAGCGATTGGCCGACTATCGTCGCAGCGGACCGGTGGCCGTCGTGTTGGGATCCGAAGGGCCGGGCCTTCCCCCAGAGGTGATCGGTCGATGCCGGGCGGTCGGCGTTCCCATGGCGGGCGGCTTTGATTCGCTGAATGTCGCGGCGACCAGCGCCCTGGCTCTGTATCAGATGACATCGAACGGAGATCACCCAGAGTTTAAGCGTTAACCTTCTATTCACCTTGCGTGTCGAACGAAGTTGTGGCGACCATCGGCCTGCTGGGGGGGGCTGATCATGAATCTTCTGTACTTTCTGAACAGGAACGCCAGGGTCGCTCTGGCTATCGCCTTGGGTGTCGCCGCCTTGGGCGCGGCCGGTGCGATCGGGTGGATCACCGCACCGGTCTGATTCGGATCGGCGGCTGAGACAGAAGGGGCGCGAACCGTGCGGTTCGCGCCCCTTTTCAGTGCAGCGTCTCTTCGCGATGGAGGCCTGACCGGGAATCGAACCCGGGTGCAAGGATTTGCAGTCCTCTGCGTCACCACTCCGCCATCAGGCCGCTGTGATCCCCGATCACTCGGGGGCGGTCATCGCGAGGGGCGTTCGCTATCAGATCGGATTGTCCGCTGCAACGCACGGAACTATAAGCACGCGATAATTCCTCTCCCCCTCCCGTTTGAAGGCTGACCACAGATGGATTTCACTGCCGAGCGCAAGGCCATGGTCGATTCCCAGGTTCGCGTGAACGATGTCACCAGCCATGAGATCCACAAGGCGATGATGGCGGTGCCGCGCGAGAACTATTGCGCGCCAGACCGGATCTTCGCCGCCTATTCGGATGCCGAGGTCGAGATCGCGGCCGACCGTCGATTGATGCCGGCGCGGGATTTGTCGAAACTGCTTCAGGCCGCCGACGCCCGCGAGGGCGAAAAGGCCCTGGCCATAGCGGCGCCCTATGCTGCGGCGGTGCTAGCGCGCATGGGCTTGACGGTGACGGCTCAGGAAGCCGAACAGGCGGTGTTCGACGTTGTCGGGGCGGCTTTGGAGGCGGAAGGCGTCGCGACGGCCCTGGCCCCGCTGAGCCGACCGGTCGGCGAGGGCTGGGATCTGATCGTCTGCGAAGGCGGCGTCGCCGCCCTGCCGGACGCCTGGGGCGCCGCCCTGCGGATCGGCGGTCGGATGGTTCTGGTCGAGCGTCGCGGCGCTATCGGCAAGGCGGCCCTCTACACCAAGGGCCGAGAAGGGCTGTCTCGCCGCGAACTGTTCGATTCGTCGCCGGCCCTCCTGGCGGAACTGACGCCGGCGCCCAGTTTCGCCCTGTGAAACCGACGGTAAGCCCGGGTGCAGCCTGGACTCGGCGGTGAGCGTGAAAAAAACTTAACTGGCGTGGAACGGGCGGAAGCCGCAGTTACGCTGAAGAACATCGGACGCTCGCGGGGGCGTCAGGCAAGGACGGACAATGTTGAAACGCTCGCGTACCCTGGCTTCGGCCGCTGTGGTTGCTCTCGTGACCGGACTGGGCGCGCCCGCCTGGGCTGAAACCCTCCAGGATGCGATCGCCCTGGCCTATCGCACCAATCCGAACCTGCTGGCGCAACGCGCCAACCAGCGGGCTTTGGACGAGACGGTCGTTCAGGCGCGGTCGGGCCTGCGGCCGACGCTCAGCGGTTCGGTGGGGGCCAGCTACACCCGCAACGACTTCCCGACCGTGACCCAGTTCGTCGACACCAACAATGACGGCGTGCCCGACACCCAGGTCTCCAGCTCCTCGAGCGAGAGCGACGGCGCCACGGCTGGGGTCAGCCTGTCCCAGAACATCTGGACGGCGGGACGCAGCGCCCTGGCGATCGACCAGGCCCGCGCCGGGGTGTTGGCGGGCCGGGAGACCCTGCGCGGTACCGAACAGTCGGTCATGCTGGCGGTGATCCAGGCCTATGTGAACGTCACCCGCGACATGGAGATCCTGCGTATTCGCGAGGAGAATCTGTCGGTTCTTCAGCGCCAGCTGGAAGAGACCAGCGCACGGTTCGAGGTGGGGGAGATCACCCGCACCGACGTGGCCCAGGCCGAAGCCTCCCTGGCTCAGTCGCAGGCCGACCTGGCCAGCGCGCGGGCGCAACTGTCGACCTCGCGCGCCGCTTATGCCGCCGTGGTGGGCCAGTCGCCGACCGACCTGGAGGCCGCCCCCGTCCTGCCGACGATTCCGGCCGATTTCGACGCCGCCATGGAGGTGGCCCTGGCGCGCAACCCCGGTCTTCTGGCGGCGCAATACCGGCTTCAGCAGGCCGAGGCGGCGGTGGCGGCGGCGCGCGCCGAATATCTGCCTTCCATTCGCGCGACAGCCTCCTACGGCGGTACGGCGACCGACCTCAGCAATCTGGATGAGCTGGCGGATCGCCGCAGCTTTACGGCCGGCGCCACCCTGTCGGTGCCGCTGTTCACCGGCGGCCTGAACCGTTCGCGGGTCGCCCAGTCCCTGGAACAGGCCAACGCCGCCCAGATCGCCATCGAGGCCGAACGGCGCACCATCCTGCAGAACGTCAGTTCCGCCTACGCCCAGGTTCTGTCCACACGGGCGAACGTCACTGCGGGGAACGAGGCGGTTCGCGCCGCCTCCGTCGCCGCCGAGGGCGTGCGGCAGGAGGCCCAGGTGGGCCTTCGCACCACTCTGGACGTGCTGAACCAGGAAGTGGCTCTGCGCTCGGCCCAGACCGCCCTGGCCAGCGCGCGTGCGGCCGAATATGTCGCCCGCGCCTCGCTGCTGTCGGCCATGGGACAGTTGGAAGGGCCTGCCTTGAACCCGACGCTGGAAGCCTATGACGCCAAGGCCAACTACGACCGCGTGCGCAATCGCGGGGCCTTGCCCTGGGACGGCGTGATCGAGGCGCTGGACCGGGTGGCCTCGCCGCCCGTCGTGGACGCTGACGATGCGCCCGACGCCCCGATCGACGCCCAGCTGAAAAGCGAAGTTGTCGAGACGGCGCCGCAGAATTGAGCCTCTGATCAGCCTTCAAGCCTAAAACGCCCGTTGATTCCGGTGGGCGTTGGTGCGACGACAAACGGGCGGCCGGGGGGATCAGCAGTCTTTTCGGGGCGTGTCGCGACGTCTGGCGTCGTGTCTCAGTTTGTTCCAGGTCTCTCCAAGGTTTAGCCATGACCGATCAGCCCGCGCAGGAACCGACCATGGAGGAGATCCTGGCGTCTATTCGCCGGATCATCTCCGAAGACGAGGCGCCGGCGGAAACCCCCGCTGCTGCGGCGGCGGAGCCGCAAGCCGCCCCCGAACCGGAACCCCAGCCGGAGCCTGAGCCGGAACCGGCCGAGACCATCTTCGCCGCCCAGCCGGAGCCGGTCGCCGATGCCGAGCCCCAGCCAGCGGCTGCGGAAGAAGACGTTCTCGAGCTGACCGAGCTTTATGAAGCGCCGCCTGCCGCCGAGAGCATCGGCGATCTGGATGTGGTCGAAGCCGTTGAAGAGGCCCCTGCCGCGACGGAGCCGGCGCCTGCGGCGTCCAGCGGCTATGATGCCCTGGTTGGCGAAAGCGCCGCCGCCAGCGCCGCCTCGGCCTTTGCGGGCTTGGCGGCCAGCTTCAAGAAGCCGGAGGCCGCGCCTGCGCCGGCGGGAGGCGACATGAGCTTCGTCAGCGGCAATACGGTCGAGGCGATGGTGGCGGAAATGCTGCGTCCGCTGCTCAAGGACTGGCTGGACAACAATCTGCCGGGGATCGTCCAGGCGGCGGTACAGAGGGAAGTCGAACGCATCGCGCGCAGCGCCTAGCCCTTCGCTTCACCTCAGACTATCGAGGGGCGGCTCCTGAAGGGGCCGCCCTTTGTCATTCAAGGCCGCGCCCTGGCCGCACGACAACGATCAAAGAAGACCCATGCTCGAAAAGACCTTCGAACCCCAGGCCGCCGAACCCCGCCTGTACGCCCAGTGGGAAGAGAGCGGCCTGTTCGCGCCCCGCACGGAAGGGGCCGAGGGCGCCTATTCGATCGTCATTCCGCCGCCGAACGTGACGGGCAGCCTGCACATCGGCCATGCGTTGAACAATACGCTTCAGGACATCCTGGCCCGCTATCACCGGATGAAGGGCAAGGCGGTGCTGTGGCTGCCGGGTACGGACCACGCCGGCATCGCCACCCAGATGGTGGTCGAGCGCCAGCTGGCCGCCGCCGGAAATGTCGGGCGGCGCGACATGGGTCGCGACGCCTTCATCGACAAGGTCTGGGAGTGGAAGGCCGAGAGCGGCGGGACCATCGTGCGCCAGCTGCGCCGCCTGGGGGCCTCGTGCGACTGGTCGCGCGAGCGGTTCACCCTGGACGAGGGGCTGAACGCGGCCGTGCGCAAGGTCTTCGTGCAACTGCACAAGGAGGGCCTGATCTATCGCGACAAGCGGCTGGTGAACTGGGATCCGCATTTCCAGACCGCCATCTCGGACCTGGAGGTCGAGCAGCGCGAGGTGGACGGCGCCTATTGGCATTTCGCCTATCCGCTGGCGGACGGCGTCACCTACGAACACCCCGTCGCCTTTGACGAGGACGGCGAGGCGACGGAATGGGAGACGCGCGACTTCATCGTGGTGGCGACGACCCGGCCCGAGACGATGCTGGGCGACACCGGCGTGGCCGTTCATCCGGAGGATGAGCGGTACAAGGGGCTGGTCGGCAAGTTCGTGACCCTGCCGATCACCGGACGCCGTATTCCCGTTGTGGCTGATGAGTATGCTGACCCGACCAAGGGCTCGGGCGCGGTCAAGATCACCCCGGCGCATGATTTCAACGACTTCGGCGTCGGCAAGCGCGCCGGCCTGCCGGCCCTGAACGTCATGGACGCCTTCGCCCGGATCGTCGCCGACGACGTGCCGGAAATCCCGGCCGAATACGTCGGCATGGACCGCTTCGCCGCGCGCAAGGCCATCGTGGCTCGCGCCGAGGAAGAGGGCTGGCTGCGCGAGATCGAGAAGACCAAGCATGTGGTGCCGCACGGCGACCGTTCCGGCGTGGTCATCGAGCCCTGGCTGACGGACCAGTGGTACGTCGACGCCAAGGTTCTGGCCCAGCCCGCGCTGAAGGCGGTGGAGCAGGGCGAGACGGTGTTCGAGCCGAAGTCTTACGAGAAGATCTATTTCGAATGGCTGCGCAACATCGAACCCTGGTGCATCAGCCGCCAGCTGTGGTGGGGCCACCGCATCCCGGCCTGGTACGGTCCGAACGGCGAGATCTATGTCGCGGAGACCGAAGAGGACGCCCGCGAACAAGCGATGGCGGGCTATGATTCCGAGGTCGCCCTGACCCAGGACGAGGACGTGCTGGACACCTGGTTCTCCTCGGCCCTGTGGCCGTTCTCGACCATGGGCTGGCCCGAGAAGACCGAGGATCTGGAGCGGTTCTATCCGACCAGCGATCTGGTCACGGCGGCGGACATCATCTTCTTCTGGGTCGCCCGGATGATGATGATGGGCCTGCACTTCATGGACGAGGTCCCGTTCAAGCGGGTCATCATCAACGGCCTGGTCCGCGACGAGAAGGGCCAGAAGATGTCAAAGTCCAAGGGGAACGTGATCGACCCCCTGGGCATCATCGATGAGCTGGGCGCCGATCCCTTGCGCTTCACCATGGCCATCCTGTCTGGCACGCGCGACATCAAGCTGTCGAAGCAGCGGATCGAGGGCTACCGCAACTTCGGCACCAAGCTGTGGAACGCGGCACGGTTCAGCCAGATGAACGGCTGCGCCCGCGTCGAGGGCTTCGATCCCGCGACCGTCGAACAGACGATCAACCGCTGGATCCGGGGCGAACTGACCAAGGCCGAGCGGGCCGTGTCGGAGGCCATCGAGGGCGGGCGGTTCGACGATGCGGCGGGGGCGCTGTACCGGTTCGTCTGGAACGTCTTCTGCGACTGGTATCTGGAGCTGGCCAAGCCGATCTTCCAGGGCTCGGACGAGGCCGCAAAGGCCGAAACGCGAGCCATGACGGCCTGGACCCTGGACCAGACGCTGAAGCTGCTGCACCCGGTCATGCCCTTCATCACCGAGGAGCTGTGGGCCGAGCTGGGCAAGGAGGGGCCGGCGCGCGAGACCCTGCTGATCGGCGCCGAATGGCCGGTGCTGCCGGACGGCTTCATCGAAGCCTCGGCCGAGGCCGAGATCGGCTGGCTGGTCGATCTGGTCGGCGAAATCCGGGGGCTGCGGGCCGAGATGAATGTGCCGCCGTCGGCCAAGCCGCCGTTGGCCTTCGTCGCGCCGGACGCCGCCACGGCCGAGCGAATCGCGCGCCATCGCGACCTGATCCTGACCCTAGGTCGCGTGTCCGAGGTCGGATCGGCGGAGGCCGCGCCGACGGGGGCCGTGACCTTCGTCTCGGGCGGATCGACGGCGGCGCTGTCGCTGGCGGGGATCATCGACCTGACCGCCGAGCGGGCGCGGTTGGAAAAGGAGATCGCCGTCTTTGACGCCGATATCGGCCATGTGAACAAGAAGCTGGGCAATCCCAACTTCGTGTCGCGCGCCGCGGCCGAAGTGGTCGAGGAGCAGCGCATGAAGCTGGCTGAGGCGGAAGCCGGCAAGGTCAAGCTGCAGGCGGCGCTGGCGCGGCTCAGCGAGATCGGATGACCCAATCCTCTCCCGCGGGGGGAGGAGGACCGCGAAGCGGTGGAGGGGGCTCGATCCAAGGCTGGTGTCCGGGGCAGGGCCCCTCCACCACGCTGCGCGCGGTCCCCCTCCCCCCGTGGGGGAGGATTTAGATGCGCATCGACCAACTGCTCGTCGCACGGGGACTGTTTGACACCCGTTCCCGCGCCCGCACCGCCATTGAGGCGGGGCGGGTGAAGGCGGATGGGCGCGTCGTGGCCAAGCCCTCGGAGCAGATCGCCGAGGAGGCCGAAATCGAGGCGGAACCGGCCCACCGCTGGGTCGGGCGCGGGGCGCTGAAGCTGGATCACGCCTTGACCGTCTGGCCCGTGGCGGTCGAGGGGCGGGTGGTGCTGGACGTCGGCGCCTCGACCGGCGGCTTCACCGAGGTCTGTCTGGATCGCGGGGCGGCCAAGGTGTTCGCGGTCGACGTCGGGTTTGGACAGATGCACGACCGGGTGGCGGCCGATCCGCGCGTGGTCAATCTGGAGCGGACGGACGCGCGCGATCTGACGCGCGACCTGATTCCGGAGGCGCCGTCTGTGATCGTGTGCGACGCCAGCTTCATCAGCCTGAGCAAGGTGCTGCCCGCCGCCCTGGATCTTGCGGCGCCCGGCGCGGATCTGGTCACGCTGGTGAAGCCGCAGTTCGAGGCGGACGGTCCCGGCGCCGGCAAGAAGGGTGTGGTCAAGGATCCGGCCGCCCACGCCGCCGCCGTGGAGCGCGTCAGGGATTGGTTGGAGGCCCTGGGTTGGGCCGTCCAGGCGACGACCGAAAGCCCGATCACCGGCGGCGACGGCAATGTCGAGTTCCTGCTCTGGGCCAATCAGCCAGGCTAAACAGCCCTAAGCCGCGCGAAGCGTTGGAGCCCTCCTAGCGCCGGCTCAAATAGGCCAAAGGCCGGTAGCCCCTCAAAAATGAGAAACCGCCGGAGGACTGATCCTCCGGCGGCTCCCGTCACGTCGTCGATTTGACAGGGGGGCTGAAATTAATCGACGACGCGATAGCGGCCGTACTGGTCGGGGCAGGTGCGGACATAGCGGGTGTCCGTGCGACCGTCCGGCAGACGGATGCGGCTTTCCGCCAAGCGGCATCGGTCGGAGTTCTGATAGGAATCGATCGGGCGCGAGCGGTAATCATCGTACCGGTCGTCGGCGTAGTCGTCGCGGCGATCATCGTAGCGATAGCCGTTATCGCCCGTATAGCGATCGTCGTAATAGCCGTAACTCGGCTGGCTGTAGCCGCCGCTGTAATAGCCGTTGGAGGCGTAGCCGGCCTGATAGCTGCGGCAGGCGTCGGAGCTGGAGCGGCCGACTTGCGAGCCGATAACGGCGCCCACGACCCCGCCCAGAATACTGCCTTCGGTGCGGCGTCCGCGCGCGGCCAGCTGAGAGCCGATGACGGCGCCCGCGCCGCCGCCGATCACGGCGCCGGCGCCGGTGCGTCCTTCTCGCTCGCGGGCGCAGGGATCGTAGGTCTGCCGACCATAGCGGCCGTAGTCATAGGCGGGGGCGTAGGCGCCGGTTCCGTAGTTGCGGCTGTAGCTGTAGGCTTGAGCAGAGGCGGAGACCGGGGCGGCCAAGGCGCCGATCGTAAGGGCCGCAACTGCGGCGAGGGACGTGTTGGAAAGGCGCATCTTCAACCCCTTATGGTCGGACGTTCAGTGACGGGCGCTGAACGGCTGGACCGGCTGTCTGTTGCATGCAGGTTTAGGACCGCGAAGCTGAACGGCTTTTGAGCGGGCTGTTCATCTTCGTTCATGTTTCGTGGGCCTATCGCGCTCAGCGCTGCTAGAGGCGGTGGCTTGGCGCGGAGGAGCGTCGGGGCTAGAAGCCCGGCGATGCAGACCTTTACGATCAGCCGCGTCGGCGGGCAGGGCGACGGCGTCGCCGAGACGCCGCAGGGGCCGGTCTTCGCCGCCTTGACCCTGGCGGGAGAGACGGTGCGGGGGGAAGTCGTCGACGGGCGGCTGGAGCAGGTCGAGATCCTGACCCCCAGCCCAGACCGGATCGCGCCGGTGTCGCCCCAGTACGGCGACTGCGGCGGTTGCTCGCTGCAACACTGGGCGGCCAGGCCCTATCTGGAGTGGAAGCGCGAACAGGTGCGGCTGGCCCTGGCGCGCGAGAAGATCGAGACCGAGGTCGAGGCGACGGTGGCGAGCCCGCCCGGAACGCGCCGACGGGTGGCTCTGCACGCGCGCCGGACCCAGGACGGTCGGGTGGTGCTGGGCTTCAAGGCGCGGCGGTCGTGGCGGCTGGTCGAGGTGCGGGAATGCCCGGTGGCCGATTCCCGGATCATCCGCGCCATCCCGGCCCTGACCGAGGTGGCGGCGGCCTTTCTGGAGCATCCCAAGTCGGCGCCGACCCTGCACGTGACCTGGACCCTGTCGGGGCTGGACGTGGATGTGACGGGGGTGGAGCGACGCTCGGGCGGGGGGCTGTCGGCCGACGCCCAGATGCGGGCCATAGAGGCGGCGCGGCGGGCCGATCTGGCGCGGCTGAGCCTCGCGGGCGAGACCCTGATGATGGCGCGTCAACCCTTGATCGGCTTCGGCCCCGCCACCGTGCCCCTGCCGGCGGGGGGCTTTCTGCAGGCCGTGCCCCAGGCCGAGGCGGCCATGGTTGAGCGGGCCGTGGCGGCGGTGAAGGGCGCCAAAAAGATCGCCGATCTGTTCTGCGGGGCCGGGACCTTCACCTTCCCGCTGGCGACGGTGGCGCCGGTGATCGCGGCCGATGCGTCCAAGGCGGGGATCGCGGCCCTGAAGGCGGGCGCAGGCTCGGCCAAGGGGATGAAGGCGATCACGGCGGAGGCGCGCGACCTGTTCCGGCGGCCCCTGACCCCCTATGATCTGAAGGGGTGCGAGGCCATCGTGTTCGACCCGCCGCGCGCGGGCGCCATCGACCAGACGGCCCAGATCGCCGGGACCAAGGCCGCCGTCGTGGTCGGGGTGTCGTGCAATCCCCAAACCTTTGCGCGGGACGCGCGGGTGCTGATTGACGCCGGGTTCCGGCTGGAGCGGGTCACGCCGGTGGACCAGTTCCTGTGGTCGGCTCATGTCGAACTTGTCAGTGTTTTCAAGCGGTAGCCCCATGGATGACGAGCTGGAAGATGGCGGCGGGTTTGATGCCGACGACTGGAGCCGGTTAACGCCCTTCGTCGGGGTAGTGGCGACCCTGGACGACGTCCAAGCGCGCCGGGCCGTCTTCGCTTTGGGCGAGACCGACGACCCGCGCCCCATCGCCATGGACCTGCCCCAGCCGGTGATCTGGTGGGAGGAGGACGGCGAACAGGCGGCCGTCGCCGTCCAGGCCGAGAGCCATCTGGGGCCGGACGGCGAGGCGATGGAGATCCTGGGCCTCATCCTGCCGGACGGGGAGGGGGCGGTGGCCCTGATGGAGGATGTCGATCTGGTCGACGACACGGACCCGACCTGGCGCGATCTGGTGACACGGGCCGTCGATCCGTCAGCGGCGGACTAGGCCTGATCGTTCAAGAAAAAATGAGTGCACTTTAGTGCACATTTTGGCGGGAGCTTCCCGACGCGCTGAATTGTCAAAGACCTGTTCACGACCTTACCACGCCAGTGGAAAGCGCCGGGTTCAGGGTGGTTTGACGCTCTCAACAGGCTGAAAAGGCGGGCGTCTTCCGTCAAGATTACGAGCGTCTGCCAAGCGTCGCATGATTCAGCCGAACAGCTCCAACTGCGGCCGGGCGTCGGCGGGGATGCGGAACTGGGTTTCGTCGAGCGGTCGCAGCGGCGCATCCAGGCCGTAGCGTTTGACGGCGGCTTTGAAGCGGGCGCCGATCAGTTCGGCGACGGGGCCGGTTCCCTTCATCCGCTGGGACCAGTCGGCGTCATAATCCCTGCCCCCGCGCGTCTGGCGGATCAGGGACATGACGCGGGCGGCGCGGTCCGGGCGGGCGTCGGCCAGCCATTCGCGAAACAGATCCTTGATCTCGAGCGGCAGGCGCAGGGTGACATACATGGCCCGCGTCGCCCCCGCCTTGGCCGCCGCCTCCAGCACTGATTCCAGCTCGTGGTCGTTCAGACCGGGAATGACCGGGGCGAAGCCGACCCCGACGGGACAGCCGGCGTCGGCCAGGCGACGGATGGCCTCCAGCCGTTTGGCCGGGGTTGAGGCGCGGGGCTCCATGGCGCGGGCCAGACCCCGGTCCAGGGTGGTGATGGAGATGAAGGCCGAGGCCAGGCCGGCCTGCCCCATGGGCCCCAGAATATCGGCGTCGCGCGCGATCAGCACCGATTTGGTGATGATGCTGAAGGGGTGGTTGAAACGCCGCATGACCTCGAGGATCGAACGGGTCGATTCCAGCTCGCGTTCGACCGGCTGATAGGGGTCGGTGTTGCCGCCTATGTGGATGCGCTTGCAACGGTATCGGGGGGCGAGGAAGGCCTGTTCCAGCAGACGTGCGCCCTCGGGCTTAAAGAAGATCCGGCTCTCGAAATCCAGGCCCGGGGATAGGCCCATCCAAGCATGGGACGGACGGGCGTAGCAGTAGATACAGCCATGTTCGCAACCTTTGTACGGGTTGATGGAGCGGTCGAAGCCGATGTCGGGACTGTCGTTCCGGGCGATGATGGTGCGGGCGTGTTCGGGCGTGAGGGTGGTGCGCAGCGGCGCGGCCTGGGCGTCGTCGTTCGTCCAGCCGTCGTCGAACGACTCATGCTGCTCGGGCTCGTAACGGCCTGTCGCATTCGAACGCGCGCCTCTTCCCTTGGCGGTTTGCATGACAGGAAAGGTGGATCAAAAAAGAGAACATAGCAAGAACAGTTGTCCTCCATCTTCGAGGCGCCGCTCACGACGAGATCTAAACGATACAGTGTCTGTTGCGAAATCGGCCGTTGCGGGTGTAGACGGCTGTTTTGCTTCCTCGCACGGCGATGGCCGAGGCGGCGGGGGCTGCTTGCGTCCTGATCCGGAGAGCCCGATGGCCGCCCGCCGCTATTCCGCTGTCGCCGTCGCCCTGCACTGGGCGATCGCGCTCTGCATCCTGTCCATGATCCCGATGGGTTGGTGGATGACCGCCGCTGTCGAACAGCCGGGGAGCCAGGCTGCAGCCTACCGCCTGTTCCAGCTCCACAAGTCGATCGGCTTTCTGATTCTGGCCCTGACGCTGGTGCGGATCGTCTGGCGGCTGGCGCATCGGCCGCCGGCCCTGCCTACGGGGATGAGGCGGTGGGAGGCCTTCGCCGCCCATGCGACCCATGCGGCCTTCTACGCCCTGATGCTGGGGCTGCCGCTGACGGGGTGGCTATATGTTTCGGCCGGCTGGGCCGTGTCGCAGGACCGGGCGCTGGAGGTGGCGACCCGCTGGTTCGGCCTGTTTCCCATCCCGCACCTGCCGGGGATGGCCGAACTGGCGACGGAGGCGCGGCGGGCAGTGGCCTTTTCGGCCATGGGCGCGCACGCCGCCATGGCCTGGGGCGCAGTCGTCCTGGTGATCCTGCACGTCGGGGCGGCGCTGAAACACCAGTTCCTCGACCGCGACGGCGTCCTGGCGCGCATGGTTCCAGGTCTGAGGCCGGGCGAGGAGGATTCCGAGGAAGGCGTGAAGCCGGACGCGCGCGCGGCCTGGGCGGAACGCGGTCTCGGCCTGGCCCTGATCCTCGTCGTGGCGACGGCCGGGGCGATCGCCGCGCAGCCTGCCCCCAGGACTGAACCGACGCCTCGACCTGAAATCGCGCCCGTTCCGGCGCCCGAGCCCGATATCCCGGCCGAACCGACGGATGTCCAGGCGGCCGAGGCCGAAACCGCCGAACCGGCTGCGGCGGCGGAGGCGTCGCAAAAGGCCGTCGACTGGACCATAGACCGCGAGGCCTCCGAGATCGCCTTCGCCGGGAGCCAGTCGGGCGCCGCCTTCAACGGCCGGTTCGAACGCTGGAGCGGCCAGATCCGGTTCGACCCTGCCGATCTGGCGGGGTCGAAGGCGGTGATCACCGTCCAGACCGGCTCGGCGCGGACAGGGGACTCGACGCAGGAGGCTTCGATCCAGGGGGCTGAATGGTTCGACGTCGGCCAATATCCGACCGCCCGGTTCGAGACGACGGGCTTCCGGTCGCTCGGCGGGGATCGATACCAGGCGACGGGCCGCTTGCGGATCAAGACGACCAGTCTGCGAGTTGTCCTGCCCTTCACCTATCGTGAGGCCGGCGGCGTCGCGACGGTGGAGGGTCGGCTGCAACTGGACCGGACCGCGTTGAACCTGGGCCTGGAATCCGACGCGACCGGCGACTGGGTCTCTAAGATGGTCGACGTCCGGATCAAGGTCAGAGCGCGGCGGGCCGAATAGGCGCCGACTTGCCCTGACGGAAGTCTGGCCTTAGGGGTCCGCGCTCTTGATCAATGATTCAGGGAGCGGTCGATGACCCTCGCACTTCTGTTTCCGGGACAGGGCAGCCAGGCCGTCGGCATGGGCGCGCAACTGGCCGACGCCTTCGCCTCCGCCCGCGACGTCTTCGCCGAGGTGGACGAGGCCCTGGGCCAGAAGCTGTCGGTGCTGATGCGCGAAGGCCCCGAGGACCAGCTGACCCTGACCGAGAACGCCCAGCCGGCCCTGATGGCGGTGTCGGTCGCGGTCATCCGGGCGCTGAAGGTCGAGTTTGATTTCGACGTGGCCAAGGCGGCCTATGTGGCCGGTCACTCTCTGGGCGAATATTCGGCCCTGGCGGCGGCCGGGGCGATCTCGCTGTCGGATACGGCGCGGCTGCTGAAACTGCGCGGCCAGGCCATGCAGCGGGCGGTTCCGGTCGGGCAGGGGGCGATGGCTTCGCTGATCGGGCCCAAGACCGATCTGGCCCTGGCCGAGGCCGCAGCGGCGGCCGGTGCTGAAGTCGGCGTCTGCGTGGTCGCCAATGACAACAACGCCGGCAACATCGTCATCTCGGGCGAGAAGGCGGCTGTGGACCGGGCCATCGAAAAGGCCAAGGAACTGGGGGCGCGGGCGATTCCGCTGAACGTCTCGGCGCCCTTCCACTGCCCGCTGATGCAGCCGGCGGCGGACGAGATGGCGGCGGCCCTGGCCTCGGCGACCATTCTGGCGCCGGCGGTTCCCGTGGTGGCCAATGTGCTGGCGCGGCCGGAGAACGATCCTGAAGTCATCCGGCGCCTGCTGGTCGAGCAGGTGACCGGCCGGGTGCGCTGGCGCGAGAGCATGGAGTGGATGGCGAGCGAAGGGCGGGTGACCCGCTTCGTCGAGGTCGGTTCCGGCAAGGTGCTGACCGGCATGGCCAAGCGGATCGCGCCTGACGCCGAGAGTCTGCCTCTGAACACGCCGGAAGAGCTGGAAGCCTTTGCGAGGGGGGTGACGAGTGGCGAGTGACGAGTGGCGAGACTATCGCCGCCCCACTTTGCTTTTCCTCGTCACTCGCCACTAATCACTCGCCACTTCGGAGAGACATAAATGTTCAATCTTGCAGGCAAGACCGCGCTGGTGACCGGCGCGACGGGCGGGATCGGCGGCGCGGTGGCGCGGGCGCTGCACGCCCAGGGCGCGACCGTGGTGCTGTCGGGCACACGCGAGGCGGTGCTGGCGGATCTGGCCAAAGAACTGGGCGAGCGGGCGCATTTCGCGACGGCCAACCTGTCGGACCCCGAGTCGGTCGATAATCTGGTGAACGCGGCCGAGACGGCGGCGGGCTCAGCCCTGGACATCCTGGTGGCCAACGCCGGCATCACCAAGGACGGCCTCCTGATGCGGATGAAGGACGAGGATTTCCAGTCGGTCATCCAGATCAATCTGGAGAGCTATTTCCGCCTGACCCGCGCGGCGGTGAAGGGGATGATGAAGCGCCGGTCGGGCCGGATCATCGGCGTGACCTCGGTCGTCGGCGTCACCGGCAATCCGGGCCAAACCAACTATTCGGCGTCCAAGGCCGGGATGATCGGCTTTTCCAAGTCGCTGGCGCAGGAGGTCGGATCGCGCGGGATCACAGTCAATTGCATCGCGCCGGGCTTCATCGCCTCGCCCATGACCGACGTGCTGAACGACCAGCAACGCGAGACCATTCTGGGCCGGATTCCGGCGGGCCGGCTGGGCACGGGCGAGGAGATCGCGGCCGCCGCCGTCTATCTGTCGTCTGACGAAGCCGCCTATGTGACGGGCCAGACCCTGCATGTGAACGGCGGCATGGCGATGATCTGATCGTCATCACGACACGCAACAGACTATTTCCCGCCCGAAAGCCTGTGCTAAAGGGCAGGAACGCATCGGCGGTTCAGGCTTTCGGGCTTGCATCGTCGTCGCTGCCGTGAGACGGCGATTTCTGAAGCTACCCCCGCCTCTACGGCGATTTTAAACAGGCAGAGAGACACTCATGTCCGACACCCTCGAGCGCGTTCGCAAGATCGTCATCGACCACCTGGACGCCGATCCGGACAAGGTCACGGAAAAGGCCAGCTTCATCGACGACCTGGGCGCCGACTCGCTCGACAACGTCGAGCTGGTGATGGCCTTCGAAGAAGAGTTCGACATCGAGATCCCGGATGACGCCGCCGAGCACATCCAGACGGTCGGCGATGCGGTCAAGTTCATCGACGAAAAGTCGGCGGGCTGATCCAGCCCCGACTGGCGGCCCACAGGCTGACAGATCACAGGGCCGCCCGGCGCTCCTAGCGGAGACGCCCGGCGGCCTTTACTGTTTCTGACCCTCGCGAATCCGCAGTGATTCCCCGGGACAGGATTGGAGTTGAAGGAGCACGCACCATGCGCCGCGTCGTCGTTACGGGCATCGGTCTGCTGACCCCCCTGGGCTGGGGCGTCGACAAGAGCTGGAAGGGCATCGTCGAGGGACGGTCGGGCATCGGTCCGATCACGGCCTTCGACACCGAGGGCTATAGCTGCACCATCGCCGGCGAAGTGCCGAGCGTCGACGGGCGCGGCGGCGGCGGGGAAGGCGACTTCGACCCCGAGAAAATCATGTCCGCCAAGGACCGAAAGCGCGTCGACGACTTCATCCTGTACGCCATAGCGGCGGCGGACGAGGCCCTGCACGATGCCGGCTGGAAGCCCCATACGGACGAGGACAAGGAGCGGACCGGGGTCATGGTCGGCTCCGGCATCGGCGGCCTGGGCCCCATCGCCGATACGGCCATCGTCTTGAAGGAGCAGGGACCGCGCCGAGTCAGCCCCTTCTTCATCCCCAGCGCCCTGATCAATCTGGCCGGCGGACAGATTTCGATCCGCCACGGGCTGAAGGGGCCGAACCATGCGGTGGTGACCGCCTGCGCCACCGGCGCCCACGCCATCGGCGACGCGGCCCGGATGATCGCCCTGGATGACGCCGACGTCATGGTGGCGGGCGGCGCCGAAAGCTCGATCGTGCCGATCGGCATCGCCGGCTTTTTGGCCTGCAAGGCCCTCTGCACCGCCTATAACGACACGCCGGAGAAGGCCTCGCGACCCTATGACCGGGGCCACGCCGGCTTCGTCATGGGCGAGGGCGCAGGCATCCTGGTGTTGGAGGAGTACGAACACGCCAAGGCGCGCGGCGCCAAGATCTACGCCGAGATCGTCGGCTACGGCATGAGCGGCGACGCCTATCACATCACCGCCCCGTCCGAGGACGGCGAGGGCGGGGCGCGCGCCATGAAGGCGGCGCTGAAGCGGGCCGGGCTGCAGCCGTCGGACCTTGACTATGTCAACGCCCACGGGACTTCGACCATGGCTGACTGGATCGAGCTGAAGGCGATCGAGGGCCTTGTTGGCGATCACGCCAAGAACCTGGCCGTCAGTTCGACAAAGTCGATGACGGGCCACCTGCTGGGCGCTGCAGGCGCCATCGAAGCGGCCTTCTGCGTCCTGGCCATCCGGGATCAGGTCGCGCCGCCGACGATCAATCTGGACGACCCGGAGATGGAGACCCCGATCGACCTGGTGCCGAACAAGGCCAAGCCGATGAAGATCGACGTGGCCATGTCCAACAGTTTCGGCTTCGGGGGCACCAACGCCTCGGTGATCTTCAAGAAGGTCGACTGACATGTCCGGACGGGGGCGGGGTCACAGGAGGATGGAGAAACGGTCGGGGCTGACGGTCAGCCTGCTGACCGCCTCGGCGACTTTCAGCCTGTTCCTGATCGCCGCCCTCGCCATCGTCTGGGGCGTCTATTATGGGCCGGGCCCGGGCGCACGGCAGGGGGACCGGACGGTCGTGACCCTGGCCAGCGGCTCCGGCGTCTCGGCCATCGCCGCCCAGCTGAAGGCGGCGGGGGTGATCCGTTCGACCGACCTGTTCAAGGCGGCGGCCACCTTCACCGGGGCGGATCGCAAGCTGCGGGCCGGCGAATATGAGGTGCCGTCGGGGACCTCGCTGGCCGGAGTGCTGAACCTGCTGGTCGAGGGGCGGGTGGTGCGCCATTTCGTGACCTTGCCGGAAGGCTGGTCCTCGGCCCAGGCGCTGGACATCCTGGCCAAGGAGCCGGTGCTGACCGGAACCGTCGAGACGACGCCTGAGGAAGGCAGTCTGTGGCCCGACACCTATGAGGTGTCACGCGGCGACACCCGCCAGTCGGTGATCGACCGGATGCAGCGCGCCGCCAAGGAGAACCTGCGGCTATTGTGGGCCCGGCGCGGACCGGGAACCGTGGTGCGCAACCCCGAAGAGGCGGTGATTCTGGCCTCCATCGTCGAGAAGGAGACCGGGCTGGCGGCTGAGCGGCCGCGCGTGGCGGCGGTCTTCTCCAATCGACTGCGTCAGGGGATGCGGCTGGAGAGCGATCCGACCATCGTCTACGGCCTGACCCAGGGGCGGCCGCTGGGCCGCGGCATCCGCCGGTCCGAGCTGCAGCGCCAGACGCCCTGGAACACCTATCAGATCGACGGCCTGCCGCCGACGCCCATCGCCAATCCGGGCAAGGAGGCGCTGGAGGCCGTGCTGAACCCGCCGGCGGACCCGGCCCTGTTCTTCGTCGCCGACGGATCGGGCGGCCACGTCTTCGCCGTTACCTATGAAGAGCATCTGCGGAATGTGGCGCGCTGGCGTCAGATTGAGCGACAGAAGGCCGGCCTGCCGCCCGAAGATCCGGCGCCGGTCGCGGCGGAGGCCGAATCGGCAGCGCCCGGCGTCGCCGATCAGGCGACGATCACCCTGCCCCCGAGGGCGGGCCAGGAGCTGAGATGAGCATATCCGGCATGACGGGCTTCGGCCGCGCCGAAGGCGCCGGCTGCGGCTGGACCTGGTCGGTCGAGGCGCGGTCGGTGAACGGGCGCAATCTCGAAGTCCGGTTCCGCGGGCCGAACGGTTTCGACGCCCTGGAGCGCGCCGTCAGGACGGCCGCCCAGGCTCGCTTCGCGCGCGGTCAGATCACCGTCGGCGTCCAGGCCAGACGGGTGGAGGGGGCGGAGGCGGCGGTCACCATCAACGCCCCGCTGCTGGCGCGTTATCTGACCCTGGCGAATGAGCTGGCGGAGGATGGGGCGACGCCCCCGTCTGCGGACGGCCTGTTGGCCCTGCGCGGCGTCATAGAGGCCCCTGAGGAGACGGACGATCCCGAGGCGCGCGCCGCGCTGGAGACCGCCATCGGCCGGACGGTCGAAGAGGCGATGGACGCCCTGAGGGGCGCGCGTCATGCGGAGGGCGCCCAGCTGGCGCCCGTGCTGGGCGGGTTCATCGACCGAATCGAGGCCCTGGTCGCCTCGGCCGAGGGCGAAGCCCAGGCGCAGGTCGAGGCGATCCGCGACCGGTTCAGCCGCCGTATGGCCGAACTGGCGCCGGATGCGCCGGGCCTGGAAGAGCGAGTCTTTTTGGAAGCTGCGTCGCTGGCGGCCAAGGCCGACGTGCGCGAGGAGCTGGACCGGCTGTCGGCCCATGTCGCCGCGGCGCGCCACCTGATGACCGCGCCGCCGGCTGGACGGAAACTGGCCTTCCTGCTGCAGGAATTCATGCGCGAGGCCAACACCCTCTGCTCGAAATCGGCTACGACGGCGCTCACTGGAATCGGCCTCGAGCTGAAGGCCGTCATCGAACAGTTGCGTGAACAGGTTCAGAATGTCGAATGAACGCTCGCCCCGCCGGGGCGTCCTCCTCATCGTCGCCAGCCCTTCGGGCGCCGGCAAGACGTCGCTGTGCCGCCGGTTGATGGCGGACCACGGGGGGCTGGAGCTGTCGGTGTCGATGACGACGCGGGGCATCCGTCCCGGCGAGGTTGACGGTCGCGACTATAATTTCGTGGATCGCGAGCGGTTCCAGAAGCTGATCGACGCCGACGCCTTCCTGGAATGGGCCGATGTCCACGGCAATCTGTACGGCAGCCCGCGCGGGCCGGTCGATCGGGCCCTGGCCGAGGGGCGTGACGTCCTGTTCGACATCGACTGGCAGGGGGCGCGCGACGTAGCCGAGAAATGCCCGGAGGACGCGGTGCGGGTCTTCATCCTGCCGCCCAGCCTGGAAGAGCTGCGCCGACGACTGGTCACCCGGTCGCAGGACTCGGACGATGTCATCGAGCGCCGCGTCGCCAACGCCAAGGGTGAGATCGAACACTGCGACGCCTTCGACTATGTGATCGTCAACGAGGATTTTGACCGGTCCTACGCCGAGCTGGCGCACATCTATCACGCCGAGCGTTCGCGCCGGTTCCGCAATCTGTGGGTGGGGGATTACAAGGCCGCCCTGCTACGCGAGCCCGTCTGAACGAACAACGACACCGCGGCTGGCGGAGGGGGGACAGGCCGCCGCGGTGTCGTCTTCGGCTGTGAAGCGGCGACGACATCGCGCCGGCGGGGGCGTCCTACGCGATGTCGTCCTATGCGCTACGCAACTGCACTCCTTATCCCACCAGGCAGGTTCCAGAGGGTAAATATCGGCCTAGGGGCGATTGCTTAGGTACGACCCACCCTGGGCCTGCCGCCTTTCGCGGATCGGCTCAGCCTGGATTTCGAGCGGCGAACCAAGGCGTGATTCGTTCCAACGCGGCCTTGATCTCCCCTGTCGAGACCGCGAAGCTGAAGCGGATGTAGCGTCGACCATCGACGGGGTCGAAATCCACGCCCGGCGCAGTGGCCACGCCGGTTTCGCGCAGCAGTTGTTCGCAGAAGGCCACGCTGTCGTCCGTCAGGTGGCCGATGTCGGCCCAGATGTAGAAGGCGCCGTCAGGCGGCGCGATCTTCCTCAATCCAAGCGCCGGCAGGGCCGCCAGCATCAGCTCGCGGTTGCGGGCGTAGGTCTGGATATGGCCCTCAAGCTCTTCGATCGCGTCCATGGCGACCAGGCCCGCGTGCTGGCTGAGGCTGGGCGGGGTCAGGAACATGTTCCCGATATAGGCGCGAGCGGCCTCGATCAGGGTCTCGGGGACCAGCAACCAGCCCAGCCGCCAGCCGGCCATGCTCCAGTATTTGGAGAAGCTGTTGATCACCAGGGCGTCGGGGGCGAACTGCAGCATCGACGGGGTCGGGCCCACGTAGGACAGGCCGTGATAGATTTCGTCCGAAAGGATGGCGATGTTTCGCGCGCGGCAGACCTCGGCGATGGCGGCGAGTTCGGCCTCCGGGATGATGGTCCCGGTCGGATTGGCCGGGCTGGCGATGATGACGCCGGCCGGAGCGGGATCGAGCGCCTCCAGCTGGGCGGCGGTCAGCTGGAACCGGGTCTCGGGACCGCAGGCGATCTCCACCGGCTCCAGATGCAGGGCGCGCAGGCTGTTGCGATAGGCGACATAGCCGGGACGGGCCAGGGCGATGCGGTCGCCCGGCTTGAACCGGACGCTGAGCGCCAGGACCAGGGCGGGCGAGGCGCCGCAGGTCAGCAAAATGTGGGCGGGATCGACCGTTACGCCGTACCGGTCCTGGTACAGACGCGCGATGCGGGCGCGCAGGTCAGGGCTTTCCCAATAGCCCATGGCGTCGGCGTCCAGCACCTGATGCGCGCGGGCGACGGCGGCGGCGGGGGCGCCGGTCGAGGGCTGGCCGAACTCCATATGGATGATCGACCGGCCTTCGGACTTCAACTGGTGCGCCAGGCGGCTGACGGTGATGGCGCGGAAGGGTTCGACGGTCATGGGATCACTTACGTTCTAGGCGTTGAGCTAGCATCGACAAGAACCAAACCATCCCCATGCACAAAACGCCCAAGGTCACCGTAATCCAGCCTGTCGGCGTAGGATGAACATCAATCCAGCTAGGGTCGATGCCGAGAATGCACCCCCAAGAGCCGTGAACTACAATGTTGATCAAACCTGCGTTGATGATGTGCAAAGCACAGGCGTAACCGATGGCCCTTAGCGCGACGTTCGGTCCCCAATAGATGGTAGAGCAGAGGAGGATGAAGCTAGATGCGCCAGCGAACCAAGGTGCTTCCTGTATTACGGATAGAACGTTGCAGGATAGACTCATCCCCCTGCTGAAAGCCGCCAAAGCAAACTGCGCGAACAAGCCAAAAGCCATTACAACGCAGAAGATGATCCTAGGCCAGCGATGACGGCGCCGTGACGACACTACGCGGTGCTCTATATTGCCCAAGGTATCAGGTCCTACTGCAGCGCATCCGCCAGACGCAGGAAGCCCGCCACGTCGATGGTCTCGGCGCGGGCGTCCGGTTCAATGCCGGCGGCCTCGCACAGGGCGGCGCCGCCCAGCTGTTTCAGGCTGGAGCGGAGCATCTTGCGGCGCTGGCCGAAGGCGGCGGCGGTGACGCGTTCAAGCTTCTTAAGGCGTTCGGGCGAAGGACGTTCGTCCAACGGGATCAGATGGACCACGGCCGAGGCCACTTTGGGCGGCGGAGTGAAGGCGGCGGCGGGCAGGTGCATGACGATGCAGGCGGTGCAGACGGCCTGGGCGATGACGGCCAGACGGCCGTAGGCGTCCTCGCCGGGTCCTGCGGCGACGCGCTCGGCGACCTCCTTCTGGAACATCAGGGTCAGGCTGTGGGGCAGCCAGGGGCCGGTCAGCCATTTGATCAGCAGGGCGGTGCCGACATTGTAGGGCAGGTTGGAGACCAGATGGGCGGGGCCGGAGACCAGATCCGCCTCCTTCACCTTCAGGGCGTCAGCCTCGACGATCGTCAGACGACCGGAGCCATCGTCCAGTTCTGACAGCAGGGGAATGAAGCGCGGATCCTTTTCGACGAGGACCACGGGGCCTGCGTCGGAGTCCAGCAGGGCGCGGGTCAGGCCGCCGGGGCCGGGGCCGACCTCGATCACGGCGCGCCCGTCGAACGGACCGGCCAGGCGGACGATCTTGCGCGTGACATTGAGGTCCAGCAGGAAATGCTGGCCGAAGCTCTTTTTCGCCGACAGGCCGTGGGCGTCGAGGGTTTCGCGGAGGGAAGGAAGGTCGGTCACACGCCCTGTTAGCGCGCGGCGCGGGCCGCCGCCATCTCCGAGGCCAGACGAATAGCGGCGATCAGGCTGTCCGGACGCGCAATCCCCTTGCCGGCGATGTCGAAACCCGTTCCGTGATCGGGCGAGGTGCGGATGACGGGCAGACCCAGCGAGACATTGACCCCGCCCCAGAAGTCCAGGGTCTTGACCGGGATCAGGGCCTGGTCGTGGTACATGCAGATCACCGCATCATAGGTCGCGCGGGCGGCGTCGTGGAACAGGGTGTCGGCGGGTCTGGGATCGGTGATGTCGATCCCTTCGCCGCGCAGATGTTCGGCGACGGGGATCAGGGTCTCGATCTCCTGCAGCCCCAGGGCGCCGCCTTCGCCCGCGTGGGGGTTCAAGGCGGCCATGGCTAGGC
Organism: Brevundimonas sp. AVps4; assembly: GCF_058681525.1. Lineage (NCBI taxonomy): Bacteria > Pseudomonadati > Pseudomonadota > Alphaproteobacteria > Caulobacterales > Caulobacteraceae > Brevundimonas > Brevundimonas sp. AVps4. The sequence goes on along the minus strand of NZ_CM178741.1, from coordinate 2,104,351 downwards.
GCGGGCGGGCGATGGCGAAGTCGCGCTTCAGGCTTTCGTGGACGACGCGGGCGGTGCGGGCGACCCGCTCGGCCGTGATCAGCTCGGGAACCTGATCCAGGGCGACGTGGATAGTCACCAGACAGGCGCGCAGGTCGCGGGCGGCCAGCATCATCACGGGCCCCCGCGTGCCGGCGTAGGGGGCGTCGGCGGTCAGTTCGGCGATGAACTCGGTGTGGCCCGGAAAGCGGAAACCCGAGGCGTACATAGGCGCCTTGGCGATGGGGGCTGTGACCAGACCCGAGGCTTCGCCCGACAAGGCGAAGCTGACAGCCTCTTCGATGCCGTCGGCGACCGAGGGCGCATTGGCCGGGTCGGGAAGGCCGATTGTCACCGGCGCGGGCAGGGCGCGGTGAATGACCGGGAGGGCCCGCTCGAAATGCTGGGCGGCCTCGCCGGGCGTGAAGACGTCGGCGACGGCTATGCCTTGCGCCTCAAGCAGGGCGGCGTCGCCGATTACGGCGAACGGCAGCATGTCGGCCGAGCGCGCCCGCCAGGCGGCGGCCACGATCTCCGGCCCGACGCCGGCGGGTTCGCCCAGCGTCAGGACCAGAGGCCGGGTCATTTGAACTCGATCAGGGCGTCGTTGCGCAGATCGCGGATATAGCGACGCTCCAGCACCGCCAGGTTCTGGCCGCGCAGGCGGTTCTCGACCTGCTGACGATTGGGGGCCTCAGGACCGCCGACGCGACGGCCGCAGACGGCGACCAGATGAAGCCCGAGCGGTGTGCGGATCGGGGTCGAGACCGAGCCGATCTCGCCGGTGCGGGCGAACTGCTGGAACTGGGGCGCCAGATTGGCCACGTCCGATTCGCCCAGGTCGGCGCCGATCACGCCCTGGGTCGCACGCGCCTGGGACAGGATGTTGTCGCAGTTCAGTCCCTGGCGGAGGCCTTCCAAAGTCCGGGTGGCCGCTGCGAGCTCGGCCTCTGACGCCGATTCCGGCAGTTCGACCATCATCTGCTTCATTGAAACCAGGCTGGTGGCCGCGCCATCGCGCTTGTCGCGCATATAGATGATGTAGACGCCGCCATCGACCGGGACGGGGTTCGACAGCTGGCCGGGCTGGAGCTGGTCGAAGATGGTCTGAAGGGCCGGCTGCACCGTGCCCTTGACCACCCAGCCTGCGTCGCCGGGGACGCGGGCCGAGGCGGACGGGGCGGAGGAGAACTGTTGGGCGACCGCCTGGAAGGGCGCGCCCTGAATGATCTGCTGCACCAGCTGGCGGGCGCCGTTCATCGCAGCCTCTTGGCCGCCGACCCGTGCCGCTTCGATGTAGATTTCACCGATCAGATACTGGGGCTGGGCCGCCGCCTCGTTCAGGCGGCGCAGTTCCTGCTCGACTTGAAGCGTGCTGGGCCGGGCGCGGCTGTTGAAGCGGCCGGGCACCAGCTGGCTCCAGCCGATTTCCGTGCGCAGGTTTTCGCGGAAGGCGCTGGGCTGAATGCCGCCTTGCTGGAGAAACTCCATATAGGCGGCGGGCGTGACGCCGGCCTGGCGCGCCATCTGGGCGATTTCCTCGTCGATCTCCTGGTCGGTGACCTTCAAGGTCTCGAACTTGGTGATTTCCTGGGCCTTCAGCCGTTCTTCGATCAGACGGTTCAGCGCCGCCTGCTGAATCGCCGGCAGATTCTGTTCGGTCGGCTGAACCTGGGACGAGGCGATCAGCATCAGCATCTGCTGGCGCAGGTCATAGCCGGTGATGATCTTGTCATTGACCGTAGCGACAATGCCGTCGGCCAGTTCGAACTGAGGCGCGGCGCGGGCCGCAACCGGTCCGTCTCCGGCCGCCGGGTTAGGCGCGCCTGCGGCCGTCGGCTGCTGGGCGGCCGGAGCGGGCGCCGTCTGACCATAGGCCGAACCGGCGAGGAGGAGCGCCGCGAGCGCAGCCCCCGTCGAATAACGCATCAAACCCATTGGTCGTCCTGATTCCTCACAGCGGTCCACCGGCCGGGCCGGCAGGCGGTCGCGCCCCGTACAGCGTCATGCTCAACGCAATCCGCCCTGTCCATAACCTGAACCTCCGAAAGTGGCGAGGTTTAGGCGTAGATACACCCCGTCCGACGGACCACTGGCCCGAACCCGCGTATTGTCGCGGCGATAACCGATCTCGACCCTAAAACAATCGTCGTCGAACAGGAGGCCGACCTCCTGGCGGGTGATGACGTTGCGCTCCAGATCGGCGATGCCGGCTACGGCCACGCCCCAGTGGCCGTAGACGAACTGCTGACCCGCCAGCTGGACGAATTCATAGTTCCGATTGAGCGGCCCTGACAGCGGATTGGACCGATCGACGATGTAGCTGAAGCTGGCGAGGTTGCGCCGGCCCCAGCGTCCGTCCAGCGCGGCCTCGGCGCGCCGGATGTCGCCGGATCCGTCAAAGGTGGCGTGGCCCCAGCTGCGGATACGGTCCGACGGTGAGAAGCTGCCTTGAACCACCCAGTCTGAGGCGGAGGACGCCAGGCCGGTGGGGTCGTAAAGGGCGCCGGTCGTGCTGTCCGGTATGGTGGTGCGGAAGGCGTCTTCGTCGTCGGCGCGGTAGCTGCGGCCCACGAAAAGGCTGGCGCTGCGGCCTTCGGACCAGCGGATCGTAGCGCGGGCGCCGGCGGTGAAACGGGCGCCGCCTTCCACCAGGTCATAGCCCGAGAAGCGGTCCATGCGGAACAGGGAGGATTCATCCAGTTCGATGACCTGTGAATCCTCATTGGGAATGCGAGGGTCGATGTCGGACTTGTTGGAGACCGACAGCTGGGCGACCGGCTCCAGAATGATGTCGCCGCGCGGCGTGCGACGCACCAGGGGGTAACTGAGGTCCACCCCGGCGCTCGCGCGCGTGCGGCTCAGCGTCTCGTCGCTTTCGACGCCCATCATCGGCGGCAGGTCGGACAGGGCGTAGAAGTCCACGCGGCCGTCGACGAAAGGCTCGATACGCAGGCCGTTGGGCGTGATGAAGACGCGACGCCACTCCGCCTGACCTGTGATCCGTCGGCTGTCCACGCCCGAAAGCCCCGTTGGGTCCCCAGGCACGATGTCCGGATTGAGCACCGGCGCGCCGACGAAAACGTCGCGATACAGGGATACGGCGGACCCCTTCAGCCGCAGCCGGCCGCCGCCGATCAGGCCCGACGGCTCCCAGCGGGCGTCGACCAGGGGGGCGACGATCGGCAGGGCGCCGTCGTTTTCAAAGACCTTGAACCCTTCCGCGTCGCGGAAATCCGTGTCGGCGAAGCGGTTGTCCAGTCTCAAGCTCTGGATCGAAAAGGCTGCGATCGAAATATAGGAACGGTCGGTCTGACGCTCGGCGTAAACTTGGCTGATCAGACGACGACGGTCGCCGTAATAGAGGCCGTTGTCCTGATAGGGGTTCTGAATGTCATAGCGGTCGAACAGGGTCTTGTCGGACGTCCGCTCGGCCGTGAAGCCGAGGCGCCAGGGGCCCCAGAGGTCGAACTCGCCATGGGACAGCACATAGCTGCGATGTTCCTTGTCGCCGAAACGGATGTTGCTCTCATAATCCCCGTCGCCGTCCCGATCGAAGTCGCCGAAGGTCCGTTCGTAGGTGTAGCCGCCGCGGGCGACGATCGTTCCGTTGACGAAGCGGCGGCGCCACTGAAGGTTCAGCAGGGGCGACACCCGCGTGTTGAACTGCGGGCTGATCAGCCAGTCTTCCGACGGCGAAACGACATGCAGATAGGGGGTTTCGATCGAGACGCCGCGGCCTTCGTCATAGTTGACGATCGGCACCAGGAAGCCGGACGCGCGTTCGACGGTGGGATCCGGGTGGGCGAAAAAGGGGGTGTAGAAGACGGGCACCCCGCCGATGCGGAACATCGCATTGCGGTAGATGACGGCGCGCAGGGCCTCATCCTGAACCACCTTCTCGGCCTGGATCGAGAGGCTGGGGGTCTTGGGGCCCTTGTCGTCGCAGATGGGGCAGGGGGTGAAGACGGCGTAGTTCAGCTCATTGACCCGTTCGCTTCGGCGAACCGCCGTCGCGGCCATCAGGCTGGCGCCGTTGCTGAAACGGGTGGCGAAATCGACGGCGACGGCCGCCTTCAGTTCGCCGTCGGCCTCCAGATGGCTGGCGTAGACGACCGTGCCGTCCGGCGCGATCGCCTCCACCCGGCCGTCGGCCGCGGCCGCGCCGGTGGACAGATCATAGGTCAGGTTCTCGCCCCGAAGCACATGACCGTCAGCGCGCAGATAGACCCGGCGCGCGCCGTCGCTCTGGGCGACGATCGTGTCGCCGACACGGCCGGCGCTGTCGGCGTCCACATAGACGGCGCCCTGGGGCAGGACGTCGGGAACCGCCGATTGACCCGCCACTGGCTGAGCCTGGGCGAGCGCCTCGTCCGCGAAGGGCAGACACGCCAGGAGCGCCGCGCCGGCCAGAAGCTTGGCCCGTAAGGCCCTTGAACCCCGATCGCGATCACCTTGCATGAAGCATCCGTCTGTCTTGAGCGAGGCGCTCGCTTAGCCGTCTTCGGTATAGAACAGCAAGGTGAAGGCGGCGAGGGCCGTCAACAAGGGCGGCAGCCATGCCGCCACCAGGGGCGGCACCACCTCGGCCGAACCCATGGCCGAGCTGAATTGGTTCAGGAAGAAGAAGGCGAAGCCCAGGACGACGGCGGCCACGCTCATCCTCGCCAGGTCCCCAAGACGCATCAGACGTAGAGAGAAAGCCGCCGCCAGTATGGACATGGCCGCAAAGACCAGGGGCGTCGCCAGCAGCTGCTGAAGCCGAAGGCGATAGGCGGTTGAGGCGAAGCCGGCGTCCTCGATCCGCTGGATCTGATTCGGCAGGGACCAGAAGGGCGTCGATTGGGGACGGGCGAATCGCTCGAACGCCTCTTCGTCCGCCAGGCTGGAGAGCAGATCGAGGCTTGAATAGGCGACGGCCCTCTGGCCGATGCTGGCGCCGACGGCGTTGGTCAGACGCCAGCGGCCGGCGCTGAGCGCGGCCGACTGGGCGTCGATCCGTTCGGAAAAGTCGCGATTTCCTTCCGCATCCGTGACGTAGATGAAGAAGGTGACGTCCAGAAGCCGGGCGTTGGCGCGGTCCTGACGTCCCGCTCGGATGATCATCTGACGCTGATCGTCGCCTTCGCGCAGCCAAATGGGGGCGTCCGTCCGGTCATCGTTGGCGGCGCCGGAAATGCGGGCGCGTTCGCGCTGCCACAGACCGTCGCCGGCTGAGGCCAAGGGCCCCAGAACGGTCACGGTAAGAACGCCCAGGGCGAAGGCCATCCCGGCCGCCGGAAGGACGAAACGCCAGGCCGACACCCCCGCCGCCCGCATGGCGACCAGTTCGCTGCGTCGGTTCAGGCCGATATAGGCGCCCAAGGTGCCGAACAGGAAGACGAAGGGCAGCAGCTGGACGATCACCGCCGGCGACTTCAGCGCCACCAGACCCAGGATGCGCAGGGCCGAGAGATCCTGATCCGATCCTACGCCGCGCGACACCTCGACGAAGTCGATCAGCATGACCAGGGCGGAGATCACCGCCAGGGCCACGCCCAAGGCGCGCAACTGTTGAATCAGTACATAGATTTCGATGCGGCCCAGACGGGGAAGGCGCGAACGCAAGGACCGGGCGGGAAGGGACAGAGACCTCATGGTCACCCCGTCCTAGCCGGAGACAGGGGCCGCAGCCGCTCAACGATCGCCCAGGACCGGCGCTTTCGCGGCTTAAGTGCGCGAAACAGAAGCCGGAGCGCCAAGGCGGTCGCGGCGAGGGGCGCGATATATTGGAGCAGGTTCATCCAGGGGTTCCAGGCGCTGGCCGCGACCAGGCCATAGCCGATCACCCGCACGAGCAGAAACAGACCGGCCGCCTTAGCGATGCGAAGCGAATAGCCGGTGCGGCTGAAGGCGCCGCCCAGGATCGCCGCCAGGGCCATGGCCATGGCGGTCAAGGCGTAAAGCGGCGCTGATATCCGCGCATGGGCCTCCGCCAGAAGTTCTCCCCGCGAGCCCGCCGTTTCGAGCACGCGCGGGGTCGGGTTGAGCAGTTGACGCAGATAGAGGTCGGCCGGCTTGTAGCGAATCTGCTCGGTCACGGCCGAGAACTGTCCCAGCGGAAAGTCGTAGCGGTCGAAAGACAGGGTTTCGAGTACGCCGCGCGAGGAATATTTCTGCCAGGAGCCGTCGATCATGGTCAGGACCGGCTCATTGGCGGCGTCACGCCCGAAGCGGGCCTCGGCCGCGCTCCAGTTCTGGCTGGACTTGCCGTCGTCCAGATAGACGAAAAGGTTCTTCAGAAGGCCGTTCTGCTCGATCTGCTGGACATAGACGGTCAGCCCGTCCGGCCCCTGGACGAACTGGCCTTCCTCGACGAGCAGGGCCGCCAGGTCGGTGCGGATGGCGAAGGCCTGGTTGCGCGCCTCCCGCTGGGCCCAGGGCTGGGCGAACAGGGTCATGATCAGGTTCAGGATCAGGACGAGGACGGCGAGCCGGGCCGCCGGCGATATGACCTGCCAGCGGGTCATGCCCCCGGCGAAGGCGGCGGTCAGTTCCTGCTCGCGCTGCAGCCGGGTCAGGGCGATCAGGGCGCCGACGAACAGGCCTATGGGCAGGATGACGGCCAGCAACTGAGGCAGGGCCAAAAGCGTCAGCTTGACCATCACCCAGACGCTCTGACCCCGTTCCACGATCACCTCGAGCTGGTCGAGGCTCTGACTCAAAATTCCGATTCCAGCCAAGGACGCGCACGCTGCGACCACGGGTAGGGAGAGCTGGCGAAAAAGGTATCTTTGGATCAGGGTCATGGGCGGATGGACTTCGCCCGGTTGCAGGCGGCGGCGATGAGGCGCATCTAGTAGCACAGGAGGGCGCGTCCGCGACATGCAGACGCGCCGTTTGTCTTTTTCTTCTGTTGTGAGCGCCGGGTGGGGCCCGGCTGGAGTCGTTGAATGAAGATCGAGTTCGTCGCTGCCGTTGACGCCGCTGAAATCCTGGCCGTGCCTGTTCATGAAGATCGCGTCCTCGCCGGCTCCGGGTCGGAGCTGGACGAACAGTCCGGCGGCGCCCTGACCCGCGCGATGAGCAAGGGGCGGTTCGTCGGCAAGGCTGGCCAGACCCTGATGGTTGCGGCCGTCTCGGGCGCAAAGGCGGAGTCCATCCTGCTGGTCGGCGCTGGGTCGGCGGACAAAATCGACGACCTGGCGGTCGAGGCGTTCGGCGGCAACGCCTATGCGGCGGTGAAACTGTCGGGCGCCGAGGTTCTGACCATCGACGCCTCCAACCTGAGCCCCGAACAGGCCGCGCGCGTCGGCTTCGCGGTGCGACTGGCCGCCTACCGGTTCGACAAATACCGGACGACCCAGAAGCCGGACAAGATTCCGTCGATCAACACGGTGCGCGTCGTGACGTCCGACCTGCGCGCCGCCGAGGCCGCCCTGGAGCCGCTGACCGCTGTGGCTGACGGCGTGATCTTCGCCCGCGATCTGGTGTCCGAGCCCGCCAACGTCCTCTATCCCGCCGAGTTCGCGCGCCGCGTCAAGGCGCTCGAGAGCCTGGGCCTGGAGGTCGAAATCCTCGGCGAGGCCGAGATGGAGAAGCTGGGCATGCGCACCCTGCTGGGCGTCGGCCAGGGCAGCCGTCGCGAAAGCCAGCTGGCGATCATGAAGTGGAACGGCGGCGAGGCGGGCGCCCAACCCCTGGCCTTCGTCGGCAAGGGCGTCTGCTTCGACACCGGCGGCATCTCGATCAAGCCGGCCGAAGGCATGGAGGACATGAAGTGGGACATGGGCGGCGCCGCCGCCGTGACCGGAACCATGATCGCCCTGGCCGGCCGCAAGGCCAAGGTCAACGCCGTGGGCGTGCTGGGCCTGGTCGAGAACATGCCGGACGGCAACGCCCAGCGTCCGGGCGACGTGGTCGTGTCCATGTCGGGCCAGACGGTCGAGGTGATCAACACCGACGCCGAGGGCCGGCTCGTCCTGGCTGACGCCCTTTGGTACACGCAGGAGCGGTTCAAGCCGAAGTTCATGATCGACCTGGCCACCCTGACCGGCGCCATGATCGTGGCCCTGGGCCTGGACTACGCCGGCGTCTTCTCGAACTCGGACGAGGTCGCCGAGCCGATCCTGGCCGCCTCTAAGAAGGTGGGCGAGAACTTCTGGCGCATGCCGATCCCGGCCATCTACGAACAGCACATTGATTCGAAGATCGCCGATGTGAAGAACACCGGCAACGGCCGCGCCGGCGGCTCGATCACCGCGGCCCTGTTCCTGCAGCGCTTCACCAACGGCGTGCCGTGGGCGCACCTGGACATCGCCCCGACCGCCTGGGCCAATAAGAGCCCCAGCCCCACCGTGCCGGAAGGCGGCGTCGGCTTCGCCGTTCGCACCCTGGACCGGATGGTGGCCGACACCTACGAAGCCTGAGCCCTGGACGGTAGAGCCGGATGAGCGGCAAGCCCGAAATCTGGTTCTACCACCTGGAACGGTCCAGCCTGTACCAGGTGCTGCCGACCCTGCTCGAGAAGACGCTCGAGCGGGGCTGGCGCGCCCTGATCAAGTCCTCCCACGCCCATCGGCTGGATGAGCTGGACGAACGGCTGTGGACCTTCGATGAGGAGAGTTTTCTGCCGCACGGCCGGGCGGACCAGCCCCATGCGGATCGCCAGCCGGTGCTTCTGAGCGAATCGGGCGAGAACCTGAACGGCGCTCAGGCGCTGTTCATCGTCGATGACGCAGAACTGGGCGCCACGGAAGGGATCGAACGATGCTTCATCATTTTCGACGGTCGGGACGAAACGGCGCTTCAGCAGGCGCGCGCCCGCTGGAAGACGCTGAAGACGGACGGCGCCAATCTGGCCTATTGGCGCCAGACGGACGAAGGGCGCTGGGAAAAGGCGGCCTGATCGCCTTGGCGGCCTTGGCCGGCTGTTCCACGCCCGTCGCAGAAAAGCCGGCCCCGCGAACCGTGGAACAGGCGCAAGTCACGCCGCCCGTGGGCAGTCGCATGCCGACCGCCCAGACGACCGATGTTTGCAAGGCAGGGGAACTTCAGTATCTGGTGGGGCGGCCCAAGACCGAAATCCCGGTGCCTGTGGATGTCGTCAACCGGCGCGTGACCTGCACCACCTGCCCGGTCACCCATGATTTCTCGGCCTATCGGCTGAACATCTTCTACGACGCCCAGACAGGGATCATCGAACAGGTCCGCTGCGGCTGACGCTGGCTTTTAGGAGAGACGACCATGAAGACCGCCTTCATCCTGACGACCCTGATGTCGACGGGCCTGGCCCTGTCGGCCTGCGCCCCGACCGACACGCCCGCCGCCGGCGCCGCGCCGGGGGGCGACACTGCGTTCAAAGCCTGCAAGGTCGAGGACTATCAGGCCTATGTTGGCCGGAACCGTTCGACGGTGCCCAGCGCGCCGGAAGGTCAGACCTTCCGCGTCCTGTGCACGACCTGCGCGGCGACCATGGACTATCGCGAGAACCGGGTGAACTTCGTCTATGACGAGGCGACCGGCGTGATCCAGCAGGTCAAGTGCGGCTGAGGCTCAGCGACCGACCGTGTCGCCGGGCCAGAGCGGGGCGCTGAAGGTCTTCGCCAGATAATCCATCAGAGCCGACACGCGCGCCGGGCGCGGCCCGCCGCTGGGCGCGACCAGATGCAGGGCGATGGGGGGCAGGCGCCAGTCGGTCATGACCGTTTCCAGCCGGCCTTCGGCGACGTCCTTCCAATAGATGAAGTCGGGCTGGGGGAAGAGGCCCAGCCCCGCGCAGAGGGAAGCGGTCAGGGCGTCGGAATTATTGGCTCGCAACGGCCCGCGCGGCCGCACCACGACCTCTTCGCCGGCGTCATTGATGAAGCGCCAGGCGTCCGGGGTCGGCATATAGGCGTAGCCGAGGCAGGAATGCCGCTCCAGATCGTTCGGATGGATCGGCCGCCCGCGCTGGGCCAGATAGTCAGGCGAGGCCACGAGGAACCGCTCGACCGGCCGCAGACGACGCGCCGTGAGCGATGAGTCGGGCAGGGCGGCGATGCGCAGGGCGCAGTCGAAGCCGCCGCCCACCAGATCGACCACCTCGTCCGCCAGATGCAGATCGACGGAGACATCCGGATGGGTCGCCAGGAACTGCGGCAGGGCCGGGGCGACATAGGCCATGCCGAACGACATGGGCGCGGCCAGCCGCACGAGGCCGCGCGGCGTCACGGACATGTCCAGGGCCTCGGACACCGCCCCTTCCGCCTCAGCCAACATCTGGCCCGCGCGCGCCGCCAGATTGCGCCCCGCGTCGGTCAGGGCGAAACGGCGCGAGGTCCGATGGAGCAGGGTGGTCTTCAGTTGTTGTTCCAGCCGCGTCACCGCCTTGGACACCGTCGCCTTGGACAGGCCCAGGGCGTCAGCCGCGCCGGAGAAAGACTGGGCCTCCGCCACCTTGGCGAACATGGCGAGGGCCTCGAGGTCAGGCAGGCGGGACATGGCGACCTCCAAGTCGGAAACGATGAGTTTCAGGGGTTTCTATTTCTGTTCGGTCGTCGATCTCTATCTTGGCGTCAAGTCAATGACGCCGGGACGGCCCGGCCTGAGGACAGACCGATGATCGAACGCAGACCCTTTGAATCTCTCGGCGGCGCCAACCATGGCTGGCTGAACGCCAAACATCACTTCTCCTTCGCCAACTACTATGATCCCAAGCGGATGAGCTGGGGCAATCTGCGGGTTTGGAATGACGATGAGATCGCCGCCGGGACCGGCTTCCCGCCTCACCCGCACGCCGACATGGAGATCATCACCTATGTCCGCGACGGGGCCATCACCCATGAGGACAGCCTGGGCAACAAGGGCCGCACCGTCGCCGGCGATGTTCAGGTCATGAGCGCCGGCACAGGCATTCGTCACGCCGAATACAACGCCGAGCCGGAACTGACCCGAATCTTCCAGATCTGGATCGAGCCGACCAGGCGCGGCGAGGCCCCCAGCTGGGGCTCTAAGCCCTTTCCCAAGGGCGAAAGGGCGGGCCAGTTTGTGGTCCTGGCCTCGGGCTTTGAAGGCGACACGTCCGAGAGCGGCGGGGGCGCCCTGCCCATTCGCACCGATGCGCGGATCGTGGCGGCGACCCTGAACGCCGGCGACAGCGCCGACTATCCGCTGGGCGCCGACCGTCGCGGCTATCTGGTTCCGGCCAAGGGCGAGATCGAGGTCAATGGGGTTCGGCTGAACGCTAGAGACGGCGCGGCCATAGCCCAAGAGGAGCTGGTGACGGTCAAGGCCCTGTCGGACGCCGAAGTGGTCCTGGTGGACGCGGCCTGACGGTTGAAGGGCGCCGGGCGGGGTCGATCCCGCCCGGCGCCGCTTCAGAGATTCGCCGCCCAGTCCGTTGCGCGAATGAGGCTGTCGATGACGCCAGGTTCGGACGAGGCGTGGCCGGCGTCGCCGACGATGTCCAGCTTCGCCTCAGGCCAGGCGCGGTGCAGGGCCCAGGCGCCCGCGATCGGCGTCACGACGTCGAACCGGCCTTGGGCGATCCAGCAGGGAATGTGGCGCATCCGGTCCACATTCTTCAGAATCCACCCGTCTTCAGGAAAGAAGCCGGCGTTGGTGAAGAACCAGTTTTCAATCCGCGCGAAGGCGACCGCGAAGGTCGGGTCGGCGAACTTGTCCGGCTTGGCGCTGGGCCCTTCCACGCTGACGGTCTCGCCTTCCCAGCAGGACCAGGCGACGGCGCAGCGCGCCCGCTCGACCTGATCCTCGCCGATCAGTCGCTTGTGATAGGCTCCCATCAGATCGTCGCGCTCAGCGACTGGAATCGGCTCGACAAAGCGTTCCCAGGCGTCGGGGAAGATCATCGAGGCGCCGTCCTGATAGAACCAGTGCAACTCCTTCTTGGTCAGAAGGAAGATGCCGCGCAGCACCAGGGCCATGACCCGTTCAGGATGGGTGATGGCGTAGGCCATCGACAGGGTCGAGCCCCACGATCCCCCGAACACTACCCACTTGTCGACGCCGCAGCGCTCGCGCAGCCGTTCGATGTCCTCGATCAAGGTCCAGGTCGTGTTGTTTTCCAGGGACGCATGGGGTCGGGACTGGCCGCACCCCCTTTGATCGAACAGGATGATCCGGTACCGCGCCGGGTCGAAATAGCGCCGCATGCCCGGATTGACCGCCCCGCCGGGGCCGCCGTGCAGGACCAGGACCGGCCGGCCCTGGGGATTGCCGCATTCCTCATAATAGATCTCATGGACCCCGTCGGTCTGCATCCAACCGGAAGCGAAGGGCTCGATCTCGGGATAAAGGTCTCGACGCGGCTCAGAAGGCGCGGGGAAGGCCATGGGGAGGTCTTTCTGAGAGGCTGCAAGCGCGGCCGTACTGGAAACTAGGGTCGCAATGCCGCAACAGCGAGGCAAAACCAAGCCGAGATCATCAGCAGACCGCCGATTGGAGCGACCATTCCCATGGTCGATAGGCTGAGCACGCCAAGAAGGGCCAGGGCGAGCCCGAACACCAGGCCGCCCGCCGCCCCCAGCCATCCGGCGAGCCGCGCCAGCCGTCCACCTCCGGTCCAGACGGCGCAGGCCAGGGCGAAGACGGCATGGGTGAGTTGATAGGCCGCGCCGGTCGACAGCAGCGTCCGGACCTGCGGCGCCGCACCATGAGCGGCGAAGGCGCCGAGCGCCACGGCCATGGCGCCGTTGAACGCGGCGAAGACGATCAGATTGCGGTTCACCATCATGGATCGACCCTAGGGCATGATCGTTTGGGGCGGAACCGGGGAGTTTCTCCTCTTGAGCCGATCCGGCTCTACCGGTTGATCCGCCGAGGGCAAACGTCAGAAGCGCGGCAGAAGCGCCATCTGCCCCGCCATTACAGAGGCGGCGGTCTTCACCGCCTTCTTCACCGCCGCCTCGTCGGCGCCCGGCGGCGCGCGCAGCAGGCCCACGGCCGGGGTATGCGCTTCGTCGGGCAGATCGGCCAAAACCCGATAAAGGAGATAGGAGCCCACATCATCGACAGAGTCCGATGAAGCATCGGCCGCCAAACCGATTTCGTTCAAGGCGCGGACGATATCCGCCACAGGAGCCGTCGTCCGGGCGACGGCGGGGCCGGTGTCGGAGAGGCGGGATTTGCGATCCAGCGCGCGGTTTTCGGCGCGCATCTGCATGCGGAAGCCGCTCCCCTTTGGATTACGTCCGACAAGAAGAACGGCGCGGCAGTCGCCGCTGTCCAGGACGCCCCCGATCATCCGAGCCAGATGATCCGGGTCCTCGGCCGGAATGCGCAGGGTGCGGGCGCCGGCAGGGCTCCAGACCTCGCCCGAAAGATCCTCGACCAGATCCCAGCCGGGCGCGTCCGCCTCATAGGCGCATATGGCGATGCCGGGTCGACGGTCGGATGGCCCCGGCGTTTCGGTCTCAATGATCATGCCGGCCCCGATCCCCACGAATTCCATGAAGTTTCCGTGACGAAGACAGGTGAAGGAAACAGGGGGCCGACGTCAAGCCTCATCCCAGATCGCCGACCGCTGCGTCCAACAACATAAAGGCGCGGCCGCCGTCGGACGCCAGGCGGGTCTGGATGGCCTGAAGATCCCGCATGCGCGCCGCGCTCGCCAATTCCTGGGCGAAGACCCGGACATAGCGTTCCGCGTCTGCGCGGAGTTCGGGGTCGCTCAGCACGCGCCGAGACACGCTGCGAACGGCGGCCGGGGCGACGCGCCGGACGATGTGACGGGCGCCGTCAGGGTCGCCTTCGCCCAGCAGGCGCGCCGCCTCTTCCACGCGCGAGCGCGGCAACAGGGCGTTGGGATCGACACCCATGCGGCGGATGGCGGCCGAGACGCGGTCCGACAGGGCCGCCGTGTCCGGCGCGGCGGCCGTCGGGGTGTCCAGGTCCAGCGGCGGCGCTTCCGGGCCGCCCGCGACCAGTTCGGCCCAGCCCAGGCCGGCGCCGGGCGACTTGGCCTTTTCCGGCTCAGTCGGCGCCAGACGCAGCCGACCCCGCAGGCCGAAGCTCTTGTCCTCTTCGCGCTCTGGCGGCGAGGCGGGCAGGCGGGGCGAAGGCCGGGGCTCCGGCCCAAAATCAGGGTCTCGGCGACGGCCGGTCGGGGCGTCCCCGGAGACAACGCCCATCAGGCGCACAGCCTCGGTCAACATGTCGTAGTTTCGGCGAACCCTTTCCTGGAAGCCGACATCCAGCGCCTCGGTGTCCTCGGCCGCCTTGCGCGAGGCGGCGGCCAGGGCGTTCAGCCCTTCTTCCACACTGGCGCGAACGGCGTCGACGCGCGCGCGCGCCTGTTCGGGCAGGCGGGCGGCCCTTTCATCGACATCCGCTACGGCCGTGTCGATCTCGGAGAGGGCGGCGTTGAGGCGATCGATCAGGCTTTCCAGCCGCTGGACCATCCGTTCGCCGGCCTGTTCCAGCAGGCCGGAGGTTTCACCGACGATGCGTCGGGCGTCTTCGATCCGGGCATCAGCGGCTTGGTCGGCCTTCTGAGCGGCCTCGAACAGGGCTTCGCCAAGGCGGTCGGCGCGCAGCCGGGCCTGTTCGGAGGCGTCGGCGGCGGCGGCGCGGGAATCCTCGGCCGTAGCGCGCATCTGCTCCAGGGCGCGGCGTGTTTCCTCCATCAGGGTGTCGCGCGCATCGGCGGCCAAGGCTTCGAACCGATCGAGCGAGACCTTTGTGGCGGCGTCGAAGCCGTCCGCCTCGCGCTGAGACATGTCGATGAGGGCGCGGAACTGATCGCCGGCGGCTTCCAGAATTTCCCGCAAGGCCTGGATCGAGGCCTGGGAGGTTTGTCCCATTTCGTTATGGGCGGCGCGTGTCGCCGACAGATGTTCGACGAACTGGGCCCGTTGGCTCTCGACCTGGGCGGAGAAGTCCTCCTGATCGGTGCGCAGGGCGTAGGCGGCGGTAACCAGGGCTGCGCGCTGCTGGCTGAGCCCTTCCTCGACCGACTGAATCTGTTCGGCGACCCCCGAGCCCGCATTCTCCAGGCGGATCGTCTGGCGCGCCAAATCATCGGCGGCGACGCGAGCGGCGTCCTGAGCCTCTCCCGCAGCCGCCGCCATGTCGGCGGCTCGGGCGGCCAAGGCGGCTTCCGCCTCGCGAAGCTGGGCTTGAGCCAGGTCGGAGGCGTCGGCGACCATGCGCGACTGGCGCTCGACCGCGTCGAGGACCCCTGCGGCCTGGCTGTCCAGATGAAGGCCCAGGGCCTGCATCTGATCCCGCTCCCGCCCGAGGTTCTCGACCAGGCGTCGGGCCGTGCGGCCGGCGGCTTCCGCCGCCTCGTTCAGACGCTCGGTCTCCTCGGCCAGGGCCTGCCGAAGCAGGGCCATGTCGCTGCGGGCGCGCTCGGCCGCAAGGGCGGCGTGGTCGATGTCGGTCCGAAGCGAGGTCAGGACCTGCCCCGCCTGATCTGCGGCGAAAGCCGTGGGAGCCACCAGCGATTCAGCCATTCTGCGCGCGCGCCGCGTCTCGGCCGCCAGGCCGGCGCCCTGGAGAATGGCGTTGGCCAGGACCAGCGTCAGGCTGGCGGGCGCCAGGGCGAGCAGGGCGTAGACGGCGATCCTGAGCGGATCCAGGTCCGTCCCGCCTGCGCCGACCTCATAGGCCGCCCATGAGGCGACCCCTCCGATCCACACGGCCGAGGCCAGGCCGGCGAACAGATAGGCGTTGCGGCCGCTTGGGGCCGGCGTCGAGCTCCCGGGCGAGGCCGGGACGGGCGGGGAGCGTTCGAAGGGCGCCGGCGGCTGGCCCTGGGCGATCGCCATTTCCAGCGGAGCCGCCGCAGCGTCGGCGATCGTCGGTTCTGCGATGGGAGCCGACGCGGCCTCAGACGCCTGTTGTGAAACCGGCTGGTCTTGATCCGGCGTTCTGATCCGGAAACGGGAGGGGGGACGACGCTGGGAGGCGGGCTCCGGCTCAAACCCGGCAGGCGCGTGATCCGCAATCTGGGCTTCGGCGTTCAGACGCTCCGCCTCTTCTTGGGCGCGCCGCGCCTCTTCCGCCAGCCGACGACGACGACGCTCAGAGATCGGACGTTCCGGCGGCGGCGGCGGCGGAAGAGGCGCCAGCTCGGCCTGTGGCGGACCTTCGCCGCCGGATTCGTCCGCGATAGGGCCGGGTTCCCCGTCAGCGGGCAGGGCGACGTCCGGCGTCTCCTCAGGCAGGACGGCGTCTTCGTTCGTCAGGGTCAGCGGCGGCCGGTTACGGGATTTCATCAGGCGTCGAGCTCGATTCATGCGCAGGCGCGCGAGCACGCGCCGATTCGACCCTAGCGAGTTGAAACCCAAGGTCCAAGTCGAACCGGTTCAACAGGAGTGGACGGTTCGAAATCAGCAGTCCGGCCGAGCGTCTGTCTTGAGCGCGCCGGCGTCGTCCGTGCGGCAGTCCTGGACGCGGTGAACTTCGCGCTTGCCGGTCGCCGGGGCGTGGATGTCCACCCCGAATTGCGAGAGGACGAGGGCGGCCAGCAGGGCGACAAGGCCGGCGATCAGTTCGACCAGCACCTGCATTGAAAACTCCTCCCCGCCCGCTCGGCTGCGCACTTATGCGCCTTTTTGGCGAACGTCACAATCCTGCCGCCAAAGATTGACCGCGCCGAGGCTCCATGGAACGGAGACGGCAAGGGTCCCATCGCGGTGTCACGCGAATCGGGCAGGCAGGCGGAATGACCCAAGTCGCTGACGGCTATGAAGGAAGTCTGTTGGGCCCCGGCGCCGGGGTGTGGCGGAGCGCGCCCGCCGGCCGCTTCTCGATTCTGATGGAGAATGAGGCCTATTTCGACGCCCTCTCGTCCGCACTGCAAAAGGCGGAGCGGTCGATCGTCATCCTGGGTTGGCAGTTCGACCCCCGCACCCACCTGGACCCCGAAACCCGGCCCGGTGAGAAACAGCATGAGATCGGCCATCAGCTGCGGATGCTGGTGAAGCGCAAGCCCGAACTCGACGTTCGGCTTCTGATCTGGAAATCACCGCTGCTGATCGCGGCATCCCAAGGCTTTTATCCGCACCGGGCCCAGCGCTGGTTCCGCAAACGTATGGTCGAGTTCCGCATGGACGCGCCGGGCCCGATCGGCGCCTGCCATCATCAGAAGGTGATCGTGATCGATGACCGGGTCGCCTTCTGCGGCGGGGGCGACATCTCGACCGACCGCTGGGACTCAGACGAGCATCTGGACGGGGATCCGCGGCGAGCCCTGCCCAGCGGGCTCATCTGCAAGGCGCGTCACGAGGTGATGTGCGTCATGGACGGCGAAGCGGCGCGCGCCCTAGGCGACCTGGCGCGCGAGCGCTGGTTCCGTGCGACCTGGGAAAAGACCGCGCCGGACGAGGTGGAAAACGACCCCTGGCCGGACGGCGTGCCGGTTCAGATGACCAATGTCCCGATCGGCATCGCCCGGACCGAGCCGAAATGGTCAGGCCGTCACGAGGTGCGGGAAAACGAGACCCTGCATCTGGAGTCGATCCGACGCGCCAAACGGCTGATCTATTTGGAGAACCAATATTTCACCTCGCCCGTGATCGCCGCCGCCCTGGCCGAACGGCTGGCTGAGGTGGACGGGCCGGAAGTGGTGGTGGTGTCCACCGGCAAGAGCCCCAGCTGGTTCGACAGCATCACCATGGACACCGCCCGCGCCGAGGTCCTGTACCGGCTGGAGCAGGCGGACCGTTACAACCGCTTCTTCGCCTTTTCCCCCCTGACCAGAAGGGGCGACCGGATCATCGTCCACGCCAAGGTGTCCATCATTGACGATCAGCTGCTGCGGATCGGCTCTACCAATCTGAACAATCGGTCGATGGGGCTGGACACGGAATGCGACGTCGCCGCCGAACCCCGTGACGACGCCGGGCGCGCAGTTATTCGCGCCCACCGCCATCGCACCATCGCGCACTGGATCGGCGTCGCCGCCGAAGAGTTCGCCGCCGTGGAGGGAGTGATGGGGTCCACCGGGGCGGCCATCTGCAGCTTCGAAAGCGAGCGGCTGCGACCGCTGGGCGCCGAACCCCCGACGGCTATCGAGCGCCTTATCGCCGAATGGCAGTTGGGCGACCCCACCTCCACGAGCGACGCTTGGCGGCCGTGGAAACGGTTGAATCGATCCCATCGAACGCGGCCCGCCTCCGAGGGCGGCCTGGCGCCGGGCTGAGGCTCCGCGCAGCGGTTCCGTCCGGAAGGCCCCGGCTCTAAGCCGGATGAGCGAGTTCAGGCGTCCGGAACGATGTCGAAGTCGATGATCAGAGGCAGGTGATCCGACGCCACCCTCGCCAAGGGAGAAAAGTCGGATCTTACGCCCGTGACGCGGATCTCGGGGCTGACGAAGCAATGGTCGATTCGGATGGCCGGAAAGCTGGACGGGAAGGTTTTCACCGAAGGCTTCAGATCGAGGCGACGCTGACAGTCGTCGAGACGCCGCGCCAAGGTCTGATAGGGGCGGGTGATCGATGTGGCGTTGAAGTCCCCGGCCAACAGGGCCGGACCCTGACATCCGCCCAGCCAGCCTGACCCGACCAGGGCAGCGGCCTGCAGTCTTTGCTCTCGAGGCACAAGGCCCAGATGGGTGTTCAGAACATTGACGGCCGCGCCGTCGATCATGATCTCGGACCAGAGGGCGCCGCGCGGCTCCAATCCCGGAATGCCGCGGACGGTAGGCAGGGCGTCGGCTCGGATCAACCGCTCGGGGTGGGGGGTCAGGATGGCGTCGCCGTAAAGCTCGGCCTCCACCCGCATGGCGGGGTGAAAGCGCGAGGTCATGGCCAGGCCCTGAGCTATGGCCTCGGCCTGATCGACTCTGCCCGTGCGCCGCCGACCGACATCCAGCTCCTGGAGGCAGACGATGTCCGGCTCATGCTCGCCGATGACGGCGACGATCCGACCGACGTCTAGGCGCTTGTCCGTGCCGACGCAGCGGTGAACATTATAGGTCAAGAGGCGAGGCATGATTTCCCGGTAGGCGGGGGCAGGGACGCAGGGCTAGACCTTTTGGGCGCGGATTACGACGGCGGTGCGACGATCAAAGGACGATCAGCCGGTCCGAAAGCTCATTGGGATTGTCAGGGCGGGGTGGAAAATGCGCAGCCAGCACATCGCCGCACTGTCGAACTGCGGCCTCGAAACCGGCCGCAGGCGACCCGGTTTTCAGCCCCCGCACCAAGGCGGCCACGACGTCGGCCCAGACGCCCGCATCGACCTTCTGAAGGATCAACTCGTCCGTGATCAGCTCGACCTGATGTTCGGCCAGGGCGGCGAAGATCAGAACGCCGGTCCGCTCGCGCGTGACATGGACGCCGTGGGCGAGGAACTGCTGCAAGGCGGCGGCCCGAACCCGCGCACGCCGGATCGAGCGCGGCGTGACCCAACGCAGCACCGGCGGAATGCGCGTCAGCACGAAGACGAGGGCGAAGAGGAGGGCCTGGATCAGGGCGTAGACGGCCAAGGTCTGGCCCGCGACCTCTGATGTCGATGCATGCGCAGCCTGCCAGCTGCTCTCCGGCCAACCTTCGGGCCAACTCAGACCGACGCCGAAGGGAATGAGCAGGGCCGGGACCGCCAGAGCCGCCAATGCAGCCCAGACCAGGCTGACATCGACATAGGACGAAACGCGCCCCGCCAGGACGCAGAAGATCTCGCCTGAGGTGGTTTGTTCGGCCTTGGCCACCGCATCGGCGATACGGTTCCGATCGTCTTCGGTCAGTCGCATCACCACCCTCCCGAGGCGCCGCCGCCGCCGAACCCGCCGCCGCCGCCCTTGAATCCGCCGAAGCCCCCTCCACCAAAACCCCCGCCGCCGCGTCCGGCGTTCTTCAAGGCCTCGGACGCGGCCCAGATCAGAATGGGCGACACGCCGTCGCGTCGATGGCGACGACCGCCGTTCGCCAGGCTGACGCCGACGATGAAGAGGCCGAAACCGATCAGGGCGATGACAATCAAGGGCACGGCGGGTCCAGCCTCGGCCTCTTCCGTCTGGGCCGCCGCCGCCCGGGCCTCCGCCTCGGCCGGATCAAGCCGAAGCTGTTCGATCAGCCCATCCACGCCGTCGACGATCCCGCCGGAATAGTCGCCCTCGCGGAACGCCGGCAGGATTCGGTTGCGAATGAGCTGGGACGAGAAGGCGTCGGTCAAGATCGGCTCCAACCCATAGCCGACCTCGATCCGAACCTTGCGTTCCGTTGGAGCCACGATCAGCAGGGCGCCGTTGTCCTGATCCTTTTGCCCGATCCCCCAGGCGCGCCCCAAACGATAGCCGTAGTCCTCGATCTCCAGCCCATCCAGACTCGAAACAGTAACCACGACCAACTGATCGCTGGACTGAGCCTCCAGCGCCGCCAGCTTTTCCGTAAGGGCCTGCTCCGTCGCCGCGTCCAGAAGATCCGCCTGATCGACCACCCGGCCGGAAAGGGGCGGAAAAGTCGGCTCCGCCAAGGCCGCCGGCGCGACCGCCAGGGCGATGATCAAGGTCGTGAGAAGGCCCGCCAGACCGGCCGCGACCGTGCGATGTTTCACCAGGGCGAGAAAACCGCTCACGAGGACGTCACTGCGCGGGCGGGGTGGATCCCGGCGTCACCGGCGCCGCTCCGCCGCCCGGGGCAGCGGCCGGCGCTCCGAGGTTGAACTCCACCTTGGGCGCCGACTGGGCTTCGGCCGTCGCGGTGAACAGCTGCATCGGCTGCGAGCCGGAATGGACCGTCTTGGCCCAGATCACATTGGGGAAGGTCCGCAGGGTGGTGTTGTAGTCCCGCACGGCCTCATTGTAGTCGCGGCGGGCGATGGTGATCCGGTTTTCCGTCCCCTCCAGCTGAGACTGCAGGGTCAGGAAGTTCTGATTGGCCTGGAGCTGGGGATAGGCTTCGACAGAGACCAGAAGGCGCGACAGAGCGCCGGAAAGCTGTCCCTGGGCCTGCTGGTACTGCTGGAAGGCCTGGGGATTGCTGAGGTCGGCGGCCGAGACATTGACCGAAGTCGCGCGGGCGCGGGCGTTGATCACCTCCGTCAGGGTGGTGCGTTCCTGGATCGCCGCGCCCTGAACGGTGGCGACCAGATTGGGCACCAGATCCGCCCGGCGCTGATACTGGGCCTGGACGTCGGCCCAGGCGGCTTCAGCCCGTTCCTGCTTGGTCGGGATCGTATTGTAGCCGCAGGCGGACACCGCCGGAACGGCGACGAGCGTTGCGGCCAAGGCCAGAGCGCGAGCATTGGAACGAGCCATGGTTTCTCCCCTCTCGGCGATCAGCGCCGTCGCGGCGACTATCGCGCCACGGCTGCAACGCTTCAAGCGTCCAATGGCTCCGGTTCGACGCCGATGGAGCGACAGGCGGCCGAATAGGTGTTGGCCAGCAGACAGGCGATGGTCATGGGGCCGACGCCGCCGGGAACCGGGGTGATGCGACCCGCGATCTCCAGCACTTCCTTGAAGGCGACATCGCCGACCACGCGGGTCCTGCCCTCGGCCGCCTTGACCGGATCGGCGGACGGCACGCGATTGATGCCGACGTCGATCACGGTCGCGCCCGGCTTGACCCAGTCGCCCTTGATCATCTCGGGCCGGCCGACGGCGGCCACCAGTATGTCGGCCGTGCGGCAAAGGGCGGCCAGGTCGCGGGTCTTGGAATGGGCCACGGTGACGGTGCAGTTTTCGGCCAGCAGCAGCTGCGCCATCGGCTTGCCCACGATGTTCGACCGGCCCACGATGACGGCGTTCAGACCCGTCAGGTCGCCCAGCTGATCCTTCAACAGCATCAGACTGCCCAGGGGGGTGCAGGGGACCATGCCGGGCAGTCCGACCGCCAGCCGTCCCGCATTGACCACATGAAAGCCGTCGACATCCTTGTCGGGATCAATGGCGTCCAGCACGACCGAGGAGTCGATGTGTTTCGGCAGCGGCAACTGCACCAGAATGCCGTGGATGCCGGCATCGGCGTTCAAGGTCGCGATGAGGGCGAGCAGATCTTCCTGGCTGATCGTGTCGGGCAGGCGGTGGGTGTCGGACCGCATGCCGGCGCGCAGCGTGGTCTCGCCCTTGTTGCGGACGTAGATCTGGCTGGCCGGATCTTCGCCGACGATCACGACGGCCAGGCCAGGCTTCACCCCCTCATTGGCCTCCAGGCGGGCGGCGGCGGCGGCGACCCGGTCCACGAGGGCGGCCGCATAGGCCTTGCCGTCGATCAGTATGGCGTGCGCGGGCTCGGCCGACATGAGAGCTCCTGGGCGAGAAGGGACGGAAAGGGGATGGCGCGATTTACAGCCGTCCCCGTTCTGCGTCTATGATCGGGCGCAAACTCTTGGAGTGTTCTTCATGAAGCCCTCGCTTCTCGCCGCCGCCGGCGCCCTGGCCCTGATCTGGAGCGTCTCGCCCGCCCTGGCGCAGGAGGCCGCGAGCCTGAGGATCGGCGCGACCATTGACGGCGCCCTGGCGGACGGCGACGCCCGGGACGCCGACGGCGACTATGTCTATGACGACTATCGATTCGCCGCGCGCGCGGGCCAGCGGCTGGAGGCGGTGCTGAGATCCGACTCCTTCGACGCCTATTTGGCACTTTACGCCGAAGGATCGGACGAGGCCTTGGCGGAAGACGACGACGGTCTGGGTGCGGGCACGGACGCGCGGCTGCGCTTTACGCCCGAAGAGGACGGAACCTATGTGCTGCGGGCGCGGACCCTGTCGGGGACGGACGGCGGGGGCTACAGCCTGTCGCTGCGCGAACGGCCCGCCCCGGCCCGAGCGCCCCGGCCCGCGCGAATTCGACTGGGCGCCGAGGAGGCCGGCGAACTGACCGATCGCGACCCCCAGCTGGAGGACGGCGGCTCCTATGACGCCTACGGTTTCCGGGCGGAACAGGGCCAGAGAGTCATCATCACCCTGAACTCCGACGACTTCGATCCCCTGGTGCGGGTCGGGCGAATGGCGGGCGGCGACTTCGTCGAACTGGCTCACAATGACGACGGCCCCGATCAGGGGCTGAACTCCCGCCTCGTCTTCACGGCGCCGACGGCGGGGGACTATGTGATCCGCGCCACCGCCGTGCAGGACGGAACCGGCGCCTACACGATCGGACTCGCGCCCGCCCCTGAGGCCCCACCGGCGAAACCCCTCGCGATCGGAGATAAGGTGGAGGGCGAATTGAACGCCGACACGGGGGCCAATGACGACGGTCAACGCGCCCAGCTGTATCGCTTCAGCGCTGAGGCGGGTCAGCGGGTCGCTATCGAACTGTCGTCAAAGGATTTCGACACCTATCTGGTCCTGCGAAACGGTGCTGATGACAGTGTGATCGCCCAGGACGACGACGGCGCAGGCGTGGGCACGAATTCGCGCCTGACGGCGACCCTCGATGCGGCGGGAGACTATGTGGTCGAGGCGCGGGCCTTCAGCGGCGACGGGGAGGGACGATTCACCCTGACCGTCAGCGAGGTCGCGCCCCCGCCGCCGCCGACGTCGATCCAGTTCGGCGAAACGGTCGAAGGCGAGATCAAGACCGAAGATCCCCAGTCGGATGAGGGCAAACACTATCACGCCTACGCCTTCTCCGGCGCGGAGGGGCAGCGTATTCAGGCGATACTTCGATCCGGCGACTTCGACGCCTATCTGGAGGTCGGCGCCGCCGACGGCGATTTCACCGCCTTGGCCAGCGACGACGACGGCCTGGCCCAGGGCACGGATTCGCGGCTGAACTTCACCCTGCCGGAGACCGGCGACTACATCATCCGGGTCATGCCCCTGTCGGCGGAAGAGGACGGGCTCTACGCCCTCGAACTGACCGAGCGCGGCCCCGAGCCGGAGCCCGGCAGCATCCTGGTCGGCGCCACGGCGCGCGGAACCCTGAGTTCCACCGACGCCATGACCGAAGAGGGCGCCTATTACGACGCCTATCGTTTCCAAGCCAAGAAGGACGAGAAGCTGCGCATCACCCTGGTCTCGAACGCCTTTGACGCCTTCCTGGATCTGGGCGAAGGGGGCGAAGCCTTCACCAGTCTGGCGACGGACGATGACGGGCTGTCGGACACCCACGCCAAGCTGGAATGGACCGCGCCGGAAGACGGCTGGTACGTCGTGCGCGCCCAGGCGCTGGCCCCCAATGAGACCGGCGCCTATGCGCTGGCGGTGGAACGCCAGCCCTGATCAGGGGCTGGCTGCGTCTCAGGCGGAGGGCAGCAGGTCGAGGGCGAAGGGTCGGTACCGCCCCGCCCGAACCCCGTCGGTCGCGCGAGCGATGTCGGGGGCGAAATAGTGGTCGCTGGCGTAGGGGGCGGCGGCTTCGCGGACGAGCGCGTAGACCCGTTCCAAGTCCTGGGAACTGGTCAGGGGACGGTGGAACTCCAACCCCTGGGCAGCCGCCAGCAGTTCGATCGCGACCACAGTGGCGGCGTTCTCCGCCATGTCCAGCAGGCGTCGCGCGCCATGGGTCGCCATGCTGACGTGGTCTTCCTGGTTGGCGCTGGTCGGCACGGTGTCGACGCTGCACGGGTGGGCCATCATCCGGTTCTCGGCCACCAAGGCCGCAGCCGTCACCTGGGCGATCATGAAGCCGGAGTTCAGCCCGCTTTCACGAACCAGGAAGGCGGGCAGTTCGCTCATCTTCGGATCGACCAGAATGGCCGTTCGCCGCTCGGAGATATTACCGATCTCGCACAGGGTCATGGCGATCTGATCGGCTGCAAAAGCAACGGGTTCAGCGTGGAAGTTGCCGCCTGAAATCACATCCCCGTCATCGATGAAGACCAGAGGGTTGTCGGTCACTGCATTGGCCTCGCGTTCCAGCGCGTCGGCCGCGGTCGTCAGGACGTCAAGCACGGCGCCCATGATCTGGGGCTGGCAACGCAGGGAGTAGGGATCCTGAACCTTGGCGCAGTCGTCTCTATGGCTGTCGCGTATGGCCGAGCCCTGCATCAGCGCTCTCAGTCGGCCCGCGACGGCGATCTGGCCCGGCTGGCCGCGCAGGGCGTGGATTCGTGGATCGAACGGGGCGTCTGACCCCTTCAGGGCGTCGACGGACAGGGCGCCGGCCGCGATCCCTGCGGCGAACACCGCCTCTGCGGCGAACAGACCCGCCAAGGCCAGGGCGGTCGAGCATTGGGTGCCGTTCAGAAGCGCCAGGCCTTCCTTCGGCCCCAGAACCAGCGGCTCCACCCCGATCTTGGCAAGGGCCGCCTGGGCGTCCAGAACCGCGCCGCCCTGACGAGCCTCGCCGACGCCGATCAGGACGCTGCTCATATGTGCGAGGGGCGCAAGGTCGCCCGAGGCGCCCACCGATCCCTTGGATGGGACACAGGGCAGGATGTCCGCCTCGACCAGGGCGATAAGGGCCTCCAGCGTCTGGCGGCGAACGCCCGAGGCGCCGCGGGCCAGGCTGGCGATCTTCAGCACCATCATCAGCCGCGTCACTGGGTCGGGCAGGAGAGGGCCGACGCCGCAGGCATGGCTCAGCACCAGATTGCGTTGCAGGGTCTCAAGATCTTGAGGCGCGATGGAGGTGTTGGCCAGGAGACCGAAGCCGGTGTTGATCCCATAGACCGTTCGCCCTTCAGCGACGATGGCGGCCACCGTCTCGGCGCCGCGCCCGACGTCGGACCAAGCCTGGGGCGTCAGGGCTACCGTCACCGGCCCCTCCAGGACGGCGCGCAACTGGGGCAAGGTCAGGCGCGCAGCGCCGATGATCAGTTCTGTCATGATCAAGCCTCGAGGCTGGGAAGATTCAGACCGTGGGCCCGCGCCGCCGCACGGGCGATCTCGTAACCGGCGTCCGCATGGCGCATGACGCCTGTCGCGGGGTCGTTCCACAGGACCCGCTCAAGCCGGCGGGCCGCCTCCGGCGTGCCGTCGGCGACGATGACCACGCCGGAATGCTGCGAATAGCCCATGCCGACCCCGCCGCCGTGATGCAGCGACACCCAGCTGGCGCCGGAGGCCGTGTTCAGAAGGGCGTTCAGCAGGGGCCAGTCCGATACGGCGTCGGACCCGTCCGCCATCGCCTCGGTCTCGCGATTAGGACTGGCGACGGAGCCGGAATCCAGATGATCCCGCCCGATCACGATCGGCCCCGACAACTCGCCCGAGGCGACCATGTCGTTAAACATCAGCCCCGCGCGATGACGATCGCCTAGTCCGATCCAGCAGATTCGGGCCGGAAGGCCCTGAAAGGCAATCCTTTCCTGCGCCATGTCCAGCCAGCGATGCAGGCCCGCATTGTCGGGAAACAGCCGTTTCATCGCCGCATCGGTCTTGCGGATGTCCTCCGGATCGCCGGTCAGGGCCGCCCAGCGGAACGGCCCCACCCCCCGACAGAACAGGGGGCGGATATAGGCGGGTACGAAGCCGGGGAAATCGAACGCGCGCGCCACGCCCTGATCCAGGGCGACCTGGCGGATGTTGTTGCCGTAATCGACCACTGGCGCGCCGGACGCCTGAAAATCAAGCATGGCCTGGACATGGCGGGCGATGGAGGCGGCGGCGGCTGAAGAAACGGCGCCGGGATCGGACTGGCGACGGTCCTCCCATTCCGCCACAGACCAGCCGGAGGGCAGATAGCCGTTCACCAGATCGTGGGCGCTGGTCTGATCCGTCACCAGATCGGGCTTCACCCCGCGCTTGACAAGTTCAGGCAGAAGGTCCGCCGCATTGCCCAACAGGCCGACCGAGATAGGTTTTTTGCTGATCTTGGCCTGCTCGATCAGGTCGAGCGCCTCGTCCAGGCTTTCCGACATGACGTCGAGATAGCGGGTCTTCAGCCGCATCTCGATCCGGCTGCGCTGGCATTCGACGGCCAGACAGGAGGCTCCCGCCATTGTGGCCGCCAGCGGCTGCGCCCCGCCCATTCCGCCCAGGCCCGCCGTCAGTATCCATCGCCCCGACCAGTCGCCGCCGTAATGCTGGCGGCCGGCCTCCATGAAGGTCTCATAGGTGCCCTGAACAATGCCCTGGGTGCCGATGTAGATCCATGACCCAGCGGTCATTTGTCCATACATCATAAGCCCTTTACGGTCGAGTTCTGAGAAATGATCCCAGGTCGCCCACTTCGGCACGAGGTTGGAGTTGGCGATCAGCACGCGTGGCGCATCCGCATGGGTGCGGAACACGCCCACCGGCTTGCCCGACTGGACCAGAAGCGTCTCATCGGGGGCCAGATCGGTCAGGGTTTGGACGATCCGGTCGAAGGCCGGCCAATCCCGCGCCGCCTTGCCGATCCCGCCATAAACCACCAAATCCTGCGGTCGTTCAGCGACTTCCGCGTCGAGATTGTTCATCAACATCCGGATTGCGGCCTCGGCGGCCCAGGTCTTGGCGGTCCTTTCGGGACCGCGCGGGCTGCGGATCACGCGCATATTGGTCTTCATGTCCGGCTCTCGGCGAAGGTGATGCAGGCGTTCAGGACGCGGCGCAGATGACGGCGCATCGTCTCGGCCCGCTCCGGCTCATAGGGACTGGGCCAGTTTTCGGGCGTCAGAGCCTCGGCCGGTTCGCGCATATAGCCTCGGTCCGCCAGCTCCATCTGGATGGCGTGCACGCCGGCTTGGGGGCGGCCGTAGCGGCGCGTGGTCCAGCCGCCCTTGAACCGCCCATTGACGACCAGACTGTCCCCGCTGACGGCGCAGGCGGCCTCGACCGCCTGGGTCAGCCGCGGCGCACAGGTGGCGCCGTCATTGTCGCCTATGTTGAACTGGGGCAGTTCGCCGGCGAACAGCCGGGGCGCCACCGATCGGATCGAGTGGGCGTCATAGACGACCAGGGGGCCCTTCGCCTGCAACCGGTCGATCTGGGCCTGAAGCGCCGCATGATAGGGATCGAACCAGGCCGCCCGCCTTTCCTCGATCTCGGCAGCGTCGGGTGCCTGGCCGGGCCGGTAAAGAGGCTCGCCGTCGAAGGTTTCGAGCGGACAGAGGCCGGTCGTGATTTGGCCGGGATAGAGGGATGCGCCGGACGGGTCGCGGTTCACGTCGATCACACTGCGCGACAGGGCGGTGCGAACCGTGGTGGCGCCCATGTCCCGGGCGAAGTCGTAAAGCCGATCCACCCACCAGTCGGCGTCCTTGCGCGCCAGCCAGGGCGAGTTCATCCGCGCCTCGATCGCTTCAGGAATGGTCGTTCCCGTGTGGGGCAGGCCGATGATCAGGGGGGCGGCGCCCTCGTGCACGGTCAGCCAGTCGAACGTCATCTCAGCCTCCCTCGCCAAATCGGATCGTCGTGGTATGTCTAGACATATTGATCGCAACCCGATGGACCTGTCCAGTGACGCCCGAGCCCGCGCCCGTCGATCTGTCGCTCTGGTTCGAGGCGGCCCTGCTGCCCCAAGGCTGGGCGCGCGGCGTGAGGGTCGGGATCCGGGCGGGACGCATCTCTACGCTGGAAGCGGATGTCTTACGGTCGCCGCAAGACCAGGGCGGCGGCGTGGCCCTGCCGGGCGTCGCCAATCTGCACAGCCACGCCTTTCAGCGCGCCATGGCCGGTTTGACCGAGGCGCGGGGGCCGACCGATGACGACTTCTGGACGTGGCGGCGTCTGATGTACCGGTTTCTGGATCGAGGCGGGCCTGACGAGATCGAGGCCATCACGGCCCTGGCCTTCGCCGAAATGCTGGAGGGCGGCTTCACCCGGGTGGCGGAGTTCCACTACCTCCACAACGACCCGACCGGCGCGCCTTACGCCGACCGGGCGGAGATTGCGACCCGGATCGCGGCGGCGGCCGAGGCGACGGGCATCGGCCTGGCCCTGCTGCCGGTCTTCTACGCCCATTCCGGCTTCGGCGGCCTGGCGCCGGCCGAAGGTCAGAGACGGTTCATCACCGACCTCGACGGCTATGCGGCTCTTGTCGCCGATTGCCGCGCCCTGACCGCCGACCTGGCGGACGCCAGGGTGGGGGTGGCGCCTCACAGCCTGCGCGCCGTCACGCCGGAACAGTTGCAGGCGCTGCTTGCCATGGCCGGACAGGGGCCGATCCATATACATGTGGCGGAACAGACCAAGGAGGTTGAGGACTGTCTGGCCTGGTCCGGGGCGCGCCCCGTGGAATGGCTGTTGGCCAACGCTCCGGTCGATCCACGCTGGTGCCTGATCCACGCCACCCATGTGGCGGAGACCGAATGGCGGGGAGTCGCCGCGCGCGGGAGCATGGTCGGCCTGTGTCCGATCACAGAGGCCAATCTGGGCGACGGAATCTTCCCGGCGGCAGCCTATCATCACGCCGACGGCCGTTTCGGCGTGGGCACGGATTCCAATGTGCAGATCGGCCTGGCTGACGAACTGCGGATGCTGGAATACAGCCAGCGGCTGGCCCTCAGAGGCCGGGCCGTCATGGCTGACCCCGATCGTTCGACCGGACGGTTTCTGTTTGATCAGGCCCTGGCCGGGGGCGCTCAGGCGACCGGCGTGTCCGGCGGGTTGAGCCTGGACGCCGCAGCGGACATCGTCGCCCTTGACGGCGGCCACATCAGTTTCGAGGGCCGGTTCGGAGACGCGGTGCTGGACAGCTGGATTTTCGGGGCGCCCAGAGGGGGCGTCGCCTCGGTCTGGCGCGCGGGACGGCTGGTGGTCCGGCAGGGGCGCCATGTCGCGCGCGACGCCATTGAGGCGCGCTATCGCCAGGCCTTGAAGGCGGTGCTGGCGTGAGCGCCGGGCCGCTGCATCGCCGCATCTATTCCGATCTGGAGGATCGCATCCTTTCGGGCGCCCTGGCGCCGGGGCGGCGCCTGCCGTTCGAACATGAGCTCATGCAGGACTACGGCTGTTCGCGGGCGACCGTGTCCAAAGCCCTGTCGGAACTGGCGGCCCGAGGCTTGGTGGTGCGCCGACGCCGGGCGGGCACCTTTGTGGCCCAGCCCAAGGCCCACGCCGCCTTTCTGGCCATCCCCGATCTCAAGGCCGAGGTGACGGAGCGGGGACAGGTCTACGGCTATCGTCTTCTGACGCAGATCGAGCGCGGGCCGGCCGACGCCGCCGAAGCGGAGCTTGCGGCCGGGGCGCGCCTTTTGGACCTGACCTGTCTGCACAGCGCCGATTCCATTCCCCTGGCCCTTGAGCGGCGACTGATCGGACTGAAGGCCGCGCCCCAGGCGATCGCCGTCGATTTTAAACGGGTTTCGCCAGGAAGCTGGCTCCTGGAATCAGAACCCTGGACCGAGGCTGAAAATCGCATCGGGGCGATGGGGGCGGACGCCCAATCGGCGCGCCTCCTGCAGATCAAGAGGGGCGCCGCCTGCCTTTGCGTGGAACGACGGACCTGGCGCGACGGTTTGGGCGTGACCCAGGTGCGCCAGGTCTTTCCAGGCGACCGCTATGATCTGGTCGCGCTTTTTTCCTCCGCCCGTTCCGGTGGACGCGCCGGGGAGCCGAGACGATGAAGATCGACCTGCTTCTGACCGACTGCCACGCCGCAACCCTGTCCGAAGGCGAGGGGGGCTATGGGGTGATCGAGGACGCCGCTGTGGCGGCGGCGGACGGACGCATCGTCTGGATCGGACCTCGGGCGGACCTTCCGACCGTTTCGGCCCGCAGGACGGAGCGGCTCGACGGGCGATGGATCACGCCCGGTCTGATCGACTGCCATACCCATCTGATCTTCGGCGGCGATCGATCGGCCGAGTTCGAACAGAGGCTGGGCGGCGCGACCTATGAGGCGATCGCCCGGGCCGGCGGAGGGATTCTGTCTTCGGTCCGGGCCACGCGCGCGGCGTCGGAAGCCGAACTGTTCGCCTCGGCCATGGAACGGCTGGAGGGGCTGAAGGCGACGGGGGTCACCACCGTCGAGATCAAGTCCGGCTATGGTCTGGACCGAGACAGCGAGTTGAAGATGCTGCGCGTCGCCCGCCGCATCGGTCGAGAAGGCGGGGTGCGGGTTCGCACCACCTATCTGGGTCTGCACGCCCCGCCGCCGGAGCATCGCGCGAACCCCGAAGCCTATGTCGATGAGGCCGTCGAAAACATACTGCCTGCCGCCTGCGCCGAGGGACTGGTCGATGCGGTGGACGCCTATTGCGAGCCGATCGCCTTTTCCCCCGATCAGGTGTCGCGCCTGTTCGACAAGGCGAGAGGGCTGGGTCTGCCGGTCAAACTGCATGCGGACCAGTTGTCCGACAGCGGCGGGGCGGCCTTGGCGGCGCGTTACGGCGCCCTGTCCGCCGATCATATCGAATATGCGACGCAGGCCGGCGTGGCGGCCATGGCCCAGGCGGGGGTCGTCGCGGTGCTGCTGCCGGGCGCCTTTCTGATGCTGCGCGAGACCCAGCTTCCGCCGATCGACGCCTTGCGGCGGCACGGCGTGCGAATGGCGGTGGCCACTGATTGCAACCCGGGAACCTCTCCGCTCGCCTCCATGACGGCGGCGATGACTCTGGCCTGCGTTCAGTTTCGACTGACTCCCCAAGAGGCCTTGGCGGGGGCGACGCGAGAGGCGGCCCACGCCCTGGGTCTCGGCGCCGACCTGGGGCGTTTGGAGGTTGGTCTCAGAGCCGATCTGGCCGCCTGGGACATCCAAAATCCCGCAGAACTGGCCTATTGGCTGGGCAAGCCTGTGCTGCACGCCCGTTGGCTGGACGGCGTGCGCTCTTAGGTTGCAGGCGGGCGAGATTTAACTATAGGTTGCTTCCATAGCCGGGGAGCAATCTGTGGATGTCGACGCCTTTATCGCGCATTGGGCCCAGGCCCCGATCGGGGAACGGTCGCATTATCAGACCTTCATCATTCAGCTTTGCCGTCTGATCGGCGTCCCGGCGCCCGACGACGAGCGAACCGGCGACCTGGACTATTGTTTCGAGCGGCCGGTCCGCTTCCGGCATGACGACGGCCGCGCCACCCAGGGCTGGATCGACTGCGCCAAGCGCGGCTGTTTCGTGCTGGAAGCCAAACAGTCGTCGAAGCGGCGCAACGGCGGCCCCCTTGATCCGGCGGTCCAACTGTCGCTTTTCCTCAAACCCAGCGCCGGGCCCCGCGCGCCTTCGCCCGAGGCGGTGGATCGCCTGATGCGCGCGGCGAAGCGCCAGGCTGAGAACT
The DNA here is from genome assembly GCF_058681525.1 of Brevundimonas sp. AVps4. Lineage (NCBI taxonomy): Bacteria > Pseudomonadati > Pseudomonadota > Alphaproteobacteria > Caulobacterales > Caulobacteraceae > Brevundimonas > Brevundimonas sp. AVps4. The sequence continues at coordinate 2,072,379 of NZ_CM178741.1, read as the reverse complement.
ACGCCAAGGCGCTGGATGAATGGCCGCCCTTTCTGATCATCGTCGACGTGGGCCGGTGCATCGAGGTCTGGTCGGATTTCGATCGTCAGGGGAAGGCCTATATCCCTTACCCGGATCGCGCCACTTACCGCATCGAGCTGGAGCATCTTCGCGCGCCCGAGGTCCGTGAGCGGCTGCGCCGGATCTGGCTCGACCCCCTGTCCTTGGACCCCGCCGCTGCGGTCGCCGAGGCGACGACGGACATCGCCCGGCGTCTGGCCTGGCTGGTGCGCTCGATCGGCCAGAGACGATCGACGGCGGGCGAGGACCGGGTTCAGCGGGCGGCGCGCGCCAACCAGACCGCGCTCTTCGTGATGCAGTGCATCTTCGCCATGTTCGCCGACAGCGTCGGCCTGATCGAGGAGCGGGGATTTCTGCGGTTTCTCGAAGCCTATCGGGGCAAGGCGGATCGGTTCCACGAAGGGGCGCGGGTCTTCTTCGGCCTTATGGACCAGGGCGGGCATTGTCTGGCGATTCAGCAGCGTCTTCGCCGCTTCAACGGCGGCCTGTTCCGCTCCGCCGTCCCCTTGCCGATCACGGAAGAGGAGCTTGAGGCCCTGATCGCGGCGGCCCGGTGCGACTGGGCCCTGGTCGAGCCGGCCATCTTCGGCGCCCTTTTGGAACAGGCCCTGGATCCGCAAGAGCGCGCGGAACTGGGGGCGCACTACACCCCCAGGGCCTATGTCGAACGCCTGATCGAGCCGACCATCATGGAGCCCCTGAGAGCGGACTGGGAGGCGGTCGAGGCCCAGGCCCTGGGGCTCTATCTCGAAGGCGACGTCCAGGGCGCAAGGCGGATGATCCGCACCTTTCATGATCAGCTTTGCCGGGTGCGGGTGCTGGATCCGGCCTGCGGGACGGGGAACTTTCTCTATGTCGCCATGCATATGATGAAGGCGCTTGAGGGAGAGGTTCTGGGTGTTCTGGCGGAAATGGGGGAGGAGCAGGGCCGCCTGGGTCTGGACGGCCATGTCGTCAGTCCCGAACAATTCCATGGGCTGGAAAAGAACGCCTACGCCGCCTGGATCGCCGAGATGGTGATGTGGATCGGCCATCTGCAATGGCATTTCCGCCTGTTCGGCGACGCCGCCCCTTCTGAACCGATTTTGAAGGATTTCCGCCGGGTCGTGCATGTCGACGCCCTGGTCAGTTGTTCGCGGATCGCTGGGGGGCTGGGCGAAACGGGCGGGGATCGTGCGGTCGAACACTATGTCGATCCACGGCCGACGCCCTGGCCGGAGGCGCATTTCATCATCGGCAATCCGCCGTTCATGGGCGGCAAGGATCTGCGTGCGGCCTTCGGCGACGGCTATGTGGCCGCCTTGGACCAGGTGCGCGGCGGTCGGTTTCGCTCCGCCGATCTGGTCACCGTCTGGTGGGATCGCGCGGCCGAGATTCTGACCCGGCCGGGCTCAATCCTGCGCCGCTTCGGCTTCATCACCACCAATTCCGTCACCCAGACCTTTTCGCGCCGTGTCATCGCGCACCATCTCAGCCGCCGCCCGGCGGTTCGCCTGGTATTCGCCATCCCCGACCATCCGTGGGTCGTCGGCGTCGGCCGCGCCGACGTCCGCATCGCCATGTCGGTGGCGGAAAGGGGGGAGGCGGACGGCCAGGGCCGGTGGCTGGGCGTGACCGACGAGGCCGACCTCGACACCGATCTTCCCCGTCTGACCTTTCAGGAAAGACGAGGGGTCATCGGCGCGGACCTGATGATCGACCAGGGGCTGGGCCGGGCGGTCGATCTGAGGTCCAATGCGCACCTGGCCTATCGCGGCGTCCAGCTGATGGGCGCCGGATTCCTGGTGACGCCGGAGCAGGGACGCGCCCTGCTGGCCGGTTCAGAGGTCGGAGCGCCGTCGCCGATCCGCGCCTATCGGAATGGTCGCGACCTGGCTGATCGCAGTCGCAATCTTGAGGTGATCGACCTGTTCGGATGGGACGAGGCCGACGTGCGGCGGCGCCATCCTCTGATTTATCAGCATCTGCTTGAGACGGTGAAGCCCGAACGGGAGCGCAACAACCGCGCCGCCTACAGGGACAGCTGGTGGCTCTTCGGCGAGCCGCGCCGCGAGCTTCGCGCGGCCCTGACGGGTCTTGATCGCTATATTGTGACTGTCGAGACCGCCAAACACCGCTGGTTCAGCTTTCTGAACAAGGACGTCCTGCCCGACAACAAGCTCGTCGTCATCGCCAGTGACGATCCGGCCGTGCTGGCGGTGCTGTCGTCCCGCGTCCATAGGGCCTGGTTCGCCGCGAACGGTGGAAGGATCGGGGAGTATCAGCGCGAGGCCGTCTATGTGAAAGGCGTCTGTTTCGACCGCTTTCCCTTTCCCGAACTGGACCCGGCCCAGGCGGCTGAACTGGCGGCCCTGGGGGAGGAGTTGGACCAGACGCGGGCGCGCGTCCTGGCTGAGAATCCCGACCTGACCATGACGGCGCTTTATAACGCGATGGCCCGCGCGGCCGAGACCCGTCCCCTCGAGACGTCCGAACGGGACAGACATGACCGCGGCCGCATCGGCATCCTCGATCATCTTCATCGCCGGCTGGATGAGCGGGTGACCAAGGCCTACGGCTGGCCGGCCGATGCGGATGAGGCGACGATCATGTCGGGATTGACGCAGCTGAATCGGAGAAGGGCGGAGGAGGAGGCGCAGGGACGGGTGCGCTTCGTCCGTCCCGCCTATCAGAGCGGCAAGGTACGGATCATCGCGCCCCAGCCCGTCCAGACCGAGGCGGTCCTGGTATCGCCGCCCAGCCGGCCGCAGCTTCCGGAGGAGCCGGGCCCCTTGGCCTCAGCCCTGCTGTTCCGTCTGAGACGCGCCGGCGTCCCCATGCAGCCTGAGCATCTGGCGGCGGCGTTTGAAGGCGGCGGACGGCGTAAGACCCGCACGATCGAACATACGCTGGCGGTCTTGGCCGTTTCAGGGGCGGTTCAACATTCGGAGACAGGCTGGTTCGCCCCCCATCGAGCTTGAAACCCGAATCAGACCTCGGCCACGCCCATAGCCTTCAGCAAGGCGTCGCGCACCGCCGCCTCTGTGAAGGGCTTCTGGATGGTCGGCGACCCGCGCCATTCGTCCGGCAGACCGCCTTCGCCATGGCCGGTCGAGAAGACGAAGGGCACGCCGCGGGATTTCAGGGCCTCCGCTACGGGAAAGACCTGCCGGCCGGCGACATTGACGTCCAACAGGGCTGCGTCCAGCTCGACCGTGTCGCGGGCCAGGGTCTCGCCCTCGTCGATATTGGACGCGGGACCGATGGGCACGCACTCCATGTCCTCCAGAATGGTCTCGAGCAACATGGCGACGAGGGACTCGTCCTCCACAACCAAGACACGGCGTCCACTCAGCGGCTGGTTCATAGGGCGGGTGTCCTGTCGAGGGGAACCATGAGTTCCGCAATCAATCCGTCTTTGCCGTAAACCAGATCGATCTCACCCGCCAGATCGTGACGAATGTTTCGTTCAATCAATCGGCTACCAAAGCCTCTTGTGTCCGGTGGCGTAACTTTCGGCCCGTCCAACTCTCGCCAGGTCAGCTTTAGTTTCGGCGCAGTCTGATCCGCCAGGCCCCAATCGACCAGAACCCGTCCGTCGGGCGTGGACAGGGCGCCGTATTTGCCGGCGTTCGTCGCCAGCTCATGGAAGATCATGCCCAGAGACAGGGCTGTAGCCGGCGCCAGGGCGACGGCTGGACCGTTCAGGTGGAAGCGCGTCGGACCGAACGCCTCGGTCTCGTGCTCCAGAATGGCGCGCAGATCGGCGCCCTCCCAATGGGTCCGCGTCAGAAGATCATGGGTGTGGGAGAGTGCCAGGATTCGCGCCTGGAAGGCCTGGGCGAAGGTGGAGGGGTCGCGGTGGGACCGCGCCGTCTGGATCGCGATGGACTGGACCGTCGCCAGGGTGTTCTTCACCCTGTGGTTCAGTTCGTCGATCATCGACTTCTGACGGCGGGCGGCCAGGACGTTCTCGGTCACGTCGTGACCCTGTACGAAGATGCCGACCACCTGGCCGGCCTCGTCGCGAATGGGCTGATAGATGAAGTCGAGATAGTGGTTTTCCAGCGGCGCTCCCGGCCGCCGCTGAAGTTGCGCCAGGCTTTCGCGCCCCTCATAGGCTTCGCCTGTAGCGAAGACGGAATCGAGAAACTCGTAATAGCCTTGGCCGGCCAGCTCAGGCAGCGCCTCTCGGATCGGCTTGCCGGCGATGTCGCGGTGGCCGATCAACTGCCCATAGGCGGCGTTGTACATCTGAAAACAGTGGTCCGGGCCCGACAGAATGGCGACGAAGCCCGGCGCCTGCATGAACATCTCGACCAGGCGATTGCGTTCCTTCTCCAGGCGACGGTTGTCCTCCTGCACCGACTGAGCGCGCCGCAGAACGGAACCGCCGACGATGGCATCGAGGGCCGTGGTCGGTTCGTCGCGCGGGGCGGCCGGGAACAGGTCCGTGATATCCATCGTGTGCTGAAGCAGAAGGACGACCTCGCCCTCGGCGTTGAGCAGCGGCGTATGGGTGGCGCTCCAGATCCGCTCCTCGAACACCTCCCGGCGATCATCCAGGCGTCGTGGGAGCGAATAGCGGACGAGGGCCAGATGGTCGCGCTGTCGGGTGTCGCGCGCCTTTTCAAGTGAGGCCCTGACCTGCCGGACGTTTTCGGGCGCCTCCTGCCCCGGTCCGGAATCGAAAGCCTGAAACAGCGGCCGACCCAGGAGATCGGGCCTATGCGAACGGGTGACGTCCAGATAGGCCTGATTGACGTCGAAGATCCGCAAATCCGGGGTGAGCAACAGATAGGGATTGGGCGAAGCCGCAAACGCGGTCGCCAAATCGGCGATCGACGCGCCCTGTGTCAGAAGTTCAGTCAAGCCACGCCCCAGTCGAACCGGGCCTAAACGCCCACCTGACGAAAAGGTTCACGCCAGCACAAATCATTTTCGGATCGTCATTGGCCCGTCGAGGGAATTTGCTAAGGACGGGACATGACAATCGCCAGCGCCTTGGCCACCCTCTCCCTGATGATCGCTCAACCCACAGACCGGCCCGCCGACGATCCGCCTCTGATCCGGATCGACCAGGGCGAGCTGACGGGGGTGGCGGACGGCGACATCGCCGCCTTCAAGAACATTCCCTACGCCGCCCCGCCGGTCGCAGAGATGCGGTGGCGGCCGCCCGGGACGGCCCCGCGATGGGAAGGCCGTCGCGACGCTTCCACCTATGGCCCCATCTGCATTCAGGCCACGCCGCAGGGCGACCCCGGCGTCGGCCCCCTGCCGATGAGCGAGGACTGCCTGAACCTGAACGTCTGGCGCCCCCTCGATACGTCCGCGCCGGCGCCGGTGATGGTGTGGATCCATGGCGGCGGACTGGTGAACGGCTCGGGCACGGCCGCGCTCTATGACGGGTCGCACCTGGCGCGTCAGGGCATGGTGGTGGTCACGCTCAACTATCGCCTCGGACGGCTGGGCTTCTTTGACCACCCCGCCCTGGCGGCCGAACGGCCGGCCGATGAGCCGGCGGGCAACTATGGCGTCATGGACGTGATCGCCGCCCTGAAATGGGTAAAGGCCAATATCGCCGTCTTCGGCGGCGACCCCGACAACGTCACCATATTCGGGGAATCCGCCGGCGGCGCCATGGTGACCCGCCTGATGATCTCGCCTCCGGCGCGTGATCTGTTCGCCCGGGCCGTCGTTCAGTCCGGACTCGGGCGTGAGTTGCAAACGCCCCTGGACCGACGCGGCGCCTTTGACCTGCCGTCCGCCCGCGAGAGGGGCGAGGTTTGGGCGCACGGCCATAATCTGATGACGGCGGCCGATCTGCGGTCGGCGCCGGTCGAACTGCTGCTGACGCCTGCGCCGGTCTTCGCCAACGGCGACCTGACCCTGATCGACGGCAGGATCGTGCCTTCGACCGTCGAGGCGGCCTTCCGCGCCGGGCGGCAGTCGCCGGCGCCCTTGATCATCGGGACCAACAGCGCCGAATTCTGGTGGATGAAGCCCACCGACCGCAACGGCTACGGCATGATCGACGACGACATGACCTGGCTGGAACGTGCCCAGATCATCCAGGCCTATGGCGGAGAGGCCGGGTTTGACCGCGGTTTCATCACCGACGCCGTATTCTCCGAACCCGCACGGCTGCTGGCGCGGCTGCACGCCGCCGCGGGACGACCCGCCTATCTCTATCGGTTCGACATTTCCTCGCCGGACAATCCCGAACCGCACGGCGGCGCCACCCATGCCATCGAGCGACCCTATGTCTTCGGAACGCTATCGCTTCTGCCCTATCCGGTGCGGCCGGTCGATGAGGCCGCATCCCAGGCCATGATGGGCTATTGGACCAGCTTCGCCCGCTCCGGCGACCCGAACGGGGTAGGCCGGCCCGACTGGCCGATGGCGGCCGGAAGAGGCAATCCGACGCTGCTGCTGATCCGGAACGACGGCCCCGTCGCCGTTTCGACCCCGGACGCGGGGCGTCTGGACCTGATCGAACAGTTCCGTGAGCGCCCGCGCGGGGGTTCTCGGGCGCCTCGGCCGGATGAAGACATGGCCAGGCCCTACCAACACTGAGGACCCGGCCTGGGTTGCGGAAGGTTCAGCCCGCCGAGGTGCTGCTGGACTGCTTTTCTTTCAACGTCACCAACTCCTCCGCCATCGTCGGGTGGACGGCGCAGGTTGCATCCCATTGGGCCTTGGTGAGGCCGGCCTTAACGGCAATGGCGGCGAGCTGGATCATCTCCGGACTGTCCGGCCCGACGATGTGGACGCCGACCACCCTCTGGCTTTCGGCGTCGACGACCAGCTTCATCAGAACCCGCTCCTCGGAGCCGGTGAAGGCGTATTTCATCGGCCGGAAGCGGGCGACATAGACATCGACGCCGGCCGAACAGGACCGCCGCGCCTCGGCCTCCGACAGGCCGACCACGCCGACGGGCGGCTGGCTGAACACCGCCGTCGCCACGGCCTCATAGTCGAAATGCTGAGGATTGTTCCTGAAGACAGTCTGGTGAAAGGCCACCGCTTCGCGAATGGCCACCGGAGTCAGGTTCATCCGGTCGGTGACGTCGCCGATGGCCCAGATGTTCTCGGCCGTCGTCTTTGACCAGCGGTCCACCTTGATCGCCCCGGCCTCGTTCAACTCGACCCCGGCGGCGTCCAGCCCCAAGCCCTTCACATGCGGAACCCGGCCGGTGGCGAACATGACCACGTCCGTTTCCAGCTTCATGCCGTTTTCGAGGTGGTTGATCAGTCCGGTCGGCGTCTTCTCGATCTTCTCATGCTGGCAGCCCAGGATCACCTTGATGCCGCGCTTTTCGATCTCGCCGGCCAGATGGGCGCGCACATCGTCATCGAAACCGCGCAGGATGTTCGGCCCGCGATAGATCAGGGTCGTCTCGACGCCCAGGCCGGCGAAGATTCCCGCAAACTCCACCGCAATATAGCCGCCGCCCGCAATCAGGATGCGTTTGGGCAGTTCGGGCAGGTGGAAGGCCTCTTCCGAGGTGATGGCGTGCTCGATCCCGGTCAAGCCGTCCGGCTTCCACGGGCGGCCGCCGGTGGCGATCAGGATCTTTTCAGCGGTGAAAACCTGATCCTTTCCGACGATTTCGACCGTATGGGCGTCCTTCAACACCGCCCGACCATGGACCAGCTCCACGCCGGCCTTGCCCAGATTGGCGGCGTAGATGCCCGAAAGACGCGCGATTTCGACATCCTTGGCCTCGAGAAATGTCGGCCAGTCGAACCGGGCCTGGTCGAACGACCAGCCGTAGCCCTCGGCGATCTCCAAGGCGTGGCTGACTTCGGAGGCCATGACCATGAATTTCTTGGGCACGCATCCCCGGATGACGCAGGTGCCGCCGACCCGGTATTCCTCGGCCACAGCGACCCGCTTTCCGTCCAGGGCGGTCAGCCGCGCTGCACGCACGCCTCCTGAGCCGGCGCCGATGACGAAGAGGTCGTAGTCATATTCAGCCATCTGGCGCTCCGGCGTCCCGACGCTGCACAGAGCCGGACTCATTTAAATTCGGCGGCAGACGCCGCAGCCTGAGGTTCGAATTAGGAGGGGGCGCTCGGCACGGCAAGGCTTGCGCCTTCAGCCGGCGGGGCGCCCCTTTACGATTCGGGCGTTGGCTGCGCGTGTCTTCGGTCCCTGTTCGCTCATCACTTCCGTTCGATACGGGCGATTGGTCTTGTCGCCGCCTTGCTGGAAGGGCTCGTCCAGCGCTTCGCCGTCGTCCGCATAATCGGTGACTTCTCCAGCGGCCGGAGGGGCGAGCGCTGCGTCGCGATAGTCGTCGGCGGCATAGGATTTCGCCTCGGGATGAGTTGAGACGTGCTGCTCGCGCGCCTCATCGTTCGGGACTTGCGGCTCGTTGACGGCGTTCTGCGCCGTTGCGGTCGGAGACTCTGTATTCTGGTGCGGCATGGTTCGCGTCCTTTTCGGGTGAAAAGGCATAGCGGCCGGGGCGCCAGGTCGTTCCGAGACTCCTAGGGCAGAAGCGTGTCCACTCCCTTGTCCGTGCCGATGATGGCGAGGTCGGCCAGGTCGAGGAACAGGCCGTGTTCGACGACGCCGGTGATCAGCTTCAGGTCGTCGGCCAGACGCACCGGGTCGTGGATGGCCTTGCAAGCCGCGTCATAGATCAGATTGCCGCCGTCGGTGCGGACCAGACCGCGATCCGCCTGGCGCACGCGCGCCGGCGCATGGATCTCATGATCGACCAGGACGTCGGCGATGCGATTGGCCGTGGTCTTGTGCCCGAAGGCCACGACCTCGATCGGCAGGGGAAAGGCGCCGAGCACCGGAACCACCTTGGCGGCGTCGGCGATGACGATGCAGCGGCTGGACGCCTCCCACACCAGTTTCTCACGCAACAGGGCGGCGCCGCCCCCCTTGATCAGGGCCAGGCCGGGACCGACCTCGTCCGCGCCGTCGACGGTCAGGTCGATGCGCGGCGTGTCTTCCAGCGTCGATAGGGTCAGGCCCAGCTCGCGCGCCAGATCGGCTGTCTTTTCGGATGTGGGGACGCACCGCAGACCGGACAGATTGCGGGCGGCCAGAGCCTTGACGAACCAGGCGGCCGTCGAGCCGGTGCCCAGGCCCACCACCATGCCGGGCTCGACATGCTGGGCGGCGGCTTCGCCGGCGTTCTTCTTTTGCAGATCGCTCATTTCAGCTTAGCGGCCTTGGCCGCCTCCTTCTTGGCCTTGGCCTTTTCACGGAAGTCGGCGGCGGCTTGCGGCCTGTTCGTCTGGCGGGCCCGGCCGAAGGCGAGGGCGTCGGCCGGCACGTCCTCGGTGATGACGGAGCCGGAGGCGACCAGGGCGCCCGCGCCGACCGTCACGGGGGCGACGAGACTGGAATTGGAGCCGACGAAGGCGCCGGCACCGACCTCGGTCTGCGCCTTGTTGAAGCCGTCATAGTTGCAGAAGATTGTTCCCGCCCCGATGTTGGCGCCGGCGCCGACCGATCCGTCGCCCAGATAGGCCAGGTGATTGGCCTTGGCGCCCTCGGCCATACGGACGTTCTTGACCTCGACGAAGTTGCCGACCTTGGCGCCCCTGCCCAGGTCCGCGCCTGGCCGCAGCCGGGCGTAGGGGCCGACCTCCGACCCGGCCGCGACGCGCGCGCCCTCGATATGGCTGAAGCTGCGGATGCGCGCCCCGCCCTCGATCACCGCGCCCGGCCCGAAGACCACATAGGGTTCGATCACCGTTCCGCCTCCGACCTGGGTGTCCCAGGCGAAGTGGACGGTATCCGGCGCGCTCATGGTCACGCCGGCGGCTAAGAAGGTCTCGCGCTGAACCTTCTGGAACAGGGCCTCGGCCTGGGCCAGTTCCGCCTGGGCGTTGACGCCCATGACCGCGTCCTCGTCGGCGAAGACGGCGCGGGTGGGATGGCCGGCCTTGCGCGCCAGTTCGACGACGTCAGTCAGATAGTATTCGCCCTTGGCGTTGTCGTTGCGGACCTGGGCCAACAGGGAAAAAAGCAGGGCGGCCGGCGCGGCCATGACGCCCGAGTTGCAGGCCGTGACGGCCAGCACCTCGGGCGAGGCCTCCTTGGCCTCCGTGATGGCGGTCAGGATGTCGCCCTCGAGGATCAGACGGCCATAGGCGCCCGGGTCGCGGGCTTCGAAACCGATCACGGTGACCCCCGACGCGCCGAAGACAGGCGCGATGTCGGCGGCCTTCAGCAGGGGGACGTCGCCATAGGTGACGACCACGTCTCCTTCGAACCCGGCCAGAGCCTGTTCGGCGGCGCGCACGGCGTGACCGGTGCCCAGGGGCGGGTCCTGGACAGCGATCGCAGCCTCGCCCAGGCGGTTGACGACATGGGCCCGGACCTCCGGCGAATGCTCGCCCACCACCACGACCACCCGCTCGCAGCCTAGGGCCTCGGCGGCGTCAATGGCGTGATCCAGCATGGCGCGCCCGCCGACCGGATGCAGCACCTTGGGCAGGGGCGATTTCATCCGCGTGCCCTGGCCGGCGGCGAGGATGATGGCGGCGCGGGGCGGCGTCTGGGTCATGGATCGATCCGGCTGTCGGTCTTGGTCTGTCGCCCTCTAGCGCGCCTGGGTCCAGGCGTCACGGGGGCGTGGCGGGTGGGATCAGACGTCCAGCTCTTCCTTCACGAACTGGGCGTTTTCCTGGATAAACTGGAAACGGGCCTCAGCCCGCTTGCCCATCAGCCGTTCGACCAAATCCTCGATGCTCGCCTCGGCGTCCGGCACTGTGATCCGGGCCAGGGTGCGCTTCTTCGGGTCCATGGTGGTCTCCTTCAGCTGGGAGGCCATCATTTCGCCCAGGCCCTTGAACCGGCCGATCTCGGTCTTCTTGCCCTTGAAGACGGTGGCCAGAAGCTCGTCGCGGTGGGCGTCGTCGCGGGCGTATTCGCTCAAGGGGCCGGCCGAGATCCGGTACAGCGGCGGCAGGGCCATGAAGACCCGGCCCTGACGGATGGTCTCAGGCATGACGCGATAGAAGAAGGTGATCAGCAGGGCCGCGATATGGGCGCCGTCCACGTCGGCGTCGGTCATGATGACGATCCGCTCATAGCGCAGGTCGTCGATGTTGAAGCGATTGCCGGGCTGGACGCCGAGCGCCAGGGCCAGATCGGACAGTTCGACGTTCTGGCGCAGCTTGTCCGCCGTGGCCGACGCGACGTTCAGGATTTTGCCGCGCAGGGGCAGGATGGCCTGGGTGGTGCGGTCGCGCGCCTGTTTGGCCGAGCCGCCGGCTGAATCGCCTTCGACGATGAAGAGTTCGGTGCCCTCGGCGGCCTGACGCGAGCAGTCGGAGAGTTTACCGGGCAGGCGCAGCTTGCGGGTGGCGGCGGCGCGCTGGACCTCCTTGTCCTTGCGGCGGCGCAGCCGGTCTTCGGCCCGGTCGATGACGAAGCCGAGCAGGGCGTTGGCCTGTTTGGGGCTTTCGGTCAGCCAGTGGTCCAGCGGGTCGCGCAGCAGCTGTTCGACGATCCGCGCCCCCTCGGGCGAGGACAGACGGTCCTTGGTCTGGCCCTGGAACTCGGGATTGCGGATGAAGACGCTGATCAGGGCGCCGGCGTTGGCGATGACGTCCTCGGCCGTGATGATGGCGGCGCGTTTCTCATTGGTCAGTTCGCCATAGGCCTTGAGCCCCTTGACCAGGGCCGCGCGGAAGCCGGCTTCGTGCGTGCCGCCGTCGGGGGTGGAGACGGTGTTGCAGTAGGACTGGATGAAGCCGTCCGCCTCGCCGAAACCGGCGGGCGACCAGGTGACCGCCCATTCGAAGGCGCCCGCCTCGCCCTGACGCTCGGCGCGGCCGGCGAAGGTGGGGGTGACGGTTTCCAGCTCACCGATGCGGTCGGCCAGGGCGTCGGCCAGGCCGCCGGGGAAGTGGAGCAGGGCCTGTGCCGGGGTGGCGTCGGTGATCCGTTCGGGGGCGCAGGTCCATTTGATCTCGACGCCGCGGAACAGATAGGCCTTGGAGCGCGCCATACGGAACAGGCGGGCGGGCTTGAAGGCCGCGCCGACACCGAAGATCTGCTCGTCCGGCTTGAAGCGGATCAGGGTGCCGCGCTTCTTGGACGGGCCGACCTGCTGGATCGGGGCCAGGACATGGCCGCGCGAGAAGGCCTGCCTCCACTCGAAACCGTCGCGCCAGACCGTGACCTCGACGCTTTCGCTGAGGGCGTTGACGACCGAGACGCCGACGCCGTGCAGGCCGCCCGAGGTCTCATAGGCCTTTCCCGAGAATTTGCCGCCCGAGTGGAGGACGGTCATGACCACCTCCAGCGCCGACTTGCCGGGGTGTTTGGGGTGCGGGTCGACGGGGATGCCGCGGCCGTCGTCGCGGACGGACAGATAGCCTTCGGCGTCCAGATCGACGGTGATCAGCCGTGCGTGGCGGGCCACCGCCTCGTCCATGGCGTTGTCGAGGACTTCGGCGAACAGGTGGTGCAGGGCGCGTTCGTCGGTGCCGCCGATATACATGCCGGGGCGTTTGCGGACGGGCTCCAGGCCTTCCAGCACCTCGATCGAGGAGGCGGAATAGCCGCCGGGGACCGCAGCGGCCGGGGTCGGTGCGGGCGCAGGGGCGGGCGCCGCCGCAGCGCCCGGCGTCGGGACAGGCTTGGGCGCCTCCGGCTTCGGAGGCTGGGGCGTGTCGTCAAAAGCGAAGAGATCGGCGGCCATTCACATAGTCTGAGGCGATTCGGGGCCGGTTCTGGTAGGCCCGCTGGGGCGGTCGAGCAAGCGGCGGTCGTGCCGGAACGGGATCGAAGGTCACGGCGCGGGCCAAAATCGCCAGCATCAGCACCCAGGGCAGGTTGGCGTGGGTCAGAAGCACGCTCTCCGAAAGGCTCAGGACGAAGAAGCCCGTCATATAGCCCAGGCTCCAGAAACCCTCGCGCGCGCCCATTCCGTTCAGCCGGGCCAGAATCATCACCGCCGAAACGGCCATCACCAAACCCACGAGGACGGCGCCGGGCCAGCCCAGCTGGACCAGAAGGTCGATCCAGCCGTTGTGGGCCGAGGGAACCGGCCATTGGGTCTCTATTCGGATCGCGCGCGCGGGGATGGAGTCCACGCCCCAGAAGGCGCTGAAACCGTAGCCGGTCCAGGGACGGTCGGCCACCTTGCGCATCAACGCCTCCCAAATCAGGGTCCGGCCGGTCAGGGAGGGATCCTTGCCCAGGGCTTCGAGGATGACGGCGGACTGTGTGTTCCAAAGCCAGGCGCCGCCGGCCGCCATGACGACCCCCAACCAGACCGCAACCACGGTGACGGCGGCTCCGCCTTGGCGAAGCACCCACCAGCCGCCGACCATGCCGACCCCCAGGATCAGGCACAGCAGGGAGGTCTTGGACTGGGTGGCGACCACCAAAAGCGTGGTGAGCGCCAGGGTCAGGAGGGCGATCCAGGGTTTGCGGCCATTGTCAGCCAGATGATCGGCGACAAGAACGGCGGCGGCCGAGACGGCGCCGACTACCATGACCAGGCCCATCTGGTTCTTTTCGTACCAGAGCCCGCGCCACAGGCCGGCGTTGTCCAGTTGGTGCACTCCGATCCGAGGAAACAGGAAGACCATGATCAGGCTGCCGATCGCCATCACCAGGCCCGCGCGCATCAACAGGCGGGGCAGGGCGGAGCCATTAAAGACGGCGCCCAGATAGACGGCGAAGGCGCTGTTGATCGCCAGTGCGATGACGCGCCGCTCCGTCACCTCCGCATCGATCGACCAGTACTGCGACACATAGGCCAGGCCGACGAGGGCGCCCACCGCCAGCCAGGCCGGCCAGGCGCGGATGACGCGCTCGAACCGGAAGACGATCAGCCCCGCCGTCACCGCATAGACCGGCAGCCACAGGAACCGCAGCATGGGGGTCTCGCTCTGGTCCGGCGCAAAGACGGGCGCAAAAAGGGCGCCGGTCAGCATGAAGACGACGAAGCCCGCCGCCCACTGCTCCCAGGCGGGCGGATCGGTCGGCTGATCGAATCGGTCAGGTGAGGCGCGCACGCCCAAGGGTGACGCCGCCCGCTTAAGGAAGGGTGAGCGCGGCGCGGAAGGCCGCTAGTCCCCGCTCCAGGTCCGCAATCAGGTCCGACGGGTCTTCCAGCCCCACATGCAGTCGGATCAGCTCCCCCTCCAAGGCGGGTGGGTAGACGCGATAGGCCGTCTGATGGGTTTCGTGGGTGATCAGGCTTTCGAATCCGCCCCAGGAATAGCCCATGCCGAACAGGCGGAGGGCGTCAAGCAGGGCCTGGCCGGCGGCCTCGGTTCCCCCCTTCAGAACCACCCCCATCAGGGAGGCGGCGCCGGTGAAGTCGCGTGTCCACAGCTCATGGCCGACAGAGCCGGGCAGGGGCGGATAAAGGACGCGGGACACCTCGGGCCGGGCCTGCAGCCATTCGGCGATGATCAGACCCGACCGACCCTGTTCGGCGTAGCGCAGCGGCAGGGTGCGCAGGCCACGCAGGGCCAGCCAGGCGTCGTCGGGCGAAACGTGCCAGCCCAGGTCTTCGATCGTATCTGCGATCGCCCGGCGACAGGCTGAATCCGTGACGGCGATCCCGCCCATCAGGACGTCGGAATGGCCGGAAACATATTTGGTCAGGGCCTGGACGCTGACGTCCACGCCGTGGGCCAGGGGTTTGAAGGCCAGGCCGGCGCCCCAGGTGTTGTCGATCATGCTGAGAACGCCGCGTTCTCGACAGGCCCGAGCCACCGCCTCGACGTCGATCATTTCAAACGTCAGGGAGGCGGGCGACTCCATCAGGACCAGGCGGGTGCGCGGCCCGATCGCGGCGATCACCGTTTCAGCATCCGCATCGGCCGGCAAAAATCGTGACGTGACGCCACGCGCGGCCTGGTAGCGGGACAGAAAGCGTCGCGACGGACCATAGAGGGCGTCGGTCGTGATCACCTCGTCGCCCGGCCGGGTCAGGGCCAGCAGAGGCACGGTGACGGCGGCGAGGCCGGAGGGGACGATAAAGGCGTCCTCGGCCCCTTCCAGATCGGCCAGGGCGGCGCGCAGCTGGCGCGCGGCCGCCCCGCCGTCCAGGCCGTAGGTGGGGCCATCGGCGTTATCCCGCATGACCGCCGCACGGTCGCTGAGCATGGTCGAGGCCCGCTCGACGGGCGGATTGACCGGACGGCGGCCCTGCCCCCGGCGTGTGGCGGACGAGATCAGGCGGGTGCGGTCCGAATGCGGCGACATGGCCTCTCCGATGGCTTGCGGATCAGGGTCTAAAGGCCTCTAAAGTCGGCCGGGCGCAAGCGGAGGAGACGAACGCGATGCGGATCATGGCGATCGGAGCGATGACGGTCCTGCTGTTGGCGGCGGCGGCTTGCGGCCGCGACGACACGAGACGCGCCGCCGAAGACGACGCCCCCCCGGTCCCGGCGCCAGCGGTGACGACCGATCGTCCCGAAAGTCCGACCCTGGTGGCGGTCAAGCGCCGCGGGCGGCTCAATTGCGGGGTGCATCAGGGTCTGGTGGGCTTCGCCCACACCGACAATCGCGGGCAATGGCGAGGTTTCGACGCCGACTTCTGCCGGGCCATGGCGGCGGCGATCCTGGGCGACGCCGAGGCGGTGCGCTTCGTGCCCCTGTCGGCCTCAGACCGGTTCGCCGCCTTGGATGAGGGCAGGATCGACGTCCTTTGGCGCAACTCATCCTGGACCATGAGCCGCGACGCCGGCGAAGGCTTCGTCTTCGCCGGCGTCAACTATTACGACGGCCAGGGCTTTCTGGTGCGGCGGTCACTCAGCCTGAACAGCGCGACTGAGCTGAATGGGGCGCGGGTCTGCGTCCAGGCCGGCTCGACCGCACAGGCCAACGCCGACGACTTCTTCAGGTCACGGGGGATCCCGTACCGGCCTGTCGTCTTGCCCACGGAGGAGGCGGCGCGCGACGCCTATGGCCGCGAGGACTGCGACGCCCTGAGCGCCGACATTTCGGCCCTCGCCGCCTCGCGCGCCGTCCTGGCCGACTCCCAGGCGCACACGATATTGTCAGACGTGGTGTCCAAGGAGCCCCTGGGACCGGTTGTCCGCGCGGGCGACGACCGCTGGGCCGACGTGGTCCGCTGGACGCTCAACGCCGTCATCCTGGCCGAAGAACTGGGCGTGACTCAGGGAAACGTCGAGGCCCAGGCCAAAGACGCCCGAGACCCGCGAATCCGGCGTCTGCTGGGCGCAGAGGGGGATTTCGGAGCCATGCTGGGCCTGTCGAAGACCTGGGCGAAGGACGCTGTTTCCGTAGTCGGCAACTATGGCGAAATCTTTGATCGGAACCTGGGCTCTCAATCGCCGCTCGACCTGGCCCGCGGATTGAACGCACAGTGGAACGGTCGGCCGCCCGGCTTGATCTATGGATTGCCGATCCGTTAAGCGCGACGACTTGCATCGTTTTCTGGGGGACAGATGACTGAGACCAAACGCGGGGGCTTGGCGCTCCACTGGCTGATGCTGATCGGCTTCACCGTCGGCCTGGGCGCCGGCCTTTGGGTCAATTTGACCCTCGGCGCCGACACGCCCTGGGTCGTCTGGCTGACCGACAACGTCACCGGCCCGGCCGGTCAGATCTTCCTGCGCCTGCTGTTCATGATGGTGATCCCCTTGCTGTTCTCAGCCCTGGTCATCGGGGTGGCGGAGATGGGGGATCTGAACGCCCTTGGCCGGGCGGGGATCAGGACCCTGCTTCTGACCATATTGGTGTCCGGCATCGCCGTGGTCATAGGGCTGGTGATGGTCAATCTGTTGCAGCCCGGTCGCGGCGTCGATCCGGCCATGGCTCAACAGTTGCTGGAGCAAGGGCGCGACGGCGCGGCCGGGATCGTCCAGAATGCGCCGGAGACCATCCAGCTCGGCGACTTCTTCCTAGGCCTGGTTCCGTCCAACGCGGTCACGGCGGCGGCGGAGAACCAGATCCTGCCGCTCATGGTCTTCGCCCTATTCTTCGGCATTGGCCTGGTCATGGCCAAGAGCCCCGCCACCGACCGCCTCCAGCAGGTCATCGCAGGCATTCTCGAAGTCACGATGAAGTTGATCAACCTCTTCATCAAACTGGCGCCCATCGCCATCGCCTGCCTGATGTTCAATCTGGCGGCCCTGTTCGGCTGGGATCTGCTGGTGCGTTTGGCCGCCTTCGTCGGTGTCGCCGTCGGGGCCATGGCGATCCATATGTTCGTGGTCTATCCCCTCGTCATCTGGATTCTCGGCGGGCGCTCGCCGTTCGGCTTCTTCAAGGCGGTGCGCGAGCCCATGGTGGTGGCCTTCTCCACCGCCTCGTCAAACGCCTCCCTGCCGGTGTCGCTGAAGGCGGCCGAGCACGAGTTGAAACTGCCGCGCAAGATCGCCCGTTTCGTGCTGACCGTCGGCGCCACCGCCAACCAGAACGGCACGGCCCTGTTCGAGGGAGTGACGGTGCTGTTCCTGGCCCAGTTCTTCAACGTCGAGCTGAGCCTGACCCAGCAGTTGATCGTCATGCTGGTCTGCATCCTGGGGGGAATCGGCACGGCGGGCGTTCCGGCCGGCTCACTGCCCGTGGTGGCCATGATCCTGGTCATGGTGAAGGTGCCGCCGGAAGGGATCGGTCTGATCCTGGGCGTCGATCGCTTCCTGGACATGTGCCGCACGACGCTGAACGTCACCGGCGACCTGGTGCTGGCCACCGTCGTCTCGCGCGGCGAGAAGGACGAGCCGGTCGAGCCGATCACCGAAACCCCGGCCTCGCCGCCGATCCTGGCCTGAGCGGCGTCAGGCCCCGGTGGCGACGGGGGTGTCGGTTCGAGATCCCCATTCAGCCCATGATCCGTCATACAGGCGCGACGGCCGCCCCAGGGTTTCGAGCGCCAGGCTGATGATTGCGGCCGTGACGCCGGATCCGCAGGTCGTCACGACCGGTCGGGCCGGGTCCAGTCCGGCGTCGGCCAGGACGTCATCCAGGGACGCGCCCTGTTTCAGGCGACCGTCGCTGTCGATCAGGGCGGCGTAGGGCAGGTTGATCGCGCCGGGCATATGGCCCGCACGGACGCCGGGTCGGGGTTCCGCCGCCTGGCCGGCGAAGCGGGCGGGACCACGGGCGTCGGCGACCTGAATCCCCTCCGCGAGTGCGGCGCGCACATCATCCAGACCGGCGACTGCGCCCGCGTCGAAATCCGGGGTGAAACGGGCGGGCGAGGGCGGAGGCGGGGTCCCGGCTTCGACGGGGCGTCCCTCGGACTTCCACTTCGGCAGACCGCCGTCCAGCACCTGGACATGGGCGGCGCCCATGACCTTCAGCATCCAGCGAACGCGGGCCGCCGAGAACAGGCCGACGGAATCATAGACCACCACCCGGTCCGTCTCGCCGATCCCCACGTCCGACAGGGCGGATGCGAAGGCTGCGGGCGAGGGCAGCATGTGGGGCAGGCCGCTGGAGCCGTCGGAGACGCCGTCCAGATCAAAGAAGCGGGCGCCGGGAATATGTTCGACCGCGAACTCGGCCCGGCCGTCCCGTCCGTCCAGATGCCAGCTGGCGTCCAGGATGCGCAGCGACGGATCATCCGTCAGGGCGGCGAGATCCCCTGTGGAGATCAGGGGAAAGAGGGGCGAGGGCTGGGTCATGGCCCCAGCCTAATGTCAGGCGCGGTCCAGCACCAGTTGCACCACGTCGGTCCGGCGCGAGCGGAAGCCCGCCTCGCAATAGGCCAGATAGAAGCGCCACAGCCGGCGGAACCGCTCGTCGAAACCGGTGATGCGGCGGATGTCGGACCAGGCGGCCTGGAAGCGATCGTCCCAGAGTTTCAGGGTCTCGGCATAGTCAAGACCGAAGCGTTCGATGGGGCCCCAGTTCAGGCCGGCGGCGGCCACGACCGGCTTCAGCCGCTCTTCCGACGGCAGCATGCCGCCGGGGAAGACGTATTTCTGGATGAAGTCGGTGCGGGCGTTGTATTCGTCGAACAGGGGCTCCTGGATGGTGATGATCTGGAGGCCGGCGCGGCCGCCGGGCTTCAGCACCTCGTGGATCTTGCCGAAATAGGCGGGCCAGTATTCCTTGCCGACCGCCTCGAACATCTCGATGGAGGCGACGCGGTCGAACCGACCCTGGACGTCGCGATAGTCGGTCAGTTCGATCGTCGCCCGGTCCGAAAGGCCGGCGTTGAACAGGCGCCGGCGGGCGAAGTCGTGCTGTTCCTTCGAAATGGTCAGGCCGGTGACCTGGGCGCCGATCTCGCGGGCGGCGAACTCGGCGAAGCCGCCCCAGCCGCAGCCGATCTCCAGCACCGACATGCCCGGCTTGAGGTCCATCATCCGGGCCAGGGCGGCGTATTTGGCCTGCTGGGCGGCCTCCAGCGACCGGTCGGCGCCGTCGAACCGGGCCGCGGAATAGGTCATCGAACGGTCCAGCCAGGTCGAATAGAAGGCGTTGCCCAGGTCGTAGTGGGCGTGGATGTTCTTTTTAGAGCCTGTCCGGCTGTTGCGGTTGCGCCGGTGGACCAGCCAGTTGACCGCCTTCATCAGCCAGTTGCCGTCGAACAGGCGGCGGATGTGGTCATAGTTCTCGACCAGGGTCTCCAGCAGGGCGGCCAGATGGGGGCTGTCCCATTCACCGGCCATATAGGCCTCGGCGAAGCCGATGTCGCCGGCGGCCAGGACGCGGCGGGCGAAGCGATAGTCCTTGACTTCAAGCACGCCACTGGGGCCGGGACGGGCGCCCTCCAGCACATGGACATCGCCGTTCGGCAGACGAACGGTGAGGCGGCCGAAGGTCCAGTTCGACGCCAGCAGACGCAGCAGCAGGCCGAAAACGCGTGGCGTGCGGGCGGCGGCGGCCTCTATGTCCAGAGCGGCGGCAGTCATGCAAGAACCTCTGTCTCAGTCGTCAGTCAGGATCAGCGGACGCATCGCGACCCGACACCGTCTTCAGGGCGTCGAGGGCGCGCGCACGCGCCTGGGCATGATCCAAGATAGGGTGCGGATAGTCCGTTCCAAGCCTCACTCCCGCGTCGCGCAGAACTTCGGCCGGGGCTGTCCACGGCGAATGGAGCCAACGGTCCGGCAGGCGGCGCAGCTCGGGAACCCAGCGGCGGACATAGGCGCCGTCGGGGTCGAACTTTTCGCCCTGACCTATGGGATTGAAGATGCGGAAATAGGGGGCGGCGTCGGCGCCCGAGCCCGCCACCCACTGCCAGTTCTGCGCATTGCTGGCCAGGTCGGCGTCCACGAGAGTGTCCCAGAACCAGGCCTCGCCCTCGCGCCAGTCGATCAGCAGATGTTTGACCAGGAAGGAGGCCGCGACCATCCGCACCCGGTTGTGCATCCAGCCGGTCGTCCAAAGTTGACGCATGCCGGCGTCGACCAGGGGATAGCCGGTGCGGCCCCGCTTCCACGCCTCCAGCCCCTCGGGATCGTTGCGCCAAGGCATGGCCTCATATTCCGGACGGAAGGCCCGGTCGACGATCGTCGGGAAATGGTGGAGCAGATGGGCGGAGAAGTCGCGCCAGCCCAGCTCGGAGACGAACTTGGCCGCCTCGGCGGTCGGCGCGGTCTCGCGGACCCGATGGGCCGCACGCCAGGGGCTGATCTCGCCCCAGTGAAGGTGAGGCGACAGGCGGCTGGTGGAGGACAGGCCGGGGCGGTCGCGGCCGCCCGAATAGGTCTTCGCGCCGCGCGCCAGGAAGTCGGACAGGGTCGCCGCGGCGCCGGCCTCGCCCGGCGTCCAGTCGAAGCCTTTCGACCAGTCGGGTCGGGTGGGGTGCAGACCCCAGTCGTCGGTCGCCTCGCTCGCCACCTCGGCCGGGGTCTCGATCCGACGCGGTCCGGTCGTGTGCGGCGGCGGCTCGGCGCTGGCCAGCAGGGCCTTCATGAAGGGGGTGAAGACCTTGTAGGGGGCGTCTGAGCCGTTCAGCACGGCGCCCGGCCGCGCCAGGAGCGACCCGTTGAAGCCCCGGCAGTCGACGCCGGCAGACTTCAGCTCATGGGCGATCTCGGCGTCGCGGGCGAAGGCGGCGGGCTCGAACAGGCGGTTCATGAAGACGGAGTCTGCTCCGGTTTCGTGGACCAACACCTGAAGCTGCACCAGGGTCTCGCCACGCCGCAGGATCAGCCGCGATCCTCGCTCGCGCAGCGCGGCGTCCAGGGCGCGCAGAGACTTGTCCAGCCACCACAGCGAGGCGGCGCCCGCCGGGCGGTCCGGGTCGCGGTCCAGGATGAAGACCGGCAGGACCGGACGGCCGGTCGCGGCGGCCTGGTTGAGGGCGGGATTGTCGTGCAAGCGAAGGTCGCGGCGAAACCAAAGGACGACAGGCTTGGGGGCCACGCAGGCGAACTCCATGATGATAGCTTGCGCTCACGGGAAATGAGCGCCACCTGATGGCCTCATAGCTGCGGCAAACGCCGCTCCCATAACGCCTGAACTTCGAAAGAGCCGCCTCGTGAGCCGACCCAACGCCGTCATTACGTTGTCCGAAGGTCTTCGGACGCCTGTCGTCATCGGCGGCGGCGCCCGAATCGTCTTCATCGCCGGTCCGTGCCAGATGGAGAGCCGCCAGCACGCCCTGGAGACGGCCCATGCGCTGAAGGAAATCGGCGAGCGGCTGAAGGTCGGCATCATCTACAAGACCAGTTTCGACAAGGCGAACCGGACCAGCGCGACGGCGGCGCGGGGCATCGGTCTGAAGGACTCCCTGCCGATCTTCGCCGAGATCCGCGAGGTCACCGGCCTGCCGACCTTGACCGACGTCCACTCCGAGGCCCAGTGCGGACCCGTCGGCGAGGTGGTCGACGTGCTGCAGATCCCGGCCTTTCTGAGCCGCCAGACGGACCTGCTGTTGGCCGCGGCCGCGACCGGCAAGGCGATCAACATCAAGAAGGGCCAGTTCCTGGCCCCCTGGGACATGAAGAACGTCGTGGCCAAGGTGGTCGGAGCCGGCAATCCGAACGTCATGGCCTGCGAGCGGGGCGCCAGTTTCGGCTACAACACCCTGGTCAGCGACATGCGGGCGCTTCCGGTGCTGCGCGACATCGGCTGCCCGGTCGTGTTCGACGCAACCCATAGCGTCCAGCAGCCGGGCGGGCAGGGCACGTCTTCGGGCGGTCAGCGCGAGTTCGTGCCGGTTCTGGCCCGCGCCGCCGTTTCGGTGGGCGTGGACGCGGTCTTCATGGAGACCCACCCGGACCCCGACAACGCTCCGTCGGACGGCCCGAACATGGTGCCGCTGGATCAGTTCGAGGCCCTGGCGGCCCAGCTGATCGCTTTCGACGATCTGGCCATCCAGATCGGCGCCAAGACGCCTCAGGTCTGACATGACGCCCCGGATGATCGTGGTGACCGGCGGCGCCGGCTTCATCGGCTCCAACATCGTGGCCCGGCTGACGGAGGAGACGGCCTATGACGTCGTCGTCTGTGATCGGCTGGAGACGGCCGATCTGGGCAAGTGGCGGAATCTGGCTAAACATCCGATCGCGGATTTCTGGTCTCCCGAGGAGATGTTCGACCAGCTGGAGCGCCATGCCGAACGGATCGAGGCCGTGGTCCATATGGGTGCGATCTCCTCGACGACCGAGCCCGACGCGGACCTGATCCTGCGGACCAACTTCACCCTGTCGCGCGATCTGTGGGACTGGTGCGCCATCCGCAATGTCCGCCTGATTTACGCCTCCTCCGCCGCCACCTACGGCGACGGCGAGACGGGGTTCAACGACGATGACGACGCCCTGTCCCTGGGGCAGCTGCGGCCCCTGAACGCCTATGGCTATTCCAAGCTTCTGTTCGACCAATATGCGGTTCGACAGGCGGACCGGGACCAGGCGCCGCCGCAATGGGCCGGGCTGAAATTCTTCAACGTCTATGGACCGAACGAGGGCCACAAGGGCGGGATGAAGTCGGTCGTCGCCCAGATCTGGCCCAAGGTGGCGGCGGGCGAGACCGTCAGCCTCTTCCGCTCGCACAATCCCGCCTATGCCGACGGGGGGCAGCTGAGGGACTTCGTCTATGTGGACGATGTGGTCGACGTGATCGAGTTCCTGCTGCAATCGCCTCAGGTTTCGGGGATCTTCAACGCCGGCTCGGGCCAGGCCCGCTCCTTCGCCGACCTGGCGCGCGCCACCTTCGCCGCGGCCGGCAAGCCTGAGGCGATCGCCTATATCGACATGCCCGAGGTAATCCGCGACCGATACCAGTATTTCACCCAGGCGCGGATGGATCGCATCCGGGCTGCGGGTTTCGAGGGACAGGCGACGCCTCTGGAAGAGGGAGTGCGGCGCTATGTTCAGCAATTCCTTTCTCAGCCAGATCCTTATCGATGAAACATCTGACATTGCGTCAATGGATTGGATACAGCGGTTTCGTTCTGGTCTTTCTGTTGACGGCGGCGGTGGCGGTCTGGCGGGGCGACATTCTGCGCGCCGCCCTTGATCCGCAGATTCCGTTTCAGACCTATCGCCCGCCCCCGGCGCCCGACTACGCCCAGCCCTCGGCCTGGGCTCTTCTGGACGCGAGGGTGCAAGGGTCCGGCGCGGCCAATGTCTTCTTCGTCCATTCGACGACCTTCGACGGCGGCCGCGACTGGAACGGCGCGATCGGCGACAAGAAGGCCGACGCCTATCTGGAGCGCGTGGTTCTGCCGAACTACGCCGGACCCTTCGCTCGCGCCGGCGCCGTCAGCGCGCCCCGCTATAGGCAGGCCAGCCTCTATACGCGGCTGACCCTGCGCGACGACGCGCGCGAAGCGCGCGCCTTCGCCTATGACGATATTCTGTCCGCCTTCGACGTCTGGCTGGGTCGCCATCCGACGGGCCCCATCGTCCTGGCGGGGGTGGAGCAGGGGGCCGATCTTCTGGATCGTTTGATCCGGGAACGGATCGCGCCTGATCCCGTGCTCAGAAGCCGGATGGTCGCGGCCTATCTGATGGACGCCATCATCGCCGTCGAAAACCTGCCGGCCGACACGCCGCCCTGCGCCGACCGGCGGCAGATCCACTGCGTCGTCGCCTGGTCTCAAGTCGGCGCTCCCGATGATGCGGCCGCGCATCGCCGGCTTCGACGGGCGACGGTTTGGGACGAGCGCGGACAGTTCGTCGATCTTGCGGGCCGCCGCCCGGTCTGCGTCAATCCGGTGACGGGCGGAACGGGCGAAGCGCGCGTCCCCGCACGGCTTCATCGCGGCGCCACCAACGCCACCGGCCTGGAATGGGGCGCAAGGCCGGCCCTGATGGCGCGGGAGGTCGAGACCCAGTGCCGCGACGGATTGCTGCGCCACAGCTGGCCTGATCTGGAGTCCTTCAAGGAAAGAGGGAGTTGGGCGGATCGACGAAAAGCCCGCCCTTACAACTTGTTCTATGGTGATATTGAAGAAGATGTTGCGGAGCGTCTGGCGGTTTACGCCGCTCGGGCGGGCTGAAACGGTCGTCTCGCGTCCGGTTTTTATGGCGCAGCCGCCTGCCGCGGCGTAACCTGGGGTTCTCAAGGAGGACCCCCATGGACGTGCTCACCATCTTCGCCGGCGTTCTGCTGTTCCTCGCCGTCTCGCTGCTGTTCAGCGTGATCAAGATCGTGCCCCAAGGGCGCGAATTCACAGTCGAACGGTTCGGAAAATACACCAAGACCTTGAGCCCCGGCATTGGCTTTCTGACCCCGTTCGTGGAACGAATCGGCAAGCGGATGAACATGATGGAGCAGGTTCTTGACGTACCGACTCAGGAAGTCATCACCAAGGACAACGCCATGGTCCGGGTGGATGGCATCGTCTTCATCCAGGTGATGGACGCCGCCCGCGCCGCCTATCGGGTCGACGACCTGACCTACGCCATCGCTCAACTGTGCATGACCAATCTGCGAACTGTGGTCGGCTCAATGGAGCTGGACGAGGTGTTGAGCCAGCGCGACAGCATCAACACCCGCCTGCTGCACGTCATCGACGCGGCGACCGAGCCCTGGGGCGTCAAGGTCAACAGGATCGAGATCAAGGACCTGACCCCGCCGACCGACGTCACCAACGCCATGGCCCGTCAGATGAAGGCCGAGCGCGAACGCCGCGCTGTGGTGACCGAAGCCGACGGCGAGAAACAGGCCGCCATCGCCCGCGCCGAGGGCGCCAAACAGGCAGCCATTCTGGAGGCCGAAGGCCGCAAGGAGGCCGCCTTCCGCGACGCCGAGGCGCGCGAGCGGGAAGCCGAGGCGGAAGCCCGCGCCACCGCCATGGTGTCGGAAGCCATCGCCCGAGGGGACGTCAACGCCATCAACTATTTCGTCGCCCAGAAATACGTCGAGGCCTTCGCCGACCTGGCCCGCAGCCCTCAGCAGCGGACCGTCATCGTTCCGGCGGAAATGGGCGCCCTCGTCGGCACGATCGCCGGCATCGGCGAGATGGTCGGCTTGGCCAAGGCTCAGCAGCAGGACGCGCCGCAGCCTGCTCGGCCGACGACGACCGCACGTCGTTCGTCGGTTCCGCCGACCGCCTGATCGGAGCGCGCGACATGACCCTTGTGGCCGATCTCTATGCCGCCCAGCCGTTCTGGATCTGGCTGGGCGTGGGCGTGCTCCTTCTGGCGGTGGAGGCGATGTTCTCGACCGAATGGCTGCTGTGGCCTGCGGTCTCGGCGGGACTGGTGGCGGTGATGACGGCGGTGGGTCTGCGTCTGGGCCTGCCGGGCGAGGTCGCCGTCTTCGCCGTTCTGACCGTGATCGCCACCATTCTGTCGCGGCGTCTGGTGCAGAAAGCCAATCCGCCCGGCCAGGACATCAACGATCGGGACAGTCGTCTGCTTGATCAGCGCGCCCGGGTCGTGGAGGCCTTCGTCGCCGGCCGCGGGCGGGTGTTCGTATCCGGCGCCGAATGGGCTGCCGTGATCGAGGGCGAAGCGCCCGAACCGGGGCAGGACGTGGTGGTCAAGGGCGTCAGCGGATCGGTGCTGACGGTGCGCCCTGCCGTCTGAGCCAAAGCCGGCCCTTCAGCTGGACAGGAAGGCTTTCAGCGCCGCGGGCTTGATGGGTTTGGGCAGCAGCACCGCTCCGGCGGCGGTCGCCTGATCGTTCAGGCCGTCGCGCGTATCGGCCGTGACCAGGGCGATCCGCCGCACCCCCAACGGCCTCAGCCAGTCGATCACCGCGAACCCTTCCGGCCCTTCGCCAAGATGCAGATCGATCAAGGCGGCGTCGAACGGCCCCGTCGCGGCCTTTGCGGCCTCAAGGCTGGACGCTGTCACCGGACGGGCGCCCCAGCGGGTCAGCAGGGCCGTCAAGGCGTCCAGGATCACCGGCTCATTATCGACGCAGAGCACCCGCAAACCCGACAGAGGCAGCCGCGCCTCCTTCAGCGGCGCCGGCTCAGGCGGACGACCGGCGTGACGGCGCGGCGCCGTGATGCGGAAGGCGGTCCCGGCCCCGACGCGGGACGTCAGCGTCAGCGGATGATCCAGCAGGCTGGACAATCGCCGCACGATGGCCAGACCCAGCCCCGCGCCCGGTTCATCGACCGGCGCTCCGGGCAGGCGGACGAACTCCCCGAAAACGGTCTCACGATCGGCGTCGGGGATGCCTCGACCGGTGTCGCACACCAGGATCTGCACGGTCTCGGCCTTGCGCCGCGCCCCGACCAGCACCCGTCCGGCGTCCGTATACCGAAGAGCGTTGGCGATCAGGTTCTGAAGCATCGACCGCAGCAGATCCCGGTCCGACTGCACCCACAGACCGCTCCGCACCAGAGTCAGCCGCAGCCCCTTGGCCTCCGCCACCGGCAGATATTCGCGCTCCAGCTCGTCGAACAGTCCGTCCAGCGACACCTGTGTCACGGCCGCCTTCACCCCGCCGGCCTCCAGCTTCGACAGGTTCAAAAGAGCGGTCAGAAGCCGGTGCGCGCTGTCTATGGCCCGGTCCGCATTCAGGGCCAGGGTGCGGCCGGCCGGCCCCGCCTCCGGTCCCGAGACGGCCGGCTCTTCCTTGAGGGCGGCGATGAACAGCCGCGCGGCATGCAAAGGCTGCAACAGGTCGTGGCTGGCGGCGGCCAGGAAGCGGGTCTTGGAGGCCGTCGCCTCCTCCGCCGCGCGCCGCGCTTCCTCGAGCCGAGCCGTCCGGTCGGCGACCCGAGCTTCCAGCCTTTCGTTGACCTCTTCCAACTGGCTGGCCGCCCGCCGCAGGGCGGTGATGTCCGTATAGCTGGTCACATAGCCGCCGCCGGGGATCGGCGCCCCGGACGAACGCAGCACCCGCCCGTCCGGCTGAAGCCGTTCATGGTCATGGGGAATGCGTCGGCTCAAGGCTTCCAGCCGCCGCTCCACCCAGGTGTCGATGTCGTTGGGGCTTTCACCGCGTTCGGCGTTCAGTCGATAGATGCTGGCGATCGGCAAGCCGACGTGAACGAAGCCGGCCGGGAGATCGAACATAGACACATATCGGCGATTCCAGGCCGTTACGCGCAGATCTTCGTCCACGACGATCACGCCCTGGTCGATATTGTCCAGGGTCGTCTGAAGCAGGTCCCGACTGAATTGGACGGCCTGGGACGCCTCGTCCAGCATCCGCACCACATCCTCGGGCGCGCGGCCGCCGCCGGCCAGGGCGGCGGCGATCACCCGCCGAGCCGAGGCCGCCCCGATGGCGCCGGCCAGCATCCGCTCCGCCGCCCTTGCCAAACTCGCATTGGCCGGGTCGGCGTCTCGCAACCGGACATCGGTTTCGGCGCTCCAGGCCGCAAAGGCCCGCTCGGCGCGTTCGTCCCCGATGAAGCGGGCGACGAGGGCGCGCAGATCGCCGACCGAGGCGCCGGCCGGCGACGGCCGCGCCTCGAGCCAGTCGGGCCCCAGACGATCGACGAAGGCCCGCGCCTGGACTCGGTCGATCAGCCGCGGCTGGGCGAACCGCGACACCCCGACATAGGCGGCCAGGTTCAGCCCCAGGCTGACGAAGACGCCCAACGCCAGCGGGTCCTTAACCCCCAACATGACATGCAGATGCCAGGGCGCGGCCGGCGCCAGCTGGGGCAGGGCCAGCATGGCGATCCACACCGTGATCCCGACTGTCACGCCCGCCAGGGCGCCGTGGGCGTGACCGCCGCGCCACAGTACGGAGCCGAACAGGGCGGGCGCCAGTTGCGCCATGGCGGCGAAGGACACCAGCCCCATGGCCGCCAGCCCCCGCGACTGATCAGTCGCCTGATAGTAAAGCCAGGCCAGCAGCAGCACCGCCACAATGGCCCCCCGTCGCACCTGCAATATGATGCCGGACATGTCCGAGGCGTCGCCGCGCAACCGCCATCGGTCTCGCGCCAGGAAGGGCAGGATCAGGCTGTTGGACACCATGGCCGACAGGGCCACGGCCTCGACAATGACCATGGCCGTGGCGGCGGAAAACCCCCCGACGAAGACGACGGCGGTCAGCCACGTCTCGCCCCGCCCGAACGGCAGGGCCAGAACCAGCAGGTCGGGGTTAGTCGAGGGTGCGAACAGGGCGCCGGCGGCCACCAGCGGCAGTACCGCCAGGCTTGTCAGCACCAGATAGGCCGGAAAAATCCAGCGGGCCCGGCGCACATGGCTCGGGTCGGCGCCCTCGACGAAGGCGACGTGAAACTGACGCGGCAGACAGAAGATGGCCAGGGTGGCGATCAGGGCGATGGCCAGGAATCGAGGCGTCAGCTCCGGCGGGGCGGCGAGGGCGCCCAGCCCCTCTCGGATTGTCGCGCCTGAACCGTTCTGAACCAGCAGCAACAGGGCGAAGGCCGCGACCAGAAGCAGAGCGCCCAGCTTGACCAGGGACTCCAACCCGACGGCCTGGATCAGGCCCCGATTGTGTTCGGTCAGATCCGGCCGCCGCGCCCCGAACAATATGGCGAACCCCGCCAGCACCCCCGCCAGCACCAGAACGGTCAGGCTCTCGGAACCGGCCACCGGCGTCCCCGCCGTCAACAGGGCCCCCGCCATGGACAGGGATTTCAGCTGCAGCGCGATGTAGGGCAGGGAGCCCAGTATGGCGACCAGCGTCACGACCGCGCCCAGGGTCTGGCTCTTGCCATAGCGGGACGCCACGAAGTCCGCCATCGAGCCGACGTTCTCGCGCCGGGCGGCGGCGGCGATCCGACGCCACAGAGGAAACAGCACCGTCAGCCCCAGCACCGGGCCGATGTAGATGGGCAGATACTCCCACCCCTCACGGGCTGCGGTGCCCACCGCGCCATAATAGGTCCAGGAGGTGCAGTAGATGGCCAGTGACAGGGCATAGACCGACGGACCCAGGCCGCGCCCGCGCGCGCCCGGCCGCTCCTGGTGCCAGGCGACGCCGAACAGCACCGCCATATAGGCGATGACCAGGCCGAGGATCATCAGGCTGAACATGGCGGCATCTGAACCGGGCAGGGGGGCTTTCACAAGGGAAAGGCGGGCCGTCTTGCGACGACCCGCCCCTCATCCACGCCTGATTGCAAGAATTCAGGCGTTTAGATCGACATCCTTTCCTTCCTTGACCAGAAGGAAGCCCAGCACGACCGTCCCCAGCGCCACGATGATCGGGTACCAGAGGCCGGAATAGATGTTGCCGGTCGCCGCCACGATGGCGAAGGCCGTGGTCGGCAGGAAGCCGCCGAACCAGCCGTTGCCGATGTGATAGGGCAGGGACATGGAGGTGTAGCGGATATTGGTCGGGAACATCTCGACCAGGGCCGCAGCGATCGGTCCGTAGACCATGGTCACATAGAAGCCGAGGATGAACAGGATCAGCACCACCATCGGCTTGTTGACCAGATCGCTGTCCGCCTTGGCAGGATAGCCGGCGGCCGTAAGGGCCTCGCCCAACTGCTTGTCCCAGGCCTTTTTCTCCGCCGCGAAATCGGCAGGCGCCATGGCGTCTCCGCGGAAGCTCTGGACGACGGCCTGGTCGCCGATCCGTACCTGAGCCACCGTGCCTGCGGGCGCCTCGACATTGGTGTAGGTCACCCCGGCCTTGGCCAGATAGGATTTGGCTAGGTCGCAGGAGTGGTTGAACACCGTCTTGCCGATCGGATCGAACTGGACGTTGCAGTCCGCCGGATCGGCATAGACCACGACCGGCGCCGAGGCGGCCGCGGCGGCCAGGCGCGGATTGGCGGCCTGGGTCAGGGCGTTGAACAGGGGGAAATAGGTGAGGGCGGCGATCAGGCAGCCGGCCAGGATGACCGGCTTGCGTCCGACCTTGTCCGACAGCCAGCCCCAGAAGATGAAGAAGGGCGAGGCCGCGACCAGGGCGATGGTCAGCATCACATAGACGAGGGTGGCGTCCAGCTTCATCACCCGTTCCAGAAAGAACAGGGCGTAGAACTGACCCGTGTACCAGATCACGGCCTGGCCGGCGGTGAGGCCCAGCAGGGCGATCAGCACCAGCTTCAGGTTCGGCCACTTGCCGAAGGAGTCCTTCAGCGGGGTCTTGGACCCCTTGCCCTCGGCCTTCATCCGCTTGAACGAAGGGCTTTCGGACAGCTTCAGGCGAATCCACAGCGACACGCCCAGCAGCAGGATCGAGACCAGGAAGGGAATCCGCCAGCCCCATTCCGCAAAGGCCTCCTCACCGACCGAGACACGGACGCCCAGAATGACGACCAGGCTCAGCACCAGCCCGGCCGTGGCGGTGATCTGGATGAAGGAGGTGTAGAAGCCGCGTTTACCATGTGGCGCGTGCTCGGCGACATAGGTGGCGGCGCCGCCGTATTCGCCGCCCAGGGCCAGACCCTGGATCAGCCGCATCAGCACCAGAATGATCGGCGCGGCGATGCCGATGGCCGCATAGGGCGGCAACAGACCCACGACGAAGGTGGAAAGCCCCATCAGGAGCATGGTCACCAGGAAGGTGTTCTTGCGACCCCACAGGTCGCCCAGACGCCCGAAGACCACGGCCCCGAACGGTCGAACCGCAAATCCGGCGGCGAAGGCCATCAGGGCGAAGATGTAGCCGGTCGTCTCATTGACGCCCGAGAAGAACTGCACGGTGATGATCGCGGCCAGCGACCCGTACAGATAGAAATCATACCATTCGATAACGGTGCCGACCGACGACGCCAGAATCACCAGCTTGTCGTTCTTACCCACCACATACTCATCGACCGGCGCACCGATGGCGCTGTCCGTCATAGCGTAGCCTCCCAGCTGTCTGGTCTTTCCGACCATTCTCGCGCCGCAAGCGGCGCTGATTGCCGGGAGAGTGGCGCCGGCGCGAGCCGAGCGTCAGGGCGACTTTGGTCGAAGTCTCATTTTATCGCCTAAGATATATTATCGGAAAAATATCGTACGGTCGATGGGCCGATCCGCTCACACAACCAAGCGATATCCAACGCCGGGTTCCGTCACGAGCAAGGTCGGCTGAGCCGGATCGGTTTCAAGCTTGAGCCTGAGCTGACCGACGACGACGCGCAGATATTGGACGTCGTGGGCGTGGCTGGCGCCCCAGACGGTCGTCAGCAGATCAATATGGCCCAGAACCTTGCCGGCGTTACGCGCCAGATGGGCCAAGACTTCGTATTCCTTGGGACGCAGCCTTACCCGCTCGCCGGCCCGGGCGACGATACGGCGGTCCAGGTCGATCATGACCGCCCCCGCCGCGACCACCCCGCCCGAGATCGGCGTCAACGCGACCTGGCGCAGCCCCGCTCGAATTCGGGCCAGCAGTTCTCCGACGCCGAACGGCTTTTCCACATAGTCATTGGCGCCCAGGTCCAGGGCGGCGATTTTCTCCGCCTCCCGGTCGCGCGCCGACAGAATGATGATGGGGCCCTTGTAGAACTCACGCGCCCGGGTCAGCACGTCCTTGCCGTCCATGTCGGGCAGGCCGAGATCCAGGACCACGGCGTCGGGACTCCACAGGGCGATGGCGCGCAGCCCTTCCTGCCCGCTGTCGGCGCGCTTGGGCTCATAGCCGGCGGCGTCAAGGGCCGGGGACAGGAAGCGGTGAATCTGGGGCTCGTCGTCGATGACGAGCACCTGGGGACGGACGGCGGGCATCACAGCAGATCCGGATGGGTGGGGATGGACTTGGGCAGGCTGATCAGGATGCGGGTTCCGCGTTTCTCTCCGTCTGGGTCGTCCTGGATCGGGCTGGCGGCGGCGATCCGGCCCCGCAAGGCCTCGACAAAACCCTTGGCGATGGCCAATCCCAGGCCGGCGCCCTGGACCCGATCCGAGGCCCGGTCGCTGGACTCCTCCATGCGTCGGAACTTGTCGAACACCCGTTCCAGCTCGGGGGAGGGAATGCCCCTCCCCTCGTCCTCTATGGAGATAACCACAGCACTGCGGTCCTCGAAGGCCGCCAGTTCGATGGTCGTGCCGTCCGGGCTGTAGGCGATGGCGTTTTCCAGAATGTTGACCACCGCCTGTTCCAAGAGGCCCGGATCGGCCTCGACCATGCTGAGCTGGGCGGGAAAGTCTCGTGTGACCTTGCGCTGGCCCAGGCGGCGCGACACCCGGTCGGCGGCGGCGTTCAGGATGTCGCGCACATCGGTCCAGTCGGTGCGGACGTTCAGGCCGCCGCCCTCCAGAC
This sequence comes from Brevundimonas sp. AVps4, assembly GCF_058681525.1. NCBI lineage: Bacteria > Pseudomonadati > Pseudomonadota > Alphaproteobacteria > Caulobacterales > Caulobacteraceae > Brevundimonas > Brevundimonas sp. AVps4. The sequence continues at coordinate 2,039,873 of NZ_CM178741.1, read as the reverse complement.
GGGTCATGTCCAAGAGGTCGCCGACATAGCGCGACAGGCGCTCGGCCTCCTCGCGGATGCTCAGCAGCAGGTCGTCGCGGACCTCGGGCTTCAGGGTCGCGCCATAGTCGATCAGGGTCGTCGCCGAGCCCAGGACGGTGGACAGAGGCGTGCGCAGGTCGTGGCTGACGGAGTTCATCAGGGCGGCGCGGAACCGGTCGGTTCGCCGCAGGGTCTCGGTCTCCAGCGCCTGTCCCGCCAGGTCGGCGCGCTCCAGCGCCACGGCGCCCTGATCGAGCAGGGCCAGGGCCAGCCGCTCCTCGTCCGAACCGGCCGTCACGGCCGAGGCGTCGATGCCCGCCACCCCTGCCCGTCCCCGAACCCCCTGCAGGGGTTGGAACCGCCATCGGCTCTGCGGCAGGGTGCCGGTGCCGTGTCCGGCGACCTCGCCATGCATCCAGGCCCAGCGGGCGGCCGCCATGGCGTCGGCGCCCAGGGTCGCGCCTTCCGGACTGGCGGCCGCCGGGACGATGTCGTCTCCGTCCGGCAGCAAGACCACGGCTCCCGCACCCGCAGCGGCCGACGCCTGTTCGGCCAGGCTTAGAGCCGTGCCGGCGCGATCCTGGGCGGCAGACAGGGTCTGGCTGGCGGCCAGCAAGGCCGAGACGGCGGCGGCGCGCCTCTGGGCGGCGCGGGCCTGTTCGCGCACCCGCCCCGCCAGGGCCCCGGCGCCCAGTGCGACGGCCCAGAACAGCACCAGAGTGAGAAAGTCGGTCGGCGAGCCGATCAGGAAACTGTAGCGCGGCTGAAGGAACAGGAAGTTGTAGGTCAGAAAGGCCAGGGTCGCCGCCGCCAGGGCCGGACGCAGGCCGTTCAACACCGCAGCCGCCACGACCGCCGCCAGATAGATGACGCCCAGATCGACCCGCTCGAACCGCGTGTCCAGCAGCAGGGCGATACCGGTCGCCGCCCCGATCAACCCGGCGCTCCCGCCATAGGCGCGCCAATCCACGCCGCCGCGCGGTCCCGCCCGCGTCGCCGGTTCGGGCGCCGCCAGATCGCCTTCGGTCACCACATGAACCGCGACGCCCTGGGCCTTGCGCAGCAGTTCGGTCGCCAGGGCCCGGCCGGTCCATTCGGCGAACCGCCCGCCTCGCGTCTTGCCGATGACGATCTGGGTGACGTTGTTGCGATGGGCGTGATCCAGAACGGCGCGCACCACGTCGTCGCCGCTCAGCGTCACCGGCCGCGCCCCCAATTGCTCGGCCAGTTTAAAGGCCTCGGACAGGCGCGCCATCGAGCGGGCGTCCGAGCGCGAGTCCGACGGCCGTTCCACATGGGCCACCGACCAAGGGGCGTCCATCATCATATCCGACATTCGCCGCCCCGTCCGCACCAGAGACGCGCTCATGGCGTCGCCGCCGACGAGGACCAGGATTCGCTCGCTCGCCGCCCAGGGCCCGGACACGCCGCGGACCCGCAGATGGGACAACAGCTGATCGTCCACCGTCTGGGCCGCGCGGCGTAGGGCCAGTTCACGCAGGGCCGTCAGGTTCTCCAGCTTGAAGAAGTTCTCGGACGCCACCTGCGCCGTCTCGGGCACATAGACCTTGCCCTCGGCCAGGCGAGCGCGGAGGTCCTCGGGCGTGATGTCCACCACCTCGATGTCGTCGGCTTCGGTCAGGAGGCTGTCGGGCACCGTTTCGCGCTGCCGCACGCCGGTGATGCGCAGGATAACGTCGGAGAGGCTTTCCAGATGCTGGATGTTCAGCGTCGTCCAGATGTCGATGCCGGCGTCGCGCAGTTCCTCCACGTCCTGCCAGCGCTTCGGATGGCGCGAACCGGGCGCATTGGAATGGGCGTACTCATCGACCAGCAGCAGACCGGGGCGGCGCGCCAGGGCGGCGTCGAGATCGAACTCCATCAGCGACCGCCCGCGATGGTCGATCGGCGCGCGCGGCAGGACCTCCAGCCCACGCAGCAGACTCATAGTCTCCTTGCGGCCGTGGGTCTCGACCAGACCCACGACGACATCCAGCCCCTCGGCCTTTCGGCGACGGGCGGCGCGCAGCATTTCATAGGTCTTGCCCACGCCGGGCGACATGCCCAGAAACACCTTCAGCCGTCCGCGCTTGCGGCGCGGAACGGCTGAAGTCTCGGGCGTTTCGGGCGCCGTCTCGGGCAATCAGCCCTCCGCGCCGAAGCGGGCGTCCAGCGCCCTGTTGGTCAGCAGAACATTGACGCGCGGCTGGCCGATAAAGCCGAGGAAGGCCCCCTGGGTCTGGCTGTCGATGACACTCTGGACCTGCTGCACGGACACGCCTCTGGCGCGGGCGATCCGCGCGGCCTGAAGCCGAGCGTAGGCCGGGGAAACGTCCGGGTCGAGGCCAGAACCCGAGGTCGTCACCGCATCGGCGGGTATGAGGCCAGGCCCGTCTTCGGCGCGGATGGCCTTGGCGCTTTCGGTGACGCGGGCGATCAGGTCCGGGTTCAACGGCCCCATGTTGGAGCCCGACGAGGCGGCGGCGTCATAGCCGTCACCCGCCGCCGATGGGCGCGGATGCAGATAGGTCGCGCCCGCGAACGGCTGGCCGATCAGGGCCGAGCCGACGACCCGACCGCCGGCGTCTCGCACCAGGCTGCCGTTGGCCTGCCCGGGGAAGGCGGCCTGGGCGATCCCCGTCACCGCCAGCGGATAGGCCAGCCCCAGCAGGAGGGTGAACAAGGCCATCATCACGATGGCCGGACGGAACGAATTGACCATGATCGTCGCCTCAGAAGCTGGCCTTCAGCGTCGCCACGGCGCGCGCGCCGTAGATGTCGCCGAAGTCGTGTTGATCGGTGTCGTGATAGCGCAGGTCGACCGCCAGGGTGTCGGTCAGCTGATAGGCCGCGCCCAGGTTCCAGGTGGTGTAGTCTAGGTCCGAAGACACCCACTGACGCCCGACGGCGCCCGAGATGGTCCATTTGTCGGCCGGGCTGACGGCGCCGTTGATTTCGGCATAGGTCGCTTCGTCTTCCGACGCGCCGAAGAAGTCGGGCGAATAATAGACCGCCGCGCCCAGGGTCGCGGGACCGACGGCGCGCGAGGCTGCGGCTTTCAGCTCGACATAGTCATAGTCCGCGCCGTCCGGCTGTCCGGCGTACAGATAGCCGATGACGCCGAAATCCAGGGCATAGCCCGCCACCTCGGGCCGATAGCCGGCGTAGAGATCGACCTCGGCGTCCGTATTATCGCCGAAATCGACGTTGGAGGCCCAGCCGCCGACGTAGAAGCCGTTCTTGGTCAGATCGACGCCCGCCGAGATGGCTGGATCTTCCTGGGTCTGGCTGACGCCGCGGAAGACATAGTCGGAGGTCAGGGCGACGTTTGCCGAGACATCCTGGGCCTTGGCCTCGCTGCACAGACCGAGGCCGGCGATGCCCAGGATGCAGGCGGCGGCGAACCAGGCGTCGTTGCGGCCGGAAGCTTTGATGAGACGTTTACGCATGGGGATTTCCTTGGACACACGCATCAGGCCAAGCCGAGCGTGGAAATGACGAGATCGATCAGCTTGATGCCGACGAACGGCGCGATCAGACCGCCCACGCCGTAGATCAGCAGGTTGCGACCCAGCAGGGCGCCGGCGCCGATGGCCCGATATTTGACGCCCTTCAGCGCCAGCGGGATCAGGGCGACGATGACCAGGGCGTTGAAGATCACCGCCGACAGGATGGCGCTCTCGGGGCTGTGCAGACGCATCACATTCAGCGCGCCCAGGGCTGGCAGCGAGACCACGAACATCGCCGGGATGATGGCGAAATACTTGGCCACGTCGTTGGCGACCGAGAAGGTGGTCAGGGCGCCGCGCGTGATCAAGAGTTGTTTGCCGACCTCGACGATCTCGATGACCTTGGTCGGGTCCGAGTCCAGATCGACCATATTGCCGGCCTCGCGCGCGGCTTGGGCGCCGGTCTGCATGGCCACGCCGACGTCGGCCTGAGCCAGGGCGGGCGCGTCATTGGCGCCGTCGCCGCACATGGCGACCAGACGGCCCTTGGCCTGTTCCGCCTTGATCAGGCGCATCTTGTCCTCGGGCGTGGCCTCGGCGAGGTAGTCGTCCACCCCGGCCTCCGACGCGATGGCCGCCGCCGTCACCGGATTGTCGCCGGTGATCATGACGGTCCGCAGGCCCATGCGACGCAGGTCGGCGAAGCGCGCCTTCACGCCCGGCTTGACCACGTCCTTCAGGTGGATGACGCCGACCAGGACGCCACTCTGAGTGACGGCCAGGGGCGTGCCGCCCGAACGGGCGATCCGGTCCACCGCCTGACGGAACTCGGCGGGAGCCGCGCCGTCGGACAGGTTCAGATCCTTCAACACCGCATCGACCGCGCCCTTCCTCCAGCTGTCCTTGCCGACGTCCAGGCCCGACTGGCGGGTGACGGCGGTGAAGGGGATGGCGACGGCGCCGACAGGTTGTTCGACCGAGACGCCTGCGTTGCGGCCCAGCTCGACGATGGACCGGCCTTCGGGCGTCTCGTCGGCGAGCGACGCCATGACGGCGGCGGCCAAAGCGGCCTCACGGCGCACGCCCGGAACCGGGATGACCTCGGTCGCCATGCGGTTGCCGAAGGTGATGGTGCCGGTCTTGTCGAGCAGCAGGGTGTCGACGTCGCCTGCCGCTTCCACCGCACGGCCCGAGGTGGCCAGCACGTTCACCTTCAGCAACCGGTCCATGCCGGCGATGCCGACGGCGGACAGCAGACCCCCGATCGTGGTGGGGATCAGGGTGATGAACAGGGCGCCCAGCACCATCGGATCCAGATCGACGCCGGAATAGGCGCCCAGGCCCACCAGGGTCACGACCGCGATCAGGAAGATCAGGGTCAGGCCGGCCAGCAGCACGGCCAGAGCCAGTTCGTTCGGCGTCTTCCGGCGGTCCACGCCCTCGACCATGGCGATCATGCGATCGAGGAAGGTCGAGCCGGGCTTGGCGGTGATGCGCACCTTGATCCAGTCCGAGACGACGGTCGTGCCGCCGGTCACGGCCGAACGGTCGCCGCCGCTTTCGCGGATCACCGGGGCGCTCTCGCCGGTGATGGCGGCCTCGTTGACCGAGGCCACGCCCTCGATGATCTCGCCGTCCGAGGCGATGACATCGCCGGCCTCGACCAGGATGACGGATCCGATCTCAAGATCCGACGCATTGGTCGAGATCACCATGCCGGTCTCGGGATCGACGATCAGCTTGGCCTTGGTTGTGACGCGGGTGGCGCGCAGACTATCGGCCGCCGCCTTGCCCCGCCCTTCGGCGACGCTTTCGGCGACATTGGCGAACAGGACCGTGGCCCACAGCCACAGCGCCAGTTGCACCGCAAAGCCCGCCGATTGACCGCCGGCCATGGCCGCCGCCGCCGAGATCGTGGACAGAAGCGCCACGATCCAGGTGGTGAAGATAACCGGGTTCTTGACCAGTTTGACCGGGTTCAGCTTGACGAAGGCGTCGCCGACTGCGCGCCCGATCATCGCCCCGGAGAGACCGCCCGCGAGGGGCGACGCACCGCCGCCCTCGCGGGGATCGAGTGTGATTTGTGTCATGTCAGGATGTCCGAAGGATCAGGCGCCGGCGACCGCCGCGAGCACCTGGAAGTGCTCGACGATCGGTCCCAGGGCGAGGGCGGGTAGGAACTGCAGGCCGCCGAGGATGAGGATCACGCCGATCAGCAGGCCGATGAACAGGCCGTTGTCGGTGGGCAGTGCGCCGGCGCTGGGCGCCAGCTTGGGCTTGACGACCAAACTGCCGGCGATGGCCAGAACGGCGACGGCCGGAACAAACCGACCGAACAGCATCCCCAGACCCAGGGTCGTGTTCCACCAGGGGGCGTTGGCGGTCAGACCCGCAAAGGCAGAGCCGTTGTTCGCCGCCGCCGAGGTGTAGGCGTAGAGGATCTCCGAAAGGCCATGCGGGCCGTCGTTCAGCAGCCCCGCCAAGGCATTGGGGAACACTGCACTGACCGCCGCGAAGCCCAGGATGGCCAGCGGCAGAACCAGCACCGCGATCATGGCGAACTGGATCTCGCGCGCCTCGATCTTCTTGCCCAGATATTCGGGCGTCCGTCCGACCATCAGGCCGGCGACGAAGACCGACAGCAGGGCCATGACCACCATGATGGCGATGCCCGACCCGATCCCGCCGGGCAGGATCTCGCCCAGCTGCATCAGGAACATCTGCAAGGCCCCGCCCAGCGGCATATAGCTGGCGTGCATCGAATTGACCGAGCCGTTCGAGGCGCCGGTCGTGACCACGGACCAGACGGTCGAGGCGGGCGCGCCGAAGCGGACCTCCTTGCCCTCCATATTGACCGAGGCGTCCACCTGGGCCGCGACCAGGGCCGGGGCCGGCTGGGTCTCAATCACATACATGGCCGCGCTGGCGACGCTCAGCAGGATCAGCGCCGCCGCCGCAAGAGCGCGGACGTCGCGTCCCGCCAGAGCCGTGCGGCCGAAGGCGAAGAAGGCCGCCCAACCCATGACGTTGATCGCCACGGCGCTGAGAAGATTGGTGATGGCGTTGGGGTTCTCGAAGGGATGGGCGCCGTTGACGTTGAAGACGCCGCCGCCGTTGATGCCCAACTGTTTGATCGCCACCTGGCTGGCCGCCGGGAACAGCGGCAGGCTCTGGGACCCGCCCTCGACGCCTGTCGCCTGAACGTTCGCCGCCAGGCTCTGCACAACGCCCAGCCCGGCCAGAACGACCGCCAGCACGAAGGCGGCGGGCAGCAGGACATAGAGGGTGGTCCGCGTCAGGTCGGCCCAGAAGTTGCCGACGCCCTCGCCGCGATGGCCGACGAAGGCCCGCGCCAGGGCCGCCGCTATGGTCGCCCCGGTCGCAGCCGACACGAAGTTCTGTACCGTCAGCCCGACCATCTGGCTGAACGTCGACAGCGTCGACTCGCCGCCATAGCTCTGCCAGTTGGTGTTGGTGACAAAGCTGACGGCGGTGTTGAAGGCCAGGTGCGGCGACACGCCCGCAAACCCCTGCGGGTTCAGCGGCAGCAAGCCCTGCAGACGCAGGATCGCATACAGCAGCACAAAGCCCGCCAGGTTGAAGGCCAGCAGGGCGCCGGCATATGCCAGCCAGCCTTGGCTGCGTTTCGGATCGACGCCCGCCGCGCCGTAAAAGACGGCCTCGACCGGCTTCAGCATCGGGTCCAGCCAGGTCCGCTCGCCGTTCCAGACGCGCGACATATAAATGCCGATGGGCCAGCCGAGCATGACGGCCAGCCCAAGGGTCAGGGCGATCTCGCCCCATCCTTGAATGTTCATGAAATCCGTCCCGGTTCCTCAGAACCGCTCGGGCCGCAGCAGCGCCGCGACCATGTAAACGGCGACGACCAGCGCCCCCGCCCCCCAGAGCATGGCGATCATCGTCACACCCGTTTCAACGCTGTGGCCAGCAGGGCGAAGACGGCGAACGCCCCTGCCCCGATCGCCAGAAAGATCACATCGGCCATGTCGGCCTCCTCGCTCAAAGTTCGAGCGGGACAGGACCATCAAGACGCATAATGGCGCGATGTGACTCCCGGGTCTGCGCCTAAAGGATTCATAAAAACCCGCGTTTAGCGGGGCGGGGCCGCCGCAACATCCAATCGCCTGGATTCCAATGGATCAAGAACTGCAGTTTTATGGAATTCAGCGAGTTGGAGTCTTAGATTCAGGAACGCTGACAGTTGCTTTGAGTGCGCTAATCCTGAGATTCCAGCATTTCCGCTGGATTGGCGCCGTAACCCTGAGACTCCTGTTCCGTAACGCTGAGACTGAGTTCACAAGCCTCCCGTACCGGACCCATCCTCGAGATGCTGCATCAGCGCCTTCACGTACAAGTCCGCTGCGCGCTGCGCTCGGTTACGCGCCAACGTCTTGACGGCTTCGTGGGCCTTGCGAGGCATGCGCAAGGACATGCGTAAGGGCGGCTCAGCCCGATGATGACGGAAAAGCCACGCTCCGCTCGGCGATGGAACTCATCTTTTGCGAACTCGAGCGCCTCATGGGCAGGGATTAGGCGCGTTCGGTCTAACGCGAATCCCTCGTCACTGAAGGAAGGCTGCTGCGGCGCTTGATACGGCTTCACCGCAACGCCTTCAGGCTTTGCGGCAGCACGTCGCACAGGTCTTCGGAGATCAGACCCGGACCAAACCGCGCGGCGGCGTCGGAATGCAGCCAGACGGCGGCGCTTGCGGCGTCGAAACTGTCCATACGCTGGGCGATCAGGCCGCCGATCATGCCGGCCAGGACGTCGCCGGTTCCAGCCGTCGCCAGCCACGGCGAGCCGTTAGGATTGAGGCGCACCCGGCCGTCCGGCGCCGCGATCAGGGTCTGGGCGCCCTTCAGCACGACGACAGCCTGGGCGCGGCGGGCGGCCTCGACGGCGGCGGCCGCCCTGCCCTGTTTCAACAGACCGGGAAACAGCCTTTCGAATTCGCCCTCATGGGGCGTCAGCACGTCGTCACGGTCCAGAACGGCGAACAGTTCGGCGCTGCGACCCTTGAACACCGACAGCCCGTCCGCATCGACCACCAAGGCCGCGCCGCTCAGCGCCAGGGCCTGGATGTTGGCCACCGTACCCTCGTCAAGCCCGGCGGCGGGGCCGGCGACGACGGCGTCCATCTCCTCGACCTCCCGCCCCAGGGCCTCGGGCGAGGTGAAGGGGGTCAGCATGACGGCCGTGACCGTTGAGGCGATCGTCGCGACCGCGTCGGGCGGGCAAAGGATCCGCACCACCCCGGCGCCGATCCTCAGACCGGCGCGCGCCGCCAAACGGGCCGCCCCCGTCTGATGCGCCCGACCGGACACCACCCCCAAGCGTCCCCGCGCATGCTTATGCGTTTCCGGCCCAGGCCACGGAAGAAAATTGCGCCAGATCGCCGGGTCGTTGGTTTCAATCATCCGAACTCCGAATATCCGTGACTTTTCTGCGAAAACTGCTTGCCTTCGATGGCTTTGATGTGTCCCATTCCCGCCCGAACGCCGCTGCATTTCGCACGCCGTTCAGGGGTCGCCATGAAGAAAATCGAAGCCATCATCAAGCCCTTCAAGCTGGATGACGTCAAAGAGGCGCTCCAGGACGTCGGGGTGCAAGGCATGACCGTGCTGGAGGCCAAGGGATACGGCCGCCAGAAGGGCCATTCCGAACTGTACCGCGGCGCTGAATACGTCATCGACTTCCTGCCCAAGATCAAGATCGAGGTCGTCGTCGCCGACGACCTGGCGCCTGCGGTCGTCGAGGCCATTCAGACCTCGGCCCGCACCGGCAAGATCGGCGACGGCAAGATCTTCGTCTCCGACGTCGCCGACGTGATCCGCATCCGCACCGGCGAAACCGGGGCTCAGGCGGTCTGACTTCACCTGCCCCTCTTCCTCCCCAACGACCAAGAAACAGGACTTCCGAGAATGAGCGCCAGCAAGATCCTCAAAGAGATCAAGGAAAAGGACGTCAAATACGTCGACGTTCGCTTCACCGACACCCGCGGCAAGCTGCAACATGTGACCTTCGACGTCGACCTAGTCGATGAGGACTTTCTGAACGAAGGCACCATGTTCGACGGCTCGTCCATCGCCGGCTGGAAGGCGATCAATGAGTCGGACATGCTGCTGAAGCCGGACCTGACCACGGCCTATATCGACCCCTTCTATCAGCAGACGACCATGTTCCTGTTCTGCGACGTGCTGAACCCGGACACCGGCGAGCCCTACAACCGCGACAGCCGTTCGATGGCCAAGAAGGCCTTGGCCTATGTCCAGTCTTCGGGCGTGGGCGATCAGGTCTATTTCGGCCCGGAAGCCGAGTTCTTCATCTTCGACGACGTGCGCTGGAACACCCAGCCTCACAACACCGGCTACAGCTACGATTCGACCGAGCTGCCCGCCAACACCGGCGCCGAATACACCGAGGGCAACATGGGCCACCGCCCTGGGCCCAAGGGCGGCTATTTCCCGGTCAACCCGGTCGATTCGGGTCAGGATCTGCGCGGCGAAATGCTGGGCGTGATGCGTGACCTGGGCCTCCAGCCCGAGAAGCACCACCACGAGGTGGCGCCGGCCCAGCACGAACTGGGCCTGAAGTTCTCGGACCTGCTGACCATGGCCGACCGGCTGCAGCTGTATAAGTACGTCATCCACAACGTCGCGGCCGCCTACGGCAAGACCGCGACCTTCATGGCCAAGCCCATGTTCGCCGACAACGGCTCGGGAATGCACGTGCACCAGTCGATCTGGCGCGACGGCAAGCCCCTGTTCGCCGGCGACAAATACGCCGGCCTGTCGCAGGAATGCCTGTGGTACATCGGCGGCATCATCAAGCACGCCAAGGCCATCAACGCCTTCGCCAACTCGACCACCAACTCCTACAAGCGTCTGGTCCCCGGTTACGAAGCCCCGGTGAAACTGGCCTATTCGGCCCGCAACCGCTCGGCCTCGATCCGCATTCCGCACGTCTCCTCGCCGAAGGCCAAGCGTCTGGAAGCCCGCTTCCCCGACCCGATGGGCAACCCCTATCTGACCTTCGTCGCCCTGCTGATGGCGGGCCTGGACGGCATCGAAAACCGCATCGATCCGGGCGCGCCCGCCGACAAGAACCTCTACGACCTGCCGCCGGAAGAGCGCGGCTCGATCCCCGAGGTCTGCGGCTCGCTGAAGGAAGCGCTCGAGAACCTCGACAAGGACCGCGCCTTCCTCAAGAAGGGCGGCGTCATGGATGACGACTTCATCGACAGCTACATCGAGCTGAAGATGGAAGAGGTGATGCGCTTGCAACTGCACCCGCACCCGGTTGAGTTTGACATGTACTACAGCTGCTGATCGACATATCAGAGGCGAACAAAGGGCGCCGGCGCGAACCGCCGGCGCCCTTTTTGTCCTCCAGCGCGCCAAGCGAGGCGGCGGCCGTTTTCAAGGGGTGAGCAGGGAGTGGCTGGACCGGCCTCAGGCCGCTTCGGCTTCCAGATCGTCCGCCTTCTTGCGGCGCAGTTCGATCAGCCGCACGCACCAGATCGAGACTTCGTAGAGGATGACCAAGGGCACGGCCAGCATCAGCTGGCTGATGGGGTCGGGCGGCGTGACCACAGCGGCGACCACCACCACGGCGACGATGGCGTAGCGGCGGCCAGAGGCCATCATCTTGGAATTGATCAAGCCAGCCAGGCCTAAAAGGGTCGTCACGACGGGCAGTTGGAAGCACAGACCGAAGGCCAGCAGCAGCGAGGTGACCAGGTTCAGATAGTCCGAGATCTTGGTCGTCTGGGCCACCGATATGCCGTCGCTGACCACCTGCTGCCCCAGGGAGAACAGCATGACGAAGGGCAGCATGACGTAATAGACTAGGGCTCCCCCCAGGCAGAACATCACCGGGGCGGCGATCAGGAAGGGCAGAAAGGCGCCCCGCTCATTGCGGTACAGGCCGGGTGCGACGAAGTGGTAAACCTGCCAGGCCATGACCGGGAAGGTCAGGACGGCCGCGCCGAAGGCGGCGATCTTCATCTTGGTGAACAACTGTTCCAGTGGGGCAGTGGCGATCAGTTGCACCACGGCGGCCGAACCGGGCGGATAGGGTTTGAAGCCGGTCATGATCGCGATCAGCTCCAGCGGATTGGCGTGGCCGCCAGAGGCCGCCGTCGCCGCATGAATGGCCGCCGCCGCCTGATAGGGTTTGATCAGGGCGATCTGGATCTGATTGGCGAAGGCGAAACACAGGATGAAGCCCAGGGCGAAGGCGACCACGCAGACCAGCAGCCGGCTGCGCAGCTCTATCAGATGGTCCATCAGGGGCGCGCGCGACGCCTCGATCTCGGCCTCGTCGCGGTCGGAGATAGTCAAAGCTCGACGGCCTTCTTGCGCGGGGTCTTGGTCTTGGCGGACGACTGGGCCGGCGCCTGGGCGTCCGAGATCTGGGTCTTGGCGGCGCCCTTGGCCGAGGCGCGGGTCTTCGCCGCGACCGCCCCGCCCGCCCTGGCGGTCTTCTTCGTTTTCGCGGGCGTTGCTGAGGTTTCGGCGGTCGAATTGCCGCGCTTCGACCTGGGCCTTGGATTGGGCTTCGACTTGGCCTCCGGCTCCGGCTCCAGCGGGGAGACAGGCGACGCATCGGGCCATTCATCCACCGCCGGTGTCGGCAGTGAGGCGACGGACGGCGGCGTCGTCAGACCGGCGTTGATCTCCTTGAAGGCCGCATCGGCCTCGGCGCCCAGGGGGTACATGGCCCCCTGCCCGCTCCGCAGCGCCTCGACCTCCTTGCGCAGCTCGTCCAGTTCGGACTGGCGCGCCATCTCGTCGAAGCTGGTGCGGAACTCATTGGCCATGGCCCGCGCCTTGGCCAGCATCTGGCCCACGCGGCGCATGAGCACAGGCAGATCCTTGGGTCCCACCACCAGCAGGGCCACCAGACCGATTACCAATAGTTCGAAGCCCCCGATACCGGGGCCGAGCCCGCCCATGCGTCAGCCCTCAAAGACCCGACGCGGACTTCAGTGCTTTTCCTTCTCCGCCTCGGTGCGCGGCAGGGCGCCGACGCCGTCTTGCGTCGCGTCCTTCTTGCCGTCGTCCGACAGGCCGTCCTTGAATGCGCGGATGCCCTTGGCGGCGTCGCCCATGATGCTGGACAGCTTGCCGCGTCCGCCGAACAGGACGGCGACCACGACAATGACGATGGCCCAGTGCCAGATGCTCATGGAGCCCATGGGTAATCTCCTCGAAGAGGCCGATGATCGGCCCCATCCACTCTTCTTCGTCCCGCATATAGGCGGAGTCATGGCCCGACGCCAAGGGAGGCTGTAGGTGTGCGCGACCATGAGTCTCTCCGATCACGTCATCATCCACACCGACGGCGCCTGCAAGGGCAATCCGGGCCCCGGCGGCTGGGGCGCCCTGCTCCAGACTGCGGGCGGTCACGAGAAGGAACTTTGGGGCGGCGAGGCGAATACGACCAACAACCGCATGGAGCTGACGGCCGCCATCATGGCGCTGGAGGCGCTGAAACGCCCGTGCAAGGTCGAGCTTCATACGGACAGCAAATATGTCATGCAGGGCGTGACCGAATGGATGCGCGGCTGGAAGGCGCGCGGCTGGCTGACCGCCGACAAGAAGCCGGTCAAGAACGCCGACCTTTGGCGACGTCTCGATGAGGCGCGCCAGAGGCACGAGGTCAAATGGCGCTGGGTCAAGGGCCACGCCGGCCATGCGTTGAATGAGCGCGCGGACCAGTTGGCGAATCGCGGCGTGGCGGAGCTGAAAAGGGCCTAAACCAGGGTCACCGGGTCAGGTCCATCTGCTGAGCCAGAATCACCGCCTGGGTCCGATTATAAACGCCCAGCTTTCGAAACACGCTGGTCAGATGCGCCTTGATGGTTGCTTCGGAGACGCCCAGGTCGAAGGCGATCTGCTTGTTCAGCCGACCAGCCTTCAACCCTTCCAGTATGCGCAGCTGCGACGGCGTCAGGCTGGCGACCCGGGCGGCGAGGTCGTCCTCTCCGGCCGCCTCCGGCGTCTCGGGCGCCCAGGCGTCGCCGGCCAGAACGGCCGTGATCGCCTCCACCATCTGCGGAAGGGCGGCGGATTTTGGGATGAAGCCTGCGGCGCCGAGGGCCAGGGCGCGGCGCACGACGCTCGCCTCCTCGCTGGCCGAGACGACGGCGACCGGAACGACGGGATGTTCGGCCCGAACGGCGGCCAGGCCCGCCATGCCTTCACTGTCGGAGAGTTTGAGATCCAGAAGCAGCAGGTCGGTCGGCGTCCTGAGGGCCGCTCGCGCCTCGGCCAGGCTGGCGCATTCCTCTATCGTCGCTTCGGGCGAGGCCTTGGAGACGGCGGACCGCAGCGCGGCGCGGAACAGGGGGTGATCGTCGGCGATGACGATTCGATCCATCAGGCGTCCTTCCCTTCGCGCAGCGTTCTTGGCGGCCGCGTCTGCAGCAGCATGACGCGGTTCGACTTTGGTCGAAACTAGACCATTGGCTAATGGCCGCATACGCCCCTTGGGGAAAAGGTTCATTCGGACGCTCGCAACAGACGAGCCAGGGAGGAACCATCATGATCAAATCCAGCCTGGCGGCAGGATGCGCGGCAGCGGCCCTGCTTCTGGCCCCCGACGTCGCCTCGGCGCAAGACGCCCAGGCCGCCCTCGAAGCCCGAATCGCTCAGCTCGAAGCCGAGTTGAACGCCCTCAAATCCGAAGTCGTCGCCGCCCGCACCCAGCAGGCGGCGCAGCAGCAGGACATCATCCGGCTGGAGGCCCGCCCGGCGCCGCCGGCGCCGGTCCAGCAGGCGGCCGCGCCCAGCGACGGTTTCCGGATCGGCGACCACACAGTGAAGTTCGGCGGCTTCGTCAAGGTGGACGCCTCGGCCTCCAGCTATTCCGGCGGCGATCCCGCCAATGGCGACGCCCTGCGTGAGTTCCATATCCCCGGCTCCATCCCCATCGGCGGCGCCGACGAGGATACGGCGACCGACTTCAACGCCCGGCAGACCCGGTTCTGGCTGACGACCGACGGCCTGGTCGGCGGCCACAAGGTCGGCACGCGGCTGGAGATGGACTTCCAGACCCTGCCCGGCACAGCGGACCAGCGCACCACCAGCCCCGCCAACCCGGCCCTGCGCCGCGCCTTCGTGACCATCGACAACTGGCTGATCGGCCAGGAGTGGACCAACTTCCAGAACACCGCCGTCCTGCCCGAATCCGCCGACTTCATCGGCGCGGCCGAGGGCACGGTCTTCGCGCGGCAGGTCCAGGTGCGTTACACGCGCGGTCCCTTCTCCGTTTCGGTGGAAAACCCCGAGACGACCGTGACCCCGTTCGGCGGCGGCGCGCGGATCATCGCCGACGACAACAGCCTGCCCGACTTCACCGCCCGCTACGCCCTGGCGCGGCCCTGGGGGGATCTGCAGTTCGCCGGTCTGCTGCGTCAGCTGAAGTACCAGAACCCGTCGACCAGCATCGATTCCACCGCCACCGGCTGGGGCCTGTCCGCCTCGACCAAGATCAAGGTCGGCACCAAGGACGATCTGCGTCTGATGGTGACGGGCGGCGAAGGGATCGGCCGATACGTCGGGCTGAACTTCTCGAACGACGCGGTGCTGGACGCCTCGGGCGAACTGGACGCGATCGGCGTCGTCGCCGGCTTCGCCGCCTATCGTCACGTCTGGGCGCCAGGCTGGCGCTCCAGCCTGATCTGGTCGGCGCAGTCGGTCGATAATGACACGAGCGTGACCGGTCTGGCCGTCAACCGGTCGGCCCAAAGCGTCCACGCCAACTTGATCTGGTCGCCGGTTACGGCGTTTGATGTCGGCGCCGAGCTGATGTTCGCCGACCGCGAAATCGAATCCGGCGCGAGCGGCGACATGACCCGATTGATCCTGTTCGCCAAATACGGATTCTAAAGATGCTGGAGACGTCTCGCGTGCCCGATTCCGACCTCTACCCCGTTCCCGCAGACTTCGCCGCCAAGGCCCATATGGATCGGCGAGCCTATGAGGCGGCGCGGATCGCGGCGCGCGAGACGCCCGAGGCCTTCTGGTCCGAACAGGCGAAACGCCTCGACTGGATCAAGGCGCCGACCAAGATCAAGGATGTCTCCTTCAGGAAGGAGGATTTCCGCATCCGCTGGTTCGAGGACGGCGTTCTGAACGTCGCCGCCAACTGCATCGACCGCCACCTGCCCCACCGCAAGGATGAGACCGCGATCATCTGGGAGGGCGACGACCCGGCGGACAGTCGTCACATCACCTACGGCGAGCTGCACGCGCAGGTCTGCCGCATGGCCAATGTACTGAAATCCCACGGGGCCAAGAAGGGCGACCGGGTCACCATCTATCTGCCGATGATCCCCGAGGCCGCCTACGCCATGCTGGCCTGCGCCCGGATCGGGGCGGTCCATTCCGTGGTCTTCGGCGGCTTTTCGCCCGACAGCCTGTGCGGTCGGATCGAGGACTGCGGCTCCAACCTGGTCATCACGGCCGACGAGGGCGTGCGCGGCGGCAAGATCGTGCCGCTGAAGGCCAATGTCGATGCGGCCCTGGAAAAGGTGAAGGTCGATACGGTTCTGGTGGTCCGCCGCACCGGCGCCGACGTGCCGATGATCGAAGGCCGCGACATCGACTACGCCGTCGAGGCGGCCGAGGCCTCGACCGACTGTCCGCCCGAGCCGATGAAGGCGGAAGATCCGTTGTTCATCCTCTACACCTCAGGTTCCACCGGAAAGCCGAAAGGCGTTCTTCACACGACGGGCGGCTATCTGTTCTGGGCCGCCTGGACCCATGAGCTGACGTTCGACTATCGCCCGGGCGAGGTCTTCTGGTGCACCGCCGACGTGGGCTGGGTCACGGGCCATTCCTATCTGGTCTATGGTCCGCTGGCGAACGCCGCGACCACCCTGATGTTCGAAGGCGTGCCCAACTATCCCGACGCCAGCCGGTTCTGGCAGGTGGTGGACAAGCACAAGGTGGAGGTCTTCTACACCGCCCCCACGGCCCTGCGCGCCCTGATGCGCGAAGGCGACGCGCCGGTGAAGGCCACGTCGCGCAAATCGCTGCGCCTGCTGGGCACGGTCGGCGAGCCGATCAATCCGGAGGCTTGGCGCTGGTATCACGAGGTGGTCGGGGACGGGCGCTGCCCGATCGTGGACACCTGGTGGCAGACCGAGACGGGCGGCCATCTGATCACCCCCCTGCCCGGCGCCACCGACCTGAAGCCGGGTTCGGCCACCCTGCCCCTGCCCGGCGTGGAGTTGCAGATCGTCGATGCGGAGGGCCAGGAACTGGTCGGCGCTGTCTCGGGCAATCTGTGCATCACCGACAGTTGGCCGGGCCAGATGCGCACCGTCTACGGCGATCATCAGCGCTTCTTCGAGACCTATTTCTCGACCTATCCCGGCCGGTATTTCACCGGCGACGGCTGCCGCCGGGATGCTGACGGCTATTACTGGATCACCGGCCGGGTCGACGACGTCATCAATGTCTCGGGCCACCGGATGGGCACGGCCGAGATCGAGAGCGCCCTGGTGCTGCACGACGACGTGGCCGAGGCGGCCGTGGTCGGCTATCCCCACGACATCAAGGGCCAGGGCATCTACGCCTATGTCACCCTGAACAAGGGGGTCGAGGCGACCGAGGATCTGCGCAAGGCCCTGGGCGCCCACGTCCGTCGCGAGATCGGCCCCATCGCCGCCCCGGATGTGATCCAGTGGGCGCCCGGCCTGCCCAAGACCCGGTCCGGCAAGATCATGCGCCGCATCCTGCGCAAGATCGCCGAGAACGAGATCGGCTCGCTGGGCGACACCTCGACCCTGGCCGATCCGTCGGTCGTCGAGGATCTGGTGAAGAACCGCGCGGGCTGATCAGGCCGGACTTGTGCGCCGCGCCCGGCGTCGTCAAAACCGGATCAAGGGGCCGGCTGTAGCGCCGAGGGCCCCAGTGCTTGGGTGGAGACGATAGGATGACGATCCGGTTCGACGGACAGGTGGCCATTGTGACAGGCGCGGGCGGTGGTCTGGGGCGGCAGCACGCCCTGGCCCTGGCGGCGCGCGGGGCCAAGGTGGTGGTCAATGATCTTGGCGGCGCCCGCGACGGTTCGGGCGGTTCCGTTACCGCCGCCGAGGCTGTCGTGGCCGAGATCGAGGCCGCCGGCGGCGAGGCCATGCCCAATGCCGCCTCAGTCACCGACTTCGCCGCCGTTCAGGCCATGGTGGAGGCGGCCATGGCGAAATGGTGTCGGGTCGATCTGCTGGTTAACAACGCCGGGGTCCTGCGCGACAAGACCTTCGCCAAGATGGAGCTGGAGGACTTCCGCTTCGTCGTGGACGTCCATCTGATGGGGGCGGTCAACTGCACCAAGGCGGTGTGGGAGATCATGCGCGGCCAGAACTACGGCCGCATCGTCATGACCACCTCGTCCTCGGGTCTGTACGGCAATTTCGGCCAGTCGAACTATGGGGCGGCCAAGATGGCCTTGGTCGGTCTGATGCAGACCCTGTCGATCGAGGGGGCCAAGAACGACATCCGCGTCAACTGCCTGGCGCCCACGGCCCATACCCGCATGACGGAAGACCTGGGCGCCGCCCTGCCCCTGGAGGCCCTGGATCCGGCGCTGGTGACGCCGGGTCTGCTGTATTTGCTGAGCCGGGAAGCGCCGAGCCGCTGTATCCTGGCGGCCGGCGCCGGCGGGTTCGAACGCGCCTATGTGACGCTGACCGAAGGCGTCCACATCTCGGGCGAGGATGCGCCGGAACAGGTGGCGGCCCAGTTCGACGCCATCTCCGACCGGGCGAAAGAGATCGTGCCGGAGATGGGCGCCGCCCAGGGGATGATCGAGCTGACCAAGGCCCAGAAGGCGCACGCCTCCTGAGCCTTCATGTCGGCGCGGTCAGCCGATCGCGCCGACGCAGCCTTCCGCCTCGCCCGGCGTCAGTTCCGCCTCGGTCAGGGCGATGGTCCAGCCGTGGTGGGTGTTCAGGCCCCAGCGACGAGCGCCGCCGCCGTCGCCGGCGTCTCCGCCGGCGGTGACGACCACGCGGCGGCCCTTCGGCAGGGCCGGCGGATCGATCTTGCCGACGGCCAGAGACGTCGGCGTCTCGCCGCCGTAACCGTCGAACACGCTCAGCATCGACCATTCACGGCGAAGGCCCATCCACCAGGCGTCCTCGGTATTGATGGCCAGAACGGCCACGCCATGGCCCTCGGCGGCGAAGGCCAGGGCCTTCTGCGGGTCGCGCACCATCTTGATGTCGGCGGCGGCGCCGAAGCGCAGGCGGGCGCCGTCATAGGCGCGGGTCGGTTCGATCGGGGCCCAGACCTGGACCTGCAGCCGGCCCTGACGCGCCAGCCCCCAGCCGACGATCTCGCGCCAGAGGTGTTCGACCGCCTCGGCGTTTTCGGGGCGGCACTTGGACAGCATCCGCGACAGGACAGTCTGCTCGCGGTCGGGGCGAAGCTTGGTGTGGGGGCCCGTGGGCGCGTCCTTGGCGCGGCCGACGGTGGCGGCGACGGCGAGACGTTGTTCGAACAGGGCCAGGATCTGATCGTCGATGGTGTCGATCTCGGCGCGCAGGGCGGCCAGGGCCTGTTGTTCAGGCGTCAGTTCAACCTGTTCAGGTCGGATCATCTGGACGTTGGAAGAGGACATGGGTTCGGGCTTTCGGCAAAGGCAGGATTTCGATGTGCAGGGGCGGACAGCCGCTCTGGTCCAGAGCGGTCGCCGGCGAGACAGTCAGGGACGAAGAGCGCCCGACGCCTCAGCCGGCGTATCGAAAGCCGTAAAAGCCGTAGCCGAAATAGAGGCCGGACACCGCGCGCGAACGGTCGAAGGAAACAGAAAGGGCGCGCTGGCGGGACATGGGTCCGGGTCCGGTTATGCGGATCGTTCGCGATCCGAGCGGCCTTAAAGCACGCAAAGACCGTGCGCCGTCAAGCCCTATCGGCCCCCAGGAGGACGAAACGCGTCCGGTTATTGCTGGAATCCTGAAGATCGTTGCGCAGGATCGACAGGCCATAGACCTCGGCGGCCCCTACCGGCGCAATGGCCGCCTGGGTCGGATCGCCCGCCTCGGCGACGTCGCGGGCGGCGCCGGCGGTGTCGAAATGCTCGACCACGTTCAGCTTCAGGCCCTTCAGTGTCCGTTCGCACTGAGCCAGGGCGATGGGGTGGCTGAGCACCCGCTTCAGATCGGCGATGCGCGCGCCGTCCAGTCCCATCAGGGCGTGGCGGATCGGCCGCCAGGCTTCGGCGACCACGCGAAGGCCGGAGTCGCGCACCAGGGTCGCGGCGGGTTCGACCACGCCGATGGAGGAGTTCTCGACCGGGATCAGGGCGCAGTCGCAGTCGCCGCCCTTCAGGGCTGCGATGGCCTCGGCGAAGGTCTCGAACGGCACAGCCTCGTCCCAGGGGCGAAGGGCCGTGCAGGCCTCATGACTGAAGGCGCCGGGCGCGCCCTGATAGGCGACCCGACCGGGCTTGTCGTCTTGCTGTGCTGGCTTGTTCATTTCGTCACTCACGGGGTCTAGCCCGAAAGCCTTCCCTTTGCTGGCCGCGATCAGACGGAGCATAGTTGTCCGAGCCGTGACCGTTTCGCGCCGTATCTGCGGCGCCGCTTTCGTCCCCACAAGCCGAATGTGATCGTGGGGTGCTTTCGGGCCGCGCATGGTGCGGGTAGCGTCGCAGTTCGCATCTTCCGGAGCCGCTCATGTCCGTCGTCACCAGCTCCAACCGTCGGGCCGTGTTGACGGGCCTGGCGGGAGCCCTTGCAGGCTGCGCGCCGACGCCTGCCGTCCTGCCGACGACAGGGTTTGCCCCGCGCCGGATCGCGCCGATCCTGATGACGCCCGAGCGGATCATACGCATCACCGTCTGCACCCGTCCTTTTCGCCCGACAGGCCCGCGCCTGAACGTGGAGGCGGTCGGCGAGACCAAGGTGGTTCACAACTATGGCCACGGCGGCAGCGGCTGGTCTTTGTCCTGGGGCTCCAGCGCTATCGCAGCGCGCAAGGCCATGGCCCTGGCGGGTCTGGCGGGCGGTCCGCCCGTGGTCGCGGTGATCGGCAGCGGCGCCCTCGGCTTGACGTCGGCGCTCCAGCTTCAGCGCATGGGCGCGCGGGTGACCATCTATGCGCGCGAACGCGCCGCCTTCACCCGATCCATGCGCGCCACAGGCAGTTGGACGCCGGACAGCCGCATCGCCGACGCTGATCGCGTCGCGGCTGACTTCCCCGCCCTTTGGGAACAGATGGCGCGCGAGACCTACGCCACTCACCAGACCTATCTGGGGACAGAAGGCGATCCGGTCGTCTTTAGCGACCGCTATATGCTGTCGGGCGCGGCCGACCTGCCGCGTACGGTCGAACCGCCGCCGATCCTTACCGCGCCTGGGATAAAGCCGATCCGATTCGCCGAATACAGGCTGGACGGGCTGGCGCCGCGATCCATCCCCCTGCCCGCTTCCGCCTCGCCCTTTCCGGTTGGGGAGACCCGGATGGTCAGCGCCATGCAGTTCAACGTCGCCGAACTGGCGCACCGGTTGGAGACCGAGTTTCTGAGCCAGGGCGGCCGGATCGAGACCCGCGCCTTCAACACGCCGGCGGATCTGACGGCCCTGCCCGAGAAGATCGTGATCAACTGCACCGGCTATGGCGCGAAGGCCCTGTTCGAGGACAAGGAGATGATCCCCGTGCGCGGCCAGATCGCCTGGCTCGCGCCCCAGCCCGAGGTCAACTACGGCCTGCATTTCCGGGGCGTGACCGTGCTGTCGCGACCGGACGGGATCGTGGTTCAGGCCACGCGCAATGACATGAACGGCGTCGGTATCGACGACGAGACGCCGGACCGAGCCGAGGCGAACGCGACCATCGGCCTCGTCGCCCCGCTGTTTCCGTCGATCAGGCCGCTTCCGAGCGGCTGATCCGGCCTGCCTTCAACCGCTCGGCCACCAGGAAGGCCAGCTCCAGCGCCTGGTCGGCGTTCAGGCGCGGGTCGCAGTGGGTGTGATAGCGGTTGGACAGGTCGTCCTCGGTCACGGCCTGGGCGCCGCCGATGCATTCGGTGACGTTCTGGCCGGTCATCTCCAGGTGGACGCCGCCGGGGTGGACGCCTTCCGCCTCCGCCACGTCGATGAAGGTCCGCACCTCGCTGAGGATCCGGTCGAACGGCCGGGTCTTGTAGCCGTTGCCGGCCTTCAGCGTATTGCCGTGCATCGGGTCAATGGACCAGATCACCTTGCGGCCCGAGGCCTTAACTTCGCGCATCAGCTTGGGCAGGCGTTCGCCGACCTTGTCGTGACCGAAGCGGCCGATCAGCGTCAGTCGGCCCGACACATTGTCCGGGTTCAGGACGTCGATCAGGGGCAGAAGGTCGTCGGCGGTCATGGTGGGTCCGCACTTCACGCCAATGGGGTTCTTGATCCCCTTCATGAACTCGACATGGGCGCCGTCCAGCTGACGCGTGCGTTCGCCGATCCACAGCATATGGGCCGAGGTGTCGAACCATTCGCCCGAACCGCCGTCCAGCCGCGTCAGGGCGCTCTCGACGTTCAGGAGAAGGGCCTCGTGGCTGGTGAAGACCTCGACCCGGCTCAGATCCGGATGGGTCTCGGGCGTGACGCCGACCGCCTCCATGAAGGCCAGGGCCTCGGTGATCTTGTCGGCCAGCTCGCGGTACTGGGCGCCGGCGGCGTTGTCGCCCGCAAAGCCCAGGGTCCAGCGATGGATGTTGTACAGGTCGGCGTAGCCGCCCCCCGCGAAGGCGCGCAGCAGATTCAGGGTCGAGGCCGACTGGTTGTAGGCCCGGATCAGACGCTGGGGGTCGGGCATGCGCTCTTCGGCCGTGAAGCCCATGCCGTTGATGATGTCGCCGCGGTAGCTGGGCAGTTCGACGCCGTCGATCTCTTCCAGAGGCGAAGAGCGCGGCTTGGCGAACTGGCCGGCGATCCGGCCCACCTTCACAACCGGCTTGCGCCCGGCGAAGGTCAGGACGACCGCCATCTGCAGGATCAGGCGGAAGGTGTCGCGGATATTGTCGGTCGAGAATTCCTTGAAGCTCTCGGCGCAGTCGCCGCCCTGGAGCAGGAAGGCCTCGCCCCGCTCGACCTGCGAGAGTTTAGACGTCAGTCGTCGCGCCTCGCCGGCGAAGACGAGCGGCGGCAGGGCGCGCAGTTCGTCCTCGACCAGGGCCAGGGCTTGCGGGTCCGGATAGTCCGCCGGCATGTGCAGGGCGGTCTTGGTTCTCCAGCTTTCGGGGGTCCAGCGTGTCATCCGGCAAGAATAGGACTTTGCCGCCGCCGGAACAACGAAAAGACGAACAGATATTGCGGCGGTGACCCGATTTTCGGTTTGCGGCGCCGGAAAAGCCGCCGTTTTGGCGCGCCCGGACCGTGAAATTTCCACGACATCGCCATCTGGCTCTGGCGTCCTGACGGGGCCGCCCCATCTCGTCGGAGGGGGACGAACCGTGAGCCGGAGATGCGCCATGACGTCTTACGACCTGACCCTGGACGAGATGCTGTCAGATCCCATCGTGCGTCGGCTGATGGAGCGCGACGGGGTCGCCGAGGCCGAGGTGCGCGGCCTGTCCGACTATGTACGGCGGCGGCGAGGCCCTCAGAACCGCTCTCCGACGCCCGCGCGTATCGGCGAGGAGCCGCGCGTCTTCATCGGCTAGGCCGGCTCGCAAGCTTCTTGCGTAGGAGCAGCCCGAGAGAGGCTGTGTCACAAGTTTTTGGCGGATAAAGCCCGACGGCCTTCATCTTTCTGTTTCATGAAGCGCGCATCGGTGGCATCGCTTGCGCCCCCTTCACCTTCCACCCACAAAGACCGATGTCCGAAGAATTCTATCGCATGAAGCGCCTGCCTCCGTATGTGATCGCGGAGACCAACGCCATGCGAGCCGCCGCCCGTCAGGCCGGCGAGGACGTCATCGATCTCGGCATGGGCAACCCGGACCTGCCGCCGCCGCCGCACGTCATCGACAAACTGTGTGAAGTGGCTCGAAAGCCGGACGCCCACGGCTATTCGGCCTCCAAGGGCATACCGGGCCTGCGTCGCGCCCAGGCCAATTATTACGGACGTCGTTTCGGCGTCGATCTGGACCCCGAGACCGAGGTGATCGTCACCATGGGCTCCAAGGAGGGTCTGGCCAGTCTGGCAACCGCCATCACCGAACCGGGTGACGTCGTCCTGGCGCCGAACCCCTCCTATCCGATCCACACCTTCGGCTTCATCATAGCGGGCGCCGCCATCCGCAGCGTGCCGACGACGCCGGACGAGCGCTATTTCGAGGCGCTGGAGCGGGCCATGGCCTATACGGTGCCGCGCCCCAAGGTTCTGGTGATGAACTATCCGTCGAACCCGACGGCGGAGACGGTCGATCTGGCCTTCTATGAGCGGGTCGTCGCCTTCGCCAAGGCCAATGACCTCTGGATCATCAGCGACCTGGCCTATTCCGAACTCTATTACGACGGCAAGCCGACCGTCTCGATCCTGCAGGTGCCGGGCGCCAAGGACGTTGCGATCGAGTTCACCTCCCTGTCAAAGACCTACAGCATGGCCGGCTGGCGCATCGGCTTCGCCGTCGGCAATCGCAAGCTGATCGCCGCCATGGCGCGGGTGAAGTCCTATCTCGACTACGGCGCCTATACGCCGATCCAGGCGGCCGCCGTCGCGGCTCTGAACGGTCCGCAGGACATCGTGGATCAGAACCGCGCCCTGTATCATCGACGCCGTGACGTCCTGATCGACAGTTTCGCGCGGGCGGGGTGGGACATACCCAAGCCCGCCGCCTCCATGTTCGCCTGGGCGCCCGTGCCCCCCGCCCTCGCCCACCTGGGAAGCCTGGAATTCTCCAAGCAACTGTTGACCCACGCCAAGGTCGCGGTGGCGGCAGGCGTCGGCTACGGCGAGAACGGCGAGGGCTTCGTGCGCATCGCCCTGGTCGAGAACGAGCACCGGATCCGTCAGGCCGCGCGCAACATCAAGACCTATTTGAAGTCGATGGGCGTCAATGTGCCGCCGGGACGCGACGTGCCGGACGTCTGAGGAATAGGCTCTAAGGCCGGCTTCTGACTTCCCAGTCCAGGGTCCAGCGGTTCGGGCTGGCGCGCTTCAGCTCTGTCACGGCCGCCGGCACCTGGCGGTCCAGCCCGTCCAGAAGCGCCACCCCCTGGCTGACGGAGGCGATGGTGGCGTTGGTCTGCCAGAAGGGCCCGCCCAGGCCTCTGAGCGAGAAGCGGATATGGACCATGTCGTTGATCTGCGGCATCGACGCCCTCGTCGCGTTCGCAAGCTGAGCTGCAAGGCGTCTATGATGGAAAAGATGGTGGATGCGACAGGGATTGAACCTGTGACCCCCTCGGTGTGAACGAGGTGCTCTCCCGCTGAGCTACGCATCCATGCCTTGCGGAGGCGGCGACATAGCCCGGTCGATCGCGCGGCGCAAGCGTCCGTTTCAGATTCCCGCCGCCTGAACGGCTTCGGGCGTCTCCGCCTCCGGATCGCCGGGCAGCCAGGCCACGTGGCCGTCATAGATATCGACGTTCAGAATGCCTTCCTCCCTGGCCACCAAGACCGGGACCAGCATCTGACCGGTCACGTTCGTCGCCGTCCGCATCATGTCGATGACCCGGTCGATGGCGACGATATAGCCGATGCCTTCCAGCGGCAGGCCGGCGGTGGACAGGGTCAGGGTCAGCATGACGATCGAGGTTCCCGGAACCCCCGCCGTCCCCAGCGAGCCCAAGACCGCAGTCAGGCCGATCAGTATGTATTGGGTCAGGGTCAGGTCGATCTGAAAATACTGGGCGATGAAGATCGAGGCGATGGCGGGATAGATGGCGCCGCACCCGTCCATCTTCACATTGGCGCCCAGAGGCACGGCGAAGGCGGCGTAGGCCTGGGGCACGCCCAGCCGCTCGACCGTCTGGCGCAGGGTGATCGGCAGGGTTCCCAGCGACGACGAGGTGGCGAAGGCGGTCTGCTGGGCCGCGAAGGCGCCGCGGAAGAAGCTGACGACCTTCAGGCCATGGAGCTTCAGCAGCCCCGAATAGACGACCAGTATGTGGAACAGGCAGGCGGCGTAGATGGCGCCGATAAACTTCAGCAGGGGCAGAAGCGCCTCCCAGCCATAGCCGCCGACGACCGAGCCGATCAGGCCGAAGACGCCGATGGGGGTCAGCTGGATCACCCAGCGGGTGATGCGGAATATGACTGACGCCCCCTCGTCCACCAGTCGCCGCACGCCCTGGGCCCGATCGCCCAGCGCGACCAGAGCCATGCCGACCAGGGCGGAGAAGAAGATGATCTGCAACACCTTGCCTTCGGCCAAGGCGGCGAAGGGATTGGTGGGGACGACGCCGATCAGCACCTCCAGCGGCGTCGGAATGACCCTTTCCTTGACCTCGCCCAGCGGCAGGTTCGACAGGCCCACGCCCGGATTGATCAGATGGCCGAAGGCGAAACCGACCAGCACGGCCAGCAGCGACGTGATCGCGAACCAGACGAGGGTGCGCACGCCCAGGCGGACGGCCCCCGCCCCTTCTCCCAGCTTGGCGATCGAGCTGGCGATGGTGAACAGCACCAGGGGCGCCACCACCATACGGATCAGGTTCAGATAGACGTCGCCGATCGGCTGCAGCCAGATCTCGGCCCTTTCACGCAGGATCAGGCCGGCGATCACCCCCAGGGCGAGGCCCGCGAAGGTGCGCTGCCAAAGCGGAATCTGGAAGAAGCGGGAGATCATGAAGGGCGCTTTCGGCTGGGATGGGCCAATCTGTCCATCGGCCCGCCGTTCCGCAACCGTCGTCGTGCCCGAACATGGCCAGTTTTCCTGCGTGCAGGCTTAAGCGCAGCTCTTTCAGGCCTTCAGGGCCCGCCTTACGTAAAACTCGGCCAGAATGCCGTCGATCGCCTCTTCCACGTCTTCGAAGGCGTCGATCAGGACGTCTCCGCCCAGGGTGTCCACCGGCACGGGCGTGTAGCCGAAGGTGGTCAGGACACAGGGCATGTCGGCGTCGCGGGCCGCCTCGGCGTCGGGCGCGGCGTCGCCGACCATGATCGCGCGGGCCGGGTCACCGCCCGCCATCGCCACAGCCTCTTTCAGATGCGCGCCAGAGGGTTTGCGCGCGCTGACCCGATCGGGGCCGGCGACGGCCAGGAAATGGCGGCGAAGATCAAGCCGGTCCAGCAAAAGTTCAGACAGGTCCGACCGCTTGTTGGTGGCGACCACCAAGACTGCGCCGCGTTCGGCCAGGCGTTCCAAGGTCTCGACGACACCCTCGAACGCCCGCGAGCCGTCGGCGATATGGGCGGTGTAATCGACCAGGAACCGCTCAAAGAGCGCATCGGACCGGGCCCGTTCCACATCGGCGCCGGCCGCCTCGAACCCATGCGCCAACAGCGCGCGCGCGCCCGAGCCGATCAGGGTTCTCGCCACTTCGGGTGGCGCAGGGGGCAATCCCTCCTCGACCAGCAGACGGTTCAGGGTTCCAACCAGATCCGGAGCGGAATCGACCAGGGTGCCGTCCAGATCGAAGAGGACGGTCCAGCCGTCCAGGTCACGCAGGCTCATATCTTCGTCCTGTCCGCCTAGAAGAGCACGGAGGGGTTCATGATCCGCTGCGGATCGATGGCGCGCCGGATGGCGGCCATGGTCTCGATCTCCAGCGGCGACTTGTAGCGTTTGACCTCTTCGGTCTTCAGCCGACCCAGGCCGTGTTCGGCCGAGATTGAGCCGTCGTAACGCCCGACGACGTCGTGAACGACCTGCGAGCCCTCTTTCCAGCGGCCGATAAAGGCCGCCACATCCTCGCCGACGCCGGGCAGGATGTCGTAGTGCAGATTGCCGTCGCCGACGTGGCCGAACACCGAGACACGGGCGCCGGGATGGAAGCGCTCGACGGCCGCCGTGGCTTCTTCGATGAATTCGGCGATACGGCTGATCGGGACGGAGACGTCGTGTTTCCACCCGCCGCCCTCCGGCTTCAGGGCCGCCGAATGCTCTTCACGCAGCCGCCAGAAGGCGGCGCGTTGCGCATCGTTCTGCGCTATGGCGGCGTCGGTGATCAGCCCCTCCTCGAAGGCGACTTCCAGCAGCCGCTCCATCTGGGCCTCGGCGCCCCCCGCCGTCCCGGACGCGATCTCGATCAGCACATACCAATTCGGCGTCGTGTCCAGCGGTTCGCGGGTGTCGGGGATGTTCTTGAGCACCAGCTCCATGCCCATACGTTTCATCAACTCAAAGGCCTCGACCCCGCCGCCGGTCTCCGCCTTGGCGCGGGCGAGCAGTTCGATGGACGCCGCAGCCGTTTCCAGGGCGACCACGGCGACCGCGCGTGACCGCATGATCGGAAACAGCTTCAGGGTGGCCGCGGTGACGACGCCCAGGGTGCCCTCCGCGCCGATCAGCAACTGCTTGAGATCATAGCCTGTATTGTCCTTTCGCAGCCGCTTCAGTCCGTGAAAGACCTCGCCGTTCGGCAGGACCGCCTCCAGGCCCAGGACCAGGTCCCGCATCATCCCGTAGCGCAGCACCTGGGTGCCGCCGGCGTTGGTGGAGATCACCCCCCCGATCGTCGCCGAGCCCTCGGCCGCCAGGCTGAGCGGAAAGGCCCGTCCCGCCGCCGCCGCCGCCTGCTGGGCCTCCAGCAGGGTTAGACCCGCCTCCACCGTCATGGCGTCGTCCAATGGGGTCACGTCGCGCACGGCGCGCATCTTCTTGAGAGACAACAACACCTCGCCGAACGGGATCTGTCCCCCGACCAGGCTCGTGCCCCCGCCCTGGGGGGTGACGGCCACGCCCGACTGGGCGCAGATGGCGATCACCTTGGCGGTCTCCTCGGTCGAGCGCGGCGTCAGCAAAATAGGCGTATGGCCCGTCCAGCGGTTTCGCCACTCCGTCAGGGACGGGGCGATGACCTCTGGATCCTGGGTCCAGCCGCCAGGGCCGAGGGCGGCCTTCAGCGCGTCGAGGACAGCGGTTGAGGGAATGGCGTGGGGCATTCGCCCCTTTTGTCAGGCGTCGCGATCGGTTGAAAGGCGTTTTCGCGCCATTTCACCTCCTCCCTTATCTGCCGTACAAGACGCCATGGCTCCGCTTCGTCCCGACACCCTGGCCGTCGCCCTGGCGCGCATCTTCGAAGGACCGATGATCGATCGCGCCAGTTGGTTCGCCCTGACCGGGGGCGAGCGGCTGTTTGCGGCGGGCGATCCGTCCGACACCCTCTATCTGGTCCGCTCGGGCCGGCTGGGGGTGTTTCACGTCGAGACGGATCAGCCGCCCCAGCTGGTCGGCGTCATCCGGCCCGGAGAGCCGGTCGGCGAAATGGCCATGGTGGCCGGCACCCCGCACACCGCGGACGTGGTCGCCCTGCGCGACACCGAAATCCTGGCCCTGCCGCGCGAAGCCTTCTTCGACGCCGCTCGATCCGAGCCGGATCTGCTGGTCGAACTGTCGCGCCTGATGATCCATCGCGCCCGCGAGCGGGCCGTGGGCGCCGCCGAGCCCAGCGTCTTCGGCTTCGTCTCGGCCCGCCCGCGCCCGATCCGCGCCTTCGTCGAACGGATCGCGGCGGGCGTCCAGGCCATGGGCTTCACCTGCAAGGTGATCGATCAGTCGGCTCTCAGCTCGGCCGCCGAATGGTTCAGCCGGGTCGAGGACGACCACGACTATGTCCTCTATGTCGCCGAACTGGACCAGAAGGCCTGGGCCGAGCTGTGCGCCCGCCAGGTCGATCGCCTGTTCATCGTCGGCAGCGGGCTTCTGGCCCCGCCGTCGGATCTGCCCCGGCGTATGGGCTTCGGCGACGGCCGGCGTCTGACCGATCTGATCCTGCTGCGCGATCCGCGCATGAACCGGCCGGCCAACACTCGCGTCTGGCTCAATGTGCTCCAGCCGGACCGCTGGTTCCATTGCGTCGAGGGAGTCGAGACCGATTCAGACCGCATGGCCCGCGTCATCACGGGCACGGCGGTCGGCCTGGTCCTATCGGGCGGCGGGGCGCGGGCCTATTGCCACATGGGGGCGATCAAGGCCCTGGAGGAGGCCCGGGTCCCCATCGACTTCGTCGGGGGCGCCTCCATGGGGGCGGTGGTGGCGGCCGGACCGGCCATGGGCTGGTCGTTCGAGCGGCTGGACTTCGAGATCCGTCGCGCCTTCGTCGAATCCGACCCCTTGTCCGACCTGGCCTTTCCCATCATCGCCATGTCGCGCGCCCGCAAGGTGGCCCGGCTGCTGGAGCGGGCCTATGGCGACACCGATCTGGCCGATCTCTGCCTGCCCTTCTTCTGCGTCTCCTCCAACCTGACGTCCGGCCGGATCGAGGTTCATCGCGCGGGCCTGATGCGCCGGGCCATGCGCGCCTCGATCGCCATTCCCGGCGTCCTTCCGCCCGTGGTCATGGACGGCCAGGTTCTGGTGGACGGGGCGGTGCTGAAGAACTTCCCCACCAGCGTGATGCGCCAGCTGAACAACGGCCCCATCATCGGCGTGGACATGTCCCAGACCCGCGGCGTCGATCCGGCCGCCCTGGAGAATCCCCCCTCCTGGTGGAAATGGGTGCTGTCGGGCGCCTGGAAGGCCGGCCCGCCCATCGTCTCCATCCTGATGCGCTCGGCCACCATCACCACCGACGCCGAGATGGAGCAGTCGCGCGCCGCCGCCGACGTCCTGATCCTGCCGCGAACCGGCGGGACCGACATCCGCGACTGGAAGGCCTATGAGGAGCCGGTCGCCTCAGGCTACGCGGCGACCCGGGCGGCCCTGGCGGACCTGCCCGTTCCCGTCACCCACCTGCGGCGGCGATCCCGCGCCTTCGACCTGTAAGTTCAGAGCGGGGCGCAGGCCTGTTCCAGCCAGGCCCGCACCTCGCCCTCGACCAGGGGGCCGACCTTGGCCAGGGTCTCGGCGTGATAGGCGTCGACATAGGCCCGCTCGTCCGGGGTCAGCAGATCGACGTCGATCAGCTTGCGGTCGATCGGGGCGAAGGTCAGCTGTTCGAACCCGTGCATCGGCCGCTCGCCGCCCTCGAGAACCACGGCCGGCGTCACCACCTGCAGGGTCTCGATGCGGACGCCCCAATGGCCCTCGCGGTAATAGCCGGGCTCGTTGGACAGGATCATCCCCTCCAGCAGCGGCTGGCTGGTGCCCCATTTGGCGATCCGCTGCGGCCCCTCGTGGACGCCCAGATAGGAGCCGACGCCGTGGCCGGTCCCATGGTCGTAATCCAGCCCCGCCGCCCACATCGGCGCCCGCGCTATGGCGTCCAGCGCCATGCCGCTGGTCCCCGCCGGGAAGCGGATCGTCGCCATGGCGATATGGGCCTTCAGCACCAGGGTGAACTTGTGACGCTGGTCCGCCGTCGGCT
This sequence comes from Brevundimonas sp. AVps4, assembly GCF_058681525.1. Classification (NCBI taxonomy): domain Bacteria; kingdom Pseudomonadati; phylum Pseudomonadota; class Alphaproteobacteria; order Caulobacterales; family Caulobacteraceae; genus Brevundimonas; species Brevundimonas sp. AVps4. Next base: position 2,009,033 of record NZ_CM178741.1, on the reverse strand, counting down.
CGCCCACCGCCATGGTGCGGGTCACGTCGGTCGTCCCGTCCAGATACTGGCCGCCGCCGTCCACCAGCAGCAGGGAGCCCTTCTCGATCTTGCGGATCGTGGCCCCGACCGGCTTGTAATGCGGCAGGGCGCCGTTCGGCCCGGCCCCGGCGATGGTGTCGAAGCTCAGATCTTTCAGGGCGCCCGTCGCCTCGCGGAACCGCTCCAGGGTCTCCACCACCTCGCGCTCGTCCGGCAGGGTCTGCTGGGCGACCGTGTCGACCCAGTGCAGGAAGTTGGCCAGGGCGGCGCCGTCGCGGATATGGGCCCGGCGGCTGCCCTCGATCTCGACCGCATTCTTGGTCGCGCGAGGCAGGGCGCAGGGGTCCGCCGCCCGCACCACCGTCGCCCCCGCCTGCTCCAGCCGGTCGAAATACCAGGCGGACGACAGGGCCGGATCGATCATCACCTTCTTGCCGGCCAGACTATCCAGCGCCTCGGCCAGCCGTTCGGGTGCCTCCAGCCGCACGTCGTCGCCCAGCCAGCCGGGCAGTTCATTGGTCACCTTGGCCGGGTCGAGGAACAGGCGCGCCTTGCCGTCGGCCTCCAGCACGGCCTGGCCGATGGGCAGGGGCGAGCGGATCACATCGCCGCCGCGCACATTGAACAGCCAGGCGATCGACATGGGCGCGGTCAAAACCACGGCCTCGGCGCCGGCGTCCGCCACGGCCCGACCGATCCGCGCCCGCTTCGACGCATGGGGCTCGCCGGAATAGACGTCCTCGTGCGGCGTGACCGGGGCGGTCGGCTGGGCCGGACGATCCGCCCCCCAGGCCAGGTCCAGCGGATTGGCCTCGACCGGCTTCAGCTCCGCCCCCGCCTTCTGGGCCGCCGCCTTCAGGGGGACAAGGGCGTCGGGACTGTGCAGACGCGGATCATAGCCGATCATCTGGCCGGGCTTGGCCGTCTCCAGATAGGCGGCGACCGCGTTCAGGTCGCGCCGTTCGAACAGGGCCGGATCGGTCTGGACCTTGACCTGCACCGTATAGCGACCGTCGGTGAACATGCTGGCCCGGTCCTGGAACACCACCGCCGCCCCGGCCGAGCCGGTGAAGCCGGTGGCCCAGGCCAGCCGCTCGTTGGCGTCGGGCAGATATTCGTTCTGATGCTCGTCCTCGTGCGGGATCAGGAAGCCGTCCAGCCCCTGCCTGGCCATCTCGGCGCGCAGCAGCGGCAGGTGTTTGGCCCCGAAGGACGGATCGGTGGTCTCGTCGAAGGTCTGGCGCATGGTCTCGTCTCTCGGTCCTCAGCCCATCCGCCGCAGCACCAGGGCGCTCCAGGCGTCATGGTGGATGCGCTTCTCCAGCCTGAATCCGCGCGACGTATAGGCGGCCGTCACCCGGCGCTCCTGGGTCCGCAGCAGGCCCGACAGGATGGCGACCCCGCCCAGGCTCAGCGCCGTCTTGATGTCCTGCGACAGGGCCACCAAAGGCGGGGCCAGGATGTTGGCGAAGACCAGATCATAAGGGCCGTGCTTTCTCACCCGCTGATCGTTCAGGCCCGAGGCGTGGACGAAGCTGGCGTGGGCCTGGTTCAGGGCGGCGTTCTCATTGGCGATCCGCACCGAGGGGGCGTCAATGTCGGTGCCGATGGCGATCCGGCTGCCGGTGCGGGCCGCGGCGATGGCCAGAACGCCCGTGCCGCAGCCGACGTCCAGCACCCGCTCGAACCGCTCGCGCTTCAGCAGGTCGTCGAAGGCCTCCAGACAGCCGACCGTCGTGCCGTGGTGGCCGGTGCCGAAGGCGGCGCCGGCGTCGATCTTCAGATTGACGGCGTTGGGCGGAACCCGTCCCTCGTCATGCGCCCCATAGACGAAGAAGCGCCCGGCCCGGACCGGCGGCAAGCCCGACAGCGACATGGCCAGCCAGTCGGCGTCGGCCAGCTTCTCGACCGTGACGGTGACGGGATAGTCGGCCAGGGTCGCCTTCAGCCCCTCGACCTCGTCTTCTGTCGTCGGGAAGGCGTCGATGCGCCAGAGGTTGCGATCCTCGTCCTCCTCCAGGATGGAATAGGTCGCGCCCTCAAGCATGGGATCGGCGTCGATGGCGGCGGCGGCGGCCTCTGCGCTGTCGCGCGAACCGCGTGCGATTATCTGAACTGCGGACTCGGACATTTCTCAAACACCGCTAAGATGGCGAATCGTTGCGATCCGGCGCTTCGTCCTCCCGACGCCGCCGGGCTTTTTAATTAACCGAGGGGTCGGGGAATACATGGCCAAGTCACCGTCTACGTCTAAACCTGCGTCGCCGAAACCGGCGACCGCCGCTTCCAAGCCTAAAGCCGCGCCGAAGTCGAGCGCTGTGAAGGCCGTCGCCGAGAAAACCGCCGCGCCCAAGGCGACCAAGCCCGCCGCTGCGAAGCCTGCGGCCAAGACGGCCGCCCCCAAGGCTGCGGCCCCCAAGCCCGCCGCCAAGGCTCCGGCTGCGAAGCCGGCCGCCAAGGCCGCCGCTGCGAAGACCGCTGCGCCCAAGGCCGCACCGAAGGCGGCCGCCAAACCCAAGGCCGCTCCGGCCGCCAAGGCTGCGCCGGTGAAGGCCGCTGCGCCCAAGGCGTCCAAGCCCGCTGCAGCCAAGCCCGCCGCCAAGACCACAGCCGCGAAGCCGGCCGACAAGGCCGCTGCGCCCAAGCCTGCCGCCCCGGCCGTCGTCGCGGCGCCGACGCCCGCTCCGGTCGTTGCGCCGGCCGCCGCCGCTCCGGCGCCCAAGCCGGTCGAAACGCCCAAGCCCGCCGCTCCGACCCCGGCCGCCGCGCCGAAGGCGGAAGAAAAGAGCTTCTTCGCCAAACTGGGCGACCTGATCTTCGGCAAGCGCTGAGTTCAAATCGCAGTCGAGACTGAAGCTCGCCGGACGGGTCCGCCCGTCCGGCGATTTCCGGTTCAGCGCAGCCGTTCCGCCAGAAAGTCCACGAAGACCCTTACCCGAGCCGGCATATTGGCGCCGCCCACAAAGACGGCGTGGATCGGCTCGCGATCACCAGGATTGAAGGCTTCCAGCAGCGGGACAAGCCGCCCCGTTTCGATGGCGTCCGCCACGCTGAAATTGCCCACTCGCGTCACCCCAACGCCGGCCAGCGCCAGCTGCGTCAGCGTCTCGCCATTGTTGGCCTCGATCGGTCCCCTCACCGTCAGGGCGTAATCCCGGCCGTCGCGCCGGAAGGGCCAGACCGGCTCGGCCCGGCGGAAATTGAAGTTCAGACAGTCGTGATCGTGCAGATCCTCCGGGACCTGCGGCGCGCCCCGTCGCGCCAGATACTCCGGCGAGGCGACAATGGTCCGCCCCGTCTCGCCCAGTCGGCGCGCCGTCAGCGGACTGTCGGCCAGCGGTCCGAACCGGATGGCGACATCGGCCTGGCCCGCCGCCACATCGACCACGACATCGGTCAGGTTGAAGTCGATTAGTATATGCGGATACAGGCGGGCGAACTCGCCCAGCAGGGGCACGACACGCTGGCGACCGTGGGCCAGGGACGCGCTGACCCTGACCCGTCCGCGCGGCGCCCCTTGGTCGGAGATGACCCGCTCGGCATCGTCCAGATCGGCCAGGATCCGACGCGCCGCCGCCAGATAGGTCTGGCCCTCCGCCGTCAGCGTCAGCACCCGCGTGGTCCGCAGCATCAGCCGCACGCCCAGCCGCGCCTCGATCCGGTCGATGGTCCGGCTGACCGCTGACGGCGTCAAATCCAGCATACGGCCTGCGGCCGAAAAACTGCCGCTCTGCGCCACCGCAGCAAACACTTCCATCTCTCTCGCGCGGTCCACGCCGGTTGTCTGCATCTGTGCGTCCAGATCAAAAATCTTTGGCCTGAAGCCTGCCTAACGCTCGCGCGGATCGCCGTCCATCTGTGCGCCTGGACAAGGACATCGCCGAAGGACAACCATGAAACTCAATCCTCCCCTGCTCGCCCTCGCCGCCGGCGCCTTCGGTATCGGCGTGACCGAGTTCGCCCCGATGGGCCTCCTCCCCGTCATCGCCACCGATCTCGGCGTCTCCATTCCCACGGCCGGCCTGTTGATCAGCGCCTATGCCCTGGGCGTCATGCTGGGCGCGCCGCTGATGACCCTGACCACAGGCCGCATGCCGCGCCGAGCCCTGCTGATCGGTCTCGCCGCCATCTTCACCGTCGGCAACCTGCTGTCAGCGATCTCGACCGACTACGCGATGCTGCTGATCGCGCGGGTCATCACCTCGCTGAACCACGGCGCCTTCTTCGGCGTCGGCTCGATCGTGGCCGCCGGCCTGGTCCCGCCGAACCGTCAGGCGGGCGCCGTCGCCGCCATGTTCATGGGCCTGACCATCGCCAATGTCGTCGGCGTGCCCCTGGCGACCTGGGCCGGCGACGCCCTGGGCTGGCGCGCCAGCTTCTGGGGCATCGCCGCCATCGGCGTGGGGGTCATGGCCGCCCTGCGCCTGACCCTGCCCAACCTGCCCGCCCCGACCGGCGGGAACATCGCCGCCGAGCTGCGCGTCCTCAGTCGCGGCTCCGTGCTGGCGGCACTGGCCCTGACGGTGATCGGCTCCAGCGCCATGTTCACCGTCTTCACCTATATCGCCCCGATCCTGCGCGAGCAGACCCACGCCTCGCTCGGCTTCGTCACCGCCATGCTGGTGACCTATGGGCTGGGCCTGACGCTCGGCAACTGGCTGGGCGGCAAGTTCGCGGACAAGTCCGTGGACCGGACCTTGATCGTGACCCTGGCCTCCCTGTCCGCCATCCTGGTCGCCTTCGCTGTCGCCATGCCGTTCGCGGTCCCGACCTCCATCCTGGTCTTCCTGTGGGGGATCGCCAGCTTCGCCCTGGTGCCGCCGCTCCAGGTGCGGGTCATGGGCGCCGCCGGCGATGCGCCCAACCTGGCCTCGGCGATGAACATCGGCGCCTTCAATTTGGGCAACGCCATCGGCGCGGCTGTGGGCGGAGCGGTCATCGCAGGAGGCCTCGGTTATCCAGCCGTGTCCTTGGCCGGAGCCGTCGCTTCCGGACTGGGCCTGTTGCTGGTCCTTTTCCTAAGCCGCAAGCGGACAGCGGTGGCGGCCCCCGCCACCTGCTGACGTCCGTCAGTGAAAGTCGCGCGACCCCGGCAAGATTCGGACGTCGCGCGGATGCCGGCCGGTCGGGCTGCGCGGGCCTTGCGGATATTTCACCGCATCCGCCCGCGACAGCTCGACCTCAAGGTCATAGTCCTCGGACAGCCGCCCCAGCTCGGCCGAACGATCGACGACCCGCCGGGCCATGAGGTGCAGCACGCCCTCGACGCTCTTCTCGACCGTGCCCTCCACCTCCATCAGCCGCGCGGCCATGACCTCGCGCCGGAAGGTTTCGAACAGCCGCGCCCACAGCAGGATGTTCACCACCCCGGTCTCGTCCTCCAGGGTCACGAAGATGGCGTTGCCCGTGCCGGGCCTCTGGCGCACCAGCACCACCCCCGCCGTCTTCACCAGCGCCCCGTGCCTCTTGGCGTAGACCGCCTCGGCGCTCAGCACCCGCTCGGCGTCGAACATCGGCCGCAGGATCTGCATCGGGTGCCCCTTCAGCGACAGGCGCGTCGTCTGATAGTCGGTGGCGATATGCTCCTTCAGCGGCATCAGCGGCAGGTTCGCCGCCGCCTCGACGCCCAGCTCCCGCGCCCGCGCCGCCTGGAACAGCGGCAGGGGCTCGTCGTCCGGCAAGCGTCTGACCGCCCACAACCCCTCGCGTCGATCCAGCCCCATCGATCGAAACGCGTCCGCATCCGCCAGCTTCCGCATCGCGGCCGCCTCCAGACCCGTCCGCCGCGCCATTTCCTCGACATCCGCGAAGGGCGCATCCCGCGCCGCGACGATCCGATCCGCCCAGACTTCCTTGAACCCGTCGATCTGCCGCATCCCCAAGCGTAAGGCCGGATAGTGCGGCCCCCGCGCCGTCGGCTCCAGCCTATTGTCCCAGAGGCTGTGGTTCACGTCGATCGGCCGCACCTCGACCTTCTGCGGGCTCTCCTGCGCATCCCGCACCAGTTGGGCCGGCGCATAGAATCCCATGGGCTGGCTGTTCAGCAGCGCACAGGCGAACACCGCCGGATGATGACATTTGATCCAGGACGAGATGTAGACCAGCCTGGCGAACGACACCGCGTGGCTCTCGGGAAAGCCGTACGAACCAAAGCCCTTGATCTGCTCGAAACATCTTTGCGCAAAGGCGGGATCGTAACCGCGGGCGATCATCCGACCGACCATTCGCGCCTCGTACTTCCAGAGCGTCCCGTCGCCTCGAAAGGTGCCCATCGCCTTGCGCAGACCATTGGCCTCGGCCGAGGTGAACTCGGCCGCCACCATGGCGACCTTCATCGCCTGCTCCTGAAACAGGGGCACGCCCAGGGTCTTTTTGAGCACCTTCTTCAGCTCGTCCGGATCGTGCGGCGGGCCGGGTCGGGCGTAGTCCGGCGCCTCCAGACCTTGGCGTCGACGCAGATAGGGATGCACCATGTCGCCCTGGATCGGTCCCGGCCGGACGATCGCCACCTGAATGGCCAGATCATAGAAGGTCGCGGGTTTCAGCCTCGGCAACATGTTGATCTGCGCCCGGCTCTCCACCTGAAAGACCCCGATGGACCGTCCTTCCTGAAGCATGCGGTAGACGGCCGGATCCTCGTCGGAAACCGTATCCAGCCGCAGGTCCGCCACCCCCAGCGACCGCATCAGATCGAACGCCTTGGCGATACAGGTCAGCATCCCCAGCGCCAGAATATCGACCTTCATCAGCCCCAGGGCGTCGATATCGTCCTTGTCCCATTCGATGAAGGTCCGGTCCGGCATGGCCGCATTGCCGATGGGCACGACCTCGTCCAGCCGGTCCTGGGTCAGGACGAAGCCGCCGACATGCTGTGACAGGTGACGCGGGAAGCCCAGCAGCCGCCGCGTCATGGCGACGGCGCGCGCGATCTGCGGGTTGGCGGCCTCAAGCCCGGCCTGCACGACATGACGCTCGGTCATGTCGCTGCCGAAACTGCCCCACTGACTGCCGGCCAGCCGCGCCGTGACGTCCTCGGTCAGGCCCAGGACCTTGCCGACCTCGCGAATGGCGCTGCGCGGCCGGTAACGGATGACCGTCGCCGCTAGGCCCGCCCTGTGCCGACCATACCGGTCGTAGATGTGCTGAATGATCTCCTCGCGCCGCTCATGTTCGAAATCGACGTCGATGTCCGGCGGCTCGTTGCGATCGGCCGACAGGAAGCGTTCGAACAGAAGATCATGCTGGCTGGGATCGACCGAGGTGATCCCCAGCACATAGCAGACGGCCGAATTCGCCGCAGATCCTCGTCCCTGACACAGGATGCCCTTGTCGTTCGCGACCTGGACAATGTCGTGGATGGTCAAGAAATAGGGCGCCAGATCGCGCTCCCGAATGTAGGTGAGCTCCTTGTCGAGATCATCGCGCACCTTCTGAGGCGCGCCCTGCGGATATTTCTGGTCCAGGTTTCGATCGACCAGGTGCGCCAGCCAGTCCTGTGACGACCACCCCGGCGGGATCGGCTCCTCGGGATAGTTGTAGCGAAGATCCTCAAGGTCGAACCTCACCCGCGCCAGCATATTCTGCGTCTCCGCCACCGCCTCTGGCGCATCGGCGAACAGGCGGGCCATTTCCCTGGGGGGCTTCAGGCGGCGCTCGGCGTTCTCTTCCAGCCGTCGCCCTGCCGTCTCCAGAGTCACGCCTTCGCGGATACAGGTCAGGACATCCTGGAGGTCGCGCTGTCCGGCCTCATGATACAGGACGTCATTGACCGCCAGCAGGGTGGCGCCTGTCCGCTTCGCCATCGCCTTAAGCCGCGTCAGGCGGCGCCGGTCGTCGCCGGAACGGGTCATGGCCGCCCCCAGCCAGACCGCGCCCGGCGCCGCCGCGACCACTCGCGCCAGCACGGCCTCCAAGCCTTCCAGACGAGGCGGCGGCATGACGATCAGCAGCAATCCCTCGGGCGCCGCGCACAGGTCGTGTAGGCCGATCTCGCATTGACCTTTCCTGGCCCGGCTGTTGCCCAGGGTCAGCAGGCGACACAGGCGCGCCCAGCCTCGGCGATCCTCCGGATAGGCCAGAATGTCCGGCGCGCCGTCATTGAACCGAAGCCGGGCGCCGAGAACCAGTTTGAAGGCCTGGGCGCGCTGCTTGACCCGGTCGCTGAGGGCCGGGTCGTTCATCGGATCCTCGACCCAGCCGACCTCGCCCGGACCGCCGCCCTCGCGCACCTTCTCTGGGGGAGACAACCCCTCCTCCCTCAAGGCCTTCAGCGCGCTCCACGCCCGGACCACCCCTGCCAGACTGTTGCGATCAGCCAGCCCCATGCCGGTATGGCCGAGCAGGATCGAAGCCAGCACCAGCTCCTTCGGATGCGACGCCCCTTCCAGAAAGGAGAAGTTGCTGCGCGTCGCCAGCTCAGCATAGGGGGTCATGCGAAGATCCCGTGCAGGAACCAGCGCGGGGCCGGTTCCTCGCCGTAGAAGCCGGAACGGAACAGCCAGAAGCGCCGCCCCTCCTGGTCCTCGACCCGGTAATAGTCGCGCGTCGGCTCCTGGGGGGCCTGCAACCTGCGCCACCATTCGGGCGCGATGCGTTCGGGCCCTTCGACCCGGACCAGCCGGTGGTCCACCCGCCGCCAGATGAAGCGGTTCGGCGGATGATCGGGCACTTCCGCCGTGGCCAGAACCGGCTGGGGCGGATCGAACATCTGCAACGGCCGCAGCGGCGGGTCGGCCGGGTCCGGTTCGGGCCAGGCGGCGATCTCGCCCAAGGGATGGGCGGCTGGGGGATGGGCGGCCGGGCTCAGGCGGACGGCGCGTTCGGGCCAGTGCGACTCTATCGGCTCGAACCGGCTGACCGCCTCCGGTCCCAGGCGCGCGGTCAGCCGGTCGATCAGTCGCCCCAGATCTTCGGCGGTCGACGGGGCGGCCTCAAATCCCCTCTGGCGCGAGGCCAGGCGATCGGCGACCGTTACGGACAGACGCATCTGGTCGAAGCCGAAACCGGGCTCCAGTGGTCGCGCCAGATTGGCCAGCCGTTCGCGAAACAGGCGCAGCACAGCCGCCGCGTCGCGACTGGGGCGGCCCGTCCGCACGGTGATGTGGCGCACCTCTCCGTCCAGGCGGAAAAAGCCGGCCTGAAAGGCGCGCCCGCCCTGACCGCGCAGGTCCAGCCGGTCCATGGCCTCGACCAGCAGGTCGCCGATCACCGCCTCGATGTCCGGGGTCTCCGTGATCGGTTCGACCAGAATGCGGTCGACGGAGACGAGCGTAACCGGCCGTTCGGGACGGATGCGGACGTCTTCGCGTCCCAACACCCGGTTCAGCCGCGTCGCCGCCGCCGCGCCGAAGCGGGCGGCGATGGGGGCGGTAGGGCGATCCGCCAGATGCCCCAGGGTCTTCAAGCCCGCCCGCGACAGGGCCTGGGTCTCCTTGTCCGACAGCTCCAGCGCCGCGACCGGCAGGCGGCGCAAGGCCTGGTTCTGCCCCCCACCCTCGTAAATCCCGCCCCGCCCGAAGCGCGCCAGGGCGCGCGCCGCCTCGGGCGTGCCGGCCAGGGCCAGACGCACCGCCAGACCCACGCCCTCGGCCCGCGCCGCGACAGCCCGGACCAGCCCCGCCTCGCCCCCGAACAGATGGGCGCAACCGGTCACGTCCAACGCCAGACCGTCCGGCCCGTCGGTCGCCGCCATCGGCGTGAAACGCCCGAAGTCCAGCAGCACCCGTTTCAACAGGGCCGCGTCCGCCTCCGGCCGGTGCGCGACCACGCGAATATCCGGCGCCCGCGCCCGTGCATCGGCCAGGGTCATGCCCGGCGACAGACCCAGGGCCAGGGCCGCGCCGTTGGCCGCCGCCAGGCGCAGCGCCCCCTTCACCTTCTCCACGAGCACGGTCGCAGCCTCAGCCGTGGCGTCTGAGCCCCTCTCCTCGCGCCGCAGTCGATCCGTCGGCAACAGAGGAAACCAAACCGCCAGATAGCGGCGGTCGTTGCTGTCCATGCCCGACATTCTGCCCGCCATTCTGGAAGACTCCGCGCTCACGATCCCACTCCATGATCCAGCTTCTCGGCTGCGCGCCCAGCCGATGTCGCAACAGTTCGACCGCATAGGTCGGATGGCCAGGGGCCTCCGCTTCCAGCGCCCGCGACAAAGCCCCCCTGATCCGCCACCGCGTTTCGGCTGCACTGGGCTGGGGCTGGGCCGCCAACCGGGTCAGGAGTGCAGTCGCCCGTCCCTGCCCTGCCGCCATCGACAGGCGACGCGTGGCGGTCAGGCTCAGCACCTTGCTCTCGCCCCAGGCTGTCAGCAGCACCGCTCCCACGGCTCCACCGGCCAGGGCTTCCTCTCCCGCCGCCAGCAGGTCCTTCGTCTCCTTGACCCGCACCAGCACCAGCCGGCCGGGATCCAGCCCCAGTTCGCGCAGGCCCGCCCCATAGATCCGCCCCGTCTCCAGTTCGGCCATGGCCTGGACCCCCCAGACCACAGGTCGATCGCCCGCCGTCCGGCGGACCAGTCCCAGAGCGAACCCCAGGGCCGCTGTCGCATCAGGCGTAGTCGCGGCGTAAACCTCGTGCAGCCCATGGGTCGCCAGCCCGCCTAGATGCCGGTCAGCCGCCTCCAGTCCGAGATCGAAGCGTGCGTCGTCCACTGGATGACCGGCTGCCTCCAGGGTTTTCAGATGTTGGCGCAGGGCTTCGATCTTGCGGTCGGACCGCACAACAGTTCTCCTTTTGTTCTCTTATATGCCTCTTTCAGGCCACGTGGAGTCAAGCGACCTCCAACTTGACCATGGGAATTTATTCCGCCTCAGCAGGCCGAAATAGCGAGAATACTTGACTTTGTCGGAGGGGCTTCTATATCGCCCCCAGCCTCGGGACAGGTCTGCGATCCGCGCCGCCCGCTCGCCCAAAGAGGGGCGGTTCCGTCGCTGCTATGCACGCAGACGCTTTTCGTCCCAAGGATTCATGACAGAATTTTCCCAACTGGGCCTTTCGCCCACGACCCTGCAAGCGGTCGCCGACACCGGCTATACGACCGCCACCCCCATTCAGGAACAGGCGATCCCCGTCGCCCTCGCCGGCCGCGACGTCCTGGGCATCGCCCAGACCGGGACGGGCAAGACCGCCGCCTTCACCCTGCCCCTGGTCGAGCGCCTGGCCTCGGGCCGCGCCCGCGCCCGGATGCCGCGCGCCATCGTCCTGGCCCCGACCCGCGAACTGGCCGACCAGGTCGCCGAGAGCTTCGCCAAATACGCCAAGGGCACCAAGCTGAGCTGGGTGCTGCTGATCGGCGGCGTCTCCATGGGCGACCAGGTGGCGGCGCTGAACAAGGGCGTCGATGTCCTGATCGCCACTCCAGGCCGCCTGCTCGACCTGTTCGAACGCGGCAAGATGCTGCTGACGGGCGTCGAGATCATGGTCGTCGATGAAGCCGACCGGATGCTCGACATGGGCTTCATCCCCGACATCGAACGGATCTTCAAACTGACGCCGCCGCGTCGCCAGACCCTGTTCTTCTCGGCCACCATGCCGCCGGAGATCACCCGCCTGACGACCGCCTTCCTCAAGGATCCGACCCGGATCGAGGTCTCGCGTCCCGCCCAGACCGCCGACACCATCACCCAATATCTGGTTCGCATCCCCACCAGCGACCCCAAGGCCAAGCGCACCGCTCTGCGGGCCCTGATCGAGCGGTCGGACGTCAAGAACGGCATCGTCTTCTGCAACCGCAAGTCGGAAGTCGATATCGTCGCCAAGTCGCTGAAGACTCATGGCTTCGACGCCGCCCCCATCCATGGCGACCTGGATCAGTCGCACCGGATGAAGACCCTGGCCGACTTCCGTTCGGGGGCGCTGAAGATTCTGGTGGCGTCCGACGTCGCCGCGCGCGGTCTGGACATTCCCGACGTCAGCCACGTCTTCAACTACGACGTCTCGCACCACGCCGACGACTATGTGCACCGCATCGGCCGCACGGGCCGGGCCGGCCGTCTGGGACAGGCCTTCATGATCGTGACCCCGGCCGACGACAAGTCGCTGGATAAGGTGCTCAAGCTGATCAAGAAGGAGCCGGAGGAGTTGGTCCTGGACGGCGTCGATTTCGACACGACCAAGAAGCCCGCCCAGCGCGATGACAAGGGCGGACGCGAAAGAACCGGCCGCGGTGGGACGCGATCAACGGACAAGACGGAACAGGCCGTCGTGGCGTCTGCGGAAATCCCGACCGAAGCGCAGACCGCCGAGGCTCCGGCCCGCTCTCGCAGCCGCCGCAAGACCAAGCCGGAGGCCGCGCCTCCGCCAGCGGTCGAGGCGACCCTCTCCGAGCCGGTTTCTGTCGATTCGGATCGTCCCGCCCGTGCGGAACTCGAGCCTCAACTGCGCCAGTCCGATCGCCGCGGCGAACGCCGGCCGGAGGAGCGCGAGCGGACCGGGGTCAAGGGTTTCGGCGACGACATACCCGCCTTCCTACGCCGACCGGTGATCATTCACGGCTGATCCCCGCTGATTTACGCCCTCTCCCCGTCTGCTGTTTACCCGGTGTTACGGATAGACATCTAATGTCCTGCGAAACTCTAGAAGGGGGTTGGAGCGTAGAATGACGGCCGAGCTGGAGACGACGGTCAGAGGGCCTCAGGCTTACGCCTTCGCGCACCATGTCATCGACGAGATGGAAAAGGCCGGCGTCTGGCCGACCCGACTGAACTTCGAGCTCTGGCTTCATTACCTTGACGACCGCGAGAGCCCGCTCGCCTGCGAGATCGACCGGCTCCTGGCCGCGTCGGCAATCATATCGGACGAGGTGTCCGAGCGGCTCGCCGCAGAATTCCTGCCGCGCGGCCGCTTGTCGGAGCAGATTCGCGACGCCGGCGCCGTGCTGGACCGGGAACTGGCCAGCGTCGCCAACGCCATCGCCAAGGCCCATAAGACCCAGGCGGACTATGGCGACACCCTGGCGGATGCGTCCAACACTATTGAAGCCGCCGGCGCCGCCTCGCCGCTGAAAGCGCTGGTCGGCGGCCTGTCGACGGCGACCAAACGCGCGCGGCGCGAAACCGCCGTCCTGGAAAAGCGGCTGGAGACCTCCAACAAGGAAATCGCGCGACTGCGCGAGCATCTGGAAGAGGTCCGGCGCGAAGCGATGACCGACGCCCTGACCAGCCTGGCCAACCGCAAGGCCTTCGACGAGCGGTTGGAACAGTCCTGTGCGTCTGGCGATGCGCCGCTGATCCTGGCGATCATCGACATCGACCACTTCAAACGGTTCAACGACACTTGGGGCCATCAGACGGGCGACCAGGTTTTGCGCTATGTCTCGACCGTCCTGTCTCGCTTCAGCGGCGGAAATCGCTTCGTCGCCCGCTTCGGCGGTGAAGAGTTCGCCATCCTTTTCCCCGGCGAGGGTGCGGGGACGGTTCTGGCGGCGCTGGAGACCATCCGCGAAGAGGTTGCGTCCCGAGCCTTGCGGCGTCGCTCGACCAACGACGATCTGGGCAAGGTGACGCTTTCGGCCGGCTTTGCCGACTATCGGCCGGGAGAAAGCCCCGCCGCCCTTCTGGAGCGCGCGGACGCGGCGCTTTACGCCTCCAAGCGCGGGGGTCGCAATCGCGTCACGCGGGCGCCCGCCCTCGAAAACGCGGCTTGAGGGCATGACATCGCGGCCAGCTGCGCAATAATCGATCCATGCGCAGCTTTTCATTCAACGTCGCCTACTGGATTCTCTCGATCGCCTATGGCTTGGCCGCCGCCTTCGCGGCGCTTGCCCCCGGGCGGGGCCCGACTGGCTGGGTCATCCGCCGCTACGTCCGACGCATGGTGCAGGCCATGGCCCTCTTCGCCGGCATCCGCCTGGACGTGCGGGGCAAGGAACGGCTGCCTGAGGGCGCCTTCATCATCGCCTCCAAACACCAGAGCTGGGGCGACGGCTTCGCGACCTATGATCAGTTCGACGATCTGGCTTTCGTCACCGGCGACCACCTGGAAAAATTTCCCCTGCTCGGCGGCGTTCTGAAAAAGCTGGGGGCGATCGTGGTCAACAGCTGCGGCGGCCACGAAGCGCGTCAGGCGCTCGCAACCCGCGCCGCCCAGACCAGGGCTGAAAACCGCAAGATCCTGATCTATCCTGAAGGTCACCTCGCCCCAGTCGGACAGAAATACCGCTATCGCTCAGGTGTCTGGCATATGTATCGCGACTTCGACATGCCGGTCGTGCCGCTGGCCACCAACCTCGGCCTCTTCTGGCCCGAAGAGAAGTACGAGAAGCATCCCGGCACGGCCACGCTGGAGTTTCTGGACCCCATTCCAGTCGGCCTAGACAAGGACGAATTCCTTACGCGCCTTGAAGCCGTGATCGAAGCGCGCACGGCCGAACTGGTGGCAGAGGCCACAGGCGCGCCCGTGTCGCCGGCGGTGCTGGTCGATACGCCCGCCTAGAGGTCCAGCAACAGGCGCAGACGGTTCTTGGCGAGTTGTCGTCGTTTTCGAACCAGTTCGCGGCTGATGTTCAGATGGGCGGCGATCCGATCATCTCCCCAATCGTCCAGGTGAAGCCGCAAGGGTTCGACCAGGGCGGCCGGCAGGGCGTTCATGGCCTTGCCCCAGGCGGCGTCTCGCTCTTGTTGCGACAGGGCTTCTTCCGGCGACGGCGCCGCCCTGACCCAGGCCGCCGCAGTCGGCGGCGGCAGATCGGCGTCCCCTGTCTGTATAGGGATTCGGTTGGCGTTCTGGCGATGCAGATCCATGCAGGTGTTGTGCAGTATACGCACCAGCCAAGCTCGGGGATTCTCCACCGGTTGCCGCTGAAAAGCCTGGGCGGCCCGCACCATGGCGGCGCTCAGCGCATCCTCGGCATCGGCGCGATTTCCGCCGGACAGACGAAGACTTCTCTGCCGCAGGGCTGTCTGATGCGCCATCCAGATGGCCCAGAACCGATCCATGGAGGCCGGCCGCTCCAGGGATCGCGCGATGACCTCCGTCGGCGTCAGCGGCGAACCGGCGCGCCGCCCTCCAGCCGCCCTGGCCAGAACATCGACCGGCGAAGGCTGGGCCGGCTTTATACCCCGACGCAAGCCTCGTTCGGTTCGGGCCGGCGACCTGGCGATCTGTTCGATCTCCGGGGTTTCCTTTTCTGGAAACAGGCGGACAACATTCATCTTCCCGACCCCTCTGTCCCATCGGGCTGAAGTCGGCCGCCGACGCGCTGATCCGACCTTGGCGGAGAAGCGCCGCCCGCCGTCTATGCGACGTCGCCGCCCCATCACCCCCTTGAATACAACTTAAACGGGTTTCCCGGAGTTTTGTGAAGCGAGCAATCCGAATTCGAGGGAAATCAGATCAGCTGTGCGTCGCCTCGGCCGATAGAGCCGCGCCCTCTTCTGCCTCGGCCGCGCGGGCCAGCATCGCGCAGATGGCGAGATCCAGCTGCCGCGTCACCTCCTGCGCAATGATCGCCCGCAGGGTTTCGACGATCTCGCGACTGACCTGGGCGGACGGCCCAAGCGCCGCGCGGCGCATCTCCTCCGGCATGGCCGCCAAGCGCTGGTCCGCCACGGCCTTCCTCAACTGTTCGCGTTGATCGGCGAAACTGTCGACGACCTGGTGCTTCTGCGCCGAGACGGCGTCATACAGATGCTGGCCCGCCCCTTCTTTCACGAGGTCTTGTCCTTATCGGCGGCCGGCACGCCCAGGGCGCGCTCGACCTGTCCCTTCAGCTGGTTGATCATCTCCTCGCTGAACTTGGCCACCTGACCGGCCGCCGGATCTTGCAGCTTCAGAAGATCCGGCAGCTGAGCGCTGGCCAGGTTGAACATTTCGGTCACCATCTGTTGCGCCGCCACGACGATGGGATCGCGCGCCGGCGCCGGAGACTGGGACGCGCCAGGTTCGGCGCCGGCGTCATCGTTCGTCATGGGCGCCTCAATCCTTGTCGCCGGACGCCGGAACGAAGGTGGTCTTGGCGACCAGTTCCCCTTCCTCAATATCGGTCAGCAGGCCCTTGGCCTTGACCATCAGCTTGGCGGCCCATGAGGCGTAGGGGTCGTCGAGAAGCGGCTCCTGCATCTGATAGAGGATGGCCACGACCGTTTCCGACGCGCGGCGCAGGTCCAGGTAGCGTTCCTGGCTGGCGGCGAAGGACGGTCGCAACAAGCCGTCGCCGGCCTCCTCGCTCCAGTCTTCCATTGCGCGCTGCGTCTCCCATTCCAGGGCTTCCGCTTCCTGAATCACGGCCTGGGCGTCGCTCTTTGCGGACAGGGTCAGTCGGCTCACGATAGTCTCCTTTGTATGGCTTCAGTTCTTGGGGAAGCTCTCGACGGCCTTGGTGACGGACTCCGCCGCCAGACCGGCTGCGATGGGGGCGGCGAACGCGCTGACCAGGGCCATGGCATAGGCGACCAGGGCCGGTTCGTTCAGGCCGCCGGAGGCCAGCATCATTGCCATCGCCTTGCCTTGAACGGTGGTGCTGATCGACATCACATTGCGCTGGTAATCGGCCGCGTCCTGAACCGCCAAGGCTGCGGCTTGGGTCGCCTTGTCATAGGCTATGGCCCCGCCGGCAGAGACGCGGCTGGCGCTGGACGGCGTGCCGGCGTCCAGGGGCGCAAAGCCCATGGCCCAGTTGGTCGAGGTCTGGACGGCGTCTTTGATCTGGCTGTTGACGGCGGGTTCGCTCACGGCGCGGCTGCTTTCGTTTCAGGAGGGCCCGGCGCTATTTGTGCGCGGCGTTCATGATCATGGTGACGGCGCTTGAGGTGACGGCGTTGCCGATCTGCTGCAGCCCGCCCTGCGCCTGCTGAGCGTTCTGCATGGCCAGGGAAATGGAGTGAGCCATGCTCTGATAGACCAGGGCCATGGACTGGGCGGGCGCCTCGCCCAGCACCTTGACGTTGGTCTGGGTGACGGCGTCGGTGACCTGAGAATTGACGGGCGTATCGGCGGCCATGGTTCAGATCCTGACAAATCTAGAGTTTCAGCATTTTCAGAGCGACGAGCAGCATCACGGCGGTCTCCAAAGTGTTCGAAGCCGGCGGGCGCGCCGCAACGCGAGCGGTGGCCGCCGCCGAGACGAGGCCGCCCATCTCATAGACCTGCATCACCCCCTGGTTGGTCGCTGCCTGGGCGCAGATGGAGGCCTGGCGCTGGGCTTGAACCGCATTTTGGAAGACGATGGCCGTCGAATGGGCGGCGCTCTGGTAGATCGAGCCCATGGCCACCGTCGAAGCGGAGCCCAGAACCATCATGTTCTGTTGCGTCACCGCATCGGTGATTCGGCTGTTGACGGCGAGTGAATAGGCCATGCCTCAGGCCACCGGGATTTCGAGAATCTTGGCGATCAGGGCGCCGACCGCCGCATTGTTGATCTGCTGCATGCCGCCCTGGGCCTGGCTGGCGTTCTCCACCGACAAGCTGGTGGCGTGGGCCACCGCCTGAACGGCGATCGCCACAGCCTCCGCCGGACCTTCGCCCAGAACCTTGACGTTGGTTTGGGTCACGGCATCGGTGATCTGCGCATTGACGGTGTCGGTCATAAGCCTTCCCCCTCTTTCAGATGCTCAGGTGACGACGGGCGCGCCATACATGGGCGACGGCGCCTGAGCATGGGTCTGCGAAACGGCGCGGACGCCCATGTCCGCCGCGCGGGCGGCGCGCATCGGCTGCATCTCGGCCAGGCTGGTCGCCAGCTGCCGCAGTTGCAGGGTCGACAGTTCGGCCGCGTGTTGGCTGGACGCCGCCAGGCGCGCGGCGAAGGCGTCGGCCGAGGCCATGATGGTGATCAGGCTGGCGTTGCAGACCCCCGCCCCGCCGCACAGCACCAGAAGGTCATCCCGGCAGGCGGCCGAACCCCGCAGGTCCGGCGATCGCGTCTCCTCCTGCGTCATTCGAACGGCTCCTCTCGACGCGGATTGATGTCTGGCCAGGGCACGAAGGACGGCTTGTCCATCAGGGCGTTGACGCAGTTCATCGTCGCCACCATGCCCAGGATGTTGGTCGTCTGCTGATGGGCCACGGCGTTGTGGTACATCAGCCCGCTGGCCTGATTGGCGGCGACCAAACTCTGCATCGCCGCAAAGCTGGGTCCCGAGCCGATAACCGTCAGCAAGGTGCTGGCCACCGAATCGGCGATCGGCGCGGTGGCCGGATTGCGGCTGAGCTCCAGGGCGAGCTTGAGGATGTCCTCATAGTCGCCGAGGTTGGGCGAGCCCTTGTCGGCGCCGCCGCTCTTGTTGCTGGCCTCGGACACGTCGTCCTCCCAAAGGTGGCGCGGCGGGCGCCGGGGCCCGACCGCAACGATGGCGGATTACGACAGTCGACGCTCGCCGGCCGCGTCGCCCGTCAGCCGATCTCAGACCTGGGTGGCGCGCAGGGCCGTGAGCAGCGACAGCAGGTTGTCGGGGGTGTCCGACTGGCTGATCTTGCTGGCCGCCACGGCGCCGGCCATGGTGTCCACGCTGTAGATCTGGATCACGCCCTGGTTGGTCGCGGCCTGTCCGGCGATCGCCAGCTGCTGCTGCGAGGAGGCGGCGTTCTCGTAGAGAATGCCGGTCGAGTGGGCGAGCGACTGGTAGATCGCGCCCATGGCCATGGCCGGGGCGTCGCCCAGAACCTTGACGTTGGCCTGGGTGACGGCGTCGGTGATCATGCCGTTGACGGGAGTGGGAAGCGCCATGTCTCAAATCCTTCTTTCAGTGCGAGGGTGAAGCGTCAGGAGACGCCGGCGCCGGGGCCGACGGCGCGCAGGGCGGTCAGCAGGGACAGCATATTGTCGGGGGTGTCGGACTGGGCGATCTTCGAGGTCGCCACGGCCCCGGCCATGGTGTCCACGCTGTAGATCTGGATGACGCCCTGGTTGGTGGCGGCCTGCGCCGCGATCGCCAGCTGCTGCTGCGACGAAGCGGCGTTTTCGTACAGAATGCCCGTGGAATGGGCCAGCGACTGGTAGATCGCGCCCATGGCCATGGCCGGGGCGTCGCCCAGGACCTTCACATTGGCCTGGGTTACAGCGTCGGTGATCTGACCGTTCACCGGAGTTGGAATAGCCATCAGTTCTCTCCTTACCCGTTGGATCGAGGCCCGTTTTGAGGAAGGTCGCCTCGCCCCGCTGAAGCGCGACCTCACGGACTTGACGGTCGAGCGGCCAACTCGTGAACCACCTTTGGTTGATTTCTCCATCGCTCGGCGCGCCTGCTGAAAATGCGCGCTCAAGTTTCACAAGACGCCGTCGGCCACGTCGGGTGTGCGGGACGCCACCGCTCGCGTCGCAGTCTTTCGGGGCGCGGCTCTGACGCGGGAGTGGTGGGCCAGACCGTGCAATCGGGACCGGGAGCATCCCATCATGTCGAGAGCGCTCAACCTGTTGTTGCTCGGTCGTATGGTCGAAGGCCGTTCGGTCCGTCCCTCAGCCACCGCGCCCTTCTCCGGCGTCGCCCGACCGGCGAGCGCCAATGCGGAAGCGACACCTATGCCGATCTCCACCGCCAACTTCATGGATCTGGTCACCCAATGGGCCAGCGCCAACGTCAATCGAATCCGCCTGGTCTGGCCGCTCGCCGGCGGTTGGGAGGCCTGGGCCCAGGCCGAAATCGCCGGCCACATCAACGCCAATGTCCAGGACGCCTGGATCGAGCGCGAAGCCTATGTCTATCCCGACCGGGCGCGCGCCGACTTCCTGGTCAACAACCCTTTCGAAAACCCGTCCTCGGACGAGATCGTGGTCGAGATGAAGTGCGAGTCGCTCCGCAACTGGGCCGGCTTCATCGACGGCCTGCGGTACGACACCTGGAAGCTGAACGGTCCGATGCGGCTGGGGCTGGGGGGCGCCAGGAAGATTTCCCTCGGCCTGTTTTTCTCTCCGGAATCGGAAGAGCAGCTGGCCATGCTGACCGGATATGAGATCCGCTACACGCCCCATCGCGAGATCGGCATCGCCTTCCTCGTCGCCTGAACCACGTCAAGCTTGGGATCTGGAGCGACGCTCCAGATCCTACAGCCGGCCCGCCTCGCCCAGCTTGTCCAGCATCCACACCCGGGCCGGCGGCAGGGGCCGGTTCTGCGGGTGGAAGACGAACTGCTCCAGGAAATGCCCGGTCAGATCGAAGCCCGCCTTGACGTCGCCCTCGTCCACGCCGGCCTGGGCGCCCAGCATGAAGGGCGGCAGGGCCAGCATCTTGTCGGCATAGGGGGCGCCGGCCGCGCGGCTGACGGCGCGGCCTGTGCGGGGGCTGACATAGATCAGGTCATCCGTGACGCCGGTCGCCGCGCATTTCGACAGATCCAGCCCGAAGCCCAGGTCCTCCAGCAGCCCCGCCTCGAACCGGACGAAGACCGCCGGCCAGACCTCGGGCCAGGCGAAGGCCGCCATCAGGGCTTCGAAGGCCAGGAAGACGCCCGGATGCGGCTCGCGCTCCGGCAGGGCGCCCTGGGCCACGCCCGCCGCCGCCGCCAGACCGGTCAGGGCCAAGGCGTCGTCAAACAGGGCGCTCGGTCCCTCGCCCACCGGCTCCAGCCGCGCCCCGCCCAGATGGTCCGAGGTCCGCGCCCGATAGTCCGCCACGACCCGCGCCCCCGGCTGCAGAAACGGCCGCATCTTCCGCGACGCCCCGCCCGCCACATAGGCCGCGCGCCGCCCATGGGTCTCGGTCAGCAGATCGACCACGGCGCCGGTGTCGCCATGGCTGCGCGCCGACAGGACGAAGGCCTCTTCGTGGAAATCCATCAGTGGGCGGCGTCGGACTTGATCAGGGCGACCACGGCGCGCGCGCGGTCGTTCGGCACGGTGAAACTGAGCACATATTGCTCGATCTTCCACACGCCTTCCGGCCCGCTCCGCCGCAGCAGGCCGGATCCCCGCAGGGCGCCGTAGCTGTCATTGTCCAGCTTCTCGTCGAACCAGGCGACGTCGCCGGAGACGATCAGAGTGCGGTCATAGGGGCGATAGGTCCAACCCTGGCCGCGGGCGAACAGCGGCTCGGCATAGGCTTTGAACGCGCCAATATCCCAATGTTCCGACGCGTCGGTGCCGACGAATCGCGCGGTGTCGCTGAACTGGGCGAAGTAGGTCGCCCCGTCCGCCTGCGCCGCAGCCTGATGCATCCGGTCCAGGGTCGCCGCCGCCGCGTCCGCCTCCCGCTGGGCGGTCGCGCGGACCTCATTGGTCCGCACTGACGACCCGGTCGTCGGCGGCGCGGCTTGAAGGGCGAGGACGGCGAACAGGGCGATGATCATGCCGCCCGTTCTAGTCCTGTTCTCAGCTTTCGGGAACGGGGTAGGTGTCGGGCCTCAGAACACGGGCCAGGGCCAGCAGATTGCGCGCGGCGTTGCGGCCAACCCGATCCGAATAATCATGGCCCTGATCCGTCTCGACATAGTCGGGACCGGCGCCCGGCCCCAGGTGCCAGTAGGTCCAGCTCTGCGCCGGCAAGGTGAAGCCCATGTCGATCAGGGCCTGGGACACGGTGGCGACGATGTGGTGCGCGCCGTCCTCATTGCCGGTGATGACGATGCCGCCCACCTTGCCGAAGGCGACGGGCCGGCCGCTGTCGTCCGTTTCCCCGAACAGGGCGTCCATCCGCTCCAGGGCCCTCATACAGACGCTCGACATCTGGCCCACCCAGGTCGGGGTGGCGAAGACGACGATGTCGGCCGCCATGATCTTGGCGTGAACCGAGGGCCAGTCGTCGCCTTCGCCCTCGTCCGTCTTCACGCCCGGCTTGAGGTTCAGATCCACCAGCCGGACCAGCTCGACCTCGGCGCCGCCCTTTTCCAGCTCCGCGATCACCACCCGGGCGAGGGCCTCGGTGCTGGACGTCTGGGGCGAAGGTTTCAGGGTGCAGTTCAGAACGAGCGCTCTCATGGGAATCCTTTCCGTCGTTTTCTGGCAAACCGGCGGGGCCTTGAGGCGTTCCATGGAGGCGTGGCGGGTTTGACGAAGATCAGGGACGCCTGGGCCGATCTAGACCAAGGTCGAATGGATCGCCTTCAAGGCGCCGCCTAACCGAGACGCTGAAGGCCCTCCCCGGCCGCAACCCTGAAGAGTTCATGTCGCGCATCCGTTGTTCGTCCCTGCGTTCCAAGCTTATGTCGGCCGAAGACGCCGCCGCCCTGATCCCTCCAGGCTCCACGGTGGGCATGAGCGGCTTCACCGGCTCCGGCTATCCCAAGCTTGTCCCCCCGGCCCTGGCCCGGCGGATCGAGGCGGCGCATGACGCGGGCTCCCCCTTCCGGCTGAACCTGTGGACCGGCGCCTCTACCGGACCCGAGCTGGACGGCGCCCTGGCCAAGGCCGACGGCATAGAACGGCGCCTGCCCTACAACTCCGACCCCATCGCCCGCGAGAAGATCAACTCCGGCCAGATGGACTATCTGGACATGCACCTCAGCCACCTCGCCCCCATGGTCTGGCAAGGCGTGCTGGGCAGCCTCGACACGGCCGTGATCGAGGTTTCGGCGGTCAAGGAGGACGGCTCCCTGGTCCCCTCATCCTCGATCGGCAACAACAAGACCTGGCTGGACCGGGCCGAGCGGGTGATCCTCGAAGTCAACGCCTGGCAGGATGCCGCCCTGGAGGGGATGCACGACATCTATTACGGCACCGCCCTGCCGCCCAATCGGGTGCCCATTCCCCTGACCCGCCCCGACCAGCTGATCGGCCAGCCGACCCTGCGCTGCGACCCGGACAAGATCGTCGCCATCGTCGAGACCGAGGCGCCGGACCGCAATCTGCCCTTCGCCGCCCCGGACGCCAACGCCCGCGCCATCGCCGGCCATCTGATCGAATTCCTCAAACATGAGGTGAGGGTGGGCCGCCTGCCCGCCGGCCTGTTGCCGCTCCAGTCGGGCGTCGGCAATGTCGCCAACGCTGTCCTGGCGGGCCTGATGGACAGTCCGTTCGAGCGGATGGCCGCCTATACGGAGGTCATCCAGGACGGCATGCTGGACCTGCTGGACGCCGGAAAGCTGACCGTCGCCTCCGCCACCGCCTTCTCCCTCAGCCCTGAGGCGGCGGCCGATCTCAACAGCCGGATGGAGCAGTTCCGCGGCAAGATCATCCTGCGCCCCCAGGAAATCTCCAACCACCCCGAGCTGATCCGCCGCCTGGGCTGTATCGCCATGAACGGCCTGATCGAGGCCGACATCTACGGCAACGTCAACTCGACCCAGGTCATGGGCTCGCGCATCCAGAACGGCATCGGCGGTTCGGGCGACTTTTCGCGCAACGCCTTCATCTCGTGTTTTGTGACCCCCTCGACGGCCAAGGGCGGCGCCATCTCGGCCATCGTCCCCATGGCGAGCCACGTCGACCACATCACCCAGGACGTCCAGGTCATCGTCACCGAACAGGGCCTGGCGGACCTGCGCGGCCTGTCGCCGAAACAGCGCGCCCGGCTGATCATCGCCCAGTGCGCCCACCCCAGATACCGCGACGGACTGACCGACTATTTCGAGCGCGCGCTGAAGGGCTCCTACGGTCTCCAGTCGCCGCATCTGCTGAACGAGGCCCTGTCCTGGCATCAGCGCTATATCGACACTGGGTCCATGCTTCCGGCCTGAGGAAGCGGGTCGGATCACTTCCGTTCGCTCCTGAATACGGCGGCGCAAGCCTTGGCGCCCCGCGCCGGTCCGTTTAACGGGAGCGGACGCTTTAAGGACAGCCTCAGATGAGGCTAGCGGTGCAGGGTCGTGGGGAAGTCACGGGCCAGGGCTTCGGCCATCGCCTGCTGGCTGATCAGGAAGACCTGATCCCGAAGGTGATAGTTGTTCGACAGCACGATCACCGTCACATCGGCGTCGGGTTGGTACAGCATCAGGTTGCGGAATCCGCCCCAGCTGCCGGTGTGGTAGATTTGGCGATCCTGGAAGCTTGGCCGAACCTGATCGCCCAGCCGGTTCGCGAAGATGCCGTAGCCCCAGTCGCGGCGTGGATGGCCCCGCTCCATCGGCGTATCGGCAGGGGCGTGGTCGGCGAGCATCTGCTGATAGCTGGACGGCTTCAGCAGACCGCCGCGGTGCAACGCCCTCTGCCAGACCAGCAGATCGTCCAGCGTCGAATAGACCGCGCCCGCCCCCGCGACGATGGAGGTGTTGGCGTTCGGCTGGGCCGCCAGTCCGCCGGGGAAGTTGGCGTACCCCATAATCAGCCCGTGGTCGCCGCCGTCCAGGTCCAGCCCGCTGTCCTTCATGCCCAGGGGGCCGAAGAAGGTGTCGTGCATATAGGCTTCATACGGCCGTCCGCTGGCCTTCTCGACAATCGCCGCCGCCAGGTTGAAGCCTGCATTGTCGTACCGGACCTTGGTCCCTGGCGGGAATTGCAGGCCGAACCGCTTCGAATCCTCGGTCAGCTCGTCCAGGGTCGCCGGCGTCGTGCGCCTCATGCCCCAGCCCGGCCGCGCCATCAGGTCCGGTATGCCCGAGGTGTGCGACAGCAGGTGGCTGATCCGCACCGGCTCCCACGCCTTGGGACAGGGCTGGATCCATTTGCATACCGGATCGGAGACGCTCAACTTGCCTTCGTCCTGTAGCCGCAGAATGGCCGCCGCCGTGAACTGTTTGGAGATCGAGGCCAGCCGGAACCGGGAGTCCAGTTTCAGCGCCTGGTCCTGCCCATAGTTCGCCTTGCCGTAGACCTGACGGAACAGAACCCGGTCGCCCTTGGCCACCAGAACCCCGCCCATGAACCGACCGGCGGCAGCCTCGCGATCCAGCCGCGCGGCCAGCTGAGGCAGGTCCTCGACCACGACCAGCGGCGGGCGCGGCGGCGTATCGGGCGCAGCGGCGGCGCGCGCTGCGTCGCTGACGGGCCTTACCGCTGTGGAGAATCCGGCCCAGACGGCGCCGCCGAGGATCAGCGCCCCCAAGACGCCCAGAACGAGCCGGGGATGCCCCCCCGGGGTACGCGGCACTTCAAACACGGGCGCTCAGACGTCGAAATCCAGACCGAACTGGGCGTAGAGCGCCCGCGAATCCTGCCACTTCGGATCGACCTTCACCGTCAGGAACAGGTGGACCTGGCGGCCCAGAATCTCGTTCAGCTCCTCACGCGCCTTCTGGCCGATCCATTTCAGGGTCTGGCCGCCCTTGCCCAGGACGATGGGGCGCTGGCTCTCGCGCTCGACATAGATGGTCTGTTCGATGCGGGCCGAGCCGTCGGCCCGCTCCTCGAAACTGGTCGTCTCCACCGCCGCCGAATAGGGCAGTTCCTCATGGACCCGCAGATAGACCTTCTCGCGCGTGATCTCGGCCGCCAGAACCCGCACCGGCACGTCCGCCGCCTGGTCCTCGGGATAGAGCCACGGCCCCTTGGGCATGGACCGCGCCAGCCTTTGCTTCAGGTCCTCGACCCCGTCGCCGTTGGCGGCGGAGATCATATAGACCTCCTCATAGACGCCGCTCTCGAAGAGCTTCTGCGACAGGCCCAGCAGGGTGTCGCGCCGCATGCCGTCGATCTTGTTCAGGGCCAGGATGACCTTGGTTCCGGTCGCCTTGAGATTGGCGATGATGGTCTCGGTGTCCTCGGCCGAGCGCCGATCCGCCGCCGTGCCTTCGCGACCTTCGGCGTTGATGTGGGACTGGGCGTCGATCAGATGCACCACCACGTCCGCATCCTCGGCGCCGCCCCAGGCCGAGGCGACCATGGCCCGATCCAGACGTCGGCGCGGGGTGAAGATGCCGGGGGTGTCCACCAGCACGATCTGGGCGTCGCCTTCCATGGCGATGCCGCGCACCGGGAACCGCGTGGTCTGCACCTTCTGGGTGACGATGGAGACCTTGGACCCGGTCAGCCGGTTGACCAGCGTGGACTTGCCCGCGTTCGGGGCGCCGATGATGGCGGCGAAGCCCGCCCGCTGGTTTTCAATATCGGTCAAATGACGCCTTCACGTTTCAAAAGGGCCGTTGCGGCCGCCTTCTCCGCCTCCTGACGCGAACGCCCCTGCGCGGTCAAGGGCTCCACGCCTTCAACGGACACCTCGACGGTGAAAGTCGGTGCATGATCCGAACCCGTCCGATCTGCGATGCGATAGGTCGGCAGGGGCCGACCCAGCCCCTGGGCCCATTCCTGCAAGGCCGACTTGGGATTGGTCACGGTTCGCGACGGGGGCGCTGCAAATTCCGACGCCCAAGCCTTGTCGAACACCGTCCGGGCCGCCTCGAGACCGCCGTCCAGATAGACGGCCGCCAGAATGGCCTCGACCGCATCGGCGATGACCCCGGCCTTGCGGCGGCCGCCCGTCTTGGTCTCGCCCGGCGAGAGCCGCATCGCCGGGCCGACGCCCAGGGCTTCGCCCACACGGGTGCAGGCGGTCTTGTCGACCAGGGCGTGCAGGCTGGACGACAGCTGCCCTTCGTCCGCGGTCGGATAATCCCGCGACAGCTTGTCCGCCACCAGCAGGCCCAGAACCCGGTCGCCCAGGAACTCCAGCCGCTCGTTGTGCTTGGGCCCATGGACGCCGACCGGCGCGCCCTCGCCCACGCTGGCGTGGGTCAGGGCGCGATCCAGCAGGGCCTTGTCCCGGAAATGATGGCCGAGCTGCGCCTCAAGCGCCGCGACCGCCTCGGCCCGCGTATTCGCCATCAGTGCAGAACGTCGAAGAACCGATCGAGCCGCACATTGCCCCAGGTCCAGGGCTTGAACAGCGAGGCGCCCGGCTTCCACGAGAACAGGATGATCTGCGCCTTGCCGACCAGGTTCTCGGCCGGGACCATGCCCACGCCGCTGGACTGTTCGACGCGGCTGTCGATCGAGTTGTCGCGGTTGTCGCCCATCATGAAATAGTGACCGGCCGGCACCTCATAGACGGGGGTGTCGTCCAGATCGTTGCCCGGGCCGAAGTCCTGGGTCATGAAGCTCTTGCCGTTGGGCAGGGTCTCGCGAACCTCGGTGACGGGGCGCGGGCCGAAGATGTCGTTGATCTCCTGCTGGCTGACCACGACGTCCTTAACAGGTTTATCGTTAATATACAGCTTGTTGGCGATCATCTGGATCCGATCGCCCGGCAAGCCGATGACGCGCTTGATGAAGTCGGTCTTGTCGTCGCGCGGCAGTTTGAACACGACGATGTCGCCCCGCTTGGGCGCCGACCCCATGATCCTGCCGTCGAACAGCGGCGGGCTAAACGGGATCGAGTGTCTCGAATAGCCGTAGGACCATTTCGACACGACGATATAGTCGCCCTCATACAGGTTCGGCTCCATCGAGGCCGATGGAATGGTGAAGGGCTGGAACAGGAAGATCCGCAGCACCATGGCGATCAGCAGGGCGAAGACGACCGTCTTGACGATTTCCATCGTCTCGTCCCCGGCCCCGCCGCCCTGTTTGGCCTTGGAAGACTTGTCCGCCTTTTGCGCCGCAGGCGCCGGCGCGTCCTCGAAGGGGGCGTCGCCGTCGTCGCTCCAAACCGGCCGCTTCGCGGCGACCGGCGCCGCCGAGGTGGTCGAGGTCATCGGCTCGACAGACGCCTCCGCAGGCTTCTCCGCCTTGTCGCCCTCAGTCCAGACATAGACGTCGCCCGCCGAGGCCGCACCCGCAGCATCGCTCGTGTTCACGTCGTCGCCCTGCGGCTTTTGATCTTCGCTCATGCGATCAAGCATCCCCTTGCCGCGTCCGCGCGGTCGTCCAGTGACGGGTATATCGCGATTACGACAGCGGCAAGGCTTCGATCACCACGAAGGCGAGCGCATAGGGGTGTTCGTCGCTCAGGGTCAGGTGGATCTTCGCCTCGTGTCCGGCCGGCGTCAGCCGCGCCAGGTGATCGGCCGCGTGGCCGGTCAGGGCCAGGGTCGGCTGCCCGGACCTCAGGTTCACCACCCCCATGTCGCGCCAATAGACGTCCGCCCTCATGCCGGTGCCCAGGGCCTTGGCGCAGGCCTCCTTGGCCGCGAACCGCTTGGCGTAGCTCCAGGCCGGGTCCGGCTTCCTATCCGACCGCGCCCGTTCGATGTCGGTGAAACACCGCTGTTTGAACCGCTCGCCGAACCGGTCGAGCGAGGCCTGGATACGCCGGATGTCCGACAGGTCCGCGCCGACGCCGATGATCACTTCACCGAATCCATCGCCGCCCGCATGCGCCGGATCGCTGTATCCAGGCCCACAAATATGGATTCGCCGATCAGGAAATGGCCGATGTTCAGCTCCCGAATCTCGGGAATGGCCAACATCCTTGGGGCGGTCTCATAGTCGAGCCCGTGACCGGCATGGACCTCCAGCCCCAGGATGTCGGCCTGGGCGGCGGCGGCGGCCAGCCGCTCGAACTCGACCTCCCGCTCGCCGGGATCGGTCAGGTGGCAATAGCGGCCGGTGTGAAACTCCACCACCTGGGCGCCGACCGCCGCGGCGGCCTCGACCTGAGCCTCGGACGGTTCGATGAACAGCGAGACCCGTATCCCAGCTTCCGTCAGGGCCTGAGCGACAGGCTTGATCCGCGCCTCCTGTCCCGCCACCGCCAAACCGCCTTCCGTCGTCACCTCCTCGCGCCGCTCGGGTACAAGGCAGGCGGCGTGGGGGCGGTGGCGCAGGGCGATGCTCAGCATCTCGTCGGTTACGGCCATCTCAAAGTTGAGCGGCTTGCCTGCGCGAGCGCAGAGCGCGCTCAGCACGCCGATGTCGGCATCCGTAATGTGGCGCCGATCCTCGCGCAGGTGGGCGGTGATGCCGTCTGCCCCCGCCGTCAAGGCCGTCTCCGCCGCTCTGGCCGGATCCGGATGGGCGCCGCCGCGGGCGTTCCGAACCGTCGCGACATGATCAATATTGACGCCCAGCCTCACCCGTTCGCGCATCTTCAGCTCCTCGCCGGCCCCGACGTCGCTTCGCCGGACATTATTTCGCAAGTCTGCGGCTGCCGGGGTCTTCGACCGGCACGGCCGCAAGTTCCGGCGGCAGAGCGTCGGCGGGATAGGCCGGCACCTCCAGCGACGCCAGGGCGATGAGGGGCACGCCCACATCGGCCTTTCCGCCTGACCGATCGACGATACAGGCTGCAGCGACCACCTCGCCTCCCGCCGCCTGGATGGCGGCGATGCATTCGCGCGACGACAATCCGGTGGTGACAATATCCTCCACCATCACAACCTTCTG
Organism: Brevundimonas sp. AVps4; assembly: GCF_058681525.1. Taxonomy (NCBI): domain Bacteria; kingdom Pseudomonadati; phylum Pseudomonadota; class Alphaproteobacteria; order Caulobacterales; family Caulobacteraceae; genus Brevundimonas; species Brevundimonas sp. AVps4. The sequence goes on along the minus strand of NZ_CM178741.1, from coordinate 1,979,956 downwards.
GCCCGGCTCGACCGAAAACCCGCGCCTCAGCTTGAACTGGCCGCCTTCGCGCTCGACATACATTGACGGGACGCCCAGGTGACGCGCCGTCTCATAGCCGGGAATGATCCCGCCCACGGCCGGCGAAATAGCCACATCCACCGGCCCGACCGTCGCGACGATCTTGTCCGCCAGGGCCTTGCACAGCCGCTCGCAGCGGTCCGTCTGCATGAAGACCAGGTTCTTCTGCAGGAAGACGGGGCTGTGCAGACCGGAGGACAGGACGAAATGGCCTTCGCGCAGGGCGCCGGCGTTGCGAAACTCGTTGAGGACGTCTTGGGTGTTCATGCGGGGGGTCTTAGCGCCTCGCCCCGTCCGGCGAAAGACTCAGCCGCGCCCGCGATCGACGTTGTCGACCGAAGGATTGGCCCGCAGAGCCGCCATGATGGTGGTGGCGTGTTTGGCGTCCTCCACCTCCACATCAATCGTCACGTCAAAGAAGTCCTGCTGACGATAGGCCATCGACAGATTGATGATGTTGCCGCCCGCCTCGCCGATCAGGGTGGTCACCTGCCCCAGCACGCCCGGCGCATTGCGGATGGTGGCGTTCAACCGGACCGCGGCGACGGCGTCCGTCTCGGCCTGGGGCGTCCATTGCAGATCGTGCCAGACCGAATCGTCATCGGCGAAGGCCGCCAGGGCTTGACAGTCGATGGTATGGACGGTGAGCCCGGTCTCCGGCTCAAGAATGCCCACGATGCGATCGCCGGGCACCGGGGTGCAGCAACGGCCGAAATGGACGCTGACGCCGGGCGTGAGCCCGCCGCCGCGAACGAACAGCCGGGCCGTGTCGCCTTCGATCCTCTGTTTTTCCGGCCCGGCCTTCAACCGCCCCTTCAAGGACGGGAACAGGGTCTCGGCCACGGTCGTGGGCGAGAACCGACCGCGGCCCAGATTTTCGAACACATCGTCGTCCGAGGCGACCGCCAGGGTTTCCAGAACCGGCTTCAGCGAGACGTCGGCCAGAGACTTCTCCACCCGGGCCAGCGTCTGCTCCAGCGCCACACGGCCCAGCTTGATGAACTCTTCACGCTCGGAGGTTCGGATATGACGACGAATGGCGGAACGGGCCCGCCCGGTCACCGTCAGACTACGCCAGTCCGCCGGCACCTCCCGCTTGGCCCCGCGAATGATCTCGACCACGTCGCCGTTCTGCAAGGGCGTCCGCATCGGCTTGAGCTCGCCGTTGACCTTTACCCCGACGGCCGTGTCGCCGACCTCTGTGTGAACCGCATAGGCGAAGTCCAGCGGCATGCCGCCCCGCGGCAGGGTCACCAGCCGGCCCTTGGGCGTAAAAACGAAGACCTGATCCAGGTACATTTCGAGCTTGGCGTGCTCGACCCAGTCTTCCCCGCCCTCGCCATGTTCAATCACCTGAACCAGGTGGCGCAGGTTCTGCAAGGGATCGCGGCCGCCTCCCGTCGCCATGGCTTCATGATCGAAACCGTAGGAATGGTTCTTGTAGCGCCAGTGGGCCGCCACCCCGTCCTCGGCGACGCGGTCCATCGCCTCGGTGCGGAGCTGCATTTCGATCCGCAAGCCGCGCGGCCCCACGACCGTGGTGTGCAACGAGCGGTAGTTGTTCGACTTGGGCGTGGAAATGAAGTCCTTGAACCGTTCCGGCACCATCGGCCAGGCCCGGTGGATCACGCCAAGCGCGCGGTAACAGTCGTCCTCCGCCTCCAGGATCACCCGGAACCCGTAGATGTCCGACAGGGAGGAAAACCCGACCGACTTGCGTTGCAGCTTCCGCCAGATGGAATAGGGCGTCTTCTGCCGACCGAAAACCCGCGCCGGCACCCCGGCTTCCGACAGCACCCGCTCCACCTCGTCCGACACGCCTTCAATGGCGTGACCATGCTCCAGCTTCAACGCCTCAAGCCGACGTTCGATGGCGGTCTTGGCCGTGGGATTGAGATAGGTGAAGGCCAGTTCTTCCAGTTCGGATGCGATGGAATGAATTCCGATCGACCGTCCCAGGGGCGCATAGACCTCCAGCGTCTCGCGGCTGATGCGCTCACGCTTCTCCGGCTTGACGTACTGAAGGGTCCGCATGTTGTGCAGGCGGTCGGCCAGCTTGACCAATAGGACCCGCACGTCCCGGCTGATCGCAAGAATGAATTTGCGGAGGTTTTCGGCCTGGCGCGTATGCTCGGCCTGAAGCTCAAGCCGGCTCAGCTTGGTCACGCCCTCGACCAGGACGGCCACCTCTTCCCCGAACATCTGAGCGATGTCTTCGCGTGTGGCCGAGGTGTCCTCGACTACGTCGTGCAGCAGGGCCGTGACGATCGTCGCCGTGTCCAGCCGATAGTCGGTCAATATGCCCGCGACCTGGATCGGATGGGCGAAATAGGGATCGCCTGAAGCCCGCAGCTGCGAGCCGTGCATCTTCATCGCATAAACATAGGCGCGATTGAGAAGCGCCTCGTCAGCGGTCGGATCATAAGCCTTGACGGCCTCGATCAGTTCGAACTGACGCAGGATCGGCGCGCGCTTGAGCGGCGCCATGTCTTTCGCCGGCTCGATTTTGTCTGCAGCTTGGGGCGCCGGCGGAACCGTCTCGGTCCGCGCCGGCAGGATAGTGACGCCTGGGGCTCCCTCGGGCGTCAGTAGCGCTCCTCCTGACCGCCGTCCCGGTCGCTTTGCAGGGCGCGGATCAGCTCGGCCTCGGCCATGTTCATGTGCTGCGGCTCGGCCAGCAGGGCGACGGTTTCCGCCTCGTCCTCGGCCTCCGTGCGCTCATCGACGCGTTGCAGCGTCGTGATGATGGTCTCGCGCAGTTCATCGGGCGCCACCGTGTCATCGGCGATCTCGCGCAGGGCGACCACGGGGTTCTTGTCATTGTCGCGGTCGATCGTCAGGGCGGCGCCGTTGGCGATGCTGCGGGCGCGGTGACCCGCCATCAGCACCAGACCAAAGCGGTTCGGAACCTTCTCGATGCAGTCTTCGACGGTGACGCGGGCCATGAAATTCCTCGAACGCGGGGGAGAACCGCGTCAAATACAGATATGGTCGCTGTTTTGCAACGCCAGAGCGGCGAAACTACGGCGTCAGATGGGATGAGCGTCCTTGCCGACCCCTGCGGCCCCGGCAAGGGCTGCGGCGTCGCCGCCGGCGGGATGCACCCAGTCCGGCGCAATCTCCGCAATCGGCCCCATGACGAATCTGCGCTCGGCCGCCCTGGGATGCGGCAGGATCAGGCCGTTCAGGTCGCCGATCAGTCGCCCGTAGGCGATCAGGTCCAGATCCAAGGTGCGCGGCGCGTTGCGCGCCGACCGACGCCGCCCGAAGGCGTCTTCGATCCGGCCCAGGGCCGCCATCAGATCATGGGGATCATGGGCGGTGCTCACGATCACGACGCCGTTCAGGAACGGCGGATCCTGCGGATCGGGCCATGCCAGCGACGACCACCAGGACGACCGGGCGATGATGTCGATCCCTTCCGTGCGAAACCGCGCCAGAGCCGCCTCCAGGGCCTCGCGGCAAGACGACCAGGCCCCCTTGTCATTACAGCCCAGCGCCACGATGACTGCGGCGTTCAGGTCGAGTGCGGCGTCGATTCTCATATCGACCGGCGCCCCTCGCCTTTCGTCCCTCATTTCATCTCTTTCGACGGCCTCGACCATGTTTCATCCCACCGACCGCCTGGCGATCTTCATCGACGGGTCCAACCTGTATTCCGCCGCCCGCGCCTTGCAACACGATATGGACTTCCGGCGGATGCTGGACTGGTTTCGCGAGAAATCCATCCTGATCCGCGCCTACTATTACACCGCGGTGGTGGAGGGCGAAGAGTTCTCACCGGTAAAACCCCTGGTGGACTGGCTGGACTACAACGGCTTTTCCGTCGTCACCAAGCCGGTGAAGCGGTTCACGGACACGGCCGGCCATAGCCGGATCAAGGGCAATATGGACATGGAGATCGCGGTGGACATGCTGGAGCTGGCGCCGGCGCTGGATCATGTCGTGCTGTTTTCGGGCGACGGCGACTTCCGACGGCTGGTCCAGGCCGTCCAGGCCAAGGGCGTGCGGGTGACGGTCATCTCCACCCAGAAGACTCAGCCGCCCCACATCGCCGACGAACTGCGCCGTCAGGCGGACGCCTTCCTGGACCTGAACGATCTGATGGCCGACTTCGGCCGACCCAAGTCGGCGACGGCGCAATGAGCCTAACGCCCGAGCCGCCCCGCGACTGTCCGCTCTGCCCGCGACTGGTGGCCTATCGCCAGGAAAACGCCCGCCAGAATCCGGATTGGTGGAACGGCCCCGCCCCCTCCTTCGGCGACCCTCAGGCGCGGCTTCTGGTCGCCGGCCTGGCGCCGGGCCGCACGGGAGCCAACCGCACCGGCCGTCCATTCACGGGCGACCACGCCGGATGGCTGCTGTACGACACGCTGAAGAAGACCGGCTTCGCGACCGGAACCTATGAGCCGAACGGCGACGATGATCTGACCTTGGTCGATTGCATGATCACCAACGCCGTCCGCTGCGCCCCGCCCGGCAACAAGCCCCTGCCGGTCGAAGAGACGACCTGTCGTCCTTTCCTGATCGACCGACTTGCGCTTCTGCCCAATCTTAAGGTCATCATCACCCTGGGCGACGTCTCTCGCCGCAACATCCTCAAGGCGTTCGGCCGCCCCGCCTCGGCCATGCCGGCGGGGCATGGGGCCGAGGGCGAGGCCGGAGGCTATGTGATCCTGAACTCCTATCACTGCTCCCGATTGAACACGAACACGGGTCGCCTGACCCCGGACATGTTCGAAGCGGTGTTCAATCGCGCCCGGTCGATCATAGAAGCCTGACCGTGCTGTCGCGGAGGTGTCGCACCAATCCGGCAGGATCCAATTGAGGCGGAACTGAGGCCCCGCCGCTGCGTTCTCGAGGGGAGGGAGGCTGAACCATGCAACGCACGACCGATCGACTCTTCACCCCAGCCGAGCGCAGGCTGGCCTTGATCGCGGCCGTGGTCGTGGTCGCCTTCACGGTGCTGACGCTGTTGACCGGCGGTCTGGTCGCCCCCTCCGCCGGCGGCCAGATGAGCCGAAGCGCCTCCGACCTGCCCGGCGTGACGGACGCCCGCCCTCTCAACTAGGCGACGGCGACGGGGCTCAGCCCTTGTCCCGCATCAGCCGCGCCTTGTCGCGCTGCCAGTCCCGTTCGGCCGAGGCCTCGCGCTTGTCGTGCAGCTTCTTGCCCTTGGCCAGGGCGATCTCCAGCTTCGCCTTGCCCGCCTCGTTCAGATAGAGCCTCAGCGGGATGATGGTCTGACCGTCACGCTGCACCGCCCCCATCAGCTTGTCGATCTGCTTGCGGTGCAGCAACAATTTGCGCGGCCGGCGGGGCTCGTGATTGAAGCGGTTGGCCTGTTTGTAAGGCGGAATGTCGGCGTTGATCAGGACGATCTCTCGTCCCTCGACCGCCGCATAGCTTTCGGCGATATTGGCCCGGCCGTCGCGCAGAGCCTTGATCTCGGTGCCCAGCAGCTGAATCCCCGCCTCTATATTGTCCTCCAGGAAATAGTCGAAGCGCGCGCGGCGGTTCTCGGCGATGACCTTGGACTTGGGCTGCGGCTTGGGCGCCATCAGATCACGCCCGCCTCGACCATGGCCTTGTCGATGGCCGGCTTGACCGCGTCGGAGGTCGGCGACAGCGGCAAGCGCGCCTCTTCACGGCACAGGCCCAGCCGGGCCAGGGCGTATTTGGTCGGGGCGGGAGAATTATCGAGGAACAGCGCCTTACACAGGCCGATCAGACGGTCCTGCCAATCCCGCGCTGCGGCGTAGTCGCCGGACGCCGCCGCATTGTGCAAAGCGACCATGGCTTCGGGCGCCACATTCGACGCCACCGAAATCAGTCCGACCCCGCCATGGGCGTGATAGCCCAAATAGCTGGAGTCATCGCCGGAGATCAGGTCGAACGGCCCTTGGATCTCGGCCCGCATCCAGCTGACCCGGCTCATGTCGCCGGTGGCGTCCTTGATGCCGACGATGTTCGGATGAGCCGCCAATCGCGCCACCGTCTCATTGGCCAGGTCCGCTCCGGTTCGCGCGGGCACATTGTAAAGCAGGATGGGCAGTTGGACGGCGTCCGCTATGGCCTCGAAATGCGCCGCCATCCCGGCTTGGGACGGGCGGATGTAATAGGGCGTCACGACCAGGGCTCCGTCCGCCCCCACCGTCTTGGCGTGGCGGGTCAGGTCGATGGCTTCCTTGGTGTAGGGCGAGCCGGTTCCGGCGATGACGCGAACGCGGCCGGCGACCAGGCGCACGCACAGTTCGATCACATGCTTGTGCTCGTCCAGATCCATACTGGCGCCCTCGCCTGTCGTGCCGACGGGCACCAGACCGCTGACGCCTGCGGCGATCTGACGCTCGATCAGCGTGGCGAATGCGGCTTCGTCCACGTTTCCGTCATGAAGTGGTGTGATCAGGGCGGTGATCACGCCCTTGAACAAGGGGGCGGTCATGGGACTAGCTAGCCTAATTGGGGAGGGGCGATGGACGGACGTCCAGGACCTCTGTCTTGAGAGCGCGAGACGTTAGGTCGCCAGCGGCTTCGCCGCAACCGGGATGAATGAGAACAGGAAAGATCATGATTGCGACGAGTCTGGCGGCGGTGCTCGCCTTGATTGCGCCGAGCCCTCAAGACGCGGCGCCGGCGCAGGCCGTCCCCTATGGTTCCGTCGCTCAAACCGGCGTCGCCTATGGCCAAACCCGCGTCCTGAATGATCAGGACACGGCGCTGTTTCGTCAAGGACTGGCCGCCGCGCGGGCGCGCGACGTGCTGGGCGCCCAGTCGGCCCTCTCACAGATCGGCGATCCCGCAGCGCGCAAACTGGTCCAGTGGGCCCTGATCGACACCTCGGGCGAACAGCTGTCCTACGCCGACCTCGCCCGCGCCCAGACGGAGCTGGCCGGCTGGCCGAGGGCCGAATCACGCCGCGAAGCGACAGAAAAGGTGCTGGCCCGATCCGGCGTCGGCCCGGACGCCGCCCTGGCCCTGTTCGCGCAGGAACCGCCCCGCACGGTCGATGGCGCCATCGCCTACGCCGCCGCCCTTGAACAGAGGGGGCGACGCGATGAGGCGCGCGCCCTGATCCGCGAATGGTGGCGCACGCGATCCTTCGACGAGGCGCCGCAATCGCGCATTCTGGCCGCCTGGGCCGGATGGTTGACCCCGGCCGATCATGAGACCCGCCTCAATCTGCTGCTGATGGGCCCTCACGGCCCGGCCACCCGCGCGATGACGGGCCTCGTCTCACCGGAACGGGCGGCCGTCGCAAACGCCGTCATGAGCCTGCGCACCGCCTACAGCCCTGACGCCGTGGTCGCTTCCCTGACCCCGACACAGGCCGTCGATCCCGTCGTGGTCCTGGAACGGGTTCGTATCCTGCGGTCTCAGAACCGTCAGTCCGAAGCCTTCCCGCTTCTGGCCTACCTCCCGCCCGCTCCGGGCCACACGGTCGGCGACGACACCCTGTGGACCGAGCGCCGCAACTATTATCTGGACGCCCTGCAGCAGGGAAACTGGCGCGCCGCCTATGATGCGATGAACGGCCACGGCTTCACCTCGGGCGACCGAATGGTTGACGCCGAATTCTTCGCCGGATGGGTCGCCCTGACAAAGCTGAACCAGCCCGAAGTCGCCGCCCGTCATTTCGAGGCCCTGCGCACCGCCTCCTCAACTCCGATCACCCAGGGCCGCGCCTATTACTGGCTGGGCCGGGCCGCCGAGGCCCGGGGCGAGCGCGACGCCGCCCTCGCCTATTATCGCAACGGCGCCCAGCACTGGCAGACCTTCTATGGCCAGCTCGCCGCCGAAAAGGCCGGGATGACCACCCTGACCCTGCCCGGTGATCCGGCGCCTACCCCTGCGGACATCGCCCGATTTGAAGCCGACGAACGGGTTCGCGCCACTCGGATTCTCGGCGAGACCGGAGAGACCAGCCTGCTGCGGGTCTTCGCCTATCAGCTCGACAACGACCTCCCGACGATCGAGGATCTGGCCCTGCTGATGGATCTGAGCCGCAGCTACGGCGACGGTTTCGCGGCCATGATGGTCGGCCGTGCGGCCAGCCAGAGGGGCTTTGTCCTGCCAGAGCGGATGTATCCGGTCCGCATACCGCCACAAGTCGCCGGCGCGGCGCCGCTGGAGTTCACTCAGGCCATCACGCGTCAGGAATCCAGTTTCGACCCCCGGGCCCGCTCCGGCGCCGATGCGCGCGGAATGATGCAGTTCCTGCCCTCCACCGGCTCCGGCGTGGCCCGTCGCCTGGGCATGAGCTTCTCGGCCGAACAGCTGTGGGACCCGGACTACAACATGACCCTGGGCAGCTATCACCTGGGCGAGCTGATGGCGGCCAACAACGGCTCCATGCTGCTGGCCACGGTCGGCTACAACGCCGGCCCAGCGCGGCCGAACCAGTGGATCGCTCGCTGCGGCGACCCGCGCGGCGACGCCAACGCCGCCATCGACTTCATCGAATGCGCCCCCTTCACCGAGACGCGCAACTATATGATGCGGGTGATGGAGAATATGGCGGTCTACAAGGCCCGGCTGAACGGCGGCTCGGCGCCCCTGACGCCTTCGGCCGACATTGCGCGCGGCGCGGCTGCGGGTCCCCGTCCCTACGTCGCCTACTGAGCCCGGCGGGCCGCCAGCAGCGGCCCGTCCGGTGTTTCGACCCAGCGCCCGTCCAAGCCGAAGACGCTTCTGAGCACACCCGGCTCCAGCGCCTCCATCGGCGGGGCGGCGGCGGCGACCTGTCCCTGATGCATGACCACCACCTGGTCGGCGAAGGCCGCCGCCAAGGTCAGGTCGTGCAGGCTGACCAGCACGGCGGCGCCGCCGTCCGCGCGGACGCGCAGCCGCTCCAGCACCAGCCGCTGCGCGTCCGGATCGAGCCCCGCGATCGGTTCATCCGCCAGCAGCATGGGGGCGTCGGTCGTCAGAGCGCGCGCCAGCAGCACCCGCGCCCGCTCGCCGCCGGACATTTCGGCTACGCCGCGATCGACCAGATGGGCGCCGCCCACTTCAGCCAGAGCCCGCTTGGCCCGCGCCAAGGCTTCGGGACCGGCCAGGAAGGGCGCGCCCAGGGCCGCCACCTCCACCGCCGGCAGGTTCCAGGCGATCCGCCGTTCCTGGGGCAGATAGGCGACGCGCCGAGCCCGTTCTCGAGGGGACAGTGTCGTGACGTCGTCGCCGTTCAGGCGGGCGACGCCGCCGTCCAGCGCCAGCAGTCCGACGAACGCCTTGATCAGGCTGGACTTGCCGGCCCCGTTGGGACCGACCAGGGCGACCAATCGGCCGCGCTCGACCTGGACGTCCGCACCGTCCAGCACCTTGCGCCCCCCTAGGGTCGCCTGGGCGTCCCACATCGTCAGCGGCGCGATCACAGCCGCCACTCCCGCGCCGCCCGCCAGGCGATCAGGGCGAACAGGGGCGCCCCGATCAAGGCCGTGAACACCCCCAGTTTCAGCTCCTGATCCGTCGGCGTCAGCCGCGCCGCTAAATCCGCGACCACCAGGATCAGTCCGCCGGCCAGGGCCGAGGGCGCCAGGATTCGCCCCGCGTCCCCGCGCACCGCCGCCCGCACCAGATGGGGCGCCGCCAGACCGACGAAACCGATCACGCCCGCGACCGCCACCGCCGCCCCCGTCGCCAGCGCCGCCGCGATCAGGGCGAAGCCTCTCAACCGCCCCATGGAGAGCCCCGAGGTTGCGGCCGTTTCATCGCCAAGGGTGAGCATCCGCAGTCCCCGCGCCGACAGGCCGGCGAAAACGGCGGCCATCGCCAGGGCCGGCGCCACCCAGGCGACATCGACCCAACTCCGGTTCTGCACAGATCCCAAGAGCCAGGCCATGACCTCGGCCTGGGCGATGGGAGACGGCGACAGGTTGAAGATCAGGGCCGTCGCCGCCCCCGCGAAACTCGACAAGGCCACCCCGAAAAGGATCAGGGCCTCCGGCGCCCGCATCAGTCCGGCTGCCGCGACCAGCACCCCACCGGCCACAGCCGCGCCGGCCAGGGCCGACATCTCCACCAGGCCCGCAACGCCCGCGCCGCCCAGGACGATCGCCAGGGCCGCGCCCAGGGCCGCCGTCGCCGAAACCCCCAGAACGCCAGGATCGGCCAGGGGATTGCGGAGCAGCCCCTGCATCACCGCCCCCGCCAGCCCCAGAGCCGCCCCCACGACCAGGGCGCAGACGGCGCGGGGTGCCCGCACCTGCCACAAGACGTCCCAGGGACCTGAAGACGGATCGCCGAAGGCCGCCGCATACTGGGCGCGGTCGAACCCCGTCTCCCCGAACAGTACGGCGGTCGCCACGGCCGCCGTACAGAGCAGGCCCAGCGTCACGCACAGACGAACCGTCCCACTCATGGCCGCGCCTTCATCATCTCCACCCCGTCGGCGGCGAACCAGGCGGGACAGGTCAGGACGGCCGCTGGCAGCTTGGCCGCCGTCCGCCCCTTGGCGGCGCGGCGCACCACCGGATGGCGGCCTGCTCCCCGCCAGTCGGCCCGCAACTGGTCGAAAAAGCCCAGCACGAACCGGATAGGCGGCTGAAGCGCGATCTGCTCGACACTGACGGCCCCGAAGCCCGGCGCGGTCGTCAGATTGCGAAAACCGGCCGCCCGCATCATCGCATCCATCAGCGTGCCCGGACCGGACGTATAGCCGCCCGAGGTCAGATAGAGGGCGCCGGGCGTCGGGCTTCCGGCGGGCGGCGCCGCGCGATCCAGCTTGGCCTGCATGGTCCGCTCCAGTCGAGCCCCCCGCTCGGCCTGCCCGAGACCCTGCGCTGCGGCGCGAATATTGGCGCGCACCCCGTCGAAGTCTGTCGCGTCCTCGATCGTGACCACCTTGGTCCCGCGCTGCTCCAGGGCCGCCAGCAGCCGGGGTTCGCCGCCCCAGTAGCGTAGGACCACATCCGGCTTGAACCCCACCGCCGCCTCCAGGGTCGGGCGCAGCCGCCGGTGTCCGGCCGCCTCGCGCCTCAGCCAGGCGTCAGGGTCGTCGGCGCGCGGCGACAGGGCCAGTTCGGCGTCCGGCGCCAGGGCCAGGACATATTGATCGGCGCACTGATCCAGGGCCATGACCCGCAAGGGCCGAGCCTGGGCGGGGACCGGCGTCAGCCCCACAAGGACCAGACAGAGAAGGAGCGACCGGACGCGTGGGATCACGGTTTAAGCAGGCCGTTGAACACGGCGTCCATGGTCGTCTTGACCAACTGGTCCCGCTCCACCCACGGGAAATAGGGTTTGGTGATCATCAGCGATACGACGCCGTGCGCAGCCGCCCAAATCGACTGGGCGATCGCCCTGGCGTCGCCCTCCATCCGCCCTGCGGCCACGGTCTCCTCAACCAAGGCTCCAAAGGCGGAAAAGACGACGGCGCCCAGTTCCTGAGACAAGGTCTGAGCGCCCTCTCGGGCCTCGATGGGACGGGTCAGATAGATCAGGCGATAGGCGTTGGGCTGATCGAACCCGAACTGGGCGTAGGCCTCGATCATGGCCCTCAGTCGCACCTCCGGCGGCGCGGAGCCCGTCGACAGGGAGGCCGCAGCCGCCGTCAGGACGCTGAAAGCGTTGCGGCAGATTTCCTGCAGGATCGCGCCCTTATCGGGGAAATGCATATAGAGGGCGGTCGAGGACAGGCCGACCTCGTCCGCGATCTTGCGAATGGTCGCTCCTTCATAGCCGTGCTCGACGAAAATCCGCTCGGCGGCGGCCAGGATTTCGCCGCGCCGTGAATGGCCTTCCCCCTTGGGCTTGCGGTGGGAACGAGACGATTGCGACGCGAGGGGCAAAGGCGACTCCAGGTCAGGAGCGATCTGAATAGCGACAATCGATCATCGGCGCCAATCGGCGCAGAAAAATCCAGTTGCACCAAACAAGTATTTCCAGTTGTATTCGGCTCGGGCGGGGGCTTGGAACGATGATGATCAAGACGAATGCGCTCAGCGGCGCAGGGCGTCGAACGCCGACGGCCTGGCAGGCGGCGGTTGTCGGCGGGTTGGCGACATCTGCGGCGCTCGCCCTCGTCCTCTGGCCGCGGGCGACGCTGGAGGCCCTGATCTTGGGGCTTCAGGCTTGTTTCGTCGCCACGGCCGTTTGGCGGGCCGTCCTGGCGGCGGCCAGTCTTTCTCCGCCGCCCCCGCCGCCCAAGCCGGGCCGCTGGCCGCGCTATACCGTCCTGGCGGCCTTGTATGACGAGGCGGCGGTGGTGGAGCAGTTGGTGCAGAACCTGTCTCGGCTGGACTACCCCCGCCGACAGTTGCAGGGGTTCCTCATCCTGGAAGCGCACGATCAGTCAACCATTGCGGCCGCGACGGCCGCAGCCAGGCCTGACTGGCTGCAGATCCTGATCGTGCCGCCTGGCGCGCCCCAGACCAAGCCGCGCGCCCTCAACCACGCCCTTCCCCTCATCAAGGGCGAACTGGTCACCGTCTATGACGCCGAAGATGCGCCGGACCCGGGGCAACTGCGTGAAGCGGCGGCGCACTTCGCCCAGAGTCCTGATCTCGCCTGCGTTCAGGCGCCGTTGCGCGTTCGCAGAGGCGCCGGCCTGAAGGGGTTTCTCGATCGACAGTTCGCCCTGGAGTACGCCGCCCTTTTCGAGGTCAATCTTCAGGGCATGGCGAAGCTGAACCTGCCCTTCCCCCTCGGCGGCACCAGCAATCATCTTCGGACCGCCATCCTCCGGGATCTGGGCGGTTGGGACGCCTATAATGTGACGGAAGACGCCGACCTGGGCTTTCGGCTCTGGTCGGCGGGGTGGCGTCTGGGGGTCATCCACCGACCGACCTGGGAAACGCCGCCCGGCCCTTTCGAGCGCTGGCTGCCCCAGAGAACGCGATGGTTGAAGGGCTATATGCAGACATGGGGCGTGCATACGCGCTCGCCCGCCGCCCTGGGCGAGCGCGGAATGCTGTCGCTTGTCATGACCTTGGGCGCCGCCGTCATATCCGCCGCCTGCCACGCTCCCGCCTTGGCCTGGATCGGGTCGGCCCTTCTCCTGGGCCTTCATGCGGGCGCGGCGCCGTCCTTGCCGACCGGATCGCTCGCCGTCCTGGCGCTGGGCGTCGTCGCCGCATGGATGAGTTGCGCCGTCGGGGCGCGCCGCGCCGGTCTGGACTATCGTCTCAGCGACATGCTGCTGGCGCCGGCCTATTGGTCCCTGCTCAGCGTCGCCTTCGCCCAGGCCCTGTGGCGACTGATCGTATCGCCCTATGTCTGGGACAAGACGATCCATGAGCCGGACCATGACGCCGAATGCGGCGCCTCCACCCATGTCGATGCTGGACGTAAGGCCGCCTGACCGCCTATCAGCCGCAGGATGGCGCCCCTGCTCTCTCCCACCCCCGAAACCCTGGTGACCCGCGGCTGGTCCGACTACGCCCTGCTGGACTCCGGCGAGGGCAGGAAGCTTGAGCGCTACGGCCCCTATACGGTGGTCCGGCCCGAGCCCCAGTGCTTCTGGTCCCCGCGCGACCCGGCCGCTTTCGACCAGGCCACCGCCGCCTTCGATCCGCAGCAGGAGGAGGAAGACTCCGGCCGCTGGCGCTTCGACCGGCACGGCCCCGTCGACGCCTTTCCCCTGAAATGGCGCGAGGTGAAGTTCACCGGCCGCTTCACGCCTTTTCGCCACCTGGCCTTCTTCCCGGAACAGGCCGCCAACTGGGACTGGCTGGACGGCCGCGTGCGCGCCTTCACGCGCGACGCCGGCCGAGCGCCGAAGATCCTGAACCTGTTCGGCTATACCGGCGTCGCCAGCCTGGCCTGCGCCGCCGCCGGGGCCGAGGTCACCCACGTCGACGCCTCGAAGAAATCAGTCAACTACGCCCGTGAGAACGCCGAACAGTCCGGCCTGTCCGACCGCCCGATCCGCTGGATCGTCGAGGACGCCCGCAAATATGTGGCGCGGGAGGTCCGGCGCGGCTCCAAATACGACGGAATCATCCTGGACCCGCCCAAGTACGGACGCGGCCCGACCGGCGAAGTCTGGCGCCTGTTCGAGGACATGCCGGCCCTGCTGAAGGACTGCGCCGCCCTGTTGTCCGACGAGGCCGATTTCCTGTTGCTGAACGCCTACGCCGCCCGCATCTCCGGCCTGTCGCTGGCCCATCTGATGGCCGAAGCCCTGCCGGATCGCGGCGGCCGCATCGACTGGGGCGAACTGGCCCTGTCCGAAGACGGGCCGGACGCCCGCGCCATCGGCCTGTCCTTCTTCGCCCGGTGGAGCCGATGAGCGCGCACGACACCCACCGCGTGATCACCTCCCTGACCAATGACACGGTCAAGGCCGTCCGCGCCCTGCATATGCGCAAGGAGCGGGACAGCACCGGAACCTTCCTGGCCGAAGGGCTGAAATTCATCGGCGAGGCCCTCGACCCGGGCCGCGCGCCGCGCATGCTGCTGGTCGGCGAGGACGCCCGCCCCCACCCTCTGCTGGACCGGGCCAAGGCCGAGACGCGCAAGGCCGGCGGCGAGATCGTCGTCGTCACCCACGCCATCCTCGAAAAGATCAGCCGCCGCGACAATCCGCAGACCGTCCTGGGCGTGTTCGATCAGGTCTATACCCCTCTGGACAGGCTGGACCCCGCCTCGGCCCCCTGCTGGGTGGCCCTGGAGCAGGTGCGTGATCCCGGCAATCTGGGCACCATCATCCGCACCGCCGACGCGGCCGGCTGCGGCGGCGTCATCCTGATCGGCGACTGCGTCGATCCCTATTCGGTCGAGGCGGTGCGCGCGACCATGGGTTCGGTCTTCGCCGTCTCCATCACCAAAGCCGACCCCGAGTCCTTCCTGGCCTGGCGCCAGACCTGGCCCGGCAGCGTCGTCGGCACCCGGCTGGACGCCAAGGTCAGCCACCGCTCGGCGGTGATGCAGAAGCCGTCGCTGATCCTGATGGGCAACGAACAGGCCGGGTTGACCGACCAGCTGGCCGCCGCCTGCGACGTCAACGTCAAGATCCCGATGCGCGGCCGGGCCGACAGCCTGAACCTGGCCATCGCGACCGGGATCATGGTCTATGCGGCGACGGACGAAGCCTAGAGTTCGGTATCAGAGTTCCGTCTCCGGGCTGACCCGCCCCATGCCCCACAGGGCCAGTATGGTCACCACCGCCGACAGGGCCAGATAGCCGCCGACCGCCGCCAGTCCATAGGTCTTGGCCAGCCAGGTCGCCAGATAGGGCGCCAGCGACGCCCCCACGATCCCGGCCAGATTGAAGGCCATGGACGCCCCCGTATAGCGGACGGCCGTCGGGAAGGGCCGCGCCATGGCCGCGCCGATAGGGCCGTAGGTGCAGCCCATCAGCGCAAAGCCCAGGGCGAAGAAGATCAGCAGCCCCGTCAGCCCCGCTCCGAACAGGGGCGCGAACAGGCCGCCGAACAGGGCGATCCCGACCGATGAAGCGATCAGCACCTTCACCTGGCCGAACTTGTCGGCCAGCAGGGCCGTCACAGGGATAAAGGCGGCGAAGAACAGCACCCCGATCAGTTGAACCGGCAGGACCTCGCCGCGCTCAAGCCCCATCCCCGTCGTCGCCCAGCCCAGGGCGAAGACCGTCATCAGATAAAAGAGGGAGAAGGTCGTCACCCCGCTGAACGTCCCCAGGAACAGGGCGGTCTTGTGCTGGGCGAACAGGGTCACGGCCGGCGCCTTGACCCGCTCCTTCCGGTCCATCGCCGTCTGGAATTCCGGGGTCTCGGTGATCTTCAACCGCACCCACAGACCGACGAAGACCAGGACGGCGCTGGCCAGAAAGGGCAGGCGCCAGCCCCAGGCCTCGAACTGGGCCTCGCCCATCGTCGAGGTCAGGACGATGAAGGCGCCCGTCGACAGGATGAAGCCGATCGGCGCCCCCAGTTGCGGGAACATGCCGAACCAGGCCTTCTTGCCCGGCGGCGCGTTTTCGGTGGCCAGCAGCACGGCCCCGCCCCATTCGCCGCCCAGGCCGAGCCCCTGTCCGAACCGGCACAGGGCCAGCAGCAGGGGAGCGACAATACCGACCGTCGCATGGGTCGGCAGCAGGCCGATGGCCACGGTCGAAAGGCCCATGGTCATAAGGGCCGCCACCAGGGTCGCCTTGCGTCCCACCCGGTCCCCGAAATGCCCGAAAGCCAGGGCGCCGACCGGTCTTGCGAAAAAGGCGATGGAGAAGGTGGCGAAGGACGACAGCATGGCCGTCGTCGGGTCTCCGCCCGGGAAGAACAGCTGCGGAAACACCAGCACCGCCGCCGTGGCGTAGATGTAGAAGTCGTAGAATTCGATCGTGGTGCCGATCAGGCTGGCGAAAAGAACCCGCGCCTTGCCGGCTGTGGGCGATATGATCCTGGCGTTCGACACGATTTCGTCCCCGGTTGGCGCACCGCAGGTGCGCCTGACCATATCGCGTCATCTTCCCCCGCTGAAAAGCCTCAACCTGCGGGCGACGGCCGTCCCATGGTCCAGTTCGCCTGCATCCGCACGACCGGGTTGGGCGCGCACCAGATTTCTCCGGTCTCGGTAATGGCCGTCACCCAGATCAGATTGTGCTCCTGACCATAGTCGATGACGGCGAAGGCGAACCCCTTGCCGCGATCCTGCACGGTGACAGGCAGCGGGGGGTCGAGTTGGGTAAGTGCCATGGGGCGTCCTCTGCGAGATTGGCTCAACGCAGCGCTTGCCGCCCGGTTGCAGCCGCTTGGGACCGGTTCGACGCTTCACGTCCCGCGGGGCTTGGCCCGGTTGGTCGCCTGGGCTTCGGCCGGGTTCTCGGGCCAGGGATGGCGCGGATAGCGGCCGCGCATCTCCGAGCGCACCGCCGCCCACGAGCCCGCCCAGAATCCCGGCAGGTCCTGGGTCACCTGCACCGGCCGCCGCGCCGGCGACAGCAGGGCCAGGGTCAGGGGAACGCGGCCGCCGCCGACCGTCGGATGGGTCGTCACGCCGAACAACTCCTGAACGCGGATCTCAACGCGCGGTCCGCCCTCCGCGCCGTAGTCGATGCCCGCCGACCCCAGCGGCGTCGTCAGTCGCGGCGGCGCCAGTTCGTCCAGCCTGCGTTGCAGATCCCAGGGGATCAGCCCCCGCAAGGCGTCCGCCAGCCTGCCGTCGTTGGTCGCCGCCAGCGACTTCGCGCCCTCCAGCACCGGCCACAGCCAGTCCTCGCGCGCCGCCATGAGACCATCGTCCGACACATCAGGCCAGGCCGGGTCCAGCCCGTGCAGAAAAGCCAGCCGCGCCCGCAGAGCCGAGGCCTGCTCGCCCCAGTGCAGGGCGCCGATCCCCTCGGCCTCGACCTCGGCCTTCAGCACGGCCGACAACTGGCTCGCGTCAGGCGTCCCGATCACCTTCTCATCCAGAACGATCGCGCCGATCCGTCGGATGCGCTTGATCACCGCCCGGCCCGAGGGCTCGCGCGCCAGCCGTTCCTCGGTTTCGATCAGCCGCGCCAGATCGGTTTCAAGCGTCGCCGCGTCCAGCGCCGCCGCCAGCCGCACCCGGTCCCGCGCCTCGCCGCCCCCCAGCTCGGCCACCGCCAGCCAGGTCTCGCGCGCCAGGGGATCGGTCGCCTCGACCATGGCCCCGCGCCCGCTGGCCAGCAGCATCTCGCCGGCCTTGCCCCGCATCCGCGCGATCCGTTCGGGGAAGGCCTCGGCCAGCAGCAGTCCCTCATCGACCGACCCGCCCGCGCCGCCGCCCGCCGCCCGAGCCCAGCGCTCAGCCAGTTTCAACGCATCCCGCGCCCGCGGCGACCGGTCCCGCGCCAGGCCGACCAGCCGGTCGTGCAGATCCACGTTCGATCCGCCCAATCCCGGCTCGCTCAGCACCGCCGCGATCCGCGCGCCCGTCATGGCGTCGTGCCCGTCCGAGGCCACGGCGACCATATGGGCCAGGCGCGGCGACAGGGGGATGCGTGTCAGCCGCCGCCCGTGATCGGTCAACCCGCCCTCCGCATCCAGCGCCCCCAGCCGCGTCAGCACCTTGCGCGCCTCGCCCAGGGCTCCGGCCGGCGGCGGGTCCAGCAGGGCCAACCCCTCGACCGACCGCGCGCCCCATCGCGCCAGATCCAGCGCCAGGCCGGTCAGGTCCGCTTCCTGGATTTCCGGCCGCTGATGCGGGACCAGGCCGCGCGTCTGTTCCTCGTCCCACAGCCGATAGCAGACGCCCGGTTCGGTCCGTCCCGCCCGCCCCCGTCTCTGCTCCGCCGACGACCGACTGACCCGCACGGTCGCCAATCGCGTCAGGCCGCTGGACGGTTCGAACCGGGGCACGCGCGACAGGCCGCCGTCCACCACCACCCGCACCCCGTCGATCGTCAGGCTCGTCTCCGCAACCGAGGTCGCCAGCACCAGCTTGCGCCGCCCCGGCGCCGCCGGTTCGATGGCGCGGTCCTGCTCCGCCCGATCCAGTCCGCCATACAGGGGAACCACGTCGACGTTCGGCAGCCTCAGCCGCTCGCTGATCAGCCGCGCGACCCGGTGGATCTCCCCCTGCCCCGGCAGGAAGGCCAAAACCGACCCCGTCTCCTCCCCCAGGGCCGTCAGACAGGCCCGCGTCATCGCCTCCTCGAACCGCTCGGTCGGATTGCGGCCCAGATAGCGGGTTTCGACCGGATAGGCCCGCCCCTCCGCCTCGATCACCGGCGCGCCGTCCAGCAACCGCGACACCCCCGCCACGTCCAGGGTGGCCGACATCACCAGCAGCCGCAGATCCTCCCGCAGCGCCCCTTGGGTTTCCCGCGCCAGGGCCAGACCCAGGTCGGCGTCCAGGCTGCGCTCGTGAAACTCGTCGAACAGGACCACTCCCACCCCCTCCAGGCCGGGGTCGTCCAGGATCATCCGTGTGAAGACCCCCTCGGTGATCACCTCGATCCGCGTCTTCGGCCCGATCCGGCTCTGCAGCCGGGTGCGGTAGCCGACCGTCCCGCCCGCCTCCTGGCCCAGGGTGGCGGCCATCCGGTCGGCGGCGGCCCGTGCGGCGATACGGCGCGGCTCCAGCACCAGCACCCGTCCGTCGCCCAGCCAGGCCTGGTCCAGCAGGGCCAAGGGGACGACCGTGGTCTTCCCCGCCCCCGGCGGGGCGGCCAAAACCGCCGTATTTCCGTTTGCAAGGGCGGATTTCAGCGGGTCGAGAACGGCGTGGATCGGCAACATGATCCGCCTCTAGCCCGATGCGCCCCCGATGCGCCACGATCACGAAAGCGTCGTGAGCGCTTCACCCCGCCGTCATGCGCGTTGCGCGGCCCGCATTCCGCCGCTAGCGTCCCCGCCGACGCGGCCAGAGGGCCGCCGTAAACGTGGGGGTATTCTATGTGGCGCGTTAAGTCGCTCGACGCGATTCTGGCCACGGCCGAGAAGAAGTCGCTTCATCGGTCGCTCGGACCTGTTCAACTGACCTTGCTCGGCATCGGCGCCATCATCGGCACCGGCATCTTCGTTCTGACGGCTGCGGCCTCTCAGAAGGCCGGCCCCGGCATGATGGTCAGCTTCGTCATCGCCGGCGCGGTCTGCGCGGTGGCGGCGCTCTGCTATTCGGAACTGGCGGCCATGGCCCCGGTCTCCGGCTCGGCCTACACCTATACCTACGCCGTCCTGGGCGAGCTGCTCGCCTGGTGCGTCGGCTGGGCCCTGATCCTCGAATACGCTGTTGCGGCCTCGGCCGTGTCGGTGGGCTGGTCCGGCTATGTGCTGGGCCTGATAGAGAACGGGATAGGCTTCGACTTCCCGGACCTCCTATCCGCCGGACCGACCTGGAGCATGAACGGTTTCATCCCGACGCCGGACTTCTCGGCCGGGATCGTCAACATTCCCGCCATCATCGTGGCCCTGGCCGTGACGGGCCTGCTGATCCTGGGCACCACCGAGTCGGCCCGCGTCAACGCCATCCTTGTGGCGATCAAGGTCGCGGCCCTGACGGTCTTCATTGTCCTGACCCTGCCGGTCATCGACACCGCCAACCTGTCGCCCTTCGCGCCCAACGGCCTGTTCGGCGCCTATTCGGGCATGGGCATCGTCGGCGCCGCCGCCTCGATCTTCTTCGCCTATGTCGGCTTCGACGCCGTCTCCACCGCTGCTGAAGAGACCAAGAACCCGCAGCGCAACGTGCCGATCGGCCTGATCGGCTCCCTGGCCTTCTGCACCGTCTTCTATCTGCTGGTCGCCCTGGGCGCGGCCGGCGCCATCGGCGCCCAGCCGGTCCTCGGCGCCGCCGGTCAAGCCGTCCAGCCGGGCTCGCCTGCCTTCGTCGCCGCCTGCGCCCTGCCGGCCAACGCCGAGGCCCTGGTCTGCTCGAACGAGGCCCTGGCCCACGTCCTGCGCGTCATCGGCCATCCGCAGGTCGGCAACGCCCTGGGCACCGCCGCCCTCTTGGCCCTGCCTTCGGTCATCCTGATGATGATCTACGGCCAGACCCGCATCTTCTTCGTCATGGCGCGCGACGGCCTGCTGCCGGAAGGCCTGACCAAGATGCACAAGCGGTTCAAGACCCCCTATGTCGTGACCCTGTTCACCGGCGTCGCCGTCGCCATCGCCGCCGCCCTCTTCCCAGTGGGTCAGCTGGCCGACATCTCGAACTCGGGCACCCTGTTCGCCTTCTTCATGGTGTCGATCGCGGTCCTGATCCTGCGCAAGACCGACCCGAACCGGAAACGTCCGTTCAAGACGCCCCTGGTCTGGATCATCGCGCCGCTTTCGGCTGCCGGCTGCGCCTTCCTGTTCTGGAACCTGCCGCATGACGCCAAGATGGTCCTGCCCATCTGGGGCGCCGTGGGTCTGGTGATCTATTTCGCCTACGGCTTCCGTAAGAGCCACGTCGCCCGCGGCCTGGTCGAGGTCCCGGAACTGTCCCCCGACGCCCCGGTCGGCCCGGTCCCGCCGATGCCGGGCGCCCCGGCCCCCGGCTCCAAGGAAGAACGCGACTGATGCAAAGAAGGCCGGGGTCGACGCCCCGGCCTTTTTCTTCGCCGCAAGGGAAACAGTGGCGCGCCAACGGCGCCTCAACTAACCCCACGCGCGATGGGCCCACAAAATGGCCTCAAGCAGCGCGAAGCGCGATAAGCCTGCCCTACAAAGACAAAAAGGCCCGGGATCGATCCCGGGCCTTTTTGCTTGGTGCGGATGAGAGGACTCGAACCTCCACGCCTCTCGGCGCTGGAACCTAAATCCAGTGCGTCTACCAGTTCCGCCACATCCGCATGGGCAGGCAGTGGGCTCTAGAGGGCTGGATCGCCCCTGACAAGGGGCGCTGTAACCCCAACACCGTTCGGCCACCAGTTCATTGCGAATCGCGCCGCCCTGGGGATTGCGCGCCAGAAAGCCGCCTCCGCGCTGAATCGTCCGCGTCTTGAGGCTAGGCCGGTCGGGAAGGTTCCGGCGTCGAGCGGCCTTGGCGCGCTTCGATTCCACGCCAAGAGCCGGTCAGCGACGACGGCCTGACGCCAAGGGAGGCCCAAGGCAGGCCTTTGCTTATGGGAGAGGCGGTGGCTGGGGAACTAGGACTCGAACCTAGAATGACGGTACCAAAAACCGGAGTGTTACCATTACACCATTCCCCAGCAGGTCCGGCGTCCGCAGCACTCTCGTGCGGCGGAGGCGGTCAGATAGGCCAAACCGTTTTCGGATGCAACACCCCCGCTCAGGACAATTTTCGCCGACTGCGAAGAAGGTCGAAATGGACGCTTGCGGCCTCCGAAACCCATGGCTATAAGCCGCGTCCTCACTTCGGGGCGACGCCTTGCGGCCCAGCCCCCACGGTCGGAGTGTGGCTCAGCCTGGTAGAGCACTGCGTTCGGGACGCAGGGGTCGGAGGTTCGAATCCTCTCACTCCGACCATCTTCTCTTTCTAAAATTCCATATGATCGTCACCCTCGGGCTCGACCCGAGGGCCGGGCTGTCCGCCGCATTGCCTCACTGAGGACGCACAGCCCGATCCACAGCCGATCCTCGGGTCGAGCCCGAGGATGACGAATCTCCCGCGCCTCAGTCGTCGTTCGCCGCCGTCTCCCGCGCCAGGCGCGCCACCGCGTTCAGACGCGCCCCCACCGCCTCGATCGGCCGCCGCCCCAGGGCCGCACGCCGCGCCATGAGGTCGGGCGAGCCGGCGTCATAGTCCGCCATCAGATCCCGCACGAATCCTCCGCCCTGAACCTCGGCCAGGACCTGATCCATGGCGGCGCGCGATTCGGCGCCGATCACGCGCGGGCCGGTGCGGTAGGCCCCGTACTCCGCCGTATTGGAGATCTTGGCGAAGGCGCCGGCTATGCCGCGCTCGTACATCAGGTCGGTGACCAGCTTGGCCTCGTAGAAACATTCGAACCAGGCCACCTCGGCCGGATAGCCGGCCTCGACCAGTTTCATGAAGGCCGAATCGATCAGTTCGGCGATCCCGCCGCACAGCACCACCTGTTCGCCGAACAGATCGCTCTCGCACTCGTCCCGCATCGTCGTCTCGAGGATGCCCTTGCGTCCGCAGCCCAGGGCCGCCGCATAGGACAGGCCGAGCGCATGGGCCCCGCCCGTGGCGTCCTGATGCACCCCGAACAGGCAGAAGACCCCCTCCCCGGCCTCGTACAGGTCGCGAATGCGCGGCCCGATCCCCTTGGGCGAGGCCAGGATCACGTCCAGGTCGGCGCGGGGCTCCACCAGGCCGAACCGCACCGACAGGCCGTGGGCGAAGACCAGGGCCGCGCCGGGCCGCACAGTCGGCGCCAGCTCGTCGCGCCACAGGTCGCGGTGCGCCTCGTCCGAGGTCATGACGGCGACCACGTCCGCCCCCGCCGCCGCCTCGCCCGCCGTCATCACCGTAAATCCGTCGGCTTCGGCGACGGCCCGCGTCTTCGAACCGGGCTTCAGGCCGACCACGATGTCGGTCACGCCCGAATCGCGCAGGTTCAGCGCATGGGTGCGTCCCTGGCTGCCGTAGCCGATCATGGCCACGCGCTTGCCGCGGATGATCGAAAGGTCGCAGTCGCGGTCATGGAAGACGGGCAGAGGATTGGCTAGGATCTGGCTCATGGCCCCCTTCATAACCGCATCCGACGTCGTCGCCTTCTGGAAAGAGGCCGGTCCCGAAAAGTGGTTCGCCAAGGACGAGGCGTTCGACGCCCAGTTTCGGTCGCGCGGCCAGGATCTGCACCTGTCGGCCGCCCGGCGCGAACGCGACGACTGGATCGAGGCCCCCGAGACCGCCCTGGCCCTGCTGATCCTGCTGGATCAGTATCCGAGGAACAGTTTCCGCGGCACGGCCCATCAGTTCGCCACCGATTCCGTGGCCCTGATGTTCGCCGAACAGGCGGTGGCGCGCGGCTGGCACCTCCGGGTCGAACCCGAGCTGAAGAACTTCCTCCTGCTGCCCTTCGAACATTCCGAACGGCTCGAGGATCAGGACCGCTACCTGGCCCTGGTCGCCGGCGACGCCGAGCTGGAGAAATGGGGCCGCCTGCACCGCGACATCATCGTGCGCTTCGGCCGCTTTCCCCACCGCAACCTCGCCCTGGGCCGCGCGACGACGCCGCAAGAGCAGGCCTTCCTCGATCAGGGCGGCTTCGGCGGCTGAGCCGCGGCATTCCGGCCTCGCCCGTTCAAATCTTCGCAGAAGCGGCCTATGTGAGCGGCGCCATCACGGAGCCGTCCCTTGCTGATCCTTCTTTCTCCCGCCAAACGGCTCGACTTCTCGCCGGCCGATCCGGCCCTGCCCGGCACGGAGCGTCGCTTTCTGGAAGACACCGCCAGCCTGGCGGCGACGGCGCGGCGTCAGACCAAGGCCGACCTGCGTCGCCTGATGGGGATTTCGGATGATCTGGCGACCTTGAATCTGGAAAGGTTCAGGGCGTTCGATCCGAAATCGACGGACGGCGTCCAGGCCGCCTTCGCCTTCGCCGGCGACGTCTATGAGGGGCTGAAGGCGCGAGAGCTGGACGCCGCCGCCCTGGCCTTCGCCCAGGACCATCTGCGGATTTTGTCCGGCTTCTACGGGCTGCTGCGTCCGCTCGACCGGATCCAGCCCTATCGACTGGAAATGGGCACGCGGCTGAAGACCCGCCGCGGCTCCAGCCTTTATGATTTCTGGGGCGATCGGATCTCCAAACAGCTGAACGCCGACGCCGAAGACCTCAGAGCCCAGGGATCGCCCGATCCGGTCGTCGTCAACCTGGCCAGCCAGGAATATTTCGGCGCCGTCGACGCCAAGGCTCTGAAACTGCCTGTCGTCACGCCCCAGTTCCGCGAGGAGAAGAACGGCGAAACGCGGATCGTCTCCTTCTTCGCCAAGAAGGCGCGCGGCGCCATGAGCCGCTTCGCCATCGACGAACGGCTGGAACGAGTCGAGGATCTGAAGGCTTTCGACCGGGACGGCTACGGTTTCGACAAGGCGGCCTCGACCGAGACCGAATGGATATTCATCAGGTCGGGAAATTCTTGATCTTCGCCGGGCGCCCCCGCTAGTCTCTCGCGAAAGAACGAAAGGCGCATCCATGTCCACCTCGCCCCAGTCCTCTGACTTCCGCGACATCGGCGATCTGAAGGGTCAGGCGGCGGTGATCTCAGGCTCGACCTCGGGCATCGGCCTGGCCCTGGCGCGCGCGGTGGCGACGCGGGGCGGCGACGTGGTCCTGAACGGCCTGGGCGATCCGGCCGAGATCGAGCGCACCCGCGCCGAGCTTGAGGCGTCTTCCGGCGCGCAAGTGCGCTATCACCCCGCCGACATGACGCGCGGCGAGGAGGTGGCCGACATGGTCGCCTTCGCCGAGCGCGAGTTCGGCCGCCTCGACATTCTGGTCAACAACGCCGGCGTCCAGCATGTGGAGTCGGTCGAGAAGTTCCCCACAGACAAATGGGAACAGATCATCGCCATCAACCTGTCCTCGGCCTTCTACGCCACTCGCGCCGCCATCCCGATCATGAAGGCCCAGGGGCGGGGTCGGATCGTCAACATGGCCTCGGCCCACGGCTTGGTCGCCAGCCCCTTCAAATCGGCCTATGTCGCCGCCAAACACGGCGTCATCGGCTTCACCAAGACGGTGGCGCTGGAGCTGGCGCAGGACAACATCACCTGCAACGCCATCTGCCCCGGCTTCGTCCATACGCCGATCGTGGAAAAGCAGATCGAAGACCAGGCGCGCACCCGCGGCATCAGTCCTGAAAAGGTCATGAGCGACGTGATCCTGGCCGCCCAGCCGACCAAACAGTTCGTCACGACGGATCAGTTGGCGGGGCTGTTCCTCTATCTGGTCAGCGACCTGGGCGCCTCGGCCAACGGCGCCAGCTTCTCGATCGACGGCGGCTGGACCGCTCAATAAGACCATCCCAGCGGGGGCCGACCTATGGCGATCTTCAAACGCAAGACCGCCGAGCCGACGGACCTGGCCGCCGCTTCGGCAGGCCAGCGGCCCTTCTGTCTGGCGCTTCAGGGCGGCGGGGCGCACGGCGCCTTCCAATGGGGGGTGCTGGATCGACTGCTGGAAGACGATCGGCTGGACATCCGCGCCGTCTCGGGCGTGTCCGCCGGCGCCATGAACGGCGCCGCCCTGGTTTCTGGCCTGGCGAGCGGCGACGCCCGCGCCGCCCTGGACCGGCTGTGGCGCGAGATCAATCAGTCGGGGGGCCGCAACGTCTTCGGCGACAGCGCCCTGTGGAATCCGGCCCAGGCGCCGGACTGGCTGAAGGACACGCCGTTCTGGCGCGCCGGAGAAACCCTGGCTCTGTCAATGAGTCCTTATGAATTCAATCCCTTGAACCACAATCCTCTGAAGCGGGTTCTGAAGACGGCCGTGGACTTTCAGGCGGTCCAGGGGTCCGACGTCAAACTGTTCGTCGCCGCCACGGCCGTGCGCCAGGCCAGGGCCCGCATCTTCGCGTCCAGCGAGATCACCGCCGACGTCCTGATGGCCTCGGCCTGTTTGCCGCACCTGTTCCAGGCCGTCGAGATCGAGGGGGAGCCGTACTGGGACGGCGGTTATCTGACCAATCCGCCGCTCTGGCCCCTGACGGGGGACGATACGCCGGACGACGTGCTGCTGGTGACGCTGAACCCGATGGTGCGCGACGAGACGCCCCGCGCGGCGGGCGACATCGTCGATCGGTTGAATGAGATCCTCTTCAACGCGCCGCTGCTGGCCGAACTGCGCGCCATCGCCATGGCCGGCGAAATGATCAGCCAGGGCCAGTTGAAACACGGCTCAGGCCCCTATCGACAATTGCGACTTCACGCCATCGAGGCCGACGGTTGGCTGTCGGACCTGTCCTTGAGGTCGAAGTTCAACACGGAATGGAGTTTCCTGATCGACCTGAAGGCCCGTGGCCGGGCGGCTGCAGACGACTGGCTGGAGACCTGTCTCGCCAGCGTCGGACGCCGCTCCAGCGTCGATCTTCAGGCGCGGTTCGGTTAGCCGACGAAGCCGGCCGCTCGCCGGAGCCTGTCGTTGATCGCCTCGCCCAGTCCGGAGGAAGGAATGGGCGCCACGGCTATGCCCGCCGGCTTGGTGCGATCTGCTTCTCTGAACAACCTGAACAGGTTAGCGGCGGCTTCTCGCAGATCGCCGGAAGGACTGAGACTCCAGCGGGGGTCGCCGACGCCCGGCCCGAACCCCAGCAGGATTTCGCCCGGACGCGGCTGGGTCGCCTCGATCCGCACCGGGGCGTCGGGCGCATAGTGGACGGCCAGCCGACCGGGAGAGCGTCGCCCGTCGCCGCCCTCGTCCAGGGGGCCGACCACGGCCTCGATCTCCGCTCGGGTGACGGCGCCGGGTCTCAGCAGGGCGACCCGTCCATCCAGGACCGAGACGACGGCGCTTTCCAGACCGACGGCGCAAGGACCGCCGTCCACGGCGGCCGAGACGGCGAAGCCGGTCTCCTCCACGGCGTCGGCGAAGGTCGTCGGACTGGGCCGGCCCGAGCGGTTGGCCGACGGCGCCACGACGGGACCGCCGAACATCGACAGCACCGCCCGCGCCTGGGCGTGGCCGGGAACGCGCACGGCGACGCTGTCCAGCCCGGCGCGCGCCAGATCGCAGACGCGGGTCCGATCCCGCACCGGGACCACCAGCGTCATCGGCCCCGGCCAGAAGGCCTGGGCCAGGGAACGGGCGGCGGCGTCGAAGAGGCCGATCGCCTCAGCGGCGGCGGCGTCAGAGACATGCGAGATCAAGGGGTTGAACCGAGGTCTTCCCTTGGCCTCGAAAATGGCGGCGACCGCTCGCGGATCGGCCGCATCGGCGCCCAGCCCATAGACCGTCTCGGTCGGCAGCAGGATCAGTTCGCCGCGTCGCAGGGCGGCGGCGGCCTGATCCGGCGGGTCGCCCGCGTCCCTCACGGCCGCCGCGGGATCAGGGGGATCATCCGATGCAGCACATTGTCGCGGTTGATGAACTGATGCTTCAGCGCCGCGGCCACATGCAGGGCGATCAGGACGTAGAGGCCCTTCATCACCGTCTCATGGACGTCCATGAACCGACCGGCGGCCTCGCGCCCGCCGCCCACCGGCAACAGGGGCCAGTCGAACAGGCCGAACCAGGCGAAGTCGCGTCCCGCCGCCGAAGTGGCCAGCCAGCCCGACAGAGGCATGGCGATCAGGACGACGTAAAACAGGACATGGGTGGCGCGCGCCGCCAGCCGCTCCCAGCGCGGCATCTGCGCGGGCAAGGGAATGGCCGGGTGCGCCAGTCGCCAGCCGATGCGGGCCAGGGTCAGGATCAGGATCGACACGCCCAGCGACTTGTGCAGCATGACGAACTGCCCGGACAGCGGTCCTTCCGTGCTCTCATGGGCGGTGATCAGCAGCACCTGGACCAGGATCGCCGCAGCGATGATCCAGTGCAAAGCCAGTGACACCGACGAATAGCGATTGCGCGGCTCGGCCATGGCGACTTCCCTTCCCTCGCGGCAGGGCGTCACTGTGCCCCGACTGCCCCGCCTGCGCCAAGTCTCTCTTGCGACGGGGGGCTTCGGCGAGGCACTTAAGCCGGAAAGGACATTGAGGAAACCCATGAGCTACCGCGCCCCCGTTCGTGATCTGGCCTTCACCCTGGAGGCCGTGGCCGGCATGGCGGACGTCGCCGCCACCGGCGCCTTTCCGGATTACGATTCCGACGTCGCCTCAGCCGTGCTGGAGGCGGCCGGACAGTTTTCGCAGGAGGTGCTGGCCCCGCTGAACCGCATCGGGGACCAGAAGGGTTCGCTCTACGCCAACGGCGCCGTCACGGCCGCTCCCGGCTTCGCCGACGCCTATCGCCAGTTCGCCGCCGGCGGATGGACCGGTCTGTCGGCGCCGGTCGAGGCGGGCGGCCAGGCCCTGCCCAAGGCCCTGGAGCTGGCGGCCTATGAGACCGTCCACTCCGCCAACATGGCCTTCGGTCTTTGCCCCATGCTGTCGCTGGCGGCGATCGAGGCCCTGGAGCAGGTGGGATCGCCCGAACAGAAGGACCGATACCTGAACAAGCTCGTCAGCGGCGAATGGACCGGCGCCATGGTGCTGACCGAGCCGGGCGCCGGGTCGGACCTGGGCTCGCTGATCACGACGGCGACGCCGAACGGCGACGGAACCTACGCCATCCACGGTCAGAAGATCTTCATCACCTGGGGCGATCACGACGCGACGGACAACATCATCCATCTGGTCCTGGCGCGCCTGCCCGACGCGCCCAAGGGACCCAAGGGGATCAGCCTGTTCCTGGCGCCGAAATTCCTCGTCAAGGACGACGGAAGCCTGGGCGAACGCAACGCCTTCCGTCCCGTCGGGGTCGAGCACAAGCTGGGCATCCACGCCTCGCCCACCTGCGTCATGGCCTATGAGGGCGCACGCGCCGAACTGGTCGGACGTCCGAACGAGGGCCTGGCCCATATGTTCGTCATGATGAACGCCGCCCGCCTGGCCGTCGGGGTCGAAGGCGTCGGCATCGCCGAACGCGCCTATCAGCACGCCCTGGCCTATGCGCTGGACCGCCGCCAAGGTCGATCGGTCTGGACCGGGGAAGCCAACGCCCCGATCTTCGATCATCCGGACGTGCGTCGAATGCTGGGTGTGATGAAGGCCAAGACCGCGGCCGCTCGCGCCCTGTGCCTTTCGACCGGGGTCGCCGCCGATCTGGCCCGTCATGCCGAAACGGAAGAGGCGCGCCGCCGCTGGAAGGCCCGCGAGGACCTGTTCACCCCCATCGCCAAGGCCTGGTCCACCGACGTCGGATGCGAAGTCGCCTCCCTGGGCGTCCAGGTCCATGGCGGCATGGGCTTCATCGAGGAGACGGGCGCGGCTCAATACTATCGCGACGCCCGAATCGCCCCGATCTACGAGGGCACCAACGGCATCCAAGCCATGGATCTGGTCGGGCGCAAACTGTCGATGGACGGGGGCGAGGCGGCCAAGGCCCTGATCGCCGACATGAAGACGACGCTGGCCGACCTCTCTGGCCTCTATGCCGGCAAGCCGGTCGAACGGTTCGCCACGGCCGTCGAGGCGGTGGAGGACGCCACCCTCTGGCTGTTGGACCGCAAGGCCGACCCGGATGCGGCGGCCGACGTCCTGGCCGCGGCGGACGCCTATCTGAAGCTCTTGGGCGACGTCATCGGCGGCTGGATGCTGGCCAAGGGGGCGCTGGCCGCCAAGGCGCGGCTGGACGCCGCCGACGGCGATCCCGTCTGGCTGCAGGGCAAGCTGGACCTCTATGAACTCTATGCCGCCAATGTCCTGGGTCATGTCTCCAGCCGTCTGGCGGCCGTGGGCCAGGGCGGCGACCTGCTGAAACGGATGACGGTCGAGGCCCTGGCGGGCTGACGCCCCGACGCGATCTTGATTTGACCTTGGGCGCCCCGAACGCCCAAGGTCGCCTCCTCACGCCCGGGAGCCGATCATGAACCGACGCCAAATCCTCCTGTCCACCGCTGCGACGGCCTTGGCCGCCTCGGCCTCCCCCGCCCTCGCCCGCCAGTCTTCCGGAGCCTCGATGCCCCAACCCCCTGTCGCCAAGAAGATCCCCGTCGTCATCGAACAGCTGGGTCGCACCCGCACCGACGACTACCAGTGGATGAAGGACGACAATTGGCAGGCGGTGCTGCGCGATCCGACCCTGATCAAGGCCGAAGTCAAAGAGCATCTGACAGCCGAAAACGCCTATCGCGAAGCCATGATGGCCTCCACACTCCCTCTTCAGGAGACGATGTTCCAGGAGATGCGCGGCCGCATCAAGGAGGACGACAGTTCCGTCCCCGCGCCTGACGGCGACTGGACCTACTATGTCGAGTACCGCACGGGCGACCAGCATCCCCGCTACATGCGCGTCGAGCGCCAGGGAACCTGGATGGTCGATGGCCGGCCGGTGACGAAGAATTTCATCGTCGCCCCGACTCCCCAACTGCTGCTGGACGCCAATGAATTGGCCGAAGGCAAGGCCTATTCCGAGGTCTCGGCCGCCGCCCACAGCCCCGACCACAGCCTGTTCGCCTATGCCGAGGACGCGCAAGGGTCCGAGGTGCACAAGATCTATGTGAAGGATCTGGCGACCGGCGCCGTCCTGCCCGATGTGATCGAGAGCGCCACCGGCGACTTCACCTTCTCGCCTGACAGCCGGTGGATTTTCTGGACCAATCGCGACGACAACGGACGGCCGGACAAGATCTTCCGCCGCCCGGCGCGCGGCGGCGAGACGACCCTGGTCTATGAGGAGGCGGACGACGGCATGTTCATCGGCGTCGGCCGCACCGCCGACGACAGGTTCATCGTCATCGGCATCCAGAACCAGGAAACGTCCGAGGCCCGCTACATCCCCGCCGACGACCCGACCGCTGCGCCGGTCGTTTTGGAGCCGCGTCAGGTCGCCGTCCGCTATGACGTCGATCACTGGGACGACCGCTGGGTGATCCGCACCAACGCCGACGACGCCATCGACTTCAAGATCGTTCAGGCGCCGACCGAAACGCCCGGCAGGGCGCATTGGACGGATCTCGTCCCCCACACGCCGGGTCGTTTCATCGAGGGGATGGACCTGACCCGCCATCATCTGGCGCGCCAGGAACGGGCCGACGCCAACACCCGCATCATCATCCGCGATCGCGCCGGGGCCGAACATGCGATCGCCGTCGATGAACCGGCCTTCGCCCTGTCGCTGTCGGGCGCGTCGGAGTTCGACACCACGACGACCCGCTACAGCTACAACTCGCCGTCCACCCCGACCCAGACCTATGACTACGACATGGCGTCGCGGGAGCGCACGCTGCGCAAGACTCAAGAAATCCCGTCGGGACACAATATCGAAGACTATGTGGTCGAACGGCTGAACGCCCCGGCGGCCGACGGCCAGCTGGTGCCCGTCACCGTCCTGCGCCGTCGGACCACGCCGATCGACGGCTCAGCGCCCCTGCTGCTCTACGGCTACGGCTCCTACGGCATACCTATGCCGGCCGGCTTCTCGACCAATCGGCTGTCGCTGGTGGATCGCGGCTGGATCTACGCCATCGCCCACATCCGGGGTGGATCGGACAAGGGCTGGGGCTGGTTCCTCAGCGCCCGCCGGATGACCAAGAAGAACACCTTCACCGATTTCATCGCCGCCGCCGAACATCTGATCGCGCAGAACTACGCCACGGCCGGAAACATCGTGGCCCAGGGCGGATCGGCCGGCGGCATGCTGATGGGCGCCGTCAACAATATGCGGCCGGACCTCTGGGCCGGAATCATCGGCCAGGTGCCCTTCGTCGATGTCATCAACACCATGAGCGACACCTCCCTGCCGCTGACGCCGCCGGAATGGCCCGAATGGGGCAATCCGATCGAGGATCCGGACGCCTACGACTATATGATGAGCTACAGCCCCTATGATCAGGTGAAGCCCCAGGCCTATCCCGCCGTCCTGGCGACGGGCGGCCTGTCCGATCCGCGCGTCACCTACTGGGAGCCGGAGAAGTGGGTCGCCAAACTGCGGCCCGCCACCACCTCGGGCAAGCCCGTCCTGCTGAAGATCAATATGGAGGCCGGCCACGGCGGCGCCGCCGGCCGGTTCGACTATCTGAAGGAGGTCGCCCACGACTACGCCTTCGCAGTCTGGGCGATCGAAAAGGGCTGGGAGACGGCTTAACCCGCCCGTACCGGCGGCTTCAGTCCTTGGGCTGAAGCCGCGCCGCCAGGCTGGAGGTGTCCCAGCGATTGCCGCCCATGGCCTGAACCTCGGCGTAGAACTGATCGACCAGAGCCGTCAGGGCCAGACGCGCCCCGTTCGACCGCGCCTCGTCCAGAACCAGGCCCAGGTCCTTTCGCATCCAATCGACGGCGAAGCCGAAGTCGAAACGGCCCTGGGCGGCGGTCTTCCAGCGATTGTCCATCTGCCAGCTCTGGGCCGCGCCCTTGGATACCGCCTCGAAGACCGCGTCCGTATCCAGGCCCGCGACCTGGGCGAAATGGACCGCCTCGGCCAGGCCCTGGACCACGCCGGCGATGGCGATCTGATTGACCATCTTGGTCAGCTGGCCCGAGCCCGCCGGCCCCATATGTTTGATCGCCTTAGAATAGGCCGTCAGCGCCGGTTCCGCCCGGGCCAGGGCCTCGGCCTCGCCGCCGGCCATGACGCTCAGCTGGCCGTTTTCTGCGCCCGCCTGACCGCCTGAGACCGGGGCGTCGATGAAGACGCGCCCCGCCTCGGCCGCGGCCTGGGCCATTTCCCGCGCCAGTTTGGCCGATGTCGTGGTGTGATCCACGATGACCGCCCCTTCGGCCAGGTGCGGCAGGGCCTCGGTCACGACCGCCCGCACGTCGTCGTCATTGCCGACGCACAGGATGAAGAGCTCCGCCCCCTGCGCCGCCTCCGACACGGTCTCGGCCGCCCGCGCGCCCACGGCCTCGGCCCAGGCCTGGGCCTTGGCGGGGGTGCGGTTGAAGCCGACGACCGGATGGCCGGCGTTCACCAGGTGGCGCGCCATCGGGGCGCCCATGACCCCGAGGCCGGCGAAAGCGATCTTCATGGCAGGCTCCCGTGTTTCCGCCTTGGACTAGGCTGGGTCGCCCCAGGGTTCAACCCAGGCTGGGGGTCAACGGGCGGTTAACCTTGCCGCGTCATGCTGCCGCGAACTTGCCGGGGTGCGTCCATGTCCGTGAGCGATCGTCCGATCCTCATCAAGAAGGTGAAAAAGGTTTCCGGCGGAGGCCACCACGGCGGCGCCTGGAAGGTGGCCTATGCAGACTTCGTGACGGCCATGATGGCCTTCTTCCTGCTGATGTGGCTGATCAACACGACCGACCCGGAACAGAAGAAGGGCATCGCCGAATATTTCGCCCCCGCCAGCGTGTCCGAAACCACCTCGGGTTCGGGCGGCCTTCTGGGCGGCACGGCGCTGGGCGACGACGGTCCCAAGAGCTCCGGCTCGCAGTCGGTCATCGAACAGCTGGCCCCTGAGGCCCCGCCGGAGACGACCAACACCGGCCCCAGCTCAAACCTCGCCTCCGCCAGCGACGCCGCCCTGCAGGCCGAAATCCAGAAGCGCGAGGCGGCCGAGTTCGCCAGCGCGGCGGAATCGCTGCGTCAGGCCATGCAGTCCATGCCGGAACTGGCCGAACTGTCGAAACAGCTGATCGTGGATCAGACGCCGGAGGGGCTGCGCATCCAGCTGGTGGACCAGGAAGGCCGGTCCATGTTCGACAACAACTCGGCCCGGCCCAATGCGCGGGCCCAGATCCTGCTGCGCGCCGTCGCCAAGGTGATCAACCAGCTGCCCAACCGCATCTCCATCACCGGCCACACCAGCGCCACGCCGGGCTCGAACCGCGCCAGCGGCCCGGCGGACTGGACCCTGTCCTCCGAACGGGCCAACGGCTCGCGGCTCGTGTTGCAAAGCGCGGGCGTGGACCCCGATCGGGTCTATTCGGTCGCCGGCAAGGCGGGCTCTGACCCCCTCTATCCCGACGATCCCAGCCTGCCCGGCAACCGCCGCATCGCCATCGTCCTGCTGCGCGAGGCCCCGGTCCTGCCTATGGACACCTCGCTGTGATCCTGAGCGGCTGTGGCGCCCTGGCGCTTGCCGCCGAGCGCTCAATCGCGCCAAATCGCGGCATGAGCGTCAGACCGTCCTATTTTGGGCCAGATCGGGTGCGGACCTAGAGTCGTGACCCAACATGTGCCGACACGCCAGCTCCGGTTCTTCATGACCTCGGTCGCCCCGTGTCCCTATCTGCCGGGCAAGACGGAACGGAAGGTCTTCGCAAACCTCCCCTTTTCGGACGGCGCCCACGTCAATGACGAACTGACCCTGGCGGGTTTCCGCCGCAGCCAGAACATCGCCTATCGCCCCGCCTGCGAAGCCTGCGACGCCTGCGTCTCCGTCCGCCTGCCTGTGCCGGACTTCGCCTTCAGCCGATCCCAGCGCAAGGTTCTGGCGCGCAACGCCGACCTGACGCGCGCCCTGGTCGAGGCCGAGGCCACGACCGAACAGTTCCAGCTGCTGCGCCGCTATCTGACCAGCCGCCATCCCTTGGGCGGCATGAGCGATATGGGCTGGCTCGACTATGTCGCCATGGTCGAGGACACGGCCGTCCGCACCCATCTGATAGAATACCGCCTGCCGTCCGACGACGGCGGCCCCGGCGACCTCGTCGCCGTGACCCTGACGGACCTGCTCAGAGACGGCCTGTCCATGGTCTACAGCTTCTACGACCCGCGTCTTGACCGCCGCAGTCTGGGTCGGTTCGCCATCCTCGACCATGTCCGTCAGGCGGCCCAGGTGGGCCTGCCCTTCGTCTATCTGGGCTACTGGGTCCGGGGCTCGGAGAAGATGGACTACAAGGCCGACTTCCGCCCCCTGGAGGTGCTGGGCAAGCTGGGCTGGATGCGGCTGGAAGACCAGCCGCCCCCTATCTGAACTTCCGCAATCCCCTCGGCCCCTGGCGACCGGCCCCGGCGCGCTTGCCCAGCCAGTCCTTCCAGTCGGGCCAGTTGCGCCGCCGACCGCCGCCGTCGGCCCATTCCGGCCCCTGTTCGGCGTTGAAGACCGTCACATCGGCCAGGCCGCCCTGTTTGAAGCTCTGCAGCTTCACACCCTTGCCGCGCCCCATTTCGGGCAGTTCTGCCAGAGGGAAGATCAAGGTCTTGATGTTCTCGCCGATCGTCGCGACGTGATCCCCCATAGGGCTGGTCGGCACGCGCAGCATGGCCAGCATCTCGCCGTTCAGCACCTGTTTGCCGCCCCGCTTCTGGGCCAGGGTGTCGTCCTCGGGCGCGATGAAGCCGTAGCCGGCCTTTGAGGCGATCAGCAGCTTGCCGCCCGGCTGGTGCGCCAGCAGATTGATGATCTCGGCCTTCTCGTCCAGATCGATCATCAGCCGTAGCGGCTCGCCGTGGCCGCGGCCCGACGCCAGCTTGTCCGCGCCGATGGTGAAGATCCGGCCGTCCGACGCCCCGACCAGCAGCTTGTCGGTCGTATAGGCCGGGACCAGATAGGCCAGCTTGTCGCCTTCCTTGAACTTCAGCTCCGAAGGATCCTCGACCTTGCCCTTGGCGGCGCGGATCCAGCCGCGCTCCGACAGGATGACGGTGATGGCCTCGCGCGGGATGAAGGCCTCGGGGGCCACGAAGGCCGAGGCGTCGACCGCCTCGCCCATCGTCGTGCGCCGCGGCGAGATCAGCGCCTTGCGCACCGCCTCAAGCTCTTTGGAAACAGCCTTCCACTGCTTGCCTTCCGACGACGTAAGCGCCTTCAGATTGGCAAGTTCTTCCGACAACTCCTTGAATTCATTCTCGATCGTCATCTCTTCCAGACGCGCCAGCTGCCGCAGCCGGGTGTCGAGGATGAAGTCGGCCTGGACCTCGGTCAGGCCGAAGCGCGCGATCAGGACGGCCTTGGGCTGTTCCTCCTCGCGGACGATGCGGATCACCTCGTCCAGGTTCAGGAAGACGATGCGCAGGCCTTCCAGCAGGTGCAGCCGCTTCTCGACCCGGGCGATCCGCCATTGCGACCGTCGGTTCAGCACCTCGCGCCGGTGATCCAGGAAGGCCTTGAGACAGGCCTTCAGCCCCATGACGCGCGGCGTGCCGTCGGCGTCCAGCACGTTCATATTGATCGGGAAACGGACCTCGAGATCGGAAAGCTTGAACAGACTTTCCATCAGCATTTCAGGCTCTATGGTCCGATTCTTGGGCTCCAGGATCAGACGGATATCCTCCGCCGACTCGTCGCGCACATCGCCCAGCAGGGGCGCCTTCTTCTGCTCGATCAGGTCGGCCAGCGCCTCGATCAGGCGCGACTTCTGCACCTGGTACGGCATTTCGGTGACGACGATCCGCCAGACGCCGCGGCCCAGGTCCTCGGTCTCCCAGCGCGCGCGCAGCCGTACCCCGCCCCGGCCCGTCTCATAGGCGTCCAGAATGGCTGCGCGGCCTTCGACAGCCACGCCGCCGGTGGGGAAGTCGGGTCCGGGGACCAACTGCACCAGCTCGGCAGTGGTGGCCTCGGGCCGCTCCAGCAACAGCTGGCAGGCGTCGATCAGTTCGCCGACATTGTGCGGCGGAATAGAGGTGGCCATGCCCACGGCGATGCCGGACGAGCCGTTGGCCAGCAGATTGGGGAAGCCGGCGGGCAGGACGACCGGCTCCTCGTCCTGGTCGTCATAGGTGGGGCGGAAATCGACCGCGTCCTGGTCGATCCCCTCCAGCAGCAGGACGGCGGCCGGGGTCAGCTTGCACTCGGTATAGCGCATGGCCGCCGCGCTATCGCCGTCGATATTGCCGAAATTCCCCTGGCCGTCGACCAGCGGATAGCGCTGGGCGAAGTCCTGGGCCAGGCGCACCAGGGCCTCATAGATGGAGGCGTCGCCGTGCGGGTGGTATCCACCCATGACCTCCCCGACGACCTTGGCGCATTTGCGCGCCGCCGCCTGCGGGTTCAGCCGCATCTGGTGCATGGCGTACAGGATGCGCCGGTGCACGGGTTTGAACCCGTCGCGCACGTCCGGCAGGGCGCGATTGGTGATGGTCGACAGGGCGTAGGCCAGATAGCGACGGCTGAGCGCCGTCTCCATCGGCTCGTCAATGATACGGCCGCCTTCCGGCGGCGGAGCGTGGATCGTCATGGGCCAGCGAATCGGGGATCGGAAGCGCGAAGTCTAGCCCGTTCGCGGCCGGCAGGTCGTCTATCTGTGGGAGATAATGTCATCGGCGGGGTAACCGAAGGCCGCCCGGCTTCGTATGTGGAGAACCCCACCCGCATCGGGCGCCCGCATGATCCTGTTTCTCTTGTCCTATCTCGCCGGCGTCCTGACGATCGTCAGCCCCTGCATCCTGCCCGTCCTGCCGTTCGTCTTCGCTCGGGCGGATCGACCGTTCGTCCGCAACGGCCTGCCCCTCCTGGTCGGCATGGCCGTCACCTTCGCCGGGGTGGCCAGTCTGGCGGCGCTCGGCGGCGGCTGGGCGGTGCGGGCCAATGAGGTCGGGCGATGGATCGCTCTGGCGGTCATGGCGGCGCTGGGCCTCAGCCTGCTGATCCCTGCCGTAGGGGACCGGTTGATGCGGCCCTTCGTGGCGGCCGGGTCCTGGCTGACCGATCGCGTCCAGCGCGGCTCGGACGACCGGGGCGAGGTGCGATCCTCCCTGTTGCTGGGCGTGGCGACCGGCCTGCTGTGGGCGCCCTGCGCAGGCCCGATCCTGGGGCTGATCCTGACCGGCGCGGCCTTGCAGGGCGCCGGCGTCGGCTCGACCGTCCTGTTGCTGGCCTATGCGGCCGGCGCCGCCACCTCCCTGGCCCTGGCCCTGCTGGTCGGCGGGCGGGTGTTCAAGGCGATGAAGGGCGCCCTGGGCGTCGGCGAATGGGTGCGGCGCGGCCTGGGGGTTCTGGTTCTGGTCGGGGTCGCCGCCATCGCTCTGGGCCTGGACACCGGCCTGCTGACCCGGATTTCGGCCGCCGGCACGGGACGGCTCGAACAGGCCCTGCTGACGACGGTCGGCCGCGGCGTCCCGACCAACACCGCCCCCGCCGACCTGAACAACCTGCCGGTCGAGGGCGTCATGCCGCCCCTGTCCGGCGCCACGACCTGGATCAACTCGCCGCCCCTGACCCGCGAGCAACTGCGCGGCAAGGTGGTGGTGGTCGACTTCTGGACCTATTCCTGCATCAACTGCCTGCGCGCCCTGCCCTATGTCCGCGCCTGGGCCGAAAAATATAAGGATCAGGGACTGGTTGTGATCGGCGTCCACACGCCCGAGTTCGCCTTCGAAAAGTCCGAGGCCAATGTGCGCGAGGCCGTCGCCCGTCTCGGGGTCGCCTATCCGGTAGCCATGGACAACGACTTCGCCGTCTGGCGCGCCTTCAAGAACCAGTACTGGCCCGCCCACTATTTCATCGACGGCCAGGGCCGGATCCGCCACCACCATTTCGGCGAGGGCGACTATGACGGGTCCGAACGGGTCATTCAGCAACTGCTGAAAGAGGCGGGCGCCGCCGACGTCGCCTCTGACCTGGTTCAGGTCCAGGCCCAGGGCGCCGAGGCCGCCGCCGACATGGCCCAGCTCGCCTCGCCCGAGACCTATATCGGCTACGCCAGGGCCGAGAATTTCCGCTCGCCCGGTGGTTTCGCGCGCGACGCCGTCAAGACCTATGGGCCGGCGGCCTTACAGCTGAACGACTGGAGCCTGGCGGGCTCCTGGCGGGTGACGCGGGAACACGCCGCCCTGACGGCGCCGGGCGGACGCCTGGCCTTCCGGTTCAAGGCTCGCGACCTGCATCTGGTCATGGGGCCGGGTGAAGGCGCCGCCGGGCTACGCTTCCGGGTCCGGATCGACGGGGCCGCGCCGGGATCGGACGCGGGATCAGACATCGACGTCGAGGGCCAGGGCCGCATCGACCGCCAGCGTCTGTATCAGCTGATCCGCCAAGCCGGCCCGGTGCGCGAACGCACCTTCGAAATCGAATTTCTGGATCCCGGCGTCCAGGTCTTCGCCTTCACCTTCGGCTAGGGCCAATCGACATTGGGCCTGCCGCCGTCCCGCCGGGCGGCGCGCAGCCGCCGACCCAGGAGAGGCGCGTCGGCGTTGAAGACTCTATTGGGTTCATCACAACGGGGCACGACGAGGTCACGGCGGACACGGCGCGTTCCGATGGCGTCGTGACCGCTGTGAATCCGCCGTGATCGCTGTGATGAACCCGGTCGCCGCATCAAGGCCCTCTGACGCGGGAAGAGCGGCCTGACCGCAGGAAGCTGAATGTCGCTTGAACCTAGAGCATGCCTCAGCCCGCCGCCGGCACGATGGTGACGCTCTCGCCGCAGCCGCAGGCGTCGGTCTGGTTGGGATTGTTGAAGACGAACTTCGACGACAGGCGGGTCGTCTCATAGTCGATCTCGGTGCCGATCAGGAACAGCACCGCCTTGGGCTCGATCAATATGGTGACCCCCTTGTCCTCGACCACCTCGTCCAGGGGGCCGATCTCATCGGCATAGGCGAAGGTGTATTCCTGGCCTGCGCAGCCGCCGTTCTTGACGCCGATCCGCAGGCCGATGTGGCTGTTGTCGGCCTTGTCCAGGATTTCGCGCACGCGCGCGGCGGCGGCGTCCGTCAGGGTCACGACCTTGGGGCGCGGGCGGCGGGGACGGGATGTGGTTTGAAGTTCGCTCATCAGAACATGTTCAGGGCCAGCTTGGCCTCGTCGCTCATCTTGGAGGCGTCCCACGGCGGGTCGAACACCAGATTGGCCTTGGCGCTGCGGACGCCCTCCACCTTCTCCACCGCCGTCTCGACCCAGCCCGGCATTTCGCCGGCGACGGGACAGCCCGGCGCAGTCAGGGTCATGTCCACCACCACGTCGCGGTCGTCATTGACGTCCACTCGATAGATCAGCCCCAGCTCATAGATATCGACCGGGATTTCCGGATCATAGACGGTCTTCAGCGCCCCGATCAGATCCTCGGTCAGCCTGTCCAGCTCGGCCTGAGACAGGGCGCTCTGCTGCGGCTCGGCCCAGGCTTCCTTGAAGGCGTCGCTGTCTTGAATAGGGTCGTCTGTCATGGCGTTACACGAAGAAGTTCCGCGCCTTGATCAGCGCATCCACGAAGGCGTCGGCATCCTCCACCGTGTTATATAGGGCGAAGGAGGCGCGGGTGCTCGACGTCACCCCCATTCTTTTCGCCAAGGGCTCGGCGCAGTGCAGTCCGGCCCGCACCGCCACCCCGTAACGGTCCATGATCTGGGCCACATCGTGGGCGTGGGCGCCCTCGACGGCGAAGGTCAGGATCGCGCCCTTGCCTTGCGCCTGCCCCAGGATCCGCAGCCAGTTCTGCCCCCGCAGTCGATCAACCGCATGCTGGTACAGCGCATGCTCATGCGCCTGAACCGACGTCCGGTCGTATTGCGCCAGCCATTCCAGCGCCACGCCCAGGCCGATGGCCTCCAGGATGGGCGGCGTCCCCGCCTCGAACCGATGGGGCGGCTTGGCGTAGGTTACGCGGTCCTGCTCGACCGTCTCGATCATCTCGCCCCCGCCCTGATAGGGCGGCAGGGCCTCCAGCGCCTCGGCCTTGCCGTACAGGGCGCCGATGCCGGTCGGACCGAACAGCTTGTGGCCGGTCAGCACATAGAAGTCGCAGCCGATGGCCTGCACGTCCGGCGCCGCATGGACGGCGCCCTGGCAGCCGTCGATCAGCACCTGAGCGCCTGCGGCATGGGCCAGGCGGCTGATCTCGGCGACCGGATTGATGGTGCCCAGCACGTTCGACATATGGGTGACGGCGACCATCCGCGTCTTGGGCCCCAGCAGGTCGGCATAGGCCGCCATGTCCAGCGAGCCGTCGTCCCTGACCGGGATCCATCTGATCACCGCCCCGCGCCGCTCCCGCAGCAGATGCCAGGGCACGATGTTGGAGTGATGCTCCATCTCCGAGACGATGATCTCGTCGCCCGGTTGGATTTGAAGCCCCAGCCCATTGGCCACCAGATTGATCGCCTCGGTGCCGCCCTTGGTCCAGACGACCTGTTCGGGGCTCTCGGCGTTCAGGAAGCGGGCCACGATCTCGCGCGCCTTCTCGAAGGCCTCGGTCGCCTCGTTCGACAGGGTGTGCAGCCCGCGGTGGACGTTGGCGTAGCCGCCCTCCATCGTCGCTGTCAGGGCATCGATCACCGCGCGCGGCTTCTGGGCCGAGGCCGCATTGTCCAGATAGACCAGCGGCCTGCCGTT
This sequence comes from Brevundimonas sp. AVps4, assembly GCF_058681525.1. Taxonomy (NCBI): domain Bacteria; kingdom Pseudomonadati; phylum Pseudomonadota; class Alphaproteobacteria; order Caulobacterales; family Caulobacteraceae; genus Brevundimonas; species Brevundimonas sp. AVps4. The sequence goes on along the minus strand of NZ_CM178741.1, from coordinate 1,938,800 downwards.
CACCTGTCGCGACAGGATCGGGAACTGCGCCCGGACGGCATAGGGATCGAAGGTAGTCACAACCGAGCCGTCAGCCATTCCCGCGCCACCTCTCTCGCGCCCTCATGCTCGATCCGGTCGATGACCTCGATCAGGAAGGCCTGGGTCAGCAGGGCGCGCGCTTCCTCGGCCGGAACCCCGCGCTGCTGCATGTAGAACAGGGCGCTCTCGTCCAGCGCCCCGACCGTATTGCCGTGGGCGCACTGCACGTCGTCGGCGTAGATGATCAGTTCCGGCTTGGCGTCGATCTCGGCCCGTTCGGAGGCGATCAGGGCGTGGTGCCCCATCCGCGCATCCGTGCCGTCGGCCCCGCGCTCGACCACGATCTTGCCCTGGAAGACGCCCCGCGCCGTGTCGCGCGCCACGCCCTTGATCAGCTGGCTGGTCGCGCCGTCATGCTCCAAGTGCCGCACCACGCTGGTCAGGTCGGCGTGGCGCGATCCGTTCAGCAGATAAAGACCGTCGGCCTGGACCTGTGCGCCCTGGGCGAAGTGGGAAATCCGGGTCTCGATCCGTTGCAGCCTGGCTCCGGTGGCGATGACGGTCTGGCGATAGACGCCGCCCGCCTCGACCTTCACATGGGCCTCGGACACGGAAATGGCGTCCTCCGGCTCCTCGACCAGGACGACGCGCGTCACCTCGGCCCCGGCCGCCACATCCAGCTCCAGCGTATTGTGGGCGACATAGGCCGAGCCCGCCCCCTCATGCGTCTCCAGCAGCAGCAGTTTGGCGCCCGCCCGCGCCGCCACCCGCGCGCTCGCCGTATGGCCCGTGCCCACGGCGTCGGAGATGTAGCGCAGCCGCAGCGTCTGCTCGCCCGAGGCGATGAAGTCGGTCACGCCCACGGCCCGCCCGTTGGCGAAGACGACAGCCTCGCCGCCCAGGTCATAGAAGGGCCCCGGCGCGCCCACCGTCGCCGTGCCGGACAGCTCAGGCGCCTCGCGAAGATACCGCTTCAGATCGCTGTATTTCCACGCCTCATCTCGCCGCGACGGAAAGGTCGAGGCGTCGGTCAGGTCGATGGCGAAGGTCGCGCTCACGCCGCCCCCTCGAGCACCGGCGGCAGGTATTTGTCATACCCCTCCGCCTCCAGCTGCAAGGCCAGTTCCGGCCCGCCCGAGGCCACGATCCGCCCCCCCGCCAGCACATGGACCCGGTCCGGTTTGATATAGTCCAGCAGGCGCTGATAGTGGGTAATGACCAGCATGGCCCGATCGGGCGAACGCAGGGCGTTGACCCCTTCGGACACGATCCGCAGGGCGTCGATGTCCAGCCCCGAATCCGTCTCGTCGAGGATCAGCAGCGACGGCTCCAGCAGGGCCATCTGCAGGATCTCCATCCGCTTCTTCTCTCCGCCGGAGAAGCCGACGTTCAAAGGACGTTTCAGCATGTCGAAGTCCATCTTCAGCGCCTTGGACGCTTCGCGGACAAGCTTCAGGAAGGCCGGCGCCGCCACCTCCTCCTCGCCCCGCGCGCGCTTCTGGGCGTTCAGCGCCGTCCGCACGAAGGTCAGGGCCGGGACGCCGGGAATCTCGATCGGATACTGGAAGGACAGGAAGACGCCCTTGGCCGCCCGCTCGGACGGCTCCAGCGCCAGCAGGTCCTCGCCCGCCCATTCGACCGATCCTTCCGTCGCCTCATAGCCCGGCCGGCCCGACAGGGCGTAACCCAGGGTCGACTTTCCGGCCCCGTTCGGCCCCATGATGGCGTGCACTTCCCCCGCTGGCACTTCGAGCGTCAGCCCCTTGAGGATCGGCTTGTCGCCGACGGAGACGTGGAGGTTAGAGATGGAAAGCATCTTAGTTCGAATCTGACTTGGGCTGGACGGCGGCAAGGTCTTGCCGGGCGTCATAAAATGAAACGATCACCACCTCGTCAGGCAGAACCTGAAAGACGACGACCTTGCGCCAGCGTAGAAGGCTGGCTTCGCGAAATCCTCTCCATCGCGACGGCCGATAGCGAAAGGGATGATCGCCAAGCTTCAGCGACAAGGCTTCGCTTTCAGCCAGGGCTCGATCCGTCAGGCGCGGGTCCTGCTGCTCCAGCAGATCCAACCACTCCCTCTGCCCATCCCTGGCCTCCTTCGACCATCGGACGGTCCTCATCGCTTGAAGCGCGCCTTCAGTTCATCGAAGACCTCTTCATGGCTATAGACCCGTCCGGCCGCGACATCTTCGACGCCGCGACGGATCGAGGCGAGCTGCGCCTCCGAAAGCGGCGCTCCCAGTTGCGCTTCGCCGTCGGTGACAACCTGCTCGGCGGCCGAGGCGATGAATTCTTCCAATGGCATGCCGATCTCTGCAGCAGCGCGCTTCAGCCGATCGGCGGCGTCGGTATCGAACGGAACGGCGATGGTTTCCATTATGATTTCCCGCGCATAGGACTGATGCGCGGATCATACCACAGCGTCGCCATCACCCCACGCTCCCTTCCAGACTGATCGCCACCAGCTTCTGCGCCTCGACGGCGAACTCCATCGGCAGCTCCTGCAGCACGTCGCGGACGAAGCCGTTGACCAGCAGGGCCACCGCCTCCTCCTGCGACAGCCCGCGCTGCTGGGCGTAGAACAGCTGATCGTCCGACAGGCGCGTCGTCGTCGCCTCGTGCTCCAGCTGGGCCGAGCCGTTGCGGGCCTCGATATAGGGGATGGTGTGCGAGCCGCACTCCTTGCCGATCAGCAGACTGTCGCACTGGGTGAAGTTGCGCACCCCCGTCGCCTTCGGATGCACCGAAACCAGGCCGCGATAGGTTGAGTCCGACCGACCCGCCGACACCGCCTTGGCGATGATCCGCGACTTGGTGTTCTTGCCCAGGTGGATCATCTTGGTGCCGGTGTCGGCCTGCTGACGCCCGTTGGTGATGGCGATGGAATAGAACTCGCCCGAGCTGTCGTCGCCCTTCAGGATGCAGGACGGATATTTCCAGGTGACGGCCGAACCGGTCTCGACCTGGGTCCAGGACACCTTGGACCGGTCGCCCCGGCAATCGGCGCGCTTGGTGACAAAGTTGTAGATGCCGCCCCGCCCTTCCGCATCGCCGGGGTACCAGTTCTGGACCGTCGAATATTTCACCTCGGCGTCGTCCAGGGCCACGATCTCGACCACGGCCGCGTGCAGCTGGTTCTCGTCGCGCATCGGCGCGGTGCAGCCCTCAAGGTACGAGACGTAGCTGCCCTTGTCGGCGATGATCAGGGTGCGCTCGAACTGGCCCGTCTGGCTCGCATTGATGCGGAAATAGGTCGACAGCTCCATCGGGCAGCGCACGCCCGGCGGGATGTAGACGAACGACCCGTCCGAAAAGACCGCGCTGTTCAGGGCCGCGAAATAGTTGTCCGAGACCGGCACCACCGACCCCAGATATTTCCGCACCAGCTCAGGATATTCGCGCAAGGCCTCGGAAATCGGCATGAAGATCACGCCCGCCTTGGCCAGCTCCTCCTTGAAGGTGGTGACCACGGACACGCTGTCGAACACGGCGTCCACGGCCACGCGCGGGGCGCCCTGCACCCCCGCCAGAACCTCCTGCTCCTTCAGCGGAATGCCCAGCTTCTTGTAGACGTCCAGGATCTCGGGATCGACCTCGTCCAGCGACTTCGGCCCTTCCTTCTTCTTCGGCGCGGCGTAGTAGAACAGGTCCTGATAATCGACGGGCTCGTAACGAACCGCCGCCCAGGTCGGCTCCTCCATCGCCAGCCAGCGTTCATAGGCGGCTAAGCGCCATTCCAGCATCCATTCCGGCTCGCCCTTCTTTTCGGAGATGAAGCGCACGATGTCGGCGTTCAGCCCCCTGGGGGCGAACTCCTGCTCCACATCCGAGGTGAAGCCGTACTTGTACCGTTCCAGTTCGGCGACGGTGTCGATGGTTTCCTTGACGGCGGCCATCAGGCGACCTCTCTCACGCGCGCGGCGGCGCGTGCCTTGTGTTTGGTCCAGGCGTCCACCCAGGCGTCGGCGAACCGCGCCCAGTCGCCCTCGGTCGTGCCCCAGCCGCCGGAGACGCGCACGCCCCCCGTGGCCAGCCTATTCAGTCCCATCGCGCTGATCGTCTTGGACGGCTTGACCTTGCCCGAGGAACAGGCCGAACCGGCGGACACCATGATCCCGGCCAGATCCAGGGTGATCAACTGTTGCGGGCTGTCCCAGCCCTCGACGGCCAAAAACAGGGTGTTGGGCAGGCGATCGGCGCCCTCGCCGATGATGGTCGCCCCGGCCGCCTTGACCCGCGCCTGGGCGGCGTCACGCCAGGCCGCATGCGACGCGACAGTCTCCAGATCGCGCGCGGCGCAAACGGCGGCGACGCCGAATCCGGCGATGCCCGGCCCGTTCTCGGTCCCGGCGCGCAGGCCCCGCTCCTGCCCCGCCCCGTGCAGGATGCGCACGCCCGACACGCCTTCCTTGAATACCAGGGCGCCGACGCCCTGGGGACCGCCCAGCTTGTGCGCCGACAGGGTCAGGCTGTCCGCATCCAGAGCCCGTATATCGACGGCGATCTTGCCCGCCGACTGGATGGCGTCGACGTGCAGCCAGCCGCCGGCGGCCCGCACCAGGGCCGCCGCCTGCGCGATCGGCTGGATCACGCCGCTTTCATTGTTCGCATGATGGATGGCGACCACCGCCCGACCGGGCCGCGCCAAGGCCTCGGCCAGCCAGGCCAGATCGACCAAGCCGTTCGCATCGACCGGCAGAATCTCGACCGGCGCGCCTGCCGCCGCCGCAGCCTCGGCCACGCACGGATGTTCGGTCGCCGACACGATCAGCCGTTCGCACCCGGCCGCCAGGGCGCTGGCGATCGCTTGCGCATTGGCCTCGGTGCCGCCCGAGTTGAACACCACCGCCGTCGGATCGGCGCCGACCAGTTCGGCGACCTGGGCGCGCGCCGTCTCGATCCGCGCCCGCGCCCGACGGCCGGCGGCGTGGACCGCCGACGGATTGCCGTTGTCGGCCAGGGTCTGGGTCATGATCTCCAGAACCTCGGGCCGCACCAGCCCTGAGGCGTTGTAGTCCAGATAGACCGCGCTCATGCCGCCGCCTCCACCGCCACGGGCGGATCGACATGCTGGCGTCGCCGGCCGGTGCGGTTCATCACCACATCCTCCAGCGAAACCCCGGCCAGATAGCGATGGATCTCGTCGCCCAGATCTTCCCAAAGGTTGTGGGTGATGCAGCGCTCGCCGGCCAGCATGCAACCCTTGGGTGTTCCGTGCGCCACGCACCGGGTCGCGCGGATCGGCTCGTCCACGGCCAGAACGATTTCCGCCACCACCGTCTCATCCGCCCCCTTGGCCAGCCGATAGCCGCCGCCCGGTCCGCGCACGCTCTGGACCAGGCCGCTCTTGCGCAGCCTGGCGAACAACTGTTCGAGATAGCTCAGCGAAATCTCCTGCCGCGCGGCGATCTCGGCCAGCGAAACCGCCCGGATTTCGCCGCCCTCGCCGCGTCCGTTCTTCGCCAGATCGGCCATCGCCATGACGGCGTATCGTCCCTTGGTCGACAGACGCATTTCGCACCTTCAAAAATTGCGCGCTTTCCGGGGCTCTTGTGTTAGAACCCGCGCCTTCGCAAAGGCGGCGCGCTTGCGGAGGGACTTAGAAAGTCCCACCTCCGCGGTCAAGTATTACGCTCACGCGAAATGACAGTTGAACGGATTCCAGAGCCCCTATGCCTGAAGTCATCCTGCCCGGCGCCTCCGGCCGCATCGAAGGCCGCTATTCTCCGGGCAAGCGCCCAAATGCGCCGATCGCCCTGATCCTGCACCCGCATCCCAAGGCGGGCGGCCATATGAACAACCCGGTCGCCGTCACCCTGCACCAGTTGTTCCAGCAGCGCGGCTTCGCCACCCTGCGCTATAATTCGCGCGGCGTCGGCAAGTCGCAGGGCGAGTTCGATTCCGGCATCGGCGAACTGGCGGACGCGGCCACGGCGCTGGACTGGCTTCAGGCCAACAACCCCGGCGCCAGCCAGACCTGGGTCGCGGGCTATCAGTTCGGCGCCTATATCGGCATGCAGCTTCTGATGCGTCGGCCCGAGACGGACGGCTTCATCTCGGTCTCGCCCCCGTCCAACATGTACGACTTCAGCTTCCTGGCGCCCTGCCCCGCCTCGGGTCTGTTCCTGCACGGCACGGCCGACACCATCGTCCCGCCCGTCGAGGTCGAGCGGGTGGTCAACAAGCTGCGCACCCAGAAGGGCATCGTCATCGACTATGAGCTGGAAGAGGGCGCCAGCCACTTCTGGCAGGATCATATGGCCGCCGTGGATCGCCGCGTCGGCGCCTATCTGGACAAGCGGCTGGAAGAAAAGCCGGCCTGAACCTCAGGCCGGCCGCTCGGTTCACCCGGGCTTGGCGTCTGATCGCGTCCGCCACAGCGAATAGCCCACCCCCGCCGCCAATATGGCCGCCGTCACGCTCAGCGAGACGGCAGGCGGGATCTTGTCCAGTCCCATCAGGGGCGCGGCGATCACCTTGCCGCCGATGAAGATCAGCAGCACGGCCAGGGCCTGTTTCAGATAGGCGAAGCGGTGAATGACCGCCGCCAGGGCGAAATACAGCGCCCGCAGGCCCAGAATGGCGAAGATGTTCGAGGTGTAGACGATATAGGGGTCGGTGGTGATGGCGAAGATGGCCGGCACCGAATCCACCGCGAACACCACGTCCGCCAGTTCGATCATCACCAGGGCGAGAAACAGCGGCGTGACGTGCAGCGCCGTCCGGCCCGTCTTGTTCGGCTGACGCACGAAGAAGGCGTGTCCGTGCAAGGTCTCCGTCACCGGCAGGCGGCGACGCAGCCAGGCCAGCAGCCGATTGTCGGCGATGTCCTGCTCGGTCTCGTGACGGGCGGCGAACATCTTGATCCCGGTAAAGACCAGGAAGGCCGCGAAAAGATACAGCACCCACTCATAGCGGCTGACCAGGGCCGCGCCCCCCGCGATCATCAGGGCCCGCAGGACGATCACCCCGACGATGCCCCAGAACAGCACCCGGTGCTGGTAGATGCGCGGGATGGAAAAGGCCGCGAAGATCATGGCGATGACGAAGACATTGTCCATCGCCAGGCTCTTTTCGATCGCGAAGCCGGTCAGATACTCCAGCCCCTTTTCCGACCCCAGCTCCCACCAGACGAAGCCGCCGAACGCCAGGGCGATCGCAATGTACATCGAGGACAGCAGCAGGCTCTCGCGAACCCCGATTTCATGATCCTTGCGGTTCAGAACGCCCAGGTCGAGCGCCAGCAGCAGGGCTACGATTCCGATAAAGCCGACCCACATCCAAGCGGGCTTGCCCAGCCATTCGGCCAGCAGAAAATCCACGTCTACCTCCACCAATGTCGAGAGGCGGCCGACATCGCGATCGGGAGGGATCGCCAGAGGGGCCCGGATCGCCGCCTCTTATGGCTAAGACAGAGCCGATATCGCGTCAACGGGCGCGACAAACGGTCTCGCCGGGTCCACATAGGGGCCAGTGGAACCCTGCCGATAACGCCTCGCTAGATCCCCATGACGCAAACCGCTTCCTCCTCTCCCGCCGCCGCATCGCGGCGCCGCCACGACATCGTCATCATCGGCGGCGGCGCGGGCGGGCTTGAGCTCGCCGCACGCCTCGGCCGTCGGTTCGGTCCGCGCGAGGGCCGTCGGCGCGTCCTGCTGATCGACCGCTCCATCTTCCACCTGTGGAAGCCCAGCCTGCACGAGGTGGCGGCGGGGTCGCTGGACAGCCATCAGGAGGGCCTGTCCTATCCGGTCCTGGCGCGCCGCAACCATTTCAGCTTCGCCTTCGGCGACCTGACCGGCCTCGATCCGGCGAACAAGACCCTGACCCTGGGCGAAATCCGCGATCAGGACGGCGCCGTCCTGGTCGCCCCGCGCACCCTGGCCTTCAACACCCTGGTGCTGGCGATCGGCAGCGGTTCGAACCTGTTCAACACGCCGGGCGCGGCCGAACACGCCCATCTTCTGGAAGACGTCGCCGACGCCGAGGCTTTCAACAAACGTTTGACCAGCGCCTTCCTGGCCGCGGCCTATTCGGATGATCGCAGGCTGAGCATCGCCATCGTCGGTGCCGGCGCCACGGGGGTGGAGCTGTCCACCGAACTGATCGAAGGCCATGACGAACTGTCTGCGGGCCTGACGCCGGACCAGAGGTTCGACATCGACGTCACCATTGTGGAGGCCGCGCCCCGTATCCTGGGCGGTCTTCCGGAACGGGTTTCGACCAAGGCGGCCCAGGCCCTGGAGGCCAAGGGGGTGAGGCTGCTGACCGACGCCAAGGTCCAGGCCGTCCATGCGGACCGGCTGGAGACGTCCAGAGGCGCGGTCCCCGCCGACCTGATCGTCTGGGCCGCAGGGGTCAAGGCCGCCGAGACCAACCGCGACCTCGGCCTGACGACGGGACGTCTCAATCAGTTCGTCGTAGACGACCGGCTGCGGACCTCCGCCCCCGACATCTACGCCCTGGGCGACTGCGCCGAAGCGCCAGGCCCCGACGGGCGCCCGGTCCCCGCCCGCGCCCAGGCCGCCGCCCAACAGGCCGCCTATCTGGCCCAGGCCCTGGCGGACCCGGCTCGCGATCCCGGCCCCTATGTCTATCGCGACCGGGGGTCGCTGGTGTCGCTGGGCGGGGACCGGGGCGTGGGATCGCTGATGGGCAATCTGAGCGGGCCGAACTTCCTTATCGAGGGGCTGATCGCCAAATGGGCCTATATGGCCCTGCACCTGGACCACCACCGGGCCATTCTGGGCGTCCGTCGCACCGTCATCCTGGCCTTGTCACGGCTGCTGCACCGCCGCGTCTCGGGTCGGCTCAAGCTGCACTGAGGCGCCGTGATCAGTGCGGCGGCTCCTCCGCGCCGCGTGGCGGGGCGTGGGCGCGCACGCACCAGATGACGCTGACGATCATCATCAGTATGGCCAGTATCTCCACCAGGGCCGGCCCCCGCCCCTCCCAGACATAGCCGTAAACGAAGGCGAACACCGTCTCGAACACGATCATCTGGCCCAGCATGGACAGGGGCAGGCGGCGGCTGGCCTGGTTCCACAGGGCGTTGCCGATGATGGAGGCCAACAGGGCCACGCCCAGGCAGACCCCCGCCAGATGCAGCCATTGCCCCCCGCTCCAGCCGTGGGCGGTCCAAACCGCCGGGACCGCCAGGATCAATGCCAGGCCGCCGGTCACGACGCCGGTCAGCAGGGACCAGTCATGGGGCGAGACCTCGGGCAGCCGCGCCATCCAGCGGCTGTTGCCCACCGCATAGGCCGACCAGGACGCCAGGGCGCCTAGGGCGCAGACCAAGCCGATCAGGGCCTGAGCCCCCGTCGGTCCCTCCGCCCCCGCCTCCCCCTGAGCCAGGGCCCGCCAGCCGATCAGGGCCACCGCCAGGGCGGCCAGGACGATGGGGGGCGCCGCACGCGACAGGGACGGTCCGCTGCGGTCCCTCAGCCCCCACAGGGCCACCACCACCGGCACCATGCCGACGATCAGGGCCGAGGCCGCCACCCCGGCCAGATGCACCGCGACCACGACAAAGGCGAAATAGACCAGATTGCCCGCCAGGCTCAGCCAGACCAGGGCGCGCCATGTCCGCCCCTCGATCAAGGGCGCCAGCCGCCGCCAGCGCGGGGCGATCAGGACGGCGGCGATCAGCCCATAGGCCAGATACCGCCCGGCGGTCAGCAGCAGGGGCGAGGCCTCGGGCGCAAACTTCGGCGCCAGGAAGACCAGCCCCCACATCGCGCCTGCGCCCAGGCCGGAGGCGACGCCCCACAGCCGGCCCGAGGATGCCGCCGTCATATCGCGCTCCGCCTTAAACCTGGCCTGCGCTTACACGGTTCGCCTTACAGCGAAAACCGCCCTGGACGTCAGGCCGCCTCGACCGCCTCTTCGGCCGGGACGGTGCGGATCATATAGTCGAAGGCGGCCAGCCCTGCCTTGGAGCCCTCACCCATCGCCACCACGATCTGCTTATAGGGCACGGTCGTCACGTCGCCCGCCCCGAAGACGCCTGGCTGAGACGTCTCGCCCCGGTGATCCACCTCGATCTCGCCGCGCGTCGTCAGGGCCACGGCGCCGTGCAGCCATTCGGTGTTCGGCACCAGGCCGATCTGGACGAAGACGCCTTCCAGATCGACGTCGTGATGGGCGTCGGAGTTGCGGTCCTTGTAGACCAGGCCCGTCACCTTCTCGCCGTCGCCGCGCACCTCGGTCGTCAGGGCCGAGGTGACGATCCGCACGTTCGGCAGGGTCGCCAGCTTGCGTTGCAGCACCGCATCGGCCCGCAGTTCGCTGTCGTATTCGATCAGGGTCACATGGGCCACGATGCCCGCCAGGTCGATCGCCGCCTCGACGCCGGAGTTTCCGCCGCCGATCACCGCCACCCGCTTGCCCTTGAACAGCGGCCCGTCGCAGTGCGGGCAATAGGCCACGCCCTTGTTCTTGTACTGGTCCTCGCCCGGCACGTTCATCTGGCGCCAGCGGGCGCCGGTCGACAGGATGACGGTCCGCGACTTCAGACTGGCGCCGTTCTCCAGCACCACCTCGTGCAGACCGCCCGGAACCTTGGCCGGGATCAGCTTGGCCGCCTTCTGCAGGTTCATCAGGTCCACCTCGTACTCGCGGACATGCTGCTCCAGATGGGCGGCCAGTTTCGGCCCCTCGGTGTGCGGCACCGAGATGAAGTTCTCGATCGCCATAGTGTCCAGCACCTGGCCGCCGAACCGTTCGGCCACGACGCCGGTGCGGATGCCCTTGCGGGCCGTATAGATGGCGGCCGCCGCCCCGGCGGGGCCGCCGCCGACCACCAGGACGTCGAACGGGTCCTTGGCCTTCAGCCGCTCGGCGGCCCGCGCCTCGGCTCCCGAATCCAGCTTGGCGACGATCTGCTCCAGCTCCATCCGGCCCTGGCCGAACAGTTCGCCGTTCAGGAAGACCGTCGGCACGGCCATGATCTTGCGCTCCTCGACCTCGTCCTTGAACAGGCCGCCCTCGATGGCGACGTGTTTGATGCGCGGATTCAGCACGCTCATCAGGTTCAGGGCCTGCACCACGTCGGGGCAGTTCTGGCACGACAGCGAGAAATAGGTCTCGAACACATAGTCGCCCTCCAGGTCCTTGACCTGCTGGATCACCTCCTGCGCCGCCTTGGACGGATGGCCGCCGACGTGCAGCAGGGCCAGCACCAGCGAGGTGAACTCGTGGCCCAGCGGAATCCCCGCGAACCGCACCCCGATGTCGGTGCCCTTCCTGCGGATCAGGAAGCTGGGCTGGCGTTCATCGTCATAGTCGCGGCCCATCTCGACCTTGCCGTGCGAGACCGAGACGATCTCCTCCAGCAGGGTCTTCAGCTCGATCGACTTCGGCCCGGCGCCCAGCGAGGCGACCAGTTCGACCGGATGGACGATGTTCTTGAGGTAGCTCTCGAGCTGAGATTTCAGATTGGCGTCCAGCATGGGGCAGTCCTCGAATTCCAGGGTGACGCGCCGCCTTCGAGCCGATCCCGGCGAGGCTTGCGCGATAGGGTCCGGCCCCCACGAAACAGGGCGGCGGCCGGGTGGGTCCGACCCGAAGGCCGGACCCGATAGGCGTTCCGTCTTAGATCTTGCCGACGAGGTCGAGCGACGGCGCCAGGGTGGCTTCGCCCTCTTCCCACTTGGCCGGGCAGACTTCACCCGGATGCGCGCGCACATATTGCGCGGCCTTGACCTTGCGCAGCAGTTCGGCGGCGTTGCGGCCGATGCCTTCCGAGGTGGTCTCGGTGAACTGGATCACGCCGTCCGGATCGACCAGGAAGGTCGCACGGTCGGCCAGGCCCACGCCCGGCCGCATGGCGTCGAAGTTGTTGGTCACCAGGCCCGAGGGATCGCCCAGCATGGTGTAGGTGATCTTGCCGATGGCCGGGGAGGAGTCGTGCCAGGCCTTGTGCGAGAAATGGGTGTCGGTCGACACCGAATAGATCTCGACGCCCAGCTTCTGGAACTCGGCGTAGTTGTCGGCCAGGTCTTCCAGCTCGGTCGGGCAGACGAAGGTGAAGTCGGCCGGATAGAAGAAGAAGATCGCCCACTTGCCCGCCACATCGGCCTCGGTGACGGTCAGGAACTTGCCGTCCTTATAGGCCTCGGCCGTGAAGGGTTTGATGGTCGTGTTGATGAGGGCCATGCAGGGCTTCCATTCCGTTGGGAGGTTGGGGAGGCCCGCTTCCTACCGCATCGCAACAGATAAGCCCAATCACTTATTTGCAGATGCGTGATAGATTTTGGTTATAGAAAGACCGCACCCCACCCCGTCGTCCTCGGGCTCGACCCGAGGATCCAGAACCCCGGTGTTTGGGCAGCGATCTCAGGACGCAGACAACAGGCAGCCCACCCTGTTTTGCGAGAAAGGGGACGTTTCGACTTGGTGAACAGCGGATCCGGTCCCGACAGCGTCCGTGAGGACTTGATTTTCGCGCTGGACGTGCGTGCTATCGCTTCGGGATTGGAGTGGACAATGGCAGATGGCATCGCCTTAGACGCGTACGTGAAAGAAACCCTGCTGAGCATCGTGAAAGCGGTGATCGCGGCTCAAGACGACGCCACATGTGGCGGCTTCATTGGTCGGGCAGCGTATGGCGGTGCTCACGCGCCAAAGGACGAATCGGAAAACGTCGTGACAAACGTCTCCTTCGACCTCGCAACAACGGTCGAAGACAGGGGCACGGCCGGTGGCGCCGCTGGCGTGAAGGTGATCCCCTTCATCAAGGCGGACATCCAAGGCCAAATCCAATCCGCTCATTCCACCGTCAGTAGGATCGCCTTCACCGTGCCGGTGGCTATTCCGCGCCCAAAAGCCCAACGGGATGAGGATGCTCGTCGCGAAGCCAATGAGCGCGCCCAATTTGAGCGAGAAACACAGATGATGAACAACCGACACAGCGGGTATTGACGCCAGACAGGTAAATCGCCGCCCGCCTTAGTACAGCAGGAACCCCCGCCGCGCCTCTTCCCACGCCGCCTCATCCGGCCGCGTCGCCGCCTCCAGATCGCCCGGCCCCGCCGCCGCGTCGTCCACCCATTCCCGCAGACCCGGTCCGCCGTTGATCACGTCGATGGGCAGTTTCCCGAAGGCATATTCATACGGAAAATCCCGCCACAGGTCGTAATCCGGATACAGCCGCAGGATCGCCTTGAATCCCAGGGCCTGCACCCGCCACGGTCTGAAGGCGGCGTGGTCGTAGCCGGGGTGATCGACATGGAGCTGCACCCCGCTGCACAGTTTGCCGACATGTTTGTGGAAGGTCGGCTCGAACCACATGTCACGCAGCACGCAGCCGCCCAGCCACTCCGGCGCCAGCGCCTGCATCTCGGCGATCACCGCCCGCGCGTCTATGTCGGGCGCCCCGAACAGCTCCAGCGGCCGGGTCGTGCCGCGGCCTTCCGAAAGGGTCGCCCCCTCCAGCATCACCGTGCCGGCGTAACAGCGCGCCATCGACAGGTTCGGCGCATTCGGGCTGGGGTTGACCCAGGCCCGCTCGCCCAGCGGCCAGCCGAAGCCCGGTCCCGCCTCGGGCGCCCAGCCCTGCATCTCCACGACGCGATAATCCACATCCAGCCTGAACTGGTCGATGAACCACAGGCCCAGTTCGCCCATCGTCATGCCGTGCCGCATCGGCATCGGTCCGGCCCCGACGAAACTCTCCCAGCCGGGCTTCAGCGTCATCCCCTCGACCGGCCGCCCCGCCGGATTGGGCCGGTCCAGCACCCAGACCGACTTGCCGTGTTTCGCCGCCGCCTCCAGCACATACAGAAGCGTGGTCACATAGGTGTAGATGCGGCAGCCCAGGTCCTGCAGGTCGATCAGGACGACGTCGAACGTCTCCATCCATTCGTCCTTGGGCCGCCGCACCTCGCCGTACAGGCTGAAGACGGGGAAGCCGTGCACCGGATCGCGATAATCCGGGCTCTCCATCATATTGTCCTGCAGATCGCCCTTCATCCCGTGCTGCGGCCCGAAGGCGGCGGTCAGCTCGATCTCGGGACAGGCGGCCAGGGCGTCCACCGCATGACCCAGGTCCTTCGTCACCGAGGCCGGGTGCGCCAGCAGGGCCACGCGCCGCCCCTTCAGCTGCGCCCTCAGGGCGTCGTCGGACAGCAGGCGGTCGAGACCGAAGTTCATGGCAGTTCCAGCGCGAACGAGTCGGGATGATGAAAGTCCGGCTTATCCGAAGGATGCGCCAGGGCCCAATAGGCGATCGCCCCATCCAGCGCCTCGACCACCGCCGTCAGCCCGACCGGCCCCGTCGCATCCTCGGGCAGCTCCACATCGACCGTCAGAACGAACCGCCCCTGGGCCATGCGCGTGACGATGAAGGGCGCCGCGATCTCCAGCCCCCGCATCCCCTCGCGATAGCCGTCGAACCGATAGGCCGCCCAGGCCCCCGACGGCGACAGATTATATTCGACATAGCCGCCCTCCGTCCGCACGAAGGCCTCGAAACAGGTCGTCCGCCACAGCTCGTCCGTCCGCACCCGCGCCGTCGCCTCGGGCCACCGCACCCTCTCGACCGGCCCGGCCAACAGATACTCCAGGCTCAACACCCGCCCCGCCCGCCGCGCCTCGACCTCCAGCGTCAGCCCGGCGGGGGAACAGGTCGGGTGCGGGATCAGGGGCAGACGCATCCCGTCTTCGTAGCGCAGGCTTGACGCCGGTCAACGCTGCGCCTTATCCAGAACCCATGTTCGCCGCCCGCGCCATCACCGGCCTGTATTACCGCCCGCTGTAAGCGAGCGGCCCGCGAACACGCGCCGCCTTCGCTGGCGACGCGCTCTTCGGAAATGGAAGACGACCGCCGGCATCCCTGCTAACGGAGCCTCCGCCATGACCGACCAAGCCTTCAAATCCGACTTCCTCCGCACCCTTCAGGTGCGCGGCTACATCCATCAGATCACCCATCCGACCGAGCTGGACGAGGCGGCCGCCTCGGGCGTGGTTGCCGGCTACATCGGCTTCGACGCCACCGCTCCGTCCCTGCACGTGGGCAGCCTGATCCAGATCATGATGCTGCGCCGGCTCCAGCAGGCGGGCGGCAAGCCCATCGTCCTGATGGGCGGCGGCACCACCAAGGTCGGCGACCCGACCGGCAAGGATGCGTCGCGCCCCCAGCTGACCCAAGAGACCATCCAGTCGAACATCGACTCCATCAAGACGGTCTTCGCCAAATTCCTGACCTTCGGCGACGGCCCGACCGACGCGGTGATGGTCAATAACGACGACTGGCTGTCGACCTACGGCTACATCCAGTTCCTGCGCGACTTCGGCACCCATTTCACCGTCAACCGGATGCTGAGCTTCGACTCGGTCAAGCTGCGGCTCGAGCGCGAGCAGCCGATGACCTTCCTCGAGTTCAACTACATGCTGATGCAGTCGGTGGACTTCCTGGAGCTGAACCGCAGCCTGAAGGTCACGCTGCAGATGGGCGGGTCGGACCAGTGGGGCAACATCACCTCGGGCGTGGATCTGGTGCGCCGGGTGGACCAGAAGGCCGCCTTCGGCCTGACCACCCCGCTTCTGACCACGGCCTCGGGCGGCAAGATGGGCAAGACCGCCCAGGGCGCCGTCTGGCTGAACGCCGAACAGCTGAGCCCCTACGACTACTGGCAGTTCTGGCGTAACGCCGAGGACGCCGACGTCGGCCGCTTCATGCGCCTGTTCACGGACCTCAGCCTGGAGCAGATCGCCGAATACGAAGCCCTGGAGGGCGCGGCCATCAACGAGGCCAAGAAGGCCCTCGCCGACGCCGCCACCACCCTGCTGCACGGGGCCGAAGCCGCCGCCACCGCCCGCGCCGCCGCCGAAAGCGCCTTCGAGAAGGGCCAGCTTTCCGCCGACCTGCCGACCGTCGAACTTCCGGCCGCCGAGATCTACGGCGCCATGATCGCCGCCGTCGTGACCAAGGCCGGCCTGACCGCCTCCAACGGCGAGGCGCGCCGCCTGGCCCAGGGCGGGGGCTTGCGCCTCAACGACGTCGCCGTCTCCGACGGCGCCCAGCTGCTGACCGAGGCCGATCTGAAGGACGGCGTGATCAAGCTGGCGGCCGGCAAGAAGAAGATCGTCCTGGTGAGGCCCGTTTAATCTCCGTCACCCTCGGGCTTGACCCGAGGGCCGGACCATCCGCCGCTTGTGCGAACAAGCGCCGCACTCCGAGCACCACATCCGATCCTCGGGTCAGGCCCGAGGATGACGGAAGGAGACAGCCCATGTCCACCGATGAACGCCAGCCCGCCCCCGCCCTCGACCTGCCGACCGACAACGGCGGCCGCGTCTCCCTCGCCGCCCTGAAAGGCAAGCCCGCCGTCGTCTACTTCTATCCGAAGGACGACACGACCGGCTGCACCCGCGAGGCCCAGGACTTCACCGCCCTGGCCGCCGACTTCGCCGCCCTGGGCTGCCCGGTCATCGGCGTGTCCAGGGACACGGTGAAGAAGCACGACAGGTTCAAGGCCAAGTACGACCTCGCCGTCATCCTGGCCTCCGACGAGGACGGCGCCGCCTGCGAGGCCTGGGGCGTCTGGGTCCAGAAGAAACTCTACGGCCGCGAATATATGGGCATAGAGCGCGCCACCTTCCTGATCGACGCCCAGGGTCGGATCGCCCGCGCCTGGCGCAATGTGAAGGTCGCCGACCACGCCGCCGAGGTTCTGGAGGCCGCCCGCGCCTTGGGCTGAGAACGCCGAATCGCCTTCAAGGGGAATCCCGTCCAAGCGGGTTCTCGCATTCCGGGATTCTCAAGGCACTTTTGCGTGAAAATGCCCAAAAACGCCTGAAATGATAGTTAACAACAGGTGAACCATCTTGCCGCTGTCATAAAGGCGGCGGATAAACCCCACCTCGACGTGGGGGCGTTGCTTTATGGACCTGGAAGAGAAAGCGCCGAAACGCTCCTTCATGGATCGTTTTTTGCCCGTCCGTTACGTCTATCTCCGCAGCCATGACGAGGTTCGGGCCTACGCCCTCACCGCCCGGCGTCAGATCCTGCTCGGCCTGGCGGCATCGGCCTTCTTGGTCTGGTCTCTGGTCGCCTCGGGTGCCTTCCTCTTCGACATCGTGACCCGGCGCCACGCCGACTCCGAGGTCATCCGCGCGCGCGCCGCGTCAGAGCGGCTGAACGCGGACCTTCAGGCGCGGCTGGAAAGCGCGGTCGTCCGCATGTCCGCCACGAACGGCGCCCTGGACCAGACGGCCGCCATGATCGAGCGGCGTCACGCCGCCCTGGCCCAGATCATGACCGGCTTGAACGGCGTGGACGGGGCGGTTCAGGCCCTGGCGCCCAAGCCGCTGCGCGCCGACATGCCGCCGATCCAGCGCATCCTGGCGGTTCGGCTGGATCAGGAACGGCTGCTGGATCGGGCCGAGACCTTCGCCCAGACCCGCGCCGAACGGCTCCGGCTGGCCTTCCGTCTGGCGGGGCTCAATCCCGCCGCCTATGTCGCCGCCGCCGAACCGCTGGGCGGCCCCCTGGTGGAGGCGCGCGATCCCCGGGCCCTGGCCGCTATTCTGGACGTGGACGAACCCTTCGCCGTCCGCATCCGCCACGCGGCGACCAATCTTAACGAAATGCGGACCCTGTCGGAGGCCGCCGAAGAGCTGCCGTTCAAACGACCGACCCAGGCCCGCACCACCTCCGGCTTCGGCGTCCGCTTCGACCCCTTCAACGGCCGTCCCGCCATCCACCAGGGCCAGGACTTCGCCGCACCGCTGAACACCCCCATCTACGCCACGGCGCCCGGCGTCGTTTCCTTCGCCGGCGTTCGTTCAGGGTATGGCAATACGGTCGAGATAGACCACGGGCGCGGCTTCAAGACGCGCTACGCCCATCTGAACGCCCTGGCCGTCCAGCCGGGGCAGTCGGTCGCGCTCGGCCAGAGGATCGGCGCCATGGGCACCACCGGCCGATCGACCGGCGTCCACCTCCATTACGAAGTCTGGCTGAACGGCCGGCCGCAGAACCCCGCACGCTTCCTCAGAGCAGGAGATCAACTTGTTCAACAAAATTAGCAAACCCGCGACCCCGACGCCGTCGTCGCCTCGTCCTGCGGCCCCGGCCATTCCGCCGCTGCCGGACATGCCGGCCGCCCCGCGCCCCGGCGCAGCCCCGGCCGCCACGACGCCAGGCCGCGGCCTGTCCACCCTGTCCTCCGACCTGGCCTTTGAAGGCAATATCACCGGCGCGGGCGATCTGCAGATCGATGGACAGATCAAGGGCGACGTCCGCGTCGGCCGCCTGATCGTCGGCGAGACCGGCGCGGTCGAGGGAAATGTCCAGGCCGACTATATCGAAGTGCGCGGCCGCATCGTCGGCGGCGTCCAGGGCAAGCAGATCAAACTGGTCGCCACAGCCTATGTGGAAGGCGACATCACCGCCGAACAGCTGTCGATCGACGTCGGCGCCTTCTTCCAGGGCCGCGTCGCCCAGGGCCAGCGTCAGGCCCCCGCCCCCGCGCCGGTCGCCCCCGTCGCGCTCCAGCCGACGCCCGCCCCGGCGAGCGAGGCCAAGGCTGACGTCGTGGCCCTGAAGCCGAACGCCTGATCCGCGTCGCGGCCTGATCGCCGGATTTCAGCGATCAGGCCGCGCCCTCGCCGTCAATCGGCGACCGAGCCCCGCGTCTGGCCGACCCGCGCCGCCAAGGCCGCCCCCATGAAGGCGTCAAGGTCACCGTCCAGCACCCCTTGCGTATCCGAGGTCTCGACCTCGGTCCGCAGGTCCTTCACCATTTGATACGGCTGCAGCACATAGGATCGGATCTGGTGCCCCCAGCCGATGTCCGTCTTGGCGTCGTTCAGGGCCTGGGCCGCCGCCTCGCGCTTCTGCAGTTCCAGCTCATACAGACGCGCCCGCAGCATCTTCCACGCCTGTTCGCGGTTCTGGTGCTGCGACCGGCCGGTCTGGCAGGACACGACCGTATTGGTCGGAATGTGCGTCAGACGCACGGCCGAATCCGTCTTGTTGATGTGCTGACCGCCGGCGCCCGAGGCGCGATAGGTGTCGGTGCGCACGTCGGACGGATTGATGTCGATCTCGATCGTGTCGTCGACGACTGGCGAGACGCCGATCGAGGCGAACGAGGTGTGCCGCTTGGCCGCCGCATCATAGGGGCTGATCCGCACGAGGCGATGGACGCCGGATTCCGACTTCAGCCAGCCATAGGCGTTGGGGCCGCTGATCAGAACGGTGGCCGACTTGACCCCCGCCTGTTCGCCGTCCTCCTGAGCCTCGACCGTGACTTCATAGCCGTGAGCCTTGGCCCAGCGGCTGTACATCCGCAGCAGCATGCCCGCCCAGTCGTTGGATTCTGTGCCGCCGGCGCCGGAGTTGACTTCCAGATAGGCGTCGTTTCCGTCGGCCTCGCCGGACAGCAGGGCCTCCAGCTCGGCCCGCGCCGCCCGCTCCTTGATGCCGCGCAACAGGGCGCGCGCCTCTTCCAGAGCGGCCTCGTCGCCTTCTTCATCGGCCATATCGGCCAGCATGACCCCGTCTTCCAGGTCCTGCTCCATCGCCTTGACGGCGTTGATCTGGCCTTCCAGGCGCGAACGGTCGCGGCTGACGGCCTGGGCCTCTTCCGGCCGGTCCCACAGGGTCGGGTCCTCGACCCGTGCGTTCAGCTCATCGAGCTTTCTGACGGCGACGTCCCAGTCAAAGACGCCTCCTGAGCAGAGCGACGCTCTGCTCGATGTCGGCCTTCATGGCCTCGACATCCGGTCTCATCGCAATCTCCAGCGACACTAGGCCCTCAAGCAGCGCGGCCCGCAGGTCGCGCGATAGGGCGAAAAGAATGAAGAACGGCGCGCCACGAGGACGCGCCGTTCGGAAGGCCTACCTAGAGCCTCAGTACAGTCCGCTCAAGTCCTCGGCCGGCGCCTTCTTCGGCGGCGGCGGGGCGGCGGCGGGCGGCGGGGCGTTGGCGCCGGCGGCCGCCGCCTCCTGTTCGCGACGGATCACGTCATAATAGTTCTGGGGTCCGACCGGCTGGCTCGGGGCCTGGACCGGGGCCGGCGCCTGGCGTTCAGTGCCGGGGCGGAAGGCTTCCTCGATCCCATTCACCGTGCGGAAAACGGCGTTCTTGGGCCGCACGAATGGCCGGGCCGGCCGCTCCTTCAGCGCCGTCTGCATGAATTCGGTAAAGACCGGCACGGCGGCCGAGGCGCCGGCCTCGCCGGACCCCAGCGACCGGTTGTCGTCAAAACCGATGAAGACCCCGACCACTATGTCGGTGGTGAAGCCGACGAACCAGGCCGAACGGTATTCATTGGTCGTGCCGGTCTTGCCGGCGACCCAGCGACCCAGGCCGCGCGCGCTGGCGGCCGTGCCCCGCTGGACCACGCCTTCCAGCATCGAACTCATCTGATAGGCGGTGATCGGATCGATCACCTGGGTTCCGCGCGGCTGAAGACGCGGCGATTCCTGACCGGAGAAGCCCCGCCCGCATTCGCGGCAGTTGCGGGCGTCCGCGCGGAAGATGGTCTGGCCGTCCCGGTCCTGAACATAGTCGATCAGATAGGGGGTCACGCGCCGTCCGCCGTTGGCGAAGGCCGAATAGGCGGCCGTGATCTCCAGCGGCGTCACCTCGCCCGCGCCCAGGGACACCGACAGATTCGGCGTCAGCCCCGGAATACCCATCCGGGCGGCCTGATCGACGATCTTCTTCATGCCGACCGACTGGGCCAGGCGCACCGTCATGACGTTGCGTGACAGCTCCAGCCCGCGCCGCAGCGTCTGGGGTCCGTAATATTCCCGGCTGTAGTTCTCAGGCGTCCAGCGCTGGCCGTTGGGGCCGCCGGCGAAGCTGATCGGGGCGTCCAGAACGATGGAGGCCGGGGTGAAATCCCCCTCCAGCGCCGTCGCATAGACGAAGGGCTTGAAGGCCGACCCCGGCTGTCGCTTGGCCTGGGTCGCCCGGTTGAAGCTGGACAGGGCAAAGGAATAGCCGCCCACCATGGCCAGAACCCGGCCCGACTGGGGCTCGATCGCCACCAGGGCGCCGTTGACGCGCGGCACCTGTTTCAGGGCGAACTGGCCGTTCTTCTTCTCGACGAAGATCAGCTCGCCGCGCCGCAGCTGCCGATTGGCGTTGGCCCAGGCGGCGTCGGCGGCGATCAGGGTTCCGCTCTCGTCGCCCTTGGCCGTGCGGATGCGAACCGTGTTTCCGCTGACGCTCTCGATGGCGGCGGCCTGCCAGCTGCGGCGTTCGGGCGGCGCCTGTTCCTTCAGGGCGGCGGCCTGCCAGCCCTCGGCGAAGTCGGTCGAGCCCCACCCTCCGCGCCAGCCGTGGCGACGGTCATAGTTCTCCAGACCTTGCATCAGCGCCTGGCGCGCGGCTGTCTGCAAGGTCGGGTCCAGGGTGGTGCGCATATAGAAGCCGCCGGCGCGCAACTGGGCGCCGAAATCGGGATTGGCCGCCGCCTGACGCCGCGCCTCCTCCACAAAGAAGTCCGCGTCCTTATATTCCGACCGCTGCGGCGCGTCGCGCGTGACCAGGGGCCGGGCGCGCGCCTCGGCCAGCTGAGCCTGGGTCAACCAGCCGCTCTGCTCCATCTCGCCCAGCACCCAATCGCGCCGGCCCTTGGCCGCGCCGGGGTGGCGCTTGGGGTGATAGTTGTTCGGCCCCTTAGGCAGGGAGGCCAGAAAGGCCGCCTCGTCCGGCGTCAGCTGGTTCAGCGACTTGCCGAAATAGTTGTAGGCGGCCGAGGCGATGCCGAACGACCGGTAGCCCAGGAAGATCTCGTTCAGATACAGGCCGAGAATCTGCTCCTTGGACAGGGTCGCCTCCAGACGATTGGCCAGGATGGCTTCCTTCAGCTTGCGGTTCAGGCTCGATTCATTGGTCAGCAGGACGTTCTTGGCGACCTGCTGGGTGATGGTCGAGCCGCCTTCCAGCCGGCGCCCCTGCGCCAGGTTGAAGACGTTCTTCAGCGACGCCCGGCCTATGCCGCCCACATCGATGCCGCCGTGCTGGAAGAAGTTGCGGTCCTCGGCGGCCAGGAAGGCCTGCACCACCGTCGCCGGAATCTGGTCGTAGGAGACGTAGATTCGCCGCTCGTCCGAAAACTCCCCGATCAGGGTGCCGTCGCCCGCATAGACTCGCGTCGCCGTCGGCGGACGGTAGTCCGCCAGTTCCGAGGCGTCGGGCAGGTCGTGGAACAGCCAGGCCGCATAGACGGCCACCGCCACCCCCGCCAGGGCGATGCCGCCCAGCAGGACCATGCCCGCCCATACGAACCAGCGTTCGGCAATCTTCACGGCCTACTCCGACGACACGCCCCGAATTGGTGCTTTAGCCCGCGTCGGCCCCGAAAGGCTAGGGTGCGGATGCAACGCCCCCCTTCCCTGCCTCGTTCAGCCCCCATCTGAAGCCTTCCCAACACAGGAGACCGCCATGGAAGTTCTGTACCGCGCCCAGGCCACCGCCTCGGGCGGCGGCCGCGAAGACGGCCGCTCGACCACCGACGACGGCAAGATCGACGTCAAACTCTCTACGCCGAAGGAAATGGGCGGAAAGGGCGGCGACGGGACCAATCCCGAACAGCTGTTCGCCACCGGCTATGCGGCCTGTTACCTGGGGGCGCTTCGTCTGGTCAGCGGCAAGGCGGGCACGCCCGTCGGCCCCGACACCAAGATCACCGCCGGCGTCGGCTTCGGCAAGAACACCCGGGGCGAAGGCTTCAACCTGGACGTCGATCTGACCGTCACCGACCACGGCCTGGACCAGGCTGTGATCGAAGACCTGATCGAAAAGGCCCACCAGGTCTGCCCCTATTCCAACGCCACGCGCGGCAATGTGGACGTCCGCCTGGCGGCCAAGTAAGACCTCCGCTCATCCCCGCGAATGCGGGGATCCAGTGCCTTGGGCGATGATCGCCGCCGTCTGCAAAAGCGCATCGCCCAACGCACTGCCGAGCAAAAGAACGGGATCCCCGCTTTCGCGGGGATGAGCGGGGTTTAAGTGATCCCGAACGTGCGCTAATCGCACAGGCATGACCTCCCCGCTCGACGCCTCCCCCGATCCGCTGATCACCCTGGAACCGACCCGCCGCGTGACCCTGCGCGAGGCCTTCGGGATCGACAGCGACATGACCGTGCCCGCCTTCGCCGAGCGCGACAGCCATGTGCCCGAGATCGACGAGGCCTATCGCTTCGACCCTCAGACCACGATCGCCATCTGCGCCGGCTTCGCCTTCGACCGCCGCGTCATGGTCCAGGGCTATCACGGCACCGGCAAGTCGACCCATATCGAACAGGTCGCCGCCCGCCTGAACTGGCCCCTGGTCCGCATCAATCTGGACAGCCACGTCAGCCGCATCGACCTGGTCGGCAAGGACGCCATCGTCCTGAAGGACGGCAAGCAGATCACCGAGTTCCGCGAGGGCATACTGCCCTGGTCGCTGCAACGCCCCGTCGCCCTGGTCTTCGACGAATATGACGCCGGCCGTCCCGACGTCATGTTCGTGATCCAGCGCGTGCTGGAGGCGCAAGGCCGCCTGACGCTCTTGGACCAGAACCGCGTCATCCGCCCGAACAAATATTTCCGCCTGTTCGCCACCACCAACACCATCGGCCTGGGCGACACCACGGGCCTGTATCACGGCGCGCAACAGATCAATCAGGCCCAGCTGGACCGCTGGAACATCGTCACCACGCTGAACTACCTCGACCACGACGTCGAGGCCGAGATCGTCGCCGCCAAGGTCCCCGAATGGTCGGACGCGGAAGGGCGCCGCCGCATCGCCGCCATGGTCCGCGTCGCCGACATGACCAGGAACGCCTTCATGAACGGCGACATCTCCACCGTCATGTCGCCCCGCACCGTCATCACCTGGGCCCAGAACGCCCTGATCTTCGGCGGCGACGTGGCGCTCAGCTTCCGCCTGACCTTCCTGAACAAGTGCGACGAACTGGAACGCCCCACGATCGCGGAATTCTACCAGCGGGCGTTCGGGGAAGACCTGCCCGAGGCGGCGACGCGGGTGAAGGTGGGGTAGGGCCGGATTGAGGGCTCATTAAGGTCCTCCCCTTATGGCGAAGCTCGTAAGAGGGGCGCCGCCGCGTGATCCAGAAAGCCGACTATATCCGGGCCTATGCCGACCGGTATCGCGACATGTTCGCGGTCCGGCTGACGACCATCGTCGCCGTCATTCTGGTGGCCGCCTGGGTGCTGGACTGGGGCTGGGCGGCGAACTTCGGCCTGATCCAGCTGGGCCTCTATGTCCTTTTGTGGCGGACGGTGGAGATCGCCCGCACCCGGCCCGAGGAGCCGGGCGCCGGGCGGCGGTTCCGTCTTCGGACCGAATGGATCACCCTGGGCCTGGCCTCGCACAACGCCGTCTACATCCTGGCCGCCTGGTGGGTTCGGCCCGATACGATCGACTATCTGCGGCTGCTGCTGGCGGGCAATCTGATGGTGGGCGCCCTTCAGGTCCACATCAGCCGGCGCAGCTTCCTGGCGGCCGTGGCGCCGCCGTCGATCGCGGCCATGATCATCGCCGCCCACCAGCCCCAGGCCACGCCGACGCTGAAGTTCGCCGTCGCCCTGTTCGTCCTGGGCATCATCGCCGCCGCCTGGCGTCAGTGGCGCGGCGACCGCGAGACGGTGGAGCTGATGGTGGCCCTGACCGAACGCAGCCGCCAGCTTCAGGCCGCCCTGGGCCAGGCCGAGACCGACCGGGCCGCCGCCGAACGGGCCAACAAGGCCAAGTCCCGCTTCCTCGCCATGATCAGCCATGAGGTCCGCACCCCCCTGAACGTCATCCTGGGCCTAACCGAGGTGCTGCGCGGCCGGCGCCGGCCCAAGGCCGAGGCGGTCATCATCGACGACATGGCCGAGGCGGGCGGCATGCTGCTGCGGCTGCTGAACGGGGCGCTGGACATCTCCAAGATCGAATCGGGTCAGTCCGATCTTCAGATCGGCCCCGTCGACGTCGCCGCCCGGATCGAGGCCATCGCCCGGGTCTGGCGCACCCGCGTCGCCGAACTGGGGCTGACGCTGGAGGTCGTGCTGGACGGCGACCCTGCCGATTTCGCGGTCCTGACGGATCAGGCGCGGGTCGAACAGGTGCTGATCAACTATCTGTCCAACGCCCTGAAACTGACCCCGGCGGGAACCATCCGCCTGGTCGCCCAGGCCCGGCCCCAGGCGGACGGCCGGATCGCCCTGAGCCTGGAGGTCCACGACCAGGGCCCCGGCGTGCCCGAGGATCAGCGCGAGCGCATCTTCCAGCCGTTCGAACAGCTGGCCGCCGGGCGGGCCGCAGGCGGGGCGGGTCTGGGCCTGGCCCTGTGCCGCGCCGCAGCCGAGGGGCTGGGCGGAAGCGTCGGCGTGCGTCCGGCCGAGGGCGCGGGCGCCGTCTTCTGGTTCCGTTTCACCGCCCCGCGCGCCCCCGTCGAGACGGACGCGGAGGCCGCTCCGGCCGCACCGACGCCCGACGCGCCCCCAGCCCTGCGCGTCCTGGCGGCCGAGGACCATCCGGCCAATCGCAAGCTGCTGGCCCTCTTGTTCCAGTCGTTCGGCCTGGACCTCGCCCTGGTCGAGAACGGGCGCAACGCGGTGGACGCCCTGCGCGCCGACCGGTTCGACCTTGTGCTGATGGACGCCATGATGCCGGTGATGGACGGGGTCGAGGCGGTCAGGCTGATCCGCGCCGAGGAGGCCGCCGAGGGCCGCCCCCGCACCCCGATTCACATGCTGACGGCCAATGTGTTCGAGGACGACGTGGCCCGCTATCGGGCCGCCGGGGCCGACGGCGTCCTGGGCAAGCCGATCCAGATCGGCGCGCTTCAGGCCCTGCTGGAACAGACGGCCGCCTCCGCCGTCCCCGCCTGACGGAAACGGTCCGGCCCTGACCGGCGTGGCGCGAATCCCTTCGCCCCCCTATCTTGGCGGGCACATGCCCATTCGCCGTCTCTCCCCCGAAACCGTCAACCGCATCGCCGCCGGCGAGGTGGTCGAGCGCCCGGCCAGCGCCATCAAGGAACTGGTCGAGAACGCCCTGGACGCCGGGAGCCGCAATATAGAGATCCAGGCCGACGGCGGCGGCCTGTCGCGCATACTGATCGCCGACGACGGCAAGGGCATCCCCAAGGAAGAACTGCCGCTCGCCGTCGAACGCCACGCCACGTCCAAGCTGGAGCCCGACGACGCCGGCGACGTGGACCTGCTGCGCATCCACACCCTGGGCTTCCGGGGCGAGGCCCTGCCCTCGATCGGCTCGGTCGCCCGGCTGTCGATCACCACCCGAGCTAGGTCCGATTCCGGCGACGCGACCGAGGCCTGGGTCATTCAGGTCGAGGGCGGCGCGACCCGCCCCCTGGCCCCCGCCCCCTTCCCCGGCCCGCACGGCGCGCGGGTCGAGGTGCGCGACCTCTTCTACGCCACCCCCGCCCGGCTCAAATTCATGAAGTCCGAACGGGCCGAGGCCATGGCCATCTCCGAAGAGATCAAGCGCCAGGCCATGGCGCACGAGGCCGTCGCCTTCACCCTGTCGCTGGACGGCAAGGTCGCCCTGCGCCTGCCCGCCGAACATCCCGGCGACGAGGGCCGGCTGAAACGGCTGTCGGCCCTGCTGGGCCGCGACTTCGAGGCCAACGCCCTCTTGATCGATCAGGAGCGCGACGGGGTGCGCCTGTCGGGCTATGCGGGCCTGCCCACCTATTCGCGCGGCAATGCGGCGCATCAGCATCTGTTCGTCAACGGCCGCCCGGTGAAGGACCGGCTGCTGCAAGGGGCCCTGCGCGGCGCCTATGCCGACTTCCTGGCGCGCGACCGGCACCCGGCCGCCGCCCTCTTCCTCGACATCGACCCCTTGTACGTGGACGTCAACGTCCACCCGGCCAAGGCCGAGGTCCGGTTCCGCGATCCGGCCCTGGTGCGCGGCCTCATCGTCGGCGCCCTGAGGCACGCGCTCCACGCCGCCGGCCACCGGGCGAGCACGACCGTGGCGGCGGATGCCCTGAGCGGGTTCAGGCCGCACACGGGCGTGACGCAGAGTGGCGAGTGGCGAGTGGCGAGTGGCGAGGGCTGGTCCGGGTGGACAGGCTGGTCCCAGCCCGCGGCCGCGGCGCAAGTCCTGCCTGGCCTCCTCGAACGCAGCGCCCGCGTCGAACCCGGCTGGGACGGCGCCTCATACGGCGAACTCGCCACTCGCCACTCGCCACTCGCCACTGCCCCCCAGCCACTCGCCCCTCCCCCTTCCGACATCGACCTGCCCCTGGGCGCCGCCCGGGGTCAGCTGCATGCCAACTATATCGTGGCCCAGACCCGCGACGGCCTGGTCATCGTCGATCAGCACGCCGCCCACGAGCGGCTGGTCTATGAGCGGATGAAGGCCCAGATGGCCGAGGGGGCCGTGACCCGCCAGGCCCTGTTGACGCCCGAGGTGGTCGAGCTTGACCCGGCCGAGGCCGAGCGCGTCGCCGCCCGCGCCGAGGAACTGGCCGAGATGGGCCTGATCGTCGAGGCCTTCGGCGCCGGCGCCGTCCTGGTGCGCGAAACCCCGGCCCTGCTGGGCGACACCGACGTGCAAGGGCTGATCCGCGACATCGCCGACGACCTGGCCGAACACGGCGCCGCTCTTACGCTGAAGGAGCGGATGGCCGAGGTCTGCGGCACCATGGCCTGCCACGGCAGCGTCCGCTCCGGCCGCATCCTCACCGCCCCCGAAATGAACGCCCTGCTCCGCCAGATGGAAGCCACCCCGCATTCGGGCCAGTGCAACCACGGGCGCCCGACCTATGTGGAGCTGAAGCTGCACGATCTGGAGAAGCTGTTCGGGCGGCGGTGACGGAAGGGGCCAAATCGCCCTCGCGTCGTCAGAAGTCCCGCGTCAATCCAAGCTCGAACCTCTGTCGAGAATAGTCGCCAAGAGGCACGTTGGACCAGGATTTGGACGCTACGACCTGAACGTAGGGAAAGGCGCCTTGGAAGATCAAGTTTCGTTTGGACAGCCGCAACGACAGGCCGACCTCTCGATCATCACGGCGAACGCCGAACACGGTCGATGATCGTTCGAAAACCCGGCGCCTTACATAGGGTTCGACGTAGGCTGAGACCCCAAAGGCCAAACCCGTAAGCCGACCCACCGCCAGTTGGGTGAGATCATAGTCCGCATCCGCCCCAGCCAGATCATATGAGGCGGTCGCTAGACTGGCTCGCCATAACGCATTCGGTCCCAGGTATCGCGTGCGGCTGAGTTGACCGCCGTAACTCCAACCATCGAGACCGTCATCGCGCCTGTTGTCTATCCTGTCGACAAAGACGGTGGCGGCAAGCCCAGTTTGGGCGTCGAGGTAATTCGTCCCTGAAACACGAACCCCATGAGACGATTCGTAGGCGGCTCGGTTCAGGCCGGTTTCCCGGTAGGTCACCGTCGCGCTGAGGGCGCGCCTGATCCCGGAACGAAGTTCTGGACCAATCGACAGATTTAGCTGGTGCTGATCGAAGGTTCGGTTTGGCGCGTCAAGAAAGGTGAACGATCCTCCCGCCTGAATGGAAAGCGCCTCGCTTACAGGCCATCGACGCTCGACGCCGACGGCCATCGACGCGGTCACGCCCGACTGCCGCCTTGCGTCTTCCGACAGCGTGAACGGCAGCCCGAACAGGTCGATGGTGCCGGCGCTGGTGGCGCTATTCAAATTGCTGTCCGGCGCGACCGACACCGTGACCGAGACACGCGAATTCCGCGCAGATTCAATCTCTGCCAGACGAGCTTGCGTGATCTGCTTACGCACGGGGTCCAGCGCGCCCGACAGCGCTAGACGATAAGACAATCTCGCCGGTGCGAGCCGGCCGGCGGCGAAGTGAATTTCCCCGACTTGAAATCTCGCCAGCGCGTCGCCGCCATTTGCGGCCATCCAGCTTTCGAGAAGCGCCATAGCTTCATCGTTTCGCCCCACCCGGGCCAATAAAGCCGCCTTCAGCCGGATACCGTCCGCTCTCGCCGAAATGTCCGGTCTGGTCTCCAAGAGCGCCAAGGCCGCCCGGTAGTCATCGGAAGCCAATGCCTGAGCCAAGGACGATGAGAAGTCGCGCGTTTCTGCAGAGACGGCCTCAGTGGTCTGAGGCGCTTCTTTCGCTTGAACCAGAGAGGCCTGCGACGTGAAGAACAACGTAGCGACAAGATGCAGATATCGCCGAAACGAGGCCGATATCACCTTATTCTTGCGCCGCCGACACCGACCAGTTTCGCGCCGCCTGTGTCGTTAAGCGAGAAACCAATGCCCGCCTCTGTCGGCGAGCTCGCGCCGTAAAAAGCGCCGTCAACGGAGCCGGTCATCGCCGATCCCGTCGCTGAACCGGAGAAAGAGGTGCCGGAGATGGTGGCGGACATGCTGAAGTTCAGATTGTAGGACGGGGTCACCGACGCATTGTTCACGTCGATCATCCTAAAATTTGAAGCCGAGCCCGTGACGGCGCCGGTGCCGAAATTTGCGGTCAAGCTGAGATCACTCGCTGTGGCGTAGGATACGCCTGCCCCGTTGATATACTCGCCCCGGGTTCCCCCCTGGTACTGCGCCGTGCCCGTCGTCGGCATGATCGTAACCGAAGGAATCTGACCGACAGCGAAATAAGTATAGGCTCCGTTTGCAGGATTAGGCGATATCCGCCCAAGTTGCACGTAGTCGAGACCGCCTTGCAGGACCGAGGTGATATCGTAGAGAGTCAGTGTACTGCTATCTCCGGTCACGAAATCGCCGTTGATATTGCGTGCAACGTTAGTTGCGACACGAATGTTGCCTAACGCATCAGTTCGGGTCTGCGGGTTAGTGTAAAATCTATCGACTACAGCGACCCCTTCAATATTCCTGAAGGTGTAGATGTCATCGCTGGTCGCGCTGGTCCCTCGACGATCAATCGTGAAGAGCTGGAATGCTGAGTTGGTTGAGACGCCATCAGAGCGAACGCCGACTTGGGGACCCTCAACCCGGATCGAGCCAGACTGGCAGGAAAGCGCGGTGGGGGTGGTCGAACAGTTGGATGCATAGGGGGCCGGAGGCGTCGGCGGCGTCACGACATGAGGCGCCCCCTTCCTGATCCCTCGTTTTGAGTGAGAGTCCGTTTCATCAAGGAGACGGACGTGAAGAAGAGCAGGTTCAACGAAGCGCAGATCATAGGCGTGCTGCGCGAGCAGGAGGCCGGAAGCCCGACGGCGGAGGTATGCCGAAGGCACGGGATCAGCGAGCAGACCTTCTATCGGTGGAAGGCGAAGTACAGCGGCATGAGCGTGTCGGACGCCACGAAGCTGAAGGCGCTGGAAGACGAGAACCGGCGGCTGAAGAAGCTGCTGGCGGAGTCGATGCTGGACGTGTCGGCGCTGAAGGATCTTCTGGGAAAAAACTGATCGGGCCTGCAGCGCGCAGAGCGGCCGTGCTTCGTCTGATGGCGGAGCGCGGCTTCTCCCAGAAGCGCGCCTGCGGGCTGGTTCAGATCGATCCGAAGACGGTGCGTCGCGAGCCTGAACAGGGCGATGTGGAGGTGCGCGAGCGCCTGCGCAGCCTGGCGGCTGAGCGCCGCCGGTTCGGCTACCGGCGCTTGGGCATTCTGTTGCAACGGGAGGGCCTCAGCATGAACAAGAAGCGGCTGTTCCGGCTCTATCGGGAGGAAGGCTTGGCGGTGCGACGGCGACGGGGCCGCAAGCGGGCCACCGGAACCCGTGCGCCCATGGCCCTGCCGGACGGCCCAAACCAGCGCTGGTCGCTGGACTTCGTGGCCGACAGTCTGTCGTGGGGCCGACGCTTCCGCATCCTGTGCATCGTGGACGACTTCACGCGCGAGGCCCTGGCTCTGGTGGTCGACACCTCGATCGGCGGCTCACGCATGGCGCGCGAGTTGGACCGGCTGATCGCCCGACGCGGGCGTCCGGCCATGATCGTCAGCGACAACGGGACCGAGATGACCAGCCGGGCCATCCTGGAATGGACCAACCGCACCGGCGTGGCCTGGCATTACATCGCGCCGGGCAAGCCGCAGCAGAATGGCTTCGTCGAAAGCTTCAACGGCAGGCTCCGCGACGAGTGTCTGAACGAGGAGGTCTTCGCCACCCTGGCCGAGGCCCGCGCCGTCATCGAGCGCTGGCGCATCGACTACAACCACGTCAGGCCGCACTCGGCGCACGGGGGACTGACCCCGGAGGCGGTGCGCCTGAACCCCGCGGCCGTTCGGCTGCGCAACTTGATCAGCTCCGCCGCACGGCCGCTCCCGTCGGCGAAGCAGATCGGCTATCAACCCCCTGGACTCTCATAATGATCGAGGGACCAGAGGGGGGCGCCTCAGGAGACGGAAATACCAGCCGCGAACGCAACCAGCGATATCGAAACTCTTGAGACCATGTGTTCCCCCCTGTAAGCCCGCTACACGGGTTTACCCCTAACAACAACAGTCTCTACGCACAATCTAGGCGACTTGAACGCTCACGCGACGCGTGGCGAGTTTCTCGATCCGACCGTTGAACTTCGTAGCAGCCCAAGTTCATTTGCGACGCCATGTCGATGTATTTCGTCACCGGCGTGTTACAGCGAGTCCGCCTCAGCAACCCTTAGCCCGCATCCGCAGCTTTGATTGCCCCCATGCCCTCCATCCTCTTCGTCTGCCTCGGCAACATCTGTCGCTCCCCCCTCGCCGAGGCCGCCCTCCGCGCCGAGGCTGAGCGCCTGCGTCTCGACCTGATCGTCGACTCCGCCGGCACGGGGAACTGGCATGTCGGCCATCCGCCCGATCCGCGCGCCCAGGCCGTGGCGCGCAAATATGGGATCGACATCTCCGGCTATCAGGGCCGGCAGGTGAAGCCGGCGGACTTCCGCCGCTTCACCCACGTCATCGCCCTGGACCACGACAACCTGGCTGATCTGCGCCGGATCGCGCCCAGAGACGACGAAGGGGGCGCCGTCGCCGAACTCAGCCTGCTGCTCGACCATGTTCCCGGCCGCGAGGGCCAGGCCGTGACCGATCCCTATTTCGGCGACGACGCCGGGTTCGAGGTCACCTGGGCCGAGGTGACGGCGGGGGCGCGGGGACTGATCCAGAGGCTGGTCCGCGCCTGACACGCCCCGTCGGCGAAAGCCGACGGAGGGGGGCTCGCTCCACGTCCGAGTCTGACGTACCGTCGTTTTACGGACACGGCCATGACCCAGCCCTATCGCATCCGTGAAGCCGCCATCTGGGGCCAGGCCCGCGCCGACTATCTGTCGGGTCTCAGCGCCGAGGCCGTATGTCGGCGTCATGACCTGGGTCTGTCGGCCTTTCGCCGCCGCGCCCGCAAATACGGCTGGCGGCGCAGCGATCAGGTGGAGCCGCCGCCCGGCGAGATCAACCTGTCCCTGTATGAGGACATCGACCTGGACGAGCTGGCGCGCACCGCCCGCCTGCGGTTCATCGAGGCGGTGGAGGGCGGGCGCGCGTCGGACGCCCGGCGCTGGCGCGCCTTGGCCGACGACCTGACCCGCGAGGCCCGCGCCTTCGACGCCGACTTCTTCAGGGGCATGAGCCGCGAAGAGGTGGAAGCCTCGCTGGAAGGGATGCGGCGCGAGATCGACGAGGAGGACGAGGCCCTTCTGGGTCCGCCGCCCGAGGACTGACCGTCCTGCGATCCGCTCGCAAAAATCTGCACGAAAGTGCACTCAAAAAAATCGGAGTGCACTTTCGCCCCGTCAGGCGGCGGGGGCGACCTTCAGGAACAGCACCCGCGCCGCCCCATAGTCGCGCGCGTCCAGCCGGTCATAGCCGGGCGTGTCGATGTCGGGCTCGTCCGAGCCGCGCTCGAACACCACCAGGGCGCCGGGCTTCAGCCAGTTCCCCTCCAGCAGCCGCACAAGGGTCTGTTCCCCCAGCCCCTTGCCGTAGGGCGGGTCCAGGAAGGCCAGGTCGAAGGCCTCGCCGTCCGAGCCGGGACGGACGCCCAGGTCGGTCGCGCTGCGTCGATGCACCCGGGTGCGGCCCATCAGCCCGTAGGCGTCGGCGTTCTCGCGAATCGCGCCCCTGGCCCCGTCGTCGGTCTCGACGAACAGGCAGAAGCCCGCCCCCCGGCTGATCGCCTCAAAGCCCAGGGCGCCCGATCCGGCGTACAGGTCGATGACCCGCAGGCCGTTCAGGCTCTCGCTCCAGGCGGCGTGCTCCAGCACGTTGAACAGGGCCTGGCGCGCCCGGTCCGAGGTCGGGCGCGTGCCCTGCCCCTCCGGCGCGACGATGGCCCGGCCCTTCAGGCTTCCGGCGACGATCCGCATGGATCAGCCGCGCGGCGTGCGGGGTTTGCCGGGCTGCCCGCCGGGCTTGCGCCCGCTGGTCCCCGACGGTCCCGCCGGCTTGCCGCCGCCGCGAGGCCCGCCGCTGCGAGCCCCCTCGCTGCGGCCTGCGGGCTTCCTGCGGTCGTCGATGAACTGGTCGTCGCGGGGTTTGAACACCCGCTTGGGCCGATCGCCGTCGGCGCGGGCGGGACGCTCGCCCTCAGGCGCGGTGCGTTCGCGGGGCTTGAAGCTCTTTGAGTGTTCGAACCTGGGCTTGGCCTTGGCCCAGCCGTCCTTCTTGGGCGCCCGCTCGCGGCGCTCGACCGCCTCGGCCTGGGCCGTCTCGGCGGCGCGAACGCGGCTGGGCTTCCTCGACGGATCCGACATGGCCGAACCGGAGCGCCCCTTGACGATGGGGGTGGCGATCCGGCGACCGGGAATGGGCGCAGGCGTCTCGACCGTATTGCCGGTCGGCAGGTTCTCGGGCCGGATATGGTCGGCCAGCAGCTCGCGGATCACGCGCGGCCCGACCTCCTCCACCGCCCCGACCGGCAGGACGTCCAGGCGGAACGGCCCATAGGCCAGACGGATCAGCCGGTTGACCGTCAGGCCGACCGACTCCAGCACCTTGCGCACCTCGCGGTTCTTGCCCTCGGTGATCGAGACCGAGATCCACAGATTGGCCGGCACCTTGCCGTCCTCGGACTTGGACTCCTTGGCCTTGTCCAGCGTCGCCTCGATGGGACCATAGGAGACGCCGTCCACGACGACGCCCTCCTTAAGCTTGTCCAGCTGTTCCTGGGTGATCTTGCCCCGCGCCCGGGCGCGGTACTGGCGCACCAGGGCGGTCGAGGGCAGTTCCAGCGCCCGGCTCAGCTCCCCGTCGTTGGTCAGCAGCAGCAGGCCCTCGGTCGCCAGATCAAGCCGCCCGACCGAGATCACGCGCGGCAGCCCCGCCGGCAGGGCGTCGAACACCGTCGGCCGGCCCGCCGGATCCTTGTGGCTGGTCAGCAGACCGGCCGGCTTGTGATAGCGCCAGACGCGCGTCGCCTGGGCCCCGCCGATCGGCTTGCCGTCCACTGTGATCACGTCGTCGCGCGTCACCAGGGTGGCGGGCGTGTCCAGGATGCGGCCGTTGACCGCCACCTTGCCCAGGCCGATCAGCCGCTCGACCTCGCGGCGCGAGGCGATGCCGGCGCGGGCCATCGCCTTGGCGATTCGCTCGCTGCGGGCTGGGGCGGCCTCGGCCTTGGCCGGTTTGGCGTCCCGGCCGCCCGCGGGCTTGCCCGCACGGGGGCGGTCGTCGCCCGACTTGGCCGCAAAGGGCTTGCGCGGCTTGTCGCCGAAGGGGGTCTTCCCGTCGCCGCTCTTGCGGGGACCGGAGGATTTGAAGGGCCCAGGCGACCGTCCGTCTTGACGGGCGCGGGGCTTCTTGTCGTTGTCGTTCGTATGGCGGACCATGATGAGCGGTTCATGCGCATGGCGCTGGACCAAGCGCAAGCGGCGGCGGACGCAGGAGAGGTGCCTGTGGGCGCAATTCTTGTCGATCCCGCGTCAAACGCGGTGATTTCGACCGGCGCCAACGGCCCGATCTGCGCGCACGACCCTACGGCCCATGCCGAGATCGTGGCCATGCGGCGCGCGGCGACGGCGCTGCAGAACTACCGCCTCACCGGCCTGACCCTCTATGTGACGCTTGAGCCCTGCGCCATGTGCGCCGGCGCCATCAGCCACGCCCGCATCGGCCGCGTGGTCTGGGCGGCCGATGATCCCAAGGGCGGGGCCGTGCTCCACGGCCCCCGTCTGTTCGAGCAACCCACTTGCCACTGGCGTCCGGCGACGGAGTGGGGTCTGTTGGCCGAGGAGGCGTCCAGCCTGCTCAAGTCCTTCTTCCGTCAACGGAGAGGAACGGCCGCAGGCGGCGGACGTTAGACCGCCGCCCCAAGCGGCGCTGTTGTGAGGAGTATCGCCTTGTCCAAGCCGGTTCTGCGGCCGTCCTTAGCTCTCGGCGGCCTCGCCGCCGTCCTCCTTCTGACGGCCTGCGGCCCTGACCCCGACAAGGCTCCCACCACCGGCGACGAGGTCAAGGAACGCGCCATCGAGGCCCAGACCGCCCGCAAACGCACCGGCGCCGAGGTCCAGGACCGCGTCCTGAACCGGGTCGTCCATACGGTCTATCTGTGCGACAACGGCGAGCGGCTGTCGGTCGACTTCGACAATCCGCGCGAGATGGCCACGGTCCGCAACTCCTCGGGCGAGGCGGTGGATCTCTATCAGGAACGCGCCGCCGACGGCATCTGGTACCGCGCCTCCAACGTCGAACTGCGCGGCAAGGGGGTGCTGGCCACCTGGTCCATCGAAGGCCGACAGCCGACCGAATGCCGGGCCGTCGACTGACCCCATTGCCGAAGCCGACCCGGCTCCCTAGCTGCGGTCCATGTCCCTGATCGAACAGCTTGGCCTGACCGCGCCCATCGTCCAGGCGCCCATGGCGGGCGTCTCGACCCCGGCCATGGCGGCGGCCGTTTCGAACGCCGGGGCGCTGGGCTCCATCGCCGTCGGCGCGACCGACGCGGCGGGGGCCGGCCGGATGATCGCCGAGACCCGCGCCCTGACCGACCGCCCCTTCAACGTCAATCTGTTCGTCCACGCCGCGCCCCGACGCGACGAAGGTGCAGAGGCCGCCTGGCTTCAGGCCCTGACGCCGTCGTTCGCCGCCTTCGGCGCCGCGCCCCCCGC
The DNA here is from genome assembly GCF_058681525.1 of Brevundimonas sp. AVps4. NCBI lineage: Bacteria > Pseudomonadati > Pseudomonadota > Alphaproteobacteria > Caulobacterales > Caulobacteraceae > Brevundimonas > Brevundimonas sp. AVps4. Next base: position 1,902,796 of record NZ_CM178741.1, on the reverse strand, counting down.
CACGCTGAACGCCCCCTATCGCAGCTTCGCCGACGACGACGCCATGCTGGCGCGCCTGATCGCCGACGCCCCCGCCGTGGTCAGCTTCCACTTCGGCCTGCCCGATGGAGAGCGGATCCGGGCGCTGAAACAGGCCGGCTGCCTGCTCCTGGCCACGGCGACCAATCTCGATGAAGCCCTGGCTTGCAGGGCGGCGGGCGTCGACGCCGTGGTGGCGCAAGGATGGGAGGCCGGCGGCCATCGCGGGATGTTCGATCCTGACGCCGACGACGGCCGCTTGGGGACTCTGGCCCTGACCCGCCTGCTGGCGCTTCACAGCGGCCTGCCGGTCGTCGCCGCCGGAGGGATCATGGACGGCCGGGGCGTCCGCGCCGCCCTGGACCTGGGCGCCGTCGCGGCCCAGTTGGGCACCGCCTTCGTCGCCTGTGACGAAAGCGCCGCCGACGCCGCCTATCGCGCCGCCCTGTTCAGCGACGCGGCGCGTCATACCGTCATGACCAGCGCCGTATCGGGCCGACCCGCCCGCTGCCTGCGCAATCGTTTCACCGAATTGGGGGCGCAGACGACGGCCGCCATCCCCGACTATCCCATCGCCTATGACGCCGGAAAGGCCTTGAACGCCGCCGCCAAGGCCGTCGGCGAATACGGCTTCGGCGCCCAATGGGCCGGCCAGGGCGCGCCCCTGGCCCGCAGCCTTCCCGCCGCCGACCTGATTGCGGCCCTGGTGGCGGAGATGGTCGCCTAGAGCATGATCGTTTCGGACGGAACCGCTTCGCGGTTCCGACAGAAGCGGGAATCATGCCCTCGCTTTAATCTGGAGCCTGATTCACCGAACCGCGAAGCGGTTCCTCCTCAACGGATCAGGCTCTAGCCGAACGCCGCCAGCCTTCGATCCAGCCCGTCCCGCACCTCGGGCCAGTCGTCGTCGATCACCGCGAACATGGCCGTATCCCGCGCCCGGCCGGTCCAGGTGGTCTTGTGCTTCCTCAGAACGCCCTCGGCCTTGGCGCCCAGTTTTCGGATCGCCGCCTGGCTCTGGGCATTGACCGCATCGGTGATGATCTCGACCCGCACCGCGCCCGCGTCGAAGGCATGGCCCAGCAGCAGCCGCTTGCAGGCCGGATTGACCGGCCCGCCCCGCGCCTCGGGCCGATAGAAGGTCGAACCGATCTCACAGCGTCGATAGGCCGGGTGGATCTCGTAAAGGCTGGTCGTCCCGACCACCGCCCCGTCCGATAGCCGCCGCACGGCGTAGGCGATGCGCGTTCCGGCCCCCATGGCCTTGAGGGCGGCGGCCCACCAGCCGTCGAAATGCGCGCCACAGGCGGGCGCGACCATGATCTCCCAGGCGGCCGGATCGCAATCCAGCGCCGCCTTCACCGTCTCCCGCAACCCCTCGGTGAACGGCTCCAGCCGCACGAACCGATCCTCCAGGGGAACGGCGGCGATCTGCATCAGCCCGTCGCCCCTTCGGCGATCAGGAAAGTCCGCACCTTCGCCGCATCCACCCCCTTGGCGACAAAGGCCCGGCCGACGCCGTGCGCCAGGATCAGGGTCAGGGCCCCGCCCTCGGCCTTCTTGTCCCCGGCCATCAGGGCCAGCAGCCGGTCGGCTTCGAAGGCGCCCGCCTGATCCAGCCGCGTGGGCAGGCCCGCCGCCGCGACCACCGCCTCGACCCGCGCGGCGTCCTCGGCCGAACACAGCCCCTCGCGCGCCGAATAGCGCAAGGCCATGCAGCAGCCGAGCGCCACCGCCTCCCCATGGGCCAGGGCGTCTTCGTCGAACCCGACCTCGGCCTCTATGGCGTGGCCGAAGGTGTGGCCCAGGTTCAGCAGGGCGCGGCGTCCCGCCTCCTTCTCGTCCTCCCCGACCACGGCGCTCTTGATCTCGACCGAGCGGATCACCGCCCGTTCCAGGGCCGCCGGATCGCCCGACGCTCCGGCCGCCCCCTCGCCCGCCAGCCAGTCGAAGAAGGCGGGGTCGCAGATCAGCCCGTGCTTCAGCACCTCGGCCCAGCCGGACTTCACCTGCCGCGCCGGCAGGGTCGCCAGAACGTCGATGTCGGCCAGGACCAGGCGCGGCTGATGGAAGGCGCCGATCAGGTTCTTGCCCCGCGGCGTGTCGATGGCCGTCTTGCCGCCGACGGACGAGTCGACCTGGGCCAGCAGGGTCGTCGGGATCTGCACGAAGTCGATGCCGCGCATGTAGAGCGCCGCCGCCAGCCCGGCTAAATCGCCGACCACCCCGCCGCCCAGGGCGATCACCACGTCCTTGCGGTCCAGCCCGATCTCCAGCAGCCGGTCCAGCACCCGCTCCAGCTGAGAGAAGGATTTCGACCCCTCGCCCGGCGGCACGGCGACGATCCGGCTCTGGACCCCCGCCGCCGCCAGGGATGCGGTCAGGGCGGCGCCGTGAACGGCCTCGACCGTCTCATCGGTGATGATCACCGTCCGGCCCCGGGCCAGGGGCGCGATCCGAGCGCCCGCCTGCTGCAGCAGCCCGCGCCCCACGATCACCTGATAGGCGGCGAAGGCGCCGCCGCTGACGGAAATGGTCGTCATGCTTTCGTCTCCGCACGGCGGCGTGTGCGCCAGTGTCGGCGCAGGGTCTTGTGAATGGCGTCCACCGCCTGGCCGTGAGACCCCTGCCCCACGTCCACGGTGACGTCGGCCTCGCCATAGATCGGATAACGGACCTCGGCCAAGGCCGTCAGCACCTCGAGCGGGTCCTTGCCGCGCAACAGGGGCCGGGTGTCGCGCCGCGCCACCCGTTCGGCGATGACCGCCAGATCGGCCCTCAGCCAGACCGTGTCGGCTCTTTCCTTCAGCAGGGCGCGGGTCTCCGGGTTCATCATCGCCCCGCCGCCGGTGGCCAGGACCAGGGGCGGCCCCTCCAGCAGGCGGCGGATCACCCGCGCCTCGCCGGCCCTGAACTCGGCCTCGCCCAAGGCGGCGAAGATTTCGGACACGGTCATTCCCGCCGCCTCCTCGATCTCCACATCGCCGTCGGCGAAGGGCAGTTTCAACCGATGGGCCAGCCGCCGCCCCACCGACGATTTGCCCACCCCCATCAGGCCGACCAGGGCTATGGTGCGGGTCGGGCCCGGATTCGCGCGCCGCCTCATCCGGCGGCTCCGGCGGAACGGACGGTGAAGGAAACGGCGAAGGCGACGGCGCAGGCGGACATGATCGTTGGAACCTCTACACCAAGCCCGGCCTCGCGCCATCCGTTCGCAGGAACGATCGCCGCATGACGCCCCAAATCGAGGCCTTTTTGGAGATGATGGCGGTGGAGCGCGACGCCTCGCCCCACACCCTGGCGGCCTATGGACGGGATTTGGCCGACGCCGAATCCGCCCTGTCGTCGGACGGCGGCCTGATGCAGGCCCCGGCCGAGGCGGTCGAGGCCTGGTTCGCCGACCTGTCGCGTCGAGGCCTGTCGGCGGCCACCGCCGCCCGACGCCGGTCGTCGGTGCGGCAGTTCTACCGCTTCGCCCTGGCCGAGGGCTGGCGGACGGATGATCCGTCGCGTCGGCTGGACGCTCCCAAACAGGGCCGCCCCCTGCCCAAGTCCCTGAGCCGGGACGAGATCGACCGGCTGCTGGCCGCCGCCGCAGCCCGAGACGCCGCCGCCGGCCTGCGGCTGGTCGCCCTGGTCGAACTGGCCTACGCCTCGGGCCTGCGGGTGTCGGAACTGCTGGGTTTGAAGGTCGAGGCCGTGCGCCGCGACCCCGCCTATCTGATCGTGCGCGGCAAGGGCGGCAAGGAGCGGTTGGCCCCGCTGAACCCCGCCGCCCGCACGGCGCTCAAGGCCTGGCTGACGGCGCGCGACGCCCGGCGCAAGCCCGAGACGCCCGACAGCCCCTGGCTCTTTCCATCCTCCGGTCGTTCCGGCCATCTGACCCCGCGCCGGTTCGCCCAGCTGCTGGACGAGGCCGCCGTCACGGCGGGCCTCGACCCGGCGCGGGTCAGCCCCCACGTCCTGCGTCACGCCTTCGCCACCCATCTGCTGGAGGGCGGCGCCGACCTGCGCGTGGTCCAGACCCTGCTCGGCCACGCCGACATCGCCACCACCCAGATCTACACCCACGTCGCCACCGACCGCCTGGCCCAGGTCGTCCAGCAGAACCACCCCTTGGCGCGGGACGAGTGACTGCGACTCACGGCTGTGAAAGCGACATTGTCACCCCGCTTGCCCCACGGCCCCGACCTCTCTAGTTTCCCCCGCCTTCCCCTGGGGCGCCTCGCCCGCCGTTTTCGGACGCCTTTATGGCCACGCACTATCTCGATTTCGAAAAGCCGATCGCCGATCTGGAAGCCAAGATCGACGAGCTGTCGGCCCTGTCCGAGACCTCCGGAGGTTTCGACCACGAAATCGCCGGCCTGCGCAAAAAGGCCGAGCAGCTGCGCAAGAAGACCTACGCCGGGCTGGACCCTTGGATGAAGACCCAGGTGGCGCGGCATCCGCAACGCCCCCACTTCATCGACTATGTCCAAGGCCTGTTCACCGACTGGACCGAACTGCACGGCGATCGCCAGTTCGGCGACGATCAGGCCATTCTCGGCGGGCTGGCGCGATTTCGGGGCCGCCCCGTCGTCATCATGGGGCATGAGAAGGGGCACGACACGGAAACCCGCCTGGCCCACAATTTCGGCATGGCCCGGCCCGAGGGCTATCGCAAGGCCGTGCGCCTGATGGACATGGCCGAACAGTTCGGCCTGCCCGTCCTCAGCTTCATCGACACGGCCGGCGCCTATCCGGGCCTGGGCGCCGAGGAGCGCGGTCAGGCGGAGGCCATCGCCCGTTCGACCGAACGGTGCCTGACCCTGGGCGTCCCCTCCATCGCCACCATCACCGGGGAAGGCGGATCCGGCGGCGCCATCGCCATCGCCGCCGCCAGCCGCGTCCTGATGCTGGAGCATTCGATCTATTCGGTCATCTCGCCCGAGGGGGCGGCCGGCATCCTGTGGCGCGACGGCGCCCGCGCCCGCGACGCCGCCATGGCCATGAAGATCACCGGCCCGGATCTTGTGGCGCTGAAGATCGTGGATCGTCTGATCGAGGAGCCGACCGGCGGCGCCCACGCGGACCGCGACGGCGCCCTGGCCCGGGTCGGCGACGTCCTGGCCGAGGAGCTTCAGTCCTTCCAGGGTCTGTCGCCCAAACAGATCAAGACCCGCCGCGCCGAGCGGTTCTACGCCATCGGCGCCCTCTGATCGAACGCCGTTAACCGCGCATCCACCTCCAGGTTCTAGCCTACAGGACCCGGGGGATTGGAAAGATCGGACATGCCGACACAGTCGGATACGCTCAGGGACAGCGCCGTCTTCAATCTGAGCGGCGCCGTCGTCATGGTGGTCGATGATTCGCCCTTCTCCCTGACCCTGACCACGGGCGTCCTGTCCGGCTTCGGCGTGCGTCCGGCCTATACGGTCGGCAGCGGCGTCCAGGCCCAGAGCCTCCTGGCGGAAAAGCCGATCGACCTCTTGCTGATCGACACCGACATGCCCGACATGGACGGATTCGAACTGGTGCGCTGGCTGCGCCGGTCCGGCCCCAACCCCAACGCCTTCACCCCCGTCATCATGACGGCCAGCCACATCCGACGGGGTCGAGTGGCCGAGGCGCGAGACTGCGGCGCCAACTTCGTCGTCACCAAACCCTTCAGCGCCGCCATGCTGCTGGAGCGCATCCTTTGGGTCGCCCGCGACGCGCGCCCCTTCCTTGAGGTCGGGGACTATCTGGGCCCGGACCGTCGCTTCGTCCGCCCCGAACTCTATGAGGGCGAGGAGCGGCGCGCCGACAGGCTCCGCGACAATATGGTGGAGTTCGCATGACCGTCATCACCCACGTCCAACGCCGCTCGCGCCTGGCGGAGATGGTGGATCGCCCCGGCGGGGTCAGCGTCGGCGTCGCCCTGGCTCAGGCCCAGGCCAATCTGGGCGGGTTGAGGGACCAGGCCTGCGCCATCATCGCCGACAACATCGCCGTCCTCCTGGCCGAGCCGGCGCCGGGCACGATCGAGGCCCTGCGGCTGGACCTGGCCTATTCAGCGTCCAACCAGATCATCGACGCGGCCAGCCCCTTTGCGATGGATGATCTGTGCACGGCCGCCAAGGGGCTGTGCGACCTTCTGGACGCCGCCCCGCGCCAGGGCGGTTTCGACTGGCGTATCGCCACGGTCCACGCCCAGGCGATGAAGCTGCTGCTCAGCCTGCCGACGGACGCTGCGGCGCCCCGCGCCGCCATCGTCGAAAACCTCGCCGAGGTTCTGAAGCGCAAACTGCCCGCCGCGCCCCAGACAGCTCATCAGACGGCTCATCAGGCGGTTCAGCCGGCGGCCTGAATCGTCCTGCCCGCCCGCGTCTGTTTGCGCCACAGGGCGGCGTACTCCCCGCCCTGGCGCGCCACCAGTTCGTGATGGGCGCCGCGCTCGACGATCCGCCCCGCCTTCAGCACCAGGATCTGGTCGGCGTCGGCCACGGTGGACAGCCGGTGGGCGACCACCAGGGTGGTGCGTCCGGCGCTGACCCGCCGCAGCGTCTTCTGGATCGCCGCCTCGGTGCGACTGTCCAGGGCGCTGGTGGCCTCGTCCAGGATCAGGATGCAGGGATCGGCCAGCAGGGCGCGGGCGATGCCCACCCGCTGGCGTTCGCCGCCGGACAGCTTAAGCCCCCGTTCTCCGACCCGGGTCTGCATCCCGTCCGGTAATCCGCGGATGAAGTCGGCCAGTTCCGCCGCCTCCGCCGCAGCCCAGACCTGGGCCTCGTCCGCCTCGGGCCGGGCGAAGGCGATATTGGCCGCCAAGGTGTCGTTGAACAGGGCCACGTCCTGCGGCACCAGGGCCACGGCGGCCCGCAAGGACGCCTGGGTCACGTCGCGCACGTCGCGGCCGTCGATCAGAACCCGGCCCTCCTGCGAGTCGATCAGGCGCAGGGCCAGTTTGACGATGGTCGACTTGCCCGCCCCCGAGGGCCCGACCAGGGCGGTGGTGGTTCCGGGCGCCGCCACGAAGCTGACGTCCTCCAGCCCATTGGCGCGGGCGTCGTGGCGGAAGCCGACATGCTGGAACGCGACTTCGGCGCCGCGCGCTTCGGTCGGGCGCGGCAGAGGCTGGGCGTGGAGCGCATCGGCCACCTGGGGCGTCTGGCGCGTCACCTTCAGCATCTCCTCCATGTCGATGAAGGACTGGCGGATCTCGCGATAGGCAAAGCCGAGGATGTTCAGCGGGGCGTACAGGGAGACCATGATCAGCACCGCCGCCGTCACATCGCCCGGCCCCATTCGTCCGGCCGCCGCCTCAAACCCGGCCATCACCGCCATCACCCCCAGGCCCAGGTTCATGATCAGGGCCTGAATCCCGTTCAGCAGGGCCAGGGAGGTGTTGGCCTTCAAGGCCGCCGCCGCATAGTCGCCCAGCGCCCGGTCATAGGTCAGGGCCGCCCGCGCCTCGGCGCCGAACGACTTGACCGTCTCATAGTTCAGAAGGGCGTCGACCGAGACCCCGGCGGCCTCCGAATCGGCGGCGTTCATCACCCGTCGATGCTCCAGCCGCCAGTTCGACAGGGCGAAGGTGGCCGCAGCGTAGATGACCACCACCGCGATCGCCACAGCGGCGAACCGCCAGTCGTACTTGCCGCCCAGCACCGCCGCCGCCAGCACCAGCTCCACCCCGGTGGGAACCAGGTTGAAGGCCAGGATGCGCAGCAGGAAGTCCACGGCCCGCGAGCCGCGATCCAGGGTCCGCGACAGGGCGCCGGAGCGTTTGGTCTGGTGGAAATCCAGCGACAGGCTCAGGGCGTGGGCGAAGCCTTCGGCGGCCGTCCGCCTCTGGGCCGCCGCACGGACCGGGGCGAAGACCACGTCCGAGGCCTGGGGCGCCGCCGCCGACAGAAACCGCACCAGGGCCCAGCCGACCGCAAAGGCGGCGAAGCCCCAGCCCATGGCGACGGCCGTTCCCTGTCCGGCCGCCAGCCGATTGACCGCCGCGCCCAGGACCAGGGGCGCCAGCACGCCCAGACCCTTGCCCGCCAGGGTCAGGGCGATCGCCGCCCCCAGCCGCGCGCGCAGCTGCGGCGCGCCCGATCGCCCGACCAGCCGCACCAGATCCGCCAGCGCCTTCAGCGTCGGCGGGCCTTCCGTCCTGTCCTGCATGCTCCCTGCCTGCTGCGCCTTAACCATCGGGTCGCGCCGACCGCCGGAGCGCTCTCCGCGCATCGCCATCTTGCGCATATGGACAGTCAAGACGGCCGGGAAAAGGCCGCCTGGCGACGGACGGCTCAGTTCAAGCCGGCGATGGCGGCGATCAGCTCGTCCACCGCCTCTTCCTGGGTCGCCCAGGAACAGACGAACCGGACTGATCCGTCGTCGAACTGATAGCAGGCCCAGCCCAGGGCCTTAAGCCTCTGGTGCGCCTCGGCCGGCATGCGGACGAAGACCGTATTGGATTCGACCGGGTGGGCCAGGACGAAGGGCGAGCGCGTCGCGATCCCCGCCGCCAGACGCTGGGCCATCAGATTGGCGTGGGCGCCTCCCGCCTCCCAGTCGCCGCTTTCCAGCAGGCCCAGCATGGGCCCGGCCAGCGTCCGGGCCTTGGACGCCGTCTGTCCGGCCTGTTTCAGCCGATTGTCCAGCCGCCGCGCCAGGCTCTTGTCGAACAGGACCAGGGCCTCGACGCAAGACGCGCCCGCCTTGGCGCCGCCGAACACCAATATGTCCACGCCCAGGCGCGCAATGTCCTTCAGGTCGAACCCGGCCGCAGCCGCGTTGGCCAGCCGCGCCCCGTCCATATGCACCCCATAGCCGCACGCCTTCACCGGCTCGATCAGATGGCGCAGCTCTTCTTCCGTATAGACGGCGCCGTATTCCGTGGCCTGGGTCAGGGACAGGGCGGCCGGCGGCTGGCGATGGCCGACCTCGGGCTCGGTCAGCTGCGCCTTCAGCGCCAGGGGATCGATCCGCCCGGAAAAGCCCGGCAGGCCGATCAGCCCCACCCCCTGGCCGAAGAAGCCCGGCGCCCCCGTTTCATCGGTGCAGACATGGGCGGCGTTGTGCGCCAGCACCGCCTCGAACGGATAGGTCAGCATCGACAGGGCGATGGCGTTGGCCGCCGTGCCGCTGAAGACGAAACGGACGTCGGCGTCGGCGTCCAGCCTCTGTCGAATCTGGTCGGCGGCCCGCGCCGTGATCGCATCGGCGCCGTAGGAGGGAACAAAGCCCGCGTTGGCCTGGATCAGGCCCTCCAGCGCGCTGGGCGCCATTCCGGCGGTGTTGTCGGATCCGAAATCGTAACGCATCAGCGGGTCTTCGTACTCGTCTCTTCGGCCTTGCCCGCCTCCACCGTCCGCACACGGACCACCGGCATGACATCCTCGTCGCCATAGGGCACGGCCACCTGGTGCGGGAAGGGAATCTCGATCTCGGCGGCGTCCAGCGCTTCCTTGCCGCCCTGCATCAGATCGGCCTGGGTCTGCCACCAGTCCTCGACCTTGACCCAGGCGTGCAGGGTGATCTGGACCGCGCTGTCCAGCAGGCCGGTCACCCCGGTCCAGGGACGGGGATCGTGCAGAACCTTGTCATGGGCCGCGGCCATGTCGGCCAGGACGCAGCGCGCCTTGTTCAGATCCTCGCCGTAGCCGACGGTGAAGTTGATCTCGATCCGCCGGGTCTGCTGACCGGTCAGATTGGTCAGGGGGTCGCTCAGGACCTTGGAGTTCGGAATGACGATCTTGTGGTTGTTGGCGTTCGACAGCTGGGTCGTGAACAGGTCCAGCCGCTGCACCGTCCCGGCCATGCCGCCGACGTCCACCACGTCCCCCACGCGGTAAGGCCGCAGGATCAGAAGCATGATGCCCGAAGCCACATTGGACAGCGTCCCCTGAAGCGCCAGACCCACGGCCAGGGACGCCGCCCCCAGGACCGCGATGATGGAGGTGGTCTGCACCCCCAGCCTTTGCAGCACGGCGATCATGCCGATGATAATCACCACCACCCGGACCACCTGAACGGCGAAGCTGAGGACCGTCTGGTCGTGGCGGAAGGCGCCGATCCGCGACAGCGCCCTTCGCGCCAGCCCCGCCGCCCATTTGGCCGCAAACAGGGTCGCCGCGAAGATCAGGGCCGCGATGATCAGATTGATGGCGAAGTCGCCGGCCATGTCGGTCAGCTTGGCGATCATGACGGCGTCGACGGCCACGGCCTGGCGACCGGCCGCCACTGCTTCGGCGAGAGAGTTGTCTATGGACATGGTCGCGGGTCTAACGCCTTAAGTCCCGATTGGAACCCCATCGGCTCAATTTACCGCTCCTTCCGCTTATGTCGCCTTCGCGCAAAGACGGTTGGCGGCGGCCCGTTCGGCCTGATAGCGTCGCCTTATGACTCGCACCCTGCCGATCCTCCTCGCCGCCCTCGCCCTTTCCGCCTGCGCGACGCGCGGGACGCCGGTCTCCTACGCCGAAACGGCCTCGGCGGCCGCCCGCGCCGCCGCCCAGGTCGAGGGCCAGGCCGGACAGACGCCGCAGCAGGCCTGGGACGCCGGAAACCAGGCCTATCTGGCGTGGAACGGCGCCCGGCGCGGCTGGACCACCACCGCCAGCGGCCTGCAATACCGCCGCGTGGGCAAGGCCCATCCCGAGGGCGCCCAGCCGTCGGCGACCGATACGGTCAAGGTCCATTATCGCGGGACCTTCATCGACGGGCGGGAGTTCGACAGCTCCTACGCTCGCAACGAACCAGCCGAGTTTCCGCTGAACCGGGTCATCAAGGGGTGGACCGAAGGGGTCGCCCTGATGCGGGTCGGCGAGACCTATGAGTTCGTCATCCCCCCGGCCCTGGCCTATGGCTCGCGCTGGGTCGGCGGCGATCAGCTTCCGCCCAACTCCACCCTGCGCTTTTCGGTGGAGTTGCTGGACGTGACCCCCGGCGCCTGACGCCTGGGTCCGGGCGAACGAGATTTTCGGCGTCCGATCGGCCCGACCGCTTGACGATCCACGCGGTGCGGCGGACTGTCGCGCCTCTCCCTTTCCTGAGTTCGAAAGTCCGCGTCCATGATCCGCACCCGCCTTCGCGCCGTCGGCCTCGCCCTCCTGCTGGCCTCCGCCGCACCGGCCGCCCTGGCGCAACAGGCGTCGACGGCGGCGCCCGCCCTGCCGGCGCCCCTGACGCCCATCCCAGCGGCGCGCGACGTCGCCTATCCGGGGGTGATCGGTCTGGAAATCGACGCGACCAACCTGGGCCAGCACATCTTCTCGATCACCGAGACTCTTCCCGTCGCCCAGAGCGGGCCCATGGTCCTGTTCTTCCCCGAATGGCTGCCGGGCAACCACGGTCCGGTCGGGCCGATCACCCAGCTGGCGGGGATCGAGATCACCGCGAACGGCCGGCGGGTCGAATGGGTCCGCGACACCCTCAGCCCCTTCGCCTATCACATCACGGTTCCGGCCGGGGCGACCGAGCTGAAGATCGCCATGCAGCACCTGTCGCCGACCAGCGGCGCCCAGGGCCGGGTGACGATGACGCCCGAGATGCTGAACATCCAGTGGGAGAAGATGCTGCTCTATCCCGCCGGTCACTGGTCGCGGAACATCATGGTCCATCCCACGGTCAAGTTCCCCACCGGCTGGCGCTTCGGCACGGCGCTGGAGCCGGAAACCAAGACCGGCGACGTCCAGACTTTCAAACCGGTCAATCTGGAGGTCCTGATCGACAGCCCCGTCTTCGCCGGCCTCCACTATCGCCAGATCGACCTGGACCCCGGCGGCCGCTCGCCGGTCCGCGCCAACATCGTCGCCGACGAGGCCAAGAGCCTGGAAGCCACCGACGAGCAGATTCAGATTCTGCGCAACCTCGTGACCCAGATGGACCGCCTCTACGGCGCGCGCCATTTCGACCACTACGACTTCCTGATCGCCATGACCGACAAGCTGGGCGGCATCGGTCTTGAGCATCATCGCTCCTCCGAGAACTCGGTCGATCCCGAGTTCTTCACCGGCTGGGCCACCCATCTGGGCGACCGCGATCTGCTCAGCCACGAGATGAACCACTCCTGGGACGGCAAATGGCGTCGCCCGGCGGACCAGTATGTGCCTAACTTCAACAGCCCGATGCAGAACAGCCTGCTGTGGGTCTATGAAGGCCAGACCCAATACTACGGCCAGGTCGTCGCGGCCCGTTCGGGCCTTCTGACCAAGGAACAGGCCATGGACTCCCTGGCCATGACGGCGGCCTCCTATGACTACCGGGTCGGGCGCGCCTGGCGCGCGCTTCAGGACACCACCAACGACCCGATCATCAGCCAGCGCCGGCCCAAGGCCTGGCTGTCCTGGCAGAGGGACGAGGACTACTATTCCGAGGGCCAGCTGATCTGGCTCGACGTCGACACCACGATCCGGGAGAAGACCGGCGGGCGCAAGTCGCTCGACGACTTCGCCCGCGCCTTCTACGGCGTTCAGGACGGCAGTTTCGAACCGGCGCCCTACACCTTCGAAGACGTGGTGGCGGCCCTGAACGGGGTGGTCGAGAACGACTGGGCGGCCTTCCTGCGCGCGCGGCTGGACGCCGTCGGCCCCGACGCCCGCGCGCCGCTGGACGGGCTGGAGCGCGGCGGCTGGCGGCTGACCTACGGCGAGACCCCGACCGCCTATCAGAAGACCCTGTACGGCGAGTTCAAGCGCAACGACTTCACCTATTCCCTGGGCCTGCAGACCGGCGAGAACAATGCGATCCGCAGCGTCCAGTGGGGCAGTCCGTCCTTCAAGGCCGGCCTGGCGCCGGGCATGGAGATCGTCGCCGTCAACGGCCAGGCTGCCAAGCCGGACCGACTGGCCGAGGCCGTCACCGCCGCCAAGGACCCCGCCGTGCCGATCACCCTGATCGTCAAGGACGGCGACCAGTACCGAACCGTCGTCCTCGACTATCACGACGGCCTTCGCTACCCGCGCCTGGAACGCATCCCCGGAACCCCGGACCGGCTGGGCGACATACTGACGCCGCGCAAGCGTTGACGCCGGCAGCCCCCTCCGTCTCTCCGTTTCGCACCGAGCCACCTCCCCATCGTTTCGCGACGGGGAGGAGACAACACCGTCTCCTCCCCATAGGGTGGGGAGGTGGCGCGGCGCCGCTTAGCGCCGTGACGGAGGGGCTCTAAACGCCGCACCGCGTCGGCTGCACTTGACGCCCCTTCCCCGCTCCCCGACGGTGCAGGCCTGCCCTCACGTTCGGATGACCTGATGCCGCCTACCCGCCTGACCGCCGCCGCCTGCCTCGCCGCCCTGATGACGGCCGCCCCGGCCCTGGCCCAGGATTTCCCGTCGACGCCGGTGGTGGTCGAGGCGCGCGACGCGGCCCTGGCCCTGCCCCGGCCCCAACCGGCCATCCCCGCCCCTGCGGACAGGCCCTATCCGGGCGTCATCCAGTACCGGGCCGACATCACCGACCTGGACCGGCGAATCATCCGCGTCAGCCAGACCATACCCGTCGCCGCTCCCGGCCCCCTGACCCTGCTCTATCCGAAATATCTGCCGGGCAACCATGCCGCCACCGGCCCCATCCAGCTGCTGGCCGGCCTCACCGTCACGGCGAACGGCCAGAGGCTGGAATGGCTGCGCGACACCCTCGATCCCTACGCCTTCCATCTGGAGGTCCCGGCGGGCGTGACGGCGATCGAGGTCGCCTTCGAACAGCTGACCCAGCCGGACAGCTCCAACTGGCGCGTCCTGATGACCCCGGCCATGGTCAATCTGCAGTGGGAGAAGGCCATCCTCTATCCGGCCGGCTATTTCAGCCGCCAGATCCGGGTCGCCCCCTCCATCCGCCTGCCCGCCGGCTGGAACTACGGCACGGCCCTGAAGACCGAAGGCCGCGACGGCGACCTGGCCCGGCTGGAGACCACCGACCTCTACACCCTGATCGACAGCCCGGTCTTCGCCGGCGCCCACTACCGCCGCGTCGATATCGACCCGAACGGCGCCCCGTCTGAATCAAGGGTCCACCTGAACCTCCTCGCCGACGAGGAGAAAGGTCTCGCCGCCACCGAAGAGCAGTTGAAGCTCTACGAGAACATGGTCCAGCAGGCCGACCGCCTGTTCGGCGCCCGCCACTTCGACAAATACGAGTTCCTGTTCGCCCTGACCGACCAGATGGGCGGCATCGGCCTGGAGCATCATCGCTCCTCCGAGAACACCGGCGCCCCCGGCTTCTTCACCGACTGGGCCAAGAGCGCCGGGGACCGCGCCCTTCTGCCCCACGAATACACCCACTCCTGGAACGGCAAGTTCATGCGCCCGGCGGATGAGCTGACCGCCAACCACAACGTCCCGACCCAGAACACCCTGCTGTGGGTCTATGAGGGCCAGACGGAATATTGGGGCGATGTCCTGGCCGCCCGTTCGGGCCTGCATTCCAAGGGGGTGGCCCTGGCGACCCTGGCCTCGATCGCCGCCTTCTATGACAACCAGCCCGGCCGTCAGTGGCGCGCCCTTCAGGACACCAACAACCACAATCTCCTGGGCTACCGCGTGCCAGGCCAATATCCCTCCTGGATGCGGGGCACCGGCGACTACTATCGTGAAAGCCTGCTGGTCTGGCTGGACGCCGACACCCTGATCCGGGCCGAGACGAACGGGCGCAAGTCGCTCGACGACTTCGCCCGGGCCTTCTTCGGCCACAGCGACGGCGCCTGGGCGCCCCAGGGCTACACCTTCGATCAGGTCGTCGCCGCCCTGAACGCCGTCCATCCGCACGACTGGGCCGGCTTCCTGCGCGAAAGGCTGGACGCCGTCGGCCCTGACGCCCACGCGCCCCTGGCGGGGATCGAACGGGGCGGCTGGCGCCTGACCTATACCGACACGCCCAACGCCGACGAAAAGGCGGTGAACGGCGGCTGGGCCAATGACTTCCAATATTCGCTGGGCTTCAGCCTGTCGAGTGACAAGCTGACCAATATCCGCTGGGGCGGCCCGGCCTTCGAACAGGGGATCGGCGCCGGCTGGTCGCTTGTCGCCGTCAACGGCAAGGCGGGCTCGGCCGAGGTTCTGCGCGACGCCGTCACGGCCGCCAAGGGGACGGACGCCCCCCTGGAGCTGCTGATCAAGTCCGGCGACCGGTTCCGCACCGTCGCCTTCGACTATCACGACGGCCTGCGCTATCCGCGTCTGGAGCGGATCGAAGGAACCCCGGACCGGCTGTCCGACATCCTGGCCCCGCGCCGGCGCTGAGGTCTCAGCCCGGCTTTCTGAAACGATAGACGAACTGGTCGGTCTTGCCGCGGATGGCGGCGTCGAAGACGTTCAGACTGTGGTCGTCGTCGGGGTTGGCGACCGCCCGGCTCTCGGCCTCGAAGACGAAGCCGGCCGCCTCGACCTCGCGCCTCAGATAGTCGCCCTCGATCCGGTGCAGGGTCTGGACCGCCGAAATCCCCGTCCCCGGCGCCGCCTGATGGTCGATCACCACATAGCGGCCGCCGGGCTTCAGGACGGCGAAGACCGCGGCGTTCATCCTGGCCACATCGGTGTTGAAGCCGGGAATGTGGAAGTCGTGGTACTCCTGGCTCATGAAGACCAGGTCCAGGGGCTGGTCATAGGTCATGGAGTCCAGCAGACCATTGACCCGCGTCACATTGGGATAGGCCGCGACCAGGGCGTCGGCCTGGGGGTTCTCCCGCGCCATCGTCCGTTCGGGCACGAAGGCGTAGACCCGGCCCGTCGGCCCGACCACGTCGGAGAACAGACGGGTGAAATAGCCGGCGCCGGGGCGGATGTCGGCCACCTTGTCGCCGGGCGCGACCTGGGCGAAAGCCAGGATCTCGGCTGGATGACGCAGAGGATCGCGCGCCACCTCCTCGGCCGGGCGCTTCGGATCGGCGACGGCGTCGGCATAGAGGGAGACATAGGCGGGGGCGGACGAGGACGCGCTGTCCACGACCACCGTCCGGTCGCCGCCGTCGGAGGCGATGATGATACATCCCGACAGTCCCGCCGCCAGGGCCAGAACCGCCGCGCCCGCCGCCCATCGTCTCATCATCTTCGTCTCCCTCAGTTCGTCGCGATAGGCTCGCATTTCGGCGCCCGGCGCAAGCCGGTATCCCGCTTGAAACGATCCGAATCCTCACGCGATTTGCGCCCCGGCCCCGGCGGCGCTAGTCCGGCGACAGATTTCCAAGGTCTCGCCATGCTCCCCTACCAGCCTGCCCCCTTCCCGCTCGCCCGTCCCCGGCGTCTGCGCGCCAGCCCCTGGGTGCGCCGCATGGTCGCCGAGACCGTCCTGACCCCGGCCGACCTGATCTGGCCTTTGATCGTCCACGACGGCGCCGAGGACCGCGTCCCCGTCGCCTCCATGCCCGGCGTCTTCCGCCTGTCGCCCAAGGAAGCCGCAAAGGCGGCGATCGAGGCGCGCGATCTGGGCATTCCGATGCTCGCCCTCTTCCCGAATATCGACGGCGCCCTCAAGGACGCGGTCGGCACGGGCGCCACCGATCCCGACGGCCTGATCCCCGACTGTATCAGGGCGATCAAGGACGCCGCGCCCGAGATCGGGATCATGACCGACGTCGCGCTCGACTGCTACACCGACCACGGCCACGACGGGGTTCTGGAGGGCGAGCGGATCGTCAATGACGCCACCCTGGACCGCCTCGCCGAACAGGCCTTCATCCACGCCCATGCCGGCGCCGACGTCGTGGCCCCGTCGGACATGATGGACGGCCGCATCCAGGCCGTCCGCGAGGCCCTGGAGGCCAACGGCTTCCACGACACCCTGATCCTCTCCTATGCGGCCAAATACGCCTCGGCCTTCTACGGCCCTTACCGCGACGCCGTCGGCTCTTCGAAAGCGCTGAAGGGCGACAAGAAGACCTATCAGATGGACTACGCCAACTCGGACGAGGCCCTGAAGGAGGTCGCCATGGACCTGTCGGAGGGGGCCGACGCCGTCATGGTCAAGCCGGGCATGCCCTATCTCGACATCGTCCGCCGCGTGTCCGAGACCTTCCGCGTCCCGACCTTCGCCTATCAGGTGTCGGGCGAGTACGCGATGATCCAGGCCTCGGTCGCCAACGGCTGGCTGGACCAGGACCGGGCCATCCTTGAGACCCTGCACGGGTTCAAGCGGGCCGGCTGCGCGGGCGTCCTGACCTATTTCGCCCCCCAGGCCGCGCGGCTGCTGGGCTGATGCGGCCTGACGTTCAGATCCGCGAGGCGACCCCCGCCGACATGGCGGCGATCACCGCCATCTATGCCGACAGCGTCGCCAACGGGCGCGGCACCTTCGAGCTGGAGCCGCCGGACGAGATCGAGATGACGGCCCGGTTCGCCGCCGTCCAGGCCCTGGGTCTGCCCCGGCTGGTCGCCGAAATCGACGGCGTCGTCGTCGGCTACGCCTACGCCGGCCCGTTCCGCACCCGCCAGGCCTATCGCTACATGGTCGAGGACTCGATCTATGTCGCGCCCGAAGCCCGTGGCTGCGGCGTCGCCGGCGCCCTGCTGGATCAACTAATCAATCATTGCGAGGGGCTCGGCCTGCGCCAGATGGTCGCCGTGATCGGCGATTCCGAGAATGAGGGCTCCATCGCCCTGCACCGCGCCCGCGGCTTCGCCGACGCCGGGGTGTTCAAGGCGGCGGGCTGGAAACACGACGACTGGCGCGACGTCGTCTTCATGCAGCGGGAGTTGGGCGCCGGCGGCCGGACCCCGCCCGACGCGCCGGGCCTGCCCCTGATCGACAAGAAGCCCGTCCGATGATCCATTGCCGCGCCCCGTCCCCCGCCCTATCCTGACCCCGTGAAGATCGTCTCGTCCCTTCTGCTGTTGATCGGCGCCCTGGCGGTGCTGACCCTGGGCGCCGTCAGCGTCTCGGCAGGCCCAGCCATGGCCGGACCGCCCTGCCATGAGACGAGCGCCGAGGCCCGCCATACAGCGTCGGACCAGGCGCCCGCTCACCAGAACAAGGCGATGAAGGCCATGGCCTGTTGCGCCGCCTGCGTCACGGCGCCGGCGCTCGACCCCGCCGGCCGCCCCGGCCCGACCATCGCTCCCGCCCGCCTCGCCGCCCCCCTGATCGACTTCCCCGCCGGCCGCCTGCTCTCGCCCGAGCCCGGCCCGCCCCGCCTCCTGGTCGCCTGAACCCCTGCGCCCCTCGCGGCGCCCTCAGTCACGATCATTCAAGGAGGCCATCATGGCTCCTCATACCCTCGTCGGCGCCCTCGCCGGCGTCTCCCTGCTCGCCCTCGCTCAGGTCGCAAGCGCGCAGGACCACTCCCACCACCAGACGGCGCCCACGCCGACGACGCCCCCGGCCGCCGATCCCCACGCCGGCCACGACATGGCCGACATGCCGGCCGCCTCCCACGTCATGACCAGCCCCTACGGCCCCTGGCCCATGAGCCGCGACGCCTCAGGCACAAGCTGGCAGCCCGACGCCGGCGAGCACGCCGGGATCCACACCGTCCGAGGCGACTGGATGGTGATGACCCACGCCCTGCTGAACCTGACCTACGACACACAGTCCGGCACCCGCGGCGGCGACAAGACCTTCGTCTCGGGCATGCTGATGACCACGGCCCGCCGCGACTTCGACGACGGCTCGATCCTGAACCTGCGCGCCATGCTCAGCCCCGACCCCCTGATGGGCAAGTCCGGCTATCCCCTGCTGCTGGCCGCCGGCGAGACGGCGAACGGCGTCGATCCCTTGGTGGATCGCCAGCATCCGCACGACTTCTTCATGGAGCTGTCGGCCAGCTATTCCAAACGCCTGTCCGACAAGGACAGCCTCTACGGCTACATCGGCCTGCCCGGCGAGCCCGCCTTCGGCCCGCCCGCCTTCATGCACCGGATGAGCGCGATGGACAGTCCCGAGGCGCCCATCACCCACCACTGGCTGGACTCGACCCATATCGTCTTCGGCGTCACCACCCTGGGCTGGGCCCACGACCGGTTCAAGATCGAGACCTCGGCCTTCAAGGGGCGCGAGCCGGACGAGGAACGCTGGGGCATAGATGAGCCGAAGCTGGACAGCTGGTCGGTGCGAGCCTCCTGGAACCCATCGTCCGACTGGGCCCTCCAGGCCTCCTACGCCGATGTCTCGGCTCCCGAACAGCTCGAGCCTGACGAGGACGAGACCAAATGGTCGGCCAGCGTCCTCCACACCCGCCGCCTGGGCGAGACCGGCTGGTGGTCCTCAACCCTGGCCTGGGGCCGCAAGACCAACAGTCACGATGAATCCAAGGACGGCTGGCTGCTGGAATCCGCCCTCCATCCGAACGACCGCTGGACCGTCTTCGCCCGCGCCGAGCGGATCGAAACGGACGAACTGGTTCCCGGCGACCACGGCGGCCATGGCCCGCTCTATACGGTGGGCAAGGCGTCTGTGGGCGCCGTCCGCGACTGGCGGATCGCCCCGCGCGTCCGCTTCGGCCTCGGCGCCCTCTATGCGATGAACCGCGTGCCGGACGCGCTGGAGCCGATCTACGGCGGTGATCCGGACGGCGGCATGATCTTCATGCGGCTGAAGATCGACTGACGGCTCAGGCCCGCCCGGTTTGCGCCGGGTGGGCCGACGCCGCCGCCAGGCCGCGAACGACCTCATAGCCGATCACGCCGACGCCGAACATGAGCCCAAGACCCGCGACAATGAGCACGAGGCGGACATGCCGGTGCAGGTGATAGAGCAAGGCGCCGATCATCGACGGTCCATCCTGTCGGATCATCCTAATTCGATCCGTTCCAGGCATTTTATCGCAAAAAGGACGCCAACTGGAATCGCAGGTCCGTGAGCGCCGTTCTCACACCAGCCGGCTCTGCACCACGGCCGCCGCAATGAAGCTGGCGAACAGCGGATGCGGCGCGAAGGGGCGGCTCTTCAGCTCCGGGTGATATTGGACGCCGATGAACCAGGGATGGTCCGGCCGCTCCACTGTTTCGGGCAGGACGCCGTCGGGCGACAGCCCGGCGAAGACCAGACCGGCCTTGGCCTCGATCGCCTCGCGATAGTTGATGTTGACCTCATAGCGATGGCGGTGCCGTTCGCTGATGGTCGTGGTCCCATAGATTTCGGCGATCCGAGACCCTTCGGCCAGGGTCGATTCATAGGCGCCCAGCCGCATGGTGCCGCCCAGGTCGCCGCCCTGCTGGCGCAGGACGCGCTGGTTGCCCTGGGTCCATTCGGTCATCAGACCCACGACCGGCTCGGTCGTAGGCCCGAACTCCGTCGAGGAGGCCTTGGGAAAACCGGCCAGGTTCCGCGCCGCCTCGATCACCGCCATCTGCATGCCGAAACAGATGCCGAAATAGGGGATGTTGCGTTCGCGTGCGAACCGCGCCGCCTCAATCTTGCCTTCCGAACCGCGCTCGCCGAAGCCGCCGGGCACCAGAACCGCATGGGCGCCCTGAAGCCGCTCCTCACAGGCCTCCGGATCGCCTTCGAAGGTGTCGGCCTCGACCCAGTCGATATTGACCTTGACGTTGTTGGCGACCCCGCCGTGGTGCAGGGCCTCGATCAGGGACTTATAGGCGTCCTTCAGCACGGTGTACTTGCCGACGACGGCGATGGTGACCTCGCCATCCGGGTGCAATCTGCGGCGAGCGATCTCCTTCCAGCGCGTCAGATCGGGCTCGGGCGCGTCCTCAATGCCGAAATGGGCCAGGACCTCCTTGTCCAGCCCCTCGCGGTGATAGTCCAGCGGCACGGCGTAGATGTCGGCCGAGTCCATCGCCTGGATCACGCCGCTTTCGCGGACGTTGCAGAACTGGCCGATCTTGCGCTTCTCTTCGGGCGGGATCGGCTGTTCGCAGCGGCACAGCAGGATGTCGGGCTGGATCCCGATCGAGCGCAGCTCCTTGACCGAATGCTGCGTCGGCTTGGTCTTCATCTCACCGGCCGTCTTGATGAAGGGCAAGAGGGTCAGGTGGACGAAACAGCTCTTGCCGCGCGGCAGGTCCTGGCCCAGCTGGCGGATGGCTTCGAAGAAGGGCAGGCCCTCGATGTCGCCGACCGTGCCGCCGATCTCGACCAGGACGAAGTCCACGTCCTCGCCCGCATCCGTCAGGGCCGGGGTCAGGCAGAAGGATTTGATCTGGTCGGTGACGTGGGGAATGACCTGGACGGTCGCGCCCAGATAGTCGCCGCGCCGCTCCTTCTCCAGAATGGTCGAATAGATCCGGCCGGTGGTGATGTTGTCGGACTTGGCCGCCGACACGCCGGTGAACCGCTCATAGTGGCCCAGGTCCAGATCGGTCTCGGCGCCGTCGTCGGTCACGAAGACCTCGCCGTGCTGATAGGGGCTCATCGTCCCCGGATCGACGTTCAGATAGGGGTCGAGCTTGCGCAGGCGGACCTTGTAGCCGCGCGCCTGCAGAAGAGCGCCGAGAGCGGCGGAGGCGAGGCCTTTTCCAAGCGAGGAAACCACGCCGCCGGTGATGAACACATAGCGAGCCATGGGCGGACACCTTACTCCATGATTCGCGAACGACGCATGGGCCTCGGCGAATCGAACTGTTGATCAAAAGAAGAAAGCGCGCCCTGCGGCGCGCTTTCGGAACTCTGGGTCGGCGGGGCCTTACTGGGCCGGGGTGGGGGCCGGCTGCTGCGCCGGCGCCGCCGACGGCAGGCTGGCTTCCAGATCGTCCAGCGACGGGGCCGACGGTTGGGCGGGGGCGGCCGGCTGGGCTTGGGCGGGCTGTTGTTGCTGGGGCCGGGGCGTCGTGGCCAGGGAGCCCACGGCGTCGGCGTCGATCACCGAGGTGGAGGCGCGATCCATATTGCCGACCACGGTCAGGATGATGGTCAGGCCGAACAGCAGGGCGGCCAGAACCCAGGTCACCTTGGTCAGCAGATTGCCCGCGCCGCGCGCGGTCATGAAGCCCGAAGGTCCGCCGCCCATGCCCAGGGCGCCGCCTTCCGAGCGTTGCAGCAGAACGACGCCCGTCAAGGAGACGGCGACCAGGATGATGGCGACGAGCAGGATGGTCTGGAGCATGGCGTCATTCATGTGGGCGCGGAGCTGCGCCGATCAAGCGGCGGCCTCTATCACCGATGCCGCCCAGGGGCAAACCTATAGCCGCGCCCGACCGCGCGGCCTTGTCGTTCAGGCCGCGCGGATGATCGGAAGAAAGTCTTCGGCCTTCAGCGAGGCGCCCCCGACCAGGGCCCCGCCGACCTCCGCCGTCGCCAGAATATCGGCCGCATTGTCCGGCTTGACCGAACCGCCGTACAGGATCGGGACCCGGCGCGCCGCCTCGCCCAGCCGGTCGATCAGGGCGCTGCGGATCGCCGCATGGACCTCGGCGATCTGTTCTAGGCTCGGGGTCAGGCCGCTGCCGATCGCCCAGACCGGCTCATAGGCCACCGCAAACGTCCGCTCCGCCAGTCCGTGGGGCAGAGAGCCCGCCACCTGGGCGCTGACGACCGCGACGGCCTGGCCGGCCTGTCTCTGTTCCAGCGTTTCGCCGACGCAGACGATCGGCTCCAGTCCCGCCGCAACGGCGGCCTTAACCTTGTCCGCCACCTGGGCGTCGGTCTCTCCAAAGGCGGCCCTGCGTTCGGAATGGCCCAGGATCACCAGCCCGGCCCCCGCATCCGCCAGCATTTCCGCCGAGATCGAGCCGGTGAAGGCGCCCGACGGCTTGTCATGACAGTCCTGCCCGCCGGTCTCGATCGCGCTTCCGCTCAGAACCGCGCTCATCTGATGAACCAGGGTGGCGGGAGGGCACAGGGCCACGCGGGCCTCGGTCGGCGTGGCGGAGAGGGCGGTCTTCAGCGCCTCGGCTTCGGACAGGGCGGCCGTCAGGCCGTGCATCTTCCAATTGCCGACGATCAACTTCACGGATTGTTTCATCGCCCCTGTCTAGGGGGCGAAAACCGCCGCGCCAAGAGGGTCGCCCCAATCTGGACATCAAGCCGTTCTTGCGGCGGCCCGCCCGGGCCGACTATACGCCGAAGCGAAGCCATCGTCGGCAAGTCTCCGGGTCCACGAATGATCACCGCCTTCCGCGCCTTCTCGCGCTCCAAATGGGCCGCCGCCCTGCTCGTCCTGATCGCGATCAGCTTCGTGATCGTGGGGGCGCGCATGGACGTCTTCGCCAACCTGGGACCGAAACACGTCATCGACGCCGGCGACCGTTCGATGAACGAGGCCGAGTTCTCGGCCGCCTTCGGACGGGTGCGCGAGAACATTCAGCAGCAGGCCGGTCGTCCGGTGACGAACGAGGATCTGATCGCCGAAAACATCCATGTCCGCTTTCTGGAAAGCCAGACCGAACAGCTGGGCTTCCTGAACTGGGCGTGGAAGGCGGGCATCCGCCCCGGCAAGGAGTTGATCGTCAAACAGATCCGCCAGATCCCGGCCTTCTTCAACTCGGTCACGGGCCAGTTCGACCAGAAGGCCTATGAGAGCGCCCTGGCCCAGCAGAACCTGACTCCCGCCATGCTGGAACAGGACCTGCGCGACCAATATGCGACCGAACATTTCAACGCCGCCGTCTTCGCCGGCGCCCGTGCGCCCCGGATCTACGGCGCCCTCCTGGCCGGCGCCGCCTTCGAGAGCCGCGACGGCCGCTGGTTCGAAATCACCCCCGCGATGGCCGGCGACATCCCCGCCCCGACCGACGCCCAGTTGAACGCCTTCATCCAGGAGAACGCCGCCCGGCTGCGCGCGCCGGAGTTCCGCATGGCCTCCGTCGTCCTGTTCTCGCCGGAGCCCGGCGCCGCCCCGGCCGTGTCGGAAGAGCGGATCCGCGAGCGGTTCGAATTCAAGAAGGACAGCCTGGGCAAACCCGAGACCCGCACCTTCGTCACCCTGACGGCGCCCAGCCGCGACGCGGCCCAGAAGATCGCCGCCGCCCTGCGCGCCGGTCAGTCGCCCGCAGACGTCGGCCGCGCCAACAGCATCCAGCCGGCCCAGTTCGACGCCACGCCGCGCTCCGCCATCGGCGACGCCGCCACGGCTGCGGCCGTGTTCGGCCTTCAGCCCGGCCAGGTGTCGGACCCGGTCCAGGCGGGCGTTGGCTTCGCCGTCGCCAAGCTGACGGCGGTCCAGCCCGGTCAGCCCGCCAGCCTCGAGGGTTCGCGCGAACAGATCATTCAGGAACTGCGCGCCGAGGACATCAAGGGCCAGACCTACGCCAAGGTCGAAAAGTACGAAGCCGCCCGCACCGCCGGCAAGAGCCTGGCCGACGCCGCGCGTGAAGCCGGGGCGCGGATCGTCGACCTGCCCCCCTTCACCCAGGACGGCAAACTGCCGAACGGCCAGCCGCTGAACGCCCCGCCGCAGCTGTTCGAAACCGCCTGGTCCCTGACCAAGGGCGGCGAAAGCGATGTGGTGGACGCCGGTCAGGGCCAATATTTCGCGGTTCGGCTGAACGACATCCGTCCCTCCGCCCTGCCCACCCTGGCCGAGGTGCGCGAACCCCTGGCCGCCCAGTGGAGACAGCGTGAGATTTCGCGCCGGCTCGCCGCCAAGGCCGAGGAGCTGGCCGGTCGCGTGCGCCAAGGCCAGGACATCGCCGCCGTGGCCCGTTCCGTCAACGCCCCCCTGACCGTCCGCACCGGCGTCGTCCGTGATCAGGCCACCCAGGAGGCCCTGGGTCAGGGCGTGCTGCAAGGTCTGTTCGGCCAGTCCAAGGGCCAGGTCTTCTCGCAACCCGGCCAAGGCGGTCTGGTGATCGGCCGGGTGGACGCCATCCACGCCGCAAATCCGGCGGTCGCCGGTCCGCTCGCCGAACAGGCCCGCCCGCGCATCACCCAGGAGATCGTCCAGGCCATGGTTCAGACCGAGATGGCGGCGGCGGCCAAACGCTCCAAGGCCAAGCATGACGTCGGCCTGGCGCGTCAGGCCCTGGGCCTGTCGGCCGAACCGACCGCGCCCGCCGCTCCGGCGCAATGACGCAGGCGGACAGCGGGCCCGATTTCGACGCCTTCGCCGCCGGCCTCTCGGCCGGTCGGCCCCAGGTGATCGTGCGTCGGGTGATCGACGACCTGGAGACCCCGGTTTCGGCCTATCTGAAGCTGGGGCTCCACCGGCCTTACGCCTGCCTGCTGGAATCGGTCGAGGGTGGCGCCGTCAAGGGCCGCTATTCGATCCTGACCCTGGACCCGGACGTGGTCTGGCGCTGTCGGTCGAACGCGGCGGAACTGGCGCGCGGTCCTGCCGTCGCCGAAGGCCGCTTCATTCCCGAGCCCCTGCCCACGCTTCAGTCGCTGCGCGCCCTGATCGCCGCCTCCAAGTTCGACCTGCCCGAGGGTCTGCCGCCGATGGCGGCCGGCCTGTTCGGCGTCTTCGGCTATGACATGGTGCGTCTGCTCGAGCCGCTGGGCGAACCCAATCCCGACCCGCTGAACCTGCCCGATGCGGTCCTGACCCGACCGTCGCTGGTGGCGATCTTCGATTCCGTCGGCCAGGAGATCATCCTGGTCTCCGCCGCCTATCCCGACACGGGCGGCGACGCGCGGCAAGCCTTCGACGCCGCCGTCGCCAGGCTGGACGCTTTCGAGACGGGCCTGCGCGAGCCCTTGCCGGTGCGCGCCGCGCCGCAGCCCACGCCCGCCCCGACCTTCGCCTCGCCCGTGGACGAGGCCGGATTCGGCGAGATGGTGGCCCGGGCCAAGGACTATATCGCCGCCGGCGACATCTTCCAGGTCGTGCTCAGCCACCGTTTCTCGGCGCCCTGGACCGAAGATCCGTTCGCCTTCTACCGCTCCCTGCGTCGCCAGAACCCGTCGCCCTATCTCTTCTATCTGAACTTCGAAGGCTTCCAGCTGGCCGGGTCCAGCCCGGAGATCCTGGTCCGGCTGAAGGACGGCCAGGTCACCATCCGACCACTGGCCGGAACCCGGATGCGCGGCGCCACGCCCGAGGCGGACAAGGCCCTGGAGACCGAGCTGCTGGCCGATCCCAAGGAGCGGGCCGAACATCTGATGCTGCTGGACCTGGGCCGCAACGACGTCGGCCGCGTCGCCGCGCCGGGCACGGTCGAGGTGACCGAAAGCTTCGTCGTCGAACGCTACAGCCAGGTCATGCACATCGTCTCCAATGTGCGCGGCAAGGCCGATCCGAAACTGGACGCCGTCGACACCCTGCTGGCGGCCCTTCCCGCCGGCACCCTGTCAGGCGCGCCCAAGGTCCGGGCGATGGAGATCATCGACGAGCTGGAAGCCGAAAAGCGCGGCGTCGGCTACGGCGGCGGCGTCGGCTATATCTCGGCCGGGGGCGAGGCGGACATCTGCATCACCCTGCGCACCGCCCTGTTCGCTGATGACCGGATCTTCGTCCAGGCCGGCGCCGGCGTGGTCGCCGACAGCGATCCTGCGGCCGAATACGCCGAGACCCGGCACAAGGCCCGCGCCCCCATGCGGGCCGCTGACGACGCCTGGCGGTTCCGCACCGGCAACCGCTAGGGCGCGTAGGTCGCCGGGCGTTCGTCGAATCGGACGCCGGGCCCCAGCACCACCACCCCGGCCATGACCACGGCGGCCGCAGCGGCCAGGGCGGCGGCGCCTAGCGCCGCATAGGGGCTGATCGGCTTGGGTTCGACAACGACCAGCTTCGCCTTTGCGGCGGCGATCTTGTCGGCGATGTCTTGTTCGGCGGCGAGTTTCACCCCTCCACCTGCCCCCATGACCGTTAAGATGCGCTTTAGCGACGCATATGCTTGGCGCGGACGCCTGTCACGCCTAGAAGCCTGATCATGATCCTCGTCGTCGATAACTACGACAGCTTTACCTACAACCTCGTCCACTACCTCGCGGAGTTGGGCGCGCCGACCCATGTGGTGCGCAACGATGACCTGACGGCGGCCGAGGCCTGGGCGCTGAACCCCGCCGCCGTCCTGCTGTCTCCCGGCCCCTGCGCGCCGGATCAGGCAGGCATCTGCCTGCCCCTGATCGACAGCGCACCGGCCTCCATGCCCATCCTGGGCGTCTGCCTGGGCCACCAGGCCATAGGCCAGGCCTTCGGCGGCGACGTGATCCGCGCCAAGACCCTGATGCACGGCAAGACCTCGCCGATCCATCACGACGGCAAGAGCGTCTTCGCCGGCCTGCCCTCGCCCTTCACCGCCACCCGCTATCATTCCCTGGCCGTGAAGCGCGAAACCCTGCCCGACTGTCTCGAGGTGACCGCCTGGACCGCCGACGGCGAAATCATGGGGCTCCAGCACCGCAGCCGCCCGATCCATGGCGTTCAGTTCCACCCGGAATCCATCGCTACAGAACATGGCCACGACATGCTGGCCAACTTCCTTCAGATCGCCGGCGTGAAGCGCCTCGCGGCCGCCTGATCATGGCCGCCTGACCATGGCCGATGGTTTCAAGCCGATCCTCGCCCGACTGGTCGAGGGCCACCCCCTGACGTCCGAACAGGCGCACGACTTCTTCGCCGCCTGCCTGCGCGGCGAACCGACCCCGTCCCAGGTCGCCGCCGCCGTCACCGCCCTTCGGATTCGCGGGGAGACGGTGGACGAGATCGCCGCCTTCGCCCAAGCCATGCGCGAGGCCGCCCTGACCTTGGATCATCCCTATGAGGTGATCGACACCTGCGGCACCGGCGGCGACGGCCAGCACACCTACAACATCTCCACCGCCGCCGCCCTGGTCCTGGCCGGCGCCGGCCTGAAGGTCGCCAAGCACGGCAACCGGGCCATGTCCTCGAAATCCGGCTCGTCCGACGTCCTGTCGATCCTGGGCGTCAACATGGCCGCCAGCCCGGCCCAGCAGCGCAAGGCGCTGGACGAGGCCGGCATCTGCTTCCTGTTCGCCCCCGCCTATCACGGCGCCATGCGCCATGTCGGCCCCGTCCGGGCCGAGATCGGTTTCCGCACAGTCTTCAATCTGCTGGGCCCCCTGTCCAACCCGGCCCAGGCCAGACGCCAGGTCATGGGCGTCTATGACCCCCGACTGCTCGAGCCTCTGGTCGAGGTGCTGGGCCGGCTGGGCGCGACCCGCGCCTGGACCGTCAACGGCCAGGGTCTGGACGAACTGGCGACGTCCGGCCCGACCGAAGTGGCGGAATGGAAGGACGGCGCCGTCCGCCGCTTCCAGGTCACGCCCGAGGACGCCGGCCTGCCCCGCGCCTCCATCGACGCCATTCGCGGCGGCGACGCCGAGGAGAACGCCGCCGCCCTGCGCGCCCTGCTGGCGGGCCAGACGGGCCCCTATCGCGACATCGTCTTGCTGAACGCCGCCGCCGCCCTCGTGGTCGCGGATCGGGCGACGGATCTCGCCGAAGGCGCCGCCCTGGCCGCAGCCGCCGTCGACGACGGCCGGGCCGCCCAGGCCCTGGAGCGGCTGGCCCGCATCACCTCGACCCCGCTGGAGACGGAGGACGCCCCATGACCGACGTTCTGGACCGTATCGCCGCCTACAAGCGCGAGGACGTCGCCGCCCGCAAGGCCGCGACCTCTCAGGACGCGATCGAGACTCTGGCCCAGGCCGCCTCGGCCCCGCGCGGCTTCCGCGCCGCTCTGGACAGGACCGTCGAGGAAACCGGCCGCCCCGCCTTGATCGCCGAGATCAAAAAGGCCAGCCCGTCCAAGGGTCTGATCCGTCCCGACTTCGATCCCCCGGCCCTCGCCCGGGCCTATGAGGCCGGCGGCGCGTCCTGCCTCTCGGTCCTGACCGACGGCCCCAGCTTCCAGGGCGACGACGCCTATCTGGGCCAAGCCCGTGCGGCGACCGGCCTGCCCTGCCTGCGCAAGGACTTCCTGGTCGACCCCTGGCAGGTGGCCGAAAGCCGGGCTCTGGGCGCCGACTGTATCCTGATCATCCTGGCCATGATCGACGATCGGCTGGCCGCCGAACTGCTGGCCGAGGCCGAGCGCTTCGGCATGGACGCCCTGATCGAAACCCACGACGAGGCGGAAATGGCGCGCGCCTGCGCCCTCGGCGGCGATCTGGTAGGGATCAACAACCGGTCGCTGCGGACGTTCGAGGTCGATCTGGAAACGACGGAACGCCTGGCGATCCTCAGCCCCGTGCGCGCCCTTCTGGTCGCCGAGAGCGGCATCTTCACCCCGGACGACGTTGCGCGCGTCTCCGCCGCCCACGCCCAGGCCATTCTGGTCGGCGAGAGCCTGATGCGTCAGGCCGACGTCGAGGCCGCGACGCGGGCGCTGCTGACCCTATGATCCAACGTGATGAGCGTGGTGAAGCGACGCCGTTAAGTTGACATTAGGAAGGAACACTTACAGAACATCGTCAATGTTCACGGCCCGTTCCGATTCGTCGGTCGGGCGCATGAGGGGCCGGCGATGCTCACGCGCAAACAGCACGAACTGCTGATGTTCATCCACGAACGGATTCAGGAGACCGGCGTCTCCCCCTCGTTCGACGAGATGAAGGAGGCGCTGGACCTGGCGTCCAAGTCGGGCATTCACCGTCTGATTACGGCGCTGGAGGAGCGCGGCTTCATCCGCCGCCTCGCCCATCGCGCCCGCGCCCTGGAAGTGACCAAACTGCCTGAACAGGCTACAGCCGGCGCCCCGCGCGGCCGGGCCGGGTTCAAGCCCGACGTCATCGAAGGCGGCGGCGCGCGTCCCGTCGCTGCAGCCTCAGCCGCCAATGACACCCGCGAACTGCCGCTCCTGGGCAAGATCGCCGCCGGCACCCCCATCGCGGCCATCCAGCACGAGCAGGAGCGGCTGCCGGTGCCGGAATCCATGCTGGGCAAGGGCGATCACTACATCCTCGAGATCGAGGGCGACTCCATGATCGAGGCCGGCATTCTGAACGGCGACCTGGTGGTCATCCGGCGCGGCGACACCGCCAACAACGGCGAGATCGTCGTGGCCCTGGTCGAGGGCGAAGAGGCCACGCTGAAACGCCTGCGCCGCAAGGGCGGCTCCATCGCCCTGGAGCCTGCCAACCGCGCCTATGAGACCCGCATCTTCGGTCCCGACCAGGTCGAGGTCCAGGGCAAGCTGGTCGGCCTCATGCGCCGCTATCACTGACAGCTGGATTCGGCCGGCGCGCCCACGGCCGGTCGCCCCGGACATCGGCCGTCCACACGGCCCGCCAGCCGCCCGCGCCGCTACGCCACAGCTCCACCGCCCCGCCGCGCGCAAAGTCCGCCCCGTCCAGAACCAGCCTCCCGTCACATGAGGGCGGCAGGGCGTGAACCACCGCCCGCACGCTGACGACCGAGGCCGCAAGGCACAGGGCGTCCATCTGCTCCATGTCCGGCGTCCGCCTGCCCCACCACAGGGCGACCGGCCCCGCCCCAGTGAGTTCGGGACGGCATGAAGCGCGGTCGCAGGCCCAGCCGGCCTCGGGGCGGTCCGCCAAGATCAGACCGCGCCGCCGGGACCACAGGTCCGTCGCAAACTCACGCACGCCGGGCCGGACGACGATCGCCTCGCCCTCCCGATGAAAGGCCGCATTGGTCCCGCCGTCGCCGATCCAGACGTCCGGCGTCGGCGCGCGCGGCCAGACCAGCACCGCCGCCGCCAGGGGCAGGCCCAGCCACCGCAGCCGCCCCTGCCACAGGCAGATGAACAGCACGCCTAGAAAGGCCACGGGCAGCACATAGTCCGGCGCGCTGGCGACCGTCCGCACCGCGCCGGGCAGGCCCGCGGTCCAGGTTCCGATCGCCAGCATCAGATCGACGCCCCACCCCGCCACCGCAAGGAAGGGTCCGCCCAGCCCCAAGGGCGCCAGCGCCGCCCCCAGGGCCAGGGTCGGCATCAGGACGAAATCGGCCACCGGCGCCGTACCCAGATTGGCCAGTAGGCCGTACACGGCCGTCCGGTTGAAATGCTGCATGGCGAAGGGTCCGGTCGCCAGACCGGCGACCACGCTGGCCGCGACGGCCGCCGCCAGCCAGCCTCCAAACCTCTGAACCGCCACGATCGGCCAGGGAGCCGCGATCTCGCGCACCCGCCGAGGCCAGACCTCCACCAGGGCCACCAGGGCCGCCGTCGCGGCGAAGGACATCTGAAAACCCGGCGTGACGATGGCTTCCGGTTGGATCAGCAAGACCACGAAGGCGGCGACGGCCAGCCCGTGCATGGTCACGGCCTGCCGGTCCAGCAATATGGCGATGAAGGCGATGGCGGCCGTGACGGCGGCCCGCTCCGCCGGCGGCGGCGCGCCCGACACCACCAGATAGGCGCCCACGGCCGCCAGCCCCGCCCATGCGGCGATCTTCTTGCCGGCGACCCGCAGCGCCAGCCACGGCCAGGCGGCCACCCCCAGCCGGACCGCAAAGAAGACGAAGCCGCCGACGATGGCCATATGCAGGCCCGACACCGACAGGATGTGCGCCAAACCCGAATCCCGCATCACCTCCACGTCTTCGGGGCTGATCCACGCCTCGTGGCTGGTGGTCATGGCGGCGGCGATCCCGCCTGTGCGAGGCCCAAGCTGGGCCACGATCCGTTCGGCCAGGGCGTAGCGCGCGCCGTTGACCGCCATCGTCAACCGGACGCGCCAGGGCGGGGGCGGCAGGTCGATGCTCCGCGTCTCCCCAAGCGCAAAGGCCACGCCGCCCAATCCTTGGAAGAAGGCGTTGCGGCCGAAGTCATAGGCGCCCGGCGCCGCTGGCGCAGGCGGCGGATTGAGGATGGCGAACAGTCGGATCGCCTCGCCCGGACGGGGCGGCGGCCCGCGCACGGTCACGCGCAGCCGCACCGGCGTCTCCTCGGGGGCGAGGCCGCGGATCCAGGTCGGCGCCGCCACCACCCGCGCCCCGTTCTGTCCGGGACTGTCGACGTCGATGACCCAGGCCTCGATCACGGTCGCTTCGCCCAGCGCCGGCGCGATCGGGGCGGCGATCGCCTCGGTCCGCACCTTGGCCGTCGCCAGCCCGCCGAGCAGACACGCCAGCATCATCAGGGGCCAGGTCCGGCCCCGCCCCCAGCCGCGCCGCCGTCCCGCCCACCAGGCGGCTGCGGCCATTCCCGCCGCTAGCAGCAGGGGCCATGACGGGGGCTCGAACCGCAGATTGAAATAGACGGCGCCGCCCGCCCCGAACGCCACCGGCGCCCAGAGCCGCCATCTCAGGCTCTGCGCCGCAAGCTCTTGGGCCAGCCAGACCCGCAAACGCGCGCCGGGGGTAGGCTTTGTCGCCTCGGGGCGTATAAGGGCCTCGCTTACGGACCCTTCCCCCATGACCTTGCCTTCTTCGACTGTCGTCACCCGCTTCGCCCCCTCGCCGACAGGCTATCTGCATATCGGCGGGGCGAGAACCGCCTTGTTCAACTGGCTGTACGCCAAGAGACACGCGGGACGCTTCCTGATCCGGGTCGAGGATACCGATCGGGAACGTTCGACCGAGGAGGCCGTCCAGGCCATCTTCGACGGCCTGAGCTGGCTGGAGCTGTTCGCCGACGAAGAGCCGGTGTTCCAGTTCAGCCGCGCCGACCGCCATCGCGAAGTCGTCGATCAACTGCTGGAGACCGGCCACGCCTATCGCGATTTCACCACGGCCGAGGAAACCGGACGTCTGCGCGACGCCGCCAAGGCCGAGCGTCGCACCTTTGAATCGCCCTGGCGCGACCGCACCCCGACCGTCGACGACCTGGCCCAGCCGCACGTCGTCCGCTTTCGACGCCCCCAGTCCGCCACGGTCACCGTCGCGGACGAGGTCCAGGGTTCGGTCAGCTGGTCGACCGACGACCTCGACGATCTGGTCCTGCTGCGCTCGGACGGAGCGCCGACCTATAATCTCGCGGTCGTTGTCGATGACCACGACATGGGGGTGACCCACGTCATCCGCGGCGACGACCATCTGAACAACGCCGCCCGCCAGAGCTTGATCTATGACGCCCTCGGCTGGACCCGACCGACCTTCGCCCATATCCCGCTGATCCACGGGCCGGACGGCGCCAAGCTGTCGAAGCGCCACGGCGCCCAGGCCGTCCACGAATACGCCGAAATGGGCTATCTGCCCGAGGCCATGCGCAACTATCTGGCGCGCCTCGGCTGGGGTCACGGCGACGACGAACTGTTCAGCGACGCCCAGGCGATCGAATGGTTCGATCTGGCCGGCATCGGCAAGGCGCCGGCGCGGCTGGACTTCGACAAGCTGGCCCACGTCAATTCGCATTGGCTGCGGCTCGCCGACGACGAACGCCTGGCCAAGCTGACGCTGGACGTCCACCTCGCCCGGGGTCGCAGCCTGGCCGAGGCCGACGAGGCCCGGCTCCAGCGCGCCATGCCCTTCGTGAAGGACCGCGCCAAGACCGTACTGGAGTTGGCCGACCAGACCAAATTCGTGCTCAAGACACGTCCCCTGGACATCGACGACAAGGGCCGCGCCCTGCTGTCCGGCGAAACCCTGGACCGCCTGGCGCGCCTGCGCGATCGGCTGGCCCTGTTCCAGTCCTGGGACGTCTTCGCCCTGGAAGCCGAGCTGAAAAGCTTCGCCGAATCCGAACAGGTCGGCTTCGGCAAGATCGGTCCGCCCATGCGGGCGGCCCTTACCGCAGGGTCAACTTCACCCGATATCGCACGAACTTTGTCCGCTCTTGGGCGCGACGAAAGTCTCGGACGCTTGGATGATGCGCTGCAACAGACTAAGTGATCAACCACAAACCTAAGAGCGCCCGGCGCCTCCCCGCGATCGGACGTCCAAATGCAAAGGGGCATTGATGACTGACCAAGCCAAAACCGCCACGCTCTCCTTCGAGGGCAAGAGCGTCGATCTGCCCGTTCTGTCGGGTTCGACCGGTCCGGACGTTATCGACATCCGCAAGCTCTACGGCGGAACGGGCGCTTTCACCTTCGATCCGGGCTTCACCTCGACCGCCTCCTGCGAGTCAGGCCTGACCTATATCGACGGCGACGCCGGCGTCCTGCTGCACCGGGGCTATCCGATCGACCAGCTCGCGGCCCAGTCGAACTTCATCGAGGTCTGCCACCTTCTGCTGCACGGCGAATTGCCGACGGCCGCGCAGTACGAGAAGTTCGAAGACAGCATCACCATGCACACGATGCTGCACGCCCAGTTCGACCGCTTCTTCGAGGGCTTCCGCCGCGACGCCCACCCGATGGCGATCATGGTCGGCACGGTCGGCGCCCTGTCGGCCTTCTATCACGACAGCCTGGACATCCATGATCCGGTCCAGCGCGACATCTCGGCCATCCGCCTGATCGCCAAGATGCCGACCATCGCGGCCCGGGCCTACAAGTACCACGTCGGTCAGCCGTTCATCTCGCCGCGCAACGACCTGTCCTACGCCGAAAACTTCCTGCGGATGTGCTTCGCCGTCCCGGCCGAGGACTATCACGTCGATCCGGCCCTGGTGCGCGCCATGGACCGCATCTTCACCCTGCACGCCGACCACGAGCAGAACGCCTCGACCTCGACCGTCCGCCTGGCCGGTTCGTCGGGCGCCAATCCGTTCGCCTGTATCGCCGCCGGCATCGCCTGCCTGTGGGGCCCGTCGCACGGCGGCGCCAATGAAGAGGCGCTGAACATGCTCAAGGAGATCGGCACCCCCGACAAGATCCCCGAGTTCATCCAGGGCGTGAAGGACCGCAAATACAAGCTGATGGGCTTCGGCCACCGGGTCTATAAGAACTACGACCCGCGCGCCAAGGTGATGCAGCAGTCGGCCTATGAGGTTCTGGCCGCCACGGGCCGCGAAAACGACCCCCTGTTCCAGGTCGCCAAGGAGCTGGAAAAGGTCGCGCTGAACGACGAATATTTCACCTCGCGCAAGCTTTTCCCGAACGTCGACTTCTATTCGGGCATCACCCTGTCGGCCATGGGCTTCCCCACCACCATGTTCACCGTCCTGTTCGCCCTGGCCCGCACTGTGGGCTGGATCGCCCAGTGGCAGGAAATGATGGCCGATCCGTCGCAGAAGATCGGCCGCCCGCGTCAGCTGTACACCGGCCCGACGCAGCGCGATTACGTGCCGATCGAACAGCGCGGCTGATCAAGCGCCACAGGCCTGAAATGCAGAACGCCGGGGCGCAGGCCCCGGCGTTTTTCTTTGTCTGAGACAGGGATGGAGCCGCCTATCCAGCCGCCTTGGCCTCGATGACCCGCAACACGGCCTCGGCGGCCAGGGTCGAGGGATCCGGCCCGCCCCGCCCCATCAGGTCCAGCGCCGCCGTCTGACGCCTTGCCTGGTCGGCCGCAGCCTCGGGATCGTTCAACAGCCGCCCGACGGCCGCCGCCAGTTTTTCCGCAGACGCCTCGCCCTGGATGAACTCCGGGGCGATCCGTTCGCCGGCGGCGATGTTGAACAGGGTGATGTGTTCGGCCGTCACCAGCCGCTTCATCAGTTGATAGCTTACCCCCCCGATCTTATAGGCGATCACCATCGGCGCCCCCGCCAGGGCCAGTTCGGTCGAGACGGTGCCGCTGGTCGCCAGGGCCGCCGTCGCCGCCCGCATGGCGTCGTACTTTTCGGCCTCATCGACGACATGGACGCGGAAAGGCCAGGCGGATACCCGCCCGACCACGTCCTTTGACACCGTCCCCGCCGCGACCACCGCGACTTCCAGGCCTGGATCCTGGGTCTTCAACCGCTTGACGGTCGCCTCATAGACCGGAGTCATCCGCGCGATTTCGGCCGGTCGGCTGCCCGGCAGGATCAGCAGCAGCTTGGCGTCTGGCGTGACGCCGCGCCGGGCGCGAAAGGCGGCGCCGTCGGCCCCGCCCATGTCGACGTGCAGGGCGGACGAGCCGACCACCGTCGTCGGCAGACCTTCACGCTCGAACCAGGGCGCGTCGAAGCTGTAGAGGGCCAGCAGATGATCCACGGCCCGCGCCAGGGTCCTGGCCCGACCAGGACGAGACGCCCAGACCTGGGGTCCGACGTATTTGATCAAGGGCACGTCCGGCCGCGCGGCGCGGATCGCCTCTGCGACCCGAATGGTGAAGCCCCAACTGTCGATCAGAACCACCGCGTCCGGCTGTTCACGCGCCGCCAGGGCGGCCGTCTCCGCCACGCGACGGCGCACCGTCCGATAGGCGCGCAGGCCCTCGATCCAGCCCAGAATCGACAGTTCGGCGATGTCGAAGGGACTGACGACGCCCTCGGCCGCCATGCGAGGGCCGCCGATGCCGACGAAGCTCACCCCCTGACCCAGCCGCGCTCTCAAGGCCCGGGCCAGGCCGGCGCCCAAGGCGTCGCCCGACGCCTCGGCCGCCACCAGCATGATCTTCAACGGACGGCTCATCGCGTTTCACCCCAGACGAACAGACCCAACCGATCCGCCGCCGCCACGATCGCGGACCGGTCGATCAGGATCAACCGCCCGGCGACGCCGGCGATCCCCGCCAGCCCTGCCGCCGCCGCCAGCTCCACCGTGCGCGGTCCGATCACCGGCATGTCCACGCGCAGATCCTGGATCGGTTTGGGCGCCTTGCCCAGCACCCCCCTGGGGGCGGCCGGAGCGCCGCGAAGGTCGGCGGGCAGGTCCGCCACGCGGCGCAGCATGGCGTCGGTGCCTTCCTGCGCCTCGACCGCCAGGACCAGGCCGTCACAGACCACCGCGCCCTGGCCGATATCCAATTCACCCGACTTTTCTGCGACGTGCAGCGCTTTTCTTAGATCATCTATCTGTTGCGGCGTCGGAACCACCGATCCCAGGGCGCCGGCCGCCAGGGTCTCCCCGCACAGTATGTCGTCGGCGCCTTCCACCCCGAAACCCTCCACCTCAAAGATGGACAGAATCTTCCTCAGCAGGGCGTCATCTCCCTTGGTCGCCGCCGCGACGATGCCCGGCAGCAGAGACGCACCCTTCAGATCGGGCTTCAACGTCTTGAAATCAGGTCGATTGACGATGCCGGCTAGACAGACGCTGGTGCAGCCTTCAGCCTTCAGAGCCTTCAATATGGCCCCGATCTGGGCCATGCCGAACTCGGCGCCGGGCCAGCGGCCCAGCTGCGGATCGGCGAACCCCGCCAGACGGATGATGAAGACCGGCCGTCCCTCGACCTCGCACCGGGCCGCCACCGCCGCCGGCAGATCGCCGCCCCCGGCGATCAGCCCCAGCCTTCCCGAGCGGCTCATTCCGCGTTCGGCAGACACAGCGGACGCCGCCCGCCATCACGGATGAAGGCGATGATCTCCAGGATCTCCGGCAGGTCGGCGTAGGCCTGGGCCACGCCGTCGATGCGACCGGCGAACTCGCCCTCGCCCTTGAACAGGTCGCGATAAGCGGCCAGCAATCTTCGTATCTGGGATTTGCCGTAACCCTTGCGCTTAAGACCGATCAGGTTCAGCCCGCGCAGTCGCGCGTGATTGCCCCAGGCCGAGCCATAGGGGATGACGTCGCGGGTCACGGCGGCCAGACCGCCGATGATCGCCCCCTGCCCCACGCGCCCGTTCTGGTGCACGGCGCACAGCCCACCCAGGAAGACCTTGTCGCCGACCTGGGCATGACCGCCCAGGGTGGCGTTGTTGGCCATGACCAGATGGCTGCCGACCACGCAGTCGTGACCGATGTGCGCGCCCGTCATGAACAGATTGTTGGAGCCGACGACGGTCACGCCCGTTCCCTGGGGCGTGCCCCGGTTGAAGGTGCAGTGCTCGCGGATCAGGTTGTTTTCGCCGATCTCCAGCCGCACCGGCTCGCCCTTGTAGCCGTTGTGCTGCGGATCGCCGCCGATGACGGCGAAGGGATGGATCACTGTTCCAGCCCCGACCGTCGTGTCCTGCTGGACCACCACATGGCTGACCAGGCGCACGCCCTCGGCCAGGGAGACATTCGGTCCGACCGTGCACCAGGGGCCGACCTCGACCCCTTCGGCCAGGGTCGCCGTGGCGTCGATCAGGGCGGTGGGGTGGATGGCCATCAGGCGGCGGGCTCCGTCGCCGGCGTGGGCACCGTCACGACCATGGCCATGAACTCGGCCTCGGCCGCCAGCTTCCCGTCGATGAAGGTTTCGCCGCGGAACTTGTAGGCGTCGCCGCGCGCCTTGATCACCTTGACCTGCATGCGCAGCTGATCGCCGGGCCGCGCCGGCTTGCGGAAACGCACGCCGTCGATCGACATGAACATGATGACCTTGTCCGCCACGGCGACGTCCAGGGTCTTGGACATCAGCAAGGCGCCGGTCTGCGCCATGGCTTCAACGATCAGCACGCCCGGCATGACCGGATCGATCGGGAAATGGCCGGGGAAGAAGGGCTCGTTGTGGGTGACGTTCTTGATCCCCACGATGGAAGTCGCGGGGACAAATTCCTCGGCCTTGTCCACCAGCAGGAAGGGATAACGGTGCGGCAGCCGCCGCATCACCTCGGCGTAGTCGATCTTGCCGTCTTCACTCATCCCTATGATTCCCTTGGGGCCTTCTTTGAAGACGCCTGTTTGGCGAGCCAGACGGTTTCACGCAAGAACTGTCGGATCGGGCGGGCCGGATAGCCGGACCAGGTCTCGCCCGGCGGAATGTCCGCCAGCACCCCGGCGCCGGCCGCGACGCGCGCGCCTTCGCCGATCGTCAGATGGTCGCCCACGCCCGCCTTGCCGCCGAAGATGACATTGTCGCCGCTGGTCACGGAGCCAGAAATGCCCGTATTGGCCGCCATCAGATTGTTGCGGCCGATGACGCAGTTATGGCCCACCATGACCAGATTATCGATCTTGGTGTTCTCGCCGATGACGGTGTCGTCATAGGCGCCGCGGTCGATGCAGCTGTTGGCGCCGACCGTCACGCCGTCCTGCAAGATCACGCGGCCCAGCTGGGGAATGTCCATGGCGCCGGCCGCCGTGCCGGTGGCGCCGAAGCCCGCCTCGCCGATGCGCGCGCCGGCATAGAGCTTCACACGGTCGCCGATCAGGGCGAAGCCGACGGTGACGTTCGAACCGATCACGCAGTCGCGCCCGATCTGGACGCCCGGACCGATCACCGTATTGGCGCCGATGCGCGTGCCGCGGCCGATGCGGACGCCCTCGCCCAGAACCGCGCCGGGTTCGATCACCACGCTGTCGTCCTCGGACGCCTCAGACGGGGCGATGGCGCGGTCCAGGCTCAACGGGCGGTGCAGCAGGGCCGAGGCCATGGCCCAGGAGGCCTGGGGCGTGCGCGAGACGATCACCGCCGCCTCGGCCGGAACCGAGCCCACCGCCTGTTCCGGCACGATGACGCAGCCTGCCTGTGTCGCCGCCAGGGCCGCCACGAACTTGCGGTCGCCCATAAACGCGATCGCGCCCCCGTCCGCAGAGGACAGGGGCGCGACGGAACCGATCATCCGGTCCCCGCCCCGGACCGCCTCACCCCCGGTCTTGGCCGCCAGTTCGACGACGGACAGGGGCGAAAGGGTTTGGAAGAAGCGGGAATCGGGCATGAGGGCCTTAGTTGGCGGCGGCCGGCTGTTGCGGCTGCTGCGCCGGCACCGGCATGCGGTTGAACGACAGGGTCGGCAGGGCCGTGTTCAGCCGCTGGATCGCCGCGTCGGTCAGGTCCATGGCCGGGTTCATCATGAAGACGCTCTCGCGGTCCAACAGCAGGCCGCAGCCCTTTTCCTGATAGAGGGCGGTCAGGATCGGCGACACAGCCTCGGTGATGGCCTGGCGCTGCATGGCCAGGGTGTAGCGCAGCTCGTTCTCGCGGGTGGCTTCCAGCTGTTGGGCCTCCTGGGCGCGCTGCTGCAGGGCCTGACGGCGCTGTTGCAGTTGGTCCGCGGGCAGGCTAGCCCCCGAGGTTTGCAGTTGCTGGGCTTCCGACTGGATGGCGGTGGCATAGGGCTGAAGCTCGCCCTGAACCTCCTGGGCCAGTTGCTGCATGCGGGCCTCGACCGCCTGACCGGCGGCCGACTGGGCCAGCAGGCGGGCGTTGTAATAGACGCAGACGCCCGGAATGACCGGACCGGGGTTGGCCGGCGCGGCCGTCTGGGCCGAGGCGGCGGTGGCGACCAGCGAGGCGGCGGCCGTGGCGGCGATGATCAGAGCTTTCATGGGTATTCCTCTGCGAACGCTTTTTTGCGTCGCTTCCTTAGAATTGGGTGGAGGTCGAGAAGCGGAAGGATTCCGTCTTGTCGTAGTCTTCCTTGGACAGGACCTTTGAGATGTCGAACCGGATCGGGCCCATCGGCGACTTCCAGTGGATGCTGACGCCGGCGGAAGCCCGCAGCGACAGCTCGTCGGCGATGGTGGTGTCGACCGTACCGGTCGAGGTCAGCTTATAGCGGTCATCCAGAACTCCCAGGGTGCCGACGTCGGCGAACAGGGAGGTCTTGATGCCGTACTGTTCGGGCAGATAGTTGGGCACGGTCAGTTCGACGGTGCCGATGGCGTAGAAGTTGCCGCCCAGGGCGTCGGTCGTATCCAGATCACGCGGCCCCATGCCGGCGGTTTCGAAGCCGCGGAAGCTGTTGCCGCCCTTGAAGAAGCGATCGTTGATGCGGATCGGGTCGCCGTTCCAGCCGCTGACATAGCCGGTGGAGCCTTGAAGGCTGACGATCCAGCGCGGGGTGATGCCGTAGTACCAGGCGG
The DNA here is from genome assembly GCF_058681525.1 of Brevundimonas sp. AVps4. Lineage (NCBI taxonomy): Bacteria > Pseudomonadati > Pseudomonadota > Alphaproteobacteria > Caulobacterales > Caulobacteraceae > Brevundimonas > Brevundimonas sp. AVps4. Next base: position 1,862,425 of record NZ_CM178741.1, on the reverse strand, counting down.
CGTCCGCCTCGGTCTTCACATAGTTGACGTCGCCGCCCAGGCCCGCGAAGTCCTGACGCAAGGAGCCGGACCAGCCGCGCGTCGGCCGGATCGGATCGTTGGTGTAGTTCATCTGAAGCGTATAGCCCGCAGACGAGTTGATGTAGCTGCCCACCTGGTCGCACAGGGCCGACGAGCCGCTGCCGCTGGTGTTGCAATAGCCGGTCGGGACGATGATTTCGTCGGACTTCAGGAAGTAGCGGGTGCTGAGCCACATATTGCCGTTCAGCGGATAGGTCAGCCGCAGGCCGCCGCCGGTCGACCGGTAGTCGTAGGAGGAGTATTCGCTGAGGTCATAGCGCGAGTGGAACAGGTCCCAGCCCGCGCGCAGGTCGCGACCCAGGAATTTAGGCTCGGTGAAGCGGAAATCGACCTGTTGACGCAGCGAACCCCACTCCAGCCGGGCGACGACGTTCTGGCCCCGACCGCGGAAGTTCCGCTCTGAAATGCCCAGGTTCACCGTAAAGGAATCGACCGAGCTGAAGCCGGCCCCGACCGACAGTTCGCCGGTGGGCTGTTCCTGGACGTTGACGTTGACGATGCTCCGGTCCGGGGCGCTGCCGCGGGTCTCTTCGATCGTCACGTCCTTGAAGAAGCCCAGCGCGCGCAGATTGTTGCGCGACCGTTCCATCAGGGCGCGGTTGAAGGCGTCGCCTTCGGTCAGCATCAGCTCGCGCCGGATGACGGGATCGATGGTGCGGGTGTTGCCGACCACATTGATGCGGTCGATGTAGACCCGCTGGCCTTCTGAGACGTTGAAGGTGACGTCGACCGTATCGGTGTCGGGATTGGCGCGGTACGTCGGATTGATCTCGACGAAGGCGTAGCCGGCCGATCCCGCCGCAAAGGTCAAGGCGTCGACCGCCTGTTCGATCTTGTCGCTTTCGTACAGCTGGCCTTCGCGGATCGGCACCAGGGCCTTCAGGAACTGGGCGTTGAGGCGGTCGTTCTGAGTGACCACGTCGATCTTGCCGAAGTTGTACTTGTCGCCTTCGTTCAGCGTCAGGGTGATCTGGAAGGCCTGATTGTCCGGCTGAAGTTCCGCAACCGACGAAATGATGCGGAAGTCGTAATAGCCGCGGTTGGTGTAGAACTTGCGCAGCTGCTCCTGGTCGTACTCCAGCCGGTTGGGATCGTAATTGTCGTTGTTGGAGAAGAACTTCCACCACTGCGACCGCTCCGTCACCATGACGTCCCGGACGTCGTTGTCCGAAAAGGCCTTGTTACCCAGGACGTTGATGGCGCTGATGCCGGTCTGCGGCCCTTCGTTGATCTCAAAGATCACATCGACGCGGTTCTGCTCCAACTGAACCAGCTTGGGCGTCACCGTCGCCGAAATCCGGCCTTGCAGGCGGTAGAGCTCGACGATGGAGCCGACGTCCTCCTGAACCTTGGCGCGGGTGTAGATGCCACGCGGCTGGAGGGTGACCTCCTTGGTCAGCTTGTCCTGAGAGACGGCGCTGTTCCCCTCGAACACCACCTGGTTGATGATCGGGTTTTCGACGATCTGAACGATCAGATCGCCGTTCTGCACGCCCAACTGCACGTCGGCGAACAGGCCGGTCCGCGAAAGGGTGCGCACGGCCACGTCCAGCACGGCGGCGTCAACGGTGTCGCCGGGGCGGATCGGCAGATAGGACAGGACCGTGGTCTGGTCGATCCGCTGGGCGCCCTGGACGATGATCCGATTGACGGTCAGGGCCTGGGGCGCTGCGACCTCGACGCGCGGCGGCTGTTGCGGGGCCGCGCCCTCGGCAGCGGGCGCCGGAGCCGACTGAGCCAGGGCGGGAGCGGAAAAGCCCGCGGCCACGGCCAGCGCCAGGAGGCTGGATCGGGCGCTCAGTCGGACGGCGGCGCGAGATTTCATGTCGTTCATTCTGAAAACCATCGGGGGCTGGCGTCGGCTCACGAGACGAGCCCGCCGAGGAATTGGAAGAGGTTGAGCTTCTGTAGGTCGTTCCACGTCGCGAACAACATAAATCCCGCCAGAAGCGCAAGACCTGCGCGATAGCCCATCTCCTGATACCGCGCCGCCACGGGTCGCCGCGCCACGGCTTCATAGCCGTAGAAAAGCAGGTGGCCGCCGTCCAGAACCGGAATGGGCAAAAGATTTAGAAATCCGATTCCGATCGAAAGTATGGCGGCGAAGCTTGTCAGGGTGAGAAGGAGGTTGAGCGCCATCGCCTGAGGCGCGGGATCGGCCTCCACCGCCGCCGTGGTCAGGGCGCCGGTCGCCTTGGCGATCCCCAGCGGTCCGCTGAACTGATCGCCCGACTCCCGACCCGTGACCAGCCGCCCCAGATAGGTCAGGGTCGAGCCGATGATTTCGCCGGTCTGACGCACCCCCTCGGTCACGGCCTCGAGCGGCCCATAGCGGAGATGGCGGACATCGGCCCGGCTGGCGCCCAGCCCCAGGCCGATCCGACCCACCTTGATGCGGCCGGCGATCGGATCGTTTTCTTCCCGGCGCTCCGGCACCGCCACCAGTTCCACCGTCTGCGCGCCGCGCTCGACGGTGAAGCGAACCGGGTCGCCGGTGGACAGCATGACCGTCTGGGTCACCTCTCCCCCGTCCCGCACTGTTCGGCCGTTGACCCCGGTGATCAGGTCGCCCACCTGGAATCCGGCGGCGGCGGCGGGGGAACCGGCCTGAATCTGGGCCACCCGCGCCGGCCGGATCTGCGTGCCGATGGTCATGAAGACCAGGGCGAAGATCGAAATCGCCAGGATGAAGTTGGCCGCCGGGCCCGCGACGACGATCAGGGCGCGCTGCCAGACGGGTTTGAAATGAAAGTAGTCGCGTTCGGCCCCCGCACCGCCCTGGGCGACCAGGCGTTGGCGCAGTTCGGCCAGCCCGGCCTGATCGGGCACGCTGGATGCATCCAGATCGCCGGAGAATTTGACGTAGCCGCCGAGCGGCATCCAACCCAGCCGCCATTCGATCCCGTGGCGGTCGGTGCGGCTGAAGATCGCCCGGCCGAAGCCGATGGCGAACCGATCCACCTTCACGCCGAAGGCGCGGGCGACCAGGAAATGGCCCAGTTCATGGATGGTGACGATGAAGGTCAGCACCAGCAGGAACGGCACGATGTAGATCAGGATCTGACCCAGGGCGCCCAGCATCGTAAATCGTCTCCCCTGGCCGATCAGGCCGCGTTCGCCAGTCCGGCGATAATGGATCCGGCGATCCGTCGCGCCTCAGCATCGACCGAAAGGGCCGCGCTGCAGGCGTCTCCAGAGCCGAACACCATCCCCGCTTTCATCGCACGCTCAAGGGTTTCGGCGACGACTGCGGCAATATTGAGAAAGGCCAGCTTGCGGTCAAGAAAGGCGAAGGCCGCCATCTCATTGGCGGCGTTGAACACCGCCGGCGCCGCCCCGCCCGCCTTCAGGGCCTGACGGGCCAGGTCCAGGGCCGGAAACCGCGCCAGATCCGGCGCTTCGAACGTCAGCCGCCCCAGCGCCGGCAGGTCCAGCTTGGGCGCGGGCCAGGCGATCCGGTCAGGCCAGGCCAGGGCGCAGGCGATCGGCGTGCGCATGTCCGGCGGGCCCATCTGGGCCAGGGTCGAACCATCCACATATTCCACAAGGCTGTGGATGATCGATTCGGGGTGGACCACGACGTCGATCCGATCGGCGGGCATGGCGAACAGATAGGCCGCCTCGATCATCTCCAACCCCTTGTTGGCCATGGTCGCGCTGTCGACCGAGATCTTGGCGCCCATGCTCCAGTTGGGGTGGGCCACGGCCTGTTCCGGCGTGATCCCGATCATCTGGGCCCGCGGGGTCTGGCGAAAAGGCCCGCCCGAGGCGGTCAGCACCAGCTTGGCCACCCGCTCCGGCGCCTCGGCCGGAAACACCTGGAAGATGGCCGAATGTTCGGAATCGACCGGGATCAGCCGCCCGCCCGCCCGGTTCACGCGCTCGATCAGGGTCGCGCCGCAGCAGACCAGGCTTTCCTTGTTCGCCAGGGCCAGGGTCGCGCCGGTGTCGGCCGCCGCCCAGGCCGACTTCAGCCCCGCCGCTCCGACGATGGAGGCCATGACCCAGTCGACGGGACGGCTCGCCGCCTCGACGACCGCCGCCTCTCCCGCCGCCGCCCCCACGTCCGTGCCGGCCAGGGCGTCGCGAAGCTCGTCCAGACGCGCGGCGTCGGCGGTCACGGCCACACGCGGCTTCCAGCGCCGGGCCTGTTCAGCCAGCCGGGCGATGTTCGATCCGCCCGTCAGGGCCTCGACCTCAAAGGCGGCGGCCCCGCCCGCCTCGGCCTGGTCCATCAGATCCAGGGTGGACGAACCCACCGAGCCCGTGGAGCCCAGGACGGAGACGCGACGGCGGATCAAGACGCGCCCCGCTCGATCATCAGAACGATCAGCCGTCCGACGGCGACGACCACGACGGCGAACATCAGCCCGTCCACCCGATCGAGCAGGCCGCCGTGGCCGGGAATGGTGTTGCCCGCGTCCTTCACCCCGAAGCGCCGCTTCAGGCCCGATTCCCACAGGTCGCCCGCCATGGTCGCCAGGGCGGCCGCAAGACCCAGCACGCCGCCCCAGAATACGGTCAACCGCCCCATGTCGAACCATGCCGTCATGACGGCCCCGGCGACGGCGCCCGCGAGGATTCCCCCGACGAAGCCGGACCAGGTCTTGTTGGGCGAAAAGCGGGGCCACAGCTTGGGCCCGCCGAAGGTGGATCCGGCCAGATAGGCCAGGATGTCAGCGGACCAGGCGACGGCGAAGACCAGCACGGTCCAATGCAGGCCGACCGTGGCGTCCACGTCCCGCAACCAGATCAGCAGGACCGACGGCCAGCCCAGATAGAGGACCCCGTAGGCGGCGTCCAAGGCCTGTTGCCCCCGGCTGCGCGCATAGAGGCCGGCGGCGGCGGCGCCGAACACCAGCATCACGAACGCGACCGACATGACGCCGAAATAGGCGCTGACCACTGCGGCGACCACGCCCAGGCTGACGGCCCCGCCGATCAGGCGTCGCGCATGCGGGGCGCTCATCGCCGCCCATTCGAAGGCCAGAACGACGCTCGCGGCCGTGATCAGGGCCAGGAACCAGACGCCGCCGATCCAGGTCGCGGCCACAGCTGCCGGCGCCAGGACGGCGGCGGAGGCGGCCCGCAAGGCGATGTCGCGTCCCTTGACCGCCATCAGGCCGACACGCGCGCAGGCTCGACCGCACGACCGCCATAGCGGCGCTCGCGCTGCCGGAAGATCAGCACCGCCTCCTCCAGCGCCTTCGGTCCATAGTCGGGCCAGAGCACGTCCTGAAACACCAGTTCGGCATAGGCGGCTTCCCACAGCAGGAAGTTCGACAGCCGCTGCTCGCCCGAGGTGCGGATGATCAGGTCCAGCGGCGGCGAACCCGCCGTGGCCAGGCCGTCGGTGATGTCGGCCTCGCCGATCGGCTCGATCGTCTCGCCGGCCAGCATCCGCTGCATATGGCGACGGGCGGCGTCGATGAGGTCCGCACGGCCGCCGTAGTTGAAGGCGACCTGAAGCAGGAACCGATCATTGTGCGCGGTCTGGGCCTCGGCCCTTTCGATGATGGCGGCGATGTCGGCCGGAAGGCCCTCGCGACGGCCCAGAACCCTCAGGCGCACGCCCGCCTTTTCCAGACGGGCCAGATCGCTGGCCACATAGGTTCGCACCAGCCCCATCAGGTCCGAGACCTCGTCGGGGGGGCGGCTCCAGTTCTCGGTCGAAAAGCCGAAGACGGTCAGACACTGGATGCCCAGATCCGGCGCCGCCTGGATGGTGCGCTTCAGGGCCTGGACGCCCTCGCGATGGCCCACGGCGCGCGGCAGCCCGCGCGCCTTCGCCCAGCGACCGTTGCCGTCCATGATGATGGCGACATGGCGCGGTCCAGCGGGAGGACGCGAGCCTGAAGGCGCGGCGCTGTCTGCCGTCATCTGTCTTACGATCCCATCAGGCCCGGTCTGTCCGTCAGACCTGCATGATCTCTTGTTCCTTGGTCTTCAAGGCTTCGTCGATACGCTTGATGGCCGCATCCGTCTCCTTCTGAACTTCGGTCTCCAGCTTCTTCTGTTCGTCCTGGCTGATCTCGCCGGCCTTTTCGGCCTTTTTGAAGTCGTCATTGGCGTCGCGGCGGACGTTGCGAACGGCGATCTTCTGCTGTTCGGCGTACTTGCCCGCCAGCTTGACCAGATCCTTGCGGCGTTCCTCCGTCAGGGGCGGGATCGGAATACGCAGGGTCTGGCCGTCGACGATGGGGTTCAGGCCCAGATTGGCGTTGCGGATCGCCTTTTCGACCGAGACCACCATCCCCTTGTCCCAGACGTTGACCGTGATCATGCGCGGCTCGGGCACGCTGATGGCCGCGACGGCCGTCAGCGGCGAGGTCGAGCCGTAGGCCTCGACCCGCACGGGTTCCAGGAGGCCGGCGTTGGCGCGTCCGGTCCGCAGGCCGCTGAATTCTTCCTTCAGGGCGGCGACCGCCTTGTCCATGCGGTCGCGGTAGGTCTTCACGTCAGGCTTGGCCATGGTCTTGGTCTCTCTCGTCTCTATTCGTCGTCCGAACGATCAGCCGCGGTCCTGGATGATCGTGCAGGTGCCCTCGCCCGTCAGGGTCCGGCGCAGGGAATCGTCTTCGCGAATGGAGAAGACGACGATCGGAATGCCCGTATCGCGCATCATGGCGATGGCGGAAGCGTCCATCACCCGCAGGTCCTTGGCCAGAACGTCCTGATAGGTCAGGGTGTCATAGCGGGTCGCGGTCGGGTCCTTCTTGGGGTCGGCCGTATAGACGCCGTCCACGCTGGTGCCCTTCAAGAGGGCGTCGCAGCCCATTTCGGCGGCGCGCAGGGCCGCGCCGGAATCGGTGGTGAAGAAGGGCGCGCCCACCCCGGCGGCGAAGATCACCACCCGGCCCTTTTCCAGATGACGCAGGGCGCGGCGGCGAATGTAGGGTTCGGCGATGGCGGCCATCGGAATGGCGCTCTGCACCCGGGTCGAGACGCCGATCTTCTCCAGAGCCGACTGCATGGCCAGGGCGTTCATGATGGTGGCCAGCATGCCCATATAGTCGGCCTGGGCCCGCTCCATGCCGGCGGCCGCCTTGGACAGGCCGCGGAAGATGTTGCCCCCGCCGATCACCAGACAGATTTCCACGCCCTCGGCCGCCACCTGGGCCACGGCCTTGGCGACCGTGTCCACCGTCTTCATGTCCACGCCGAACGCCTGGTCGCCCATCAGCACCTCGCCGGACACCTTGAGCAGGACGCGCTTGTAGCGGAAGTTCGACGGGGCGTCGGGCATGCGGTGTGGTCCGTTGTCTGCGGCGCCGTTGAATCAGGCGACTTCTTATAGACGAAGGGCGCGCCGGCCATCAAAGCCGAACGCGCCCCTCTGATACAAAACCCTCACGAATGAGGGAAAGGATCTTAGTTTCCGCCCATCATGGAGGCGACTTCCGACGCGAAATCGGGTCCTTCGACCTTCTCCACGCCCTCGCCCAGAGCCAGGCGGACAAAGCCCGCCAGGTGCAGGTTGGACGAGCCCAGTTCCTTGGCCGAGTTGGCGACCAGCTGTTCGATGGTCACGTCCGGATCCATGACGAACGGCTGCTTGGTCAGCACCACGTCCTTCTGGAACTTGTTGATCTGGCCTTCCACGATCTTCTCGATCATGTTTTCCGGACGACCTTCTTCCTTGGCCTTTTCGATCAGGACGGCGCGTTCCTTTTCGATGGCGGCCGGATCCAGATCGTCGGTGTTCAGCGACAGCGGCGCCGTGGCGGCGACGTGCATGGCGATCTTGCGGCCCAGGTCGCGCAGGGCGGTCTTGTCGCCCTCGCCTTCCAGAGCCACCAGAACGCCGATACGGCCGACGCCCGGCGAAACGGCGTTGTGGACATAGGTCGCAACCACGCCTTGCGACACCGACAGACGGGCCGCGCGGCGCAGCTGCATGTTTTCGCCGACGGTGGCGATCAGGTTGGTCACCTCGTCCTGGACGGTCTTGCCGGCTTCCAGCTCGGCGCCGTGCAGAGCCTCGACCGTGTGGTGCTCAAGGCCCAGCTGGGCGAAGGCCTTGGCGGCGTTCTGAAACAGTTCGTTGCGGGCGACGAAGTCGGTTTCCGCATTGAACTCGATGGCGGCGGCGACTTCGCCCTTGCCGTCTTCCTTGGACGCCACGGCGACCAGACCTTCGGCGGCGACGCGGTCGGCCTTCTTGGCGGCCTTGGACAGGCCCTTGGCGCGCAGCCAGTCGATGGCGGCTTCGATATTGCCGTCATTTTCCTGCAGGGCCTTCTTGCAGTCCATCATGCCGACGCCCGAACGCTCGCGAAGTTCCTTCACGAGGGCGGCAGTGATCTCGGCCATGTTCTTCTCCTTGGGGGATTCGTATGTGGTAACGGCCGGGCTGACTTAGCCCGGCCGTGTGTCAGTTCAACGCACGGCCCTCGTCTTGAAGGCCGTCGGGCCTCAGCCCGCAGCCTGTTCGGTCTCGACCGCGTCCAGAGCCGCCGTATTGGCCGAGGCGTCGTCCGAGGCCAGCAGCTCTTCGGCAACCGCTTCCGTACCGGCCGGCGCGGGCTCGGCTTCGGCCGGGGCCGAGGCTTCGCGCAGCATCGGCTCGACCGGGGCTTCCGAGGCGCCCAGGTCGATGCCCGAGGCCGAGGCGCCGGCGGCCAGACCGTCCAGGACGGCGTCGGCGATCAGGTCGCAGTAGGTCTGGATGGCGCGGGCGGCGTCGTCATTGCCCGGCACCGGATAGGTGATGCCGTCCGGGTCCGAGTTGGTGTCCAGGATGGCGATGATCGGGATGTTCAGCTTGCGGGCTTCCTGGATCGCGATCGCTTCCTTGTTGGTGTCGATCACGAACATGATGTCCGGAATGGAGCCCATGTCCTTAATGCCGCCCAGCGACAGTTCCAGCTTGTCCTTCTCGCGCTGCAGGTTCAGCAGCTCCTTCTTGACCCGGCCTTCGCCGCCGTTGGCCAGGATGGTTTCCAGCTCGCGCAGACGAGCGATCGAACCCGAGACGGTGCGCCAGTTGGTCAGGGTGCCGCCCAGCCAGCGGTTGTTCATATAGTATTGGGCGCAGCGCTTGGCGGCTTCGGCGACCGGCTCGGCGGCCTGGCGCTTGGTGCCGACGAACAGGACGCGGCCGCCCTTGGCGGCGACGTCGCGCACCGCCACCAGGGCCTGGTGGAACAGCGGCATCGTCTGCGACAGGTCGATGATGTGGATGTTCGAGCGCGAGCCGAAGATGTAGCGGTCCATCTTCGGGTTCCAGCGGTGCGTCTGGTGGCCGAAGTGGGCGCCCGCTTCCAGCAGGGTGCGCATCGAGAATTCAGGCAGAGCCATGATCGTTCAGTCCTTTTTCCGATCTAACGTGGCGCGGGGATTAAAGGTCTGAAAGACCCTCGGAATGGAGCGGAGCGGGATGTCTCCCCGAACCGCGCCTCGCCCGCGTTGCGAAGTGCGGGGGCCATGTAGTCGGGATGGCCCGCAATAGCAAGCGCCGCGTGAACAGGACGAAGGGCGGCCCCGTCAAAAGCCGCCCTTCCACCTGCGATCCTAGGACCGTCTTACATGCCGTTGACCAGGGCCTGAGCCCGGTCGCGGTGGGTGGTGATGGTCGGGATCATCTCCCGCGCCAGGGTGGCCAGGGCCGGGGCGTCGCTGTTGTCGGAGAAGCCGTTCAACAGGGTCAGGGTTTCATTATGGGCCGCGACCTGCTGGTCCAGATAGACCTTGTTGAAGTCGTCCGGGGCGGCGGCGTTCAGATTGTCGATCAGACCCTGGCGGCGCTGGTCCAGCATGGTCGGCACGGTCACGTCCGGCGCGGCGGTCGCAGCGGTCGATTTCAGCTTGTCGCCCGCGGCCATGTGATCCTTCTCGATCATGGCGGCCAAGGCCTTGACGTCGGCGTTGTTCGACTTGGCCTGGGCGATCTTGGCGGCCTCGATCTCATACATGTTGCCGACCGCCAGATTGGTGACGAAGCCGTCCACCGTATTGGCGCCCAGGGTGGCCGCCGAAGTCTGGCCCACCATGCCGGACGTCGCGTCCTGGGTGGCGTTCACGGCTTCGCCGGTGTTCTGGGCCGCAGTGTCGCCGCCTTGGTTACAGGCCGCGAGAAGAGCCAGCGACGCGGCGCCGGCGAGAACGAGATTTTTCATGGAACAGTCTCCCTATGGACTGCCAAAACCCGCCCCGCCGCTGTCAGGTTCCGAAAATTCACAAGCTTCGCCATAGGCTTGGCTGTATATGGCGGCCTCAGGGCAGGCTGTATTCCAGCTCGTAGCGGTGGACGCCGCCCTCGATCTTCAGATGAAAGACGCCCGCAATCCCAGCTAGTTCGCCTTCGCCGGAACCGGGGACGATGGTGATCAGAAGATCCTGAGCGCCCGCCTCCATGACGCCCCGATGGACCAGGGCGAAGGCGCCGCGTCGCCCCTCCAGAATGCCGGACACCCGCTCCATGGCGACATAGGCGCCCGAGCCGTCCTTGAGCAGCCCCAGCATCTCGCCCGCGCCCTCGCCCTGCAGATCCCCGTGAAAGGTCTTGGCCAAACGCATCCGGCCGGGCGCGCCGCCGGGCGCATCGGCGTCTGGAGCGATCGGCGTGATCTGAACCTCGAAGGTTCCGACGGCGTGGGACATGGTCTGGCTCCTTGAGGCGGTGATCGGCTGGAGGGGCGGAGCGCCCGAAGGATCGGCCCCCGCCAGACCCAGGGCGAGGATCAGACCGCAAGCCGACATCAGGCGTCCTCCAGCATCAGGACGCCGGGCGCGGACTTCAGAGCGCCGCGCAGGGCGCCGTCCAGACGATAACGGCCGGGCAGTTTGATCTCGACCTCCTGACGACCGTCCAGCGAAGCGACCAGGGCGATCTCCCCGCCCTTGCCGATGGCGCCGGACCGGGCCCGCTCCAGACGAGTCTTCAGGGCCTCGGCGTCGGCGCTGCGGGCCGAGACGTGGATCCGCAGGCCGATGTTGGCGTCATCCAGCAGATTGTCCATCCGGCTGGCGTCGTCGCCGAAGAACCGCACCTCGCCCTCGGACGCCTTGGCGCGCACGCGCACCATGACGGTGGCGCCGGGCTCCAGCACCTCGCGGCATTTGCGCAGCTGTTCGGGCGGGAACAGGCATTCGAACTCGCCCGTCGGATCGGAGAAGGTGACGAAGGCGAACTTCTCGCCGGTGCGGGCGCTGGCGCGCTCTTGCCGGCGACGCACCACACCGGCCATCTGGAAGGCTTCATGGCCGCCCTCCGCCAGGGGAATGGCCTCGGCGACGAAGGTGACGCGCTTGCGCTTCAGGGCCGAACTCATCTCGTCCAGCGGATGGCCCGACAGATAGAAGCCGACGGCGGAGAGTTCGTGATCCAGCCGCTCCGGCCCGACCCAGGGCTCCACGCTCTTCAGACGGGGCCGGCCGACATGGGCCTGGTCTCCGCCGAACAGGCTGACCTGGGACGAGGCGCGTTCGGCCGCCACGCTCTGGCAATAGGCCATCAGGACGTCGGCCTGTTCGACCAGCTGGCGGCGGTTCGGGTGGATGCTGTCGAAGGCCCCGGCCTTGGCCAGGCCTTCCAGCGCCCGCTTGTTGACGCTGCGCGGATCGACCCGCTCCAGGAAGTCGAAGATGTCGGCGAAGCGGCCGCCGGTCTCGCGCACCTCGATGACGTGGCGCATGGCCTCCAGCCCCACGTTGCGGATGGCGCCGAGCGCATAGAGGACAGACCCCTGCCCCTCCTCCCAGGCCACGTCGAAGTCGGCCGAGGAGCGGTTGATGTCGGGCGGGAGGACCGGCACGTCAAACCGTTTGGCGTCCTGGTAGAAGACCGCCAGCTTGTCGGTGTTCGACAGATCCAGGCTCATCGAGGCGGCGAAGAACTCCACCGGATGATTGGCCTTGAGCCAGCCCGTCTGGAAGGAAATCAGGGCGTAGGCGGCGGCGTGCGACTTGTTGAAGCCGTAGCCGGCGAACTTGGCCACCAGGTCGAAGATGGAGCCGGACTGGCTTTCGGGGACGGATTTTTCCAGAGCGCCCTTGATGAAGCGCGCCCGCTGGAAGTCCATCTCCTCCTTCTTCTTCTTGCCCATGGCGCGACGCAGCAGGTCGGCCTCGCCCAGGCTGTAGCCCGCCAGGATCTGGGCGATCTTCATCACCTGTTCCTGGTAGATGATGACGCCGTAGGTCTCGGTCAGCACCTCCTTCAGACTGGGGTGCAGATAGTCGACCTCGGCCCGGCCGAACTTCCGGTCGATATAGGTGTCGATCATCTCCATCGGCCCCGGCCGATAGAGGGAGATCAGGGCGGTGATCTCCTCGATGGAGCCGCAGCGCATCTTGCGCAGGGTGTCGCGCATGCCCTGGGATTCCAGCTGGAACACGCCGACCGTCTGGCCCGAAGCCATCAGCTCATAGGTCTTGGCGTCGTCCAGCGGCAGCTGGTTCCAGACCGGGGCGGCGCCGCGCCGGGACAGATAGCCGTGCGCCCGATCCAGGGTCGTCAGGGTCTTCAGGCCCAGGAAGTCGAACTTGACCAGGCCGGCCGGCTCGACCCACTTCATGTTGAACTGGCTGGCCGGAATGGTGGAGCGGGGGTCCTGGTACAGGGGCACCAGCTCGACCAGGGGGCGGTCGCCGATGACGATGCCGGCGGCGTGGGTCGAGGCGTTGCGGTACAGCCCCTCCAGCTCCAGCGCCGTCTCCAGCAGGGTGCGAACCGCCGGTTCGGCGTCCCTCGCCTCCTTCAGGCGCGGCTCCAGATCGATGGCCTGGGCCAGGGTGACGGGATTGGCCGGATTGTTCGGCACCATCTTGCAGAGCCGGTCCACCTGCCCCAACGGCATCTGCAGCACCCGACCGACGTCTCGCAGCACGGCGCGGGCCTGAAGCGTGCCGAAGGTGATGATCTGGGCCACCCGGTCCTTGCCGTAATGGGCCTGGACATAGTCGATCACCTCTTCGCGCCGCTCCTGGCAGAAGTCGATGTCGAAGTCGGGCATGGAGACCCGTTCGGGGTTCAGGAACCGTTCGAACAGCAGGCCGAACCGCAAGGGGTCCAAATCGGTGATGGTCAGGGACCAGGCGACCAGCGACCCCGCCCCGGAGCCCCGCCCCGGCCCCACCGGGATGCCGTGCTCCTTGGCCCATTTGATGAAGTCCGACACGATCAGGAAATAGCCGGGGAAGCCCATCTGCTGGATGATGCCGACCTCCCATTCCAGCCGGGTCCAGTAGTCGTCCTCCGGCACGGCGGGCGGGACCTGCTGAAGCCGGAGCTTCAACCCCTCGCGCGCCTGGTGGGCCAGTTCGTCGGCCTCCGACCGCCCCGCCCCGGTGTCGAAGCGCGGCAGGATGGGCGCATGGGTCTTGACCAGGAAGGCGCAGCGCCGGGCTATGTCGATGGTGTTGTCGCAGGCCTCGGGCAGGTCGGCGAACAGAACCCGCATGGCCTCAGCCGATTTGAACCAGTGTTCCCCGGTGATCCGGCGGCGGTCCTCCTGGCCGGTGAAGGCGCCGTCGGCGATGCACAACAGGGCGTCGTGAGACTTCGCCTGGGCCGCCTTGGCGTAATAGACGTCGTTGGTGGCGACCAGGGGCGCGTCATTGTCATAAGCCCACTGGACCAGACCCGGCTCAGCGCGCCGTTCGTCCTCCAGGCCGTGGCGCTGAAGCTCGACATAGAAGCGGTCGCCGAAGACGGACTTCATCGCCGCCAAGGCGGCGGCGCCCTCCCCGGACTTGCCCTGGGCAAACAGGGGATCAATCGGGCCGTCGGGGCCGCCCGACAGCAGGATCAGGCCTTCAGAGCGGGCCGCCACCATGCTCCAGGCCACGCCCGGCTCGGCCATCTCGCCGGCCTCCAGATAGGCCGCCGAGGACAGGGCGCACAGATTGCGCCAGCCCGTCTCGTTCTGGACCAGCAGAACCACCGTCGGCGTCTTGGCCCAGCGCACGGCCTGCTGACCGCCGATCCCCAGGACCGGAAGGGCGCAGCCGACGATGGGCTGAACCCCGGCGTCCTTGGTGGACTGGCTGAACTCCAGGGCGCCGAACAGGTTGGACCGGTCCGTGATCGCCACCGCCGGCATGCCCGCCTCGGCCGCCATCTTGCCCAGCTTGCCGGCCTTGATCGCGCCCTCCAGCAGGGAATAGGCCGAGCGGACCCGCAGATGGACGAAGCCCTGACTGTTCACCGTTTCGCTCACTGCACCTTCCGCCTCTCGCGTCGCCGATCAGGGGCGCATACGCCATCTTGGACCGAGTCTCACATCGTCGCGCGCGGAGACACCGCAAACCGCCCCAGAGACGGCCGATCTCGGCCCCCGGCTGTGGATAGAGGCTAGGGCCAGTCGGGGAAAAAACAGTGTCCGAACTGTCCGATCTGTCCGAAACCTCCGCCTAAGTCTTTGATCTGTTGAAAACCGACAGTCGGACTGTCGGCCGATGTGTCCGATTTCAGGCGGTGACGCTGAAGGCCAGGGTCCAGACCATCCAGACGAAGCCCCCGCACGAGGCCAACGACAACAGGTCTCTCATCAAACGCGGCATTACGGTTCATCCCCAATGAATAATGTTCCCGTCTTGTTCTATGTTCACCTCTTGTTCGCGTCAACCCCACACTTATCCACAGGGGCGTTCCGTACGAAACCACTCACGCGCGTCCGTCGTATGTAGAGCAAGCAGGGAGACGACCATGCTCAAATCAAAGATCCGCCCGACCGGCGTCGGAGCCATCGTCGCGGGACTCGTTCTGCTCGCCCTGCCCCGTGCGGCGGCCGACGCCCAGGCCCGCGACGCGCCTCGATTTCAGACGGCGGTCTTCGCCGGAGGCTGCTTCTGGTCTGAGGAAAAGGCGTTCGACGGCCTGCCCGGCGTCCGGTCGGCGGTGTCGGGCTTCGTCGGGGGCCATATGGCCAATCCCACCTATGAACAGGTGGTGCGCGGCGGGACCGGCCATATGGAGGCGGTCCAGGTGACCTTCGATCCGCGCGTGGTCAGCTATCGCGCCCTGGTCGACCGCTATTGGCGCACAATCGACCCGACCGATCCGGACGGACAATTCTGCGACCGAGGCCCCTCCTATCGAACCGCCGTCTTCGCCACGGCGGATCAGCGCGCAGCGGCGGTGGCTTCGCGCGATGCGGCCATGCGGCTGCTGGGCAAGAGCTTCACCACCCCGGTCGTCGGCGCCCAGAGGTTCTGGCCCGCCGGCCCGGAGCATCAGGACTACGCCCGCCGCCACCGCGCCCATTATGAGGCCTACCGCCAGGGTTGCCGCCGTCCCCAGCAACTGCGGGCCATCTGGGGCGACGCGGCGGTGGGGTGAGGCAGGCGGGCCATCAGTAGGCCTAGGGCCAATCGACATTGGGCCTGCCGCCGTCCTGCCGGGCGGCGCGCAGCCGCCAACCCAAGAGAGGCGCCTCGGGCGTTGAAGACTCTATTCCATTGAGTGTCAGTCTTCCATTGAATGTCGGTCTTCCTTCCCGCGTCAGCGGAAGGGAAACCGTCTGGCGGCGGAACGCCGATTGAGGTGGGTTCATCACAACGGAGCACGACGAGATCACGGCGAACACGGCGCGTACTGATGGCGTCGTGACCGCTGTGAATGCGCCGTGCTCGCCGTGATGAACCCGCTCGCCGCATCAAGGCCCTCTGACGCGGAAAGAGCGGCCTGACCGCAGTAGGCTGAATGTCGATTGAACCTAGACCAGTACGCCTAGCTCAGTAGGTCTGGCTCTGGGCCGCCCGTTCTTCCAGATGGCCGTCCTTCAGGGCGAAGACGCGGTCCATGTGGCCGGCCAGCTCCATATTGTGGGTGGCGATCAGGGCGGCGACCCCGGTGGTCTTGGCCAGGTCGCGCAGGGACTCGAACACGGACTGGCTGGTGGTCGGGTCCAGATTGCCCGTCGGTTCGTCGGCCAGCAGCAGGCGGGGCCGGTTGGCCAGGGCGCGGGCGATGGCGACGCGCTGTTTCTCGCCGCCCGACAGCTGGGCCGGCTGGTGGGTCAGGCGTTCGCCCAGACCCAGGGCGGTCAGGGTCTCCTCGGCCTGTTTGCGCGCCTGGGCCTGGCCCATGCCGGCGATCCGCATCGGCAGGGCGACGTTGTCGCGCGCGTCGAACTCGGCCAGCAGATGGTGGAACTGATAGACGAAGCCAATCCGCGACAGACGCAGGCGGGTGCGGGCGCGCTCGTCCAGATCGCCCACCATTTCGCCGTCGATGGCGACCGTGCCCTCGGTCGGCCTTTCGAGCAGGCCGGCGGCGTGCAGCAGACTGGACTTGCCCGAGCCCGAGGGACCGATCAGGCCGACGATCTCGCCGGGCATGACGTCCAGATCCACGCCCTTCAGCACGGTCAGGCCGCCGCTCGCGGTGTCATAGGTGCGGGTCAGGCCGCGCACCGACAGGATGGGACTACTCATAGCGGAGCGCCTCCACGGGATCGATGCGCGAGGCCGTCCACGACGGCGGCAGGCTGGCCAGGCAGCTCATGCTGAAGGACAGCAGGGCGACCCAGGTCACGTCGACGGGATCGACTAGGGCCGGAATGGCGTCCAGCTGATAGACGTCGGCGTTGAACAGCTGGACCCCCAGGATGGCTTCCAGGGCGTGCTGGATGGCGCCGATGTTCCAGCAGAACAGCAGGCCCAGCACCAGACCCGCTACGGTCCCGGCCACGCCGATCAGGGCGCCCGACATGAAGAAGACCCGCAGGATCGAAGACTGGCTGGCGCCGACGGTGCGCAGGATGGCGATGTCGCGCGTCTTGTTCTTCACCAGCATGACGATGCCGGAGATGATGTTCATCGCTGCGATGGCGACCACCAGACCCAGGATAATGCTCATCGCCACCCGCTCGACCTTCAGGGCGCCGTAGAAGGCGGCCAGACGCTCGCGCCAGTCGCTGACGACCGAGCCCGGCCCGGCCGCGTCGCGGATGGCGGGGGTCAGTTCGCCGACCCGGTCGGGGTCATCGACCTTGATCTCGATCGCGTCCCACACGCCTTCCTTCCCGAAGAAGAGCTGCTGCTGTTCCAGCGGCATGAACAGGAAGGCGCGGTCGAAATCGGCCGTGCCCGAGCGGAACAGACCGCCGACGAAATAGGTCTTTTCCAGCCCGCCCAGATTGCCGAAGGCGCTATCGGCTCCGGTGGGCGAATAGAGGGTGACGGGATCGCCGACCCGCAGGCCCAGGGAATTGGCCAGGGCCGCGCCCATCAGGATGCGGTCGCCGCCATAGGCGCCCTTGCCGAAGTTCGCCCGCTCCTGGGGCGTCAGGCTGTCGAAGACATATTTGGTGGTGGCCAGGTCCTGGGGCCGCACGCCGCGCACCATGGCGCCGGTCGTGAAGTTGCCGACCCGGACCAGGCTCTGGCTCTCGTTCAGAGGGGTGACGCTGGCCACACCGGGGACTGCTGCGATCCGCTTAAGGGCGGCGTCGCGATCTTCCGACGTGAGCACCGGCCCCTGGACGTACATATGGCCGTTGAACGACAGCATCCGGCCCAGCAATTCGGCGCGGAAACCGGACATGATGCTCATGACGCTGATGAGCACGGCGACGGCCAGCATGATGCCGATGAAGCTGATCACCGCAATGGTGGCGACCCCGCCCTCCTTTCGCTTGGCGCGCAGGTAACGGAGGGCGAGACCGATCTCCCAGGCGGAGAAGGGGCCGGAGGAACGGGCTGGAGGGTTCAAGCCGTCAGCCTTTCGATGGCTTCGGCCAGGGGCACGGAGACCTTTTCACCGGTGGCGCGGCGCTTCAGCTCGACCACCCCGTCCGCCAAGCCCTTGGGACCGATGGTCAGCTGCCACGGCACGCCGATCAGGTCGGCGGTGGCGAACTTGCCGCCCGGCCGTTCGTCGGTGTCGTCGTAGAGCACCTCCTTGCCCCGCTTCTCGAGCTGAGCGACCGCGTCCTCGCAGGCGGCGGAGACGGCGTCGTCATTGGCGCGCAGATTGATCACCACCACGTCGAACGGCGCCACGGCGTCGGGCCAGATGATGCCGCCCTCGTCGTGGCTGGCCTCGATGATGGCGCCCAGCAGGCGCGACACGCCGACGCCGTAGCTGCCCATGTGGACATTCGCGTCCTGGCCGTCGGGACCGGCGACGCGGGCCTTCATCGGCGCCGAATATTTCTCGCCGAAATAGAAGATGTGGCCGACCTCGATGCCGCGCGCCGACAGGCGATCGCCCTCGGCGGTCTCGGCCTCGAACCGGGCTTCGTCGTGCATTTCCTCGGTCGCGGCGTAGAGCGCGGTTCGTTGATCAACGATTGACTGAAGATCATCCCAGTCCACGTCCGCGCCCGGCGCCGGCATTTCGACCAGCTTCTTATCGCAGAAGACCGCGCTCTCGCCGGTCTCGGCCAGGACGATGAACTCGTGGCTCAGGTCGCCGCCGATCGGGCCGGTGTCCGCGCGCATCGGCACGGCCTTCAGCCCCATGCGGGCGAAGGTGTTCAGATAGGCCACGAACATGCGGTTGTAGGCCTTGCGGGCCGAGGCCTCGTCCACGTCGAAGGAATAGGCGTCCTTCATCAGGAACTCGCGGCCGCGCATCACGCCGAAGCGGGGGCGGCGCTCGTCGCGGAACTTCCACTGGATGTGAAACAGGTTCAGCGGCAGCGACTTGTAGGACTTCACATAGGCCCGGAAGATGTCGGTGATCATCTCCTCATTGGTGGGGCCGTACAACAGTTCGCGCTCGTGCCGGTCGGTGATGCGCAGCATCTCGGGGCCATAGGCGTCGTAGCGGCCGCTCTCACGCCACAGGTCCGCCAGTTGCAGGGTCGGCATCAGCAGCTCGACAGCCCCCGCTCTCACCTGCTCCTCGCGCACGATCTGCTCGATCTTGCGCAGCACCTTCAGGCCCAGCGGCAGCCAGGCGTAGATGCCGGCGGCCTCCTGCTTGATCATGCCGGCGCGCAGCATCAGCTGGTGCGAGACAATCTGGGCGTCCGAAGGGGCTTCCTTCAGCGTGGGCAGGAAAAAGCGCGACAGGCGCATGATGGGGAATCCTAGGCGTAGAGACAGACCAAGGCTTTAGCCGCTGGACCGGGGCGAAAGCTAGGCCGGGTTGGCGTTTAGAGAGCCGGGGCGCGCGAGAAGTCCGGCAGGGGCAGCCAGCCGGTGAAGATCAGCACCATGACGAAGGCCCAGACGATCGCCGACACCCAGGTGGTGGTGAGGAATTTGCGCTTCAGGTTCGGCGTGGTCGGCGCGCCCCATTGGGCGCCGTCGGTCGGCGGAGTATGGGTCTCGCGCGAGGTTCCCAGCGGCAGAACCGCGAACAGCACCGTCCACCAGACGATGATGTAGATGCCGAACATGGTGGCGGGGCCGATGGGCATGAAACCTCCTGTCGGAACTTTGGCGTCCGGTTGAAACCGGTCTAGAGGATCAGCCTCCCCACGACGAGTCCCCGCCATGCCGCAGATCACCCTGGAATACACCCGCCACCTGGCCGAGGCCGACTGGACTCCGGTCGCGCTGGATATCCACCAGGCCGCCGTCGAGATCGCCGGCGCCGCCCTGTCGGCCTGCAAGACCCGGCTGATCGCCCTGGATCATGTCGTCATCGCCGACGACGCGCCCGAGACAGCCATGCTGGCCTGCCGCATCGGCCTGATGCTGGGCCGCACGCCGGAGCAGAAGAGCGCGCTGAGCGAACGGGTGCTGGAGATCCTGACGGCCGCCCTGGCCGGCGTCACGCGCAAGGTCGAGGTCTCGGCCGAGGTGTTCGAGCTGAACGAGACCTATCGCAAGGCCACGCTCGGCTGAGGCGCGCCCTCAGGGATGCGGGCGGCCCACGCCGTAGCGGGCCGCCAGATAGGGGGCGATGGCGTGGTCCTGGAGGAAGCGGCGGCCGGTGGTTTCGCTGACCTGGGCCTCGGGCCAGTCCAGTTCGCCGTCCAGGATCAGGATCGGGCAGCTCTGATGCGCCTCGCCGACCTCGGCGACGACTGGCGCGCGCGGCCGGGGGTGGTCCAGATAGACCACCTCAAGCGCCTCCCGCAGCTGGGGATAGAAGGCCAGGACGCCCTCGATATAGGCGCCGGGCGGACAGAACCAGGGCCCGCCCTGATCGTCGTGCCAGTCGGGGTTCAGCAGGAAGAGTCGTTCGGCCATGAGCGCGATATAGATCGGCTCATGACCGAAGCGCCAGAGGGAGGCGCCGTCAGACTCGCAGGACGACCGTCTCGACGATGGGACGGCGATCCCAGATCTGCTGGCTGGCCTTCTTCAGCACGCGGGCGACGGCCTGTTCGATGACCAGTTCGTCCTCCAGGGCCTCGCCCTTCAGGCTCTTGACCACCTGCTCGACCCGCTCGGCCAGATTGTCCAGGGCGTCGCCCAGGGGCGTGGCGGTGTCGCCCGGCAGGCCGACGCTGCGGATGTCGATGTCGCTGACGATCCGGCCGCGCTTGTCCAGGGCGAAGCTGACGATCAGCACGCCATTGGTCGAGGCGTGGCGACGCTCCTTCAGGGCCTCGCCCTGTTCGGTCACCAGCATGCCGCCGTCGACATAGAGCCGGCCGTTCGGCACTTCGTCGATGATCTGGGCCGGACCGGGGGCCAGACGGACCATGTCGCCGTTGCGCGGGGTCACCGTCTCCTTGACCCCGACCTCCTTGGCCAGGTTGGCGTGCTCCAGCAGGAAGCGGCGCACCCCATGGGTCGGCACCGCGATCTGCGGCCGCACCCAGTCGTACATCTGCTTCAGTTCATCGCGACACGGGTGGCCGGAGACGTGGATGCCGGGGTGATCCTTCTCGGTGTAGAGGCGCACGCCCCGGTCCGCGAGACGGTCCTGCAGATTGCCGATGGCCAGTTCGTTGCCGGGGATCTGGCGCGACGAGAAGATGCAGTGGTCGCCCAGGCCCAGTTTCACGACCGGGTGCGTGCCGTCGGCGACGCGCGACAGGGCCGCCCTCGCTTCGCCCTGGCTGCCGGTGCACAGGTACAGGATCTGGTCGGCGGGCCAGACGCGCGCCTCCTCGTCCGACAGGAAGGGCTTCACGTCCTGCAGCATGCCGACGTGTTTGGCGGCCGCCGTGATCCGGTGCATCGACCGGCCGGCCAGGGCGACGCGACGGCCGCAGGCCTCGGCGGCGCGGATGACGCTGTCCATCCGCGCGACGTTGGAGGCGAAGCATCCGACGGCGACCCGGCCCTTCAGCGTCGAGATCAGCTTGGCCAGGGCCACGGCCACGTCGCCTTCGGACCCGGCCACGCCCGGCACGAAGACATTGGTCGAGTCGCAGACCATGGCCAGGACGCCCTCGTCGCCCAGGCCGCGGATGGTCGGGGCGTCCGTCTTGGTCCCGATGACCGGTTGGTCGTCGATCTTCCAGTCGCCGGTATGGAACACCGTGCCCAGGGGGGTGTCGATGGCCAGACCGCTGGGCTCGGCGATCGAATGGGTCATGTTGACGAAGGTGACGCCGAACGGGCCGATGTCGACGGTTCCGCCCAGGGGAACCTCGATCAGTTCGACCTCGTCCAGAATGCCGCGCTCGCGCAGCTTGTCGCGGATCAGATAGGCGGTGAAGGGCGTGGCGTAGACCGGCGCCTTCAGCCGCGGCCACAGCCAGCCCAGGGCGCCGATATGGTCTTCGTGCGCATGGGTCAGGACGATGCCCTTGATCGTCTCCCCTTCCAGATAGGTGGGGTCCGGCACGATCACGTCCACGCCGGGCGTCGAGAGGTCGCCGAAGGTGACGCCGACGTCGACGATCAGCCATTCACGATCAGCCTCTGGCCCGAAGCCATAGGCGTTGAGGTTCATACCGACCTCGTCCGAGCCGCCCAGCGGCAGGAAAACGAGTTCGTCTTGGGTTTGCTTTTTCATTCAGTCCGTCAAATGGGCGTTACGACGCCAGATTTCGAGGAGGCCGCGGATAGTCAGGTCGGGATCGAAGTGATCAATGCTGTCGGTCGCGCCTTCGAACAGGCTGGCGACCCCGCCGGTTCCAATGACGGTCATGGGCCGCGCCCATTCCGCCTTGATGCGCGCGACCAGGCCTTCGATCAATGAGATATAGCCCCAGAAGACGCCGGACTGCATGGCCTCGACCGTACCCTTGCCGATGACGTGTTCGGGCTTCTGTATGGCGATGCGCGGCAGTTTGGCGGCGGCCTCGTGCAGGGCCTGGAGCGACAGATTGATGCCCGGCGCGATCAGGCCGCCCTCGAAGGCGCCGTCAGCGGCGACGATGTCGAAGGTGGTGGCCGTGCCGCTGTCGATCACGATCAGGTCGCCCGGATAGACCAGCTTGGCCCCGATGGCGTTGACCAGACGGTCGGCGCCGGCTTCGCTGGGCTTGGCGATGCGGACGTCGATGCCCAGCTCGGCGTTCTCGCCGATCACCAGGGGTTCGATGTTCAGATAGCGGCGCGACAGGTTGCGCAGATTGAAGATCGACTGGGGCACCACGCTGGAGATGATGCAGCCGGTCAGAGCGGCGAACTGAAGCCCTTTCATGACCATCAGCTGGTTCAGCCAGACGGCGTATTCGTCGGCGGTGCGGCTGGCCTCTGTGGCGGCGCGCCATTGGGCGATCCAGTCCGAACCGTCGTGAACGGCGAACAGCGTATTGGTGTTGCCCTGTTCGATGGCGAGCAGCATCAGTTCGCCTTGCCGAAGAAGACGTCGCCCGCCGAGATCAGCCGCACGGAGCCGTCGGTCAGACGCAGACGCAGCGCCCCGTCCGCCTCGACACCCTCGGCCACGCCTTCCAGGGTCTCATTGTCCAGTCGCGCGACGCAGGGGCCGTTCAGGCCGGTCAGCCGGCTGGTCCAGGCGTCCAGCACGGGTTCGAAGCCGAGGGTCTGCCACCGCCCCCACCATACGGCGAAGGTCTCGGCCAGGATCTCGGCGGCGGCTTCGATGGGGGGTGCGAAAGCCAGGTCGGCGCGCAGGCGCTCGGCAATCGCAGTCGCGCCCCGCTCTGTATCGTCCGGCGCATGGGCCAGGTTCACGCCGATGCCGACGGCCAGCCACAGGTCGCCGTTCGCATGGGCGCCGGACTCGACCAGGATGCCGGAGACCTTGACTCCGTCCAGCAGGACGTCGTTGGGCCATTTGATCGAGACCAGGGCCGGCGAAACGAAAACGTCCAGCAGGTCGGCGACGGCCAGGGCGGCGACGAAGGTGGCCTGCGCCGCCTCGGCCGCCGACTTGGGCGTAGTGATCAGCAGGGTGGCGGCCAGGTTGCCCTGTTCGGTCTCCCATTTGCGGCCGCGGCGACCGCGACCGGCGGTCTGGCGCCGAGCCACGATCCAGCGCGGCCCGGCTTCTCCGGCCTCGGCGAGACGCCGGGCCTCGGCGTTGGTCGAGTCGATCTCGTCGAGGATGACCAGGGGGGCGGGCGTCAACGCCCTAACCGTTCCCGAAGCCGGCGCTCGCAACCTTGGTCAGCGGCTCCAGCCAGGTCAGACCGACGATCACCAGGGGGAAGGCGAAGGCGGCGCAGGCCCAGCCGATGACGTTGGTTTCCGGCGAGGCCTTGTCCATCGCGATCTCGTCCACGGGCGCATCGAACCACATCAGCTTGATGATCCGCAGATAGTAGAAGGCGGCGACGACCGAGGCGACAAGACCCACGGCGGCGACCGGCCACAGACCGGCGGCCGCAGCGGCCCCGAAGACATAGTATTTGGCCCAGAAGCCCGACAGCGGCGGCATGCCCAGCACCGACAAGGACAGGACGGTCAGGGCCACAGCGGTGACCGGACGATCCTTCTTCAGACCGGCGAGATCGGCGATGCGTCGGATCGGGCGGCCCGACTTGGACAGGCTGAGCAGGATGGCGAAGAAGCCCAGTTGGTCGATGACATACAGGGTCATGAACATCAGCATGGCCTGAAGGCCCGCACTGGTGCCCGCGGCGATGCCCAACAGGGCGTAGCCGATGTTGGCGATCGACGAATAGGCCAGCAGACGCTGGATATCCTTCTGGGCGATGCCGCCGAAGGTGCCGACCACGAAGCTGAGCAGGGAGATGGCGATCAGGACCTGCGACCACTGGGCGTGGGCCTCGGCGAAGCCGCCTTCCAGAACGCGGGCGATCAGCACCATGGCGGCCATCTTGGGCGCGGTGGCGAACAGGGCCACGACCGGGGTCGGGGCGCCTTCGTAAACATCAGGCGTCCACATGTGGAAGGGGGCCGCCGAAACCTTGAACGCCAGACCACAGATCAGGAAGACCAGGCCAAACACCAGGCCCGGGCCCGGATGGTCCTGGGCGAA
The DNA here is from genome assembly GCF_058681525.1 of Brevundimonas sp. AVps4. Classification (NCBI taxonomy): domain Bacteria; kingdom Pseudomonadati; phylum Pseudomonadota; class Alphaproteobacteria; order Caulobacterales; family Caulobacteraceae; genus Brevundimonas; species Brevundimonas sp. AVps4. Next base: position 1,838,127 of record NZ_CM178741.1, on the reverse strand, counting down.
AGCGGCGATGTCCTCAAAGCGCATCGAGCCGGCGAAGCCGTAGATCAGACTGGCGCCGTACAGCAGCAGGCCGGACGACAGGGCGCCGAGCACAAAATACTTCAGGCCCGCTTCCGACGCCTTGGCGTCGTCGCGGTGGAAGGCGGCCAGGACGTACAGGGCCAGCGAATGCAGCTCGATGCCGACATACATGGAGATCAGATCGCCCGAGGAGGCCATCATCCCCATGCCGACCGCCGCGAGAACGATCAGGACCGGATATTCGAACTTGGCGATGCGGGTGCGCTTCATCCAGCCGTCGCCGAGCACGACGGCCACGGCGGCGGACAGATAGATGACGCTCTTGCCGTAGATGGCCAGGGGGTCGGCCACATAGGCGCCGTTGAAGGCGACGCCCCACGGTCCCATGACGGCGACGACGGCGGCGGCGATCAGCAGCAGGACCGAAAGGACGGACACCAGCCGGGCGCTCTTGTCGCCGATGAAGGCGCCGACCATCAGCAAGACCAGGGCGCCGACCGCGAGGGTCAGCTCCGAGGCGGCGAGGTGCAGGGCGGAGGACAGATCAGGCATGCTTGGTCTCACCCGCCGATCGCGACGCGATAGGCATTGGTCAGGGCCTCGACGGCGGGCCCGGTGTAATCGAGGACGGCGCCGGGTTGGACGCCCAGCCACAGGGTGCCGACGATCAGCGGCACGAACAGCAGCAGCTCACGCTTGTCGATGTCGGCGATGGTCATCAGCTTCGGATTGGTGATCTCGCCGAACATGACCGAACGATACAGGGTCAGGGCGTAGACCGCCGAGAAGATGACGCCCGACGCCGCCACCAGGGCCGCCCAGGTCGAGGCCTGATAGGCGCCCGTCATGGTCAGGACTTCGCCGATGAAGCCCGAGGTGCCCGGCAGGCCGACATTGGCCATGGTGAACATCAGGAAGATGGCGGCGAACCAGGGCATGCGCGACGTCAGGCCACCGTAGAAGGCGATCTCGCGCGTATGCATCCGGTCATAGACGACGCCGACGCACAGGAAGAGCGCGCCCGAGATCAGGCCGTGGCTGATCATCTGGAAGACGGCGCCCTGCATGCCCTGATCATTGCCCGAGAAGATGCCCAGGGTGACGAAGCCCATGTGGGCGACCGACGAATAGGCGATCAGCTTCTTGATGTCCGTCTGACGCCAGGCGACCAGCGAGGTATAGACGATGGCGATCACCGACAGGGTGAAGACCAGGGGGCGGAACATCTCGGACGCGACCGGGAACATGGGCACGTTGAACAGGATGAAGCCGTAACCGCCCAGCTTCAGCAGGATGCCGGCCAAGATGACCGAGCCCGCCGTCGGCGCCTGAACGTGGGCGTCGGGCAGCCAGGTGTGGACCGGCCACATCGGCATTTTGACCGCGAAGGAGGCGAAGAAGGCCAGCCAAAGGATGGGCTGAACGGCGGGGCTGAAGGCGTACTGCTTCAGCTCCGGAATGCTGGTGGTGCCGGCGGTGTGCGACATCCACAGCATGGCCAGCAGCATCAGCACCGACCCCAGCAGGGTGTAGAGGAAGAATTTGTAGGCCGCGTAGATCCGGTTGGCGCCGCCCCAGATGCCGATGATCAGGAACATCGGCACCAGGGTGCCTTCGAAGAAGATGTAGAAGAGATACAGATCCAGAGCCGTGAAGACGCCGATGACCAGGGTCTCCAGGATCAGGAAGGCGATCATATATTCGACGACGCGCGTCTCGATCGACTTCCAGCTGGCCAGGATGCAGATCGGCATCAGGAAGGCCGTCAGCAGGACGAACAGCACCGACACCCCGTCGACGCCCAGATGATAGCTGGCCCCGGCGAACCAGGGGACCATTTCGACGAACTGATAGGCGGTATTTGACGGATCGAAACCGGCGACCAGCACGACCGAGACGCCCAGGACGACCAGGGTCATCAGCAGGGCGATCCAGCGCGCGGCCGGGGCGGCGGCGTCCTGGGACTTGGAGGCCAGCCGGGCGAGATAGATCGCCAGGGCGCCGACCAGCGGCAGGAAGGTAACGAGGCTCAGGATGTAGGGCACGGGATCAGGCTCCCCACGCGAGGATGGCGAAGGTGAGCAGACCAGCCACCCCGAGCAGCATCACGAAGGCATAGTAGTAGAGGAATCCGGACTGGAACTTGGACAGCCAGCCGGCCGATTTCAGCGAGGCCCAGGCGGCGCCGTTGGGGCCGAAGCCGTCGATGATCTTCACGTCGAAGATCTTCCAGAAGGCGTCGCCCAGGGCCCGGAAGCCGCGCACGAAGACGAAGTCGTACAACTCGTCGAAGTACCACTTGTTGTAGAGGAAGCGGTAGATCGCGCCGTCCCGCTCGGCCATGCGACGGCCCATGCCCTCGCGCGCCACATAGATCCAGTAGGCGAAGGCCGTGCCGATCAGGGTCAGGATCAGGGGCGACCACTTCACCCAGGTCGGAACCTCGTGGCTTTCGTGGAGCACATGGTTGTGCTCGCCGGTGAAGATGGCGCCGCGCCAGAACTCGTGCTCGTGGTGGCCGATGAAGTGCGGCGCGAAGACGAAGCCCGCAGCCACGGCGCCGACCGACAGCAGGATCAGCGGAACCAGCATGACCCAGGGGCTCTCGTGCGGCTGCAGCGGGCCATGGTGGCCATGGTCGTCGTGAGCGTGATCGTCATGCGCGTCATGGGCATGCGCGTCGGCCGCCGGCTCGGAATGGGTTTCCAGCTGGGCGTGCGAGGCATGGTCGTCCGCATGATGGGCGTCGCCCTCCTCCTTCCACACAGGCTTGTTGTGGAAGGTCATGAAGACCAGGCGCCACGAATAGTAGGCCGTCAGACCGGCGGCGATGATGCCGACGAAGAAGGCGAACAGGCCGACCGCGCTATGGCCGCTGGCGGCCGAGGCGTAGGCGCTCTCGATGATCGAGTCCTTCGAATAGAAGCCGGCGAAGCCGCCGACGCCGGGGATGCCCAGGCCGGTGATGGCGATGGTGCCGATGGTCATGACGGCATAGGTGATCGGCAGCAGCTTCCACAGACCGCCCATCTTCCGCATGTCCTGCTCGTGGTGCATGCCGTGGATCACCGAGCCGGCGCCCAGGAACAGCAGGGCCTTGAAGAAGGCGTGGGTGAACAGGTGGAACATGGCCGCCTGATAGGCGCCGACCCCGGCCGCGAAGAACATATAGCCCAGCTGCGAACAGGTCGAATAGGCGATGACCCGTTTGATGTCGTTCTGGGTCAGGCCGACCGTGGCGGCGAACAGGGCGGTGATCGCGCCGATGATGGCGATGATCTGGGCGGCGCCGGGGGCGTGCTCATAGATCGGCGACAGCAGGCAGACCATATAGACGCCGGCGGTCACCATGGTGGCCGCGTGGATCAGGGCGGACACCGGCGTCGGGCCTTCCATCGCGTCCGGCAACCAGGTGTGCAGGAAGAACTGGGCCGACTTGCCCATGGCGCCGATGAACAGCAGGAAGCCGGCCAGATCCAGCGCGGACCACTGGACGCCCAGGAACTCCCAGGTCGTCCCCGCCTTGGAGGCGACCAGCGGGAACAGTTCGGCGAACTCGATCGTGCCGTACATCCAGAAGACAGTCATGATCCCGAGCACGAAGCCGAAGTCGCCGACCCGGTTGACCACGAAGGCCTTGATGGCGGCGGCGCTGGCGGTCGGCTTCTTGTACCAGAAGCCGATCAGCAGATAGGAGGCCAGACCCACGCCTTCCCAGCCGAAGAAGATCTGCATGAAGTCGGCGGCCGTCACCAGCGCCAGCATCATGAAGGTGAACAGGGACAGATAGGCGAAGAAGCGCGGCCGGCTGTCGTCCTCGGCCATATAGCCCCAGGAATAGAGGTGAACCAGCGAAGAGACGCTGGTGACCACGATCAGCATGGTCGCCGACAGGGCGTCGATGCGGATCGACCAGGCCGACTGGAAGTCCCCCACATTGATGAAGGGCGCCAGGCGGATGGTGAAGGGCTCCAGATGGCCCCAGGTCCACTGGCCGAAGACCGTCCAGGCGACGGCGCACGAGAAGAACAGCAGGCCGGTCGTTACGGTCTGCGACGGGATGTTGCCGATCCGACGGCCGAACAGGCCGGCGATGGTCGCGCCCAGCAGCGGGGCGAAGATCCCGAGAATGATCAGGGTGTGGAGGTTCACGCTCAGCCCTTCATCACGGAGGCGTCGTCGACGGCGATGTCGCCGCGGTTGCGGAAGAAGGTCACCAGAATGGCCAGGCCGACGGCGGCCTCGGCCGCAGCCACGGTCAGGACGAACATGGCCATGATCTGCCCCGACACCTCATTGAGATAGGCCGAGAAGGCGACGAAGTTGATGTTCACGGCCAGCAGGATCAGCTCGATCGACATCAGGATGATGATGACGTTCTTGCGGTTCACGAAGATGCCGAAGACCCCGATGGTGAACAGGGCGGCGGCCGTGCCGAGATAGTGGATCAGACCGATTTCCATCAGAGAAGCTCCTCGGGCGAGACGCCCTGCCCGGTCTGCACCGACTTGACCTCCATCGCCTTGGCGACGGAGCGGTTGACCTGGTCCGAAATGTTCTGGCGCTTGATATGCGGCTTGTGGCGCAGGGTCAGGGTGATGGCGCCGATCATGGCGATCAGCAGCACGATCCCGGCCGCCTGGAAGAAGTAGACATAGTCGGTATAGAGCACCCGGCCGATGGCCTCGACATTGGTCATGTCGGCGCTCGGCGCGCCCGGCGCCGTCAGGCCGGCGGTCGCGCCGCCCTGGATGACGGCGATGGACACCAGGATCATCTCGAACAGCAGCACGGCCGCGACGATGGCCCCGATCGGCAGATAGCGGGCGTAGCCGCCCCGAAGCTTCAGGAAGTCGACGTCCAGCATCATGACGACGAACAGGAACAGCACCGCCACTGCCCCGACGTAGACGACGACCAGCAGCATCGCCAGGAACTCGGCGCCGAGGAGGACGAACAGACCCGCAGAGGAGAAGAAGGCCAGGATCAGGAAGAGAACGCTGTGCACGGGATTGCGCGCGGTCACGACCAGAAGGCCGGACACCACGGCGGTCGCCGCCAGCAGATAGAAGGCTATGCCTTGCAGCATGTCGGGACGAGGCCCCTTTCGTCTCGGTCGTGAACCCTTTTGGGAATCGCCGACCCGTTAGCGTGAGCGCCTTAGCGGTAAGGCGCGTCGAGTTCCAGATTCTTAGCGATATGGCGTTCCCAGCGGTCGCCGTTGTCCAGCAGCCGGGCCTTGTCGTACAGCAGCTCCTCGCGCGTTTCGACGGTGAACTCCGAGTTCGGGCCCTCGACGATGGCGTCCACCGGGCAGGCCTCCTGGCACAGGCCGCAGTAGATGCATTTGACCATGTCGATGTCGTAGCGGGTCGTGCGGCGGCTGCCGTCGGCGCGGGGCTCGGCCTCGATGGTGATGGCCTGGGCCGGGCAGATGGCCTCGCACAGTTTGCAGGCGATGCAGCGCTCTTCACCGTTCGGATAGCGGCGCAGAGCGTGCTCGCCGCGGAAGCGGGGCGATTGCGGGTTCCGCTCGAACGGATAGTTCACGGTCGCCTTGGGGCGGGCCATGTATTTGAGGGTCAGGCCGATGGCGCCGATGGCGTCGAGCATCATCGCGCCCTTGGCGGCCTGGGCGATACGGGTGAACATCAGAGGCGATCCTCTGGCGCAGGGGCGCCGTTGGTTGAAGTCTGGGCCGGGGCGACGGCCCGGGTCTTGGTCGGGGTCTGGGCTGGAACCTGGGTTTGGGCGGCGCGCCATTCGCGCTCGATCCGCTCCTGGCGCTGCTGCCACTGATAGCCGGATTCAGGCATCCGGGTGTCGGGGGCGCAGGCCGTCATCACGGGCGCGAGGACCAGCAGCGGGAGGATCAGACGGGTCATGCTCCGACCCTCCGCATCACGTCCTTGCAGTCCATCGTCTTGTAGCGGGGATCGTCGCGGTTCATCATCCGGCACAGATTGACCGTCTCGCCGTCACGGCGCGCCCCGTCCTCGCGCCGCTCCAGCGACGCAGCCGGATCGGTCGGCGCCGGCGCGGGAATGGGCGCGAAGGTGCAGGCGGCGAGCCCCCCCGACGCGGCCAGAACCAGGATGACGGCGCGCGAGACCATCTAGGCCCCCACCGCGAAGACGCGCCAGGCGGCGGTGACCACCACGGCGACCAGAGAGGCGGGCAGGAAGATCTTCCAGCCCAGCCGCATCAGCTGGTCATAGCGATAGCGGGGCACGAAGGCCTTCACCAGGGCGATGGCCAGGAACCAGAAGACCGTCTTGGTGACGAAGGTCAGCAGATAGAGGGTGTAGGCGATCCAGGCCGGCAGGCCGTCCAGCGTCTCCTGCGACAGGAAGCCGGGGTTCCAGCCGCCGAAGAACAGGATGGTCATCATCGCCGACATGAAGACGATGTTGACGTACTCGCCCATCATGAACAGCAGATAGGTGGTCGAGCTGTATTCGACCTGATAGCCGGCCACCAGTTCCGACTCCGCTTCGGGCAGGTCGAACGGCGGGCGGTTGGTTTCCGCCAGGGCCGAGACGAAGAAGACGATCGACATGGGGAACAGGATCACGATCAGGGGCCAGGTCCCCTGCCCTCCGCCGAAGGCGTACCAGTTCCAGAAATAGCCGCTCTGACCTTCGACGATCTGCGACAGGTTCATGGTGCCGGCCAGCAGGATCACATTGATGATGATCAGGCCCAGCGAGACCTCATAGGACACCATCTGGGCCGCAGACCTCAGCGAGCCCAGGAACGGATACTTCGAGTTCGAAGCCCAGCCGCCCATGATGATGCCGTACACGCCCAGCGACGACACGGCGAAGATGTAAAGGATGCCGACGTTCAGGTCCGACACCACCCAGCCCGGCGCGAATGGGATCACCGCCCAGGCCATGAAGGCCAGGACGACGGTGATGATCGGCGCCAGGATGAAGACCGCCTTGTCCGCGCCGGAGGGGATGACCACCTCCTTCAGCACGAATTTGATCATGTCCGCGAAGGACTGGAGCAGGCCGAAGGGACCGACGACGTTCGGCCCTTTGCGCATCTGCACCGAGGCCCAGACCTTGCGGTCGGCCAGCAGCAGGAAGGCGACGGCGACCAGGACGCCGACGGTGATCAGCAGGATCTGACCGAGGGTGATCAGCGTCCAGCCGCCGGGCGTGGCCCAAAAGGAGGTAGCAGCGTCCATGACTTACTCCGCCGCCATCGCGACCGGGGCGATCCGCAGGGCGGACAGTTCGGCCATGGTCGCACTGGCGCGCGCGATCGGGTTGGAAAGATAGGGATCGGCGACGATCGAGGTGAAGGCCCGGTCGCCCAGGTCTCCCTTGACGCCCAGTTTCGAGGGGTCAAAGGCGGCCGGCGTCGGGAGATAGTCGATCCGGCCGAAGGTCGGATGATCGGCCATCATCCTGGCGCGCAGCTGGTCCAGGGTGTCGTACGGCAGGGTCTGGTCGACGCGGGCGGACAGGGCGCGGATGATCGCCCAGTCTTCCTTGGCCTCGCCCTTGGGGAAGACGACGCGTTCAGCCATCTGCACCCGGCCTTCGGTGTTCACATACAGGCCCGACTTCTCGGTATAGGCCGCGCCCGGCAGGATGACGTCGGCGCCGTGCGCGCCCCGATCGCCGTGGCTGCCCAGATAGACGCGGAAGGCGTTCGAACCGGTCGGATCGACTTCGTCGGCGCCCAGCAGGAACAGAACGTCCAGCGCGCCCGGCTTCAGCATGTCCGCTGCCGTCAGGCCGCCCTCGGCCGGCACGAAGCCCATGTCCAGGCCGGCCACGCGCGCGGCGGCGTGGTGCAGGACGTTGAAGCCGTTCCAGCTGTCGGTCACGACCCCGACCTTCTTGGCCAGGGCGCCCAGGGCGTTCAGGACGGCGGCGCCGCCCTCCCCGCCCAGAGCGCCGGAGCCGACGATGATCGCCGGCCGCTCGGCCTTGGTCAGGAAGTCCATCGCCGACTTGGGCAGCTTGGCCAGGGTCTTCGACCCGGCGCCCAGATAGGCATAGTCGAAGGTCAGATCGGCCTGTTCGCCGATGACGCCGATCTCGACCCCGCCCTTGATCCAGCTCTTGCGCAGACGGGCGTTCAGCAGCGGCGCCTCGACGCGCGGGTTGGCGCCCACGATCAGGATGGCGTCCGCCTTTTCAATGCCTTGCAGGCCGGAGTTGAACAGCCAGCCCTCGCGCGGGCCATAGCCCAGGGCGGCGCCGTCCTGGCGGCAGTCGGTGTTCTTGGAGCCCAGGGCGCGGAACAGGTCCAGGGTCGCCTTCATCGACTCGGCGTCCTGCAGGTCGCCGGCGATGACGCCGATGCGGTCGGCCGAGGCGGCCTTCAGCCGGGCGGCGACGGCGTCCAGCGCCTCGTTCCAGGTGGCGGCGCGCAGCTTGCCGTTCTCGCGGATCCAGGGGCGGTCCAGGCGGCGCGCGGTCAGACCGTCGACGACATAGCGGCTCTTGTCCGACAGCCACTCCTCGTTGATCCCCTCGTTCACGCGCGGCAGGACCCGCATGACCTCGGAGCCGCGGTAATCGGCGCGGATGTTCGAGCCCAGGCCGTCCATGACGTCGATGGTCTCGGTCTTCTTCAGTTCCCACGGACGATAGTGGTACTGCCAGGGCCGGTGGGTCAGGGCGCCGACCGGGCACAGGTCGTTGACATTGCCCGACAGCTCCGAGGCGACCGACTTCTCGAGATAGGTGGTGATCTCGGCGTCCTCGCCGCGCGAGATCATGCCGATGTCCGGCACGCCCGCGACCTCGGTGATGAAGCGAACGCAACGGGTGCACTGGATGCACCGCGTCATGAAGGTCTTGATCGTCGGCCCCATGTTCTTTTCTTCGACCGCGCGCTTGTTCTCGGCGTAGCGAGAACCATCGCGGCCATAGGCCATGGACTGGTCCTGCAGGTCGCACTCGCCGCCCTGGTCGCAGATCGGGCAGTCCAGCGGGTGGTTGATGAGCAGGAACTCCATCACGCCTTCGCGGGCCTTCTTCACCATCGGGGTGTCGGTGAAGATCTCCTGGCCGTCGGCGGCCGGAAGCGCGCACGAAGCCTGGGGCTTGGGCGGTCCGGGCTTCACCTCGACCAGGCACATGCGGCAGTTGCCGGCGATGGACAGGCGTTCATGGTAGCAGAAGCGCGGGATTTCCTGCCCCGCGCGCTCGGCGACCTGGAGCACGGTCATGCCGGGCTCGAACTCAACTTCGACGCCGTTGACCTTGGCGACTGGCATCAGCGGGCCTCTTCTTCAGCAGGAACGGCCAATTCGGCCTGTTCCGTCGTCCCATCCGGGAGGGTCTGGGTGATGGTGATCGTCTCGCCGTCCATGACGTAGCGGACCACCGGATCGTCCGACTGGTTCATCCAGCGCACGAAGGTTGGATCGGGCAGATCGAGCGGTTTCCACACGATCAGGTCTTTCTCGACGCGGCAGTCGGCGCGCATCCGGCCGCCGTCGACCGGCGCGCGCCAAGAGGCGTGCACCACCTCGCCCTCCACGCCGTCGATGGCGACGGCGCCGGGTTGCTGCCCGTGAATGGCGGCGAGGCCGGCGCGACAGACCCGGCGCAGATCGGCGGGCGTCAGGACCGCCGGCGCCGTCTTCACGGCGTCGGACGGTTTGGCCGCAGCCGCGACCTTTTCCGCAGGCGTGGGCGCAGCCTCGCGCTCGCCGCAAGCGGCGAGAGCCAAGGCTCCGATCACGAGGGCGGACAAGCGGCGCATTCCTACTCCGCCGCGATCGCATGGCCGGCGAAGTTCGCGCGGCGGCTGCGGTAGTTGGCGATACGCTCTTCGATCTCGTGACGGAAGTGACGGATCAGGCCCTGAACCGGCCAGGCCGCCGCGTCGCCCAGGGCGCAGATGGTGTGGCCCTCGACCTGACCGGCGACGTCCAGCAGCAGGTCGATTTCCGACGGATCGGCCTCGCCCACGGCCATACGCTCCAGCACGCGCCACATCCAGCCGGTGCCCTCGCGGCACGGCGTGCACTGGCCGCAGCTCTCGTGCTTGAAGAAGTAGCTGATGCGGGCGATAGCCTTCACGATGTCGGTGGACTCGTCCATCACGGTCACGCCGGCGGTGCCCAGCGACGAGCGAACCTCGCGCATGGAGTCGAAGTCCATCAGCACGGTTTCCGCCTGTTCGCGCGTGATGACCGGGCATGAGGCGCCGCCGGGGATGATGGCCTTCAGATTGCCCCAGCCGCCGCGAACGCCGCCGCCGTGCTCTTCGATCAGCTGACGCAGCGGGATCGACATGGTCTCTTCGACGACGCAGGGCGTGTTCACATGGCCCGACAGCGACATCAGCTTGGTGCCGGTGTTGTTCGGACGGCCGAAGCCGGCGAACCAGTCTGCGCCGCGACGCAGGATGGTGCCGACGACGGCGATCGACTCGACGTTGTTCACCGTGGTCGGACAGCCGTACAGGCCCGCGCCGGCAGGGAACGGCGGCTTCAGACGGGGCTGGCCCTTCTTGCCTTCGAGGGATTCCAGCAGGGCGGTCTCTTCACCGCAGATGTAAGCGCCGCCGCCGTGGTGGATATAGACGTCGAAGTCCCAGCCATGGACATTGTCCTTGCCGATCAGCCGGGCCTCATAGGCCTGTTTGGCCGCCGCCTCCATCCGCTCGCGCTCGAGCACATATTCGCCGCGCAGATAGATGTAGCAGGCGTGGGCCTGCATGGCGAAGCTGGCGATCAGGCAGCCTTCGATCAGCAGATGCGGATCGTGGCGCATGATCTCGCGGTCCTTGCAGGTCGCGGGCTCGGATTCGTCGGCGTTGACGACCAGGTAGTGAGGGCGATCCTTCACTTCCTTGGGCATGAAGGACCACTTCAGACCGGTCGAGAAGCCGGCGCCGCCACGACCGCGCAGGCCGGACGCCTTGACGTTGTTGATGATCCAGTCGCGGCCAAGGTCCAGCATGTCCTTGGTGGCGTTCCAGGCGCCGCGGTTCTTCGCCCCGTCCAGCGTCCAGTCGTGGAAGCCGTACAGATTGGTGAATATCCGGTCCTTGTCTTCGAGAATGCCGACCATCAGGCTGCTCCTCCGTCTACGCCGACGGGGGGGACCGAGAGCGGACTGGCGTTCGAGGCCGAGATCGCGTTGGCCGGGCGGCGGCTGACGCGGTTCAGGGCTGGGTTTGTTACGCGGTTCGGAAGCATCAGCAGGACCGGGTGAAGGCGTAGAGGGAGCGGTCGCGGGGACGACCGAAGGGGATGTGGGCGGAGTTTGCGTCGATACGGACCCAGCGCTCAGCGACAGACTGGCCGCGCCGGCCAGGTTGACCAGCAATCGCCCTGTCCCGGCGGGGCTCCACCCGCCTCGGCCGCGCTTGGGCGCGCGGCGCCCTGCCCGCTTCTGATCCGTCGACATGGCGCCCCCCGGCACGCTGCATCGAGTTCAAGAAACCACAGTAGATCGACGCGCTCATGACGAAGCGCCTTCCAGCTCGCGCATACGGCGTCGGTGATGCCGGGTGCGGCTGTAGACGGCGCCGATGACGCAGGCCCAGCCCAGGCCCAGCATGACGTAGGAGGCCGTATAGGCCCAGTCGCCCAGGCCGGGCGTGCCCTGCCGGGTGAACAGGATCAGCATGGCGGCGCCGACCACGAGCGCGAGTCCGCCCGCGCGCAGGGGGCGCGCGACCTGGCGCAGCTCCTTGCGGTATGCGGCGCGGCCTTCGTCGCTGTCGAGGTCAGGGGCAGGCATCAGGCCGGAGCCTTCTCGACCGGCGCGGGATCGCTGTTGGGCAGTTTCTTGATCGGCTTGGCGGCCGAGCCGTCATACAGCTTCGGGTCCAGCAGGGTCTTGGCCCCGCCGGCCGGCGCTGCATTGTGGCGACCGATGTAGGAGCCCGGCTTGGGCGCCTTGCCCGCCGCGAAATCGTCGATGATCTGACCAAGGGTCTCGGGCGTCAGATCTTCGAAATAATAGTCGTTGATCTGGGCCATGGGCGCGTTGGAGCAGGCGCCCAGGCATTCGACCTCCTGCCAGGTGAAGCGGCCGTCGGCCGACAGATGGTCCTTGGGACCAATCTTCTCCTTGCAGACCTTCATCAGCTCATTGGCGCCGCGCAGCATGCACGGGGTGGTGCCGCAGACCTGGATCAGGGCGGTCTTGCCGACCGGCTCCAGCATGAACATGGTGTAGAAGGTCGCGACCTCCATCACTCGGATGAAGGGCATGCCCAGCAGTTCGCCGACCGCGCGAATGGCGGGTTCTGAGACCCAGCCTTCCTGCTTCTGCACCAGCCACAGGATCGGGATCACCGCCGACTGGCGACGGTTTTCCGGATATTTCTTGATCCACCACTCGGCCTTGGCCTTGGTGTCCTTCGAGAAGGCGAACGAGGCCGGCTGTTCCTTGGCGAGACGACGAACGCTCATCGGTCTACTTCTCCGAAAACGATGTCGAGCGAGCCCAGGATGGCGGAGACGTCGGCCAGCTGGTGGCCGCGGTTCATCCAGTCCATCGCCTGCAGGTGACGGAAGCCCGGCGCCGAGATCTTGACGCGATAGGGTTTGTTGGTGCCGTCCGACACCAGATAGATGCCGAACTCGCCCTTGGGCGCCTCGACGGCCGCATAGACCTCGCCTTCCGGCGTCTTGAAGCCTTCGGTGTACAGCTTGAAGTGATGGATCAGGGATTCCATCGACCGCTTCATCTCGCCGCGACGCGGCGGAACGATCTTGTTGTCCTCCAGCATCACCGGCTCGCCGGGGCAGTTGCGCAGCTTATGGATGCACTGCTCCATGATGCGCACCGACTGCTTCATCTCCTCGATGCGGCAGAGGTAGCGGTCCCAGCAGTCGCCGTTCTTGCCGACCGGAATGTCGAATTCCATCTCGGCGTAGCACTCGTAGGGCTGCGACTTGCGCAGGTCCCAGGCGATGTCCGATCCGCGCAGCATCACGCCCGAGAAGCCCCAGGCCAGGGCCTGTTCCTTGGACACCACGCCGATGTCGACGTTGCGCTGTTTGAAGATGCGGTTTTCGGTGACCAGGCTCTCGATGTCGGCCAGGGCCTTGGGGAACTCCAGGCACCAGCGACCGATGTCGTCGATCAGGTCCATCGGCAGGTCCTGATGGACGCCGCCGGGGCGGAAATAGTTGGCGTGGAGACGCGCCCCGCTGGCGCGCTCGTAGAAGACCATCAGCTTCTCGCGCTCTTCGTGACCCCAGAGCGGGGGCGTCAGGGCGCCGACGTCCATGGCCTGCATGGTCGCGTTCAGCAGGTGGTTCCCGATCCGGCCGATCTCCGAATAGAGGACGCGGATCAGCTGAGCCCGGTACGGAACCTCGATGCCCAGCAGCTTCTCGATGGCCAGGCAGAAGGCGTGCTCCTGGTTCATCGGCGCCACATAGTCGAGCCGGTCCAGATAGGGCACGTTCTGCAGATAGGTGCGGGCCTCCATCAGCTTTTCGGTGCCGCGATGCAGCAGGCCGATATGCGGATCGACGCGCTCGACGATCTCGCCGTCCAGCTCCAGCACCAGACGCAGCACGCCGTGCGCGGCCGGGTGCTGCGGGCCGAAGTTGATGGTGAACTTGCGGTCGTCCATGTCGCGGGCATGGTCGGTCCGGTGATCCATCGGCATGTCTTCGAAGGGATCTCCGCCGCCGCCGCTGTTCGCGGACGCAGGGATACGGGCGCCGTCAGCCATCAGCCCTTCACTCCAGCCTTTTCGTCGCCGGGCAGGACGGGCGCCGGATAGTCGGCGCCTTCCCACGGCGACAGGAAGTCGAACGTGCGGAATTCCTGCGTCAGCTTGACGGGTTCATAGACGACCCGCTTCTGCTCTTCGTCGTAACGGACCTCGACATAGCCCGTCATGGGGAAGTCCTTGCGCAGCGGATGCCCCTCGAACCCGTAGTCGGTCAGCAGGCGCCGCATGTCGGGATGGCCTGCGAAGATCATCCCGTACATGTCGTAGGCTTCACGCTCGAACCAGCCGGCGGACGGATAGACGTGGCAGACGGTCGGGACCGGCTGGACCTCGTCGGTGGCGACCTTGACCCGGATGCGGGCGTTCCGCGTCAGGGACAGCAGGTGATAGACCACCTCGAACCGCTCTTTGCGATCCGGGTAGTCGGCGCCGCAGACGTCCAGCAGTTGCTGGAACCCGAACCGGTCGCGCAGGGCGGTCATCACCTCGACGATGTGTTCGCGCGGCGCGACCAGGGTCAGTTCGCCAAAGGCGACCTGGGCCTCGACGCCCCAGCCGTCGCCGGCGAGCGCCCCGACCAGCTCGGCGCCCATCGGCGTCAAGGCGGCCTCGAACTGGGCTTGAACGGCCAGCGAGCTCATCGGTCGATGGTCCCCGTGCGGCGAATCTTCTTCTGCAGCTGCAGCAGGCCGTACAGCAGGGCCTCGGCCGTCGGCGGGCAGCCGGGCACATAGACGTCCACCGGCACCACGCGGTCGCAGCCGCGCACGACGCTGTAGCTGTAGTGATAATAGCCGCCGCCGTTGGCGCAGCTGCCCATCGACACGACGTAGCGGGGATCGGGCATCTGGTCATAGACCTTGCGGATGGCCGGGGCCATCTTGTTGGTCAGGGTGCCGGCGACGATCATCAGGTCCGAGTGACGCGGGCTGCCGCGCGGGGCCATGCCGAAGCGTTCGACGTCGAAGCGCGGCATCGACATCTGGATCATCTCGACGGCGCAGCAGGCCAGGCCGAAGGTCATCCACATCAGCGAGCCGGTGCGGGCCCAGGTGATGACGTCGTCCAGCGAGGCGGTCAGGAAGCCGCGCTCGCCCAGTTCGGTGTTCACCGCCTCGAAGAACTTGTCATGGACCTTGGGGTCATAGCCCTCGACCGTCGACCGGGCGGCCGAGTTGGCGGGAACCATTGCGCCGGAAAGCGGCGACGAAGGCGCGATCACTCCCATTCCAGGGCTCCCTTCTTCCATTCATAGATGAAGCCGATGGTCAGGACGCCCAGGAAGACCATCATCGACCAGAAGGCGAAGATCATGCCCGCCTGCGACAGGTCGAACATCGACACGGCCCAGGGGAAGAGGAAGGCCACTTCCAGGTCGAAGATGATGAACAGGATGGACACCAGATAGAAGCGGACGTCGAACTTCATCCGCGCGTCGTCAAAGGCGTTGAACCCGCACTCATAGGCGGACAGCTTCTCGGCGTCCGGATTTTTCGGCGCCAGCAGCAGCGGCAGGGCGATGAAAAGCACGCCGATGAAGGCGGCCACGCCGGCGAAGATCAGCACCGGCAGATATTCGAGCAGAAATGCGTTCATTCAAAGAACCTCGGCCGCCGGGGAGAGGCGGGATTCGGGGCTTCTTAGACCCAACGTCGGCGCGGTTCAAACCCCTGTGACGACGGGTTTTTTGTTGCGAATCGGTCGCAGGTCTTCGGGCTATATGTCGCAGGTGGGGCGCTTGCCGTCTTCGGCAGCGCGCGGCCCTACTGACGGCCTGATTTCGCACCCGAAAGTCCGACGATGAATCCAGCCGCGCGCCTTCTGAACACGGTCGAGAGGATCGGAAATCGTCTGCCCGATCCGGTCTTTCTCTTCCTCTGGCTGGTCGGCGGCCTGATTCTGCTCAGCATGATCGGCGCGGCCCTGGGCTGGTCTGCGGTGAATCCGGTGACGGGCGATCGGCTGGCGGCTCAGAGCCTGCTGTCGCCCGAAAACCTTGAGCGGCTGATCATCGGCATGCCGCGCACCCTGGCGGACTTTCCGCCGTTGGGGATCGTCGTCACCATCATCTACGGGGCTTCGGTGGCGGAAAGGGCGGGCCTGTTCGCCACGGCGATTCGCGGCGCCCTGCTGAATGCGCCGCGCGCGATCCTGACCCCGATCGTGGTTGTGACGGGCATGGTCTCCCACCATGCGTCGGACGCCTCCTATGTCGTGGTCATCCCCCTGGCGGCGGTCATCTTCGCCGCGGCGGGCCGGCACCCCCTGGCCGGTCTGGCCGCCGGCTTCGCGGCCGTGTCGGGCGGCTATGCCGGAAATCTGTTTCCCGGCGCCAGCGACGCCTTGATCCTGGGGATCACTGAGCCGGCGGCCCACCTGATCGACCCCTCCTATTCGGTGAACATCGCCGGCAACTGGTTCTTCATCATCGGGGTCGTCCTGGTCTTCACCCCCATCGTCTGGTTCCTGACGGACCGGGTGATCGAGCCGCGCCTGGGGCCGTGGGCGCCGTCGGCGGACGCCGCCGCTCCCGCCGCCTCCGAGAAACAGCCCCTGACCGCCGATGAGAAGCGCGGCTTGGCCTGGGCCGGACTGGCCCTGATGGGGATGATCGCCCTCTGGGCCCTGATCACCCTCCTGCCCGGCTCGCCCTTCGTCGATCCGGCGGCCGAGCCCGAACAGAGGTTCAATCCCCTGTACCGTTCGCTGGTGGCCTTCTTCGCCGTGACCTTCTTCCTGACCGGCGCCGCCTATGGCGCCGGTTCGCGGTCAATCCAGTCGCATCGGGACCTGGTCCGCATGATGCGCGACGGCATCGCCCAGCTGGCGCCCTATATCGTGCTGGCCTTCTTCGCTGCCCATTTCGTAGCCATGTTCAACTGGTCGGGGCTGGGACCGATCCTGGCGGTCAACGCCGCCGCCGAACTGAAAAGCCTGGCCCTGCCCGCCCCCCTGCTGCTGATCTGCGTGGTCTTCGTCTCCTGCTTCTTCGACCTGTTCATCGGTTCGGCCTCGGCCAAATGGTCCGCCCTGGCTCCGATCGTGGTGCCGATGTTCATGCTGTTGGGGATTTCGCCCGAGATGACGACCGCCGCCTATCGGATGGGCGATTCGGTCACCAACATCGCCACGCCGCTGATGAGCTACTTCCCCCTGATCCTGACCTTCGCCCAGCGCTGGGATCCGCGCTTCGGCCTGGGGTCTCTGATGGCGACCATGCTGCCCTATGCAGGGGCCTTCCTGGTCGCCGGCCTGATCATGGTGGCGGCCTGGGTCACGCTGGACCTGCCGCTTGGGCCGGGCGTCGGCGTCTATTACGAACCGCCCGCCCCCGCCGTCGCCGCCCAGGAGCCTGCTGCAGGCGGTCTGGCGGGTCCGCACACCCCGCCCCAACCGGCGGCGGTCCCTTCGCCCACAGCCCCGTCGCGCTGACGCCCGTCTTATCGAAAAAGGTCGCTTGACGCGCTGTGTAAGCCCGCCTAAACGACGCCCCTCGCCGGGGCGCACAGCCGCTTCGGTTGGGAAACGCGGGTGTAGCTCAGTTGGTTAGAGTGCCGGCCTGTCACGCCGGAGGTCGCGGGTTCGAGCCCCGTCACTCGCGCCACTCTCTCTAGAAATAGATGGAGTGGCGCACACCGCCTTCCCACACAGTTTTCGAAACAACTCTAAAGTTTCGACCCAGGTACGCGGGTGTAGCTCAGTTGGTTAGAGTGCCGGCCTGTCACGCCGGAGGTCGCGGGTTCGAGCCCCGTCACTCGCGCCACTTCTTCTGTAACGAGGAAGCGGCGCGCCGCCCCGCAAGCGCGCAAATCCCCTATTTCTTGGAAAAACATCATCCCCTTCCGGGGTATGATCGGCGCTGACCGCAATACCGTCCCCGGAGACGGGCGGCGCCCGCTTCGGATCAGTGGACGGCGAACGCCGCCTCGGGCTGAACGAAGGCGGCCTCTCCGGTCAGCTCTCCATAGACCATGCACAGGTCTTCAAAGACGCGGTTCCACGCAAACCGGCTGACCGCCTTTTCGCGGGCGGCGCGGCCGATGGCCTCGATGTCGCGGGCAAACAAGGCCTCGATCGCCTGGGCGTAGTCGTCGGCCTCGGCGCTGGCGGCCAACTGGCCCACGGTCGAATCGACCGTCTCGGCCACGCCCCCGGCGTTTACGCCCACCACGGGCCGACCGCAGGCCATGGCCTCCAGCACGATCAGACCGAAGGGCTCCTTGTCATTGGCGTGAACGAAGGCGTCGCAGCTGGCGATGATCTTGGCCACCGCCCGCGGGTCCTTCTCATAAGGCAGGGAGATCACCCGGTCCTCGGCGGGCATGCCCGAACCGGCGCCGACCAGGACCAGATGATAAGGGGCGCCCAGCTTTTGGACCGCCTCGATCAGAACATCGACGTTCTTCTCCTTGGCGGGACGGCCGGCAAAACACAGAAGGCGTGCGTCCGGGCCGAGGCCCAGTTCCTTCAGCAGCCAGGACCGATCGCGGCGGTCGGGCCGGAAGGTGTCGACCTCGACGCCCAGCGGACGAATGACGATATTGTCCACCCCCGCCTCCTCAAGCCGCCGCGCGATGAAGCGGCTGGGCGAAACGACGCGGTCAAACTGGGAGAACAGACGGGCCCAGCGCTTTTCGACGGGCTTCTTGGCCCATTCGCCGAAATGAAGCGCCGCCAGGCCGGCTGGGTCCGAATGGCAGAAGCCGACGACGGGACAGCCGACCCTCTGGCCGGCCTCCAGGGCGCCCTGTCCCGGCGTATAGGGGTCGCCCGCCTCAATGATCGACGGCTTCATGGCCGCGACCCAGGCGCTCCAGCGCTTGACCGAACTGGGCCAACGATAGCCGTCTCCGAACGGCAGTCGCGTGGCGCGCAGCTGAACGATCCCGTCCGCCCGCGCCCTGTGTCGGGCGCCCGGCACGATGAGGGAATGGCTGACCCCCGGCCGATTGGCCTCGATCCACGCCTTCTTCGACAGCAGGTATCGCTTCACGCCGCCGGACCGGGGCGCGTACAGCATGGTGGTGTCCAACAGCCGCGGCCGCTCGTCCTGCGACGCCTGTTTCAACGCCCTCAAGGTGTCCGCCACCTCCACGTCCAGTCCGGGAATCAGACGAAGTTCGCTTTCGTGGACGTCGAGATCAGTCAGGGTCATTCGGGGGTTCTCGTCAGGTCTGCGCTCGCAAACGCCGAAAGGCGCGGAATGGATGCCTCATCCTCAGAGGCGGTTGACCATGATCTTCGCCCCTAGACCCGGCTGCGGCAAAGCTCAATAGGGAGCGAGAAAAACCCTCCGAACCCCGCCCATCACGACTGAAAATCAGGACCTTGGCCCGACCACCCCGCCCTTTCGGCGCCGCAACAGATGGGGCGCGGCCTTGCATTCGCCTCAAATTCGATAAAGTTGGGGAAGGCTGGCCCGGACCCTGCTAAAGGGTCGCCTGCATCGTGATCGCGTGACCACCAGGGGTTTTCTTCCGAATGCGTATTCTGCTCGCGACCGCCGTGGCGATCGCCCCCTTGATGGCCGTAAGCGGCGCTCAGGCCGAGGTCGTCGTCTCGACCGCCCGGACCACCCCGATCCGCACGGCGAACGCCACCGGAACGGCGGCGGACAACGTCCGTCTGGCCAGCGGCGGCTCGGTCGCCGTCAACTCGGGCGCGGCCGTGACGCTTGATTCCAACAACACGGTCGATCTGGACAGCGGCAGCTCCATCACCATGGACAAGGCCGCCGACGGCGCCACCGGCATCCTGGTCAACGGCGGCAACACCGGGTCGGTCACGGTCGGCGGGACGATCTCCATCACCGACAGCCAGGAAACGGCTGACATCAAGGACACAGACGGCGACGGCGATCTGGACGGCCCCTTCGCCACGGGAACCGGCCGCTATGGCGTGCGGGTGACCGGGGCATCGCCCTTCACCGGCAACGTCCTGGTCGAATCCAGCGGCTCCATTACGGTCGAAGGCAATAATTCCTACGGGCTCGGCGTCGAATCGGCGGTGAACGGCAAGGTTCAGAGCCTGGGCACCATCCGGGTCGTCGGCGACAACACGGCGGGCGTCCGCACCACGGCTCCGGTCTCGGGCAATGTGGATCTAGCGGGCTCCATCTCGGCCACCGGCGCGGGCGCGACCGGGGTCTCGGTCGAAGGCGCCGTGGGCGGCGCTCTGAAGATCCATTCCACCATCGCCACCACCGGCTATCGCTACACCACCCCGCCTCCGGCGCGCCCCTCCACCGGAACGTTCGACAACGCCACCACCCTGTTCCTGGATGAGTTGGACGCCGATGACCTGCTTCAGGGCGGACCGGCCGTGCGCGTCGGCGCCAATGTCGCGGGCGGCGTCCTGCTGGACAAGGCCCTGGCCTATTCGGCCGCCGGCATCGACGGCGACGACGACAAGGACGGCGTCAAGAACGGCGACGAGGACGACGACGGCGACGGCGTCAAGAACCGCGATGATCTGGACCGCGACGGCGACGGCGTGCCCGACGCCAGCGAAACCACGGCCGCCCTCACCTCTCTGGGCGCCGCGCCGGCCCTGCTGATCGGCTCCACCGCAAACACTGTGACCTTGGGCGCGGTCGGGACGGGCGACGCCGCCTATGGCCTGATCAACCGGGGCGCCATCACCGGATCGGGCGTCTATTCCGGCGTTCAGGGACGCGGGCTTCAGCTCGGCGTGGACGGCGGACAGGCCGTGACGATTGCGGGCGGCGTGCGCAACGAAGGCTCGATCGCCGCCTCGGCCGTCGACGCCAACGCCACCGCCATCCAGGTCGGCGCCGGCGTCTCCGCCCCCGCCCTGGTCAACACCGGGACTATCCAGGCCGTCGTGGCCGGCAAGGGAACCGAGGCCGCCACGGGTGTTCTGATCGGCGCCGGCGCAAACGTCGGCAGCCTGACCAACACCGGCACGATGATCGCCTCCTACGGCGGCGACGACGGTTCGGCGACCGTGATCCGCGATCAGTCGGGCTCGCTGACCCAGCTGAACAACGCCGGCGTGATCGCCGGCTCCCTGACCGCCAGCTCCAGCAGTCTGGCGGACGTCTCCGGCACGGTCACGGCCATCGACCTGTCGGCCAACACCAGCGGCGTGACCCTGCGCCAGTACGGTGTTCCCGCCGCAGCCGACAGCACTGCGACCGACACTGACAAGGACGGAGTGCCGGATGCCAGCGAGCCCCAGATCGTGGGCGCGATCAAGCTGGGCTCGGGCGCCGACACCTTCAATGTCGAGAACGGCACGGTCGTCGGCGACATCGCCTTCGGCGCCGGCGCCGACCGGCTGGCGATCAGCGGCGGCGCCGTGGTGCAGGGCGCGATAACCGACAGCGACGGCGCCTTGGACATCAACGTTTCCAAGGGCACGCTGAACGCGACCCAGACGACCGCCACCAACATCTCCAGCCTGAACGTGGGGGCCGACGGCGTCCTGATCACGACCCTGGACCCCAAGGCCGATCGCGCCGGCGGCTTCAACGTCAGCGGCGCCGCCACCCTGGCGACGGGCGCGCAGCTGGGCGTGCGCTTCTCCTCCCTGCTGGAGGGGCCGGAACGGTTCGACATCATCAAGGCCGGCACGCTGAACGTCGGCCAGATCGACAAACAGCTGCTCGCCGAAAACTCGCCCTATCTCTATGTCGTCGAAGCGGGCGTCGATCAGGGCGCCAACAGCCTCTATATCGACGCGCGCCGGCGCACCGCCCAGGAGGCCGGGCTGATCCCGGTCGAGGCCTCGGCCTATGACGCCGTCTACGCCGCCCTGGGCGCCAATGAGACGGTTCGTAACCTGTTCCTGTCCCAGACGGGCCGCGACGGCTTCATCGACGCCTATGAGCAGATGCTGCCGGACCATTCGGGCGGTCCGCTGATGTCGCTGTCGGCCGGGGTGGACGCGGTGACCCGCGCCCTGACCGGTCGCAACGCCTCCGCCGCGCCCGGCGAGACCAGCGCCTGGCTGCAGGAGATCAACTTCTACGCAGACAAGGACAAGACCGACTCCTACGGCTTCCGTTCTGAAGGATTCGGCGTGGCCGGCGGCGTCGAGAAGGGCTCTAGCCTGGGCGCTTTCGGCGTGACGGCGGCCTTCACCTCCTCGGACATCAAGGATCCGGAAGCGGAGGCCGAAGAGGTCCTGTCCGCCAATCTTCTGGAGCTGGGCCTCTATTGGCGCGCCCAGGGTCAGTACTGGACCACCTGGGCTCGGGCGGCCGGCGGCTACGCCAGCTTCAGCGCCGACCGCTCGCTGGTCGCCGGCGGCGTCTATCTGAACAATACCTCCGACTGGCACGGCTGGACCGCCGCCGCCGCCGGGGGCGCCTCCTATGAGCGCAACTACGGCCGGCTGAACGTCCGTCCCGAAATCTACGCTGAATACTTCCGCCTGTCGGAAGACGCCCGATCCGAAAAGGGCGGCGGCGACGGCTTCGATCTGGACATCGATTCCCGCGACAGCCACATCTTCTCGGCCGTGGCGGCGATGAACGTCGGCTACGGCTTCGGCCGCGACGGCTGGATCCGCCCCGAACTGCGGATCGGCTATCGCCAGAACCTGTCGGTCGACGCCGGCGAGACCATCGCCCGCTTCGCCAGCGGCGGGCCGGACTTCATCCTGTCGCCGGACGCCGTCGAGGGCGGCGGCCTGCTGCTGGGCTTCCGCATGAACCAAGGCAACGAGCTGGGCATGTTGTCCCTGACGGGCGACGCCGAGCTGCTGGAGGACTATGTCCGCTATTCGCTGCTGCTGCGGGCCAGCTTCCGGTTCTGATCGGAGCCTCAGACCCAATGCGAAAGGCCGCCGGAGCGATCCGGCGGCCTTTTTGATTGGTAGGCGGCGACGGGCTCGAACCGCCGACCCTCTCGGTGTAAACGAGATGCTCTTCCAGCTGAGCTAGCCGCCCTTGAAACCAGAGCGGGGCTTATGCCCTCTGGGCGTCAGGCGTTCAAGGCGCTTTTCAGGCCTTCGCCGGCGCGGAAGCGGGCGGTGCGGGAGGCGGCCCGCGCTATGGCCTGGCCGGTTTGAGGATTGCGCGCCACCCCCGCCTTGCGCTCGATCGTGGTGAAGCTGCCGAAGCCGATCAGCTTGACGTCGTGACCGTGAGACAGGGCCTCGACAACACCGTCGGTGAAGGCCTCCAGCGCCGCCTTGGCCTGGTCCCGACTGATGTTCGCCGCCGTCGCCATGCGACCGATGAGTTCCGCTTTCGTCATCGTCATCCCTCCAAACGGTCAGTAAACGTCCGATAGGCGCTCGCGTCAAAAGCGAAAACGCCGCCGACGGGCTGTCGGCGGCGTTCCGGCGTGCGACTTAAGTCGCGTTCAGTGGCTGACAGCCGCCGTGGCGCCCTCCGCGGGGGGAACGGGCGTCGGCAGGGGTTCAGCCGTCTCGTCCCATTCGACCGGGGTCAGGGCGCCGACCAGGGCCCATTTCAGGGCCTCGTCCGCCGTGGAGATCGGCACGATCTCCAGCGCCGACTTCACATTGTCCGGCACGTCGGCGAGGTCCTTTTCGTTCTCCTGGGGGATCAGCACCGTCTTGACCCCGGAACGCAGGGCCGCGAGCAGCTTCTCCTTCAGGCCGCCGATGGCGGTGACGCGGCCGCGCAGGGTGATCTCGCCGGTCATGGCGATATCCTTGCGGATCGGCACGCCCGTCAGGACCGAGACCATGGCCACGGTCATGGCGACGCCGGCGGACGGACCGTCCTTGGGCGTGGCGCCGTCCGGCACGTGGACGTGGATGTCGGTTTTCTCGAACACCGGCGGCTTGACGCCGAAGTCCAGAGCCCGCGAACGGACATAGGAGGCCGCCGCCGAGATCGACTCCTTCATCACGTCCTTGAGGTTGCCGGTCACGGTCATGCGGCCGCGACCGGGCATCTTGATCGCCTCGATGGTCAGGATGTCGCCGCCGAACTCGGTCCAGGCCAGGCCGGTGACGATGCCGACCTGATCCTCCTCATCCGTCTCGCCGTAGCGGAACTTCTTCACCCCGGCGTATTCGGCCAGTTTTTCCGCATCGACGGTGATCGAGCCGACGCCGGTCTTGGCCATTTCGCGAACGGCCTTGCGGGCCAGACCGCCCAAGGCCCGCTCCAGCGACCGCACCCCGGCCTCACGGGTGTAGTAGCGGATGAGGTCGCGGATCGTCTCGTCCGGAACGACCAGTTCGCCGTCCTTGAGGCCGTGGTCCTTCATCTGTTTGGGCAGGACGTGACGCTTGGCGATCTCGACCTTCTCGTCCTCGGTGTAGCCCGACACCCGGATGATCTCCATCCGGTCCATCAGGGGCTGCGGCATGTTCAGGCTGTTCGCCGTGGTCACGAACATCACCTGGGACAGGTCGTAGTCCACCTCCAGATAGTGGTCGCCGAAGGTCGAGTT
The DNA here is from genome assembly GCF_058681525.1 of Brevundimonas sp. AVps4. Taxonomy (NCBI): domain Bacteria; kingdom Pseudomonadati; phylum Pseudomonadota; class Alphaproteobacteria; order Caulobacterales; family Caulobacteraceae; genus Brevundimonas; species Brevundimonas sp. AVps4. The sequence continues at coordinate 1,814,026 of NZ_CM178741.1, read as the reverse complement.
CTGGGCCGGGTCCAGCACCTCCAGCAGGGCCGAGGACGGATCGCCGCGCCAGTCGGCGCCCAGTTTGTCGATCTCGTCCAGCAGGACGAAGGCGTTGGTGGTCTTGGCCTTCTTCATCGACTGGATGATCTTGCCGGGCATGGAGCCGATATAGGTCCGGCGGTGGCCGCGGATCTCGCTCTCGTCGCGCACCCCGCCCAGGGACATGCGGACATATTCACGCCCGGTGGCCTTGGCGATCGACTTGGCCAGAGAGGTCTTGCCGACGCCGGGAGGGCCGACGAGGCACAGGATCGGCCCCTTCAGGCTGCCGGTGCGGGCCTGGACGGCCAGATATTCGATGATCCGTTCCTTGACCTTCTCCAGGCCGAAGTGGTCCTCCTCGAGGATCTCTTCCGCCCGCACCAGGTCGATCGGCTTCTGCTTGGCCTTGCCCCACGGCACGGACAGCAGCCAGTCGAGGTAGTTGCGCACCACCGTCGATTCGGCCGACATCGGCGACATGTTGCGCAGCTTCTTGACCTCGGCCTCGGCCTTGGTCCGGGCCTCCTTGGACAGGCGCGTCTTACGGATGCGCTTCTCCAGGTCCATGATTTCGTCGCGCGCGTCGTCGGTCTCGCCCAGCTCGCGCTGGATCGCCTTCATCTGCTCGTTCAGATAATATTCGCGCTGGGTCTTCTCCATCTGACGCTTCACGCGCGAGCGGATCTTCTTCTCGACCTGCAGGACGGAGATTTCCCCCTCCATCAGGCCATAGACCTTCTCCAGCCGCTTGGGCACGTCGATGGTTTCAAGCAGACCCTGTTTGTCGATGATCTTGACCGACAGATGGGCCGCGACCGAGTCCGCCAGTTTGGAGGCGTCGGTGATCTGGGGGATGGAGCTGAGGGCCTCGGGCGGCACCTTCTTGTTCAGCTTCACATAGTTTTCGAACTGCTCGACCACGGCGCGCAGCATGGCCTCGGCCTGAGAGGTCTCGCCCGGCTCGTCCTCGATCTCGACGGCCTCGGCCTCGAAATAGTCGGTGCGGTCGGTGAAGCGGGTCAGGCGGGCGCGGCCCTTGCCCTCGACCAGGACCTTGACCGTGCCGTCCGGCAGCTTCAGCAGCTGCAGGACGCTGGCCAGGACGCCGATGGGGTAGATGGCGTCGGGCGACGGGTCGTCGTCAACGCTGTTCTTCTGGGTCGCCAGAAGGATCTGCTTTTCGCCCTTCATGATCTCGTCGAGGGCCTTCACCGATTTTTCGCGGCCCACGAAGAGCGGCACGACCATGTGCGGAAAGACCACGATGTCTCTCAACGGCAGGACGGGCAGGATCTTGGTGTCAGTCATGATGCGTACTCCTGGGCCATTGGTGATCGCCGGCCCGCCGCCACGGTCGCCCGGGCAAGAGGCCCGACCAGCGCGTGACGGCCCGTCGATTCCGACGGCGTTCGGATGAGTATGTGGTTTGAAAGACCTGCGGTTCAAGCGTGGCCGCCCATCCGCCCACATGCACGTGTCTTTCCGCCCACGCCGCCGGGATCTGCGGCCGGTCGGCGCGCGGCTGTCGGACACAGAAAAACAGTGTCCGATGTGTCCGATGTGTCCGATTTGAAAGTCACCTCCGTTACGCCTCTGCGCCGCCTCGGCTGATCCGCCAGCATAAGCCGCCCCGGCGACGCGACGGGAGATCAGCGCCTGGGATCGACAAAGCTCTGATTTTCAACGGGGCGAGTTGCAGAAATGCGCGGCCGACGCGGGCTCGGAATGGGAAATCTTCCCCCGCTTGCAAGGGAGGGTCTTCAAAGAAAAGGGCCGGAGCGGCGTCGCTCCGGCCCTTGTGACGTTCAGCCGCAGCCCGTTCAGGCGGCGCCGTCGGCCTTCTTCTTGGAGGCTTCGGAATAGATCAGCAGGGGCTGGGCCTTGCCGTCGATGACTTCAGCATTGACCACCACCTCCTCGACGCCTTCGAAGGTCGGCAGTTCGAACATGGTTTCCAGCAGAATGCCTTCCAGGATCGAACGCAGGCCGCGTGCGCCGGTCTTGCGGGTGATGGCCTTCTTGGCGACGGCGATCAGGGCGTCGTCGGTGAAGGTCAGTTCGACATTCTCCATCTCGAACAGACGCTTGTACTGTTTGACCAGGGCGTTCTTGGGCTCGGTCAGGATGGTGACCAGGGCCGTTTCGTCCAGATCCTCCAGCGTCGCCAGGACAGGCAGACGGCCGATGAACTCGGGGATCAGGCCGAAACGCATCAGGTCGTCAGGCTCCACCCCCTTGAGGATGTCGCCGGTGCGGCGCTCGTCGATTTCCTTGACCTTGGCGCCGAAGCCGATCGAGGCCCCCTCGCCGCGCGCCGAAATCACCTTCTCCAGCCCGGCGAAGGCGCCGCCCACGATGAAGAGGATGTTGGCGGTGTCGACCTGCAAGAACTCCTGCTGCGGATGTTTGCGGCCGCCTTGCGGAGGCACGGAGGCGACGGTGCCTTCCATGATCTTCAGCAGGGCCTGCTGCACGCCCTCGCCCGAGACGTCGCGGGTGATCGAGGGATTGTCCGACTTGCGGCTGATCTTGTCGATTTCGTCGATGTAGACGATGCCGCGCTGGGCCCGTTCGACATTGTAATCCGACGCCTGGAGCAGCTTCAGGATGATGTTCTCGACGTCCTCGCCCACATAGCCGGCCTCGGTCAGGGTCGTGGCGTCGGCCATGGTGAAGGGCACGTCGATGATGCGGGCCAGGGTCTGGGCCAACAGCGTCTTGCCCGAACCGGTCGGGCCGATCAGCATGATGTTCGACTTGGCCAGTTCGACGTCGTTGTTCTTCGTCGCGTGGTTCAGACGCTTGTAATGGTTGTGGACGGCGACCGAGAGGACCTTCTTGGCGTGCGACTGGCCGATGACGTAATCGTCCAGGACGTCGCGAATCTCCTTGGGCGTGGGGACGCCGTCGCTCGTCTTCTTGAAGCCGATCTTGTGCTCTTCACGGATGATGTCCATGCACAGTTCGACACATTCATCGCAGATGAAGACGGTCGGTCCCGCAATGAGTTTGCGGACTTCGTGCTGGCTCTTTCCGCAGAACGAGCAGTACAGGGTGCTTTTGGCGTCAGAGCCGGCTGCTTTGGTCATAGACCCTTATCTCACTCCCGCGGAGCGGACCGAAATGGCCCGATACGCGCTTCCTCCGCGTTGATTCCAGCACTCTGGACGCAAAGGTCTTCAAAAAATGACAATCACCCATCCCACGTTCCACGACAACCCCGAAGGCGGAGGGGCGAGGTCACGGAAAGGGGATGGATCAGTGTCGTTGGGGATCACGGCGAATGTCTGACATGGGAAGTCTGCAGGAATTACGCCAGTCCCGGATCAATTCGGAACAGCCGCTCGTCGCCTTCGACTTCGACGGCACCCTGACGATTCGCGACAGTTTCACGCAGTTTCTGCGCTGGAAGGCCGGTCCGGGCGGCTGGGCCCTGGGTCTGGTCAAGCTGGCGCCGGCCCTGGCGGCCTATGGGCGGGATCGTGATCGGGGCCGGATCAAGGCCGCCTCGGTCAAGGAATTCCTGGCCGGCATGGACCGCGAAAGTCTGGAGGCCGAGGCGGAACGGTTCGCCGACCTGGTCTGGGACCGCTTCATGCGGCCGGACGCCCTGAAGGTCTGGAACGACTGGGGCGAGCGCGGCGCCCATCGCGTGATCGTGACCGCCTCGCCCGAGACGACGGTTGAGCCCTTCGCCCGCCGGCTGGGCGCCGAGGCCCTTCTGGGAACGCCCCTGACCTTCGACGCCGAAGGCCGGGTGACCGGCGCCTTCGACGGCGCCAACTGCCGGGGCGAGGAGAAGGTGCGGCGTCTGAAGGCCGCCTATGGCGAGGATCTGGTCCTGACGGCCGCCTATGGCGACACCTCCGGCGACGCGGAAATGCTGGCCATCGCCCAGTCGCCGGGGTTCCGGGTCTTCGCCCAGCGGCCCTGAACGGCGTCAGCGGCCGTCGGCGTCCACGTCGAAAACCATGGCCTTGCCCCGCGAGGTCGGGTCCCAGCCCGCCTCGATGGCGGCGGTGACGGCGTTGCGCACCGCATCGACATTGACCCGCTGCTTCTCCACGTCGGGCCGGCCGTTGGGACGCAAGGGCGGCGGAAACTGGATGATGGCCTCGCGCTTGAAATCCACATGGCGCAGGGAGACGGCCATCCCCTCCCACACCGCCCCGCCGACGGGGCGCGGCTGACGACGGATTTCCCAGGCATAGGTCTTGAGGCGCCCCCCTCTGGTCCCTCGATCATTATGAGAGTCCAGGGGGTTGATAGCCGATCTGCTTCGCCGACGGGAGCGGCCGTGCGGCGGAGCTGATCAAGTTGCGCAGCCGAACGGCCGCGGGGTTCAGGCGCACCGCCTCCGGGGTCAGTCCCCCGTGCGCCGAGTGCGGCCTGACGTGGTTGTAGTCGATGCGCCAGCGCTCGATGACGGCGCGGGCCTCGGCCAGGGTGGCGAAGACCTCCTCGTTCAGACACTCGTCGCGGAGCCTGCCGTTGAAGCTTTCGACGAAGCCATTCTGCTGCGGCTTGCCCGGCGCGATGTAATGCCAGGCCACGCCGGTGCGGTTGGTCCATTCCAGGATGGCCCGGCTGGTCATCTCGGTCCCGTTGTCGCTGACGATCATGGCCGGACGCCCGCGTCGGGCGATCAGCCGGTCCAACTCGCGCGCCATGCGTGAGCCGCCGATCGAGGTGTCGACCACCAGAGCCAGGGCCTCGCGCGTGAAGTCGTCCACGATGCACAGGATGCGGAAGCGTCGGCCCCACGACAGACTGTCGGCCACGAAGTCCAGCGACCAGCGCTGGTTTGGGCCGTCCGGCAGGGCCATGGGCGCACGGGTTCCGGTGGCCCGCTTGCGGCCCCGTCGCCGTCGCACCGCCAAGCCTTCCTCCCGATAGAGCCGGAACAGCCGCTTCTTGTTCATGCTGAGGCCCTCCCGTTGCAACAGAATGCCCAAGCGCCGGTAGCCGAACCGGCGGCGCTCAGCCGCCAGGCTGCGCAGGCGCTCGCGCACCTCCACATCGCCCTGTTCAGGCTCGCGACGCACCGTCTTCGGATCGATCTGAACCAGCCCGCAGGCGCGCTTCTGGGAGAAGCCGCGCTCCGCCATCAGACGAAGCACGGCCGCTCTGCGCGCTGCAGGCCCGATCAGTTTTTTCCCAGAAGATCCTTCAGCGCCGACACGTCCAGCATCGACTCCGCCAGCAGCTTCTTCAGCCGCCGGTTCTCGTCTTCCAGCGCCTTCAGCTTCGTGGCGTCCGACACGCTCATGCCGCTGTACTTCGCCTTCCACCGATAGAAGGTCTGCTCGCTGATCCCGTGCCTTCGGCATACCTCCGCCGTCGGGCTTCCGGCCTCCTGCTCGCGCAGCACGCCTATGATCTGCGCTTCGTTGAACCTGCTCTTCTTCACGTCCGTCTCCTTGATGAAACGGACTCTCACTCAAAACGAGGGATCAGGAAGGGGGCGCCTCAGTCTCGCCCTCCACCTCGATCGTGCCTGAGGGGTCTCTTGTGAACTGCATCTCGGTTCCGATGGACGAAAAGAAAGGGGCGCGCCGCCAGGACGCGCCCCCTCATTCTAGCTGAAAACGGGGCTTAGGCGCCGGGCGTCTTTATGCCGTCGGCGTCCGCCTGTTCGCGCCGGTCATAGACGTGGTCGACGATGCCCCAGGCCTTGGCCTCTTCGGCCGACATGAAGTGGTCGCGGTCAAGGGTGCGCTCCACCTCCTCGTAGGTGCGGCCGGTATGATGGACGTAGATCTCGTTCAGCCGCTTCTTGGTGTAGCGGATGTCCTCGGCGTGGCGCTCGATGTCCGAGGCCTGGCCGCGGAAACCGCCCGAAGGCTGGTGCACCATGACCCGGGCGTTCGGCAGGGCGATCCGCTGGCCCGCCTCGCCGGCCGTCAGGATCAGGGAGCCGGCCGAGGCCGCCATGCCCATGACCACGGTCGAGACCGGGCTCTTGATGTATTGCATGGTGTCGTAGATCGCCAGCGCCGAGGTCACCTGACCGCCGGGGCTGTTGATGTACATGGAGATTTCCTTCTTGGGGTTCTCCGACTCCAGGAACAGCAGCTGGGCGCAGATCAGCGACGCCATGCCGTCCTCGAACGGCCCCGTCAGGAAGATGATCCGCTCGCGTAGCAGGCGCGAGAAGATGTCGAAGGAGCGCTCGCCCCGGCTGGACTGCTCGACCACCATGGGGACGAGGTTCATGTTCATCAGTTCGATCGGATCGCGCATGGAGCCTTCTCAAGAATGCGGGGGAGCGCGCGACTCGCGGTCGCTCGCCTTGTTGTTCTGCATATCGCGTTATGAAGGCCGCCTTACAAGGTGGGGCCCGCATACGAAAAAGGCGGGGATCGCCGACCCCCGCCTCTTCACGATCCGATGAAGGCGGCGATCAGCCCTCTTCGTCTTCCTTCAGCAGCTCTTCCTTGCTGATGGGCTTGTCGGTGACTTCGGCCAGGCCGACGATCAGGTCGACGACCTTTTCCTCATAGATCGGGGCGCGCATTTGGGCGGCGGCGTTGGGGTTCTGACGGTAGAAGTTCAGGACGGCCTGCTCCTGGCCCGGATAGTTGCGGGCTTCCTGCAGCAGGGCGGCGTTCAGCTCCTGGTCGGTGACCTGGACATTGTGGGCGCGGCCGATTTCGGCCAGGACCAGGCCCAGGCGCACGCGACGCTCGGCGATCTTCTTGTATTCGGCCTTCAGGTCCTCTTCGGACTTGGCGGCGTCTTCTTCCGGCAGGCGGCCGGCGGCCTTGTCGGCCTCGACCTGTTGCCAGATGCCGTCGAACTCGGCTTCGACCATCTTGGGCGGCAGGGGGAAGTCATGGGCGGCGTCCAGCTGGTCCAGCAGGGCCCGCTTCAGCTTGAAGCGGGCGGCGCCGGCGTACTGCTGGTTCAGGTTCTGGCTGAGCAGCTCTTTCAGGCGATCCAGCGATTCCAGACCGATACGCTTGGCGAACTCGTCGTCCACCTTGGCTTCGACCTCGGACTTGATGGCCTTCACCTTGATGTCGAAGGTGGCCAGTTTGCCGGCCAGATGGGCGGCCTGGTAGTTTTCCGGGAAGGTGACCTCGATGGTCTTTTCCTCGCCGACCTTGGCGCCCTTCAGCTGCTCTTCGAAGCCGGGGATGAAGCGGCCCGAGCCGATCACCAGGTCCGCGTCCTCGGCGGCGCCGCCGTCGAAGGGCTCGCCGTCCAGCTTGCCCAGGAAGTCGATGGTCAGCTGGTCGCCCTCGGCGGCCTTGACGCTCTTGCCCTTCTTGTCCTCGTAGGACTTGGCCTGGCCGGCCAGTTCGGTCAGGGCCTCGTCCAGATCGGCGTCGGACGCCTCATAGGTGGGGCGTTCCAGCTTCAGGGTCTTGGGATCGACCGGGGTGAAGTCCGGCATGATCTCCAGCGACATCTCATAGGCCAGGTCTTCCTGACCGGCGATGACCTTGTCCATGTCGGAGGTCAGCTTCATCTCGGCGGGAGCGGCCGGACGGATCTTGGCCTCGTCCAGAGCCTTCTGGCTGGTCTCGTTCAGCTGGGCGTTGATGATCTCGCCCATGAAGTCACGACCGAAAGTCTTCTTGACGTGGGCGACCGGCACCTTGCCCGGACGGAAGCCCTTCAGCTTCATCTGAGGGGCGACTTCCTTGACGCGGGCTTCGAGCTTCTCGTTCAGCTCCGCGACGGGAATGGTGACCGCGATCACGCGGCTGAGGCCTTCGTTCGACTTTTCGACGACTTGCATGGTCGGGATTTCTGACGCTCTGGGGCGCGTGAACCGTCGGAACGGCCGGCGCGGAATGGATAAAGCAAGAAGGCCGCCCCGTTTGGAGCGGCGCCTCGAAGCCCGCCCTTATGTCGAGAAGGGCTCCAAAGGTCAACGCGGGCGTGGCCCGCAGCGGTGGTTTCGCGTCACGGGGGCGGCTAAGAAGGCGTCATGACCCAGCCCGCCTCCCCCATCGGCGTCTTTGTGACGCCCGTCACGCCGCTTCAGCAGAACTGCACCACGGTCTGGTGCACCGCGACCAACAAGGCCGCCGTGATCGATCCGGGCGGATCGGTGGATGCGGTCCTGGCCGAGGTGACGCGGCGCGGCCTGACGCTGGACCAGATCTGGATCACCCACGGCCATCTGGACCACGCCGGCGGCGCGGCGGAGATGCAGGAGAAGACCGGGGTCCAGATCACCGGACCGCAGAAGGCCGACCAGTTCTGGATCGACCGGATCGTGGAGACCGGCCGGATGTACGGCCTGCCCGAAGCCCGGCCCTTTACGCCTGACCGCTGGCTGGAGGATGGGGATACCGTCAGCCTGGGCGAGACGAGCTGGGAGGTGCGCCACTGCCCCGGCCATACCCCCGGCCATGTGATCTTCTTCAACCGGGCGGCCCGGTTCGCCCAGGTGGGCGACGTGCTGTTCAAGGGTTCGGTCGGCCGCACCGACTTCCCGATGAGCGATCCGCCCGCCCTGATCCGCGCCGTGGTGGAGAAGCTGTGGCCGCTCGGCGACGACGTGACCTTCGTGCCGGGCCACGGGCCGATCTCGACCTTCGGCGAGGAGCGGCGGACCAATCCCTTCGTGTCGGATGCGGCTTTGCAGAGGGCGCCGATCCAGCGGGAGCCGACGGGGCCGGCTTAGATCTTTTCCTTCTCCCGTGGGGAGAAGGCGGCCCGCAGGGCCGGATGAGGGACCGGCGGCGGGCCAGCTCGCACCACCGTGCCCCTCACCCTTTTGCGCAAGGACGATCGCTGCGCTCTCGTGCGCTCAAGCCCTCTCCCGGCGGGAGAGGGTTTGCTTTTAGCGGCGCATCAGCATGCCGATGATCACCCCTATGCCCAGGGCGTAGAGGGTGGTCTTCATCGGCTCATCGCGGATGCCGTCGCGGGCGGTCTCGACCCGGCCGGCCAGCTTGCTGCGGATCATGGCGGCGTCTTCGCGCAGAGCCTGACGCAGCGACGTGGTGTCCTCGAAGCTGCGGGCTTCGCCCTCGGCCAGGATGGCGTCCGCCTGTCGGTCGAGGCGCTGGGTCGGGCCGTCGTCTTCCGTGACGATGTCATCGGGCGAGGAAGGGGCGATGGGGGTCTGGGTCATGGGAATCTCCGGGGTTCGGACACTGAACCGGCCCGACCGGATCCAGTTCCCCAGGTCCGCCCCCAAAGCCGGGGGTGAACATTGGGGTGCGGGCCGCGTTCTCCATTCAGAGGAGAAGACCATGACCTATGTCGAACCCACGCCCCCCGGAACGCCGCAACCGGAAATCCAGCCCGAGCCGACGCCCCAGCCCGAGATCGATCCGGCCGACGCGCCCGACGAAATGCCGCCGATGGAGCCGGGCGGCGGCGGCGAAGGCGATTCCCGCCCCTATGCAGCCGTTTGAAGTCAAACCACAAAGACGTTCAGATCACCGCGGTAAAACGAAGTTACCTACGGAACCGTCACGGAGTCACAGGGTTCATTTCGGCAAGCGCAACGGCAGCACTGAAAGGAACACCGATGGACGGCCAGACCTCGCGACCCTCCGGCGTTTCCAAGCGAGGCTTCGCCTCCATGGATCCCGAACGTCAGCGCGAAATCGCACGCAAGGGGGGCGCAAGCGTCCCCAGCGAAAAACGAAGCTTCTCCCAAGACCGCAGCCTGGCCGCCCAGGCCGGACGCAAGGGCGGCGAGGCCTCGCACGGGCCGAAGAAGGACGCGGCTTCGAACGAAGCCGAGTGACACGGCTTCAGTGAGAGTCTGCAGGGCGGCGCGTCGAGGATGCGCCGCCCTTTTTCTTTTCCATGCACTCGCCCCCATGGCCGTCATCCTCGGCCTTGTGCCGAGGATCCATAGGCTCGGTCTTGCAGGGGGCACGACGCCCGGCGCCGGGATTATGGATCCTCGGCACAAGGCCGAGGATGACGATCTTATCTGTATAGACAGAAAGGAAGTGGCCCCCTCACCCCCGCAGCAAGGCCAGGGCCACGCGGGGTTCGGGCGAAACCTCGAAACCGGCCATGGACCAGCCGGACTCCTTGGCCAGGGCCTCGACCGAATCCGGCGTGAACTTGCGCGAGCTTTCGGTGTGGAGGGTCTCTCCGGCCATGAAGGTGAAGGCCCTGTCGCCGACGCGGGCGGCGGTTTGACGCAGCGCCTGAAGGTGCATTTCCATGCGCGAGTGATCCGGGTTCCAGACGGCGCGGTGGGCGAAGGCGTCCAGGTCGAAATCGGCGTCCAGTTCGGCGTTGGCGCGGACCAGGAGGTTCAGGTTGAAGGCCGCGGTGACGCCCCGGCTGTCGTCATAGGCGGCGACCAGGGTCGCAGGGTCTTTGACCAGATCGACGCCCAGAATGAACAGGGCCCCCTCCCCCAGCATCCGACGCGCCGAGGCCAGGAACCGCACCGCCTCCTCGGGCTCCAGATTGCCGATGGTCGAGCCGGGGAAGAAACCGATGCGCCGCCCCTGCGGCAAATCGTCCGGCAGGGGCGACAGATGTTCGAAATCGCCGAGAACCGGCTGGACCCGCAGGGCCGGATAGTCGGCGGACAGGCGGGCGACGGCGTCCAGCAGGGCCGTCTCGCTGATGTCCAGCGGCACATAGGCGCCGAGGTCGGGCGCGGCGTCCAGCAGGATGCGGGTCTTTTCGCTGGCGCCCGAACCGAACTCGACCAGGACGGCCTCGGGGCCGAAGTCGGCGGTCAGGGCGGCGGCCCGGTCGCGCAGCAGGGCCGTCTCCTGACGGGTCGGATAATATTCCGGCAGGGCCGTGATCTCTTCGAACAGGCGCGAGCCCTCGGCGTCATAGAACCACTTGGGCGGCACGGCCTTCTGGTCGCGGGACAGGCCCTGGACCAGGTCGCGCCGGAAGGCGGCCGTCTGGGCGTCCTCAATGAAACTCGTGCGCCCGCGCGGGGCGTCTTCGGCCAGTCTCAGACCCATGAAGGCCCACCTCTGTTGGGGATAGAAGAAGTTGCGATAGGTGACGCGGGCGTGGCCGTGCGGCGTGGCGAAGGCGCCGCCGCGCAAGACCATCTGATTGGCCATGAACTTGCCGTTGTACTCAGCCGCCGTGCCAGGCGTCGGCTGGAAGCCGGGGTAAGGGGCGTAGGCGCTGGACGTCCACTGCCAGACCTCGCCCGACAGGTTTGAGAAGGCGTCGGGCGCCGTGGTCGCGGCATGCTCCCACTCCGCCTCGGACGGCAGGCGCTTGCCGGCCCAGCGGGCGTAGGCGTCAGCCTCATAGAAGCTGACATGCCGCACCGGGGCGGTCGGATCGACCGGGGCGCGGCCGATCAGGCTCAGGACCGTCCAGTCGTCGCCGTCGCGGCGCCAGTAGAGGGGCGCGGTCCAGGCCTCGGCCTTGACTGTGGCCCAGCCGTCGGACAGCCACAGCTCGGGCCGGGCGTAGCCGCCGTCGGCGATGAAGCCCAGCCAGTCGCCGTTGGTCACCAGGTCGGCGGCTAGGGCGAAGGGTTCCAGCCAGACCCGGTGCGACGGCCCCTCATTGTCGAAGGCGAAGCCGGCGCCGCCATGACCGATCGAGACCAGGCCGCCCTCGAAGACGACGGCGCCGCCGCGCGCGGCCTCAGGCGGGGCCTGTCGCGGCTCGACCGCATAGGCGGCCGGGTCCAGCGGCGAACAGGCCATCAGGTTCAGCAGGTCCATCAGGAACAGCTCCTGATGCTGCTGGTCGTGGTGCAGGCCCAGTTCGAACAGATAGCGCTGATGGCCGCTGGACGGCCCCGAGGCCAGCCAGGCGGCCATGCGGCGGTCGATCTCGCGCCGATAGGCCAGGACCTCGTTCACCGAGGGCCGGGTCATCAGGCCGCGCTGGGGCCGGGGCACCCGCTCGCCCAGGGCCTCGTAGTAGGAGTTGAACAGCTGCTGGAAGCGCGGATCGACCGGAGCATAGTCCGGGTCGGCCGACAGGATCATCGCCTCGAAGAACCAGCTGGTGTGGGCCAGGTGCCATTTGCTGGGGCTGCAGTCCGGCATGGACTGGGCCGCCAGATCCTCGGGCGACAGGCCTTCCGCCAGGGCGGGCATGGCGCCCCGGATCGCCCTGAAACGGGTCACGTCGGACGCCGCCCGCGTATCGGGCTCCAAGCGCGCATTCATCTCAGCCGTTCCGTCCCCGCTTGCGACGCCCCGGCTGGCCTCGCGTCGTCCTGTCCGGAAAACGTCAGGCGCCGCCAGGGGTTCCCTCGGAAGCGGACGGCGTGACGCCGTTTCTCAGGCCGAGGGTCTGCCGCCGTGTTTGGCGTACTCCAGCCGGGCGATGGCGCGGTTGTGCACCTCGTCCGGGCCGTCGGCGATCCGCAGGGTGCGCACCGTGGCGTAGAGTTCGGCCAGGGGGGTGTCGGCCGAGACGCCGGCGCCGCCGAAGGCCTGGATGGCGTCGTCAATGACCTGAAGCGCCATGCGCGGGGCTGCGACCTTGATCTGGGCGATCTCGGAGCGGGCGTTCTTGGCCCCCGCCTCGTCCATCATCCAGGCGGCCTTCAGCACCAGCAGGCGACACATCTCGATATTGGTGCGGGCCTCGGCGACCCGCTGCTCCCACACCGAATGTTCGGCCAGCTGTTTTCTGAAGGCGGTGCGGTTCAGAAGGCGGGTCACCATCAGCTCCAGCGCCCGCTCGGCCGCGCCGATCACGCGCATACAGTGGTGGATACGGCCCGGGCCGAGGCGCCCCTGAGCGATCTCGAATCCCCGGCCCTCGCCCGCGATCAGGTTCTCGACCGGCACGCGGACGTTCTCCAGCACCACCTCGGCGTGGCCGATGGGCTTTTCGTCATAGCCGAAGACCGACAGCATCCGCTCGACCCGGAAGCCGGGCGTATCGACGGGGACGATGATCTGGGACTGCTGGGCGTGCGCAGCGGCGTCCGGATCGGTCTTGCCCATGACGATGGTCACGGCGACGTTCGGATGGGCCATGTTGGTCGACCACCATTTGCGGCCGTTGATGACATAGTGATCGCCGTCGCGCTCGATCCGGGTCCGGATATTGGTGGCGTCGGACGAGGCGACCTCGGGCTCGGTCATCAGGAAGGCGGAGCGGATCTCGCCCGCCATCAGCGGCTTCAGCCAGCGGTCCTGCTGGGCCGCGTTTCCGTACATATGGAGCACCTCCATATTGCCGGTGTCGGGGGCGTTGCAGTTGAACACCTCGGCCGTCCACAGGTGGCGGCCCATCATCTCGGCGAGGGGGGCGTATTCCAGGTTCGTCAGGCCGGCGCCCCCGTTCTCTCCGTCATGGCCGCCCGGCAGGAACATGTTCCACAGGCCCGCCTCACGCGCGGCGGCCTTCATGGCCTCCATGACCGGAGGCTGGCGGTTCGGGTTTTCGCGCACCTGGGCGAAATAGTCGGCCTCGCGCGGGATGACCTGTTCGTCGAGAAAACGGCGCACGCGGGCGTGCCAGTCCAGGGCGCGGTCGGAATGTCTGAAGTCCATGTCGTTTCCTCGTTTTTCGGTCGCGCCTCTGACGGACGCTGAAGACGAAAACGGCGCGGCCCCCGAGGGGAGCCGCGCCGCAGACAAGTATTGATCAGCGAGCCATCAGCGCTTCAGCAGCGGGGCCAGCTTCTGGGCGATCATCATGTCGCCGGCGATCTTCAGCTTGCCCTGCATGAAGGCCATCATCGGGTCCAGCTTGCCTTCCGACAGGGCCATGAAGTCGTCCCACTTGATCGAGACGGTGGCGTCGGCGGGCTTGTCTTCATTGGTGACGGTGTTCGGCACGGAGGCGCCGTCGATGAAGATCTTGCCCTCGTCGCCGAGGTCGAGCTTCACGGTCTTGCCGAGGCCGGAGTTGTCGCCGACGGCGGCGCGGATGTGTTCGGTGACTTGGGCGAGATCAGGCATTGGGGGCGTCTCCCTTGGACGTTGAGGCTCCTGCCGTAGCCCGCATCGCGCGGGGCGCCAAGATCACGTCGGGTAAAGCTCTCGTCACTTGTCCGGTGAAGAGCCCGAATAGAGACTGGCCAGACCAAGGGCGGCCATGAAGAAGACGAAGGCCGCGACGATGGCGGCGACGAAGGGGACGGCGTCATGGGGCATGGGAAATCTCCTCAGCCCCACCCTCGCGCCGCCTCCGCCGCCTCGCCTTGATCCGGATCAAACCTGCAGAATCGGGCCGTCAGGCTTCGGGATCGCCGTCGCGGAACCGCCATTTCATCACCAAAACCCAGGACGCCATGACCAGGGCGCAGGAATTGGCCAAGGTGACGGGCCAGGCCTGGGTCATCACCCCATAGACCACCCACAAGGCGAAACAGGTCACGGTCAGGGAATAGGTCCTCAGACTGACGGAGGAGGCGTCCCTCTCCTTCCAGATCTTGAGCGCCTGGGGTGCGAAACTGGTGACGGAACAGACCGCTGCGGCCGAGCCGACGATATTGGCGATCAGGTCGCTCATTCGGGGAGGATCGGCTTTGTCATGAAGGCCCAACAGCGGACCGCCGATCAAGGTTCCTGATGGATGGGCGCGAGCAGAGGCGCGACGGCGCGCGTGGCGTTCAACGAGGCGGGAAAGGCCGGCGCGACCCGCTGCGGTCCCAACTGTTCAAAGGCGTAGCCGAGCGCGAGCACCCGCGCGTCCTGCCACTGGCCGCCGATGAAGCTGAGCCCCACCGGAAGCCCGCCCACCTGCCCCATGGGCACGGTCAGATGGGGATAGCCCGCCACAGCCGGCAGCGTCGAGGCCGAGCCCAGATAGTGGTCGCCGTTGACGACGTCGGTCATCCAGGCCGGGCCGGTCGTGGGCGCGATCAGGACGTCGACGTCCTTGTCCTTCAGCAGCCGATCGATCCCTTCCGCCCCGGCCAGACGCAGCGAGGTCTCGCGCGCCGCCACATAGGCGGGGTCGGACAGGCCCCCGGTCGCCTCGGCGGCCTCGAACAGGTCCTGGTCGAACAGGGCCAGCTCGCGCGGGGTCGCGCGGTTAAAGGCGATGACGTCCGCCAGAGTGCGGGTCTTGACCTGGGCCCGATCGGTGGTGGCGAGATAGGCGTTCAGATCCGCCTTCAACTCCGTCAGCAGGACGGTGAATTCCGCGCCGCCGACAGCGTCCATATCCGGTCCGTCCTTGATCTCGATCAGGACGGCGCCCGCCTGGCGCAACCGCTCCAGATTGGCTTCAAAGACGGCGTCCGTGCCGTCGGAATAGCCGGTGAGGAACCGAGCGACGCCGATGCGAACCCCGCGGAGACTGGCCGCCTCCAGAGCCGCCGCATAGTCGGTCTTGCGGGCGTCAGCCTCAGCCGTCGCCGGATCGGCGGGGTCGGAACCGGCGATGACATTGAGCACCAGGGCCGCGTCCCTGACCGTGCGGGTCATCGGCCCGGCCGTATCCTGGCTGTGGCTGATCGGCACGATCCCCGTGCGCGACACCAGGCCCACAGTGGGCTTGAACCCGACCAGACCGTTCATCGCCGCCGGACAGGTGATCGACCCGTCCGTCTCGGTGCCTATGGCCACGATGGCGAAACCCGCCGCCACCGCCGCGCCCGATCCCGAGGACGAGCCGCAGGTGTTGCGGTCGCGGGCGTAGGGGTTTCGGGTCAGGCCGCCCACGGCGCTCCAGCCGCTGATGGAGTGGGACGAGCGGATATTGGCCCACTCCGACAGATTGGACTTGCCGATCAGCACCGCCCCCGCCGCGCGCAGCCGGGCCGTGATCGGCGCGTCGCGGTCCGGCTGGTTCGCGGCCAGGGCCAGGGAGCCCGCCGTGGTCGGCATGCCGCGCGCCTCGACATTGTCCTTGATGACCAGGGGCACGCCGTCCAGCGGCAGGGCCTGTCCGGCGAGGCGGCGGGCGTCGGAGGCGCGGGCGTCCTCGAGCGCATCGGGGTTGATCGCGATCAGGCTGTTGATCGCGGGACCGGGCTCGCCGAACCGGCCTTCGACGTCATAGGTGCGAATCTGGCTGAGGAAGAAGCGCGCCATCTCCTCCCAGGAGCCGTAAGGCGTACGCTCGCGCTGAACCCAGGCGATGTCGGCGTTCGGCGGCGGCGGCGGCGGGGGCGGCGGCGTCTGCGCCGAGGCGAACGGCGGCACGACGCCGACCAGGACCACGGCGAACACGCCGGCCAAAAGCTTGGTCTTCAACATGTTCGCCCCGTTCCTGATTAAGCCGTCAGTCCGTCTTTTCGGCTCGCTTTCCGATCGTGCGATCCAGGAAGTCGAGATAGGTCCGCCATTGCTGAAGCTGCCTCGGCTCGCCGCGGACGCCGTGTCTCTGGCCGGGATAGAGCATCATCTCGAACGGCGTGCTCTTGGCCTGGAGGGCGTCGATCACGCGGGTGGCGTTGCCGAAGATGACATTGTCGTCGGCCATGCCGTGCAGGATCAGAAGACGACCCGTCAGGTCGTCCAGGCGCGGCAGGACGTCGGTGGCCGCGTAGCCGTCCGGATTGTCCTGGGGCGTGGACATGTAGCGTTCGGTGTAATGGGTGTCGTACAGGCTCCACTCGGTCGGGGCGGCGCCGGCAAGCGCCGAGGCCAGTCCGGCGTCCGGATCGGTCAGGGTCAGCAGGCTGAGGAAACCGCCGAAGCTCCAGCCCATGACCGCGATATGGTCGCCATCGACATAAGGCAGGGTTTTCAGCCATTTGGCGGCCAAAGCCTGATCCTCGACCGCAGGGATGCCCAGGCGGCGATAGATGCTGGTCTCAAACGCCTGGGACCGGTCGCCCTCGCCGCGGTTGTCCACGCGGAAGACGATATAGCCGGCCTCGGTCAGCAGCTGGTTGGTCAGGGGCTGCCAGCTCTTCTGCACGCCTGCGCCGGTGCCCGGACCGCCATAGACCTGCATCACCACCGGGTACTTCTTCGACGGATCGAAGTCGGGCGGGGTGGTCATGCGCCAGACCAGGGTTTCCCCATGACTCTGCATCGTGCCGAACTCGGGCGCCCGCAGACGCGAGACGTAGGGCGCGAAGGGGTGATCGGCGTCGAGCCGGTTTTCCTCGATCCAGCGGATCCGCGTGCCGTCGATCCGGTACAGGGCCGACTGGGGCGGGGTGGCGGGATCGGAATAGTTGCCGACATAGGCGGTCGCCGGCCCGTTGACCGAGACGTTCCACCAGCCGCCGGCGGGGGTCACCGCCACCGGATCGACCGTGCGGTTCAGGCTGGCGCGGAACATCTGCTGTTCGATGGGCAGTTCCTTGCCGTCGCGCATCGAGGCGGTGAAATAGACCTCGCCGGTCTGTTCGTTTACCCCGTCCAGATGTTTGACCGGATAGTCGCCGTGCGTGATCGCCCGCAGCTGACGCCCGTTACGGTCGTACAGATACAGGTGGCGCCAGCCGCTGTCCTCGTTCGACCAGATGAAGCGGCCATCCGGCAGGACGTGGAAGTCGTTGTTCAGATCGACCCAGGCCTCGGCCTTCTGGCTGAGGATGACCCGCGATGCGCCGGTGGCCGGATCGACGCTGAGCAGGTCGAGCGTCTTCTGGTCGCGCGACTGACGCTGGACATACAGGGTCTTGCCGTCATGCGACCAGTCGACCCGCGCCAGATAGATGTCGGTATTGGCGCCCAGATCCACCTTGACCCGCGCGCCGCTCTGAAGATCGCGGACATAGAGTTCGACCAAGGCGTTGGGGCGGCCGGCGCGGGGATAGCGCTGCTCGACCATGGTCGCGCCGCCGCCGGTGATCTCGAACCGGGGCACGACGTCCACCGGGCTTTCGTCCACGCGGGTCAGGGCGATGTAGCGTTCGTCGGGGCTCCACCAGTAGCCGGTGTCGCGATCCATCTCCTCCTGGGCGATGAACTCGGCCGTGGCCCAGGTGATCAGACCGGCGCCGTCGTCGGTGATCGGCGTCTCCTTGCCCGTGGCCAGATCATAGATGACCAGGTTCTGGTCGCGGACCCAGGAGACATAGTTGCCCTTTGGCGAGACCTTGGCGTCGATCTCGTCGGCGGGGGTCTCGGTCAGGCGGCGCACCTTGCCGTCGGCGCGGCTGGCCAGGAAGATGTCGCCCTCCAGCGGCGCCAGGATGTAGCGGCCCTGCTGGTCCCAGGCGTATTCGACCACGCCGCGCGCGCTGATCCGCATCCGCTCGCGCCGGGCCTTTTCGGCCTCGGACAGTTCGCCTGCATCGGGAACCAGGGCGCGGGCGTCGATCAGCTTGTAGGGTTCGCCCTCGCCCGTGGGGGCCGCCCACAGGTCCTGGACGTCCACATTGTCCTCACGCGAGCGCAGGAAGGCCACCAGCTGGCCGTCGGGCGACAGGCTGACCCCCTTGGCCACCGGGCCGTTCAGGCTGGGGCTGGAGAAGACGCGCTCGGGCGTCAAAATGTTGGAGGGGGTCTCCTGGGCGACCGCTGAACCGGCCGAGAGGAGGATGGTCGAGGCGAGAAGAAGGGTGCGCATGGTCGGCGACGCTAGCGACGCTTCTGCAAGCCGTCACTAGGAAAAGTGGTCGCCGCCCGGAGCGCTTTTTCTTCCCTGCGACCGGTTCTCAGACTAGAGAGGCCGCACCATGACCGACGCCGCCCTCTCCCCCGCCCCTGTGAAAGCCAGTCCGTTCAACGAGCTTGAGGTCCTGTGGGTTCGCCACTGGACCGACAGCCTGTTCAGCTTCGGCGTGAAACGGCCCGAGGACTTCCGCTTCCGTTCGGGCGAGTTCGTGATGATCGGCCTGCCCGGCGAAGACGGCGGAAAGCCGATCCTGCGCGCCTATTCCATCGCCAGCCCCTGCTGGGCCGAGGAGCTGGAGTTCTTCTCGATCAAGGTCGCCGACGGCCCCCTGACCTCGCGCCTGCAGAAGATCGTGGCCGGGGACACCGTGCTGATGGGCAAGAAGCCGACCGGCACCCTGGTGCTGGACGCCCTGACCGGCGGCGAGCGGCTGTTCCTGATCGGCACCGGCACGGGTCTGGCGCCCTGGCTGAGCGTGGCGCGCGATCCGGAGACCTATTCCCGCTTCGGCCATGTCTATGTGATCCATACGGTGCGCAACGTCGCCGACTTGGCTTACCGCGACTTCTTCACCCGCGAGGTCCACGACGACCCGCTGATCGGCGAGGAGGCCAGGGCGCAGCTGACCTATTATCCCACGGTCACGCGCGAGGAATTCCAGACGCCCGGCCGGATCACCGACCGGATCAAGTCGGGCGACTTCTTCCGCGACCTGGGCCTGCCCGAAGGCTTCGATCCGGCCAAGGACCGGGTCATGCTGTGCGGCTCCATGGCCATGATCAAGGAGGCCGGCGAACTGCTGGAGACCTACGGCCTGAAGGAAGGCTCGAACGCGGAACCGGCCGACTATGTGCTGGAGCGGGCCTTCGTCGGCTGACGACTTGGCTTGGGCGGTCGGACCGGCTAACCCGACCGCCATGCACCACCCTGCCCTTGTCGCCGTCGATCCTCGCGTCGATCCCGCCGAATGCCAGTCCATGGCCGAGGTCCGCCAGGGCGTCGACGCCCTGGACCGCGCCCTGGTCGCCCTGCTGGCCGAACGCCAGCGCTATATGGAGGCGGCCGCCCGCATCAAGCCCGACCGCGACGCCGTCTTCGACCAGGCCCGGATCGACGACGTGGTGGCCAAGGTGCTGACGGCCGCGCAAGCGCACCACCTGTCGCCCGAGATCGCCGAACCGGTCTGGCGGCTGCTGATCGACCGGTGCATCGCGCACGAGTTCGCGGTCTACGACCGGACTCGAAGCTAGGCCTTAAGCCCCCGCAGCATCAGCTCGTGGCGATAGGCCGCGACGTCGGCCAGCGCGGCGTCCAGGGCGTCGCGCACCCGCTCCAGCGCCGGCGCCGCCAGGGCCTGTTCGACCGTTTCCGCCTGGGCGCAGATCGCCGCCAGGTCGCCGGCGCCGATCCCTGCGGCCGCGCCCCGGATGGTGTGGACTCCGTCGCGCCAACCGTCGGCCCTGGGATTCAGAAGCACAGACCAGAGGGCGGCCTGTTCGACGAACAGGCACAGCACCTCTTCCGAAATCGCCGCGTCGCCGCCGGTCATGCCCTCCAGCACGCTGAAGTCGACGGCGCCGGTCAGGTCGCGACGGGCCATCAGGCGGCCTCTTCCTCGCCCTTGGCCAGACGGGAGTTCCGAGACGACCAGGCCAGATAGATGAGGACGCCGACCCCGTTCCAGACGACGAAGCCGATCTGGGTCACCGGCTTCAGGCTAAGGAAGAAGACCACGCAGCCGATCACGGTGACGGCGCCGACCAGGGGCCACAGGGGCGCCTTGAACACCCGCCGGCGGCCCGGCTCGCGAATCCGCAGCACGATCAGGCAGACGCCCACGGCGCAGAAGGCGGCCAGAGTGCCGGCGTTGGCCAAGGAAGCCAGTTCGTCCAGCGGCAACAGCCCGGCCAGGATCGCCACCACCACAGCCGTAAAGACCGTCACCACCGCCGGAACGCCGCGCGCCGAGACCTTGGCCAGCCGACGCGGCAACAGGCCGTCGCGCGCCATGCCCAGGAAGATGCGGCTCTGGCCGAACAGGAAGGCCAGCAGCACGGTCGGAAGCGCGATCACCGCCGCCGCCGCGATCCACTGGGCCGCCGTGCCCTGCCCCATTTGGCGCAGGATCAGGGCCAGGGGCTCGGGGCTGTCGGCGAAGTCGGAGACTGGCCGGGCGCCGATGGCGGCGGCGGCGACCACCAGATACAGGGCCGTGCAGACCAGCATGGAGCCGATGATGCCGATGGCCAGGTCCCGCTCAGGCTTCTTGGTCTCCTCCGCCGCCGTGGAGATGGCGTCGAAGCCGTAGAAGGCGAAGAAGATGATGGCCGCCGCCGCCATGACCCCCGTCTGGACGAAGGGGGCGCCGAAGCCGTTGGGCATGAAGGGGGTGAAGTTCTCGGGCTTGAAGGCCGGCAGGGCGATGGCGACGAAGACGACCAAGGCGGCGATCTTGATGACCACCAGGACCGCGTTCAGGGTTGCGCTCTCCTTGGTGCCCAGCAGCAGCAGGCCGGTCACCACCCCGATGATGGCGACGGCCGGCAGGTTGATGATTCCCCCGGCGTGCGGCCCCGCCGTCAGGACCGCCGGCAGATCGACACCCAGGCCGGTCAAAAACCCAACCGCATAGCCCGACCAGCCCACCGCCACGGCCGAGACCACCAGCGAATATTCCAGGATCAGGCTCCAACCGACGACCCAGGCGATCATCTCGCCCAGAACGGCGTAGGAATAGGTGTAGGCGCTGCCCGCCGTCGGCATCATGGTCGACAGTTCGGCATAGGCCAGGGCGGCGCAGACGCAGACCAGGCCCGCCAGGCCAAAGCTGATCAATACCGCCGGCCCCGCCAGACCCGCCCCGACCCCGATCAGGGTCAGAATGCCGGTGCCGACGATGGCGCCCACGCCCAGGGCCAGCAGATGCGGCCAGCTGAGCGTCGGTTTCAGCCGCGGCCCGTCGTGCGGCGCCGTCATGACATCGATCGAACGACGCCGGTTCCAAAAGGCCATGATGCTCACTCCCCCACCGTCTTTGCGGCTGATTCGGCCGAGACCATGCCCGTCAAAGAAAGTTTGCGAAAGCGCTTGCCAAGCCCGGAACGGGTGGGTAGTAGGAGCGCCCTTCGGCGAGGCGCTCGTCTTCGCCGAAGTCGCGACGATCGGTGTGGGTGATTAGCTCAGTCGGTAGAGCAGCTGACTCTTAATCAGCGGGTCGTAGGTTCGAACCCTACATCACCCACCATCGTTTCTCAATAAAAACAATAACTTACCAGCGGGCAACCAAGCCGGCGCTGGCCGCGCGCGCTGACCGTGTAACGGATTTGTAGCTTGTCCCGACGCCCTTACCGCGTCGGTCTCCGCTGGTCCCGATCAGGCAGCTTGCACTTATCGCAGAGTCGCAGACCGGCCACGTCCTCGGAGAAGAACGGTGCCTGGCAGGACATGCACCTGCGCCAGCCGACATAGCGAACCACACGAGGCGGGTCGCAGTCAGCGTCGAGGATGGGTTCGCGCCTCGCCCCTTCATCCCACGCCCACGGCGCTGGCTCGATGAAGCCTCGCGCTCCCCACCCCTGCCTGCGCGGGGGCATAGCGGGCTTCGGCGTCAGCCAAGGCGGGTCCGCGCTCATACCGGCGGCAGCGCCATCCACCGCCTGAGGCTGGCAAGGAGCACCGGTGTGTCCTGCGGATCGTAGCGCCCCTCGGCAAGCCCGGCTTCCGCGTCCGCCTCAAACGCCGCCAAGCCCTCTTCCCCGCCCATCATGGCGAGGACTGGCGGCACCTTCGACACCTCGAGCTTGGCGACCCGGTTCAGCAGGGCGCGCACTGTGGCCATGTCAGTCGCTCTTGAGACGGCCCAGCGCGGCGCTTAGCTCCGGCCCCACGCGCAGGGCATGGGCGAACTGGGCGTCGGCTATGGCGCGCTCGGTCAGAGTCACCTCAAAGTGCCGCTCCACCAGCTTTTCGCTCTGACTGGCGGGTAGTCCATATTTGACGATGCAGTCGTCCTTGTCGGTCATGCGGATAGCTCCCCCATGCTGATGAGCAGGTCGTAGGCTTCACGCCGCACCGCCCCATCGTCGCAGTTCCGAAGGATTTCCCGGCATGTGGTCACCACAAGCTCGCGGTCCTGCGCGGCACCCTCCTGTGACAGGCTGGCGGCCAGTTCGGCGGCGTCCATGTTCATGAAGCCCATCAACTCACCGATGGTCAGGGGCAGCACCTTGACCGGGCGCTTCGCCTCCGACGCGAACGCTTGCGCGTGGGCAAGAACGCGCTCGTATTGAGCGGCGGGGTGAATGCTGACGCGGCGCCCCTCCACGAAGATGGCGACCACATGGTCGCGCGGCAGCGGCTCGGCGCTGACAACCCTGTGCGGATTGAGCCAAGTGTTCATGAGCGTTCCTCTTTGGCTTCAAGCGCGGCAAGGCGCGCCTCCAACTCTTCGGTCGCCCGGATCGCTGACAGCGCGCCAACGGCGTCGATGATCTGCTTGCCAATGTCAGCGGGGACCGCACCCGAGGCGATGCCGTCCAGCACCATCTCAACCTGACGGGCAATGGGCGCGGTGGCGTCAAACTCGAACGCGACTGGCTGCGCCTGACTACGGAGCGAGGGCAGCACACGGCCAAGGATCAGCGAGGCAGCGGCAGAGTCACCCTCCAGCGCCTTCGCCGTCATCACCTCAACAATGCCCTGCACGTCGTCCAGCATCTGCTGCGCCACGCGCACGCGCTTATCGACGATGCCCCGCGGACGACCTGACTTATTGGGAGAGGGCATCCCCGGATACCAGTTGGGATTGCCGACCTTCTTCGGCGCGGCGTCTGGCTTCCAGCCATCCATCCAGTCGGGCTTCTCAGCATGGGCGGGTGTGGTCGTCATGTGCCGCTTCCCATTGATCGGATCACTGCCGGATCAAGCTTCGCGCAGAACGAAAGCCTTCTCAGCCTTCGACTTGGCGGCACGGAGGGCGGCGACCTTGTGCGGACTCGCCCCGATAGCCTTGGTCAGCTCAGAGTGGACCAGACCGCCCCGATTGAGGATTAGGTCGCGCGCACCGCTCATGGCCTTGAGCCTCTGCGCCAGCGCCGGGCTGTTCCGCTCATGCCACGCGCGAAGGAAGATGGACGCCATATTGGCGTCGAGGCCCGACAGATAGCTCGGAGCGCCAAGCAGGCTCGACACCGTGGTCTCATCACCCTCGGCAATCGCCTTCTGGATGAAGGAGATGCGTTCACCGTTCGGCATCGCCTTCACGAACGACCGGATTTCAGCAGCCACGCTGACAGCAGCTTTGGCGGTCACCGGCGCAGCCAACTCGCCCTCGATGAAAGCGATGCCCTTATCCAGCGCCGCCTTAGCCCCATCCATCGACCGCGCAATCCGCGCGAACACCTTGTCCGCAAACTCCTGAGTGAGGCGCCCCCTTCCTGATCCCTCGTTTTGAGTGAGAGTCCGTTTCATCAAGGAGACGGACGTGAAGAAGAGCAGGTTCAACGAAGCGCAGATCATAGGCGTGCTGCGCGAGCAGGAGGCCGGAAGCCCGACGGCGGAGGTATGCCGAAGGCACGGGATCAGCGAGCAGACCTTCTATCGGTGGAAGGCGAAGTACAGCGGCATGAGCGTGTCGGACGCCACGAAGCTGAAGGCGCTGGAAGACGAGAACCGGCGGCTGAAGAAGCTGCTGGCGGAGTCGATGCTGGACGTGTCGGCGCTGAAGGATCTTCTGGGAAAAAACTGATCGGGCCTGCAGCGCGCAGAGCGGCCGTGCTTCGTCTGATGGCGGAGCGCGGCTTCTCCCAGAAGCGCGCCTGCGGGCTGGTTCAGATCGATCCGAAGACGGTGCGTCGCGAGCCTGAACAGGGCGATGTGGAGGTGCGCGAGCGCCTGCGCAGCCTGGCGGCTGAGCGCCGCCGGTTCGGCTACCGGCGCTTGGGCATTCTGTTGCAACGGGAGGGCCTCAGCATGAACAAGAAGCGGCTGTTCCGGCTCTATCGGGAGGAAGGCTTGGCGGTGCGACGGCGACGGGGCCGCAAGCGGGCCACCGGAACCCGTGCGCCCATGGCCCTGCCGGACGGCCCAAACCAGCGCTGGTCGCTGGACTTCGTGGCCGACAGTCTGTCGTGGGGCCGACGCTTCCGCATCCTGTGCATCGTGGACGACTTCACGCGCGAGGCCCTGGCTCTGGTGGTCGACACCTCGATCGGCGGCTCACGCATGGCGCGCGAGTTGGACCGGCTGATCGCCCGACGCGGGCGTCCGGCCATGATCGTCAGCGACAACGGGACCGAGATGACCAGCCGGGCCATCCTGGAATGGACCAACCGCACCGGCGTGGCCTGGCATTACATCGCGCCGGGCAAGCCGCAGCAGAATGGCTTCGTCGAAAGCTTCAACGGCAGGCTCCGCGACGAGTGTCTGAACGAGGAGGTCTTCGCCACCCTGGCCGAGGCCCGCGCCGTCATCGAGCGCTGGCGCATCGACTACAACCACGTCAGGCCGCACTCGGCGCACGGGGGACTGACCCCGGAGGCGGTGCGCCTGAACCCCGCGGCCGTTCGGCTGCGCAACTTGATCAGCTCCGCCGCACGGCCGCTCCCGTCGGCGAAGCAGATCGGCTATCAACCCCCTGGACTCTCATAATGATCGAGGGACCAGAGG
Source organism: Brevundimonas sp. AVps4 (assembly GCF_058681525.1). NCBI lineage: Bacteria > Pseudomonadati > Pseudomonadota > Alphaproteobacteria > Caulobacterales > Caulobacteraceae > Brevundimonas > Brevundimonas sp. AVps4. Next base: position 1,788,919 of record NZ_CM178741.1, on the reverse strand, counting down.
GGGGCGCCTCAGGATCATCGCCAGTTCACGAACTCGCTCGGCAACGCGGGCCGTCTTGGCGGCCGATCGTTCTCGCTGGGGAGAACGAGCGCGATGCAGAGTATCTCGCGCATCAAATCGAGCGGCGAGAGATAGGGCTGAAGGGTCCGTGTCAGATCCAGCAACCGCAGAGCCGTCTCGCGTTCCTCGTTCGTCGCCGCCAAATCCTCGAAGATCGCCTCCAGCTCCTCCCATGTGACGGGCGGCAGATGACATCCCGAGTGCGGCATCCAAGCCTCCTTTCCGACCGTCATCAGAGACGGCGTCGGGAGCGGTGGGCAGGGGGAATGACGCCCCTACGGAATCGTCCCGTAGAGGTTCGAAATAGAGGCGCGCCGCTTGCCGGCGGCTGCTGACGCCCAGTTTGCGACAGGCGTTCTCGATATGCTTGTCTATGGTCTTGGCGGAGCGGCCCAATTCGAGCGCGATTTCCTTCGACTGAAGACCGTCGCGCACACGGCGCAGACAGGCCGCCTCCATAGGCGTCAGGCGCTGGGCGACGTTCACCGATGTCGTCGTCTCGGACACCTTAGCCGACAACCGCCTGAACCATCGTCACTAAATCGTCTCGCCCCAACTGCGGAGAGGCGTGGTCGATGTTTGTTGTTTGGTCGGCCATGGTTCACTCGTCTGCCGCCCGACAATGCCGTCAACCCTCCTTCAGCGCAACGCCTCAGCTTACCCAGGTCAGTCTTCAGCGCGACCCGGCGCCGGCTGCGGCGTCAGCTGGTGGGAGGCGGCCCCTTTGCCGCCGCGCCCGGCGTGATCTCGGCGAACGACTCCGCCTGGGAGACCGGCGGCAGGGCGTCAGCCTTCTGCAATCCGTCATCGACGACCTGGCGAATGGCGATGATCCGCTCGCCCGCCTTCATCAGAGGCGCGGCCGCGTCGGCCGCCTGGACATCGGTCTTGGACGGAACGCGCACGGTTCGCGTCACCCCGCCTTGCTCCAGGTCTATCTGGTAAAACTTCATCGTCATCGTGCGGCTCCTTGTTCCTAAGGAAAGGCCAGCCGCTGCGGCGGGTTCCGCGGCCGGATCACGGGGACGTCCATGCCCCGCTCGGTTCAGACACGGCGGCCGGATGATCCAATGAAAGAAACGCGCGCCCCTCGACCCCCGTATCCGAGGCTGGGCGGCGTTCGCCCTACCTCCTTGCCGGGCGGTCCGGTCCGAACGGGAAAAAGAAGCGCACAAGGCGCGGTGATCGCCGCCCTTGCTTAACCCATGTGAATGCCTTGGCCTTACGCGCCGTGCAGGGTGGGTGCATGTATGACGCCGCTTCAGCCCTCGCGGTCTCCTCGCGGGATCCGATTTCGGAAGACCATCGTCCGCAAGGTGTGAGAGATCACCCGGTGCTGCGGCTGATGCCGGACGAGGTCCAGGATCTGGTCCGACAGAAGGGTCAGATGCGGAGCGGCCGCGCCGGGGAAAGCCTGGAAGGGCGTGCGGCGGTGGGCTTTGTGCTGGACGGCGCCTTGGCGGCCTTCGACCGCAAGAACATGGCCTGCGTCGGCCTTCATGGCCGAGGCGCGATGTTCGGTTGGGAAGCCTCGTTGGCCTCCGCCTTCTATCCCGTGCGTTTTCTGCCTCTGATCGACACCCACTGGATCGAGGCGCCGGCCGCCGATCTGTCGGATCTGATGGGGCAGGCCTGGGTCGAACACGTTTTCGCCCGCCATGCCTTGGACCGTCTGTCGCGGGTGCAGGCCGAGGCGGCTTGCAACGCCGTCCACCAGGTGCCCCACCGCACGGCCAATTGGATTCGCCGTCTGTACGAGACTTCCGGCCCTGAACTGCGCACCACCCAGTCCATCCTGGCCCAGGCCATGGGCGTTCAACGCACCAGCGTCAATGCGGCCGTCAAGGCCCTGGAGCGGGACGGCGCGCTGAAGCTGTCGCGGGGTCGGATGATCGTCACCGACCCCGCGCGCCTTCATCGCTTCGCCTGCGGCTGCTGAAGCCTCAGTGCGGCTTCAGGACCACCTTGGTCCATTCGTTCTGGTTTTCCTTGAAGTTCTTGTAGCCCTCGGGGGCCTGTTCCAGCGGCAGACGGTGGCTGATCAGGTCGGTGGTGTCGATCTTGCCGTCCAGCACCAGTTGCAGCAGTTGCGGCAGATAGCGCTGAACATGGGTCTGGCCGGTCTTCAGCGTCAGCCCCTTCTCCATGAAGGCGCCCACAGGCCATTTGTCCGCCACCCCGCCGTAAACGCCTGGGACCGACACCGTTCCGCCCTTGCGCACCGCCATGATGGTTTCTCGCAGTACGTGGGGTCGGTCTGTCCCCAGCCTGGTCTCCTGTTTGATCGCATCGACGATATTGTCTGGCGAGAAGCCGTGGCTTTCCATGCCGACGGCGTCGATGCAGCTGTCGGGGCCCAGGCCGGCCGTCATCTCCATCAGGGCCTCGCGCACCTTGACCTCGTGATAGTTCAGCACCTCCGCGCCATTGGCCTTGGCGAGGGCCAATCGGTTCGGGTGACGGTCGATGGCGATCACCCGGCCGGCGCCCTGAAGGATCGCGCTCTTGATGGCGAACAGACCGACCGGTCCACAGCCCCAGACCGCGACGGTGTCGCCGGGCTGGATCTGGGCGTTCTCCGCCGCCATCCAGCCGGTGGGATAGATGTCTGACAGAAACAAAACACTCTCGTCTTCGATCCCGTCGGGAATCTTGATCGGGCCGTAGTCGGAATAGGGCACGCGCGCATATTCGGCCTGTCCCCCGGCGAAGCCGCCGGTCAGGTGCGAATAGCCGAACAGGCCCGCGACGGAATGGCCGTAGGCGATCTCGGTGGCGTCGGCCTTGTCGGCGGGATTGGAATTGTCGCAGGCGGCCGGCATCGACCGTTCGCAGAAGAAGCACTGGCCGCAGGCGATGACGAAGGGAACAACGACGCGATCGCCCTTCTTCAGGCTGGTGTTGCCTCGGCCGACCTCCACCACCTCCCCCATGAACTCATGTCCCAGGATGTCTCCGTTGGACATGCCGGGGATCATGCTGTCGTAGAGGTGCAGGTCCGAGCCGCAGATGGCGGTCGCCGTGATCTTGATGATGGCGTCCCTGGGATTGACGATCTGGGGGTCAGGGACCGTATCCACCTGGACATTGTGTTTTCCGTGCCATGTGAGGGCGCGCATTGGGGCTCCTTGGTTCGAGGGAAAAGGATCAGAGGTGGCGCGAGGCGCGGGGCGCCGCCTCGGGCGCCTTGGAGGTCGAAACCTCCCCCGTCTCCATCAGCTGTTTGAAGCGGCGAAGCTCGCGCCGGGCCTGAACCCGCGGCTCGCGCTGCATCACCTTGGCGACCACCTTGCCCACCACCCCCGCAGGCGGATCATAGCTGATGAAGACCCGGACCTCCGTGCCGCGGCCGAAGGGGTTGTCCTTGAAATCGACCCAGCCCTCGTGATCGACGTCGGAGCCCTCGGAAGAGGTCCAGGCGATCCGCTCGCCAGGGCGATCCTCGGTGATTTCGCAGACCAGGTCGAAGTCGGCGCCGGCGGGGCCGGCTATGGTCCATTGCGAGCGACGCCCGTCCAGAATTTCGACGGCCTTCACATTCTCCATGAAGCTGGGCAGGTTTCGAAACTCCCGCCAGTAGTCATAGAGTTCCTGCCTCGGCCGGTTGATCAGGGCCGCACGCAGACTTGAAGAGTCATGGTCGCCCTCTTGCCGATCCTCTTCAAGGAAGGCGGTCGATCCGACGTCGGCGTCGGTTGAAACGTCACTATAAGACATGGACTTAGCTCCGATCGGCTGAACGTGGTGAACCGAGCGGCGCCGGCTTCGTTCCGTCGAGTCTTGGACGGAACACAGGGCCCAGGCGTGAGTTGGTCAGGCTGAAAAGCCGGAGTTCATCAATGACCGACGCCCTGGATCAAACCGCTGCAGAAACCGTTCGGCCGCTGGCCGTGGTCACCGGGGCCTCATCGGGCATCGGCTACGCCTTGGCCAAGCTGTTCGCCCAGGACGGCTACGACCTGGTCATCGCCGCCGACACCCCATTGGCTGAGGCGATGCAGGCGCTTGAGGGATTGGGCGCCCATGTCGAGGCCCTTCAGGTCGACCTGGCCTCTGAAGAGGGGGTGCAGTCCTTGAGAGAGCTGATCGGCGAGCGCCCGATCGACGCCCTGGCCGCCAACGCCGGTCACGGGTTGGGCCGGGCCTTTCTGGACCAGCCGTTCGATGAGATCCTTCATGTAATCAACACCAACATCACCGGGACGGTGCGTCTGGTCCATCTGATCGGCAGAACCATGCGGGCGCGCGGCCAAGGCCGCATCCTGTTCACCGGCTCGATCGCCGGCCTGATGCCGGGCAGTTTCCAGGCCGTTTACAATGGTTCGAAGGCCTTCGTGGACAGCTTCTCGCTGGCCCTTCGCAATGAGCTGAAGGACTCAGGGGTGTCGGTCACCGTCCTGATGCCCGGCCCGACCGACACCCGATTCTTCGAGCGCGCCGACATGATGGACACCAAGGTCGCCCAGGGCGACAAGGCGAACCCGGAGGATGTCGCAAAAGCGGGCTATGCGGCGATGAAGCGGGGCGATGGCGACGTGGTGGCGGGTCTCGGCAACAAGGTCCAGGCGGCGATGGCGGCGATCACCCCCCAGACCGTCCTGGCCGAAAGGCACCGCAAGATGGCGGAGCCGGGCTCGGGCGCCTGAGGCTCAAACCGCCTCTTTCCAGAGACGCAGATACTGGGGGTCGAACTCTGCGACGCGGCTCAGACCGTCCCAATCCTTGATAACGGCGCGGCCGTCGCGCACGTCGAGGAGATCGGCCGCCCTCAGCGCCATCAGGGTTCGGTTCACATGAACGGACGACAGGCCCAGAACATCGGCCAGATCATTCTGGTTAAGGGGAAAGTCGAAGCTCCCTTCGGCGGTTCGCCCCACCGGCTCCAGCCGGGTGAATATCTCGCAGAAGAAGTGGGCCATGCGCGCCTGGGCGTCCTGACGTCCCATGCCGACCAGCCAGACCCGGTGGATGGCCGCATCCACCACCGTTTCCAGCCAGAACATTCGCGCCAGATGGGGATCGCGCGAGGCCAGTCGGCGAAGAGCGGAATGGGGGATGGTCGCTAATTCGCAGTCGGAAATGGCCATGACGCCGTTTTCCATCCGCTTCATAACCAGGCTGTGCAGGTCCAGAAAGTCGCCGGGCAGCCCGATCTGGGTGAACTGCCGCCCGCCGTCTCCAACAAAGGCGACCCGTCCGGCGTAACCGGACAGCAGCAGCAGGCTCGAGGTTTGACGCCGCTCCTCGCGCACGATCGTTTCCCCAGCGCTCGCCTGGAGACGCTCGACGGGCAGTCGAAGAATGGCCCGCCTCTGAGCCGGCGACAGATCGTCACGACGTTCGAACTTCTGGACGAGAACGTCCAGCATTGAACAAATTGAGCTAAGCGACATCCAAGCCCCGCCTCTCACGTATAGGCTCCATGAGGAAATACCGCCTGAAAATCGGCGTCGCCGGCATGGAGGAGCGTCTTCAGCTTATGGCTGGGGATGACAACGCGGCCCGATGCGAAGCGTTGCTGGCTGTGGGCGACCTGATCCGCGACCATGCGCTGAAAGGGGTACACCAGACGGCGTTCACGCTCGTCCTGTTCCACGACGCGGGACCGCCGATCTATGAAGTCCGGGTGGCGGCCGGCCCGCCGGACGATCCTCTGCCGCCGCTCGATTAGCGCAGGATCGCCAGGGCGGACAGGGTCGCCAGAACGGCCGCTCCGCCGAGAACGCCCACGAGGCGGAGCCGGCGAAACAGGCTCTCTATGTTCTGAACGAGGGGTGTGGGGTCGAAGGGCGGCAAGCGCGAGAATCCCGGACCGCCAATGTCGGCGTCCCCGCCTCAATGGGCGCCGCGCGGCCGCGTTGCCCCGTGTCGGCAAATGGACAATGACGACCGCAAGGGTTGCGGTCTGTCCGGTTTCCGCCAGAGGCGACGCGGACAAGGCGACGATGGAACGGCCTGACCGGTCGAAGCTTCTTTCCTTACAATCACGGAGAAAGCTCATGAAAATCCTCAACCTCGTCACCCTCCTCCTCGTCATCGTCGGCGGCCTCAACTGGGGTCTGGTCGGCGCCTTCGACTTCGATCTGGTCGCCGCCCTCTTCGGCGACGGCTCGGCCCTGTCCCGCATCGTCTATGTGCTGGTCGGCCTGTCCGCCCTTTGGCAGATCATGCCCTTCCTCGCCGCCTTGAAGACCGATGAGGCCCGAGCGGAAGCCGGCGTGCGCGCGCCCGTCCGCAGCTGATCCACCTTTCAAGGATCTCTGTTCGGGATCATCGAAGGGCCGTCCGTCGGACGGCCCTTCTTCCGTATCGAACCAACCCATGTTGTTTACGACGCATCAGGGTTGTGCGAAGGCATCCTGGATAGAGGAGCCGCGCGTTCGATGGGTTTTTCGCTCACAGAGTTGAAGCAGGGCGCGGGGTACCGGGTCGAACCGACTGAAGAGGGCTTCGCCATCTTGAAGTCTGAACGGGATGACGCCGCCGCCTTCGACCAACTGGTGCGGGAGGTCCTGTCCAGCGCCGGGCGGGAATTCGTGGCCCTGCCCCGCCAGGACGCCGGCGCCGGATACGACGGCGTCTTCATCCTGCCGTTCGACTGAGGTCGAACCTTCCCGGCATTGGCCTTTTGCGAGTCGGTCGGCTAGGCTGCGCCGTATCGATTATGCGGGCCGTGTCGTCACGGTCGGCGCCGCCCTCGGGGCCGCCGCCGCATAGCACCTTTTTTCGACCATTGGGGATATGGGCGACACGACCAACAAGCTGGGGCACAAGATCGGCGCGCGGGGCGGCCGGACCCGTCAGGCCCTGTTGGACGCCACGCGGACGCTGCTCAACGCGCGTCACTACGGCGAGATTCGCGTGGCGGACGTGGCTTCGGCCGCCGGCGTCTCGCCTTCGAATTTCTACACCTATTTCAAGTCGGTCGAGGAACCGGTTCTGGCCCTGTGTGAAGCGGCGGCGGCCGATTTCCAGGGTTTGGCCGCGCATTTCCAGACGGACTGGCCCGGCGACAGGGCCTTCGCCATCGGCCGCGCCTTCATTCTGGACGTGATGGCGGTCTGGCGCGATCATGGGCAGGTTTTGAGGGTCGAGCATATGTTGGCCGACAACGGCGAGGCGGCCTTTGTCGAAAGCCGCGTGCGCCGCCTGCGCCGCCTGCATCTGGCGATCGAACGGCGGGTGGCCCAGGCCCATGCGGCGGGCCTCCATCCCAAGGATTACAATCCCCGACTGGCCTCCTACCAGATCGCCTCCATCGCCGAATCCACCGCCGCCAGCTTCGACCTGCTGCGCCGCGCCGACACGCCCGAGGCCATTCTGGACACGGCGGCGATCATCATCGTCAAACTGACCACCGGGCGCTAAAGCCCCAGCGGCCCGTAAAGCCAGGTCAGCCAGATTCCGACGGCCAGAAAGACGCCGAAGGGCAGTTTGTCCGTCGCGCTGACCGAGCGGCGCACCACCAGCAGGCCGAACACCAGGCTGAGGCCCGCCGCCGAGGCCCAGAGAAGAACGCTGGGCAGGCCGATCCATCCGACCCAGGCCCCGGCGCCCGCAAAGAGGAAGGGATCGCCGCCCCCCAGCCCGTCTCGTCCCCGGACCCGCTTGTACAGCCAGGCGACCAGCCACAGCCCCCCGAACCCGACGATCGCGCCGATCAGATGGGCGATCGCCTGGTCCCATCCCGACAGCGCCGCCGCGATCAGTCCCGTCGCCGCCAGCGGCCAGGTCAGGATGTCGGGAAGCCAGAAGTTCTCGCCGTCGACGATCGCGATCAGCAGCAGCTGCCATCCCAGGATCGCGGTCGCCGCCGTCATCAGGATCGATCCGCCGTTGAGGCCGGCCCAGAGACCCGTCCAGACGCCGATTGCGGCCGCCGCCAGCTCGATCAAAGGATACCGTGGAGAAATGGGCGCGGCGCACCGGGCGCAGCGGGCGCGCAACACGACCCAACTGAACAGGGGGACGAGTTCCCACGGCCTCAGAATCTGGTCGCACCCCATGCACCGCGACCGGGCGAGTACGATGTCCTCGTCACGCGGCAGGCGGACACTCACGGCCGCCAGGAAACTGCCGATGATCAGACCTAGAAGGCCCAGGACGACGGCGGCGAGGACAGGGCTCATCTCTGGGTCCGGACGGTGAAGAACCACCCCCGCTTAGCCGCCTCCGAGGGCCACCGCCACATGATAGGTCACGAAGGACGCCAGATAGGCCAGTCCGAACATGTAGCCGATCATGATCCAGGTCCATTTGGTCGAGTTGGTTTCACGCTTGACCACACCCAGGGTGGCGACGCACTGGGGCGCGAAGATGTACCAGGCCAGGAAGGACAGGGCCGTCGCCAGGGACCACTGGGCCGACAGGGTCGAGGCCAGAAGGCCGGTCGCATTCTCCGCATCGGCGATGGCGTAGGTGGTGCCGAGCGCCGCGACCGCCACTTCACGCGCCGCCATGCCGGGGATCAGGGCGATGACCATCTGCCAGTTGAAGCCGATGGGGGCGAAGATCGGCTCCAGCGCCCGGCCGATCATGCCGGCGAACGAATAGTCGATATCCGGCAGGGTCGCGTTCTCGGGCGGATAGGGGAAGGTCGCCAGAACCCACAGCAGAATGACCAGCGGCAGGATGATCCGGCCGGCGCGATTGATGAAGATCTTGGCGCGAAGCCAAAGGTTGAAGGCGACGCTCTTGGGGTCCGGCAGCCGATAGGTGGGCAGCTCCATCATGAAGGGCTCCACCGCGCCGCGCCAGAACACCTTGCGGATCAGAAGCGACACGAACAGGGCGCTGAGAATCCCGGCGGCGTAGAGGCCGAACATCACCAGTCCCTGCAGATTGACGACGCCCCAGACGGTCCGGCTGGGAATGAAGGCCGCGATGATCAGCGTATAGACGGGGATCCGGGCCGAGCAGGTCATCAGGGGCGCGACCAGGATGGTGGTCAGCCGGTCGCGGCGCGAGTCGATCACCCGCGCGGCCATGATGCCGGGTATGGCGCAGGCGAAACTGCTCAAGAGGGGGATAAAGGCCCGCCCGTGCAGGCCGGCGCCGCCCATGATCTTGTCCATCAAAAAGGCCGCGCGGGCCATATAGCCGAAGTCTTCCAGGGCGATGATGAACAGGAACAGGATCAGGATCTGCGGCAGGAAGACCAGCACGCTGCCGACGCCGGATATGATCCCATCGACGATCAGGCTCTGGATCAGTCCGCCCGCGCCCTGGTCAGGGATGAGGGCCGCCACCAGGCCGCCGATCCAGCCGATTCCGCCCTCGATGCCGTCCATCAGGGGCGCCGCCCAGCTGAAGACGGCCTGGAACATCACAAAGAGGAGGACAAACAGGATCGCCATCCCCGCGACCGGGTGCAGCAGAACCGAGTCGATCTTCCCGGTCAGGGTGTCGGGCCGCTCGGGCGGGCGCACGCAAGCCTTCATGATCCGCTCGGCTTCCCGGGCCGCATGGCGCAGGGCGGCGGAATCCGGGCTGCTCCACCGGTTTTCATCCTCGACCGCCGCCGCCTCGACCTTCGCCTCGACAGCCGCGATCAGGTCTTCGATCCCGCGCTTGCGGGTGGCCACCGTGGTGATGATCGGCACGCCCAGCTCGGCGGACAGGGCCTCCAGGTCGATGCGCAGCCCCTGGCGCTGGGCGATGTCGTACATGTTCAGCGCCAGGACCATGGGCCGGCCGACGGCCCTCAACTCCAGGATCAGGCGCAGAACCAGACGCAGATTGGTGGCGTCGGCGACGCAGACCACCACATCCGGCGGGGTCTCTCCGGCAAGACGGCCAAGGACGGCGTCGCGGGTCACTTCCTCATCGGGGCTGCGGGCCCGCAGCGAGTAGGTGCCCGGCAGGTCCAGCACCGACATCGTCCGGCCGGAGGCGGCTCGGATCAGCCCCTCCTTCCGCTCAACCGTGACGCCGGCGTAGTTGGCGACCTTCTGGTGCGCGCCGGTGAGGGCGTTGAACAAGGCGGTCTTGCCGCTGTTCGGATTGCCGACCAAGGCGACGCGGGCGGTCTTAAGGGCCATGTCCATCAGGCGGCGACCCGGCGGATGATCAGGCTGGCGGCCTCACGCCGACGTAGGGCCACGCGCATGTCGTCCACCTTCAGCGCGATCGGGTCGCGCCCGAACAGGCCTTCGTGCAGCAGCTCGACCTCGGCGCCCTCGACGAAGCCCAGTTCGAGCAGGCGGCGCTCCAACTCGACCTCATGCTCCTTATGGTGACAATGGCCGCCCACCTGGACAATGACGCCGCGGTCGCCGCGTCGGGCTTGGCTCAGCTTTATCGTATCGGTCAAATCTAGGCTCACACGGGCGGGCGACCGCACCAGGGGTCGCGCATCTTCTTTGACAGTGATTATCAGGCGCGCCCCCGGTCCGTCCAGCGGGACACCTTGGCCAATTGCCGCGCCGGACATTTGCAGTAGAGCCCGATCGGCCGAAGAGGAACCGCTGCACGGTTCCGTCCAAACCGATCATGCTCTATGCGCCCTGAACTGCTGCAAAAATCGGAGCCTGCGATGCGTCGCCTCACCCTCGCCGTCCCCCTTGTCCTTACGCTCGCCGCCTGCGGTCCGAATGGGGATAAGAAGGACGCGCCCCCGTCCAAGGCTCCGCCCGCCCTGACGGAGACGGAGAAGGCCGATCTGCTCGCCGCCCTTCCCGCCCCTTACAATACGGGAGACCTGGACAATGGACGTCGCGTCTTCGCGCGTTGCCGCGCCTGCCACACCATCGGCCGGGACGGGCCGGACATGGCGGGGCCGAATCTGTACGGCGTGTTCGGGCGCAAGGCGGGCGAGCGGCCGCGCTACAACTATTCCAACACCCTGCGGACGGCCGATTTCGTCTGGGACGCCCAGGCGCTGGACCGCTGGCTGCAGAATCCGCGCGGCTTCCTGCCCGGCAACAAGATGACCTTCGCCGGCCTGCCCGACGCCAAGGACCGGCGCGACGTCATCGCCTTCCTGAAGGTGGAGACGGGCTACCGCCCTGCGGCCTCGACGCCGCCCGCCTCCTGAGGCGTCAGCCTTCGGCGATCGGCTTGGGTCCGCCCTCACGCAGTTCCTGAGCCTCCCACTCCTCGATCTTGCGAGCGGTCCATTCGGGCGACTTGGTGAAGCGAGCCAGTAGGCCGTAGATCACCGGCACGACGAACAGGGTCAGGACGGTGGCGAAGATGGCGCCGGTGAAGATGACGACGCCGATCGTCTGACGGCTGCCGGCTCCCGCCCCCTGCCACAGCACCAAGGGCAGGGCGCCGAAGGCGGTGGCGATGGAGGTCATGATGATGGGGCGCAGGCGCAGGGAGGAGGATTCGATGATCGCCTCCCGGATCGACCGGCCCTGATCGCGCAGCTGATTGGCGAATTCCACGATCAGAATGCCGTTCTTGGCCGCCACCCCGATCAGGATGATCAGGCCGATCTGGCTGTAGATGTTCAGACTGGACCCGGCCATCAACAGGCCGAACAGACCGCCCGCCGCCGCCAGGGGCACGGTCAGCATGATCACCGCCGGGGTGATCCAGCTTTCGAACTGGGCCGCCAGAACCAGGAAGACCAGCAGAAGCGCCAGGCCGAAGGCGGCCAGGACGGCGCCGCCCGCCTCTTGCTGATCGCGCGCGGCCCCGCCCCACTGGACCACCACCCCGCCCTGGGGCTGTTTGGCGGCTTCGGCGCGCAGGAACTGAACCGCATCGTCGATCGTCGTGCCGGGGTTCAGATCGGCCTGGAGGGTGATGGCCCGCTGGCGATCCAGCCGGCGGCGATCGGGCGTGTCGCCCGAGGTCTGGGTGGTCACCACCGCCGCCAGCGGCACCAGCTGCCCAGAACCGGTCGGCACATAAAGCGCTTCCAGGTCAGAGACTTCACGCCGGTTCTGACGTTCCGTTTGCAGGATGACGTCATACTCCTGACCGCCCTTGATATAGGTGGTGGCCCGGCGTGAGCCGAACATGGTCTCCAGGGTGCGGCCGATCGATTGCGAGGACACGCCCAGGGCCGCCGCCTTCTGCGGATCGACGTCCACCAGCAGGCGCGGCGAGTTGGGCTCATAGTTCAGGCGCGGCCGCGAGAAGCCCGGATTGTTCTGAGCCGCAGCCAACAGGGGCTGAAGCCAGTTGTAGATCTGCTGATAGTCGGTGCCGGTGGCGATCAATTCGATGGAGTTGGAATTGCCCCCGCCGCGCTGGAAGGCGCCCGGCGTCGAGGCGTTGACCTGGGCGTCCGTCTGGCCGCGCAGCTTGCGGTTCAACTCCTGGGCGATCTCGGCCGCCGACCGCTCGCGCTTGGACCAGTCCGACAGGACCAGCACCCCATTGCCGGAGTTGAAACTGCCGCCGCCGAACCCCGGCGCCGAGATCAGATAGGAATCGGCCTCGCCGCTGGCCTTATAGTCGGCCAGCAGGGGCTCCAGACCCATCATGATCTTTCGCGTGTAGTCGAAGCCCGCCCCTTCCGGCCCGGCGACGCGGACCGAGACGCGGCCCCGGTCTTCATCCGGCACCAGCTCGTTGGGCAGGGCCAGAAAGATGCCGGCCGCCCCGGCCGCGACCAGGGCGATCAGGACGCCGACGCCGATCACCGCCGCGCGCCGCCCCAGCAGCATCTCCAGCGAACGGCCGTATGAGGTCTTCAGCCGGTCCATGCCCCAGTCGACCCGGCGCGCCAGCCAGCCGCCGCCTTCGGCCGGCTTGAGGATCTTGGAGGCCAGCATCGGCGACAGGCTCAAGGCCAGGAAGGCCGAGAAGGCCACGGCGGCCGCAATCGCCGCCGCCAGTTCGACGAACAGCCGCCCGACATAGCCGGGCAGGAACAGCAGGGGGGCGAAGACGGACAGCAGCACCACCGTCGTGGCCACAACGGCGAAGAAGACCTGGCGCGCGCCGCGTTCGGCCGCGACCAGAGGCGGCTCCCCATGATCCAGCCGCCGCTGGATGTTCTCGACCACCACAATGGCGTCGTCCACGACCAGGCCGATCGCCAGCACCAGGGCCAGCAGGGTCAGAAGGTTCAGCGAGAAGCCCAGGGGCGCCAGGACGATGAAGGTCGCCAGCAGACAGATGGGGGCCACGATGGACGGGATCAGGGCCGCACGCAGACTGCCCAGGAAGATGAAGTTGACCAGGGCCACCAGGGCCATGGAGATGCCGATGGTGATCCAGACCTCGTCGATGGCGTGAGAGGTGAAGACCGAATTGTCCGAACCGATCTCCAGCGTTACGCCGGGCGGCAGGCTGGGTCGGATCTCGTCGATCATCTTGCGCACGCCGTCGGAAATGGCCAGGTCGTTCGACTGGGCCTGACGGGTCACGGCCAGGCCGATCTGATCCATGCTGTTGCCGCGGAAAAGGCGCCGGTCCTCTTCCGGCGCCTCTTCCACACGCGCGACGTCGCCCAGACGGGTGACATAGGTCGGCTGGCCCTGAATGATGGCCGACGAGCCGCTGCCGGTTCCCGTGGCGACCGAGGCGGAGGTGGAGGCCGAGCCGCGCGTTCCGATCGGCAGCTGGCGGAAGTCTTCCGGCAGGGCGTAGTTGCGGGCCACGCGCACGGTGTAGTTCTTGGCGGTCGACTCCAGCGACCCGGCGGGCAGTTCGACGTTCTGGCTGGTCAGGGCGGTCTCGACGTCGGTGACGGTGAGACCGCGCGCGGCCAGGGCGGCGGGGTCCAGCCATATCCGCATCGAATAGCGCTGCTCGCCATAGATGTTGACCTGGGCCACGCCGGGCACGGTCGCCATCCGGTCCACCAGATAGCGGTCGGCGTAGTCGGTCAGCTGCAGCCGATTCATCGTGGTCGAGCGCAGGAAGACGATGATGATCGGCTGGCTGTCGGAATCGGCCTTGGCCACCTCCGGCGGATCCGCCTGATCCGGCAGGGCGCCGACCACCCGGCTGACCCGGTCGCGCACGTCATTGGCCGCATCGTCGATATTGCGGTCCAGGGAGAACTCGATGTTGACGTTCGACCGGCCGTCCCGACTGGTCGAGTTGATCCGTTCGACACCCTGGATCCCGGCGATCTGCTGTTCGATCGGCTCGGTGATCCGGCTCTCGATCACCTCGGCCGAGGCCCCGGCGTAGCTGGTGTTGATCGAGACGATCGGGGGATCCACGTCCGGCAGTTCGCGAACCGGCAGGAAGAAGAAGGCCGCAAGGCCGATCACGCACAGGACGATGGCTGCGACGGCCGCGAATACGGGCCGCCGCACCGAGACATCAGAGAGCATCATTTGGCGGCGGCCTGACGACGCGCGCCGGCGACGCTGACGGCGGCGCCCGGCTGAATGCGGTTCAGACCCGAACCGATGATCCGATCGCCGACCTCCAGGCCGGACAGGATTTCGACAAAACCGTTCTCGACGGCCCCAGTCTCGACCTCGACCCTCTGGGCGGTCGAACCTTCGGCGCCGGGGGCGATCCGATAGACGAAGGCGCCCGAGCCCTCATATTGAACGGCGGCCTCGGGAACTGCGGCGGACTGCCGCTGTCCCTGTTGGACCGAGACCCTCAGCAGCATGCCTGGGCGAATGCGGCCGCCGGGATTGGGGAATTCGGCCCGGGCAGTGGCCGCGCGGGTCGTCTCATTGACGCGGGTGTCGATCAGGGCGATCCGGCCCTGGAACGGCGCGTCGCCATAGGCGTCAGCGGTCGCGGTGATCGGCGTCCCCGGCCGCAGCAGGTTCAGGTACCGTTCGGGCAGAGGAAAATCGACGCGAATGGTCGAGACATCGTCCAGGGTCGCAATCACGGCGCCCGGATTGACCAGGGTGCCGGGCGTCACCGTGGTCAGGCCCAGGGTCCCGGCGAAGGGGGCGCGGATCACCCGGTCGCCGCGTCGGGCCTGAGCCGCCTGCAGGGACGCCTGCGCCGTCTCCAGGGCGGTTTCGGCCTGTTCCAGCAAGACCTGAGGGGCGACCCCGCGGTCCGCCAGGGCCTTGTAGCGATCGTATTCGCGTTGCGCCTGGGCGACATTGGCGCGCGCCTCGATGATGGCTGCATCCTCTTCGCGGGCCTGAAGTTCGACCAGGGGCGCCCCGGCCGAGACTCTCTGGCCGTCCGTGAACAGGACCCGCGTGATCAGTTCGGTCGTGGAGGAGGTGATGTTCACCGACCTCTGGCCGCGCGCCACGCCCAGGACGCGGATCTGGTCGGAGAAGGGCTTCTGCGCGACGACCGCCTCGGACACCTGCTGGCCGCCGCGACGACCGCCGCCGCCGGGGCCGCCCGCCCCCTCGTCTTCAGCGAAGGCCAGCTTCAGCACGGCGGCGAGAACCATCAGCCCCAGCAGGATCGCTGCGGCGACGAGGAAGAAGTGGCGTTTGATCACGCAACAGACTTTCAATTCAGAGGACGTGCACGCTTAGCGTCTTCTCTCGGGCGCGCAACCTTACCTATCCGTAACGTGACTTACGGCGAATTCCGTCGCGCGGTTTTCGTCAAAACCTGCGCCAGATCGCCACAACCGGTCCATGAACCACGGCCGCCTCGCGCCCCGTGACAGTCTGGCGCCAGCCCGCCTGAAGGCTCCAGTCGCCAATATCCCTGACGAGGGACCCTTCGAGCGACAGCCAGCGCGCGCCGCCGTCCGCCGCGCCTGCGAAGGCTTGGCCCAGGATCAGCCATCGTGCGTCGAACCGCGCCCCGATGGTGGCGTCGATCCGGGTCTCATTGGGCAGATCGTCGCGGAGGCGACGCGCGACCTGAAGTTCGACGAAGGACTGGTCCATCCCCCATCGCCCGCCCATTTCGCCCAGGGACCGCGCCGCCGACACCCGCGCCTCCCAATCATGTTCGCCGACTCCCGGCGCCGCATAGCCCGCATTGCGCCCCTCCCCCGCCCAGGCGTAGCCGCCGTAGACGGAGACGGCGCCGCCGTCGTCTCGCCAAACCTGCCAAGAAGCGCCGATTTCCACCGGGCCGCGCCCCTGATAATCGACGAAGGCGTCTTCTCCGTCCTGCCAATCCGCCTTCAACCGAATCGCCAGGGCGTCGCCTACTCCATATTCGGCGAACAGGCCGAGGGCCGCATCACGGCGCTGGGCCGGCAGGGGAACCTGCTCACCCGAAGGATCGAAGCCCGTATCGCCCCGCTGGTTTTCATATTTGATGATCGCCTGCCCCTGGCCCTTCGGCGGGTTCCAGGCTCCCGCCTGCGCCAAGGCAGGCCAGGCGAGCGCCAGACCCGCCGCCGCTGCGGTCAGGCGTCGTAGCCGGGCGACTTGCGATCCAGCTGCCGCAGCGCCCCGGGCCAGGCCAGGGCGGCGACGAAGCCGATCCCCCGGCCCTGCGTCTTGGTCTCCGCCTGGGCCTGATCGGGCGCGATCAAGACTTGATCCGGCCCCGCCGAAAGGGCGGCGACCTGCTGGGCGCAGGCTCTTTCCAGGAAGAAGATGCCGATCCATGCCTGAGCCGCCGTTTCCCCGACCGCGAGCGTGCCGTGATTTCTCAACAGCATCAGCGGCTTGTCTCCCAGATCGGCGACCAGACGTTCGCGCTCGTCATGGTTCAGGGCCAACCCCTCGTAGCCATGATACGCAACCTGATGCTGTAGTAAACAGGCGTTCTGGCTGATCGGCAACAAACCGCCTTGCTGGGCCGCCACCCCGACCCCGTTCACCGTATGGAGATGGATCACGAACTTTGCGTCTTCCCGCGCCGCATGGACTGCGGAATGGATGGTGAAGCCCGCCGGATTGATGAAGTCGGCGGTCTCCTGAACGATGTTGCCGTCCAGATCGACCTTCACCAGGGATGAGGCGGTGATCTCGTCGAAATAGTAGCCGTAGGGATTGATCAGGAAATGATGCTCCGGCCCCGGAACGCGAGCCGAAATGTGGGTGAAGATCATGTCGTCCCAACCGTGGAGGGCGACCAGCCGATAGAGGGCGGCCAACTCCACCCGGGTGCGCCATTCCGCCTCGGAGACGCGAGATTTCAGACTGAGGACGGCGTCGTCGGCCATGGGGGTCTCCTATCCTAGGGCGGGCCTCTGACGGGCCTTGCCCAACCGTCCCTCCGCAGCCTGCGTCCGTCAAGTCGAGCCCGAACGACACGCGCATTAACCGCCGCACTTCAGATTTCATTAACCGCGTCTTCATGACCAGGCGTCACAGTTGCAAGCGGTACCTTCCCGCGTCGGAGCCGCCGCCTTGTCCGCTGTCGCCCAGCTCAGATCGCCGTCGCCCGCGCGCGACCCCGCTTTGGATTTGATCGACCTGGCGCGCAGCAAGGCGCCGGACGACCGTCGGCGACTATTGCTGGGCGTGGTCGCCCTGTGCGAAGCCGCGCCGCCGAACACCGCCCTGGCGCCCGCCCTGGCGGAAATCTTCCTGACCCTGGCCGCCCAGGCCGAGCGGGATATTCGCCGCCTGCTGTCCGAACGCCTCGCCGCAGCGGATTGGGCCCCGCCGGCTCTGATCAACATGCTGGCGCTGGACGAGATCGAGATCGCGGCGCCGGTCATCGCCGCCAGCCCCCTGTTGCAGGACGCGGACCTGATCCAGATCCTGCTGGAGACCACGCTGGAGCATCAGATCGCCGTGGCGCGGCGGCCGCACCTGTCTCATGGGGTCGTAGAGGCGATCGTGGATCAGGCCGATCCCGTGACCATGACGGCCCTGGCGTCGAACCGGACCGCCGACATCAGCGATGCGGCCATGCGTCGTCTGATCGAACATTCCCGGCGTATCGCCGGTCTTCGCGCGCCCCTGACCCGTCACCCCCGCCTGAACGCAGATCTCGCCCATGATCTGTACCAATGGGTCGGACAGGCCCTGCGGCAGTCCATCGGCGAGCGGTTCAAGATCGACGACGCCCGCCTGAACGCGGCGGTGCGGGAGGCGGCGGCCAAGGCGGTGCATTCCCCCACTTGGCGGCCGTTGCAACCCACCGGCCGCAACACCGATCGCGAGCGGCAAGAGATGGAAAAACGTCTGGTCGACAAGCTTCAGGCGGCCGGCCAACTTCGGCCCGGCATATTAATCCGGGCCTTGCGCGAACAGCGTCTGAGCCTGTTCGAACAGGCCCTGGTGCAACTGGGGGGATTCACGCCGGCTCAGGTGCGCTCCGCCATCCACTCGTCTACTGCGGAGCCGCTTTATCTGGCCTGCACTGCGGTCGGACTGGATCGAGCGGTCTTCGCCAATGTGCTGTCGGAAGTCCGCAAACTGACTGACGGCCGCCCCGGCGGCGGCTCGTGGAGCGCGACGCCGATGAACAGCCGTTCGGCCGCCCGCGCCTTTCGCCAGATCATGGAGCGCACCGCGATCGTTTGACTTCGCGGTCAAGCTGGGGCTCTCGTTCGGCCGTGACCCAGATCCCGCCCGTTCCCGCCCTGGCCTTCGTCGCCAGCGACCGTCCAGAGGCCCAGGCCGCGCGTCAGGCTCTGATCGCCCGCTACGGCGCCGTGCCGCAAGAACAGGCGGACGTCATCGTCGCCCTGGGCGGCGACGGCCAGATGCTGGAGACCCTGCACGGCAATCTGCGCCGCCGAACGCCCGTCTACGGCA
Organism: Brevundimonas sp. AVps4; assembly: GCF_058681525.1. NCBI lineage: Bacteria > Pseudomonadati > Pseudomonadota > Alphaproteobacteria > Caulobacterales > Caulobacteraceae > Brevundimonas > Brevundimonas sp. AVps4. Next base: position 1,770,332 of record NZ_CM178741.1, on the reverse strand, counting down.
TGAACCGCGGCTCGGTCGGCTTTCTGATGAACGACTATGACGAGGACGATCTGATCGCCCGAATCGTCGCCGCCGAACGCACGGTCATCCATCCGCTGCAGATGGACGCCTGGACCGAGGCGGGCGAGGTGCATACGGGCCTGGCCATCAATGAGGTGTCCCTGCTGCGTCAGACGCGACAGAGCGCCAAGCTGAAGATCACGGTGGACGGCAAGGTTCGGTTGGAGGAGCTGTCCTGCGACGGCTGTCTGGTGGCGACGCCGGCCGGATCGACCGCCTACAATCTATCCGCCCACGGGCCGATCATTCCGCTGGACGCGCGCATCCTGGCGCTGACGCCGATCAGCGCCTTCCGGCCCCGGCGCTGGCGCGGCGCCCTTTTGTCCCACGAGGCTCGGGTGCGCTTCGACGTGCTGGAACCGGACAAGAGGCCCGTCTCAGCCACGGCCGACAATTTCGAGGTTCGGCGCGTCGCCAGCGTCGAGGTGCGCGAGCGGCGCGACGTCGCCCTGACCATGTTGTTCGACGCCGGTCGATCCTTCGACGAACGGGTGATGACGGAACAGTTCACCAACTGACCCCCCCTACACGGCTTCTTAAGAGCGGCCCGTTAGGGTTCGCGTAAATTTCTGGGAGCCCGTCATGAGCGATCCTTCGCACGTCATTCGTCCGCCCAACGCCCTCCGCATGAAGGTCGGCGGCGGTTTCGGCATCAACGCCGACGCCGTTGCGCGAGCCGAAGAAGCCCTGAAGGCCATGGCGGCTCAGTTCGATCAGTGGCTGAAGGACGAGATCGTCAAGCTGGACGCCGCCCAGGGCCGAATTCGCGAAGAGGGCTATACGCCCGAGACGGCCGAAAACCTCTATTTCCGCGCCCATGACCTGAAGGGTTTGGGCACCACCTATGAATATCCGCTGGTCACGCGCATCGCCGGATCGCTGTGCAAGATGCTGGACGACGCCGGCAAGCGGATGCAGGCGCCGACCACGCTTCTTGACGCCCATATCGACGCCATCCGCGCCGTGGTGCGCGACCAGATCAAGACAGACGAACATCCTGTCGGCCGCACCCTGGCCGAGACCCTGGAAGCCAAGGTCGCCGAATACCGCGCGGCCTGAACCGAGTGGGGCCTGAGCCGGGCGCCGTCGGTCAGGCGGCGCTGGCGGCCGCCGCCGACCCGCGGCTCTGGGGCTGGTCCAACCTTTCCATGAGATAGGCCAGATCCTCACGCAGCACGTTCGGTCGCTGCGTCAGGAAACGCTCCAGCATGCGCTGGCGGAACAGGTCGCTGGAGGTGTCCGCCCCCTCGGAGGACAGGGCCCGCCAGGTGTCCACCCCGGCGCGGAACGCCTGAAACAGGCGCGGCGGCAGACCGGCCCGGTCATAGATCGCCTTCAAGCCCAGGGGACCTGCGTCATGGATCATCAGCCAGGCGCGCTGATGCGGCGTATTGGCCAGTTCCGCCAGACCATGTTCGAACATCGTCATCTGGCCGCGCGCCAGGGCGCGCAGCAGCAGGGAGGCGTTGAGCGACTTGCGAAGGTTCAACTGGGCCATGAAGGCGCCGATGTCCGCACTGGAAGCCGCCTGATCGACCAGATCGACGGTCGCCCGTTCGCGCGCATACTGGGCCAGACGGATCGCCGTCTCGGGCGCCACCGCATGCCGGGCGACCAGATGCTCTCGCACCGTCTCGCTGGCCAGGGCGATCAGCCGCTCGGTCACATGCAGCGGCAGAACCTGGCGATAGGCGACAGCGGTAACCACCTCGGGCGAGGCGGCGAACCGGTCCACGATCACGCCCAAGGCCTGTTCCGACAGATCGGCGTTGTCATTGGCCGCCAGCATTCTCACGGCCTGTTCGCAACCGACATCCGCCAGCACGCCCGCGACGTCGCGCGACACGCGCGGCCGGCCGGCGACCGCGACCTGGCGCACAGGCGAACCGGCGCGGACGATTTCAATAAGATCCTCGTCGCTGAAGACCGGAGAAGCGCTGATCACCGGCAGGGCGATGCTGTCGATATCGGCCGCGAGCCGACGCGCCACGTCGATCGGAAGCAGATCCGACGCCTTCAAGGTCACAGCCATGGCCCGCCGGACCAGTTCGGCTGCATCGTTGGCCAGGAGGCGCAGAATCTTCTGGGCGGCTTCGCGGTCCCGTTCGTCCAGATCGGCGCGATCCATGCTGCGGCACAGCTTATAGGCCGCCTCCGCCCGGTCGTCGTCCTCCGTCGCCTTGATCAGGCGCTGGATATCCGTCTCGGTCAGTCGGGCGCGATAGGCGGTCATGGATGGCTCGTTCGGGAATCGGGCGTCCCCGATACGATCATCCTGCCATGCTTAACGCCCAGTTTACCATCGGGGCGTTTCGGCAGAATTTCCGCCCGCGCAAAACCTGTTTAGGCGCCCTGGGCGTCGTCCGGCGAGAAGGCGCCGCCGAAGCCGCCGCCGGCCGATCCGTCCTGCCCCAGCAACAGGGCCAAGAGCCCCTGATCCTGCTTCAAGCGATCCAGGCGGGCCGCCAGCATCTGGTCCCGGTCGCTGAGTTCCGGCGCCACGGGCCGCTCATCGCCGACGCCCGCCGCCGGCGCCCCGGTCCCGGCCGTGCGTTGCAGATTGGCGTAGACTTCGGCCACGGTGGCCGGCCGCCCATCCTTGTAGAAGATGCTGCGGTTGGCGCGGGCCGCTTCGGGAAACAGGGCCGCCGCGCTGCCGCCCGGGTTGCGGTCCATGGCCGTCATCAGACTGGCCGCACCCGCCGGTCCCAGAAAATGGGCCGCATAGAGGTCGCCCGCGCCCGGCTCCTTGCCGGTGCGGCCCCGCAGATAGGCGGCGTTCGACGCCGTCAGCTCCGCCGCCATGGTCGAGGCCGCATGCGGATCGAACCGCAGGTCCAGAACCACATTGCGGGCCGAACCCTCGACCCGCCAGCGCCCGTCGGCGCCGCGGTGGATCAGATCCGCGTACTGGCCGTACCCATGCTGGGCGCCGTGCTGTTTGACGGTGGCCAACCAGGTCTGTTCGATGAATTGGAAGAGACCCGCCGCCGATGAGGTCGGCGCCTTGGCCGAAGGATTGAGCGCGCTCTCGCGTCGGGCGGTCTTGACCAGGAAGTCGTAATCGACGCCCACCGCCTGGGACGCGCGCTGAATCGCCGCCTCAACGCCGCCCGAAGATGGAATCGCTCGGATGCCCATAACAGGCGGAGCCTCGTCGAACATGGTTAACCAACCCTTAATCGTTAAGACCGGCTTTAACCGTAAGGTCAAGCTTTCGACCTTCGTCGACCGCTGAAACACCGCCGCAATCCCGCCACAACCTGGGCGCTCACTTTCGGTTACGGGCGCTGCGGGGGCGGTGAACGAGGGAGTGTCGATATGATGATCCGCGCCGCCGGAGGCCCCGGCGCCGTCAACCCCATCGACTATGGGGAACGCAAGAAACCGATGCCGCGCTGGATGCCGGCCGCCATCGGGGTTTCGATCCTGGTCCATGTCGGCATAGGCGTGGCGCTCTACACCCAGCGGTTCGAATTGAAGCCGGAGCCGGTGATCGACGAACTGCCGCATGTGACCGTCAGCCTGGCTCCGCCGGAGCGCAAGCCTGAGCCAGAACCGGTCCAGAAGGTCGCAGCGCCGCCGACGCCCCTCCACCCGCCCCGCAACCCTGCGCCGGCCGATGTCGAGACCGTGGCCTTGACCCCGCCCGAGCCGTCGGCGGTCACGGCTTCACCGGGCCTGCCTGTCATCAGCACGGCGCCCAGCGGGGTCGAGGGCGGAACCGCGACGGTCGAAACCCCCGTCCGCGCCGTCTCCGTCATCAACAACCCCAGCTGGGCCAGCCGCCCCTCGTCCGCCCAGATGGCGCGGGCCTATCCCAGCCGGGCCGCCGAAGACGGCGTTTCGGGCGCGGCCACCCTGTCCTGCCTGGTTCGCATCGACGGCGGCCTGACCGCCTGCCGCGTCGCCGGCGAGACTCCGAACGGCCAAGGCTTCGGTCGGGCGGCTCTCAGCCTGACGCGCGCCTTCCGGATGAACCCTCGCACGGTCGACGGCCGTCCGGTGGATGGGGCGACGGTGAACTTCACCGTCCGCTTCGCAATGGAGGACTAGGTTTCGGCCTGAAATCGCCGAGGATCGAGGGCGTGGGCGTAGGCTTGCGGCGTTCGCCCCTCGATCGCATCGGCGACGACGGCCCCGACCATCGGCCCCAGCAGCCAGCCGTTTCGGCGGGGGGCCAGAGCCAAAAACAGGGCCCTGCCGTCCGGCGCAGGGCCCGCCATCGGCAGGCCGTCTGCCGAAGCGCCTCGCACCCCGACACGCCAGTCGATGTCCAGCGGCGCAGGCGTCCGACCCAGAACGCGCCAGGCGGCCTGGCTCAGCCTTTCGCCCATGGTCCAGTCCGGCGCGGCGTCGCGACGCCCCGGCTCCATCGTCGCGCCGATCACCGTTCCGCCGGCCATCGGCGCCACATAGGCGCCGGGACCGCGCACCACATGATCCGCCAGAGTCTCGCCGGTCACGCCGATCTGGCCGCGAATGGGCTGAACGCCGTCGACCAGCCGCCGCGTCGCCTCCGGGGCCCCCTCTATCGCCGCCTCGACCCCCGTCGCCAGCACGACCGCGGCGGCGGACAGGCTGCGTCGGCCCAGTTCGATCGACCAGCCGTCGGCCGTCTGAACCAGGGCCGAGACGCGGTCCTGCACCACAGCGCCGCCTTCAGCCTGCGCCACCGCCTGGGCCAGGGCGCCCAAGGCCTGGCCGGGGTCGATCTGATAATCCTCCTCCGTGATCAGCCGGTCGCCGGTCCGACGCGCCTCAAAACCCAGGGCTTCGAATCGCGCCGCCAGGCCGGCGACGTCCCCGCCGCGCCATTCAGCCGGTCGGCGCGCCAGGGCGACGCCAGCCGCCTTGGCGAAGTCGGGCCACAGGTCGCGTCCGGCGCGGAACAGGGCCGCCGTCTCGGGCGTAACGTCGTCCAGGACAGATTCCATCGCCGGCGCCACCATGCCGGCCGCCACGCTCGACGCATTCGCACCACCCGGGTCGATGACCGTCACCGCATGCCCCCGCCGGGTCAGGCTGAAGGCGGTGCTCAGGCCCAGCACGCCGGCGCCCACGATCACTATGGCAGGGGATGACATCACGCGCCCCAGATCGGCCCAGGCCGCTCAGAATGCAAGCCGCCGCCCTTGGACCTTTGGTCCTAGCCGCGCGCCCGCGCCCGCCGAACCATTGCCTAATCTTAATGGACGACAGCCGCACGACGCCTTGTGGGAACGCCGTTCTCGCGCCAAGCTCATCCTATGCAAACCGTCATCGAGATCCGCGGCCTGACCAAGACCTATGGGACGGTGAAGGCCTTGGACGGCCTGACCCTGTCGATCCCGCGGGGCGGCGTCTACGGCATCCTCGGCCCCAACGGCGCCGGCAAATCCACGCTGTTTCGCACCCTGCTCGGCCTGATCCGCCCGACTGCGGGCGAGGCGACGGTCATGGGCGGCCAGATCGGCGATCCGGCGGCGACGCGGCGGATGGGCTCGATGATCGAGACGCCGCGCTTCCCTCCCTTCATGACCGCGCGTCAGGTCCTGGTCTGGCTGGGCTACGCCCACGGCGGCGTCGCGTCTTCGGACATTGAGGCCTGGCTGAAGCGAGTGGGCTTGGCCGAGGCGGCGGATCGGCGGGTGCGCGGCTTCTCGGTCGGCATGCTGCAACGCCTGGGCGTCGCCGCCGCCCTGATGACCAAGCCGGACCTCGTCATTCTGGACGAACCGACCAGCGGCATGGACCCGCCCGGCATCCAGGAGATGCGCGCCCTGATCCGCAGCCTGGCCGACGACGACGGCGTCACCGTCATCCTGGCTAGCCACCAGCTTCAGGAGGTCCAGCGCGTCTGCGATCGCGTCGCCATCTTCAACAAGGGCAAGGTGATCACCGAAGGCCGGGTTTCGGACCTGACGGCCTCAGGCGAACGTCTGCGCCTTTCGGCCACCCCGCTCGCCAAGGCCATGGGGGTGCTGGGCGACAAGGCGACGCTGGACGGCGACGCCCTGATCGCCGCCCTGACCCGCGCCGAGACGCCGGCGGCCATTCGCGCCCTGGTCGAGGCCGGGGTCGATATCGAAGAGGCCCGCTGGATCGGCGCCGACCTGGAAGACGTCTTCATGAGCGAAACCGGCTGGACCGGCGTACAGGGCGCGCCCGACAAGGGGACCGATCATGCTGGTTGATGCGCTGAAATCCGAGGCCTATCGCGTCTCGCGGAACCGGACGACGCTCTTCTTCAGCATCCTGCTGACGCCGCTGCTGTTCGTCTTCGGCGGGCTGGCCTACCAGATCATGACCAAGGCCAAGGGCGACGCACTGGCTGCCAAGGCCAATCTGCCCGCGACCTTGGGCAATCAGCCCGTCAATCTGGCCGAGGCCTTCGGCTTTGCGGCCGGCAACGGCGCCAACGGCGTGTTGTTGGTCTTCATGTTGCTGGCGGCGGCGGCGGTCTACGCCGGCGACTACCGCTGGGAGACCTGGCGACTGATCAGCGCTCGCAACGGCCGACCCTGGCTGATCCTGGGCAAGATCGGGGTGATGAAAGTCTTGGCCATGATCGCCATGCTGGCCATGCTGATCGCCGCCTTCATCTTCTTCGTCACACAGGCCCTGGTGGCCGGACGGCCGATGAGCTTCGACCTGTCCGACTTCGACCTGGTTCAGTTCCTTCTGACCTGGCTTCTGTCCTACATCCGGATCGTTCAATACGGCCTCATCGCCCTACTGGCGGCGGTCGTCAGCCGGTCCCTGCTGGCGACCCTGTTCGCCCCCTGGGCCCTGGGTTTCGCCCAGACCATCCTCGGGGGACCGCTGCTGCCCATTCTCGGCTGGGAGCCGAGTGACTGGGCCGCGCAATTGCTGCTGCCCGGCTTGGCCTATGACACTTTGAAAGCCGCCCTCGCTCCCGGCCCCATGCCCTTGCCCGAGGGCGTGGTCATGAAGGCGGTGGTCAGCCTGGTCCTGTGGTGCGTCGCGCCGGTCGCAGCCTCTATCGCCTGGTTCCAGCGTCAGGATCTGTCGAAGGAATAGGCGGAGGCGGGCTGAAGCCCCCCTGACAGCCGTTAGAGCCGCTTCTCCATGAAGACGTCGGCGCGGGCGTAGGGGGTCGGGCGGGGCGGCAGGTGGACGAAGCCGAAGCTCTCGTACAGGGCGATGGCCGGCTCCAGGGCGCTGTTGGTCTCCAGATACAGCAGGGTCGCGCCCGCCGCGCGGGCCGCCGCCTCGCAGGCCTCCAGCAGACGCCGCGCCAAGCCTAAGCCGCGCGCGGCGGGCGTCACCGTCATCTTCGACACCTCGAACCCGTCCGGAATGCGGATCAGGGCGCAGCAGCCGACCGCGTCCCCGTCCCGCTCGGCGATGAAGATCCGGCCGCCGCCGGCGATGAAGACCCCGTGCGGATCGTCGATGGAGCGCCGGTCCTTGGCCTCGACGGCGAAGCCGCCCTCGGCCAGCCAAGCCTCATTCAGACGGGCCCAGGCGGCGGCGTGGTCAGGGCGGAAATCGACGATCGCGACAGACATGGCCGCCTCTTGCCCGATCGCCACGCAAAGCAAAAGGGCGACCGGATCGCTCCGGCCGCCCTTTCGCGGTTCAGTCTCGTCAGAGACGAAAGGCTTAAGCCTCGTCGTCGCCTTCATAGGCCAGGACCGGACCGGAGTCCTTGCCCTTGGCTTCGACGTCGCGATCGACGAACTCGATCACGGCCATCGGGGCGTTGTCGCCGTGGCGGAAGCCGGCCTTCATGATCCGGATGTAGCCGCCGTTGCGTTCGGCGTAGCGCGGGCCGATCGTTTCGAACAGCTTGCCGACCTGCGGCACGTCGCGGACCTGGCTGATGGCCTGACGACGCGCGTGCAGGTCGCCCTTCTTGGCCAGGGTGACCAGCTTCTCGACGAAGGGACGCAGTTCCTTCGCCTTGGGCAGGGTCGTGGTGATTTGCTCGTGCTTGATCAGCGAGGCGGCCATGTTGGCGAACATGGCGGTGCGGTGGCTGGTCGTGCGACCGAGTTTACGATGGGCGGCGCCGTGGCGCATCAGGGTCTCTCCTACTCCGAACCCGGTATCTCCTGGGGAGACCTAGGCTCGTAATCTTCTAACCGCCCCGACATTCTCCCCGAGAGGAGACGGGCGGAGGGTTGAACTTAGATCTGGTCGTCGAACTTCTTGGCCAGATCTTCGATGTTTTCGGGCGGCCAGTTCGGCACGTCCATGCCGAGGCTGAGCCCCATGGTCGCGAGAACTTCCTTGATCTCGTTCAGCGACTTGCGGCCGAAGTTCGGGGTGCGAAGCATTTCGCCCTCGGTCTTCTGGATCAGGTCGCCGATGTAGACGATGTTGTCGTTCTTCAGGCAGTTGGCCGAACGGACCGACAGCTCCAGCTCGTCCACCTTCTTCAGCAGGGCCGGGTTGAAGGGCAGGTCGGGCTTGCCGTCCGACTGCTCGACAGCCTTCTTGGGCTCTTCGAAGGTGATGAAGATCTGGAGCTGGTCTTGCAGGATGCGCGCGGCGTAAGCCACAGCGTCAACCGGCGTGACCGCGCCGTTGGTTTCGACTTCCAGCAGCAGCTTGTCGTAGTCCAGCGACTGGCCCTGACGGGTCGGCTCGACGCGATAGGCCACCTTCTTGACCGGCGAGTACAGGGCGTCGACGGCGATCAGGCCGATCGGCGCGTCTTCCGGACGGTTGAACTCGGCCGCCACATAGCCCTTGCCGTTCTGGACGGTCAGCTCCATGCGGATCGAGGCGCCGTCGTCCAGGGTGCAGATGACGTGATCGGGGTTCAGAACCTCGATGTCCGCCGGCACGTCGATCTGGCCGGCCGTCACCACGCCGGGGCCCGTCGCGCGCAGGGTCATGCGCTTGGGGCCTTCGGCGTGCATGCGCAGCGCCAGTTGCTTGATGTTCAGAACGATGTCGACCACGTCTTCGCGCACGCCTTCCAGCGACGAGAATTCGTGAACCACGCCGTCGATCTGGATCGCCGTCACCGCCGCGCCTTGCAGCGAGGACAGCAGAACGCGACGAAGGGCGTTGCCGAGCGTCACACCGAAGCCGCGCTCCAGAGGCTCGGCCACCAGACGCGCCTTACGCTGGGCGTCGGAACCGATCTCGATCTGCGGCTTCTCGGGACGGATCAGCTCTTGCCAGTTTCTTTCGATCATTTTGTCCCTCGAACGGGTTTCGTCGGCTCCGGCCTTGTCGACGAGGCCATGGTGGAGCCGACGGAGATGGGGGTGCTTTAGGCGGTGTCGCTTAGACGCGACGACGCTTGGGCGGACGGCAGCCGTTGTGCGGCATCGGGGTGACGTCGCGGATGGTGGTGATCGTCAGACCGACGGCCTGCAGGGCGCGCAGGGCCGACTCACGGCCGGAGCCCGGACCCGAGACGTTGACTTCCAGCGTCTTCAGGCCGTGTTCCTGGGCCTTCTTGCCGGCGTCCTCGGCCGCCATCTGGGCGGCGTACGGGGTGGACTTACGCGAGCCCTTGAAACCCATGTGGCCGGCCGACGACCAGGAAATCGCATTCCCTTGCGCGTCGGTGATGGTCACCATGGTGTTGTTGAAGCTGGCGTTCACGTGGGCGACGCCCGAGGTGATGTTCTTGCGTTCGCGGCGCTTTACGCGACCCGGTTCCTTGGCCATCGGTCAGCTCTCTCTTACTTCTTCTTGCCGGCGATCGGCTTGGCCGGACCCTTGCGGGTGCGAGCATTGGTGTGGGTGCGCTGACCGCGGACCGGCAGGCCCTTGCGGTGACGCAGGCCGCGATAGCAGGCCAGGTCCATCAGACGCTTGATGTTCATCGAGGTTTCGCGGCGCAGGTCGCCCTCGACCGTATAGTCGCGGTCGATGGTCTCGCGGATCGACAGGACTTCGGCGTCCGTCAGCTGGTTCACCCGGCGGGCGGCTTCGATGCCGACCTTTTCGGTGATGTCCTTGGCGGCGGCCGGGCCGATGCCGTGGATGTACTGAAGCGCGATTTCAACGCGCTTGTTGGTCGGGATATTGACGCCAGCGATACGGGCCACGAAATTCTCCAGATACGCGTTATTCAGACGCAACAAACGCTCCGGTTAACAAACCAGGAGCGTGGCGCCCTTCGCGGGAAGGCGCCCTTATACAGATGATTCACCGGGCGTCAACGGCTGCGCGCAACCCTGCCGGCCAGACTTTTTCGGTCCACCGCCTAAACCGTCACTCAGACCCGCCTCGAACGGCGGCGATCAGCCTCTGTGCATCAATGTTGAACGCCGCAACCGGGTTCCGGTCAAGGGGCTTAGGCCGCCACCCTGCGAAGCGGTGGATCAGCGACGCGGGGGAATGCCGAAGTCGACGCCCACCGTCACCTGCTGCCCCTCGAGGGGACGCCCGTTCTCGGTCGGCGGCTGGAAACGGAAATAGTCGGCCACAGCCAGTCCCGCCGCCCCGAAGCCCAGGCCGACAGGGGTCTCCTCCACCACGCGACAGGCTTCCAGCCGGCTGTCTAACCGGATGCGGCAAGACAGTTCGACTCGGCCGTAGCGGCTGCGGGCCTGGCGCGGGTGGTTGGCGCGGACCTGGGCCATGGACGGCCCCGTGATCAGGCGCGGCCCCGTCGAGCCGCTGCCCGGCCCGGACCCCGCGCCGACGCCGGAACCCGCGCCGGTCCCCTGGCCGCCCTGACCCAACCCGGGTTCCGGCGAGGGGGAAGGCGCGACGCCCACGACCGGGGCGGGCTGGGGCGCCGGCTTCGACGGCGACGGCAGTTCGCGCGGGCGATCTGGCTGCGGCTTGGGCGGCGTGTGAATGCGCGAGGGCGCGGCCGGCGCCCCTCCCCCCGCCTTGGGCGCAGAGGGGCGCTCCAGGATCGGCGGCGGCGTATCATAGAGCACCACCTCGAACGGCGGGGGGCCGTCCGCCATGGGGGTCCGGGGGGGCCGGCCCTTCACCTGTCCCAGCATCAGGATCAGGGCGATTTCGGCGGCGGCGACCCCGCCGAAGACGGCGAAGGCGCGCCAGCGTCTGCGGGCGCGCCTTCTGTCAGACTGGATCTCGGTTTCAGGCATCCGTTCCCAAACGCCCGAAAACGACTTGGGTCACGCCAGGGCTTCGTCGATCGCCTTGGCGACGGACTCGATCGAGCCCATGCCGTCCGCCTCGGTCAACTTGCCCTGGGCTTCATAATAGGGAAGCAGCGGGGCGGTGTTGCGGTTGTAGGCGTCCAGACGGACCGCGAAGGTCTCGGGATTGTCGTCGGGACGGCCCTGTTCGGCGTAGCGTTTGGCGACCCGCTCCAGCAGGGCGGCGTCATCGACCTTCAGCCGGACCACGGCGTCGATCTGGGCGCCGCGCTTGGCCAGCATGGCGTCCAGGGCCTCGGCCTGGGCGACCGTGCGGGGGAAGCCGTCGAAGATGGCGCCCCCGGCGGCCTCGGCCTCCGGCAGACGATCCTCGATCAGGGCGATGACGATTTCGTCCGTCACCAGATCGCCGCGCGCCAGCACGTCCTTGACCTTGAGGCCCAGCTCCGAGCCCGAGGCGATGGCGGCCCGAAGCATGTCGCCGGTGGAGAGCTGGATCATGCCCTTCTCTTCCACCAGCCGCTTGGCCTGGGTCCCCTTGCCCGCCGCCGGCGGTCCAAACAGGATCAAGTTCACGCGCAAGTCCTCCCCAGGCGTCTTCTAGTCAACTCAGCGACGGACGGGCGTGGGCGCGCCACGACCGCCGCGACCGCGCAGCTTGGCCTTCTTGATCAGCCCCTCATACTGGTGCGCCAGCAGTTGGGACTGGATCTGGGCCACAGTGTCCATCGTCACCGACACCACGATCAAGATAGACGTTCCGCCGAAGTAGAGGCTGTTGCCCATCTGGGCGACCATGAACTCCGGCAGCAGGCAGACCGCAGTGATATAGGCCGCGCCGATCACCGTCAGACGGGTCAGGACATAGTCCAGATACTCGGCCGTGCGCTTGCCCGGACGGATGCCCGGCAGGAAGCCGCCGTATTTCCGCAGGTTCTCCGCCGTGTCCTCCGGGTTGAAGGTGATCGAGGTGTAGAAGAAGCAGAAGAAGATGATCAGGGCGGCGTACAGGGCCATGAACAGAGGCTGGCCGTGGGTCAGTTGCGAGGTGACCAGCGGCAGCCAGCCCAGATAGGACGGCAGGTCCGCATTGGCGGTCAGGCTGGCCACTGTGGTCGGCAGCATCAGCAGGGACGAGGCGAAGATCGGCGGGATGACGCCGGCGGTGTTGACCTTCAGCGGCAGGAACGAGCGCTCGCCTCCCGCCATCCGGTTGCCTTCCTGGCGCTTCGGATACTGGATCAGCAGACGGCGCTGAGCCCGTTCCATGAAGACGATGAAGACCACGGTCGCCACGGCCAGGACGGCGATGAAGAACAGGGCGAAGGCCGACATCTGACCCTGCTGGGCCAGGCCCAGCATCCGGGCGATGGTCGAGGGCAGAACCGCCACGATGCCCGCGAAGATGATCAACGAAATGCCGTTGCCGACGCCGCGCGCCGTCACCTGCTCGCCCAGCCACATCAGGAACATGGTGCCGCCCGTCAGGGTCACGACGGTCGAGACCAGGAAGAAAATCCCCGGATTGTCGACCAGACCCGGCTGGGCGTTCAGACCCGCCGCGATACCCAGCGACTGGGCCAGGGCCAGAAAGACCGTCAGATAGCGGGTGTACTGGTTCAGCTGCTTGCGGCCGCTCTCCCCGCCTTCCTTCTTCAGCTTCTCCCAGGGCGGATACACCGTGCCCATCAGCTGCACGATGATCGACGCCGAGATATAGGGCGCGACGTTCAGCGCGAAGATGGCCATCCGCTCCACCGCGCCGCCCGAGAACATGTTGAACATGTCCAGGATGCCGCGCTGACCCGAGGGGTCCTGGAAGAACTGCAGGAAGGCCTGCGAGTTGATGCCCGGGATCGGCACATAGGTGCCGATGCGATAAACCAGCAAGGCGCCCAGCGTGAACAGCAGGCGCTTGTGCAGCTCGGTCGCTTTGGCGAACGAGCCCATGTTCATATTGGCGGCGAGTTGTTCTGCGGCCGAAGCCATTATGCGTCCCCACGACTGACTGAGTCGTCAGATAGGCGGAAAGCGGCCCTCATGCGAGGGCCGCTTCCGTTGTTTCGTCGTCGCAGGTGTATTCAGGCCACGGCCTATACGCGCCGCGACGACGCGTTGTTCAGGCCTTGGAAGCGGCGCGCTTGGCGCGGGCCGAGACCTTGTTGGCGTCGCCCTTGGGCGCCTTGGGGGCCGGAGCCTTGCCTTTGGCGGCGTTGCGCTTCTCGACGCGGGCCGCAGCCTTGGCTTCGGCTTCGATACGCTGTTCGACGACCGACCCGCCCGCGGCTTCGATGGCCTTCTTGGCGCCGGCCGTGGCCGACCAGACGACCAGGTTCAGCTTGGCCTTGATTTCACCGGTGCCCAGCAGACGGACGCCGTCCTTGACGCGGCGGATCACGCCGGCGGCGACCAGGGCTTCACCCTTGATCTCGGCCGAGGCGTCCAGCTTGCCGGCGTCGATGGCGTCTTGCAGACGCCACAGGTTCACTTCGGCCAGCTTCAGGGCGTTCGGGTTGTTGAAGCCGCGCTTGGGCATGCGCATGTACAGCGGCATCTGGCCGCCTTCGAAGCCCAGCAGGCTGACGCCGGTCCGCGACTTCTGACCCTTGACGCCGCGGCCCGAGGTCTTGCCCTTGCCGGAGCCGGGGCCGCGGCCCACGCGCATGCGCTTCTTGTGCGCGCCTTCGTTGTCGCGGATTTCGTTCAGTTTCATGTGCCTGATCCTTTCGGGTGCTAGCGCCCGGACATTCGTCCGGACTCGGCTTGGAAAAAGAAAGTGGCGAGTGGCGAGTGATGAGTGGCGAGTCAAGAGAAATCGGTTGAACCGACACCCGGACTACTCGTCACTCGCCACTCATCACTCGCCACTTAGCGTAGCGAACAGTCTTACTTCTCGACCACTTCCACCAGGTGGTGGACCTTGGCGATCATGCCGCGAACCGAAGGGGTGTCCTCCAGGGTCACTTCACGACCCATGCGGTTCAGGCCCAGGCCCACCAGGGTGGCGCGCTGGTCGTTCTTGCGGCGGATCGGCGAGCCGATCTGCTTGATGGTGACGGTCTTCTTCTCGGCCATGACTTAGGACTCCACGGCTTCGGGCGCCGAGGCGCCGTCGTTGCGACGACCCATCAGATCCGCGACCTTCTTGCCACGCTTGGAAGCGACCTGACGCGGCGACGACTGGACCTTGAGGGCTTCGAACGTCGCACGGATCATGTTGTAGGGGTTCGACGAACCGGTCGACTTGCCCACGACGTCCTGGACGCCGAGGGTTTCGAGGACCGCACGCATCGGACCGCCCGCGATGACGCCGGTGCCGGGAGGGGCCGCTCGCATCATGATCTTGCCGGCGCCCCAACGGCCGTTGCCGTCGTGGTGCAGGGTGCGGTTCTCGCGCAGAGGCACGCGGATCATCGTCTTCTTGGCTTCTTCGGTCGCCTTGCGGATGGCTTCCGGCACTTCGCGCGCCTTGCCGTGACCGAAGCCGACGCGACCCTTGCCGTCGCCGACGACCATCAGGGCGGCGAAGCTGAAGCGACGGCCGCCCTTAACGGTGGCGGCGACGCGGTTGATGTGCACCAGCTTCTCGATGATGTCGCTTTCCGGGGCCTCGGCGGCGGCGGGAGCGTTGCGGTCGCGGCGATTACGATCGCCGCCGCCGCGTTGGGGTTGTTGCGCCATCTGTCGCGTCCCTTAGAAGTTCAGGCCGGCTTCACGCGCGGCTTCCGCCAGCGCCTTCACCCGTCCGTGATAGATGTACTCGCCCCGGTCGAAGACGACGTCCTTGACGCCCTTCTCGATGGCGCGCTCGGCGATCAGCTTGCCGATGGCCGTAGCCGCGGCGATGTCCGACCCCTTGGACCCCCTGCCGCCTTCCAGCGACGAGGCGGCCACGACCGTCACGCCCTGGGCGTCGTCGATGATCTGGGCCGAGATGTTCTTGTCCGAACGATAGACCGACAGACGCAGGCGACCGTTGGCGACAGCCTTCAGGCGACGGCGCGTGCGCTCGGCGCGGCGCTTGGCTTGTTGTCGAAGAGAAAGAGCCATGACTTACTTCTTCTTGCCTTCCTTGCGACGCACGGTCTCGCCGGCGTAACGGACGCCCTTGCCCTTGTAGGGCTCCGGCGGACGCAGCTTGCGGATGACCGCGGCGATCTGACCGACGGCCTGCTTGTCCGCGCCCAGGATCTTGATCTCGGTCTGCTTCGGAACAGCAAAGCTGACGCCGGCCGGCGGGTCGATGTCGACTTCATGCGAGAAGCCGAGCTGCAGCGACAGGGCGTTGCCCTTCATCGCGGCGCGGTAACCCACGCCGACCAGTTCCAGCGACTTCTCGAAGCCGGTGGTGACGCCGGTGACCATGTTGTCGACCAGGGTGCGCGACAGACCCCACATGGCGCGACCGCGCTGGGTGTCGGTCCGCAGGCCCAGCGACAGCTCGTCGCCTTCGTGCTTGACTTCGATTTCTTCGGCGACGGTCCAGGAGCGTTCGCCCTTCGGACCCTTCACCGAGACGGTCTGGCCGTCGAGCGTGACCGTCACGCCCTTCGGCACTGCGATGGTTTTCTTGCCAATACGGGACATGTCAGTAGACCCTGCAGAGGACTTCGCCGCCGACATTGGCGTCGCGAGCGGCGGCGTCGGACATGACGCCCTTCGAAGTCGAGAGGATCGAGATGCCGAGGCCGTTCTTGACGGGCTTCAGATCGCCGATCGCGGAGTAGACGCGGCGGCCCGGCTTGGACACGCGCGCGATCTCGGCGATGACGGGCTGACCGTCGAAATACTTCAGCTCGATCTCGAACTGCGGAAACTCACCCGGGTTCTGAACCAGGTTGTAGCCGCGGATGTAGCCCTCGTCCTGCAGCACGTCGAGGACGCGCTGGCGCAGACGGGACGCCGGGGTCAGCACCTTGGAACGCTTGCGGGTCGCCGCGTTCTTGATGCGAGCGATCATGTCGCTCAGGGGATCGTTGATCATCATGTCTCTTCGCTCCCCTTACCAGCTGGACTTGGTCAGGCCCGGGATCTGACCCAGGTTGCCAAGCTCACGCAGCGCGATCCGGCTCATCTTGAGCTTGCGATAGAACGCACGCGGACGACCGGTCACTTCGCAACGGTTGCGAATGCGGCTCGGCGCGGAGTTGCGCGGCAGTTCAGCCAACTTCAGGCGCGCGGCGAAGCGCTCCTCAAGCGGCAGGTTTTCGTCGTTGGCGGTCGCCTTCAGGGCGGCCCGCTTCGCGGCATACTTCGCAACCAGGGCCTTGACGGCTTCGTTGCGGTTTACGGCGCTCTTTTTAGCCATTGTGCTCTTCCCTTCCCGCTCAGTTCTTCAAGAACGGGAACTTGAACTCGGTGAGGAGAGCCTTGGCTTCCTCATCGGTCTTGGCCGTGGTGCAGACGACAATGTCCATGCCCCACATCTGGTCGATCTGGTCGTAATTGATTTCCGGGAACACGATGTGCTCCTTCAGACCGGTGGCGTAGTTGCCGCGACCGTCGAAGGACGTGCCCTTCAGACCGCGGAAGTCCTTCACGCGCGGCAGCGCGATCGTGATGAACCGGTCCAGGAACTCGTACATCTGGTCGCCGCGCAGGGTGACCTTGCCGCCGATGACCATGCCTTCGCGCAGCTTGAAGCCCGCGATGGAGTTACGGGCCTTGGTGGCGACGGCCTTCTGACCGGCGATGGCCGTCAGATCCTTGAGGGCCGCATTGGCCTTCTTGGAATCGGCGACGGCTTCGCCGATGCCCATGTTCAGGACGATCTTGTCCAGCTTGGGCACCTGCATTTCGTTCGTATAGCCGAACTTGGCCTTCATCTCCGCACGGATGCGGTTCTGATACTCGGCCTTCAGCCGGGGGGTGTACTTCTCGGTAGCCATCAGATGACGTCTCCCGTCGTCTTGGCGAAGCGGACCTTCTTGTCCCCTTCGATCCGGAAGCCGACGCGGGTCGCCTTGCCGTTGGCGTCGGCGATCGCGACGTTCGACAGGTGAAGCGAGGCTTCCTTGTTCTTGATGCCGCCCTGAGGGTCAGCCTGGCTCGGGCGCGTGTGGCGCTGAACCATGTTGACGCCTTCCACGACGACGCGGTTTTCGGAGGGCAGGACCTTCAGCACGGCGCCCGTGCGGCCCTTGTCCTTGCCGGTGAGGACGACGACGCGGTCGCCCTTCTTGATCTTGGCGGCCATGGTTACAGGACCTCCGGAGCCAGCGAGATGATCTTCATGTGGTTCTTGGCGCGCAGTTCGCGGGGAACCGGGCCGAAGATCCGCGTGCCGACGGGCTCGTTCTGCTTGTTGACGATGACGGCGGCCGACTTGTCAAAACGGATGACCGAGCCGTCCTTGCGTTGGATGTCCTTGGCGGTGCGCACGACGATGGCGCGCACGACGTCGCCCTTCTTCACGCGGCCGCGCGGAATGGCTTCCTTCACGGAGGCGACGATAGTGTCGCCGATCGAGGCGTAGCGGCGCTTGGAGCCGCCCAACACCTTGATGCACATGACCCGGCGGGCGCCCGAATTATCGGCCACTTCCAGGTTAGTTTGCATCTGGATCATAAGATCAGATCCTTCTGATTACGAGGCGGAGGCGTTGGAAAGGACTTCCCAGCGCTTCAACTTGGACTTGGGGGCGCACTCGACGATGCGAGCGACGTCGCCGACTTTGAGCGCGTTGGCTTCGTCGTGGGCGTGGTACTTCTTGGACGACCGGACGGTCTTCTTCAGAAGCGGGTGCAGCAGGGTGCGCTCCACCTTCACGACGACGGTCTTGTCGCCCTTGTCGGACACGACCACGCCTTCAAGAATTCGCTTGGGCATATTCGTTTCCTTACGAGGCCGCACGCTTCTCGCGCAGAAGCGTCGAGATGCGGGCGATGTCTTTGCGCACTTCACCCACGCGGTGGGTTTTCTCCATCTGGCCGGTGGCCGCCTGGAAACGCAGGTTGAACTGTTCCTTCTTGAGCTTCAGCAGCTCGTCGGCCAGTTGGTCGGTCGTTTGCGACCGCAGATCGGCGATCTTGGTCATTAGGCGGCTTCCTCAACTTGGGCGATGCCGGCGTCGATGCGGGTCACCACCTTGGTGCGGACCGGCAGCTTGGCGGCGCCGAGACGGAGCGCCTCGCGGGCGACCTCGTCCGACACGCCGTCGATTTCGAACAGGATACGGCCCGGGTGGCAGCGCGCGGCCCAGTAGTCCACCGCGCCCTTGCCCTTACCCATCCGGACTTCGGCCGGCTTGCCCGTGACGGGCAGGTCGGGGAAGACGCGAATCCAGACGCGGCCCTGACGCTTCATCTGGCGGGTGATCGCGCGGCGGGCCGCTTCGATCTGACGCGCCGTGATGCGTTCCGGTTCCAGCGTCTTCAGGCCGTACGACCCGAAGTTCAGCGAGAAGCCGCCCTTGGCCGAGCCGTGGATACGGCCCTTGAAGGCCTTGCGGTACTTGGTCTTCTTCGGTTGCAACATGACTTAGTTCTCACGTCCCCGATCGCGACGCGGACCGCGGTCGCCACGGGGGCCGCCGCGTTCGCGGCCTTCGTTCGAGGACGGACCCGAGGCTTCCTGGGCCCAACGCTTGTCCTGGGCCATCGGGTCGTGCTCAAGCACTTCTCCCTTAAACACCCAGACCTTCACGCCGATGATGCCGTAGGTCGTCTTGGCTTCGTAGAAGCCGTAGTCGATGTCGGCCCGCAGGGTGTGAAGCGGCACGCGGCCTTCGCGATACCATTCCATCCGCGCGATTTCGGCGCCGCCCAGACGACCCGAGACATTCATCCGAATGCCCTTGGCGCCCAGACGCATGGCCGATTGCATGGCGCGCTTCATGGCGCGACGGAAGGCGACGCGGCGTTCCAGCTGCTGCGCGATGTTCTCGGCGATCAGCTGGGCGTCGGTTTCCGGCTTGCGGACTTCGATGATGTTCAGGTGAACTTCACCTTCGGTGCGCGCCGAGATGTCCTTGCGGAGCTTCTCGATGTCAGCGCCCTTCTTGCCGATCACGACGCCTGGACGGGCGGCATAGATGGTGATGCGGCACTTCTTGTGCGGGCGCTCGATGATGATGCGCGACACGCCGGCGGCCGACAGGCGTTCCCGCAGCCACTCGCGCAGCTTCAGGTCCTGGTGCAGCAGGCGGGAATAGTCGGCGCCGGCGGCGAACCAACGGCTGTCCCACGTGCGGTTCACGCCGAGGCGCAGACCGACCGGATTGATTTTCTGTCCCATCAGGCGGCCTCGCCGGCTTCGCGGACCACGATGGTGATCTCGCTGAACGGTTTCAGGATGCGCGACGAGCGACCACGAGCGCGGCTCGCGAAACGCTTCATCACCAGGTTCTTGCCCACAAAGGCCTCGGCGACGACCAGGTTGTCGATGTCGAGGTTGTGGTTGTTCTCGGCGTTCGAGATCGCCGAATACAGGACCTTGCGGACGTCGCCGGCGATGCGCTTACGGCTGAATTCCAGCTCGTTCAGCGCCTTCTGAACCGGCATGCCGCGGATCGAGGCGGCGACCAGGTTCAGCTTCTGAGGGCTGATGCGCATGTTGACCTGCTTGGCGCGGGCCTCGGTCGGGCCGACCCGACGAATGTTCTTGGTCTGGGCCATCGGTTACTTCCTTTTGGCCTTCTTGTCCGCCGCGTGACCCGGGAAGTTCCGGGTCGGGGCGAACTCGCCGAACTTCATGCCGACCATCTCTTCCGAGACCGACACGGGAACGTGCTTCTGACCGTTATGGACGCCGAACGTCAGACCGACGAACTGCGGCAGGATGGTGGAGCGGCGCGACCAGGTCTTGATCACGTCCTTGCGGCCCGACGATTGAACGGCGTCGGCCTTCTTGAGCAGATACCCGTCGACAAACGGGCCTTTCCAGGAGGAGCGGGCCATTCTTAGCGAGCCTTCTTCACGTGACGGGTACGGATGATGAACTTGTCCGTAGCCTTGTTCTTACGGGTGCGGGTGCCCTTGGTGTCCTTACCCCACGGCGTTACGGGGGTACGACCACCGGAGGTCCGGCCTTCACCACCACCGTGCGGGTGGTCGATCGGGTTCATGGCGACGCCGCGGACGTGCGGACGCCAGCCCATGTGGCGCTTGCGGCCGGCCTTGCCCAGGTTCTGGTTCATGTGGTCGGGGTTCGAAACCGCGCCCACCGTGGCCATGCAGCTGTCCAGGACCATGCGCAGCTCGCCCGAGCCGAGACGGATCTGGGCGTAGCCCTGATCGCGACCCACCAGCTGGGCGTAGGCGCCGGCCGAACGGGCCAGCTGAGCGCCCTTGCCGGGCTTCATCTCGATGTTGTGGATGATCGTACCCACCGGCATCGAACGAAGCGGCATGGCGTTGCCCGGCTTCACGTCGGTCTTTTCGCCCGCGACCACCGTGTCGCCCGCCTTCAGGCGTTGCGGCGCGATGATGTAGGTCTTCTCGCCGTCCTCATAGGTCACGAGGGCGATGAAGGCCGTGCGGTTCGGATCGTATTCCAGACGCTCGACCGTGCCGACCATGTCCCACTTGCGACGCTTGAAGTCGATCTTGCGGTACAGGGTCTTGGCGCCGCCGCCGCGGAAGCGGACCGCGACGCGACCGCCCTGCCCGCGACCGCCCGACTTGGTCAGACCTTCGGTCAGCGACTTTTCCGGACGGCCCTTGTGGAGTTCCGAACGGTCGACCAGCACGAGGGCGCGACGGCCCGGCGAAGTCGGATTGTAGTGTTTCAAGGCCATCTGATCAGAGCCCCGTGGTGACGTCGATCGACTGGCCGTCGGCCAGGGTCACGATCGCTTTTTTGATATCGACGCGACGGCCGAGGATGCCCCGGAAGCGCTTGGTCTTGCCCTTTTGGACCAGGGTGTTGACCTTGACGACGTTGACTTTGAACAGGCTTTCGACCGCGGCGGCGATCTCGTCCTTGGTCGCCGTATCGGCGACGCGGAAGACGACCTTGTTCTGCTCGGACAGGATCGTGGCCTTTTCGGTGATCACCGGGGCCAGGATGGTGTCGTAGTGCTTGGCGGTAGGTTGAGCGGCCATTACGCGGCTTCCTTATCGCTGAAGCGGGCTTCGATCGCCTCGACGGCGGCCTTGGTCAGCACCAGCTTGTCGGCCCGCAGGATGTCATAGACGTTCAGGCCGGCGTTCGGCAGGACGTCGATGTGCGGGATGTTGCGGGCGGCCAGACCGAAGTTGGCGTCGACTTCCGGACCCGCGATGATCAGAGCCTTGGTCCAACCCAGCTTGCCCAGCGTCTCGCGCAGGGCGGCCGTCTTGGCTTCCGTGACCGAGACGCTGTCGACGACGACCAAGTCGCCCGACTTCACCTTGGACGACAGGGCGTGACGCAGGGCCAAGGCGCGAATCTTCTTCGGCAGGGAGAAGCCGTGATCGCGAACGACCGGACCGAAGGCGCGCGAGCCGCCGACGAACTGCGGCGCACGGCGCGAACCGTGACGGGCGCCGCCGGTGCCCTTCTGCTTGTACATCTTCTTACCCGTACGAGAGTTCTCGTTGCGGGTCTGAACCTTGTGCGTGCCGGCGCGGCGCTTGGCCAGCTGCCAGCTGACGGTGCGGGCCAGGATGTCGCCGCGGATTTCGGAGATGCCGAAGACGGCGTCCGAGAGCTCCACGTCGCCGGCAGCCTTGCCGTCGAGTTTGATGACCGAGAGTTTCATTACGCTTCACCGCCTTCGGTCGCTTCGACGGCCGGCGCTTCTTCAGCGGGCGTCTCAGCGGGTTGAGCGGCCTTGTTCGACTTCACGGCGCCGGGGAACGGAGCCTCGGCCGGACGGGCCTTCTTGATGGCGTCGCGAACCTTGACGTAGGCGCCGTCATGACCGGGGACAGCGCCCTTGATCAGGATCAGGCCACGCTCGGCGTCCACGCGGACGACGGTCAGGTTCTGGGTGGTGACGGTTTCGGCGCCGTAGTGGCCGGCCATCTTCTTGCCGGGGAAGGTACGGCCCGGGTCCTGACGGTTACCCGTCGAACCATGCGAACGGTGCGACAGCGACACGCCGTGCGTGGCGCGCAGACCGCCGAAATTCCAGCGCTTCATGGCGCCGGCGAAACCCTTACCGATGGTCTCGCCCTGGATATCGACCTTCTGGCCCGCCACAAAGTGGTCGGCCGACAGTTCGGCGCCCACGTCCAGCAGACCGTCCGCATCGACGCGGAACTCGGTCACATAGGCCTTGGGCTCGACTTCCGCCTTGGCGAAGGTCTCGCGTTGAGCCTTGTTGGTGTTCTTAGCCTTCTTCGCGCCAGCGCCCAGCTGGAGAGCGACGTAGCCGTCACGCTCCTGGGTACGTTGGCCGACGACTTGGCAGCCGTCGAGCTGCAGCACAGTGACCGGAACGTGCGCGCCGTCATCGGCGAACACGCGGGTCATGCCCAGCTTCTTGGCGATCACGCCCGTGCGCATCGGATCCCGCCTCTTTCTACTTAAATCTTGATCTCGACGTCCACGCCGGCGGACAGGTCGAGCTTCATGAGCGCGTCCACGGTCTGCGGGGTGGGGTCGACGATGTCGAGCACGCGCTTGTGCGTGCGGATTTCAAACTGCTCACGCGACTTCTTATCGACGTGCGGAGAGCGGTTCACGGTGAACTTTTCGATCAGGGTCGGCAGCGGAATCGGACCACGGACAGTGGCGCCGGTGCGCTTGGCGGTGTTGACGATCTCGCGCGTCGAAAAATCGAGGACGCGGTGATCAAAGGCCTTGAGCCTGATGCGGATGCTTTGATCCATATCGGTGCTTACTTCCAATGCGGTCGGAGGACCGCGTCCCTGTGAACCATTTCAAAGACCGAAGGCCTTCGGGCGCTAGGCCCTCAGGGTACGCAAATCCGCAAAAACGATCGGCCCACGCAGTCGCCTGCGAAGGCCGTTAAAGTCCTGGGTCACTGCAAAGAACAGGGTCTCAGGTCGTTCCTGCGAACCGCGTCTGCATCCGGGGATGCACAGCCGGTCCAACAAGAGTGGCGGCTTATGCCTAGCGATTCCGATTTCGTCAAGCGCGGAACCAAGAGCGGCGACAGGATTTTCCGCGCCGGTCGGAGGACGGTTGAACACCGCCTCCGCCGGCCGCAAATGATCAGGCCGCCGCCCCCTCCCCCGCCCTCATGAGCCGCGCCGCCGTCACCATATTGGCGAGCGCCGCCTCAGTCTCGGGCCAAGCCCGCGTCTTCAGCCCGCAGTCCGGATTCACCCAAAGCCGGTCCTGCGGCAGCCTGCGCGCCGCCGCCTTCAGCAGGGCGGTCATCGCCTCGACTGTGGGGACGCGCGGCGAGTGGATGTCATAGACGCCCGGCCCGATCTCGGCCGGATAGCGGTAGTCGGAGAAGGCGTCGAGCAGCTCCATCCTGGACCGCGAGGTCTCGATGGAGATGACGTCGGCGTCCATGGCCCCGATGGCCTGAATGATGTCGTTGAACTCCGAATAGCACATATGGGTGTGGATCTGGGTTTCGTCTCGCACCCCCGAGGCCGTGATGCGGAAGCTTTCGACCGCCCATTCCAGATAGTCGTCCCAGTCGGCGCGCCGCAGGGGCAGGCCTTCGCGCAGGGCGGCCTCGTCGATCTGGATGACGGCGGCGCCGGCGGCCTCCAGGTCGATCACCTCATCGCGGATGGCGAAGGCGATCTGGCGGCAGGTCGTGCTGCGCGGCTGGTCGTCGCGCACGAAGGACCAGTTCAGAATCGTGACGGGGCCCGTCAGCATGCCTTTCACCGGTCTGTCGGTGAGACCCTGCGCATAGCGCCACCATCCGACCGTCATCGGCCTGGGCCGCGCGACGTCGCCGTAGAGGATCGGCGGGCGCACGCAGCGCGAACCGTAGGACTGCACCCAGGCGGCCTTTGTGAAGACGAAGCCGGACAAGTGCTCGCCGAAATACTGGACCATGTCGTTGCGCTCGAACTCGCCGTGGACCAGGACATCCAGGCCGAGCGCCTCCTGCCACTTGACCGTTCGCGCGGTCTCGTCGCGCAGCAAGCGGGCGTAGGCCGCATCGTCGATGACGCCTCGCCCGTGATCAGCGCGCGCCTTTCGGATCTCGGCCGTCTGAGGAAACGAGCCTATGGTGGTGGTCGGATAGGCGGGCAGATTCAGACGCCCTCGCTGAACCTGGCGACGAATTTCAAAGCAGGAGTTTCTGAGCGCCAGGGCGGGGTCGGCATCGGCGGCTCGCGCCTGGACCTTGGGGTCGTTGATGCGCGGTGAAGTGCGACGTGAGGCGACCGAGGCGGTCGAGGCGTCGAGCGCCGCTTTCACCGCGCCGCGGCCTTCATTCAACGCCCGCGCCAGGGTGGCCAACTCGGCCACCTTCTGCACGGCGAAGGCCAGCCAGTCCTTGATCTCGGGATCGAGCCCGGTCTCCCGTTCCAGATCGATCGGGGCGTGCAGCAAGGAGGAGGACGGGGCGATCATCACCCTGCGCCCGGCCGCGACCAGGGGCTCCACCTTGTCCAGCACGGCGTTGAGGTCGGCCTTCCAGACGTTGCGGCCGTCAATGACGCCGAGCGACAGCACCTGATCGACGCGCGCCGCAGACGCGACCTGGGCCAACTGCTCCGGCGCTCGGATCAGGTCGATGTGCAGTCCGTGAACCGGCAGGCGCAGCACGGCCTCCAGATTATCCCCGAGCCCACCGAAATAGGTGGTCAGCATCAGCTTGATCGGCGGCGTCACGTCGGCCAGCACCCGATAGGCGTGATCATACGCCGCCTTCGCCTCATCGCTCAGATCGGTGACCAGGCAGGGCTCGTCCATCTGCACCCAGGTGGCGCCGGCGCGGGCCAGGGACCGCAGCACCTCGGCATAGATCGGCAGCAGGCGCGGCAGCAGGGTGAGAACGTCAAACGGCTCGCCCCGCGTCTTACCCAGAAGAAGATAAGAGACAGGCCCCAGCAGCACCGGCCGGGTCTCGATCCCCAGCGCCTTGGCCTCCAGATATTCGTCCAGCGCCTTGGTCGAGCCGAGACGGAACACCTGGTCGGCGGTAAATTCAGGCGCGAGATAATGGTAGTTGGTGTCGAACCATTTGGTCATCTCCATGGCCGGCGTCCCCTCGCCGCTCGCATGGGCGTGACCGTGTGCGCACGCCTGGCCGTCGCCCCGTGAACCGCGGGCCATGGCGAAGTAGGTCGCCAGATCGACACGATCCCCGCGCCAGCCGTAGGCGGGCGGCACGGCGCCGACCATGGCGGTCAGGTCGAGCACATGGTCATAGAGAGAGAAGTCGTTGGACGGCACGACGTCGGCCCCCAGGTCACGCTGGCGCGCCCAGGTCAGGCCACGCAGCTGGGCGGCGGCGGACAGAAGGGCCTCGGCGTCGGTCTTGCCGGCCCAATAGGCCTCGAGCGCGGTCTTCAGCTCTCTCTTGGGGCCGATGCGGGGAAAGCCGAGGGTGGCGACCTGGACGGTGTGGCGGGTCATGACGTTCGAAACCTGTGTTGTGGCCAGGCTTCGGACAGGGTCGCGCGGACGCCGACGCGGACGTGCAGGGTCCGGCGGCGCGCATGCGGCCTGACCGGACACCCCGCCGGAGGACGTTATCTGTCGGGGCAGGTCTCCTGGCTCACGGGTCGACGCCTAGGGTCCGGCCTTCCCGGCGTGAACGCCAGTGACACGAGATGGACCTTCGACTCGCCGCTTACAGTTGCGGGGGCAGCGCCGGTTTCCCACCGGCTTCCCTCTTAGCTGCACGTGTTCCGAAGACCACGTGCAGACCACGACGGCTGAGGATGGCCTCACAATCAGCAGGCCGTCAATACATATAAGGATATGCTTATATGATTATGCGATTGCCACAGCTTAACCCTTTGCCTCCAGATGCGCCCACCCCTGACACATTGCGACCACAAGGCGTGGCGGATGGGCAACACGACAGTTTCAAGACACTTACGTAACGACGATTTAATGCTCAGCTTCGTCCGCGCCTGATAGCAGCCGCCCTCCCCGGACCCCCATCCGGGTCGAGACTGCTAAGGACAAAAGAAAATGAAGACGATCCTCCTCGCCACGGCCGCCGCCGCCCTGTTCGCCGCCCCGGCCTTCGCCCAAGACGCCGTCGGCTCGGTCGGCGTGACCTATTCCAACCCCTCGATCGAAGTCGCCGGCAACGATGTCGACGCCGACGTCTGGACCGTGGACGGCACGGTCGCCCTGCCGGCCGCTGACTGGACCGTGACCCTGAACGGCGCCGTCGACTACACCAAGGCCTTCGGTGAAGAAGACTTCACCGGCGTCGCCGCCGCCCACCTGACCAAGATGTGGAGCTCGGACGTCCGCGCCGGCGCCTTCGTCGCCGCCAACGGCATCGGCTCGGGCGATGAGCCGGTCTGGACCGTCGGCGCCGAGGCCCAGAAGTACCTGTCCAACGCGACCCTGACCGGCCTGGTCGCCTACACCACGGCCGACGACGCAGACGCCGACATCTGGACCGTCGGCGGCGACGCCGCCTTCTACGTCATGCCGAACCTGCGCCTGAACGCCGGCGTCAGCTACAACAACGTCGATGTCGCCGGCGGCGACGTGGACGCCTGGACCTACGGCGTTGGCGCCGAGTACGAAATCGAGAACAGCCCGTTCTCGGTCGGCGCTTCCTACACCCGCGCCGACATCGAGTCGGTCGACGTCGACACCTGGTCGGTCGGCCTGCGCTACAGCTTCGGCGGCGGTCTGCAAGCCCGCGACCGGGCCGGCGCCAACCTGGGCGTTTCGGCCATCACCAGCGTCCTGGGCGCCTTCTAAGCCTGACGGCCTGCTGACTAAAAAAAGCCCCGGCGGAGCGATCCGCCGGGGCTTTTTCATCGCCGCCGTCCCATTGCGGAAGATCCGGGGTTCCACGACCGGAGCCTTCCAGCGGCGAGAAGCGGATGTCAGCGTCCGATTTGAACGGAGCCTGAGCCGACGATTGACCGGGAGACCGAGCCGGTCGCCGCCGCAACATAGACGTCGCCGGACCCCGCTATCGCCACGTTGAGGTCGCGGGTCGTCCCTCCGTAGTGAACCTCGCCTGACCCGCCGATCGACACCGACAGCTTGTCCAGACGGCCCTGGCGCACGGTCACGCCGCCCGACCCGCCTATCGAAATATCCCCCTGGCCCGAGACAGCCGCCACATCGACCCGGCCCGCGCCCCCGACGCTGGTCTTCAGATTTCCGGTCGCGCCCGCCGCGACGGAGCCTGAACCGCCCACATTGGCTTCCAAGCTGCGTGAAGCGCCGGCTCGGATCGAGCCTGAGCCGCCGACGCTCAGTTCCAAGCCGCCGTCGACATTGGCCACCGTCCAAGAGCCGCACCCGCCGCTGTCCAGTTCGACCGAACGTGCGCCGCGTCCCACGGCGCCGAAAACAGCGCCCTCCGCGCTGACGTCCACATCACGCGGGGTGCGCAACACGATCAGCGGCGCGTCTTCCAGACGGACGCGGCCCAGGTTGCGCACCTCAACACTGGCGCCTTCGCCAGGTTGGGCGGCGCCCGCACGCCCGGCGTTGCAGTTGCGGACGTCGCCGCCCCACATCCCGGTGCGACGCAGACCGCCGTCGATACGGACGTCCCGTCCCTGACGACGCACCTGGAGCGCCGGCAGCCGGGAGCGTCCCTGCGTCACCTCCACGGCGACGTCCTGGCGGTCTTCGACGATGACGACGACGCGCGCGACAGCGTTGCGGATTTCGACCTCGGCGGCAGACGCCGGCGCGGCTGCGGCGCAGGCCGTCAATGCGGCGGCGGCGATCAGCACGGTCTTCATGAGAGCTCCCTTTCCCTGACTATGGGAGAAGGGTGATCGCCCGGGCGACCGAAGTCATTTTAACTTCAGGTCATGAACCCGAATTAACCTGGCCCCGCCTCAGGCCCGGATCTCTCCCGCTCCGTCGGCGGCGCCGATCTGCGGTTCGAAGTCGCGTTCGAAATGGGCGATCCGGCTCTTCAACAATCCGGCGCGCTTAAGGGCCAGAGAGGCCGCCCAGCGGGCCGCCAGCTCGGGCGTCCCCATGGCGTCGGTGCATCGCGGGCGTCCGCCGCAGCTGCGAAGGACGGCGTTGGTGAACAGGGCTCCGTTTCGGAAACGCGACGGCCAGGTCTGGAAGTCCATCGACAGGCTGACGCAGAACCGATCCAGATTCTCAACCCTGTGCGGCGCATACAGAGGCCAGGTCAGCGCCCGGCCCGGCTCCAGATCGATGATCTGCGCCTCTCGCTCGAAGGCCAGGTCATAGGGCAGTTCCTCGGTCGTCTGGCGGGCGACCACCTGTTCCATGTTCCGTTCCGGCAACCGCCGTTCGTCGCCGGGATAGACGTAGATCCGCTTGCGCCCCCGCATGTGGAACAGGACCACCCCTGCCGCGTCGAAATGATAGGGCACCCGCGCCTTGGGCGACGACAGAATCAGCTGACCGGCGTTCCGAACGGCTCTAAGACCGGGGTAGGTCGCCTGGATCTTGCGAAATTCGTCCATGGCGGCGGCCCAAAGCTCTGGCCAGCCGGTCTCCACGCTCCGCAAATTGACCCACAGCCGGCCCTGTTTGATGGCCTCCAGCAGGGCCTCGCCGGACAGCCGCCCTCGCGCGCCGGTCCGCAGACTGACCTGCCCCGCCTCGTCATAGTCATACAGGTTGATGTCGAACAGTTCGGCGGGATAGCGATCCAGCACCGTCGCCAGGACCGCATCCTCGGCGAACCCCTGATCGACCAGTGTGTGCGGGTGGTCCGCCGCCTCTGAGATCGGACCGGGGTAGCGGGTGCGTCGTTCGTTCATCGGCCTTCCTCGGCTTCGCTTAGACGTGGGCCACGCGGGCCGGGCCTTTGCGCTTGGCCGCCGCCTTGCTCACGGCGGACCGAAGGGCGAAGGCGGCGCCGCGCAACTGGCCAAGGGAGGAGGCTTCGCAGGCCTCGATGGTGGACCAGCGGCGACGCAGAGAGTTGCGCAGGGCCTGCCCCCGTCCTCCGGCTCCGCCCAGGGCGGCCACGGCCGCCTCGCCTAGGCTCCGGCCCAGGCCGGGCCGGATCACCACCGCCTCCCGCACCGTCTGGCGCGCATTGACGAAATACTTCTTGTACCCCTCGCCTTCGAAACCGAAGTCGAAGACGCGGAAGCCGTCCGCCGCCGCCAACCGCATTGTGTCCATGCTCAACAGAATGCCGGGCGAACACCGCGCCAGCCGCGGCTCATAGGCCGGGAACCAGAAGTGGTAATGACGGCCGGCGTGGAGCGAAAACTCCAGCGCCACCAGGCTGTCGCCGGCGTGCATGACGGCCATCGAGGCGCCGAAGTCTTCGTGCCGCGCCAGCATCAGGGCGTGCAGCAGGTCGCGTGTCCATCCGCAGGCGAAGATGTCGTGCAGACCGGATCGACGGTACTGAGCCGCCTTCAGGGCGATCAGACGGTCCAGGAGAAACGGGTCGCGCAGGCCCGCCTCGACGCGGATCGGCCCAAGCTCGGCCTCGAGACTGCGACGGGCGCGCTCCTTGTCCTTGAAATACTTGCCGTAGGTCGATCGCCGCTCGGCGTACCAGGCCTCGTAACCGGGCTCCGACATGGCGACCTGGACCGTCCCGCGCCCCTGCCCCGCTTGGGCGGGGCCCACCCAGCTCGGCACATTAAGCCTTCGCGGGTTCAGCACGCCGGCGACCGCCTCCAGACTGAGCATCTCGTCCTCGGCGGCGATGACGCCGTGGTAGTCGTTCATCGGGGCGCCCAGCGGCTGCACCGCGCCGCCGCGCCTCTGGTGGGGAAAGAAACCCACAATCCGCTCGCCCCGCCGAAACACGGCGACGGCGGCGCCCGGGCAGACGCGGGCGGCGATCTCGGTGAATTCCCACCAGAAATAGGGGCTTGCCAGGGCGGGGTTGGTTAAGGTCCACCGCCGCCACAGGTCGACGGCGGCGGGATCCATCGCCTTCGCCTTCATGATCTCGACCTGCAGCGCTTCCGCCATGACGCCCTCGCGCGACCTCGACAGGCGAGGTCCGTTCCATCACGCCTCCTAACCAATCTGCTGTTTCGTTAGGGTTCACCGGCATGGTGAACGTCTGTTGACGCATGAGGAGGGAGCCGTGGCGCTCCGGATGCGTTGGCTCCGTCTCGGACGCCCCGCGTCTCCTTGGAAATGAAGCCGATGACCGACACCCGCCCCGATGACCGCAAAGTCGAAAATGAAAACCTGCGCCCGGACTCCGACGGCGAGCCGCCGCGCCCGGCGACGGAGCCAAAGGGCGCCGAAGGCTCCAGCAATTCAGGAAAGACGGCGACGGACCCGGCGACAGGGGAAGCGAACTGACCCCGCAGCGATCGTCCCCCGACCTTCCAGGATTATTCATGCCCCCTCGTTTCATCGTCCTGGCGCCAACCGTCGCCGCCCTGACCGTCGCGGGCCTGGCCGTCGCCGCCTGTGATCCCAACGACGACCGGCCGCCCGCCGCCCCCGCAGAGCAGACCGCCCAGGTCGGGGCGCAGGGCCGTTTGTCGCGCGACGCCATCGAGAACACCGCCTATTCCCCGCCGTCGACCGAGGGTGAAGGTGCGAGCCCTGCGGCTCGACCGCAACCGGACCCCGCCCTGATCCGCGCCCAAGTGCTGTTGCAACGCGCCCGCTTCTCGCCAGGCGCCATCGACGGTTTGGAAGGGTCCAACATGCGGCAGGCCGTCTCCGCCTTTCAGAAGGTCCAGGGTCTGCCCGTCAACGGCCGCCTCGACGCCGAGGTCATGGGGCGGTTGCGCGCCGCCAGCCAGGGCGCCGTGACCTCTACTTATGAGATAACCCAACAGGACGTTTCGGCTTCCTATCTCGGCATAGTCCCGACCGAGCTGGAGGCCCAGGGCCGGGCGCCGTCGATGGGCTACGCCAATATCGTCGAAGCGCTGGCCGAGCGCTTTCATGTGACCGAGGACCTGCTGAGGGCCCTGAACCCTACGGCAGACTTCAACCGCCCAGGCCAGAAGCTGCTGGTTCCCGCGATCAATACGACGCCCTTGGCTGCGGACGTCGAAAGGATCGAGGTGGACAAGGCCCAAGGCGCGGTGCGGGCCTATGGCGCGGACGGGACGCTGCTCGCCTATTTCCCGGCGACGATCGGCAGTCGGGACAATCCCACCCCGACGGGGACGGTCAAGGTCAACGGCGTCGCCCGCAATCCCGACTATGTCTATGACCCGTCAAAGCTCAGCTATGGCGATCTGGATCGCAAGGTGGTCGTGGCCCCCGGACCCAACAATCCGGTGGGCGTGGTCTGGATCGATCTGAACAAGCCCAGCTACGGCATCCACGGCACGCCGGATCCACATCTGGTCGGCAAGACCGCGTCGCACGGCTGCGTTCGCCTGACCAATTGGGACGCCTGGACCCTGGCCGACAAGGTCAAGCCGGGCGTGACCGTCCGCTTCGTCTAGGTGCTGGACCTAGTGGACGGCGCCGAAGGGCGTCCCGTCCCAGAAGTCGCAGTTGTGACGAGCGAAGAAGGCGTCATCCAGTCGATCGCCCTGGGCCGTAAACACCCGAACCGGCCCCGCGCCCGCCACACGGGGCCATTCAGCGCCGAAATCCTGCTGTCCGAATCCGGCCCACAGGCCCTGCATGCGGAGCGACAACGCCTTCTGCTCTGGCGTGAACCGGTCGACGTCGGCGAAGATCCAACTGGTCCCGAAGACATAGGCCAGTTCGCTGGCGTGATAAGCGCCCAGGTCCAGGCCCACGATCCCGTCGGGCAGGACGAATGGGGCGTCGCGATCGGCGAACTCATATCCCCAGACTGGCGTATAGCGCGACAGCTGACGCCGCAGGGCCTGGGACGGACAGGCGAACCTCTGGTCGGTGAAGTTGGCGGCGATGGCATAGGCCGGGCCATCCGGGCCGACCGGATAGCGGTCCAGCACGCGGGGACCGACATCGCCGTACATCCACAGCGTCTCCTTCTGGTAGCGGTCCATGTCCTTGACTTCATTGGCGAACAGACGCCCCTCGTCCAGATTGGTCCCGACGATGACGGGCACGCGGGTGAACCGCCCTTGGTCGATAGCCAGGGCGGGGTTTTCAGGCACGGTCGCATCGGTGTGCACCGGTCCCCACGACCCTGGGCCGTTGATGCCCGCCCGAACTGACGGCGCCCGCGACAGACGCCAGGCGGGCAAGGCCTTCAGGCAGGCGATCTGATCGGCGCCGGTGCAGCCCAAACGCCGGGCGAAGAGCGGGCCGGAGGCGGCGGCCTCTTCAGCGCTGACCAGAGACGAGGGCTCCAGACAGCCGCCGCTTTGCAGGATCATCCTCTGATAGAGACCCTCGGCCTGGGGCGAGGTCATCAGATAACAGGCGGCCCAGGCGCCGGCGCTTTCCGTGAACAGGGTGACATTGGCCGGGTCTCCGCCGAAGGCGGCGACGTTGCGGTTCACCCATTTCAGCGCCGCCAACTGATCCATCAGGCCGAAGTTGCCGCCGAACCCCTCACCCTCAGCCTGGAACTGAGGATGCGCCAGCCAGCCGAGGGCCCCCAGCCGGTAGTTCAAAGTGACGACCACCCGGTCCTGATCCACCGCCAGCCGCGACGGATCGTAGTTGGCGCCCGAGCCCACGGTGAAGGCGCCGCCCGGTATATAGACCATGACAGGCCGGCGCCGCTGCGGTTCGCCGGCCGGGGCGTAGATGTTGAGGTAGAGGCAATCCTCTGACCCGACCACCAGACCGCCCCCGCCGCCCAATATCGCCTTGCGCCCTATAGCCTGGGTGCAGTCGGACCCTATGCGGGTGGCGTCGCGCACCCCGCTCCAGCCTTCAACGGGCTGAGGCGCCCGCCAGCGCAGTTCGCCGACGGGCGGGCGCGCGAAGGGCACGCCCAGAAACGCCCGCGCGCCCGCGCCCTCTACGCCCCGAACCGTCCCGGCCTCGGTGGCGGCGAGAACCGGGCGAGCGTCCGGCGCAAACTTAATGGAGAGGACCTTGCCCGGATGGACGGCGCAGGCCGCCAGAACGAGGGACGCGAACAGCAGCGACAGCAGACGCATAGAGAACCTTGGCCGTGACGAAGCGACTTTAACGCGCGCGCCCGTGCAAATATCCCTGTGCGAACCGATTCAGTCCCGCAGAACGACCTAGGGCCAAAGGCGCTGTCGCAGCCAGGCGTCGCCGTCGCGGGTGAAGCGCAGCCGGTCATGCAGGCGGAACGGCCGGTCGCGCCAGAATTCGACGACATGGGGCGTCACCCGCCAGCCGCTCCACCGCTCAGGACGCGGCACCTCCAGGTCCTGGAACCGGGCAGTCTCGCGCGCGACGGCCGCCTCCAGGGTCTGGCGATCGTCCAGCGGTCGCGACTGGTCCGAGGCCCAGGCGCCGATGCGGCTCTCGCGGGCCCGGCTGGCGAAATAGTCGTCGGCCTCCTGAGGCGTCACCGGTTCGACTGAGCCTCGCACCCGCACCTGACGGCGCAGCGACTTCCAGTGAAAGGTCAAGGCGGCGACCGGCCGCGCCGCCAGTTCGACGCCCTTGGCGCTTTCGCGGTTCGAATAGAAGGTGAAGCCGCGCGCATCGACGTCCTTCAACAACACGATCCGCGCGTCCGGCATGCCGTCGGCGTCCACGGTGGACAGGGTCATGGCGTTGGAATCATTGACCTCATGCGCGCGCGCCTCAGCGAGCCATTCGATGAAGGGACCGATCGGTTCGGTGCGGTCGAACAGGCTTTCGTCGCCGTTGGCGGCCAGGGCGGCGGCGTAGTCGCGAGCGTATTCCTCTCGCGACGGACTGGGCGGGATCACTGGTGCGGTCATGCGCAGGATTTAGACTGTGAAGGAGCCGATGAAAATGATCGGGATCAAATCCCCCCTCCCCGCCGTCCAGATCAAGCTGGTTAACCCGGCGTTGACCCTAAGGCGCGAACGGTAGCGAAATGAGCCCTTCTCATTCCCGATCAGACGCCGATGCGGTTCGTGACGCCCTTTCCACCTTGGGGCTTCAGGACGCCGCCGACGCTGAATCGCTGAAGGCGGCCTTCCGCGCGGCGGTGAAGGCGGCGCGGCCCGACCAGCCTGGCGGAGACGCCGATCGGTTTCGCAGAGTCATCGCCGCCTATCGCCTGGTCCAGGCCTACAGGCCGGGCGACGCCGCGCCGGGGACGCCGGACCGGCCCGCCGCCCCGCCTGTGCTCAGCCTCAGCCCCTTGCAGGCGGTCGCGGGCGCCAAGATTGATCTGCGGCTGGGTGCGCGCACGATCCGGGTCGCGGCGCCGCCGGGCCTTCGAACCGGAGAGACGCTGCGGCTGCGCGGCGGGGCGGCCGACAGGGCGGACCTTCTCCTGGCGGTGCTGATCCGCCCCCAAGACGGCCTGTCGGTCCTGGGCGACGATCTGTTCATGAGTTGGCCGACGCCTCAGCGCCTGTTGCAGGAAGGCGGTCGGGTCGAGATCGACACCCACGCCGGGACACGTTCCGCCTGGATCACGCCGGACCGTGCGGCGCCGGTCCGCATTCGGCTGAAAAACCTGGGCCTGCCGGCGCGCGGGTCACGCTCCGCAGGCCATCTGTTCGTCACCTTGACGCCGTCGTCCGACACGCGGTCCCCGGCCGAAGACCTGCTGGCGCAGTTCACCCGGGCCTGGACGCCGGAACGGCTGGCGGCCTGAGGCCGCAAAGCGCTTCGCGAACCCGGCGTGACGGTTTCGCCGGGCGCCGTCATGCTCTAAGCGTCGCCCTATGTCGCACAACACCTTCGGCCATCTGTTTCGCGTGACCACCTGGGGCGAAAGCCACGGCCCAGCCATCGGCTGCGTCGTGGACGGCTGCCCGCCGCTGATCCCTCTGACCGAGGCCGATCTTCAGCCTTGGCTTGACCAGAGAAAGCCCGGCGGTTCGCGCTTCGTGACCCAGAGGCGCGAAAGCGACACCGCGCAGATTCTGTCGGGCGTGTTCGACGACGGCGAGGGCCCGGTCACGACCGGCACGCCCATCTCGATCCTGATCCAAAACGAGGACCAGAGATCCAAGGACTATGGCGAGATCGCGCGGGCCTATCGTCCCGGCCATGCCGACTTCACCTATCAGACCAAATACGGCGTTCGCGATCCGCGGGGCGGCGGGCGCTCGTCGGCGCGCGAGACGGCCAGCCGCGTGGCGGCGGGAGCTGTGGCGCGCAAGGTGCTGGGCGACGGCGTCAAGATCCGCGCCGGCGTGGTGCAGATCGGCCCTCACCGGATCGCACCGGAAGCCATTGATTTCGACGCCGTGCACGGCAACCCGCTGTTCGCCGCCTCCAGCGCGGTCGTAGCGGAATGGGAGGCCTATCTGGACGAGGTCCGCAAGGCCGGCTCGTCGATCGGCGCCGTCGTCGCCCTGGAGGTGACGGGCGTGCCTCCCGGCTGGGGCGCGCCGCTCTACGGCAAGCTGGATTCCGAACTGGCCGCCGCCCTGATGTCCATCAACGCCGCCAAGGGCGTGGAGATCGGCGCCGGCTTCGGAGCGGCGGAGTTGTCGGGCGAGGACAACGCCGACCAGATGAGGCTGGACCTGAACAAGCAGCCGGTCTTCCTGTCGAACCATGCGGGCGGAGTGCTGGGCGGCATCTCCACAGGACAGCCGGTCACGGCGCGGGTGGCGTTCAAACCCACCTCATCGATCCTGACGCCGCGCCAGACCATCACGCGCGACGGCGAAGAGACGGATCTGCGCACCAAGGGCCGCCACGATCCTTGCGTCGCCCTGCGCGCCGTTCCGGTGGTGGAGGCTATGGCCGCCTGCGTGCTGGCCGACGCCCTCCTGCGACACCGTGCCCAGGTCGGATGACGGACATCCGATCCATCCGCGAAGGGGAAGACGAGGCGGTCATCGCACTTTGGACAGCCTGCGGCCTGACGCGCCCATGGAACGACCCGGTTGCGGACCTGACTCTGGCGAAGGGCGGCGCGACCTCCGCCGTTCTGGTCGCGGCGGACGACGCGGGAATAGGCGGGACCATCATGGTGGGCTTCGACGGCCATCGCGGCTGGGTCTATTATCTGGCGGTTGACCCCGGGCGTCGTCGCCGCGGCTTGGGGCGCAGCCTGACGGCGGCGGCGGAAGACTGGCTGATGGTCAGAGGCGCCCCCAAACTTCAGCTCATGGTCCGCAGCGATAACGAGGCGGCTGTGGGCTTTTATCAGCGACTGGGTCTGGAGCGGCAGGAGGTGATCGTACTCGGCCGCAGGCTGGACGGCTGACCGGCGTCGCCGTTCGCTCTGTCCTTCGGCTTCTCGTCCTGCCGCATAAGCGCCATCAGGCCGGTTAGACCCGTCGTCATCACGATCATCGCCGACTCCTGCAACTGCGAACCGTTTGCAGGTTCGCGCGCATCTGAGCGGTGTGCAAGACGGGTTCGTCGGTGGCGCCGCACTACAGGAGATCAACCGTGCGTGAAGACGGAAAGCTGGACTACCTCGAACTGCCCGCTGCAGACCTGCCCAGGACCAAGGGATTCTACAGTCAGGCCTTCGGCTGGACCTTTGTCGATTACGGCCCGACCTACGCTGCCTTCGACCAGGGGCTGGACGGCGGTTTCGACGCCGACGAGGCGGAACGAACCAGGACGCCTCTACCCGTTCTTTACGCGGACGACCTGGAGGCCATGCAGGCCAAGGTCGAGACGGCCGGCGGCGTGATCCTGAAGCCAATCTACGCCTTTCCGGGCGGTCGTCGCTTCCACTTCGCCGATCCTGCCGGGACGGAGATGGCGGTCTGGTCGGAAAACTGACCCCAGGACGTCAGCGGGCGTCCACCGACTGCGCAATCCTCTCGGCCAAGTCGCGGGCGGCGTCGTCCACACTCGCCACCCAGATATGGATTTCCTGGGGCGCGGACGGCCGCTGGAACAGGTGCTCCAGCGCCTGACGTCGCCCGCCTTCGCTGACCACGACCGAGGCGCGCCCTCCGGCCCGCACCACCTCGCCGTCGTAAATGGGGAATTGCGACGCCGGACCCACATAGATCATGACGAGGGGAAGCCCCCCGGCGGCCCGAACCGAATAGACGGCGGCGTCGGCGCCCGCCGGGGCGCGGGTCAGGATCAGGCTCTGCGGCAGCTCAAGGGTGAAGGGCAAGGCGGCGATAGCGGCGGCGTCCAGGCCTGACAAGCCGACAGGGTTCGCCGACGGCGCAGCGCTGGTCGCCGAAGAGGTCGGCGCGGCCGGCGACGTGACGGCGGGCGTCGTCGCGGGCGTCGGCCGTGGTGGCGGCGTGATCGCCGGTCGCACCGCCGGAGAGGTCGGCGCCGCAGCCGAGGGCTCGGCCCCGATCGCAGCGGACGTTGCGGAGGGCGTCGCGGGCGCGGGCGCGGCGGCCGGCGCACGCCCCGCCGACAGGCTGTTGAGGTCGCGCGTCACAGACGACGCCCCCGACTGAATCGGCGCCGCCCCGGTTTGAGAAGAGGTCGCCGGCGGCTGGGGTTGAGATGCGGTCGTCGGTTTGAAGGGCGGACCGCTGTTCAAATCCCGCGTCAGATCCGACGGCGAGCGCGGTGCGGACGACGCTTCTTGACCGGACAGAAGCGTGGCGGCGAGAGCGAGAGCGAACATGGCGCGACCTTTACGCGCCGCAGGCTGAACCGCAAGGCCCCGTCAGGCGCGCGGCAGCTCGATCCAGAAGGTCGCGCCCTCACCCGGCGCCGACACCACGCCTATGGCGCCGCCTTGAAGCTCAACCAGCCGCTTGGCCAGGGCCAGGCCGACGCCGTGGCCTTCCACGCTGGATCGTTCCAGCCCCAGACGGTTGAAGGGCTCAAACAGCTGCGCCTGCTTCTCCTCGGACAGGCCGGGGCCGAAGTCGGACACCTCGATGCGAACGCAATCCTCCTGCTGGATCGCTCGCAGGATCACGCCGCCGCCCGCACCGCCGTATTTGAGCGCATTGACCGCCAGGTTGGTCACGACCTGAACCAGTCGTTGGGAGTCCGCCACAGCCACCGCGTGGCCGTCCTCGCAGACGACGGTGATCTCCACGCCCTGAGCCTCGGGCAACAGCACCGCACTGCGCCGGACGTCATCGAGCACGCCCACCACGTCGGTCGGGCGCAGTTCGACCTTGACCGAGCCGGATTCGGCGCGCGCCACGTCCAGCAGATCGTGCGCCAGGGCCTCGACCTGTCGGGCCGTCTTGACCAGCATGTCCGCCATCTCCGCCTGTTTCGGCGTCACCGGCCCCAGTTGCCCGCTTGACCAGAGTTGGCCGATGCCGATGACGCCCGCGACCGGGCTTTTGATCTCGTGCGCGACATTGGCCAGCAGGCGAGACTTGGCTTCGGAAGTCATTTCGGCCCGAACCTGTCCCAGACGCGCTCGCTCGGCCAGCCGATCTCGTTCCTCCAGAAGGGCGGCCACCAAAAGGGTCGGCATATAGCCGATGAGAACCAACAGCTGCGCTATCAGCACCTGTTCGGCGCGCTCCATTCCGGTGACATAGGGGCCGGCGCCGGCCATGGCGCTGCCCACCGCCAGGATCGAGACGAGCAGAAGGCTGAAGGCCGAGCCCGCCACGCCCAGACGCACCGCCACCGCCAGCAGCAGCGGCGTCATTATGAAGCCCATGGACATCTGTCCGGTGAAGCCGATGTAGTAGAAGGCCAGAATGGCGGCCATCAGGCCCGCCGCCTCAAATCGCGTCTGCGAGCGGTTCAGGCGGGTCAGGGTGGAACGGGTCAATGAAAGCCCCAGAGCCCCGATCACCGCAATGCCGAGGGTATGGCCGAACCACCAGGTCTTGAAACTCTCCAGCGACGCCTCCTGACCCAGATGCGGCAGGGCAAAGGCCACCGCCAGGCCTGCGGGGACAGGGGCGATCAGGGCGCAGAGCAGAAAGCGGACGGTGCTGCCCAGACTGAGAATGTGCAGGCTCGGCAAAACTCGACGCACCAGAAACACAGCCGCCCCGATCTCGATCAGATTGCCGGCAGTGAACAGCAACGACAGCGCCGGACTGTTTCCCGAGATCAACTCGCCGATCATGAGGCTGACGGTCAGAACCAGGGCGTAGACCATGTCGTGACGGCGTCCGCTGCCGGTCCTCAGCCAGACCGCAACCGCCACGCCGCTGGCGGCCCACAGGCCGACCATCAGGCCGGAGCTGCGCGCAAAATTGACCGCCACGGCGACCAGCAAGGCCACCGCCACGCCGGTCAAGACAGGCACGACGGGGTGGGCGAACAGATCACTGGCCGCCTTGCTGCGGCCTAGGCCGGCTGCCGACGCAGGGGCTGCGGTTGCGATGTCGAGCGCGCGGCTCATCGTCATGTAAAGGGTCTCGGCGAATGGATCCGCCGAAGATTAGACGCCGATCATGCTAAAATACCCTGAAGCAGGGCGCGGTTCAGAACTTCAACCTTTCGTTGAAAGCCTTGACCGCCGCCGCCGGCCCCTGGGCATAGGACCAGACGCCGCTGCTGACGGCGATGAAATCGGCCCCCGCGCGGGCGAGGTCCCGGGCCGTGTCCACCGTGATCCCGCCGATGGCGACGCAGGGCGCCTCGACCGTTTCCTGCCAGACGGTCAGAAGCTCCAACTCCGGCCGGTGCGTCGTGGTCTTGGTGTCGGTCGGATAGAAGGCGCCGAAGGCGACATAGTCGGCTCCGCCCTCTGCGGCGTCCCAGGCCAGTTCACGGTCGTCGTGACAAGTGACGCCGATCATGGCGTCTGGCCCCATGATGCGCCGAGCCTCGGCCAGAGTGGCGTCCTGCTGGCCGATGTGCACGCCATCGCATCCGGTCTCCTTGGCCAAATCCGGGCGGTCGTTCAGCAGAACGGCCACGCCGTGGCGACGCGCGACGGGCGCCAGCGCCGCGACCGCCGCCCGGACCGCGGCGTCGTCGGCCGGCTTGAGCCGGATTTGCAGCGCCGCCACGTCGCCGGCGTCCAACGCCTGACCCAGCAGGTTCGCAAAGGCGTCCAGATCCGGAATCACCGGAGGGGTGATCAGATAGAGGCGGCAGGGCGGACGGGCGGGAACGGTGGGGGACTTGGCCATGGCGCTGCTTCCCTCTCCTGCGACCATTCGTCAACGGTATCAGACGGCGCAATGCGTGCGAACGACTTGCAATCGCCTTAACGGATGCTATAGCGAACCATTATCAGCCTCGACCGCATGGATCCTCGTGTACGTCTGCAACTGCAACGGTCTGCGTCAAAGAGACGTCGCTCAAGCCATCGAGGCTGGCGCCAGCCGTCCGCGCGACATTTTCGAGCGCCACCAGTGTCAGGCCCAGTGCGCCAAATGCGTCTGTGAGATGCGGCAGATGATCCAGGACAGCCGCGAAGCCTTCGCCCTCGCCGCCGAATAGTCGCTGAAGCCTTCGCGGGCGAAAATCACTCGCACTATCAATGTAGTGATAAAAACTCGCAAATAAACAAACTGGCTTTTACTGTGGTACGGCACGGCCTGACAGGCGGCGCAGGGGTCGTCTCCAGAGCAAGGACAGGACCATGAAGGGCGATCCCGCAATCCTCCGCACACTGAACGCTGTGCTGACTAACGAACTGACGGCGGTCAATCAGTATTTCCTTCACGCGCGCATGTTCGAGAGCTGGGGCTTGGCCCACCTCGGCCACGTGATCTACGAGGAATCGATCGGCGAGATGAAGCACGCCGACATGCTGATCAAACGCATCCTCTTCCTGGACGGCCTGCCGAATCTGCAGGATCTGCACAAGCTCAAGGTCGGCGAGGATCCGATCGAATGTCTGGGCGCCGACCTGCAGCTGGAGCTGGACAGTCGTGTCGCCACCGCCGCCGCCGTGACCCAGTGCGAAGAGGCCCGCGACTACGTCAGCCGTGACCTGCTGATGAAGATTTTGTCCGACACCGAGGAGCACATCGACTTCCTCGAAAACCAGCACAAGCTGATCGAACTGATGGGCGCACAGAACTATCTGCAGTCGGCCATGAAGGAGATCGTCACCGACAGCGCCGCGACGGGCGGCTGAGGCTCCTTAGCGTCCCTCGCGGCGGGCCAGGTGCAGCACCGCCGCCGCGAGCACGACAAGGCCCAGACCACCGCCCAGCGTCAATGCGGTCTGCACCCGCCAGGCCTCGGTCGCCAGGATGTTGACGGGCATCTGCCACGGCATGAACACCCCTTGCCTGGCGGATGTGGCCACGACGGCGAAGAAGGTTCCCCCTATGCCCAAGGCCAAGCCCGGCACAAAGCTGGCGAAACGGATGGCGGTCCAAAACTGTATGGCGATCATCAGCAGGGCGGCCGCCGCCATCCGCGCCATCGACCAGGCGTAGCCCGTCAAATCGAGCGCGCCCATAGCCGCGGCCTCCGGCTTGATCAGGCCGCCCAGCGCCACCGCCCCTATGGTCGCGCCCAGCACCGCCGCGCTCATGATCAGCACGAGAGCGATCACGCAGACCGCCTTTGCCGCGTAGAGGGTCCAGCGGGGAACAGGCAGGGCGCGCAAATGATCCCAGCTTCGCGGGCCGTGCTCCATGTGCGCGACCAGAGCGGTCAGGGCCGCGACGCAAAGCGGCATCATGAAATAGGCCCAGATCGCCATGCCGCTGCCGATCCACATGTCCCACTCCGACGGCGTCTTGGACCGAAGCAGCATCGAGAAGGAGAAGACGGCGATCAGGGCGGGCGCTGTCGCCGCCAGCACCAGAGCCAGGGAGCGGTTCAGCTTTCGGACTTCGACGGACAGGACAGTCAGCATCAGACAGGCTCCGAAACGGGTGTTGGGGAGACGGCGGAGGCGGCGCGATAGACGCTCTCCAACGAACGGGCGCGGGCGCCGATAGAGAAGACGGCTACGCCAGCCGCAACCAGATCGCGGTTCAAAGCAGCGCAGACCTGGTCATGATCGTCGCCGGGACGCAGCTGCGCCACCAGCCCATCGGCGTCGTCGCTCAGAGTAAGGTCGCGCGAACGCAAGACGGCGCGGGCGCGTGCCGGGTCATCGACACGCAGCCCGATCTCTGGCGCCAGTTCGGCCTTAAGCCGGGCCAGTTCGCCCTCGACCACCAGCCGACCCTGATGGATTACGCCGACATGGGTGGCGGTCTGTTCGATCTCGCCGAGCAGGTGGCTGGACAGCAGGACCGTCGCCCCCGCGCGGATCGGCAGTTCCCGCAGGAAATGACGCATGTCGGCGATGCCGTCGGGGTCCAACCCGTTCGTCGGTTCGTCCAGCATGAGCACCGGCGGGGAACCCAGCAGGGCGCGGGCGATGCCGAGCCTCTGGCGCATGCCCAGGGAATAGTCGCCGACGCGCCGTCCGCCGTCGCGCGTCATATCGACGACGTCCAGCACGCGATCGACCTCAGTCGTCGCCAGGCCCAGAAGTCGCCGGGTCAGGTCCAGATTCTCTCGTCCCGACAGATGGCCATAGAAGCCGTGCGCCTCCAGCAGGGCCCCGATCTTGCGGGCCGCGCCTCTGCGGTCCTTGACGACATCGACGCCGCAAACCCGAGCCACGCCCGATGAGGGCCGCAGCAGGCCGGTCAGCATCTTCATCGTCGTGGTCTTGCCAGCGCCGTTGCGGCCCAGGACGCCATAGACCGAATGATCCGGCACGGTCATGGACACGCCGTCCACCGCCCGACGATCCCCGAAAAGACGGGTCAGTCCCTCAGTCTCTATAGCCGCCATGCCCAACCCAATCTTTAACTCTTAGATAAAGTTGCGGCCCTCGGATTTTTAAGTCAAGATTAAAAACAAGACAGGTTTCAACTCGGAACAAGGCCCATGACCGCTGACAACCTCGCCCGCTTTCGGCTGATGTGCCGGCAGTTCCGCGCGCTTGCGATCTTCATGGTCGTCAGCGTCGGCGGCTTGCTGGCCCTGGCGCCGGTCGCCTTCTTCCTGGCGCAGGGAGATCGCCCGGTCCGGCTGCTGGTTGAACAAGTCCTTTGGGCCCTGCCCGCCCTATTCTACCTTTTCGCCGTCTGGTCGATCGGGTCGGCGATGGGGCAGTTGGCGAAGGGGCGTTTGATCCAGCCGACCTTATCGTCCGCCCTGCGTCGCGTGGGGTTGGCGCTTGGCCTTGGCGGAGTGCTCAGCGTCTTTGGCGTCACCAAC
Organism: Brevundimonas sp. AVps4; assembly: GCF_058681525.1. Taxonomy (NCBI): domain Bacteria; kingdom Pseudomonadati; phylum Pseudomonadota; class Alphaproteobacteria; order Caulobacterales; family Caulobacteraceae; genus Brevundimonas; species Brevundimonas sp. AVps4. The sequence continues at coordinate 1,727,187 of NZ_CM178741.1, read as the reverse complement.
CTGATGCGGCTGTTGGGTCTTACCCAGGGCGGCTTCGCCTATTTCGACATCGCCGGCATGACTCTGGGCATGATCGGCGGCGCCCTGTTCCTGTTGGGGCGCGTCATCGACCACGCCGGCCGAATACAGGCCGAGATGGACGAGATGATCTGAATGCCGGTTCGCGTCACCCTGAATGATCTGATGGTTCGCAAGGGCCTGAAGGCGCGCGACGTCGCCGCCCAGGTGGGCCTCAGCGAGACCCAGTTCTCGCTGTTTCGATCCGGCAAGGTGAAGGGCATAAGGTTCAGCACCCTGGCGCGGCTGTGCGCGGTGCTGGAGTGCCGCCCCGGCGATCTGCTGGACTATGATTTCGATCCGCGCGAGACAGAACCGGTCGAACCGGACGAGGTCTGACGGAACCGGCGCCCCGTCCGCCCATTAGATTTTCCTGACAAGCAGGAGCGGACCATGACGGATATCGACGACGCCATCGACGACGTGCGCGACGCGGCCGTTGATCTGTTGAACAGCGAGGGGCGGAGCGCGGCGCATGTCGCGGTTGGGGTGGCGCTGACGGTGGGGTTTGCTCTGCTGGCGACGGGCATAGCATCAGGCGCATTCACCCCCAAACGAAAGCTGAAACATGTGCGCGACGGCGATCTGCCCATTACGGAGAAGCCGCGCGGTGCCTTCAGCCTGATCCTGCCGGCGGTGTTTTCGGCCACGACCCTGTCGGCGGTGCGGGTCTGGAACGCGCCGCATCGGCCCGAAAGGACGCGCGCCATGGGGCTTTGGGTCGCGGCCCAGACGGTCAACGCCGTCTGGCTGGGGTTGCGCCCCTCGTCGATGTGGAAACAGGTGGCGGCCGCCATGTCGTCAGCCGGTCTCGCGGCGGCCTTCGCCCATGAGGCCCGCAAACTGGACGAGGGCGCCGGCAAGATGGCCGCCCCGACAGGCGGCGGCGTTCGGATGGGCAACTTCCTTCATCGGAAAGCGGATCAGATGAACGAGCGAACCCTCCACTAGGTCCGCCTTGCCCTTTTCGGGGGCTTCCTCTAGGGATCGCGCCCTATTCGCCACGCTCCAACCTGGGCGCGCGGGCGCAACCCCATTCCCGATGTGACCCCATGAAGATCAACGGCAACGCCATCAAGCCCGGCATGGTCCTGCAACACAACGGCGGCCTGTGGGTCGTCACCAAGGCCAGCCACGTCAAGCCCGGCAAGGGCGGCGCCTTCGCCAACGTCGAAGCCAAGAACCTCGAGACCGGCAACAAGCTGAACGAACGCTTCCGCTCGGAAGACAAGGTCGAGCGCGTGACCCTGGAGCAGAAGGACTTCTCCTATCTGTTCGACAACGGCGACAGCCTGGTCTTCATGGATGACGCCACCTATGAGCAGATCGAGCTGCAGAAGGACTGGGTCGGCGACGAGCGCATCCCCTATCTGCAAGAGGGCATGAAGGTCGTCATCGAGATGCACGAAGAGCGTCCGATCGGCCTGGAACTGCCCGATCAGGTCGTGCTGGAAGTCGCCGAGACCGAGCCGACCGTGAAGGGTCAGACGGCCTCGTCCTCCTACAAGCCCGCCATCGCCTCGAACGGCGTGCGGATCATGATCCCGCCCTATATGTCGGCCGGCGAGAAGATCGTCGTCGACACGACCAGCGGCGAATACGTCCGCCGCGCGGACTGAACTCCGACAGGTGCTGGTGAAGAGTGCTAGTGAGCAGAGGGGCCGGCGGGGCAAGGCGCTCCGCACGACTTCCGCTCACCTTCTGCTCACCAGCACTATTCACCAGCACTTCCCGACGCCTTCCGCGTCCCCCTTGAACTTCTCCGCATCTCCGGCCTAAGCGGCTTTAGAGGACATGCGGACCAGGAGATTCCACAATGGCCCTCGCCTCCGCCCTGCTTCAGGTCATGACCGACGCGGTCCGCAAGACCGCCCGTCCTATGCTTCGCGACTTCGGCGAGGTGTCCCAGTTGCAAGTGTCGCGCAAGGGGCCGGGCGACTTCGTCACCGCCGCCGACCTGAAGGCGGAAGAGACCCTGTTCGAACTGCTGACCAAGGCCCGCCCCGGCTATGGCTTCCTGGGCGAGGAACGCGGTCTGGTCGAGGGGACCGACAAGTCCCACACCTGGATCGTCGACCCGATCGACGGCACCACCAACTTCATGCACGCCCTGCCCCACTTCGCCATCACGGTGGGGCTGGAGCGGCGCGCCCCGGACGGGTCCAGCGAGATCGTCGCCGGCGTCACCTACAACCCCGTCATGAACGAGCTGTTCTGGGCCGAAAAAGGCAAGGGCTGCTATCTGAACGACCAGCGAATCCGAGTCTCCGGGCGTCGTGACCTGTCGGAAAGCCTGATCGCCACCGGCCTGCCCTTCATCGGCAAGTCGGGTCACGCCCAGGCGATCAAGGACATCCACGCCGTGGGCCAGCGCGTCGCCGGCATCCGACGTCTGGGTTCGGCGGCCCTGGACTTCGCCTGGGTCGCCGCCGGCCGATATGACGCCTACTATGAGCGCAATCTGAAGCCCTGGGACGTGGCGGCCGGCATACTGTTCGTCACCGAGGCCGGGGGCCGGGTCACGACCATCGAGAACGACGGCGATCCCAAGACGGGCGTGTCGATCCTGGCGTCGAACACCGAACTGCATCCGCAACTGCGCAAGGTGTTGCAGGCGTCCTGAGGCTCGCTTCTGTCTCTTCCCCGCTTGCGGGGAAGTGGCGCGGCGCTTCTTCAGCGCCGTAACGAAGGGGCTCTTGCCGCATCACCAGCGGCCGGTAGGCGTCAAGAACCCCTCCACCGGAGTAGCTTGTCCTCGGGCTCGCCTTCGGCGAGACCCGGAGGCGGTCTCCCTCCCCACTGCGTGGGGAGTAGACATTCATATCCTTGTCGCGCGGCAACCCTATCCAGGGGGCATGATCCGCGCCATCGTCACCGCCCTCGCCCTCCTTGTCGGAACGCCGGCCATGGCCCAGCCGCTGATCATCGCCCACCGCGGCGCCTCCGGCGAACGCCCCGAGCATACGCGGGCGGCCTATGAACTGGCGATCCAGCAGGGCGCGGACGTGATCGAGCCGGATCTGGTGCTATCCAAGGACGGGGTCTTCATCGACCGGCACGAGAACGAGATCAGCGGAACGACCGATGTCGCCGAACGGCCGGAGTTTGCGGATCGCAAGACCACCAAGACCATCGACGGGACCGAGGTCACGGGCTGGTTCACCGAGGACTTCACCCTGGCCGAGCTGAAGACGCTGCGGGCCAAGGAACGGCTGCCCGCCTTTCGGCCCGGCAGCGCCGCCTATGATGGGCGCGAGCCGATCCTGACCTTCGACGAGGTGGTCGCCATTGCGCGCGAGGCCTCGGCCCGGACGGGCCGGACCATAGCGGTGGCGCCCGAGTTGAAACACCCGACCTATTTCGCCGGCATTGGCCTGCCGATGGAGGACGCTTTTGTGGCCGAGCTGAGACGACTGGACCTGACCGGCGCCGACGTCCCAATCATCGTCCAGTGTTTCGAGGTCGGGCCGCTGGAGCGACTGTCGAGGCGGATCGGCGCGCCCCTGGCCCAGTTGATCGCGTCCGAGGGCGGGCCCGTGGATCGGCCGGACCTGACCTATGCCCAGATGATCACGCCGGAAGGGCTGAAGGTCATGGCCGCCTATGCCGACTGGGCGGCGCCGGACATGACCCTGGTCCTGCCGAGGGATGCGGACGGGCGGACGATCGGGCCGAACGCCCTGGTCGCCGACGCCCACGCCGCAGGGCTGAAGGTGGTGATCTGGACTCTGAGAGCCGAGAACGCCTTCCTGCCGGCCGAGCGGCGCCGGGGCGAAGGCTTTGCCGAGCACGGCGACATGGCCGGCTACGCCGCCGCCTTCGCCGAGGCCGGAGTGGACGCCGTCTTCACCGACTTTCCGGCCCTAGCGCGATCAGGACGCTCTGCGAATCCTTGATTCAATGAAGGCCCTTCGGCTCAATCCGCCCGAAACTGAAGCTGGGCCAAGCGGGCGTAGAGGCCACCCTGGGCGACCAGCTGGGCGTGGGTCCCCTCCTCCACCACACGGCCGTCGTCCATGACCACGATGCGGTCGGCGCGCAGGACGGTGGCGAGGCGGTGGGCGATGACCAGGGTGGTGCGCTCGGTCATGGCCTGATCCAGGGCCGCCTGGACCAGCCGTTCGCTTTCGGCGTCGAGCGCGCTCGTCGCCTCGTCCAGCAGCAGGATGGGGGCGTCGCGGACCAGGGCCCGGGCGATGGCCAGACGCTGGCGCTGACCGCCCGACAGGCTCTTGCCGCGTTCGCCCAGTGGGGTGTCGAAGCCTTCCGGCAGGGCGTCGATGAAGCCCAGGGCCTGGGCCTTTTCGGCGACGGCGCGGGCCTCTTCCAGGGTGGCGGTCTCGCGGCCGAAGCGAATGTTCTCCAAGGCCGAGCCTGAAAACAGCGGCGTCTCCTGCGACACCCAGGCGAAGCGATTGCGAACCTCGACCGGATCGGCCTGGCGCACGTCCACCCCGTCGACCGAGACCAGACCGGTCTGCGGATCATAGAAGCGCAGCAGCAGGCGGAAGACGGTGGACTTGCCCGCGCCGGAGGGACCGACCAGGGCCACGGTCTCGCCGGGACGGACGGTCAGGCTGAACCCCTTCAGGGCCGGAAGATCGGGCCGGCCGGGATAGGCGAAATCGACGGCCGACATGGAGACCTCGCCGCGCGGCGGGGTGGGCAGGGCGACGGGCCGGGCCGGGGCGGCGATGTCGGGCGTGGCCCGCATCAGTTCCTCGATCCGCTCCATGGCGCCGGCGGCCTTCTGCACATCGCCCCAGCTTTCGCCGAGCGCGCCCACGGCCCCGGCGGCGAAGACCGACAGGAGGACGAATTGAAGAAGGGCGCCGGGCGTCATCTGACCAGCCACCACATCGCGCGCGCCCAGCCACAGGACCAGGGTCACTCCGCCGAACATGACGACGATGATCAGGGCCGTCATCCAGGCCCGCGCCCGCATCCGCTTCAGAGAGGCGTCGAAGGCGTCCTCCACCGCCGCGCCGAAGCGGGCGATGGCGCTGTGTTCGCGCCCGAAGGCCTGGACCGTCTCGACGGCGTCCACGCTTTCACCGGCAAAGCCGACGGCGCCGGCGAACCGGTCCTGGGAGGCGACGGTCAACTTGCGGACCCGGCGGCCGCAAATGAAGATCGGCCCCAGCAGGAACGGCACGATCAACAGGACCAGGCCGGTCAGTTTCGGACTGACGAAGAACAGCAGCACGACCCCGCCGATCAGGGTCAGGAAGTTCCGCAGCGCATAGGAGACCGAGGTCGTCATCAGGGTCTCGACCAGGGCGATGTCGGTCGTCAGGCGCGACAGCACCTCGCCGGTCCGCATATGGGCGTAGAAGGAAGGGTCCAGCGTCAGGATGCGGCCGAACAGCCCCTTTCGGAGGTCGGCGATGACCCGCTCGCCCGTCCGTGTGACGTAGAAATAGCGGGCGGCGGTCGCGAGCCCCAGGAACAGGGCGTTGGCCCCCAGCAGCAGGAACCAAAGGTTCAGGCGCGCGCCGCCGTCTTCAAATCCGTGATCGATGGCCCCTCGGGCCAGGGCCGTCAGCCCCAGTGAGGCGGTGGTGGACAGCAGCAGCCAGAAGACCGCCATGAGTGCGTGGCCCTTGTGCCGAAGCGCATAGGGAATCAGCCGCGCCAGGGGACGGATGTCCCGGCGCTTCGCCCGCTTCTCGCCCGCTTCAGACATCTGTTCGGCCAGGACGGCGCCGGCGCTGGGCCGCCCGTCCAGGCTGGCCGCGCCGGCGGCGCGCCCCGCAGGAAGACTGGCGGAACGGGCGGAGGCGGCGGATTGATCAGTCATTGCGACCGCCTCTTGCCCCGGAACGCCCCCCGGTGTAAACGCCGCCCCTCATTCCCGCCGGATTTTCTGGCGGGTTTCTCATTTCATGCGCAGCGACGGTCGGCATCGTCATCGCGCCCAGAGACCGGACGACGACCCATGAAGGCGGACACCCACCCCGACTACCACTTCATCACCGTGGTGATGACCGACGGCACGACCTATCAGACCCGTTCGACCTACGGGAAGGAAGGCGACAAGCTGGCCCTCGACATCGACCCGACGACGCACCCGGCCTGGACCGGCGGCAACGCCCAGCTGATGGACCGCGGTGGCCGCGTGTCGCGCTTCAACAACAAGTTCGCCGGCTTCATCAAGAAGTAAGCGCGTCCTTGCTGCGACACATCGCGGCAATCACGTCACGAAGAGCGCCGGTCCGATGGCCGGCGCTTTTTGTTTGCCTGGAACGTCGGTAACATGGACGGCGTTCAAATCAGCAAGAACAAGGGCGTCGGTTCACGGGGATCGGGCCATCGAGAAGCGGACGGGTTATGAATAGACGGGAACTGGGTTTGGGCGTCGCAACGGCGACGATCGCCCTCGCCTCCGCTGCGCGGGCGCAACAGGTTTCCATCCAGCGCCCTGCGGCGGCCACCGCCTTCTACAACAGTTTCAACGATCAGATTTCGCGCCTGCCGGAAACCCAGCAACCGGACGTTCGCGCCTTTTATGAGATGAACGGCTGGCGGCCGGTATGGACCGGCGAGCGGATGCGCGCCCTGAACACCGTCGCCGCCCGGGCCGAGCGCCACGGCCTGTCGGCCGGCGACTATTTCGACTTCGTGGGCCTGGCCGCCGATCCCGCCTCGGCCGATCTGCGCACGACGGCGGCGGCCCTGGCCTATGGCCGCGTCCTGGCCGAGGGCAAGGTGCGGCCCGAGACGGTCGAGGATCTGTGGGAAATGCAGAAAAACCGCGTGGACCTGCCTCGCGGCCTCAGCGACGCCTTGGCCCGCAACATCCTGCTGGACTGGTTCGAGGGTCTGGCGCCGACCGACATCGGCTATCAGAACCTGTCGGCCGGCTATGTGCGCTATCGCCGACTGGCCGCCGGCGGCGGCTGGCCCGCCTTCCCGGCCGGTCCGACGATCGAACCCAACATGAGCGACCGCCGCATCCCCGCCCTGATCGACCGGCTGACGGCCGAGGGCGATCTGACGGCGGCGCAGGGCGCGCGGCTGAAGGCCCAGGGCCTGACTTACGGCGCCGAGCTGCAACAGGCGGTCCAGGGCTTCCAGACGCGGCACGGCCTGGGCGCAGACGGCCGCATCGGAACGGGCACCCAGCGCTCCCTCTCAGCCTCGGCCGAGGACCGGGCGCGTCAGATCGCCCTGAACCTGGAACGCCGCCGCTGGCTGAAGCGCGACGTTGCGCCGGAGCGGATCGAGGTCAACACCGCCGCCGCCATCATGGTCTATTGGAAAGACGGCAAGCCGGTGCACTCCAACCGGGTGGTGGTCGGCTCGGCCGAGAACCAAACGCCCAGCCTGGAGAAGCCCTTCGCCTCGGTGGTCGCCAATCCGCCCTGGTACGTGCCCGCCGGCATCGCGCGGCGCGAGATCCTGCCCAAGGGCCCAGGCTATCTGGCGGCCAACGACATGTATGTGGCCAACGGAACAGTGATCCAGCGCGCCGGGCCGAAGTCGGCCCTGGGTTATGTGAAGTTCGAGCTGCGCGACAGCTACGCCATCTTCCTGCACGACACCCCGTCCAAGGCCGCCTTCAACCTTTCCATGCGTCAGCGCAGCCATGGCTGCGTGCGGGTGCAGAACGCCGTGGAATTCGCCCGGCTGCTGCTGTCGCCCGATCCCGCCAAGCTGGCCGAGTTCGACACGGCCCAGCAGACGCGTGAGACCACTCGCGTGACCACCGGGCGCGAAATCACGGTGCGGCTGCTGTACTGGACCGCCTTCGTGGACGGTCAGGGGCGGGTCGCCTTCCGCGAGGACGTCTATGGCCGCGACGGCAAGCTGGCCCAGGCGCTGGGGATCGCCGTCAGCCTGCCTCGGCCGATCGACGACGGGCGTCGCGACGCTGACGACGTCGGGCCGTAAGGTCGGGCTTTAGAGGCGTCAGCCCTTGAAGGCGGCTTCCAGCAGGCCCAACTGGCTGAGGACCGGATTCTGCGGCTGTTCCTCAGGCGCCTCCAGATACATGCGGCGGTCGAGATAGAGGGCGCGGTCGAACAGTTTTTCCGACCGGACCAGATATTCGACCAGGGCGATCGGCAGTTCCGCGTGGCTGGGCTGGCTCTCGATCTTGCGGTCGTTCAGACGATAGCGCGGCTCGCAGGCGGTCTCGGCCGTCATGTCGTTCTCGCGTACGGCCCGCTGCACCAGCAGCCAGGAGGCGATCTGCATCAGGCGCGTGGTCAGCTTCATGCTTTCGGCCGCATAGGCCAGGGCGGCCGAGCGGGACAGCATCTTGGAATCGCGACGTCCCTCTCCGTCCAGATAGGCCGCCGTCTCCTCCACCAGTTCCATGCCTTCGCGGAAGGTGCGGTCGAACAGTTCGGAACGGGTGAAATCCTGCACCTTGCGAGCGCGTTCGGCCCGGGCGGCCATGTCTTGATCGTCGCTCAGGGTCATGGGGGACATCATCATGAAGGTTAGGCCTGTTCCGACTTGGGGCCACAAACGGCCTGGGCCGAAGGGTTTGCAACCGTCATGCCACGGATTTGAGACGCGGGCGATCAGGGTCTAAAACTGAACAGGGCGTCGGCGGCGCTTTTCTTGGCCTGTTTCTTCTCGATCGCTGTCTGGGCGCGACTGATTTCGGCCGTCAGTGCGCCGATCCGCTCCTGCAGGTCTTCAATGGAATAGGGGTCCAGATCCTCGCGCTCAAGAGTGGTCAGGGCCTCTCCACGCCGCGGGCGAGGCTCGAAATCGTCGAACATGGTCGTCGCCTTTCTGCGCCTGTCATGGCCGAAGTCGGCCGGAACCCCTATCTGAACGCGCGGACAGCGACGAATGCAAGCGAGGCGACATGCGGCTTATCCAGATCGAGGGCGGTTCGGGTCCGGCTGAGGCGCTGAAGATCGCCGAACAGGCTGATCCGACGCCTGGCCCCGGCGAGGTGTTGATCCAGATGCGCGCGGCCGGAATCAACCGGCCCGACCTGCTGCAGCGGCGGGGCGGCTATCCGCCCCCGCCCGGCGCCTCCCCTGTCCTGGGACTGGAGGTCGCGGGAGAAATCGCGGCCCTGGGCGAAGGCGTGAGCCAGTGGCGCCGGGGCGACCGGGTCTGCGCCCTGCTGGGCGGCGGAGGCTATGCCGAACAGGCGGTGGTGGACGCCCGCCACGTTCTGCCGATCCCGGAGGACCTGTCCTTCGTTCAGGCGGCCGCCCTGCCCGAGACCGTCTTCACCGTCTTCGCCAATGTGTTCGAGGCGGGCGGGCTGAAGGCGGGCCAGACGCTGCTGATCCACGGGGCGACGAGCGGGATCGGGGTGACGGCGATCCAAATGGCCAAGGCGGCGGGCGCTGCGGTGATCGCCACCTCGCGCGGGGCGGACAAGGCGAAGGCGGCCCAGGCTTTGGGCGCCGATGTCAGCCTGGACGCCCGATCCGACGACCTGGCGGCCGCGATCGCCGAAGCGGGCGGCGTCGATGTGCTGCTGGACATGGTGGGCCGCGACTACGCCGAACTGAACCTGAAGGCGTTGAAGCCCGGCGGTCGCTGGGTGGTCATCGCATCCCTGTCCGGATCGGTGGTCGAAATCGACCTGATGCGGATCATGCTGAAGCGGCTGGTCCTGACGGGATCGACCCTTCGGAGCCGATCGGCCGATGAGAAGGCCCGGCTGACCGCCGCCGTTAAGGCGACGGTCTGGCCCTGGGTCGCCTCCGGTGCGGTGCGACCGCCGGTGCAGGCTGTCTATCCGTTGGACAAGGCCGCCGAGGCGCATGGCGCGCTGGAGGCCGGCGATCACATCGGCAAGTTCGTGCTGACGCCTTGACCGCCCTCAGCGATCCCAACGCCCCCCGCCCCGCACCGGCCGCATCGAGGAGATGCGGTCGTTGAAGCCGTCGCTCAGGAAGCGGACGTCGCCTTCGACGATGCGGCAGCGCCCCCGGAACTCGGCGTCGGTGCAGACCTCCCATCGGCCGCGAACGCGCATGGAGCTGATCCGGTCGTTGAAGGGGGTGCGGCCCAGGTTGCGGTCCTCATCGACGAACTCGCGCGAGGCGCCGCGGAAGTTGGCGTTTTCATAGACGGTGATGGAGGTCCGGCCCCATCCTCCGTTCCAGCCGCCGCCCGAGCCGCCGCCCCAACCCCCGCCATTGTCTTCGCCGTTCCATCCGCCGTTCCCACCGGGATAGTCGGGACGACGATCTTCATAGTCCCCCCGCTCGCGGCCGCAGACCAGAAGGCCGTCCATATTGGCGATCTCTGCGTCTCCGCACCGGGCCAGTTCGATCGAGGTGCCGCGAATGCGGCCCCGCATGTCGCGGCAGTCGGCGTAGAGCCGTCCGCGGTGGGTGTAGGCCTCGGTGCAGGACCGGCTGTAGCTGCCGCGCGGGGCGACCCGCTGGGCGGTGATGTCCTGGCCGGAAGCCAGGGCGGCGGCCATGGCGGCGCCGAGCAGAATGGACATGGTGGTTCTCCTCTCCCAAAGGCGAAAGCCTCGATTACCGCGCAGGTTGCCGCCCCCCGGATGAACCGTGGCTGTACGAGAATGTCGGGCGACGTTTTCTTTTCAGGCGAATAGGCCTATATCGAAACCATAAGCGCCCGGTCGAAAGGCCGGGCGCCGTCGTATCCAACGCTGGCCGAACCCCCATTCGGCGGCCCCCACCCTACCGGGACGAACGCCCCATGAGCGACATTCTGATGCCCAAGGCCACTGCGGTCTGGCTGGTCGACAACACCTCCCTCAGCTTCGAGCAGATCGCCGACTTCTGCGGTCTGCATCCGCTCGAAGTCCGCGGCATCGCCGACGGCGACGTCGCCCGCGACATCCGCGGCGTCGATCCCGTCACCGGCGGCCAACTGACCCGCGAAGAGCTGGACAAGGCCCAGGCCGACGAAAACTATCGCATGAAGGCGATCGTCAGCCGCCACGCCGAACTGCTGAAGTCGGCCAAGCCTGCGCCGAAATACACCCCTGTGTCGCGTCGTCAGGATCGGCCGGACGCCATCGCCTGGTTCGTGCGCAACCACCCGGAAGTGACCGACGCCCAGATCGCCAAACTGCTTGGCACGACCAAGTCCACGATCGAGAGCGTGCGCAACCGCACCCACTGGAACAGCGCCAACATCAAGCCGGTCGATCCGGTGACCTTGGGCCTGGTCGGTCAGCTGGCCCTGGACGAGATCGTCAAGAAGGCCGCCGACAAGAAGGCCAAGGACGATCTGAAGAACGGCGGCGGCACCATCCTGCCCGTGGCCGAAGAGGTCGAGGAAGAGCCGGAATTCGTCCCCGAAGCCCGCCAGCGTCCCGGCGCCGAGCCGACGGCGGAATCGGTGTTCGGCACGAAGGATTGATCCGTTCGTCGCCCTCGGGCTTGACCCGAGGGCCTGGCGCTGTGCGCTGACTGTCTTCGCACCAGCGGCGGATCATCCGATCCTCGGGGCAAGCCCGAGGGCGACGGGAATAGAAACGGCCCCGGAGAGCGCTCTCCGGGGCCGTCGTCGTCTGGGCGTGCGCAATCCTCAGTGGGCGCGCTGCTCCAGGATGGTGATCTCTTCCTTCAAGCGAAGCTTCTTCTGCTTCAATTCCTTGACCTGCAGCGTGTCCACGGACGGATGGTTGAGTTCTCGCTGGATCGTCTGATCCAGCATGCGGTGCCGATTACCCAGTTCGCGAATACGAGCCTCGATGGTCATGGCTTGCGCCTCCGTTGGTTAGGGACCAGTAGAGTGAGCGCCCGGTTCGGCAGGCTGTGGAATCACATTCCAGTGACTGCTTTTCGTCCGGACACGACGGAGGCTGGCCCCAAAAATGGTCGATGATGTGAACGGAGCCATACGGACTGCTCCTTATCGGATGGTGGTCGGAATTTCAGGGGCGTCAGGCGCGATCTACGGCGCGCGGACGCTGGACGCGCTGAAGGATTTAGGCGTCGAGACCCATCTGGTGGTGACCAAGGCCGCCCTGCTCACATTGTCGCAGGAGACCGATCTGTCGCCCGAAGACCTGACTGCAAAGGCCTCGGTCGTTCACAAACTGGCTGACGTCGGGGCGACCATCGCCTCGGGCTCCTTCAAGACCTTGGGCATGATCGTGGCCCCCTGCTCGATAAAGACGATGAGCGAGATCGCCACGGGCGTGACCTCGTCGCTTCTGACCCGCGCCGCCGACGTGACGTTGAAGGAGCGCCGGCCGCTGGTGCTGATGGTGCGTGAGACGCCCTTCCATCTGGGCCATCTGCGGACGATGACGGCCCTGGCCGAAATGGGCGCGACCATCGCCCCGCCCCTGCCCGCCCTCTATGCGCGGCCGGAATCGATCCTGGAGATGGTGGACCAGTCGGTGGGGCGGACCCTGGATCTGTTCGGGCTGGACTGGAGCGCCGTGCGGCGCTGGGACGGGCTGAAGTGACCGCCGTCGAAACGCGCAGCCTGTGGGACTGGGCCGTCGCCGCCTATGGGCGACCCGGCGTCGGCGAGGCCTGCCTGGCCTTGCAGGACAGCCACGACCAGAACGTTCCCCTGCTGCTGTGGTCGGCCTGGGCCGCTGCGGCCGGCCATGAACCCGACGCCGAGACGATCGAGGCGGCCTGCGACATCGCCCGCGCCTGGGACGGGGTCGTGGTGGCGCCGCTGCGCGCCGTTCGCCGCACCCTGAAGGCTCCGGTCCCCGACATCGAGGACGCGCCCCGCCTGGCGGTCCGCGACAAGATCAAGGGGCTGGAGCTGGAGGCGGAACGCCATCTGCTCGCCGCCCTGGAAGCCCTGATCCACGACGCGGACGACCACGCGCCCCGCCCGTCCCCGCGCCCCGCCCTGGCGGCCCTGGTCGCGACGGCGCGGCTCTGGGCGCCGGTGACGCCTCGCCCGGCCTTGCAGCGGCTGGCCGAAACCCTTTCCGCCTGAAGGTCGTCCGATTATGTTGGCTCTACCGACTGCAAGATGGACTGCACGATGAACGACGATGTGCCGGACATCACCGAGGAAGAAGCGGCGCTTCACGCCCGCGTCAAATTGCTGCGCCAGGAGCACGCCGACCTCTCGGCCTCGATCGACGCCCTGTCCGAGGCGGCCGTGCCTGATCAACTGCTGATCGCCAGACTGAAGCGCAAGAAGCTGGCGCTGAAGGACGAGATCGTCAAAATCGAGGATCAGATCCTGCCGGACATCATAGCCTAAGGCCCAGTGGCTTGGGTTGCGCCGAATGGTCGCAAATGATACCCATTCGCAGGAATGGAGACCGATCATGGCGACCTTGAGTGACGGCTGGGACGCGCGCTATGCGGCGACTGCCGACTATGTTTTCGGCACGGCGCCCAGCCAGTTCGTGGTGACGCACGCCGACCGGCTGAAGCCCCGCAGTCGGATTCTGACGCCCGCCGACGGCGAGGGCAGGAACGCCGTCTATCTGGCCCGACTGGGCCACCAGGTGACCGCCACCGACATCTCGCCGGCCGCGCAGGACAAGGCGAAACGCCTGGCCGCGCGCGAGGGGGTCGAGGTGGATTTTCAGATCCAGGACCTCGAGGGGTGGACCTGGCCGGACGCGGCCTATGACGCCGTGGCGGCGGTCTTTATCCAGTTCGCGCCACCCGACTTCCGTGCGGCGATCTTTGAGGGCATGAAGCGGTCGGTGAGGCCGGGCGGCCTGATCCTGTTGCACGGCTATACGCCGCGCCAGCTGGACTACGGCACCGGGGGGCCCTCCCAGGTCGAACAGCTCTACACCCCTGAACTGCTGGAGGCGGCGTTCGACGATTTCGGGATCGAGCATTTGCACGCCTATGAGGCCGATCTGGACGAAGGGGCCGGCCACAGGGGCCGTTCGGCCCTGATCGACCTGGTCGCTCGACGGCCGCTGGATTAGGCTCAGCCCCATCCCGGCCCGATCAGGGTCCAAAAGTCGCCCCAGCCTAGGAGCATAAGCGCCGCTTCCAGGAGCATGACGGTTTTCGAACGCGCCCGCGCGTGTCGCTCCATGCTCCGGCTCAATCCAGAGCCTGTCCAAGCTGGAGACGCCGCCGAATGCGACGCCTGCTGACCGACGCGCCCCTGGCGCGTTGCAAAAGCCTATTGATCCACGGCGGCCAGACCGCCGCCTTTGCGACCGTGGCCCTGCTGGCCGCCGCCGCCGCCCCCGGCGTGACGCGCGAAGCGGCGCCGACAGCTGCGGCCGAGCCCGTGGCTCCGCCGGTGAAGGCTCAGGTCGAAAAGGCCGGGCCGGTGATGCGGCAGATCGCGTTTTCCGCCCCCGTGCGCGGCTATGCGATCAACTCCCCCTTCGGCCTGCGCAAGCTGGCGATCGAGGCCCGCGCCCGCGCGCACAAGGGCGTGGACATCGCCGCGCCCAAGGGAACGTCGGTCTTCACCGCCGCCGAAGGCCGGATCGTCCGCACCGGCTATGACGCCGGGGGCTACGGCGCCTTCATCGAGGTGCGCCATCCGAACGGCCTCAGCACCCTTTACGGCCACCTCAGCCGCATTGATGTGGCCAGCGGCGATCTGGTGACGAGCGGACAGCGAATCGGCCTGGTTGGCTCGACCGGCTATTCGACAGGCCCCCATCTGCATTTCGAAGTGCGCCGCAGCGGCGCCCAGGTGAACCCGGCCAAGATCCTGGGCCGCCATTTCAAGGTGGCGGTCAAGGCGAAGGACTGATCCCGGCGAAAGATTGCCGCGCCCTTCTTTGCAGCCTAACCTTCTGGAAGCTTTTTGGAGGGGCATCATCGTGAACAGAATCGTCGCCGCCGTCGTCGCGGCCGTACTGGCGGCCACGCCCACCGCGGCCGCCGCCCAGGACTATGGCCGGTACAGCGATGCGGCCGCCCAGACCGAACTGTCCCGCATCGCCGATGTGCAGATGGCGGTCATGGTGCCGATGCGCGACGGAGTCGGACTGGCCACCAACATCTATCGGCCCAAGAACGCCCAGGGGCCCCTGCCGACCGTCTTCATCCGCACCCCCTATAATGAGTTGGCCTATAACCCCCGCACCACCCGCAGCGCCCTGACCTGGGTCAGCCGCGGCTATGCCTTGGTCATCCAGAACGAGCGGGGGCGCTATTTCTCGGGCGGGGACTATCAGATCCTGGGCTATCCCCAGACCGACGGCTATGACGCCCTGAGCTGGATCGCGGCCCAGCCCTGGTCGAACGGCAAGGTCGGCACCCTGGGCTGCTCGTCCTCGGCCGAATGGCAGCTGGCGCTGGCGGCCCAGAACCATCCCGCCCATGCGGCCATGGTCCCCCAGGCGTCCGGCGCGGGAATCGGCAAGGTCGGGCGGTTCCAGGAACAGGGCAACTGGTACACCGGCGGCGTGCCGCGCAATCTTTTCTTCGTCTGGCTGTACGGTGTCGACAATCCGCTTCGCGCCCAGATCCCGGCGGAGACGGACCAGGAGACCCGCGCCCGCATCGTCCGTTACAACGACCTTGACGCCAAGAAGCCCGAGGTGAACTGGCCCAGCCAGATCCGCCATCTGCCGGTCAACGAGATGCTGAAGGACCTGGGCGAGCCCCCCGCGACCTTCGAGGAACTGATCGCCCGCACGCCCGCCGATCCGGCCTGGCGCGAGGGCGGCCTCTATCACGACGACATGGGCTGGGGCGTGCCGGCCCTGTGGTTCAACAGCTGGTACGACGTCTCCATCGGGCCGAACATGGAGCTGTTCAATCACGCTCGCTCGACCACCCAGGACCGCGAGGCGGCCGAGAACCAGTATGTGGTGGTGGGGCCGAACAATCACTGCGCCTTCGCCGGGCTGAAGGCCGGGTTCCGCTCTGGCGATCGCGACCTGGGCGACGCCAGTTTCGACGCGGACGGCCTGGTCCTGGCCTGGTTCGACCGCTGGCTGAAGGGCGAGCGCCGCGCCTTCCCCGACAGCACCCCGCATGTCCAATATTTCAACATGGGCCAGAACGAATGGCGCACCGCCGCCCAGTGGCCGCCGGCCGGCGTCCAGACCGTGCGGATGTATCTGCGATCCGGCGGGGCGGCCAACAGTCTGAACGGCGACGGCCGGCTGAGCCCCGAGGCGCCGCCGGCGGGCGAACAGGCCGACCGCTATCGCTATGATCCGATGAACCCGGTCCAGACCATCGGCGGCGGCGACTGCTGCAACGGCGGGCTGGTCACGGCCGGCGCCTTTGACCAGCGTCAGATCGAGGCGCGCAACGACGTGCTGGTCTATACCTCGGAGCCGCTGACCGAGCCGATGCAGGTGACGGGCTTCGTCGATGCGGTGCTGAAGGTGTCGTCGTCGGCGCCCGACACCGACTTCGCGGTCAAGCTGGTGGATGTGGCGCCGGATGGGACGGCCTATATCCTGGGCGACACCATCATGCGGGCCCGCTATCGCACCGGCTACGACCGGCCCACCCCCCTGACGCCCGGCCAGATCGCGACGGTGCAGCCCACGCCGATCACCATCAGCAACACCTTCCAGCCGGGCCACCGCATCCGGGTCGAGGTGACCAGCTCCAACTTCCCGAAATTCGTCCGCAATCTGAACACCGGCGGGCCGAACGAAAGCGAGACCCAGGGCCGGGTCGCCGACAACGCCCTGCATCACGCCGGAGACGACGCCTCCTACATCGACCTGCCCGTCCTGAAATAGGGCGACGGGGCGGAAGCGGCTGGCCTGAACCGCTTCCGCCTTGCTAGGCTGGCCGCAACCATAAGGGGAGACGGAATGACGGCTGCGTTGACGCTGGAGAGCGTGAGCAAGCGGTACGGTGGTTTCGACGCCGTGCGCGAGTTGAGCTTCGAAGTGCCCAAGGGCTCGATCTGCGGCTTTCTGGGGCCGAACGGCGCGGGCAAGACCTCGACCCTGCGGATGATCCTGGGGCTGCAACCGGCGACCTCGGGCCGGATCGCCATCCTGGGCGCGCCGGACGGACGGCTGGTCCGCGACCGGATCGGCTTCCTGCCGGAGGAGCGTGGTCTCTATAAGAAGATGACCCCGGTGGAGGCCATCGCCTTCTTCGGCGCCCTGAAGGGCCTCCCCTCTCACGAAGGCAAGAGGCGCGCGAGGCAGTTGCTGGAGCAGCAGGGCCTGGGCGCGGCGCAGAAGAAGAAGATGAAGGAGTTGTCCAAGGGGATGGCTCAGAAGGTCCAGTTGATCGCCGCCGTGGTGCACCGGCCCGAGTTCGTCATCCTGGACGAGCCCTTCTCGGGCCTCGATCCGATGAACCAGCAGGGGCTGGAGGAGATGATCCGCGGCCTGGCGGCGGACGGGGCGACGGTCCTGTTCTCGACCCATGTGATGCAGCATGCCGAACGGCTGTGCGACAAGGTGGTGCTGCTGGCCAAGGGGCGTAAGGCGTTCGAAGGCACGGTCGAGGAGGCCAAGGCCACCTCCCCCCGCGTCCTGGACCTGGAAGGCGCCATCTCGCCCGGGGCGGCCGGCGCCCTGCCCGGCGTGGCGGGGGTCGAGACCCTGTCCGATCAGGACGGGGTGCGCCGACTGAAGATCGTGCTGGCGGCCGGCGCGGGGGGCCAAGACACGCTGAAGGCCGCCTTCCTGAGCGGGCTGGACGTCCGGGGCTTCGCCCTGAAGGAACCGACCCTGCATGACGCCTTCATCGGCCTGACCGGCGACAATCCCGATCAACCCGCCGTCCGCGCGGAGGCGGTCCAATGAAACGCACCCTGCTGATCGCCCGCCGCGAATATGTCGCCTACGCCAAGACCGTGGGCTTTTGGCTGTCGCTTCTGGCCTTTCCGATGTTCGCCGTCCTGGGCGGGGGCATCCCCCTGCTGATCCGCTCGGCGGAACCGATCAAGGTAGTGACGGTGATCGAGGACGGTCCGGCGGCGACCGGCCTGGCCGCCGAGGTGCGCGCCGCCCTTCAGGAAGAGAAGGACCGTCTGGCGGAGCGGGTGCAGGAAGCAGCCCAGAAGGGCCAGGCCGCGGCCGGCCGCGCTGCCGCCTCCATCAGCGGTCCGAAGATGCGGCTGATCGACGCCCCGCCCGCCCTCACCGTCGCGGCGCCCGGCGCCGCACGTGAGGCGGCCTTGCGCGAGGTGCTGGACAAGGATGCGTCCAAGGACCGGCGCGTGGACGCCGTGGTCTTCTTGAGCCGCGTCGACGGCAAGCCCCAGGCCCAGGTCTGGACCGCGCGGGCCATGGACAATGACGTCGCCGACTTCGTCCGCAACGCCCTGCGGACCGGCTATCGCGACCAGGCCCTGACCGCTGCAGGCGTCGCCCCGTCCCTGGTCGAGCAGATCGAATCCTTCAAGCCCGAGGTGAAGGCCTTTTCGCCCAACGCCGCCAGCGGGGGCGAGGTGTCGATGCGTGATCGAATTCCGGCCTTCATCGGCCTGGGCGCCGGCTTCCTGCTCTGGTCGCTGGTGATCACCGGCGCCTCCATCCTGCTGAACAGCGTGATGGAGGAGAAGTCGAACAAGATTCTAGAGGTGCTGCTGTCCTCGGCCTCCGCCTCGGAAATCCTGACCGGGAAGGTGCTGGGGGTGGCGATGCTGACCTTGACGGTGCTGGCGGTCTGGGCGGGAATCGGAACCTCGGTGCTGACGTCGGCCTCGCCCGATACGGCGGCGACGATCGGCCAGGTGCTGCTGGACGGCGGCCTGGTCTTCTATTTCATCGCCTATATGGTCGGCGGCTATCTGATGTACGCCGTGCTGTTCGCGGCCATCGGCGCCTTCTGCGAGACGCCGCGCGACGCCCAGACCCTGATGGGGCCGATCATGATGATCCTGGTCGTGCCGATCCTGGTCATGCAGATGGCCCTGACCAGCCCCGATGCGCCGGTGGTGAAGGTCCTGTCATGGATTCCCTTCTTCACCCCCTTCCTGATGAGCGCGCGTGCGCCCAGCGATCCGCCCCTGATCGAGATCGTTCTGACCTTGATCGGCATGTTCGCCACCGCCGCCCTGATGGTCTGGATCGCCGGTCGCGCCTTCCGCGCCGGCGCCCTGTCGGACGTGAAGCTGAGTTGGAAGACGTTCGGACGGGCGGTGACGGGACGGGGATGAGGCGCCGCCTCCTCTCCGCCTCGCACCACGGAGGCGACAAGAAAAAGGCCGCTTCCCGAAGGAAGCGGCCTTTGATCTTTCGGCCTACGCCTGAGCCCCTTAGGGCTGAGCCTTAGCGGCCGCCGGGGACGCGCGGCTTGGGCGCGGGCAGCAGGCCCTCGCGTTGGGCGCGCTTGCGGGCCAGCTTGCGGGCGCGACGGACGGCCTCGGCCTTTTGGCGGGCGCGCTTTTCCGACGGCTTTTCATAGTGCACGTGGCGCTTCATTTCACGGAAGCTGCCTTCGCGCTGCATCTTCTTCTTGAGGGCTTTCAGCGCTTGATCGACGTTGTTGTCGCGGACGAAAATCTGAACCAGGGGTATCTCTCCTTTGGCCGCCCGCCGCGTCCTTTCGAAGGGAGACGGGCAGACAAATAAAATCCTCTCCCGGGAGCGAGGCTCTCGGATGAAGGCGGGCTGATACACGAGCCCGCCGCGTCTGTCCAGTTCGTCGCAACCATTCTTCCAGGCTCGAAACCCCGAAAAGACGGGCGTATGATCCGCCCATGACACAGACCGACGATTGGGCCGATCAGACCGAACAGACCGTGCTGGACGCCGCCGTCGCCCGCGCCCCCGCCCTGGGCTGGAACGCCCGGCTGGTCCGGGAGGCGTGCGAAGCCTGCGGCCTGTCGCTGGGGGATGAGGAACTGCTGCTGCCCAACGGCGCGCGGGATCTGGCGGCCCTGCTGTCGCGGTGTCACGATGCGCGCGCCCTGGAGGCCCTGCGCGCCGTCGATCCCAAGTCGCTGAAGATTCGCGAGCGAATCGCCCGCGCCGTGTCTGCACGGATGGAGGCGGGCGCGACCGACCTGGAGGCGACGCGCCGCTGCGCCGCCTTCCTGGCCCTGCCCGTCAATGCCGATCTGGGGCTGAAGCTGGCGTGGGAGACGGCGGACCATCTGTGGCGCTGGGCGGGGGATGAATCGACCGACTGGAACCACTATTCGAAGCGGACCATCCTGTCGGGCATACTGATTCCCGCCCTGACGATGCGCTGGTTCGACGGCCGCGAGGCGGCGGAGGCCTTCGTCGCGCGGCGGATCGAGAACGTCATGGCCTTCGAGAAGTGGAAGGCGGGCAAGGATTTCGAGGCGCCGTTCCGCAAGGTGACGGACATGCTGAGCCGCGTCCGGTATGGGGCGCGGGGTTAGGCGCTTCTTCTTTCGTCATCCTCCGGCAAGCCGCCTCTTCGCGGCGCAGACCGGGGGACCCAGCGGCGCCGAAGGCGATGTGTCAGCCGCAGGCTGCTTTTTGGCGCTCGTGACCGCGACAGGTTCGCGCTCTCGCGCGCCGCTGGGTCCCCCGGTCTCGCTGCGCTCGCCGGAGGATGACGAAAGTGAGGAGGTCAGACCGTCCCCAGCACCCTGTTCACATGCGCCATCTTGCGGCCTGGTCGGGCCTCGGCCTTGCCGTAGAGGTGCAGCCGTTCGTCGGCCTTGGCCGACAGGGCGCGCCACTGATCGACCTCGTCGCCCAGCAGATTCTTCATCTCGATCCGGGCATGGGCCGCCGTGGGGCCGAGCGGCCAGCCGGCGACGGCGCGGATATGCTGTTCGAACTGGTCGCAGACGCAGCCGTCCTGAGTCCAGTGGCCGGTATTGTGGACGCGCGGGGCGATCTCATTGACCAGCAGAACGTCGTCTCCGAGGTCGAACAGCTCGACC
Organism: Brevundimonas sp. AVps4; assembly: GCF_058681525.1. NCBI lineage: Bacteria > Pseudomonadati > Pseudomonadota > Alphaproteobacteria > Caulobacterales > Caulobacteraceae > Brevundimonas > Brevundimonas sp. AVps4. The sequence continues at coordinate 1,706,457 of NZ_CM178741.1, read as the reverse complement.
CCGATCACGCCGACATAGTCCAGGCCGTCCAGGATCGCCTCGGCGATGGCGCGGGCGCGCACCTGGGTCTTTTCGTCGACGGCGGCGGGGGCCAGGGTCGTGCGCAGCACCCCGCCCTCGTGCCGGTTCTCGCCCAAGGGATAGACCGCCATATGACCGTCCCAGTCGCGCGCGGCGATGACCGACAGTTCGCGCACGAAGGTCGCCCTGGCCTCCAGGATCGCCGGACGGCCGCCCAGGCTTTCCAGGGCGGCGGGCGCGTCCTCGATGGCGTGGATCCAGACCTGGCCCTTGCCGTCATAGCCTTCGCGCCGGGTCTTCAGAAGAGCGGGCAAGCCCAGCTCCGTCAGGCCGACGATCAGATCGTCCAGCGTATCGACCACGGCGAAATCCACCGTCGGGGCGCCGACGGCGTTCAGGAAGGTCTTTTCGTCCACTCGATCCTGCGACACGCGAAGCGCCGTCGGCCCCGGCGCGACCAGGGCGCCGGCCTCGGCCAGCCGCTCGATGGAGGCGGCCGGCACATTCTCGAACTCGAAGGTCACGACGTCGGCGGCGCGGCCGAGCGCCGTCAGGGCCTCGGGATCGTCATAGGCGGCGACGATCTGGCTATGGGACACGCGGCCCGCAGGGCTGTTCGGTTCCGGATCCAGGATCACGACGTCGAAGCCCAGGCGCGAGGCGGCCTGGCTCAGCATCCGACCCAGCTGTCCTCCGCCGAGGATGCCGAGGGTGGAGCCTGGGGGAAGCGGAAGCTGGGGCACTCAGTCCTCGACGGTTTCGGCGACGGAATCGGTCAGGGCGGCCCGGAAGGCGGCGAGGCGCTGGGCCAGGGCTTCATCCGACAGGGCCAGGATCTGGGCAGCGAGGATGCCGGCGTTGGCGGCGCCCGCCTCGCCGATGGCCAATGTGGCGACCGGGACGCCGGCCGGCATCTGCACGATCGACAGCAGACTATCCATGCCCTTCAGCGCCTTGGACTGAACCGGGACGCCCAGCACCGGCAGGTCCGTCATCGAGGCGGCCATGCCCGGCAGATGGGCGGCGCCCCCGGCTCCGGCGATAATGACCTTGAAGCCTGCCGCCTTGGCGCCGGTGGAGAACTCGACCAGTCGCTGCGGGGTGCGGTGGGCGCTGACGACCTTGGCCGTCCAGGCGACGCCCAGCTGATCCAGCTTGTCGGCGGCCAGCTTCATCGTCGGCCAGTCCGAACGGCTGCCCATGATGATCGCCACCGGCGTTGCGGAAGTCGCCATAGTTCAAGGCCCCTCGCGGAAAGGCGCCCGTTACAGCACACGGGGCGCCGCCGCAACTGAACAGCGCCGGTTCATCGCGGGAATCCGCGCCGCGCCGCCTTCAATCTCTGCCGTCCAGCCTCTAACATCGACCTATCGCGCGTCCGTCTGAGTCGCGCCGCCGGAGCCTGCCTGCGCCGTGACCGACGTGGCCGAACACGACCTGACCGCCGAGATCGCGCGCCTGCGCGCCGAGCTGGACGCCTGGAAACAGCGCGCGGCGGCGGCCGAGGCGGCGGCCGATCACGACGTCCTGACCCCGGCCCTGAACCGTCGAGGCTTCGTCGCCGCCCTACAAAGGGCCATGGCCTATTGCCAGCGGCATGAGGTGCCGGCAGTCCTGCTTTATCTGGATATGGATGGGTTCAAGGGGGTCAACGACCGCCTGGGCCACGCCGCCGGGGATGCGGCCCTGGTGGCCGTTGCGCGGCTGATGATCGGCCATCTGCGGGAATCCGACGCCGTGGGCCGCCTGGGCGGTGACGAATTCGCCCTCTTGATGCTGAACGCCGGCCAGGAAGACGGGCGGGCCAAGGCGCGACAGCTGGCCGAGGCTCTGGAGACCGAAGGCTTCGTCTGGAACGGCGAACGCACCCCCCTGGGGGGCTCGTTCGGGGTCCGCGCCTGGGACGGCCATACCGACGCCGAGGTCTGGCTGACCGAGGCCGACGCCGCCATGTGGGTGCGCAAGAAGGGGCGCTGAGGCCCCTTCCCCGCCTTCCGTCCTACAGGGGCAGGCGCAGCTGGACGCCGCCCATATGGCTGTCGGCGTGTTCGCCGTAGCGACCACGATAGGCTACCGACACCTTCACAGGGCCGACCGAGCCCTCGACCCCCGCCGAGGCCAGGAACTGGCCGCCGAAGGGTTCCTCCACCTCACGCTCCAGCACCTGGGCCGGATTATTGTACAGGCCGACGCGGAGCGGATCCGAACTGTCGTCCAGGGCGTCGCGATAGCCGCCCTCGGCGAACAGGGCGAAACGGCCCATCTCCGCCTCGGCCCGCAAAGCGACCTCGCCGCTGATCGCCTTCATCTCGCGATCTTCGTACTGGTACTGGGCGGCGACGCCCTGCTCCCAATAGCCGTCGACGTCGCTGGTCGCCCAGGTGACGGCGGCGCGAGGCGACAGGGCCAGGCCCCCCATCTCGAACCACATCCCGCCCTGCAAACGCGCGCCGGTGCTGAGGGCGCGTGTCTCGGCCGTATGGACGATCGGCGCCAGGCTGGTGGTGCGTTCGATGTCGTCGATATTGTCGCGCGCCACCCCGACCGCCGCATTGACGAACAGGTCGCCCGAGCGCCAGCCGCCGTACAGGTCCAGGCCGAAACTTTCGACGCTGAAGGTCAAGGCCTGGCTTTCGACCTCGCTGGTGCGGGCCGTCCCGGCCATGCCGAAACGCCAATGTTCCGACGGACCGGCTTCCAGGGCGATGCGAGCGCCCCAGCCGTCGCTGGACGAATCGGTGACCGAGCCGCGCGCATCCGTCTCGACGCTGTCGACCATGGCCGAGGCGGTGATCGCCACGCCCGCCTCCCAAGCCTCGCGGCCGGACAGGGCCTCGCTGGCCGCGTCCAGCGCGTCCTCCCGATGCCGGAAGGCGGTCTCGCCCTGCAAGGCCGCTTGGGAACCGAGGTCGCCGTAATAGAGATAGTCGGTCGCCAGCCGGGCCATGACCTGATGCCCCGCCGCCGTGGGATGAACCCCGTCGAAGTAGAAATAGCTGTTCGGGTTCGAACAGACGGTCACTCCGTTGAAACAGGGCTGGGTGACGTTGGTGATGCCGAACTGGCCGGGATTGGCGGCGATGGTGTCGCCGATCTTGAACAGGTCCATCAGGATGATGTTGCTGCCCGGTCGGCCGGCGGCGGTAGTCGTCAGGCCGGTTTGCAAGGCGGTGTTGAAGGTCGTCACCGCATAGTCCGCCAGGGGCACCGCCGTCGTGCCGCGGAACTGCGGCGTCAGGCTCAGCTTGGGCAGGTTGGTGACAAGTATGGTCCCTGCCCCCGCCCCGGCGACGCTGTTGACCAGGCTGTTGACGTTGGCGGCCGCCGTCGTCGCGACCGGGGTGATGGCGGCCACCGGGCTGGACGAGGCGCCGGCGGCGGGCAGGCCCTGGAAGATGTCGTTGGCGCCGCCCAGGACGCTGACCAGGTCATTGGCGCCGAAGGTTCCGCCCCGGCTGGTGTAGGCGGCCAACTGGGTCAGCATGCCTGGCGGCGGGCCGGCCGACGAATCGGTACGGGCGCCGCCGAAGGCGTAGTTGATGCTGCCGCTGACCGACCCGTTGAAGTTGACGGCGTTGAAGCCCAGCAACTCCGTAAAGACCGGGCCGGTGGAGAACCGGCCTTGATAATAGGGCGGCGACGGCGGCTGCGTGCCGGCCGAGGCCAGATACAGATTGCCGTTGTCGCTCAGACTGTCGCCGAAGACGACCAGGCGATTATAGGTCTGGGCCGAGGCGGACCCCGCGAAGGCGCAGGCGGCGAGCGCCAGGGCCGCGGCGGCGGCGCCGTTGAGATAGCGTGACATATGTTCCTCCCACAGCCGTCTGTGTCGCGGCCGTTAGGTCGGGAGGATGCGCCACTCTGCGAAGAGCGCAAGATGCCGTTACGTCAGTCTTCGGAAAGAATATGTCGCAGACGCTTAATGCAGGGTGCGGAACTTCAGGGTGCCGATCACCGTCTTCAGCGTGCGCAGCGCCTCCGGATCGTAGTCCTTGTCCACATCGGTGATGACATAGCCGGTGCGTTCGTCGGTCTTCAGATGCTGACCCAGGATGTTCAGACCCGCCGCCGCGAGCGCCCGGTTAAGGTCGGCCAAGACCCCCGGCTGGTTCTTGTGGATGTGCAGGATGCGGTGCGCGCCGGAGACCTCGGCCAGTTGCACATTCGGCAGATTGACGCTGAAGGTGGTGTCGCCCCGGTTCAGATAGCCCAGCAGGCGCTCGGCCGCAAACTCGGCGATGGCTTCCTGGGCCTCCTCGGTCGATCCGCCGATGTGCGGCGTCAGGATCATGTTCTTCAGCCCCTGAAGCGGGCTTTCGAACGGGTCGGAATTGGTGCGCGGTTCTTCCGGGAAGACGTCGACCGCCGCGCCGGCGATCCGGCCGGACCCCATGGCCTGGGCCAGGGCGCCGACATCGACCACATGGCCGCGCGACAGGTTCAGGAACAGCGCCCCCTCCTTCATCCGGGCGAACTGGGCCGCGCCGAAGATGTTGGAATTCTCACGCCGCCCGTCGACGTGCAGGGTCACCACGTCGCTCTCGGCCAATAGGGCGTCCAGCGACCGCATGCGCCGGGCGTTGCCCAAGGCGAGCCGTTCCGACAGGTCGTAGAACAGCACTCGCATGCCCAGGTTCTCGGCCAGCACCGAAAGCTGGCTGCCGATGGCGCCGTAACCGACGATGCCCAGGGTCTTGCCGCGCAGCTCCTTGGACCCGGTCGCCGACTTGTTCCATTTTCCGACGTGCATGGCGGCCGACTTGTCGGGCACGTCGCGCATCAGGACGATCATCAGTCCGATGGCCAGTTCCACGACCGAGCGGGTGTTCGAATAGGGGGCGTTGAACACCGCCACCCCGTGATCGGCGGCGGCCTCTAAGTCGATCTGGTTGGTGCCGATGCAGAAGGCGGCCACCGCCATCAACCGATCGGCCTCCTCCAGCACACGGCGGCTGACGGTGGTCTTCGAGCGGATGCCCAACACATGCACGCCCTTGATGGCGGCGATCAGATCGTCCTCGTCCAAGGCGCCCTTCATGGTCTCGACGGAATAGCCGGCCTCCTCCAGCCGCTCGACGGCTACGGGGTGGATGTTCTCCAGCAGCAACATCTTCATCCGGCTGCGCGGAAAGGACCAGCGGCCCGACAGGCCCTCGGCGTGCAGCACCTCATCCAGAGAAGCGGCTTCGGCGTCGGCGACCTCGATCACCGACGGACGGCGCGCGACCTCGGTGAAGGCGTAGAAGGCGTCGGCCCCTCCTGCCAGCTTGACCTCGGCGTCGTTCCAGCCGTCGCCGACCATGACGACGCGACCCGACAGGTTCAGCGCGTGGATCACCGCCGGCTTGCCGTCGGCGTGGGACAGGGGATTGGCGTCGTCGACGCCCGTCACCCGCCCGTCCGCGTCATAGATCAGGTCGTTGCACAGCACCCGGTCGGGCGAAACGCCCAGCAGTTCGGCCACCGGCGCGATCACCTCGCGGAAGCCGCCGGACAGAATGACCACCCTGCCCTTGTGCTGCTGGAAGAAGTTCAGATTGCGCCGCACAGAGGCGGTCAGCCGGTCGGACGCGCGCTCCGCCAGGGACTGCACATGGTCGCGGGTCAGGGGCAGCAGGGCCAGACGCCGACGCAGCGCCTCCCCAAAAGCGAGGTCGCCCGCCATGGCCTGATCGGTCAGGGCGGCGATCTCGGCCCGCGTCGCCTCAGCCTGGGGCGAGTCCGCCAAGGCGAGGTCGGCCAAGGCTTCCAGTGTCTCGAAATCGACCAGGGTCGAATCAAAGTCGAAGATCAGGGTGGGGCGCGCAGTCATGGAGCGCGTCTTAGCCGCCTTCGCGCCTGCGGCAAAGCCGAGGCGTGCTGAAGAAGGCTATCAGTTGCGCTTAATCCTTGCCGCCCGCCGCGATATTCCGAGCTGCGGGCGGCAAGAAATCTCAGAACCGGGCGATACGGCGCACGCGGCTGTCCGGCCGGCGGCTTTCCAGAACGACGGCGCCGATCGCAGCCGCAAGGGTCGCGACGGCGAGCAAGGCCCCGCCCTCCCGCGCATGATCCCGGGCGTAGGCGCCGGCTTCATCGGCGTAGTGACGCGCCTTCTTGCCCTGTTTCTTCAGCGCCTTCTTGGAGCCCTTGCGAGTTGCGTGGAACCAGCCGTCGGCGCGGGCGCGGGCGTAACGGGCGCCGTCGGCGGCCCGGTGACGCGCTTCGCGCGACCATTCGCCGGCGCGCTCGCCGGCCCATTCCCCGGCGTCTTCGGCCCGGTGGCGGAAAGCGTCCGCGGCGTCATGCAACCGGTCGCGGAGATCGGCCGTATCGACCCAGCCGCGGGGATTCATCCGCATCTTGATCCGCTCATAGCGGGTCGGGCCGCTGCGCTGCGACAGATAGATGGCCAGACCGGCGCCGACCAGAAGGGCGGCCAGGGTCCCGGCGCTGACGCCCGGATGTTTGCGGACTTCGTCCAAGGCGTTGAAGTTACGAACCATAGGATAGTGAACCTCTTCATCCAGACCGTTCGCGGTCGGGTCACGGCGCCCGCCGTCGTTCGGCCGATAGGCGGAACGGCGGTTCCGCATCAGCGAAGGAGCGAACCGCGCCAAAAACGGTTCCGCCCCACCCGACCGGGTCAGATAGAAAGATGCCTGGCTTGGGCGCAGGCGCAAGCCCTTGAGGCGCGGCCGGCGGGATGTTGGGGGCGCCTCTTACCAAGCCGGTCTCGGGCGCCTAAATAGCCCCGATCCCGAAATGACGCCTTCCAAGGACCTTGCCGTGACCGATCACGCGCCCCAATCCGCTGTTTCCGACGACCTGGCCGCCGCCTTCCAGATCGAGGGCTGGCCCGTGCGCGGTCGCCTGGTTCGGCTGGGCGCGGCGATCGACACCATACTGGCCGCCCACGCCTATCCTGAGCCGGTCGCCGCCCTGCTGGGCGAAGCCTGCGCCCTGGCGGCCCTGATCGGCTCCAGCCTGAAGTTCGAAGGCCGGCTCCTGGTCCAGGCCCAGGGCGACGGGCCGGTGCGCTATGTCGTCGCCGACTATGGCACGGACGGCTCTCTGCGGGGCTATTGCCGCTATGACGAGGACGAGGTGGCGGCGGCCTCTCAGGGCTTCGCGCGGCCGGGCGCCCGGCCCCTGCTGGGTCAGGGCGTTTTCATCATGACCCTGGACCGCGGTCCTGATTTCGAACGAACGCAAGGCATCACCCCGATCGAGGGCGAGAGCCTGTCCCTGTGCGCCGAACACTATTTCCAGCAGTCAGAACAGGTGCCGACCAAGGTGCGCCTGGCCGTCGGCTCGGTCCAGACCGGCGCCGGGGTCCAGTGGCGCGCCGGCGGGGCGATGATCCAGATCATCGCCGGCGACGAGACGCGCGGCTCGACCGAGGAAGTCTGGGACCGCACCCGCGCCCTGTTCGGCACCCTGGCCGACGACGAACTGATCGACCCCACCATCACGCCCGAAACCCTGCTGTTCCGCCTGTTCCACGAGGACGGGGTCCGGCTGGAGGGTGCGCGACCGCTGACGGCCGTCTGTCGGTGTTCCAAGGACCGCATCGCCTCGGTCCTGGCCTCCTTCGACCCGGCCGAACGGGCCGAAATGATCGAGGACGACGGGCGTATCCACGTCACCTGCGAATATTGCGCCACGGTCTACGCCTTGGAACCGGACGAGGTGGTGGCGGCCCAGATCTGATCGGGCATTCAGGCATGGTGTTTGCGACCTGGGGGACGGAGGACCGTCCCTCTGACCGAATTCGAGACATCGCCATGAAAACCGCCATCGCCGCCGCCGCCGCACTGGCCGCTCTGAGCGTCGCGCCTGTCGCCTTCGCCCAGACCGCCACCACGACCACCACCAGCAACACCTGCCGCCCCACCGACCCCTGCTATGACGCAGTCTGGAGCAAGTCGATCGCCAACACCCAGCGCATCGACGGCACGAACTCGATCTTGAACGCCACGGTCAACACCACAATCGGTCACGCCGCCGACACCGTGACCGCCGCCGCCACCTCCATCGGCAACAACTTCAAGGCCGAGGGCCGGTCGGTCGAATCCCTGTCTTCGAACCAAGTCTTCCAAGGCGAGGCCTACGCTACGCTGAACGCCAAGATCGGCGACGCGGCCTCGGACGTCACCCTGAACTCCAGCGCCATCGCCAACAACACGTCGGTGGACGTGGCGCAGGCGGGCCGCATCGATCTGAACCAGCAAATCCTGAACCGCGATCCGTCGGCCGTGGTCAACGCCGAGCTGGGTTCGGTCGGCGGCGATCTGACCGTCAGCGCCATCGCCGGCGGCAACATCGCCAATGTGACCGCCGACGTGGCCAACCTGTCCTCCAACCAGTTCGCCCACGCCGCGCCTCTGAACGCCGTGACGAACCTGTCGGTCGGCGCCGTCTCCGGCAAGATCGACGCCGCCGCCACGTCGATCGGCAACAGCCTGACCGTCAAGGGCTTCTGATCCTACGGCGGGACGCGGCCGCGGTCGCGTCCCGCCACAGATCAGGCGAGGAGACTTAAATGAGACACCGGCTGCTTGCGCTCTCCGTTCTGAGCCTTCTCGCCGCTGCAAGCGCGGTTCAGGCCCAGTCCAGCGTCGCCCAGATGGAGGCCGGATACGGTGGGGCCCGCCGCACCCTGTCCACCGCCTTCAATCCGTCCACCCGTGATGCGAACAACAACCGCGTCATCATGAACGGGGTGATCCAGGACGGTCAGGGCGGAAGCCAGATCAACGTCAACGCCAACGGCCAGACCTCCGGGGCGGACTTCTTCCGCTCCGGCGCAGACAGCTTCACGGCGGGGGCCCTGACCGCCAGTTCGACGGCGATCGGCAATCAGATCAACGTCAACGTCAACGGTTCCTGGAACACGGTGGTGCTGGATTCGACACAGATCAACAACGCCCCGATCAATGCGACCACCACAGTGACCGGACGCAACACGACCGGACAATAGGTCTTCGATCAGGGAAGGCTGGACGCCCGTCGGTTCGCCGACGGGCGTTTTCGTTTTCCGGGCGAATTTCTCGCTGGCCCGAACGGTGCGTTTCAACCGTCGAGAGACCTAAGACTGTTCAGGAACGACACATGTCGCCGATCGCCCTTCGCGCCGCCGCGCTCGTTATCGCCGCTGGTCTGGGACTGACGCCCGGCCTGGCGTCGGCTGAGACGCGCCAGAACTATGTCCCGCCGATCGGCGACGCCCCTGTCACCTCCAATCCGACTCCTTATACACCTGCCTTGACCTGCCTGGCGGAACGTGCGGCGGGGCGCCCGGCCCCGCGCATCTCGGTCGGCCGGATTTCCGACCTGACGGGGCGCGTGGATTTCGACACTGGCGCCAAAATCCCGCAGGGCGCGGCCCTGTTCGCCATCACCGCCCTGGGTAAGGCGGGCGTTCCCGTTGTCGAACGGCTGGACAATTCCGTCGCGGAGATCGAGCTGAACTACGCCCGCCAACATCTGTTGTCGGACACCCCCGAACGGGCGGGCTCCGACCCTCAGAACTTCCGCCCCATCTATGCGGGCCAGATCGCGGGGTCGCAGTACTACATCGTCGGCGGCGTCACCGAGCTGAACTACAATATCGCCTCCTCCGGTCTGAAGGCCACGGTCGGAGAGGCGGCCGCAGCCGGGGTGCGGGGCACGGCGTCCACGACCGGCTATGTGATGAACGTCGCCGTCGATTTGCGCCTGGTGGACACCCGCACACAGCAGGTGATCGACATGGCCTCTTTCCAGAAACAGGTGACTGGGCGCGACGCCAGCCTGGGGCTGGTCGGGACGGTCGGAGACTACGGCGCCAATCTGAACGGCGGACGCGGCGCCATGGAGCCTTTGCAAGCGGCGGTGCGCACGCTCGTCGAGCGGGGCGTATTTCAGCTGATCGCCAATCTTCAGGGCGGGAACGCGACCGCCGACTGTCTGAACCCGGCCGCCAATCCGTCCGGTCCGACGCTGCCGACCTACGCCGCCCTGCCCGGCTCCTGACGCTTTCCTGAATCTTCACGGATTTGGGGTATTCGAGGCGCCATGCAGCGCCTGTCGATACAAATGACCGCCGCCCTGTGCGTCGCGGCCGTTGGAATGTCCGGCTGTGTCGGCGCCCATTACGATCCGGCGACCGGGCTTTACGCCCGCACCCTGGGGGGCGCGCCGGCGACACCGAACCCGACGCCCTACACTCAATCGCTGGAGTGCCTTGCACGGGCGGCGCGCGCCCAGAGCCTGCGCGGGCCGACCTTGGCCGTGGGGGCCATTTCGGACCTGACCGGCAAGAACGACTGGGACACTGGACGAAAAGTCAGCCAGGGCGCCGCGCTTTTCGCCATGACCGCCTTGGGCAGGGCCGGACTGCCGGTGGTCGAACGCTATGACCGCTCCGTGTCCGACATCGAGCTGGCCTACGCCCAGACGGGGGCTCTGTCCGGGGCCCTGATCGGCGAAACGCCGCCTGCCGCGACGATCGCGCCCCGGACGCCGTCGGAACCGGACCCCGAGGTGGTCTCGACCGTCGTTCCGGCCGATGCGACGGCTCTTGCCCCCCGACCGGTCCTGACCGGTCAGATCGCGGGTTCGCGCTACTACATCGTCGGCGGCGTCACCGAGCTGAACTACAACATCCGATCTTCGGGCGTCGACGCCGCCGGGGGCGAGGTGGACAGCCAGGGCGCCAAGGGCAGTTTCCGCAACAGCGCCTATGTGATGAATATCGCCATCGACCTGCGCCTGGTGGATTCCGTCAGCCAACAGGTCGCGGCCGTCGCCTCCTATCAGAAGCAGTTGATCGGCCGAGAGATCAAGGCCGGCGTCTTCGACTTTCTGGACGGCAACGTCTTCGACATATCGGGAGGCGCCAGCCAGTTGGAGCCGATGCAACTGGGGATCCGCACCCTGGTGGAACGCGGCGTATTCGACCTGGCCAGCCACCTCTATGGATTTGACCGGTCCGTCTGCCTGCCCGACGGACTGGAGAGCGAAGACGGGGTCACGCCTCTGCTTCCCCTTGGTCCGCATCACATCCTCATGGCCGAAGACGCGGCGCCCCGGATCGCCCGTGCGGTAGAGCCTGAAATCGAGCGACGCCTTGAGGCGGCGACGCCCATTCCCCTCCCCGTCCAGACGGCGTCAAATCGATCGGTTCAAGCCCATCCGGGGCCGGTGATCGAGCCCGGCACCTGGCGCGTCCGGCGCTGAGGGCTGATCAGCCTTCCAGATCCAGCGAATAGCCGGCTGAGCGGACCGTGCGGATCGGATTGGCGCTGTCGTCGCCGATGGCCAGGGCCTTGCGCAGACGGCCCACGTGGACGTCCACTGTGCGCGCCTCGACATAGACGTCCGACCCCCACACGGCGTCCAGCAGTTGCTCGCGGCTGAACACCCGGCCCGGATGCTGCATGAAGTGATCCAGCAGGCGGAACTCGGTCGGCCCCAGATGGACTTCCTGCCCAGACCGCTTCACCCGATGGGAGACGCGGTCGATGATGATGTCGCCGTGGTTCAGGCGGTCGTCGGCAAGACCCGGACGGATGCGGCGCAAGACGGCGCGGATGCGGGCGATCAGCTCGACCATCGAGAAGGGCTTGGTCAGATAGTCGTCGGCGCCGGTATCCAGCCCCCGCACCCTATCGCTTTCCTCGCCGCGAGCCGTCAGCATGATGATGGGCAGGTTGCGCGTCTCGGCCTTGCCCCGGATGCGACGGCAGACCTCGATGCCCGACAGCTTGGGCAGCATCCAGTCCAGCAGAACGAGATCGGGCTGGCGCTCGTCGATCTGGAGCATCCCCTCCTCGCCGTCGGCGGCGACGGTGACGTCGTAGCCTTCCTTTTCAAGGTTGTACTGAAGCAGGGTCGCCAGCGCGTCCTCGTCTTCCATCACAAGGATATAGGGCTGCACGTCGGGCCTCCGGTCTCGGGTCAGTGCGTCGAAAGGTTCGGCGTCGGATCGGAATCTTCGGCCGTGGGTTGGGCGCGCGGGCGTTCGCCCACGATGTCTTCGCCGGTGATTTCGTAGTGCACGGTCTCGGCGATATTGGTCGCGTGGTCGCCGATCCGCTCCAGGTTTTTGGCCATGAAGAGCAGATGGGTGCAGGCCCCGATCGTGCGCGGGTCGCCCATCATATAGGTGAGCAGTTCGCGGAACAGGGCGTTGTAATGCTCATCGACCTCGTCGTCGGTCTGCCAGACGGCGACGGCGCGATCCAGCTCCGAGGCCGTATAGGCGTCCAGCACGTCCCGCAGCCGGGTCGAGACCAGCCGCCCCATCCGCTCGATCGACCGGGTCAGGGGTTGCATGGGCTCCCCCTCGGCCAGGATCAGGGCGCGCTTGGCGATGTTCTTGGCTAGGTCGCCGGTGCGTTCCAGGTCGGTGGCGATCTTCATGGCGCCCAGGGTGCGGCGCAGGTCGCTGGCGACCGGTTGGCGCAGGGCGATCAGGCGAATGGCTTTCTTTTCGATATCACGGTGCAGGGCGTCGAGCTTGAGGTCCCGCTCGACCACGGCGCGGGCCAGGGCGATGTCGCGCCGGGCGACGGAGTCGATCGCGTCTGCGACCTGGGCCTCGGCGAGACCGCCCATGCGGGCGATCTCGGCCGTGATCTGATTCAGCTCGTCGCCATAAGCCTTGACCGTGTGCTGGTTCATTAGCCGAAGCGTCCCGTGATGTAGTCCAGGGTGCGCCGCTCGCGCGGATTCTGGAAGATGTCTTCGGTGTCGCCGGTCTCGACCAAACGCCCCATGTGGAAGAAGGCCGTGCGTTGCGACACCCGGGCAGCCTGGGCCATGGAGTGGGTGACGATGACGATGCAGAACCGCTCGCGCAGTTCGTCGATCAGCTCTTCGATCCGGGCGGTGGCGATGGGATCAAGCGCCGAGCAGGGCTCGTCCATCAGGATCACTTCGGGGTTCACGGCGATGGCGCGGGCGATCACCAGACGCTGCTGCTGGCCGCCCGACAGGCCCATGGCCGAGGACTGAAGGCGATCGGCGACTTCATCCCAAAGGCCCGCGCGTTTCAGGGCGCTTTCGACCACGCCGTCCATCTCGGACTTCGCCGAGACCAGGCCGTGGATCTTGGGGCCGTAGGCGACGTTTTCGTAGATCGATTTGGGGAAGGGGTTCGGACGCTGGAACACCATGCCGACCCGCGCGCGCAGCAGGACCGGGTCGATGGAGCGGTCGTTGATGTCTTCGCCGTCCATGGCGATCCGCCCCGTGACCTTGGCCCCGGAGATGGTGTCGTTCATGCGGTTCATGGTGCGCAGGAAGGTCGACTTGCCGCAGCCCGAAGGACCGATCAGGGCCGTGACCGTCTTGTCTGGTATGTCCAGCGACACCTCAAAGAGGGCCTGTTTGCCCTCGTAGAAGACCGAAACGTCGCGCGCGGCGATCTTGATCGGGCCGGTGGGCGGCGTAGCCACGACCGTCTGGTCCGCCTGGCGCGAAGATTCGGCGGCGGCCTCGATCCGGTCTGCGTCGCCAGCCGTTTCGGACGCTTCGCTCACGGCCGCAGGCAGAACCTGACCGCCCATGCGCACGGCGTCGGTCGGATCGGCCGTCCCGGCGCCGGTCTGGTCTTCAGCAGAACGGAAGATGCGAGTTTTCATGCTCTTACCACCGGCGCTCGAAGCGCCGCCTCAAGATGATAGCCGCCGCGTTCATGATGATCATGAAGACGAGCAGAACGATGATCGCCGCAGCCGTGCGTTCGTGGAAGGCGCGTTCAGAGGCGTTTTCCCAAATGTAGATCAGCGACGGCAGGGCGCCGACCGGCTGGTCGATGGCGTGCGGCACGCCCGGCACGAAGCTGACCATGCCGATCAGCAGCAGGGGCGCGGTTTCGCCCAGGGCGTGGGCCATGGAAATGATGGCGCCGGTCATCACGCCCGGCATGGCCAGGGGCAGAACGTGGCTGAACACCGTCTGGGTGCGCGAGGCGCCCATGGCCAGGGCCGCCTCCCGGATCGAGGGCGGCACCGCCTTCAGCGAGGACCGGGTGGCGATGACCAGGGTCGGCAGGGCCATCAGAGCCAGGACCAGGCCGCCGACCAGGGGACTGGCGCGCGGCAGGTGCATCCAGTTGATGAACAGCGCCAGGCCCAACAGGCCGTAGACGATCGAGGGCACGGCTGCGAGGTTGTTGATATTGACCTCGATGATGTCGGTCAGCCTGTTCTTGGGCGCGAACTCCTCCAACCAGACCGCTGCGCCGACGCCCAGCGGAATGGCGATCAGGGCGGTGACCATCAGCATCAGGGCCGAACCCACCACCGCGCCCAGCACGCCCGCCAGTTCCGGCTGGGTCGAGTCGCCGTTGGTGAACAGGGCGGTGTTGAAGTGCGCCCCCACCACCCCCTCGGCCTGCATCCGCTCCAACCAGGCGATCTGCCGATCCGTCAGACGGCGCTGGTCTTCAGGGGTCGATTTCGAAATCTCGCCTTTCAGATACAGGTCCGCATCGTCCGATAGGGGCGCGGCCAGGGGCACGGTCTCGCCGATGATGTCCGGGCGTTTGGCGACTAGGTCGGCGGCGACGAACTTCAGCTCGGACGAGAACAGGCCGCGCATTTCGGCCGAGGCGCGACCGGCAGCGTCGTCCTGAACGCCCCAGCGCGCCAGCTGCTGCTCGGCGGCCAATTGCTCGAAGTTGGACCCTTGAGGATAGGCCCGATCCACGCGGGCCGGGTCCATATAGACCGGGACGGTCACCGTATGGGTGTAGAAGGCGGTGTGCCCCTGCTCCACGATCCGCACCAGAAGGATCGCCAGGAACAGGACGGCGGCGGCGATGGCCAGACGGCCATACCATTTGAACCGCGCCTCCTTGGCGTGGCGTCGTTTCAGCCCGGCGCGCAGTCGGTCCAGCCGCGTCCTGTCGGTCGCGCCGGCGAGGCGATCGGAGGTCGCGTCAGTCATATTGTTCCCGATAGGTCTGCACGATGCGGTGGGCGACGATGTTGAGCACCAGGGTCGCCATGAACAGGGTCAACCCCAGGCCGAAGGCCGACAGGGTCTTGGCGCTGTTGAACTCCTGGTCGCCGGTCAGCAGCGTGACGATCTGGACCGTGACGGTGGTCACCGTGTCCAGCGGATTGAAGGTCAGGTTGGCCGCAAGGCCCGCCGCCATGGTCACGATCATGGTCTCGCCGATCGCGCGCGACATGGCCAGCAGCAGGGCGCCGGCGATGCCCGGCAGGGCGGCCGGCAGAAGAACCCGCTTCACCGTCTCCGACTTGGTGGCGCCCATGGCGAAGGAGCCGTCGCGCAGGGTCTGGGGCACGGCGTTCAGAATGTCGTCCGACAGGGAGGAGACGAAGGGGATCAGCATGATCCCCATCACAGCGCCGGCCGTCAGGGCCATCTGGTTCTGCACCAGGGCCAGATAATGACCGAGGCCGTCCAGCGGTCCGCCGATCAGAAACAGCCCGATTTCATTAAAGAAGACCCGCAGGAGCGGCCCCACGGTCAGGGCGGCGAAGAAGCCGTAGACCACCGTCGGCACCCCGGCCAGAATCTCCAGCAGCGGCTTGACCACCGCCCGCGTGCCGCGCCCGGCGTATTCCGACAGATAGATGGCCGACAGAAGTCCGATCGGCGCGGCCACGCACATGGCGATCGCCATGATCAGCAGGGTGCCCGCGAACAGGGGCACGGCGCCGAAGGCCCCGGTCGATCCCACCTGGTCGGCGCGGATGGCGATCTGGGGGCTCCACTGGGTTCCGAACAGGAAGTCGAAGATCGGGACCCGCTGGAAAAAGCGGAAGGAGTCGAAGGCCAGGGAGGCGATGATGCCGATCGTCGTCAGAACGGCGATGGCGGAACAGACGAACAGGGCGCCGTACACCCAGCCTTCCACCCGGTTGCGGGCGCGTGTCTGGGGACGGATTTGAGTCATGGCGAACAGACCGCCCAGGACGGCGGCCAGGACGGCGGCCAGTCCCCCGCCCCACTTCAAGGTGCGCTCGATACTGACCATGCGGCGCGCTTCGACCGGGAGCTGCTCGGCCAGGGGCCGTTCCCAGATCTGAAGGGCGGGCTCGCCGCGACCGAGGCGATGGGCGTCGGCGAAGAATGCGTCGCGACGGAACGGATCCAGGGCGGCCACCTCCGGCGGCGTGTCCACTGCGGTCAGCTGCCGCTCCAGGGGCGCCGAGAACAGACTCATCAGCACCAGAACCAGCAGGGCCGGCGCGGCGACCCAGATCAGGGCGTAGGCGCCATGCTGTCCGGGTCGCGAATGCGGCTTGGCCCCGACGGCGCGGCGGACGGC
Organism: Brevundimonas sp. AVps4; assembly: GCF_058681525.1. Classification (NCBI taxonomy): domain Bacteria; kingdom Pseudomonadati; phylum Pseudomonadota; class Alphaproteobacteria; order Caulobacterales; family Caulobacteraceae; genus Brevundimonas; species Brevundimonas sp. AVps4. The sequence goes on along the minus strand of NZ_CM178741.1, from coordinate 1,690,163 downwards.
CAGGGCGCGACCGCCCAGATAGGCGGCGACGCTGAGCGCGACGAGGATCAGTAGGTAAATCCAGATCATTCCGGGTCCGAGGCGGTCAGGCGCGAATCGAAAGAAGGCCGGCGATCCGGCGGCTACGCGGCGCGACTACTGCCCGCGAATGGTCAGCGGAATAAGACGACTTGATGACAGTTCCATAACAGCGCAGGCGGCGCGGCGCGGCGATCAGGAGGCGGCGCGAACATCCCGCCGTTCGACCACCATGGGGAACCAGGCGGTAAAGGCGGCGCCCAGACCCGGTGCGCTCTCCACCACCAGACCGCCCTCGTGGCGATTGACGATGTGTTTGACGATGGCCAGACCCAGTCCGGTGCCCTGGCGCTCGCCGCTCTTTTGACCTTCGACCCGATAGAATCGCTCGGTCAGTCGCGGCAGGTGCTCGCGCGCCATGCCCGGCCCATGATCGCGCACGGTGACGGCTGCATAGAGGACGCCCGCAGCCCGGTCCGGCGTGACCAGCGGCAACCGCGTCGCGCCCGGCATGCGGGACGACCAGGCCTCGTCGAACGACAGGTCCGAGCGCACCGAAATCTCCACTGTGCCCCCGGCGGGTGAATATTTGACGGCGTTGTCCAGCAGATTCTGGACGACCTGGAGGATTTCGTCGCGGTCGCCGTTTATGGAGGCGCGTGTCTCCCCGCGGTCCAGGGCCACGACGATCTGTTTGGCCTGGGTCAGAATGCTGACGGCGTCGACCACGTCGGCCGCTGCGCGATCCAGATCGACCCGGCCTGACGGCGGGATGTGTTCATTCAGCTCGATCCGGCTGAGCGACAGAAGGTCGGCGACCAGACGTCCCATGCGATCCGCCTGGGCCGACATGATGTCCAGGAATCGGTCGCGCGCTGCGGCGTCGTCGCGCGCGTGACCTTTCAGGGTTTCAATGAAGCCGCTGAGCGAGGCGAGCGGCGTGCGCAGTTCGTGGCTGGCGTTGGCCAGGAAGTCGACGCGCATCATCTCGGTGCGGCGCGCGGCGGTCTCATCGCGCAGGACGACCAGGGCCAGGGGATCGCGCCCCTCCCCCGCCTCGGTGGACAAGGGCCGCGTCCAGGCGCGCCAGCGCCGGTCCCGCTGCCCGCCGGTGGTGTAGTCTGTCGTGCGCGAGACGTCGCCGAAGAGGGCTTCGTCCACGGCTTCCAGCACCCCCGGCTCACGGATCACCTGGACCAGCAGCGCGCCCTGACGATGAATCCGCAACAGGTCGCGCGCGGCCTTGTTCGCCATCACGATGCGCCGACCGGCGATGTCGTCCGGTTCGCCGCCGCTGACGATCAGAACAGGATCGTCCAGGCTTTCGAACACCCGGTCCAGCAGGTCGGCGGTGACGGGATCGGTCGGCCCGTCCGCCGGCGCGCCCTCCGGCGTCGGCGTCGGCGCCGGCGCCGGCGACTGGGCGTTCAGCAGCCAGGCCGATCCGGCCACCACCACCGCCCCGCCGACCAGCCATCCTGCGATTTGAGGATGGACGAAGGCGAGACCCAGTAGAACGCCCACCGCGATCGCGATGCTGATGCCGACCGTCCAGAGTCGAGACGTCGAGGTCGGCGCCACCGGCGAAGGCGAGGAATCATAGGACATGGGCGGCGCGAGACTCGCTCGAACGGTTGGGGAAATCCCATCCTTGCACGGATTTTGTGACGCCGCGCCGACAGGACCGGCGATTTTTCCAAGCCTGACCGCACGGTTTGTTTAGGAGTTTTAGGCAGGCTGTCGCCAAAGGGGGAACTTCCTTGGTTCGGACGATGGACGCGGTCCTGTACGGTCACGACTGGCGGCTCAGTCTGCTCGCCGTCGCCTTCTGCTTTGCGGGAATGGCGTCGACCCTGCAGTTGATCGAGCTGACACGCCGGCGGGACGTCAAGACGCGCTGGCGGCTCGCCGTCGCCGCCGGCATCGTCGCCTCGCTCACGACCTGGCTGGCCCATGTCCTGGCCATGAAGGCGCTGGCCGCCCGCCTGGGCGGGACCTATGACGTCGGCCTGGCCCTGGGGTCCAGCATACTGGCTATGGCGATGATCGGCTTGGCCGTCGTCGTGGCCCTGGCGCGAGGACGGCTGTGGCGGACGTTTGCGGGGCTGATCGCCTTGTCCGGCGTGGCGGCCATGCACTATCTGGGCATGGTGGGTTTCCAGGCGTCCGGTCGGATGGAGTGGCGGTCCGATCTGGTGGTTCTGTCTATCGTCGGCGGCATGGCCATCGCGGGCGCAACCGCCTTCCTGCATCGTCGGGGCAGCCTTCCTCGCCTGTTGTTGAGCGCCGGCGGGGCGGTCGCCGCCATCATGTTCCTCCATGTCATGGGTACGGCGGCGCTGAGCGTGACGCCCGATCCGGCGGCGGGACGGCAGGCCGCCTTGTCTCCAGAGGCGATGCGCCCCCTGATCATCCTCGTCTTTCTGGCCGTCGGCGGAACGGGCGGGGTGATCGGGGTCATGGCCTATATGACGCGGGCGGGAGCCCTGGCGCGCATCCGCGAGGCGGTCGAAGCCATGCCGGACGGCCTGGCCTTCTTCGACGCCGACGATCGACTGGTGCTGTGGAACGCCCGCTATGCCCAGGTGAACCCGGAACTGGGGCCGCTTCTAAAGGTCGGGACCCCCTTCCTGGACCTGATTCGGATCGGCATGGACGAAGGGCGGTATGACGACGCCATCGGGCGCGAGGACGAGTGGATCGCCGAGCGGCTGAGGGCGCGCCGCGCCGCATCCTCCTTCATTGAGCAGCAGGTGGCTGGCGACCGCTGGCTGCGGATCCAGGACCGCCGGACGGCGGAGGGTGGGACCGTCACCGTCTGCAACGACATCACCGACCTGAAGCACGACGCCCGCGCCCTGGGCGAGGCGCGCGACGCGGCCGAGGCGGCCAATGTGGCCAAGAGCCTGTTCCTGGCCAATATGAGCCACGAGATTCGCACCCCGCTGAACGGCGTCATCGGCCTGTCCCAGGCTCTAGCCAAGACGGAACTGACGGCCGAGCAGCGCGAAATCCTGGATCTGATGCAAGCCTCCGGCCAGACGCTTCGGACCCTGCTGAGCGACATTCTGGATCTGGCGCGGGTCGAATCGGGCAGGCTGGAATTGACTGAGGACGCCTTCGAACTGGCTGGCGCGGTGCGCGAGGCGGCCCAGCTCTATGCCGAGAACGCCCGCGAGAAGCACCTCGGCTTCCATGTGGACATCGATGTCGAAGACGGGCTTTGGGTCAGGGGCGACGTCGTGCGCCTGAAGCAGATCCTGACCAATCTGATCTCCAACGCCGTCAAATTCACCAGCCAGGGCTTTGTCGGCCTGACCGTCCAGCGTGGAGCGGACCATGCGCGTGGGCCGACCCTGCGCTTCACCGTCGAAGACACCGGCATCGGTTTCGACTCAGCGACGAGAGAGCGTCTGTTCCGACGCTTCGAACAGGCCGACGGCGGCATTACGCGCAAGTTCGGCGGCTCCGGCCTGGGGCTGTCGATCTGCCGCCAGTTGGCGGAGATGATGGGCGGCGACCTGGATTGCGAAAGCGAGCCCGGGGGCGGCTCGGCCTTCATACTGACCCTGCCCCTGTCGGTCTGCGACGCTCCGGCCCAGAGCGAACCCCAGGCCGACCCTGAAACGCCGGCTCGCCTGCGCCGTCCCGTGCGGGTGCTGGTCGCCGACGACCATCCCACCAACCGTCGGGTGATCGAGCTGATTCTAGCCCAGACCTCGGTCGAGCTGTGCATGGTCGAAAACGGCGCAGAGGCCGTTGACGCCTTCCGTCTTCGCAGCTTTGACTTGGTGCTGATGGACATGCAGATGCCGGTGATGGACGGCCTGACCGCCACCCGGGAGATTCGACTGCATGAAAGCGCGACCGGGTCGGCGCGAACCCCGATCGTCATGTTGACGGCCAACGCCATGCCTGAACATGTGGCGGCGGGTCGCTCGGCCGGAGCGGACCACCATCTGGCCAAGCCGTTCAACGCCGCCGAACTGCTGGCGATCGTCATCGACCCCGCCGCCCTGCCGAAGATCGACGCTCAGGCGGCGTGATTCCGCTGAGCGGTCGCCGATCCGGTCTCAGGCGGTTGCACATCCGTCATGATGCGTGTAATAGCCCGCGCTCTTGAATTCGAGGGTTCATGACCCCCGCCGCGCGGGCCCAGGGTTGGCGCGGTGTTTCCGTTGTTGTTGAGGCGAGCCAGATGGCCGAGATCATTCTGAACGTGGACGTCCGCGAAGGCGTCGGCACCGGTGGCGCCCGCGCCGCCCGTCGCGCCGGTTTTGTGCCGGGCGTCCTGTACGGCGGCGACAAGGCCCCCGTCGCCCTTTCGGTGAACGAGAAGGACTTCCGCAAGTCGCTCTACACCGGCAAGCTGTTGGGCCACCTGGTGACGCTGAAGTACGGCGAGGAAACCCAGCCGGTCATCGCCAAGGACGTGCAGTTCGACCCGGTGTCGGACCGTCCCCTGCACTTCGACCTCATGCGCGTCGACGAGCACGCCCCGGTCAAGATCGAAGTGCCGGTGCACTTCAAGAACGCTGACGAAGCGCCGTTCGCCCGTCAGGGCGGTTCGCTGGAAGTCGTCCGTCACGCCGTTGAAATCCTGGTCAAGGCCGACAGCATTCCGGAAGAACTGGTGGTCGATCTGGCCAAGGCGCAGATGGGCGACACCATCCGCATCTCGGACATCGCCCTGCCCAAGGGCGCCCAGCCCACCATCACCGACCGCGACTTCGTGATCGCGACCATCAAGGTCTCGTCCGCCGCCCTGTCGGCCGCCGCCGACGAAGCCGCCGAGGCCGAGACGACCGAAGGCTGAGCCTTCGTCGCATCGCCGGAACCAAGCCCCGCCCGGCTCGCCGCGGCGGGGCTTTTCTTTGGGCGACGCACACGGCATGAGGACGTCATGATCATCATCGCCGGTCTGGGCAACCCAGGCGCCAAATACGAGAAGAACCGCCACAACATCGGCTTCATGGCCGCCGACGAGATCGCGCGGCGCTGGCGGTTCGGCCCCGAGCGGGCCAAGTTTCAGTCGATCGTCAGCGAGGGTCAGGTCGAGACGGCGAACGGGCCGGTCAAGGTCCTGCTGATGAAGCCCCAGACCTATATGAACGAGAGCGGCCGGGCCGTCAGCGAGGCCGCGCGCTTCTACAAGATCAAGCCCAGCGAGATCATCGTCTTCCATGACGAGATCGACCTGGCGCCCGGTCGGTTCCGCATGAAGACCGGCGGCGGAGCAGCCGGCCAGAACGGAATCCGCTCGCTGATCAGTCATCTGGGACCGGACTTCCGTCGCGCCCGGATGGGGATCGGCCATCCCGGCGAGAAGGAGATGGTCATGCCCCACGTCCTGGGAGACTTCCACAAGGCGGAGCAGCCCTGGCTGGACGCCCTACTCGAGGCCTGCGCTGACGCTTTGCCCTTCGCCGTCGCCGGCGACGACGAACGCTATCAGGGCGAGGTCATGCGCCTGGCCCCGGCGCCCAAGTTCAGTCCCCGCCAAGCGGCGCGCGGCGAACTGTAGCCTGTACGCCCTTGGCGAAACGCCGTAGAGGCGAGGCGTGAACCGTTCCGGCGCCGATCATTGGTCGACATCGAAGTCGCTCGCCTTCCTGGCGGCGGTCTTCGCCATCGTGCTCGGAAGTCTGCTGCCGTTCGGCGCCTTGGCGGCGGCCCAGCCGGGCCAGCCTCTGGTCATCTGTTCCGCAGAAGGGCCGCAGACCATCCAGTCCGGCGGCATGGACGGCCCGGTCAACAAACATCTTGGGGCCAAGTGCGCAGCCTGCGTCGTGCCCCTGGCCGCCGCCCTGCCCGTCCCGCCCGCGCCCGAACCCGCGCCGGTCCTCCGCACGGTCGAGACCGTCGTCTATACGCCCGCCCGCGTCAGCCCCCCGCCGCCGGCCCGCGCGCCGCCGCGTCCGCCGTCCACCGCCCCGCCCCACGCCTGAACCAGACCCGAAGCCCGCGCCGGCCCCACGCCCGCGCGCCCTTTCCCGTTCTGACTTCAGGATCATCATGTCTCTCAAGACCACTGCGGCGCCCTGCGCCCTGCTGCTCGCCGCCCTGTCCACGACTGTGGGGGCGAGCCACGCCCTGGCGCAGCAGACGCCCGAGCCCGCCATGCTCGACACCGTCATCGTCACCGCCCGTCGCAACGCCGACGACCCCGTTGTCGTCGCCGAGGCGCGGGAACGTCTGGCCCGTACGCCGGGCGCGGTCGCCGTCGTCTCGGCCGAATCCTACGCCGACCGCTATGCGCCCAACCTCGCCGACGTGCTGCGCGACGCGCCGGGCGTCTATGCCCAGAAGAAGTGGGGGGGCGACATCCGGCTTTCGATCCGGGGCTCGGGCATCGGCAACTCCATCCATAACCGTGGAACCCTGCTGGCCCAGGACGGGGTTCCGTTCAACGAGGCCGACGGTTTCGGCGACTTCCAGCTGATCGACCCGCTGATCGCCCGCTATACCGAGGTCTACAAGGGCGGCAACGCCCTGCGCTTCGGCGGCGCCCTGCTGGGCGGTGCGATCAATCTGGTCACGCCGACCGGCCACACGGCGACTTCGAACCTGAGCCTGCGGCTGGACGGCGGCTCCTATGGCACGGTGCGCGCCCATGCCGAGGTGGCGGGCGTTCGCGGCGACTGGGACGGCTTCGCCGCCGTCACGGGCCAGAGCGTGGACGGCTGGCGTCAACAGAGCGAGGGCAAGTCCCTGCACCTGTCCGCCAATATCGGCCGCAGCTTCGGTCAGGACCGCGAGGTGCGCCTGCTGGTCTCGGGCGGCGACATCCATCAGGAAATCCCCGGCAGTGTCAGCCTATCGGACGCTCTGACCAAACCCCAGGCGGCGACACCGAGCAACATCACCCTGAACTACCAGCGCAATATGCAATCAGTCCGCACGACGGTGCAGACGCGCTGGCGGCTGGACGAGTCCACCGTGTTCGAGGGCGCGATCTATGGAACCTGGAAGGATCTGGACCACCCCATCTTCCAGGTGATCGATCAGGAAAGCCGCAACTACGGCGCCTTCGGACGGTTCGACTGGCAGGGACAGGTCTTCGGCCTGCGCGCCGACGCCTTCTACGGCGCCTGGTATCGTCAGGGCGATCTGGACGCCAAACAATGGGGCAATCTGGCCGGACAGCAGAACGGCCTGCGCGCCCGCAGCTTCCAGAACGGCAAGGGGCTGGACGTCTTCGGCGAGGGGCGGCTGTTCGTCACCGACCGCCTGGCCCTGGTGGCCGGGGGAACCTGGGGCCGCGCCGAGCGGGACTATCAGAGCTATGTGGTCCCCGGCGTCTCCGGCACGATCGACCTGGCCGTCGACAAGAGCTTCGACTGGTTCGCCCCCCGCGCCGGCCTGTTGTGGGAAAGCGAGCAGGGCGATCAGGTCTTCGCCAATGTCACCCGCTCGGTCGAGCCGCCCAACTTCTCGGCCCTGTCGCCGACCGCCGCCGGGTATCTCCCCCTGGTCCCGCAGGAGGCCGTGACCTGGGAGATCGGCACGCGCGGTCGCCGCGGTCCGGTGACCTGGGACGTCACCGTGTATCGCGCCGACCTGAACCACGAACTGCTGAACTTCGTCAACGCCTCGCTGGGCATTCCCGCCTCCACCTTCAACGCCGGGCCCACCGTTCACCAGGGGATCGAGGCGGGGCTGGACTGGCGGATCGCGCCGCAATGGCGGCTGCGTCAGACCTACGCCTTCTCGGACTTCTTCTTTGACGGGGACAAGGTCTACGGCGACGCCCACCTGCCGGTCGTGCCGCCGCACCTCTATCGGGCCGAGCTGCGGTATGACCACCCGGCGGGCTGGTTCTTGGCCCCGGGCGTGGAATGGTCGATGGCGGACGCCTGGGTCGACTACGCCAACACCCTGAAGTCGCCCGCCTATACGGTGGCGAACCTGAACATGGGCTGGACCGTGCGGGACGGCCTGACCGTCTTCGCCGACGTGCGTAATCTGTTCGACGAGGCCTATGTCTCAAACTTCAGCGCCGTCACGGATGCCCGGACCGCCTCCACCGCCGTTTTCTTTCCTGGCGAGGGCCGCTCGGCCTATGTCGGCGTGAGGATGAGCTACTGATGGCCGGCAAGGCCGCAACCAAGGCGCCGGACGATCTGTCCGGCGCCTACCGCGCCGTCTGGCGTTGGCATTTCTACGCCGGCGTCTTCGTCATGCCCGTGCTGATGCTGCTGGCCCTGACGGGTGGGCTTTATCTGTTCAAGGACGAGATCGACGGAGCCCTTTATCGGGACATGATCCGCGTGCCGGCGGCCCAAACCCAGACCGCGCCGGAAACCTGGCTGACGTCGGCGGCCCAGGCGGCCGACGGCGGTCGGGTCGCCAATCTGGTCCTGCCCGCCCAGGCGGACCAGGCCGTTCGCCTGCGCGTGGATCGACCCGACGGGGTGCAGAAGACGGTCTTCGTCGATCCCCACACCGGCCGCGTCACCGGCGTCATTCCCGCCGGCGGCTTTATGGAGTTGGTCAAGAAGACCCACAGCCTGACCCTGCTGGGGCGGCCGTTCAACATCCTGGTCGAGATCGTGGCGGGCTGGACCATCATCCTGTTCGCCACGGGCCTCTATCTGTGGTGGCCGCGTGGACGGGCTGTCGCGACCGTCTCGCTCCGAACGACCGACGCCCGACGCCGCCCCTTCTGGCGCGACCTGCACGCCCTGACGGGCTTTTACGTCGGCGGTGTCGTGCTGTTCCTGGCGGTCACCGGCATGCCCTGGTCGGCCTTCTGGGGAGACACGGTGATGGACGCCGTCAAGTCCAGCGGTCTGGGCCGCCCCCCGGCGCCTGTCGCCGGGGCCTGGCAAAGGGCCGAACATCATGACCAACCCATCGGCGCCGGTTGGGCCATGGACGGAATGGTCATGACCCACGACCACGCGGGCCATGGCTCCCTGGATCGGGTGCTGAAAGCCGCCGACAACGCCGGTCTGGACCGGCCATACGCCGTCAACATCCCCGCCGCCGGCGGCACGGCCTATACGATCACGACCCAGGCCCGCCGGGTTCAGGACAGCCGGTCCCTGTACATCGACGCCGCCTCGGGGCGTCTGCTGGCCGACCTCGGCTACGACCGGTTCGGCGTCGGCGCCAAAACCGTCGAATGGGGCGTCTATACCCACCAGGGCACACAGTACGGCCAGCTGAACCGGATCATCATGCTGCTGGGCTGTATCGGCGTCTGGCTGCTGGCGATCAGCGGTCTGGTCATGTGGTGGAAGCGCCGCCCGCCCAACCTGTCGCGCCTGCGCCTGGGCGGCCCGCCCGCACCGCCCGGACCGCGCGTCCGCGCGGCTGTCCTGGGCATCGTCCTGCCCCTCGCCCTCCTCTACCCCCTGACGGGCCTGAGCCTGGTCCTCGCCGTATTGCTCGATCGAGCCGTGCGGCCGATGATCCGGCGTCGTCCCGCCGTTTCCTGAAAGAACCGACGCCATGAAGACCTCTTTGTCCCTCGCCGCCGTCGCCCTCGCACTGGCGGCCTGCAACTCACCGGCGGACAAGCCGGCCCCTGCCGCTGAGGCGACGGCCGCCGCCGTGACCGCCGCCGACGCCTGGTGCCGCCCTTCGCCCAACGGAGCCAAGGCCGGGGGCTGCTACGTCACCCTGACCGCCGCGACCGACGACCGGCTGACCGGCGGCTCCACCCCGCGCGCGGCCGAGCTTCAGGTCCATGAGATGAAGACCGAGAACGGCATGATGAAGATGGCCCAACTGACCGAGGGCCTGCCGTTGGCGGCCGGTCAGGCGGTCGAGCTGGCGCCCGGCGCCAATCATCTGATGCTGATCGGCCTGACCGCCCCCCTGGTCGCAGGCGAGACCGTGCCCATCACCCTGACGTTCGCCTCGGCGCCCGAGGTGACGGTTCAGGCGGCGGTGCGCCAACCGACCATGGCGGGGATGGATCACGCCGCCCACTGAGGCCTTTTGAAGCGCGAGCCTGACAAACCGGTTCGAACCGGCTAAAGGCTCGCGCCTCACGAGGAATCCCATGGCCCTGAAAGTCGCGATCGTCGGCCTGCCCAATGTCGGCAAGTCCACCCTGTTCAACGCCCTGACCAAGACGGCGGCGGCCCAGGCGGCCAACTATCCGTTCTGCACCATCGAGCCGAACACCGGCGACGTGGCCGTGCCAGAGCCGCGCCTGAACGCCCTGGCCGAGATCGCAGGCTCCAAGGAGATCATTCCCGCCCGCATCACCTTCGTGGACGTCGCGGGCCTGGTGCGCGGCGCCTCCAAGGGCGAAGGCCTGGGCAACCAGTTCCTGGCCAATATCCGCGACTGCGACGCCGTGGCCTTCGTCGCCCGCTGCTTCGTCGACGACGACATCACCCACGTCGAAAACCGCATCGATCCGATCGCCGATCTGGACATCATCGAGACGGAGCTGATGCTGGCCGATATGGAAAGCCTGGAGCGCCGCCGGCCCCAGCTGGAGAAGCGGGCCAAGACCGGCGACAAGGATTCGGCGCTGACGCTGAAACTGGTCGATTTGGCCCTGGCCCAGCTGAACGCCGGCAAGCCCGCCCGCACCGCCGAGGTGTCCAAGGAGGACATGAAGGCCTGGCACATGCTGCAGCTGCTGACCGCCCTGCCCGCCCTCTATGTCGCCAATGTCGAAGAGGGTTCGGCCGACCAGGGCAATGAGCTGTCGGCCAAGGTCGCCGCCCGCGCCGCCCAGGACAACGCCAACTCGGTCGTCATCTCGGCCCAGATCGAATCCGAGATCGCCGTGCTGGACGACGCCGAGCAGAAAGAGTTCCTGGAGACCCTGGGTCTGGAGGAACCCGGCCTGAACCGGCTGATCCGCGAGGCCTACAAGCTGCTGGGCCTGCAGACCTATTTCACGGTCGGTCCCAAAGAGGCCCGCGCCTGGACCATCAATGTCGGCGACACCGCGCCCCAGGCGGCGGGCGTCATCCACACCGACTTCGAAAAAGGCTTCATCCGCGCCGAGACCATCGCCTTCGAAGACTTCGTCGCCCTGCGCGGCGAGGCCAAGGCGCGCGAAGCCGGCAAGCTGCGCGCGGAAGGCAAGTCTTACGTCGTCAAGGACGGCGACGTGATGAACTTCCTGTTCAACTGAGGCGTCAGATCAGGGGGACTGCCGCGCTGCGGCCTGGTCCTGGTCCTTGTCGGGCTTCAGCATCTTCTCCAGCGGATTGGCGGGGTCGGGCGCCCGTGGCGAGCCGGGGCAGCGCAGCAGCTTCACCGTGGTCATATCCCGGTCAATATAGGTCAGGTTCATGACGTCGCCGGCCGCCGCCATGTGGACGCGCTCGGTCGCGACCTGCCCCTCCGCCGTGCAGTTCAACGTCGCCACATAGCCGTGGGGCGTCTCGTCGATATGGGCGATGTCGCAACGGTTCTCATACCCCTCGAACCGCTGAGGGGTGATGGTCAGGGGCCATCGGTCGCCCTGCGGGCGGGCGCACCAGGCGAGGTCGCCGGCCCAGACCCCGACGAAGCTGCGCGGCCCCCGCGACGCCAGGGACGAGGGGCCGGGCGGTTCAACCGCCTGCATGGCTTCGGCGGTCCTGAGCGGCGCGGCGGGCTGGTCGGGAGGATTGACGTCATTCTCGCCGCAAGCGCCCAGCAGGGAACCCAGGGCGAGCAGCGGAAACAAGGCGAGTCTCATGACACCGCAACGTCGAGACCCAACTCCGGTTCAAACCCGCGCGACAAGTGCGGTTGATTCTGATAATCGTTCGCATTAATGAAGCCGCCTTCATCAGCCGGGGCTATTATGCGCAATCACCTTCTCCTCTGCACCGTCGCCGTCACTGCGGCCGCCACCGCCCATTCCACCGCGTCCGCGCGGGCCGAAACGCCGCAGGTCGCAGCGACCCAGATTGATCCGATCGTCGTGATCGGCACGCGATCGGAGCGGCAGGCGTCCCGGACGCCCGGCACGATCAGCGTCATCACTGACGCCGAGATCGAGACCATGCTGGCGACAGACATCAAGGATCTGATCCGGTATGAGCCGGGGGTCAGCGTGCCCACCTCCCCCGCCCGCTTCAGCCTGGCCCTGTCCGGCGCGGGCCGCGACGGCGATTCGGGCTTCACTATCCGGGGCATGGGCGGCGACCGGGTGCTGATCATCAACGACGGCGTTCGTCTGCCGGCGGGCTTCAGCTTCGGGGCCCAGGCGGTAGGGCGCGGCGGCTATAACGACCTGGACCTGACCAAGTCGGTGGAGGTCCTGCGCGGCCCGGCGTCGGCCCTTTACGGCTCGGACGGCGTGGCGGGCGCGGTGGCGTTCAAGACCAAGGACCCGGTCGATTTCCTGAACGCGGGTCAGGCCTTCGGCGCGCGGGCGCGAGTCGGCTACGGCTCGGCCGACGAGGGCTGGACCGAGGGACTGGCCTTCGCCGGCCGATCGGGCGCCTTGTCAGGGCTGATCGCCTACACCCGCCGCGACCATCAGGAGACGGAGAACAAGGGCCGGATTGGCGGGGTCGGCGCCGCCCGCACCGAGCCCAACCCCCAGGACTTCGCCTCCAACGCCTATCTGGGCAAGCTGGTGTGGCAGGCCGCGCCGAACCATGTGCTGCGTTTGACCTACGACCATCTGGATTCCGACATGACCGGCGACGCCCTGAGCAGCCGGTCCGCGACCGTCCTGTCCGTCACCGCCCATGACGAGACCCGGCGCGACCGCATAAGCGGTGATTGGCGCTTCAATGATTTCGCCGGTCTGAGCGACGGCTCGATCAGCCTGTACTGGCAGGACGCCGAGACGCGGCAGTACACCTTTGAGGATCGCACGCCGGCCGTGGACCGGGCGCGGGACGTCACCTTCGACAACAGGGTCTATGGCCTGGCCGCCCAAGGGGCGCGGGTCTTCGGCAAGACGAGCGCGGTCCGGCACCGCGTCACCTTCGGCGGCGACTGGTCCAAGACGACCCAGGAGGGTCTGCGCGACGGGATCACGCCGCCGGTCGGCGAGACCTTCCCTGTCCGCGCCTTCCCGACAACCGATTTCCAGCTGGCAGGCCTGTTCGTCCAGGACGAGATCGAGGCGCTTGGGGGCGCCCTCAGCATCATCCCCGCCGTGCGCTACGACTGGTACGACCTGTCGCCCAAGGTGGACGCCGAGTTCCCCGCCGCAGCCTCGGGACAGAGCGACGACCATATCTCGCCCAAGCTGGGCGTCGTCTATTGGACCGGCGCGCATCTGGGCGTCTTCGCCAGCTACGGCCTGGGCTTCCGTGCGCCGTCGCCGATGCAGGTGAACAACTATTTCGAGAACCCGGTCTTCGGCTATCGCTCGATCCCCAATCCGAACCTGTCGCCGGAAACCAGCGAAAGCTTCGAGGCCGGCTTTCGACTGCGCGGCATCGACGTGGCCGGGGGCGTGATGCGTCTGAACACCACGGCCTTCGCCACACATTATGACGACTTCATCGACCAGGTGGCGGTCAGCGGCACGGGCGTACCGGGCGTTGATCCTCTTGTCTATCAATACGTCAACCTGACCGAGGTGGACATTCGCGGCTTGGAAGCCCGTGCGGACCTCTATTGGGACAACGGCTTCAGCCTGATCGGGTCGGCCGCCTATGCCGAAGGAGAGCAGACGACCGACGGCCGCCGCACCGAACTCAGCAGCATCGATCCGGTCAAGGTGGTGGCCGGCGTTCACTACGCGGCGCCTTCTGGCGTTTGGGGCGGATCGGCCACCGTTACCTGGTCCGGCAATAAGGATAGGGCCACATACAATCTGTCTTGCGGCGCGGCCTGTGACGTGCCTCTGAATTTTCATCCAGCGGCGACCAGAGTCCTTGGGTTAGTTACGCCTCGCAGCGTGGGATGAGCAACAGGCCGGACCGCGCAGCTTTCATCCTGCGCAGCGGGTCGGCCTGTTGCGGTCAGACTGGCGGCAAAAGCCTCCGGGGTGAGGTAGCCGATAGACGAGTGCGGCCGGCGGGTATTGTAGTCCAGCGCCCAGGCAGCGACCTTCTGGCGGGCGTGATCCAGACTGAAAAACAGGCTCTCGTTGAGCAGTTCGTCGCGCATCCGGCCGTTGAAGGATTCCACAAACCCGTTCTGGGTCGGCTTGCCCGGCGCGATGTAGTGCCAGTCGACGCCATGATCCTGCGCCCAGGCCAGGATGGCCGTGGACGTGAACTCCGTGCCGTTGTCGCTGACGATCATGGCAGGACAGCCCCGCCGAGCGATCAGCGCTGTCAGCTCACGCGCGACCCGGCGTCCCGAGATCGAGGTGTCGGGGATCGCCGCCAGGCACTCGCGGGTGACGTCGTCGACCACGTTGAGAATGCGGAAGCGGCGGCCCGTGGCGAACTGGTCGTGCACAAAGTCCAGCGACCAGCGGGCGTTCGGCCTGGCCTCGACCAGGATCGGCGCCCGCGTGCCGATGGCCCGACGGCGTGAGCGGCGCTTGCGCACCGTCAGGCCTTCCTCGCGATAGAGCCGGTAAATCCGGTTCTTGCCCGAAGGCTCGCCTTCACGTCGCAGCAGCACGAACAGCCGGCGATAACCGAACCGTCGCCGCTCGACAGCCAGGGCGCGCAGCCGCTCCCGCAGCGCCGTGTCTGGCGGGCGGCAAGAGCGATAGCGCACCGATTTGCGGTCGGCCTTGATGATGGAGCAGGCCCGCCGCTCGCTGACGCCGAACGTCGCCTTCACATGGGCGACGGCCTGGCGCATCGCCGCGGGCCCTACCACTTTTTTGAGAGCAGATCGTTCAGCGCCGCCTTGTCGAGCATGGCGTCGGCCAGCAGGCGCTTCAGCTTTCCGTTCTCATCTTCCAGGGCGCGCAGGCGCTGGGCGTCCGACACGCTCATCCCGCCGAACTTGGCTTTCCAGGCGTAGATCGTGCCTTCCGACACGCCGTGCTTGCGCGCCAGCTCGCCCGCTTTGGCGCCGGCCTCGTTCTCCCGCAGGATCCCGATGATCTGCTCTTCCGTGAATCTCGCTCGTTTCATTCCGTCCGTCCTTTCAAGGGCCGGACTCTAGCTCCACGTGGAGGAAATTCTCAGGGGCACGTCACCTGCTATCTGGGCGACAGCTTCACCCTGCTAGACCTGACCGCCTATTGGAACGTGACCGAACGCGCCACCCTGCGCGCGGGCGCCTTCAACGTCTTTGACGAGACCTACGGCTGGTGGAGCGACGTGCGGGGCCTGTCCGCCGCATCGACCATCAAGGACGCCTACACCCAGCCTGGCCGCAACTTCGGCCTTTCCCTGACCTTGCGCCTGTAACCGCCATGACCGCACGTACTTCAAGGACACGCCCCATGCGCGCCATTCTGATCGCCGCCGCCCTGTTAGCCGTCGCCCCCGCCTCCCAGGCGCTGGCGACCGCCGCTCAGCCGCCCGTCGCCGCGGCGACCGACGCCTTCGAGCGGGACCGCCAGGCCATTCTGGCCCAGGCGGGCCAATACCGCGTCCATTTCGACATGCGCGAGAACGTCAGCTTCCGCGCCGACTATGATCCGCTGGAGGAGAAGCTGTCCGGCGGCAGCGAGATCGTGCGTGTCGTCTACGACAAGGGCGACCGGATCAGCCTGCAGCACATATTGGTGATGGAGCACGACGGTCAGACCATGGTGATCAAACACTGGCGCCAGGACTGGACCTATCAGCCGCAGACGGTCCTGACCTACGCCGGGCCGAACCGGTGGGTGCTGACCCCCGTCCCGGAAGCCCAGCGCCAGGGCGCTTGGTCTCAGACCGTGTGGCAGACGGACGATTCACCTCGTTACGGCGGAGTCGGCCGCTGGACCTATGACAATGGGCTGACGGCCTGGACGTCCGACCCGACCTGGCGGCCGCTGGCGCGGCGGGACGCGGTGCGGCATCCGATCTACGACCGCTATCTGGGGACCAATCGGCACATCCTGACACCCGCCGGCTGGGTGCATATTCAAGACAACATGAAGATGGCCGGCCAGCCGGACGGTGCGCCGATCGCCGTGGTCCAGGAAGATGTGATCAACACCTACGACCGGAACGACAGCTATTCCCCCAAGCCGGGGGACGACTATTGGGCCAAGACCCAAGGCTTCTGGGCCGCCGTGCGCGACGCCTGGGATGCAGCCATCGTCGCCGGAAACGGAGTCCATCTGCAGCAGGAGGCCGAGACCGGCGCGGTCACTGGAGCGCCGCTGATGGATCTGGCCCAGTCGCTGGCCGACGGCGAAGTCGCTGAGGCCGAGGCCGTCGCCCGGGCTCGCGAGTTGATTGCCCAGGCCACATCAAGCCAGCCCGCCGCCGCCCGTTGAGGTCCGGATCGCCCGCCGCCGACGGCCTCAGCGCCGTTCGGCGGCCGAGGCGTCGCGGATGGCGTTGAACTCGGCTGTCGGCTTCCAGGCCGGCCAGGTGGTGCTGTCGGCCACCGTCAGACCCAGCCGGTACAATAGATCCAGGTTCTGAAGTGCGGCGGTGAAGTCGTAGTCCGCCCGCCATTCGTCCGTCAGCTTGTGATAGTAGCGAGCCATCTGGGCCTCGTAATAGGGTTTGCCCGCTTCGATTCCGCCCTCCACGAAATCACGGCCGCTCCACGGCATCAGAGCCGGCACCCCGCCTGCGGCGAAGTTGAAGTGGTCGGAACGGTAGTAGAAGCCCTCTTCCGGATAACCGTCGCCAGTGACGGTGCGCCCCTGGACGGCGGCGAACCGTCCCAGAACATCTTCCAGTTCGGACTTGCCGACGCCGAAGACCGCCACGTCGCGCGTCGCCGGGGTGAAGGGCAGCATGTCGATGTTGATGTCGGCCGCCGTCTTCGCCAGCGGATAGACCGGGTCGGCCGCATAGGCTTCCGAGCCCAACAGCCCCTGTTCCTCGGCCGTGACGTGCAGGAAGACCACGGTGCGTTCCGGCGCCGGGCCGTTCTTGAAGGCGCGGGCCATTTCGATCAGGCCGGCCGTGCCTGAGGCGTTGTCCCAGGCGCCGTTGAAGATGTCGTCGCCCTCCGCGTCCGGCTGACGCGCCTTGCCGACGTGGTCCCAGTGGGCGGAGTAGAAGACATATTCATCGGGCCGGGTCGTGCCGGTGATCTTGGCCAGCAGATTGTTGGAGTGGATGACCTCGGTCTTTTCGGCGATGTCCACGCTGAGCCGGGCGCCCAGATCGACGCCGCCGCCCAGGCTCGCCGTCTTGCCGCGCGCCAGGGCCTGGGCCAGGACGTCGCCGCCGATGGCCGCCCCGGTCGCCATATTGATCGAACCGGTGAAACGGGCGTCGTGCGCGCCCTTGACCGTCATCACCGGCCGGGTCGCGCCGCCGACGGCGCGGCGCCAGCGGCCCTCGACGTCCTGAAGGCTGATGACGCCGACGGCGCCGCGCTTCAGCGCCTCCTGGGTCTTGTGTTCGCCCGAGCCGTAGAAGTTGGGATCGGCGCCCATGGACTCAGGCTGGCCGCGCAGGATGACCACGACCTTGCCGGTCAGGTCGGTCGAACCATAGTCGTCCCAGCCCCGCTCGGGCGCCACAATGCCGTAGCCGGCGAAGACCAGCGGGGCGTCGGCGACCTTGACCACCGGGTCGGCCGGGCCGGCGCGCAGGGTGATGTCTGTGCCCGACGTCAGGTCATGGCTGACGCCGTCGGCGCCGGTCCAGGTCGCCACGGGAGGCCGTTCGGGCGTGAACCGCACCAGATCGACCGGCTGGAGCCAGGAGCCGTCGCGCCCGCCCGGCTCCAGACCCATGGCCTCATACTGGGCCTGCAGATACTCCAGCGTCAGCCGCTCGCCGACCAGGCCGGGGAAACGCCCCTCCAGCCGATCGTCGGCCAGATATTTGATGTGGTCGGACAGGCGCTGGGCGCTGAATTGTGGGGTGGCGGCCGAGGCCACGGCGAAGGCGTCGGTCGCGGCCGAAGGCGGGACGACAGGCGCGTCCGGCGCCGTGGCGCAGGCGGCCAGGAGCAGGGCCGCAGCGGCGATGATGGAAGAACGACGCAGGATCATGAAGGTTCTCGAATGAGGAAAGACGGGAGGAGCAGCGGACTTAGCGGCGTTCGGCAGCGGAGACGGCGCGGACGGGACCGAATTCGGAGCCCGACTTCCACTCGGGCCAGTCGCGACCGTTCGCCAGGGCGCGGCCAACGTCATAGAAGACCGTCAGATCTTCGATCATTCCGCTGTAGTCCCAGTCCGGCGACCATTCGTCGGCGGCCTGGTGATAGCGTTTGGCGCCGTAGTCGCTGCGCGCCGCTTGGCGCTCGGCGATCGGTTCGTCGCGGAAGTCGCCCCGACTGCCCGCATAGGCCATGGGCACGCCGCGCTTGGCCAGGGGGAAGTGGTCGGACCGGTAGTAGGTGCCGGCGGCGTTCTCGTAATCCGGCATCAGGGTGCGGCCCTGGGGCTGGATCGCGGCGGCCAAGCGCTCGTCGAAGTCGGACTGGCCGTAGCCGGTCACGCCCAGGCCGGTGACACGGCCATAGACGTTCATCGAATCCATGTTGAAGCCGCCCACCGTCCTGGCCAGGGGATAGACGGGATTGGAAGCGTAGTATTCAGCGCCCAGAAGGCCGCTCTCCTCGGCGGTGAAGCTGATCATGACGATTGAGCGTTCGGTCCGAGGAGCCCGACCGTACATCCGCGCCAGCTCCAACAGGCCCGCCGTGCCCGAGGCGTTGTCCACGGCGCCGTTGAAGATGCGGTCGCCCGTCTCGTCCGGCTCGCCCATGCCGATGTGGTCCCAGTGGGCGGTGTAGAGGACCGTCTCGTCCGGATGGGTGGTTCCCGGCAGGCGGGCGATGACGTTATGGGTGGTGACCTGACTGGTCGCCACATCGAACTCGGTCGAGAAGCCGGCGCCGGTCAGGGGCACGGGCTGGAAGTCGCGGCGGCGAGCCTGGGCCTTCAGCGTCTCGAAATCCAGACCGGCGCGGCGGAACAGATCGACGGCGACGTCGCGCTGGATCCAGCCCTCGACCGGAACCCGCTCAGCCGCCGCATTCTGGCGCAGGATGTCGAACTGGGGCACGCCCCAGGAGTTGGCGACCGTCTGCCAGCCATAGGAGGCGGGCGCCGTCTCATGGACGATCAGCACCCCGGCCGCGCCATGGCGGGCCGCCTCTTCATATTTGTAGGTCCAGCGGCCGTAGTAGGTCATGGCCTTGCCGCCGAAGGTGTTCAGGGCCGGTTCTTCGAAATCGGCGTCATTGACCAGGACGACCAGCACCTTGCCGCGCAGATCCTGCCCCTTGAAGTCGTCCCAATTCCGCTCGGGCGCGGTGATCCCATAGCCGACGAAGACCAGGGGCGCGTCCTTCAGGCTGACGTGCTCGGCCGGGTGGCGGGTCGAGAGGGCGACCTCGCGTCCCTGGGTCATCGGCAGGGTCCAGTCGCCCAGCTTCAGCGCCGCCTGGACGTTGGACTGGGTGAAGCGGTTCAGGATCACGTCCTGGGTCCATTGGCCGTTCGGACCGCCCGGCTGGAAGCCGGCGGCGGCGTATTGGCGGCTCAGATAGTCGATCACCTTCTGCTCGGCCGGGGTGGCGATGCCGCGCCCCTCGAAACTGTCGTCCGACAGGGTTCGAATGTCCTCGGCGATACGAGCTGCGTCGAAGGCCGCGACCGAGCCTGAACCTTCAAGAGCCGCCGGCGCGGCGCAGGCGGAGAGTGCGGCGCCGGCCATCAGCACGGCGACCAAGGAAGAACGGATACGCATGAACACAGGGCCCCACAGCCGCAGAAGAAGGCCGAACCCTAGGCGGGTAAAGCCATCATGTCGATTCCGTGTCAGCGGCCAGGATGTCGCAAAACAAAGCCCGCCGAAGCGGGCTTCGGCGGGCTGAGTTTCGGTTTTCGTTCGGGCGCGCCTAGTGGGCCACGCCCTTCCAGATGCGGCGATAGCTGGCGTAGGTCAGGCCCGCAAAGATCAGCAGGAAGATGATCACGCCGAAACCGGCCTGTTTGCGCTCGACCATCTTCGGCTCGGACGTCCAGGCGATGAAGGCCGCGACGTCCTTGGCGTACTGATCCACCGTCTGGGGCGAGCCGTCGTCATAGGTGACCTGGCCGTTCTGGAGCGGCGGCGGCATGGCGATGAAGCCGCCCTCGGGCACATGGTCCGGGTCGCCGGTCCAGAAGGGGGTCAGGTCGCCCTGCATATAGGGGTTGTAGTGCTGACCCGGACGGATCTGCAGGCCCGCGGGCGGGGTGCGATAGCCCGACAGCAGGGAGTAGATGTAGTCGGCGCCGCCGTGACGCGCCTTGGCCATGACCGACAGGTCCGGCGGCGCCGCCCCGCCGTTGCCGGCGGCAGCAGCGGTGGCGTTGGGATAGGGGGCGCGGAACTTGTCGGCTGGGGTGGCGTCGCGCTGGATCGGCTCGCCCGTCTCGCTGTCGATGTCAGGAACCTGGATCTCCTTGGCCAGGGCCTTCACCACCGGATTGTCGTTCGGATTCGGATATTTCGGATTCCAGAACGGCCCGTGGCGATCGCCCAGGTTCCGGTAGTGCATCAGGTTCATGCTGTGACAGGCGGCGCAGACCTCGTGATAGACCTTGTAGCCGCGCTGCAGCTGGCCCTGGTCATAGACGCCGAAGGGGCCGTCGAAGCTGAAGCCGCCGGAACGGGGGTGGGCCGCCCCGCCCTCCGCCAGGGCGGGCGCCGCCGTCATCAGGCCGAGGGCGGCGACCGCCGAAGCGACCAGTCTGGACATCGACACGCTCATTTTTCCAAAGCTCATGACGCTCAGCCCTTCTTCTCGGGCGAGGCGGGCGCGGCGGCCGGGACGGCGTCGCCCCCCGTCAGGACCGGTTCCGAGATCGTCGCCGGGATCGGCAGCGGCGTCTCCTTCAGCCCCACGAAGGGCAGGATCACCAGGAAGAAGACGAAATAGTAGAGGGTGAACAGCCGCGTCAGCCATAGGTAGGAGTTCACCTCTCCGTCGAACAGGACGAAGCTGGCCATGCCCGGAATGACCGGGGCGTCCGGCAGCTGACCGCCGCACCAGCCCAGGCCGACGCCGACCACCAGGAAGATGAAGAAGAAGGTCCGCATGGTCGGGCGATAGCGCATCGACCGCACCTTGGACGTGTCCAGCCAGGGCAGGACGAACAGGACGCCGATGGCGCTGAACATGGCGACCACCCCGCCGAACTTGTCCGGCACCGCGCGCAGGATGGCGTAGAAGGGCAGCATGTACCATTCGGGCACGATGTGGGCGGGCGTCTGCAGCGGGTTGGCCGGGATGTAGTTGTCGGCGTGGCCCAAGGCGTTCGGCTGATAGAAGACGAAGACGGCGAACAGGATCAGGAACAGGATGATCGCAAAGCCGTCCTTGACCGTGAAATAGGGGTGGAAGGGCAGAGTGTCCTTCTTGGCACGATCCTTCGGAATGAGGATGCCCACCGGATTGTTCTGACCGGCCGAATGCAGGGCCCAAAGGTGCAGGACCACGCAGCCCAGGATGGCGAAGGGCAGCAGATAGTGCAGGGAGAAGAAGCGGTTCAGCGTCGCATTGTCGATCGCCGGGCCGCCGCGCAGCCAGATCAGGATCGGTTCCCCGACCAGGGGCACGGCGCCGATCAGATTGGTGATGACCTCTGCGCCCCAGAAGGACATCTGACCCCAGGGCAGGACATAGCCCAGGAAGGCGGTGGCGATCATCAGGAAGAAGATCACGCAGCCGATGATCCAGATCATCTCGCGCGGCGCCTTGTAGGAGCCGTAGTACAGCCCCCGCAGCATGTGCAGATAGACGGCGATGAAGAACATCGAGGCGCCGTTGGCGTGGACATAGCGGATCAGCCAGCCGCCGTTGACGTCACGCATGATCCGCTCGACCGAGGCGAAGGCCAGGTCGACGTTCGGCGTATAGTGCATGGCCAGAACGATGCCGGTGACGATCTGCGTCATCAGGCACAGGGCCAGGATGCCGCCGAAGGTCCACCAGTAGTTCAGGTTCCTGGGCGTCGGCAGCGACATATAGTCGGCGCCGAAGCGGATGATGGGCAGCCGGGTGTCCAGCCATTTTTCGACGCCCGTCTTCGGGACGTAGGTGGATTCGTGTTCGCTCATTTCCTCCCCCTTCGCCCTCAACCGATCTTAACGCGGGTGTCGGACGTGTATTCGTAGTCGGGCACGACCAGGTTCAGGGGCGCCGGCCCCTTTCTGATCCGACCGGACGCATCGTAGTGCGAGCCGTGGCACGGGCAGAACCAGCCGCCGTAATCGCCGGCGCCGAAGGTCGGGACGCAGCCCAGGTGGGTGCAGGAGCCGACCACGACCAGATATTTCTCATGCCCGGACTTGGTGCGTTCCGCATCCGTCTGGGGCGGGCTGCCGACGGCGCCCTCGGTAATGACCTTCTGCAGCTCGGCCGGGGTGCGATAGCGCACGAAGACCGGCTTGCCCTGCCATTTGATCACGACCTGCTGGCCCTCCTGAACCTTGGTCAGGTCGAACTCGATCGAGGCCAGGGCCAGGGTGTCGGCCGCAGGGTTCATCTGATTGATCAGAGGCCAGGCGATCATCGCCCCGGCGCCCACCGCAGCGGCGCCCGCCGCGATATGGATGAAGTCGCGGCGATTCGGATCGCCCTCGCCTTCCGGAATCACACCCGTTTCGGCCACGTTTCACCTCTCGAAGACCGCCGGGACCGCCTGTGTTGGCGCTCCTCTGCTACGGCACGAACCCTAAAAGCGCTGCCCTGTGGTCCCCTCGGCCTGTATTTGCGGCGTTCGCCGCAAGCTGCTGACGTTTCTTGCGAAACGCTCGCAAACAGACCGCGACAAACCCCCAGGTCGCGTATACCTAGGGCTTAGAATGCGTCTCGCCCTTTTTCAACCGGACATTCCTCAGAACGTCGGCGCCTGTATCCGGCTGTCGGCCTGTTTCGGCGTCGCCCTGCACGTCATTGAGCCCACAGGCTTCCGTTTTGACGACCGCGCCATGAAGCGGGCGGCCCTGGATTACGGCCCCCTATCGCACATGACCCGCCATGCGGATTGGGACGCGTTCCAGCGCGAGCGACCCGCCGGACGGCTGGTGCTCTTCACCACCAAGGGGGCGACGCCCCTGCCCGACTTCGTCTTCGAACCCACCGACACGCTTCTGTTCGGCAAGGAGACCGCCGGCGCCCCGGACTATGTGCACGCCGCCGCAGACGCGCGCGTGGTGATTCCGCTCAGACCCGAGGCCCGGTCGCTGAATCTGTCGGTCACGGCGGGCATCGCCCTTTGGGAGGGCCTCAGGCAGACGGGCGGGCTAGGCTGACCGTCCGATCTATCCCGACCGCCGCCAGGAAGTCCGCATCGTGGCTGACGACAACGAGGGCGCCGTCATAGGCGCTCAACGCCGCCTCCACCGCCGCCACCGAATCGAGGTCCAGGTGGTTGGTCGGCTCATCCAGCACCAGAAGCTGCGGCGGGCGCGTTCCCGTCATGACGCAGGCCAGGGCGGCCCGCAGCCGTTCGCCGCCGGACAGGTCGCCGACCCGCCGATGCGCGGCCGTATTTCGAAACAGGAAGCGAGCCAGGGCCGCCTGGGCTTCTTGGACCGAACCGTCCGGATTCAGCCGCATCCAGGCCTCGACCAAGGTTTCCTGGGGGCGCAGCAGGGCCGCCTCCTGATCCAGCAAGGCTGCGGGAACAGGTCGCTGCACCTGGCCCGAAGTCGGTGCAAGATCGCCGGTGATGAGCCGCAGCAGGGTCGTCTTGCCCGCGCCGTTCGGGCCGGTGACGGCGACCCGCTCCGGGCCGGTCAAGGTCAGATCCACGGGGCCGACGATCCGCCGCCCGCCCTGTGTCGTCCAGACCGCCCCGCTCAAGGTCGCCACCGTCCGTCCCGCCGCAAGGCCTGTGGCGGGCATGGGGATGGCCAGGGTCCGCACCCGCTCCACCCCTTGGTGCGCGGCGGCCAGGGCGGTTTCCGCCTCCGCCGCCTGGCGCACAGCGAGGAGCCGGTCGGCGCCGCCGCTGTTTTCGGCCCGCTCGGCCCGGGCGTCGATCAGAATCCTGGGCATGTCGCCCTTGGCCGCCTTGCGGCGTCCGGCCGCGTCTCGCCGCGCCTTCATCTCCGTGCGACGCTGGGCGACCGCCGCCACGCGGGCCAGCGTCCGTTCAGCCTCGACCAGGTCGCGTTCGGCTGTTTCGCGCTCAATCGCCTTGCGTGCGGCGTAGAGGTCGTAGTTCCCGCCGTGGACGGCGACCCCCAGGCCGGACACCTCGACGATGCGATCCATGCGACGCAGCAGATCCCGGTCATGGCTGACCACCACCGCCCCGCCCTTCCAGCGACCCAGCACCTCGGCCACCCAGCGCCGCGCCTCGACGTCCAGGTGATTGGTCGGTTCGTCCAGCAGGATCAGGTCGGGCGCCGCCAGGATCAATCCCGCAAGCCGTAGCCGGGTCTGTTCCCCGCCGCTGAGGCTGCGTGTCGGCCGGTCCATCGGCAGGCCCGCCAACCCGACTTCGGCGAGGGCTGAATCGATCCGGGGTTCCAGGGTCCAATCGGCGTCGGCCAAGTCCTGGGCGTCGCCCGCGCCAGCCAGCAGCCGGTCGATCGCCGCCAGGGCCGGCGCGACGCCCAGGGTTTGCGCCGCTGTCTCGACGGGAGACGGATCGGACCGTTGATCCAGAACGCCGACAGAGCCGAGGCACGTGACCGTTCCCTCATTGGGGGACAGGTCGCCGGCGATCAGACGCAGCAGCGTGCTCTTGCCCGCGCCGTTGCGACCGACGACGCCGGTGCGCTCAGGCCCGAACGTCAGGCTCAGATTGTCGAAAAGCGTAACGCCGTCAGGCGTTCTAGCGGCGACCTTGTCGAGGGTCGCGAGCGCGCACGGGAACGCGCTTGGGCTTGGGCTGGTTGGCATGGAGGATCACGAGCAGCATGGCGGACAGGGCGGAACCGGTTGCCAGTGCGATGATCATGATCTTCGAGCCTCCTGCTCAAAACTCCTCAGAGACAGGAGGATGGGTCGTATTTATGCAATCCGCAAGTCCGGGGAGCCCCTGATATGAACACGCCCGCGTGAAGAGGGGGTGGCTCCGGGGTGGACCGATGGTCCGATGGCGCCCCGCCCACCAAGCCGCTAGGACGTCGGAATGGAGAGCCGCTTCCGCATAGAAGACCCTGCCGGAGCCGCCGCGCGCCGCGACGCGGCTGTTCAGCGGCTGCGCGACGAAACCGGCATCGACGAGGCGATGATCGACGCCCTGGTCGAGGGCTTCTACGCCCGCGTCCGCGACGACCGGCTGATCGGGCCGATCTTCGCGGATCGGATCGCCGACTGGGGCCCGCATCTGGCGCAGATGAAGCTGTTCTGGTCGTCGGTCGCCCTTTCGTCTGGCGTCTACCAGGGTCGGCCTATGCCGAAACATCTGCCCCTGCCGATCGACGCGCGCCACTTCGACCGCTGGCTTGAGTTGTTCGCCGAGACCGCCCGCGACCTGTGCCCGCCCGTCGCCGCGGCCCATTTCATCGAACGCGCCCGCCGCATCGCCGAGAGCCTGGAGCTCGGCGTCGCGACCGCAAACGGAGTGATGCTGGCCAAGGGCGAGCGTTTCTTGCGCCCGACACAGGCCTGGACGCCGGAGTAGGTCAACCGGGCTGGACGCGCCCAGCGCCGCAATGTTCACACATTGTTCTTGCTTAAATCGGGCAAATCATCCCCATATAGCAATGTCGCGCCGGAGCCCTCCGGCTCCTCTCCGCGTTTCCCGGACCGCATGACCGAAAAGCACAACTTCATCCGCGTTCGCGGCGCCCGCGAGCATAATCTCAAGGGCGTGGACCTGGATATTCCGCGCGAACAGCTGGTGGTGATGACCGGCCTGTCGGGCTCGGGCAAGTCGTCCCTTGCGTTCGACACCATCTACGCCGAGGGCCAGCGGCGCTATGTCGAGAGCCTGTCGGCCTATGCGCGCCAGTTTCTGGAACTGATGGGCAAGCCGGACGTGGACCTGATCGAGGGTCTGTCGCCGGCCATTTCGATCGAACAGAAGACGACGTCCAAAAACCCTCGCTCGACCGTCGGCACGGTGACGGAGATCCACGACTATATGCGCCTGCTGTGGGCGCGGGTCGGCGTGCCCTATTCGCCGGCCACCGGCCTGCCGATCGAGAGCCAGACCATCAGCCAGATGGTCGATAAGCTGACGGCCCTGCCCGACGGCGAACGCATCCTGCTGCTGGCTCCGGTCGTTCGCGGCCGCAAGGGCGAGTACCGCAAGGAAATCGCCGAATGGCAGCGTCAGGGCTTCCAGAGGCTGAAGATCGACGGGCAATTCTATCCGATCGACGAAGCCCCGACCCTGGACAAGAAGTTCAAGCACGACATCGACATCGTCGTGGACCGGATCGTGACCAAGCCGGATCAGGAAGGTCGCTACGCCGACAGCCTGCAGACGGCGCTGAGCCTCGCCGACGGTATCGCCACGGCGGAATGGGCCAGCGTCGCCGAGGGCGAGACAGCGCCGCGCACCCTCGTCTTCTCCGAACGATTCGCCTGCCCGGTGTCCGGCTTCACCATCTCGGAGATCGAGCCGCGGCTGTTCTCGTTCAACAATCCCTTCGGCGCCTGTCCGGTGTGCGACGGCCTAGGGGTCAAGCTCGCCTTCGACGCCGACCTGGTGATCCCCGATCGCGACAAGAGCCTGCACAAGGGGGCGGTAGCGCCGTGGGCGCGCGGCCCCTCACCTCTCTATACCCAGACGCTTCAGTCGCTCAGCCGCCACTACGGCTTCTCGATGGATGTGGCTTGGCGCGATCTGCCGGCCCAGGCGCATAAGGCGATCCTGCACGGCACGGGCGCTGAGAAGATCAAATTCACCTATGACGACAACGCCCGCAAATACGAGGTCTCTAAGCCGTTCGAGGGCGTCCTGCCGAACCTGGAGCGGCGCTGGCGCGAGACCGACAGCGCCTGGGTTCGCGAGGAGCTGGCACGCTATCAGTCCGAGACCCCCTGTGAGGCCTGCGGCGGCAAGCGGCTGAAGCCCGAGGCCCTGGCCGTCAAGGTCGGCGGCGAGGACATCGCCGATATCTCCATGCTGTCGATCTCCAAGGCCTACCTCTGGTTCTCGACCCTGGAAGAGAGCCTGACAGAGAAGCAGATGGAGATCGCCCGGCGCATCCTGAAGGAGATCTGCGACCGGCTGCGGTTCCTGAACAACGTCGGTCTGGACTATCTGAACCTGTCCCGCTCGTCCGGCACCTTGTCGGGCGGAGAGAGCCAGCGCATTCGTCTGGCCTCGCAGATCGGTTCGGGCCTGACCGGCGTCCTCTATGTGCTGGACGAGCCCTCCATCGGCCTGCACCAGCGCGACAACACCCGCCTGCTGGAAAGCCTGAAAGGGCTGCGCGACCTCGGCAATTCGGTCCTTGTGGTCGAGCACGACGAGGAAGCCATCCTGACCGCCGACTATGTCATCGACATGGGCCCCGCTGCGGGGGTGCATGGCGGCACGGTCTGCGCCGAGGGCACGCCGCAACAGGTTATGGCCAATCCCAACAGCCTGACCGGCAAATATCTGACCGGCGAACGGGAGATCGAAATTCCTGCCGATGGCCGCCGTCCGGTGGACCGCAAGCGGATGCTGAAGATCTCTGGCGCCAGCGGCAACAATCTGAAGAGCGTCACCGGCGAAATCCCGGTGGGCCTGTTCACCTGCATCACCGGCGTATCCGGAGGCGGCAAATCGACCTTCACCATCGAGACCCTGTACAAGGCCGCCGCGCGTCGCCTGAACAATGCGTCGGACGCCCCCGCCCCCTTCGACCGCATCGAGGGGCTGGAGCATTTCGACAAGGTCATCGACATCGACCAGTCGCCGATCGGCCGCACCCCGCGCTCCAACCCCGCCACCTACACCGGCGCCTTCGGCCCCATCCGCGACTGGTACGCCGGCCTGCCGGAATCCAAGGCGCGCGGCTACGGCCCCGGCCGTTTCAGCTTCAACGTCAAGGGCGGCCGCTGCGAGGCCTGCCAGGGCGACGGCGTCATCAAGATCGAGATGCACTTCCTGCCCGACGTCTACGTCACCTGCGACGTCTGCAAGGGCAAGCGCTACAACCGCGAAACGCTGGAGATCGTGTTCAAGGGCAAGTCGATCTCGGACGTCCTGGACATGACGGTCGAGGAGGCCGCCCAGTTCTTCAAGGCGGTGCCGCCGATCCGCGACAAGATGCTGACGCTGGAGCGGGTGGGCCTCGGCTACGTCAAGGTCGGCCAGCCCGCGACCACCCTGTCCGGCGGCGAGGCCCAGCGGGTCAAGCTGTCCAAGGAACTGTCGAAACGCGCGACCGGCCGGACCCTCTACATCCTCGACGAGCCGACCACCGGCCTGCATTTCGAAGATACGCGCAAACTTCTGGAAGTGCTTCAGGAACTGGTCGAGGCTGGCAACACCATCGTGGTGATCGAGCACAATCTCGACGTCATCAAGGTGGCGGACTATCTGCTCGACTTCGGGCCGGAAGGCGGCGACGGCGGCGGCGAGATCGTCGCGGTCGGCACACCGGAACAGGTGGCGGAGAACAAGACCAGCTGGACCGGAAAATACCTCAAGGAGGTGCTGGATCGTCACGAGACCCGGCGCAAGGCGCGGGTCGCGGCCCTGGGTCAGGCGGCGACGCCCCCGCCGGCGAAGCGGAAGCGGGTCAAGGCCTCGGCCTGAGGTTTTACTCCAGACGCTGAAACGTCTCCGTCAGCCCTCCAGCTGCTTCAAGATCGCCGCGAACGGGCTCCAAAGCAGGACGGTGATCAGTGCGAAACCGAGCGCCATCAGCGTCATCAGCAGCAGGGCCGCCAAACCCGCGCCTGCGCCGGAGCCGGACATGGCCGCCGTCATAGGCCAGGCGACGAGGGCCAGCAGCAGACCCACCAACAAGGCCATGGCGACGGCGAGAACATTCACGCCGATCAGAGGCCAGACGATGGGGCCGCTGCGCTTCCATCCTTCCACGAGAGGAAGGCCGCTCCGCAGCACCGTGAGAGGCGCGACCAAGCTGAGTCGAGCGGCCACCCAGAGACCCAGTGCGAAGGCGATCAGATTCACGATGACGCCTCCCGCCAGACCGATCGCCGCGCCGGCGCCCCGAGTGGCGAGGTCCGCTCCGACGTTCAATACGACCTGAACGACGACCAGAATAATCAGAACCCCCAACATCCGAGCCTCGGTCTTGCCCAGTCGCAGGAAGCCGAACCGTCGTTTCTCAGGCTCAAGCACTGCGCGGTAGACGGCCGGCGCGACGAGGGCCTGGGCCAACAGCAACGGCGGCATGAATCCAGCCATGGCCAAGCCGAAGGCTTGTAGCGCTTCTGGCGACAAGGCGTTGATATCGCCGTTGGCGGCCTGCAACTCGGCCATATGGGGCATGATTGCGGGCGCCGCGAGCAGACTGCTCAATATGAGCCCGATCAGCCAGACCATCGACCAGAGGAGAACCGCCGCCGGGTTCTGGCGCGTCACGCGAAACCCCTCGAATGCGGCGTCGGTGGCGGAAAAACTCATGATCGAACTCCAGATCAGATTCGGCGGGACTTTAGACCATCCCTGCGTCGGCGTCGCGCCGGCGCAGGACATGCGGGGCCTCCAAAGATTTGGACACCCCATCGGCTGGGAGACGGTGGGTGAGGAAGGCGGCCTGCCCCGCACCCACGCCGCGGGCCTCCTGTCCGTGAGCCTCCATGATCCATGTCCGCCACCGCTCCAGCCCCATATCGCGGCTACATCCACACCCTGACGTCAACCGCCGACGCAGGGCAAAGGCGGCGGGGCGCGGCCTCCCAAGTCGCAAGTACAAAACCTCTGGTCTATGGACGCCCGCCTCATCCGTGTTAGGCAGCAGGAGCAGGGGGACTGTAGAATGATGCGTATTCTGATCGCGGCGGCGGCCGCCTGGTTTGTTGCGGCTTCTTCGAGCTGGTCGCAGGACGTGGAGCGGGCGCCGACGCCCGCCTGGGTCGTCGCCTCGCCGATCAGCGCACGTCCCGCCGTCATCGACGACGCGCCCGTTCGACTGCTGTCGGTCGATGATCAGGTCCGCTTCGACGCCGACGGCGCACACATCTACTACGGTCGCCGCACCCTGGTTCAGACCTCTCAGGGCCTGCCCAACGTCAGTACGGTGAGCGCGGTGTGGAATCCGGCCCATGAGACGGTTCAGGTTCATGCCGTCCGTATTTTGCGCGGCGACCAAATCATCGACGTGCTTCAGGACCAGAGCTTCCAGGTCCTGCGTCGCGAGAACAATCTGGAATCCTCCATGTTGGACGGCCGCCTGACCGCGACCCTCCAGCCGCGCGATCTTCGGGTTGGCGACATATTGGAGACCGCCTTCACGATCCACGATAGGGGTGGCGTCCTGGCGCCTCATCGCGAACATCTGGTCAACGCCAACGCCGGTCTGACCATCGACCACTATCGTCTTCGCGCCAACTGGCCCGCCAGTCAGCCCCTCAAGGTGACGGCGTCGGCGCCCTGGGCCGACGTCAGAGCCAAACGGGTCGGAGCGGATCAGGTCTTTGAGATCGAGACCCGAGGCCTGGCCCCGGTTCGGCTGCCGAACAATCTGCCGGGTCGTTTCATGCTCCCGCGGATCGTTCAGTTCACGGACTTCACTGACTGGAGCGCCGCCTCCGCCCTGATGGCGCCCCTGTATGATCAGGCCTCGGTTCTGGAGGCCGACTCCCCGCTCAAGGCCCGCATCGAAGAAATCCGCGCGGCGCAGCCCACCGCCGCCGGCCGGGCCGCCGCAGCTCTGCGTCTGGTGCAGGACGAGGTCCGATATCTGGCTCTCTCCATGGGCGAAGGCGGCTATGTGCCCACTGCCGCCGACGAAGTCTGGCGCAGTCGATACGGCGACTGCAAAGGCAAGACGGTGCTGCTGCTCGCCCTGCTCCACGGGCTGGGCATCGAGGCTGAGGCGGTTCTAGTCAGCACCGAGAACGGCGACGGCCTGCCTGATCGACTGCCGGCCATGGTCTGGTTCGACCATGTGCTGGTGCGCGCCGTAATCGACGGAAAAACCTACTGGATGGACGGAGCGTCTGTTGGCGATCGGACCCTGGAAGACCTGACGCCGCCCGCCTACCACTGGGGTCTCCCGGTTCGTCCGCAGAACGCCGCGTTCGAGCCGATCGTTCAGCCGCCCCTTACGTCGCCAAGCTTCGAGACATCGACCACTCTGGACGCTTCGGCCGGTCTGGATGCGGATGCGCCCTTCGTCATGGACCTCGCCTATTTCGGCGCTTCGGCTCTTCAGATGCGGCGCCAGATGAGCGCCGTCACCCGCGAACAGCTTCAAACCGCCATGACCGCCTCGATGAAAGAAAAGAAAGAAGGGGTGAAGGTTGAGACCGTCGATACGCGCTATGACGACGACGCCAACGTCTTCCACATTCTGCTGAACGGCAAGATCCGCATGAGCTGGGTCAACGGCGCGGGCGGCGGCCGTATCATGGGCCTGCCGGAAGTCTCGGTCTTCATCCCCTATCAGGAGGAGCGGACCGGCCTGTTCGCCGAATACAAGGATCTGCCTTACGCCATCGCTCACCCCTATATGAATCGGACCACCATTCGCGTGAAGTTGCCCGATGGCGGCGAAGGTTTCCGGTTGGAAGGGGGAGATCAGACGGTGGAAGGCGGCGGCTACCGCGTCTCGCGCCAGACCAGCCTGAAGGACGGCTTGGCCGAGGCGATTCTGAGCACCACCAGCCTGACGCCCGAACTTTCAGCCGAGGAAATGGCGCAGGCCCGCACCCGGTCCAAGGCCATGGTGGATACGGTGCTGCGTCTGCGCGCGCCCGCTGGCTATCAAGCCACGGCGGCGGATCGCGCTCGATTGGAGCCTGGCGACGACAGCGTGACCGAGTTGATCGAACGCGCGGAGGGGCTGGGAGAGAGCGGCGATGTCGAAGGCGCCTTGGCCCTGCTGGACGCTGCTGTGACGGTCGAGCCGGACAATGCCGAGGCCCGTCGCAAGCGAGCCTACGCCCGCCTGCGCCAGAGGGATTACGCCGGCGCCCGCGCCGACTATGACCACGCTGCTGATCTTGACCCCGCCGACGTCGACGCCGCTGTGGGCCAGGGCCTCGTCGCCATGAGCGAAGGCCGCTATCCCGACGCCGTGATCAGCTTCTCTGTGGCGCTGCGGCTGGACCCGACCCAGACCACGGCCCTGGGTGATCGTGCGGAAGCCTATTATCAACTAGGCCGCTTTGATCGATCCCTCGCCGACTTCCGCGCCCTGAAAACCGCCGAACCGGAACAGGACCGCGGCCTGTGGGGTGAGTTGCGCGCCCTGCGTCGATTGGGTCGAGGCGAGGAGGCCCGCACCCTTATTTCAGCCACGCTGAAGGACACGCCTACAAACTATGCCGCCCTCCAGCAGCTTGTCGCACTGTCCAAGGCCGAAGGTCGTTTGAGAGAGGCCCTGCCCGCGCTGGACGCCGGCCTGGCGGCCTCACCCGACTCCTTCGGCTTGCTGGCACAGCGTGGCGCGGCCAAGGCGGAGCTGGGCGACGCTGCGGGCGCCCAGGCGGACTTCGAAACCATGCGGCGGCTGGCGGCCGGAGACCCGGCTCTACTGAACGACGTCTGCTGGAGCCAGGCCGTCAGCGGCTTCGACATGGACCAGGCCCTGGCCGACTGCGACGTCGCCGCCGAATCCGGGGTCGCCGCCTTCGTTGACAGCCGCGCTATGGTCTTGCTGCATCTGGGCCGCCTTGATGAGGCCAAGGCCGCCTATGATCAGGCGCTGGAGACCCTGCCCAATCTGCCCGCCTCACTCTACGGACGCGGCCTAGCCCGTCTCGCTCTGGGCGACGTCGGCGGTCAGCAGGACGTGGATAGGGCGAAGGCTCTGGACATCGATGCGAGCGAGAACTTTGCGGTGTTCGAGGCGCGCCATCCTCGACCGTAAGCCTAGGCCGCAAAAGGTCGAGAACGGGAGGGCCCGCGCCTTAGCCCTCCGCGTTCAGTCCGAACGGCCGTTGTCGCGCAGGTGGCGCAGGATGACGGCCACGGCTTCGAAATCGATCTTGCCACGAACCGGACGCAGCCGCCGCCGAAGCTGGCGCCCTTAAGCGTCGCGCGATGGGCTTCGAGAGCGGCCCGGTCCGGATAGAGTGAAATATAGTTCTTCTGGCTGTTGAAACTGACTACGGCGTCACCCCCGGCGGGCCATAGCCGGGCATGCCCCATTGCATCCGCTCTTCCCAGTCGTGATACGTCGATCGGCACAGATCGCGCAGCCGTCGAGACCCTCCGGCTCGACCTCCGTCGTGAACTCATCGACGGTCGCTGCCTTCGACTGAACCATCCGCCCTACCCTTCGGGTCGGCGCAGCCTGCCACGACCGCCGGACGCGCCAAGCTGGCGCAGTTCACGCCGGGCAGCGCGTTTCGGTCTGACTGGCGTCCAGCTTGATCTCCGACACCGACACCGTCAGCGTGCCGCTGGTGGCCATGTGGAACGGAACCTCGACCCGCGACAGGTCCCCGCCGTCGGTGCGGAAACAGGTCAGGGGAATGCGGGCCTCGCGCCACTGACCGACCGGGGCTGATCGCAGCAGCTCGGTCAGGTCCACCGCCCCGCCGCCCAGTTTGAAGACCACCGGCGCGCTCGGCGCGGCGTCCACGCGGTAGCGGAAGCCCAGCGCAACGGCGCCGTTGGCTTGGCGCGTCAGGTCGACGGGCGTGCCCCAGATCTCGACGCTGGCCGGCCCGGTTCCCGCAAAGGCGAACTGCTGCCCGCTTTCCTGGGCCAGGTCGTCGACCGGGCGCGAGGCGACGCCGGCGCGCGGGCTGGTCGCCGTCTTGGCCGTGCCGGGTCGGGTCTGGCCTCCTGCGTCGTTCAGCAGCAGGCTCCACGGCGAGACGAACCGGCCGTCGACGAAATAGCGGTCCAGATTGGTGGCCTGGGCCGAGACCCCGCTCTCCTCCGACAGCATCCCCACCCGCGCCGGGGCGGCGTAGGTCAGACCGTAGCCATAGGCGAACTGCGGGTCATAGCCCGGCTGGCCGTGATTCAGCGGCGTCCCCGTCGCGTCCTTGGGCCAGCTGAAGGACAGTTTGCCGGTGAAGTCGTGGCGCGGCTTGCCGTCGGCCGGGCCCACCAGGACGTCGGCGATCCCGCCGCCCTCGGTCCCCGGCAGCCAGGCGGCCACAAAGGCGTCGGACGCGTTGATCTCCGGATTGGTCCACATCGGCCGCCCGGACAGGAAGACCGAAACGGTCGGAATCCCGGCCGCCTTCAGCCGTTTCAGCATCTCCAGCGGAGCCGTCGGGACGAAGTCCAGATTGTCCACGTCGCCTTGGAACTCGGCATAGGGGGTCTCGCCGAAGACGACGATCGCCACATCCGGTTTTTGGGTGAAGGACCCGTCCGCGCTCAAGGTTGCGGTCCCGCCGCCGGCCTTCACCGCCTCTTCGATCCCGCTCCAGATCGACTGGCCCTGGGGGAAGTCGGCATTCGTATTGCCCGTCCCCTGCCAGCTCAGGGTCCAGCCGCCCGAGGCCTGGCCGATGTCGTCAGCCGCCGTCCCCGCCACAAGCACCCGCGCATTGGCCCGAACCGGCAGGACGCCGTCATTCTTCAACAGCACCAGCGACTTGCGCACCGCCTCGCGCGCCAGGGCGCGGTGCGCGGGTGAAGCCAGCTCCTCGAACCGGCCTTCCATCGGCCGCGCCGGTTCGAACAGGCCGGTCTTGACCTTGGCCACCAGAATGCGACGCACCGCCTCGTCCACCCGCGCCATAGGGATCTCGCCCGACCGGGCCTGGGCCAGGGTCGAGGCGTACAGCGGCTTCCAGCTGTCGGGCGCCATCAGCATGTCGATGCCCGCGTTGACCGCCAGGGCGCAGCTCTCATTGGTGCAGCCCGGCAGTTGGC
Organism: Brevundimonas sp. AVps4; assembly: GCF_058681525.1. Classification (NCBI taxonomy): domain Bacteria; kingdom Pseudomonadati; phylum Pseudomonadota; class Alphaproteobacteria; order Caulobacterales; family Caulobacteraceae; genus Brevundimonas; species Brevundimonas sp. AVps4. The sequence goes on along the minus strand of NZ_CM178741.1, from coordinate 1,655,302 downwards.
CGTGCGCGTTCCAGTCGGAGACGACGAATCCCTTGAACCCCAGCGGCCCGCGCAGGACATCGGTCAGCAGGGTCGGATTGCCTGAGTGCTTGTAACCGTTCCAGCCCGAGAAACTGGCCATGATCGACAGCACGCCCGCGTCGATGGCCTGGACGTATCCGCCCAGGTGGACGTCGATCAGCTCCTGCTCCGTGCCCCGGAAATCGCCCTGATCCTCGCCCTCGAAGGTGCCCCCGTCGGCCAGGAAATGTTTGGCCGATCCGGCGATATGGCCGGGCGCCAGCGGCCGCCCCGGCTGCAGCTCGCCCTGAAGGCCCAGGGTCATCGGCCCGGCGTAGGACCGCTGCACCTCCGGGTCTTCGGCATAGCCCTCATAGGACCGACCCCAGCGGTCGTCGCGCGGCACGGCCAGGGTGGGGCCGAAGGTCCATTCGGCCCCCGTCACCGCCACCTCCAGCGCCGTGGCCTCGCCGATGCGTCGGATCAGGTCCGGATCGCGCGCGGCGCCCAGGCCGATGTTGTGCGGGAAGATGGTGGCGCCGGGGACATTGTTGTGCCCGTGAACCGCGTCGATGCCGTAGATCAGCGGGATCACCGTCCCGCCCCGGCTCTCGTTGGCGGCGCGGAAGGCGCGGGCCAGGTCCAGCCATTTCTGCGGCGGCGCCTTGTCGTCGCCCCAGGGGCCGGAGCTGCCGCCCGCCAGGATCGAACCCAGCGGATAGGTCTTCAGATCGTCGGGGGTGATTGAAGAGATGTCGGCCTGGATCAGCTGACCGACCTTCTCCTCCAGCGTCATCTTGGCCATCAATTCGGAGACGAAGGCCTCGGTGCGGGCGTCGGATATGGCGGCCGGGGTCGCGGCCTGCGGCCACAGGGCCGGGTGAGCGCGCGACGCTTCGGGAACCGTCGCCGTCTGCGCCAGGGCTGGCGCGCCCCCGCTCACGGCCAGGGCCAGCACCATCAGGGACACAGTCGCGCGCATCGGATTTCCTCTCGGGATGAACCAGGAGGACGTGCGTCTGACGGATCGGAAAACAGGCGGACGGGCGCGACGGAACGGCGACGTCCCGACCCTTGCCCCTCAGCGCGTCTGCTCCCGAGCGATCGATCCGCCGCCCTTCGGCGCGATTAGGGCCGGGCCGGCGCAACCCGTCAAGCCATTTTTGAGAACGTTCTCACAACCGCCCTGCGCGCGATGTCGCAGGGCGGTCGGCGCGCGCGACTTAGGCCGGCAGGTCTTCGGCCAGGATGGCCATTTCGAACATGAAGGAGCCTTCCTCGTCCTCGTCCTCAAAGACGACGCCGATGAACTCGTCTCCGACATAGACTTCGGCCGAGTCATTCTGCTTGGGACGGGCCTTCACGATGATGCCGCCGGTGTTGAAGGTGCGCTTGAGGTGGGCCTCGATGCGCTTCAGGTCAGTGTCTTTCACGGGGGCCTCATGGTCTTGGGTTGGCCGCGGACCCTAGAGACATCGGGGCGTGAGGGGAACCGCTAGATGCGCTTTTTCAACCCTCTCCCGCTTGCGGGAGAGGTGTCGCGTCGATCGGCGAAGCCGATCCGGCGACGGATAGGGAAGTCTCGCCCAAAGGAAGACTTCCCCCATCGTCAGGCGTGTCGCTGCGCGCCACGACCTGACACTTCCCCCGCAAGCGGGGGAAGGTCGATCCCTCAGATCACGAAGTCGTACACGACCTCGGCCAGCGTATGGTCCATCGTCCGGGCCGGCTCGGCGCCGGTGGGGCAGTTGACCAGGCGGGCGGGCACGCCCGCCACGGTGCAGCCGGACGGCACGTCCTTCAGCACCACCGAGCCCGAGGCCACCTTGGCGTAGTCGCCGATATGGATATTGCCCAGCACCTTGGCCCCGGCGCCCAGCAGGACGCCCTTGCCGATCTTGGGGTGGCGATCGCCTCGCTCGGCGCCCGTGCCGCCCAGGGTCACGCTGTGCAGCATGGAGACGTCGTCGCCCACGACCGCAGTCTCGCCGATGACGATGCCGGTGCCGTGGTCCAGGAACAGCCCCTGGCCCAGCCGCGCGGCCGGATGGATGTCCAGCTGGAACAGTTCGGAGATCCGGCTCTGGAAGTGGAAGGCTAGGGTCTCACGGCCCTGGCCCCACAGCCAATGGGCCACGCGCCAGCCCTGCAAGGCCTGAAAACCTTTGAAATAGAGGAAGGGCTGCAACAGATTGCGGATGGCCGGATCGCGTTCGGCCACGGCGCGCAGATCGGCTTCCGCCGCCGCGACCATGGCCGGATCAGCGGCGAAGGCCGACAAGCAGACCTCGCGCACCGACATGGCGCTCATTTCCGGATCGGCAAGTTTGCGCGCGATCTGGAAGCTGAGGGCGCCGGCCAGATCATCGTGCGACAGGATGACGGCGTTCATCTGCGAACCCAGCTGGGGCTCCTCGCGCGAGGCGGCCTCGGCGGAGGCGCGCAGCTGGCGCCACACGCTGTCAGTTTCCGCGACGACTTCAAGCTTGGGCATGCCGGACTCCTTCGGCGACATCATACCCGCCCCAGCATGGCCTTAGCCAGCGCCGGAGGCAGGGCTCCATTCAAGCCCATATGATAGGCCTTATACGCCGTCGCCACCGTCAGGCTGTCCCGCACCGTCCCGCGCCCGACTTCGTCGAGCAGATCCAGGAACGGCACGCGCACGACGGCGATCACCTCGGTCGGGTCCGGCGCCACCGGCACAGGCCTCAGGCCCCAGGCGATCCAGGTGTGCGCCATCTCGGTCGTGACAGAGTTCGACAGCTCCATCGTCAGGGCCGGCGTCCAGTGGGCGGCCTCCAGCCCCGCCTCCTCGGCCAGCTCCCGCCGGACGCCGTCGAACGGATCCTCGTCGAGGGACGCCCCGCCCTCGGGCATCTCCCAGGAATAGTTGGCGAAGGCGAACCTCTGCTGCCCGACCAGAACCACCGTGCCGTCGTCATGCACCGGCAGCACCCCGGTCGCGACATTCTTGGGCCGCATCACCGCATAGTCCGCCAGCCGGCCCGTCGGGGCGATCACCCGGTGCCGCGTCAACCGCATCCACGGATTTTCGAACACCGTCTCCTCGGTCTTGCTGCGCCAGGCCGGCGGCTTGGCCAGGCCGGCGGCCCATTTCGGTTCGTCGAAATCGCTCATACCTCAGCTATGGCGGACGGCGGGGGGAAAGCCTAGCTAGACCGCATGACCCCGCCGCCCCTCTTTTCGTTGAACGCCGCCCTGCCCGCACCGGTCCCGTCGCAGGAGCTGCGCGATCGGCTGGCCACACGCCGCTCCGCCCCGGCCCAGGCCCTGACCAGCCCCGGCCCGACGCAGGCCGAACTGGATCAGATCCTGACCCTGGGCGCCCGCACGCCCGATCACGGCAAGCTGTTTCCCTGGCGGTTCGTGGTCCTGGGGCCGCAGAGCCGCGGGCAAATCGCCGAAAAACTGTCCGGCCTTGCGCAGACCCAGGGCCGTCCCGCCAAGGAGCAGGCGGTCCTGGCCAAGCTGACCGCCGCCCCCGTCACCGTCCTGGTCATCTCGGCGCCCGTGCCCGACGCCAAGCCGCTCTGGGAGCAGCAGATGTCGGCCGGCGCGGTCTGTATGAATCTGGAGCATGCGGCCGGCGCCTTCGGCTATGCTTCCAGCTGGATCACGGACTGGTACAGCTATGACGCCCAGGCCACAGCCCTGTTCGGCCTGACCGACGGCGAGGCGGTCGCCGGCTTCATCCATATCGGAACCCTGAACGAACCGGCCCTGGAACGCCCCCGCCCCGACATGGCGGCCAAGGTCACCCGCCTGCCCTAGATCTGGACAGGCCTTGTCGTTAATCTTTTCCCTCTAAGCGTCAGACCCTTAGCTGTAGCGAGTGGTCCGATGTCCTGTGTGGGTTGCAAAGATGGGGCGGGGTTCGACCTGCCCATCACCATGGCTTTCCAGCCCATCGTCAACGTCTCAACACAGACAGTCTTCGCCTACGAGGCGCTTGTGCGGGGCAAGGACGGCGCCGGCGCCGGTCAGGTGCTGGCTCAGATAGCTGACCACAACCGCTACGCCTTCGATCAGGTCTGTCGCACCACCGCGATCGAACTGGCGGCCGGGCTCGACATGGCGGCGACGGGCGCCAACCTGTCGATCAATTTTCTGCCCAATGCGGTCTATGAGCCGCGCGCCTGCATCCGCGCCACCCTGGCGGCGGCGATGCGAACAGGCTTCCCCGTGAACAAGATCATCTTTGAGTTCACCGAGAGCGAGGCGATGGACGCCGACCACATCCTGAACATCCTGCGCTCCTATCGCGCCATGGGGTTCAAGACGGCCATCGACGACTTCGGCGCCGGTTACGCGGGCCTGGGTCTGCTGACCCTTTTCCAGCCGGACATCGTCAAGCTGGACATGGCCCTGATCCGCGACATCGACACCGATCCGGTTAAGCGCACCATCGTGCGCAACACCCTGAACATGCTGCGCGATCTGGGCGTTGAACCGGTCTGCGAAGGTATAGAGACCCCGGCCGAACACGACGTCCTGCGCGACTTGGGCGTCGATCTGATGCAGGGCTATCTGTTGGCAAGACCGGCGCTTGAGGCCCTGGGGCTGGTCGCCTGGCCCCGCGCCGCGTCACTGGCCCGCACCGCCTGACGGTTCTTTCTCCGGCCGGTGCACCAGAGACACCAGCACCACCGAGATGATCATCAGCAGGAACCAGGCCCCCAGCTTGTGCAGGGACACCGGCTCCCAGCCCCCGTCCTGCCCCGGATAGGTCCAGGCCCGCGCGAAGGTGCCCAGGTTCTCGGCGACCCAGATGAACAGGGCCACCAGCCCATAGCCCAGCAGCAGCGGCATCGACCGCCGACGCCGGTCCGCCGTGAAATAAAACCGCCCCCGCCCGAACAGCAGGACTGTCGCCAGAAACAGAACGATCCGCACGTCCGGCAGCCAGTGATGGGCGAAGAAATTCACATAGACGGCTGCCGCCAACAGCCAGGTCGTCCACAGCGGCGGATAGCCGCGCACCCGGATATGGAATATCCGCTGCACCCGCGCGATATAGCTGCCCACCGCCGCATACATGAAGCCCGAGAACAGGGGCACGGCGCCGATGCGCAGCAGACTGTCCTCCGGATAGATCCACGACCCGTGCGCGGTCTTGAACAGCTCCATGATCGTCCCCGCCACATGGAAGAGGAAGATCACCCGCGCCTCCTCCCAGCTCTCCAGCCGGAAGGCCAGCATGGCGATCTGGATCACCACCGCCCCGATCGCCAGAAAATCATAGCGCGAGATCGGCGTCGTGTCCGGCCACCACAGGAAGGTGCCGACGATCAGCCCCAGCATCAGCCCCCCGAACAGACACGCCCACCCCTGTTTCAACCCGAACCAAAGGAACTCGTAGGCGTAACGACGCGGACGAGACCGGTCGGCCCAGGTCTGGGCGCGCGTGAGGAGACGGCGCCCCCAGGCTTCCAGAGGCAAGGAGGAACTTCGCGACATGCCCAAGGCTTAGCCCAAGCCAGCGGACTTGCCATCCGCTGTCGATCAACTTAAGCCTCGGCCCGCGATGCGACGCCCTGGGCCCTCCCTGTCAGCCGGTCTGAAGCTGGTTTTGCAGCTGGTGCTGGCGCTTGTCGCCTTTGCGCCGGCGGCGTCGGCCCACGCCTGCGCCGAAGCGAACTGCGCGGCAGTCGCTGTCGTCGGCGAAGCCGTTTCGGATCAGGACCAGGGCTGCATCGATTGCGGGCCTGCCTGCGCCAACGGCTGCTGCCACGCGCCTCACCCCGCATATAGATCAGCCCCGATCCTGATCCAGACGCCGGCTCACACAGCCGCGCGTCACGCCTGGCGTCAGTCGCCGGAACCTACGCCGGTCGATACCGCCGGCCCCGACCGCCCCCCGCGCGTCTGATCCCGCCAGGGCCGCACAGGCCCACTTCGCCTCGTCCGCGTCGTTCCGCTGCTGGGTGGAGCGCGCCTATCGTCGTCAGGGCCGGCCCGTGCGCCGGCCGAGGATCAGATCATGACCATCGCCTATCATCTCCTGGCCGGAGTCGCCTTCGCGACTCTGCTGCCCGCCGCCGCCGCCCTCGCCCAAGACCAGAGCCAGACCTCGCCATACCCGCCCCAAACACCGCCCGCCGAAGAAGTCGCGGAGCTGGAGGAGATCTTCGTCGTCTCGACCCGCTCCCGCCGCCGCGTTCAGGACGAGCCCGTCCGGATCGAGGTGCTGAACGAAGAGGAGATCGCCGAAAAGCTCATCATGCGTCCAGGCAACATCTCGATGATCCTGGCCGAAACCGGCGGGGTGCGCGTCCAGGTCACCTCCCCCGGACTGGGATCCGCCAACGTCCGCGTTCAAGGCATGAGGGGTCGCTACACTCAGTTGCTGGCCGATGGCCTGCCCCTTTACGGCGGCCAATCCTCGTCCCTGGGCCTGCTGCAGATCCCGCCCAGCGATCTGGGGCAGGTCGAGGTGATCAAGGGCGCCGCCTCGGCTCTATACGGCGGACAGGCTTTGGGCGGCGTGGTCAATCTGATCTCCCGCCGACCGGGCGAAACCCGCGAAGGCGAGTTGATCCTGAACGCCACTTCGCGCGACGGTCAGGACGTCTCGGCCTACGCCGCTGCTCCCCTGTCTTCAGACTGGAGCGGCTCCGTCCTGGCGACCTACAATCATCAGGCGATCCAGGACCTGGACGACGACGGCTGGATCGACATGGCCGGCTACACGCGCTGGTCGGCCCGGCCGCGGCTGTTTTGGAACGGCGACGACGGCGCGACCCTGTTCCTGACGGCAGGCGGCATGACCGAGCGGCGGCGGGGCGGCACGCGCGACGGCGCCCTGGCCCCCGACGGTCAGCCCTTCCGACTGGATCAGGAGACTGACCGCCTGGACGCCGGCGCCGTCTATGAACGGCCTCTGGGCGACAGCGCCTGGCTCCAGGCCCGCGCGTCCGCCGTCGAACAGAGCCACCGCCACCGGTACGGCGATCTGATCGAAGAAGACCGCCACCAGACCTTCCTGGTGGAGTCCTCCGTCTCGGCCGAGGCTATGGGCGCCGACTGGATGGGCGGCCTGGTATGGCAGGCGGATGACTACGCCTCGGACGCCTTCCCGGCCTTCGACTATCGCTACACGGCCCCGGCCGTTTTCGCCCAGGTCGAACGCGACTGGACCGAGGATCTGACGGTTTCGGCCAGCGCCCGCTATGACGACCACAGCCGCTACGGCGGTCAGTTCAGCCCGCGATTGTCCCTGCTTTGGCGACCGGGTCCGTGGACCGTGCGGGGTTCGTGGGGACGCGGCTTTTTCGCCCCTACGCCCTTCGTGGAGGAGACCGAGGCTGCGGGCCTGTCGCGGCTGGAGCCCATCGCCAATCTGGAGGTGGAAACGGCCTCGACCGCCTCGCTGGACCTGGGCTGGGCCAGAGGATCTTGGGAGACCAGCCTGACGCTGTTCGGGTCGGACATAGACGACGCAGTGCGGCTTCAGCCTGTCTCCGCCGACCGAGCGCGGCTGATCAACGTGGACGGCGTCACCCGCACCCGTGGGGTCGAGCTGCTGGGCCGCTGGCGCCGGGCGCCTTTCGTGCTCACCGCCAACTACATGTATCTGGACGCCGACGAGCCGGAGGAAGCAGGATCTGCGCGGCGCGACACGCCGATGACGCCGCGTCATTCGGCCGGCTTCGTGGCCATGTGGGAGGAACACGATCGCGGCCGCCTCGGCTTCGAGGCCTATTACACAGGCGCCCAGCCGCTGGACGACGATCCCTACCGCGATCGCGGCGAGGCCTACTGGGAGCTGGGGCTGTTGGGCGAGGTGGTTCTGGGTCGCTACCGCCTGTTCCTGAACCTGGAAAACCTTCTGGACGAACGCCAGACCCGGAGCGATTCCTTGCTCAGGCCGACCCGCACGGCGGACGGCCGCTGGACAACCGACGCCTGGGCCCCGTTGGAGGGGTTCGTCGCCAACGCCGGGGTCCGTATCCGTTTCGGCGGTTGATCCAGACGTCGCGGGCGGGGTGCGATCTCACCCCCGCCCGCGATAGGTCGGCACGCCCTGGTCCGGCAGCCACAGGCCCTCGGGCGCCGGGCCCGTCTGCCAGAAGACGTCGATCGGTATCCCCCCGCGCGGATACCAATACCCCCCGATCCTCAGCCATTTCGGCTCCAGCAGATCCGCCAGCCGCCGGCCGATGGCGACGGTGCAGTCCTCGTGGAAGGCGCCGTGGTTGCGGAAACTGGTCAGGTACAGTTTCAGGCTCTTGGACTCGACCAGCCAGTCGCCCGGCGCATAGTCGATGACGATATGGGCGAAGTCCGGCTGGCCCGTCACCGGGCACAGGCTGGTGAACTCGGGCGCTGTGAACCGGGCCAGATACAGCGTATCCGCATGCGGGTTCGGCACCCGTTCCAGCACGGCCGTCTCGGGACTGGTCGGGGCGGCGGTCTGGGCGCCCAGCTGGCTGAGGTTGTCGGTGTAGTGGGTCATGGCGCGCCTCAGATCAGGCCGGCCAGGGGCGACGACGGGTCGGCGTACATCCGCTTGGGCATCCGCCCCGCCAGATAGGCGTCGCGACCGGCGATCACGGCGTGCTTCATCGCGCGCGCCATGCGGATCGGATCCTTGGCCCCGGCAATGGCGGTGTTCATCAAGACGGCGTCGCAGCCCAGCTCCATCGCCCGGGTGGCGTCCGAGGCCGTGCCCACTCCGGCGTCCACCAGAACCGGCACCTTGGCCTGTTCGACGATCAGCCGGACATTGACCTCGTTCTGGATGCCGAGCCCAGAGCCGATCGGGGCGGCGGCCGGCATGATGGCGGCGGCGCCGGCGTCTTCCAGCCGCTTGGCCATGACCACGTCGTCGGTGCAATAGACCATGACGTCGAACCCGTCCTTGATCAGCATGTCCAGGGCCCGCAGGGTCTCGACCATGTCGGGATACAGGTGGGCGGTGTTGGACAGGACCTCCAGCTTGACCAGACTCCACCCCCCCGCCTCGCGCGCCAGGCGCAGGGTGCGCACCGCGTCCTCGCCGGTGAAACAGCCGGCGGTGTTGGGCAGGAAGGTGAAACGGTCGGGCTTCACATAGTCGACCAGCATCGGCTGGTTCGGATCGGTCAGATTCACCCGGCGCACGGCCACGGTCACGATCTCGGCCCCCGCCGCCTCGGCGGCGGCGGCGTTCTGGGCGTAATCGGCGTATTTGCCGGTGCCCACGATCAGGCGTGAGGTAAAGGTGCGGCCGGCGACGGACCAGGTTTCGGGGGCTGTATCGGTCATGGGTGGTGACCTAGTCCTGTCGCGCCCGATGCGAAAGGGCGGATCGATCACGCCGCGTTGCGAGACCGGGCCAGATGAACTAGACTAAGTGGACTAAGTTCACCGGGAGCGACGCATGGAAACGGTCAACGTCCACGAGGCCAAGACCCACCTGTCGCGCCTGCTGGACCGGGCCGCCAAGGGTGAAACCATCACCATCGCCAAGGCAGGCAAGCCGATCGCCAAACTGGTTCCCATCGAGGAGACGCCGATCGACACCTCGCGTCGGTTCGGCTTCATGCGGGGTCAGATTAAAGTTCCTGACGACTTCGACACCATGGGTCAGGCCGAAATCGAGGCGATGGTCTATGGCGAAGGCGTTCACGAGGGCGACGAGGGCCAATGAGGCTGTTGATCGACACTCACCTGCTGCTCTGGGCGTCGGAGGATCGCGCACGGCTTCCCGCCAAGGCGCAAGCCTTGATGGCCGATCCCGACAATCAACTGGTGTTCAGCGCGGTCAATATCTGGGAGGTCGTCGTCAAGCACGGCCTGAAGCGACCTGACTTCGACGTGGACGCCCTGGTGTTCCGCCGCCAGTTGCTGGACGCGGGTTATGAGGAAATTCCGGTGACCAGCCTGCACGCGCTGGAACTGGCAGGATTACCGCTGATCCACCGCGACCCGTTCGACCGGCTGCTTATCGCCCAGGCCATGGCCGAGGGAATGCGACTGCTGACGGCCGACCGGCAGGTCGCCTTCTACCCCGGCCCCATCCTCAAGGTCTGATCAACCGCCGCCGACGAACTGGACCAGTTCGATCCGGTCCCCCTCGGCCAGGGCGGTGACGGCGTGCAGCGACCGGGGCACGATCTCCAGATTACGCTCGACCGCCACCTTGCGGGGGTCCAGCGCCAGTTCCTCGACCAGCTCCGTCACCGTCGTCGCATAGACCTCGCGTGGATCGCCGTTGACTTGAATACGCAAACCGTCTGCCTCGATGCCCGTGTGTCGGCGTGTCATAGCGCGTTTCGGCGCGGAGGGCATGAGGCGCCGCCGCATTCACATGGCCTACCCCTATTCGTCGCCTACCCCTATTCGTCGTCCTCGGGCTTGACCCGAGGACGACGGCGGTGGGTGATGGGGAGACGGAAGGCTAGCGCCCACCAAACCCATCCGTTCTCCCCCTTTTCCCCGCCTTCTCGCCCCTCCGACGGGAAATCCGTTGACGCCCGCGCGGATGACGTTAGGTCAAGCCGTTTCCACGCTGCGCTTTGACCCGCGCCGCGCCTGAGCTACAAGGCCGGCCCTGAACCGTCAGAGGTCGCCCGATTCCGGAGCCTCGTTTCGAGAACCGATGTCCGACACGTCCGTCATCCATGTGCTGAACGGCCCTAACCTGAACCTTCTCGGGGTGCGGGAGCCGGAGATCTATGGCCGCGACACCCTGGCGGACATCGAACAGCGCTGCGTGACGGCGGCGGGCGAGGCGCAGATCGTGTTCCGCCAGACCAACCATGAAGGCGTGCTGGTGGACTGGATCCAGGAGGCGCGTGAGAAGGCGCAGGCCCTGATCCTCAACCCAGCGGCCTATGGCCACACCTCGGTCGCCCTGCACGACGCGCTGAAGACCCTGACCATACCGGTCATTGAGCTTCATCTGTCCAATCCGGCGGCGCGCGAGGCGTTCCGCCATCACTCCTATGTGTCGTCCGCGGCGACCGGCGTCATCGCCGGCTTCGGCGCGGCAGGCTATGAACTGGCCGTGCAGGCGGCCCTGACCCAGATCCGGGAACGCGCCTGAGGGCCGACCCGTTCGCAATCCAAGACGAAAGACAAAGGCGCAATCCAATGGCCGATGACAAGAAACACGCCGAGATCGACGCGTCCCTGGTTCGCCAGCTGGCCGAGATCCTGAACGAGACCGACCTGACCGAGGTCGAGGTCGAGCGCGGCGAGCTGCGCATCCGCGTGGCGCGCGAAGTCACCGTCAACGCCGCTCCGGTGCAGTACGCCGCAGCCCCGGCTCCGGCCGCTGCGCCTGCGGCCGCCGTCGCCGCGCCGGCCGCTATGCCGTCCGACCCCGCCACCATCGTCGCCCGCGCCGGCGAAGAGGTGAAGTCGCCGATGGTCGGCACCGCCTACCTGCAACCCTCGCCGGAGGCCGCGCCATTCGTCCAGCCGGGCGACAAGGTGAAGAAGGGTCAGACCCTGCTGATCGTCGAAGCCATGAAGACCATGAACCCGATCCAGGCGCCGCGCGACGGCGTGGTGGCTGAGATTCTGGTCGGCGACGCCCAGCCGGTCGAGTACGGCGAAGCCCTCGTCCTGCTGGAAGCCTAAGGCGCCCTGATGTTCACCAAAGTCCTGATCGCCAACCGCGGCGAGATCGCGCTTCGCATTCATCGGGCGTGCAAGGAGATGGGCATCTCCACCGTCGCCGTGCACTCCGAAGCCGACCGCGGCGCCATGTGGGTGCGGCTGGCCGATGAGAGCGTCTGCATCGGTCCCGCCTCGGCGGCCAAATCCTATCTGAACATCCCGTCGATCATCGCGGCGGCCGAGATCACCGGGGCCCAGGCGATCCACCCCGGCTACGGCTTTCTGTCGGAGAACGCGCGGTTCGCCGAGATCGTCGGCGCCCACGGCCTGACCTTCATCGGCCCCAAGCCCGAGCATATCCGGGTGATGGGCGACAAGATCACCGCCAAGCAGACCGTCAAGGATGCGGGCATTCCCGTCGTCCCCGGTTCGGACGGCGAGGTGGAAACGGTCGAAGCCGCCATCGAGGCGTCCAAATCGATCGGCTTCCCCCTGATCGTCAAGGCGGCGGCGGGCGGCGGCGGACGCGGCATGAAGGTGGCCCTGACGCCTGACGATCTGGTCGAGGCGGTTCAGACCGCCCAATCCGAGGCCAAGGCGGCCTTCGGCAACGGCGCCGTCTATATGGAGCGCTACCTCCAGAAGCCACGCCACATCGAGATTCAGGTCATCGCCGACAGCCACGGCAATGTCGTCCACCTGGGCGAACGCGACTGCTCGCTGCAGCGCCGTCACCAGAAGGTGCTGGAAGAGGCCCCCTCGCCCGCACTCTCTGCTGAAGGCAGAAAGAAGATCGGCGAGACGGTCAACAAGGCCATCGCCGCTATCGGCTATCTGGGCGTCGGCACGATCGAATTCCTGTGGGAGGACGGCGAGTTCTTCTTCATCGAGATGAACACCCGCCTGCAAGTCGAGCATCCGGTCACGGAAATGATCACCGGCGTCGATCTGGTCCGCGAACAGGTGCGTATCGCGGCCGGTCTGCCGCTGTCCTTCACCCAGGAGGACATCAAGTTCCAGGGCCACGCCATCGAGGTGCGGATCAACGCTGAAAACCCGGAGACCTTCACGCCCTCGCCGGGCAAGGTCACCGACTTCCACGCGCCGGGCGGCCTGGGCGTGCGGCTGGATAGCGCCATCTACGCCGGCTATTCGATCCCGCCCTATTACGACAGCCTGATCGGCAAGCTGATCGTCCACGGCCGCGACCGCGAGGAGGCCATCGCCCGCCTGAAGCGGTCGCTGAATGAGGTCGTGGTCGGCGGCGTGGACACCACCATCCCCCTGTTCCAGCGCCTGTTGGCCGAGCCCGACATCCTGTCCGGCGACTATGACATCCACTGGCTGGAGAAGTGGGCCGCCCGTCAGAAGGGCGACGCCTGACCGACCCCGACTACAGCGCCAGCGGGCCGTTCGGCGGCTTCGGCCCCGAGGACCTGCTGGCCTGTTACGCCCGGGGCGTCTTCCCGATGGCCGAGTCGCGCGACGATCCGCGTGTCTTCATCATCGAGCCCGAGCAGCGCGGCGTCATCCCGCTGGATGGCTTCCATATCCCCACCCGCCTGCGCCGAACCGTCCGGGGCGAGCCTTTCGAGGTACGGGTGGATACGGCCTTCGAAGCTGTGCTGGACGGCTGTGCTGCGGCGCAAGGGCCCGAGCGTCAGGACACCTGGATCAACGCGCCGATCCGCCGCCTGTACGCCGCCCTGTTCGCCCAGGGCCATGTCCATTCGATCGAATGCTGGAAGGACGAACGGCTGATGGGGGGCCTGTACGGCGTCTCCCTGGGCGGCGCCTTCTTCGGCGAAAGCATGTTCAGCCGCGAGCGGGACGCCTCAAAAGTCGCCCTGGTCCATCTGGTCGCACGGTTGAGAAAGGGTGGCTGGAGCCTGCTGGACGCACAGTTCCTGACCGAACACCTCAGCCAGTTCGGGGCGGTCGAGACGCCCCAGGCGGCCTATCTGCGTCGCCTGAAGCCGGCGCTCAGGACTGTCGTCGACGAGACCGCCCTGTGGGGGCCGATGAGCGGCGCCGAGGCCGTCGCGCTGGCGACGGCGGGCGGCTGATTTCCGGCTGTCCGGACACGCTATTCCGGCGTCCGGACAGGTTCGCGCTGGCGACGGCGTAAGGGATGCGGCCTCTTCAGGCGCATGACCCAAGCCGCTTCAAACACCCCGCCCCTCCCCGCACGCGCCCTCTGGCGCGACGCGTTTGAGATTGCTGTGACAGTGATCGTCGCCCTCGTGTTGGCCACGGCCTTTCGCACCATCGCCTACCAGCCCTTCACCATTCCCAGCTCCTCGATGGAGCCGGGACTGGTGGTCGGCGACTACATCGTCGTCTCCAAATTCGCCTATGGCTGGAGCAGGGCCTCCCTGCCCGCAGGCCGTCCAGAGGGCGAGGGTCGGCTGGGTCAGCGTCAGCCCCGGCGGGGCGACGTCGTCGTCTTCCGCCTGCCGCGCGATCCGAAACAGGTCTGGATCAAACGGGTGATCGGCCTGCCGGGCGACGCGGTTCAGGTGCGGGGCGGAACCGTCTTCGTCAATGACCGGCCTATCCCCCAGACCCGGCTGGGCATCACCCAAGACCATGACGATCCGGCCCGCACGGTGCGGTTGGTGGCCGAGACCCTGCCCAACGGCAAACACTATGTCACCTATGACGGCGGTCCCGACCTGCCCGGCGACGACACCGAAATCTATCGGGTGCCGGCCGGCCGTTATCTGATGATGGGCGACAATCGCGACAACTCGCTGGACGGGCGCTGGCCCGCCTCGGTCGGGGTCGGTCTGTTGCCCGCCCAGAACATCATAGGGAGAGCGGAGTTCATCGCCTGGTCCTGGAAGCCGGGCGCGGCCCTGGTCAAGCCCTGGACCTGGACCCAGTTGCGCGGAGGCCGGTTCTTCGTCCCGATCCGTTAGAGCCTGATCGGTTGAGGTGGAATCGCTTCGCGGTTCCGTCCGAAATGATCATGCTCTAGGTTCAATCGACATTCAGCTTACTGCGGTCAGGCCGCTCTTCCCGCGTCAGAGGGCCTTAATGCGGCGACCGGGTTCGTCACAGCGATCACGGCGGATTCACAGCGGTCACGACGCCGTCGGAACGCGCCGTGTTCGCCGTGACCTCGTCGTGCCCCGTTGTGATGAATCCACCCTCAATCGGCGCTCCGCCGCCAGACGTTTTCCCTTCCGCTGACGCGGGAAGGAAGACTGACACTCAATCGAATAGAGTCTTCAACGCCCGAGGCGCCTCTCCTGGGTCGGCGGCTGCGCGCCGCCCGGCAGGACGGCGGCAGGCCAATGTCGATTGGCCCTAGCGGGCGCGGAACTCTTCGAAGCTAAGACGGCCGTCATGGTCGCGGTCCAGGCGATCAAAGGCGGTTCGGGTCGGCGTCACGCTCTCAGCCAGGGACGGCGCGGCGACGCCCCCCAGGGCCAGGGCGGCCAGAACCGCCGCCAGGAGCAGGCGGCCGTCGAACCGGCGTGGACGCGCGGCCAGTTCGGCGTCGATGAAACGGCGAAGCACGTCGCTGGCGGTGCGGCCCTCGGCGCGACAACGCGCCATGAAGGCCGTCTTGGTGTCGTGCGGCAGACGGATTTCGATGGTCTCCGTCTTCTTCAGCGGCCGAGGCGCCATGTCGCCGCCCGCCCCGCTCAGTTCTTACAGCCTACGACCCAGGCGTCGTAGTTCGGGTGCTGAAGCCCGCTGACGGCCGGAGACGAGGCGAACATCCAACCGCGGAAGACTTGGCGCGGCTCGGCCGAGGCGGCGCCTCGGCTCTGAACCGCGACCTGAAGATAGGCGATGGCGTCTTCGGTCAGTTCGTCGGGCGTGGAGACTTCGCAGGCGCGGGCGGTGAAGATCAGATTCTTGTTGAACCGGACCGGCCGACCGCCGACCTCGACCTCGAACTTCATCGTCTCGGCCGTGGTCTTGTCCAGGGCCTGGATGACGGCGAACTTGCGCCGCTGACGGCGGGCTGGAGTCTCGGGCTGTTCGATCGGCTTTTCGGCCACCGGCGCTTCCGCCTCGACCTCTTCCTCGGCTTTTTCGGCCACGGCCGCGTCCTCGGCGATTTGAACCGACGGTGGAGGAGAGACGGCGATCGGCGCGCGAGGCGCAGGCGTGCCAGAGGGGGCCGTCTCGGTCGGGACGGCCGGCGTCGCCGGCGTGTTTCTCAGGATTTCGCCGATCGGATCCTGTTGAACCGGACGCGCGTCGCGGGGCGCATCCTGAAGGACGCTGGCGGTGACCGCCCCGGCGCTGAGCGCCAGCACGAGGCTCGCCCCAGCCGTCAGCAGCCGATTCCGTCTCACTCGGGCGTCCAGGCCTGATAATCGCCCGTGGCCGCCGGGCGCTTGGCCTCTGCGGCCAGCGAGCCCTGCGGACGCCAAGCCATGGGCGTGCCCGTCAGATTGGGCAGATGGTCCTTTTCCCACGGGCGGCGCAACAGGGGCGCCTCGGTCGGCGGCAGGTCAAAGGTGTAACGCAGCCAGCCGTGCCAGTCCGGCGACACCTTCGTGGCGTCTGCATAGCCTTCATAGACGACCCAGCGACGCTTGCGGCCGTCATAGCTGGAGTGGTCCTTGGCCTCGTAATATTTGTTGCCGAACTCATCGGTCCCGACGAAGCGGCCGCGCTTGGCGATCGTAAACAGGGTGCCGATCGTGGCCCCATTCCACCAGGCGAAAATTTTGTTCAGCACGTCGTCAAACCCACGCGAAAAGACGCCGCGGGCGAAACCCCGACGGTCGGGCGCGATCATAGAAACCCCAGCCCCGTTCGTCCAGCATTGAGGCGCGCCCACGGCGGCCGGCCGCTTTCGATCCTTTCCGCGCGACGCGAGGGGAAAGGATCGAACCTAAACCTGTGAATCTGTTTAGAACCGAACTGCCCTCGGGGGTGTTCTAAGCGTCGCCCTTCGGCGGATCACTTGAGGATGCGAGATTTGGACAAGGACAGGCGGAACGCCAACGACGGTCAGGTGGAGGCCCTGGACGCCGAGCGAATCGCCGATGAGGTCGCTGGAATCGACCGCGGGACCGATCCCTTCGTCGCCGCCGTGCGGGCGACCCGCATGCCGATGATTGTGACAAACCCTCGTCTGCCGGATAATCCGGTCGTCTTCGCCAATGACGCCTTCTGCCGGTTGACCGGCTATGAGCGGTCCGAAATTCTCGGTCGAAACTGCCGGTTCCTGCAAGGGCCGGAGACCGAGCCGGAGACGGTCAAGCGCATCCACAGGGCTGTGAAAGACGCCGCGCCGATCGAGATCGACATCCGCAACTATCGCAAGGACGGGTCCGCCTTCTGGAACCGCCTGTTGCTGGCGCCGGTCTATGACGGCTACGGCGACCTGGCCTATTTCTTCGCCAGTCAGTTGGACGTCACACGCGACCGGGAAAAGGTCGAGGGGCTGAAATCCCGCAACGCCGCCCTGTCGGCGGAGCTGACGAACCGCCTGACCCTTGCGCAGGAACGCGAGCGCGAACTTGAGCTGGCGATGGCCGCCGGGGGGCTGGGCGCCTGGAGCGTGGATGTGGCCAGCCGATCCTTGGCGGCCTCGGAGGCCTACAAGGCCCTGCTGGGATGGCCGAGCGATCGGCCGATGACCTATGAGGATCGTCAGTCGCTGATCCACCCTGAGGATCGCGACGCCGTTCGCGCCCAGAGCGACGCCACGATTAACGACGGCGCGGACTACGACATCACCCACCGCATCGTGACGCCCCAGGGCGAAACCCGCTGGATGAAGGCGCGCGGCGTGCTGATCAGCGATGCGGACGGCGCGCCGCTTCGTATCGCGGGCGTGACCCAGGACATCACCCGCGAAGTGCGGTCCCAGAAGATGCGGACCGCCCTGGTGGAGCTGTCGGACGCCCTGCGCGATCTGGACGACCCCGCCGACATCTCCTACGCAGCGGCCCAGGTTCTGGGCCGCACCCTGGAGGTCAGCCGCGCCGGTTACGGCCTGGTCGATCGACAGGCCGAGACGATCACCATCGACCGCGACTGGAACGCGCCTGGAATAAAGACGCTGGCCGGCGTGCTGCACTTCCGCGACTACGGCTCCTACATCGAGGAGCTGAAGCGCGGCGAGACCGCCGTAATCGCCGACGCGCGGCTGGACCCCCGCACGTCCCAGACGGCCCAGGCGCTGGAGGCTATCAGCGCGCGCGCCTTCGTCAACATGCCCTTGACCGAACAGGGCGGTCTGGTGGCCCTGCTCTATCTGAACCACGCCACGACCCGTGCATGGCCTGAAGACGAAATGGCCTTCATCCGCGACGTGGCCGAGCGGACTCGCGCCGCGACGGAACGCCGACGGGTCGAGCGCAACCTCGCGGACCTGGCGGCTTCTCTGGAACGTCAAGTCGAAGAGCGGACCGCCGCCTTGATGAAGAGCGAGGAGGCTCTGCGCCAATCCCAGAAGATGGAGGCGGTCGGACAGCTCACCGGCGGCATCGCCCATGACTTCAACAATCTGCTGACGGGCATAACCGGAAGCCTGGATCTGTTGGCCAAGCGGCTGGCCGAAGGGCGGATCAATGAGGCGGATCGCTTCATCACCGCCGCCCAGGGCGCCGCGCGCCGCGCCTCGTCCCTGACTCACCGCCTGCTGGCCTTCTCGCGTCGCCAGACCCTGGCCCCTCGCCCCACCGATCTGGCCCGGCTGGCGAGGGGGATGGAGGAGCTGATCCAGCGTACCATGGGGCCGGGCATCACCGTCGAAGCCGTGCACGGGGGCGGTCTGTGGCCCGTGCTGGTGGATCCGGGTCAGTTGGAAAACGCCTTGCTGAACCTGTGTATCAACGCCCGAGACGCCATGCCCGAGGGCGGGAAACTGACCATCGAAAGCGGCAATCGCTGGCTGGACGAGCGGGTGGCGGCGGAATGCGAACTGCCGCCGGGCCAATATGTGTCGCTGTGCGTGTCCGACACGGGCGAAGGCATGACGCCGGACGTCGTGGCTAGGGCCTTCGAACCCTTCTTCACCACCAAGCCGATCGGCCAGGGCACGGGTCTGGGCCTGTCGATGATCTATGGATTCGCCCGCCAGTCAGGCGGACAGGTCCGAATCTATTCGGAACCGGGCCAAGGGACGATGGTCTGCCTGTACCTGCCCCGCCACCTGGGCGCGGCCGAAGCGCCCGAGCCGACGCCGAGCGCGGCCGACACGCCCCAGGCGATGGCGGGCCAGACGATCCTGATCGTGGACGACGAACCGACGGTGCGGATGCTGGCCTCGGAAGTCCTGGGTCAGTTGGGTTACGCGACCATGGAGGCCGAGGACGGAAAGGCCGGCCTCGCGACGCTGAACACCGACCGCCCCATCGATCTCCTGATCACCGACGTCGGCTTGCCTGGCGGGATGAACGGCCGCCAAGTGGCCGACGCTGCGCGCGCGGTCCGGCCCGATCTGAAGGTGTTGTTCGTCACCGGCTATGCCGAGAACGCCGTCCTCAGCCACGGCCACCTCGACCCGGGAATGCACATACTGACCAAGCCCTTCGCCATGGACGAACTGGCCCGGCGGGTTAAGGCCATCCTCACCGCCGACTGAGAGCCGATCCGCCGAAACATCGGAACGGCTCAGATTATTTTGAGAATGCGATTGACTCGCATTACTGGCCCTTTTACGGCGCTCCGCACGAACTCAGCGAGCGGGGGATGCCATGTCGCGACTTCACCTTCTGGCCTCTACGGCCATCGCCGTTCTGGCTCTGAGCCCGCTTGGGGCCAGGGCGCAAACGGTCGATCAGACGACGACGCTGGATGAGATCGTCGTCACCGGCGAAAAGACGGATCGCTCGTTGCAGGACACCCCGACCAGCGTCGGCGTCGTCACCGCGCGCCGGATCAACCAAGAAGCCATCCAGTCGCTGGCCGAAATCTTCCAGCGCACCGCCAACATGTCCGAGACCTACGGCCACAACGGCTTCACGATTCGGGGCATCAACAACAACGGCGTGTCGGGCGGCGGCGACTCTTCCCTGGCGACCATCTATGTCGATGGCGCGCCCCTGCCCGCCGCCATCACGTTCAACGGTCCGACCGACGTCTGGGACATGCGTCAGGTGGAGGTCTTCCGCGGACCGCAATCGACGCTGCAAGGTCTGAACGCCCTGGCCGGCGCCGTGGTGATGCGGACCGTGGACCCGACCTTCGACTGGGACCTTCGCACCCGCGCCACCATCGCCTCGCCTGACGAAACCACATTGGCGGTCGCCGGAGGCGGGCCTCTTATCGCGGACGAGCTGGCGTTCCGCCTGTCGGCTGAAAAGCGGGACGGCGACGGCTTCACGCACAATGTGACCCTGGACCAGCCTGAAGACCCGGTCGACAGTCTGACGGTACGGGGACGGCTGCTGTGGACGCCCAAGGCTCTGCCGGGATTCGAGGCGCGCCTGGGCTACACCCGGTTCGAAAGCGACGGCGGCTACCTGTTCGTCTACACCAACACCAATGCGCCGGACTTCTACGAGAACCGGCGGGCTTTCTCGGACACGGCCAACCTGAGCCATGTCGAGGCCGATCTGGCGACCCTTGAGCTAACCCAAAGGCTGTCCGACCGGCTGTCGATCTCGGCCGTGACCTCCTGGAGCGATGTGGCCCAGCGTGTTCAGTACGACGGCGACGGGACGGCCCAGGCCGTCAGCTACGGCAAGAACGGCGACGACTTCGAGACCCTGACCCAGGAGTTGCGCCTCAACTATCAAGGCGACCGTCTGCACGGCCTGATCGGCGCCTTCTATTATGATCGCGATCAGAGGCGCATTTCGGCCAGCCGCACCGACGTGCCGACGCCGGTCAACACCATTGCGGGCCTCCTGAGCGCCGGCGGCTTCCCGACCTCCGCCGCAGCCGCTATCGCCGCCCAATACGCCGCCGTCCTGCCCGTCATTCCCGTGGACTATACGGGCGATTTTCCCGCCCAGGTCACGACCTACGCCCTGTTCGGCGACGGCGAGTGGAACCTGACCGACCGCCTGTCGATCGTGGGCGGCTTCCGCTGGGATCATGAGGAAAACACCACCCAGGTCACGCAATCGGCCCGGTTCGCCGGCGTCTATCCCGATCCGGCGGCCTTCGGCGCGGCGGGTTCGCCCCTGTATCTGGCTGTGACCGGAATCAATGCCGGGGTGGCCGCCATGGTGGCCCAGGCGGGATCGGCCACGCCCCCCGCCACGCGAGAATTCGAGGCCTTTCTGCCGAAGCTGGGCGTACTCTACGACCTGACGCCGGACGTGACCGCAGGTTTCGTCGTCCAGCGCGGCTATCGTTCCGGCGGATCCAGCAGCAATACGGCCCGATCCCAGCTGTTCGCCTATGATCCCGAATACACCTGGAACTATGAGGCTTCCCTGCGCTCCGCCTGGCTGGACGGCGCCCTGACCGTCAACGCCAACGCCTACTATGTCGATTGGACTGACCAGCAGGTCAATGTGAACTTCGGCATCAACCTGTACGACAGCCACACGGTCAACGCCGGTCGGTCGCATCTGTACGGCTTCGAGATCGAGACGGCGCACCGGCTTTCGTCCACCTTCGACTGGTACGCCTCTGCCGGTTACACCCGCACCCAGTTCGACGAGTTCACGACCACGGTGAACGGCCAGACCAGCGATCTGACCGGCTCGGAGTTTTCGTTCGCCCCCCGTTGGACCCTGGCCCTGGGCGGCAACTACCGCTGGGGCGACGGCTTCGTCGCCAATCTGAACGCCAACTATCGATCCGAGGTGTTCACCAGCACCGGATTCAGCCAGGGCGACAGCCGCGTCAGCGGCCGCACCCTGGTCAATGGAAAGATCGGCTATGAGACCGGCCCCTGGGGCGCCTATGTCTACGCCAAAAACCTCTTCGACGAACACTATATGAGCTACGACCGCGCCCAGACGAACCAGGCCGTTCTGGGCGATCCGCGGGTCGTCGGCCTGATGCTTCAGGCGCGCTGGTGAGCCCCGAGGCGACCACCCTCCTCGCGTCGATCCCCCTGATCGCCGGCGGGGTCGGCGGGGCGCGGCTGCTGCGCCGCGCCTGGGGGGATCGCTCGGCGCGCCGCCCGTTGTGGATCGTCGGCGGCTGGGCGCTGCTGGCGACACTTACCTTCGCATACGCCTTCTGGCTGGGGCCGGCGCGCGGTCCCTTCATCGCCGTGACGCTGATCTCGGTCTGCGTCCTTCTGGTGGTGGCCTGGGGCATGGAGCGGCGCACCGCGCGCGGACGGGCCGAACGCAGCCTGGCGCCCGAACCGTCCAACCGAGGCGCCAAGGCCTGGCGCGGCTGGCTTCGGGCTCTTCTGGCCGGACCGATCGGCATGATCGCCGCCATGGGCACCGCCATCGCCTTCGTCGCCTTCTGTCCGGGCGCGGCCGAGACCCGGCTGGTGCTGGGCGGGCTGCTGGCGCCCCTGCTGTGGGGCGCCGCCATGGCCTGGACCCTGGCCGACGACAAGATCCTGCGCGCCACCGCCGTCCTGGTCGGCGTCAGCCTGGCGACCTTCGCCGCCGCCATGCTCAAGGGGTTCTGACGATGAAGGACAACCGCCTCGATCCCGCGCCCAAGAAGGCCGGCAAGCCCATCTGGCCCAAGGTCCCGGCTGGATTCGTCCGGTCCGTCCTGGCAGGCCACTCCGCCCTCGGCCTGGCCTTCGCAGCCTTGATCTATCTGGTCTGTTTCTCAGGATCGGTCGCCGTCTTCGCGCGGGAGTTCCAGCGTTGGGAACAGCCGAATGCGACGCCCATCGCCGCAGTGACGCCGGCCGCCCTGCAGACCGCCATGGAACAGGCCATCGCTCGTTCCTCGACGACGGTGGAGCATGTCCGCATCCTGCCCCCCACCCCGGACCTGCCTCGCTTGACGGTGAGCACGGACGCCGACGGCGTGGAGCATACCTACGCCGCGGATGCGGCCGGGCGACTGGGGGATGAAGGCGAGGCCGTCTGGACTGAGTTCATGGTCCTGCTGCACACCGCCCTGCATCTGCCCCGCGCCTGGGGCGGCTTCGTCGTGGGTCTGGCGGGGGTCGCCCTTCTGTCCTCGCTGATCTCTGGCGTCCTGGCCCATCCGCGCGTGTTCAAGGACGCCTTTCATCTACGCTGGGGCGGCGCCAAGCGGCTGCAGGAAGCCGATCTGCACAATCGGGCGGGTGTGTGGGCCCTGCCCTTTCACGTCATCGTCTCGCTGACGGGCGCCCTGTTGGGCCTCAGCACCCTCATCGTCGGAATTCTGGCCCTGGCCATGTTCCAGGGCGACACCTCCAAGGCCTACGCCCTGTTCGTTCCGGTCATTCCCGACGATCCGCGCCCGGCCGTCGCCCCGCCCGATCTGGCCGCCGCCGTCGAGGCGGCCCAGCGGCTGGCGCCCGATGCGCGACCGACCTTCATCAGCATCGAACACCCCGCCGAACAGGGGCAGACGGTGATGGTCAACCTCGCCAGACCCAATCGCGTGGCGGCGGGCTCCAGCCTCTATTTCGACGGCCAGGGGCGTCTGCTCGACATATCCAGAACGACGGAGCCTAACCTGGGCCAGAAGATCCTGGCCTCTCTGGGGCCGCTGCATTTCGGCTGGTTCGGGGGCATCGTGGTCAAACTCGCCTATGGGCTTCTGGGTCTGGCCCTGACGGCGGTCACGGCCAGCGGCGTCGCCATCTGGTTGGCGCGGCGACGCGACAAGGGACGCCCCGCCCCGCGATGGGAACGGATCTGGATCGGCGCGGTCTGGAGCCAACCCCTGGCCTTCGCCGCCTCGGCCCTGATCGTGCTGGCCTTATCCTCCACCGCCGCCTCGACGCCCCTGCTGGTCTGGGGTCTGGTCACGGGGACGACCCTGGGGCTGTCAGTCTGGGTCGAACCGGCGCGGTTGTCGCGCATCCTGCGGCTCGTCTCCGCCGTCGCCCTGGGGCTGGTCGTGCTGACACACCTGCTTCGCCAAGGCGCCCATTACGAAGACTCCGCCGCCTGGGCCATGAACGGCGCCCTGATCGCCATCGCCGCCCTCCTGGCCTGGACGGTTCTAAGGCCTGCAATCCGCCGGACGAGTCAGGCGGCGACCGCGGAACAGACCCGGGCCACATAGTCGGCATGGGACGGCATGACCGCCACGCATTTGCCGATCACCGTCTCCACATCGTTCAGGAACCGCTCGATCTCCGCTTCGGGCGTGACGTCGACCAGCGGATCATAGCCGGCGGGGATCACACCCTGGCCCAGGAAGACCTGAATCCAGCTTTCCTCGGTGAACAGCTCATCGTCCTCGCGGAAGACCCGGCCGTTGGCGCGGAACAGGTCCATCTTGCGCTGGAGGGTGTCCGGAACGGCCATGTCGCGGCAATCCCTCCAGAAGAGCGTGTCGTCCCGCTGGGTCGCCTTGTAATGCAGGATGACGAAGTCGCGGATCCGCTCATATTCAAAGTCCATCTGACGATTGAACTCGGCGATGGTGGTCGGGTCGAAACCGCCGTCCGGCATCAGTCGCACCAGACGGGTCAGGACCGACTGGATCAGATGCAGGCTGGTGGATTCCAAAGGCTCCAGAAAGCCGGAGGCCAGACCGGCCGCGACGCAGTTCTTGTTCCAGACCTGGCGTCGCTTGCCCGCGACGAAACGGATGCGATTGGGTTCGGCCAGCTGTTCCCCATCCAGATTGGACAGCAGAATCCGTTCGGCCTCCGCCTCGTCCATATAGCGGCTGGAATAGACGTGGCCGTTGCCGGTGCGGTGCTGCAACGGAATGCGCCACTGCCATCCGGCCGGCCGGGCGGTGGCGCGCGTGTAGGGGGTAAAGGGCTCGGTGCGGGCGCAGGGCACGGCCAAGGCCCTGTCGCAGGGCAGCCAATGGGTCCAGTCCTCATAGCCGGTCTTCATCGCCTCTTCGATGATCAGGCCGCGAAAGCCCGAGCAGTCGATGAAGAGATCGGCCGCCTCCACCGCCCCGTCCTCCATCGTCACTGACTGGACGAAGCCGTCGTCGGGCCGCAACTGAACCGAGGCGATCTTGCCCTCGCGCCGTCGCACCCCCGCCGCCTCCGACAGACCGCGCAGATATTTGGCGTAAAGACCGGCGTCAAAATGGAAGGCATGGGCGATATGGCCCAGCGGCGAACCATTTCTCTGGGGATCGGCCCGCATGAAACGGTTCTGCAAGGCCGCCGCCGTATTGATCGAATAGGCGGCGAAGTCCGACGCGCGACCCGCAGCGCGCATCTTCAGCCAGTATTGGTGGCAGCGCAGCCATTCCAGATCGCGCCCGATGACGCCGAAGCCGTGGATGTAGCTGGAGCCGATCCGGTCCCAGTCGATGAACTGGATGCCCAGTTTGAAACTGGCCTGGGTCCGCCGCATGAAGTCGGCCTCGTCCAAACCGATCAGCGCGTTGAAGGTCTTGATCGCCGGAATGGTCGCTTCGCCCACGCCGACCGTGCCGATCGCTTCCGATTCGATCAGGGTGATGTCGTAAAGCCCCCGAAACAGGCGGGAGAACAAGGCCGCCGCCATCCAGCCGGCCGAACCGCCCCCGACGATCAGGATCTTCTTCAACTGGCGCACGCTCACATTTCCTCGTTTTTCGGGAAACTTGGCAGCAAGCGACGCGACTCGGCAAGAGCGGCGATCTCGGCAATTGGGGCGATGCGTCAGAAGACGTCATCCGTCGTCGTCGGCCCTCCCCGTCAATGAGCGCCTGACCGTCTTGGTCGGCGAAGGCCGTCGCCGCGATTATTCGCCGGACTGTTTTCGGAACGTCATCGTTGAGCCGTAAAAGCGCGGCCCAACGGGTGGGCCCGCGGAGGTGGGATGTCGGTTCAGGATCTGGGTGCGGGACGACTGCTGGCCAAAAACGCCGTGCGTCTGCGCGCCTTCGTCCGCAGCCGCGTCCACAATGATGAGGACGCCGACGACATCAGTCAGGAGGCCTACGCCCGCGTCCTGGCGCGATCTCAGACTGCGCCGCTGAAGGATCCGGTGGCCTACGCCTTCCGGGTGGCCCTGAACCTGCTGAGTGATCGCAGGCGCCTCGCCTCTCCGTCGGCCGGCGAGGCGATCGACGAGGCGGCGGCGTCGGACGCCCCCTCTCCATTCGAGGTTCTCGACATGAAGCAGAGAGCGGACCTTTTCACCCGTGCGCTTCAGCGCATGCCGCGGCTGAGGCGCGAAGTCTTTGTGCTGAGACAGTCCGCCGATCTCAGCTACGCTGAGATCGCCACACGGCTGAACATTTCAGTCGAGGCGGCCCAGAAACACTTCAGCCGCGCGGCCGTCGAGGTCCGCCGCGCGGTGGACATGGAGCGCACCCGATGAGGCCGTCTGCGCCCACCCCGGAAGAACAAGCCGCCCTGTGGGCGGACCGGCGCCGCTGCGGCGAGATGGACGCAGCGGCTGACCAGGCGCTGCGCGCCTGGCTTGCGGAGGCCCCGGACCGCGCGCGCCTGTTGGACGCCCAGGAGCGCCTGCTGACCGATCCCGCCCTTGCCGCGGTCAGTGCGAGATTGGCGGCCGAAGCCGGACGTTCTGGGCGCGTCGGCCTCCCTCCTGCGCCTCGGTCGTTCCACCGCTGGTCTTCACGGCTTTGGGTTGGCGGCTTAGCGGCGGCGGCCTGCGCGGCGCTGGCCGTGCTGATGTGGCCGTCCGCGCCCGTCGTCGTCGAACAAAGGCTGGAGGGCGTAGCGGGGCAAAGTCTTCAGGCGGCGCTGGAGGACGGCTCTCTGATCCAGCTCAACGGCGACAGCCGCGTCCGCACGGCCTTCGGACCGGAACGGCGCGACGTCTGGCTCAGCGGCGAAGGCTTCTTCTCAGTGGCCAAGGACGCCAGACGTCCGTTTTCCGTCCTTACGGCGACCCACCGCATCACGGCCTTGGGCACGCGCTTCAACGTCGATGAACGCAGCGGCGGCGCGGTGGAGGTCACGGTTCTGGAAGGTCGGGTCGAGGTGGTTCCACTGAACCATCCCGAGCGCCGTCAGGTTCTGACCGCCGGCCGCCGATTGCTGAGCGACGGCGCCGCCGGGCCGATCCAGCGGCTGGACGCCGATGTGACGACGCCGGACTGGACCGAGGGATGGATCGACGCGGACAATATGAGCCTGGCCGACCTGCTGATCGAGTTGAAGCGCCGATCGCCGGGGCTGAAGGCCGAGTTGGCCGATCCCGCCTTGAGCCGCCGCCGGATCAGCGGGCGGTTCGCCGCCTCTGAGCCTCAGGACGTCCTGACCACCATCGCGGACATGCAGGGCCTGACCCTTCGCAGGGATGCCTCCGGCCGTCTGCTGATCGAGCGGTGAGCCAGGCATGGGGGCGGGCCGTGCAAGGCTGTGGAGCGCCGTAGCGGCGACGAGCCTGTGGCTTGCGGCGGGACTTCTGCCGGCACAGGCTGAAGCTCGGGACCTTCAGTCCACACCTGACCGAACAGCCCATAGATTTCAGATATCCAGCGGCCCCATGGCCGAGGCTCTTCGGGCGCTGTCGCGCCAATCGGGTCTGGCGGTGCTGGCGGACGCCGATCTGGTGGGGGGCCGCCGCACGCCGGGGGTACAGGCCCGAACCACCGCCTGGACCGCCCTGAACCGGCTGCTGGCCGCCCACCCCGATCTGCGGGGCCGGATCGTGGGCCGGACCCTGATCGTCGAGCGCGCCCAGCCGCAACCTCAGCCCCAGCCCCAGCCTGCGGCCGAGCTCGAAGAGGTGGTGGTCCTGGGACGCAAGGGCGCGATCGACGACGCCCTGGCGATCAAACGCGCCTATGACGGCGTCAGCGATGTGGTCAGCGCCGATGATGAAGGCCTGCTGCCGACCAACAATCTGGCGGAAAGTCTTGCGCGCCTGCCTGGCGTCAACGCCGTCCGCAACCATCAGACCGGCGAGGGCGACCGGTTGACGGTTCGGGGCATGTCCACCGAATGGAACGCCTATCGGATCAACGGCGTACGTTTGGGCGGCGCCGGGTCGCGGGCGGACAAATTCTATCGCGGCGTCCGTCTCAGCTATCTGCCGCCCGAGGGAATCCAGAACCTGATCGTGCGCAAGACCTTGACGCCCGATCTGGACGGCGACGCCCTAGGCGGGCTGATCGACATCCAGACCCCCACAGCCTTCGACACCGACCACGACCATGTGCGGCTGTCGGTCGAGCAAGGCTGGCTGACCCGGTTCGACCGACCGAAATCGGGCAAGGCGGCCCTGGCGATTTCGCATCGGTTCGGCGATCGGCTGGGTCTGTTCGTCGCCGCCAACTGGAGCGACGCCCGCTCGCAGTTTGAGATGGTCGGCGGCGACAGCGACGACCTGCCGCCGGTCTGGTTCGACACCGTCTATTCGACCGGCTGGGATTTCGACCAGTTCGTCATGAGGGGCATGGAGTTGGCGGTCGGCGAGACCCAGGTGCGTCGCCTGGGTCTGAACGGAAGCCTGGACTGGCGCGGCGCACAGCAGGATCTTCACCTGCGGCTTCAGTACAACCGCTATGAGGGCGAGGAGTATCGAAACCGTTTGAACTTCCGCAACGACGGCCTGGCGGGGACCGAGCGGCTGGTCCAGGTGGACAGCCGAAGAACCGGTCTGGCTCAGCCGGACGCCATGGTGGTTGGGTCTGATCCCAGCCTGGGGCGCATCTACGGCTATTCGACCGCAGACGTGAAGGATGTGGACGGAGACGGACGGATCACCGACGCCGACCGCAAGGTCCGCTCCGTTTACAGCCTGGCCGGCGCTTCGGGCGTGTGGGATCCTATGGGGTTCCGATTGAGACGGTTCTGGGAATCGACCCGCGAATCCGGCCTCCTGTCCTCCCTGACCCTGGGCGGACGGCGATGGGGCGGTCCCTGGCGGATCGCCTACGACCTGTCGCTGTCGCGGTCCAGGGACGATTTGGACGACGGCGCGCTTCTGGAGTTCCGGACGGACGCGGTCGAATGGCTGGGCAATCGCGGGATGCAGGTGATCGAGACGGGCGACCCGCGCTTTCGCCTGTGGGGGCTCAACCCCGCAGGCATGGCTGCGGTTCAGGACCCCGCCGCCTTTGATTTCAGACATCTGGGCGAGGAGTGGGAGCGCACGTCCGAAACCCTGGGCCAGGCGCAGTTCGATCTGACCTATACGCCGAGCAGCGGCTGGCTGGAGTCGATGCAAGTCGGGGGGCGATACATGCGCTCCAGCCGCCGCAACTCGGGCGCCGCCCGGCCCGACCTGATCGGACCGGAAACCCTGGCCGACCTGGACGGCTTGTTCGGTACGCCGGTCACCGACCTGTTCGACGGCCGCTATGTCGGCGACCACCGCCTGGGCGTCGTCCTGGACAATCGGCGGATGGCGGCCGAGATCGACCGGGCCTATCGCGGGGACAGCGCCTATTTCACCATTGATCCCAAGTTCAAGGCTCAGACCAGCACAGAACGCTTTCGGCTGAAGGAACAGGACGCCGCCGCCTATGTCATGGCCGCCGCCCGATGGGACGAGACCCAGATCACGGGCGGCGTCCGGATCGAACACACCCGATCCGACGTCAGCTATCCCATCTTGGACGCGCTTCGCGGCGACGGCCGCGACCATCGCCGCAACAGTTTCACCAATGTGCTGCCGTCGCTGCATCTGCGGCGCGCCCTTGACGGCGACAGGGTGTTGCGGGCTGCGGTCTGGACCAGTTTCGCCCGGCCCGACATCGCCCGAATGACGACGGCGCGGCAGTATGTCTATGACCAGGACCCCGACCACGACGGCAAGACCAATCCCAAGACCGACTGGACCCTTCAGGAAATCCGCCAGGGCAATCCGGATCTGAAACCCATGGAGGCGGTCGGCTATGATCTGTCGCTGGAACGCTATGGTCGATCGACGGCCTGGTCAGCCGCCCTGTTTCACAAGGATATCCGCAACTTCCTCTATCGGGCCTCCACCAGCTCGATCCGCGACGGCGGGCTGATAGAGCGGGGGGAGGAGAACGGCGCGCCTGTGCGGGCCTACGCCAACGGGCGCAAGGCGCGGATCAGCGGAATGGAACTGGCGATCCGTCACAACCTGGACTGGGCGCCCGCGCCGCTGGACGGCCTGGGCGTCTCGGCCAATCTGACCTGGCAGGTCAGCCGCGCCGACGCCAACATCAGCTGGCGCCGCGGCGATCGCCTCCCCTTCACCGAGACGCCCGAGACTCTGGCGAGCGTCGAACTGTTCTGGCAAGGCGGCGGATGGGAGGCGGCGGCCGGCTGGAACCGCCAGTCGGGCTTCCTGGAAGGCATGGATAGTTTCGCCAACGACCCGTACGAACAGCCCTACAGCTTTGTGGACGTCAGTCTTCGGCGGCGGTGGGGCGCAGACGGCTTCGCTTCGATCCAGGTCCGCAATCTGCTGAACAGTCATACCTATTGGTACACCTTCGGTTCGGGACCGGAGGATCTGCGCGAATACATCCGTACTGGGCCGACAGTGACCTTGGCGATCAGCCGCAGCTTCTGACCCGCTCTTTCGACGTCAGCCGCCCCGAAAATCGCTCCCTGAAGTCACCGCCCAGGCGGGAGACGGTCAGGTCGTAGCCGCCGTCCGCCCGAACCGGAAGGCGAAGGCGCAAGGGCGCGCC
Organism: Brevundimonas sp. AVps4; assembly: GCF_058681525.1. NCBI lineage: Bacteria > Pseudomonadati > Pseudomonadota > Alphaproteobacteria > Caulobacterales > Caulobacteraceae > Brevundimonas > Brevundimonas sp. AVps4. The sequence continues at coordinate 1,625,167 of NZ_CM178741.1, read as the reverse complement.
GGCGCTGACCCTGTGGCGGCGGGTGGGATACAGGCCCGTCTCGTCGCTGATGCAGAACCAGGCGTCCTCGCCCAACACGATCTCGAGTATCAGTCCCCACCCCCGGCGGGGCGTCCTCACTTGCACCGACGCCTGCGCCGCCCTGAACCGTCGACCGGCCGGATCGGGGGTGGGGCCTGTGCTGGACCGGCCAAAGCCGCCCGACCGCACGCGGGACGAATCCGGGGCGTCGCGCCTCCAGTCCCCCCATGACGGCAGGACCTCCATCACGGACGCGCCGAAAGCCCGCAGTCGGCCACGACGCGCCGCAATGCGCGCGGTCGGTCGGTCTGGATGACGTTGGCGTCCAGCCCCAGCAGCCCCGCCAGACGAGCGCAGACATCCGGCGCGCCACTCGCCACGGCGTGATCCACCTCGCCCAGGCTGTTGACCCAGATCCTCGCCGGCAGGCCGCGCACGCCGCGCCGAAGGTCCGGGGTCAGGGAGTCGGGATCGCCATGCACGATCGCCACATCCGCAAGTCCCGCGAGCGCGGCCCCTAAACCGTCAGGACGGTCGACGCGCGGCATGACGTGCGCGCGGGGTAGGAGCCGTCGCACCGCCCGCAGCACCTCTCCGTCCGAGTCGAAGAAGACGACCTGGTCGGTCATCCCCAATCCTTCCACCACCGCCACCACGGCCGCGACGCGATCCGTCTTCATATCCAGATCGACCAGCACCCGACCGCACGTCCTGCGGAGAGCCTCAACCAGGGTCGGCGGCGGTTCGGCGCTGTTCGCCAATCGCAGATCCCGCAGTTGGCCATGGGTGAGGCTTTCCGCCTCGCCGACGCCGCCGGTGGTCCGCGTCACCGTCCGATCATGCATGAGAAAGGGCACGCCGTCGGCCGAGACCTTGACGTCCAGTTCGACGATGTCGGCGCCCTCGCGCACCGCTTCATCGACGGCGGCCAAAGAGTTCTCCGGCGCATCCAGATGCCCCGCCCGGTGAGCCGCGATCAGCAAGACGCCGCGCGGCTGGGCCAGGTCGGTCTGAAGACGCGACATGGCCGCAGTCTCTCCACAGACCGGATCGGCCAGGGCCGGCGCCGCCGCCAGCCCCGCGATCGCGATCAGCCCGACCAGACCGACGCGCCGGCGCATCACCGGTCCTCCCGTCGCAGGATCAGCTCCGGGGTCGCAGGCTTAAGGTCGGTCAGGCGCGCCGCGCCCTGGCCGGTCTTGTCGAGCTGGAAGGCGTCGTACAGCAGACCGTCCATAGTGAAGGCCCGCACCGTCAGCCGATCCGGCGTCGCCTCGATCTGCTGGAACACCTGAATCCCGCTGCCCTTGCGGACTGGCCAGTCGATGTCGCCCAGCGGATACTGTTTGGGCCCGATGTTGGAGACCATATAGACCGGGCCCTGATCGTGCGGCCGCCCGCGTCCATAGGTGTGGTCGTGACCGGCCAGGACCAGATCGACGTGATGGCGATCCAGCACGGGTTGAAGCACCGCCCGCAACTCGGCGCCGTCTCGGCCCCTAGCCGTCGAATAGAGCGGATAGTGCATCAGGATGACGGTCCAGCGCGCCGGATTGTCCGTCAACTGACCCTCGAGCCAGGCCAGTTGATCACGTGCCGACTGAGGGTCTTCATCCATCATGTCGGCGTCCAGCGAGATGACGCGCACCCCCTGATAATCGACGCGATAGACGGTTTCGCTGAGCCATTCGGAGGGGCCGTTGTCCGGCAGGTTGAACTGAAGCCGCCACTGGGGCGCCAGCTGCTGCGCCTCCGCGCCTTCGGGCTTCATATATTCATGATTGCCAGGCGTCATCAGCGACGGGGTCTCCGCCAGCCGATGCGGGTCCATGTCGAACCACTGGCCCCATTCCCCGTCATTGTCAGCCCGATTGATCAGGTCGCCGGCGAACAGCATGAAGGCCGCGTCCGGCGTCTGACGCAGGGCGCGACGCACGGCCAGGCCGCCCATCGAGCGGATGTCGTTCTGGACGTCGCCCACATAGAGGAAGGTGAAGGGGCGGGCCTCGGCGGCGGCGGTTCTGACCTGACGCCACGCCGACCAAGCGCCCTCGCGGCCGACGCGATAGACATATTGGGTGTCCGGCGTCAGGCCGGTCAGCTGGACGCTGTAGTAGTCGGCGGAAACCTGCTCCTGATCGCGGGTCGTGAAGGCGGCGGCGGTGCGTTTCGCCGCGATCCGCACCGCAGTCTGAGGATAGGCCGGTCCGGGCGTCAGGGGCGCATATTCGATAAACCCCTCCCCGCCCCCGGCTTCGGCGCGCCAGTTGAAGGCCAGGCTGGTGGCCGGCGTTTCGGTCAGGTTGACAATGACCCGTTCGGGCAGGCTCTCAGCCTGGGCGACCGGGACGACGGCGAAGGCCAGGACGCTGCAAGACAGGGCTGCGGCGAGACGCAAGGACAGGCGCATGGGAATACCTCGGTCGGAGAAGAAGAGGCCGCTCGCGGTGTCTTCCGCGAGCGGCCGGGCGCCGTCAGAGACGCCAGTTCAGGTTCAGGCTCAGATAGCGGCCGTTCTCGATATAGTCGCGAACGCCGCCCTTTCCGGACCCGAAGGTGTAGTAGTAGGTGTAACTGTCCAGCAGGTTCTGCACCTTGAAGGTCGCCGTCAGGTTCGGCGTGATCTGACGCCGCATCATCAGGTCCACAAAGTGGTAGTCCTGCTCATAGGGGTCATTGCCGAAGTCCTCGATGTCTTCGAGCGACTTGTCTTGATAGTTATAGGCGACATAGGCCTCCCAGCCGTTGCGTTCCCAGAACAGTTCCAGGTTCACGATGTGGTCGGGCGTCTCCATGAACGGCAAGGTGTAGCCTTGGGGGTGCCAGGACAGGCCGGTCTCGGCCGACGAACGCTGAATGGTGGCGTTCAGGGCCACGCCCAGGCCGTCGAACGGCGCCGGCAGCCAATGCAGCTGCTGGCGCGCATTGATCTCGACGCCGTGGATTTCGGCCTTGCGGCCGTTCATCGGCATGGAGACGGAGATGCCCGACGGATCGTCGAACTCGCCCAGGGTGCCGTCGCGGATGACCGATGAGGACGACCGGTACAGGAACTTGTCCAGATCCTTGTAGAACAGGGCCACCGAATAGGCGCCGGTCCGGCCGTTGTAATACTCCGCCGACAGATCATAGTTGATCGAGGTCATCGGCTTCAGTCCGGGATTGCCCTGCACGATGCCGGTCAGGACCCACTCCGTGGTCGGATTGGTCTTGCCGTCGCCGTCGGGATCTTGGTCGTAGCTGTATTCCTTGACCGAGGTCATCCGGTTGATGTCCGGGCGCGACACGCTGGTCCAGATCGCCGCCCGCAGCTTGGCGCTGGGCGTCAGATCATAGTTCAGATGCACCGACGGCAGCCAGTTGGTGAAGCCGGTGTTGTCCAGGGCGTAGTCTTCGCCCCGCACCGGATCTTCCGTCCAGGCGCGGATTTCGTTGTCGGTGTCCTCCATTCGAACCCCGGCGATGATCTCGGCGGCGCCGAAGCGAGCCGTGCCCATCACATAGGCCGACACCACCTGTTCGTCGTAGAACCAGGTGGAGGCGTAATCGAGCGACTCCGTCTCTTTCAGGGCCAGCAGGGTGGAGTTCCCTGCCTTGGCGCGATCGATCTCGGCCATCATCTTGTCCGTGTCGATCACGGCGCCGAGTTGGTAGAGGCCGGTGTAGCGGCCGTCGAACATGTCCGTGACCGGTTCGCCGAACAGGGCCGAATAGTCAGCCATGGTTCCCGTGGGCGCCAGATCGATCAGCGTGCCCTGACGGCGTTCACGCTCGGACTTGTAGTATTTGGCGCCGACCCGCACCTCTTGCAGCCAGGACCCGGCGGGTTCGTAGCGCAGGTTGAACTGGGCCTGATTCAAGGTCTCCTTGGCGCCGCCGTATTCGCCGCTCAGGCCGGAGGCGGTGTATTCCTTCAGATCCTGAACGGCGGCCATGCCGGCGGGGTTCAGCACCCATTTCAGATACTGCGGATCATCCTGGCTGACGATCTCGACGCCCTCGTTGCCTTTCCACAGATAGGCGTTGCGGCCGAAATACATGTCGTAGCTGTCGATGATGTTGTCTTCCGACTCCGAATGGGAGGCGTCATAGTCCAGGGTGAAGGCGCCGAACCGGCTTTCGCCACCCAGGTTGATCAGTTGCAGCACGCCCTCCGTCGTGCCGCCTTCCCAATAGCGGCGCAGACGGAAGCCCTTGGGGTCCCAGGCGCCCGAGGCGCCGTTCAGGCTGTAGAAGCCGGCGGCGCCCTTGTCGGCGTCGGTGATCTTTCCGTCCTTGTCGCGGTCCACGATCTGGGCGGGGGTGTAGTTGTAGATCGCCCCCAGCTTGGGGTCGTAGCCGACGACGGCGTCAGCGGGCTGAACCAGGTCGCCTCGCGTCCTGTCCATCTGCTCCAGACGGGCCGAGACCTTGGTGCCGCCTTCGTTGCGGAAGTTCAGACGGTTCCTGAACTGCGTTTCCTCATATTCATTGTACTGACCACGCAGGTGGAAGCTGTGGTTGTCGCCGCGGTAGTCCAGCGAGCCGTTGAACCCCCAGCGGGTCACATCCGTGTCGCCGGTCGACATCTCCAGACCCCGCGACACGAAGGTCTTGGGATCGAAATCCAGGCTCGCGGTCGTGCTGTACCAGGTGCGGGGCATGTTGTCCCCCGAGTTGCCGATCTGCTCGAACTGCGAACCGCGCTCGGAGTAGTTGCCGGTCACATAGAGGCCAAGCCGATCCGAAAACTGCTTGCCGAAGGCGACGTCAGCCGCCCATGAGGTTCGGTCTTCGCGCTGTTGCAGCAGGGTTCCCTCGATCGAACCGGCCGCATAGGTCGGAGCGTAGTCGAAGGCCGTCGGCGTCTTGATGTCGATCGTCCCGCCGATGGCGTCGCCGTCCATGTAGGGGAGCAGGCTCTTATAGACGGTGATGGCGTCCACGCCCGAAGTCGGCAGGAAGCTGAGCCGAACGCCACGGAAGAAGTTGTCGTTCGGCGACCCCGTGCCGCCCATGCGGACGCCGTTGACGGCATAGGCGTTGTACTCGGTCGCCATGCCCCGGATCACGACCCGGTCGCCCTCGCCGGTGAAGTGGTTGCGAACGGCCGAGACGCCGGGAATGCGCGATGCGGCTTCGGTCAGGTTCGACGACGGCAGCTTGCCCATGTCGTCGGCGCTGACGCTGTCCGAGATCATGTCATTCTTGCGTTTCTCGTCGATCGAGCGACGCAGGCCTTGCAGATAGCCGGTGACGACGACGTCATCCAGGACGGCCGGATTGGGCTGCGCGACCTCCTCCGCCTCGGTCGAGGCGGACCGTGACTGCGACTGCGACTGCGATTGCGACTGCGATTGGGCGACCGCCCATTGCGGGAAGGCCGCGACCAGGGCCAGGCTTCCCGCCGCCGCCAGATAGCGCGATTTGATGTTCATTGGTGTGATCCCCCGAGGTCTGCCGAAGGCGCAGACGACAGAGAGACGGAGCGATCAGACCAAGCTGACAGGCGTCATCAACATTTCATCTCTACGTCGCCGATCCTTACCGAACGGGCAATCCTGGATGGCGCCGCCCACGCCTTATCGACTTGGCGACCGCCTGAGCGGAGCCGGACCACCGCTGCGTCGCATCACGCTCGTCCTCGGGAATCTCTTCCAAGGGAGCGTAGAACATCAGGCCAGAGGCCGCGTGCAGGACGCGGGCGGCCGACATCTGCGAGCGGGTCATCGCCGCCTCCCCCCAAGGACAGCGGCTCCAGCACGTCCAGCCGCATCTATTAAAATCGTTGCGGCGTTCAGGGGCCTAACCTAGGCTCCGGTTCGAGCTCGAATGAATGGGCCGAACGGGGGGATACACTATGTCGCTCGCAAGCGTCGATCTGGCGATCCTGGCGATCTACGCGGTCTTCATCTTCGGCCTGGCCCAGTGGGTTTCTCGCAGCAAGGGCGGCGAGCAGAAGACCTCCACCGACTATTTCATGGCCTCCAAGAGCCTGCCGTGGTGGGCTATCGGCGCCTCGCTGATTGCGGCCAACATCTCGGCCGAACAGATCATCGGCATGAGCGGGTCCGGCTATGTGATCGGCCTGGGCATCGCCTCCTATGAATGGATGGCGGCGCTCACCCTGCTGATCGTCGGCAAATTCTTCCTGCCGATCTTCCTGCGCAACGAGATCGTCACCATGCCGCAGTTCCTGCAGCAGCGGTACGGGCCGACGATCCGAAACGTGATGGCCGTCTTCTGGCTGCTGCTCTACGTCTTCGTGAACGTGACCTCGATCCTGTGGCTGGGCGCCATCGCCGTCCACACCGTCACCGGCTTCAACCAGGACTACGCCATCGTCGCCATCGGCGTCTTCGCCCTGGCCTATCAGCTGTGGGGCGGTCTGAAGGCCGTGGCCCTGACCGACATCGTCCAGGTGGCCCTGCTGGTCTGCGGCGGCCTGATCATCGGCTTCATCGCCCTGTCGACCATCGGCGGCGCGGGCGGCGCGCTGGCCGGCTTCAACACCCTGCTGACCGAGTTCCCCGACAAGTTCGACATGATCCTGTCGCCGGATAATCCTCACTATCAGGAGTTGCCGGGGATCGCCGTCCTGCTGGGCGGGCTGTGGATCATGAACATCAGCTACTGGGGCTTCAACCAGTACATCATCCAGCGCGCCCTGGCCGCCAAGTCCCTGCCCGAAGCCCAGAAGGGCATCGCCTTCGCCGCCTATCTGAAGCTGCTTATGCCGGTGATCGTGGTCCTGCCCGGCATGGCCGCCCTGGTGCTGGCCCCGAACCTGTCGGCGCCGGACCAGGCCTATCCGTCAATGATGAACCTGCTGCCGGTCGGTCTGAAGGGTCTGGTCTTCGCCGCCCTGATCGCCGCCATCATCGCCTCGCTGGCGTCCAAGGTGAATTCGATCTCGACCATCTTCACCCTGGACCTCTACGCCAAGATCAAGAAGGACGTGCCCGAGCATCAACTGGTCACGGTCGGCCGCATCGCCGCCGTCGCCGCCGTGATCATCGGCATCCTGACCGCCCGTCCCCTGCTGGGCGGCTTCGACCAGGCCTTCCAGTTCATCCAGGAGTTCACGGGCTTCTTCACGCCGGGCATCGTCGTCATCTTCATGCTGGGCCTGTTCTGGAAGCGCGCGTCCGAAGCCGGCGCCCTGACCGCCGCCATCGGCTCGGTGGTTCTGTCGGCCGTCTTCTGGTGGCTGCAGGAGACGGGTCAGTTCATCTTCCCCTTCATGAACCGCGTCGGCGTCGTCTTCATCGTCTCGCTGATCGCGGCGGTGGTCGTATCGCTGCTGGCGCCGGCCAAGCCCGACGCCATGAAGATCAAGCTGGACAAGATCAGCTACAAGACCTCGCTCGGCTTCAACCTCGCCGGGCTCGGCGTCATCGCCTTCCTGATCCTCGTCTATTCGATCTGGTGGTGAGGTGAGCGACGGGCGTCTGATCCGTAAACGGCCGAGGAACCCGCCTGGGTGATATCCGCGCGCTCCGCGGCGCTCAGCGGAATACCGCTCAGGTTTGCGAAACCGTCTTTGATCCCGGCCGCGCCGGCGATGCCTCGTCCATTGACCAGGACTAAGGTATTGCCTGCCCAAACCGCCCAGATTGGCTGCGGCGACGCCCAGCGCCCCAGTTGCGAGACCGTCACAAGCGGCTGCTAAGGTGAAAGCCTCTAGGACGCGTCAGAAAAGCTTCCGGGAGACGGGGGGCGTTTCGGTGCTGGGCAGGCGTGACCGGTGGTCCACAACCGCCGTCTATGGTGCAGCTCACTACGGAAAGAGTCTGTTCTGGTACGGCGGAGAGGTTCTGTTCGCCTTCTTTCTGACCGAGGTTGCAGGTCTGACGCCCGCCCATATGGCCGGCGTCTTGGCGATCGGTTTTCTTATCAGCGCGATCTTCGACCTTCAGGCTGGGCGGATTCTGTTTCGCCGGTCGGCGGGCATGAGGCGCGCAGCTGGCCTGCAATCCCTCGGCGCGATCTTTAGCGGCGTCGCCTTGGTGGGGGTGGTCGCAACCGCCCTGCTTCCCTTTCCGATGCGCGTCGGCTGGGCCCTGACGACGGGCGTCCTGTTTCGCCTCGCCTTCGCCGTCTATGACGTCTCTCAAAACTCCCTGATGGCCAATGCGACCGCAGAGGTTGAGGCGCGGTCGCGTGTCGCGGTCACGCGCATCTTCGCCAGCGGCCTGGGCAATCTGAGCGTGGCCGTGGTGGTCGGTCCCTTGATCGCTGCTGAGCGGCGCGGCGGCGGCGGCGTCATGCTCATCGCCCTGGCGCTGATCGCGGCCCTGATCGCCATCACGACGGCGATCTTGTTGAACCGGCGCCTCAGGGGCCCAACGGATACAGCCGACCTTCACGTGCAGTCTCCGTTGAAGAGATCGGGCCTCGGCTTGGCGGCCCTATGGCCCCTGTTCGCCATGATGGTCCTGATGATGTTGGGCCCTTCTCTGTTTCAGAAGTTGGAGCCTTACTTCGCGACCCGCGCCTTCGCGTCATCGACGACGGGCGGCGCCCTCATCATCGCCGCCGCCGCAGGCGTCTGCTGCGGCCAACCGCTCTGGCTCATGATCTTTCCTCCGTCCCGCCGCATCGCCCTTTTCACGGTTTCGGCTCTGCTCCAGGCCGCCGGGGCCGTGGTCTTCCTCCTGGCGCCGTTCGACGCGCCGATCGCCTTCATCGCCGGCGCTTGGCTGTTCGGCCTGGGCAACGGCGGGCTGGGCATGGCGAAATGGGCCAGCTTCAGCGACTGGGCGTCCCGCCTTCCGGCCCACCGTCAGGGCCTCGCCTTCGCCATCTTCAGCGCCCTGGCGAAAATCACCCTGGCGCTGGGCGTGCTGATCGTCGCCGCCGCAATTCATCCGGGCGTGACCCCGGAGGGTTTGCGCGGGTTCATGGCCGCCGGCCCCGTCCTGACGTCGATAGGAATGATCATTCTGGCGCGACGGGCTGCGCCTCGCGAAACGGGCGACACGCTGGCTTCCGAAACCATGGGCGCATCACCACCTCGCACATCCTGAACAGCGTCGACATCCCATCTGATGTCGCGATCTGGCCGATCATATGAGAAAGCGAGGGCGCGGATCCGACAGCCGGCCTGACACAGATCAAAGGCTCAGTCGGGCGCCGTCGGCTTGACGGCCGGCCGGCGCCCAAGTCCCTCCACATAGGCGATCATGGCGGCCGGCTCGTGGTCGGGCGTAGCGACCAAGGAGGTTCCATCGACCTCGCGCAGGACCGGAATAGGGCGACGTTATTCTGGTGGGCCACTCTTATGGCGGCGTCGTGAACACCACCGATGGCGTCGATCACCCAAGCGAGCTAGCGTCTGCGGGTTCCAACCAAAGGAGTGCGATTGCCGACCGTGGATCTAGAAAACCCGACGGCCCTGCCAGGAGACAAGCTCCGCGACATGGTCCCGTTTGTGCGATGCGTTTCCTAGAGCGCCTGCGTTGCCATGTTGGAGGAAACCCGGGTCGCCGTGCGTCCAAATCAATGGACGGGAACGGAGATAGAAGATGTTAAACCGAATTTTGGCGGCGATTGTAATCGCGAGCGCGCTGCTTGGGGGACCAGCAGCCGCTCACACGGACCATATCACCTCCCCGAATGCGGCGTTTGGACATGACGTCGGCGACGATTATCAGTTGATCAACTATCGGCAGTTCGAAGCCTATCTCCACACGCTCGCCGCCCAGTCCGACCGCATGAAGCTGATGGAGGTCGGCAAGACGACCGAGGGGCGGACGCAGTATGTGGCCGCCGTCTCGTCTCCGGCGAACATCGCCCGCCTGGATCATTATCGCGACATCGCCCGCCGTCTGGCCAAGGCCGAAGGCGTGGACGAAGCCGAGGCGCGCGCCCTGGCGGCCGAGGGCAAGGCCGTGGTCTGGATCGACGGCGGCCTGCATGCGACCGAGACCGTGCCGCCCCAGGCCCTGATCGCCGCCGTCCATGAATGGGTGACGGCTCAGGATCCCGAGGCCCTGCGGGTGCTGGACGACGTCATCATCCTGTTCGCGCCACTGAATCCGGACGGCTGGGATCTGGTGGCGGACTGGTACATGCGGGAGGAGGACCCGGAGAAGCGGGAGTTTGCCAGCCTGCCGCGCCTCTATCAGGCCTACGTCGGCCACGACAACAATCGCGACTATTATCTGTCGGCGATGACGGAGACGACCAACGTCAACCGGATGCTGTTCCGGGAGTGGTTCCCTCAGATCGTCTACAACCACCATCAGCCGGCGCCGGCCGGGACGGTCGTGTTCATGCCGCCGTTCCGGGATCCCTTCAACTACAACTACGACCCCTTGGCGATGACCACCCTGTCGGAAGTCGCCGCCGCCATGCACAACCGGCTGGTCGCCGAGGGAAAGCCCGGCGCGACCATGCGCAGCGGCGCCCCCTATTCGACCTGGAACAACGGGATGGAGCGGTCGATCACCTATTTTCATAACGCCATCGGCCTGTTGACGGAGATCACCGGGCACCCGACGCCGAGCCGCATCGCCCTGGTTCCGGACAACCAGTTGCCGCGGAACGATCTGCCGGCCCCGATCGCGCCGCAGACCTGGCGGTTCCGGCAGTCGATCGACTATTCGCTGTCGATCAATCGGGCGGTGCTGGACTATGCCTCGCGCAATCGCGACCGGCTGTTGTTCAACATCTGGCGTATGGGGGCGAACGCCATCGCGCGGGGCGAGACCGACACCTGGCGCGTCACGCCGTCGCGGATCGACGCCCTGAAGGCGGCTGCGGGCCAGACCGGCCGCACCGCCGATCCCGCCCTTTACGACAAGGTGCTGCGTGATCCGGCGCTGCGCGATCCGCGCGCCTATGTCATCCCGGCAGACCAGGCCGATCTGCCGACGGCGATCGCCTTCCTCAACAGCCTGATCAAGACCGGCGTGGACGTGGATTGCGCGACCCGCGCCTTCTCCATCGCCGGAACCTCCTATCCGGCGGGATCCTTCATCGTGCGGACGAACCAGGCCTATCGGCCGCATGTGCTGGACATGTTCGAACCGCAGGATCATCCGCACGACCTGCGATATCCCGACGGTCCCCCCGTCCTGCCCTATGACGCGACCGGCTATACGCTGGCGCTGCAGATGGGGGTGAGGTTCGACCGGATTCTCGATCCGTTCGAGGCGCCGCTGGAGCGCGTGCCGGACCTGATCGCCGTGCCCGCCGGTAAGATTCGCGGACGGGGCGACGCGGGCTTCGTCGTCGATCATGCAGCGATCAACAGCTTCATCCTGAGCAACCGTCTGCTGAAGGCGGGGCAGCCGGTGTTCTGGCAGAAGACCGAGGTTCGTCTCGGCGCGCGCACCCTGGCGCCCGGCGCCCTGTGGATTCCGGAAAGCGAGACGTCGCGCGTCCTGGTCGAACAGGCGGTCGCCGAGCTGGGCCTGAACGCCGAAGCGGTGTCGCGCGCGCCGGCGGGCGACGCCATGGCGCTGAAGCCGGTGCGGATCGGTCTGGTGGATCGCTACGGCGGCTCCATGTCCGCAGGCTGGACCCGTTGGCTGCTGGAGCAGTTCGAGTTCCCCTTCGAGGTCGTTTACCCCCAGCGTCTCGACGCAGGTGACCTGAACAAGGATTTCGACGTCCTGGTGTTCGCGCCTGATCTGCTGCCCGGCGACTTCCCCAACGGGAGCGGGCGCGGACAGCCGGATCCCGAGACGATTCCCGAAGCCTATCGGTCCTGGCTGGGCGCCGTGACGCGAGAGAAGACCCTGCCGCAACTGACCCGCTTCGCTGAGGCCGGGGGCACGATCGTGACCGCAGGATCGGCCCATAAACTGGCCCTGGCCCTGGGGGCGCCGATCGAGGACGTGCTCTCGAACGCGGACAGGCCCCTGCCCTCCACCGACTTCTTCATCCCCGGCGCCTTGCTGGCGATGGACGTCGATCCGGCCGAGCCCCTGGCCTACGGCCTGCCGGCGCGACTGGATGTCTTCTTCGACGAGAACGCGGCCTTCACCGTGCGCGACGGCGCCCGGATCGCCGCCCGCTATCCCGCGACCCCTGTGGTGTCGAGCGGCTGGGCCATAGGGCCCGAGAAACTGGCCGGCGCCGCCGCCGTGGTCGATGCGCCTATGGGGCAGGGCCGGCTGATCATCCTGGGGCCGGACGTGATCAATCGCGCGCAGGCCCGGGCCTCGGTGCGGCTGTTGTTCAACGCCCTGTTCTACGGCCCGGCGACAGCGGCTGGGATCGTCGAATCCGTGGGCCGCATCCGGATAGAGGGTCAGGTTCACTGAAGCGCCCGCCGCTTGAGCGCGATCAACCAGGGTCCGGCAGCTTTCGGGCGACACCTCCTGGTCGGCCGTTCCCATGAAGACCTCGACCGGCGCATAGGTCTTGTACTCCCGCCGGAACCGTCCCTGGAGGCCGCAGCCCGGATAGAGGGCGAGACCCGCCCGGAAGCCGATCCGCCGCATGTCGCCGGGCTTGTCGTCAGCCAAGGCCGAAAGGACAGTGCTGGCGCCGTTGGAGAAGCCCATCAGGCCGATCCGGTCATCCGCCACCCCCTCCAGGCTGCGCAGGAACCGCAGCGCGCCATAGGCGTCCAGGGGGCGGATCGTCACTTCGTTGATCTCTGGCGGTCGCGAACTGTAGGTCCCGGCCGCGAAACCGGTCGGATAGCCTCGCGGCCCGAAACTGTCGACGACAAGGGCGTAGTACCCCCGGTCGGTCCAGTACTCGGCCCAGAATTTGAGTCGCAGCGTCAGGGTTCTCGCCTCATAGACCCCGCCGGCCAGGGACGAATAGACCCCGCCCCTGCCGTGCAGCAGGACGACCGCCGGCGCGCCGGATTCGGGCGTTGGTCCCTCCGGCCGGAACAGATAGTGAGGCGCCCCCCTCTGGTCCCTCGATCATTATGAGAGTCCAGGGGGTTGATAGCCGATCTGCTTCGCCGACGGGAGCGGCCGTGCGGCGGAGCTGATCAAGTTGCGCAGCCGAACGGCCGCGGGGTTCAGGCGCACCGCCTCCGGGGTCAGTCCCCCGTGCGCCGAGTGCGGCCTGACGTGGTTGTAGTCGATGCGCCAGCGCTCGATGACGGCGCGGGCCTCGGCCAGGGTGGCGAAGACCTCCTCGTTCAGACACTCGTCGCGGAGCCTGCCGTTGAAGCTTTCGACGAAGCCATTCTGCTGCGGCTTGCCCGGCGCGATGTAATGCCAGGCCACGCCGGTGCGGTTGGTCCATTCCAGGATGGCCCGGCTGGTCATCTCGGTCCCGTTGTCGCTGACGATCATGGCCGGACGCCCGCGTCGGGCGATCAGCCGGTCCAACTCGCGCGCCATGCGTGAGCCGCCGATCGAGGTGTCGACCACCAGAGCCAGGGCCTCGCGCGTGAAGTCGTCCACGATGCACAGGATGCGGAAGCGTCGGCCCCACGACAGACTGTCGGCCACGAAGTCCAGCGACCAGCGCTGGTTTGGGCCGTCCGGCAGGGCCATGGGCGCACGGGTTCCGGTGGCCCGCTTGCGGCCCCGTCGCCGTCGCACCGCCAAGCCTTCCTCCCGATAGAGCCGGAACAGCCGCTTCTTGTTCATGCTGAGGCCCTCCCGTTGCAACAGAATGCCCAAGCGCCGGTAGCCGAACCGGCGGCGCTCAGCCGCCAGGCTGCGCAGGCGCTCGCGCACCTCCACATCGCCCTGTTCAGGCTCGCGACGCACCGTCTTCGGATCGATCTGAACCAGCCCGCAGGCGCGCTTCTGGGAGAAGCCGCGCTCCGCCATCAGACGAAGCACGGCCGCTCTGCGCGCTGCAGGCCCGATCAGTTTTTTCCCAGAAGATCCTTCAGCGCCGACACGTCCAGCATCGACTCCGCCAGCAGCTTCTTCAGCCGCCGGTTCTCGTCTTCCAGCGCCTTCAGCTTCGTGGCGTCCGACACGCTCATGCCGCTGTACTTCGCCTTCCACCGATAGAAGGTCTGCTCGCTGATCCCGTGCCTTCGGCATACCTCCGCCGTCGGGCTTCCGGCCTCCTGCTCGCGCAGCACGCCTATGATCTGCGCTTCGTTGAACCTGCTCTTCTTCACGTCCGTCTCCTTGATGAAACGGACTCTCACTCAAAACGAGGGATCAGGAAGGGGGCGCCTCACTGGTCTGCGGGAACCAGAGACGACCGAGAGCCCCGACGAGCAGGAGGATGGCTTCGTCCGTGCCAAGGAGGCGTTCGATCAACTGCAACGCTTCGAAGTCGCGCTCCGTCGCTTCATCGAGCGTGTGATGCAGGCCGCTTTTGGCGACGATTGGATGAAGCGGCAACTCCCCGCCAACATGCTCGACGCTTGGATCGACAAGCGAGATAAAGCAGTGAAAGCCGGATATCCCGAGCAACCGCTAATCGACTATGCGGATTTCACCGACTATCGAGCGATCATCGAACGTAAGGACAACTGGCGGGCGGTGTTCAAGCCGGTGTTCGGCCGCGCAGAGGATGTGCGGGAATCCTTCCAGCGCCTGTTCCCTGTCCGCATTACGACGATGCACGCCCGTCTCATCACCAGGGACGACGAACTGCTTCTGCTGGTCGAGACGAAGCGTGTCCTGAAGGCGATCCGAGGCCAGTAACTAACGGTAAGGCACATTCGGCTCGCCGAGGACGGTAGCCGCCGGGACAAGCGGAAGATCCTGAGCGCGTCCCCCCGAAGGGGACCTGGCAAATGACCGCTAAGAGTCGAGGCTGTGTAAAAACGTCTTGGTATGGAGCGAATTAGCTTAGCCTTCTGAGGTCAGCAGGAGGTGGGTATGAGCCGCTTCGTTCAGGGTGCAGATCGCCGGCAGCAGACGCTGCTTCCCGAGTGTCTTGATGACTATGTGGCCGAGGATAATCCGGTCCGGGTGGTCGATGTCTTCGTCGACGAGCTGGATCTGAAGGGGCTGGGGTTTGAGGGGATGACGCCCGCAGCGACGGGACGGCCCGCTTACCACCCGGCCATGCTGCTGAAGCTCTACGTCTACGGCTACCTGAACAAGGTGCAGTCGAGCCGGCGACTGGAGCGTGAGGCGCAGCGCAACGTCGAACTGATGTGGCTAACGGGGCGGCTGGCGCCGGACCACAAGACCATCGCCGACTTCCGCCGCGAGAATGGCCCTGCGATCCAGGCGGCCTGTGCGCAGTTCGTGGTGCTGTGCCGACAGTTGGGCCTGTTCGGATCGGCCCTCGTCGCCATCGACGGTTCGAAGTTCAAGGCGGTGAACACCCGCGACAAGAACTTCACCGCCTACAAGGTGAAGCGGCGGATCGAGCAGGTTGCCGAGCACATCGCCAGCTACCTCGAGGACCTCGATACGGCCGATCGGCACGAGGGGGATGGCGTGGAGGCACGGTCGGTGAGGCTGGTCGAGAAGATCGATCGCCTTCGCGCCCAGATGGCGATGCTGAAGGTCATGGAGGCTGAGGTCGAGGCGTCGCCGGACGGCCAGGTGTCCCTGACCGATCCCGACGCCCGCGCCATGGCGACGTCAGGCCGGGGGAGTGGCATCGTCGGCTACAACGTCCAATCCGCCGTCGAGGGCGAGCATCACCTGATCGTCGCCCACGAGGTGGTGATGACCGGCTCGGACAAGCAACAGCTGGCGAACATGGCGGGTCAGGCCAAGGAGGCCATGGGCGTGGAGAGGCTCGATGTGCTGGCGGACCGGGGCTACTTCTCCGGCGAAGAAATCCTGGCCTGTGAGGCCCTGGGCGCGACGCCCTTCGTGCCAAAGACGCTGACGTCAGGCGCAAAGGCGAATGGGCGCTTCGGCAAGCAGGACTTCGTCTATCTGCCAGATCAAGACGTCTACCGTTGCCCGGCCGGCTCCCTGCTTCCGTACCACATGACCGTCGTCGAAAGAGGCATGACGCTGCATCGGTACTGGGATCGGGCCAGTTGCACAGGCTGTAGCATCAAGGCTCAGTGCACGCCTGCGGTCGAACGAAAGGTCACGCGGTGGGAGCATGAAGCGGTGATCGATGCCCTTCAAACCCGAATGGACCTGAGGCCCAGAGCCATGCGTGAACGGCGAAGCCTGGTCGAACACCCGTTCGGCACCATTAAGGCCTGGATGGGCCACTCCCACTTCCTGATGAAGCGGTTGCCCAACGTGAAGACCGAGATCAGCCTCCACATCCTGGCCTACAATATGAAGCGGGTGATGGCGGTGATGGGAACCAGGCCGTTGATGGAGGCGATCCGGGCCTGAGCACGAGGCGTCCTGCGCTTCGTCTCAACCTCCGCCCCGCCGTCGCTCAGCACGTTTTTACACGGCCTCAGTCACGTGCCGACATTCGAACTCACGAAAAAGCCGCGCGCCCCCAAAGGGCGCGCGGCGAGTTTTTCCTCAATCCGGCGCGGCGGCTATTCGGCCGCGAACGCGTAGGCGTCGGCGTCGGGCGGCGTCACGGCTTCGGCCGCCTCGCCCTCGTCGTCTTCCTCCGGCGCCCCGGCCACGGCCGTCCGCAGGACAACTGGCAGCCATCCCTTGCCCTCGACCAGCCTCTCCGCCGCCTCGGCCATGTCGGCCTTCTTGAACCCGGCGATCCGGCCCGCCTCCTCGGCGTTGACGGCCTCGGTCACGGCGTCCAGCACCCGCGCCTTGGACACGCGGGCGAAGTAGCTGGCCGCCGTCGCCGACCACGTCCCCGTCATGTCGAGGCCGACCGCCGCCGCCAGCGTCTCGGCCTGCGCCAAGGCGCCGGGCCGCCGGTCGTTCGGGTCACGCACGGCGTAGAGGCCGACCCCGGCGCAGCAGGCCATCAGGTCAAGCTGCTCCGAGGGCGCCAGACCTGTCACCACGCTCCAGAGGTCTTCCGCCCGCTCGGGCAGGCGCGCGCCCCACGCCTCGCACCGGTCGCGAACCCGGCGACCGGCGGGACCGTCCTCCACCCCCGGCGCCAGCCGCTCCAGTCCGCTGACCGTCATCCGAAGCTGCAGCGGCGTCCAGACGCCGTAGGTCGGATAGAAGACCTGCAGGGCCAAGGCGTGGACCACGGTCGCCAGCGCCGCCCCCGCATCGGCCTGCACCGCGTCTCGCAGGCCCATGGTTCTGTGGGCCGTCAGGTCGATGACCAGCCGGTCCGAGAGGGCCGCGCCCGCCTCCTCCGGCTCGGCTCGGATCCGGTCCGCCTCCGACCCGGCCCCGGTCCCGACGTCCTCAGCTGCTCCGTCCTCGAAGGGCGGCGGCGGTTCGGCGACCGCCACCGCGTCCTCGGCCCTGACCAGCCCGCGCTCGAAGCGGGCCAGACCGTCGTGGCCCAGCAGGACCACGATCCCGGCCCGCGCCCTGGCCTCGGGCGTGTAGGCGAAGTCCGGGCCGAAGGCCTGCAAGGCCTTGTCGATCTCTTCCAGCCGGGCGTCCACCTCGGGCGGCAGCATCTCCGCCGCGTCGGTTTCCGAAACCAGACGGTCGTATTCCTCCGACAGGGCCGCGATGACGGCGGCGTCCGCCGCCGACCGCTTGACCGCCACCGGATAGACCCGTCCGAACGCGGAGAGGTCCGGATACTCAAGACCCGCCTCGGCCCATTTCCAGCCCTCGCGCTCGCGCGCCTCCTCGGCCAGCCCCGCCAGCTTGTCGCCGACCAGCCGGTCCAGCAGCCCCACGTCCTCCAGCCAGCCGCCGCCGTCCTCGGTGAAGAGGTCGCGCAGCACCGCCCCGCCTTCGGCCTCATAGGCCTCGACGCCGACGAAGCGCACCCGCCGGTCATCGACGCGGACCTTGGCCTCGGTCATGGCGCGGCGGATGGCGTAGGCCGGGGTGTGCGGCCCGACCTGCTCCAGCACTTGCCGTTGCCGCTCCCGGTCCTCGCTGACGCAGAAGGCCGTCAACTGGTCGAGCGCCAGCGTCCCGTCCCGATAGGCCGCCATCAACTCCGGCGCCGCCGACCCGAGCCGCAGCCGCTGGCGCACGACGTGGGCCGACACCCCGAACCGGGCGCCGATTTCCTCGGGGCCGTAGCCCTTCTCCACGGCCAGCCGCTGGAAGGCCTCAAACTGGTCGGCGGGATGCATGGCCTCGCGGGTCATGTTCTCGTCCAGACTGATTTCGTGGGCGTCGTTGTCGGCGTCCACGATCACCCGCACCGGATGGGTGCGCTTGATCGCCTTGCGCTTGGCCAGCAGCCGCAGCCCCTGACGGCGCCCCTCCCCGATGGTGACGAGATAGTTCCCGGTCGGGACGCCCTCCCCGTCCCGCTCGACCTCGACCACGGGCGGCTGCAACACCCCCTTGGCCCTGATGGAGGCCGCGAAGGCCTCGATGGTCGCCGCGTTGTGCGGGGTCTTCCTCGCATTTTTCGGCGAAGCCTTGAGCCGGTTCAGCGGCACGATCAGTTCCGCGCCGTGCTGCGGCGCGGTCGCCTCCGTCGCGACGGTTTCGATGGATTGAGCAGTCATGTCTGCCTCCTTTGGGCATGGGTTGCAGGCACGCGAACTGCGCGCCTGAAACCCTGCCCGTCGGCGAGACCGGGGTAGCAAGGGCCAGGGCGGACCGGCCGGAGGGGGATCGCCCGGGCTGCACAAGCCGATGATGATGATCATGAACAGCATGACCGCGCGGAAGGCCGGGGAGACCGGCCGGTCCGGCGGCGGAGCCGCTTCACCCTGGCCCGCGCGAGGGCGGAGCCCTTAGCGCTTCCGAGCGGCGTGGCGGCGTGCGCCTGTGGACGAGACGTCCAGCCAGGCGGAGTCCACCTTGACCCTGCCTCCTGTTCCGCTTTTGTTCTTGCCATGCCCTACCGCAAGACCGTCATTGTCGAATGGCAGACCGCCGGCGACCGCCGCTCCTATTTCGTGCGGCCCGGCAGCCGGTCCCGCCCGTGGATCTGGTTCCGGGACGGCGACGTGCCGCCCTTCGACGAGGCTTGCGCCCGCTTCGTGGTCGAGAAGCGCGCCGGCCGCTGGGTGGCGGTGGAGCGGGCCTGAGAGCGTCGCCGTCCGGCGAACGGGCTGACGGCGACGCCCGCACGCCGCCATGCCGTCGGATCGATACGCCCCTCGACCGCTAGTCGGCGGCCTCCGCCTGTGCCTTGCGGGCGTCCTCCAGAATCTCCAGGCCGCCCCTGGCGGCGATCCCGGCGACGATGACGCCGACCACCAGGTCCGGCCAGGACTGGTCCAGCCACAGCACCAGTCCGCCCGCGACGATGATGCCGCCGTTGGAGGCGAAGTCGTTGAGACTGAAGGTCTCGGCGGCGCGCAGATTGACGTCGTCGCCGTCCAGCCGCCGCAGCAGTTGCAGACAGATCAGGTTCACCACCGCCGCGACGACAGCCAAGACAATCATGGTCCCGCCGATCGGCTCGGCCCCCAGCCACCACCGCCGGCCGGCGTCGACCAGGACGCCGACGGCGAAGATGAGCAGCAGGACGCCCGACGTCGTCGCCGCGCGCCGCTTCCAGGTCAGGGCCCGGCCGACCGCGAGGAAGCTGATCAGATAGACGACGCTGTCGGAGGCGTTGTCCAGCGCGTTGGCCAGCAAGGCGCTGGAGTCCGCCAGCAGGCCGCCGAGACCGAGCCCGGCGAACAGCAGGCCGTTGAGGATCAGGACGACCAGCAGGGTCCTCCGCTGGCGCTCATGCCGGCCATTGACGGTCACAGGGGTTCCTCCCTCTTCTCCAGAATGCGCGCGGCCAGGGTCGGCAGCACCAGAAGCGTCAGCAGCGTGGCGGTCAGCAGGCCGCCGATGACCACGGTGGCCAGCGGTTTCTGGACCTCGGCGCCGGCCCCGAAGGCGAAGGCCATCGGGATGAAGCCCAGCATCGCGACCAGGGCCGTGGTCAGAACGGCCCTGAGGCGACTGACGGCCCCCTCGACGGCCGCCGTCAGGGGCGCGGCCCCTTCCTCGTAACGCTGGCGAATGGCCTGCATCAGCACAAGCCCGTTCAGCGTCGCGACCCCCGAGACGGCGATGAAGCCGACCGCGGCCGAGATCGAGAACGGCATGCCGCGCAGCAGGAGCGCCACCGCCCCGCCGACCAGGGCCAGGGGCACGCCGGCGAAGACCAGGGCCGCGTCCTTGAGCGAGCGCAACGCCAGGAACAACAACAGGCCGATGGTCAGGAAGACCAGAGGCACGATCATCGCCAGGCGGGCGCTGGCGCGTTCGAGGTTCTCGAACTGCCCGCCCCAGTCGAACCAGCCGGACACAGGCGGGCGCACCTCGCGACCGACGGCTGCGCGCGCCTCGTTGACGAAGCCGCCGAGATCGCGGCCCCGGACGTTGGCCTGGACGACGATGCGCCGCTTGCCGTTCTCGCGGCTGATCTGGTTGGGGCCCTCGGTGACCTCGAACCGGGCGACCGCCGAAAGGGGCACTGTCAACGCGCCCGGTTCGGCCGCTTCCGGCATCACCGGCAACTGGGCCATCACCGCCGGATCGTTGCGCAGATCGTCGGCCAGGCGGACGACGACATCGAAGCGGCGGTCGCCTTCCAGGATGTGGCCGGCCGACCGCCCGCCCAGGGCGATGGCCAACGCATCGGCCGCGTCGCTGGCGTGCACGCCTTGCGCCGCCGCGATGGTCCGGTCGACGGCGGCGGTGATCGACGGCTGGCCCGAGACCTGTTCGACGCGGACATCGGCCGCGCCGGGGATGCGTCGGAGGACGGCGGCGACCTGATCCGCGCTGGCCTGCATGGCGGCGAAGTCGTCGCCATAGACGGAGACGGCCACGTCGGAGCGAACCCCGGCGATCAGCTCGTTGAAGCGCATCTGGATCGGCTGGGTGAATTCGTAGTTGTTGCCGAGCAGGTGACCCAGGTTCTCCTCCATGCGCTCGACCAGCTCGGCCTTGGCCAGGGAGGGGTTCGGCCACTCGTCGCGCGGCTTGAGCATGACGAAGGTGTCGGAGATCGAGGGCGGCATGGGATCGGAGGCCACTTCGGCGGTGCCGGTCCGGGTGAAGACCTGCTCCACCTCCGGCATCGCCTGCAGGGTTCGTTCGACCTGGAACTGCATGGCCTGGCTCTGTTCGAGCGAGGTGGACGGCACCCGCAGCGCCTGGACCAGAACGTCGCCCTCGTCGAGCGTCGGCACGAACTCGCGACCGAGACTGAGGAAGGCGAGCAATCCGACGAGAAGCGCGAGTCCCGCCCCGACGACGACGGCACGCGGGCGGTCGACCACCCGCCGCAGGAGCGGCTCGTAGCGGGCCTTGGCCGCCCGGCTCAGCCGGGTCTCGTCGTCGTGCCCCTTGGGCTCCCGCACCCAGATGGCGGCCATGGCCGGCACGAAGGTGAAGGACAGGATGAAGGCGCCGAGCAGGGCGAACATCACGGTGCCGGCCATGGGGCCGAACATCTTGCCCTCGACGCCTTCGAACATCAGCAGCGGCGCATAGACCAGAAGGATGATGGCCTGGCCGAAGGCGGCCGGCCGCGCCATTTCTTTAGCCGCGTCGACCGCCACGGCCAGCCGTTCGGGCAGGCTCAGGGCGCGGCCGACGCTCTCGCGCCGCATGGCGAGCCGCCGCAGGGTGTTTTCGATGACGACCACGGCGCCGTCGACGATCAGGCCGAAGTCGAGCGCGCCCAGGCTGAGCAGATTGGCGCTGATCCCGAAGCGGTTCATGGCCGTAGCGGCGAACAGGAAGCTGAGCGGGATGACCAGAGCGGTGATGATCGCAGCCCGCACATTGCCGAGCGCGAAGAACAGCACGGCGATAACCAGCAGGGCGCCGAGGGCGAGGTTGTGCTCGACGGTGCGGATCGTGGCCTCGACCAGTTGGGTGCGATCCAGCGCCGGCTTGACCACGACGCCAGGGGGCAGGCTCGCGCCGATCTCCTTCAGCCGCTCGCCGACGCGATGCGCCACGGCGCGCGAGTTCTCGCCCTGGAGCATCAGGGCCGTGCCCACCACGGTCTCGCGGCCGTTGCTGCTGGCCGAGCCGAGGCGCGGCGCGCGGCCGATCTCGACCATGGCCACGTCGGAGACCCGGATCACCTGGCCGCCGCGATTGAGGATCGGGGTCTGGGCCAGCTCCTCGAGGCTGCGGATCCGCGCGTCGGCCCGGACGATGTAGGCTTCGCCGGCCCGGTTGACATAGCCGGCCCCGGCGATGCGGTTGGCGTGTTCGAGCGCCTCGACCAGTTGCACAAGGCCCACGCCATAGGCGGCGAGACGCGCGGGATCGGGATGGACCGCGTACTCCTTCACATAGCCGCCCTGGACGTCGATGCCGGCGACGCCTTCGACGGTCTTGAGCTGGGGCGCGATGATCCAGTCCTGGACCGTGCGCAGATAGGTGGCCTTCTCCTCGTCGGTGGTCAGACGCTCGCCCTCGGGCGTGAGGTAGACGGCGCCTGTGCGGGCGGCCGGACCGGTCAGCTCGACGGTGAAGATGAAGACTTCGCCGAGGCCGGTGACCACCGGCCCCATGGAGGGTTGGACGCCTTCCGGAAGGTCGTCCCGAGCCGCCTGCATGCGCTCGTTCACCAAGCTGCGCGCGAAATAGATGTCGGTCCGATCGGTGAAGACGGCGGTGATCTGCGAGAAGCCGTGCCGCGACAGCGACCGGGTCTCGACCAGGCCCGGTAGGCCGGCCAGCGCCGTCTCCATCGGGAAGGTCACCTGACGCTCGACCTCCTCCGGCCCGAGCGCGGGCGCGACGGTGGTCACCTGGACCTGGCGGTTGGTGATGTCCGGGACGGCGTCGATGGGCAGCCGCACCAGTTCGCGCACGCCGAAGCCGGCGAGGACGATCGCGGCCAACACGACGAGCCAGCGATAGCGCACGGCGCCCGAGATGATCCGGTCGAGCATCAGTCGTGGTCCTCCACGGCGCCCTTGCCGAGCTCGGCCTTCAGCAGGAAGGCGTTCGCGCCGGCGATGCGCTCGGAGCCGGTCAGGCCGCGAACGATCTCGATGCGGTCGACGGCCCGCCGGCCCGGAACCACCGGCTGGGCCCGGAAGCCCGTCGGGGTGACGACGAACACGACACTGGCGCCGTCGACGGTCTGCACCGCCTCGGCCGGGACGGCGATGCCGCTTTCGCCGCCGGTGATGATCGAGCCGCTCACCGCCGAACCCGGCGGCGGCGCGACGCCGTCGGCCCGGGCGCGGATCAGGGTCGATCCGGATTGCGCGTCGGCGCCCGGGGCCACGGCGGTGACCACGGCCGCATACTCGGCTCCGTCCGCGCCCTGGACCGTGATGCGCGCACCGGGCCTGACCGTCGCCGCCAGGGCGGCGGGGGCGTTGAAGACCAGTTCGACGCGGTTGGGATTGGCGATGGTCGCGACCGGATCGCCCTGCTGGACGACGCCGCCTAGTCCGACTCTCAGGGCCGTGACGACCCCGGCGATCGGGGCGACGATCGTCGCCCGCCCGCTGGCGTTGGGGCCTCCAGCGGCGGCGACCCGGGCCCGGCTGGCGCGGGCCTGGGCCTCGGCGGCGGCGGCGCGCGCCTGCGACGCTTCGACGTCCTGGCGCGCGACCACGCCCTGGTCGAACAGATTGGCGTCGCGCGTCCGCGCGGCGGAGGCGGCGCGGGCTTCGGCGGTCGCGGCGTCGGCCTCCGCCCGAAGGGTCGCGCCATCCCCGCTGATCACGACCGCGATCGGCTGGCCGGCGCGGACGACCGAACCCGGCGCGACCAGCAGCCGTTCAATGCGGCCGCCGAGGGCGGCGCCGACGGACGCCTGGGCGTCCGGCGCGGCCTCGACCCGTCCGGCGAGGTGGGTTTCGCCGCCGCCGCCGGACTGCACCGAGACGATGCGGATGCCGGCGGCCTGGGCCTCGGCCGGCGACAGGGTGACGACGCCGGGTTCGCCGCCTTCGCCCTCTTCGGCATGGCCTTCCTCTCCCTCGGCCGCCGTTCCGGCCGCGGGCGCGGCGGTCAGCCGGGCGGCGCCGTAACCGGCGCCGACGGCCACGATCAGGGCGGCGACCGCCGCGGCGGTCCTGGTGCGGGTGTTCATAGTTGAGCTCCAAAGGGGGCGCGGCCTTCGAGGCGCGCGAGTTCGGCTTCGGCCCGGGCCCGCATCAGGCGAGCCGCGATGGCGACGTCCCGGGCCTGCACGAGACCGCTGCGGGTGCTGCGCAGTTCCAGTTGGGAGAGACGGCCGGCCTCGAAGCCGATCCGCGTCAGGCGGTAGGCCTCGGTCGCCGCCGTCACGGCGGCGTCGGCGGCGACGACGCGGCTGGCGGCCGCGTCCCGCCGGGCGGCGGCGGCGCGCCAGACGGCGTCGGCGTCGAGGCGCGCGCCCCTAAGCCTCGCCTCGGCGGCGCGCACCTCGGCCTCCGCGGCCAAGACCCCGCCCCGGTTCCGGTCGAACAGCGGCAGTTGCAGGCTGACGCCGGCGGTCAGCGCGGTGGCGTCCTCGGCCTCGAACCGCCGGACCCCGACGCTGGCGCGAACGTCCGGTCGGCCGCGCGCCGTTTCGACGCGCACCCGGCCCTGGGCCGCGCCGCGCTCGGCGACGAGGGCCAGAACGGCCGGCGCATCGGCCGCCTGACCTACTGAGGCCGTGGGCGATCGATCGAGCAGGGAGCTCTCCACGGAGGTGAGCGGCGTCTGTCCGCCGGCCAGGGCGGTCAGCTCGGCGAAGGCCGCGTCGCGCTCGGCCCGCGCCTCGTCGAGCGCGGCGCGCGCCGCCGCCGCTTCGCTCTCGCCCTGGATGCCGCGCAGCAGCGGCTCCCGGCCCTCCTCGACGAGGATCAAGGCCGCGCGCGCGTCGGCGACCGCGAGTTCGAGCGCCTCTTCAGCCAGGGCGTATCGCCGCTGCGCGGCCTCCGCCTCGGCGTAGGCGACCGCGAGCGCGGCGGCGACTTGCAGCCGGCTGGCGTCGCGGCGCCAGCGAGCGGCTTCACGTTCCGATTGAGCCACACCGACACGGGCGCCGCGACGTCCCCAAAGCTCCAGATCCTGCGAGACCGTCAGGGTGGTCTCGGCTCCATCCACCCCCTGGAAGGGACCCCGACCGAGGATGTTCTCGACCTCGAGCCCCAGTTCGGGATTGGGCCGCACGCCAGCCTGCGCCAGGCGGCCTTCGGCGGCGGCCAGATCGGCGTCGGCTTCGGCCGCGGCGGGCGCGGTCAATGCCTGGGTCAGCAGTTGTTCAAAGGCCGGCGCGGGGTCGGCCCAAGCCGGAAAGCCGGCCGCCAGAGCCAGGACGGCGAAGGCGCAGCCGACCGCGCGCGGCGGCCGACAGGGAGGTGACAGAGACATCATCGGGGTTCCAGAGTTTCGACGAAGGCGAACGCGCCGGGGCGCGGGCGAACGTCAGGCTCTGGGCGGTCGTTCTGGTCCCGCGGGCGTGCGGGAGGGCCGGTGATCCACGAAAAGAACGGGGTGAGTCGCGTCCGCGCTGACGGCGCGGCTGACCTCGGGCGCGGGCGGCGGCGCCGTGAGGCCGCCATGGTGGCACTGGCAGTGCGTGCAGCCGCGCGGATCGGCGGCGCCCCGGTCGGCGTTGTCCCTGTCTCCGGCGGGGGCGGCGACCTGGGTCGCCGTCACTTCGACAAAGGACGCGCCCGCCTCCTCGGCGATGCAGGCGGCGGCGTCGACCGCTGTCGCCAGGACGAGGAACGACAGGAACGACGCCAGAAGCGTCGCCATCAGTCCTCGTCTCGCCAGGCCCTTGCGCATGGGGCCCTGTAGCACGCGCCGCCGTGTTCGTAACCGCGTCATGGCCGCGCCGCGCGATAGAAGGTGATCGAGCCCGTCAGGGTCGGCAGCACATGAGGTTCGCGAACGCCGACGAAGCCGGCCCCGGCGATCAGGGCGGGCAGGACGCCGTCGGCGTTCGGCTGGGTGTTCTCGTAGCCGTCGAGCGACTGGACGATGCGGAACAGGGTGCGCATCGCGCCCGTCTGTCGCCCGTAGTCGGCGATGTGCAGCGTCCCGCCGGACTTCAGCGCCCGCCAACTCGCCGCCAGGCCGAGACGCTTCTCCTCCATGGGCAGTTGATGGAAGACGAGGCTGGACGCCACCTTGTCGGCGACGCCCTCGCCAACGAGCGAGGCCACGTCGCGCGCGAAGCCCTGGACGAAACGGATCGGCCGGCGGGCGGCTTCCGCCTTCACCGCCGCCCGGCTGAGGATGTCGCCGTCGGGATCGAGGCCGATGATGCGCGCGTCCGGCGCGCGGCGCGCCAGGGACACGGCGAACGATCCGGTCCCGCAGCCGAGGTCGATGATCGTCTCGCCGGCCTCCGGGTCCACCTGGTCGAGCAGTCGGGCGCGCCAGGCCCGCTCCCGGGTCAACAGGGCGATGGCGGGATCGTAGAGGCCGCTCAGGGCGGCGTGGCCGAGCGCGGGGGTGAAGCTCGCGGTCACGCCGCGGCCTTCAGCTCGGCGCGCGATTGTTTCAGGATCGACCAGGCCGACTGCAGGAAGACCACCGCCAGGATCGCCCCCGCGATCAGGTCCGGCCAGCGGGAGGCGGTCAGCCACACCGCCAGACCGGTGCCGGCGACCACCACGCTCTGGATCAGGTCGTTGCGCGTGCACAGCCAGACCGAGCGGACATTGGCGTCGCCCTCGCGGTGGCGGACCAGCAGGAGCGCGGCCAGGGCGTTGGCGAAGAAGCCCAGGGCGCCCAGGCCGGTGATGACG
This sequence comes from Brevundimonas sp. AVps4, assembly GCF_058681525.1. Lineage (NCBI taxonomy): Bacteria > Pseudomonadati > Pseudomonadota > Alphaproteobacteria > Caulobacterales > Caulobacteraceae > Brevundimonas > Brevundimonas sp. AVps4. Next base: position 1,598,604 of record NZ_CM178741.1, on the reverse strand, counting down.
AACCCTTCCGGCGGCGCCCCGGAGGTGGCGCGCCAGATCGCGTAGCCGAGGATGAACAGCGCCAGCGCCGCGAGACTGGCGCCCTTGACCAGGGCCGCTCCGGACCGCACGGCGACCGTGCGCCCGATCACGGCCAGGCTGATGCCGTAGGTGGCGGCGTCGGCCAGGAAGTCGAGGGCGTTGGCCCCCAAGGCGGCCGAGCCCTGCAGGGCCGCGCCGCCGGCGATGGCCAGGAAGGCGGCCCCGTTGATGGCGATCACCGCCATGAGGATGCGCCGATAGGCCGGCGTGGCGCCGTCGAACTTCACGGTCGCGCCGCAGCCGCAGCCGGAGGCCGCCGGTTCAGAGGATAAGGGACGTTCGGTCATGGCTCTCCACCTGTCATCATGAGGATGCATCCTCCAGTCGCCGGAGGATCAAGCGGAAATTCGCGCCCGCGGCCGAACCTCCGGACTCGCCGACGGGTCTTGATCCTCCAGCGACTGGAGGAGTTAGGATGCGGACCGAGCCGGAGCGAACCCACCATGAGGCCGATGAACGCCGAACAGAGAGAGATCGCCGCCCGCTCGGCGGCGGCGATCGCGCTGAGCGCCGCGGCGGTCGCCGCCGCCTGGCTATGGCTGCCGCCCGCGCTGCTCGGCGCCACGCCGGATATGGCGACGGCCGATCGGCTGGCCTACGCGCTGAAGGCGGACCTGCCGGTCTTTCTGTGGCTCGGCGGCTGTCTGAGGGCTGTGGCCAGCATCCGGTTCCGATCGGACGCCGACCGGCCGGGCGCAGCCTACGGGTCGCCCAGCGCCCGGCTGGCCGTGCCGGCCGCCGTACTTCAGAACTCCCTCGAACAGACGGTCCTGGCGGTGGGCGCCCATCTGGTCCTCGCCACCGTGCTGCGGGGCGAGGAGATGATCCTGCTGCCGGTGCTGGTCGCCCTCTATCTGGCCGGCCGGGTATTCTTCGCCCTGGGTTACGCCAGGGGCGCGGCCGCCCGAGCGTTCGGCATGGCCCTCACCGGCACCTCCACCATCGCCGCCTTCGGCGTCGCCCTCGTCCTCATGGGGCTCGGCCGATGATCCCGCGCCGGGTCGCCCTCCGGCCATCCGTCAAACCCGAGACGACACAATGACCCAGCCCTCCCCCGCTTCATCGGGCCTGCGCCCGATCGGCAAGCTCGCCGCCGCCACCGGCGTCAAGGTTCCGACAATCCGCTTCTATGAAGAGATCGGCCTGCTTCCCGCGCCGCCGCGCACCGCCAGCGACCGGCGCATGTATGACGACGCGGCGGAGCGCCGCCTGTCCTTCATCCGGCATGCACGCCAGCTGGGCTTCGACCTGGACTCGATCCGCTCCCTGCTGGACCTGTCCGATCACCCGGACCGGCCCTGCGCCGAGGCGAACGTCATCGCCGAACGCCACCTGGCCGAGGTGAAGCAGAAGATCGCCCAGCTCAGGGCGCTGCAAGGCGAGCTCTCGCGGATGACGGCGGAATGCGCCGGTGGCCGGGTCTCGGCCTGCAAGGTGATCGAAGCCCTGCACGATCACCCGGCGTCGCTTTGAGCGCGACAGTCTCGCGGCGCGAATGCTAATGCGAGCCGCTCACAACTAGGTTTCCCATGCGTCCTCTGTTCCACCTGCTCGCCCTGCTGTTCGCCATGGCGCTGGCTGGCCCCGCCCTCGCCCAGGCCCCGTCCGCCTCGGAGGCCCAGGTGGCCTGGCGGCTGCTCGACTATGTGGCGGTCGACTACGCCGGCGCTGTGGCCGATGGCGAGATCGTCAACCCGGCCGAATACGGCGAGATGATCGAGTTCAGCACCCAGATCCGGACGCGTTTGGACGCCCTGCCGGCCAACCCGGCTAAGGCCGCTCTGGCGCGCGACGCCGCGGGCCTGCAGGCGGCCATCCGGGACAAGGCCGATCCGGCCGTCGTCGGCGCCCGGGCGAAGGCCCTGGCCGGCGCGGTGCTGACGGCCTATCCGAGCCCGCTGGCGCCTTCGTTCCCGCCCGACCTGGCTCGCGGCGCCGCCCTCTATGCCGAGCAGTGCGCTGTCTGCCACGGCGCGACCGGTCGCGCCGACGGCCCGGGCGCCGAGGGGCTCGACCCGCCGGCGATCGCCTTCGCCGACCTGGAGCGCGCCCGCCAGCGCAGCGTCTTCGGCCTCTACCAGGTGATCGACCAGGGGCTGGAGGGCACGGCGATGGCCAGCTTCTCGCACCTTCCGGCCGAGGACCGCTGGGCGCTGGCCTTCTATGTCGGCCGCTTCGCCTTCACCGACGCCGAAGCCGCCGAGGGCAAGCGCCTGTGGGACGGCGATCCCGCGGTCCGTGCGGCCTTCCCCGACCTGGCCGCCCTCACCCAGACCACGCCGGCCGACCTGGCCACCCGCCTCGGCGAACCCCGGGCGCGAGCCCTGACCGCCTATCTGCGGCGTCATCCCGAGGCGGCGGCGCGCCCGGCCGGATCGACGCTGACCCTGGCGCGGACGCGCCTGGCGGAGAGCGAGGCGGCCTATCGCCGGGGCAACCGCAAGGCGGCGACGGACCTGGCGCTGTCCGCCTACCTCGACGGCGTCGAGCCGATCGAGCCGGCCCTCGGCGCCCGGGACAGCGCCCTGATGCGCCGGGTCGAGACCGCTATGACCGAGCTGCGCGTCTCGATCAGCCGGGGCGCGCCCGCCCGGGAGGTCGCGGACCGGGTCGCGCGTGCGAACGCCCTGCTGGACACGGCCGAGCGGGCCCTCGCGCCCCAGGAGGCGGACAATCTCGCCAGCTTCCTCGGCGCCTTCACCATCCTGCTGCGCGAAGGCCTGGAGGCCCTGCTCATCGTGGTGGCGATGATCGCCTTCCTCAGGAAGGCCGAACGCCCCGAGGTGCTGCGCTACGTCCACGGCGGCTGGGTGGCCGCGCTGGTCGCCGGCGGCGCCACCTGGGCGGCCGCGACCTTCTTCATCTCCATCAGCGGCGCCAGCCGGGAGCTCACCGAGGGCTTCGGCTCGCTTCTGGCCGCCGTCGTGCTCGTCTCGGTCGGCATCTGGATGCACGGCAAGTCGCACGCCGACGCCTGGCAGACCTATATCCGCGACAAGCTCTCCCACGCCCTGTCCAAACGGTCGGCCTGGTTCCTGTTCCTGCTGGCCTTCGTGGTGGTCTACCGGGAAGTGTTCGAGACCATCCGGTTTTATGCGGCGATATGGAGCCAGGGCGGCCATGTCGGCATGCTGGCCGGCGCCCTGACGGCGGTGGCGATCCTGGCCGTGGTGGCCTGGGCCCTGCTGGCCTACAGCAAGCGCCTGCCGATCGGCCGGTTCTTCTCCCTGAGCTCGATCCTCATGGCTGTCCTCTCGGTCGTCCTGGTCGGCAAGGGGGTGGCGGCGCTGCAGGAGGCGGGCTGGCTCGATGTCCACCCCCTGGCCTGGATCCCCCGCATCGAGATCCTCGGCCTCTATCCGACCGTCGAAGGCGTCGCCGTTCAGCTGTTGACGATCGCCATCCTCGTGGTCGGCTTCTCTCGGCATGGGACGCCGAAGGGCGCGCGGCCGGCCTCTTGAGCGGCCGTCTCCGTCTGCGGCCCTCAGACTGCGGCCCGTCGGCAAGGATATCGGCGCCGCTTGGGCACGAGGGCGCCGATACCCGAACGATCCGCGGATACCAAAGATGCGGGGCTGCAGCCGATGGCTGTGAGAGCCCAGCCTTGGTGTGCGGAGATTAAGCTCCCTATTCTCCGCACCATGCGCGGAGAATAGCCTTGCTCTTACGGCGAATAACGCCCATATTCTCCGCAAGGAGTGCGGTGAATGGCGGAGTACATCCACGAGATCGAAGGCTGGCCGCGTCTGGACTGGCGCGCTGACGCGCTCGCCGATCGCCTCGCGGCGGTCCGTCACCGCCAGGGCCTTCTACTTGGCCGGATGCATACGCTCGGCTTCGACCTGCGCGCTGAAGCGGTTCTCGAGACCCTCACCGAAGACGTCCTCAAGTCCAGCGAAATCGAAGGCGAACTGCTCGACAAGGATCAGGTGCGATCCTCGATCGCCCGCCGCCTCGGCATGGATATCGGAGCCCTCGCCCCTGCGGACCGCAACGTCGACGGCGTGGTCGAGATGATGCTCGACGCGACCCAGAACTTTGCGTCTCCGCTCACCGAGGACCGCCTGTTCGCCTGGCACGCCGCCCTGTTTCCGACCGGGCGCAGCGGCATGACGAAGATCGTCGTCGGCGCCTGGCGCAACGAGAACTCCGGCCCGATGCAGGTCGTCTCGGGCCCCTTCGGACGAGAGCGCGTGCACTATGAAGCGCCGCCCGCCGCCCGTCTACAGGACGAGATGCGCGCGTTCCTCGACTGGTTCACTGACGAGCCGCGGACGGATCCGGTCCTCAAGGCCGCGATCGCCCACCTGTGGTTCGTGACCATCCACCCGTTCGACGACGGGAACGGCCGGATCGCCCGGGCGATCGCCGACATGGCGCTCGCCCGTTCCGAGAAAAGCGCCCAGCGGTTCTACAGCATGTCCGCCCAGATCCGGCTGGAGCGCAAGGACTACTACGCGACCCTGGAGACGACCCAGAAAGGCGCGCTGGACGTGACCCTCTGGCTGGACTGGTTCCTCGGCTGCCTCGATCGCGCATTCGACGGCGCGGAAGCCACCCTGACCCATGTGATGCGCAAGGCGCGCTTCTGGGAGGCGCTCGCCGGTCAGACGTTGAGCGGGCGCCAGAGCACGGTCATCAACCGGCTGCTCGACGGCTTCGAAGGCAAGCTCACCTCGACCAAATGGGCGGCGCTGACGAAGTCCTCGCCCGACACGGCCTTGCGCGACATCAACGATCTGGTGGATCGGGGCATCCTCGTGAAGGATGAAGGCGGCGGGCGCAGCACGAGCTACTCCCTGGTCGATCGAGGATAGGCGGCCTCCTACGGCGCCGGCGGGACTCTGGGCGGGGCGGCTCCGCTCAAGAAGCGGGTCTCAACAGGGTGAATCGCAATTCGCCACTTCTGGCGAGTTACGCCAAGACGCCAGCTTATTTCCCCAGAAGTGGCGACTTACGACCTTTGCCAAGCGCGCGACGCCCCAAGCCGCCGCCGACGCGGCCTCAAGCCTGACGCGCGATGGCGATAGCCGGGAGATCGGCGGCGGCGTCGACCGGAATTCCGGCCGCCTTGCGCTCGGAATAGCGGTCCACGAGCTGGGACGCGTGGGGCCGGACAAGGATGGTGAAGCGCACCAGTTCCTCCATCACATCGACGATGCGCGCATAGTAGGCCGAAGGCTTCATCCGCCCCGCCTCGTCGAACTCCTGGAAGGCCTTGGCCACGCTGGACTGGTTGGGGATGGTGATCATCCGCATCCAGCGGCCCAGCAGGCGCAGGGTGTTGACGGCGTTGAAGCTCTGGGAGCCGCCCGACACCTGCATGACCGCGAGCGTCCGGCCTTGGGTCGGGCGCATGCCGCCCAGGCTCAACGGCAGATGGTCGACCTGCAGCTTCATCAGGCCGGACACCTGGCCGTGCCGCTCCGGGCTGCACCAGACCATGCCTTCCGACCACAGGGCGTGCTCGCGCAACTCGCGCACCGCCGGATGGTCGTCGTCGCCGGGCGCGCCCGGCAGGGGCAGGTCGGACGGGTCGAAGATGCGGGTCTCGCATCCCATGCGCTGCAGCAGGCGGGCCGCTTCCTCGACGCAGAGCCGCGAGTAGGAGCGTTCGCGCAGCGACCCGTACAGGAGAAGAATGCGTGGCGGGTGGTCGTGCGGACCCAGGCCGCCCGCCGGATCGCTCGACAGAAAAGCCGCGTCCAGGGCCGGCAGATGATCCGGATCCGGCAGCGGCCGCAGACGCGCGAAGGTCATCCGAGATCCTTGGTGAGATAGGCGGCCGAGGCCGGGCAGATGTCCGTGAACTCGCCGGTTCGCCGGATCGCTTCGGGCGCGGTCTCCCGATCGGCGGCGACGAAGCCGCGCCGGATGAAGAAGGGCTCGGCCGTCGTGGTGAGCAGGTGAAGACGTTCCCCGCCCATGTCGCTCGCCACGGCTTCGGCGGCGGTCAGGATGCGGCTTCCGAGGCCTTGCGCCTTCCTGTGGGCGGATACGACCAGGGAGCGCAGCAGCAGGTCCCGCCCCTGCCCTTCCAAGCCGACGTATCCGGCCAGGGCGCTGTCGTCGTCGGCGCGGAAGTAGCGGCCGGCGCCGGGGTCCGGCAGGCCCTCGGTTCTGAGCGCGGCGATCAGACCGGAATCGTTTGCATCGACGCGGTGAAGCCCGATCATCAGACGACGTCCGCCGGCGGGGCGGTGTCCGGGAACCAGCGCCGGCCCATCCACAGCGCGACCGACACCAGCAGGATCAGCACCGGCACCTCGACCAGCGGCCCGATGACCGCCGCGAAGGCCACCGGCGAGGTCAGCCCGAACGCGGCGATGGCCACCGCGATGGCCAGTTCGAAATTGTTCGAGGCCGCTGTGAAGGCCAGGGCTGTGGTGCGCGGATAGTCGGCCTCGATCAGCCTGCCCAGGAGGAAGCTGACCACGAACATGACGAGGAAGTAGATGGTCAGCGGAATGGCGATGCGCAGGGCGTCGAGCGGAAGAGCCACCACCTCGCCGCCCTTGAGGCTGAACATGACCACGATGGTGAACAGCAGGGCGACCAGGGTGATCGGCCCGATGCGCGGCAGGAAGCGGCGCTCGTACCAGTCGGCGCCCCGGCGGGCGATCAGACTGCGGCGGGTCAGGAAGCCGGCCAGGAACGGCAGGCCGAGGTAGATCAGAACGGCGCCGGCGATGGTCCAGACGCTGACGTCGACCACGCTGCCCTGCAGGCCGAACAGCGGCGGCAGGACCGTCAGGAAGATCCAGGCGTAGAGGCTGAAGAACAGGATCTGGAAGATCGAGTTGAAGGCGACGAGCCCGGCCACATACTGGTTGTCGCCCCGCGCCAGCTGGTTCCAGACCAGCACCATGGCGATGCACCGCGCCAGGCCGATCAGGATGACGCCGGTCATGTATTCGGGCTGATCGCGCAGGAAGATGACCGCAAGGACGAACATCAGCACCGGACCCAGCACCCAGTTCTGGAACAGGGACAGGGCCAGCACGCGCCTGTCGGCGAACACGCGCGGCAGCGCCTCATAGCGGACCCTGGCCAGCGGCGGGTACATCATCAGGATCAGACCGATGGCGATCGGGATGTTGGTCGCGCCGACCGAAAGGCTGTCGACCCAGGCGGGAAGGCCGGGAACCAGGGTTCCCAAGGCGACGCCCAGACCCATGGCGGCGAAGATCCACGCCGTCAGCCAGCGGTCGAGGAAGGACAGGCGGCGCGGCGGCGCGGCCTCCGACACGGGCGTATCGATCATCGTCCCACCCGCCGGCCGTCGACGTCGATGACCACCTCGCCGTCCTCCTTGGTGAAGGGTTTGAGGCCCTCAGCGGGCAGAAGGTCAAGCACGGCTTCGGACGGCCGGCAGAGCCTGACGCCCAAGGGACTGACGACGATCGGCCGGTTGAGCAGGATCGGATGGGCCTCGATCGCGTCCAGAAGCTGATCGTCCGTCAGGTCGGGATTCCCGAGCGCCAGTTCGGCGAAGGGCGTGTCCTTCTCGCGCAACAGGTCTCGCAGCGGCGCGCCGGTGCGTTCGGCCAGCCAGGCGACCATGGCGCGCGACGGCGGGGTCTTCAGATACTCGACGACGTGCGGCTCGATGCCGAGGTGGCGAACGAGTTCAAGCGCGTTGCGCGACGTCCCGCAGGCCGGGTTGTGATAGATGACGATGTCCACGGGATCCTCAGGGGCAGCAGGGCGCGAGTTCAGCCAGCAGAGGCTCACACAGGTCCGCCCGGCCCCCGCAGCAGTCCTTGAGCAGGAAGAGGACCAGGTCGCGAAGCCGGTCCAGATCGACCCGGTAGATGATCGACCGGCTGCGACGCTCGGAGCGGATCAGCCCCGCGCGGGTCAGGACGCCCAGATGGGACGACAGGGTGTTGGCCGGGATCGCCAGATGGTTTGCGATTTCACCGGCCGGCAAGCCGCCGGGTTCGTGACGCACGAGCAGGCGGAACGCCTCCAGCCGCGTCGATTGCGCCAGGGCGGCGAGCGCCAGGATCGCGGGTTCGGTTTCCATAGTTCCGAATTAGTCGAAATATGGATATGTGCAAGCCCTCTCCGCGCACAACGCAGTAAGCCTACGGTCGAGAGGTTGGCGGCTAGGCCTGACGCGGTCTTTCGACTTCGATTCCCACGACACTGTGGAGATATTCGATGGCCCAGGCCGAGCCCCCGCTGAAGCGTACGATCAAGAAGCCCCAGTTGCGCCAGATGGTGCCCCTGGCCGACAGCACCATCTGGGAGATGGAGCAGCGCGGCCAGTTTCCGAGACGGTTCCTGCTGACGCCGCGCTGCGTGGTCTGGGATCTCGCCGAGGTCGAGGCCTGGCTCGCGCTTCGCCGGGCCAAGCCGATCCGCAGGGCTCCGCCGCCCGACGTGCGCAAGCGGGTCAGCCGACCGGTCAGAGCCGCGGATCGAAGCGAGGACCGGCCGTTTCCGGGATGACGAGCACGGGCGTGAACGCCCGCCCGGCCTCCCAGGCGTCCACGGCGTTCGACCACTCCTGGGCCATGTGACGGCGCTGGGCCTCGAACTCGGCCTTGTTGTAGACGCCGCGGGACGACCGCTCCTCGTGGGCCAGACATTTCTCGATCCAGTCCGAGTTGAAGCCCATCTCGTGCAACAGCGTCGAGGCGGTGCGCCGCAGGTCGTGGACCGTGAAGGGCTCCAGCGGCAGGTCTCGCTCGCGCGCCCGCTCGGCGATCGCCGAGGTCACCCGGTTGAAGGTCGCCCGCGACATCGGCGCGTCGGCGTCATAGCGCGAGGGCAGGATGTAACGGGAGTTTCCGGCGCAGGTCTTCAGCGCGATCAGGATGTCGAGCATCTGGGTCGAGAGATAGACGTTGTGCGGCCGCGACCGCTTCATCCGCTCCTTCGGAATCGACCAGACCGCATTGGCGAAGTCGACCTCGTCCCAGACGCCATCCTGCAGCTCACTCTTGCGAACCATGCTCAGCAGGATGAACTTCATGCCGAGGCGGATCGTCGGCAGGGTCGCCACCTCCCCCAGCAGGCTCAGCGCGATCCGGATCTCCGTTGGCGACAGCGACCGGTCACGTGGCCGGAAGGTGGCGATCGAGGCCGGCCCCACCCCGTCGGCGGGATTGTCGATCTTCTCCCCGTGCAGGATGGCGTAGGCGTATATCTGTTTGACGATGTCGCGCACGTGCACGGCCGTCGCCGGCGCGCCCCGCTCGACGATCGTCTTGCAGTGGGCGCGAAGATCGTTGGGGGTGATCTCGTTCAGCAGGCGGGTGCGCCATTGAGGCAGGATTTCCCGGTTGAAGATGGACCGCCGCATGTTGCGGGTGCTGTCCGCCATCGGAGCATGATCCATCCATCGGATCGCCACCTGCTCGAACCTCTGGGCCTCCTTCAGCCGGCGCTTGACCCGCTGCTTGTCCAGCGCCGGCGAAACGCCTTCGGCGATCTGGCGCTTCGCCTCGACCAGCTTCTCCCGCGCCCTGGCGAGCGAGAGCCCGGTCGGGCCGTAGGCGCCGAACGTGACCGTCTCGCGCCGCCCGTTGAAGCGGTAGTCGTACTTGAAAGCGATGCCGCCTGTCGGTGTTACGAGGACGTACAAACCGTCCCTGTCGGTCTTTTTGTAAGGCTTCGTTTTTCCACGTGTATTTCGCAATTCAGCGTCGGTGAGCATGCCGTTTTCACTCCAAAAGACCGTCAGGCGTTTTCGGGACCTTTCGGGATCTTTTTCCTCAGCCAAATCCGCAGCTTGGCTCAGAAAAAAGACCGTCAGGACGCCCTCGGCCCTATGACGGTATGGAGCGGAGTCTCCGCGAGCAATGGCGGCGGGACCGTCGGAGCGACCGACAAAAACGAAAGCAGCCCCTCGAAAGGTATCGAGAGGCTGCGAAAGCATTTATCTTGCAAGTCAGTGATTTAGCGCTATATTTCAAAGCGCCGCCGAAAGACTTCGAAAGCCCTGAATCATTCCCACTCGATCGTGCCCGGCGGCTTGGACGTCACGTCATAGACGACACGGTTCACGCCGCGGACCTCGTTGATGATCCGCGTCGCGGTCTTGGCCAGGACGTCCCAGGGGAACTGGTAGAAGTCGGCGGTCATGCCGTCGGTGGAGGAGACGGCTCGGAGGGCCAGCACCTTTTCATAGGTTCGCGCGTCGCCCATGACGCCGACGGTCTTGACCGGCAGCAGAACCGCGAAGGCCTGCCAGATCTGGTCGTACAGACCCGCCTTGCGGATCTCCTCCAGATAGATGGCGTCGGCCTGTTGCAGGGTCTCGACGGCCTCGGGCGTGATCTCGCCGGGGATGCGGATGGCCAGGCCCGGTCCGGGGAAGGGATGGCGGCCCACGAAAGCGTCGCTCAGGCCCAGTTCGCGGCCGAGCGCCCGGACCTCGTCCTTGAACAGTTCGCGCAGGGGTTCGACCAGTTTCAGCTTCATATAGTCGGGCAGGCCGCCGACATTGTGGTGGCTCTTGATGACGTGGGCCTTGCCGCTGGACGAGGAGACGCTCTCGATCACGTCGGGATAGAGGGTGCCCTGGGCCAGGAATTCGGCGCCCTCGATCTTGGCGGACTCGCGGTCGAACACTTCGATGAACAGGCGGCCGATGGTCTTGCGCTTGGTTTCCGGGTCGGAAATCCCGGCCAGCTCGCCCAGGAATTCTTTCGACGCGTCAACGTGGATCAGCGGGATGTTGTAGTGTTCGCGGAACAGGGTGGTGACCTGTTTCGCCTCGTCCTTGCGCAGCAGGCCGGTGTCGACGAAGACGCAGGTCAGCTGGTCGCCGATGGCCTCGTGGATCAGCACGGCGGCGACGGAACTGTCGACGCCGCCGGACAGGCCGCAGATCACCTTGGCGTCGCCGACCTGTTCGCGGATCTGGGCGATCTTCTCGTCGCGATAGGCGGCCATGGTCCAGTCGCCCTTCAGCCCCGCAATGCCGTGGGTGAAGTTCTTCAGCATCTGGTGGCCGCGCGGGGTGTGCATCACTTCCGGGTGGAACTGCACGCCGTAGAAGCGCCGCGTCTCGTCGGCGATCACCGCATAGGGGGAGCCCTCGGACGAGGCCACCACGTCGAAGCCCTCGGGGATGGCGACGATCTTGTCGCCGTGGCTCATCCAGACTTCCTCATCCTCGCCCACCGGAGCCAGGCCGGCCAGCAGGGGAGAATCCTTCTGAACCGTGATGGCGGCGCGGCCGAACTCGCGCGTATGGCCGCCCTCGACCTTGCCGCCCAGCTGTTCGCACAGGGTCATCTCGCCGTAGCAGATGCCCAGGACCGGCACCCCGGCCTCGAACACGGCCTGGGGCGCGCGGGGGCTGCCCTCTTCGTGGACGCTCTCGGGCCCGCCCGAAAGGATGACGGCGGCAGGCTTCATCGCCGCCAAGGCCTGTTCCGCCTTCTGGAACGGGTGAATCTCGCAATAGACGCTGGCCTCGCGCAGGCGGCGGGCGATCAACTGGGTCACCTGGCTGCCGAAATCGACGATGAGGACTGATCGGTGGTCGTGCGGCGTGGTCATGGCGTGATCGAATCCGGGGCGGGAGGTTGCGCGGGGTCTTGGCCGTGTAAGGCCGGAATTTCAAGCGCGGCGAGGCCGTCGGCCTCCAGCACGGCGATCAGACGGTCCAGGGCGGCGGCCAGGTTCTCGTCGACATGGCAAAGGGTGGAGGTCCAGTCCTCGAGCGCCTTCAGTTCGGTCCGACCGTCCGACACGCCGCGCAGGGCGATCAGGGGCAGGCCGAAGGTCTGGGCCGCACGGACCAGGGCCCAGGTCTCCATATCCACCATCTCGGCGTCGATGGCGTCATAGGCGGCGCCGGAGACGACGTTCGCACCGGTCGACAGGGTGGCGGTCGGCAGGCCCGGGACGGGGCACGGCAGGGGCAGGACCGCAGGCTGGTTCAGCAGCGGGGTCACCCCCTTGGGAAAGCCGAGAGGGCTGGCGTCCATGTCGCGATAGGCGACCGAAGAAGCCTGATAGACGCAGGCGTGCTCCAACACCCGCGAGCCGCACGACCCCAGGGACACGATCAGGTCGGGCGGATTGCCCGCCGCCTCCAGCCGGGCCAAGGCGGCGGTCAGGGTCACGGCAGCCTCCACCGGGCCGACGCCGGTCATCAGGGGCTGGATGCGGGCGCGCAGACAGTCGCCGTATTCGGCGGGCGCAGCCATGACATAGAGGACCGAAACCTCGCCGTGCCGAACCGGCCCCATCCCCATCAAGCGGCCCGCTGATAGACGGCGGCGAAGAAGCCGTCGGTGTCGGCCGAGGCCGGCGACAGCCGCAGCCGCGCGCCGGACGCCAGTTCAGCGAACCTGGTCCGGGCGGCGTCGGTCAGTTGCGGCGCGCCCAGCAGGTCGGCGACCGGGACCGGTTTGAACTCGGGATGGGCGGCCTCGAAAGCGTCGGCGCTGGCCTCGTTCTCGCGCGCCAGCATCGAACAGGTGACATAGACCAGACGCCCGCCCGGTTTCACCAGCTTGGTCGCCTGGCTCAGGATACGGACCTGAACGGCGTGCAGTTTCTCGACCTCGTCCGCCGTCAGACGCCAGGCGTCCTCGGGCCGACGCCGCCAGGTGCCCGAGCCCGAACAGGGGGCGTCGACGAAGACCAGATCGGCCTGGCCGTTCAGCGCCTCCAGCCCCCCGCCGTTCTGACCGATCAGCACCAGTTCAGCCTCGACGCCCGCGCGTTGCAGGCGGGGGCGGATATTCTCCAGCCGCTTGTTGACCACGTCGGACGCCGTCAATCTCCCCTGCCCCTTCATGGCCTGGGCCAGACCCAGGGTCTTGCCGCCGCCGCCTGCGCAATAGTCCACAACCGTCGCGCCGGGTTGCGCCCCGGCCAGCCAGCAGACGACCTGACTGCCCTCGTCCTGGATCTCGAACTTGCCGGACTTGAACCCCTCCAGCGCCTGGATGTTGGGCGGCGGCTCGGACGGCAGACGCAGACCCAGGGCCGACCAGGGGGTGCGCGAGACCGCCAGACCGGCGTCACGCAGCTCGGCCTCGACCGCGTCCACCGTGGCCGCCGCGTCATTGACCCGCAGGTCGATCGGCGCGCGCGGCGCCATTAGGGCATGGGCTTCTTCGGCCCAACGCTCGCCGAAGATCGCTTTGAAATCCTCAACCACGAACTCGGGAAGGCCGGCGGCGACCCAGCCGGGAAGTTCGCCCTCCCCCGCCGTGATCCGGGAGCGCTCCTGTTTCGACAGGGGGCGCGGCCCGTAGCCGTCGCCCGCATGCAGGGCCTCGATCTCTTCCAGCGGCAGGCCGTCGATGGCGTGCAGAGACCCGATCACCAGGGCCCGGCCGTCCTCACGCCCGCCCATGATCCAGGACAGGCGGCCGCGCGCCCGCAGCACCTTGTAGACGCGGTCGGCGATGGCGCGCCGGTCCTTGGACCCGGCGTATCGGTTGGCGGCCCCCCAGGCTTTCAGGACGGTTTCCGCCGGCTGGCGGCCCTGGGCGATGGCGTCCAGGACGGAGGCGGCGGCGGCGAGACGGGCGGCTGGGGTCAATCTAGGCTTTCAGAAGAAACAGCGACGCCAGCACCATGACCAGTCCCACGATCGAGACCAGCCAGACCAGCGACCGGATATAGGGAACGCCAAGGGCGTAGAGCGGCAAATAGACGACGCGACCCCAGAAATAGAGGGTCGTCCCCCACAGCGTCAGGGGTCCGGAGGCCTCGACCACATGGGCGATCAGCTCCGCGCCGATGAACAGGGGCAGGGTCTCGAACAGGTTCGACTGCGCCCGCTCCAGACGCCCCACCACTGGGCGGGACGGCCCGACCGGCGTATCGCGTGCGCCGGCGTTCCAGGCCAGACCGAACTGCGCCGTCCGCCCCAGGGCCGGCGCCAGGATGTGGACCAGGGCCAGGATCAGCGTCAGGGCCAGATAGGTCAGTTCGGTCGTCATGGCCTTATCCCTGTCTGTAGTTCGGCGCCTCGCGCGTGATCATCACGTCGTGGACGTGGCTTTCCCGCAGGCCGGCGCCGGTGATGCGCATGAAGCGGGCGCGGTCCTGGAAGTCCGGGATCGTGCCGGCGCCGACATAGCCCATGGAGGCGCGCAGCCCCCCGACGAGCTGATGCAGGACCGGACCGATAGGCCCCTTGTACGGCGTCTGGCCCTCGATGCCCTCGGGCACCAGCTTCTCGGACGAGACTTCCTTCTGGAAATAGCGGTCGGCCGAGCCGCGCGCCATGGCGCCCACCGAACCCATGCCGCGGTACGACTTGTAGGACCGGCCCTGGTACAGGAAGACCTCGCCGGGGCTCTCGTCGGTGCCGGCGAACATCGAGCCCATCATGGCGACGTTCGCGCCGGCTGCGATGGCTTTGGCCAGGTCGCCCGAGTACTTGATGCCGCCGTCGGCGATCACCGAGGCGCCCGATCCCTTGGCCGCCCGCGCGGCGTCCATCACGGCCGTCAGCTGGGGCACGCCCACGCCCGCGACGATGCGGGTGGTGCAGATGGAGCCGGGACCGATCCCGACCTTCACCGCATCGGCGCCCGCGTCGATCAGGGCCCGCGTCGCGTCATAGGTCGCGACGTTTCCGGCGATGATCTGCAGCCGGTTGTTCTCGCGCTTGATCCGTTCGACCACCGCCGCGACTGAGGCCGAGTGGCCGTGGGCGGTGTCGATCACGACGACGTCGCATCCGGCTTCAGCAAGGGCCATGGCCCGCTCGAAGCCGGCGTCGCCGACCGTCGAGGCGGCGCCGACCAGCAGGCGTCCCTGCTCGTCCTTGGCGGCGTTGGGGAAGGCCTGGGCCTTCTCGATGTCCTTCATCGTGATCAGACCGACGGCCCGATAATCCTCGTCCACCACGATGACCCGCTCGATCTTGCGGGTGCGCAGCAGTTCGCGCGCCTCCTCGCGGCTGGCGCCCTCGCGCACCGTGATCAGGTCGCCGGTGGTCATCAGAGAGGCGGCCGTGACGTTCGGATCGCTTTCGAAGCGCATGTCCCGGTGAGTCAGCATGCCGACCAGCTTGCCCGACTTGGGATCGACCACCGGAAAGCCGGTGATCTTCTTGCGTTCGACGATCTCGCGCACCTCGCCCAGGGTCGTCGCGGGGCTCACCGTCACCGGATTGACCACCATGCCGCTCTCATAGCGTTTCACGGCGCGGACCTGATCAGCCTGCTCCTCGATCGTCATGTTGCGGTGAAGCACGCCCAGGCCGCCGGACTGGGCCATGGCGATGGCCAGGCGGCTTTCCGTCACCGTGTCCATGGCGGACGACAGCAGCGGTATGTTCAGTTTGATGTCGCGCGTCAGCTGGGTCGAGACGTCGACCATCGCCGGCATGAACTCGGACGGACCGGGTTCCAGCAAAACATCGTCGAAGGTCAGTCCTTCGCGTATCTCCATGGGGAGTCTCCGTTTTGCGGGCCGCGTATAACGGGGTGCGGGGGGCTACGGCAAGGGTCTTGCGGCTTATGGACCCGATAGATTTTATTGGTTTGCAACCCAGCGCCCCAATGACCATTCTCGCATCATGGTCGGCGTCATCCTCAGCACCGCGCGAAAACTGGCCCTGAAGATCGCCAGCTACGGGGTCATGCACCTCGTGGTGGCCATTCTGGTGGCCTTCGCCATCACCCGCGACTGGCGCATCGCCCTGGCCGTGGGGATGGTCGAGCCTTTCTTCCAGACCATCGCCTATTCGATCCACGACCGCGTCTGGCACCGGATCGAACGCCGCCGCATGGCCTCGAACATCGAAGAGGCGGCCGAGGCCTTCACCGCTCGGCTCGACATCATGTCGCCCGAGGAACAGGCCCGCGTCCACGACAACCACGGCCATGGCCACAGCCACGCCCTGCCCCGGTCGCTGAAACAGGTGGCGGTCAAGACCGTCACCTATGGCGTCATGCACTTCACCGTCGCCGTCGCCGTGGCCTTCGCCCTGACGCAGGACATCCGCACCGCCCTGGCGATCGGCGTCATCGAACCCCTGGTGCAGACGGTTTTCTTCACCGTCCACGACCGTATTTGGTCGCGCATCGAAGAGCGTCGCGCCCGCCAAAGACCCGCGACGGCCTGACGCGATGGCCTGACGCGACGGCTCGTCGCGCCCCCTATTTCTTGTTCAGCGCCACCAGGAACACCTCGGCGCTGTCCTTGCGGCTGGACTCCGGCTTGACGTATTTCACCGTCTCGAACGCCTCGCGCAGCCGCGCCAGAACGCCCCCGGCGTCGCCGCCCTGGAAGTTCTTCGAGACGAAACTGCCCCCCGGCCTCAGGGTGCGGATGGCGAAGTCGGCGGCGATTTCGATCAGGGCGATGATCTTCAGGTGGTCGGTCTGGCGGTGGCCGACGGTGTTGTGCGCCATGTCCGACAGAACCAGATCCGGCGCACCGCCTATGGCCTCGATCAGCTGCTGATCCACGCCGGGCTGGGTGAAGTCCGCCTGCAGCAGGGTGGCGCCCGGGATCGGTTCGATCATCAGCAAGTCCACGCCGGCCACGGCGCCGGCGCCCCGGTTCAGCGCCACCTGGACCCAGCCGCCCGGCGCCGCGCCCAGGTCGATGACCTTGGACCCCCGTTTGATCAGCCGGAACTTGTCGTCGATCTCGATCAGTTTGAAGGCGGCGCGCGAACGCCAGCCTTCCGCCCGCGCCCGTTCCGACCATTTGTCCGACAGCTGGCGCTTGATCCACTGCTGGCTCGACATGGACTTGGTGTCGGCCGTCTTCATCTTCGTGCCCATGCCGCGTCCGGCCGCGGTTCCGCCGCTGGGCGGCCGCACCATTCGACGACGTTCTTGAGGCTTTTCGTCTTCACTCATCGTTCCCACATAGCCCCGACCGGCGTTGCGGGCTATGTCCCGCCGCAAATCAACCCCGAGAGGACGACCGAAATGGCCGACACCCTGACCTTCACCCTGGACACCGGCGACGGCGAAGCCCGCGACGTGGTCATCAAGCTGCGCCCTGACCTGGCCCCGAACCACGTCGCCCGCATCACCGAACTGGCTTCGGAAGGCTTCTACGACGGCGTCGTCTTCCACCGCGTCATCCCCGGCTTCATGGCCCAGGGCGGCGATCCGACCGGCACCGGCACCTCGGGCTCCAACAAGCCGAACCTGAAGCAGGAATTCTCGGCCGAGCCGCACGTGCGCGGCGTCTGCTCCATGGCCCGCACCGCCGATCCGAACAGCGCGAACTCGCAGTTCTTCATCTGCTTCGACGACGCCACCTTCCTGGACCGCCAGTACACCGTCTGGGGCGTGGTCGAGTCCGGCATGGAGCATGTCGACGCCCTACCGAAGGGCGAGCCGCCGCGCAGCCCCGGCAAGATCGTCAAGGCGACGGTCAACTAAGCCGGCTCCACACCGAAAGATCGCGCCGGCCTTGGCCGTCGGCGCGATCTCAGGCCTCCGGCGCCGCCTTGTCCCGGCCGCCGTCGAACCGCAGCGTCTGCGCCTCGCGCCACAGCTGCCGCAGCCCCTCGACCGGCTGGTCCGCCCCCAGCAGGGCCAGTTGTTCGACCCAGACCGTCGCCAGTCGATCAATCGTTGACTGAGTCCAGCCCGGCGGCTGCTGGCGCGCCCAGTTCTGCACCGATCCGGCATTGAAGATCATCAGGAAGACGCAGGCGACCAGCACGGTCTGGCTGGTCCACCGCCGCGCGCGCGCCGCCTCCCCTTCTTCATCCAATGGGGGGGCGGGCGGAAAGGCAAAACGACCGAGGGCGACCAGGGCGTTCTCCCGCGTCGGCAGGTCATGGGCGTTCGCGCCGTCGATCCAGTCGCTGGGCGGATCGGCCGAAACCGGCTCCTCCAGCGGCGGAAACGGCGACACCGGCGGCTGGGCGCGGGTGGGAAAGGGGTCGATCGGGTCCGTCGGCTCGCTCATCGTCGGATCAAGGCCTCAGAACTGGAAATAGATGAAGGGCGCCACGCCCTCGGGCCGCATCGCCTCGACCAGAAGGATCGCCAGTCCGATGAGGATGCCCAGGGTCGGCGACGGCGCCGTCTTCAGCCGTTCGGCCAGCCCCTCCACCGCGCGCGGCGGCAGTCCGTGCATCGCCAGTCCGCCGACGATCAACGCCAGCACAAAGGGGGTCAACAGGCTGAAGCCCTCGAACCGACCCAGGCCGACCAACATCTGCATCGCCAGATCGAAGGTTTCGGCGCGGAACAGAATCCAGCCCAGACAGACGACATGGAAGGTGATGAGAACCCCCAGCCAGGTCGGGACGACCTTGCGGTCCTTGACCAACGCGCGCCCTAGACGCTCCACCACCTGCGCCCCGCCGTGCAGGGCGCCCCAGGCCACGAAGGTCCAGGCCGCGCCGTGCCACAACCCGCCCAGCAGCATGGTGATCATTACATTCATGCACGATGACCACAGCCCTTTGCGCCCGCCCCCCAGCGGCACATACAGATAGTCGCGCAGCCAGCTGGAAAGGCTGATGTGCCACCGCCGCCAGAAGGCCTGCATCGAGGCCGCCCGGTACGGCTGGTCGAAATTGCGCGGGAAGGAATAGCCCAGCAAGGCCGCGATCCCGATGGCCATGTCCGAATAGGCCGAGAAGTCGCAGTAGATCTGAACTGCATAGGCATAGACCGCCGCCGCTATGTCGATCGCCCCATAGGCCGCAGGATCGAAGAAGACCGGATCCACCAGCCGCGTCGCCAGCTCGGACGCGATCACGGTCTTCTTGAACAGGCCCCAGACGATCAGCAGCAGCCCATGGGTCGCCATCTCGCGCGTCAGCCTGGGCACCCGGGCGAACTGGGGCAACAGGTCCGAGGCCCGCACGATGGGTCCAGCCACCAGGTGCGGGAAGAAGCTCATCAGCAGCATGACGTCCAGCAGGCTCTCGGCCGGCGCCGTCTTGCCGCGATAGACGTCGACCACATAGCTGATGCCCTGGAAGGTGAAGAAGCTGATCCCCACCGGCAGCACCACCTGCAACAGGGGCAGGTCCCGCTCCCAACCGAATTGGGCAAGCAGATCAACAGCCTGTTCGACGAAGAAGCCGTAATACTTGAAGAAGCCCAGTATGAGCAGATTGGCCGCCACGCCCAGACTGACCCACAGTTTGCGCCGCGCGGACCGGTCGCTGCGCACGACCAGGGCCGCCACGCCCCAGTTCAGCACGGCCGAGACGATCAGCAGCCCCACGAACCGCCAGTCCCACTGGGCGTAGAAGAACCAGCTGGCGAGCAGCAGGAACAGTTTGCGCCGCCCGTTCTCTCGATCCAGGCTCCAGCTGACCAGATAGACGAACAGGAAGAAGACCGCGAAGGCCAGGGTCGGAAACAGCATCAGTCCGCCTCCCCCTTCGCCGCCTTCCAGCGGTCATAGGCGGCCAGCAGATCGTCGCTCAGCACCCCGCCGATCCACTCCGCCCCCTGGGAAGTGAAATGCACCCGGTCGGGCCGCATATAGGGTTCCGGCGCAGTCGCCAGCCGCTCCGCCGAACAGTCGCCTCCCATGCGTCCGTACCAGTCCCAGAATGCGACGCCCGTCTCGCTCGCGACGCGACGCTGCACGTCCCGGACCACCGCCAGAGATGCGGGCGCGGCCCGTCCGCCGCACGGTCCGGCGGTTCCGGCCTTCAGTCCCTCCGGCGCGCCGAGGATCAGTACAGGCAGGCCCGAAGGCAGGCCCGCCAAGGCTCCGCGCAGCCAGGACTCATAGTCGTCGGCGTCGAAGTTCGGCGCGAACCCATCATTGACGCCGAAGGCGATGATGACCAGGTCCGGTCGCCAGGCGTCCAGCTCCAATCGCGTCCAGTCGCCGTTCCTCAGCACCAAATCCTGAATGGTCCCTCCGACGACGCCGAGATTGGACAGCTCCACGCCCGGCCCCTGTCGCGTCAGCCGCACGTCATGGAGCTTCACCCTGCCCGTCGGGCGAATCTCGAGCCGCGTCTGCAGCGTGTCGAAGATCGCGGTCTGACAAACGGGTTGCCAGATTTCGTCGCGGGGACCGGGAAACACCATCGTCCGCAAGCCCGCGCTACCCGTCAGAGTCAGTTCGGCGTCCTTCGGCCAACCCTCTCCACAAATCTGGACCTTGTCGAAGGCCGCGCTGTTTTCGGCCGCGATGGTTATCACCGCGCCGTCCGCGACGTCCGCCTCGCTGCCTGTGAACCCGACGCCGACCGGCAGACGACCGCCAGACAACACATCCGTCCGCAGCGGCCAATCGGTCGTCGTCACCTCAACCTGCATCGGGGCATAGCCGGCGTAGGGGACGCCCGGCGGCAGAACGCCTCGTCCTCCAACGCCGAACCGGGCCTGCCAGCGCGCGCGCACGGCGCCGGTGATCCGGTCGCCGGCCGTATGGCTGTCGCCGATCTGCAGGATATGGACGGGGCGGTCGCGCGCGCCGGCCTCCGTCGCCTCCAGGGCTTGGAACAGCCCCTCCAGGGCCGCCTCGCCGCACAGGCCGTCCGGACAGATCGAAGACACGCCCGGCGTCGGCGCCGCGGCCGGCCTATAGGCGACCGCGCCCGTTCCGGCCTGCACGTCCGCCTGCCCCGCCAGGATCAGTATCGCCGCCCCCACGGCCCCCAGACTCATGATCAGCCGGTCGGCGGGGTGTCGAGCCGCGGATCGGCCGTCTTCACCTCGATCAGGCCGGCGTCGCGCTTCAACCGCTCGGCCACCGGGGCGGCGATCCGAAGATAGCCGGCCATGCTCATGTGGATGCCGTCATTGGCGCGCATCAGCTGGGGCCGCCCGCTGGGGCCGGGCAGATAGGCGGCGTAGTCGCCCGCCGCATCCGCCGTCAGGGCGGACGTCTCGATCAGGGGCACGTTCAGGGCCTTCATCCGCTCGCGCACCACCGCATTGATCACGGCCATCTTGGCGTCGAACCCGGTGCGCTTCATCTTGGGCAGGCCGACCCAATAGACGGCGACGTCATTGGCGCGCAGCAGGCCGACCAGGTCGTCGATCCGCTTGGCGTAGGCGGCCTTCCAGCCCGGCGTGCCGAAGTCGTGGATCACCCCGTCCAGGCTGATGCCCTGGGCGTCGTTCGTGCCGAACAGCACCACCGCCGCATCGACCGGGGTCTCGCGCAACTGGCGCTCGGTCTTGGCGTGAATGTCCACATAGTCGTAGCGCGACAGACCGGTGGAGACCTCGCTGAACTTGGTCACCGTCACGCCGGGTTGGTGGTTCAGATCTCGATAGAGGGCGGCCCACAGGCCGTCGGCCATGGAGTCGCCGAACACCCCCACGCTCAGACGCCCCTCAGCGAGTCGCGCCTTCAAGGGCGTGACCAGGGGCTGAACGGCCGGCGTCGGCGCCACGGGCGGTGCGGCGGTTTCGGGCGAAGGCGCGCGGTTCTCAGGCGGACTGGCCGAGGCGACGGCCGACCCGCCCAGCATCAAGGTGGGATGACGCAGCCAGCCGCGCCCGTCCGGCGTCAGGGCCAGGCCGATCACCACCCCGACGACCAGCGCCCAGGTCAGTCCGTTTATGCCGACACGCAAAGCGGGGCGCCCCTCCGACGAAAGCGGTTACCTATAGCTTAACATGCGCCGGGCGCCATGACTGACTCTTGTCAGGCGAACGGAAGTTTCAGCCGAACCGCCCTTCGGCCCAACGCGCGGCGAAATAGCCGCCGGTCGCCGAGATCGTCGTCAGGACCGTGCCCCACATCAGATCGACGACGGTCAGCTTGGTCTGCCACGCGGCCAGGGTGGCCTGGTTGGTCAGGTCATAGGTGGCGTAGGCGACGAAGCCCA
Organism: Brevundimonas sp. AVps4; assembly: GCF_058681525.1. Taxonomy (NCBI): domain Bacteria; kingdom Pseudomonadati; phylum Pseudomonadota; class Alphaproteobacteria; order Caulobacterales; family Caulobacteraceae; genus Brevundimonas; species Brevundimonas sp. AVps4. The sequence goes on along the minus strand of NZ_CM178741.1, from coordinate 1,576,793 downwards.
GCACGGCCCCGTTGATCGCCGCCTTGGTCCAGCTTCCCTCTTTCAAGGCGGGGGCGATGGCCAGGAAGACGGTCCCGGCGATCGAGATCAGATAGAAGAGCACGGCCGCCCTCATGTCCGGCTTCTCGGCCAGGATGGGTCCCAGCACCGGCTTGTAGAAGCGGTTGGTCATGGTGGTCAGCCAGACAGCGTCGATCACCGCGAAGGTGATCCCGGCGCCCAGATAGGCGAAGACATATTTGATCACGACAAACTCCTCAGACGGGTTTTCAGGCCGGTTTCAGGCGATAGTGGCTGACCGCCCAGGTGCGGCCGCCGTCATTGCCGAACAGACCGGCGGTCGCCAGGTAGAAGCGCCGCCACCGCCGGGTCCAAAGCTTGGCGTCCGCCCCATAGGTCTCGCGCATCAGCACGGCGACCCGCCCGGCGTTGCGGTCCATATTGGCCAGCCAGTGATTGGCGGTGCGGGCGTAATGGCCGCCATTCCAGGTCCACTCCTGCTCGACCGCGAACAGGTCGGGAAACTGCCGGATCAGTCCGCGGCTGGGCATGATCCCCCCGGTGAAGAAATGCTGGGCGATGAAGTCGCCGCTGTCGGTGTGGTCGAACCGATAAGGGGCGTCGCGGTGGGTGAAGACGTGGATGAACATCCGCCCATCCGGTTTCAGCCAGGACTTGGCCTTGGTCAGCAGGGCGCGCCAGTTGGCCATATGCTCGAACATCTCGACCGAGACGATCCGGTCGAACCTCTGGTCGGTGTCGAACCGGTTCATGTCCTGGGTCACGACCGTCAGATTGGTCAGCCCCCGCGCCCTCGCCTCGCCTTCGATATGTTTGCGCTGGCCGTGGCTGTTCGACACCGCCGTGATCCGCGCCCGAGGATAGGTCTCGGCCATCCACAGCGACAGCGAACCCCAGCCGCAGCCCATCTCAAGGATGGTTTGCCCGTCCGACAGATCGGCGTGAGCGCAGGTCTCCAGCAGGGCCGCGACCTCGGCCTGGTCCAGCGTCTCCGCTCCCGTCGGATACAGGCAGCACGAATATTTCAGCCGCTCGCCCAGGCACAGGCGGAAAAACTCGGGCGGCAGTTCATAATGCTGCCGGTTCGCCGCATCCGCATATTCCGCGATCGCCCGCTCGGCCATCTCGCGCGCAAAGCCCGCCGGATCGTGAGGGCCGTCGCGATCCAGCCGCCGACGCGCCTCCGTCACCAGACTGTCGATCGCCGGCCGGGTCACGAAGTCCGGAAACGGCGCGTCCTGCAACTGGCGAATGGCGACATTGGTCAGGTTCATCGACGGCTCTGATGAGGCGGTTGCGGCGGTCTCCACAGGCATACGCCCGGTCGGTCCGCACGGATGCCGCCTCGGCCCTTGCCGCCTCGCATCCGCTCCCCATCTGTCCCCCGGTCGCCTTTGGGGGGAGGCCAATCGGACAGTCCGGACACTTCGGACACTGTTTTTTGCGGGCCGCCGCGCAGCCGCGACATCCCCGGCTTGCCCTGTCGTCCGCGCCGGGTTAGGCGTGGCCCAACACGCCGATATTCATCAGGCGATGAAAAGAGGGAGAGCGATGGGTAAGATCTACGCTGACGTCACATCCGCGCTGGAGGGCCTGACCTTCGACGGCATGACCGTCATGTCCGGCGGCTTCGGCCTGTGCGGCATCCCCGAGAACCTGATCGCCGCCCTGCGCGACAGCGGCGTCAAGGGGCTGACGGTCATCTCCAACAACGCCGGGGTCGACGGCTTCGGCCTGGGCCAGCTGCTCGCCACCCGCCAGATCGCCAAGATGATCAGTTCTTACGTCGGCGAGAACAAGGAGTTCGAGCGCCAGTATCTGGCCGGCGAGCTGGAGCTGGAGTTCAACCCCCAGGGCACCCTGGCCGAGCGCATCCGCGCCGGCGGCGCCGGCATCCCCGCCTTCTTCACCGCCACCGGCGTCGGCACCCTGGTCGCCGAAGGCAAGGAGGTCCGCAACTTCAACGGCCGCGACTACGTGATGGAGACCGGCCTGATCGCCGACCTGTCCATCGTCAAGGCCTGGAAGGCCGACGAGCGCGGCAACCTGGTCTTCCGCAAGACCGCCCGCAACTTCAACCCGATGATGGCCACCGCCGGCAAGGTCACGGTCGTCGAGGTCGAGGAAATCGTCCCCGTCGGTTCGCTCGATCCCGACCACATCCACACGCCGGGCGTCTACGTCGACCGCCTGGTCCAGACCGTGTCCGAGAAGCGCATCGAACAGCGCACCGTCCGGCAGAGGGAGGCCGTCTGATGCCCCGCACCCGCGAACAACTGGCCGAGCGCGCCGCCCAGGAGCTTCAGGACGGCTTCTACGTGAACCTGGGCATCGGCATCCCCACCCTGGTCGCCAACTACATCCCCGCTGGCATGACCGTGACCCTCCAGTCCGAGAACGGCATGCTGGGCATGGGACCCTTCCCCTATGAGGGCGACGAGGACCCCGACCTGATCAACGCCGGGAAACAGACGATCACCGAGATCCCGGAGTCGTCCTACTTCAGCAGCGCCGACAGCTTCGCCATGATCCGCGGCGGCCATATCAACCTGTCCATCCTGGGCGCCATGGAGGTGGCCCAGAACGGCGACATCGCCAACTGGATGATCCCCGGCAAGCTGGTGAAGGGCATGGGCGGCGCCATGGACCTGGTCGCGGGGGTCAAGCGCGTGGTCGTGGTCATGGAGCACGCCAACAAGCACGGTCAGTCCAAGGTGTTGAAATCCTGCACCCTTCCCCTGACGGGAACGGGCGTGGTCAGCCGTATCATCACCGACCTGGCGACCTTCGACGTCAAGCCGGACGGCTCGGGGCTGGAGTTGATCGAGCTGGCCGACGGCGTCACCCTGGACGAGGTCGCCGCCAAGACCGAGGCGGCCTATACTGTCTCCGAGGCGCTGAAGGCGGGCTGACCCGGCCCCCGCGACTGCCCGGAGGCCAGCGCCGTGGATGAACTGGAACCCCAGGTCCCCCGCCTGTCCCTGGCGGCCCTCTTCCTGAAGTTCCTCGGCTTCGGCCTCCTGGCCTTCGGCGGGCCCGTGGCCCAGATCGCCATGATCCGTCGCGACCTGGTCGAGCGCGAGCGCTGGATGTCCAGCGCCCGTTTCAACCGTTTGCTGGCCGTCATGCAGGCCCTGCCGGGGCCGGAGGCGCACGAACTGTGCGTCCACATGGGGATGACGGCGCGGGGCCGTCTCGGCGGCCTGCTGGCGGGCCTGGGATTCATGGCGCCCGGCTTCCTCCTGATGCTGGCGGCGGCCTGGGCCTATCAGCGGCTGGTCGCCGACAGCGCCGCCTGGGCCGGCCCGCTCCTGGGCATGCAGATCGTGGTCCTGGCCCTGATCGTCTGGGCCGTGCGGCGGATCGGGCGTCATGTGCTGGAGGATCGGCAGCTGTGGCTGGTCGCGGCCTTCGCCTGCGCCGCCAGCCTGATCGGCGCCCCCTTCTGGATCCCCCTGGTCGCCGGGGGGCTGATCTACGCCTTCGGCGGCCGCCCCTGGATCGCCGCAGGCCTGGTCGTCGCCGCCGTCGTTCTGGCCGTTGTCCTGCGCGGCGACGGGGCCTTCTCTACACCCCTGATCCAGCCGACCGGCGCGCCGGCGGAAAGCCTGGACCTCTTCCTGGCGGGGCTGAAGGGCGGCCTGCTGACATTCGGCGGCGCCTATACCGCCATTCCCTATCTGCGCGCCGACACCGTGGGGCGGGGCTGGGTCTCGGACGGCGCTTTCCTGGACGGGGTCGCCATCGCCGGCGTCCTGCCCGCTCCCCTGGTGATCTTCGGAACCTTCGTCGGCTATCTCGCGGGCGGCTGGGCCGGCGCCCTGGCGGTGACGGCGGGAATGTTCCTGCCCGCCTTCGCCTTTTCGATGATCCTGTTCGAACGGCTGGAGGCGGTCGTCGACCACCCGCCTCTGCACCGCGCCCTCGCCGGGGTGGCGGCGGCGGTGACGGGCGTCATCGCCGCCACGGCCGTCCAGCTGATGTGGTCCACCGCCCAGCGCGCCCCGTCCCTGTGGGGCGCGGGCCTGCTGTTCCTGGTCGCCCTGATCGCGGCGCTCTTCGCCAAGGGGCGCTGGGCGGCGCCGGTCCTCGTCGTCTCGGGCGCTCTGGGCGGCCGGCTGCTCTTCGGCTGAGGCGAAGAACCGACCTCAGCGCGCCGAGCGGATGGTCCAGTCGGCGATCTGGGTGTTGATGTCGCGCGTCGCCGTATCGAAGGCGGCGACGATGGCCGAGACCCGGTTCTCGCTCGCCGGCTGGGTCACGGTGAAGACCCGTTCGACCGAACGTCCCTCTTCCGGCCGGATGGCGCCCTCGTCCCGGCGCTCGGGCGTCGAGCGAAGCTGGGCCCTGGCCGTGATGACCACGTCCGGGGTCGCCCCCGGCGCGGCGTAGCGCGCCTCGAAGGTCGTCACCGTGACCTGCAACACGAGCGGCGGCGTGCCCGGCTCGCGTCGGCCCAGCACCCGGATCTGGTCGGCCCGATTGGCGAAGGCCGCCTTCAGACTGTCGTCGAACAGGGTCGCAGCCGGCGACACCCAGCGCGCCCCGCCGACATAGGCGGTCTCGGTGCCCGTCACGCCGAGGATGCGGTCGTCGCTGCTGGCCTCCGGGAACTCAATGCGCCGGATCGACACCGACAGCGGCGCCGGCGTGTCGCCCTCCGCGGATGGAGCATCCATGGGCAGACCGAACCGATACAGTTGCACCGGGTCCGGCGTGGACAGCAGCGAACAGCCGCTCAGCGAGACCACGACGCCGGCGACGGCGCCCAGTTGGACCAGGGAACGGATCACGGCTGCACCTCCAGCTCTTTCGATTGCGGTTTGCCGATGAAGTCGCGCGGGCTGGCGCGGACGTCGTCGATCAGGGCCTGAAGCGACCGGGTCGCCTCCTGCAGTTCCTCGATGGTTCCGCTCAGCTGCGGCAGGCTGGAGGTGGCGAAGTCGCCCAGAGGCCGCTCCAGTCCGGTTATCGAGCGATTGGCCGAGGCGATGGCGACCCGCGCCTCCGCCGTGGCCTGGTTGATGTTGGCGATGGCTTCGCGGCCGTCGGTATTGACGACGGCGCGCATGTCGGCGCCCAGCCCCTGGTATTCCAGTATGGTGGCGTTGGCGTTCTTCACAGCCTCCTCCAGCTCGGCGAAGATGGCCTTGCGCGCCTCCAGCTCGGTCGTCAGGGCCTCGACGTTTTTCACACTGGTCGAGAAGCTGCGGATATTGTCGTCGGACATGACCCGGTTGATCCGGTTCAGCGCGTCCACCGTCTGGGCCAGGACCGTGCCGGACCCGCTCAGCAGTTCCGCGATCGGCGACGGCTGGCTTTGCAGAACCGGCACCACATTGTCCGGATACTGATCCTTCAGCAGGGCGCTGTTGGGCGAACCCGCAGTGATCTGGATATAGTTCAGACCCGTGATCCCCTGCGGCTCCAGCTGGGCGCGCGAGGTCACGCGCACCGGCGTCGAGGCGTCCACCCGAACCCGGGCGATGACCTGGTCGCCGCGCTTGGTGTCGATATTCAGGTCCGTCACCTCGCCCACGCGGATGCCGTTGAAATGCACCTCGCCCCCTTCCGACAGGCCGTTGACCGGCCCGTAGAAGACGATGTCGTACAGGTCATAGTCGCTGTTGAACTGCAGCCGGGCCAGCCAGATGGTGAACACCGCCAGGGCCGCCAGAAGGGCGACGGTGGCGATGCCGACGGCCGCGTAGTGTGCGTCTCTTTCCATACCTGGCTCTCCTCAAGCCGCCTTTGTGGCCGCGCGACCGCGCGGCCCCAGGAAGTATTCCTTGATCCACGGATGGTCGGAGCCTTCCAGCTCTTTCACCGTGGCCTTTTCGACGACCCGCTTGTCCGCCAGCACCGCCACCTTGTCGCAGATGGCGTACAGGCTATCGAGGTCGTGTGTGATCATGAAGACGGACAGCCCCAGGTCGTCCGACAGCTGACGGATCAGTTCGTCGAAGGCTGCGGCCCCGATCGGGTCCAGGCCCGCCGTCGGCTCGTCCAGAAAGACCAGTTCGGGGTCAAGAGCCAGGGCTCGCGCCAGACCGGCCCGCTTCTTCATCCCGCCCGACAGTTCGGCGGGCTTCAGGTGATGGTGCTCGGGCTTCAGCCCCACCATGGCGATCTTCAGCTCGGCCAGCTCATAGATGACGGCCTTGGGCAGTTTGGTGTGTTCGACCAGGGGGGAGGCGACGTTCTCCAGCACGCTCAGCGACGAAAACAGCGCCCCCTGCTGGAACAGAATGCCGGTCCTGCGCTCGATGTCGGCCGCCTCATCGCTGGTCAGGGTGGCGCGGTCATAGCCCAGCACCTTGACCGACCCGCCCTCGGGCTCCTTCAGGCCGATGATGGTGTTCAGCAGCACTGTCTTGCCCGCCCCGGACCCGCCGACCACGCCCAGCACCTCGCCGCGTTCCAGATCGAGGTCCAGATTCTCATGGATGGTGCGTTCGCCGAATTGGCTCAGCAGACCGCGCACCTCGATCAGGGTCTCGGTCTTGGCTTGGGGAGCGTCGGTCATATGTCCAGCTCCAGGAAGATCAGGGCGAAGACCGCGTCCAGCAGGATGATGGCGAAAATCGCCTGCACCACCGCCGCCGTCACCCGCCGCCCCAGGCTTTCGACATCGCCCGCCACCGACATGCCCTGGCGGCAGCCGATGGCCGCGATCACCAGGGCGAAGACCGGCGCCTTCACCAGACCGACCATCATGTGCTGGGCCATGCTGCCGTCCTCGACCAGACGCTGGAAGAAGAAGGCCGGCCCAAGGTTCAGCGAACTCCAGCAGACGATCAGCCCGCCGATCAGGCCGCCGATCATGCCCGTAAAGGTCAGCAGCGGCAGCATCAGCACCAGGGCCGCCAAGCGCGGCACCACCAGGGCCTGGAACGGATTGACGCCCATCACCTGCATGGCGTCGACCTCCTGGTTCATCCGCATCGAGCCGATCTCGGCCGCAAAGGCGGACGCCGACCGCCCGGCCAGCAGGACCGAGGCGATCACCACGGCGAACTCGCGGAACATGGCCACGCCGATCAGCTGCACCGCGAACACCTGCGCCCCGAAGTCGGTCAGCAGATCGACGCCGATGAAAGCCACCACCGCGCCGATGAAGAAGTTCGTCACCATCACGATCGGAATGGCGTCCAGCCCGGCCCGCTCGCCCTGGCTGACCCAGGCGGGCCAGCGGATGCCGCCCGGATGTTTGGCGGCCTCGACCACCGCCGCCATCAACCGACCGAGGAAGGCCAAGGACAACATGGCCTCCTGACCGAAGTCGTCAACGCCCCGCCCGATCTTGGCGAAGCTGCGGGTGAAGGCGTTGGGTCTCTGAGGCGGCGGCTGACTCTTGCGCTCCAGCGCCTCGATCATCGTGTAGATGCGCCCGGCCTCGGGTCGGTCCGCCCAGGCCGATTTCGGCACGCCGTGCTGCGAAGCCTTCACCAGGGCCAGGGCGCCGGCCGTATCGAACCGGCCCAGGTCGCGGGTGTCCAGGCTCTCGATCTTCCGCCCGTTCAGATCCTTGTCCAGTCGCTGCGGCAGCCGCCCTAGGGCCGTCGTCGTCCAGTCGCCGACGAGACGAAGCTTCGCCGCGCCGCCGCCCGCATCCGTGATTTCGTAATCGGTCTGGCTCATCGCGCCCCGGCAGTCAGAAAGGCCTTCGAACGCTCCCAAGCCTCGCAAGGAACAGCCGAAATCCCGCCTCGGCTAATGGTGAAGCCTTGGACCTTAGTCAACGTGCGATGACATTGGCGCCGTGCTTTCCCCGTGCACTGTGTCGAACCTGCGCGCCTCATCACCCCTCCAGCCGCCACGCTGGCGGCGTGTTAAAACGCCGCCGACCCGGTTTGGTTCTAGGACCGGCTTATAAGCCGACTCGCGGCGATCAGATCATCGACGAATCCGCGACGCGCCTCCGCCCGCGAATCCGCATCCGGCAGGCGAAGCAGATAAGAGGGGTGAACGGTGACCATCCCGACCGAACCGTCCTCCAGAGTCAGGGCCTGCCCCCGCTCCTTCGTCACGGCCGGCTTGCGACCCAGAACCGCCAGTCCCGCCGTCGCCCCAAGGACCAGCACCAGCTTGGGACGGATCAGGCGACGCTCGGCGTCCAGCCACCAGCGGCAGGCCTGGACCTCGCCCGCGTTCGGGGTCTTGTGCAGCCTTCGCTTGCCGCGCGGCTCATGCTTGAAGTGTTTGACCGCATTGGTGACATAGACATCGGCGCGTTCGATCCCCGCCTCTTCCAGGGCGGCGTCCAGCACCCCGCCGGCGGGGCCGACGAAGGGCTGGCCGGCCAGATCCTCCTGATCCCCCGGCTGTTCGCCCACGATCATCAGCCGCGCGCCCCTGGGGCCCTCGCCGCAGACCCCCTGGGTGGCGTCGCGATACAGGGGACAGCGGCGACAGGCCTGCACCCCGCGCTCGACCTCGCTCAGATCATCGGGAACCGCATCCGCTGTGGGCCGCCCGGCGTGCAGATCCGGCGCGATGGCCCGGGAGAAACGGGCGTTGGGTTCGGGAGCGGGCTTGGCGACCATGACATCGGTGCGAACCGACGACGCCGCCACCAGTTCCGGGATCAGCGCCGCCTCGGGCAGGTTCTTCCAGTATCCCTTGGCCATTTCTCCCTTCATCGCCTTCACCTTCAGCCGGGCGGGATTGAAGGTCGAGGCGTAGTAGGTCTTCCAGAATTCCTCGATCTCGTCCTCGGCCGGGGCCATGTCGCGGGTGGCCGGCGGGCCGAAGGCCAGTTGCTCCCCGTCCCAAAACGCCGAGCCGTCCGGGGTCAGGATCGACCAGCGCATGGTCGGGAACCGGCGCTGGAAGAAGGGGGCGGTCTTCTCAAGCACCCGATGCGGCGGCTCGAACCAGGCTACCCAGGCCTCGCCCCGCCCATCCTCGACCTGCCGGAACCGGACGAAGGCCTTCATCTTGTGCGAGGCCCGACTGACGGTCTTGGCCCGCTCCATCGCCTCGGCCACGTCCCGGTCGGAGATCACCTTCATCAGATCGGGCTCGTCCCTCAGCCGCCACAGCAGCCGGTACAACAGATCGAACCGGTCGGCGGAGCGGTGCAGGATCACCTCGCGCGCCAGGTCCACGAAGGCGGCGGGCGCCGAGAAGCCCTTCTCCTTCCGCTCGCCCCCCCCTTGAGGATGACGAGGCGTGGCAGGCGGGTGAGCGACCATAGGCGGCTCGTCGAACAACCCGCCCTGCCCGGACGCCTCAGCTCCCTCGACCACGAACCGCGCCGCCGCAGGCTCCACTCCGGCCAACCGCATCTCGCGCGCCGCCGTCCTCCAGGCGTCGAAATCCGTTTCCGACGCCAGCATCGCCGTCCGCATCAGAATAGGCTCAACTGTTGCGGCGCCCCCGTCGCCACCCGCGCCCTAAGGTCCGCCGCGTCGGTCAGGCCGCCGGGCGTCCAGTCCAGGGCCGTGATCCAAGGCCGGACCTTGTCCACCGATCGGGTCAGTCGCCCCACGTCCTCCAGCCTCAGCGTCCGATACCGGCGCACCGACACGATCCGGTCCACCGCCTTCACCCCCAAGCCCGGCACGCGCAGCAGCATCTCGCGCGGCGCCCGGTTCACATCGACGGGAAACTGCTCACGCCGATTCAAAGCCCAGGCCAGTTTCGGATCGACCGCCAGGTCCAGCATCCCGCCGGCGGTCCCCTCCCCGATCTCGGGGGCGGAAAAGCCGTAGAAGCGCATCAGCCAGTCCGCCTGGTACAGCCGATGCTCACGCATCAGCGGCGGCTTAGACAGGGGCAGGACCGAGCTGGCGTCGGGGATCGGGCTGAAGGCCGAATAATAGACCCGCCTCAAGCCATAGCCGCCGTACAGCGAGGCGCTCCGGTCCAGGATCTCGGTATCCGGCGCCCCGTCCGCGCCCACGATCAGCTGGGTGCTCTGCCCGCCCGGTGCGAACCTGGGCGGCTTGATCTTGTCGCGCTTGCCCGGCTTGGCCGCCTCGACGCCCAGCCGCACCTGCCCCATCGCCTTCTTGATGACCGCGACGTCCTTCTGGGGCGCCAGCCGCGCCAGGGCCTCGTCGCGCGGCAGTTCGATATTGGCCGACAGCCGGTCCGCGTAAAGCCCCGCCATCTCCACCAGCTTCGGGTCGGCCTCGGGGATCAGCTTCAGATGGATATAGCCGCGGAAGTCGTGGACCTCTCTCAAGGTCTTAGCCGCCAGGACCAGCTGTTCCATCGTATAGTCGCTGTTGCGAATGACCCCCGACGACAGGAACAGCCCTTCGATATAGTTCCGGCGATAGAAGTTCAGCGTCAGGTCCACCACCTCGTCCACGCTGAACCGCGCCCGCTCCACATTCGACGAGGCCCGGTTGATGCAATAGGCGCAGTCGTAGATGCAGAAATTGGTCAGCAGTATCTTCAGCAGGCTGACGCAGCGCCCGTCCGGCGTATAGGCGTGGCAGATTCCCATGCCCTCGGTTGACCCTATCCCCCTGCCGCCGACCGAATCCCGCTTCGACGTCCCCGACGACGAGCAGGAGGCGTCGTACTTGGCCGCATCTGCAAGGATCGACAGCTTCTTTCGGAGATCGAGACGCGCCATATGTTCATGATACGTTCCAATCGGCGGCGCCGTCCAGCGTGGCTTTAAATCTATTTTGGGGAAGGCTTAACGGAGCAGGTCAAGCAGGGAGGTGCTGCGCAGCGTGTTGATCACCTGGGCCGACGCCTGTATCGCGACCTGCGCCATCTGCAGATCAGTGACCGCCTGGGCCGGATCATAGCCCGTCTTGTCGTTCATCAGCTTTTCCAAGGCAATCTTCTGCGACTCATGGGCGTCCAGCGCGGACTTGACCTGGTTCTGAACCAGTCCGTTCTTCGCGGTCTGGTTGGTGACTTCCGTATTGGCGGCGTCCAGAGCCTTCAGCGTCGCCTTCAAAAAGGCCTCTACCTCAGCGGTCGGCTTGCCGGTGATCGAACCGGGCGCGGCGGGGGTATAGGTCACGCCGTCTATGACGACAGCATTGCCGTTCTGGTAGGATTGGATGGTGCGAAACACGTCCGTCAGACCGCCGCCCAGCTCGCTGGCCACAAAGCCCGTCTCGACCAAGGTGTTCTCGTCGATGCGCGACTTCTGTTTCAGGGTGTCATTGGCGAAGGTCGAGGCCGTGGAGGGAGCGGCGGCCAGATCAGCCATGGTGGAGGCGGTCGCTGGAGCGTCGTCGCTGTTGCCGCCGCCGAACAGATAGCTGCCCTGATGCTGAGCGTTCAGCCCGCCTTGGATGGTCTGATAGTGCAGTTGCAGCTCGGTCATCAGATTGGTCACGCCGCCGGCCGCCAGGGAGTTGGCGATGGCTTCGCGCGCGCCGGCGCCGCCTTCGTAGATCCGCCCCATGGCCAGGTCCTGCGCGTCCAGCCGCGCCGCCGCGCTCTGGCCTGCGCCGATGAAGCCCTCCAGCCGTTCCTGGGTCGCGGTCAGGGTCGTCAACTGCTCGGCGCTGCGGCCGTAGCCCGCCATGTCGGTGGCGATCTTTTCGCTGGCGATCCGCTCCTGGGCCTGCTGGGCCCGGCTCTGGGCGCTCATCAGGTTCAACAGGGCCGACTGATAGCCCGCATGAGTGGCGACACGTGTCATCTCAGGATCCCGATCAAGGTGTCGTACATGTCCTTGCTCGCCTGGATCAGGCGGGCGGAGGCGTTATAGGCCTGCTGGAAGGTGGTCATATTGACCAGTTCCTCGTCCATGTTCACGGCCTCGGCGGAGGATCTGCGGCTTTCGGCCTCCTTCGCCAGGGCCTCGGCCGTCTCGCTGCGGGTCTTGGCCGCAGACGCCTTGGCGCCGATGTCGCCGGCGAAATCGGCGGCATAGGCCGAAACCGTCTTGGTCGCGGCGCCCATACCGCCGGCGGCGGCGAAGTTGACGTTCTTCTTGCCGGCGTCGGCCAGCGCCAGGCCGCCGCGCCCGTCGTTCTTGCTCAGCGCAGCCGTGCCCGCCGCCGCTGACAGATTGAACTGGGACAGGGCCAGTTTGCCCGGATCCTGCTGAATGTCGCTGCGCACTGAATATGCGCCGGCGCGGGTCGCCCCGGTCCCGCCCAGGCCGAACAGCTGCGACATCGACAGGCCCGACGGCGCCTGGGTGGTGGCGTCCTTGACGATGCTCATCGTCGTGCCGCCGTCATAGGCCCTGAAGCTGAGCGCGCCGGCGGCGTCCAGGCTGAAAGCGCCGTAGCGTCCCATGCCGGTGACCGGATCGTTCAGGGCGGTCAGCAGCTCACCCATCGTGCCCGTCCCGGCGGGCACAGCCACGGTGACGTCGCGCAGACGCGATCCCGTCTCGCTGCCGATGCGGAAGGTCAGGCTCTCGCCGGGGTCGAAGCCGTGTTGCGAGGCCAGGGTCAGACCCGTCTCATAGAAGGTGGGCGTGGTCGTGCTGACCAGATCGTTCAGTCCGAACCAGTGGGAGAAGCCCCGCCCGCCCTTTGCGCTCGGCGTCGCGGCGTCGTCGGCGACGGCCACACCGTTCCCGCCCTGCCCTTCCAGCCTCAGACGGCCGTCCGAGAAGGTGGCGGTGGCCGTTCCGCCCAGCTGAGCGTTCAAGGTCGCCAGGAAGGTGGTCGGATCAGCCGCGACGCCGTTGATGGTCATGGTGGCGCCGGAGAAGACGATCGTCGCCGACCCCTGCACCACCCCGGCGCTGTTCACGGCGGAGATGGTGGTGCTGCCGGTGAAGCCCGTCAGCGCGTTTTCGAGCGACTGGCCGGTGTTGCGCCCGTTCAAACTGGCCGGCGCCGGCACGCTGCTGTGGGCGTTGTGCGCGCGGTTCATCTCATCGGCCAGCTTCGCCGTCAGCTCGCCCAGCCGCGCCGCGGCCTTGGGCGCATCGGTGTCGCGCAGATCGATCAGTCCGCGAATCTCACCCGACGACACCCCGTCCAGCAGCGGCCAGCGCGTGCCGTTGGGCTCGGTGATCATGATGTCGGCGAAGGCGGTCGTGGCGTCGACCGTGCCGGCCGCCTGATAGGACAGGGTGGCGTGCCCGTCGCCGACCAGGGTCATGCCGGTGCCCGTCCGCACCGTGACGCCGCCGTTCGGCCGCTGCTCGATCTTGACGTCCATATATTTGGACAGCTCGTTGATCAGCGTCTGTTGCGCGTTCTGAGCGCCGGTGACGTCCTGATTGATGATCGACCCGGCCGAGATCGTCTTGTTCAGCGTATCGATCTGTTCCAGTAGCGGATTCACCGTCTCGATCGCGCTTTGCAGCCGCCCGTCCGCCTCCTGCCGCGCCGACTGGATCTGGGCGGCGATGCCGGCGGCCTCATTGAACAGAGCTTGGGTCTTATAGACGGTGTCCTGACGCGCCGCCGACGACGTCGGACTTTCCGCCAGGGTGGCGTAGCTTGCGAACAGCTTGTCGATGTCGGCGAAGAAGCCGCCGTTGCCGCTGGGGTCGCCGAACTGGGTCTGGATCTGATCGTAAAGCTCGTAGCGAACAGTCTCGCGCGCCGCATCCGACTTGGCGGCCATGCCTGCGGCCTGAAGGAAGCGATCCGTCGCCAGCCGAACGCGCGCGGCGTCGACGCCGGCGCCGCGCCCCTGGGTTACCGCCGAAGTCTGATCGACGACTTTCCGCACATAGCCGGCGGTGTTGACGTTGGCGATATTGTCCGACGTGACCCGCAGCTGGGCCTGGGCCGTCTGCAGGCCCGACGTCGCAATATTCATGATTGACGTCAGCGACATGGACGCACCCCCTTCGCCTCGGGCGACCCGGCGCCCGGCAGCCCCTGCCCCGTCACGCGCAAATCTTGCCTGGCGACGCATTGTCGACGCCCAGGGAGAGCGTTGTTTTTAAACGACATAGCTGACAGCACAGACTTCATGGTGAAGATGCGGCGCAAGGGTCAGGCCAGACTGCGGCTGTGTCGGCGGCGTCGGCTGGGTGCGCCGTGGGCTTGCAGCGCCCTCCCGGCGATCGGCGCCGGGCAAAAAGGGGCGAAAGCACGGCAAGAAAGGCCCAGGCTGATGAGCGACACGAGCAGGGCGAGCGCGATTTTTCCTTACAAAACAAGGAATGAAGAACTGGCCTGAGGCTTGCGACGGGCTGATGGAATCACCAGGCGCAGCAGGCGCCGCCCCATCTGAAAGCCGCCTGCGCCCTCATGCCGTCTGCATCCGCCCTGTTCGCCGCCCCGCTTCCGGTTTCGACCGGAGCGCCAGAGGCTGCGTCCGGCGCTGTGACCGAAGAAACCGCTGGGCTGTTCTCTTCGAAATTGGGGGACGTGCTTCAGGCCGTGGGCAAGACCGAGGCGACGCCCGTCGAACCGGCCCACCGTGCGGCGACGCTTCTGTCCTTGGTGGTCGTCATGGCGGAAGAACAGGACGCGGCGCAGACCGCTGACCCTGTCGTCGAGGCGGCGACCGCTCAGCCCGGCCCCTTGGTCGCCGAGGCATCAGACGATACGCCCGCGCCCGTCTTGCCTGAAGCCTCCGTCGAGCCCGCGTCCGACATGGAAGCGGCGCTCGCCGCTCCGCCGATTGCGCCCGTTGCGCCTGCGCCGATAGCCCCGCCGCCTGTGGTCCTTCAGCCCGGCGACACGGCCGAGATCAGCGTCGATCAAGCGACCGTCTCAGCCGAACCGGCGGCGTCCTTGATCTCTTTCTCTTCGATCTCAAACAGACAAGAGACGGCTGCAACTGACGACGGAAGCGGCGAGATGGTCAGCGTGGCATTCCGGCCAGAGGACGCGCCCACCTCAATGAGGACCGCCCCGCAGTCGGCGACCCAGGCCGCGCCCGCTGCGCCGGTCCAATCGACGACCGCTCACGTCGCATTGAAGGCCGAGCCTGAAACGGCGCCGACCGCCGCGATGGAAACCGTCTCCGTCACGAAGACGCCTTGGTCCGATAAGGCCGAGACGTCGTCAGACGTCGCCGCGCCCCTGAAGGCGGCCGTCTCTGTCGAACATGGCGCGACGATGAAGCCGACGCCGGACCTCGCCTCCAGCTCTTCCTCGCCCCCGCCGCTCGAGGCCAAGGTCGCAGAACAGCCTGCGGTTACGGAGGCCAAGGTCGCTCAAGAGGCCAAGCCTCAATCGCCCGCGACGCCCCCCGTCCAGAGCCTCGCTCCAGACCTTGGGGCGAAACCCGACATCGACCCGACCCGACTGGACGTCAAGGTCACGGTTCGTCCGGCGATCACGCCTGCGCCTGCAGTAGCGCCGGCGTCGCCCGCGGCTCCGATCGTCGCGTCCGTCCTGACGGCGGCCGATGCCCTGAAAGCGATCGCAGCGATCGAAACGGTGGCCGTCCCCGCCGAAGAGCAGACGGCGCAGACATCCGTGAACGCCGCGACGCCTGCGACCGCCGAGGCGGCGTCCCAAGACAGCCTCGCCAAGGCCGGCTCCACGTCACCGCAGCCGACACCGCAACCGGCGCCTCAGCGTCGTCCGGCGGCAGAGTCGTCTCCCACGCCGGCCTCGGCCGAGGCGCTCCCGGCCGGCTCGTTGTCTAACGCCGACACGGCTGCGGCCTCAGCCCTGGCCGCGCCGGCGGCGCCATCCTCGCCTTCGTCCTCGGCTCAGACCGCGGCTCCCGCCGCTGCGGCGTCGGCCGAGGCCGCCGTTCCGTCGGCTCCTCCCGCCCCCTCCGATGCGGCGACGCCGATCGAAGGACACAAGACGGCCCACGCTGCGGAGACCCTCGCAGGATCGGGTCCGGCGCCGTCCGCCTCCGCCCTCTCGCACGCCACCATCGAAACCACGGCCCATCTGGCCGCCCAGATGGCGCGCAAGCTGGAAGGCCGCTCGACGCGGTTCGACATGGTTCTGACGCCCGAGGATCTGGGGCGGGTCGACGTCAGCCTCGAGATCGGCTCCGACGGCCAACTTGCGGCTCGACTGGCGTTCGACAATCCCGCCGCCGCCGCCGAACTGCGCGGCCGGGCCGATGAACTGCGTCGCCAGCTTCAGGACGCCGGTTTCCAACTGTCGAACGACTCCCTCGACTTTACTCAGCGCGATTCCTCGTCCGGCGGCGGCTTTGAGCGTCAGCACCAGCAACGCCAGGCCCTATTCACCGGCGCCGCCCGGCTGACCGCCGAGACCGATCTCCCCGTCTCGCCGCCTCCGGGCGCCTGGACCAACCATTCCCAGACGCGCGACCGCGTCGATGTGAGGGTCTGACACATGGCCACCGCGATTTCTTCCGTCGACGCCCAAGGCCGCCTGAACAGCGGCAAGGCGATGATGGCCTCGAACTTCGAGACCTTTCTGACCCTGCTGACCACCCAGATGAAGAACCAGGACCCGCTGTCGCCGCTGGATTCCAATGAGTTCACGGCCCAGCTGACCCAGATGGCGGGCGTCGAGCAGCAACTGCTGACCAACGACCTGCTGAAAAGCCTGGTCGCCGCCCAGACGGGGGGCGGCCTGGACAACGCCGCCAACTATATTGGCAAACAGGTGACCGCCGCCTGGACCGCCACCACCCTGGACGAAGGCAAGGCGACTTGGAGCTACGAACTGGCCTCCAACGCCGAGAGCGCGAAGCTGCAGGTCGTCGACAGCGCCGGCAAGGTCGTCTGGGAAGGCGACGCCCCGAACAAGACGACGGGCCTGCACGACTTCGTCTGGGACGGCAAGACGACCCAGGGCGATCAGCTGGACGACGGCGGCGTCTACACCCTGAAGGTCAGCGCCACCAACGAGGCGGGCGCCGCCGTCGAAAGCCAGGCCCTGATCCGCGGTCGCGTCACCGGCGTCGAGATGTACGACGGCGCCCCCTATCTGGTGATCGGCGATTCCATCCTTCCGCTTTCGACCGTGATTTCGCTGAACGAGATCACGGATCGCGCAGACAATGACGATACGGAGAAGCCGGACGTCCCGACCGAGGAGGCGGCCGCATGATGCGCTCCGCCGCCTTCCCGATGACTTCCATTCAAGGAGCGTATTCATGAGCTTGAACAGCGCAATGCTGGCCGGCGTGTCCGGCCTGGCCGCCAACTCCGCCGCCCTGGCGGCGATTTCCCAGAACATCGCCAACGTCAACACCGTCGGCTACAAGCGCTCGCAGGGCGAGTTCCAGACCCTGGTCAACAGCCAGACCCGGACCGGCGGCTCCTATTCCGCCGGCGGCGTGATGTCGGCGACCCGCTCCTTCGTGAGCCAGGAAGGCCAGCTTCAGCGCACGACCGAGAACACCGACCTGGCCGTCAGCGGTCAGGGCTTCTTCGTCACCACCACCCAGGCCGAGAACGTCGGCGCCACCGACACCCGCCTGTTCACCCGCGCCGGCGCCTTCCGGGTCGACGATCTGGGCTATCTGAAGAACAGCGCCGGCCTCTATCTTCAGGGTTGGCCGGTGGATTCGAACGGCGACATCTCGACCGATCCGTCCGACCTGTCGCGCCTGCGCTCGATCAACATCGGCCAGGTCGGCGGCACCGCCGAACCGACGACCCGGGTTCAGATCAACGCCAATCTGCGTTCGACCCAGACGGTTTCCTCCGCCGCCGCCGCCAATCGCTATAACGGCGTCGATGACGCCGCCACCCCGCCGGTCGAACATGATGTGGACGTCTCCTACGTCCGCACCGGCGCCAACACCTATCAGGTGACGATCAAGACGGGCATCACCAAGATCACCGGCACCGCGACCTACGCCGCCGGCGCCCTGACGGGCTTCACCCCCACTGCGGGAAGCAACGGTTCAGCCACCGCAACCGCGACGGCCCTCACCATCACCCCGACCAGCGGCACGCCGCCTGTCGCGGGCACGCCCTTCGCGATCAACTTCGCCGATATCGGCATGTCGACGGACGGCGTGGCCAAGACCAAGTACGACCCCTCGGCCAACTCCATGGCCATGTACAACGCCGAGGACGACAATCCGGTGGGCGTCAAGCCGGACTTCAAGATGAACATCCCGGTGTCGGACTCGAAAGGCGGCCAGCGCAACCTGGAAATCCGCTTCCTGAAGAGCGCCGAACCGAACCAATGGTATGCGGAAGTGGTGGCCGTGCCGGCCAGCGACGTCGTCACCGGCGCGCCCTACTCCCACGGTCAGATCAAGACCGGCCTTATCGCCTTCACCCCCTCAGGCCGCCTGGATATCGAGACCATGCAGGCTTGGCCCGCAGGCAAGGGGCTGTTCGACGATCCGGAACAGGCGAGCCTGAACTTCCTGGAATCCGATCCGAACAATACGATCGACCCCGCTGATCCGAGCGACAACGGCAAGGTCAAATGGGCCGACGGCCTGGGCATCGCGGCCCAGACCGTGACCCTGGACCTGAACACCTCCGCGGGCGGCCTAAGCCAGCTGAACACCGCCTCGGTGGTCCAATCGACGGTCACCAACGGCACGGCCTTCGGCAATCTGAGCAAGATCACCATCGACGAGGGCGGCTTCGTCACCGCCATCTTCGACAACGGCGTGATGCGTCGGATCGCCCAGGTCGCCATCGCCACCTTCCCCAGCCCCGACAGCCTTAAGGAGGTGTCCGGCAACGCCTATGCGGTCAGCCTTGAGAGCGGCACCTACAATCTGAAGGCCGCAGGCACCGGCGGCGCGGGCAAGGTCGCCGCCCAGCAGCTGGAGTCTTCCACGGTCGATCTGTCGGCGGAATTCACCGGCCTGATCACGACCCAGCGCGCCTATTCCGCCTCGTCCAAGATCATCACCACGGCCGACGAAATGCTCGCTGAACTGATCAACATCAAACGCTGATCGGCCAGTAAGTAACCGTTAGTTCTAATGAATCGTCGCTCAAGCAAGGTTTACAGAGTCCCTCTGGCGAGGTCGGATTTTATCCGTTCCTTCACCACGACGCTTAAACCGACCTTAGAGGGGCAGGCCTACAGTCATCTCACTACGGTGATGGTGAAAGAGGCATAAGCCCATGTTGCAAGAGCGACGCCTGAATAGCAAAGGCGAACAATACGTGGTCGGACCGACTGGCACGCCCCTGACCCTGAACGATCTGCCCCCGGCCAACACGGACCGGTGGGTGATCCGCCGCAAGGCCGAGGTCGTCGCCGCCGTGCGCGGCGGCCTGCTCAGCCTTGACGACGCCCTGGCGAAGTACCGCCTGACGGCGGAAGAATTCCTCGCCTGGCAGAAGGCCATCGACAAATGGGGCATGCAGGGCCTGCGCACGACGCGGATCCAGAGCTACCGCTCCTAAGGATTTCCCCGAAGACGAAGAGGGCCGCATCCGGCGACGGGTGCGGCCCTTTTCCATTCCCAGCCTCGAAATCGCGCCGGTTCCGCACTAAATGGCGGCGATGACCCTGGTTGAAGACCTCTGCCCCGTTCCCGACATCCGCCGCACCGACATGGATGCGGCGGTCGAGAGCGCTCGGGCGGCGGTCGGCCTGCCGGTCGGAGCGCGCGTCGTCGCCGCCATGTCCGGCGGGGTCGATTCCACCGTCGTCGCCGCCCTGCTGCACAAGGCGGGCTATGACGTCGTCGGGGTGACCCTTCAACTCTACGACCACGGCGCGGCCCTGAAGAAGAAGGGCGCCTGCTGCGCGGGCCAGGACATCCACGACGCGCGCCTGGCCGCCGACACCATCGGCATCCCCCACTATGTCCTGGACTATGAAAGCCGGTTCAAGGACGCGGTGATCGACCAGTTCGCCGACTCCTATCTGAAGGGCCAGACCCCGGTCCCCTGCATCCGCTGCAACCAGACGGTCAAGTTCCGCGACCTGCTGGACGTCGCCCGCGACCTGGGCGCCGAGGCCATGGCCACGGGCCATTATGTGCGCCGCGCGATTGTCGGAAATCGCGCGCAGATGAGGAAGGCGATCGACCATTCGCGCGACCAGTCCTACTTCCTGTTCGCCACCACCCAGGACCAGCTCGACTATCTGCGCTTTCCGCTGGCCGATCTGGAAAAGCCCCAGGTGCGCGGCGTCGCCGCCGAACTGGGGCTGAAGATTGCGGCCAAGCCGGACAGCCAGGACATCTGTTTCGTGCCCTCCGGCGACTACCGCACCCTGATCGACCGCCTGCGCCCGCAAGGGCGCGAGGCCGGCGAGATCGTGCACATGGACGGTCGGGTGCTGGGACGCCATGCCGGCATCACCGACTACACCATCGGCCAGCGCCGGGGCCTGAACGTCGCGGTGGGCGAGCCCCTGTTCGTCGTCAGGCTGGAGCCCGAAACCCGCCGCGTCGTCGTCGGCCCGCGCGAAGCCCTGCTGACCGCGTCTCTGACGCTGGAAGAGACCAACTGGCTGGGCGACGAGGCCACCCTCGTCGAGGCCGCTGCGTCCGCCCTCCCCGTCCTGGCCCGCGTCCGCTCGACCCGCCAGCCCTCCCCCGCCCGTCTGGCCCTGATCGACGGCGACGTCTGCGTGGTTTTCGACGAAGGCGAGGAAGGCGTCGCCCCCGGCCAGGCCTGCGCCCTTTACGATCCGACCGACCCCGACCGCGCCCTGGGCGGCGGCTTCATCCGCGACACGACCGCCGTAGCGACAGCCTAGACAATTGTGGAGATCGGGTGGATTTTGAGTTGATTTTCGTCGAATATTGATTGAGACCCCATTCAACAATAATGCACAGCTGCGTTATATTTCTTTAAACTGATCATTGCAGTAATGCCCTAATCCCCGGCCTGACCAAGCAGGGGAAATAAATGCAACGTCAAAACAAACTTCGCCTCCAGCTTTTGCTGGGGACCGCGCTTCTCGCCGCGCCCGTTTCCGCCTTCGCCGGCAGCGATCCCGTCGCCGTCGATCCGACGCCGACCGGCCTGGCCGACATCGTCGTCACCGCCACCAAGCGTGAAACCAATCTGCAAGACACGCCGATCTCCATCTCGGTCATGGGTTCGGAATCGCTGGAAAACCGCCACGTTCAGAGCCTGATGGATCTGGCCGACGGCGCTGTGCCCAGCCTTCGCGTCGCCACCTTTGAAGCGCGCCAATCGGCCCTAACCATCGGCATTCGCGGCATTGTGCCGAACGACGCCAACCAACCCGCCCGTGAACAGGGCGTCGGCGTCTATGTCGACGGCGTCTATCTGGCGCGTCAGCACGGCCTCGCTTCCGCCCTGCTCGACATCGAACGGGTGGAAGTCCTGAAGGGGCCGCAAGGCACCCTGTTCGGCCGCAACACCGAAGGCGGCGCCCTGTCGCTGGTGACCAAGAAGCCCACGGGCGAGTTCGGCATGCGCGCCGTCGCCGGCGTCGGCAACCTGGACTCCTACAACTCCGAACTGCACGTCGATTTTCCGGCCCTGGGCGACTTCGCCTTCAAGGTGGACGGCGTGATCGCGGTTCAGGGACCGGCCACCAAGAACATCCTGCCGGGCGAGACGGGCTTTGGCCAATACGACCGCCGCGGTCTGCGCTTCCAGACCCGCTGGACCCCGGCCGAAAACTTCACCGCCGATCTGGCGGCCGACATCGGCAAGGACAAGAACACCCCGTTCTACAGCCAGCTGCTGAACTTCAACCCGAACGGCCTGACGGTCGTGCCGTGGACCTCGGCCACCGTGCCGAGCGGCTCAATCCGCGCCCTGTCGCCCCTGGTGCAGGTCGAAGGTTCGGAGCGCATGACGCAGGCCGACATCGGCGTGCCTCAGCAGTGGAGCGTCGATGACACGCGCGGGACGGATCTGCATCTGTCCTATCGCCCCAGCGACGCGCTGGAACTGCGTTCGATCACCGCCTATCGCGACCTGGACGTCGAGCAGTACGACAATATCGCCGGCGCCCACCGTCCGCCGGTGACCGGCCCGAATGGCAAGTTCTCGCGCTACTCCCTGGCCGGCTTCTGGCAGCACCAGTTCAGCCAGGAAGTCCAGGCGGTCGGTTCGCTGGGCGACAGCATCGACTATGTCGGCGGCGTCTTCTACTTCAAGGAAACCGTGTCGGACGATGCGGCCACGCCTTCGACGAACCAATGGAACGCCGACGGCACGGGCTACACCATCCTGGACCCCACCCCGACCATCCGCGGCTCCCGCTCGCTCGACCGCAAGTCGACGGCTCACGCCGAATCCAAGGCGGTCTATGGTCAGGCGACCTGGACCCCGGCCCAGCTGGACGCCCTGCACCTGACGGTCGGCGGCCGCTACACCTGGGATGACAAGGACGGCAAGCTGGAGATGGTGAACAACGCCCCGACCAATCTCAGCTTCAACACCTCGGTCGATCGGTTCGATCCGCTGGTCACCCTGGCCTATGACCTGACCGACAGCGTCAACGTCTACGGCAAATATTCGACCGGCTATCGGGCCGGCGGCGCCTCGTCGCGCTCGCTGACCTATCGCTCCTTCGATCCGGAAGAGGTGAAGGCCTATGAGCTGGGCCTGAAGAGCGACCTGTTCGACCGTCGGGTGCGGCTGAACGCGGCCGTCTATGCGATGGACCGCACCGACAGCCAGATCGACTTCAGCCTTGTCACCGTGATCGGCGCCTCGACCCGCAACACGCTGGAAACGATCAACGCCCCCGGCACCACCAAGATCCGGGGCCTGGAGTTGGAAGGCCAGTTCCGCGCCAACGACTATCTGACGCTGTCGGCCTCCTACGCCTATACGGACGCCAAGATCCCGGACACGGTGAACCCGTTCAACAATCAGGTGCAGAAGGTGTTCATCGCCTATACGCCTGAGAACGCCGCCAGCGTGGCCGCGGACTGGAACTCGCCCTTCATGGGCGCGAAGCTGAAGGCTCACATCGACGCCAACTACGCCGACGCCAGCCACAGCTTCGACCAGTTCGAAATCAAGAACGACTCCTCGTTCCTGGTGAACGCCCGCATCGCGGTGGCCGACATCGCCACCCGTGAAGGCGGCCCCGATCTGGAAGTGGCCCTGTGGTCGCGCAACCTGCTGGACGAGACCTATGTCTACCGCCGCGACCCCTCGAACCGGGGCACGCTGGGCGACTACGGCAACTTCAACAACCCGCGCACCTTCGGCATCGAGCTGCGCGCCTCCTACTGACCGTCCTCCTCTCGGT
Organism: Brevundimonas sp. AVps4; assembly: GCF_058681525.1. Lineage (NCBI taxonomy): Bacteria > Pseudomonadati > Pseudomonadota > Alphaproteobacteria > Caulobacterales > Caulobacteraceae > Brevundimonas > Brevundimonas sp. AVps4. The sequence goes on along the minus strand of NZ_CM178741.1, from coordinate 1,553,799 downwards.
CAGTTCGCCCCCTCCCGCCCAGCGCGGGAGGGGGTTTTCTTTGTCGAATTATTCAGATTTTGTGGAGAGCGGATGAAGTTTGTCCGAAGCCGCATGGTTCCGCTGGACGTGCCGGGCGCGCGGCGCGATGGCGGAGGACGGAGGTTTCATGAGCAGTCTTGTCTTGATCGCCGACGACGAAGGCGAAATCGTCGAAATTCTGGACGCCTATATGCGTCGCGAGGGCTTTCGAACCGCGACGGCCTCGGACGGGCAGCAGGCGCTTGATCTCCATGCCGCGCTCAAGCCGGACATGGTGTTGCTGGACGTGCGCATGCCCAATCGCGACGGCTGGGACGTCCTGGGCGAACTGCGCCGGCGCGGAGAGACGCCGGTCATCATGGTCACGGCCCTGGACCAGGATCTGGACAAGCTCCAGGCGCTCCGCATCGGCGCTGACGACTATATCGTCAAGCCTTTCAAACCCGTGGAGGTCGTCGCGCGCGTCCACGCCATTCTCCGCCGCACCGTCGGCGCGCCCGACGCCAAGGTGCTGCGGGTCGGACCGGTCGAGGTCCAGTTGGAGAACTATCTCGCCGCCGTGATCACGGCCGACGGACGTCGACGCCTGGACCTCACCCTGACCGAATTCAAAATGCTGGCCCATATGGCGCGGATTCCGTTGCGGGTCTTCACCCGCGCCGAAATCCTGGACGCCTGCTTCCCGAACCAGGACGTTCAGGAACGCACGATCGACAGCCATTTCAGCCATCTTCGACGCAAGCTGGAGGCCGCCGGCGCCGTCGGTCTGGTCGCCAATGTCCGGGGCGTCGGCTACCGGCTGGAGCCTGACGCTTGCCCCTGACCGACGGCATAGGGCGCAATGTGGCGGCTCGGATCGGCCTGGTCACCCTGACCGGCTTCATCCTCAGCGCGTTCTGCGCCTTCTTCGTCTATGCTTGGGTGTTTGAAAACCATCCCGGCGTGGTCGCCGCGCCGCATCACTGGAAGCCCCAGGCCGTCGACTATGCGGTCATCGTTGCAGCGGTCCTGACGGCGATCGGCCTGGCCGTCATGGCCGGCGCCCTGCTGGCTCGGCAGATCGTCCTTCCACTCGCGTCCCTGGCTATTACGGCCCAACGGATTTCAGAGGGCGACCTGACCGCTCGCGCCACCGTCGGCAAACGCGCCCTTCGCGAAACCGCCCAACTGGTCGAAGACTTCAACCGAATGGCGCAACGGCTTCAGGCGCACGCCGAGGAACGCATCGCCTGGAACGCCAAGATCGCCCACGAATTGCGCACCCCGGTCACCATTCTGAAGGGACGTCTGGAGGGCGTCGCCGACGGGGTGTTCCAGATCGACGATCACACCCTGACCAGTTTGAGGCGTCAGATCGAGGGCCTGGCGCGCATCGTCGAGGATCTGCGGGTGGTCAGCCTGGCCGAAAGCAACCACCTGGATCTCCAGCTTGAGGCGGTCGATCTGTCCCAAGAGATCGGCGCCCTGCGCGAAATCGTACAGCCCAGCCTGAGCGCCGCCGGTTTCGAAGCCCAGTGGCGCCTGGAGCCCGCCCTGGCCGTCTGCGATCCGACACGCCTCAGACAGGCCGCCCTGGCCCTGCTCGAAAACGCGCGGCGACACGCCGTTCCGGGTCCGCTGGTGATCCGCACGGCCACCTTCGGCGCCTTCGCCCGGATTTCGATCGAGGACAGCGGCCCCGGCATAGACGCCGATCGCGCCGCCCACATCTTTCACCCCTTCAAGCGCGACCCATCGGCCACGGGCTCGGGCCTGGGATTGGCGGTCGTCCGGGCGATCGCGGAGGCTCACGGCGGGCTCGCCCTTCACCGTAACACCGTCGCAGGCGGCTCCCTCTTCACCCTGGAGATTCCACGTCAGCCCGCGCGCCGACCCGCGGTCTAGCCGGCGGCGAAGACCCGGATGCGGTTGCCGTCGGGATCGCTCGCGACGAAGGCCCGCCCCTGACGGGTGTCCATCGGCGGCAAGACGATCCGCGCGCCGCGATCCCACCAGTCCATATGCAGTTCATCCACCACGGACGGCGCCTTCATGCGCAGTTCCAGGGCGTCTCCCGGTCGAGACGCCGGCTGTGCCGAACGCCACAGGCTCAGCGTCCGCCGGCTCGACAGAATGAAGACGGCGCGATCCGGTCCCGCTTCCAGCGGCGTTCGCCGCAGCAGCCGGGCGTAAAAGCGCGCCGCGGCCTCCGGATCGGCGACGCTCAGTGGAATGTCCTCGATCTCGGTCATGCGCCCCTCCGGTTTTTGCGAGAACAAACCTAGACCGCCCTGCTGCCAGTTCCTGTCAGCATGATCCTGCTTCCGCCCGTTTCTCCTGCGCCTCATGCCAGGTCTTCAACAGGGCCTGACGCCGGGCGGGATAACGGGCCTCCGTCACCTCCGCCTCGACGATCCGGTCAGTACGGAAACTGCGGAAATCCTGTCGCAGCTCGCACCAGGCCAGCAGCAGCCGCACCCGGTCGAAGAAGACCAGGGCGAAGGGCCAGACCACCCGTTCCGACGCTTTGCCCGCCTCATCGCGGTAACACAGCCTCAGCCGCCGCTCGGAGCGGATCGCCTTCCTCAGCAAGGCGGGATCGACCAGATCGGTCGGAAACGGCGCCCCCGGCACGACCAGCAGGGCCGAGGTCTCCATCTCGTCGCGCAGATCCGAGGGCAAGACCGCCGCGATCCGCGCCAGCGCCCCCAGGGCGGCGTCCCGCATCCGCGCATCGGCCCGGTCCGCCACCCAGCGCGAGCCCAGCACCAGGGCCTCCACCTCCTCCGGCGTGAACATCAGGGGCGGCAGCAGGAAACCCGGCTTCAGCACATAGCCGACCCCCGGCTCCCCCTCGATCGTCGCCCCCTGGGCCTGCAGGCTGGCGATGTCGCGATACAGGGTCCGCAGACTGACCCCCATCTCCTCGGCCAGCACGCGCCCGCTGACCGGCCGGCGTCGTCGCCGCAGGGCGTTCAGAAGATCAAGCAGGCGTTCGGACCGGGACACGACGCGAGCCTAGCAGACCTGCTGACAGAAAGCGGCAGTATCAGGTTTTTCGGGATCAGGGGTTGCAACTACGTCTCGAAGGAGAAGCATTTCGGCAAGGACGTCTTCCTGACCCGCAAGGGGGCCGTGTCGGCCAAGGACGGCGAACTGGGCATCATCCCCGGCTCGATGGGGGCGAAGTCCTTCATCGTCCGCGGCAAGGGCAATGCGGATTCGTTCTGCACCTCCTCGCACGGCGCCGGCCGGGCCATGAGCCGGACCGAAGCCAAGCGCCGCTTCACGATCGAGGACCACGTCCGCGCCACCGAAGGCGTGGAATGCCGCAAGGACGCCGAGGTGATCGACGAAACCCCGATGGCCTATAAGGACATCGACGCGGTCATCGCGGCCCAGACCGACCTGATCGAGGTCGTGCACACCCTGCGTCAGGTGGTGTGCGTCAAGGGATGACGGGAGCCGGTTTCACCGCAGGGTGAGGCCGGCTTTCGTCGTTCTGAACTTAGTGAACCGTGGTCAACGGCTCCGCTTTGGTCTCCCAACGCCGTCCTCCTGGGTGCATCAAAGCCGTATGTGTCGAAAGGGGCGCGCCCGTCAGATCCAGAAGCGAAGCTATGCGCGTGGTCTCGGCCTTCAGCATGGTCTCCAGACTGTCCCATTCGGCCGCAATGTCGTGGGCGTCCGCGTGGTGTGTCAATCGAACCCGTCCCTGGTCGTCGATGATAAAAACTCCGCGTGAGGACCAGCCGACCGCTCCGCCGATAACCATCTGACCCTCATCCATTCCGGCAGGTCTTTCGATGAGATTTCCGTAGTCGATGCTTATCGGCTGTCCTGCGCCAGGCCCTACCGACCGATCTATACTGTGGATCACGCCGTAGAGATTGAGGCTCACAAATCTAAGACCGTTGGCGGCGGTCTCCAGGAAGCGTGTGTAGTCATTGCGAGAACAGTTCGCTCCGGACAACCAGCCATTCAGATCGCCGGCGGCCAATGGGTCGTAAAGTCGCGCCATATAGGCGAACGGTCCGACATGAGGCTGCGGCCTCAAGAGATCACCCCCCGCGACCCGCCGAGGCGGTTCGCCGAGAAGATCAGCAAACCAGTTCAGAAGCGCAGGCCGGTGCAAGCGAGCCCCCTAAGCCGCCTCATCCTTCGGCATCACATCCCCCACCGTCGGCCGGTTCTCCGCGCGCGTCAGCCGGATGTCCCTCGGCTTGACGATCTCGCCGCAGCAGCCGCAGGCGATGCGCGGGGTCAGGGTGGCGCCGCAGGTCGAGTGGACCATGTCGATGCCGCAGTCGGTCTCGCCATAGACGTGTTTGGCGCCCCAGCCGTGCAGGGTCACCAGAACCCCGTACAGATCCTTGCCCTTGGGCGTCAGCACATATTCGTTGCGCGGCGGCCGTTCCGAATAGGGGCGCGGCTCCAGCACCCCGTGCTGGACCAGGCTTTTCAGACGCGCGGCCAGGACGTTGCGCGCCACGCCCAGATTGTCCTGCCATTGCTCGAACCGGCTGACCCCGTTGAAGGCGTCGCGGATGACCAGCAGGGTCCACGGATCGCCGATCACCTCCAGGGTGGCGGCGATGGAGCAGCTTTGGCGGCTGTAGTCTGCGGTGCGTCCCATGCGACAAAAGTGACCCCGCGTCAGGCGGTTGGCAAGAGGGTTGCCAATCCGAACCGGCTCAGTCAGTCTTGTTTGACAACGGACCTGCAACCCCTCCAGAACGCAGCGCCTTCCGTCCCTTCTTCGCCTGACGCAGGATGGCGCCCATGGCCGATACGACCCACCCCATCTCCCTCGACACCGCCCTGAGCTTCCACACCCTGGACGACGGCGGCCTGTCGGCGCCCGTGCCCGGTCATTTCTCCAACGGTCCCTCGGGCCTGCCGCCGGAGAAGGGCTTTCCCTTCGGCGGCCTGCTGGCGGCCCTGTGCGCCCAGGCGATGCGCCAGGGCCTGTCCCTGACCGCGCCCTTACGCACCTTGTCGGTCCAGTATCTGTCGGCGGCCCGCTTCGGCGAACAGGTCGCCTTTCGTCCGCGCCTGCTGCGCGGCGGCCGCAATGTGATCTATGCGGCGGTCGAGGCCGAGCAGGACGGCCGCATGACCCATCACGCCACCGGTACCTACGGCTTGGACGGCGACACCCCGACGCTCGCCCCGCTTCATCGGCCTCCGCCCCCGCTGGACGGCCTGAACCCCGCCGCCACCATCCGGGGGCCGATGTCGCCCCACTTCGCCCAGCATGTCGAATACCGGTTCGACGGCGGGCCCAACACCCTGGGCGGCAATGCGGGCAAGCCGGTGATCGAACGCACCTGGATGCGGATGGCCGACCGCCGCCCGCTGGACGAGGTCGGGCTGTGCTATCTGCTGGACGCCCTCTATCCCCCGGCCTGGACCGCCTCCTCCACCCCCGCCCCCATGACCACCGTCGATCTGCGTATCGACATTCTGACCGACCCGACGCCGCAGACGGCGCCCGAGGGCTGGGCCTTCTTCGAGTTCCAAATGCTGGATCTGGGCCTGGGCTGGACGGTGGACGAAGCCACCGCCTGGGGCGCCGACGGAAGCCCGCTGGCCATCTCGCGCCAACGTCGCAAACTGTTGCCGCAACGGGCCGGCTGATCCCGACCACGGTCAGCCTGCGTTCATCATTATCAGGGACTATTCGAAATCTCTGGAGTAGGCTCCGGACGTCGCTGTCGTCGCCCTATCCTCTCTTCCAAATCTCTGGTGTCTCACCCATGCGTCGCAGCCGTCTTATCGCCGCTTGTCAGACCGTCGTCGTCATGGGCGGAGCCTTGATGCTCCAGGGCTGCGTCGCCGGCGCCGTGGTCGGCGGAACCGCCGCCGTCGTGGGCGGCGCGGCCAAGGCCGGGGGCGCGGTCGTCGGCGCCGGCTTCGACGCCGTCACCACCTCGGACGAAGAAACCCGCGCCCGCCGCGAACGCGAACAGCGCGAGTACGAACGCGAACAACGCCGCTGCGAACAGCGGCAGAGGCAGGGCAAAAGCTGCTGACTACAGCGACAGCACGCACCGCTCGTTGATCGTCGGCCGCGCCACCTGCACCCGGCAAAGCCCCGGCCAGTCCGGCTTCAGGGTCTTGGCGAACCACAGGCACAGGTTTTCCAGGCTGGGCAGCTCCAGCCCCTCGTGCTCGTTCAGCATGCCGTGGTCCAGCTGCTCCGCCGCCGACTTCAGCGCCCGGTCCAGCGCCCCCAGGTCCGCGACCCAGTTGTGCTCGGCGTCCAGGGTCTCCGACCGGATCGTCGCCTCGACCGTAAAGGAGTGGCCGTGGACGCGACGATAGATGCTGCCCTCGGGTTCGTTGGGGAAGTGGTGGGCGGCGTCGAAGGTCGCCTGTTTGGTGATTTCGAAGACGGGCATTAGCGGACGCCGATGTATTTGTGGGTCTGGACGCTCAGGCGCCACTGGGGATGGGTCAGGCAATATTCGATGGCGGCGGCGGTGTTCTCCGCCTGGTCGGGGCCGTCCAGGGGCTGGAGCCAGAACCGTTCGAACGCCAGGTGTTCGAACCGCTCGGGCGGGGCCTTGGGCTGCGGATAGACCAGCTTCAGCTCCTGCCCCTTGATCTGGATCACGTCTGCGTCCGCCTTTGGGCTGACGCAGATCCAGTCGATCCCGTCGGGCGCCGCCAGGGTGCCGTTGCTCTCTATGGCGATCTCGAAACCGCGCGCGTGCAGGGCCGCGACCAGCGGCGCGTCCAGCTGCAGCAGGGGCTCTCCGCCGGTGCAGACCACCAGTTTCGGATCGCCTTGCCGGCCCCGCCACATCGCCGCGACATGATCGGCCAGCCCGTCCGCGGTGGCGAACTTGCCCCCGCCGTCCCCGTCCACGCCGACGAAGTCCGTATCACAGAAGCTGCAGACGGCGCTCGCCCGATCCTGCTCGCGCCCGCTCCACAGATTGCAGCCGGCGAAGCGCAGAAAGACCGCCGGCCGCCCCGCCTGTCCGCCCTCGCCCTGGACCGTCAGAAACACTTCCTTGGCCGAATAGGTCACGTCTGAGCGCCTCGGCCGGCGCCCCATTCCGCATGCCCCGCCGCCCGCAACTCGCACGCGGGGCATTGGCCGCAGCCGTAGCCCCAGGCGTGGCGATGCGTCCGATCGCCCTGATAGCAGGTGTGGCTGTCCTCAATGATCAGCTCGACCAGGGTTTCGCCCCCAATCCGATCGGCCAGTTCCCAGGTCTGGGCCTTGGTCAGCCACATCAGCGGGGTCTCGATCACCACCGGCTTGTCCAGCCCTAGCGACAGGGCCTGCGCCATGGCCTCCATGGTCTCGTGGCGACAGTCGGGATAGCCGGAATAGTCCGTCTCGCACATGCCGCCGACCAGCACCTCCAGCCCGCGCCGATCCGCCAGGGCCGCCGCCGCCACGAGGAAGATCAAGTTGCGCCCGGGAACAAAGGTGGTCGGCAGGCCGCGCGCATCCATCTCGATCTTGCGGTCGGCCGTCAGGGCGCTTTCGGCGATCCGGCCGTATCCGGTCAGGTCCACCACATGATCGTCGCCCAGCCGGTCGGCCCATTGCGGCAGGGCCGTCTTCATCCCCGCACGCACGGCCTGGCGCGCCTCCATCTCCACGACGTGCCGCTGGCCATAGTCGAAGCCGACCGTCTCCACCCGCCCGAACCGCTCCAGCGCCCAGGCCAGACAGGTGGCGCTGTCCTGCCCGCCGGAGAAGAGAACCAGGGCCGATGTCGTAGACTTTTCCAGGATGACGCTCATGACGAATCTGCGGTCGGCCGGTCGGCCGCGCGCATGCACAAAGGGATGAGGACCTCAGATGGGTCGGGCGGGCCTTCTACACCAGACCCGCCCCCGGCGCAAAATCCTGAAACAGCCGGCGCCCGCCCCTGAGATGACACCGAGGGTACAGGCCGAAACTTTCTGATCCGGCTTAACTAATCGGCAAGCGCTACTGGTGCATATGGGAGGCGAGTAAGGAGTTCCAGGCAGTATGCCGACGATTGAGACCCTTTCAGAACAACCCGAGCCGGTAGGTCCGTCCACGCTCGGCTGCGAGGTTTTCGCCCGGTTCGAGCGCGAACCGGACACTTTGGTCATACCTGTCGTAGAGAACGACCGCCCCCTGGGCCTGGTAGAACGCACCACCTTCATACAGAAGATCGCCGGCCGCTTCGGCCACGCCCTCTACGATCTGCGCCCGATCACCTTCGCCATGGACCCCGAGCCGGCGGTGGTGGAAGGCGACGCTGAAATCGACGCCTTCAGTGAAATCCTGCTGAGGGGCGGTCCCGCCGCCCTGCTGCGCGGTTTCATCGTGACGAAAAACGGCCGCTATCACGGCGTGGGCACGGCTGCGACCCTGCTCCGCAGCGCGACAGACCGCCAGCGGCGCCACGAGGCGGAGTTGGCCAACCAAGCTGCAGCCCTCAACGACACGCGCGCCCAGGCCCTCATCGCCGCCCGCGCCAAGAGCCAGTTCCTGGCCATCATGAGCCATGAGCTTCGCACCCCGATGAACGGCGTCTTGGCCGTCGCCGAACTGCTGCGCCGCCAGCCCTTGAGCACGACGGCCCAGGCCCATGTGCAGACCATCGTCGAATCGTCCGAAAACCTGCTGCGCATCCTTCAGGACGCCGTCGACCTGGCCAAGGCCGAGGCGGGAGAGCTGGAGTTGACCCCCGTCGCCACCCCGCTGCGGGCCGTGATGGACGACGTCCAATCCCTATGGGAGCCGCGCGCCTCCCAGGACGGCGTGACCCTGCTGGTCGGCTACGAAGGCGACACGGAGCTGGCCGCCGTCATCGACGGAGTCCGCCTGAAGCAGGTGTTCAACAATCTGATCGGCAATGCGCTGAAATTCGCGCGCAATGGGGTGGTCGAGGCCGGGCTGAAGGCCTGGGTCGACGGCGACCAGGTGCGGATGGAGGCCCGGGTTCGCGACGACGGCCCCGGCGTCGACGCCGACCGTGTGGATTCCATCTTCGAACCCTTCGTCCACGGCTCGGGCCCGGACGGCGCCGGACTGGGCCTGTCCATCTGCCGCCAGGTCATCGAGCGTATGGGCGGTCGGATCTGGGCCGAGAACAACAAGGGTCGGGGCGCAACCTTCGCCTTCGACATCACCGCGCGCCGCGCCGCAGCGGTCGTCGAGCCCGCCTCCAATGTCTCGAGCCTGCCAGAACTCGATCTGAAGTCCGCGCCCCACGTGCTGATCGTCGATGACAACGCCACCAACCGCGTCGTGGCCCAGGCCTTGTGCGAAATGTTCGGCTGCAGTTCCGAACTGGCGGAGGACGGGCTGGAGGCGGTCCAGGCGGTTCAGGAAGGTCGCTATGATCTGATCCTGATGGACATCAAAATGCCGCGCATGGACGGGGTCCAGGCGACCCAGGCCATCCGCGCCCTGGGCGGCGAGGTGGGACGCACCCCCATCGTCGCCCTGACGGCCAACGCCGATCCCGAAGACGCCAAACACTATCTGTCCGTCGGCATGGCCGCCGTGGTGGAAAAGCCGATCAAGCCCGAGCGCCTGCGCATGGCGATGAACGCGGCCCTCGTCGAGAACAAGGGCGAGGACGAGACGCAGACGTCGGCGCCGGCCCCTCGCCGGGCGCGGCGCTGATCGCTCAGTCCGGCCGGACCTCCAGCGTCTCTTCATCCTCCTCGTCATAGCCGACCAGGCGCAGCGCGCGCGCCTTCTGGCCGTTCAGTTCGGCCCAGCGCAGAAGCCCCTCCTCCCGGCCATGGGTGATCCAGACCTCGTCGGGTTTCAGCTCCTCGAAGGTCGTGACCAGTTCCTCCCAGTCGGCATGGTCGGAGATGACCAAGGGCAGCTCCACCCCCTTCTGGCGGGCCCGCGCCCTTACCCCCATCCAGCCCGAGGCGAAGGCCACGACCGGATCGGCGAACCGCCGGGACCAGCGATCCTGCACGGCCGACGGCGGCGCGACCACCACCTCGCCTCCCAGCGCCCCCTTTGGGAGATCGCGCGTCGGCAGGATCGGCCCCAGATCGACGCCCTCGCGCTCATAGAGCGCGTTCAGCCGCTCCATGGCGCCGTGCACATAGATGGGTCGGTCCCAGCCCGCCTCACGCAGCGTGCGTATGATCCTCTGGGCCTTTCCCAAGGCGTAGGCGCCGACCAGATGGGCTCGGTCAGGAAACTGCGCCAGCGACCGAACCAGCCGACCGATCTCATCCTGCGCCGGCGGATGGCGGAATACAGGCAGGCCGAAAGTCGCCTCAGAGATGAAGACGTGACAAGGCACGGGTTCGAACGCCGGACAGGTCGGATCGCGCCGCCGCTTGTAATCGCCCGACACGACCATGGTCAGACCCTTCCAGCGCACCTCGACCTGGGCGGATCCCAGGACATGGCCTGCCGGAAACAGCCGCAGCTCGACCCCGTTGATCGCGGCCCTCTCTGCGTATTCGACCGCCTGCTCCCGCGCCGTAAAGGCGTCGCCGTAGCGCTCGGCCATGATGGCCAGGGTCTGGCGCGTGGCCAGCACGGCGCCGTGCCCCGCCCGCGCATGATCGGAATGGCCATGGGTGATCACGGCCCGATCCACGGGGCGCACCGGATCGACGTAGAAGTCGCCGGGCGGGCAATAGAGGCCGGCCGGCGTCGGATGCAGCAGATCTTCGGGTCGGATCATGGGGGCGTAACGCTCTCGACGCCGTCGGGTCGCCCCGTCATACAGAAGACTGTCACCGACTCCACGGACGCCCTTTCGCATGCACGACAGTTTCGTCGACGCCATCCTGCCACAACTCGCGGCGGGCGCCGCCCACACGGGCGCTCTGGGCTTCATCTTCGACGGGCTTCATGACGGCGCGCCGCGCATTCGGGTTCCCTGGCGGCCCGACCTGGTCGGCGATCCTGACACGGGGGTGCTGGCCGGGGGGCTGGTGACGACCCTCTTGGACCATATCGGCGGCCTGGCCGTCTGGACCGCCATGGACGCCTTCCACCCGATCGCCACCCTGGACCTGCGGGTGGACTATATGCGCGCGGCCCGGCCGGGCGTGGACCTTTTGGCCCAAGCCAGCTGCTATCGTTTAACCCCCACGATCGCCTTCGTGCGCGGCTGGGCGTTCGAGGACGATCCCGCCGATCCGGTTGCGGCGGCTCAGTCGGCCTATGTGCTGAACCGCTCGCGCAGCGCCAAGCCGGCGCCCGCAGGAGACGTCGGCGCATGAGCGAGCTTCTGGATCGGCTTCCCTACGCCCGCTTTCTGAACCTCCAGACCCAGATGAACGGCGACGAGGTCACGGTGGTCATGCCCTTTGCAGATCAGTTGATCGGCAATCCGATGCTGCCGGCCCTGCACGGCGGCTCAACCGCCGCCCTGTTGGAAATGACGGCCATGGCACAGATCGCCCTGGCGTTTCCGACTTCGCGCCTGCCGCGGCCGATCAACGTCACCGTCGCCTATCTCAGGACCGGCCGTCCGGTCGACGTCTTCGCCAGGGCCGAGATCAGCCGCGCCGGCCGGCGGATCGCTCACGTCCAGGCTGAGGCGTGGCAGGAAAGCCGGAGCCGCCCCATCGCCTCCCTGACCGCGCACTTCCTTCTGGAGGAATCCTAGCCTTTTCAAAGACTTTTGCTTGAGCTGAGGAAGGCTGCACTACGCATGCGCACCAGAACGCCTCCCCGCTCAACAATGATCGATTAGGTTAACAATATACTACCAGAAGCGGTTAAGCTGTGTTACGATTCATCCATTGTAAACCTTGTTTGAGGGGCTTCCCAATGGACCGTACTGAAGTCATCGTCGGCGTGGCTGCTGATCTGCACGCCACGGAACACGCTATCGACGCCGCCATCGCTCAAGCGACGACGCTGGTTCAATCCTTCATCAGCGCGCGCGCCGACCTCTCGCTGTCGCCGGTCGCCGCCACGGCCTCGCAAGCCAAGGCCATGGAAACCATCGCCGCCCTCGCCGCCGCGCGAGAGTCCATCGTGGCGTGCCACGGCGAGTTGCAGAAGGACCATCGCCGCCTCGGCTTCGGAACCTACGCCGCCGGCCCGATTGGCAAGCCCGACGACTGGCTTGACCCCAAGGACACGCGCAATCATCTCCGCTCGGTTGCATGAAATTAAGTTAAGGTTAGGCCTCATTATCACTTAACCTAACATCGCCTAAAGTCGCCCCCTTCGCGTAAAACGCTTGGGGGCGACAATTATGGTAAACATGATGTACGCCGTCATAGGCGCCGTTTTCATGGTTACGATGGCGCTTTTTGCGCTGCTTAAGGGCGGAAATACTGAAAAGGCGGGCGCCAGCGCATACCTGATGGCGTGGTTTGCTTCGCTTGTCGTCCAACAGGAATCGCCCCGCGCCGATCAGGCTCCCCAGGGCGTCTTCTTCATCGACCTGATCCTGCTGGCCGTGTTTGCCGTTCTCGCTTTGAGATCAAACCGCGCTTGGCCCGTATGGGCCGGAGCCATCCAACTTCTCACAGTCCTGTGCCACCTCATCCTGCTGATGAACGGCCGGACGCCGGTCAGCGCGCTGTTCACCATCATGAACCTGAACGGCTACCTCATCATCATCTCCATCACCGTCGGCACCTTCTGGGCCTGGCAGGAACGGAAGGCGGCGACCGAGCATCAGCTAGGTAGAAATTCCTAAGCTCTCACTCTAGGCTGGGCCGACTCATTGTCGGGAACGCCATGCCCCTGTCCCACGCCAAACTATGGAAGGCCGTCGACGCCCTGGCGCGGCGCGAGGGCTTGTCGCCGTCGGGGTTGGCGCGGCGGGCCGGGCTGGACGCCACCAGTTTCAATCCGTCCAAGCGGTTCAGCGCCGGGGATCCGCCGCGCCCCCGCTGGCCCTCGACCGAGAGCCTGACCCTGGTTCTTCAGGCGGCCGGCGTATCCCTGGCCGACTTCGCCGCCCTGGCCGACGACGCGCCCTCCGCCCCGTCGACCGTGCCCCTGCTGGGCCTGGCCCGCGCGGGCCTGGACGGCTTTTTCGACGAGGCGGGCCTGCCGACCGGCGACGGCTGGGACCAGACCGAACTGCCGCAGGTCAATCCCACCACCTTCAGCCTGCGGATCAGCGGGGATTCGATGGCGCCCCTGTACCGCGAGGGCGACCGGGTCATCGTCGACCGGGGCGACCCGGCCGTGCGGCGCGGCGACCGGGTCGTGGCGCGTCTGACCTCGGGCGAGGTGGTGGCCAAGGAGCTGACGGCGCTCAACGCCCGCACCGCCACCCTGTCCTCGATCAATCCCGACTATCCGCCCCGGGTAGTGCCCCGGCGCGAGATCGAATGGATGGCCCGCATCCTCTGGGTCAGCCAGTAGAAGACCCCGGCCGGCGAACCGGACGGGGTCTGAGGCTCAAACGGCGAACCGCGAGCCTGGCGACCGTTCCGGCGGGATCGACGGGGGCAAGAACGACCCCGCCGGCGCGGTCTTTCCGGGCGCGACCTCAGCGGGTCACATAGTTGGCGTTCACCCAGCCGCCGCCGGCGATCTGGATCCAGTCGCCCTGACGGGCCACGGCGGTGAAGGGCTGGCCGGCCGCCAGGCTGCCCGACTGGCGGAAGCCCGTGCCGGGGCCGCTGCGGATCCGCAGAGTGGTTCCGGCGCGATAGGTGTTGGCGTTGGCCTCGGCTGCGACGCGGGCGCGCTGCTGGTTGCAGCCGATATAGGAGCCGGCCGCCGCGCCGGCGCCGGCGCCGACGATGGTCCCGGCCGTGCGCTCGTTGCGCGCCAGGTTCGAGCCGACCACGCCGCCGACAACGGCGCCGATCAGGGCGCCTGCGCGCTGGCGACCGCCGGGGGCGTCGCAGTTGGTCACGCCGTTGGCCTGAGCCTGGGCGGCCATGGGGGCGGCGGTGACCAGGGCGGCCAGGGCCGCAGCCGTGGCCAGACCCGTCTTCAGAAACTTGCTCGACATCACTGTATCTCCTGTCATCGGGTTTGCCGATGAGGAGACAATGCCCGGCCGAACCTGAAGGCTCCCGGAGCTTCGCCGTTATTCTGCGTTCATCTTGGGGGCCGCAGGGCGCGTTGGCGTTCGATCAGTTTGCGGGCGCTCTCCAAGTCCCGCGTGATCAAGTGTTTGCGGCGCGTGAACTGGAAGTCCAGCACCCGGGCCCAAAGGTGCAGCAGCTTGTCCTGAGTCACGAAGACCGTAATCGCCTCGACCTCGGGCGGGGGGCCCCAGGCCTCGGACAGGGCGTGCAGATGGTCCGCCGTGGCGTCGTCCGGCAGGGGATGACATTCGACGATCCAGTCCCAGCCGCACAACTCAGGCCGCGCCGCGATCAGGGCCAGCGTCGCCTCCAGCACCCTGTTTGCCGATCCTGCGGACACCAGGTCCATCCACAGGATCTGCGCCTGTTCGTCTATCGCGTGTCGCACGTCGCCTCCCCGGCCACGTCCTGATACAATCGCGCTAGAGTTAAGAAATATTACCTTACGTCAATCCTGCGTCAGTTCGCCACGCGCGCCCTTTTCGATCAGTTCGATCGTCTGCGGCAGGCCGTAGATGGCCGCGAACGAGCCGAAGCGCGGTCCCTGGCTGGCGCCCAGCAGCACCTCGTACAGGGCCGCGAACCAGGCCCGCAGCGGCTCGAACTCATGCGCCTTGCCTGCTGCATAGACCTCGTTCTGGATCAGCTCGCCGTCGGTCGTGTCCGCCGGCAGGGCCTTCAGCCGCTCCGCCAGGTCCTCCAGCGCCGCCTTCTCCTTGTCGTCCGGCAGGCGGTACGACTTCGAGGGCTTCACGAAGTCCTCGTAATAGTTCAGCGCGTGGTCCATCAGCCGGTCCAGAAGCGGCTCGTTCTCCGGCGTGGCCTCGGGCAGATATTTGGCGAAATAGGCCCACAGCTGCGCCTTGGTCGAGGCGTTCGCCACCCCCACCAGGTTCAGCAGCAGGGCGAAGGACACCGGCGAGGTATGGGTCGGCGGATCGCCCGCATGGATCGACCAGACCGCATTGTCGATCCGCTTGGCCGGCTCCTGGGTCTTGTAGCTTTCGATGAAGGCCAGATAGTCGTCGATGGCGCGCGGAATGACGTTGAAGTGCAGGCTCTTGGCCGACTTCGGCGACTGGAACATGTACCAGCTCAGGCTCTCCGGCGTGCCGTAGCGCAGCCATTCCTCCATCGTCAGGCCGTTGCCCTTGGACTTCGAAATCTTCTTGCCCTCGATGTCCAGGAAGAGCTCGTAGTTGAAGCCTTCCGGCGGCGTCCCGCCCAGGGCGCGACAGATCTTGCCGCTCTCGCGCACGCTCTCGATCAGATCCTTGCCCGACATCTCGTAATCGACGTCCAGGGCGGTCCAGCGCATGGCCCAGTCCGGCTTCCACTGCAGCTTCACATGGCCGCCCGTGACCGGCAGCTCGGTGCGCCCGCCCGCGGGATCGTCGAAGACGATGGTCCCCTTTTCGACGTTCCGCTCAAGCGTCGGGACCTGCAGCACATGGCCCGTAATCGGGCTGACCGGCAGGAAGGGCGAATAGGTCGCCCGCCGCTCTTCGCCCAGGGTCGGCAGCATGATGGCCATGACCGCGTCGAACCGCTCCAGCAGGGTCAGAAGCGTCGCGTCGAAGGCGCCGGACCTGTAGGTCTCGGTCGAGCTCATGAACTCATAGTCGAAGCCGAACGAGTCCAGGAACGCCCGCAGCCGCGCGTTGTTGTGCGCCCCGAAACTGTCGTGCGTGCCGAACGGATCGCGCACCCGCGTCAGCGACAGGTTCAGATCCTCGCGCAGCATCTCCGGGTTCGGCACCCCTTCCGGCACCTTCCTCAAACCGTCCATGTCGTCGCTGAAGGCGATCAGTCGCGTGCGCCAGTGGTCGCCGGTCAACGCCCGGAAGGCGTTGCGCACCATGGTGGTCCGCGCCACCTCGCCGAAGGTGCCCATGTGCGGCAGGCCCGAGGGGCCATATCCGGTCTCCAGCACCACCGGCCGGCGCAGGGCCTCGAACTTGGCCAAGGCCTCGTCGGCCTTGCCTGCGTCGATCAACGCCCGCGCCTCGGCCCGCTCGCTCTCGCCCAGCCGCTTTTTCAGAACATGGGCCAGCAGATTGCGGGCTTGTTCGAACGGCCAGGACTTGGCCTCGCGGGCGAGGATTTCGAGGTTCTGAAGCATGGCGGCGGTTTGCAGTCTGCAACCCGCCGGGTCAACCGCCTTATCCCCCGCTCCGTCAGCCCCTGGCGGCGATGACGATCACCTCGACCTTGTAGTCCGGCGAGGCCAGCCGGCTCTCCCCCGTGGCGCGGGCCGGCGGATTGGCCCTATCGACCCAGGCGTCCCAGACGCTGTTCATCGCGTCGAAATCGGCGATGTCGGCCAGCCAGATCTGGGCCATCAGGATCTTCGACTTGTCGCTGCCCGCCTGGGCCAGCAGGGCGTCCACCTCGGCCAGCGCCGTCTTCGTCTGGGCGATCACATCATCGCCCGGCTCTCCGACCTGCCCGGCCAGATAGACGGTGTCGCCGTGAACCACGGCTTCGCTCATACGGGCGCCGGGCTGGATGCGGGTGATCATGGGGAGGGCTCCTGAGTGTTTCGTCCCCCTACCATATTCCGCCACCCTCGGGCGCGTGTTCAGCTGGACCGACAATGGCGCACGGTCGTAAGCTGAAGGTCCGCATTTAAGGCCTGCGCTTCTGGCTGCACACGACCGAGGCTGTGTAAAAACGTCTTGGTATGGAGCGAATTAGCTTAGCCTTCTGAGGTCAGCAGGAGGTGGGTATGAGCCGCTTCGTTCAGGGTGCAGATCGCCGGCAGCAGACGCTGCTTCCCGAGTGTCTTGATGACTATGTGGCCGAGGATAATCCGGTCCGGGTGGTCGATGTCTTCGTCGACGAGCTGGATCTGAAGGGGCTGGGGTTTGAGGGGATGACGCCCGCAGCGACGGGACGGCCCGCTTACCACCCGGCCATGCTGCTGAAGCTCTACGTCTACGGCTACCTGAACAAGGTGCAGTCGAGCCGGCGACTGGAGCGTGAGGCGCAGCGCAACGTCGAACTGATGTGGCTAACGGGGCGGCTGGCGCCGGACCACAAGACCATCGCCGACTTCCGCCGCGAGAATGGCCCTGCGATCCAGGCGGCCTGTGCGCAGTTCGTGGTGCTGTGCCGACAGTTGGGCCTGTTCGGATCGGCCCTCGTCGCCATCGACGGTTCGAAGTTCAAGGCGGTGAACACCCGCGACAAGAACTTCACCGCCTACAAGGTGAAGCGGCGGATCGAGCAGGTTGCCGAGCACATCGCCAGCTACCTCGAGGACCTCGATACGGCCGATCGGCACGAGGGGGATGGCGTGGAGGCACGGTCGGTGAGGCTGGTCGAGAAGATCGATCGCCTTCGCGCCCAGATGGCGATGCTGAAGGTCATGGAGGCTGAGGTCGAGGCGTCGCCGGACGGCCAGGTGTCCCTGACCGATCCCGACGCCCGCGCCATGGCGACGTCAGGCCGGGGGAGTGGCATCGTCGGCTACAACGTCCAATCCGCCGTCGAGGGCGAGCATCACCTGATCGTCGCCCACGAGGTGGTGATGACCGGCTCGGACAAGCAACAGCTGGCGAACATGGCGGGTCAGGCCAAGGAGGCCATGGGCGTGGAGAGGCTCGATGTGCTGGCGGACCGGGGCTACTTCTCCGGCGAAGAAATCCTGGCCTGTGAGGCCCTGGGCGCGACGCCCTTCGTGCCAAAGACGCTGACGTCAGGCGCAAAGGCGAATGGGCGCTTCGGCAAGCAGGACTTCGTCTATCTGCCAGATCAAGACGTCTACCGTTGCCCGGCCGGCTCCCTGCTTCCGTACCACATGACCGTCGTCGAAAGAGGCATGACGCTGCATCGGTACTGGGATCGGGCCAGTTGCACAGGCTGTAGCATCAAGGCTCAGTGCACGCCTGCGGTCGAACGAAAGGTCACGCGGTGGGAGCATGAAGCGGTGATCGATGCCCTTCAAACCCGAATGGACCTGAGGCCCAGAGCCATGCGTGAACGGCGAAGCCTGGTCGAACACCCGTTCGGCACCATTAAGGCCTGGATGGGCCACTCCCACTTCCTGATGAAGCGGTTGCCCAACGTGAAGACCGAGATCAGCCTCCACATCCTGGCCTACAATATGAAGCGGGTGATGGCGGTGATGGGAACCAGGCCGTTGATGGAGGCGATCCGGGCCTGAGCACGAGGCGTCCTGCGCTTCGTCTCAACCTCCGCCCCGCCGTCGCTCAGCACGTTTTTACACGGCCTCGACCCATAGCAGACACTTATCCAGCCGGAGTCTGCGCTGCTGCGTAGGCTTCCAGCATCTCGGCCTTCCGGTTCGTCGGGCCGATGTCGATGATGGCGACGTGTTCCAAAGCGACCGTTGGATGGCGTGCAGTGAAACCCGCATACCAAAACGTCTCTGCGAGTGGTTCATCGTCATGCCATGTGGTCATTACGAACTGGTCGTCCGGGACGTCGTTGAGGCCCGCGACAGTAAGATTTGCCCAGTCAACGCTATCGTCCCACGAACTACACTCGACGCCCCAAGCCATCATGTAGAGGCAGCCTGAACGGACTAGCCACTCGCTGATCTGATTCTGCCAATCGTCGGCTACGGCCTGTTCAAGCACGAGAACCGCTTTGAAAGGTCCAGCTTCTCCAATGGCGGGAGGGTGTGAGCGCGGGGGCAAATGGACGTAGCTAACGGTCATCACATTCTGAACCTACCGCTCGCAGCGAAGCTCGCCAATGTCCGCTCACCATCCATAACAGCCGTTTGGAAGGTCCGCTGTAGGGCGCCGGCGACTGGGTTTGCCAGTATCGCTCTACACCCCCATCTCAAGGCTTGTCCCGAGGGTGACGGGTTCTAAGCCCGCAACCGTTCAGCGCGATCGGTCGAACGCGCCGACCGCCCAGCTCACTACCGCCGCCCCGGCCGCCACGATGATCGCGTCCTCGATCAGGCCGCTCTTCGTCTGCCCGATCCGCGCCATCGCCTTCTTGCGTCCCGCCAGCCCCAGATAGGCCAGCGGAACCGCCGTCCCGACCGCAAGCGCCGCGCCCAACTTCTCACGCCCGCGCGGCGCCAAAGCCGACCCGGCGATCCCCGCGCTCATCACCCGCGCCAGTAGGCCCAGGAACACCGTCCGGTCCGGCGCCGACTTCATCTTGTCGCCGAACAGCTCGCCGACCCCCATGGCCAGACCGCCGAACTTGAACAGCGGGTGATCCAGCAGCAGCAACCGCCCCGGCGTCTTCCGATGCGCCAGCCGCGCGCCGACGATGGCCGCCATGGGTGTCATGGACCGGGCGCTGGCGACGGCGCCGATGAGGACGGAGGGGAGCAGACCAAGTGTTTTCATGCGCCATCAACACGCCAGGCCCGCACAGGTTCACCCTGCGCCGCACTTGACCCCTCGTCCCGCCCATGGCCTTTGCCCCGCCGATGAAGACCGCCGATTTCGACTTCGACCTGCCCGAGGACCGCATCGCCCTGCGTCCCGCCGATCCGCGCGATTCCGCCCGCTTGTTGGTGGTCAAGGACGGGACGTTGGACGACCGGATCATCCGCGACCTGCCCGACTTCCTGAGGCCCGGCGACGCCCTGGTGTTCAACGACACCCGCGTCATCCCCGCCCGCCTGTCGGGAGTCCGCACCCGTCCCAACCCTGTTCCCGGCGCCGAGACGGAAGTCCTGACCGTCGAGGTCGAGGCCACGCTTCACCACCGCGACGCCCCCGACGTCTGGTCCGCCTTCATGAAGCCCGGCAAGCGGATCAAGCCGGGCGACCGCATCCGCTTCGGACAGGAAGCCGACGCCGCCTGCGACCTGGGCCGTCTCGACGCCACGGTCACGGCCAAGGGCGACGACGGCCTGATCACCCTGAAGTTCGACCTGTCCGGCCCGGCCCTTGACGACGCGATCCGCGACGTCGGGGTCATGCCCCTGCCCCCCTATATCGCCGCCAAACGGCCCGAGGACGACCGCGACCGCTGGGACTATCAGACCGTCTTCGCCGAGCACGACGGCTCGGTCGCCGCCCCCACGGCGGGCCTGCACTTCACCCCCGCGCTGCTCGACGCCATCCGCGCCCGGGGCGTCTCGACCCACGCCGTCACCCTGCACGTCGGCGCCGGCACCTTCCTGCCGGTCAAGGTCGAGGACGTCGCCGAACACCGGATGCACAGCGAATGGGGCGAGGTCTCGCCCGAGACCGCCGCCGCCCTGAACGCCGTCCACGCCGCCGGCGGCCGCATCGTCTGCGTCGGCACCACCTCGCTGCGCCTGTTGGAGAGCGCGACCACCGAGGCCGGCGAGATCCGCCCCTTCCACGGCGACACCGCCATCTTCATCACCCCCGGCTACCGCTTCCGCGCCGTGGACGTGCTGATGACCAACTTCCACCTGCCCAAATCCACCCTCTTCATGCTGGTCAGCGCCTTCGCCGGTCCGGAGACGATGAAGGCCGCCTACGCCCACGCCGTCGACAACGGCTACCGCTTCTACTCCTACGGCGACGGCTCCTTGCTGTTCCGGGCCTGAAAATCCCACGCCGCCGGCGCGAACCTTCTGCTGAGGCGGATCGAACCGCTTGTCCTGTGGCCTTCCGGCGCGCGAACCCTTAAATGCCGTCCTCTGACGAAAGAGACTTCCGTGACGCCTGACGACGCCGAGCTTGATCTGCCGCAAGAGCTCCGCGACGGCCTGATCGCCGTCGGAGAGGCCGCGCGCGACCTGGACCAGCCCTGGTGGATTTTCGGCGGGGCGGCGATGGCGCTTTACGGCCTGACCGACATCCATGTGCCGGACATCGACGTCCTGTGCGCCCCGCGCGACGCCCGCGCCCTGCTTGCCGCCTTGGGCGGCCAGATCGTGCCCGACCCCGGCGAGGGTCTGTTCCGCTCCGCCGTCTTCGGCCGCGCGCATGATCAGTCGATCCTGATCGAGGTCATGGCCGGGCTGGAGGTGCGCGACGGCGGCGACTGGGCGGACGTCCAGTTCGGGTCGCGCCGGCCGGTGTTTATCGACGACACCCCCCTGTTTGTCCCCGATATCCGGGACCACATCGCCCTGTACCGCCTTTTCGGCCGTCCCAAGGATCTGGCGCGCGTCGAACAGCTTGAACGACTGATCGCCTGAATGCCCTTTCCTTTTGACATTGCGGCCGTCGAAGGCCGCGCGCGCACCGGCGTGCTGAAAACCGCCCGCGGCGAGATCCGCACCCCCGCCTTCATGCCCGTCGGCACCGCCGCCACGGTCAAGGCCCTGACGGTGGACCAGGTCAAGGCGACCGGCGCCGACATCATCCTGGGCAACACCTATCACCTGATGCTGCGCCCCGGCCCCGAGCGGATGGAGCGCCTGGGCGGGCTCCACAAATTCATGGGTTGGGACAAGCCGATCCTGACCGACTCGGGCGGCTTCCAGGTCATGTCCCTGGCCGGCATATCGAAGGTCAAGGAGGAGGCCGTGACCTTCTCCTCCCACATCGACGGCTCCAAACACGTCCTGACCCCCG
This sequence comes from Brevundimonas sp. AVps4, assembly GCF_058681525.1. Classification (NCBI taxonomy): domain Bacteria; kingdom Pseudomonadati; phylum Pseudomonadota; class Alphaproteobacteria; order Caulobacterales; family Caulobacteraceae; genus Brevundimonas; species Brevundimonas sp. AVps4. Next base: position 1,532,305 of record NZ_CM178741.1, on the reverse strand, counting down.
AACGCTCGATCGAGATCCAGGCCGACCGGATCGGCGCCGACATCTCGATGCAGTTGGACCAGTGCGTCGCCTATCCGGCCGAGAAGGACGCGGCGCGAAAGGCCATGGAGCTGTCGATCCGCTGGGGCGCCCGCTCCAAGGCCCGCTTCGGCGAGCGGGAGAACCAGGCCCTGTTCGGCATTCAGCAGGGCTCGACCTATGAGGATCTGCGCCGCCAGTCGTCCGAACAGCTTCAGGAGATCGGCTTCGACGGCTACGCCATCGGCGGTCTCGCCGTCGGCGAAGGCCACCAGGCCATGTGCGAGGTGCTGGACTATGCGCCCGAAATGCTGCCCGCGGACCGGCCGCGCTATCTGATGGGGGTCGGCAAGCCGGTCGATCTGGTCGAGGCCGTGTATCGCGGCGTTGACATGTTCGACTGCGTCCTGCCCACCCGCGCCGGCCGCCACGGCCAGGCCTGGACCTGGGACGGCCCGTTGAACCTGAAGAACGCCCGCTTCGCCGAGGATCAGGATCCGCTGGACCCCACCATCCCCTGTCCTGCCTCCTCGGCCTGTTCGAAGGCCTATCTGCACCACCTGATCCGCGCCGACGAAATCCTCGGCAAGGTCCTGCTCAGCTGGCACAATATCGCCTTCTACCAGGCCCTGACCGCCGCCATGCGCGCCGCCATCGCCGAAGGCCGCTTCGAAGCCTTCCGCCGCGACTTCCACGCGCGGCACGTGTCGAACGGATAAGCTCCTACCGTCTCGGGCGGAACCAGCTCGGCGCCGCCGGCGGGGCGCAGTTCCTCTGCATGCCGATCCCCTTCAGAAAGGCGCGCCGCATCCGCCCCGCCTGTATGGCCGACTGCACATGGCGGCTGTGCTGTTCCGCCCCGCTCAGTCGACGAATCCAGCTGCGGCCCGGAATAAAGTCGGTCGTCGTGCCGCGAATGGCGTCCAGCGTCGCCTTGGCCGCCGCATCGGCCGCCTGTTCGCTGCGATAGGAGCCGTCCTGGCGCGGCGGCTCGTCCGTGTCGGGCCCCAGGGCCTCGTCCAGCCGCGCCACCTCGGCGCCGATGGTGGTGCACTGGTTCAGATTGCGCAGATCATAGGGATTGGCCTCGGCCTGCAGGAGGACCGTCGGAATCAGCTGGCGACGCAGATTGAAGTCCTCCAGCGGCGCGGTGACCGCGTCTCCCAGCCCCGCGCCCACCTGCTCGGCCCCGCTCATGGCGGAACGACCGGCGTTGCAGCCGGCCAGCACGAGAAGGGCGGCGAGGACAGGCCACTGGATCAGCTTCATGCGGCCCTTAGACCACGGATGCCGCTCCGATCAAAACCCCTGGATGGATTCCCGCGCCATCAGCATGGCCCCATCCAGCCCGGCGTGTCCGCGCTCGGCCGCAACCAGATAGCCGCCCTCGCCCATCACGAGCGCCGCGCCATAGCCGTTGACCCAGCGCCGCGCCGCCGCCTCGACCTCGGCGATCAGGCCGGACGTCGACATCACGCCGCCGCCCATGACGATCCGGTCGGGCGCCCAGGCGAAAACCAAGCCGGCGATCATCTGGCCCAGATAGTCCGTGACCACGGCCCGAACCGCATCCACTTCTTCCAGCCGACGCCCCGCCAGCCGCACCTGCACCGCCGGTCCCGCCGCCAGCCCCTCCACACAGTCAGCATGAAAAGGGCAGGCGCTGACCTGGGCGTCGCCCGAGAGGCGCTGGACGAACAGATGGCCGATCTCGGGATGAAGTGCGCCTTTCAGGGTCTGGCCGTCCACACACAGCCCGCCGCCGATCCCGGTGCCGACGGTGACATAGGCCACAGCCCGCGCCCCGCGCCCCGCGCCCCGCGCCCAGTCGCGCCTCCGCGACGGCGGCGGCGTTGACGTCGGTGTCCACGACGAAAGGGGTGTTCAGCCGCTCCGCCAGGGTCTTCGCCAGATTGAACCCGGTCCAGCCCGGCTTGGGCGTCGCCAGCATCAGGCCGCGATCCTGCGAGGCCGGATCGACCACCAGGGGGCCAAAACTGGCCACGCCCAGTCCCGAGACCGCCCTGTCGCCCGTCGCGGCGATCAGGGCCTCGACCGCCGCCTCGGGCGCGCCAGTCGCAAACCGTCCCTGATCCAGCACCGCGCCGGCCGCATCCTCGACCCGCCACACGATCTTGGTCCCGCCGGTTTCGACGGCGAAGAAGACGGGCTTGGACATGGGGAGGCTCCTCCGAAGGGAGAAATGGTACGTCCTCTCGGGCTCGAACCGAGGACCCTCTGATTAAAAGTCAGATGCTCTAACCAACTGAGCTAAGGACGCACCGCGCGACGTTCGGGCCTAGCCCAAACCGTCGAAGGGCGCCTTCTGTTGCAATCCGTCCTTCCGGTCAAGACCGGGTCTGCTACTCAATGCATATGAAACCGCTGAACGGACTTCGCATCCTCGAATTCGACGGACTGGGGCCCGTCACCTTCGCGGGCATGATGCTGGCCGACATGGGGGCCGAGGTGTTGCGCCTCACCCGCTCGGATGCGGCGGGTCCGGCCGTCTTTTCCGAGGTGGGCGGCGCCGTCCTTCATCGCAATCGGGCCGCCGTGCCGGTGGATCTGAAGTCGGCGTCGGACCGGCGCGGGGTTCTGAGCCTGGCCGGGTCCGCCGACGCCGTGATCGAGGGTTTCCGTCCCGGCGTCATGGAACGTCTGGGCTATGGTCCGGCCGATCTGCTGGGCCGAAACCCCGCCCTCGTGTTCGGGCGGATCACGGGCTGGGGACAGAGCGGCCCCTTGGCCCAGACCGTCGGACACGATCTGAACTACATCGGACTGACCGGTCTGCTTCACGCCATGGGATCGCCGGACCGACCGCCGACGCCGCCCTTGAATCTGGTCGGCGATTACGGCGGCGGGGCGATGATGCTGGTCGTCGGCGTTCTGGCGGCCCTGCTGGAGGTCCGAACCACCGGGCGCGGACGGGTCGTGGACGCCGCCATGACGGACGGGACCGCCCTGCTGGGCGGCCTGTTCCACGCCCTGCGCGCCCAGGGCTTATGGAACGACCGCCGCGGCTCCAACCTTCTGGACGGCGGCGCACCCTTCTATCGGTGTTACATCTGCCGGGACGGCGGCTATGTGGCGGTCGCGGCGCTGGAGCCCCGCTTCTATCTCGCCCTGCTCTCGGGTCTGGGGATCGACCCCGCCGAAGCGCCTCAGTACGACACCTCCGCCTGGCCCGATCTTCATCTTCGCTTCGCCGCCCTGTTCGCCGCCCGGAACCGTGACGACTGGGCGGAGCATTTCGCCGGGACGGAGGCCTGCGTCACCCCCGTGCTCAGCCTGGGCGAAGCGCCGGCTCATCCGCACAATCAGGCGCGTGGGACGTTCGAAGACGGCGCCCCATCCCCCTCGCCCCGCTTCGACGACCAGCCCTCCGTGGTCGCAAGTCCGCCGCCCCTTCCCCTCGACGCGGCCCTACTGCGCTGGGGCTCGGAACCCGGATGACCGAAGGCGTTTTCGGCGCTATGGAACGGAGCCGCGCGACAGACGTTGCAGGACCGACCCAGGGGAACCGCTTTTCATGAGACGCTCGATCTTCATTCTGGCCGCGACAGCGCTGGCCGCGTCCGCATTGGCGGGCTGTGAGGATCGCCAGTCTCGGCCCGAAGACGGCTACCAGCCCCCCGTTGAACAACCCGCCGAGACCGACGAGGCCGCCGGCGAGCCGGTCGTCGCCCCTGAAGTGACCGATCCCGCGCCCACGCCGCCTGAGGAGACCCCGCCGCCGCCGCAAGAGCGGACTTCGGAACAGTCGGTTCAGCCCGAAAGCGAAACCCTGTTCTACTGACGGGCCTTGTCCCTCCCTCCTGCGGTCGGATAGGGGCTTACCTAAGCGCTTGAAAGGGCGTGCCGAGGCGCCGATCCGGAGGCCGTGATCTTGACGAAAGCTGTAGTTTGACGATCCGGCCCGCCCTGTTTCTCACCGCATTGACGACCTGCAGCCTTCTCGCCCAGGCCGCCGTCGCAGATCCCCGCGCACAAATCCGCGGCGAGGTCGACACCGAGCTGCGCCGCATGTTGGAGCGGGCCATCGGCGAGGTGGACGGCCCGCCGGAAAGCCGGTTCGACGCCCGCCGCCGCGCGCGCGGCGCCGTGTCGGCGGCCGAGGCCCTGCTGAGGTCGGAAGCCTATTATCAGCCGGTGCTCGAAGACATCGTCGAAGGCGAAGAGCGGCCGACCGCCATCGTCTCGGTCGAGCCGGGTCGCCGCTTCGTGCTGACCCCGCCGACCATCAGCTGGATCGACCCCGCCCCCGACGCCGAGGCGGCCGAGGACGCCAGGGCCGCGATCGGGTTGAAGGCCGGCGATCCGGGCCGCGCCGTCGATGTGATCGCAGCGGAAGGGCGGATCGTCGCGCGCCTGGTGCGGGACGGCTATGCGGACGCCAAGGCCGATCCCCGCCGCGTCGTGGTGGATCATGCCGCCTTCACCGTCGCGCCCGAATACCGCATCGTATCGGGCCGGCCGGTCCTGTTGGACGGCGTCCTGATGCCGCGACCCGGTCGAACCAACCAGGCCTGGGTCGCCGCCCTGGCGCCGTGGCGGGAAGGCGACCGGTACGACCCGGACAAGGTCGGCGAACTTGAGCGCCGACTATTGGACACCGGCGTCTATGACGGCGTCGGCGTCGCCCTGGCGCCGCCGGAACAGACCACCGCCGAAGGGCTGCGTCCCGTGATCGTGACGCTCCAGGACCGGCCCCGCCGCGTGCTGGAAGCCGGCGCCACCTGGGCCACCAAGGAAGGCGCCGGCGTCGACTTCATCTGGACCCGCTACAATCGTTTCGGCCGCGCCGACACCCTGGCGCTTGAGACCCGGTTCGCTCGGCTGGACAGCCGCATCGGCGCCGATCTGTCCCTGCCCCATTGGCGCAAGCCCGGCCGCACCTTGAAGCTCAGCGCAGGCGTGGTGAAGGAGGACACCGACGCCTATGAACGCACCGCCCTGGTGCTGGCGGCCGAGCTGCAGCAGCGGATCGGCCGGACCTCCTACTTCAACTACGGCGTCGGTCTGGACGCAGGCCAGTACCGCGAGAACCGATACGACTATACGTCCGTCCCGCCCAGCGCGGTCAGTTTCGACCGCGATCTGGCGATCGTGACCGGCCGCACCAGCGCCTATATCGACAATTCCAACGACCCCCTGAACCCGACGCGGGGATGGCGCGTGACCGCCTCGGTTCAGCCGACCGCCGTGGCCGGTGAGGATACGGTCCTGTTCCTGCGCAATGAGGCCCAGGCGACCGCCTATCTGCCGCTGCAAGACCAGGCGCGCACCGTCCTGGCCGGGCGCCTTCGCCTCGGCGCCATCATCGGCGGCGGCGAGCTGAGCGTGCCGTCTGACCGTCTGTTCTACTCTGGCGGCGGCGGATCGGTGCGGGGCTATTCCTACCAGGGCGTCAATCCGCAACTGCCGGATCAGACCCCGCGCGGCGGTCTGTCGCTGTTCGAAACCTCTCTGGAGGTTCGTCACGACATCGGCCAGAGCTTCCAGGCCGTGGCCTTCGTCGACGCCGGCGCCGTGGGCTTTCAAGAGACGCCCAACTTCAGCAACATGCGCTACGGCGCCGGGGTCGGGGTCCGGTACAAGCTGCCGTTCGGCCCCATCCGCGCCGACGTCGCCATCCCCTTGGACAAGCGTGAAGGCGACTCGGCCTTCCAAGTCTACATCAGCATCGGGCAGGCGTTTTGACCCAGGAGCCGCCCGAACAAGCGCCTGAAGCCGCGCCCGAAGAAACCGCCGCCCAGGTGCGCCGCAAGCGCAGCCTGCCGCAGCTGATCGCCCTGATCGCCGGTGGAATAGTCGGCGGCGTGCTGGTGCTGGCGCTGATCGCCCTGATCGGCGGCCGGATGTACATCGTCTCGGATGCGGGGCGAGAACTGGTGTCCGGCTTCGTCCAGGGCCAGAAGATCAGCCGTTACGGCCGGATCAACGTCTATGGGCTGAAGGGCGATCTGTTCGACGACTTCACCCTGGAGCGGGTCACGGTCACGGACCGCGAGGGGGTCTGGCTGGACGCCCGAAACGTCAGGGTCGACTGGTCCTACTGGCCCCTGGTCACGCGGCGGTTTCACGCCACGGAGATCAGCGCCGATGTGATCCGACTGATCCGCCGCCCCATTCTGGACGCGCCGAGCGGCGAGCCCGGCGGCCCCCAGCCGATCGACGTCGATATCGACAAGTTCTCGGCGCGGGTCGAACTGCTGGAAGGTTTTTCCAAGGAATACGGGCGCTGGGATCTGTCGGGAATGGTCGACCTGCCGCGTCGCGGGGCCAAACACGCCGAGCTGAAGGCCGACAGTCTGAATCGCCCCGGCGATCTTTTGCGCCTGGCGGCGACCTTCGGCGGCAAGCTGGAGGACACGCGCGTCGATCTGCGCGCCAAGGAGGCCCAGGGCGGCCCCCTGGCCGGCGCCCTGGGCTATTCGCCGGACGAACCCTTTTCGGCCGTTGCGGTCGTGAACGCCGACCTGGTGCGGGCCAAGGTTCAGACCGGCCGCTTCGTCCCGCTGACGGTGGACGGACGGTTCGGCGAGGCCGGGTCTCGGGTCTCGGGCTATTTCGATTTCAGCGGCTCGGACCTGTTCGCCCCCTTCGTCGAACGGGTCGGGCGCACGGCGCGGTTCGGCTTCGCCATGGTCCCGGCCAAGGACAAGGCCTTTCAGGGCGTGGGTTGGAAACTGATCTCCGACAACGTCGCCTCCGAAGCGCGGGGCGTCATCCGCATGTCCGACCGCAGTTCGCCCGACGGAATTCGACTGGACGTTCAGACCGCGTCCTTGAGCCGATTGACGGGTGCGGACGTCGCCGGTCCCGCCGCCTATTCCGGTCTGTTCAAGGGCGACGCCCAGACCTGGAGCCTGGAAGGCCAGGCCACCCTGTTGAACGCCAACCTGGCCAGCTACAGGGCGACGCGGATCGCAGGGCCGCTGAACGTGCAGGTCCGCGACGGACGGATGGATCTGGACGGCGACGTTCGGGCCTTCGGCGGTTCGACCCAGGGCCTGATCGGCGGTCTGCTGGGCGCGGCTCCGCGCGTTCAGCTTGAAGCCGCACGCATGAAGGACGGCGCCCTATTGCTGGAGAAGATCGATCTGGACGGCCAGGGGCTGTCGGTCGAAGGATCCGGCTCTCGCAATCTTCTGGGCGGCATGGGGTTCCGCGGCGATGTGCGGCTGACCGACGTTTCGCGCATCCGCCCCGGCGGCAAGGGGTCCTTCGGCGGGTCCATTCGCGCCGCCTCGGCCAAGACGGGCGCGCCCTGGACCCTCAGTTTCGACGGCCGGGGCCGCGAGCTGAGCGTGGGCATGGACGAGTTGGACCGTCTTCTGGGCCGCACGCCGCGTCTCCAGCTGGACGGCAAGCTGAACGGCGGGCGGATCGAGGTGGATCGCGGCGAACTGACCGGCGCCGCCGGACGGGCCGGCGCCAAGGGGCTGATCGAAACGGACGGCCGCCTGCGGCTGGCCCTGAACTGGAACGCGCGCGGCCCCTTCGCCGCCGGTCCGGTCGAAATCGCCGGCGACATGAACGGACAAGGCGCCCTGACCGGAACCCTGTCTCAGCCGCGCGTCGATCTGACCGCAGGGTTCGACCGGGTCACGGCCGGCGGACTGATCCTGACCAACGCCGACCTGATCCTGAGCTTCCGCAAGGGCGCAGACGCCTCGGACGGCCGGATCACGATCACCAGCGGCTCCAACTACGGCCCGGCCCGCGCGTCGGGGAATTTCGCCCTGGGCGGCGACCGGATCAGGCTGAGCGATCTGGACGTCAACGCCGGCGGCGTCACGGCCCAGGGCGCCGTGGCCTTGTCGGACAACCTGCCTTCCAGCGCGGACCTGACCTTCACGGCGCGCGCCGGCGCCTTCCTGGCTTCCGGCGAAGCCAACGGGCGGGTCCGCCTGACCGAGGGCGGCGGCTCCGACAGCGCCATCCTGGACGTCAGCGGGCGAAACGTCCGTCTGTCCGGCCAAAGCTGGGTCATTCGCACCGTCGATCTGGACGGCCGCGGAACCCTGAACAATCTGCCCTTCACCCTGGCCCTGGACGTCGGCGGCGGCACGCCCGCCCAGTTCAATGGAACCGGGGTCTATTCGCGACGCGGCGACGCCCAGACCCTGAGCCTGCGCGGCGGCGGCCGGGTCCGCGAAGTGGCCTTCACCACCCGAACCCCCGCCACCTTGACTCTGAACGGCGCGGAACGGGCCGCCCACCTCGACCTGGGCGTCGGAGGCGGAATCCTGATGGCGGACCTGCGTCAGGATTCGCGGATCGCCGTCATCCAGGCCGACCTGACCAGCGTCGATCTCCAGACCATTTCCCCGGATCTGCGCGGCCGCGCGACGGGCCGGGTCTCTCTGCGCGGCGCCGGGGACGATCTGTCCGGTTCGGCCAACGTCACCTTGCAGGACGTCCGCAGCATCGACGCCCCGCGCGGCCTGGCGGTCGACGGCCGCCTGGACGCCACCCTGATCAACAACAGCCTGACGGTGAAGGCCGTCGCCTCGGACGAGGACGCCGTTCAGGCGGCCGCCGACATCACCTTGCCGGTCGAAGCCTCAGCGGCGCCGCTGAGGCTGGCGATCGCCCGCCAGCGTCCAATGTCCGGCAATGTCTCGATCAATGGACAGATTCAGCCGATCTGGGATCTGTTCCTGGGCGGTGATCGCACCCTGGCGGGTCAGGTGGACGGCCGGGCGACGATCGCCGGCACCCTGGCCTCCCCGCGCCTGAACGGCCGGTTCGACCTGTCGCAAGGCTCCTATCGCGAGAAGTCGGTGGGGCTGGTTCTGGGCGACCTCAATCTGAGGACGCGGTTCGACGACACCACGGCCCTGATCGAGGCCTTCAGCGCCAATGACACGGCGGGCGGCACGGTGAACGGCCAGGGTCGGATCGGCCTGCGCGAAGGCTCGGGCTCGACCGCCCAGCTGAACCTGACCCGCTTCCGCGTGATCGACAACGACATCGGCGAGGCCCGCGCCACCGGCCCCGTGACCATCGTCCGCGGCCAGGACGGCAACATCCAGCTGTCGGGTCAGATCAATGTCGATGAAGCGCGGATCGAGCCGGAGGTGCCCGGTTCCAGCGGCATCGTCTCCATGGACGTGGTCGAGATCAACCGGCCCGGAGGAGACGACCAGGAAGCCGAGGTGCGCCAGCGCGGCCCTCAGATCGGCCTGGACATCGCCCTGCGCTCCAGCGGGGGCAAGGTGCGGGTCAGCGGCCGCGGCCTGAACGTGGTGCTGGACGTCAACGCCCGGGTGCGCGGCACTGTGGCCCAACCCCAGCTGACCGGCACGGCCAATGTGGTGCGCGGCGACTATGAGTTCGCCGGCAAGCGCTTCGTCTTCGACGAATCCGGCCGCGTCACCCTGTCCACCGATCCGGAGGACATCCGCCTGAACCTGTCGGCGACGCGAGAGGACGCGGCCCTGACCGCCACCATCAATGTCACCGGCACGGCCGCCCAGCCGAAGATCGCCCTGACCTCCACCCCCGCCCTGCCCCAGGACGAAATCCTGTCCCAGGTGCTGTTCGGCCGGTCGGCCGCCCAGTTGTCGCCGTTCGAGGCGGCGCAGTTGGCGGCGGGGGTCGCGGCCCTGGCGGGCGGCGGCGGATTCGACGTCATCGGCAATCTGCGCGAACTGGCGGGGCTGGACCGGCTGTCCTTCGGCGGACAGGCCAGCGCCCTGACGGTGGCGGGCGGCCGCTACATCACCGACGACGTCTATCTGGAGGTCATCGGCGGCGGTGAAGGCGGGGCGGCGGTCAAGGTGGAGTGGCAACCGCGCCGGAATCTGGCCATCAGTTCGCAGTTCGGCGGCCAGGGCGAAACCAGCCTGTCGATCCGCTGGCGTCGGGAAAGCCGCGACCCCGGCCAGCGCGCCGACCGTCGTCCGAACCGGTAATCTGTCGGCCCGACCTTCACCTTTGGACGCGCGGCGTCTAGGGTCCGGCCATGCGGATTCTGAACGCCGACCAGGCCGTCCTGGACCATGTCGCCGGGCGACGTGACGCCATCATCGGCCGCACCATCGACTGGGCGAACATCAACTCCGGCAGCCGCAACGCCGCCGGGTTGAACGCCGTGCTGGACGCGCTGGAGACTGAGGCCCGGCTCCTGCCTGCCACGGTCGAACGCATCCCGACCCAGGGCTCCACCACCGTCGCCGACGACGGATCGGTGCGGACCGAGGCCCACGCCGACGCCCTGAAGATCACCGCCCGGCCGGAGGCGCCGATCCAGGTGGTCCTGACCGGCCACTACGACACCGTCTTCCCCGCCGACAGCCGCTTCCAGACCGTGACGACGCGCCCGGACGGCGCTTTGAACGGTCCCGGCGTCGCCGACATGAAGGGCGGCGTCAGCGTGCTTCTGGCCGCGCTCGAAGCCTTCGAGACCCACCCCGACCGTCACGGCGTGGGCTGGACCGTTCTGCTGAGCCCGGACGAAGAGATCGGCTCGCCCGCCTCCGCCCCCCTGCTGGCCGAACTGGGCGCGCGGGGCCATGTCGGCTTGACCTATGAGCCGGCCCTGGCGGACGGCACCCTGGCGGGGGCGCGCAAGGGCAGCGGCAACTATCACCTGATCGTCACGGGCAAGGCCGCCCACGCCGGCCGGGCCTTCGACGAAGGCCGCAATGCGGTGGCGGGCGCGGCCATGATCGCCGCCGCCCTGCACGGGCTGAACGGCAGGCACGAGGGCGTCACCGTGAACGTCGCCAAGATCTCCGGCGGCGGCGCCCTGAACGTCGTCGCCGACAACGCCGTGGTCCGCTTCAACGTGCGGGCGCCCGACAAGGCCGCCGCCGACTGGATCGACGCCTCCGTCCGCGCCATCGTGTCCGCGCCGCCGTTCGAGGGCCTGACTCTGGATTTGCACGGCGGCTTCACCCGCGCCCCCAAGCCGATGGACGCCGCCCAGACTGCGCTGTTCGAAGCGGTGAAGGAAGCCGGCGCCCTCTTGGGCCAGTCCATCGCCTGGAAACCCTCTGGCGGCGTCTGCGAGGGCAACAATCTCCACGCCGCCGGCCTGCCCAATATCGACACCCTGGGCGTCCGCGGCGGCGACATCCATTCGGACCAGGAGTTCGCCTGGCCCGACAGCTTCGTCGAACGCGCCCAGCTCAGCGCCCTTATCCTGTGCAAGATCGCCTCGGGCGAGATCGACGCGGCCAAATTGAAATCCCTGCGGATGGAAACCCTGTAGAATGCTTGTCGTCCGCCCCGCCGGCCCCGCCGACCTCGACCATCTGCTCGAACTGGCCATCCTGTCCGGCCCCGGCTTCACCAGCCTGCCCGAGGATCCCGACGCCTTGGCCGAGCGGCTGGACCTCAGCCAGGCCAGTTTCGAGGGCAAGGTTCCCTGGCAGGAAGCCTGGTACACATTGATGCTGGAAGACGGCGACACGGGCGACATCGACGGCGTCGGCTCGGTCAAGGCGACCGTCGGGCTGAAACGCCCCTTCTTCTCGTTCCGCGTGGTCAACAACACCGTCCAGTCGCCGTCCCTGGGTGTGAAGCTGGACCATCAGACCCTGGTGCTGGTCAATGAATGCACCGGCTGGACCGAGGTCGGGTCGCTGTTCCTGAAGGCGGATCGGCGAAAGGGCGGCGCCGGCCGTCTGCTCAGCCAGTCGCGATACATGCTGATCGGCGCCCAGCCCGACCTGTTCGCCGACATGGTCCTGGCCGAGTTGCGCGGCGTCTTCACCCCCGACGGCGCCTGCCCCTTCTGGGACCATGTGGCCCACAAATTCTTCCCGATGGAGTTCGACGACGCCGACCGGATGACCGGCTCGACCGACAAGCAATTCATCCTCGACCTGGCGCCGCGCCACCCGATCTATGTCGAACTGCTGCCCGAACCGGCCCGCGCGGTGATCGGCAAGGTCCATCCCCAGGGCGTGCCCGCCATGGCCCTGCTGGAAAGCGAAGGGTTCCGGCCCAACGGTCTGGTCGATATCTTCGACGCCGGTCCGACCGTCGCCTGCGGCCGCGACAATATCCGCACCGTGCGCGACGCCCGCCGACTGAAGGTCGAATTGGTCGATACGGTTCAGGCCGAACTGCCGGCCCTGATCTCGACCGACAGCGTCGCCGCCTTCCGCGCCGTCCGCGCCAAGGCCGACATCGACGGCGACGCCGTTCGCCTGACCGCCGAAACCGCCGCCGCGCTCAAGGTGGGTGCAGGCGCCAGCGTGCGAGTAAAATCGTGATCCACTCTCATCCGCTCATCCCGGCGAAAGCCGGGACCCAGTACTTTGGGCGAAGGATGTGTGAGATCAGAGGCCGGTGGTCATCCGATGCACTGGCGATGCGAAAGAACTGGGTCCCGGCTTTCGCCGGGATGAGCGGAGTCTCTGTGCCATGACCGTGTTCAAATCCACCGATCCCGCCACCGAAGCCGTCAACTGGGAGGGCGAGGCCGCCTCCCCCGCCCAGGTCCAGACCGCCGTCGACGCCGCCCGCGCCGCCTTCCCTGACTGGGCCGACCGCCCGCGCCAGGACCGGATCGACGCCGTCAAACGCTATCAGGCCGTGCTGAAGGACCGCGCGCCCCAGATCGCCGAGGCCATCGCCCGCGAGACCGGCAAGCCGCTGTGGGAGACCAAGACCGAGGCCGCCGCCATGATCGGCAAGGTGGACATCTCGATCCGCGCCTATGACGAGCGCACCGGCGAACGGACCAGCGACACCGCCTTCGGCCGCGCAACCCTGCGGCATCGACCGCACGGCGTGGCGGCGGTCCTGGGCCCGTTCAACTTCCCCGGTCACCTGCCCAACGGCCATATCGTCCCCGCCTTGTTGGCCGGCGACACCGTCGTCTTCAAGCCGTCGGAAGAAACGCCCCTGGTCGGTCAGGTGATGGCCGAAGCCTTCGCCGCCGCCGACCTGCCGACCGGCGTGGTCAATGTGGTCCAGGGCGGACGCGAGACCGGCGCGGCCCTGCTCGACGCCGGGATCGCCGCCCTGATGTTCACCGGTTCCGGCGCGGCGGGCGCCCACTTCCGGCGCAAGTTCGCCGACGATCCCCACGTCATCCTGGCGCTGGAGCTGGGCGGCAACAATCCCCTGGTCGTCTGGGACGCCGCCGACGCCGAAGCCGTGGCGGGCATAGCGGTGCAGTCCGCCTTCATCACCACCGGCCAGCGCTGCTCCTGCGCCCGCCGCCTGATCGTGCCGGAAGGGGCTCAAGGCGATGCGATCGTCGAAGCCATCGCCGCCCTGTCCGACCGCCTGGTCTTCGGTCCCTGGGACAGCGATCCCGAACCCTACGCCGGACCGCTGATCTCGGCCCGCGCCGCCGAGGCCGCCTTGAAGGCGCTGCAACAGCGGATTGACGCGGGCGCCAAGGTGATCCGCGCCTCCGGCCCTGTCGCCAACCTGCCCGGCGCCTTCGTCAAGCCGGCCGTCATCGACGTGACCGGGATCGACGTTCCCGACGAGGAGATGTTCGCCCCCTTCCTGTCGGTGATCCGCGTCCCGACGTTCGAGACCGCCATCCAGGCCGCCAACGCCACCCGCTACGGCCTGTCCGCCGGCCTGATCAGCGACGACCCAGCCAACTGGGACCATTTCATCCGCCGCATCCGCGCGGGCGTCGTCAACTTCAACCGCCCCACCACCGGCGCCGCCGGCGACATGCCCTTCGGCGGCCTGGGCGCCAGCGGCAACCACCGCCCCAGCGCCTATTACGCCGCCGACTACTGCGCCTATCCGGTCGCCAGCTTCGAGGCCGACGCGGTCGCCAACATCGAAGGCGAGATCAAGGGGCTGCTATGACCACCGCCGTCGAAGCCAACGCCGACGGCCTGATCGGGCCGACCCACTCCTACGCCGGTTTGTCGCCGGGCAATCTGGCCTCAAGCCTGAACAAGGGCGAGGCGTCAAATCCCCGCGCGGCGGTGCTGCAGGGGTTGGACAAGATGAAGACCCTGGCGGACCTGGGCCTGCCCCAGTTCGTCCTGCCGCCGCATGAGCGGCCCAATATTCCCTTCCTGCGCACCCTGGGCTTCACCGGCTCGGACGCCCAGGTGCTGGAACAGGCCTGGAAGGATGCGCCGTCCTTCGCCGCCGCCGCCTGTTCCGCCTCGCCCATGTGGGCCGCCAATGCTGCGACCGTGACGCCGAGCGCCGACGCCGCCGACGGGCGGGTGCACTTCACCCCCGCCAACCTGATCACCAATCTGCACCGGTCGCTGGAACACCAGCAGACCAAACGTGCGCTGGACGCCCTCTTCCCCGACCCGGAGCGGTTCGCCGTCCATGACGCCCTGCCCTCCGTCGCCCATCTGGCCGACGAGGGCGCCGCCAACCATGTCCGTCTGTGCACAGAGCATGGCGCGCCGGGCGTCAATCTGCTGGTCTGGGGCCGAGAAGCCTTCGAGCCCTGGGACGGCCCCTACCCCGCGCGCCAAACGCGCGAGGCCTCTCAGGCGATCGCCCGTCGGCATGCGGCCGGGCGCCCGGTTCTGGCTCAGCAGTCGAAGGCCGCCATCGCCGGCGGAACCTTCCACAATGACGTGGTCTGCGTCGGCGCGCTGGAGACCCTCTTCTTCCACGACCTCGCCTTCGAGGATACGGCCGCGACCCAGGACGCCATCCGCCGCGCCGCCGACGGCCTGTTCGACCCGATCTTCGTCGAGGTCTCCTCCGCCGACCTTCCCCTGGCCGACGCCATCAGCTCCTATCTGTTCAACTCCATGCTGATCCAGGTTCCGGGCGACGACCGCCTGACCCTGATCTGCCCGACCGAGACCCGCGACAACCCCCGCAGCCATGCGGTGGCGCAATCCCTGGCCGCCTCCAACGGCCCGATCGGCCAGGTCCGCTATGTCGACGTGCGCCAATCGATGCGCAACGGCGGCGGCCCCGCCTGTCTGCGCCTGCGGGTCGTCCTGAACGCGGCGGAGCTGGCCGCGACCAACCCGGCCATGCGCCTGACCGACGCCCTGTACGCCCGACTGTCAGACTGGG
The DNA here is from genome assembly GCF_058681525.1 of Brevundimonas sp. AVps4. Classification (NCBI taxonomy): domain Bacteria; kingdom Pseudomonadati; phylum Pseudomonadota; class Alphaproteobacteria; order Caulobacterales; family Caulobacteraceae; genus Brevundimonas; species Brevundimonas sp. AVps4. Next base: position 1,517,287 of record NZ_CM178741.1, on the reverse strand, counting down.
CGCGCCGCTGGTACCGCGACGAACTGCGTCCCGCCGACCTGGCCGATCCCGCCCTGCTGGACGAGAGCCGGGGGGCGCTGGACGAACTGACGGCGATCTTGCAGTTGGGCGGAGACTTCTATCCGTTCCAGCAGGTTTGAAATGAAGGCCCTCTCCCGCTTGCGGGAGAGGTGGCCCGTCGTTCGCGCAGCGAACCAGGGTCGGAGAGGGAAGTCCACTCAGACGGAAGACTTCCCCCATCGTCAGGCGCGTCGCTGCGCGCCACGGCCTGACACTTCCCCCGCAGGCGGGGGAAGAACTCTAGGCCGCGAACCGTCCGCCCTTGGCCGCATAGGCCTGGGTGCCGCGGGTGAAGACCTGATCGGTCGGCAGGACGGTCTCGATCGGCAGATCGGCCTGCCCCTTCAAGGCGTCATAGACCGGGCCGAAGTCCTTCAGCGTCTCGTCCTTCAGCGCCTCCAGGCTGTCGATGACGAAATAGACCTGCTGGAAGTCGTCGATCCGATAGAGCGTCCGCATCACCCGCTCCAGGTCGAAGCCCAGCCGGTTCGGCGACGGATCATCCAGCGCAAAGACGCTCTCGGTCGCCGAGGAGACGATGCCGGCGCCGTAGATGCGCAAGGCCCCCGCCTCCTTCATCAGGCCGAACTCGACCGTGTACCAATAGAGCCGGGCCAGGTTCGGCAGCATGCCCAGGCCCGCCGCCCTCTGTCCGCCCTTGCCATAGGCCTCCATATAAGCGGCGAAGTCCGGGTCGGTCAGCATGGGCACATGACCGAAGACGTCGTGGAAGATGTCGGGCTCCTGCAGGTAATCCAGCTGGTCCGGCTTCCTGATGAACTGACCCGAGACGAAGCGGCGGTTGGCCAGGTGGTCGAAAAAGACCTCGTCCGGCACCAGCCCCGGCACACAGACCACGGTCCAGCCCGTCAGGGCTTGAAGCTTAGGATTGATGACGTCGAAGTCGGGAATGCCGCCGGCGTTCAGGTCCAGGGCGTCCAGTCCCCGCAGGAAGGCGTCGCACGCCCGGCCCGGCAGGATCTTCATCTGACGGGCGTACAGGGTGTCCCAGGTGCGGTGTTCGACCTCGGTATAGGCGGCCCAGTTCTGGGGAATGGTCCAGTCGGCGGCCGCCCCTTCCGGGGGCCTTTCAAAGACATGTTCGAAGTCGGACATGGAGCGCTCCTCTTTGCCCCATCCTAACCCTCCGCCCGCGCCCGTTCCATCGCTTCGTCAGTGGATGCCCGCATGGAGCGGCGCATGATGGCCCTGTTCATCGACGGTGAACCAGCGTCGGACGTCGTCCGTCAGCAGCGCCGACCGACCGTCTTCCAGAACGGATTCCGCCGCATAGGCGACGAAACCGCCGTCCTCGCCCAGGGCGAAGATGCGATAGAAGGGTTGATCCGGCGAGACCGCGCCGGTGTCGGAGGCCGGTCCCTGATAGGCCGGATCGACATCCATCACCACGCCGCGAAAGACGTCGTCGCGGTGGCGCACCATATGGCCGATGGCGAACCGGGCTGTGTGAATCTGGGTCATGCCCTCTGTTACGCGGGGCCGGATGACCTTAACGCCACAGACCTGTTCATCTTGCTGACAGAATGGCTTGGCGCGGACGATCTTGCCGGGCTAGGTTGACGGGGACGGGCGCCGCTTTGGACCGCCCACATCGGAATGACGGCCCATGCCGGAGACCCACGGCGCGCCCCGACGGCGCGACGAGCGGTCCCAGCCTTCCCGCGAGCGGGATGCGTCGGGTCGGGATGCGCCCCTGTACGGCGCGCTCGATCTGGGGACCAACAATTGCCGGCTGCTGATCGCCAGACCGTCCCGCGACGGTTTTCGGGTGGTCGACAGCTTCAGCCGTATCGTGCGGCTGGGCGAGGGCCTGTCGCGGACAGGGCGGCTGGACACGCGCGCCATGGACCGCGCCTATGACGCCTTGGCCCTTTGCGCCGAGCGGATTGTCAGGAAGGGCGTGGATCCGGTCAGGCTGAGCGCGGTGGCCACCCAGGCCTGCCGGGCGGCCGAGAACGGGGCCGAGTTCATCGACAGGGTCCGCAAGGGCACCGGGCTGCGGCTGCGGATCATCGATCCGGCCGAAGAGGCGCGGCTGGCGGTCGAGGGCTGTCTGAACCTGATCGACCCGAAGGCCGAGGGGGTGGTGATCATCGACGTGGGCGGCGGGTCGACCGAACTGTCCTGGCTGAGGCGCGACGGGCCGAACTGGAAGACCACCGGCTGGATGTCGGCGGCCCTGGGGGTCGTCACCCTGGCGGAGCGGCATCCCGAACCCGAAGGGGCCAGTCCTGCGGACCACGCCCAATGGTATGAGACCATGGTCGCCGACATGGGCGCGGCCCTGGCCGGAGGCGGCGTCGAGGATCCCGAGATGCTGGACCTGCTGCGGCGAAACCGCGCCCATCTGATAGGGACATCGGGCGCCATCACCAGTCTGGCGGGCATCCATCTGAAGCTGCCCCGCTACAACCGCGATCGGGTCGACGGCCTGTGGATGACCCGGGCCGAATGCGAGGCGGCGGCGGAGCGGCTGAAGCGGCTGGGGCCGGACGGGCGCGCCAAGGAGGCCTGTATCGGGCCGGATCGGGCCGATCTCGTCCTGGCGGGGGCGGCGATCCTGGAGGCGATCCAGCGCGCCTGGCCGTCAGAGCGTGTCAGGGTGGCGGATCGCGGCCTGCGCGAAGGCCTGCTGCTGCAACAGATGCGGGCGGACAAGGCCCCGCCCAAACGCCGCAGGCGGCGCCGGGGCCGGGGGCGAGGACCTGCCGGCGCCTGACGCACCGTCTCCTCCCCACGACGTGGGAAGGTGGCGCGACGCCTCTTCGCGTCGTGACGGAGGGGTTCTTCCCGCATCGCAGACGCCTGTGCGGCGTTCAGAACCCTCCACCACGCTTCGCGCGGCCCCCTCCCCATTGCATGGGGAGGAGACAGTGCGGGCTCAGCCCGGCGTGGCCACCCGCACCGGCAGGTCGATGTCGCAGACCGAGAAGTCCGCGCCCTTGGCCTGGCGCGCCTCATCGAGCAGGGCGCGGAAGGCGGGCGAGGCGGGATTCAGCATCTGAACCGCCGGGCGTTCGGCGGCGGGCAGGTCGGAGGCCAGGCGGACGCGGGTCATCCGGTCGGGATCGGTGACGATGCCGCTCGGCTCAGGACTGGCCTTCAGGGCGCGGACCACCTCAAGCCCCACGACCACCCGCCCCCAGACGGTGTAGCGCTTGTCCAGCGCGGGATAGGGCTGGCGCATCAGGAAGAACTGGCTGTTGGCGGTGTCATTGCCCTCGTCGCGGGCCATGCCGGCCACGCCGGGACAGTAGAGGCCCCAGCCGTGGACCTTGCGATCCGAGGTGCCGGCCATCAGGGCGTCGGGCTGGGTCTGGACCGGAATGGAATGATAGAAGCCGACCAAGGCCCCGGCCGGCGCCGCCACGGGGGTGAAGGCCATGTCCGGCCCACGCCGGAAGGTGAACTCGGCCTTCAGATCCGGATACCAGCTCTGGCCGTCGCCGGTGCCCAGGGGATCGCCGGTCTGGGCCATGAACCAGTCGATGACCCGGTGCCAGGCCAGATTGTCGTAGAAGCCGCGCGAGGCCAGCAGCTTGATCCGCTCGACATGGGCCGGGGCGATCTCGGGCGCCAGCTCGACCAGAATCCGCCCCTTGGTCGTGTCGATGACCAGCAGATTGTCGGGGGCGACGGCGCGCCATTCGGTCGGGCCGGGCGGGGGCGGCGGCGCGGCCGCCTCCTGCGCCTGGGCGGCCCCGGTCAGCAGGGCGGCCAGCCCCGCGGCGATCAACGTCTTGCGAAAGATCATCACCCCTCCCCTGTCGCGTCTCAGCTCCCGACGACCTGGGCCACCGGCTGGACGTCGCAGATGGTGAAGCCGCCGCCGCGCGCGGTGCGGGCCGCGGCGATCCGTTCGGCGAAGGCGGCGCTGGCGGGGTTCAGCACCCGCACGGTCGGGCGTTCGCCCTCCGGCAGGGCCGAGGCCATGCGGACCTTGGTCATCACATCAGGATTGGCCACCTTGCCGTCTTCCGCGTCGGAGCCCTTGTTCAGCTTGTTGACGACGTCCAGGCCCGAGACCACGCGGCCGAAGGCGGTGTAGGCGCCGTTCAGCTGGTCCCGTTCGCCCATCATCAGGAAGAACTGGCTGTTGGCGCTGTCGGGCGAACCCGCCCGCGCCATGCCCAGAACGCCGGGGCAGAACAGGCCGTGGGCGTCGACCTTGAAGTCGGCGGTGACCATCATCTGGGCGTCCGGCTGGGTCTCGACCGGCAGGACGCCGACCAGGCCGCGCACGCCCTGACCGGCGTTCGGCACGGCGACGAAGCCGGCGTCGCGGCCGCGTCGGAAGCTGAACTCGGCCTTCAGATCGGGCAGGTCGCTGCCGCCCTCGCCCGTGCCCTGGGGGTCGCCGGTCTGGGCCATGAAGTCAGGGATGACGCGGTGGAACTTCAGCCCGTCATAGAAGCCCTGGTCAGCCAGGGTGCGGATGCGTTCAGCGTGACTGGGCGCCGCCACCGGCGTCAGTTCGACCAGGATCCGCCCCTTCGACGTGTCGATGACCAGCAGATTCTCGGGCGCGACCGTGCGCCAGTCAGAGGCGGGCGCCTGATCCTGAGCCTGGGCTTGGGCCAAGGCCGGAGCCTGGGCCGAAGCCGTCGCCAGAAGAGCGGCGGCCGCCGCCGCGATCGCACCAAGACGCATTGCCGAACTCATCCCTTGTTCTTGACCTTGTCCCGCACGCGCGCGGCGATGGCGGGGCTGACGAAACTGTCGATCGCGCCGTCCAGACGGGCGATCTCCTTGACCAGGCGTGAGGCGATGGCCTGATGCCGAGGATCGGCCATCAGAAAGACCGTCTCGATGTCCTGATTGAGGCGCTGGTTCATAGCCGTCATCTGGAACTCGTATTCGAAGTCGGCGACCGCGCGCAAACCTCGGATGATGACATTGGCGTTCAGCTCTTCCGCGAAATGCATCAGCAGGGTGGAAAAGGGCTGGACCACGATGTCCCCGCCCAGGCTCGCGACCTCGGCCCGAAGCATCTCGACCCGCTCGGCCGTGGAGAACAACGGTCCCTTCTCGTCATTCTGGGCCACCCCGATGACGACCCGATCGACCAGCTTCAGGGCCCGTTTGATGATGTCGGTATGGCCGTTCGTGACCGGATCGAAGGTGCCCGGATAAAGTCCGATGCGCATGGCGTTTCTCCCCGGCCTGTCGCCTGCCGTCGGGGTGACTTAGCAGGTGCGAAATCAACGGCCTAGACGGCTGACGCGATCGTCATGCTCAATCGGCGATCGACTGAGGCCGCTGCGACAGCCAGGCCTGGTTGAGCCGGTCCAGAACGGCGGTGTCATTGCCGAACGTCGCCTGGTCGATATGGGTGATCGGACAGACGGGCGTTGCGCTGTTGCACAGAAAGGCGCCGTCGAAACCCGCCAGTTCGGACATATGCACCGGGCGGGTCTGAGACGACAGCCCCTGCCCAGCCAGCCCCCGGTCGATCAGGACCTGGGTCACGCCCGCCAGCATCGGCGCCTGGGGCCAGACGATGCGGCCTCCCTGGATGAAGCCGGTGTTCCAGGTGACGCCTTCGGACACATGACCCTGATCGTCGACGAACAAGGCGTCGTCAAAGCCCCCCGACCGCGCGGCCCGGCGCACGCGCGTCTGACCAAAGGTGGCGACATGCTTCAAATGCGGCGCCTCGCGGACATAGGGGACGATGGTGACCCGCATCGAGGTCGCCAAGGGCGGCGGCGGCGGCGAGACGACGGTCATCACCTTGGGCGGGCCGACGAAGGACGGATTGCGGTGGCCGATCTCCGGCGAGAACAGGCTGACGCGCAGCCAGCAGGCGTCGCGTCCTTCGACAGCCAGCGCCGACAGACGCCGGAACTCGGCCTCGCCGGGGCTTTCGCCGAACAGTTCGACGGCGGCCTGGTCCAGACGGGCGAGGTGCAGGTCCAGCCCCCGCACCGCGCCGTGCTCGACGCGGAAGGAGGTGTAGGCGCCGTAGTTGACCAAGGCCTGGTGCGCCAGGTCGTCAGGGGCGGCGGGAAGGCCGTCGATCAGGATCGACATTATCGGTATGTACCTATATATAAAGTTATATAACTTTGGAGTCGCCGACATGTCGGTTTACGCCCCGCTGGAATACCGCCTCGCCCAAACGAAGCAAAACGCCCTCACCCTGTCGTTCGAAGAGATCGAAGCCCTGCTGGGCCGAAAGCTTCCCCAATCCGCCTATGACGAGCGGATAAGGCGTCAATGGTGGGCCAATACCGACACCCATGTTCAGGCCAAGGCCTGGCTGAAAGCGGGCCGCAAGGCCAAGCTCAATCCCGCTCGGAACGAGGTCACCTTCGTAAAGGAACAGACCGAAACGGGGGTAGAGGGCGCCCTTCTATCCTTGGCCGCCCTGACGCCCGCTGCGCGCAGTTTAGTGGAGCGCACCTGTCAGGAGCGCGGCGTCGATCTTGGAACGGCCGTCGCCCTCCTGTTGAACGAAACCGCACGAAGCCGGAACGAGGCGTTTCTGGATCGGATGGACCGCTCCCGCAGCCGCTCGACCTATTCCAGCGTTTCCAGCGTCGATCTGATCCGGGAAGATCGTGATGGCCGATGAGGTGGTGATCGACGCCTCGGTCTTTGCGGCAGCGCTGTTCGACGAGGAACATTCCGCCGCCGCCAGACGGTTTCTGGGCGACTGCGTAAGCTCGGAGCGGATCATGATCGCGTCCGACCTGATGCCGCTCGAAATCGCCAGCATAGCGGCGAAGAAGGTCTGGCGAGGCGAATGCTCCGAGCATCTCGGGGCGGAAGCCGTCGATACGGCGCGTGGCATGATGGCCATGCCGGTATCACTGCCGGACCTGTTGGCGCGCGCCTATGACCTGGCCGCGCGTCACCGGTTTTCCGTCTATGACGCGACCTATATCGCCTTGGCGGAAGTGCGAGACAGCCAGGTCGCGACGCTGGACGCCCGACTGGCTCGACGCGCCGAGGCGGAAGGCTTCGCCGACCGCCTCGTCCTCGTCGCCTGATCAGGCCTCGCCGCCCTCTTCACCGGCGACGTCCGCCTCATCCGCCCCGCCGCTTTCCGGCAGGCGTTCGACCGAGACGACCCTTTCGTCCTTGCCGGTGCGGAAGATGGTGACGCCCTGGCTGGAGCGGCCGACGATGCGAACCTGATCCACGCGGGTGCGGATCATCTGGCCGCCCGAGGTGACCAGCAGCAGGTCGTCGGTCTCCTCGACCGGGAAGGCCGCGGCCAGGCGCGCGCCCGCGCGGCCACCCAAGCCGTGGGCCGTCAGCCCCTGGCCGCCGCGACCTGTGCGGCGATACTCATAGGCCGAGGACCGCTTGCCGAAGCCGGTTTCCGTGACCGTCAGGATGAACTGTTCGGCCGCGCCCAGTTCGGCGATGCGCTCGGGCGAGATCGGGGCCTCGGCGACGTCGTCCTCGGCCTCGGTGGTCGTCGGCTCGTCTTCGCCCTCGGCGCCGGCCAGGGCCTTGCGCATGGCGTTGGCGTGTTTGACGTAGGCGGCGCGTTCTTCCGGCGTGGCGTCGACCCGGCCCAGGATGGCCATGGAGATGACCTCGTCCCCGTCCTGCAGGCGCACGCCCCGGACGCCGGTCGAATCCCGGCCCTTGAAGACGCGCACGTCGTCGGCCTTGAAGCGGATGGCGCGGCCCAGGGCCGTGGTCAGCAGCACGTCGTCGTCCGCCGTGCACAGGCCGACGCCGACCATGCGGTCGTCGCCTTCCAGCTTCATGGCGATCTTGCCGGCGCGGTTGACCGTGGCGAAGTCCGACAGCTTGTTGCGGCGCACGTCCCCCGAGCGGGTGGCGAACATGATGTCGTAATCGCCCCAGGTCGCCTCGTCCTCGGGCAGGGGCAGGACGTTCATGATGCTGTCGCCCGGCTCGATGGGCAGCAGATTGACGAAGGCCTTGCCGCGCGACTGCGGATTGCCCAGCGGCAGGCGCCAGGTCTTCAGCTTATAGGCCTTGCCGTTGGTGGCGAAGAACAGGACCGGGGTGTGGGTCGAGGCGCTGAACACGCCGGTGATGGCGTCCTCTTCCTTCATCGACATGCCCGAACGGCCCTTGCCGCCGCGATGCTGGGTTCGATAGGCGTTCAGGGCCACGCGCTTGACGTAGCCGCCGTGGGTGACGGTGACGACCATGTCCTCGCGCGGGATCAGGTCTTCGTCCTCCATCTCGCCGTCGCCTTCCCCGATCAGGGTGCGACGCGGCACGGCGAACTTGGCCTTCACGTCGATCAGGTCGTCGCGAATGATGGCCAGGACGTTCTTGCGGTCCGACAGGATGGTCAGGTGGCCCTGGATGGTGTCGGCCAGGCCGTGCGCCTCGCCGAAGATGTCGTCGCGGCCCAGGCCGGTCAGACGCGACAGGGTCAGGGCCAGGATGGCGCGAGCCTGTTCGTCGGTCAGGCGGATCTTGTCGCCCTCGACGATCACGCTGCGCGGGTCGGCGATCAGCTCGACCAGGGCCATCATGTCGCCGACGGGCCAGGCCTTGGCTTGCAGCCGCTCGCGCGCCTCGGTCGGATCGGCCGAGGAGCGGATGATGTGGATGACCTCGTCGATATTGGCGACGGCGACGGCGAGACCGACCAGGACGTGGCCGCGGTCGCGGGCCTTGTTCAGCTCGAACTTGACGCGGCGGACCACCACCTCCTCGCGGAAGTCGAGGAAGGCTTCCAGAAGAGCGCGCAGGCCCATCTGCTCCGGTCGGCCGTGGTTCAGCGCCAGCATGTTGACGCCGAACGAGCTCTGCATGGCGGTGTAGCGCCACAGCTGGTTCAGGATGACGTCGCCCGAGGCGTCCCGTTTCAGCTCGATGACGATCCGCATGCCCTGACGGTCGGATTCGTCGCGAACGTCGGAGACGCCCTCCAGACGCTTCTCGCGAACCATTTCGGCGATGCGCTCGATCAGCGTCTGTTTGTTGACCTGGTAGGGCAGTTCGGTGACGACGATGGCCTCGCGATCCTTGCGGATCTCCTCGATCGAGGCGCGGCCGCGCACGACGACCGAGCCGCGACCGTCGCGCAGCGCATTGCGCGGCGCGGTGCGGCCCATGATCTCGCCGCCGGTGGGGAAGTCCGGGCCGGGCACGATGTCCAAAAGGGCGTCGTCCGAAACGTTGGGATCATCCAGCAGGGCCAGGGCCGCATCGACGACCTCGCCCAGATTATGGGGCGGGATGTTGGTCGCCATGCCGACGGCGATGCCGCCCGCGCCGTTGACCAGCAGATTCGGGATTCGGCTGGGCAGGACGACCGGCTCCAGCTCCTTCTCGTCATAGTTCGGCTGGAAATCGACCGTGTCCTTGTCGATGTCGGCCATCAGGGCCGTGGCGGCCGGCGCCATCCGGCACTCGGTGTAACGCATCGAGGCCGGCATATCGCCGTCAACCGAGCCGAAGTTCCCCTGCCCGTCGACCAGCATCAGCCCCATGGAGAAGGGCTGGGCCATCCGCACCAGGGCCATATAGACCGAGGCGTCGCCGTGGGGGTGGAACCGCCCCAGCACGTCGCCGACCACGCGCGCGCATTTCGAATAGCTGCGCTCGGGCGTCATGTTCAGGTCGTGCATCGAATAGAGGATGCGACGGTGAACCGGCTTCAGCCCGTCACGGGCGTCAGGCAGGGCGCGGCTGACGATCACGCTCATGGCGTAGTCGAGGTACGAACGCTTCAGTTCGTCCTCGATGGTGATCGTGGAAATGTCTGAGCCGCCGCCTCCCGGAACAATCGGAGTTGCGGCGTTTTCGTAGCTGTCGTCGGTCAAGGAAGCGTGGCTTTATGCGGCCGGAATCGGAACGTGATCCGCTGTCGCGTTTTCTAGCATTCTAGGACTGCGGTGGCAAAGCGACGCCGCCGTGAAAGCCCGTCTCTGAAAGGACTTTCCACATGCACGCCAAGACCCTCGCCTTCGCCGTCGCCCTGGCGTCTCCCCTGGCCTTCACCGCAGCCTGCGCCGCGACCGGCAACGCCCCCCAGACCCAGGCCGAGCGCTCCCCGGTCGGTGCGGCGGGACAGGCAGTCTTGGTCAACGCCTCGGGCGCCAACATCGGTCGCGTCGATTTGCGTCAGGGGCCGACCGGCCTGGTGATCAGGGTCGAGGCTTCCGGCCTGACGCCGGGCTGGCACGGCATCCACATCCATGCGACGGGCGCCTGCGCCGCCCCCTTCACCTCGTCCGGCGGCCATATCAACCACAGCGAGCCCAAGGCCCCGCACGGCCTGCTGAACGCCCAAGGGCCGGACGACGGCGATCTGCCGAACGTCTATGCGGGGGCGGACGGCAAGGTGAACGCCGAACTCTTCACCACCCGCGCGCGCATTTCCTCGGAAGGCCCCGGCCAGTGGCTGTGGGACGAAGACGGCTCGGCCATCATCATCCACGCCAATCCCGACGACCATTCGACCCAGCCGATCGGCGGCGCCGGCGATCGGGTGGCCTGTGCGGCCCTGAGCGCGAGCTGAGTTCTCTCGCCCTCCTGCGTCATCCCCGGGCCTCACCCCGAGGATGACGGGGGTGTGGCGTCATCGCCCCTTCTGGATCAGCAACCGCTCGATCATGCGGGTCTGTTCCTCCTGGCGCGTCGCCAGCTGCTCAACCTTGTCCAGCAAGGCCATGATCTCGATCTCGGCCTTCAGATTGACCTGATAGTCGTTGCTGGCGTCCAGCCGGTCCTTCGCCGCCTGGCGGTTCTGGCTCATCATGATCACGGGCGCCTGCACCGCCGCCAGCATGGACAGGACCAGGTTCAGGAAGATGAAGGGATAGGGATCAAAGGCGGCCTTGCGCAACAGCAGGTTCCCGGCGGTCCAGACCGCCAGAAACACGCCGAAGGCGATGATGAAGGGCCAGGATCCGCCGAAGGCGGCGACCCGATCCGCCAGTCGGTCGCCGAAGGTCTGACGCCCCTGAAAGGCGGTGTTGACGTCCTCGGAAATGGGACGTCGGTCGGCGGTGCTCTGCATCACGCTGGCGGCGTTTGCGGGCAGATCGTGTTTGGCCTTGCCCAGCCAGCGGCGGGACAGATGGTCGGCGTCAATCGGGGCGTGGGACAAGGGCGGGCTCCTGAGGCTTGCGCCCCAGATCAAGCCTTGGCGGCCCCCGCGCGCAAGCCCCGTTCGGCCAGGGCCACCAGGGCCACCCCGCCCATGGCGATGGCCGAACCGGTCAGGATCTGGGGCGTCAGCACGTCCCCCATGAAGCCCCAGCCGATCAGCATGGACACGACCGGCGTCACCAGCAGATAGGGCGTGACCCGGCCGGCCTCGCGCCTCTGCACCAGCCAGAACAGCAGGGTGGTCGCCAGCACGGACGAGGTGATCCCGGCCCACAGCAGCGAGGCCCAGACCAGGGGGGTGGCGGCCTTCACCGCCTCCCACTGGCCGTGTTCGAACACCGCCGAGCCGAAGGCCATGACCGGAAAGGCGCCCAGCGCCAGAAGACCCTGCATCTTCAGCGGCGGGATCGAGGTGGTGCGCCGCGCGACCACCGTCGTCACGCCCCAGGCGGCGCCCGCCGCAATGGCGACCAGAATGGCCTTCCAGTCCTGAAGCGCATGGGCGTCCAGGGTCATCCAGGCCACGCCGACAAAGGCCACCCCCATGCCGACCAGGGCCGCCTTGTTCAGCCGCTCGCCCAGGATCAGGAAGGCGAACAGGGCCGTAAAGGGAATCCACAACTGGTTGGCCACGGTGACCGGACTGACGTCGGTGGCCAACCAGTAGGCGGTATAGGCCAGACCATATTGGATCGGCCCGCCCAGCAGGACGATCAGGGTCAGGCTGCGCCAGTCCGGAAAGGGCGGGCGAACGAAGACGATCAGGCAGGCGGTGGCGATGCCGAACCGGATCGCCCCGACCAGAAGCGGCGGCAGGGTCTCGGTCGCCAGCTTGGCGCCCGCATTGTTCACGCCCCAGACGATGATGATCGCCACGATGGCGGCGATCTCCAGCCCGGTCAGGGCATGGGGCTTTGCAGGCGGCGGGGCGGCGGCGGCGTCGGACATGCCCCGCCTATGGCACGGCCCGCGCCTGAACGCCCTTCACATGCCGTGTCCGGGCGTTGCATTGACATGTACAGGCCTGACGCCCAACATGTACATATGACCGAAGTCACCCTGACCGCCCTGCGCAAAGACCTGTTCCGGCTGGTCGACAGCGTGCTGGAAACCGGCGAGCCGCTGGTGATCCGGCGCGGCGGACGGCGGCTGACCCTGGTCGCCGAGGCGGTCGAACGCAAGTTGACGCCCGAGGAACGCTGGGACGCCTATATGGCCCAGGGCGTGCGGGAGGGCGCCGACGACTGCCCCGACGATATCGACACCAACAAGAGCCATTGGACCTGGGACCCTGACGCCAAGTTCGACTTCGGCGACAAGTGATCCATCTCGACACCCAGGTCGCCCTCTGGCTCTATTACCGACTGGATCGGCAGATCAGCCGTGGGGCGAAGGCGCAGTTGGCGCGGGCTCGCGACTTGCGTCTGTCCCCCTTGGTCGTGGTGGAGATCGAAATCCTGATCGAGATCGGTCGGGTCAAGCTGAAGACGGCCGACCTTCTGCTGCATGACCTTCAGGAGCGTCTGGATCTGGAGTTGTCGGACGCCTCGGCCGCCGCCGTCGCCGAGGCCGCCTGCCGCTTCGCCTGGACGCGCGATCCGTTCGACCGGCTGATCGTCGCCAACGCCATGGCCGACGGGGCGACGCTGATCACCGCCGACCGGGTGATCCTGCGCCATTTCGATCAAGCGGTCTGGTAGAACTTAGAACGTCGGCTTGGCGACCATCAGCCAATAGATGGCCAGGACGCCGGCGAAGGCGGGCCAGCCCAGGGCGAACCACCAGCGGAACAGGCGATGATAGGCCGGCGGCAGGGCCGCCCCCTGCCCCGCCGCCTGCTGGGCCAATTCCATCATCCGGTACTGGATCCAGACGACCGGCAGCCAGCAGAGGCCGACAAAAACATAGAGCCCGTAAGCCGCCAGCAGCCAGGGACTGGTCAGGGACCAGCCCTGCAGATGGATCAGGCCCAGGCCGCTGATCGGCTGGACCACGACGGCGGTGGCGGTGAAGACGAAATCGGCCAGGACCACGATACGGCCGACCTCGGCCACCGTCCTGGCGTCGCGCGTGGCGTGGGCGCGCAGCATGAAGAAGGCGATGCCTGCGCCTGTGCCGAACAGGACGGCGCCGGACAGGATGTGGATGATCTTCAGCGCGAAATAGAGGCTCATCGACGGGAGTCCGTGGCGGCGACGAACAGGCAGAGGGCCATCATCGGCAGGACTTTCAGCCACGGCCCCAAGGGGTCGATCCAGTAGTGCGGCAGGCTGAGGCTGCCGGCGATCAGATAGCCCACGGTGGCCACGCACATGAGGATCGCCGCCCGCGCCGTCCAGGGCCGCACGAACAGGGCCAGGCCCAGAACCACGTCCAGCAGGGCGCCCCACCCGGCGATCGGCCCCGCCCAGCGGCCGTAGCCGCCTTCGTGCAGTATGGCGACGGCGCCGCTCCAGCCCGGGCCGAAACTGATCAGGCCGGTGATCAGCCAGAACAGGCCCAGGGTCAGGATCGAAATCGGGCGGACGAACCACAGGCGGGCGTGCCAGACGTCCTGGACCGAGGCCGGGGTCTCGGCCAGAAAGCGGGAGAAGCCGCGCGACGATACGCCCAGCCGCTCGGCCCAGCCGCTGTCGCGACCGGCGACGTCGTGATCCATCTGGCGCATGGCCGTGGTGCGGATCGGCGAGGACCAGCCCAGCCGTCCCAGCAGATCGCCGATCGCCAGGGCGGGCGCGGCCAGGGCGCGGGGAATGCGAAGGACCGGCGCCGGCTTCAAGCCCAGCCAGCCGCGATAGAGGCGCACCGTCTCGGCCATGGTGACCGCCTCCGCCCCCGGCATGTCCAGGGTCAGGCGCGACGGGGCGCCGGGGCGCAAGACTGCGACGACGGCGGCGGTGAGATCGCCCAGGGGGATCGGACGGAAGATCTGGTCGCCGCCGACGACGGGCGAAAACAGCGGAAAGGCCGCCAGCGCCCGGATCAGGCCGGCGCCGCCGAAGGCCGCGCGGTCCACCACCAGCGACGGCCGCAGGATCAGCCAGTCCAGCGCACTGTCCGCGACTAGGCGTTCGGTCTCGGCCTTGGTGCGGGCGTAGGCCGTGCCGGCCGCTTCATCGGCGCCGACGGCGGAGATATGGATCAGCCGGGCGACGCCGGCCGCCTCGCACGCCGCGATCAGGGCGCGCGGGCCGTCGACATGGGCGGCGCGGGTGCTGTCGCCGCCGCCGTCCTGCAGGACGCCGACGCAGTTCACCACGGCCGACACCCCCTCCAGAAGCGGCGCCCAGGCCTGGACCGTCGTCAGTTTCGAAAAGTCGGCCGCGACCCAGTCGAACCTCGGGGCGCGACGGGACGGTTCGGCGATACGCCGCGCGCCCGCTCTTAAGCTCCAGCCTTCTGCGGACAGGGCCGCCGCCACGTGCGAGCCGATGAAGCCGTTGGCGCCCAGCACCAGCACGCGACCGCTCATCCCAGCACTCTGTCCTTCAGATCGACGCTTGCCGGAGGGAGGGCGCACCAGGTCGCACCCGGAAACCGGCGACGGCGACGCGCCACGAAATCATACAGCCGGTCGCGAATGAACCGGGGCGCGATCCGACCGATGGTCGCCCACCGATAGGGTGCAGGCAGTTGGGCGACGATGGCCAGAACGGCGTCGGAGCGTTCGCGCGCCACCCCGTCCTGGATCAGCAGCATGGTGGCGGGGTCGTCGGGGCTGACGCCGTAATGCGTCAACAAAGCCTGCCCCAGAGCCGACTGGGTCGGCGCCAAACGGAACAGCCCGGCCCGGTCGGCCGTCAGGATTTTGCGCGCCGAGCTGGAGCAGAGCGCGCAATCCCCATCGAAAAGAACCACGGGCCGGGGTCGTCCGGGAACACCGGCACGGCGGGATCCTCACGATAGCTGTAAGGCCCCCGCCCCACCTCGAGCGCTTAGAAGGGAATGTCGTCGTTCAGGTCGTAGCTTTCCTTGGGGCCGCTGGGGCGGTTGGCGCCGCCGGTGGAGAAGCCCGAGGAATAGTCGTCGTCGCCGCGACCGCCGCCGTAACCGCCGCCCTGAGAGGCGCCGCCCTCGGACCGGCCGCCCAGCATGGTCAGTTCGCCCTTGAAGCGGCTGACCACGATCTCGGTCGAATATTTCTCCACGCCCTGCTGGTCGGTCCACTTCCGGGTCTGGAGCGCGCCCTCGACATAGACGGTCGAGCCCTTCTTCACATAGTTTTCGACCACCTTGACGATGTTGTCGTTGAAGATGACGACCCGGTGCCACTCGGTCTTTTCCTTGCGCTCGCCGGTCGACTTGTCGCGCCAGGTTTCCGAGGTGGCGATGGACAGGTTGGCGATGCGGTCGCCGTTCGGCATCGACCGGATTTCAGGATCGCGGCCCAGATTGCCGACCAGAATGACCTTGTTGACGCTGCCCGCCATGGAAACTTCCTTCTCACCAGACCGGCGATCACCTCGCCCGCCCTTCAAATTCAGTCGGATGTCTTAGAGCCGCTGCGGATCACCGTCAGCCGCATTCGACGCCCAACCCGCCAAAACGGTGGATTAAGGCTTTGTTCCACTTTTGTTCGAGCGCCGCAAGTCCCTCGGCAGGGACTTGCTGAGCGGTTAGGGCGTCTCGGGCGGCGGGGCGGCGACGGCGACGGGCCGGCCCGTCTCGTCCCTCTGGATCGCACCCGGTATCGCCAACCGCCCGTCGCCGGTGCGGGCCATGGCGAAGAAGCGGCTGCCGGTCAGGCTCTTGCCGAACTTCACCCCTTCCCGGTCGATGAAGATGAAGCGGCCCTGATAGGCGCCGGCCACCTCCTGGTTCGATCCGCCCATGCGCAGAAAGCGCAGGCGCATCTCCTCCAGCTGGGCGGCGCACAGTTCGATCTGGGCGACGTTTTCGCTCATCTTCTGAAGCCGCGGCGGCTGTCCGTCCGGCGTGGCGACGAAATAGCAGACGCCGGGCTGGAACTCGAACTTCGGCGCGTTGGAGCAGGCGCCCAGAGCGGCCGCGGCGATCATCGAAAGGGCGAGCACGCGCATCAGTTCAGACCCGGGAATTGGCAGTTGCGGTCCTGCTCCGCCAAGGTGCGGAAACGGGTGTTGTCGCTGGACTGTTCCACGCGACGCGGCACCAGACGCAGGGTGGTCTCGCCCCAGCGGCCGTACTGGGCGTCGCCGGGACGGACGCAGGTTCCGGCGTAAAGGGCCTGGACGCAGGCGTTCAGGCTCATGCCGCTGGACAGGACGCGCCAGTCTGAGCCGGTGTGGCGCAGACACTGCGCGCCCGCCGTCGCCGGCGCTGAAGACGCAGGCGCGCTGGGCGTCGTGGGCTTGGGTTCCATGTGCGGCGCGGGTTCCGCCTGGGCCAGTTCGACGGACGGCAGCTCCGGCGGCGGGGCGAAGGCGGCGGTCGGCGCGGCGGCCAGGGCGCCCGTTTCGTCAATGCCGACGTCCAGGGCGTCGGTCGCCAGGCCGTTGCGCTGGGCGCAGTCCGCCAGGGTCGCCATGCCCACGAACCGGCCGTCCACGAAGCAGCGCAGCTCGCGCGTGGGCTCCAGGGTGGGCGCGTCGGCCAGATCGACCGTCAGACCGCCCTTGGCCGCAGGCGGCGTCTGGGGGGTCTTGTCGCCGCCGCTGGTGAAGATCAGAGCCAGCACGACGGCGGCGATGATCACCAGTCCGGCGCCGACGGCGATGATGACGCGATTGTCTTGAGGAAGGGCCATGGCGAACTTTCGCGACTGAGGCGTCCAATAACCCGGAACCGGCGCCGGCCGTCAACCGGGAACCACGCGCCTTCGCAATCAGCCGACAAGACGGCTGAGCGCCGCCTGATAGTTGGCCAGTTGGGTCTGCTGATAGACGGTGGACGACCCCTTGTTCGTCTGGGTGTTGGTGATCGTCCCAGTGGAGGGAGCCAGGGCGCGATAGCCGGAGCGGACCGCCGTCAGGGCGGCGGCCAGGGCGTCGTTCGCGGCCTTGATCGAGGCGGCGTCGTTCAGATTCAGAGTGTTGGGCAGATTCAGCCCGATCGTCTTCTTGTCGCTCGTCGCCGTTTTGCTGATGAGGCCGGGCGTCAGACCCAGGGCGGCCAGAGCATCCTTGCCGGCGGGTCCGGCCGTGATGACCGCGCCCTCGCGATTGGCCGCGGGGGTGATCTGCAGCCTCTGGGTCGGCGGATTCGATTTCAGGTCGGAGACGATCTTGGCCTCCAGCTGACGCCCCGAGGCGACGGAAATCTTCTTGGCCAGGGTGTCCAGCGTATCCTTGGCTTCGATGGTGACGGTCAGGGCTCGCCCCCCGCCGGCCGGGGTAATCGAGAACTGATCCCCGACACGGGCGGAGGTCGCCACGGTCAGAAGTTTGGAGTCCGCCTGCATGACTTCGCCCTGCGGCAAGCCCAGCCGATCCAGAACGCTGGCGCCGCCGGAGACGATGCTGAGGCTGGCGGGTTTGGCCTGGTCGCCGTCGGCGCGCCAGGTCTGGTTGGACTCCACCGCGCCCGTCGCCAGATCCAGCCGCGCCAGATAGGCGCGCGTCGGATCGGTCTTTGTCGCCCCCTCGTCCCGGTTGGAGCCGGTGATCCAAACCTTGCCGTTGCGCACCTCGACATCGGCGGCGGTGTCGTCCCCCGCCCCGCCGAAATAGGTCAGGCGATCGGCGCCGGTGTCCTGAAGATCGGTCGAGAAGGCGGCGACGAAGACGTCCGTGCCCCCCGCATGCGCCTGGATCGGGGTTCCCAGGTCCAGGGCCGGATTGCTGGTTTCCCCCGTCAGCACCACCTTGCCGTTTTCGACGGAGATTCCCGCGATCTTGCCGCTGGCCGATCCCAGGTCGCGCGTCGCGGCCAGGGTGGGAACGCCCGAGGCGTCCAGCGTGAACCGGCGAACCACCGCGCGGCCGTTCTCCACGCCGGCGGTGAACAGATCCGCGCCGGACACGGTCATGGCCTGGATCGAGTCATCTCCGCCCGTACCGAACTGCTGGGTGGACATGTTGATCGCCGTCACGACGCCTTTTCGATTCGGCGCGGTCTGGGAAAAGGTCTGGACATAGCTGTCCCAGCCGCCGAGAGCCATCGTGCCCGGCATGGCCGACTTCGACCGACCCGCGACATAGACCAGGCCGTCGGCGCCGAAGCCCACCTGGGTCGCTTCGTCCGCCGCCTTCGCGCCGCGGCGTTGGGTCCAAAGCTCCTGGCCCGAACTGTCGAAGACGGTGACGAAACTGTCGGCCACAGCCGCATCGGCCCCGCTCTTGCCCGGCTCAAGGGCCCCGGTGACAGAGCCCGCGACAGCGATGCGGCCGTCTGCCGCCGCCGCCAGAGAAAAGCCGTTGGCCTTGCTGGCGGCGCCCAGGAGCTTGGTCTGCACCAGATTTCCGGCGCTGTCGTACTTCATCAGGGCGACGTCGCGCGTCCCCTTGATGGGCTGATTGGCCTCCCCCGCCTTCAGGTCAGCCAACACCCAAACCGAGCCGTCGGCGGTCGTCACGCTGTCGCGGACGGATTCGACGCCCGGCGGAAGTTCGGATCGGCCCACCCGGCCTTCGACCCAGAAGGGGTCAGCCACGCCCTGCTGCGGCGTCGGGGCGGCGCCCCCGTCCGTCTGAAACTTCAAAAGCTGGCTCGAACCCGTCGTCCCGCCGACATTCTGCGTCACATAGACGGCGTCAGACGTATCGACGGCCTGATAGGAGACGGTCTCCCCGGAAGAACCCCAGACCTTCAACGCCCACTGGTCCGGCCCCGCCGGCAGGGTGATGGTCTTGTCGCCGCTCTTGATCGTCTTGGGCTCGACCTTGATCATTTCGCGGCCCATGCGGCTGGCTACCCCGGCCGCTTCCAGCTTGCCGTTCATATAGGCCACGACATTGTCCAGGGTGCGCGTCGTATCGCCCATCTCCGACAGGTCCATGGACACCGAGACGGTTCCCGTGGCGCTCTTGACCGACATGGCGAACTTGACGTCGCCGGCGAAGGCGGCGACCGGCGCATCCAGGGCGCCCTCATGGATCGGCTTGGCGACGAAGCTGGCGGGCGCCTTTTCCTGGGCGTAGCCGGTCTTCACACTGGTTTTAGAGACGCCCTGAACGACCTTCAAATCCTCGAACTTGGCAGTCTGGAGATATTTGGACACCTCTTCGAGACCGGCGGAGAAGCGCCGGTTCAGCTGATCCGCCTCGAGCTTGGTCAACCCCTTGTCGTCGGCGCGATCCGCCAGGGCGCTCAGCGTGTTCAGTCCCTGGTAGATGGCGAAAAGCTTGCGATAGTCGGGGGACGCGCCCGCCATATCCAGATCGACGGCGCTCTCGTCGATCACCTTGCGCCCGGCCAGGGCCGCCCGCACCAGGTCGCTGGCCTTGGGCGCCGTCGCAGCAGAGGAATTGGCCCAGGGCGCGGTGGGCTGGGTCTTCTTGGCCTTGGCCGGAGTCGCAGAGGCGCCGATCAGCGAGGACGAGTCCGCCGAAATCCCATACAGACCTAGCAAATAGCTGTTGCTTATCATAGCGCGGCTCCGCTCAGGGGCAGCCTACGACGCAAGCGATAACGAGCTGTTAAGTCGCCCTATCAGCCCTTGAACAGCGACAGGATCATCTGCGGCGCCTGGTTGGCGATCGCCAGGGCCTGAACCCCCAGCTGCTGCTGGACCTGCAGGGCTTGAAGCCGCGCGCTTTCCTTGGCCAGGTCGGCGTCCACCAGATTGCCGATGCCCGCCTCCAGCGAATCCGACAGCTTGCCGACATAGGTGGTGTGGCGTTCGATCTGTTTGGCCTGGGCGCCCAGTTCCGACAGGCGCGAGCCGGCGACGGTGATGGCCGCATCGATCCGCTGAAGGGCGAACTTGGCCTTTTCCTGGGTCAGCAGGTCGGGCGCGGCATTCAGCAGGGTTTCGTCTTCCGGCGTGGCGGCGTTGTTGGTCCAGGCCTGAACGCCGGCGGTGGCGGGATCGGAATCGAAGGAGTTGGCCGCCAGACCCAAGCCCACCAGGCCGAGGTTCTGACGCTTCAAGGCGATCGTCTCATTGCCGTCGGCGCTGGCGAGAAAGTTCAGATCCGCCGTCGCCGAGCCGTCCAGAATATTGGCGCCGTCGAAGATGGCGTTGTCGGCGAACGACTGGATCGACTTCAGCAGCGACTGGAATTCCTGATCGTAGGAGGCGCGCGTCGCCGCCGTGGCGCTGGGGTCGGCAGCCGCAGTGGCCTTCTGCTTCAGCTCCAGGAGGATGTCCGAAATCTGCTCCCCGGCGGCCAGGGAGACGTCGGCGATCGAGGTGGCGCGGTTCAGGCTGGTGGTGACCGCCTCCAGCGACCCTCGGTCCGCCCGCTGGCCCTGGGCCACAGCCCACACCGCAGCATTGTCCTTGGCGCCCTGCACCTTCAGTCCCGTATTCACCCGGCTCTGCGTCGACGCCAGGTTCTCGCTGGTGCGATTCAGGTTCTGCAGGGCGATCATCGCCGAGGTGTTGGTGTGGATACTGCTGGTCATGGCTTCAAGCCCCGGACTTTCTGTTCCTGCCAGTATTAATCATGAGTCGTGAGCGGATGGTTAACGCCCCGGAAACCATGATTGCGCCGTCCGGCGGGCCGGCGGCGTTAAAAAATTCAGGCTCTCCCGCCGGCTCAGACGGCGGTGTCGACCACCCGGCCTCCGCGATAGGTCGGATCGCTGATCAGCTTCTCGACGTCTTCGCGAGGCAGTTGGCGGATCACCTCGCCCGTCACCCGATCCAGAACCTTGTAGACAAAGCGGTGACGACCGACCGCCTCGATCGTCAGACGATAGCGTCCGGCGTCTGCAAGACTGTTGGGCGTCTGGGGCGCTTCATCCGCGGTCGGCGCGGCGGCCGAGGCGTTCACGGGCTTCACCTCCAAGGAGGCTTCGGCCGCCTTGGCGGGTGCGACGGGTGCAAGAGCGCTGCTTATTCTGGCGACATTCTCCGTCATGGCTCCTTGCGCGGATCACTCCGCGTCTCCTTGATGAAACGAGGACGATGGCCGGGGCGGTCGCGAAACCGCCCCGGCCGCTCGCCTTAGCGGAACAGGCCGAGCAGGGTTTGGCTCGACGAGTTGGCGATCGACAGCGCCTGCACGCCCAGCTGTTGCTTGGTCTGCAGGGCGGTCAACTTGGCGCTTTCCTTGGCCAGGTCGGCGTCCACCAGATTGCCCACGCCGGCTTCAAGGGAGTCCTGAAGCTTGTTGACGAAGCTGATGGTGCGCCCCAGCGACTTGGACTGGGTGCCCAGGGTCGACAGGGCCGTCGTCACGGCCGTCATCACCAGATCGACGTTGGCCGAGGTGAAGTCAGCCACCGTCGGAGACGCGGCCGTGAACTTGGCCAGGTCCGTATTGGCGCTGAGATCGGTCGTGATGCCGATGGTCTTGGTGTCGGTGGCGCCCGTGCCGATACGGACGTTGACCGCAGTGCCGCCGGTTGAGGCCGTCTTCAACAGGTTGACCCCGTCGAAGCTGGCGCCGTCCAGCGCGCTCTTGATTTCCTGACCCAGGGCCGCGAACTCGTTCTCATAGGAGGTCTTGGCCGAGCCGGTGGAACCGGCGATGCTGACGGCCAGGCCCTTCATCTCTTCCAGAGCGGCCGTGATCGTATCGCCGGCGGCCAGGGCCACGTCGACGATGGATTGGCCGCGCTGGATCGAGCTGCGGACTGAGTCCTGAGCGCTGGCGGCGGCGCGTTGGGACGTGGCGATGGCGAATATCGCCCCGCTGTCCTTGGCCGACGAGACCTTCATGCCGGTGTTGATGCGGTTTTGGGTCCGCTCCAACTCCGAGTTGGTCTTGTTCAGGTTCTGCAGCGCGATGGACGCGCCGTAGTTGGTGTTCACACTCGCCATTTTGGCGTTCCTTCTTCACTTTGTGAGGGCCGACGCCGTTTTGGCGTCGGGAGCATTTTGCTCGGGGTTTCAAAGCCTTGACTCGGCCGCCGAGGCGACCGGGCCTCCGGGCCTTAGCGGAAGAGGCTCAGCAGGGTCTGGCTGGAGGAGTTGGCGATCGACAGCGCCTGCACGCCCAGCTGTTGCTTGGTCTGCAGGGCGGTCAGCTTGGCGCTTTCCTTGGCCAGGTCGGCGTCCACCAGATTGCCCACGCCGGCTTCAAGAGCGTCCTGAAGCTTGTTGACGAAGCTGATCTGACGCCCCAGCGACTTGGACTTGGTGCCGAAGTCGGACAGGATGGCGGTGAAGGCCGTAATGGCCCCGTCCACCGTCGCGCCCAGGGTCGCCGCATCGCCAGACGTCGCCGTCGTCGTCGTGGCGACCGAGGTGGCGGCGCCGGCGATGGCCTTCAGCGTATAGGTGGTCGACGGCCCGGTCTGCACCGTGATCGCGGCGGCGTTGGCGGAGAACAGATTGACCCCGTCAAACGTCGCGCCGGACAGGGCGCTGGCGATTTCCGTACCCAGGGCGTTGTATTCCGCCAGATAGGAGGTCTGGGCGGCGCCGGTGGATCCGGCGATGCTGACCGCCAGGGCCTTCTGCTCTTCCAGAGCGGCCGTGATCGTATCGCCGGCGGCCAGGGCCACGTCGACGATGGATTGGCCGCGCTGGATCGAGCTGCGTACCGCGTCTTGCGAAGCGGCGGCGGCCCGTTGGGACGTGGCGATGGCGAAGATCGCCCCGCTGTCCTTGGCCGACGAGACCTTCATGCCGGTGTTGATGCGGTTTTGGGTCCGCTCCAACTCTGAGTTGGTCTTGTTCAGGTTCTGCAGCGCGATGGACGCGCCGTAGTTCGTATTGATGCTCGCCATTTTGGCGTTCCTTTCACTTCGTGAATTCCTTCGCCCTTTTGGCGAAGGGAGCTTTTTGCTCAGTGGGTAAGAAGCAATTGCCGGGCCAGAGGCGACGGCGAGAAGTCACGGTAAGCCACTGTTTTCATTAGTTTACTATTGATTCACCCTCCTTCTTGCCCGGCAGAATTTGCCGACCCCCGCCGTTCACTGGGCACATCTTGCCGACCCGAGCCCCAAAAGGACCCGACGAACGACCCTCGAACGGGGCGGCGTCGGCCCTCAGACGCGGCCTTCAGGGCCAGCCTTCAGGGCCGACCTAGTTGCGGAAGAGGCTCAGCAGGGTCTGGCTGGAGGAGTTGGCGATCGACAGCGCCTGCACGCCCAGCTGTTGCTTGGTCTGCAGGGCGGTCAGGCGCGCGCTTTCCTTGGCCAGATCCGCATCCACCAGATTGCCGATGCCCGCCTCGGTCGCGTCCTGCAGCTTGTTCAGGAAGGTCACTTGCCGACCGACCGACTTGGACTGGGTGCCCAGGGTCGACAGGGCTTCCGTCACCTTGGCGATGGCGGCGTCGACCGCGCCCGTCGTCGCGGCGCCGGCGGCGATGGATTGGTTGGTGATGGTGGTGATGGCCGTGTCGGCGGCCATGCCGCCTGCGACCGTGAAGCCGATGGCGGTCGTGCCGCCGCTGACGTCCTTGATCAGATTGGTCGCCGTCGCGCCTGTCCACAGGTTGACCCCGTCGAAGCCGGCGCCGGCCAGGGCCGAGGTGATTTCGGCGCCCAGGGCGCGGAAGTCCGTCAGATAGGAGGTCTGGGTCGCCCCGGTGGAACCGGCGATGCTGACCGCCAGCCCCTTCATCTCCTCCAGGGCGGCCGTCACCGTATCGCCGGCGGCCAGGGCCACATCGACGATCGACTGGCCGCGCTGCAGGGAGGCGCGCACGGACTCCATCGCGCCCATGTTGGCGCGCTGTCCGGTGGCGATGGCGTAGATGGCGCCGCTGTCTTTGGCGCTGGAGACCTTCATGCCCGTGTTGACGCGGTTTTGCGTCATTTCCAACTGGGCGTTGGTCTTGTTCAGGTTCTGCAGCGCGATGGACGCGCCGTAATTGGTGTTGATGCTCGCCATTTTGGCTGCCCTCTTTCACTTCTGTGCATGTGCGACGCCGTTTTAGCGTCGGGAGCATTTTGCTCCGCCCTCCCTAGAGCAAGGGCGGGGCCAAGCCGGTGAGCCGAGGCCGTTTCATCAAGTCGTTGATTTATATGCCTTGTTGTTGATGGAAAGGCGGAAAACTCGGCAACTTCTGTCGAGCGGCGGCAGAAGTTGCCGAGTCGTTTTTGCCCCATGCCTTCTTAAGGCGGCGGGACGGACGCCCGTCCCGCAGCCTGCATCGCCCGCTCGGCCAGAAGCGTCTCCACCGCCAGCCGGCGAGCGCCGTCACAGGCCAGCACCTGGGCGCCGCGCAACATATAGGCGGCCTCAAGGTCAGCCAGGGTCGGCGCCGCCGGCAGGGTCGCCAGGGCGCAGGGGCGGCTCGCCGTCTCCGGCAAGGCCAGACGCGGCGGCGCAACCGGCGAGATCCGGGGCGAGCCGGCACAGCTCGCGGTCGTGAGCGCGCAGACGATCGGCGCGGCGGCTTTCCAGAAGAGTGTTTGCATCATCGGCCCTTTTCGCCTCGGAGACGGCGACGGCGGTCGCCCGCGTCGCCTGGGTCTCCTGCTGTTTGAAATGCTCCAATCGACGGAGTTGCGCGACGGTCCCCGCCTGCTCGTGACGCCGCGCCTCGCCCTCCGCCCTCGCCGAGGCTGCGGCCTCGGACGCCCAGGCTTCGGCCCGAACCCGTCGGCGCTGCTCCAGGTTCAGCGGATCCCAGCGAAAGCCCAGCCCGCCCAACAGGGCGACCGTCAACGCCACGGCCGCAACGACGGCCGCCGTCCAGCCCCCGGCCCGCAGACCTTTCCTCAGAGCGTCCGGGGTCATGGAAAGACCCTGCGATCCAGTTCGAAATGGGGGCCGTCCCGCAGGGTCCGCCAGTCGCCGCCCCAGATGATCGGGGTCTCAAGCTCCTGGGCCGCCGCCTTGAAGGCCGCCGCGATCCGACCGTAGAGCGGCCAGTCCCAGCGGATCCGGCCGTCCACCAGGGCCGCCACATCGACCGCGTGGCCGGTCAGATGGCGCGAGCGTCGGGTGCGGCTGGCGCCGGCGGCGACCAGGGCCGCCTGTCGTTCGGGCGTCCGAACGCCCTCGGTGACCAGGAAATCGACCGGGCTCCGCGCGATGGCGGCCTCGACCACGGCGACCAGGGCGGGATGCACGCCCAGGAGCCGTCGGCGCGAGCTTTGGGACAGTTCGAAACTCATGGCCGACCTCCCGGCAGGCGAGGACGGGCGGTTGCGATCATGGCGGCCAACTGCTGCGCCGTCGGCGCGACCAGATAGAGCACCAGGATCAGGGCCAGCAGCCCCATCAGCCCGTCCGTCATCTTGGGCAGCATTTCGGGGGGCGTTCGCCCCACCGTCCGCATCAGCAGGACCCACAGGCCGGCGCTGACCATGAAGGCGTAGAGCCTGCGCCACAGCCAGCGCGCCTCCGCCAGGGGCGGACTGAAAGACCGGTCCGAAACCGGCCGTCTGCGTCTGATCATTCTTCGTCCTCTTCATCAAAAGGCGCGCTGAAGTGTCGGCCGTCCCAGCCGGTTTGCGCGCGGCGATCCCAGTCGTTCAGCGCCTCCGGCGCATCCCAGGCGTCCCTGTCCAAGACCTCGATCGGTTCAGGCGCATCGGGCGAACGGCTCATCCGATCGCCGTGATGCGGATCACGCCTCCCGCGCCTGCGCCCCCGGCGCCGGACAGGTTCAGGCCCCCGCCGCCCCCGCCGCCCCCGCCGCCGAAACCGCCGCCTGGGCCGCCCGCCCCGCCCGGACCTGCGGCCTGGGCGGCGCCGCCGCCCCCGCCCCCCCCGACCCAGGCCAGTTTGGGCGTCGAGGGCGTTTGACCTGGCTGGCCCGCCGCTCCGCCGGGGCTTTGTCGGCCGGTCCAGCCGCCGATCCCGCCCGGCCCGCCCGCGCGGGGCGCATCGGCGGTCGACAGGCCCCCGCCCCCGCCGCCCCCGCCGGGGCCGTCGGGACACAGGGTTTCGCCCCCGCCTTGGGCCGTCGCTGTGATCGAACTGTCGCCGCCGGGATCGCCTCTGCGCAGCCCCAGGCCGCCGATGCCGCCCTGACCGGCGGCCGCGCCCCCGCCCCGACCCCCGGCGCCGCCGGCGGCGCTCAGCAGCATTCCTCCGCCCTCGCCCAGAGCGGTCCAGCCTCCGTTGGAGCCGTCCGCCCCGGCCCCAGAAGCGGCGGCCCCGCCGGCTCCGCCGGTCCCGACCGTCAGCACCAGCGTCCCCGCCAGATCCTCGACCGCCCAGCGTCCTTCGCTCAAGCCGCCCGCCCCGCCGCCGCCGCCGCCGAACCGCGCCGTTCCCGAAGGCCCCGCCATGCCCGATCCGCCCCCGCCGCCGCCGCCGACGCAGACGACCTCGATCCACCGCGCCCAGGTCGGCGGGGCATAGACGCCGTCCGCAGTGAAGACGCTGGTTTCGCGCCGGGTGGCGCCTTGATCGAAGGCGACCCTGCCCGTCGCTCGATCCACGGCGAAGGCGCGGCGCCAACCGCCGCCGTCGGCGCTGACCTTCAGGCTCAGATCCTCGTCGCCGACCAGACCCAGTTCCGCCCGGCCGCCGTATCCGCTCTGGAACAGCAGCGACAGCACGTCGCCCGCCGCCTCCTTGTTCAGGGTCAGGCGCAGATCGCCGTCGCCGCCCTCGCCCGAGCCGCGCGCCGTAAACAGGGCGGCGTTGCTCTTGATCGCCAGGGGGTTTGCGGCGTCCGCCGTCGTTCCCACCCCCAGGCGCGACAGGCCCTGGGCCTCGCCCAGACAGTCGCCCAGCGGTCGCCAGCCGGCGGCGCTGCGGACCACGATCACGCCCGCGTCCAGAACCAGGGCGATCAGTCCCACGGGCGCGGCGACCTCGGCCCAGCCGCCCGCCTCGAACCGCATCAGGGCGCCGGCCGGACGCCCGCTCCAGGCCGGGCCGACCGGCGCCTGCGGCAGGATGTAGAGGTCGCCGTCCGCGGGCGTGGCCGGTTGGTTCGAAACCGACCGGCTGATCACCGCCGTCTGCACCAGAGCGTCCAGTCGGCTCAGGGCGGCGTTCAGGGTCACATGCTTCTGCATCTGCCCCGCCGCCAGATAGGGCAGGCCCAGACGCGCCGTGAAATCTTCGCTCATCGCGCTCTCCGTTTGTCGTCGGAGACCAATCTGCCGCCGCCGCGAACCCAGGCGCGTCAGACGGAGAAGGTGCGGATTACGAGATTGTTTTCACTTGAACATTTTTCCCGCCCCCAGCGGGATCAAGCCCCCATGCCCATAGGGCTCAGTCGTGCAGATAGACCACACGACGCAGAGACTTGTGGTTTCTGACCGTCTCCAGATGGCGTTCATGCTCGCCGCTGGCCCGGGCGTTGGCTTCGGAGTCCTCGACCCAGTGGCTGGTTTCGATGTCCTTTTGCAGGGCCTTGGCCGCCAGCAGCTGGCCGGGGAAGAAGGTGTCGATCAGGTCGCCGGCGATGGGGACCGTGCCCGTCGCCGTATCCAGCGCCATATAGGCCGCCATTCTGGCCAGCGTCCCAGGCGCCGCCTTGGCCCGAATCCCCTGCAACAGCAGCCAGGCGCCCGTGCCCGCCGTATAGGCCGTGCCGACCACTGGCGCCCAGGTCAGCAGGGCGTCCATGCCGAAGCCGACCGGACCTATGCCGATGACCCGGTCCGACAGTTTCTTGACGCCCTCGACATTGGACCAGATCTTCTCGATATCCTTGATCGACCGTCTGGCCATGTCGCCCCCCACCGCAGCGCCTCAACGCGACACAGCCAACAGCGTTCATCGAGAAAGGCAATAAGGGATGTCGTTGCTGAAGACCGCAGCCAACGCCGCCGCCGGTCTGGTCTTGCTCGGCCTGGCGACCGTCGGCGCGGCGGCGCTCAGCGGCGTCGGACACCGCTGGGTGGACATCCTGGCCCAGTTCACGGCGCCGGCCCTGCTGGCGGCGTCCGGCGTGACCCTGGCCTGCCTGGTCCTTCGCCTCTGGCCCGCCGCCGGCGCAGGCGTCGCTTCGGTTCTTGTCCTGGCGATCGCCGTCTGGCCGCAGTGGGCGCCGTCCCGGGCCCACGCTGCGCCCGGCCAGCCTGTGGTTCGACTGTATTCCGCCAACCTCTGGGTGGAAAACACCGACGTCGCCGCCATGAAGCGGTCGATCGCAGCGGCGGACGCCGACATTCTGGTGCTGATCGAGGTCGGCGATGCGGCGTCGGATCGTCTGGACGACCTCCTGGCGGGCTATCCGCACCGCGCGGTCATGGGGGCGGCGGAGGCGCCGGGCGGCCGGGCCCTCTCGGTCGTCGCGTCCCGCTATCCGATCCCGCGCCGCCTGCCCGCCTCTCGCGACGGCCTGTCGGCCGTGGGCGCCGTGGTCGAGACGCCCCTGGGTCCGATCAACGTCTTCGGCGTCCACCTGACCCGGCCGTGGCCCTATCAGTATCAGTGGGGCCAGATCACCCAGGCCATGGCCCTGGACGCGCGCCGACGCGCCGCGCCGCCCCATCCGGTCATCGCCGCTGGCGACTTCAACAGCGTATCGAGCGCCCGGATCGGCCGCCAGATCAAGACGGACATGGGGCTCCTGCCCGCCCCCGGCTTCCCCGGCACCTGGCCCTCGGCCCTGCCCGCCTTTGCGGGTATCGCCATCGACCAGGTCTATCGCTCGCCGGACCTGGCCCTGCTCAGCCGCCGCATCGGCGAACCGACCGGCTCGGACCACTATCCGGTCGTGACCGAGTTCACCCGCGCCACGCCCTGACTTCCGGGTTCAGCCGCCGATCAGGGCCTTCAGCCGGGCCTCATGGCCGTCCGTCGGAAAATCGTCGGCGATCCAGCCGTCCTCGAACGCCTTGAGGATGCGTCCCGTATCCGGTCCCGGCTGAAGCCCCAGCCGCGCCAGGTCGCGGCCGCCGACCGGCAGCCGGGGGGGCGTCCAGTCCTCGGCCAGCCGCCGCAGCGGACCGCCGTCGCTCCCTTCCGCCGCTTCCGCCCGCGCCAGCCGATCTTCAAAGGCGCGGCGCCCCAGCCGATAGATCGCAGCCCGCGCCTCGGCCGCGCCCATGCCGGGCCTCACCACAGCCCCCTCGGCGACCGCCGCCGCCAGCCGGTCGCGCACGGCGTTGGACAGTCGCAAGCCTTCCGCAATCCTCCGCACCGCCGCCTCATCGACGGGCAGAAGCGCCGACAGCCGCAGGACAGGATCGCCGCTGCGTCGGCTCAGGGCCTCGAACATCGCCAGGGGTCGAACCTCCGGCAAGACCTGGCTCAGCACGCCCGTCCTCTCCATGGCGCGCACGCTGGCGACCGGGTCCGGCGCCGCCAGCAGCTTCAACAGCTCCTTGGACACCCGCTCGGCCGAGAGTTGCGCCATGCCGTCTTTCAGAGCGGCGCAGGCGGCCAGTCCCGTCGCGTCCGGCGCGCTGCGCCCATACCAGGCTTGAAACCGGAAGAAGCGCAGGATGCGCAGATAGTCTTCGCGGATGCGCGTTTCGGCCTCGCCGACGAAGACGATCCGCCCCTCGGCGGCGTCCGCCAGCCCCCCGCCCGTCGGATCGAACACCACGCCGGTCGCATCGGCGTAGAGGGCGTTGAGGCGGAAGTCCCGCCGCGCGGCATCCTCCGCCCAATCCTGGGTGAAGGCCACCACGGCGCGCCGGCCGTCGGTCTCCACGTCGCGGCGCAGGGTGGTGATCTCATAGGGCGCCCGCTCTGAAACCGCCGTGACCGTGCCGTGCTCAACACCCGTCGGCACAGCCTTCAGCCCCGCCGCCTTCAGCGCCGCCATCGTCTGTTCGGGCGTCAGACGCGTGGCGATGTCGATGTCGTCCACCGGCCGCCCCATCAGACTGTTGCGGACGCAGCCCCCGACGAACCGGGCGCAGTCGGCGCCGCCCGCCGCTTCCAGAGCCGCCATGACGGCGCGGGTGGCCGTCGCCTCCAGCCACGGCTGGCCTCGCACCGAGGCCGTCATGCCTCAACCTCGGCGGCGTCCCGCTCGGCCGCGCGTTCGGGATCGACCTCGTCGCCGTAAAGACGCGCGTGAAGTCCCTTCAGAATGCCGGCCGTGACGCCCCAGATATAGCGCTCCTGCCAGGGCATGGCCCAAAACCACCGCCGCAGACCGTCTTCCAAATCATAAAAGTCCTGCCGGTGATTGGCCGCGTCCATCAGAAAGTCCCAGGGCGTCTCGAACACCTCCGCCACCTCGTCCGGCGACGGTCGGGTCAGGGGCGGACGGTCCAGCCATCCGATCACCGGCGTCACCAGGAAGCCGGTGCCGGTCTCATAGGCGTCCGACAAACCCAGAACCTCGACCGCGGCGGGGTTCAGCGCCACCTCCTCGTCGGCCTCGCGCAGGGCGGCCTGGACGGCGGTTTCGCCGGGGTCCAGCCGACCGCCCGGAAAGGCGATCTGTCCGGTGTGCCGGGCCAGGGTGTCGGCCCGACGGGTCAAAAGGACCGTCGCCCCCTCGGGTCGCGCCACGACCGGGATCAGGACGGCGGCCGGCCTCAACTCCCGCACAGGCCGCGCCGCCTGGGGATTGAGATCGAAATCGGAACGCGCCGGCGCCGCCTCCGCCCGCCAGGCCCCGATCGGCGTAAGCCGCTCCGAAAGTCTGCGCCTCAGGGTCTCCAGACTCACGCCACGGCTCCCAGAGGAAACACCTGCCCGCCGGACCGGACCACCAGCCGCCCGTCCGCCTCCTCGGCCGCCTCGACCAATTCATAGAAGACCGCCCGCGTGATCCGCGCCCACAGGTCACGGCGCACATGCACGCGCGGCGCCGGCTCGCCGGTCTCGGGATCTTCGTCCACCACCAGGGGATCATCAGCCCCGGCCCGCACCTCGTCGCCGACGTCGGTGGTGAAGATCAGGTCCTCCCCCTCGCGCCGCACCGCCACGGCGCGAAACGGCAGGTCCTCGACCTCGATCTTCATCTTCTCGACCGGCGTGACCAGATGATAGCCGTCCGGGTCCAGACGCAGAACGGTGGAGAACAGCCGCACCAGGGCCTCGCGCCCGATCGGCGATCCTTCGTGCATCCAGACGCCGTCGCGGCGGATCACGATGTCGATCTCGCCGCAATGGGCCGGGTTCCACAGATGAACCGGGGGCAGTCCCCGGCCGGGCGCCTGTTTCGCCGCCTCTGCGACCGCGTTCAGACCTTTGGGCGTTTCATCCGGTTCTGTCATGACGCCCCTGACTTAGTGGCTGATCGTCCTGGACGGAACCGCGAAGCGATTCTTCTTCAGCCGATCCGGCTGGCCCTCCCGTCCGATCCGGGCGAGGCGTCGCCCGCCTTCATCCCCCGCCCTCTCCCTCCCCCGGCGTCCCAGGGCCTGACCTCGAACGCCCGCGCGATGTGGCCAGAACACGCCCTCTGTTTCAACGGCTTGCGGCCTCAGCCGCCGAACGATCCGGCGCCCCGCCCGACGCCCCTATAATGACGCCCGGTCTTTGACATCGCAGAGAGAGAGAGAGCAAGGCGGGGCCGCCGCCGGACAGTCCGATCAGTGTCCAGCTGTTTTAGCAATAAGATCAAAGGCCGTCGGACAGATCGGACACATCGGACACCTTTTTTCTGGTCCGATCCCTCGGCCTTGTCAGACCCTCGCCGACGCGACGGTCAGCCCACAGCCGTCGCGGACCCCATCATCGGACAGCCCGATCAGGGCCGGTGAGATTCCGCTTGAAAAACAAGGAGCGTCGGACAGATCGGACACATCGGACACCTTTTTTGTCGGACACATCGGACACATCGGACACTGTTTTCGCGTTCAATGAGCCCGCCGGGGGAAGGTCAGCCGATGCGGACGCCGCCGGCCGCCGTTTCACTCCCGACCGCCAGCCACAGCACGCGCCGCTGATCGACCGGCCCCGGCAACTGGGCCTCGGGCGCCCCGACGAAGCCGAACCGCTCGAAATAGGCGCGGTCGCCGACCAGCAGAACCCCGCCGGTCGCCGTCATCCGGGCATGATCGACGCAGGCCTGAACCAGACGCGCCCCCAGCCCTTCGCTGCGAACCGCCGCCTCGACCGCGATGGGGCCTAAGAACAGGCCGGGCGTCGCGCCGATCACCACGGGCCACAGCCGGACAGACCCGACGATCCGGCCCTGCCGATGGGCGACGAAGCCCACGGCGGGACGCGTCCCCTCGCGCAGCCGCTCGGCCGTCTTGGCGAAACGGCCTGGGCCAAACGCGGCCAGAACCAGGGCGTCCACGCCCGCCGCGTCGGCGGGCGTTTCAAGGGCGATGGGCTCGGCGACCAGGTCAGGGGCCGAAATCTGGATAGAGGCGTGCGACATGGGCGCTCCGACGGGGGCGCGCGCACCTAGAACCAAAGCTGCGCTGAATCAAGGCGCGGTCTTGCGACGCCTTCAGCCCGCCTTCGAAAAGTCGGGCGCCCGCTTCTGGGTGAAGGCCATGAAGGCCTCCATGGCCTCGGGGCTCCGCATCTGGGATCCAAACGCCTCGCCCTCGCGCTGCATCAGGGCCCACAGACCTTCCGCATCGCGCATCAGCCGCTTGGTCTTGCGGATCGAATTGGGCGCACGGGCCGCCACCTTGGCCGCCAGATCCGCCGCCGTCGCCTCGACCGCCTCCGCCGGAACGACGCGATTGGCCAGGCCCCAGGCCGCCGCCGTCCGTCCGTCGACGGGCTCGCCCAGGGCGAACAGTTCGAACGCCCGCTGATGGCCGATCGCGGCGGGCAGCAGCAGGCTGGACGCCGCCTCCGGCGCCAGGGCCAGATTGACGAACGGAACCGACAGCAGGGCGTCCTCGGCCACCACCACCAGGTCGCAGTGCAACAGCATGGTCAGGCCGATGCCGACCGCCCGACCTTTGACCGCCGCCACCAGCGGCTTGTCGAGATCGGCCAGCGCCTTCAGGAAGCGGAACACCGACATGTCGAACGGCCTTTCCGTCTGCGAGCCGATGGCGATGAAGTCCCCGATGTCGTTGCCGGCCGAGAAGCTGTCGCCCTCGGCGCGCAGCAGCAGCACCCGCACCGTATCGTCGGTGCGCGCCTGTTCGACGGCCTCGGACAGGGCCGAATACATGGCCTGTGTGATGGCGTTCTTCTTGTCGGCCCGGTCGAGCGTCAGGGTCAGGACGCCGTCGGCCAGTTGGGTGCGGATATGTTCGCTCACGTCGTTTCCTCGTCCCGTTTGACGGCCGTCCACCAGTCGACGCCGTTCTCATCGCGCGTCCGTTTGGCGCGGCCGCGCTTTTCCAGATAGTTCAGGTGCGCCTGGGCCTCGCCCGTGGCCATGCCCAGCACCCCGTCTCCGACCGCCCGACCGAACACGGCCGGGAAGCCGTCGATCACCCTAGACGGTTGACGCAAGGTCCGTTCAAGCCGTTTCAGCGCCGTCTCATGACCGCGTTTCAGAGCGTCGAGCCGGGCGTGAACGCCCAGGAAGGGCTCCCCGTGCGACGGCAGAATGAAGGCTCCGTCCGGCAGCAGGCGCCGCAGCTTCTCCAGCGAATCCATCCAGTCGCCCAGCGGATCGGCTTCGGGCTCGGTGGGCCAGACCGAGACGTTCGACGAAATCCGGGGCAGGATCTGATCGCCGGAGATGAAAACGTCGTCAGACCTACGCCACAGGCAAACGTGCTCCGGGCTGTGTCCTGACCCGACCACCACGGTCCAGTCGTCGCCGTCGATCTGGATCACATCCTCATCCGACAGCCGCAGATAGCTGCGCGGCATCGCCGACACCCCCTTGGCGAAGCCGCCGTAATCCTTGCGCCAGCGGTCGATCTGGGCCTCGCTCCATCCGGCGGCCCGATAGTAGCGTTCGCCGTCTTCGGGGGCGTCCCCGGCCTCCTCGGCCATCAGCATCCGGGCGGTGACATATTCCAGCCGCGACATCAGCAGCGGCGCGCCGCTCCGCTCGCACAGCCAGCCGGCCAGGCCGATGTGATCGGGGTGCATGTGGGTGCAGACCAGGCGGCGGATCGGGCGCCCTTCCAGCGCGCCGGCCAGCGCTGCTTCCCAGGCCGCAATACTGTCAGGCGTGCGCAGGCCGGTATCGACCACCGTCCATCCGTCGCCGTCCTGAAGGGCGTAGACGTTCACGTGGTTCAGCTGGAACGGCAGGGTCAGCCGCATCCACAGGACGCCGGGGGCGACTTCGATCGCCTCCCCTCCCGCGGGCGTCTGGGGCATGGGGTAGGTCAGCCCTCTTGCGTCCATCCCCGTCTTCACCGCCGTCGCATCGTCCGCCAAGTGGGTCTCCAATCAAAACGCGCAGACCTTAATCCCGTCAGCCCTCCATCGTCCACAGCCGCCTTGACCCTGCCCGATTAGAAGGCCACGAAGCGTTCAGTCCTTTCAGATCTCCAAGGTGTTCCATGAAAGCCCGCTTCGCCGCCGTCCTCGCGGCGCTGATGTTCAGCGCCGTTACGGTCGCTCCCGCCGCGGCCCAGACCCGCGCCAATGACGATCGCCAGGCTGTTGCAGAAGGCTCTTCACGAGCCGCCGCAGCGCGCCAACGGCGCGAACGCCGCCCTGCGCCGCCGACGCCTGAGCAGATCATGGCGGCGGCTCAGGAACAGGCCACCCTGGCCAACACCAACTGCCAGGTCACCGAAGCCAAGCTGCTGGGCGAAACCGCCGCCAAGACCTCGGTCTATGAGGTCGCCTGCGCCACTGGCCCGGGCTTCATGATCGAATCCAAGACCCCGCCGTCGGCCACGGATTGTGTGCTTCTGGCCCATTCGGCCTCGGTGGTGCGCGAGCGCGATCCCGCCGCCGACGTCGGCCCGCAATGCACCATCCCCGCCAACACCGACACCCAGAAGGTTCTGCGCGAATACGCCCAGAAGGCGGGCGTCCCCTGCACCGTGGACCAGGCCAAGGTCCTGGGTCAGTCCAACGACGGAGGCGTCATGTATGAGGTCGGCTGCGCCGACGCGGCGGGCTTCTGGGTCAAGCAGTTGAACGACAACTGGACCAAGACCCCCTGTATCCAGGTGCTGGCTGAAGGCGGCGCCTGCGCCTTCACCACCGCCGCCGAGAATGCGGCTCAGGTGAAGCAACTGCTGGCGGGATCGGAAGCGGCGGGCTGCGACGTCACCGAGGCGCGCCTGATGGGCCAGAACGCCAACGGCATGTTCTATGAAGCCAAATGCGCCGGCGCCGACGGCGTCATCGCCCGCGTGAACGCCGAGAACGTCGTGCAGCAGATCTACCCTTGCGCCACCGCTCAGCGGATCGGCGGCGGCTGCACCTTGACGCCGGCCCCTGCTGCGGCCCCCGCCCCGGCCGGCGGCCGCCCCTAAGACAGACCGATTGACGGCAAGGGGCCGCCGGAGCGATCCGGCGGCCCTTTTGTTTGCGGCGCCTCTTTCCCGAAACCGAGACGCAGCCTAGCGTCCCCGTCATGCGCATCGCCACCTGGAACGTGAACTCGGTCAACGCTCGCCTGCCCACCGTGCTGGCCTGGCTGGAACAGGCCGCCCCCGACGTCGCCTGCTTCCAGGAGATCAAATGCGTGGACGAGAAGTTTCCGCGCGAGGCATTCGAGAGCCTGGGCTACAACGTCGAGACCCACGGCCAGAAGAGCTACAACGGCGTGGCCCTGCTGTCGAAACACCCGCTGTCGGACATCCGGCGCGGCCTGCCGGGCGACGAGACCGACGAACAGGCCCGCTATCTGGAGGCGGTGGTCGAGGCGCCCCGGCCGATCCGGGTGGCCTCCATCTATCTGCCGAACGGCAATCCGATCGGCACCGAGAAGTTCGACTACAAGCTGGCCTGGTTCGATCGGCTGAACCGCCACGCCCGCGACCTGCTGGCCTTCGAGGAGCCGCTGGCCCTGTGCGGCGACTACAACGTCATTCCCGAGCCGGAAGACGCCAAGAACCCCGCCGCCTGGACCGATGACGCCCTGTTCCAGCCCCAGAGCCGCCGGGCGTTTCGCGCCCTGAAGAATCTGGGCCTGGCCGATGCGCACGAAGTCGCCAACGAACCCGCCGGGACCTACAGCTTCTGGGACTATCAGGCCGGCGCCTGGCAGAGGAACCACGGCATCCGCATCGACTTCGCCCTGCTGTCGCCCCAGGCCGCCGATCGGCTGAAGGGGATCGAGACCCACCGCGACGCGCGCGAGATGGACAAGCCGAGCGACCATGTGCCGGTGGTGGTCGATCTGGACCTCTCGGCCGGATCGGAGGGCTGACCCATGGCCGAGGTCGTTCGGGTGGTCCTGCTGATCGCCTTGGCGGCGGCCCTGCTGACGACCCTGGCCCTGGCCCTGTCCTGGTGGATGGAGCCGCCGCGCCGGATACGCCGGGCCCTTCTGAAGGCCCTCGGCGCCCCGCCTGAGGTCGAGGCCGTTTCCCCCCGCGAGGGCCGGGCCTGCGCCCTGAACTTCGACGTCGAACAGGTGGTGGTCCTGTGGGCCAACGGCGCCCACGGCCTGGCCTACGCCTTCGAGGAGGTCGAGGGCGGCGAGATCATCGTCGACGGCCATGTGGTGGCCCGCATCCGGCGCGGCGAGACACGCAAGTCGCTGGACGTCATGGCGCCGGACGCCGAACAGGTGGTGCTGCGGCTGATGTTCGCAGACGCCCGTCATCCCGAGTTCGAACTGGCCCTGTGGGACGCCGCCCTGGCCGGCGGAACCGGCTCGCCCGGCGAGGCGCTGCGGCTGGGTCGGCGGTGGCTGTCGCACCTGGAAGCCCTGTTGAAGAGCTGATCGCCCCCTTCCGATTGGGCGGCGAGCGGTCTAGAACCCCCGCTCATTCCTAACGACACGCCTTTTTACGGGAGGCCGCCTTGGCCCGCCTATTCGACGCCTATGTCGTCGCCGACTGGACCGCCGCCGAGACCAAGAAGCTGGGCGACAGCTCGCTGTGGATCGGGGTGGCAAAGCGCGACGTCCGCTTCCGCCTCTATACCGAGACGCACAATGTCGCGACCCGGGCCGAGGGCGAGGCCCTGCTGACCTCGATCCTGGCGGACCACCGAAAGCGCGGCGACCGGGTTCTGGTGGGGCTGGACTTCAACTTCGGCTATCCGGTCGGCACGGCCGCGCGGCTGAAGCTGGAGGGAACCCCCTGGCAGGCCATGTGGAAATTCATCGCCGCCAATGTCGTGGACAAGGCCGACAACACCAACAACCGCTATCAGGTGGCGGCCAAGATGAACCGTCTGATGACGGACGAGGCCTGGCCCCTGTGGGGCGCGCCTGCGAAACAAGCGCAGCGCTGGCTGACGACCACCAAGCCGCCCGCCGGCGCCGGCGCCGACATCCCCGAATTCCGGGCGACCGAGAATGCGGCGCGCAAAGGCAAGCTGCAGCCCAAGAGCGTGTGGCAGATGCACGGCGCCGGCGCCGTGGGCGGCCAGACCCTGGTGGGCATTCCGGCGGTGCGCAGGCTGTTGGAAAGCCTGGGCTCTTCGGGCGCCGTCTGGCCGTTCGGCACCGGCTGGCGCGCGCTTAGCCCTGAGGATGTCGAGCCCCTGTCGGCCCTTGTGGTCGAGGTCTGGCCCTCGATGTTCGACGGCAAACCTCATGAGGGCGAGTTCAAGGATCAGGCCCAGGTCCGCGCCACCGCCGAAGCCCTGGCCCATATGGACGAGGCCGGCGAACTAGCCAAGGCCTTCGGCCCGCCCAAGGACGCCACGCCCGAACTGATCGCCCAGGTCGAGCAGGAAGAAGGCTGGATCCTGGGAGTCTGACCCCCAGGTCCGTCAGGACAGGCGGTCGCGGAACTCTGACCAGTCGAATTCGCGAACCAGCTTCAGCGCGTCAGTGTCGCTGTTCCACAGGGCGATGGCCGGCAGCGGCACCCCGTTGAAGGTGTTGGTCTTCACCATCGAATAGTGGGCCTGGTCCAGGAAGGCGATGCGGGTTCCGGCGGTCGGCGCAGTGGCGAAGCCATAGTCGCCGATGATGTCGCCGGCCAGGCAGGAGGGCCCGCCCAGGCGATAGGTCACGCCGCCTTCCGCCTCGTTCAGCATGGCCGGACGGTAGGGGGCCTCGATCACGTCCGGCATGTGGCAGGTGGCCGAGATGTCGGTGATGGCGATGGGCAGGCCGTTGTGGAAGGTGTCCAGCACCTCACCCACCAGTATGCCGGCGTCCAGCGCAATGGCCTCGCCCGGCTCGATATAGACCTGAAGTCCGTAACGCTCGCCCAGGTCCTTCATGAAGGCGACCAGGGCG
The DNA here is from genome assembly GCF_058681525.1 of Brevundimonas sp. AVps4. Classification (NCBI taxonomy): domain Bacteria; kingdom Pseudomonadati; phylum Pseudomonadota; class Alphaproteobacteria; order Caulobacterales; family Caulobacteraceae; genus Brevundimonas; species Brevundimonas sp. AVps4. The sequence continues at coordinate 1,479,077 of NZ_CM178741.1, read as the reverse complement.
TCGATCCGATAGTCGGCGCGGGTCACATGGTGGCCGCCGCCCAGGTTGATCCATTTCAGGTCGGGCAGCAGGGGCGCCAGCTTCGGTTCCACGGCGGCCCAAATCCGCTCCAGCGGCTCGAACCCCTGTTCGCACAGGGCGTGGATGTGCAGGCCGTCGACGCCGTTCAAGTGTTCCGGCTTCAGCTGCGACACCGGGAAGCCCAGGCGCGAGCCCAGCTGGCAGGGGTCGTATTTGGCGACCTCGCCCTCCGAATGCTCCGGGTTCAGACGCAGGCCGATGTCGAACGTCTCGCCCTCCGCACGGGCGGCCGAGATCAGGTCGGCGAAGCGGGCGATCTGGTCCGGGGCGTTGAAGATGACCGTATCCGACAGCCGCAGGATCTCGGGCAGGTCGGCGGGCTTGTAGGCGGGGGAATAGGTGGTCAGGTGGCCCTTGTAGAACTCCCGCGCCAGGCGCGCTTCCCACAGGCCCGAGGCGCAGACGCCGTCGAGATATTCCCCGACGACATCGGCCAGCGACCACATGGAGAAGGCCTTCAGGGCCAGCAGCACCCGGGCGTCCGCCCGCGCCCCGACGTCCTGAAGGACGGCCAAGTTGCGACGCACCGCGACCTCGTCGACCACGAAGGCGGGCGACGGGACGCGGTTCAGATCGAACCGGGCGAAGGCGCCCGGTCCGCCGGCCTGGGTCTGCATGACCATGGGGCTTATCCTCAGAAGTCCAGCGGGGCGTCGAGTTCCTCGACCGTCCAGGGCAGGCCGTGCTTGTTCAGCATGTCCATGAAGGGATCGGGATCCAGTTGCTCCATGTTGAACACCCCCTCGCCCTTCCACTGGCCGGTCAGCATCAGGGCCGCGCCGATCATGGCGGGGACGCCGGTGGTGTAGCTGACGGCCTGGTTGCCGGTCTCGGCATAGGCCTCCTGGTGGTCGCAGATGTTCTTGACGTAGATCGTCTTCTGCGCCCCGTCCTTCAGGCCGGTGGCGATGGTGCCGATATTGGTCTTGCCCTTGGTGATCGGGCCGAGCGACGCGGGCTCGGGCAGCAGGGCCTTCAGGAACTCGATCGGGATGATTTCGCGGCCCTGGAACATCATCGGCTCGATCGAGGTCATGCCCACGTTCTCCAGCACCTCCAGGTGCTTCAGATAGGAGTCGCCGAAGGTCATCCAGAAGCGGATGCGCTTGATTTCAGGATAGAATTTGGCCAGCGACTCCAGTTCCTCATGGTACATGAGGTACATGTTCTTCGGCCCCACCCCCTCGAAGTCGAAGGTCTGTTTGTGGCTCAGCGCCGGGCCCTCGACCCACTGGCCGTTCTCCCAGTGACGCGAGTTGGCGGTCACTTCGCGCAGATTGATCTCGGGGTTGAAGTTGGTCGCGAACGGCAGGCCGGTGTCGCCGCCGTTGCAGTCGAGGATATCGAGGGTCTCGATCGAATCCAGCAGGTGCTTCTTGGTGTAGGTGGTGAAGACCGAGGTCACGCCGGGGTCGAAGCCCGAGCCCAAGAGGGCCATCAGACCGGCGTCCTTGAAGCGGTCCTGATAGGCCCACTGCCACTTGTATTCGAACTTGGCCTCGTCGCGCGGCTCATAGTTGGCGGTGTCGAGATAGTTGACGCCGGCGGCCAGGCAGGCGTCCATGATCGACAGGTCCTGGTACGGCAGGGCCAGGTTGACCACCAGGGCCGGCTTGACCGACTGGATCAGGGCGGTGGTCGCGGCCACGTCGTCGGCGTCGATCGCCGCCGTGTCGATGGTCACGCCGAAGCGCGACTTCACCGATTCGGCGATGGCGTCGCACTTGGCCTTGGTGCGGCTGGCCAGGGTGATGTGCGAGAAGATGTCCGAATTCATCGCCATCTTATGGACGGCGACCGAACTGACGCCGCCGGCGCCAATGACCAGCACCCTGCTCATCTGTGCTTCTCCTGAAGTCTTGAAAGGCCTCGGCGACATCGCCGCCCGTATAAAGGGCGGGGCTCATAGCACGATGATGACAGGATCGCTAATGGGCGGGGGTTTGTGCCGGATTCGGCGGATTTTTCGCGTCTGGCGAGGGGCGTGGGGTGTGGGGCGAGGGGCGCGGCACTCGGAAAAACGATGTCCGATGTGTCCGATCTGTCCGATTGCGACGACCGACGACGGAAAAAAGGGTGTCCGATGTGTCCGAACTGTCCGATTGGGACGGCTGGAGACCAGAAAAACAGTGTCCGATGTGTCCGATTTGTCCGATTGTGACAGGGGGCGTCGAGGCTGCCGAAGGCCGAGCGGACGCCAGACGCCGCAGGGCGTCCTTGCGGAGGGGCTTTACCTTCTGAAAGACCGGCGGGGATTATACACCGGGTTTGAGGGGGGATGGTCGAATTAGCCAATTGAGTTTGATGAGCGTTGAATGCGGTCGGCTCTGGGATGCAGTCGCGAGGAACTGACGTGACCCCCGTTTCTCATCCAGCCATAACGAGAGTCCTTTGGTGATCTGAACTGGGGTTGGTGGGGTTGGCAAGAGGCCGGTCAGCGCAGCTTTCAACCAGCGCAGCGGACCGGCCGATCTGTCCGGTGAGCGCATCTGCATAAGCCTGCGGCGTCAGCCACCCGAGCTTCGAGTGCGGACGCCGCTCGTTGTAATCGCGCCGCCAGGCCTCCAGCACGGCGCGGGCGTGCGGCAGGGATCGGAACAGCGTCTCGTTCAGCAGCTCGTCACGCAGGCGGCCGTTGAAGCTCTCGTTGAAGCCGTTCTGCTGAGGCTTGCCCGGCGCGATGTAGTGCCAGCCCACACCGGCGTCGTCGGCCCAGGCCAGGATGGCGTTGGACGTATATTCCGTGCCGTTGTCGCTGATGATCGTCTCGGGTCGCCCGCGTCGCAGGATGATGGCGTCCAACTCGCGCGCCACCCGTCGCCCTGACAGCGAGGTATCGGCGACGAGCCCGAGGCACTCGCGGGTGCAGTTGTCGATCACCGTCAGTATGCGGAAGCGCCGCCCGTCGGTCATCTGATCGGACACGAAGTCCAGCGACCAGCGCTGGTTCGCGACCAGAGGGATCTCCAGCGGCCGCCTTGTGCCCATGGCGCGTTTTCGCCCGCCACGCCGGCGCACCGTCAGCTTCTCCTCGCGGTAGATCCGCTGGACCCGCTTCTTGTTGACCGCATGGCCCTCGCGCCGGAGCATCACGTGCAGACGTCGATAGCCGAACCGCCGACGCTCCTGGGCCAGGGCCTTCAGCCGATCCCGCAGGGCGCCATCGTCCGGTCGCGTCGCCTGATAGCGCACGCTCGTCCGATCCACACCCAGCACCCGACAAGCCCGCCGCTCGCTCATCGCGTAGGCCGACTGCAGGTGCGCCGCCGCCGCTCGATGAGCTGCGGGCGTCACCACTTTTTTCCCAGCAAATCCTTCAGCGCGACGTTGTCCAGCATCGAGTCCGCCAGCATCCGCTTCAGCTTGGCGTTCTCGTCTTCCAGAGCCTTCAGACGCCGGGCCTCCGACACGTCCATACCGCCATACTTGGCCTTCCACTTGTAGAAGGTCGGCGAGCTCAGCCCGTGCTTCCTGCACAGATCCGCCACCGGGACGCCGGCCTCCTGCTCACGCAGGATCCCGATGATCTGCTCTTCCGTGAACCTTGATCGCTTCATTCTGTCCGTCCTTTCGAGGGGCGGACTCTAGCTATTCCTGGAGGAGTTTCAGGGGGTCACGTCACTTGGGCAGCCGCATCGGTCGAAAAGACCCTCGTGAGGTACTGGAGAAACAACTCCTTCTTGGCCAACTCGGTATTGGCGCGTTTGCAGCTGCGAAGAAAGTTTTCCGCATGAGCCGACTGGAAAATCACAGGCATAGAAGCAGGGGGTTTCATCGTGGAAATTCAATCACCGGCAGAGCCTACCGCAATTGCGGTGGCGTCAACGCATACTGCGGCGTGTCACGGTGAAAGGCGATAGCCCCAAGCGACTTAAACCTTGACCCGACGACCTATGGCAGATTGCGAAAGGCAAAGTTCGTCCGAGAACGGTCGATAACGGTCCGCCTAAACAAGTCCCCTACCCGATCAACGCCCGCGCCGCCGCCCGCGCCTCATCGGTGATCTCCGCCCCCGACAGCATGCGCGCGATCTCTTCCTGACGCCTCGCGTCGTCCAGGGCGTGGACGGTGGTGGTGGTCAGGCCGTCGCGGTCGGCCTTCATCACCTTCCAGTGGACGTGGCCGCGGGCGGCGACCTGGGGGCTGTGGGTGACGACCAGGACCTGGGCGCCGTTTGACAGGCGTTTCAGGCGCGAGCCGACGGCCTCGGCCACGGCGCCGCCGACGCCCTGGTCCACCTCGTCGAAGATCATGACCGGCTGGCGCATGTCCTCGCGGCTGGCGAGCGCCGCCTTCATGGCCAGGGCGAACCGGGCCAGTTCGCCGCCCGACGCAATGGCGTCCAGGGGGCCGAAGTCGGTTCCGGCGTTGGTGGCGATCTGGAAGCGGACGGTCTCGACCCCGTCGGGGCCGCGCCGGCCCTCGATCGGCTCCAGCGCCACGCGGAACCGGGCGCGCTCCAGCTTCAGCGGGCCCAGCTCGTCCATGACGGCGGCGGTCAGGCGGTCGGCCGCGGCCTCGCGCGCCGAGGTCAGGAATTCGGCGGCCAGGTCATAGGCTTCGGCGGCCTGGGCGGCCTCGCGCCCGGCGGCGGCCAGGGCCTCCTCCCCGTCCTCGATCAGACGCAGTTGCTCGCGCAGGCGGACGCGTAAGGAAGGCAAGGCGTCGACGGTGGTGTGCAGTTTCCGGGCGGCGGCGCGCAGGGCGAACAGCCGTTCCTCGGCCTTGTCCAGGCGGCCGGGCTCATAGTCGAAGGCGTCGGCGGCGGCGTCCACGGCGGCGATGGCCTCGGCCGCCTCGACCAGGGTGCGGTCGATGGCGTCTACGGCGGCCGACAGTTTGACGATGACGGGATGGTCGCCCTCGGCTCCCGCCTGGCCCGCGCGCTGACGGGCGTGCTCGACGGCGCGCAGGGCCGCGCCCAGCTTCTGGCTCAGCTTGTCGCCGCCCAGCTGGGTGCGGGCGTCGGCGAGATCGGCGATGGCCTTTTCGGCGGCGCCCAAGAGGGCGCGTTCGCCGGCCAGTTCGGTTTCCTCGTCGGGGCGGGGATCGAGCGCGTCCAGTTCGGCCAGGTTCAGGCTGATCTCCTCGGCGCGGGCGGCGGCGTCGGCGGCCTGGGCCTTCAGCTCGGCCAGTTTGGCCTCGGCGGCCTTCAGCTTTGTCGAGGCGGCGGCGACGGCCTGCAACTGCGGCTGAAGCCCGCCATAGGCGTCCAGCAGGCCCCGGTGGGTGCGCCAGTCCAGCAAGCCCACGGTCTCATGCTGGCCGTGCACCTCGACCAGGGCGGCGCCGATCTCGCGCAGGGCCGTGACCCCGGCGGGCTGGTCGTTGACATAGGCCCGGCTGCGGCCGTCGGCGTTCAGGACGCGGCGCAGGATCAGTTCCTCGCCCGGCTGGACCTCGAACCCCTTGTCGGCGATCAGGGCCAGCAGGTCCGGATCGTCCGGAGCGCTGAAGACGGCGGTGGCCACGGCCTGTTTGGCGCCGTTGCGCACCAGGCCCGCATCGCCGCGCCCGCCGAGGGCCAGGCCCAGGGCGTCCAGAATGATCGACTTGCCCGCCCCCGTCTCGCCCGTCAGCACGGTCAGGCCGGTCTCGACGTCGAGATCCAGGGCGTCGACCAGGACGACGTCGCGGATGGAAAGGGCGGTCAGCATGGGCGCACGCGATTCGGCATGGGGCGCAGTTTAGCGCGCGGCGAAGGCAAGGGAATCAGAGACCGGAGGCCCGGCGCAAGGCGGCGTTGATGCCCGACTGCCAGCCCGGCCCCTGGGCGCGCCAGTGTTCCAGAAGGTCGGCGTCCAGCCGCAGGGTGACCTGCTGCTTGGGCCGGTCGGCCTTGGGGCGGCCGGGGGAGCGTTTGAACTGGTTGAGGATGTAGTCGGGCAGGACGTCACGTGCGGGGCGGAGTTTGGCCGCGCGCTCTGCGGTCAACTCCGGCGTATCGTCGTCGTCGAGAAAGGGCTCAGTCGCCGCTTCCGACACCCCTTTGTTCTCGGACATGTCTCCGCTCCCGGTCATTGGCCTTGCGCAGGCTGATGGCCCGCACCCTTGCGTCTCGAACCGTAAGGCCAAAACGTGCAGTCGCCCGTCCAGTTCGCCATAGGCGATCCATCTGGGTTCACCGTAATCGAAGCGATCATCCACCTCGATCAAGGCTTCTTCCATTTGGATTTCGTCGGCTCGCGACAGCGAGACGCCGTGTTTGGCGATATTGGCCTCATCCTTCGCCGGATCGAAGACGATCATTTATGTAACTACATAAATCTGACCGTCAAGGGGACGATCAGCCCGGGATGATCCGTTGCAGCCAGCTCTCGCGCTTGGCTTCGGGCGCCTTGTCCGGGGTCTGGCCGTTTTCGGTCAGCAGGGCGTAGGCCTCGGCGTACCAGGGGCTGCCGGGGAAGTTGTAGCCCAGGACGGCGCCGTTGCGGGTCGCCTCTTCCTTCAGCCCCAGCTGCAGATTGACCTCGACCAGACGGTACAGGGCCTCGGGCGTGTGGGAGGTGCGCTGGAACTCGGGATTGGCGATGACGGCCTTGTAGCGGTTCAGGGCCGCCAGGGGCTGGTTGGCGCGCTGATAGTAGCGGCCGATGTTCATTTCCTTGCCGGCCAGCTGGTCGTTGACCATGTCGATCTTGACGGCGGCGTCGGTGGCGTAGGGGGTGCCCGGATAGCGGCGGGCCACGTCCTTCAGCCCGGCCAGGGCGGCGGTGGCGTAGCCCTGGTCGCGGCCCACGTCGGTGATCTGTTCGAAGTTGCAGACGGCCTTCATATAGAAGGCATAGGCGGCCGACGGATTGCCGGGGAACAGCTGGATATAGCGGTCAGCCGCAGCGATGGCGTCCGTATAGTTGTTGTTCTGATAATAGGCGTAGATCTGCATCAGGATCGAGCGGCGCGCCCAGTCCGAATAGGGGTGCTGGCGTTCCACCTCCTGGAAATAGTCGACGGCGTCGGCCCAACGGCGCTGTTCCAGCCGCTGATAGCCGGTGTTGTACAGCGCCTCGACCGGGCGTTCTTCATAGGCGAGCCTGGGCCGCTTGTTCCCGGCGCAGCCGGAAATCGTCAGAGCGGCGGCCGCTGCGGCCATCAGCACCAGGCCGGAACGGAACTTGGAAACGGACAAGGACGACCCCATGACGAGCGAAAGCGGGGCCCCAAGCCCAGCTTCCAAAAACCAACGCGGCGATCTCTAGCACCCGCGACCGGGGCGCGCCATGCCGAGGAAATCTCCGTGCACGACTTGCCCTGACCGGCTCCGCTGGTAAAGAGCGCGCCAACCGACACCCGTTCATGGGGGGCGGATGACGGCGAAAGGATGACCAGCCGATGAAGCTGCTCTCAGGCAACTCCAACCGAGGCCTGTCTCAGGCCATCGCCGACCATCTGGACGCGCCCCTGACGAAGGCCCAGGTCAAGCGGTTTGCGGACAATGAGGTCTTCGCCGTCATCGAAGAGAACGTCCGGGGCGAGGACGTCTTCATCCTTCAGTCGACCAGCTATCCGGCCAACGACAATCTGATGGAGCTGCTGATCATCACGGACGCCCTGGTGCGGGCCTCCGCCAAGCGGATCACGGCCGTCATGCCCTATTTCGGCTATGCGCGTCAGGACCGGAAGACCGGCGGCCGCACGCCCATCTCGGCCAAGCTGGTGGCCAATCTGATCACCCGCGCCGGCGCCGACCGGGTGCTGACCATGGATCTGCACGCCGGCCAGATTCAGGGCTTCTTCGACATTCCGACCGACAATCTGGTCGCCATTCCGGTCCTGGCCCAGGACGTGAAGGAAAACTACGCCCGGGGCGACGACCTGATGATCGTTTCGCCCGACGTGGGCGGGGTGGTGCGGGCCCGCGCCCTGGCCAGCCGACTGAACGCCGACCTGGCCATCGTCGACAAACGCCGGCCCAAGGCGGGCGAGAGCGAGGTGATGAACATCATCGGCGACGTCGAAGGCCGCCGCTGCATCCTGTTCGACGACATCGTCGATTCGGGCGGCACCCTGGTCAACGCCGCCAAGGCCCTGATCGACCAGGGGGCGACCGAGGTCTCGGCCTATATCAGCCACGGGGTCCTGTCCGGTCCGGCCGTGCAGCGGATCACCGACGGGCCGCTGAAGGAACTGGTGATCACCGACTCCATCGAACAGCCCCACGAAGTTTTGAACTGCGCGAAAATTCGCAGGGTTTCCGTGGCTCCGCTGATCGGTGAAGCTATCCGTCGGATCGCCAACGAGGAATCCGTGTCGAAGCTGTTCGATTAATCTTCGGCAAACCACTTTCGACACGTTATAAGCGCCTTCCAGTACGCGCCCCCGCCGGGGCCTCCTTTCAGTTCTGTGGACGCGCCCTATGCCCAAGGCCTTCATGACCCGCGGCCTTTCGATCGCCGCCATCGCCGCCGCCGCCATCCTGGCCAGCTGCTCGACGAAAGAGGCCGAACCGGCCGCGCCGCCCCCGCCTCCGCCGCCCCCGCCCGTCTCGCTGAACGAGGGCGTGGCCCAGGCCGCCTCCATCTATGTGGCCTTCCTGCGCGAGGCCGAAACCATCCAGCCGGGCGGCTTCACCGACGCCGAGGCGGTTCAGGCCGCCATCCGCAAGGGCGTCGCCTTTGAGCCCGCCCAGCTGTCGCGCGGCCTGATCGCCTATGGTTCGATCATCGCGCTTCAGTCGCCCGAGTTCGTCGCCGGGGTGCGTCAGTTCGCCGTCGATCCGGTCCAGCGCCAGGAGATGGTCGCCCGCATCGTCGCCGATCCGGCCTATGCCGCCACCCTGCCCGGCGCCGATGCGGCCGCCGGCCTGATCTCGGCGACCATCGCCAAGGACGCGGTCGTCATTCGCGGCATCGCCGAGGCCGTCGAGGCCGACGCCTATACGATCCAGGAGCGCAACGACCCGCGCCGCCGCTGGGCCGTCACCCATATCCCCAACCGCGAGGTTCGGCTGGAGACCGCCAAGACCCTGTCGGCGGCGGCCATGCTGCCCTCGGCGGATGAATCGGCCAAACTGTTCGCCGCCGCCAATTCCGGCGCGGGGCTGGAAGGGGTCGAGGCGTCGCGGAAGGCGCCGCCCTATACGCCGCCGGTCGTGCGGTCCCTGGCCATCGCCGCCCTGGCCGCCCTGGGCGCCGCCGGCGAAGAGGCGCGGGCCAACACCGACGCCCTTGTGGTGGAGCCGAACAACGAATTCTGCCTGAACATGTCCAAGCTGATGCTGTTCCAATGCCTGGCGGCCTCGCGCCCCAGCTATGAGGACATGTTCTGCCTGGGCCGCCACATCACCCGCGACCTGGCCACCTGCACCACCCAGGCGGTGCTGAACACCACCATCACCGTCGGCGCCCCGGAAGAGACCGGCACGCCCCCGCCCCCGGCCCAGACGCCGGTGTCCGTCACCCTGACCCCGACGCCGGCCGCCGCCTCGGCCCAGGCGTCCGCGCCCCCGCCGTCGGGCGCCCGCTGAGCCCCCGCAGCCCCAGCCGGTTCGACGCGATAAAAAAGGCCCGCCCCGAGCGATCGGGGCGGACCTCTTCTCTTTTGCAGGCAGCGCGCGGCCTATTCGTAGCCGTGGGCGGCCTCGTTGATCACCTGGGACGGCATAGACGAGAAGTCCACGGCGATCGGCCTGGCGACCTTGGCCTGATAGGTCCGCAGGACGTGAGTCAGGCGGCGGCGCACCTCGCGTTCGGCCTCGGTCCCGACGTCGAGCGCCAGGGGCGCCAGGCAAAAGTCGATGATGGCTTCGGTTTGGGTCAGAGGTTCCATGGCGGTTCCCTTTCTTAAGCCGCGTGGGTGAACTGGGCGGTCTCGGTCGAGTCCTTCAGCGCCGTGGTCGAGGACGTGCCATTGGAAATGACCGTGGCGACCTGGTCGAAATAGCCGGTGCCGACTTCGCGCTGGTGGCGGGTGGCGGTGTAGCCGCGCGCCTCATTGGCGAACTCGCGCTGTTGCAGCTCGGAATAGGCCGCCATGCCGTTGTCGCGATAGCCGTCCGCCAGCTCGAACATCGAGTTGTTCAGGGCGTGGAAGCCGGCCAGGGTCACGAACTGGAACTTGTAGCCCATGGCGCCCAGCTCGCGCTGGAACTTGGCGATGGTGGCGTCGTCCAACTTGGCCTTCCAGTTGAAGGAGGGCGAGCAGTTGTAGGCCATCAGCTTGCCCGGATATTTCTTCTGGACGGCTTCCGCGAACTTCTTGGCGTCGTCCAGATCCGGATGCGAGGTCTCCCACCACAGAAGGTCGGCGATGTTGGCGTAGGACAGGCCGCGCGCGATGCAGTGGTCCAGACCCGTGCCTTCCTTCAGGCGGAAGAAGCCCTCCGGCGTGCGGTTGTCGCGGTCGATGAAGGGCTGGTCGCGCTCGTCGATGTCCGAGGTGATCAGCTGGGCGCTTTCGGCGTCGGTGCGGGCGACCGTGATGGTCGGCGTGCCCATGACGTCGGCGGCCAGACGCGCGGCGACCAGGTTGCGTTCATGCGCCTGGGTCGGGATCAGCACCTTGCCGCCCAGGTGGCCGCACTTCTTCTCCGAGGCCAGCTGGTCCTCGAAGTGGACGCCGGCGGCGCCCGCCTCGATGAAGGCCTTCATGATCTCGAAGCTGTTCAGCGGCCCGCCGAAGCCGGCCTCGGCGTCGGCGACGATGGGGACGAACCAGTCGCGTTTGGCGCCGCCCTCGGCATGCTCGATCTGGTCGGCGCGCTGAAGGGTGCGGTTGATGCGGCGGCACAGTTCCGGCGCGGCGTTGGCCGGGTACAGGGACTGGTCGGGATACATGGCGCCGGCCGTATTGGCGTCGGCCGCGACCTGCCAGCCCGACAGATAGATGGCCTTCAGCCCGGCGCGGACCATCTGCATGGCCTGGTTGCCGGTGACGGCGCCCAGGGCGTTGATGAAGGGCTCGTCGTGCAGCAGCTGCCACAGGCGATTGGCGCCCCGCTCGGCCAGGGTGTGGGTGATCGGCACCGAGCCGCGCAGGCGCAGGACGTCTTCGGGCGTATAGGGGCGCTCGATGCCGTCGAAACGGCCGGCGGGCGAAGGAACCAGGTCGGCGAAGGTGGTCATGGTCGAACTCGTCTTCTGAAAGGGCGCGGCCGCAGCCGCCGTCTCAGGGACAAGAACACGTAGAAGTCACGAATGACACAGGATCGCGCCGATCAATGAAGTCAGTTTGTCACATCGTGACTTTGCATCGGCAGTCATAATATGACATTCTTCAGCCATGGACACCGCCGCCGATCGCAAGCTGTTTCTGGGGGCCCGGCTGAAGCGGCTGAGGCGCGACCTTTCCCTGACCCAGACGGCCATGGCGGCCGACCTGGGCGTTTCTCCGAGCTATCTCAATCACATAGAGCGCAATCAGCGACCGGTGTCGGCCCAGTTGCTGCTGCGTCTGGCCGAAACCTATGACGTCGATCTGCGCAGTCTGAACCAGGGCGGGGCCGTCGATGAGGCGCGGCTGGGCGAGGTTCTGGCCGATCCTCTGTTCAAGGGCTTGGCCCTGCCCCGTCACGAACTGGTGCAGGTGCTGGAAGAGGCGCCGGGCGTGGCCGACGCCCTGCTGCGCCTGTATCGGGCCTTTGACGATGGCCGCGCCAAGGCCCGCGCCGCCGCCGAGACCGGCGAAGGCCTGGTCGAGGCCAGTCCCGCCGAATGGGTGCGCGAATATATCCAGTCGCGCGGCAACCACTTTCCCGAACTGGACCAGATGGGCGAGGCCCTGGCCGAGGTCCTGGCGGCCGAGGCGCCGGCCCATGCCGACGGTTTCGAACCCGCCGCCCGCCAGCGGCTGGCGGCCAAACACGACCTGGGGGTCCGCACCCTGCCGGCCGAGGTCATGGTGGAATGGACCCGGCGCTATGATCTGCACCGCCGCCGTCTGCTGCTGTCCGAGACCCTGGGCCCGTCGTCTCGCGCCTTCGCCATCGCCTATCAGCTGGCCCTGGCCGAGCACGGACAGGCGCTTCACGACATGGTCCAGGCGGCGAACGCCCCGGACGGACCGACGCGCTCCCTGCTGAAGGTGGCCCTGACCAACACCCTGGCCGCCGCGATCCTGATGCCCTACGCCGCCTTTCAGCGCACGGCCGAAGAGACCGGCTATGACCTGGCGCGGCTTCAGGCGCGGTTCGGGGTCAGCTATGAACAGGCGGCGCACCGGCTGACGACCCTGTCGCGGCCGACGGCGCGGGGCGTGCCCTTCTTCCTGATGCGGGTGGATCAGGCGGGCAATATCTCGAAACGCTATGCGGCGGGCGCCTTTCCCTTCTCGCGCTTCGGCGGCGCCTGTCCGCGTTGGCGCCTGCACAGCGCCTTTCGCACGCCGGGCCGGATCATCACCCAGATCATCGAGACGCCAGACGGCGGTCGCTGGTTCACCTTCGCCCGCACCGTCGAACGCCAGGGCCAGGACGGATACGGCGAGACCCACGACCTGGCCGTCGGCCTGGGCTGCGAACTGCGCCATGCGCACCGGCTCGCCTATGCCCACGGCCTGGATCTGGACCGGCCCGAGGTGACGCCAATCGGCCCCGCCTGCCGCCTTTGCCACCGCCATCCCTGCGCCGAACGCGCCGCCGCGCCCATCGACCGGCCCCTGGCCGTGGACGACTGGGCCAAGTCGGTCAGCCCCTATCCGTTCGCAGCGATTTGAGTTCACAACCACTCATAGTTGTGAGATGATGCGGTTATGGCCGATCACGTCCTGACCCTTCCCCTGACCGAAGAGGCGCTTGAGCGGCTCAAGGCCGCTGCGCGCGCAGCGGGCCTGACGCCGGAAGCCTATGCCGGCGCGGTTCTGGACAGGGCGTTCACTGAACAGTCGTTTGGCGTCCGAGAAGACCAGGCGGCTTTCGAAACAGGGCAGACCGAACTTTACGCCTCGCCTCCAGACGGTCCCACAGCGGCCGAGGCGCTCGCCGAGTATGATCGCACGGGCGTCTACGAGACATTCGAGGAATGGTCCACGGCGTTCGAGACGGACCTGAAAGCACGCCTCGACGCCCGGCGGTGAAGCTCCGCTTCTCGCAACAGGCGGTTCGCGACAGGCGACGGCTCGCCGCCTTTTTGGCCGAGCGTAATCCACGCGCCGCCTTGCGCGCGTTGCGGGTCATCACCCGGTTCGTGTCTCTGTTGGCCCGCACGCCGTTCATGGGACGGGAAAGGGGAGATCGCCGCGAGCTCTACATCCCCTTCGGCGACAGCGGCTATGTGGTCCAGTACCGCGTCGATGCGGACGCCGTCGTCGTCGCCCGCATCTTCCACGCCCGCGAGGACCGCTGAGGCCTCAGTGGCTGAACAGCAGCCAGGACTGGCTGCGGTTCAACAGGGCCTGGGTGACGCCGCCCAGGACCCATTCGCGCATCCGCGAATGACCCCAGGCGCCGGCGACGATCAGATTGGCGCCCATCTGTTCGACCAGGGCCAGGATACGGTCGCCGGCGGGACGTTCGTCGCGGACCCGCGCCTCGCTTTCGGCGACCACCCCGTGTCGACGCAGCCAGGCGGCGACGTCGGCGACGCGGGCGGCGGCAGCCGCGGCGTCGGCCGAGGCGCAGATTTCGACCACCTGGACCTCGCGCGCCTGTTTCAGCAGCGGCAGGGCGGCGGCGACGGCGCGCTGGGCCTCGCGCCCCTCCTTCCAGGCCACCAGGGCGACGCCGTCGACCGGAGCGGCCTGGGCGCGCGGCGGAGCGACCAGAACGGGGCGGCCGACATTCATGATCAGGTCGCCCGCGTCCGGCGCGCGATAGGGCAGACGGCCGGCGTCGCGTCCCACCAGGATCAGGTCCGCCGCACGCGCCTGGTGCGAAACGCAGGCGGCGGGATAGCCGGTCTCGGCCCGCCATTCATGGGCGATGCCGGTGTCCTTCATCGCGTCCAAGAAGCGGGCCTTGGCGGCAGCCAACTCCCCATCCGCCTGATCGCGCCGCAGGGTCAGGATCTCGCCCGCCATGCCGCCGGCGACATAGGCGTCCACCAGGGGCGGCTCCGGCTCGCTGACGGATATGCCGATCAGGGTCGCGTCATAGATGGCGGCCAGGTCGCGGCCGAAGCCGATCCGCGCGACATTGTCGGCCTCGTCGTCCACATAGACCATCAGGCTCGAATAGGTCATGGCGATGCTCCTCGTTTCTGGAGCCTGGATGCGCCCGCCGGGCCCGTCCCGCCTTGATCCGCGTCAAACCCTCAGATCAGGGTCACCCGGCCGTTCTCCAGGCGGAAGGCGACGCCGGTGCGCTGGAACAGGCGGGCGATAACGGCGGACGGATCGGCGACGCCCTGGTCCAGCAGGGTCGAGATGTCATTGGCCAGGGTGGGGTCGCGCGACAGGCGCGTCAGGGCGCCCAGCCATTCGTCACGGCTGAGGATTCCGTCGTCATTGTCCCGCCGCTGGAAGTCCGCGACCACGTCGAAGAAGTCCCCCCCGCCCGCGCGCCGCTCGGCCCCTTCGATGACCAGGCCGAAGACCGCGCCACAGGCGTAATAGGCGCGGTTGTCGCCCCGATCGCCGGCCGAGGACAGAGGCCTGCTCGCCGCCAGCCGAACGCAGTCGTCCACCTCGCGCTGAAGCTCGGCCCGATCGTCATAGACGGGGTCGATGGCCTTCAGGGCGCGCACGGCCATCAGGTCGGCGCCGCCCTCGGTGATCCAGGCTTCGCGGGCGTACTGATACCTGAGCCCCTGCGAGCCCAGCCAGAAATGCGCCGCCTCATGGCCGATGAACCAGCGGGCGCGGGCCAGGGCCTGGGCGTCGGGGTCCAGCACCCCCTCGCCTTCAAAATTCATCGAGATCAGACCCGGCAGGACGCTGCCGCCCATGCTGGACAGGGATTTGGTCGGGCCGGTCCAGCTGACCATCAGGGTCGGGGGCTCGCCCTGGGCTGGGCCCAGACGGCGGGCGTAATAGGCCATGACCTGGGGCGTGAAACCGGCCAGTTGGTCGCCCAGCCAGCGCGGCAGACCAGGGTCGATGACGGTGGTGATCCCGTCGCCCCGGCGCGTCGTGGCGTCGCCGAACAGGACATAGGTCTGGGCGTCCACCGCCGTGGCCTCGGCCTGGCGCTCGCCCTTGAACAGGATCGGCCCCGACCGGTCGCGCCAGGTCACGGCCGCCGGGCCGCCCGGCACCTCGACGCCGTTCAGATCGCGCGGCAGGGCGCGGGCGGCGGCGACGGACTCCAGCGGAATGACGTCGAACTGGCCGGAAAACAGCGCCACCGTGCCGTCCGAAAAGACGAGAGCCGGATCATATTCGGCCTCAAGATCGCCGGGTCGCGGGGTCATGACGATGCGGACGTCGCGCGGCACAGGACCGCCGTCGGTCGAGCGCAGCACGTCATAGTCCCCCACCCGCTCCAGCACGACGCCCGGCGTCTCCACCCGCCACCAGTCCGGCCGCCAGGGCCGGCGGCTCTCGCGCAGCAGGGCCGAGCGGAAGAAGGCCCAGACCGGGGCGTCGCGGTCCAGCACATAGTCGGCGGTCCAGCGGTCGCCGTCACGCTGGACGGTGACGGCCACCGGCCCCTGTACGGCGACGGCTGGACGTGGAGCGACCGGCGCCGTGGCGCAGCCAGCCATGAATGAAGAGCCAATCAGGCCGGCAACAACCCAGCCCCCGAGGGAATTGCTATTCATCCAGGATAACCCGCCCTTCCATTCGATGATGGCCCACCCCAGAAAGCGTGAAGAGGTCCGCAACGGTCGCCGCCGGGTCTTCCGAACCATGGTCCAATAGCTGTTGGACGGCCTGTCTGAGCCGCGCGTCTCCACTGGTCCGATCAAGCTGGCTCAACCACTCGTCGCGAGTCAGCACGGCGTCCGAGTTGTCCACGATCAGAGGTCTCAAGAAGTCGAAAGCGTCACCGCCGTTCAAACGGCGTTGCGAAGCCTCCGCCGCCAGACTGATCACCGCTCCGCAGGCATAATACGCACGATGTTCGTTTCGTTCTGAAGCCGTGACGACGCCCCTATCCTTTGTCAATTCCACGCAGTCATCGACTTCCTGTTGAAGCGCCGCTAGGCCATCATAATCAGAGTTTGCTGCACTCAACGCCCGGATCGCCATCAAGTCGGCGCCGCCCTCGGTGATCCACATATCGCGCGCATACTCGTACCTGACGGTATGGCCTAGCCAGAAATGCGCGGCCTCATGGCCGATAAACCACCGGATCATAGTCCTGAGATCATCTGTTGGATCGACCACGTCCGCACCTTCGAACGACGCGACGATGAGTCCGGGGAGGACACTGCCGCCCATACTGGACATGCCGGGCGTCGGGCCCTTCCAAGCCGCCATAACGGTCGGCCGCACCGACGGCGTCGCACCGAATTCGGCTGCGTAATACGCGGTCACGGTTGGGGCGTAGCTTCCAATCTCATACTGTATCCACTGCGGCGTCTCGGGATCTATGACCGTGGCCATGGCTTCATGCTCAACAGCCGACGAGCGACCGAAAAGCACATAGGTCTGCGCGTCTTGCTCGGTGACCGCTTCACGCCGTTCGCCCTTGAACAAGATCGGTCCTTCGGTGTCGCGCCAGGTCACGCGGGTGGGCTCAGCGCCGAGTTCGGTCCCATTCAGATCCTCTGGCATGTCCTTCACCTCATCGATGACCGACACCGGAAAGACGTCGAACTGGCCGCTGAAAAGCGCGATTGACCCGTCCGAAAACACCAGCGCCGGATCATAGGAAGCCGCCACCCGGGCATGACCCGGCGTGACAGTGAGGCGGACCGTGCGCGGCACAGGCCCTCCATCTCGTGAACGCAGAACGTCGCGGAAGCCGAGGCGATCAAGATAGACCCCCGGCGTGTCAACTCGCCACTGCTGCTGGCGCCACTGTGGTTGACCGTCACGCATCTGAGCGGAATGGACAAACCCCCAGGCGGGCGCGTCGGCATCGAATGTGAACTCCAGAGTCCAACGGTCGCCGTCCTTTGTCAGGGACGCCGCGGGGCGACTGTCGGCGCTACGAGCGCTTGCCGGCCCTCCACCCAGGGAGGCCAAGACCAACAGGACGACGAGCAGGACGGCAAAACGGTTCATACGATCCTCCGAACCCAAGCCAACAGGGTTTCGGTCCCGTATTCACGTTAAGCTTCGTTCATCCGCGGGCCGCGTCCAGAGCGCGTCCGGCCGCCGCCAGTTCCCCAGCCATGACCGCCTTCAGCCGTTCGGGCGCCAGAATCACCGCCTGTTCGCCCCAGGTGAACAGGTGCCAGGCCAGTTCGCGCATGCCGGACGCCCGGAACCGCACGATCACGCCGCCGTCCGCCTGGTCCTCGAAGGTCTGGGTCGGGTGCCAGCGCCAGCTCTTGGCCTCGGCCGCGCCTTGCGGGGCGATGCGCAGGACCACGTCCTCGATCTCGTCCTGATAGATGCCGAAGGACTGGCTGGCGAAGACGTTCAGGTCGAAGTCGGGCGGCGGGATCGCCACCCCGTCCTGAGCGGCGACATGGCTCATCCGGTCCAGACGGAAGGTCTGGATGCGGCCGGTCTCGCGGTCGGCGGCGACCAGATAGTTGGCGCGGCCGAACATGACGCCGCAGGGGGCGACGCTGCGGCGGCGCGGCTCGGCGCCCGGCCGGGAATAGGTAAAGCCCAGCGGCTGTTGGGCCAATATGGCCCCGCGAATGGCGGTCAGCATGGCCTCGTCAGCCGAGGGACGCGGCCCGGCCTGGACGGCGATGGTCTCGGCCCGGACCAGGGCCTCCAGGTCCGGCGCCATCCGGTTCAAGGTGGTGGAGCGCATCGCCGCTTTGAGTTTCCGTTCGAGCGCCTCCAGCGCCGCCGCCCGCGCCGGTTCGCCTGCCGCGCGCAAGGCCGTCGCCGCCTTGGTCAGCTCCAGCATCTCGGTCGCGGTCGGCGCCTGTTCGAAGGCCGACAGGCCGCCGCGAATGCGCCAGCGTTTCGACGGCGGGTCCGACACCTCCTCCACCGTCGGGAACAGCATGAAGACGGCGTCGCGCATCCGCTCGGCCGTGCGGCGGCTGACGCCCATGTCGCGCGCCATCTCGTCCAGGCTCAGGCCCTCGGCGCTGGCGGCCAGGCGCCGCGCCAGGTCGATCACCATGGCCGCCTTGTCGTGTCTCACCGTCGCTCCTGAAAGATACGTCCGTTTCTGACGCATCAGTGCGCCATAACACAATCATCGACAAGAGGCCGACCGCTTCAGGAGATCATCAGATGGCTCAGTTCCAACCGACCGCCCCCCTGGCCCACAAGGCCGTCAACGCCAACCGCTACATCATCGTGCCGTGCGAGGCCGACGGATCGTCGGACCTGGCCGTCATCTGGGATCGGCTGGAGGAGCAGGTGGTGGACGTCATCTCCGCCGCCGCCAGCAGCCGCTATTCGGACGAGGACATGCTGTGGGACGAGGCCCGGTCGGAATGGGACGCCCCGGAATGGCGGATGGCGGCCTGATCTCAGGCCGGCTTCATCAGGCGGCTTTCGGCTTGGTCCAGCGATCAATCAGCCGCTGGGCCGGGCGTTCGACGTGATTGTGCGCCACCACCGCGACCCCGACGATGAGGCCGAACAGGCCGAGCGCGAACAGGTCGTTCAGCCAGACCGAGCCGAAATCGACACGCCGCCCGCCGGGCATCCAGTCCAGCTTGCGCGCGATGATCAGCATCACGGTCAGGATGAACATATGGACCATGTAGATGGAGAAGGACCATCGACCCAGCGTGACCAGGGCGGGATGATCCAGCAGGCGCGACACCCGCCCCTCCTCGCCCGCAAAGACCCAGACCAGGACGACGAAGACCAGGGTGACGGCGACCGTCACCGGTCCTTCGGCCCAGGCGACGAACAGACAGACGACGGCGACGGCGGCGATCTCCAGCCCCGTGGCGGCCAGCCCCTTCAAGCGGGGGATGTTCGTCCATAGGCCCTGCAGCAGACAGCCCAGGAAGAAGCCGTAAACCGCGCGAGGCACGGCGAAGTCATAGGTGGTGTTCATCCAGCGCCGGGCGTAGCTGACCACCAGAACCCCGCCGATAATCGCCAGAACCAGCCCGATCCAGCGGAACCGCCGGGGCGCGACCAGCACCAGGCCGGCGAAGATCAGATAGCAGGCCCATTCGGCGCTGAGCGTCCACGACGGCCCGTTCCAGGTCAGATAGGGATGGACATGCCAGGCCTGAACCAGGGCCAGATTGGTGAAGATCGCCCCCACCGACCGATCGCGTGTGAAGGGCTCGGCCCCATCGAAGTGGAAGACCAGCCGCGCCACCTCCAGCCCGATGAAGGCGGCCAGCATCAGCACATGCATCGGCCAGATCCGCCCGAACCGCCGCACCATGAACCGGCCCGCGTCCTGCGCCGTCTTCAGCCGCTCGGCATAGGCGTGGGCGATGACGAAGCCCGACAGGACGAAGAAATAATCGACGAACAGATAGGCGTGCTGGATGAAGTCCCAGGTCCGCCAATGGCTGGCCACGGGCATGTGGAACATCACCACCAGGACGGCGCACACCCCGCGCAGGGAATCGAGGGCTTCGAACCGGCGATGGGCGGCGGGGGCGGGTTTGGACAGGACGTTCACGGCCGCGTGATAGCGCCGGTCAAGGTTGCGCGATAGAGGTTTCAGCGATCCGCACAAGCGCGAGGCCGGCTAGGCCGTCATCATGCCCATCATCTCGATCTTCTTCGGCATCGTGATCCGCATCAACTTCTTCGACCACGCGCCGCCACATCTCCATGCCGCCTATGGAGATGACGAAGCCTTGTTCGATATTCGAGCCGGCAAGACCATCGCGGGTCGCCTGCCGCGACGCGAACCCGTTATGTGGTAGAGTGGTTGGTGAAGAACCGCGTCGATCTGATGCGAAATTGGGATTTAGCGGTGTCGGGACAACCGACGTTCAGGATCGAGGGTCTGTCGGATGACTGAGATCAAGATGGTCCGGGCCCGCCGCGTTCGGGCGTTGGCCGACCACCGACTGGAGATCGTGTTCGATGACGACACCCAGGGCGTCACCGATCTAAGCGAGTTCACGGCGCTGGGCCCGATGACCGAGCCCTTGAAAGACGCCGCCTTCTTCGCCCGCGTCTTTGTCGAGATGGGCGTCCCGACCTGGCCCAACGGCTGCGACATCGATCCGATCAATGCGCACAGGCTGATGCGGGAGGCGGGGACGCTGCGGCCGGTGAGCGAGGCGGCCTGACACTTCAAGTCGGCGCGCACTTTTCCCACCCCGTCATCCTGGGCCTTGTGCCCAGGATCCAGACTCCCGGTATCGAAAGCCGTCGCACCCCGTAACACCGGGAGTCTGGATCCTAGGGACAAGCCCTAGGATGACGAACGTGGGGCTTCACAGCCCCTTCACGATCCCCTCGACCATCTTCTTCGCATCCGCGAACAGCATCATGGTGTTGTCGCGGAAGAAGAGCTCGTTCTCGACGCCCGCATAGCCCGAGCCCATGCCGCGCTTGATGAACAGCACCGTACCGGCCTTCTCCACGTCCAGGATCGGCATGCCGAAGATCGGCGACTGGGGGTCGGTCTTGGCGGCGGGGTTGGTGACGTCATTGGCGCCGATGACGAAGGCGACGTCGGCGGTGGCGAACTCGGCGTTGATGTCCTCCAGCTCGAACACCTCGTCATAGGGGACGTTGGCCTCGGCCAGCAGGACGTTCATATGGCCTGGCATGCGACCGGCGACGGGGTGGATGGCGTATTTCACCTCGACCCCTTCTTCCTTCAGCTTGTCGGCCATTTCGCGCAGGGCATGCTGGGCCTGGGCCACGGCCATGCCGTAGCCGGGGACGATGATGACCTTCGAGGCGTTCTTCATGATGAAGGCGGCGTCCTCGGCCGAGCCCTGTTTGACCGGCCGCGTCTCCCTGGCCCCGCCCGCGCCGGCCGCCGCCGCATCCCCGCCGAAGCCGCCCAGGATGACGCTGACGAAGCTGCGGTTCATGCCCTTGCACATGATGTAGCTCAGGATGGCGCCGGAACTGCCGACCAGGGCGCCGGTGATGATCAGGGCGATGTTCTCAAGCGTGAAGCCCAGGGCCGCCGCCGCCCAGCCGGAATAGGAGTTCAGCATCGACACCACCACCGGCATGTCGGCGCCGCCGATGGGGATGATCAGGGTCGCGCCCAGCACCAGGCTGAGGATGAAGACGCCCCAGAAGGCCCAGACGGCCGAGCCGCCCGTGCCGATCAGAATCCCGATCAGAAAGACCAGGGCCAGGCCCAGGCCGACATTGATCAGGTGCCGCGCCGGCAGGAGGATGGGCGCGCCCGACATATTGCCGTTCAGCTTGGCGAAGGCGATGACCGAGCCGGTGAAGGTGATGGCCCCAATGGCGACGCCCAGGCTGAGCTCGACGATCGACAGGGTTTTGATGCCCGTCCCGTCCTCGGCCAGAATGCCGAAGGCCTCGGGCGCATAGATGGCGCCGATGGCGACCAGACAGGCGGCCATGCCGACCAGGCTGTGGAAGGCCGCGACCAGCTGGGGCATGTCGGTCATGGCCACGCGCCGGGCGATCAGGGCGCCGATCCCGCCGCCGACCACGACCCCGCCCGCGATCAGCCCCAGGGTCAGGGGGTCCAGGGCCCGCGTGGCGGCGAGCGTCAGCAGGGTCACGCCGATGGCCAGCGCCATGCCGATCATGCCGAAGGTATTGCCCTGGCGGCTGGTCTCGGGGCTGGACAGGCCGCGCAGAGACAGGATGAACAGGACGCCGGAAACCAGATAGGCCAGCGCGGCCAAGGATGCGTTCATCACGCCCCTCCCCTCAAGACGTGCGCGCCAGCCGCCACAGGGCGGCGGCGATGAACAGGGGGCCGATGAAGAACAGGGCCCATTCGAAAACGCCCAGCTGCCGGTCCTGGGTCACGACCCGGACCAGAATGGCCGAAAACACCAGGGCGATGCCGCAGTCGTGCAGCCGCTGGCGCTTGATCGGAACCTTGGTCCCGAACCAGCCGTACAGCCACAGGCCGAAACCGACGCCGGTGGCGATCCAGGAGCCGGTTATGGCGATCTGGGCGGGGTCGATCATGCCGCGCCCTTGGGAGCCGGCCGCTCCTTCTTCTTGTACATGGCCAGCATCCGTCGGGTGACCATGAAGCCGCCGAAGATGTTGACGCTGGCCAGGGTCACGGCCGCCACGCCCGCGCCCTTGGCGATCCAGGCGCTGGGTCCGGCAGCGTCGCCCGACACGGCCGCTGCGGCGATCAGGCCGCCGACGATGATGACGCTGGACACCGCATTGGTCACGGCCATCAGAGGCGTGTGCAGGGCCGGGGTGACGCTCCAGACCACGTAATAGCCGACGAAGATGGCCAGGACGAAGATGGCCAGGCGGAAGACGGTGGGATCGACGTGTTCCATCAAGCGCCTCTATTTTCAATGCGTTCGTCAATGCTGAGCGCAACGAGAAGAACGCCTGCTATCGCCATATTGACGAGGATCGCGGGAACTTCGTTCAGCACGCCCAGGATCAAGGTCCCCTGCGAAAATCCACGCGATACGCCGAGGCTCAGGACCAAGCCCGAGTGAAACACCGGTCCTGCCAGCAGTACGAGGAGGGCGAACTTCCTCAAAACGTTTCTGGCTTTGACGGTAATCATCCCCTCACCCCCTCATGCACTACGGCCCCGCCGTGCGTCACAACGGCCGCCTTCAGAATCTCGTCCTCAAGATCGACCGCCAGCCCCCCGTCCTTGACCATCAGCCCCACAAAGGCCGTCAGATTGCGGGCGTACAGGGCGCTGGCGTCGGCGGCGATGCGGCCGGGCAGGTTGGACCAGCCGACGATGGTCACGCCGTTCGCGGTGGTCACGACCTCGTTCAGCTTCGAGCCCTCGACGTTGCCGCCCGCCTCGACCGCCAGATCGACGATGACCGAGCCTGGCTTCATCGAGGCGACGTGGGCCGCCGTCAGCAGGCGCGGCGCCGGGCGGCCGGGGATCAGGGCGGTGGTGATCACCACATCCTGTTTGACGATGTGAGATGCGGTCAGTTCGGCCTGTTTGGCCTGGTACTCCGCCGACATCTCCTTGGCGTAGCCGCCGGCGGTCTGGGCGTTCCTGAACTCCTCGTCCTCGACGGCCAGGAATTTGGCGCCCAGGCTTTCGACCTGTTCCTTGGTGGCGGGGCGGACGTCGGTGGCGGTGACGACGGCGCCCAGACGCCGCGCCGTGGCGATGGCCTGAAGCCCGGCGACGCCCACGCCCATGACGAAACATTTGGCGGCGGCGACCGTGCCGGCCGCCGTCATCATCATCGGGAAGCCCTTGCCATAGGCGTAGGCCGCCTCGATCACCGCCCGGTAGCCGGCCAGATTGGCCTGGGACGACAGGACGTCCATCACCTGGGCGCGGGTGATGCGGGGCACGAACTCCATGGCGAAGGCGGTGGCGTTCGCCCCCTTCAGGGCCTCGACCGTGGCCTTGTCGCGCCAGGCGTCCAGCATGGCGATCACGATCGCACCGGGCTTGAGCGCGCTGATTTCCTGGGCCGTGGGGCCGCGCACCTTCAGCACGACGTCGGCGCCGTCCAGCACGGCGCGGGTGTCAGGCTTCACCGTGGCGCCGGCGGCGGCGTAGTCGGCGTCGGGAATGGACGAGCCCAGGCCGGTCCCGGCCTCGACCGAGACGGCGGCGCCGAGCGCGATCAGCTTCTTGACCGTTTCAGGCGTGACGGCGCAGCGCGTCTCGCCTTCGCGACGTTCACGGGTGGCGGCGATAACGACGGCCAAGCGAATCCCCTCTCATTGAAGCTGGGAGACGAGCCTAGGCCGGTTCCACCGACGCCGTCAAAGACCCGTGTCGGGCGAACGGATCAGTGGCCTGCGCCGCCCTTGGGCTTGAGAGCCCAAAAGCCGACGACGGCCAGGGCCGCAGCCCCTATGAAGCCCGCGACGAAGGTTCCGCCCGGATGGAACCACAGGGTCAGGAACACGAGCACGCAGGCCACGGCCAGGGCGCCCCATTTGGTCAGGCCCATGAACAGGTGGAAGGTCGAGACCTGTTCATTGATCTGCATCCCGCCTCGGACATAGGCGCTCGCATCGGCGTCGGCCTGGGCGGTGGCGGGGTTTTTGGCCTTGGCCATGAGAGCTCCCTCGGTCTTGTCGTTGGCGCGACTATAGCGCGGGTTCGACGCCGCTCAAGCACACACCCTCACCCCAGCGCCTCGAACTGATCCACCAGCCGCTCCAGACGCTTGCAGCCCACGCTCCAGAAGGCCGGATCGCGCGGATTGAGGCCGAAGGGCTTCAGGGCCTCGACATAGGTCTTGGCCCCGCCCCCGGCCAGCAGGTCGCGGTACAGGGGCGTGAACCCCTTGGGATCGGCCCGTCGCGCCTCCATCAGGGCCGCCACCAGCAGGTCGCCGAAGGCGTAGGCGTAGACGTAGAAGGGCGAGTGGACGAAGTGGCTGACGTAGGCCCACCAGTGCTCATAGCCGGGGTTCAAGGTGACGGCCGGCCCCAGGGACGCGCCCATCTCGGTCAGCCACAGTTCATTGATCCGCTGCTGCGAGACCTCGCCCTTCTGCCGCTCGTCGTGGAAACGGGTCTCGAACCGGTGGAAGGCGATCTGTCGCACCACGGTGTTCAGCCCGTCCTCGATCCTCCCGGCCAGCAGACCACGCTGCTCGCGCTTGGGCGCCGTCGCCAGCAGACGGTCGAAGGTCAGGCCCTCGGCGAAGATGGAGGCGGTCTCGGCCAGGGTCAGCGGAGTGTCGGCCAGAAGCGTGCCCTGATCCGCCGCCAGGGTCTGGTGCACGCCGTGGCCCAGTTCGTGGGCCAGGGTCAGGACGTCGCGGCGCTCGCCCATCCAATTCAGAAAGACATAGGGGTGGCGGTCGGCGGTGACCGGATGGGCATAGGCGCCCGATTGTTTGCCCGGCCGGGCGCGGCCGTCGATCCAGGGCCGGTCGAAGAAGCCGGCGGCCCGTTCGGCGAACTCGGCCCCCAGGTCCGAGAAGCTGTCCAGCACGATCTCGCGGCCCTGACCCCAGGTGAAGGCGCGCGGGGCGGTGGTCTCGATCGGGGCGTTGCGGTCCCAGTGATCCAGCCGGGTCTTGCCCATGGCCTTGGCCTTCAGCGCATAATAGCGGTGCGACAGGCGCGGATAGGCTTCGGCGACGGCCTCGGCCATGGCGTCCACCGCCTCGCCATCGACCTCATTGGCCAGGTGTCGGCTGTCGGCGGGGCGTTTGAAGCCGCGCCAGCGATCCTCCATCGCCTTGTCGGCGGCGACGGTGTTCAGCACCAGGGCCAGGGTCGGGGCGCGGGCGGCTAAAGCCTCCGACAGGCCCTCGGCGGCGGCCTTGCGCCGCGCGGGCTTGGGATCGGACAGGCGGTTCAGCGCCTCGGCCAGGGTCAGGCTCTCATTCCCTGCCTTGGCGCGCAGCGCCGCCAGCTGTTCGTCGAACAGGCGCGGCCACTGGGCCGTGATCGGGCCGCGTTCGGCGATGAAGGTCTCCAGCTCGCTGGACAGTTCATGCGGCTTCATGGCCCGCACCCGCCGCAGCCACGGCCGCCAGCGCGCGGCCCCCGCGTGGGCCTGAAGCGCGGCCTCCAGGGCGGCGTCGTCGATCTGGTTGATCTCCAGCGTCAGCCAGACGGTCGGGGTGGCGATGGCGGTGATCTTTTCGCGCACATCCGCCTCGAACCCTTGCGCCCCCGCATCGTCCCGCGCCGTCGAGGCCGACAGGAAGGCGTAGGCGCCGAGCGCGCCCAGGATGTCGGAGGCCTGCTCATAGAGGCTGATGGCCTGATCCAGCACCGCCCCCAGGGCGGCCGGATCGCCCGACGCCCCCGCCAGCCGCCCGCGCAGGCCGTTCATCTCGTCCACCAGGGCGCGCGCCCGCGTCAGGTCGTCGGCGAGCCGGGCGTCGTCCCGCGAGGCGTAGAGGTCGGACAGGTCCCACAGGGGGGCGTCGATGTCGGGGGTCTTGAAGGGGGCGTTCATACCCCTGTTTTGGGGAAGGTTCGGCCGTGCCGCAACCGCGCGCCGCTATCTTGCCGTATCCAGCTGCCTCATACTGGGCCGCAACACGGGGGCGAGCGTCATGAACGAGTGGATGCAGGACGGCGGGCGCAAGGGGCTGGACGGGCAAGGTCGGCTGTTCGCCGCGCGCCTGGCGACCGGTCTGATCCAGGGCGGCGCCCTGTATCTGCTGTACCGGGCGGCCGAGGTCGGGATGTGGCCCGACACCCGGCCCGAGGTGTTCGGCGGGCTGGCCCTGGCCTTCGGCTATGCGCCCGCCGTGCTTCTGGCGGCGGTTGGACGGCTGAAGCCCCTGCCGCTGGCTCTGTGGGCGGCCGCAGCGGCGACGGCCCTGTTCCTGATGGGCTGGCACGACGTGGCGCGGCGGGTGATCCCCGAAAACGACCAGGCCCCCTATCTTGAGGTTCCCGTCCTGGCCTTCAGCGCCGCCGCCCTCTTCGTGGCCCACCACCTGATCCTGCCGGCGATCCGCGAACGGCGCTGGCGGGCCGATTATCACGCCTATTTCGACGTGGCCTGGAAGGCGGGCGTGCAGCTGGCGCTGTCCCTGGGCTTCACCCTGGCCTTCTGGCTCCTGCTGCAACTGGGCGCTGCCCTGTTCCACGTCATCGGCGTCAAGGCCCTCAGCTCCCTGATCGGCGAGGCCTGGTTCGCCATACCCGTCACCTGCCTGGCCTTCGCCCTGGCGGTCCAGCTGACCGATGTGCGCGACGGCCTGATCCGGGGCGTGCGGACCGTGGCCCTGATGCTGCTGTCCTGGCTGCTGCCCGTCATCGCCCTGCTGACGGCGGGCTTTCTGGCCGCCCTGCCCTTCACCGGCCTGGAGCGCCTGTGGGACACGGGCAGCGCCACGGCCCTGGTGCTGGCCGCGGCCGCCGCCCTCATCATCCTGATCAACACCGCCTATCAGGACGGACGGCCCGACAATCTGCCGCCGGCGGCCCTGCGGATCGCCACCCGGATCGCCGGGGTTCTGGTCGCGCCCCTGATTGGCTTGGCCTTCTGGGGTCTGGCGCTGCGGATCGGCCAGCACGGCCTGACGCCGGATCGGATCATCGCCCTGGCCTGCGCGGTCGTCGGCGCCGTCTATGCGGTCGGTTATCTGATCGCGGCCGTGCGGCCCGGCGGCTGGATGCGCCCGCTGGAGACGACCAATGTCGCCGCAGGCGTTCTGGCCGTCGCCGCCGTCCTGGCCCTGTTCAGCCCCCTGCTGGACCCCGCGCGCCTGTCGGTCGCGGACCAGGTGGCGCGGCTGGAGCGCGGGGCGGTGAAACCTCAGGATTTCGACTTCGACTTCCTGCGCTTTGACAGCGGCAAGGCCGGTCTGGCGGCTCTGGACCGGCTTATGCGGTCGTCGGATGCGAAGACCGCCGAATTGGCGCGCGAGGCCAGGGTGCGCGTAAATCGCGAGGCCTATTCCATCCAGGACCGGAATGAACGGGCGGCGGCCGTCCGCATCCAACCTGTCGCCGGCCAGACGACGCCGTCCAGCTTCACCGCACAACTGAGCCGGCAAGACAGTCTCATGTACGCCTGCAACAATGAGGCTCCCTGCCGTCTGCGCACCCTGGACCTGGACGGCGACGGCCGGGTCGAGGTTCTGCTGGCGGCGCCGGGGAGCATCATGGCCTTCGCCCAGGACGCCGGGGGACAATGGTCGCAAACCGGGTCCTACAGCGCCGTATGCGGGACGGCGGCGCCGAAGGATCTGCTGAACGCCTTCGCCGAGGCTGTGACGGTCGCCCCCGCCAGCCTGCCCAACCTGGTCGTGGGCGGTCGGACGCTGAAAGCCCAGCCGCAGATCCGATGCGAAGAGCCAAACACCCGTTAACCCCCCGGTCACCACGCCCCCTCACCCGTTTTTCACCTCGTCGCCCTTAGAAGTCGTCCCGAAACGGGCCAGTCCGATCCACGGGCGGCCCATCGGTGATGACAAGGGACGCCCATGGCCAAGACCGTTCTGGTGGTCGACGACGATCCGACCCAGCGCCGCCTGTTGCAGGCTGTGCTCGAACGCGACGGTCACGCCGTGGTCCATGCCGCAAGCGGCGGCGAGGCCATCGACCGGATGACGCGCGGCGGCGGCGCCGACGTCATCCTGCTGGACATGATCATGCCCGAGATGTCGGGTCTGGAGTGTCTGGCCGAGCTGCGCAGCGGGGGCTTGACCACGCCGGTCATCGTGCTCACGGCCAACGGCGGCATCGACACCGTGGTCAAGGCCATGCAGGCCGGCGCCCAAGACTTCTTCGTCAAGCCGGTCGGGCCCGAACGCCTGCTGGTCGGGGTGCGCAACGCCCTCAAGCTGGAGCAGCTGACCACCGAGGTCGGTCGTCTCACCAAGCGGGTCCAGGGCCGCGCCAGCTTCGACGACATCATCGGCGACAGCGCCCCCATGCGGATGGTCAAGGCCCTCGGCGCCCGGGCGGCCAAGTCCTCCATCCCCGTCCTGATCACCGGCGAGAGCGGCGTCGGCAAGGAGGTGATCGCCCGCGCCCTGCACGGCGCTGGCGACCGGGCCGGCAAGCCCTTTGTAGCCGTCAACTGCGGCGCCCTGCCCGCCAATCTGGCGGAATCCATCCTGTTCGGCCACGAGAAGGGCGCCTTCACCGGCGCCGTCGACAAGACTCTGGGCAAGTTCCGCGAGGCGGACGGCGGCACCCTGTTTCTGGACGAGATCGGCGAACTGCCGCTGGATCTTCAGGTCAAGCTGCTGCGCGCCCTGCAGGAAGGCGAGATCGACCCCGTCGGCGGCAAGCGCCCGGTCAAGATCGACGTCCGCATCGTCTCGGCCACCAATCGCGACCCCGCTCAGCAGGTTAAGGACGGCGCCTTCCGCGAGGATCTGTTCTATCGGCTGAACGTCTTCCCGATCGAGGCGCCTTCCCTGCGCGACCGGCGCGAGGACATCCCCGCCCTGATCGATCATTTCATCGCCCGCTTCAACGCCGAGGAGGGCCGCCGCATCGCCGGCTGCGCCCCCGAGACCCTGGCCATGCTCCAGGCCTATGACTGGCCCGGCAATGTGCGCCAGCTGGAGAATGCGGTGTTCCGCGCCATCGTCCTGGCCGACTCGCCCTTCCTCCAGCCCTATGACTTCCCGTCCATCTCGGGCGTGGCCGCGCCCCTGCCCGATGCGACGCCCACGCCGCCCGCCGCCGCGCCGTCCTACGCCGACCTGCCGCCCCTGCCGGAACAACCGATCCGCATCCTGGACGACCGCGGCCATCTGCGGACCCTGGAAGACATTGAGCGCGACCTGATCCAGCACGCCATCGAGGTCTACGCCGGCCATATGAGCGAAATCGCCCGCCGCCTCGGCATCGGGCGCTCGACCCTGTACCGCAAGGTCCGCGAACAGGGGCTTGAGGGGCAGCTGAAAGAGGTGGGCTAAGATCCAGCCGGCGGCGGACCGTAGCGGTTCACCGTCTTCTTGCCGTCCAGCACAAGCAGGATGACAAGACCGATCAGGCTGGCCATGTAGAGAACGTTGTTGAGAAACAGCAGCATGAACAGGCCTATGTCCGGCGCATTCTCCCGCATGAAGCTGGTCATTACAGTGGGAAACGCCGTCAGGCCGATCGTCAGAAACACCACAGGCGGCAGACCCCAATAGCCCGCCCGGCCGGTGTCATGCAGACGGCGCGTCACGGCGGCGGCCAAAAGGATCACAACCGCTGCCACGCCGATCCTCAGAACCAGGAAAAACGGGCCCATATCCGGCATGAACGTCGGATCGTGGATTTCGACCGAGTAGTGCCCCGGGCCGCTGACAACGGTCGCCGCCTCGGGGTTTGTCGCTGCGGCCGCAGACGCCTGTTCAAACACGGCGGTCATCGTCGGGATCATACCCAACCAAAGCCCGACGAAAGACAGTCCGACAACGGTCAGGGCATACGGCCAGAACTGCGGTCGCCTGTCCCGCCCTTTGAAATCCGCCAAGCGGCGAAAGCCGGCCAGGATAGCGTACATCAGTCTTCCCCCGTTGTGTTGCCGTAATCCTGAGGTCGATTCGAGCCAGACGTCTTGCTGCGTCCCCAACGTTTCGGCTCTTCGCCCTTCGCCTTGGCGGCGATCTCCTTCAGCTTGCGGCCCTGCATGGCCGACAAAGCCTGGCCCGGCGCGCCCTTTTCGGGGTCGGCGAAGGCGCGGCCGTGGGTTTTCACCCGCTCGCTGACCGAATCAAGGAACTCCCCCTCCCATTCGGACAAGGAAACGCCCGCCTTCTCGGCTGAGCGGCGGGCGCGTTTGAGAGCATTGAGCGCAGACCGCTGGGCGGCCTTGCGCTGCTGATCCCAAGGGCTCAGCAGCTCCTTTTTTGAGGCGCTACCGCCCTTCGGGCTGCTTGAGCGCGACAGCCGGCCTTTCGACGAATCGGTGGGCGTGCGCTTCAGCCCCTAATCTCCTCAGACCTCGCCGAGGGCCGACAGATAGAGGTCCAGAATGGCCTCTTCCTCCTGGCGCTTGGCCTTGTCCTGCTTCCTGATGCGGATGACCTTGCGCAGGACCTTGACGTCATAACCCTCGCCCTTGGCCTCGGCGAAGACCTCCTTCATGTCGGTCATGACGGCCTGTTTGTCCTCTTCGAGGCGCTCCAGCCGCTCGATGATGGTGCGCAGACGGCCCTGGGCCGTTGCGGTCAGGACGTCGGGATTGCCGTCGAACGAGGCGTCATCGGCCATGGGGAATACTCCAGAAATCAGGCGCGGACGCTAACCACGCCGTCCGGCGCGACTCAACCGCGAACACGAAAAAGGCCGCGGACAGAATCCGCAGCCTGTGGATCGTCAGGGCTTTTCCTGCCCTACCGCCCCTTGGGCGGCTTGGGCAGACCTGCGTGCGCGCGCCGCCGAGCAGTGCGCCTCGAACGCAGCTTAGCCTTGCTTGGCCTTGAAGCGCGGGTCGGTCTTGTTGATGACATAGACCCGGCCCTTGCGACGCACGACCTTGCAGTCGCGGTGACGGGTCTTCAGGGACTTGAGCGAGCTACGGACCTTCATGGTCGGACGTCCTGAGAGAAACCAATAGAAAAGCCGCTGACCCGGGCGGATCGCGGCGGAGGCGGTCGTATAGAGAGCGGCCCTTAGAAGGTCAAGCCGCTACGGCCCAAAACCCTACAAAAGCCGATGTCCGCCTGCCCGGCGGTCACTTTCCTACCCGTGCTCAAACACCCCGAAGGGCGGTAGCACACAAAAAAGAAAGATGGAGGCCTGACCTCCGAGTCGAACGGAGGGTGTTCGGGTTTGCACGCCCGTTGCGTCGCCACTCCGCCATCAGGCCGTTGGAGAAGTCTGCGCCCTTACGCCGCAGCGGACGTCTTCGTCGATGAAAATGAGGGTTAACGACGCTGATGAGGGATTCCGCAGGCGGACTTTTCGCCTGACAGGCGGATGAGAACGCGAGAAACCGCTTCGCGCGTATGTCATTTCCCCTATCCGTTCGGGAACTGTAGTCTGAATCTCATGCGCTTTTCCTATCGTCTTCTCCTCATCGGCTCCGTCGCGGCCTGCGCCCCCATGTTGCCGGAGCCGCCGGTGTCCCTGCCGACGCCGCAGCCCGATCCGGTTCCCGCCGCCGTGGTTCCGCCGCCGACGCCGCAGGCGCCGCCGCTCGCCGCCTATGACCAGGAAGGATTCGAGGGCTGGAAACAGGGTTTTCTGGCGCGCAAGGGCGGCGCCCGTCGCGCCGACTATGAGCGGGAACTGGCCGGTCTGACGCCGGACCCCAGCGTGGTGCGGCTGGACCGGAATCAGCCGGAATTCTCCAAACCCGCCGGCGCCTATATCCAGAACGCCGTGACTGCGGTGCGGATCGCCCAGGCCAAGCAGCGGATCGACCGGGTGCCCTGGGCGGTGGTCCAGCGTTTCGGCGTCCCCTCTGAAATCCTGGTCGGCGTCTGGGCCCAGGAAAGCGCCTTCGGCCAGGTCCAGGGCGATTATGACGTCATCCGCTCCCTGGCGACCCTGGCCTATGACGGGCGCCGCCGCGACTGGGCCGAGGCCCAGTTGAAGGACGCCCTGGACATCGTCGTCGACGGCCGCCGCGAACGGGCGGGCCTGAAGGGCAGCTGGGCCGGCGCCATGGGCCAGACCCAGTTCATGCCGGACAACTATCTGCGCCTGGGCGTGGATCAGGACGGCGACGGCAAGGTGGACATCTGGGGCGACGACGCCGACGCCCTGGCCTCGGCCGCCAATCTGCTGGCCCAGGCGGGCTGGAAGCGCGGCCAGACCTGGGGCTATGAGGTCGTCCTGCCCGCCGGCTTCGACTACGCCCTGGCGGAAGGGCCCAAACACGACTGGGCCTATTGGGCGGCCAAGGGCGTGCGCCTGGCCCAGGGCGGCACGCCGAACGGAGCCGAGGCGGTGGAGGACGCGACCATCCTCCTGCCGCAGGGGGCCAACGGCCCGGCCTTCCTGGCCCTGCCGAACCACTATGTGATCCGCAGCTACAACAACTCGGTCTCCTACGCCCTGGCCATCGGCCTGACGGCGGACGGGATCATGGGCAAGCCCGGCCTGACCAAGGCCTGGCCCAACGACGCCTCCCTGTCCCGCGACCAGAGGATCGGCGCCCAGGCGGCCCTGACGCGACTGGGTTACGACACCCGCGGCGTGGACGGGGTGATCGGCGCGAACACCCGCGCCGCCCTGCGCCGCTGGCAGCTGGCCAACGGCCGCATCGCCGACGGCTATCTGACCGCCGCCCTGGCGGACGAGCTGATCCGCAAGGCGAACTGAGGGGCGACACACCGTCTCCTCCCCGTCGCGCAGCGATGGGGAGGTGGCTCGAAGCGTAGCGGAGAGACGGAGGGGCTCTTCACCGCGCAAGCGTCAGTGGGGCGTCAGAACCCCTCCACCGCTTCGCGGTCCCCCTCCCCACTTCGCGGGGAGGAGACGACTTCGCCTTAGGCCGCCTTGTCCCAGTTCAGCACCACCTTGCCCGACTGGCCCGACTTCATCGCCTCGAAGCCCTGGCGATAGTCGGCGTAGTCCAGCCGGTGGGTGATCAACGGGCTCAGGTCCAGGCCGGCCTTCAGCAGACCCAGCATCTTGCGCCAGGTGGTGAACATTTCGCGGCCATAGACGCCCTTGATCGTCAGGGCCTTCAGGATGATCGCGCCCCAGTCGGTCTCCATCGGCTTGCCCGGAATGCCCAGCATCGCCATGCCGCCGCCCATGATCAGGGTGTCGACGCACTGTTCGAAGGCGACGGGCGAGCCCGACATTTCCAGCGCCACGTCGAAGCCGACCTTCAGGCCCAGTTCCTTCATGACGTCGTGGATGTCTTCCTTGGTCGTGTTCACGGTGCGCACGCCCGGCGCCACCTTCTGCGCCAGCTCCAGCCGGAAGTCGTTGATGTCGGTCAGGACCACGGTGCGCGCCCCGGCGTGACGGGCCACGGCGGCGGCCATCATGCCGATGGGGCCGGCGCCGGTGACCAGGACGTCCTCGCCCAGCAGGTCGAACTGCTGGGCCGTGTGCACCGCATTGCCGAACGGATCCAGGATCGAGCCGATCTCATAGGGGACGTCGTCGGGCAGTTCGATGACGTTGAAGGCCGGCGCCACCACGAACTCGGCGAAGGCGCCCTGGCGGTTCACGCCGATGCCGCGCGTATGCGGGTCCAGGTGGAAATGACCGGCGCGGGCCGCTTCTGAGTTCAGGTCGATGACATGGCCCTCGGCCGAGACGCGCTGGCCGATCTTCAGCGGGCGATCCACCTCCTTGCCGATGGCGACGATTTCGCCGGCGAACTCATGGCCGGTGATCATCGGAGTCGGAACGTTCTTCTGGGACCACTCGTCCCAGTTCCAGATGTGGATGTCGGTGCCGCAGACGGCGGTGCGATGCACCTTGATCAGCACATCCTCCGGCCCCGCCTCGGGGATCGGCGCGTCGATCAGTTCCAGACCCTCGACCGGTCCGGTCTTGGCGAGGGCTTTCATGGTTTCGGCCATTACGGCGTCTCCTAAAACTCTAAGATCGTCATCCTAGGCCTTGTGCCTAGGATCCATAGCCTCCGTCGAGGACGGTGCGCACCGGCGAAAACCGGGAGTATGGATCCTCGGGACAAGCCCGAGGATGACGGGAATAATGTGGCGCAGCGGGCTGCGGAGGAAGACCTCAGATAACCCCCAGCTCCCGGCCCGCCTGCGTAAACGCCGCAACCGTCCGGTCGATCTGTTCGAACGTATGCGCCGCCGACATCTGGGTGCGGATCCGCGCCTGACCGCGCGGCACCACCGGGAAGGAAAACCCGATCACATAGACGCCCAGCTCCAGCGCCCGCGCCGCGAAATCCTGGGCCAGTTTGGCGTCGCCCAGCATGACCGGGATGATCGGGTGTTCCCCGTCCAGCAGGGTGAAGCCCGCGTCCGCCATGGCGTTGCGATAGCGATGGGCGTTGGCGGACAGGCGGGTGCGAAGCACGTCGCCCTCAGCCCCTTGGGCGATACGGATGGCCTCCAGCGAAGACCCGCACACCGCCGGCGACAGGGCGTTAGAGAACAGATAGGGCCGCGCCCGTTGCTTCAGCAGTTCGACCACCGCCTTCTTGGCGCAGATGAAGCCGCCCATGGCGCCGCCCAGGGCCTTGCCGAAGGTGCCGGTGACGAAGTCCACCTCGACCCCGTGATAGGCGAAGGAGCCCTTGCCCTGCGGGCCCAGGAAGCCCGTCGCGTGACAGTCGTCGACCATGATCAGGGCGTCGTATTTGTCGGCTAAGGCGCGGATGTCCTTCAGGCGGGCGATATAGCCGTCCATCGAGAAGGCGCCGTCGGTGGCGATGATGATGTCGCGCGCGCCGGCCTCGCGGGCCTCCTTCAGCCGCGTCTCCAACTCGTCCATGTCGGAATTGGCGAAGCGATAGCGTTTGGCCTTGCACAGCCGCACCCCGTCGATGATCGAGGCGTGGTTCAGGCTGTCGGAGACGATGGCGTCGTTTTCGCCGAACAGGGGCTCGAATATCCCGCCGTTGGCGTCGAAGGCGGCGGCGAACAGAATGGCGTCCTCAAAGCCGAGATAGCCGGCGACAGCCGCCTCCAGCTCTTTATGAATTTCCAGGGTGCCGCAGATGAAGCGGACCGAGGCCGTGCCCGCCCCCCACTTCTGTTGCGCCGCGATCCCGGCCTGGGTCACCCGCTCGTCGCCCGCCAAGCCCAGATAGTTGTTGGCGCAGAAGTTCAGCACCTCGCGCCCGCCGACCTGAATCACCGGCCCCTGGCGAGAGGCGATCACACGTTCGGGCTTGGTCAGGCCCTGGGCGTCGATCTCGGTCAGTTCGCCGGCGATACGGTCGTAGAAGCTCTGGGTCATGGCCGCGACCTACGCCCATTTCGGCCGGGTTTCCAGACGTCTCGACGCGATGTCAGGTCGCGGCCTGGGGGTTTTCCTCGGCCCGGATCGGACTGACGCGGATCTTGCCGCCGCAAGGCTGGAAGGCGAAGGCTAAGGGAATTACCGCCGTGTCGCCCGGCGCGGTGGCCCGCAGGGTCGCCGCCGAGGGGCAGGTCTTCTCGCCCATGGCCTCGTTGGGGATCACGCTCCAGGCCAGTTCGAACCAGGCCTTGGCCTGGGGCGCCAGGGTCACCGGGGTCGGGGCCTGGCCCTGGCGGAAATAGCTGCCGGGGCTCTGGTCGGCGCGGATTGCGGTCAGAGGCCGCCCCTGTCCGTCCAGCAGAGTCATGCCCGGATAGCCGGTCAGGCTGCAGGCCTGGCTTCCAATGTTCTGAAGGCTGAAGTTGCGCACCCGATTGCCCGCCCCGGCGTCGCCGTCCTCGGCCGCCAGCTTCAGCTGCGGTCCCTTGCAGGGGGCGGCGGCCGGCAGGACCCCGCCCGGCGCAGGCGTGACGGCCTGATCCGGCTGGGCTGCGCTCAAGGGTGACGGCGTCGCCGCCGGTCGCGCGCAGCGTTCCAAAACGGCCACGCCGACCTGGTCGTTCGGGCTGAGCCGGCTGAGGGTGGCCGTCTCCTGGCCGTCGCGGGTGACGGTCCACCATTCGACGCCGGAGCCGACATAGCGGGCCCCACTGGCGGCCTGGGCGGACCGCAGATCATAGGTCTGGCCCTTATAGGTCAGCTGAGCCGTGG
The DNA here is from genome assembly GCF_058681525.1 of Brevundimonas sp. AVps4. Classification (NCBI taxonomy): domain Bacteria; kingdom Pseudomonadati; phylum Pseudomonadota; class Alphaproteobacteria; order Caulobacterales; family Caulobacteraceae; genus Brevundimonas; species Brevundimonas sp. AVps4. The sequence goes on along the minus strand of NZ_CM178741.1, from coordinate 1,442,921 downwards.
CGCTGTCGGCATAGCGGGCCTCGACCGTCGCGCCGCTTTCGCAGGCGTAGCCGACGCCCGGAACCGGCGGGGCGGGCACGGGCTGGGCCTCGACCGGGGCGACCGGCTGCTCCGGCTCGGCCTGCTGACAGGCGGACACGCCCGTCAGGGCGGCGATGGCGAGCAGGGCGGTCAGGCGGCGCGTCATGATCAGGTCTCCTGTTCACGCCCTTAACGGTCAAGCTGGCGAAAAGCTCCAGCGACCCGTGATCGGTCTTCAGTGATCGCCTTTCGGCGTCTCCATCAGCTCGATCAGCACCCCGCCCATCTCTTTCGGATGCAGGAAGACGACCGGCGTTCCGTGCGCCCCGATGCGCGGCTCGCCCGTGCCCAGGAGGGTCACCCCCTTGGCCCGCATCTCGGCGACGGCGTCGTGGATGTCCTCGACCTCGAAACAGACGTGATGCTGGCCGCCCTTGGGGTTCTTGGCCAGGAAGCCGACGATGGGGCTGGTCTCGTCATAGGGCTCGATCAGCTCGATCTGGGCCGTCGGGGTGTCGATGAAACAGACCTTCACCCCCTGCGCGGGCAGGTCGAAGGGCTCCCCGATCTTGGTCGCTCCCAGCACGTCGCGATACAGTTTGATCGAATCCGCGATGGACGGGGTCGCGACCCCGACATGGTTCAGGGCGCCGATCATGCGGTCTCCTTAGGCGCGGGCTGGGCGTAACCCAGGCGCTGGTTCAGCTTTTCGATCAGGTCCACCGCCGTATCGGCGATGGCCGAACCGGGCGGATAAACGGCGGCCGCCCCCATATCGAGCAGGGGCTGCACGTCCGAGGGCGGAATGACGCCGCCGACCACGATCATGATGTCGGGCCGCCCCAGCTTCTCCAGCTCGGCCTTCAGTTCGGGAACCAGGGTCAGGTGGCCCGCGGCCAGCGATGACGCGCCGACCGCATGGACCCCCTTCTCCACGGCGTCCTTCGCCGCCTCGGCCGGGGTCTGGAACAGGGCGCCGGCGGTGACGTCGAAGCCCAGGTCGCCGTAGCCGGTGGCGACCACTTTCTGGCCCCGATCGTGCCCGTCCTGACCAAGCTTGGCGATCAGGATGCGCGGCGGCCCGCCGTCGTTCTCGACGAAGGTCGCCACCATCTCGCGGGCGCGGGCGAAGCGGGCGTCCGTCCCCGCCTCCTTGGCATAGACGCCCGACACGGTCTGCACCGTCGCCACATGGCGGCCGAAGGCGGCCTCCAGCGCGTCGGAAATTTCACCCACCGTCGCCTTGGCCCGCGCGGCCTGGACCGCCAGCTCCAGCAGATTGGCGGTCCCTCGCGCCCCGTTGGTCAGAGCCTCCAGCGCCGCATCGGTCGCCGCCTGGTCCCGCTCGGCCCGCAGCCGTTTCAGCTTGTCGATCTGGGCCGCCAGAACCGCCGCATTGTCGACCTTCAGCATCGGAATATCGTCGACGACGGGGTTCAGATATTTGTTCACCCCCACCACCGTCTGCTGGCCGGTGTCGATCCGGGCCTGGGTGCGGGCGGCGGACTCCTCGATCCTCAGCTTGGGGATGCCGGCCTCGATGGCCTTGGCCATGCCGCCCAGGGCCTCGACCTCGGCCATGTGGGCGCGGGCGCGCTCGGCCAGTTCGTGGGTCAGCCGCTCGACATAATAGCTGCCGCCCCAGGGGTCGATGACGCGGGTCAGGCCGGTCTCCTGCTGCAGCAGGATCTGGGTATTGCGCGCGATCCGGGCCGAGAAGTCGGTCGGAAGCGCCAGGGCCTCGTCCAGGGCGTTGGTGTGCAGGCTCTGCGTCTGCCCGCCCGCCGCCGCCATGGCCTCGACCATGGTGCGGCTGACGTTGTTGAACACGTCCTGCGCCGCCAGGCTCCAGCCCGAGGTCTGGCAGTGGGCGCGCAGGGACAGGGACTTGGGATCGACCCCGCCCTCCTTGCGCACCGCCTCGGCCCACAGCAGGCGGCCGGCCCGCATCTTGGCCACCTCCATGAAATAGTTCATGCCGATGGCCCAGAAGAAGCTCAGGCGCGGCGCGAACCGGTCGATCGGCATGCCCGCCGCGACGCCCGCCCGCAGATATTCGATCCCGTCCGCCAGGGTGTAGGCCAGCTCGATGTCGGCCGAGGCGCCCGCCTCCTGCATGTGATAGCCGGAGATCGAGATGGAGTTGAACTTCGGCGTCTCCTGCGCCGTCCAGGCGAAGATGTCGGCGATGATCCGCATCGAGGGTTCGGGCGGATAGATGTAGGTGTTCCTGACCATGAACTCCTTCAGAATATCGTTCTGAATGGTCCCGGTCAGGGCCGCGTGCGGCACGCCCTGTTCTTCCGCCGCGACGACATAGAGGGCCAGGATCGGCAGCACCGCCCCGTTCATCGTCATCGACACCGACATCTGGTCCAGCGGGATCCCGTCGAACAGGGTCCGCATGTCATAGATGCTGTCGATGGCCACGCCGGCCATGCCGACGTCGCCCTTTACCCTGGGATGGTCGCTGTCATAGCCCCGGTGCGTCGCCAGATCGAAAGCGATGCTCAGACCCTTCTGCCCCGCCGCCAGATTGCGGCGATAGAAGGCGTTGGACTCCTCCGCGGTCGAGAAGCCGGCGTACTGGCGGATGGTCCAGGGATTGCCCGCATACATGGTCGGATAGGGCCCACGCACAAAGGGGGCGAAGCCCGGCAGACCGTCCTGGTGATCCAGCCCCTCCAGGGCCTCAGGGCCGTAGGCGGTCTCGACCGTCAGCCCCTCGGGCGTCGCCCACGGCTCGCGCGCCGGCCCCTGCCCGGTCGGCGCCAGGTCCAGGCTGATCTTGCTGAAATCGGGGAAGCTCATCCGATGACCTCCTCGAAGGCCGCCGCGAAGCGGATCGGGCTCAGGGCTTCGCTCACCCGCTCCACCGCCGCCCCCGCCTCATCGACCGCCTCGACCGGCGCCGGCCGCACCTCGGGGTCCACATATTTCGTCACGCCGATGATCTGGGCCGCGCCGTTCTTCAGCGCCGCCTCACGCTGGGCGCGGGCGCGGGCGATGCGGGGCTGGATCACCGAGCCCTTCAGGGCCTCGACCAGGCCGCCCTCGGCCTCGATTATCTGAAACTCGGCCCAGCCGGCCTCGGCCAGATCCCGCGTCCGGGCGTCCAGATACCAGCTCCCCGCCGCCGGATCATCGACCCGGCCCAGGTTCGCCTCCTCCATCAGCACCAGCTGTGTGTTCCGCGCCTGCCGCCGAGCAAAGGCGTCAGGCCGCCCCGCCGCGCGGGTAAAGCCGTCCAGCACCACCACATCCGCCCCGCCGACCGCGCCGGCAAACCCCGCTGCAGTCAACCGCAGCAGATTGGGCCAGGGATCACGGCTGCTGAGCATCCGCCGCGACGACCGCGCCTCGATCACCGCCGGCGCCTCGACCTCAAAGGCTCGCGTCAAGGCCGCCCAGATCAGCCGCATGGCCCGGACCTTGGCCAGGCTGTCGAAATATTCCGCATCGACCGACAGGCCGACCACCGTCCCCTTCAGGGCCGCCTCGACCGACATCCCCGCGTCCACCGCCGCCTTCGCATGGGCCACCACGCTTGAGGCCGCAAAGGCCAGCTCCTGCGCCGCCGATCCGCCCGCCTCGTGCGCCACGCGCCCGCCGGCCAAGAAGAAGCTCGCCTCGGGATAGGCCCCCGCATGCCGCGCCGCCGTATTGGCCGCCAGGCTCAGATGCTCCTCCACCGAACGCGGCGCCCCGCCCGCCTCGGCGAAGGCCGAGACCGGGTCCATGTGGAACCTCAGCTTGGCGCGCGGCGAACCCTTGGCGACGACCGCCAGGGCGTTGGCCGCATCCGGCCCGTCGATCCCGGCGTCCAGCGCCACCGGCGCCAGCTCCAGCGCCACGCCTTCCAGCGCCCGCCCCAACGGCGCGGAATCCGCCAGCACCCGCCCCTTCAGCACCACCGACGCCGCGCCGTTCTCCAGATCGGTCAGCACGGCCGCATTGACCGCCTCGGGCTCATCCCCCTCGACCAGGGTCCGCAGATCCCAGGCCCGGCCTTCGGAATCGGACGGACGCGGGGCGAAGATCGGCTGCACGCCGGTGGCCCCGGCGTATAGAGGCCGCGTCGCCAACTGGTCCGCGTCGAGGTGCATCAGCGACTCGATCGGTCGATCCTTCAACGCCTTCTGGGCCGTCTCGCGCCATTCGAGGGGTGTGGGAATGGGGAAGGTCATGCGACGCCCCCCGCCCCCACTCCCGTCATCCTCGGGCTTGACCCGAGGATCGGATGTTCCGTCGCACATGCAAGGACGTCGAGCGCAGGTCGCGCCCCACACCCGATCCTCGGGTCAAGCCCGAGGATGACGAAGGTAGAAAACATCACCCGAACTCCACCAACACGTCATCGGCCGCCACCGGATCGCCGTCCTTGGCCCCGACCGCCTTCACCACCCCGTCGCGCTCGGCCTTCAGGATGTTCTGCATCTTCATGGCCTCGATGATGGCCACCGTCTCGCCGGTCTTGACCGCCTGGCCCACCACGACCGGGATCGACACCACCAGACCCGGCATCGGCGACAGCACCAGTTTGGACGTATCCGCGACCGCCTTCTCCGGCAGGCGCGCATACAGTTCGGCGACCTGCGGCCGCAGCACCCGCACCCGCGCCTTGGCCGCGCGGTGGCGGATGTCGAAGCCGTCGGCGGCGCGTTTGACCTCGGCGGTGAAGGGCTCGCCATCCAGCTCGGCCTTGAACTGGGCCAGGCCGGGCCGCCAGTCGATCTCCGACAGGCGGATGTCGCCCCCGCCCGTAAGGGTCAGGATCATCGCCTCGTCCGTATCATAGGACAGGCCCACCCCGTGCGGCGTCTTGTCGATCATCACGATCCAGTCGGTGCGGTCGGACGGATCGCCCTCCTGCTCAGCGAGGATCTCGTGCATGGCCATGGCGGCGGCGATCAGGATTCGCTCCTGGTGCTGCGTCGGCTTGAGGCCATGGAAACCGTCCGGGAACTCGTCCTTGATATAGCTGGTCGACAGCCGGCCCGACTTGAACCGCTCCTGGTCCATCACCGCCGCCAGGAAGGGCACGTTATGGCCCAGGCCCGACAGATGGGTGTCCTCCAGCGCCCGGGCCATGCCCGCGACTGCGGCCTCGCGCGTCTCGCCCCAGGCGCACAGTTTGGCGATCATCGGGTCGTAGAACATGCTGATCTCGTCGCCCTCGCGGACGCCGGAATCGTTGCGGACCACATAGCCGTCCTGCTCGCCCTCTTCCGGCTGCTCGTATCGGACCAGCCGCCCGATGGACGGCAGGAAGCCGCGATAGGGATCCTCGGCGTAGATCCGGCTCTCGATGGCCCAGCCGTCGATCTTCAGGTCCTTCTGTTCGAAGGCCAGTTTCTCACCCCAGGCCGAACGGATCATCTGTTCGACCAGATCGACCCCGGCGATCAGCTCCGTCACCGGATGTTCGACCTGAAGACGCGTGTTCATCTCCAGGAAATAAAACGACTTATCCTGACCCGCCACGAACTCGACCGTACCCGCCGAGTCATAGTTCACCGCCTGGGCCAGGGCGACGGCCTGCGCCCCCATGGCGGCGCGGGTGGCCTCGTCAAGCAAGGGGCTGGGCGCCTCCTCGATGACCTTCTGGTTGCGGCGCTGGATCGAGCATTCGCGCTCGAACAGGTGGACCACATGGCCGTGTTTGTCGCCCAGCACCTGGATCTCGATGTGGCGCGGGTCGATGATGAACTTCTCCAGGAAGACCCGGTCGTCGCCGAAGGCGTTCAGCGCCTCGGCCTTCACCGCCGCAAACCCCTCGGCCATGTCGGCGTCCGAATGGGCCACGCGGATGCCCTTGCCGCCGCCGCCGGCCGAGGCCTTGATCATGATCGGATAGCCGATCTGGTTGGCGATCTTGACCGCCTCTTCCGGCGTCTCGATCAGCCCCATATGCCCCGGCACGGTCGAGACCCCCGCCTCGGCCGCCAGCTTCTTGGAGCTGATCTTGTCGCCCATGGCCTCGATGGCCTCGGGGTTCGGGCCGATGAAGGCGATCCCCTCGTCCCTCAGCCGCCGCGCGAACCCGGCGTTCTCAGACAGGAAGCCAAAGCCCGGATGCACGGCCTGCGCCCCCGTCTGGCGCACCGCCTCGACGATCTTGTCCGCCAGCAGATAGGACTGCGCCGCCGGCGCCGGCCCGATCAGCACCGCCTCGTCGGCCATCTCGACCGCCAACGACCCGGCGTCGGCCTCCGAATAGACCTGCACGGTTTTGATGCCCATGCGGCGGCAGGTCTTGATGATCCGAACCGCGATCTCGCCCCGGTTGGCGATGAGGATTTTGGAGAACATTTTAACGATTAGCCCCAAGGCGCTGCGCTTGCAGCGTCATAATAACCGACGAAGAGTTCAGTGCCCGTTCGCAGGGACTTCAGGCGCTCGGCGCGACGTATGATTTCTATATTGGCATCGGAATCTTGCGACCCATGCAGGCTGACGTACAGCTGACCGAGATCGGATCGACCAATCCGTTCGAATATGTGATCATCATTGACATCTAATGAGTGACCAAGAACAAATAGTGCAGAATTTTCTCCACCATTAATTACGCCAATGTAGCTCTTATATGAGTGATGGAGATAAGCACTGTGCTGAATCTTGGCGAGCTTTTGGTTGGAGTTAGCCTCGGACACAAACAAAGGAAATTCATTCCTTGAAAGAGCCTCCCCAGCCTGATCAATTAGAGGCTTTCCAGTATTTATCCACGTATACTTTTGAAGTTGCCGACCTGCGTCAAATAGATGAAGCGCGCCATGCAGATAGTGGACTCTTTGTCCGTGAGCCTTAGACTCACCATGCCACATTACATATTCAGCGTCGTAATCGTCTGGATCTTTTCCAAAACCATCGTTGTGATGAATTTTTACTTCATCAACATCGTCCTGCATAGCAGCCCAATAAAGTAAAAGATCATAGTTTGTTGTGTATACGTTTCCCTTTTTGTCAGATAAAAAATGCGCTAAAAATTTGCGACATGAAGCGTACTTGTCCGGCGATATATCTCCAGGACGGCTCGGATGGCGTGACGCGACAGCCTTAACCAATGCCTCCTTTAATATTTCGGAGTGCTCGATCATCTTCTTAGCGTCACCACCGTATATAGGTGCGACTGCTGCAGACGATTGGAGTGCGCGAATTACCGCCTCGAAGTCCGTCGTCTTCAACGTATTGAAAGCGGCCACAAGCTCGGCAGGCAAGTGAGGTTTTGCCTCCTCATAGAGAGAGGTGTACGGAAAAATTTTGGGGAAGCAGGCGATGCTGAACCCATTTCCGAGCAGCAAATGTTTGTTCTTACAGCCGCTGGCCGCCTCTAACGCCTGCGCGAATGTTGTGACGTCCACCATGCTCCCCCCTTACAGCGGAATATTGTCGTGCTTCTTCCAGGGGTTCTCCTGGACCTTGTTCTTCAGCGTCCGCAACGCCTTCACCAGCCGCCGCCGCGTGCCGTGGGGCATGATCACGTCGTCGATATAGCCCAGGCCCGCCGCCACGAACGGATTGGCGAACCGGTCCTTGTACTCGGCCTCGCGCGCGGCCAGGGCTTCGGGATCGCCGGCCTCCTTGCGGAAGATGATCTCGACCGCCCCCTTGGCGCCCATGACCGCGATCTCGGCGGTGGGCCAGGCGTAGTTGACGTCGCCGCGCAGGTGTTTCGAACTCATCACGTCATAGGCGCCGCCATAGGCCTTGCGCGTGATCAGGGTCAGTTTCGGAACCGTCGCCTCGGCATAGGCGAAAAGCAGCTTGGCCCCATGTTTGATCAGGGCGCCGTACTCCTGCTTGGTCCCCGGCATGAAGCCCGGCACGTCCACGAAGGTGACGATCGGAATGTCGAAGGCGTCGCAGAAACGCACGAACCGCGCGGCCTTGCGGCTTGAATCGATGTCCAGCACACCCGCCAGCACCTGGGGCTGGTTGGCGACGATCCCGACCGTCCGGCCGTCCAGCCGGCCGAAGCCGCAGATGATGTTCTTGGCGAAGTCGGCCCCGATCTCGAAGAAGTCGGCCTCGTCGAGCACCTTCAGGATCAGCTCCTTCATGTCATAGGGCTGGTTCGGATTGGCCGGGATCAATGTGTCCAGGCTCGGCTCGTCCCGCTCGGGCTCGTCATAGCTCTCGCGCACCGGCGGCTTTTCGCGGTTCGACAGGGGCAAAAAGCCGATCAGGCGGCGCACCTCCGACAGGGCCTCCAGGTCGTTCTCGAACGCCCCGTCCGCCACGCCCGACTTGCCGGCATGCACCCGCGCGCCGCCCAGGTCCTCGTGGCTGACGACCTCGTTGGTGACGGTCTTCACCACATCGGGGCCGGTCACGTACATATAGCTCGTGTCCTTCACCATGAAGATGAAGTCGGTGATGGCCGGCGAATAGACGTCGCCCCCCGCGCACGGCCCCATGATCACGCTGATCTGGGGAATGACGCCGCTGGCCAGGGTGTTCTGCAGGAAGATGTCGGCGTAGCCGGCCAGGCTCTCCACCCCCTCCTGGATCCGCGCCCCGCCCGCGTCGAACAGGCCGATGATCGGCGCGCCGGTGGTCAGGGCCATCTTCTGCAGCTTGACGATCTTGGCCGCATGGGCGCCCGACAGGCTGCCGCCGAACACCGTGAAATCCTTGGAGAAGACATAGACCAGCCGCCCGCCGATGGTGCCGCGCCCCGTCACCACCCCGTCGCCGGGGATGCGCTGCGTCTCCATCCCGAAGTCGTGGCTGCGGTGCTCGACGAACATGTCGGTCTCCTCGAAGGAGCCCTCGTCCAGCAGAACGTCGATGCGTTCGCGCGCCGTCAGCTTGCCCTTGGCGTGCTGGGCGGCGATACGCTTTTCCCCGCCGCCCAGTTTCGCGGCGGCGCGACGGCGCTCCAGTTCTTCAAGGATGGCTTGAGTCATGATCGGTTTCGGCCTCTCGTTCGAACGGCAAGGCGTGGCGCCTTCATCGCAAAATGGCAAACGCAACTTTGCAAAAGATGCGGAACTGCGCGGACTTGCAAAGGCGGCGGCTGTGAACTGCAAACTTGCGAATGGCTGAGAAGCTTTTTCTGGGACCCAAACTGCGCAAGCTGCGCGAGGCGCGCGGCTGGACGCTGGAGGCCTGCGCCGAACGTCTGGGCCTGTCGCCCTCCTATCTGTCGCAGATCGAGACCAATCAGCGCCCGGCCACCGCCCGCGTCCTGATCGCCCTGACCCGCGCCTTCCATATCGACGCCAGCCTGTTCGATCTCGAGGGCGACGCCCGCCTGATCGCCGACCTGCGCGAGGCCACCACCGACATCGCCGGCCCGGTCAGCGGCGGGGCCGAACCCCCGACGGCGGCCGAGCTGAAACAGGCCGTCGCCAACACCCCGCGCCTGGCCCATCAGTTCCTGGCCCTGCACCAGGCCTTCCGCCAGCTGGACGAGCGGGTGAAGGCGCTGGACGACACCCTGGGCCGCGACGAACTGGGCGCCCGCGTCGCCCTGCTGCCCTATGAGGAGGTCCGCGACTTCTTCCACTACCGCGACAACTACGTCGACAGCCTGGACACGGCGGCCGAGGCCCTGGCGGCCGACATCCCCCAGGACGGCCCGATCGAACGGGCGCTGGAGACCCTGCTGGCCGACCGGCACGGCGTCCGCACCGTCTATGTCGCGGGTCAGGAGGCGCTGCGCCGCTACGATCCCGCCAGTCGCATACTCTCCCTGGACGCCTGGCAGCCGGGCGCCACCCGCTCCTTCCAGCTGGCCCACCAGCTGGCCCTCATGTCCTTCCGCGACCGGATCGAGACCGAGCTGGACCGCGCCGCCTTCCGCACCCAGGCCGCGCGCGACGTGGCCCGCGTCGGCCTGGCCAACTACGCCGCCGGCGCCCTTCTGTTGCCCTACCGCGCCTTCCTCGAGGCGGCGCGGGCGGAGAAACACGACATCGACCGGCTGCGCACCCGCTTCCAGGTCAGTTTCGAACAGGTCTGCCACCGGCTCTCGACCCTGCAACGGCCCGGCTGGCGCGGGGTGCCCTTCTATTTCGCCCGCGTCGACATGGCCGGCAACATCACCAAACGCCATAGCGCGACCCGCTTCCAGTTCGCCCGCTTCGGCGGCGCCTGCCCCCTGTGGAACGTCCACGAAGCCTTCGCCACGCCCGACCGGATCGGGGTCCAGCTGGCCGAGATGCCCGACGGCTCGCGCTACATCTCCATTGCACGCTCCGTGTCCAAGCCCAGCGGCTCCTATCTGGCCAACGACCGCCGCTACGCCCTGTCCCTGGGCTGCGAGGTCGAGCACGCCGGGTCGCTGGTCTATGCCGCCGGCCTGGACCTGAACGGTCCCGCCGCCCGGATCGGCGTCAGCTGCCGCATCTGCGAGCGCACCGACTGCACCCAGCGCGCCTTCCCGCCCCTGGACCGCCCCCTTCACGTCCCCGAGAACGAGCGCGGCGTGGTGCCCTATGTGCTGGATGGCCCCCGCCCGGACCGCTATTGATCGGGGCATGACCTCACACGCACCCATCGGCGTCGCCGTCGTCGGCTACGGCCTGGCGGGCCAGACCTTCCACGCCCCCTGATCGAGGCGACCCCCGGCCTGACCCTGTCCGCCGTCGTCTCGTCGCGGCCGGATGCGGTCCACGCCGACCGGCCCGGCGTCGAGGTTCTGCCCGACCTGGATGCGGCCCTGAGCCGTGACGGCATCGGTCTGATCGTCGTCGCCACCCCCGACGCCCTTCACGCCGAACAGTCGATCGCGGCGCTGAAGGCCGGAAGGTCCGTGGTGGTGGACAAGCCCTTCGCCGCCACGCTTGAGCAGGCCGAGGCCGTCGCCGCCGTCGCGGCTTCGTCGCCCGGCGTCTTCAGCGTCTTCCAGAACCGGCGTTGGGACGCGGACTTCCTGACCCTGCGCCGGCTGATCGACCAGGGCGAACTGGGCGAGATCGCCGTGTTCGAAAGCCATTTCGACCGCTTCCGCCCCGCCGTCGCCGACCGCTGGAAGGACAGGCGCGACGGCGGCGTCTGGGCCGATCTGGGCCCGCACCTGATCGACCAGGCGGTGCAGCTGTTCGGCCCGCCCCTGGCCGTCTACGCCGATCTCCAGCCCCAGCGCGTCGGCGCTGCGGCCATTGACTACGCCCACGTCCTGCTGCGCTACGACCGGCTGCGGGTCATTCTGAACATGGGCCACCTCGTCGCCGAGTCCGGCCTGCGCTACCTCGTCCACGGCACGGGCGGCAGCTTCATCAAACACGGGCTGGACGCCCAGGAGGGCCAATCCAAGGCGGGCCTGCGTCCCGGCGACGCCGACTGGGGCCTGGACCCGTCGCCCGGCGTGCTGACCAGGCAGATCGACGGCGAGATCGTCCGCACCACGCCCGCGCCCGAACGCGGCGACTACCTCGCCTTCTACGCCGCGGTCCGCGACGCCATCCGCGGCGCGGCGCCCGCGCCCGTTCCCGCCGACCAGGCGCTGGTCGTCATGCGCGTCCTGGACGCCGGCCTGCGCAGCGCCGCAGAGCGGCGGGAAATCCCCCTGTGAAGACGGTCTGAAAGCCGGTTTGAACCGAACTCGGCAATGGACGCCGCAACCATGGCGGAACTGTCACGCTATAGGTCCATGCTCAAGACCAAGATGAATCCGCGCGTCTTCTGGGGCGCAAGCCTGATCGTCGGCCTGCTGCTGGCCCTGGCCGTCGCCGCCCCCGGCGAGTCCGACCGTCTGTTCCAGGCCGCTCAAGGCTGGGTGATCGACACCTTCGGCTGGTTCTACATCGCCGCCGTCGCCGGATTTCTGCTGCTGATCCTGTTCCTCGCCCTGGGGCCGACCGGGGCCCTAAAGCTCGGGCCGGACGATTCGGAGCCGGACTTCCCCTATGTCTCCTGGCTCGCCATGCTGTTCGCCGCCGGCATGGGCATCGGCCTGATGTATTTCGCCGTCGCCGAGCCGATCCAGCATTACGCCAGCCCGCCCGAGGCCCAGCCCCGCACCTTCGAGGCGGCGCGAGAGGCGATGGTGATCACCTTCACCCATTGGGGCGTCCACGCCTGGGCCGTCTATGCGCTGGTCGGGCTCAGCCTGGCCTATTTCGCCCATCGAAAGGGCCTGCCGCTGACCCTTCGCTCGGGCCTGTCGCCCCTGTTGGGCCGGAGGATCAACGGACCGATCGGCGACGCCGTCGACGTCTTCGCCATCTGCGGCACCCTGTTCGGCATCGCCACCTCCCTGGGTCTGGGGGTGTCGCAGATCAACAGCGGGCTTAACGATTTGACCGGCCTGCCCAATACGCCCTGGGTGCAGGTGGGGCTGATCGCCTTGGTCATGGCGTGCGCGACCGCCTCGGTGCTGACCGGACTGGACAAGGGGGTCCGGCGGCTGTCGGAGCTGAACCTGGTGCTGGCGGTGCTGCTGATGCTGTTCGTCCTGGTCGTCGGGCCGACCGGCTTCCTCTTGAAGGCCCTGGTCCAGAACTTCGGCCTCTATCTGGACCATTTCTTCATCCGCACCTTCAACCTCTACGCCTATGAGCCCCGCGGCTGGATGGCGAACTGGACCCTGTTCTACTGGGCCTGGTGGATCGCCTGGTCGCCCTTCGTGGGCATGTTCATCGCCCGCATCTCACGCGGCCGCACGGTGCGGGAGTTCGTCATCGGCGTGCTGCTGGTTCCCACCGGCTTCACCTTTCTGTGGATGACGATCTTCGGCAATACGGCGGTCAATCTCGATATGGGGGTCGCGGCGGGGGCCATCGCCGATGCGGTGACGGCGGACCTGTCCACCGCCATATTCCGCTTCTTCGAGGAACTGCCGGGCGCCGCCGTCACCTCGACCCTGGCGGTGCTGCTGGTGGCGGTCTTCTTCGTCACCTCGGCGGATTCCGGCTCATTGGTGATCGACACCATCGCGTCGGGCGGGGCCGACGATACGCCGCGTTGGCAAAGGGTCTATTGGTGTTCGCTGGAGGGGCTGGCCGCCGCCCTGCTGCTGTTGGCCGGGGGCCTGGGCGCGCTTCAGGCGGCGACCCTGGTGGCCGCCCTGCCCTTCGCCGTCATCATGATCCTGCTGGCCGCCGGACTGGTGCGGCAGATGAACGCCGACCTGGCCGGACGCGCGGTCGAGACCGAAGGCCCGCCCCTGTCCGAACAGCTCAAACGCATTCTGTCGCCCGCGAACCGGCGCGACATCGACCGCCAGCTGGATCAGGCCGGAGCCCCGGCCCTTGAGACGGTTCGCGCGGCCCTGTCCGCCGAAGGCCTGGAGGCTGAGGTGGCGCGCGAGGCGACAGGCCTGGTCCTGACCGCGGCCGGTCAGAGCGGGCCGACGTTCCATTATCGCCTCGCGGCGCGTGAACGTCCGCGCCCCGCCATGACCGCGCTGGATGCGCCCGAGAAACGCCGCGCGATGGAATGGCGGCTGTCCGCCTATTCCGACGCCGCAGGGCGGGCGCGCGATCTGACGGGGTTCACCCGGGAACAGATCGTCGCCGACGTGCTTGAACATCTGCGCCTTTGGCGCATGGGGTGACGTCGCCCGGACGAGGTCGGCGATACGGATAAGCGATCGGAACGGCCATGCTGAGCCAGGTTCACGCCTTCATCCAACCGTTTGCGGTGCTGCTGGAATTGGCCGGCGCCGGCATCATCGTGGGCGGGGTCTTGCTGGCGACCGGGCTGTTCGCCCTGCACGGCGTCCGGGATCGAAACTGGCGCCAAGCCTATACCACCTATCGGGCGAACCTGGGCCGCGGCATCCTCCTCGGCCTGGAACTCCTGGTTGGGGCGGACATCATCAGCACCATCACCGCACCCCTGACGCTTCAAACGGTCGGCCTGCTGGGTCTGGTCGTCCTGATACGGACCTTCCTCAGCTTTTCGCTGGAAACGGAGATCGAGGGCTGCTGGCCCTGGCGCCGGGCCGCGAGGGCGGAGCCTGGGCGAGCCCCAAGGGCGGAGCCTGGGAGAATGGACAGGCGCTGACGCCGGCACCCCCCCCAGTCGACCTATTCATCAACCGGCTGGTGGGTGAAGCCCTTGACCCCGCTGAGGGGTTTGGCGTCACGGCCGATTTCGACCTCGCTCTCGGCATAGGCGATCAGCAGGCGCGTCAGATCCGCCAGGGCGGTTTCGTGGATCCGCTCATAGCCGTGGCTGGCGTCCACGCCGAAGGTGATCAGGGCGGTGCGGATGTCCGCCCCGGATTCCAGCGCAGAGGCCGAGTCCGAGCGGTAGTAGCGGAAGACGTCCTTCTGATGCGCGATGTCGTGGTCGCGCGCCAGCTGGACCAGTTTGCGCGACAGGTGCCAGTCGAACGGCCCCGTCTGGTCGGCCATGGCGATGGTGACGCCGAACTCAGACGAGTTCTGGCCCGGCGCGGTCGTGCCGTTGTCGACCGTGACCATGGCCGCCACGTCCGGGATCAGCACGGACGAGGCGCCCAGCCCCACCTCCTCGGCGATGGTGAACAGCCACCAGGTGTCGACCGTGGGGGTGCGCTCTTCACGGATCATGCACTCCAGAGCGGCCAAAAGGACCGCGACCCCCGCCTTGTCGTCCAGATGGCGCGAGACGATGAAGCCGGTGTCCGTGAACTCGGGCTGGGGGTCGATGGCGACAATGTCGCCGACGTCGATCCCGAGAGCCAGGGTGTCGTCGCGCCCGTGGGTCACGGCGTCGATTCGCAGCTCGACCTGACGCCAGCTCACCGGCTGGGTGTCCACCTCCTCATTGAAGGTGTGGCCCGAGGCCTTCAGCGGCAGGATGGTGCCGCGCCAGGCGCCGCCCTCCGAAAAGACTGTGGCCCGCGCGCCCTCGGCGAAGCGCGACGACCAGTGGCCGATGGCCACAAGCTCCAGCCGACCGTTGTCCTTCACCTGTTTGACCTGGGCGCCCAGGGTGTCGACGTGGGCCACGACCGCGCGGGCGGGTTTGGAGGACCGGCCCGGCAGGCGGGCCCGGATCGCGCCGCGCCGGGTCAGTTCATAGTCCAGCCCCAGCCGCTGCAGCTCTCGGCACAACCGCCACACGGCCTCATCGGTATAGCCGGTGGGGCTGGGCGTGTTCAGCAGGTCGGCGAGGCGGGACTTCAGATAGTCGAGGTCGATCGCAGGACGGGCCAAGGGGCCTCCTTCAGACGTCGGCCCGAACCACGGCGCGCGCAGAGGTCGGGGCGGACAGGGGGAACAACAGGTCGATGAAACGCTCGGCCGTCGGCTGGGGTTCGTGATTGGCCAGGCCGGGGCGTTCATTGGCCTCGATGAAGGCGTAGTCGGGCTCGCGCGGCGACTTCACCATCAGGTCTATGCCGGTGACAGGGATGTCGATGGCGCGGGCGGCGGCGACGGCGGCGCGGATCAAGGTCGGGTGCACCTCCTCCGTCACATCGTGGATGGTGCCGCCCAGGTGCAGATTGGCCGCCTTGCGCACCAGAACCTCGACGCCCTCGGGCGCGACGTCGTCCAGGCCATAGCCGGCCTCGCCCAGGGTGCGTTCGGTCTCTTCGTCAATGGGTATGGTCGATTCTCCGCCGGTCGCAGCGGCGCGGCGGCGGCTCTGATGCTCGATCAGGGCCCGAAGCGGGGTGCGCCCGTCGCCGATGACGCGGGGCGGGCGACGCAGGGCGCAAGCCACGACCTTGTAGTCGATCACCACCAGACGCAGATCCTCCCCCTGGACCTGTTCCTCGATCAGCACTTCGGAACAGATGCGGCGCGCGCGGACCAGGGCCGACTGGACGGCCTTCATGGTCGTCAGACCCACGGCGACGCCCTGCCCCTGTTCGCCCCGCGCCGGCTTGACCACCAGGGCGCCGAACCGCTCCAGGGCCGCGTCGATGGCGGAGGGATCGTCCGGATCGACCCGCTCGGGCACGCGCACCCCGGCCGCCTCGACGATGCGTCGCGTCATCCGCTTGTCGTCGCAGATGCTGAGCGCCACGGCCGAGGTCAGCTCCGACAGGCTCTCGCGGCACCGCACCGACCGGCCGCCCCAGTTCAGCCGGAACAGTCCGCCCTCGGCGTCGATGATCTCGGTATGGATGCCGCGCCGCCGCGCCTCGTTGACGATGATCCGGGCATAGGGGTTCAGGTCGTGATCGTCGGTCGGGCCGACGAACAGGGCCTCGTTGATCGGGTTCTTGCGCTTGACCCCGAAGAAGGAGACGCGGCGAAACCCCAGCTTCTCGTACAGGGCGATGGCCTGGTCGTTGTCGTGCATGACCGACAGGTCCATGTAGGCCAGGCCCTGGGTCTTGAAATGCTCGGCCAGCCGCCGGACCAGGGCCTCGCCGACGCCCGGCTGGGTCGCCTGGGGATCGACCGCCAGACACCATAGCGAAGATCCGCATTCGGGATCGTCGAAGGCGCGCGCGTGATTGACCCCCGTCACCGTGCCGATGACGGCGCCCGTCGTCGCATCTTCGGCGACGAAATAGGTGATCGTCCGGTCGTCGCGATGGGACCAGAAGAAGTCGGGCGGGACCGGCACCATCTTGCGCTTGGCGTAGATGTCGTTGACCGCCTGGGCGTCCGCCTCGGACGTCAGGCGGCGCACGGTGAAGCCTCTCGGCTGGCGACGGCCCGCGCGATAGGTGGCCAGCTCCAGCCGATAGGTGTGCGACGGGTCCAGGAACAGCTCCTGCGGCGCCTGGGCCAGCAGGACATGCGGATTGCGGACGTAGAAGGCGATGTCGCGCCGGTCCGGCCCCTCGGCGCGCAGGGCCTCGACCAGGGGCTCGGCCGTCTCGAAGGTCTGGGCGAACAGCAGCCGGCCCCAGCCGCAGTCCAGCACGGCGTCCGGCCTCGGTCCGTCGCCGGACTGCACCGGCGGCTTCAACCCCTCGTGACGCAGCCGCTTCAGCCGGTGCGCCTTGGACCGTTCGGGTCGAACGTCAGACGCCATGCTGTTGCATCCACATCTCGAGTACGGCGACCTGCCACAGCTCCGACCCGCGCAGCGGCGTGATGTGCTGGGTCGGATCGGCGAACAGGGTGTCCAGATACCCCCTGTCGAACAGACCCCGGTCGCGGGCGGTCTGATTGGTCAGGGCCTCGCGCACCATCTCCAGATACGGACCCTGGATGTATTTCAGCGCGGGAACGGGGAAATAGCCCTTCTTGCGGTCGATCACCTCGGACGGGATCACCAGACGCGCCGCCTCCTTCAGCACCCCCTTGCCGCCCTGGGCCAGCTTGTGCTCCGGCGGAATCCGGCCGGCCAGTTCGACCAGCTCGTGGTCAAGGAAGGGCACCCGCGCCTCCAGCCCCCAGGCCATGGTCATGTTATCGACCCGCTTCACCGGATCGTCGATCAGCATCACCTGGCTGTCCAGGCGCAGGGCCTGATCGACCGGCGTATCGGCGCCCGGTTGGGCGAAATGGGCCTCGACCAGGGCGCGGCTGACGTCCGTGTCGGCCATATAGGCGCCGTTCAACTGGGTCTTCAGCGTCGCATGGCTGCGGTCGAAAAAAGCCTTGGCGTAGGTCTCGACCGGGTCGGTCGCCCCCAGCATCGGCGGGTACCAGTGATAGCCGGCGAAGACCTCGTCCGCCCCCTGGCCCGACTGCACCACCTTGATATGTTTAGAGACTTCCTGGCTCAGCAGATAGAAGCCGACATTGTCGTAACTGACCATCGGCTCCGACATGGCCCCGATCGTCCCCGGCAGGGCCTCCATCAGCCGCTGGTGCGGCACGAAGATCTGGTGGTGTTTGGTGCCATAGTGTTTGGCGATCAGGTCGGAATAGACGAACTCGTCGC
The DNA here is from genome assembly GCF_058681525.1 of Brevundimonas sp. AVps4. Lineage (NCBI taxonomy): Bacteria > Pseudomonadati > Pseudomonadota > Alphaproteobacteria > Caulobacterales > Caulobacteraceae > Brevundimonas > Brevundimonas sp. AVps4. The sequence continues at coordinate 1,425,167 of NZ_CM178741.1, read as the reverse complement.
CCTTCTCGCCATTGGCTTCTTCGAAGCCGACCGAGAAGGTCATCAGATCCTTCTGGCCCAGCTCGGCCAGCAGGCCGACGATCAGGCTGGAGTCCACCCCGCCCGACAGCAGGACCCCGACCGGCACGTCCGCGACCATGCGACGCTTCACCGCCTCGCGCAGACTGTCCAGCACCCGGTCGCGCCAGTCCTCGGCGGTCAGGGCCGCGTCCTCGGCGTGGCGGGTCATGTCGGGCCGCCAGTACAGCCGGTCCTTGGCCGTGCCGTCCGCCTCGATCACCCGGATGGTCGCCGGGGGAAACTTCTTCACCCCCTTCAGTATGGTGTGCGGCGGCGGAACGACCGCGTGGAAGGTCATGTAGTGGTGCAGGCCGACCGGATCGATGGTCTTGTCCACATCCCCCGCCGCCAGCAAGGCCGGCAGGGTCGAGGCGAACCTCAGCCGCTTGCCGCTCTCGGCCAGATACAGCGGTTTGATGCCGAAGCGGTCGCGGGCGATCACGGTTCGGCCCGTGTCCCGCTCGTGCAGGACGAAGGCGAACATGCCCTTGAACCGTTCGACGCAGGCCTCGCCCCAGGCCTTCCAAGCCTTGATGATGACCTCGGTGTCGCCGTGCGAGAAGAAGCGGAAGCCCAACCCCTGCAGCTCTTCGCGGAGTTCAGGATAGTTGTAGATGCAGCCGTTGAAGGCCAGGGTCACGCCCAGGTCGGCGTCCACCATCGGCTGCTGCGCCGCCTCCGACAGGTCGATGATCTTCAGCCGGCGATGCCCCAGCCCCACCGGGCCGCGCATTACGATGCCGGACCCGTCCGGTCCCCGAGGCGAGAGTGCATCCGTCATGCGTTGTACGGCGCCGGCGTCGGCCGGGCGTCCGTCGAAATTGATCTCGCCGCTAAGACCGCACATGGGGCCTCCTTGAATTGTGGATGCAGCGGGTACAAATGTTTCGTGTACGAAAGAGTTCAACCGGATGATTGATCTTTCAGCGGGGCTGTCTCCCAAGGGGCCGACGGATTCCACGGCGACACTGGTCCGCTCCCTCAGGCGGATCGCCCAGGCGATCGACGTTCGATCGCGGGAAATCGCGCGCCTGACGGGCCTCACCTTGCCGCAGCTGCTGGTGCTGCAATCCATCCGCGACCTGGGCGAGGTCAGCACCAGCGCCATCTCGCGCGACGTCTCCATGTCCCCGCCCACAGTGGTCGCCGTGCTGGACAAGTTGGAGGCCAAGGGGATGGCCGTGCGTTATCGCTCAACGATTGATCGGCGGATCGTCCATGTCCGGCTGACAGAGGCCGGGCGAGACGCCCTGGCCTCCTCGCCCGGCCTGTTCGGCGACGGCTTCATTTCAGGTTTCGGCCGACTGTCGGCGGACGACAGGGCGGCGATGGCGACGGCCGTGGATCGGCTGGCGACGATGATGCAACCGCGCCCGCCTGCGTTTTCAGAAGACGGCGAAACGGGCTGAGGACGACCGCCGTCAGCCGCCCCGCCACTCGCTGAGCAGCTTGCCGCTCGCATCCTCAAAGGCCACGCGGTCCAGCCGAACCGCGCCGATACAGACCGGCCGCTGATCGGGGCCGGCGGCGCGGCAGCGGATGGCGCGGCCGTCGGCGAAGGCGGCCATTCGCCCTTCCAGCACCAGCCGGTAGCCGCCGGACGGCGCCGGGGGCGGCTGGTCCCCTTCGCCCCTTACGACATATTCGTAGGCGCGACCGTTGCGGCGGCCGGTGCGCGGACCGTCCTGGTCGAAGACCGCCGCCAGGCCCACGGTTTGGGGAGACGGGGCGACGGGGCCGCCGGCCAGGGGATCGCCCTGGACGCCGGGGCAGCCCTCGGCCCTCAACCAGGGACGGGTCAACCAAAAGCCCTCGGCGGCCTCCCAGCTGTCGGCGCCCCCGGCGATCAGGGCGGAGTCGGTCCAGTCGCCCGGCGCCAGCGTCAGCTTCAGGGTTCGCCGCCGATCGCCCCAGGACCAGCGGGCCAGGCCGTCGCCGGACGCAGCGTCCCCGGCGGGCGGCGTGCCGGGCCCCGTGCAGCCGAAGACCTGACGCACCGCAAAGCGCCGACCGACCAGGTCCGTGCCGCCGACCTCGCGCCCCGCCGCATAGGCCGAAGCGGCCACGTCCATGGCCTGCAACAGGCCCGCCCGGTCCAGGGTCGGCGCCGGCGCGACCGAGACGACCGGGGCCTGGGTCTGGTGTTGGGGCTGAGACGGAGCGGCTTCAGGCGCCGGCTCCTCGCGCTGACAGCCCGCCAGGACGAGACCGAGGAGGAGGACAGACGCCGCGAGCGCGACGACCGACGGGCGAGGCGACGCGATCGGTTCGAGCATGAACCAAGCCTAGCATAAGGTCGGTCGCTTTTGGGGCGGCCCTGCGAAAAAGGTTGACGAAGGGCGCGGAGAACGGTCTGCACACCCTATGACTTTCGACCAGATGGTTGCCCTGGCGGTGCTGATCGGCGTGGTCGGCGTCCTGATCCACGGCAAGCTGCGCGCCGACGTCGTCGCCCTGAGCGGCGCGGCCGTCCTGCTCTTGCTCGGCGTCGTGCGGCCCGTCGAAGTGCAGAGCGCCTTCGCCAGTCCGGCCGTCATCGCCCTGGCCGGCCTGTTCGTGATCGCCTACGCCATCGAACTGTCGGGCCTGCTGGGCCTGCTGATCCGGCAGGCGACCGGTCTGGCGGCCCGCGTCGGGGCCCAGGGCATCTGGATCGTCATCGGCCTGTGCGGCGCGGTCGGGGGCTTTTTGAACAACACCCCGGTGGTCGTCCTGGCCGCGCCGGTGATCCGCGACGTGGCCCAGTCGCTGAAGCTGTCGCCCAAACGTTTTCTGATGCCGCTAAGCCACGTCACCGTCATGGGCGGGCTTCTGACCTTGATCGGCACCTCGACGAACCTGTTGGTCAACGACATGGCGCGCAACGCCGGCCAGCCGGTCTTCGGCCTGTTCGAGATCACGCCGGTGGGTCTGTTCATCGCGATCGTCGGCGGCCTGTGGCTCTATTTCTTCGGGGCGCGACAGCTGGGTCGTTCCGTCGCCCAGGACGAGGCCCAGGCCGCGCGGCTGGCCGAGATGGAGGCGGCGCGACGACGCGCCGAGGCCGAGGCGGCGAAGCGGCGCAAGCGCATCATCCCCTTCGGCCTGCCGCGCCTGGGCGAATCCCGCAATCAGGCGGACGGGTCGGGGGACGCCCATCTGGGCGACGTCACCCTGTATGAGGCGGCGGACCGCCCCTTCCGGCTGCGCCCGGCCATGATGTCCCTGGCGGTCTTCGTCCTGGTGATCGCCTCAGCGGCCCTGGGCTGGGCGCCGATCGCCGCCTCGGCCTTCGCCGGGGCCGTGGCGCTGATCCTGCTTCGGGTCATCACGCCGGAGGAAGCCTACGCCGGTCTGAGGCCGGAAATCCTGCTGCTGATCGCCGGCATGGTGGTGGTCGGAACCGCCATTGAGGTGACCGGCCTCGCCGCAGCCGGCGCCGAGCGACTGATCGACGTCATCCGCCCCATGGGGCCGTTCGGCGCCCTGGTCGTGCTCTATGGCGTCACCCTGTTTGCGACGGAGCTTCTGTCCAACGCGACCGTAGCCGTGCTGATCACCCCCATCGCCGTCGCCCTGGCGGAAAGCCTGGGCGTCGATCCCCGGCCCTTTCTGGTCGGGGTCATGATGGCCGCCTCTGCCGCCTTCGCCACCCCCTTCGGCTATCAGACCAATGTGCTGGTCTTCAACATGGGCGGCTACAGCTACATGGACTTCGTTCGCGTGGGGCTTCCGTTGAATCTGGCGACCTGGGTCGCGGCCATGGTGGCGATCCCGATCGTCTTTCCGTTCTGATCAAGCCTCAGGCTGCGGCGGCGTAGATCCGGTCCAGAGTCCGGGCCACCTCCACCAGCCGCTCGACCTCAGGGTCGTATCGCTTCCCTTCCGCCAGGGCCTGAGCCCAGGCCTGAGCGGCGCGGCCGCCCCAGTCGTCCGGCGGCGACGCCAGAACGCGCCGCGTCACGCCTTCAAACGCCGTGGCCTCGAAATCATAGAAGGAGCCGCCGAGATTGCGCAGGGCCGCCCCGCCCTTCTCGCCGTAGAAGGCCGCTTCGATCACCGCGTCCTGGCCCGCAGGCAGTCGCCATGAACAGGCCAGGCGGACCACCGCGCCGGATTTCAGGATCAGGGTCGCGACGGCGTAGTCTTCCGCCTCCTTGCGACCAGCCAGGGGGCGACCCTGCCGCCGCAGATTCGCCTCAACCCCCGCCACCGCGTCATCCAGCAGCCACAGACACAGATCGACCAGATGGACGCCTAGATCCATGACGCATCCGCCGCCAGAGAGAGCCGCGTCGTAGAACCAGGGCTTGTCCGGCCCGTAGGCGTTATGGAAGGTCAGATCGACCGCGTGAATGCGGCCCATAACCCCTAACTCAAGCTGGGTCTTCAGAGCCTGAACGGCGGCGGTGAACCTGTAGCTGAGGTCCACCGCCAGCAGCCGGTTCGCGCGGCGGGCGGCGGCGATGGCGGCCTCGGTCTCCTGCGCGTTCCGGCCCAGCGGCTTCTGGCAGAAGACGGCGACGCCGGCGTCCAGGGCCCGTTGCGCCTGATCGGCGTGAAGCGCGCTGGGTGTGGCGATCACCAGACCGTCCAGATCCTTGGCCAGCAGATCGTCGAGGTCGGCGCAGACCGTCGCGTCAGGGGCGAGAACCAGGGCCTCGCGCGCCATGTCCGGATCGGGTTCGGCGACGGCGACCGCCTCGACCCGGCCGGCGTCCAGCATGGCCGCCATCCGATGCCGCCCGATCCAGCCCACCCCCAGGAATCCCACGCGCGGGCGACGCAGTTCAGACGACGCGCCGCGTTGCAGAAGCAGATCGGTCATCGCATCCTCACCACCGCCTTGAGGAAGCCGTCCGGTCGGTCGCGCGTGGCGTCCAGCGCCTGGTCCAACTGTTCAAGCGGATAGGCGTGGGTGATCAGGTCGTTGAGGTCCAGCTGCCCTGAGCGCACCGCCTCCACGGCCTCGCGCACCCCTTCAGCATAGACGGCGGGGTCGCGCTCATGGGCGTTGACAACATCCAGGCCGCGCCAGTTCCACAGCTGCATGTTGATCTGCCGAGGGCCGTCCTGGTGATAGCCGGCGATGACCAGCCGGCCGCGTTCACGGGTCAGTTCAGCCGCCAGGTCCAGCGGCCAGGCCTTGCCGACCGCCTCGATCACCACATCGCAGAACCGCCCCTCCGTCAGTTCGGAGACCTTGGCGATCAAGGCGTAGTGGTCGTCCAGCGCCAGGGTTTCGACCGCCCCCATGCGACGGGCGACGTCCAGAGAATAGGGCCGCCGGGAAAGGGCGATGACGCGGGCGCCCGCATCAGTCGCCAACCGTGTCAGGATCGCCCCCAGAAAACCAATTCCGACGATGGCGACGGTCTGACCGGGCGAGATCCCGCTGCGCCGAAAGATGTTCATGGCGCAGCCCAGGGGTTCGCCCGCAAACGGCAGGCCGTCCAGTTCGGACGGCAGGGGCACCACCGCCGCCTGATCGGCGACGTCATATTCGGCGAAACTGCTCTGGGACAGGGCCGCGACCCGGTCGCCGACCGCGACACGCGATACGCCCTCGCCGACCGCATCCACGACGCCCCACCCTTCGTGGCCCAGCCCGCCGGGCGGCGTTGGAAAGGTCATCCAGTCCGGCCCCGCCCAAGGCGTCAGATTGGAGGCGCAGACGCCGCAGCCCTCCAGCCTGATCCGGACCTGACCCACGCCGGGTTCAGGCCTGGGCACGCGCTGCACCTCCAGTTGACCGGGGCCTGTGACGACCGCCGCGCGCATGGTGTGCGTCTGGTCAAGAACCTCTGTCATCGTCTTCCTCATTTGATCGCGTGATCTGATCGAGAACGGCGTCCGGCGCGACGTCGCGGCGCAGCTCGTCCAGGTGCGGGTCCGTCTCCGAAAGTCCCGCGTGCGCGGCGAGGCGACCGACCAGATCAATCAGCCGGGTGATTTCGTGTTCGGCCAGCAGATTGATCTGCAGGTCCAACTCCGCCCGCCCATGCTCCGCCGCCGCCATCCGGTTCTGGCTGATCAGCACGAAGGTCGACAGGAAGATGGCCTCCACGGAGGCGGCCATGGCCAGAACGACCAGGGTCGCGTCGAAACGCCACGGCTCCGGTCCCAACAGGTTCCAGACGATCCAGCCGCCGAAAATCAGCAGGTGCAGCAGCACGAACCCCATGCTCCCCGCGAATCCGGTGATGCGCTGGGCGAGCCGTTCCGGCCATGGCGCCGCCTCGGCCGCCTCTTTTCGCTGCGCACGCATGGCCTCGATATTGCGCCGCAGAACCTCCGCCATGTCGCCGTCGGCCCGCACCTCAGGCGCTGAGGGCCGGACGGTCGCTGACCACAATCGGGCGATCGGCGTCGAACCAGTTGATGGTGCGGCACAGACCGTCAAGCAAGGCGGTGGTCGGGCGCCAATCCAGGACTGCATCGGCCTTGGCGATATCCGGACGGCGACGCCGCGGGTCGTCGGCGGGCAGCGGTCGGTGGACGATTCCGGAGCCGGAGCCGGTCAGATCAAGAATGACCTCGACCAGTTCGGACACCGTCAGCTCGACCGGATTGCCGAGGTTGATCGGTCCCGGCTGCGGTCCCTCATGCTCCATCAGGGCGATCAGGCCGCCGATCATGTCGTCCACATAGCAGAAGGACCGGCTCTGGCTGCCGTCGCCATAGATGGTGATGGGCGCGTCCGAAAGGGCCTGGGTGATCAGGTTGGAGACGACCCGACCGTCGGCCGCCGACAGGCGCGGCCCATAGGTGTTGAAGATCCGCGCCACGCGAACCTCGGCTCGCCCCGCCCGATCATAGTCGAAGACCAGGGTCTCGGCCGCCCGCTTGCCCTCGTCATAGCAGGCGCGCGGGCCGATCGGATTGACGTTGCCGCGATAGGTTTCCGGCTGGGGATGGACCTCCGGATCGCCGTAGACCTCGCTGGTGGAGGTCAGCAACAGACGCGCGCCGGTCTTCTCGGCCAGTTGCAGCAGGTTACGAACCCCGAGGATGCAGGTCAGCATCGTATGCTCCGGATCCTGCTGATACTGCGGCGGCGAAGCAGCGCAGGCCAGGTCGTAGATGCGGTCGAACCCACGGGCGGCGATCCGCTCCGGCAGGGGGTCGACGATGTCGTGGCGCACGAACTCGAACCGCGGCTGTTTCATCGCGTCCTTGAGGTTCGCCAGGTCGCCCGTCTGCAGATTGTCGAGGCAGACGACGTGGCGACCTTCCGCCAACAAACGGTCGCACAGGTGCGAACCGAGGAAACCGGCGCCGCCGGCGACCAGGACGGTGCGGGTGTCGGATATGGACTTCATAGGTCGGTCCTTCGTCTTGGCCCGTGGAGCCGCGATCAACTCACGCTCCAGAGTGTGGGCGCGGTGGGAGGGGGTGTGTTCGGACAGGATGCGACGGCGCGCGGCCTCGCCCATCGCCCGAGCCTGATCCACAGGCGCGGACAGCGCCTCGATCACCGTCTCGGCGGCGTCGGCCAGCAGGATCTCCTCGCCCGGGGTGAAGAGCGTCTCGATGCCAGGCCAGGCGTCTGAAATGATCGGGCAGCCGCAAGAGCCGGCCTCGAACAGCCGGATCGAGGGGCTGTGCCCGGCCGCCCGCATGTCCGCGCGAGTGACGTTCAGGGTGAAGCGACTGGCGGCGTAGAAGGCGGGATGGTCGGCCGGGGGCAGATGGTCGATCCGCTCGACATTCTCGGGCCAGTCGATGTCATCGGGATACTGAGGGCCCGCCACCACGAAGCGACGATCCGGCATACGCCGGGCCGGCTCCAGCAGCAGACGCTCCAATGTCGGCTGACGATCCGGGCTGTAGGTGCCGAGGTAGGACAGATCCCACCGCGGAGCGGCGGCTTGCGGTCGATAGGCCTCGGGGTCCGCCGAACAATAGAGGGCGCGGGCCGCCGGCGCGCCGTGGTCGCGCTCCAGACGCTCGAGCATCGCCCCGCCGGTGAAGGAGAAATAGATGTCGTAGTTCGCAATCTGGTCGGCTCGCAGATAGTCGCAGTCGTCTTGCGCCAGCCGGGCCAGGGTCACAGGGGTGTCGATGTCGTAGAAGGCGACCACGCCCGTCGCCGTGCGACGCGCCCACCGGCCGATCTCGATCCCCTCGGGCACGTATGAGCCGACCAGGACGGCGTCTGCGCTGCGCACCTCGTCGGCGAAACGCTCCAGATCCTGCAGATCCGAATAGAAGTCGAGGCGGCAATAGTGCGGATCCGACACATCGCGGTGCGCCGCATACCAAGGGGTTTCCCGCTCCAGGAACACCACCTCGTGTCCCCGGTCCGCGAAGGCGGACAGCAGGGCGCGGAAGGTCACGGCATGGCCATTGCCCCAGGCGGACGACAGGCTGAGCCCCAGCACGACCAGCTTCATGCCGCGCTCCTTTCGCGGCGCGCCGCAAGCCGTTCGCGGAACAGGGCGTCCACCGCCTCGGCCCGCTGGGCGTAGGTATGGTCCGCCAGGACGCGGTCGCGCGCCGCCCGGCCGATGGCCTGCGCCCGTTCCGGCGTCAGGGCGGCCAGATGCGCCGCCACGTCCTGGCCGTCGCGCGCCACCAGCACTTCGACGTCCGGCTTCAGAAACTGTTCGACGCCTTCCCAATAGTCGGTGATCAGGCAGGCCCCGGCGCCGGTGGCCTCGAACACCCGCGTCGCTGGCGAGAAGCCGACCTCGGCCATGCTGTCGCGGGCGACGTTCAGCACCGCCAGGGGCGTACAGTTGAAGGCGTTGTGCTGGGCCGTGCCCACATGACCGATGGTCTGGACGTTCGCCGACATGGCCTTGTCGGCCCAGCCGTTGCCGCCCAGCAGAAACCGGCGTTGCGGCAGGGCGGCGGCGGGCTCCAGAAAGAAGGTCTCGATCCGGCGTTCCCGATCCGGCAGTCGATTGGCCAGGAGCGCGAGGTCGGCGGAGAAGCCGGGGTCCGGCTGGACGGGATGATGGGTGGCGGGATCGAGCGCATTATAGATCGGACGGCAGTCGCGGGCGCCGAGCGCTTGGAACGCCTGCACGACCGGAGCGCCGCCGCCATAGGTCAGGACGTGATCAATCTGCGACAGGACCCGCCGCAGCGGATGATCGGGCGCGGCCTTCACCTCCGCCAGGGTGGCGGGGGCGTCCACGTCCCAGTAGACGGTCAGGGCGTCGGGGCGCGCCAGGTCGAACACGCCCAGCAGGACGTCGTCGAACACGCCGACGCCGGAAGCCTTGACCACTACGTCGGCCTCCACGGCGCGCGCCATGGCTGTCTTGCAGCCTTCGACGGTGTTGTCCCACACCACCACCTCAGCCCAGTCCGGCGCATCAATGTCGCGATGCTGCTGCCGGTCGAAGGCGTCGGGCTCCAGAAACAGGATGTCCCATCCGCGTTCGGCCAAGGCGCCCAGCAGGCCGCGATAGTAGGTGGCCGCGCCGTTCCAGTAGGACGACAGCAGGCTGGAGCCGTAAAAGGCGATCTTCATTCCGCAATCTCCATGACGGGGTGGAAGGTTGGAGCGGGATCGGCGGCGGGCGCGCCGAGCCGCCCCAGCACCGCCATCAGTTCATCGACCCGGTGTGCGCAGGTGTGGCGGGCGCGGATTGCCGCCAGTCCGTGGTCGGTCAGTTCCGCGCGCAGGCCGGCGTCCGACTTGACCGCCCGGAGCGCCGAGGCCATTTCGCTGCCGGACCGCACCATCAGGAAGTCACGACCGACCTCGAACAGGCCCTCGCTGTCCGTCCACGGCGCGCTGACCAGGGGGATTCCACAGGCCAGGGCTTCGAACACGCGAATGGTCGGAATGCCCGGAAGCGTCTCGACGTAGAAACGGCGCGGGACGTGAACGGTCGCCAGGCGCCGTGCGAACACCCCCGGCGCGGCCGCATTGGCCAGCCAGCCGTGATAGCGGACGTCGTAGCGGTCCAGCAGGCGCCGCGCCGCCTCGGGATAGCGGACGCCGTAGAGATCAAGGGCAAGGCCGCTCGCCGCCGCCGGGGCGAACAGAAATCGCTCCAGCTCCGCAGTCCGCTCCCCGTCGCCCCAGTTGCCGACCCAGACCAGTCCTTCCCGGCCCTGCTGCTCAAGCGGAGGATGGAACAGGCGGACGTCGGCCGCCTCATGCCAGACGAAGACGCGATCGCCCCAGCCCCATCGGCGGTACACCGCCGCCAGGGTCTCACCGAAGGCGAGCACCCCGTCATATTCCGACAGGTCGAAAGCCTGCATGGCCTCCGGTTCGCTGACGGCCCGGTGGTGGGTGTCGTGAAACAACAGAGTAAAGCGGCCCCGCCCCCGCGCGCGACCGACGGCCGCCACCAGCGCCGGATCGTTCCATTCATGCACGATGACCAGGTCCGCCCCGTCCAGCGCCCGATCCACATCAAGGGGCGGATGGAAGCGGCGGCTGACCAGTTCGGGATAGGCCTGCCGATAGGGCGCCAGTCCTTCTTCGCCATGGTCCGCGACCAGATTGGCGCGGCTCCAGGCGTCGTGCGGCTCCCACGCCTCGACCTGATGGCCGCGGGCGATCAGTTCGCGCAGCACCCCCCGCAGGAAATGCACATTGCCGTGGTTCCAGCACGACTCCAGCGAATGGGTAAAATAGACGATCTTCACGCCGCCGCCTCCCCGAAGGGGGCGCGCTGGGCCAAGGCCTCGGCATAGACGGCCAGGGTTCCCTCGACCATGGCCTCGAGGCTGAACTGTTCGGCGCGCTCGGCCGCCAGCCGTCCCAGGCGGCGCGCGCGGTCGGCGTCTTCCAGCAGTTCATCCAGAACGACCGCCAGCGCGGTGTCGTCTTGCGGAGAGACGAACAGCGCCGCCCCCTCCCAAAGCTCGCGGAAGGTCGGAATATCGGCCAAGACCAGGGCGCATCCCGCCTGGGCCGCCTCCAGCACGCCCAGGCCGAAGGGCTCGTAAAGCGACGGGGCGCAGAAGATTGACGCCAGTCGAAGCCTTTGCTGCAAGTCGGTGGGGCTCAGCGCGCCCAGGGGCTGGATCCGGTCCAGATGAACCGACTGACCGTTCGGTCCTTCAAGCGGACCGGCGGCCTCGACGCGGCCCCGCATCCGTCGGGCGGCCCGTTCGAGGGTCGCAATATTCTTGCCCTCGTCCCACAGCCGGCCCGAGGTCAGAACCTGCCGGCGCCGGGGAACCGGGCGGGTTCCAATGGGACGGCGGCCGTTTCGAACCGTAGCGGGCAGGACGCCGTAGCGCGCCGCCGTCGTCTGCATGAAGGCGAAACTGGGGGCGATCAGACGGTCACAACGCCGGTAGCCCTGGGCGAGCCGCTCCGTCCGCCAGTCGAAATCCTCCGGCAAGGCCGTTCCACGCACCGCGTCCCACCAGGTCGCCACGCAGGAGTGACAAACCCCGACCACGGGCGCGCCCCAGTCCTCGTCGCCCCGCAAGGCGGGGCTGTTAAGGTGCACCAGATCCACACCGTTCTGGGCAGCCAAACCGCGCAGGGCCCGCGCCGTCTGGTCCAGCGGGCGGGGACCGTCCGCCAGCCAATCGAGCGTCCCCCCCGCCTCGACCAGCGTGAGCCCCCCAATCTGTTCGGCGGCTCGTCGCTGGGCGGGACGGGGCGCAGGGCCCGACACGGCTAGGGTGATGCGGACGCCGCGCGCCGACAGGCCTTCCGCCAGATCCAGCGCATAGGTCCAGACGCCGCCCACGGCGTCGGTGGTCATCAGCACGTGAAGGGGGACCAGACTCATGCCGCCGCCGAGCCGATGCGGGCGTCCAGTCGCCGTTCCGCCCGCAGCCAGTCCGCCAGGTCCGACACGCCCGGCCGCCAGGACTTGACCGCGCCCAGCCCCAGGGCGCGGTGGGCCGCCGAGGCGTCGGCGACGAAGTAGCGCTGATCCCCGGCCCGCCAGTCCTCAAACTGCAGTTCGGTCGCGCGACCGAGCAGTCGGTCGATATGAGCGATCAACCCCCTCAGGCTGACGGCGTTCTCAGGCCCGCCGCCCAGGTTGAAGGCGCGGCCCGACACGGCCTCGATCCGCTTCCAGGCCGCGACATAGGCGTCGACAGCGTCCGATACGTCCAGAATATCGCGCACCTGCCGACCGTCGCCGTAAAGGGTGATCGGGGCGCCTTCCAGCGCCCGGATCAGGAAATGGGCGACCCAGCCCTGGTCCTCCGTACCCATCTGACGGGAACCGTAGATGCAGCTCATCCGCAGCACGCAGGTCGGCACGTCGTAGCTGCGGGCATAGTCCAGCACATACTGATCGGCCGCGCCTTTGGAGCATCCGTAGGGCGTGTGGAAGTCCAGCGGCCGCCGTTCGTCCACGCCCCGAGTCCGCAGCGCGGGCTCCGTCGGCAGCCAGGCCTCGTTCTGAACGGCCAGTTCGATGTCGCCCAGATCGCCGTAGACCTTGTTCGTGCTGGCGAAGACGACCGGAGTGCATCGACGGCGCGCCGCCTCCAGGACGTTGAGCGTCCCGATCAGATTGACGTCGAAGTCGGTGCGGGGATCGACCAAGCTGGTCGTCACCGCCACCTGGGCGGCCAGGTGGAAGACCACGTCCGCCTGGGCGACCGCCGTCTCGACCGCCTCGGCCTGGCGGACGTCAGCGGTCAGGTGCCGGACCTGTGCGCCGTGGCGCAGCAGCAGCCATTTGAGGTTTCCCTCCACCCCCCGCCGCGCCAGGGTGTCCAGCACCACGATCTCATGACCCTGGCCGGCCAGTCGGTCGGCGAGGTTGGAGCCGATGAAACCGGCGCCGCCCGTGATCAGGACGCGGCTCATGCGACCAGCCCCCGACGTTCCAGCTCGCCGCGCGCCTGATCAACCCGGTCCTGGGCTTCCTGGCGCGCCACCCATTCGGCCAGTTCCTCAAGACCTGCCGCGAAGTCCTGACGCGACTCATAGCCGAGTTCCTCGCGGGCCTTCGTCAGATCGGGAATATTGTGGCGGATGTCGCCTGCCCTGGCCTTGTTGGTGATCAGGGGTTCGATATCCGGCCGCCCCATCGAGGCCGCCTGCAGCCGCGCCACGTCCTCGACGGTGCGGTCCTCCCCAGAGCCGATGTTGAAGACCTGCCCATTCGCGTCCGGCTTCTCCAGCGCCAGAAGGAAGGCGCGCGCCACGTCCGAGACATGCACGAAGTCGCGTCTCTGACGGCCGTCCTCGAACACCATCGGCGACTGACCGTTGGCGATGCGGGAGGCGAAGATGGCCAGGACGCCGGTGTAGGGATTGGAAAGGGCCTGCCCCGGCCCGTAGATGTTCCAGAGCCGCAGGGCGCAGCTTTCCATCCCGTATTGGGCCGTCAGGGTCAGGGTGAGCCGTTCCTGAACGAATTTGTTGATCGCATAGACGCTCTTCAACGCCGGCGACTTGGTCTCTGGCGTCGGCACGGGGATCAGCGCACGCCCCTGGTCGTCCGTGGGGTCCCATGAGCCGTCCGGGTTCCGGGCGCCGCGCACCACCTCCTGACGCAGATCGCCGTCTTCAGTGCGGTACAGGCCCTCGCCGTAGATGCTCATCGAGGAGGCGACGACCACCCGCTGCACCGGCTGGTCGATCAACTGCTGGAACAGCACCGCCGTGCCGTAATCATTGACCGAGGTGTAGCGGTCGATCGCATACATGCTCTGGCCGACGCCGACCTCCGCCGCCAGGTGAACGACCTTGTCCACCCCCTGAAGCGCCGCCCGGACCCGGTCCTCGTCGCGAATGTCGCCGACCACCAGTTCGACCTCGGGGTCCAGTTCGTCGGGCCGCGCGCCAGTGGGGTGAACCTGCTCGATCAGGCTGTCCAGCGCCCTCACCCTGTGGCCTTGTTCAAGCAGGGATCGGGCGAGATGACGGCCGACGAAGCCCGCGCCGCCGGTGATCAGGACAGTGTTCGCCATGGGGATCTCCGGCTCAGCGCTGCACGAACTTGGAGAAGCGGCTCATCTCGCCGCTGCTCGTATGGTCCTGCGCAAGCAAGGCCAGGTCGCTGTCTTCGAAGATGCGGAAGAACTCGTCCCAGGAGATCTCCTCCAGCGCCTCTTCCTTGTCGCCGAAGTCGAACCTCAGCACCCCGCCGCCGTCGGCGTCGGCCGTGCTGGCCACGCGAGAAGGCCTGGCGCCGCGGGCCTCGGCCCAGGCGCGGATGTCGTCATGATCAGTCAGGCGGTTCGCTTCGGACATGGTGCAGCTCCGGCAGGTTCACCCGAGCAACAGCTTCTTCTACCCATCTGTTCCGATATTCGGAGCGTTCAATTTTGAACATATTGCGCTAGCACTTCCCTTTCCGCCTTTTCTTTCAATGTTCAAAATTCGACACAAGAACATATATCGTCCGCTTCGAACCTTGATCTGATGGATACTTGGCCATTTCACGGAACCGGGAGCTTTGTAGATCCTTCCTCTTGCTGCGGCCGATCGGGCCGCGGAACGGCGAAGGGACCAGCCAATGCAGCGAAAATCCGTTCGGATCGGCGTCGTGGGCGTGGGCAACTGCGCTTCGTCCTTCGTTCAGGGCCTGGCCCATTACGCGGCGGCCCCCAGCAACGCCCCTCCGCCCGGGCTGATGAACGTCGAACTCGGCGGTTATCGTATCGAAGACATGGAAATGGTCAGCGCCTTCGACATCCATGCGGCCAAGGTCGGCCGCGACTTGTCGGACGCCATCTTCGCCCCGCCGAACAACACCTTCCGCTTCGCCTCCCCCGGCCCCTCGGGCGTCACCGTCCAGCGAGGACCGACGTTGGACGGGATCGGCCGATACATGATCGACGACCTGGAAGAGAGCGCCGCTCCCCCCGTCGATGTGGCCCAGGCCTTACGCGACAGCGGAACCCAGGTGCTGGTCTCCTACCTGCCCGTGGGATCGCAAAAGGCCACCGAATATTACGCCGAACAGGCGCTGCGGGCCGGCTGCGCCTTCGTCAACTGCATTCCGGTCTTCATCGCCTCGGACCCAGCCTGGGCGAAGCGGTTCAGCGACGCCGGACTGCCGCTCGTCGGCGACGACATCAAGAGCCAGGTCGGCGCCACCATCGTCCACCGGGTTCTGGCCAATCTGATGCGTGAGCGGGGCGTGCGCGTGGATCGCACCTATCAGCTCAACTTCGGCGGCAATTCCGACTTCAAGAACATGCTGGAGCGCGAAAGACTGACGTCGAAGAAGATTTCCAAGACCCAGGCGGTCACCAGTCAATTCGAGACGCCCCTGGCCGACGACGACGTCCATGTCGGCCCCAGTGATTTCGTCCCGTGGCTGACCGACCGCAAATGGGCGCACATCCGTCTGGAGGGCACCACCTTCGGCGACGTGCCGATCAGCATGGAGGTCAAGCTGGAGGTCTGGGACAGTCCCAACAGCGCAGGCGTCGTCATCGACGCCGTCCGATGCGCCAAGGTGGCGATGGATCGCGGCGTATCCGGGCCTCTGATCGGGCCGTCCAGCTGGTTCATGAAATCCCCCCCGGAACAGTTCACGGACGAGGAGGCGCGCGAACGGACGCTGCGCTTTATCCGAGGCGACGAGCCCGCCCCTGCCCCGCGCCCCACTCGCCTGGTCTCGTGACGATCATCCACCTGATCCGACACGGAGCCCACGATCTTGTGTCCCGACGGCTTTGCGGACGCACCCCTGGCGTGGGTCTGAGCGACACGGGAAGACGTCAAGCCCAGGCTCTGGCGCGCGCCCTCCCCCGACTTGATCGGGTGCTGACCAGCCCCCTGGACCGGACGCGAGAGACCGCCGCCGTGATAGCCGCCGCCCACTCCGGTCGGCTCGAAGAGGAAGCCGCCTTGAACGAAATTGATTTCGGGGACTGGACCGGCCGGGATTTCGCCCAACTGGACGCCCTGCCCGAATGGCGCCGGTGGAACGCCGCCCGCGACCAGGGCCGGGCGCCGAACGGCGAGTCGATGCTGGAGGTCCAAGGCCGCCTGTCCCGCTGGCTGGAGACGATGGCCGCCGCCGACGCCGGAGCCGTGGCGGCGGTCAGCCACGCCGACGTGATCAAGTCGGTCGTCGCCCTGACTCTGGGGCTTTCGCTGCGACACCACGATCGGTTCGAGATCGCGCCGGGGTCGATCACCACCGTCTCGGCGACGCCGGAACACCTGTCCCTTCTTCGCCTGAATGAGGTTCCTCATGGCTGAACTCAGCGCCGCGCAGGTTCGCGCTCGGGTGGCCGAACTCGGCCCCTGGTTTCACAATATGGAGCTGAAGGGGGTTCGCACCGCGCCGGATCACTTCCTCCACGACTATCCCGCCAACAAGTTCGCCCGCTTCGCCCATGTGATCCCCGATGATCTGAGCGGCCGCAGCGTGCTCGATATCGGCTGCAACGCCGGCTTCTACTCGCTGGAGATGAAGCGGCGGGGGGCGGACCGGGTGCTGGGCGTCGATTTCGACGACCGCTATCTGGACCAGGCGCGGCTCGCCGCTGAGGTC
The DNA here is from genome assembly GCF_058681525.1 of Brevundimonas sp. AVps4. NCBI lineage: Bacteria > Pseudomonadati > Pseudomonadota > Alphaproteobacteria > Caulobacterales > Caulobacteraceae > Brevundimonas > Brevundimonas sp. AVps4. The sequence goes on along the minus strand of NZ_CM178741.1, from coordinate 1,408,716 downwards.
GAAGAGGCGGATATCGAGTTCCGCAAACTGTCCGTCTACGACCTGGCCAAACTCGGCGAACGGTTCGACCTCGTCATCTTCATGGGCGTCCTCTACCACCTGCGCCACCCGCTGCTGGCGCTGGACCTGATCCACGAGCACGTGGCCGACGACCTGCTTCTGTTCCAGTCGATGCAACGCGGCGCAAACGACATCTTTGAACCCGAAATCGACTACGACTTCAGCCAGACGGCCCATTTCGACCGGCCCGACTATCCGAAGGTGCACTTCATCGAGCACCGCTACGCCGGAGACTGGACCAACTGGTGGGCGCCCAACGCCTCGGCCAGCGCGGCCATGCTGCGCAGCGCGGGGTTCCAGGTGTTGGATCGACCGGAGGAGGAAGTCTTCCTGTGTCGCCGCACAGAACGGCCGACCGAGGCCGGCGCCGTCTATCCCGCCCGCTCGCCCCTCAACGGCCATGACAAGACCAAGGAGCCGCGCCGATGATCGAGGCCGTCAAGATCTGGAACGAACCGAACAACAAGTCCCACTGGGACCCCCTGCTGGACCCCGAATGGGCGCGTTTCGCCGAGATGACGCGGCTGGCCGGGGCCGCTGTCCGGGCCGAGAATCCCACGGTGACCCGCGTCCTGGGCGGGATGTCCCCCATCGACCCTTCCTTCGTTCGGCGACTGGAGGAGATGGGGGTGATGGGGGCGATCGACGTGGTCGCCGTCCATGGTTTTCCCCTGGACTGGAACCTGTGGCCCATCGACGAATGGCCCGCGCGAATCGACGAGATCAAGGCGGTCACCGACAAGCCGGTCTGGGTGACGGAGGTCGGGGTCTCCGCCTTCGGCTCCGAAGAGGTCCAGGCCTGGGGCGTGAAAAAGACCGCCGAACTGCTGATCGGCAAGGCGCCCCGCATCCACTGGTACAGCCTGTACGACCTGCCCCGCACATGGGAGGCCACGACACGGCATCGGGAGGCTGAGGGGTCGTCCTACTACCGGCACTTCCACATGGGCCTGTTGCGAGAGGACGGCTCGCCCAAGGCCGCGCTGGAGGCCTTCCGGCCCTATGCGGCCGACATGGGGGTCTGCCAGTGGTTTCACTTCCAGGATCACAGGCTGGACGATGCGGTCCGATGGCTGAAGGACCTGGGCGTACGTCGGCTGCGCACCGGCCTGTCCTGGGCGGACCGTTATCGCGACGGCGCCCTGGACTGGTTCGACCGGCAGATGGAGACCTTAGCCGACTTCGACGTGACCGTGACCTTCTGCTTCACGCCCGAGCATCGCGGTCTGGAGCCCCACCACACCAGCCCGCCGCAGGTCGCCGAAGAGTTCGCAGACTTCTGCGCCGAGATGACCGCCCGCTATGCGCCGGCCAGACCGCAGGATGCGGCGATCAGCCCAGCACGACTGATCGCGTGATGCGCCCGGCCTCGTCTGCAGACAGGCGGCGCCCCCGCCCGAAGTCGGCGGCGCCCGGTCCGGTCGAGCCGAAGGTCGCGAAGCGCGCCTCCTCTGGCTGAAGCATGGTGCGCGGATTGCCGTCGCGCCCCGTGTACCACATCTCCGTCCAGCCCTCCGGGGCGATGTGGTCGTCCATCCAGCAGTCCAGAAAGGCGGCCGCGCCGACGTAACGGGGATCGCCGTATCGCCCATCGGGAAAGGCGCTGGACGGCCGCCAGGGTCGGCCCAAGAAGACGGAGCCCGGACGAACATCGGCGTCCTTGGTCAACCGGCAGTCTTTGAAGACGAAGCCGAACGGCTGATCGATCGGGGTGCTGGGCGCGGTGACGTAACCCTCGATCGGATCGGCCGGACGTGTGCGCGATCGGATTTCGCAGCCTTCGAACCAGGCGCGCCCGCCGCCGAAGATGAAGTCATAGCTGCCCGTGATCAGACAACGGTCGAACAGGGTCGATCCCGCATCGGGGAACAGGGTGTCCTGGTAGCTGAGGATGTCGCAGGCGCGCACCACCGCCCGGTCGGAGCCCTTGTCCATCATCAAGGCGACCGCCTGGGGGCCGGCGCCGTTGTGAGAATGCAGGCCGTTCGACTTGGTCATCTCCGCCAAGCCGTCGAAGGCGTTGTTGATCGTCAGGGTCTCGGCGTGAAAATCCGGGGCGCGGACGAACAGAGTCGCCGTGCGGAAGGTGCCCCAGGGCCGCCCGTCCGGCGCCGCCAGTCCGGAGGCGGCTAGGTGGTTGATCACTGAACCGCTGCGGTCTTCACCGATCAGATGAACGAAGGGCTTGTCCACCACCACCTGTTCGGTCCAGATCCCGCGCGTGATCAGGATGCGGAACGGCCGCGTCCCGTTCGATGGGGCGGCGGCGATGGCGGCCGACAGGCTGGAATAGGCCGGGGCGGCGAAGGTCCGCCCCGAGGCGGGTTTGGCGACCACCGCATCATAGGCCCGCGCCCTCGACCAGGCGGGCGGACCGACCGTCGCGAGCGGCAAGGCGGCGCCGGCGGCCAGGACAGAACGACGATGAAGCAGCGGGTTCATGGCGTCTCCGAATGAAAAGCGGGCGCCGACCGGCGAACCGGCCGACGCCCATCCTCGGGAGGGGAGAGGATGACTAGAAGCTGTAGCGGACGCCGAAGTTGTACTGCCGGCCGGTGTGCGAATAGACGTAGATGCTGTCGCGACGGCTGTCCGTATATTGCTCGTTGAAGGCGTCGGTCAGGTTCAGCCCTTCGAACGTCAGCTTGATGCGGTCGTTCAGGGCGTATGAGGCCGAGGCGTCCACCGTGACGATGTCGCGCACCCCGTCGATGTCGTTGGTGCTGGTCCCGCTGGGCACGGCCGTCAGATAGCGGTCGCGATAGGCGGCCGAGACGCGGGCGCTGAACCGATCGTCCTCGTAATAGAGGGTGGCGTTATAGGCCGTTTTCGACAGGCCGATCAGGTCGTTCTCGACAAAGCCGGTCGGGGACCGCGACGAGATATAGCTGATCTTGGAATCGACCAGGGTGACGTTGAAGATGGCGCCCAGATTGTCGAAGGGTCCGGGCAGGAAGCTGAACGGCTGCTGGTAGCTGACTTCGATCCCCTTCAGCGGACCGCCCTCGGTGTTGACCGGCTGGCTGAACAGGAAGACGTCGCTGGGCGAGACCCCCAGGCCGTTCAGCAGTTCGAGCGGCAGACCCGACTCATTGAACGGGCGCGAGGTCCTGGACGTCTGAATGTAACTGTCGATGTCCTTGTAGAACAGACCGACCGACAGCAGGGCTTCCGGCGCGAAATACCACTCGGCCGAAAGGTCGTAGGTGGTGGCCCGGATGGGGTCCAGATAGGGGTTGCCCGAGCTGACGCTGAAGACGCCCACGGTGCTGAGGCTGCCCCCGGGCGTGACACTGCCCAGGTTCGGACGGGTCATGACCTTGGCCGCGCCGAAGCGGACCAGGAAGTCCGGCGTCACTTCAGCAGTGACGTTCAGGGCGGGCAGGACGTCGTCATAGTCGCGGTCCACCGTCGTCTGCTGCGCCGCTCCGGCGACCAGCTGATAGCCGGTCGAGCTCTGTTCCGTCTTCACATAGCGCACCCCGACGTCGCCGCGGATCGGCACGCCGGCCAGTTCGGTGCTGAAGTCCAGTTGCAGATAGGCGGCCGAATCCTTCTCCGTCACGCTGCGGATATTGCCGCGCGCATTGCTGTTGGACGCCCCGCTCAGCTCGAACAGGCCCGTGTTGCTGTAGATGTCGAACAGGTCGGCGAAGGCCTGAAGGTTCGGCGCGATCCAGCTGGTGACCGTTCCGGCCGGCGCGTCCAGGTTCCGGCCGAAGCCGCTGACCAGTTCGGTCAGGCTGGCCAGGGTCACCCCGGCCGGCAGCTGGGGCACCACGCCTTCATTGACCCGCGCCAAGGCCCAGGAGTCGAACTCATATTCCTTGTAGTTGACGCCGGCCTTCAGGGTCAGGGACGGATTGAAATCATAGCCGGCGTCAAACTGGGCCGTCTTGATGGTGTTGGTCACGCCCTGAGGCCGCAGACGGATCTCCGAGCGGGCGGCGCCGAAATTATAGGCCAGCGGATCGGTGACGTCATAGCCGAAGCCGATCAGCGGCGCGTTCCGGTTCTCACGGTAGTCGTAGAAATAGTTGTCCGAATTCTCGCGGTTCAGGATGACCGTGGTCTGGATCGGATTGTCAAAGTCCGACTTGGAGTAGCCGACCAGACCCTTCACCCGGAAGCGATCGCTGAAGTCGTGCTCCAGGCTCAGCGTCGCCTGGGTGTATTTGGTGTCCAGCTCGTCAAAGCGGGTTTCGGTCTCCACATCGACGTCGTCGAACAGACCATAGACCATGTCGCCGTTCGCATCGATGACGCCGTCGCGAACGATGATTTCGGGCCGGCCGCCCTGAGAGGCGTTGCGGGCGAAGGACAGGGCTTCCAGCCAGTTCTCCTGCCGCGTCGCCTTGAAATCGGAATAGAGGAGATCAAGGTTGATCAGCGTCTGTTCCTGCGGGCGGAACTGCAGCGAACCCGTCAGGCCCAACCGCTCCTGATCATGGGTCAGACGGCCGTAGCGGGGAAAGCGCGGCGAATAGACGTCCGCCCGGCGCGCATCGGCGAAGGGTGAAGCCGGGTTGTATCCGCCCGCCTCGGTTCCGTTCAGCCAGCCGCCGGACCCGTGGCCTTCCTCCAGCAGACGCCGCTTGGTGTAGGCGACCGAGACCAGGGCGCCCAGGCGGCCGTCCATCCAGGTGTTGCTGGCCAGGGCGGCGAACCGGGGGTCCCATTCCTGCGACAGATCATTGTAGCCGTATTGACCCGACAGGACCAGGTTGGCGCCGGCGTAGTCGAAGGGCCGGCCGGTCTGCAGATCCACCGTCGCCCCGAGCGAGCCCTCCTCCGTCTCGGCCGAGGCCGTCTTGCGCACGGTGATGCTGTTGAAGAGTTCCGAGGCGAAGACGTTGAAATCGAAGGCGCGGTTGCGGTTGGCGCCGCCCGAGCTGTCGGTGCCCGAGGCCGTGCTCTGACCCTCCACGCCGTTGATGCGCACACGGGTGAACTGCGGTCCCAGGCCGCGCACGGTGATCTGTCGGCCCTCGCCGGCGTCGCGGGCGATGGAGACGCCCGGCACCCGCTGGATGGACTCCGCCAGGTTTGCGTCCGGGAAGTCGGCCATGTCCTCGGCCTTGATGACGTCCACGACGCCGTTGGCGCGGCGCTTGGTCGTCAGGGCGCTGCTGAGCGAGGCGCGGAAACCGGTTACCACAATCGAGTCGACTTCAGAGACCGGATCCTGCGTCTCATCCCCCTGGGCGACGCGGGTGTCGCGGGCGAGGACGGCGGTCCGTCCGTCGTTGGACGCGACGACGAGGTTGGTGCCGGCGAGCAGTCGGTCCAGGCCCTGCTGCACGGTCAGGACCCCCTGAACCGCGCCGGTCTGCTGCCCCGCCACGGCGTCGGAGGACGCCAGGAGTTGTAGATCCGCCTGCCGGGCGAAGGCCGGCACCCCGGTCGCGGCGGGTTGGGCCGGCACGTTGAACTGCCGCGTCTGGGCGTGGGCGGCTCCGGCCGAAGCCAGGGCGATGGTGCTGACGGCGATCATGAGCGACGCGCGAGCGTCGAATTTTGGCGCGAATGGCATGCGCAGGCCCTCCCTTATCTGTTTCCTGTTCCCGGACCCTTCTGACGAGGGTTCCATTCAAGCGATGCTCAGGCGCGGACTTTCCGTCACGCGCCCGTCATTTTTCTTCTTCAGCCGCCCAGAACGATGACGGTGTCGGAAACCTGGACCGATGCGCCGTGCGCGACGGCGACCGCCCGTGCGAAGCTGTCGGGCTCGTTCGTCCGGAACCAGCCCACCACGCGGCGCCCCTCCAGGGCCGGGTCGCTGATGATGATCTTGCGGCTGTTGTAGCGATTGAACTCGGCGGCGGCGGCGGCGACCGTGTCGCCGTCAAGCACCACCTGACCGTCGCGCCAGGCCAGGGCGCGCTCCGCCTCCAGGGGCCGGCTGACGGGACGCGCCGCGCCGGCCTTGTCGCCAATGAAGACCTGTTCGCCCGCCTTGACGCGCCGCCGTGCGCCGCCGGGGTCGTCGACGCTCCAGACCTCGACGACGCCTTCGGTCACCATGACCTGGGCGCCGATGCTCTTGCGGCGCACGGAAAAGGCGGTGCCGACCGCCTGCACCCGCACCGCGCCGGCCTCGACGACGAAGGGGCGGGCGGCGTCCTTGGCGACCTGGAACCAGGCCTCGCCGCGCTCGATCGCGACCTCGCGGCGGCGCGGCTTCAGGCTGACCTCGACCACCGTATCGGTGTTGATCGCGGCCAGAGAGCCATCCTCCAAGGGCACCCGGCGGATCTCGCCCAGACGAGTGGACAGTCGCTGGCGTTGCAGGGCCGAGACGAAAACACCGCCGGCCGTCAGCGAGGCGGCCAAGCCGGCCGCCCCCGCCAGGACCCAGCGCCGGGCCGGCCGACCTGTCGTCGCCCCGGGTTCAGCCGCCTGGGCGGGCGCGGCGGCTAAACAATAGGCCGCCTGCGCTCGCGCCAGCGCTCCGCGGTGACGCCGATCCTGGGTCAGCCAGGTCTCCAAGGCCGCGCGTTCGACGTCCGGCAGCGGGCGATCCAGCTTCACCGCCCAGGCGGCCGCTTCCGCATCGATCGGATTCAGGTCGGAAGCGCTCATGCCTTGCGCCTCGTCATGCCCGGCGCCTCGTCCGCGGCCAGGGCGGCCAGAATCGCCTTCAGCCCACGCGCGGCTTCGTTCTCGACCACGTTCTCGCTGACACCCAGTCGGCGTGCGATCTCCCGCTGCGACAGACCCAGAATGCGCCGCATCTCGAAGATGCGCCGGCATCGGTCGGGCAGACGGCTGATGATCTGCATCACGCGTTCAAGTTCCTTGCGCCCGGCCGCAATACGCTCCGGAGACGGTTCGTCCCACTCGATGTTCAGACCGTCGATTTCCGTCACGGTTTCGAACCGAACGACGCGTTGCCGACGCAGCTGTTCGAGAACGATCGACCGGGCGGTCTGGAAGAAGTAGGCGCGGGGGCTGCGGATGCGGCCTGGATCGTCCAGATCGACCAGTCGGCAATAGGCCTCCTGGATCACATCGTCCGTTTCGGAGGCGGCGACCAAGGACTGGGCAAGCCAGCGGCGGACGTCCGCCTCATGCGGCAGAACCTCGCGCGCCAGCCAGCGCACGGCCTCGTCGCTTGGAATGCTCAGTCTGGTCGCCACAGGCCCCTCCATCTGATGACGATGAGCGGCGCGACCGTTTCCGTCAAAGGCCGCCGAACGAGGGAAAAAAAGTTCGACGGCCGAAGGCCCCCGATCAGCCGTTCTCCGCCGACCAGACGGCGTACAGATCAAGCGCCCGTTGCGGCGAGGTGATCCACCAGGAATAGCCGTTGCGCCGCCCGATCGAAATCTCGTTCACGTCGTCGTGGATGGTCTGGTCCTTGTCGCCGAAGATCGGCCGTCCGGTCACCAGATCATAGTTGCGCGACCAGATCGGACCGGCGCCGGGCTTTTCGATCAGTTTGCGGCCCTGATCTGTCATTTCGAACGACTTGTTATAGACCCGGACCGCCTCCAGCCAAGCCGCCGCGCCGCGCACGGCCGCCTTGACCTCGGCGGAAGGGTTCGGCTCGCGCATCAGGAAGATCAGGATGTCGGTGGTTTCGCCGCTGGCGATGGAGCGAGGCTCATAGTTGCGGGCGCTGGTCGGAACCAGGCGCATCGGCTCCACCTGCTGAGGCCAGCCCAGCAGGCGATCGCCCTGACGCACCTGGGCCGCCAAAATGACTTCGACCGCCTTGTGCGTCGCCTCCCCTGCACGGGACTTCAAATCATTCGAAACGAAGTCGAAGCCCTCGCGTCCCTGCGACACGTCCCGCAGCAGCATGGCGGCGTTGGCGACAGCGTTGTCGTTGAAGGTGATGGAATCGTGGAAGCCGCCTTCCAGAGGCCAGATCTGCGGCCAGCCGCCGTTCGGATATTGGGCGTTCAACAGATAGCGCACGCCGCGCTCGATACTGGCGCGCCAGGCGTCGCCCTGGGCGCCCGGGGCGTGGGCCGCGACCTTGGCCAGGAAGCGCATCTCCGTCCAGGTCGCCTCATTGTCGAGGGTGCCGACGAAGGTCCAGAACCGGTCCGCGGGCGCGTCGAAATTGGCCGGATTCTGCTCCATGGTCTCGGCGTCGTTCGAGAACCGCTGACCGGGCAGACGGGCGATCGTCCGATCCTGGTTCTTGCTCCACCCGCCGGCCGGCGTCTGGAAGCTGGCGATGGCGTCGGCGATTCGGCGGGCCTGCGCCGATTCGTACCAGTCCGACGGTCGGTCCAGAGGCATGTTGTACTGGCTGGGCCCCACGGCCTGAGGCGGCGGCGGCGGAGTCGCGCCAGGCGGCAATTCGGCGGCCAGAGCCGCCCGGTCCGCCAGGTGCTGGGCCTGGGAACGAGCCAGATACTCCACCCAGGCGCCGCGCTCCCCATCCGGCAAGGCGCCGATCCGATCAATGGTCAGACCGACGGCGGGAGTGTTCAGGCGAAGAACCTCGGCCTCAGCCGGCGCTCCGGCCATGGCGACCAGGGTCAGAGCCCCCAGGGCGGTGAAGGATCGGGTAAAGACAGAACTCACGAGCGTACTCCCAATATTTTGGGAAACACTTCTACATAATGAAACATGAGACGCAACCGCCCGCCGTTGGGCGGTCCCTGCGCCGTCACTCCACGATCAGAGTGCGATCAAGGGTGGAGACGGACTTGGCTCCCGTCAGGGTCATGGCCACGCGCATCTCTTTTTCGAACAGATCGAGAAGGTCGCCCACGCCCGCCTGCCCCCGCGCCGCCAGGGCGTAGATGAAGGCGCGCCCTAACATCACGGCGTCCGCGCCGAGCGCCAGGGCCCGCACCACGTCTAGGCCGTTGCGGATGCCGGAATCCAAGAGGATCTTCAGGTCGCCCTGAACCGCGTCGGCGATGGCCGGCAAGGCCCGCGCCGAGGAGAGAACGCCGTCCAGCTGACGCCCGCCATGGTTCGACACAACGATCCCGTCGGCGCCGAAGGCCACGGCGTCGCGCGCATCCTGGGGATCCAGGACGCCCTTGATGATCATGGGGCCGTCCCAGGCGTCGCGGATCCACTGAAGATCCTTCCACGAGATCGAAGGATCGAAATTGGCGCCCAGCCAGCCGATATAGTCGGCCAGACCCGTCGCCTTGCCCAGATATCGGGACACGTTGCCCAGGTCGTGCGGCCGCCCCCTCACCCCGACGTCCCAGGCCCAGGCGGGATGGGTCATGGCCTGGATCATGCGGCGCATCTCGGCGTTGGGCCCGCTCATGCCCGAATGGGCGTCGCGATAGCGGGCGCCGGGGGTGGGCATGTCGACGGTGAAGACCAGGGTCTTCACCCCCGCCGCCTTCGCCCTTTCCAGGGCGTTCTTCATGAAGCCCCGATCGCGCAGCACATAGAGCTGGAACCACATCGGCCGGTCGATGGCGGGCGCCACCTCTTCGATGGGGCAGACCGAGACGGTGGACAGGGTGAAGGGCACGCCGCGCGACGCCGCCGCCCGGGCCGCCTGCACCTCGCCGCGCCGGGCGTACATGCCCGTCAGGCCGACCGGCGCCAGGACGATCGGCAGACGCAGGGTCTCGTCGAACAGTGGCGTCTCCAAGCTGAGGCTGGACATGTCCTGCAACACCCGCTGGCGCAGGGCGACGTCGCGCCAGTCCTCGACGTTGCGGCGCAGGGTGTGTTCGGCATAGGCGCCGCCGTCGATATAGTGAAACAGGAAGGGCGGCAGCTTGCGCCGCGCGGCCTCGCGGTAATCGCTGGGCGACGAAATGATCATGGGCCTGTCTTACTGGAAGTTGGCGAAGGCCCCGCCGTCGACCAGCAGGGCGGCGCCGGACATGTAGCCCGCCATGTCCGAAGCCAGGAAGGCGACCACCGAGGCGATGTCCTCGGGCCGGCCCAGCCGACCCAGCGGAATCCGCCCTTCCATATAGGTCCGCTTGGCGGGATCGGACAGGTCGTCCTTATTGATGTCGGTGGCGATGGTGCCGGGCAGGACCGAGTTGCAGCGAATGCCGTATTGGCCCAGGGCCACGGCGCAGGACTGCATCAGGCTGTGAACCCCGGCCTTGGTCGGGGTGTAGTGGGTCTGCATCTCGCCGCCGACCAGGGCCGAGATGGAGCTGATCGCCACGATGGCCCCGCCGTCGCCCTGCTTCACCATCTGGTTGGCGGCGGCCTGGGTCATGAAATAGGCCCCGTGCAGATTGACCTCCATGGTCCGGCGCAGGGTCTCCACCGGCATGTCCAGGAAGGCGTGGAAGGGGCAGATCCCGGCATTGGAGACGAAGACGTCCACCCGGCCCAGGGCCTGGACCGACCGGTCGATGAAGTCGGCGGCGCTGTCCGGCAGGGCCACGTCGCCGTCGACGGCGACGGCCCGGCGGCCCAGCCGCTCGATCTCGGCGACGACCTCGGCGGCCGCCTCGGCGTCGCGAAAGGTGTTGATCGCCACGTCGGCCCCCTGGCGCGCGGCCTCGATCGCGGTCGCCCGGCCGATGCCTCGCGACGCCCCGGTGATCAGGACGACCTTGTTCTCAAGCAACATGGGGGCTCCGGCGGTTCTGTGGGTTTGGATCAGGTTTTGGGCGACCAGCCGAGGTCGGCGCTGATGGCGTCAGCGGCCTCCGTCACCGTCTTGGTCAGTTCGCTCATCCGCGCGTCGGACATGTATTGAGCGGCCGAGGAGACGCTGAGGGCCGCGACGATTCGGCCGTCGACCGAGCGGATCGGAGCAGCGACGCAGCGGATCTGGTCTTCGTTCTCCTCAAGATCGAAGGCGTAGCCCTTCTGGGCGTAGCCGCGCATCCGCTCCAGCCAGACGGCGCGGGCGGCCGAGTCGAACTTGGCGTCCGGCTCGGCGTAGAAATCGATCCACTCCGCCTCGGTCTTGTCCAGGATCAGCGCCTTGCCCAGGCCGGTCGAGGCGATGGGGTGACGTTCGCCCAGGCGCGAACCGATGTTGATGCGGCGACGTCCGGCCACCTTGTCCAGATAGAGGGCATGGCGGCCGTCCAGCACGCCCAGATGCACCGTGTCGTCCGTGGCGGCCGACAGCTGCTCCAGCCAGGGCCGGGCGACGCGCGGCAGATGCATCTGCTGGCTGGCGGCGTGCCCCAGCTCCAGCAGTTTCGGCCCCAGGGAATAGCCCTCGCGCGGCCGGAACGACAGCAGACGACGCTCGACCAGGGCCGAGGCCAGGCGGTGGGTGGTGCTGCGGGTCAGATCCAGCTTTTCCGACAGTTCGGCCAGCGGCAGGGAGCCTTCGATCAGCGCGTCGATGACGTCCAGACCGCGCAGCAGGGTCTGGCTGCCGGACGCCTTGGCCCCCGCCTCTTCTTCACCTGCGACCTGCATGGTCTTGATTGACGCCGTTCGTCCCATTTCGTAATCCTCATTCTCAGAATGTAGCAAAACGCGCAAGTCGTCCAAAGCTATGCAGGGAACCTTGGCGTGTCGCAGGGAGGAAAGCCAGTGAAATCCCGAAATATGGGAGCGGATCGCCGCTTTTTGGCGGGTTCGCAATGAGCCGCCTGCCCCGGATCAAGCATGTCCGCGCCTTCGTCGTTAAAAACGACGGGACCGGCGGCGGCGCCGACTATCACGATCAGGGCGACGGCCACTGGATCGACGACCATATCGCCACGCCTATGGCGAAATATCCCGAGTATCGTCAGAGCCGCCGCAGCTTCGGCATCAATGTGCTGGGCACGCTGGTGGTCGAGATCGAGGCCGAGAACGGCGTCGTCGGTTTCGCGGTCACGACCGGCGGCGAACCCGCCGCCTATATCGTCGAAAAACACCTGGCCCGCTTCCTGGAAGGGCGCGATCCGTCCGAGGTCGAGAAGATCTGGGACCAGATGTATTTCTCCACCCAGTATTACGGTCGCAAGGGTCTGGTGGTGAACGCCATCTCGGGCGTCGATCTGGCCCTGTGGGACCTGTTGGGCCGTCTGCGCCAGGAGCCGGTCTTCGCCATGCTGGGCGGGCCCGTGCGCGACGAACTGACCTTCTACGCCACCGGCGCCCGGCCCGACAAAGCCAAGGAACTGGGTTTCATCGGCGGCAAGATGCCCCTGCACCACGGCCCTGCCGAGGGCGAGGAGGGCCTGAAGAAGAACCTCGCCGAGCTGGAGGCCATGCGGAACGCCTGCGGCGACGACTTCTGGCTGATGTTCGACTGCTGGATGGCGCCGGACCTGAACTACGCCACCCGCCTGGCCCATGAGGCGCACAAACTGGGTCTGAAGTGGATCGAGGAGGCGCTGAGCCCCGATGACTACTGGGGCTATCAGGCGCTGAAGAAGAACGCCCCCAAGGGGATGCTGGTGACCACCGGCGAGCATGAGGCGACCCGCTGGGGCTTCCGCATGCTGCTGGACATGGAATGCTGCGACATCATCCAGCCGGACGTCGGCTGGTGCGGCGGCGTCACCGAACTGCAGAAGATCTCCGCCCTGGCCGACGCCAAGGGCGTGCTGATGATCCCCCACGGGTCCAGCGTCTATTCCTACCACTTTGTGGTCACGCGCCATAACAGCCCCTTCGCCGAGTTCCTGATGATGGCCCCCGGCGCCGACGAGGTCGTGCCCATGTTCCATCCGCAGCTGATCGGCGAACCCGTGCCGGTCAACGGCAGGCTCAAGGTTCCCGACACGCCAGGCTTCGGCGTGGAGCTGAACCGCGACATCGCCCTGCACCGCCCCTACGCCCGCTAGTCGAGAGTCCCCCCGTCTCATGAAACTGCTTCGCTACGGCCCCAGGGGCCAGGAAAAGCCCGGCCTGCTGGATGCGAACGGCCGCATCCGCGACCTGTCCGGCGTGGTCGCCGACATCACGCCCGACCAGCTGTGGGGCGAAGGCCTGGCTGCGCTGAAGGCGATCGATCCCGAGCGCCTGCCGCTGGTCGAAGGTCAGCCGCGCTACGGCGTGCCGGTGAACGGCGTGCGCAAATTCATCGCCATCGGCCTGAACTTCGCCGACCACGCCGAGGAATCGAACCTGCCCATTCCGTCGGAGCCTGTCGTCTTCGCCAAGGCGGTCTCCTGCCTTCAGGGACCGAACGACACGGTCGTCATCCCGCGCGGCTCTGAGAAGACCGACTGGGAGGTCGAGCTGGGCATCGTCATCGGCAGGCGGGCCTCCTACGTCGAACAGGCCGACGCCCTGGATCATGTGGCCGGCTATGTGCTGATCAACGACGTGTCCGAGCGCGCCTTCCAGACCGAGCGTGGCGGCACCTGGGACAAGGGCAAGGGGTGCGACACCTTCGGTCCGGTCGGCCCCTGGATCGTCACCCCCGACGAGGTCGGCGACGTCCAGAACCTGGACATGTGGCTGGACCTGAACGGCAAGCGGATGCAGACCGGCAACACCCGGACCATGATCTTCGGCGTCGCCGAGATCGTGTCCTACGTCAGCCAGTTCATGACGCTGGAGCCGGGGGATCTGATCACCACCGGCACCCCGCCCGGCGTGGGCCTGGGCCAGAAGCCCGAACCCTTCTACCTCAAGGCCGGCGACGTGATGGAGCTGGGCATCGACAAGCTGGGCAGCCAGCGTCAGGCCGTGGTCGCCTGGTCCAGGGATTTGGTCGCATGAGCGCCTATGAAGGACGTTTTGCGGGCCGGGCCGCCGTCGTGACCGGCGGCGCCTCGGGCCTGGGCAAGGCCGCCGCCGCCCGCATCGTCGCCGAGGGCGGCCGGGTGGTGCTGTGGGATCTGAACGCGGACACGCTTAAGGCCGCCGCGGCTGAGGTCGGCGCCGTGACGACCGTGGCTCTGGACGTGGCCGATCCCGAGGCGGTCGCATCGGCCGCCGAGACCTCGAACGCGGCGCTGGGCGGCCGCATCGACATCCTGGTCGCCTCCGCCGGCGTCACGGGCGCCACCGCGCCGGTGCAAGAGTTTCCGATCGACAGCTGGAAGCGGGTCGTGGACATCAATCTGAACGGCGTCTTCTACTGCTGCCGCGCCGTCGTGCCCTTCATGCTTCGGAACGGCTACGGCCGGATCGTCAACGTCGCCTCGGTCGCGGGCAAGGAAGGCAATCCCAACGCCAGCGCCTATTCGGCGTCAAAGGCGGGGGTGATCGGCTTCACCAAGTCTCTGGGCAAGGAACTGGCCGGCCAGGGCGTCATCGCCAACAGCCTGACCCCCGCCACCTTCGAAAGCCCGATCCTGGAGCAACTGCCCCAGAGCCAGGTCGACTATATGCGCTCCAAAATCCCCATGGGGCGCCTGGGCGAGGTCGAGGAGAGCGCCGCCATGGTCTGCTTCATGGCCTCCGAAGAGTGCAGCTTCACCACCGCCTCGACGTTCGATACGTCTGGCGGGCGCACGACCTACTGAGTGTACGCGGTGGGCTCGGATCTCCGCATCGTCGATTCCCACGTCCATCTGTGGGACCTGTCACGGGCGCGCTACGGCTGGCTTCAGGACGATCCCCTGCCGAACAATCCAGCCGGGGACATGTCGTCCATCGCCAACGCGAACTATCTGCTGGACGACTATCTGGCCGATACGGCCGGCTGGCGTGTGGAAAAGATCGTTCACGTCGAGGCCGGCCAGCCGGTAGGCCGGCAACTGGCCGAAACAGACTGGCTACAATCGCTCGCCGATGACACCGGTTATCCACACGCGATCGTCGCCGGCGCCGACATGCTTGACCCACACCTGGACGCCCTGCTGGAGGCTCACGCCGCCCGCGCGAACGTACGCGGCGTGCGCCAGATCGTCTGCTGGCACGAGGATCCGCTGAAAACCTATACCGACCGAGACCTGTTGCGAGATCCGCAGTGGGTGGCAGGCTTCGCGAAACTGGCGCGGCACGGCCTGTCGTTCGACCTCCAGCTCTATCCGTCGCAGATGGCGACCGCCGCCATCATCGCCGCGCGTCACCCCGACATTTCGATGATCGTCAATCACGCCGGACTGCCGACCGACCGCGACGCGGCGGGAATGGAGCGCTGGAAGCGGGGTCTGCGCCTGCTGGCCGCCCAACCCCAGGTCTCGATCAAGATTTCCGGCCTCGGCATCACCGACCGCGCCTGGACCCCCGACAGCATTCGCCCCGTCGTCCTGGAGTGTATCGACGCCTTCGGGACCGAGCGGGCCATGTTCGCCTCCGACTTCCCGGTCGAGCGGGTCCACGGAACCTTCGACGCCTTCTATTCCGCCTTCGACGCGATCACGGCCGACTTCTCGGCCGAAGAGCGCGACCGCCTGTTCGCCGCCAACGCCGAGGCGATCTACCGCATCTGACACCCACCCGCCGAGGCCGCGAAAAGACGGCCAGGCCCGCGAGAAACACCAGGAGAGCCCCAATGGTCATCGAGACCGACGCCGCCCACACCCCCGGAGGTCTGGCCCAGCCCTCAGTTTCGGGGCCTGCCGGTTCCTTGAAGGGCCCGCTGGCCTTCGCCATCGCCTGCTTCCTGATCTGGGGCCTGGCCTATGGCCTGCTGGACGTGCTGAACAAGCATTTCCAGGAGACGCTCAGCATCAGCCAGGCCGACAGCGCCTGGCTGCAGATCGCCTATTTCGGGGCCTATCTGCTGCTGTCGATTCCGGCGGGCATGCTGCTGCACGCCCGGGGCTACAAGTTCGGCATCGTGTCGGGCCTGGCCGTCACCGCGATCGGCGCCCTGCTGTTCATCCCGGCGGCGGGCGCAGGGGCCTTCCTGCCCTTCGTCGGCTCCATGTTCGTTCTGGCCGCCGGCCTGTGCATTCTGGAAACCAGCGCCGACACCTACGTCAACGTCTTGGGCGATCCGGCCAAGGCGTCTCAGCGGCTGAACCTGGCCCAATCGTTTAACGCCCTGGGCGTCTTCTTCGGGCCGCTGATCGGCGGCACCGTTTTCTTCAGCCCGACGACGACCCAGGCTCTGGGCGGGGCGACCCGCTCGATCCAGATCGTCTACGGCCTGATCGCCGTCGGGGTGATCCTGTTCGCCCTGGCCGTCTGGCGCGCCCGCCTGCCGGAGACCGGCCTGTCGGACCACGGCTCGGCCGAGGGCGACGTTCCCGCCCTGCCCCTGTCGAAACAGCCGCACTTCGTCGCCGGCGTGATCACCCAGGCCCTTTATATCGGCGCCCAGGTCGGCATCGGCGCCTATTTCATCAATCTGGTGACCCACAACTGGCAGGGCCTGACGTCGCAGCAAGGCGCCTTCATGCTGTCGCTGGCGGCCATCGGCTATCTGGTCGGCCGCTTCTTCGCCACCGCCCTGCTGCTGAAGATCAGGCCGCGCGCCCTGCTGACGGCCTATGGCCTGATCAATGTCGTTCTGACCCTGGTCGTGGCGGCCGGGATCAATATCGTCTCGCCGGTCGCCCTGATCGCCGTCTTCTTCTTCATGTCGACCATGTTCGCGACCATCTTCGCATTGGGCACGACCGGGCTGGGCGCCGCCACCAAGCGCGCCTCGTCCCTGATGGTCATGGCGATCGGCGGCGGCGTGCTGCTGCCGTGGCCGATGGGCAGGATCGCCGACCTCTACGGCGCCAACGTCGCCTTCCTGATGCCTGCGGTCTGTTTCGCGGTCGTCGCCTGGTACGGATGGAAGGGCGCGGGCTTGGGGCTGAAGGCGGAGGCGAAGTAATGGGTTTCCGCGCCGCCCTTCTCGCCTTCACCCTGCTGGCCGGCCCCACTGCGGCCTGCGCCCAGACAGTCGCGCCCGTCGCCGTCGCGCCCGCCGCGCCGATCGACCGACACGCCCTGGTCACGCGCCATAATGTGACGCTGACCTCGATAGACCCTCATGCGCCGATCATGCTGGGCAATGGGAACCTGGGCTTCACCGCCGACATCACGGGGTTGCAGACCTTTCCGGAACAGTATTCGGAACTGTCCCCCCTGCTGACCATGGCGCAGTGGGCCTGGCACAGCTTTCCCAATCCGAACGGCTATACCGAACAGGACGGCCTGATCGACGTGCCCGTGCCGGGACGGGGGGAACAACCCTATGCCTGGATGAAGTCGTGGGCGGTGGCCGAAACCCAGCCCGCCTACACCTGGCTGCGGGCCAATCCGCATCGGTTCTCTCTCAGTCGCATCGGCCTGACCTTCGCCGACGGCGGGCCGCTGGAATTCGCCAAGGTCGCTCACACCCGCCAGACGCTGGACCTGTGGTCTGGGACCCTGACCAGCCGCTTTACCTATGACGGCCAGCCGGTCGAGGTCGTCACCCGCGTCCACCCGACCCTGGACATGGTGATGGTCGAGATCGTCTCCCCCTTGGTCTCCACGCGAGGCCTGGGCGTGCAGGTCCGCTATCCAAGCGTCGCCCCCGCCATCAATCCCGATCCGACGTCGTTTGACGCCTCGGGAGCCCAAAGCCTGACCGTCGTCGCTCAAGACGCGGGCGACGTCCGCATTCGCCGCACCCTCGACGACACCCGCTATTATTCCGGCATCACCGCGTCCGGTGAGATCGAGCAAGCCGGCGCCGACGCCTTCCGAGCGGGCGCCGCCGGTCGCGACCGGCTGACCGTCATGGTCCGCTTCGATCAGCAGGAGCGAGCGCCCGCGACACCGGCCTACAGCGCCGGCGTCCAGGCGACGGCCGCCCACTGGAACGGGTTCTGGACCCAGGGCGGCGCCGTGGATTTCAGCGGTTCCACCGATCCCCGCGCATCCGAGTTGGAGCGCCGCGTGGTCCTGTCGCAATACCTCTCGGCCATGAACGGCGCCGGCGAACTGCCGCCCCAGGAAGAGGGTCTGTTCTCCAACAGCTGGTACGGCAAGTTCCACCTGGAAATGCACCCCTGGCACGCCGGCTGGCAGGCCATGTGGGGCCATGCCGACATGCTGGAGCGGAGTCTGCCCTGGTATGTCGGCCATCTGGACCAGGCCCGCGCCGAGGCCGCCCGCCACCGGGTCAAGGGCGCCTGGTGGCCCAAGATGGTCGGACCCGAGGGCCGCAACAGCCCCAGCCTCGTCTCGCCCTTCATCATGTGGCAGCAGCCGCATCCGATCCTGCTGGCCGAGCTGGTGTGGCGATCTGAGAGGGATCCCGCCGTACTGGATCGATACGGCGAGTTGGTCGAGGCCACCGCCGACCTCCTGGCCTCCTGGCCCATCGAACGCGACGGCCGGCTGAACCTGGGACCGCCGATGATTCCGGCGCAGGAAAACTATGATCCCCTGACCACGATGAACCCCGCCTTCGAGGTCGAGTATTTTCGCTGGGGGCTGGAAACCGCGCAGGCCTGGCGCGAACGCAAGGGCCAGGCCCGCCGCGCCGACTGGGATCAGGCCCTGGCCAGGATGGCGCCGCCGCCGATGAAGGACGGCCTCTATCTGCCGGTCGAAAACGTGCCGGACTTCTGGGAGACCGCCATGTCCGACGCCTGCCGCAGACACGCTACGGCGGCTCAATGCAAGAACCGCGACCACCCCTCCTTCCTAATGGCCTACGGCTTCATCCCAGGCGCTCGGATCGACCCGGCCGCCATGCGCCGCACCTTCGAAGCGGTGGAGCGGAACTGGGACGTGCGCCAGACCTGGGGATGGGACTTCCCCATGATGGCCATGACCGCCGCCCGCCTGGGTGAACCCGACAAGGCCGTGGACTGGCTGTTCGCGGACCTGAAGAACAATCAGTGGGGCGTCACCGGCATGACGCCGCGCGTCCATCTGGACGAGCACGCCGACGAGCTGGTGCCCGTCTCGGCCGGCGCCGGCGGAGTCCGGATGGCCGTGAATCCCGACGGCCCCGGCTATCGTCGCGCGGCGGAGACCTACTTCCCGTCCAACGGCTCCTTACTCATGGCTGTCGGCTTGATGGCCGCCGGATGGGACGGGTCCAGCGGCCATGCGCCCGGCTTCCCCAAGGAGGGCTGGACCGTGCGGGTCGAAGGCCTGACGCCCGCCCCCTGAACCCGAAAGACAGGATCGCCCCCATGACGACCTCCAGACGCTCCGCCCTCAAGGCCCTGCTGGCCGCCCCCGCCGCCGGCGTGCTTGCCGGCCAGGCCCAGGCCGCGACGGCCCAGGCTGGGCCGGCCGGCGCGCCGGTCTTCCCCGCGCCCAACACCGCCCCGCCCATTCATCAGGCCAGCGAGGCGCCGCCGCCCTGGCCGACCTGGGAGGGGCCGGTTCCGACCGACTGGATCGACCCCAAGACCGGCCATCGCATTGTGCGCCTGTCCGGGGACGAGGGCGGGAGCAAGCTCTACTTCTACCGCAACAGCTTCACACCCGAGGGGGATGTTCTGCTCTTCTCCTCGCCCCAGGGCGTCATCAAGGTCGAGCTCGACAACGGCTTTCGACGATCTGTGCTGGTGGCCGACCCGGACGCGGACCTGATGGTCACGGGCCGCAGGACGCGGACCGCCTACTATACTGTCTCTGATGCCGGCGAAGGCCAGCCGACCGATCGGCCGCGCACCCTGTTCGCCGTCGATATCGACACGGGCCGCACACGACGTCTGGCCCGGATCGAACAGGGCCAGTTCAGTTCGATCAACGCCGACGAGACCCTGGTGGTCGGGACGGTGGCCTATGGCGACGCGCCGCTCCAGCCCGACGCCGCCGATCCGCGCAATCGCCGCGCAGGACAGGCCGAGTACGCCGCCGTCGGCCCCGACGGCCGCCCGCTGAACTTCGCCAAGGCCAAGGGCGTGCGGATGCTTCAGCGCTGGGCCGCGCGCGTGCCGATGGAGTTGTTCGTCATTGATCTGCGCACCGGTGAACGCCGCGTCGTCCATGCGGCCAGAGACTGGCTGAACCATCCGCAGTTCTCGCCCACAGACCCTGAGCGCATCATCTTCTCGCACGAAGGGCCCTGGCACCGGGTCGATCGCATGTGGACGATCAAGACGAACGGCACGGACCTGCGCAAACTGCACCAGCGGACGATGAATTTCGAAATCTTCGGCCACGAGTGGTTCAGTCCTGACGGACGCCAGGTCCTGTACGATCTGCAGACGCCGCGGGGTCAGGTCTTCTGGGTGGCGTCCGTGGACCTTCAAACCGGAAAGCGCGTCTATCGCCGCCTGGAGCAGAACAGCTGGTCGGTGCACTTCAACAGCTCGCCCGACGGGAGCTTCTTCGCCGGCGACGGCGGCGACGCGGACATGGTCGCCCATGCGCCGGACGGCAAATGGCTGGTGCTTCTGCGCCCGGAACCGGTGGTCGATCATGACCCAGAAAGCGATCAGGACGACCTGATCTCGGTCGAATATCTGCGGACCGAGCGGCTGGTGGACATGGGCCGCCACGACTATCGGCTGGAGCCCAACGTCACCTTCACGCCGGACGGACGGTGGGTGCTGTTCGTCTCCAACATGCACGGTCGCAATCACGTCTATGCGGCCTCTGTCGCCCGAAACTGACAGGGCGCAAACGAGCCTTGCCCAGCCAAATCCACCACGTATTGCAAAATACGAGAAGTTGTTGCACAAAACGGTACGTTACGCGTCCGATCATGTGCGACGCCATACCAAGAAATGACACCGGTGCCACAGACGCCGGATGGGGAGAGAACAGGATGCAACGGATCAACCTCCGCAATTCGTGCGCCGTCGGCGTATCCCTGGCGGCGCTGTCTTTGGCGCTGCCGGCCGTCGCGCAAACGGCGCCGCAGGAGCCCGTGCCGACAGGGGTCGCCGATCAGCCAGCAGCCCAGGTCGAGGACATTGTCGTCACCGGCTTCCGCTCCAGCCTTCAGCAGGCGCTGAACATCAAGCGCAGCGAGGCCGGCGCCGTGGACGCCATCCTGGCCGAGGACATCGCCGATTTTCCGGATCAGAACCTGGCCGAAGCCATCCAGCGGCTGCCCGGCGTGACCATCGACCGGGTGAACGGCCAGGGCACGACCATTTCGGTCCGGGGCCTGAGCTCGGACTTCACCCGCACCCGCATCAACGGCCTGGAAGCCCAGGCGGCGTCCGGCGGCAGTCGCAACCGCAGCTTCGACTTCTCCATGTTCGCCTCGGAGCTGTTCAACAGCATCAAGGTCCGCAAGACTCAGTCGGCTGAGATCGAAGAAGGCTCCTTGGGCGCCACGGTCGATCTGCAGACCGGCCGGCCGATGGATTTCGGCGGCAGCGGCCTCAACTCGGCCTTGTCGGTCCAGGGCTCCTATAACGACCTGTCCGAAAAGACGGTGCCGCGCCTGGCCGGTCTGTTGAGCTGGACCAATGAAGACCGCACCTTCGGCGCCCTGATCTCAGCCGCCTATTCCGAGCGGTCGCCGATCCTGGAAAGCTTCAACACCACCCGCTGGCAGCAGGGCGACGCGAGCCGGCCCTACGGCGTGGGTCAGAACCTCGGCGGCTGCATCCCTTGCACCACGGCGGCCCAACGCACCGAGGTGCTGAACGCCTTTTATCCGCGCATTCCGCGCTACACCTTCGGCAACACCCAGGAGGACCGCCTGGGCGTGACCGCCGCCCTTCAATGGCGGCCCAGCGCCCGCACCGAGGTGGCGCTGGACCTTTTGTGGTCGCGCCTGAACTCCGAACTCGAAAGCCCGAACCTGGAGGCCTGGTCTTTCAGCCGCGCGGCGGTGAACAGCGTCGTCGTGCGCGACTATGCGATCGACGCCTCCAAGAACGCCTTCTCCTACGGCGTGTTCGACAATGTCCTGGTGCGGTCGGAAAACGGCTTCACGCGAAATGAAAGCACCTTCGCCCAGGCCTCGCTGAACGTCCGCCACGACTTCACCGACCGGTTCCGCGGCAATCTGAAGCTGGGCGCCAACAAGTCGGAGGCTCGCACCCCGCTGAACGTCGCCTACGCCTTCGAGCAGTCGGATGTGGACGGCTACACCATCGACTTCCGAGGCGACGACCGTCTGCCGCTGATCAACTACGGCTTCGACACCACCTCGGGCGAAGACTTCACCCTGATCCAGGCGACCCGCAGCACCAGCGGCGGCGACTTCGACAACCAGGTCGCGGCCGGCGCGCTGGAATACGACTGGTCCGACGCGGTCACCTTCAAATTCGGCGGCGAATACCGCACCTATGGTTTCAGCAACTTCGGTGTTTCGCGGGCCAACACCGCGACCGTCGGCGCGGACCGTCTGACCGGGGTCGACTCCATCGGCAAGATCGTCAGCATCGACGGCAAGATCGGCGTGCCGGCGGGCTCCAGCCTCAACTTCATCGTGCCTGACATCGGCAAGATCGCCGACTTCCTGAGCGTCTATGACGACCCATTGACCCCCAACCGCAGCGAGCGGGAAGTGGACGAAACCGATCAGGGCGTCTTCGTTCAGACCGACTTCAACACCCAGCTGGGCGCCGTGACGGTGCGGGGCAACGTCGGGGTCCGCTACGCCCGGACCGAGGTGGAATCCAAGGGCTGGCAGACCATCACCACCCCGGCCGGTCCGACCTATGAATACGTCACCGCCAACAATGACTATGACGACGTTCTGCCGTCGTTCAACCTGGCGATCGAGCCGCGCGAAGACTTGGTGATCCGGCTGGGCGCGGCCAAGGTGATGTCGCGGCCTTCGCTGGGCGATCTGACCCCCGGCGGCGGCGTTTCGCCCACCACCCGCACCGTCTCCTACGGCAATCCGCTGCTCGATCCATTCCGCGCGACCAACTACGACATGTCGGTCGAGTGGTACTTCCAGAACGAGGGCCTGCTGGCCGCCGCCGTCTTCTACAAGGACATCGACAGCTTCATCACCTCGGTGACGGAATCGATCGTGTGGAGCGACCTGGGCCTGCCGGACGAACTGCTGCAGGGGGCGGCGCGCCCGACGGACGTCTTCCAGGTCACGCGCAAGCTGAACGGCCAGGGCGGCACGCTGCACGGGCTGGAGATTCAGTATCAGCAGCCTTTCACCTTCCTGCCTGGCTTCTGGTCGAATTTCGGTTTCATCGGCAACTTCACCTATGTGGACTCCGAGGTCGATTACGGCGCCGCCGGCAAGAACCGCCTCACGGGCCAGTCCAAGAATACGGTCAACGCCACCCTCTATTACGAGAAGGGCCCCTTCCAGGCGCGCACCTCGGCCGCCTATCGCAGCAGCTATCTGATGTCCTTCCCAGGCAGCAACGGCAACTCCGAGGAGGGCATGAACGACACGGTCTATCTGGACGCCTCGATGTCCTACGACATCACGCCCAACCTGACCTTCTCCCTGGAAGGGATCAACCTGACCGACGAATACAACGATCGCTATGTCGATGTGGCGGACCGCGTG
This sequence comes from Brevundimonas sp. AVps4, assembly GCF_058681525.1. Classification (NCBI taxonomy): domain Bacteria; kingdom Pseudomonadati; phylum Pseudomonadota; class Alphaproteobacteria; order Caulobacterales; family Caulobacteraceae; genus Brevundimonas; species Brevundimonas sp. AVps4. Next base: position 1,385,504 of record NZ_CM178741.1, on the reverse strand, counting down.
TCCGACTACCGTCACACCGGCCGAGAGATCGCCGTGGGATTGCGCTGGAAGTACTGACCTTCCCTCTCTGACCTCTTCAGCGCAATTGACTGGGCCCGGAGCGCAATGCTCCGGGCCCGTTTTTTGTCGCCTGGCCTGACGGTGGGAAGCTGGGTTCAGGCCCTGTCACTCAGACCCGTGACGCGCGCCGAATCCGTCACACGCGGCGCCTTGCCGTCTAGGGTGTCGATGTTGCAGTCGACGAAGCGCCAGCCCTGGGCGTTGGCGATGGTCCCGGCGTCGTGGACGTCCCAGTCCAGGCGCTCGAACAGGAAGTCCTTGAGCGGCGCCTCGGGATAGGCGGCGGCCTCGAACCCAACCTTGCCCCCCGCGGCCTTGATGTCGGACAGGCGGACGTCGTGGATGCGCGGCACGCCTCGGTCGCGGGGCACCGGCGTCGCCAGCGCCCGCCAATAGTCCGGGACGTCCGCGACGCCAGGCGGAATCCGAGCGTAGCTGTAGTTGGGGTACCAGTTCAGGTTGACCCGGAACAGGGTGCGCACGTCCTGCAGATGGATGTCGCGCAGGCGGATGTTGGAGATGACGCCGCCGCGCGTGTGGCCCGATTTGAAGAAGATCCCCAGCGGCACCGGATATTCGATCCTGAGGCCCGAGACCTCGATGTCCTCGAACCCGCCGGAGGTTTCGCTGCCGAAGGTCATGCCGGCCAAGGCGTCGCGCACGACACAGTCCTTCACCCGCACCTGACGGCAGGGCCGGGCCACGCGCAGCCCGTCCCAGTCGCGCCCGGCCTTGATGCACAGGGCGTCGTCATTGACGGCGATGTCGCACCGCTCGACCAGCACGCGTTCCGAGGAATCGATGTCCACCCCGTCGGTGGACGGGCCGCGCCCGCCGATGTTGTTGCGGATGATCAGGTCCGAAACGGTGACGTCGCGCGAATAGCAGACGTGGACGGTCCAGAAGCCCGACCGCGCCAGATTGAGGCCCGAGACCTCCGCCTGATCCGCCTCATAAAGATGGATCAGACGCGGGCGGCGGCAGTCATAGTCGGCGGCCCAGCGCAGATCGCGCGGATCATAGTCGCGCCGCAACGCCCAATAGCTGTCCCAAAAGACCTGGCCGTCGCCGTCCACCAGCCCCTCGCCGGTGATCTTCGCATTCTGCTGACGATAGATGTTGAGCAGCGCGGCCGGCCAATCCATCTCGATCCCCGCCACGCGGGTCCGGATCATCGGATAGGCGGCGATGTCCTTGAGGCCCCGGATCGTCGCCCCTCGCCCGATCATCAGGGTCACGCCCGACTTTACGAACAGCGAACCCGACAGGTAGAGGCCGGGCCTGATCACCACCGTGCCGCCGCCCTCGGCCGCCGCAGCGTCGATGGCCGCCTGGATCGGGCGCGTATTGATCGTCTGGCCGTCTCCGACGGCGCCGAAGTCCGCTGCATCATGAATTTTTCCGCCTTGCGCTCGGGCGACGGCGGGCAGAAGGGCGGGCGCCGCCGAGGTCAGAGCGCCGGTCAGGCCGAGGTGAAGCAGGGATCGGCGATTCATGGCGGGCCTTTTCGCACTCTGCAGAGGGAGGAGCCGGGCGCGGCCATTTGACCGCAGAAAGCCGCTTCCCATATTCTGCTCTTCCGTCTCACGATAGCGGACGGTATGGTCCTGGCAAGCCGAAGCGGCGCGTGCGGCCGTGCGCCGCACAGGAAGGACACCGGTTACCACGCGCGCCGGCGCAAACGACAACGAAGAGAGAGCGACGCCTTCACGCGCCGCCGGAGGAAAGCCAATGCCCCTGCCCTCGCGCACCCGTCTGGCGCTGACGACCGCCCTGACCGCCGGCCTGACCACCGCCCTCGTCCTCACCGGCCCGGCTCTGGCCCAGACGGCGTCCCAAACCCCGCCCCCGGCCCCGGCCCCGGCCCCGGCCGCGTCTGAGGCCATCGCCTCGAGCGCAGCCGCACTGCCGCCCGGCGTCGAGGCGGACTGGCTGAGCCCGCGGCCCCGGCCGACCCTCTATACGGAAGCCGCCGGCCTGCCCTCCCGCCGCGATACGATGGCGGCGGTGGACTATGTCGCCTCATCCCAGATCGCCGCCATGGCCGCCGAGCCGATCGCTCTGTCGACCGGCAGCAATCTGACGCAGATGTCGTCCAACTGGGTGGCTGCGACCTTCTATGTGGGGGCGGCGCGCCTGGCGCGGGTGACGGAAGATCCGAAGACGCTGCGGTTCCTCAGCGCCGTCGCCGACCACTATAACTACAGCCTGCGGGGGGCCCGGTCCGGCAAGACCCTGCTGAACGCCGACGACATCGCCATCGGCGATCTGTACGAAGAGCTTTACGCGCGACGCGGCCAGGAAGGCGTTCTGATGCCTCTGCGTCAGAGGCTGGACTGGCAGATTCCCCATCTGGCGCGGGCGGAGGAGACGCCCGCCCTCGTTTGGTGGTGGGCCGACGCCCTCTATATGGCGCCGCCGGTTCTGGCGCGCATGTCGGCCATCACAGGCGACCCCAAATATCTGAACGCCGCCGACAAGGAGTGGCGGCGCACGGCCGATCGGCTTTGGGTCCCAGAGGAGCGCCTGTTCCTGCGCGACGAACGATTCAAGGACCAGGACCACCGCGACGCCGACGGCGACCGCATCTATTGGTCGCGGGCCAACGGCTGGGTCATGGGCGGGTTGGCGCGCTGGCTGGAATCGGTCCCGGCCGACCTGCCGAGCCGCCCCTTCTACGTCGATCTGTTTCAGACGATGGCGGGACGGATCGCCGAGCTGCAGCAAGACGACGGGCTTTGGCGCGCCAGCCTTCTGGACCCGGGGGCCTATCCGGAGGCTGAAACCTCCGGCTCGGTCTTCTACGTCTACGCCCTGGCCTGGGGCGTCAATCACGGCCTGCTGGACCGAGAGGCCTATCTGCCCCACGTGCTGAAGGGCTGGGCCGCACTGAACCGCCATGTCCTGCCCAGCGGCCTGTTGGGCGCCGCCCAGAAGACAGGGGACCAGCCGGTCTCGACGGCGGCGGACGACGCCGGCCTCTACGCCACCGGAACCTACATCCTGGCGGGGCTGGAGATCGCCGATCTGAACGGACCGGCCCAGTCCCTGCCCGAGCCGGAGCCTGCGCGGGACACCGCTGAGGTGATCGCCGCCACCACGCCGACGCCGCCCGCTCCGGTCACCGTGAGGGGACCGGAAGAGACCCGCCGCCGCGAGGCCGAGATGCGGGCCACCGCCGCCCTGTCCTATGATCCCGCCGTCCTGGGCCGCCCCTCGACGATCGCGCCGCTGGCCCCGCCGCCGGCGGATCTGCAGACGCCGCGCGCCGTCGCCCGCTTCGCGCCCGATCGGCTGGACGATCTGTTGTGGGAGAACGACCGGGTCGCGCATCGCATCTATGGTCCGGCCCTGGAGGGGCGTGAACCGCCGTCCGGGTCGGGGATCGACGTCTGGGCCAAGCGGGTCCGCTATCCCTTCATGGACCGCCAGCTGAAGTTCCCGAACTACCACGTCGATCGGGGTGAAGGGCTGGACTATTACGACGTCGGCCGCGGGCGCGGCGCAGGGGGGCTGGGCGTCTGGTACGACAACAAGCTGTGGACCAGCCGCAACTTCTCCACCCACGCCATCACCCGCACCGGCGGCGATGAGGCCCGGTTCAGTGTGACCTACCGCCCCTGGCCGGTCGATGTGGTCCGCAACGTCTGGGAGACGCGGGCGTTCAGCCTGCCGCTGGGGTCGAACTTCACCCGGATGACCTCGACGCTGAACTCGAACTCCGACGCCCCGTTGATCGTCGGCATCGGCATCTCAAAGCGACGGAACGCCAACGGCGCCGGCTTCGTCACCCGCGACGCCGCAACCGGGCGGATGATGTTCTGGGAGCCGGAAGATCCCGAGCACGGCAGCCTGGGCATAGCCGTCGTCGCCGACCCGTCCATGGTCGAAGGCTTCGCCGAGGATGCGGACAACTATCTGATGCTGGTGCGGGTCACGCCGGGCCGGCCCTTCGTCTACTATATGGGCTCGGCCTGGTCCCGCGGCCTCGACTTTTCCGACCGCCGCTCATGGGAGGCCTTCGCCGCCGATCAAGCGTTCGACTTCCGTCCGGCGCCCTGAACGCGGCCGGTCCCACTCCCGCCCCCCCACACCCGAACCGAGGCAGAGCGACATGTACGACAAGATGTACGACAAGGTTTATCAGGCCACTCATCCGGACATGGTGGACGGCGCCACCAATGAGCAGCTGCGCGACCGCTATCTGGTGTCCGGCCTGTTCCAGCGCGGCCGGATCAGCCTCAACTATTCGCATCATGAGCGGCTGATCATCGGCGGCGCCGTGCCGACCGACGCGCCGCTGGCCCTGCCCCGCCATTCAGAGCCGGCCTCCCTGGCCGGCAAGCCGTTCCTGCACGCCCGGGAACTGGGCGTCGTCAACATCGGGGGCGCAGGCTCGGCGATCATCGACGGCGAGACCGTGCGACTGGGCTTCCGTGACGGCCTCTATGTGCCGATGGGCGCCGCCGAGGTGATCCTCGGCTCCGACGACGCGGCTGATCCGGCGCGGTTCTATCTGGTCTCAACCCCCGCCCACGCCCGCTACGACCTGGTCAGGATCCCCATCGAGGCGGCGACGCCGCTGGAGATGGGCGCGCTGGAGACCTCCAACGAACGCACGATCTACCAGTATATCGTGCCGGGCAAGGTCAAGTCGTGCCAACTGCTGCTCGGCGTTACGGTGCTGAAGACCGGTTCGGTGTGGAACACCATGCCGCCCCATCTGCATGACCGCCGATCGGAGGCCTATCTCTATTTCGGCCTGAGCGAAACAGACCGAGTGTTCCACTTCATGGGCCAGCCCGACAAGACGCGCCACATCATCGTCCAGGACGGCGAAGCGGTGATCAGCCCGCCGTGGTCCATCCACATGGGCGCAGGCACCTCCAACTACACCTTCATCTGGGGCATGGGCGGCGAGAACCTGGACTATACCGATATGGACAAGCTGGATCTCTGCCAGCTGAAGTAGCCGCCTGGTTGGCGTCTCCGCAGGCGGCCCTGCGACCTTGTTCGGCTGACACGCCATTGAGGCCCCGCCGCAGGTCGCAGGCTTACTGGGCGGCGATCATCCGATGGGGTCGCAGACGTTAGGCGTCGGCGGCAGGGGCAGAGGGTTCATGTGGGACGGACGCGCATAGCTGAGGCCATAGCCGCGGGCGAACTGCACCACTTCGCCCTCATGCTCCCCGGTGCTGCAAGCCGACCCCGGCCAAGCGAAGGACAGACGACCGGTGAAGTCATAGGCCCCGCCGGACAGGACGTCGGCCAGCCCCGCCCCCTCCGTGCCGGGCAGGAAGGCGGCGACGAAGGCGTCCGACAGGTTGATCAGGTCGTTCACATAGGCGGGACGGCCCGAATAGAGCACCGACACCACTGGAACCCCCTTGCCCGAGACGGCGTGCAACAGGGCCAGGTCGTTCGGGCGGCGATGGCTGTACTGGACGGGCGCCGGGAAGCGTACGTCGTGAGGCGCCCCCCTCTGGTCCCTCGATCATTATGAGAGTCCAGGGGGTTGATAGCCGATCTGCTTCGCCGACGGGAGCGGCCGTGCGGCGGAGCTGATCAAGTTGCGCAGCCGAACGGCCGCGGGGTTCAGGCGCACCGCCTCCGGGGTCAGTCCCCCGTGCGCCGAGTGCGGCCTGACGTGGTTGTAGTCGATGCGCCAGCGCTCGATGACGGCGCGGGCCTCGGCCAGGGTGGCGAAGACCTCCTCGTTCAGACACTCGTCGCGGAGCCTGCCGTTGAAGCTTTCGACGAAGCCATTCTGCTGCGGCTTGCCCGGCGCGATGTAATGCCAGGCCACGCCGGTGCGGTTGGTCCATTCCAGGATGGCCCGGCTGGTCATCTCGGTCCCGTTGTCGCTGACGATCATGGCCGGACGCCCGCGTCGGGCGATCAGCCGGTCCAACTCGCGCGCCATGCGTGAGCCGCCGATCGAGGTGTCGACCACCAGAGCCAGGGCCTCGCGCGTGAAGTCGTCCACGATGCACAGGATGCGGAAGCGTCGGCCCCACGACAGACTGTCGGCCACGAAGTCCAGCGACCAGCGCTGGTTTGGGCCGTCCGGCAGGGCCATGGGCGCACGGGTTCCGGTGGCCCGCTTGCGGCCCCGTCGCCGTCGCACCGCCAAGCCTTCCTCCCGATAGAGCCGGAACAGCCGCTTCTTGTTCATGCTGAGGCCCTCCCGTTGCAACAGAATGCCCAAGCGCCGGTAGCCGAACCGGCGGCGCTCAGCCGCCAGGCTGCGCAGGCGCTCGCGCACCTCCACATCGCCCTGTTCAGGCTCGCGACGCACCGTCTTCGGATCGATCTGAACCAGCCCGCAGGCGCGCTTCTGGGAGAAGCCGCGCTCCGCCATCAGACGAAGCACGGCCGCTCTGCGCGCTGCAGGCCCGATCAGTTTTTTCCCAGAAGATCCTTCAGCGCCGACACGTCCAGCATCGACTCCGCCAGCAGCTTCTTCAGCCGCCGGTTCTCGTCTTCCAGCGCCTTCAGCTTCGTGGCGTCCGACACGCTCATGCCGCTGTACTTCGCCTTCCACCGATAGAAGGTCTGCTCGCTGATCCCGTGCCTTCGGCATACCTCCGCCGTCGGGCTTCCGGCCTCCTGCTCGCGCAGCACGCCTATGATCTGCGCTTCGTTGAACCTGCTCTTCTTCACGTCCGTCTCCTTGATGAAACGGACTCTCACTCAAAACGAGGGATCAGGAAGGGGGCGCCTCAAAAGCTGCGCTGACCGGCCTCTTGCCAACCCCACCAACCCCAGTTCAGATCACCAAAGGACTCTCGTTATGGCTGGATGAGAAACGGGGGTCACGTCAGGACGCTTGGCGTTCGGGTCCGGGCTGGGGCGGCGCGGGCCTGTAGGTTCAGACAGCAAAAACCCGCTAGATCGTTGATCTAACGGGTTTAAAACTTGGGTGCGGGAGCAGGATTTGAACCTGCGACCTTCAGGTTATGAGCCTGACGAGCTACCGGGCTGCTCCATCCCGCGGCAGGGGTGGTTTGTGGAGGAAGAAGGGTTCGATAGGTTTTTCATCATCGGCTGTCCGCCTGGTAGACCCGGCGGCGACCTACTCTCCCGCGCCTTGAGACGAAGTACCATTGGCTCTGGAGGGCTTAACGACCGAGTTCGGAATGGGATCGGGTGGGGAACCTCCGACATAGCCACCAGGTCAACGAGGCGGACAGCGGATGATGAGAAGACATTGTCGTGACGATCATCGGGTCATTGATGATCATCGAATGAGTTTTGCTGAGAAACGATCAAACCGATCGGATTATTAGTACCAGTAAGCTTCACGCGTCGCCGCGCTTCCACACCTGGCCTATCAACGTGGTAGTCTTCCACGATCCTCAGCGAAGCCTTGTTTTGAGGTTAGTTTCCCGCTTAGATGCTTTCAGCGGTTATCTATTCCATACTTAGCTACCCTGCTGCACAGCTGGCGCCATGACAGGTACACCAGAGGTATGTCCATCCCGGTCCTCTCGTACTAGGGACAGATCCTCTCAAGCTTCGAACACCCACGGCAGATAGGGACCAAACTGTCTCACGACGTTCTGAACCCAGCTCACGTACCACTTTAAATGGCGAACAGCCATACCCTTGGGACCTGCTCCAGCCCCAGGATGTGATGAGCCGACATCGAGGTGCCAAACTTTGCCGTCGATATGGACTCTTGGGCAAAATCAGCCTGTTATCCCTAGAGTACCTTTTATCCGTTGAGCGATGGCCCTTCCACTCGGGACCACCGGATCACTATGGCCGACTTTCGTCTCTGCTCGACTTGTCAGTCTCGCAGTCAGGCGAGCTTATGCCATTGCACTCGACGAGCGATTTCCGACCGCTCTGAGCTCACCATCGCGCGCCTCCGTTACACTTTGGGAGGCGACCGCCCCAGTCAAACTACCCACCACGCCATGTCCCGGGACCGGATAACGG
>NZ_CM178741.1:0-1372500 GCF_058681525.1 Brevundimonas sp. AVps4 | reverse complement strand
CATCCGGCTCATGACGACCGACAAACTTTCGCGCGGCTGGGTGAAGATGACCTTGGCGGTCATATAGTCCTGAACGGGTCGGGCGAGGGCGTTTGGGCCGTCGGCCGCCACGGCCTTGACCACATCCCGTTCCGAAAAGACGCCCACGACGGCGTCTCCGTTCTGGACCACCAGAGCGCCTACGCGTTTGGCGTCCAGCGCCTGACACGCCCGGGCCACCGTCACATCGGCGGTAATGGAATAGACGGCGTTTCCCTTGGTCTTGAGGATCTCGGCGACGAACATCGCGGCTCCTTCTCTCTGTTTGGAGACGACCGCAGGGCCGGGATGGCGACAGGGCCGCTCGGACCGATGATCGCTCAGGGACGCCGGGGAATCAAATGGTCGAATCGGCGCCGCCTGAGCGTCCCGCGTGCGACGTCGTTCCGAAAGCGCGTCCCAGGGGTCCGATCGCCAGCAGCCCAGCCAAGAAGCCGAAGGCATGGGCCTCCCAGGCGATTCGCGCACCGTCGGCGCCGGGGGCATAGCCGATCAGGCCGGTCACGGCGTTTACCGCCATCCAGGCGATGGAAACCGTGATCACACGCCGGTCGAACAGGCTGAGGACTCTGCCGCCCCTCCCGCCCTGTGGCGCTCCCATCAGCCGTGTCGCCCCGCCGATCAGCCCAAAGACGGCGCCCGACGCTCCCACCATCGGATCGGAAGATCCCCAATGCACCAGCCCGTAGCCCAAGGCCGCGATGACGCCGCACCCTATATAGAAGAGCAGAAAGACGCTCGATCCGAAGCGTTCGCCAAAAAGCCGCGCGACCGGCGCGCCGAAGGCCAGGGCGCCGACCGCATTCATCAGGGCATGGGCCCATCCACCGTGCAGCAGCATGGCGGTGAACAGCCCGCCCCAACGGCCGTTCTGCAGGTCGATCGGCGCAAAGGCCATGCTGGCGCCCATGTCGGGCAACTGGCGCTGAAAGAAGAACAGCACCGGCATGGACAGGGCGACCACGACCACCGACAGAGGCGCGTTGAATACAGCCTCTGATTTGGGCGGATCTGAAAGCGGGGGGCCGTCGAATCGGTCGTCAGGTTCGGACATGGTTTTCAATGGGTGACGATTTCGCCGATCTCAAGCGGTTCTTAATAACCTTAACCCAGTTTAGCGGGTGGATCGTGGTTCGGTCCCTTGGTTCGTCGACGCGCAAGGAGTCCCCCCATGCCGGTCCAGAGGCTGATCGCCCCCCTGACGATGGCGCTGGCGGCCGTCCTGGCGGTCCCGGCGCTGGCGGTCGCCCAGACGACGGGCTCAGCCGGCGCAGCGCGCTTTCAACAAGGCTATGGGGCGGCGCGAAGCGCCACCCAGGCTGCAGCGACCGGCTCGACACGCGACGCCAACGGCAACCGCATCATCGTCAACGGCCTGATCCAATCCGGCGCCTCCTCCTATTCCAGCCAGTCGGGCGGGGTGGCCTCGGCCTATGCCGGCGCCGGCGCCTCGAGCAGCGGGGGCGCGACCATCGGCGGCTCGACCGCCATCGGCAATCAGCTGAATGTGGTGGTTCAGGGCAGCCACAACACCGTCATCGTCAATTCGAAACAGACCAACAACGGCGACGTCACCGCCGGCACGGCTCTGAACGGAAGCCTCACCCTGCCATGAGCCGACCTGTCTTCATTCGCACCGGCGCTGCGTCGATTGCGGCCGCCCTGCTGCTGGCCGGCTGCGTCAGTCAGGTCGCAGGGCCGTCGGGCCAGTATGCGACGCCGATCGGCAATGCGCCGGTCACCGCCAACCCAACCCCCTATTCGACCGCCCTCTACTGCCTGGCCGACTACGCCCGCCGCTATAATCTGCCCTCGCCGCGCATGGCCGTGGGGCGGATCAGCGACTATACGGGCACCGTCTCCTCCGACGGCGGGCGCCAGATCACCGGCGGCGCCTCGCTGATGGCCAACTCGGCCCTCGCCAAGGCCGGCGCGCGGATCGTCGAACGTTACGACACCTCGGTGTCGGAGCTTGAGCTGCGCTACGCCAACAACAAGCTGATCGGCGACGCCACGCCCGAAGCCCAGGGGCCGGAAGACACCCAGTACCGCCGCATCCTGGCCGGCCAGGTGCCGGGCTCGGACTTCTACATCGTCGGCGGCATCACCGAGGTAAACTACAACATCCGCTCGGGCGGATTCGACGCCGGCCAGGGCGAGGTCGACTCGGCGCGGCCGGGTTCGGCCCTGCTGACCGGGCGGGTCTATGTGATGAACATCGCCATGGACCTGCGGCTGGTGCAGACCACCACGCTCGAGGTCGTGGACGTGGTCTCCTATCAAAAGCAAATCATCGGCCGCGAGATCTCGGCGGGCGTGTTCGACTTCCTGAACGGCAATGTCTTCGACATCTCGGCCGGGTCCGGCGGGATGGAGCCGGTGCAGCTGGCCGTCCGCGCCCTGGTCGAACGGGCCACGGTCGAGTTCATGGCCAATCTTTACGGCGCCCCCGGCCCCGAAATCTGCCTCAACGCCGCCAACGACCCGCTCGGCGATTCCACCGTCGGTCCGACCGGCGGCTATTATCCGGCCTATCCCACCACGGAGACGAACAATGGCCAGACCCGCGCCGATCCGTCTCGCTGGCATGATCGCCGCGACGGCGACGTTCGCCGCTCTCGCTACTGAGACGAGGGCCCAGCAAGCGCCGGTCTGCGACGCCCAGACCGGCTCCACCTGCACCAGCACCCAGACGATGACCGGCGAGGTCACCGGCGCGGTGAATCTGGACGTCGCCGTGGGCCAACTTCAGGTGACCAATGACGTTGCGGGCAATCTTCTGGTCGGAGGCGTCGATCAGGCGGCCGCCGACCTGACCGCGCGTCAGACCATGACGGGTCCGTCCGTCTCGGCCCGCACCGCGGTACAGGCGCCGACCGCCCATATCGAAGACGGCGCCGCCGTCGCCACCACGGCGGCGGCAAATCGGATTGCGCTCAGCGGATCGTCCGCCTCGATCACCGGCGCCCTAGACCAGTCGGCCCAAACCCCCGTCCTGGCCGAGACCGTCGCCGATGTTCAATACATCCCCGCTCCCGCCGACTTTTCCGCCCATGCGGCGGCCAACCTGGTCCAGGTTTCGACGGACGGGGCCTCCCACCAGGATCTGACAGTGCGCCAGACTAACGCCCCCTCGACCATCGAGGCCCGCACCGACGTCTATGTCGACAACGCCTGGAATCTGGCCGCCCGGGCCGGCGCCGGGGGCAACCGGATCGTCCTGTCGAACGCCGGCGGCTCTCTGGTCGCGACGAGTGACCAGACCAACCAGGGCCGTGTCCGCGCAGCGGCCCGCGCCCAGACCAATCTGCAGGGCCAGACCACCGTCGCCGCCCGCGCAGTGGCCAACGAGACCGTCGCCGGCAACCAGGACATCTATCTGGAGCTGGACAACACCCAGCTGAACACCGGCGGGGTCGAGGCGACCGCGACCTATACGGGCGTCAGCGGCTATGACGCCTATGTCGGCGCCGAGGCCGTGGGCAACAGCGTGACCGGTTCCGTCTGCTCGCAATGCGGCGGCGAGGTTTATGTGACCAACAGCCAGACCAACGACGCCAATGTCACGGCCACGACCACCGCCACCATCGGGTCCGGCCGCGCCGCCGTGGTCGGCGCCACCGCCGTCGGCAACAGCGCCACCTTCTATGTCAGCCGGCCGGGCGGCTGAGGGAGTAAGGTCCGCCGAGAGACGCAGCCGCCGCGATATCTCGCCCAGCGCGCCCCTTTTGCCGAAAGGCCCCGCCGTGAACGACGGGGCCCTCCTTAATATCTATCAGCGGCCAAGCTTAGTGGGGCCGGGCGCCGCCGCTGGCGGAAACGCCGGCCGAGACGGCTGCGCCGTTGCGGTCCGCGGACGCCGATCCGTTGACGCCGGCGTTGGCGGAGGCGCGGTGCGTGGGGGTTTGGGTTTGACCCGAACCCGATGAGGAGCCGCTGACCGAACCGCCTCTGCTGGACAGGGCGCTATTCACCAGACCCGACCCCTGGGCCTGGCCTTCGCCTTCAATGGAGCCCGCAGCGTTGGCGGCGCCGTTGACGGTTCCGTTCAACGCACCCTGGGCCTGGCCTTGGGCGGCGGCAGCGGTAGAAGCGACGCGGTTTCCAGCCGTGACGGCTGCGTCCTCGGCCCGAGCGCGCGTGCGCTCGGCGGCTGCGGCGGCGCGGGCCTGGGCCTGCTGAGCGCGACGTTCCGCGCGGGTCAGGGTCTGATCGGTGGTCGAGGTGACGCCGTCACGGATGCGCGAACCGTCCACCGCACCGGATACGCTGCCGGCCAGGGAACCGGAGCCGCCGATCTGGCCGCCCATCATGCTCCCGACCTGGCCTCCGAGCCCGCCGGTCAAACCACCGGTCAAGCCGCCGGAACCGCCCAGAACCTGGGCTTGCGATGCACCGGCCAGAGCCAGGCCAAAAGCGACGGTCGCGGTCATCAGGGTCTTCTTCATGGTCAATCTCCTGCATGTCTCGGGCATCTCGCCCTCACAGGATCCAACGACCGGCCGTCGAGGTTTCATCCCGACCGCTCGAATTTTTACCGAGCCAGCCGCCCGGGCGCGCCCATGGTCTGTGGCGAAACGCGCGAAGCGACGCCGACCAGTCCTTGGCCATAAATCGGGTCGCGGCCCCGCGCGCCCAGATCCTCGGCGCTACGTCCCAACGCGGCCTGGCCCTGGCGCGCCAGAAGTCCAGCCACGATCGGCGCGGCGAAGGAAGTTCCCCGCACGCTGGTCCACCCACCGCCCGGAGCCGCAGCGGCCATATCGGCGCCGGGCGCGGCGAAGGCCACCTGAGGGCCGCGCGCGGCCTCCGGCAGAACCTGGTTGCGGGCGTTCACGGCGGTCACGCCGACCACCCCGTCGTAGGCGGCGGGATAGAGGGCCGGGGCGGCCGGGCCGTCGTTGCCGACAGCGGCCACCACGGTCAGGCCACGGGCTTGGGCCCGCTGAATCGCGCGTTCGACTAGAGCGTTGCGCGGGCCGACCAGGCTGATGTTCACTACCGACACTCTTTGCTCGACCATCCATGCCAGAGCCTGGGCCAGGGCGGTCGATGAGCCGTTCGCCGCTTGTCCACCATAGATGTCTGCGACGCGCAGATCGGCGCCCGGCGCGCCGCCGGCGAATGGGCCGGCGCGGCCGACCATCAGGGAGGCGACCGCCAACCCATGGGCGCCCATACGCGGAGGGCCGGCGAAACCTCGCTGCACGATCTGCGCCCCGGCCAGGGCGGGATGGGTGGCCTCGACGCCCGTGTCGATCAAGCCGAGCGTGGGGCCTGTCTCTCTACGACCGTTGGAGGATAGATCCACCAGTCCGGTCTCCGCCGACGGCACGGCGCCGGCGAGGTCATGGACATGATTGAAGGTGATCTCCGCCTGCGGGTCCAGTCGCTTCAGTTGCGCGACGGCCCGCGCCAAGGCCAGACCCCGCGGCGGGGCCAGAATGACACTGGACAGGTCCAAAGCGTCCAGCCGCTCCTCCCGCAGCAGCGTAAACCCCGCCCTCATCGCCTGGTCGCGGGCGGCGGGCGACAGGTCCAGGGCCACGATCTCGCCGCGCACCACAGGCCAGCCCTGAGGGTCGGCCTCCAGCGCCCCATTGGACCGCCGCACCAGTTGCGCCAGACGCGACGGCGCCCTCAAGGCGTCCTCGACCGCCTGGCGGCCCATGCGATCAATGTCATCCAGACCCGGTAGTCCCTCCGTCAAACGGTCAGGCAGGCGATCCGGCAGACCCTGCCCCGATCCCGGAAGGCTGGGAACGGGCAGCGATCCGATCTGTGCCCGTGCCGGCGTGCCCGCAGCCAGCGACACCAGCAGCAGCGCCGCCAGGCCGGCCCAGGCGGAGGTCCATGTCCATCTCATCGTCGGCTCCTTCGACCGCCCACGCCAGTTCGCCCTTGCCTCACGCTGCGTTCCGTTCTCGATATGCCATGGATGAAACGCTTGGGCTCATTCGTTTCATCCGCATGGAAAAGGACGACACGTGGACGATTTTCAGAGGGGGCTGGTGGAGCTTCTGCCGCGCCTGCGCCGATTCGCCCGCGTCCTCCGCTCCCACGACGCAGACGCTCAGGATCTGGTGCAGCAGACGGTGGAGCGCGCCCTGGCGTCGCGGCGCGGCTTTAAGCCCGGCACTCGGCTGGACAGTTGGACCTTCACCATCATGAGACGGATCGCCATAGACGACGGTCGCGCACGCCAGCGCTGGGGCCGGGTCCTGACGCCCGAGGACGAGGCCACGGCCCGTGTGCCCGACGCCGCCCAGGCGGACGAAGGTCTGCGCGCCGACGCCCGGCTGGTGCGCGACGCCATCCACGCCCTGCCCGAGGATCAGAAACATGCGGTCGCCCTCGTCCTGGTCGAGGGCCTGTCCTACGCCGAGGCAGCCCAGGTTCTGGGCGTGCCCGCCGGCACCCTGACCAGCCGTCTGGTGCGCGGCCGTCAGACCTTGATGCAGACGTTGGCCGAGCAGGGAGTGACGGGATGAACATCGACGATGAAACCCTGATGCGTTGGACCGACGGCGAACTGGCGCCCGATGCGGTCGCACGGCTGGAAGCGGCGGCCCGGACCGACTCCGCCCTGGCCGAACGGATGGCGACGGCGCGACGGTTGCGCGCGGCGACGCAGGCGGCCTTTCTGGTCCAGGTCGATCCCCGCGACCGTGATCTGTCGCGCCTGATCGCCAATGGCGGCCACGTCCGCGCAGCGCCGTTGGCGGGTTTGAAAGCCTGGTTGTCCCAAGCCCTCGCGCCGCGCCAGGCGCCGATCTGGGGCGGGCTGGCTGCGGCGGCCTTCGTCGCCGGGGTGCTGATCGGGCCGGGCCTGAACAGCGGCTCCGGCATCCGTGTCGCCGAGGACGGCGTCCTTGCCGACAGGGATCTGGTCAAGGTCTTGGATCGCCGCCTCGCGTCAGAGGGGGCGGACAACGCCGGTCGGGCCGTCGGTCTGACCTTCCAGGACGGCGAGGGCCGCTGGTGCCGCACGTTCCAGGCTCGAGACGACGGGCTGGCGGGCCTGGCCTGTCGCCGGTCGGACGGCTGGACCGTCCAGGCCCTGGCGCCCCTGTCGAGTCCAACCGGCGAAGTCCGCACGGCCTCGTCCGACACCCCAGCCGCCGTCCTTAGCGCGGTCGATGCCCTGATCGCCGGTCCCTCCGCCGACGCCGTCACTGAGGCGCGCGCCCGCGACGAAGGCTGGCGCTAGTCCGCGAACGGATTCCCTCTTCAAATTCACCGCTTGCAAAGCGCCTTCGACCCCGGAGGGGCGTCGGGCGGTGCAAAAGGTCGCCTTGCCCTCGCCCCCACGCTCCCCTACTGCGGACAAAAGCCGCTCCGTCGGGGGTTGCGGCGTTGGGAGTGAGTTCATGCGTTCTGCGCGTCGTCTGCTGCTGCTGGCAGCCTCCGGGTTGGCTCTGTCTGCGGGGGCCTTCAGTGTTCCCGCCCTGGCTCTGGCGGCTTCCCCCGCCGCCGTTCAGGTGGAAGGACAGGTCGCGCCGTCCGATCCTTGGGCCCAGTCCGCCAGCGACGTTCCGGCCGATCCGGCGGTGCGCTACGGCCTGTTGCCCAACGGCATGCGCTACGCCCTGATGCACAACGCCACCCCGCCCGGTCAGGCCTCGTTCCGGCTGCGGATCGACGCGGGCTCGCTGATGGAGCGGGACGACCAGAAGGGCCTGGCCCACTTCATGGAACATATGGCCTTCAACGGGACCAAGGACATCCCCGAGAATGAGATGCTGCGGATCCTGGAGCGGCTGGGCCTGGCCTTCGGGGCCGACACCAACGCCTTCACCAGCTTCGACCAGACCGCCTATATGCTGGAGCTGCCCAACACCCAGGACGAGACGGTCGATACGTCGCTGCGGGTGATGCGGCAGATGATGGGCGACGCCCTGATGGCGCCGGAGTCCATCGACGCCGAGCGCGGGGTGATCGAGGGCGAGGAACGCAGCCGCAACAGCCCGCAGATGCGGGTGCTGAAGACCCAGCTGGCCCTGCTGGCGCCGGGCCAGCGCCTGTCGCAACGCCTGCCGATCGGCGACCTGGAGGTGATCCGCACCGCGCCGCGCGAGCGCTTCGTGGACTTCTATGACGCCTATTACCGCCCGTCGCGGGCGACCTTCATCGCCGTGGGCGACTTCGACCTGGACGCCATGGAGACCAAGGTGCGCGGCGCCTTCGCCGACTGGACGCCCAAGGCGGCGGACGGGCCCGAGCCCGACCTGGGCCAGGTGCAGCCGCGCCAGCCCCAGACCAGCATCATTGTGGAGCCGGGCGTGCAGTCGTCGATCCAAATCAACTGGATCAAGGCGCCGGACCTGGACCCCGACAGCTTCAACGAGCGGGCCGAGGACATTCGCCGCAGCCTGGGCTTAGCCGTGCTGAACCGACGGCTGGGCGAGATGGCGCGGGCCGACAATCCGCCCTTCCTCGGCGCCGGCGCCGGCTATCAGTCGCTGTTCGACAGCCTGGACGCCGGCGTCCTGTCGGTCAGCTTCACCCCGGGCCAGTGGAAGCGCGCCCTGGAGACCGTCGAACAGGAGGCGCGCCGCCTGACCCAATACGGGGTGACCGCGCCTGAACTTCAGCGCGAGATCACCGAATACCGCACCTCGCTTCAGAACGCCGTCGCCACCGCAGCGACCCGCTCCACCCCCGCCCTGGCCGGCGCCCTGCTGAACGCCGTCAACAGCGACACGGTCTTCACCGCGCCCCAGCAGAGCCTGGATCAGTTCGAACGGATTGTCGCCGACCTGACGCCTGAACAGGTAGACGCCGCCGTCCGCCCGGTATTCGAAGGCCAGGGGCCGCTGGTGCTCTTCACCAGCCCGGTCCCGGTCGAGGGCGGCGAGGCGGCCGTCACGGCCGCCCTGGAGGCGTCGCGTCAGGTTCCTGTGGCGGCTCCGGCCGATCAGGCGGCCCTGGAATGGCCCTACGCCGACTTCGGCGCGGCGGCGACCCCGTCGTCGCGCACCGAGGTGTCGGACCTGGGGGCCGTGCTGGTGCGCTTCCCCAACGGCACGCTGCTGAACATCAAGAAGACCGACTTCCGCGACGATCAGATTCTGATCAGGGCCAAGACCGGCATCGGCTCCCTGGGGCTGCCGACAGACCGCTTCTCGCCCTTGTCCCTGGCCGATACGGTGCTGAACGCCGGCGGCCTGGGCAAGCTGACGGTGGATGAGGCGGATCGGGTCCTGGCGGGTCATGTGATCAACACCTCGGTCAGCCAGGGCGAAGACGGCTATGTCTTCAGCGGCTCGACCCGGCCTGAAGATCTGGCGCTGGAGCTTCAGGTGCTGACCGCCTTCCTGACCGATCCGGGCCTGCGTCCCGCCCCGCTGCAACGCGCCCAGACGGCCTATCCCCAAACTCTGGAGCAACTGACGGCCACGCCCGGCGGCGCCTTTGCGGTGAAGGGCGGCGCGATCCTGGCCGGGGGCGACAAGCGCGCCGCCACGCCGACGGTCGAAGAGTTCCAGTCGGTGCGGATCGAGCCGCTGCGCGAGCAGATCAAGACCGCCCTGGCCTCCGGCCCGGTCGAGATCACCGTCGTCGGCGATGTGGACGTGGATGCTGTGATCGCGGCCGTGGGCTCGACCTTCGGCGCCCTGCCCGCCCGCGGCGCGGCGCCGACGCCGCCGGCCGGTTCGGCCGAACGGCGCTTCCCTGCGCCCACGGCGACCCCGGTCCGGCTGACCCACACCGGCCAGGCTGAACAGGCTCTGGGCGTGGTGGCCTGGCCGACGACTGACCAGATCGGCGACCGCACCACCTCGCGTCAGCTGTCCCTGCTGTCGGCCGTGCTGCAGCTGCGGCTCAACGAAGACATCCGCGAGAAGCAGGGTCTGGCCTATTCGCCCAACGCCGGCTCCAGCACCTCCGACGTCTTCCCCGGCTACGGCTATATGGTCGTGGCGGCCGAGACGGCGCCGGAGTCCCTGCCGAAACTGTTCACCGCAGTGGACGCCATCGCCGCCGATCTGCGCGACAATCCGATCGGCGAGGACGAACTGAACCGCGCCCGCCGCCCGGCGCTGGAGCGTCTGCGCCGCAGCATGGCCGACAACGGCTATTGGCTGACCCAGTTGTCCGAGGCCCAGTCGGACCCCGCCTCGCTGGACCAGACCCGCAACAATATCGCGGTACTGGAAGCCGTCACAGCGGCCGACCTGCAACGGCTGGCGCAGCATTATCTGAAGCCGGACACGGCCTGGCGCGCCGAGGTCGTCTCGGACAAGCTGGCCCAGTAAGAAAAACGGCCCCGGTTCGAAAGAGCCGGGGCCGAACCCTTTTCAGGGCAGTTTTCAGGATCATCGACGGAGACGTCGACGCCCCCATATCTCGCACGCGGCGCCTGAGCCGAGGCTGAACGGGGCGTGTCAGCTCCGGTTCAGAAGACCCGGCCGCCGACGCCGCCGTCCAGGGTGATGGCGCCGGTGACGACCGTCGCGCTCTGCACCTCTTCGCGGTATTCGGTGTATTCTTCCTCGCGATACATCGTCAGGATCTTCACCCCGGCGCCGTAGCGACGCAGGAGGGAACGCTCGTTGCAGTCGCGCTCGGGCTTTTCGGGGCGGCATTCCAGCCGACCTTCGCCGCCGAACCACAGGGCCTCGTGCTTGTTGCAGGTCAGGGTCGTGCCGTGGTCGAATTTGATCTCACCCTCATAGTCGGCGATCGTCGCCTGGAGCCAGGTGCCCGCCAGGCAACGGTAGATTTCGCCCTCATAGCCGTCGGCGATCTCGCGGTCAGGCTTCACCTGAGAGGCGGGATGCGGCACCTGGCGATCGTCGATACAGACGGCCTGGATCACCACGCGCTTCATCATTCTCCGATAGGCGGTGAAGGGCGTCCGCACCGTCTGGGCCAGCCCCTCGACGGCCAGGCCCTGAATGGTGGTCGGATAGGGTTGGTCCACGGTCACATAAGCCGCACCGCCGCCCCCCCCGTAGCCATAGCCGCCCGCGAACCCGCCGGCTCGCGCGTTGATATAGGCCCGCGCGCCAGCGTTTGCGTTGGCGCCGGCGTTGGCGGACGCACCGGCGTTCACATTGACGTTCACATTGACATTGGTGTTGGACGACCAGTGGCCCCCGCCCCCGCCGCAGGAACCGCCGTCTCCGCAAGAGGGCGGGGGCGGGGGCGGCGGCGGCTCGCAGCAGGGCGGCGGCGGCGGCTCGCAGGCCGGTTGGCCGCAGCTCTGGGCGGCAGCCGCGCCGGCGACGCCCAGCATGGCCGCGCCGGCCGCCAGACCCAGCATCCAATTCCTGATCCGCTGCCGCATCGGCGGGACTCCCGAACGAATTCTCATCTCGCCCGAACAGACTTCCGGACGATCCAAACTTAACCAAGACGGCAAAAGCCTTTCGTTTCCGTTGAGACGCGGCGGTGTTCGGGATGGCGCAATGCCGCATCCGTCTGCTAGACCGCCTCCACAATGACCGTCCGCGTCCTCATTCGCCTGATTTCGATTAGCCGCCCGGCGTAGCGCCTCTGGGCCCTTGGCCCCGTGCACGCCGGGAACGACCGCCCTCAGCAGCGCGATAGGGCGAACGAAGACAGCGAACGCTCACCCCACGACGCCGAGACGACCCATGGCCGACGCCACCGACACCACCGACACCCCCTCCGGCCGCGACTATCGCGACACCGTCTTCCTGCCCGAAACGCCCTTCCCCATGCGGGGCGGCCTGCCGCAGAAGGAGCCGGCGATCCTGGAGCAGTGGGGCGACCTGTACGGCGCCCTGCGCGCCGAGCGGCAGAAGCAGAACGCGCCCCTGTTCGTCCTGCACGACGGCCCGCCCTACGCCAACGGCGACATCCACATCGGCCATGCGCTGAACAAGACGCTGAAGGATTTCGTGGTCCGCAGCCGTTTCCTGCTGGGCTATGACGTCGACTACGTCCCCGGCTGGGACTGCCACGGCCTGCCGATCGAGTGGAAGATCGAGGAACAGTTCCGCGCCAAGGGCCGCCGCAAGGACGAGGTGTCCAAGGACGAGTTCCGCGCCGCCTGCCGCGACTACGCCGGCAAATACATCGACCTGCAGAAGGAGCAGTTCCTGCGCCTGGGCGCCGTCGGCGACTTCGCCAACCGCTACGCCACCATGGACTTCAAGTCGGAAGCGGCTATCGTCGCCGAGTTCCACAAGTTCAAGAACTCGGGCCAGCTGTATCGCGGATCCAAGCCCGTCATGTGGTCGCCGGTCGAGCGCACGGCGCTTGCCGACGCCGAGATCGAGTACCACGACCATGTGTCGCCGACGATCTGGGTCAAGTTCCCGGTCACGGGCGCATCCGACGACCACCCCGACGATCTGCTGTCCTTCCGCAGCGGCACGCCCTCGGTCGTGATCTGGACCACCACCCCCTGGACCATCCCCGCCAACCGCGCGATCAGCTACGGCCCTGAGATCGCCTATGGTCTGTATGAGGTCACGGCCATGGAAGAGGGTCTGGAGTTCGCGCCCTGGGCCAAGCCGGGCGATCGTCTGATCGTCGCCGACAAGCTGGCCGAGCATGTGTTCAAGGCGGCCAAGATCGCCGCCTGGACCCGTGTCTACGACATCAATCCGTCGGGCCTGGAATGCGCCCACCCCCTCGCGGCGCTCGACAGCGGTTACGGCTTCTCCGTGCCCCTGCTGGCCGGCGACCACGTCACCGACGACGCCGGTACGGGCTTCGTCCACACGGCGCCCGGCCACGGCGCCGACGACTTCGAGGTGTGGAGGGCCCACGGTCATCACGAGGTGCCGGACACGGTCGATCCGGACGGCGCCTATTACCCCCACGTCCCTCTGTTCGCCGGGCTGAAGGTTCTGGAGACCGAGGGCAAGAAGACCGGCAAGTTCGGTCCCGCCAACGGGGCGGTGATGGAGAAGCTGATCGAGGCCGGCAATCTCCTCGCGCGCGGGCGGCTGGAGCATTCCTATCCGCACTCCTGGCGGTCCAAGGCGCCGATCATCTTCCGCAATACGCCCCAGTGGTTCATCCGCATGGACCAGCCCTTGAAGAGCGGCGACACCCTGCGCGAAACGGCGTTGAACGCCATCGACGACACCGCCTTCCATCCGGCGGCGGGCAAGAACCGCATCCGGTCGATGGTCGAGGGGCGTCCCGACTGGCTGGTCAGCCGCCAGCGCGCCTGGGGCACGCCGCTCGCCATGTTCATCGACAAACAGACCGGCCAGCCCCTGCATGATCCCGAGGTCGACGCCCGCATCGTCGCGGCCGTGGCCGAACACGGCGCCGACATCTGGTTCACCGCGCCGGACAGCGACTTCCTGGGCGCTCACGACCCGGCCCGCTACGAAAAGGTCGAGGACATTCTGGACGTCTGGTTCGACTCCGGTTCGACCCACGCCTTCACCCTGGATCCGCGCCTGCCCGAGCACGGCTATACGGGCGACCGCCCGGCGCATTGGCCGGCCGACCTCTATCTGGAAGGGTCGGACCAGCACCGCGGCTGGTTCCAGTCGTCGCTGCTGGAAGGTTGCGGCACCCGTGGCCGCGCCCCGTTCAAGGCGGTCCTGACCCACGGCTTCACCCTCGACGAGAAGGGGGAGAAGATGTCCAAGTCCAAGGGCAATACGACCGATCCCCTGACCATCATCAAGGAGAGCGGCGCCGACATCCTGCGTCTGTGGGTGGCCCTGGTCGACTATTCGGAAGACCAGCGGATCGGCAAACAGATCCTGCAGACCACGGTCGACGCCTATCGCAAGCTGAGGAACACGGTCCGCTATCTGCTGGGCGCCCTGGCCGACTTCGACGCGGCCGAGCGAATGACCGACTACGACCAGTTTCCGCCGCTGGAGAAGTTCATCCTGCACCGCCTGCGGGAGCTGGACGCCCATGTGCGCCAGGCCTATGCCGAATACCGGTTCCAGGACGTGGTGCGGCCGGTGCTGGAGTTCTGCTCCAACGACCTGTCGGCCCTGTATTTCGACATCCGCAAGGACAGCCTGTACTGCGACCGCCCCGACGCCCTGCGCCGTCGCGCGGCCCGCACGGTGATGGACGAGGTGTTCGCCCGCCTGACCGCTTGGCTCTCGCCGCTGACGCCCTTCACGATGGAAGAGGCCTGGACCACGCGCTTCCCGGAGGCGGGGGGCAACTGCCTGCGGGTGATGCCTGAGACCCCGGCGGCGTGGGAGAATGCGGCCGAGGCGGCTCGGTGGGCGAAGATCAACACCGTCCTGGAAGTCGTCAACGAATCCCTGGAGGCCGCCCGTCGCGACAAGCGGATCGGCGGAGCGCTGGACGCCTGGCCCACCGTAACGGCCCCGGCCGGGACCTTCGCCCCGTTCGACGGCCTGGACGCGGCCGAGATTTTCCGCACCTCTGGCGCGGAACTGGTCGAAGGCGAGGCCCTGGCCGTGACCGTGAACCTGGCCGACTATCCCAAATGCGCCCGCTCCTGGCGGCGCGTCCCCGACGTCGGCTCCGACCCCGACTACCCCGACCTGTCGGCGCGCGACGCCGATGCGGTCCGGTACTGGGACCAGACGCGACGCTGACTTCAAGACCCTCCCCCGCCTGCGGGGGAGGTGGGCCGGCGTCCGCGCAGCGGACCAGGCTCGGAGGGGGAGGTGTCGCCTGAAGGAAGACCTCCCCCGTCGTCGAGCGTATTGCTGCGCGCCTCGACCTGCTGCTTCCCCCGCAAGCGGGGAAGGTCTGAACGCGACACTGCGTCATCTTGAAAAAGCGGCCTGCGGCCACCAACTGCGACGTCTCCGAACAGCGCGCCCTTCCCCTTCGCAGGAGCCCCGATGACGCATGCCGACAGCCTGATTCTCACCCTGGTCGGAGGCTTCGTCCTCGCCTTCGTGTTCGGCATGTTGGCCAATCGTCTGAAACTGTCGCCTCTGGTCGGCTATCTGGTCGCGGGGATCGTCGTCGGTCCCTATACGGCGGGGTTCGTCGCCGATCTGGAACTGGCGCCCCAGTTGGCCGAGATCGGCGTGATCCTGCTGATGTTCGGCGTCGGTCTGCATTTTTCGCCCAAGGATTTGATGCAGGTGCGCAAGGTCGCCGTGCCCGGCGCCCTGGTCCAGATCGCCGCCGCCACCGCCCTGGGCTGGGCCCTGGGCCGGACCTTATTGGGCCTCGGCGACGTCGAGGCCCTGCTGATGGGCTTCTCCCTTTCGGTCGCCTCCACCGTCGTTCTGCTGCGGGCGCTGGAAGAGCGCAAACAGGTCAAGGGCGAAATCGGGCGGATCGCCGTCGGCTGGCTGATCGTCGAGGACATGGTGATCGTCATCGCCCTGGTCATGCTGCCGATGATCCTCGTCCCGGCCGGAACCCAGGCCGACCTGGGCGCCCTGGGCATGAACATCGGCTGGACCCTGTTGAAGGTGGGCCTGTTCGTCGCCGGCATGCTGGTGGTCGGCGGGCGTCTGATCCCCTGGCTCCTGGTGCGGATCGCCCATACCCGGTCGCGCGAACTCTTCACCCTGGGCGTCCTGGCGATCGCTCTGGGCATCGCCTGGCTGGCCTATTATCTATTCCATTCGTTCGCCCTCGGCGCCTTCCTTGCCGGGCTGGTCATGAACGCCTCTCCCCTTGGGCATAATGCGGCCGAACGGTCCCTGCCCCTGCGGGACGCCTTCGCCGTCCTGTTCTTCGTCTCGGTGGGCATGCTGTTTGACCCGATGATCCTGGTGCGCGATCCGCTGGCGGTTCTGGGCGTCCTGGCCATCGTCATCGTCGGCAAGTCGCTGGCGGCCCTGGTCATCACCCACGGCTTCAAGCTGGATCGCTCGACCGGCCTGACAGTCGCGGCCTCCCTGGCCCAGATCGGCGAATTCTCCTTCATCCTGGCGGCCCTGGGCGTCTATCTGGGGGCCATGAGCCGAGAGACCCACGATCTGATCCTGGCGGCGGCCCTGCTGTCGATCTCGCTGAACCCCTTCGTCTTCCTGCTGACGGATCGGATGGGAGGGCGGCCCCGCCCGCCCGTCGCCGGCTCGCCCGAGGCCAAACAGGCGGCGATCGACCACGCGGCGGAAAAGGCCGCATCGAATCCGGCCACCGCCTGAGCCGACGCCTCTTGGCGGGCGCTCGGGATCGTCGTTAACTGCGGCCATGGACGAGACCCTTTCAGCCCAGGCGGTGCTTCACTACGGCGACGGGGAGTTCGCAGTGCTGAAGCCCGGCCGTTTCGTGCGCTGCGCCGTGACGGAGAAGCCCATTCCCCTGGAGGTGCTGCGGTACTGGAGCCCCAGCCGGCAGGAAGCCTATTTCGGCCCGGCCGAGTTCATCGCCCGGATGCAGCCTGAATGATCGGCCGCCGGCCGCTGCTGCTGGGCCTGGCCTCTGCGGTTGCGACGCCCCGCGGCCTGGGCGCCGCCGCGCGCGGCGAGACGCCGTCCGCCCTGCCCCTGGCGATGAACGGCGCCTGGCGACAAGGCGGCTACGCCCTGGGTCGCACGGCGCCGCGCGCCCTGATCTTCGTGGATGGCGAGGCCCTGAGCACCGCCTCCGCCGACGGCCTGTTCATCGTGGGCTTTGACCGAGACGCCGCCGCAGAGGTGGACATCGAAGCCCGCGACGGCGCGCAAACCACCCGACGCCGCATCGCCGTGGCCCCCTATGACTTCCCCTCGACACGGATCGACGGCCTGCCGCCGGCCACGGTCGAGCCCAGCGATCCGGCCCTGCTGGAGCGCATTCGCCAGGAGGTCCTGGTCAAGACCGAGGCCTTCGCCAGCCGGGCTGATACGGACGACTTCCGCGACGGCTTCGTCTGGCCGCTGGAGACCTATCGCGTCTCCAGCGCCTGGGGCGCCCAGCGCGTTTTGAACGGCACGCCCGCGCGGCCCCATTACGGCGTCGATCTGGCCGCGCCGATCGGAACCGTCATCCGGGCGCCGGCCGACGGCCGCGTGATCTTCACCCGGCCCGACATGCATTTCGAGGGCGGTCTGACCCTGATCGATCATGGTCAGGGGCTGATCAGCGCCTATCTTCACCAGTCGCAGATCGACGTCGCGGCCGGTCAGACCGTTCGTCGCGGCGATCCGATGGGGCGGGTCGGCATGAGCGGCCGCGCGACCGGCCCGCACCTGTGCTGGCGCTTGAAATGGCGCGACCGCAACCTGGACCCCTCGCTTCTGATCGGCGCCCGGCCGCCCGAGCGCCTGGCCTGATTCGCGGCCGCTTGCCTGCCTAAGGGAAATCCCTTATATTGCGCCTTCGTGCTAGGCGGGGGGCCGAATGCCGCATCTTCAATCGCTGAATGTGCTGCTGGTCGATGACAATCAGCACATGCGCACCATCGCAGCGGCCGTCCTGCATTCCGCCGACATCCACCGGGTGTATGAGGCCGGCGACGGGGCGGAAGCCTTCGAGGTTTTGCGCCGTCAGCCCATCGACCTGGCTCTGGTCGATTACAACATGTTCCCGATGGACGGGGTCGAGTTCACCCGGCGGGTCCGGAACCGCCCCGACAGCGCCAACATCTATCTGCCCATCATCATGATGAGCGGCCATGCCGAGAAGCACCGCGTCTACGCCGCCCGCGACGCCGGGGTCACCGAGTTTCTGGTCAAGCCGATCACGGCCAAGGCCATTCTGGACCGGATCAACGCCGTCATCTTCCGACCCCGTCCGTTCGTGAAGACCGCCACCTATTTCGGACCCTGCCGCCGTCGCCGCGAGGCCGACGACTACTGCGGCCCGTTCCGCCGTTCCGCCGACGGGGCGGCCGCTTCCAACGCGGCGTAAACCCGGTCGGGCCACCGTTTGTGGACCCAGAACCAGTCTTCGGGAACTTCGCGCACCCGGTCTTCGACGAAGCGGTTGGCGGCCTGGATTCCGGCCAGGACGGCGGCGGCCTTGTCTTCGGTTTCACGCACTGTGATCGGCTCATGGGCGGTCACGCGAAAGCGCGCCCCAGGCAGCCGCACCACCGACAGCGGCTGCATCACGGTTCCGAACTTCAGGGCCAGCCGCGCCGCGCCCGGCGAGGCGTTGACGGGCTGACCGAAAAACTCGACCTCCGGCCCCTGATTGTATTTCTGGTCGACCAGCAGGGCGATGGAATCGCCCCGCTTCATCCCGGCCATCAGATCGCGCGTCCCGTCCCCCTTGGGCGCGAACAGCCGGATGCCGTAACGCTCTCGGCTCTTGCGGATCTGGGCGTCGACATAGGGATTGTTGGCGGCGCGATAGGTGACTTGGCACGGCACGCCCGAGGCCATGATGACCGCCGCCATGACTTCGAAATTGGCCAGATGGCCCGAGATCAGGACTGCGGGGCGCCCGCTGTCGCGCAGGGCGTGCAGCCGCTCCATCCCCACCACCTCGACCCGCCCTCCGGCCGGGGTCAGCTGATCCATCACCGCCAGTTCGGCGAAGGTGCGGCCCGTGCGGTCCCACTGTTCGCGCGCCAGGGCCTCGCGACGATCCGGCGGCATCTCGGGAAAGGCGATGCGCAGATTTCGCATCACCGTCTTCTGCGTGCCGGTCAGCGGCCCCAGGGTCCTCAGCAACCAGCCCCCCAGGGCCGAGGCCCGCTCGACCCCCAAAAGGCGCAGGAAGGCGAACAGGGCTTGAAAGCCAACGGCCTCCAGGCGCCAGATGACGTCCTGCTTCCAATCTGTGGCGCGACCGCCCCTTGGGCCGTCTGCGCGCGTGTCTTCACCAGGCAATCGTCAATCCGCCGTCCACCACCAGGGTCTGTCCGGTCACATAGGCCGAAGCAGGGCTGCACAGATAGACCGCTGTGCCCGCGATTTCATCGGGCTGGCCGATCCTTTTCAGCGGCGCCGGTTCGGTGACGGTTTTCAGCAGCTCCGGATTCTCCCACAGATATTTGGCGAAGTCGGTCTGGACCAGGCCCGGCGCGATGCAGTTGACGCGCACATTGGACGGCCCCCACTCCACGGCGAGATTGCGCACCAGCTGCATGTCGGCCGCCTTGGAGATGTTGTAGGCGCCGATCAGGGCGTTGCCGCGCAAGCCCCCGATCGAGGAGATCACCAGGATGGCGCCGTCCTCGCGCTCCACCATCTGTGGGGCGACCATCTGGATCAGCCAATGGTTGGAGATGACGTTGTTCTGAAGGATCTTTTCGAACTGCTCGTCGGCGATCCCGGCCATCGGCCCGGCGTAGGGGTTGGTCGCGGCGTTGCAGACCAGGATGTCGATTCGGCCGAAGGCGGCGTTGGTTTCATCGACCAGCCGTTGCAGGTCTTCCTTGGAGGCGATGTTGGCCGGAACCGCGATGGCGCGGCCGTCTCCGTACTTTGCGTTGATCTCGGCGGCGACCTCATCGCAGGGCCCGGCCTTGCGCGAGGATATGACGACCCGGGCGCCGTGTTCGGCCAGACGCTCGGCTATGGCCTTGCCGATGCCGCGCGATGAGCCGGTGATGATGGCGACCTTGCCGGTGAGATCGAACAGTTCCATTGCGTTTCCCTTGAGTTTCGCCGGGTTATTTGCACCCCGGCTCTAGCCGAACGCCATTGATAGCCTGATACTCAGGCGATTCCATCCGGGAGTGGCCACCGCCAGCCGATGCGCAACCTGACCACGGGCTTTCTCTACTTCGCCTATCTGTTCCTCGGCATGACCGTGGGGGCCTTCCTGTGGCGTGCGGGTTTGGGCGCCGGCGCAGGCGTGGCGGGGGCGATCGGGGCGCTGGGCCTGTTGGGCGCCTTCCACGGCATCGTCACCGGCATGGCGGCGCGCCGCGCTCTGAAGAAGGAAATCGACCAGGTGCGCGAGGCGCATCGGCTGCTGGCCGATGCGATGGAATCGACGCAGGGCGCCCTGACCGAACTGGCCCAGGCCATTGAAAGCGGCGCCCTGTCGGACACCGACGCCCTGACCGGCGAGGTTCGGATGCTGGAGACCCTGGTCCAGCAGATGAGCGACAGCATCGACCAGCGTCTGGCCAGCGCGCCCAGTCTGGGCGTCGAGACCTTCGAAGGCCGCCGCCAGGCCCAGTCCAACGTTCTGCTGCGGACCATCCACGAGGCGCTGAGCCAGGGGCGGGTCGATCTGTATCTTCAGCCCGTCGTCTCCCTGCCGCAACGCCGCACCCTCTTCTATGAGAGCTTCACCCGCCTGCGCGACGCCAGCGACCGGGTGATGATGCCGGCGGAGTATCTGTCCCTGGCGGAGGGCGAAGGCCTGGTGCCGGCGATCGACAATCTGCTGCTGTTCCGCTGCGCCCAGATCGTGCGCCGGCTGTCGCGCCAGGACCGTAAGGTTGGGGTCTTCTGCAACGTCGCCCTGACCTCCTTGGGCGATGAGACCTTCTTCCCGCGCTTCCTGGACTTCCTGAACGAGAACCGCGACCTGAACCAGGCCCTGATCTTCGAACTGGGCCAGGCGACCTTCGACGCGCGCGGCGCGGTCGAGGCTCGCAACATGGCCAAGCTGGCGGACCTGGGCTTCCGCTTTTCGCTGGACAAGGTCCAGACCCTGGACCTGGACTTCGCCGATCTGCAGCGTTCGGACGTGAAGTTCATCAAGGTGGCGGCCGATCTGCTGATCGAGCAGCTGCTGGACCTGGACGGCGGCGCGCCCTTGCGCTCCATGCCCGACATTCAGGCGGCGGATTTCGCCGCCTTGACCCGCCGCTACGGCGTCGAGGTGATCGCTGAAAAGGTCGAGGCGGAACGTCAGGTCGTCGATATCCTCGAACTGGACGTCGCCATGGGCCAGGGCCATCTGTTCGGCGAGCCCCGCGCCATCAAGGAACAGGTGCTGGCCGAGACCGATCCTCCGGCCGAATTCCTGCGCTCTACCCTGCGCACGGCGGAGCAGCGGCGCCGGTTCAGCTGATCGCCCCATATCTGTCTGCTCCCCATGACATGGGGAGCAGCCACTTTCGTCAGCCCGTCGGAGCAGCTACTCAGCGCCCATGACCCTCCCCCACGCCCTGCCCCATCTCCAAGCCGTCGCTGGCGACTACGACATCCTGCTGTGCGACGTCTGGGGGGTGATCCACAATGGACGAGAGAGCTGGGCGGGTCCGTGCGAGGCCCTGACCCGGTTCAACGCCCAGGGCGGCCATGTGGTGCTGATCTCCAACTCGCCGCGCCCGGCCTCGGATGTCGTCGCCCAGTTGGACGGGCTGGGCGTGCCGCGTGAGGCGTGGAAGGCCTTCGTCACCTCGGGCGACGCGACCCGCGCCGAACTGGCCAAGCGCGCCCCCGGCCCGGCGTGGATCGTCGGGCCCGAACGCGACGCTCCCCTGTACGCCGGTCTGAACCTGGCTCGGACCGACAGCGCCGAGTACGCCGCCTTCATCTCCGTCACCGGGCCGGTCGATGACACGGTCGAGACGCCGGAGGACTATCGTGAACGACTGGCTGTCGGCGCGGCGCGGGATCTGGAGCTGATCTGCGCCAATCCGGATCGGGTGGTCCAGCGCGGCGATCAGCTGATCTATTGCGGCGGGGCCTTGGCCGACCTCTATGAGGCTTTGGGCGGCCGGGTCGTCATGGCCGGAAAGCCTTTCGGCCCCATCTACGACCTGGCCTTGAGAGAGGCGGAACGTCTGCTGGGACGGCCCGTGGACCGGTCGCGCGTCCTGTGCATCGGCGACGGGGTCGTGACCGACGTCATGGGGGCCAATGCGCAAGGCCTGGACTGCCTGTTCATCGCGCAAGGGATCCACGGCGACCAGGCCAGGGGCGAGAACGGAAGCCTCGATCCCGCCCGCGCCGGCGAACTTCTGAAGGCTGAAACAACATATGCGCGCTACGCCGCGCTCGAACTGGCCTGGTAAGGCTCGCCATTTTGTCGCACCGCCGCTAAAGCCTGATCCATGGTCGAATTGGTTCAGCAACATCCGTCCGGCGGCTACATCCTGGACGAGCTTCACATCGGCATGGCGGCCGAAAAAATCGTCGTGGCGACGGAGGACCGGATTCGGCTGTTCGCCGAGGCGTCCGACGATTTCAACCCCGTGCATCTGGACGAGGCCTTCGCCTCCAAGACCGCCTACCGCGGTCGCATCGCCCACGGCCTGCTCAGCGCCTCCTTCGGCTCGGCCGTGGTCGGCACCATCCTGCCGGGGGCGGGGTCGATCTACATCTCCCAGACCCTGGCCTTCCATCAGCCGGTGCGGATCGACGATGTGGTCCGTATCCGGATCACCGTGATCGAGATCGAGTCCGAGAGCGCACGGGTCAAGCTGAGCTGCGAAGGCTTCGTCGGCGAGACGATGATCATGGACGGGATCGCCGTGGTTCGCGTTCCGCGCCGGCGCAAACCGTCCCAGCGCTGATGCGGAGTACGCGTATTTGGCGCGACTGGCGCGACCTGCCGGACGCCCTGAGGGGCGCGGCGGTCGCGGTCGGCGCCTTCGACGGCGTGCATCGCGGGCACCAGGCGGTCATTGCAGGGGCCAGGGCCGCCGCCGAACGGCTGGGCGCCCCGCTGGGCGTGGTCAGTTTCGATCCCCATCCGCGCCGCTGGTTCCAGCCCGAGGCCGCGCCCTTTCGCCTGATGACCGCCGACCAAATGGCGCGGGCTCTGGCGCCCCTGGGGGTCGACATCCTTTATCTGCTGCCGTTCGACGGCGAGATGGCGGGCATGAGCGACGCCGACTTCGCCGAACAGGTGTTGGCCCAGGGTCTGGGCGTGCGACACGCCGCCGTCGGCTTCGACTTCACCTTCGGCAAGGGGCGGTCCGGCTCGCCCGAGGCGCTGCGGGCCTATGGCGAGCGGCTGGGCTTCACGGTCTCGGTGGCCGAACGCCTGGACGACGCCGACGGGCTGAAACTGTCGTCCAGCGCCGTGCGCGAGGCCCTGAAGGCCGGGGACATGGACCGGGCCGCCGCCATACTGGGCCGCCCCTTCGCCATCCAGGGCGAGGTGATCCACGGCGACAAGCGCGGCCGCACCATCGGCGTGCCGACCGCCAATATTGCTCTGGGCGACTATATGCGGCCGGCCTACGGCGTCTATGCGACGCGCAGCCGTCTGGCCGATGGTCGGGTGGTGGACGGCGTCGCCAGCCTGGGCCTGCGGCCCATGTATGCGCTGGAGAGCCCGCTGCTGGAGGTCTGGCTGTTCGACTTCGACGGCGACCTGTACGGCCAGATCATCGAGACGGAACTGGTCGCCTGGCTGCGCGGCGAGGAAAGCTTCGACGGGTTGGAGGCCTTGAAGGCCCAGATCGACGCCGATGCGGCGGCGGCGCGGACAGTCCTGGCTTCCTGATCGCCGCCCAATCGACCCGGTCAGAGCGGGCGCAACTCCGCCGCAAATCGCTTCCAGTTCTGGACATAGTGTTCGGCCGACATCTGCAACACGGCGATCTGGTCGGGATCGCGTTCGCGCACCACCTTGCCCGGCTGGCCCACCACCAGGCTGTTGTCGGGGATGATCTTGCCCTCGGTCAGCAGGGCGTTGGCGCCGATGATGCAGTTGCGGCCGATCTTCACCCCGTTCAGCACCACTGCCCCAATCCCGATCAGGCTGTAATCACCGATCTCGCAGCCGTGCAGCATGGCCTGGTGGCCGACGGTGACGCCCCGGCCCAGGGTCAGGGGCGAGCCCATGTCGGTGTGCAGCACGCTGCCGTCCTGAATGTTGCTGTCGGGTCCCACGCTGATCGGCTCATTGTCGCCACGCAGCACCGCCCCGAACCAGACGCTGGCGTTGGCGTGCAGAATCACGTTTCCAATCACGGATGCGTTCGGCGCCACCCAGTATTCGCCCTGCGGCGGAAACTGAGGTTTGCTGTCGCCTAATGCGTAAATGGTCATCAGAATGCCGCCTAATCTTCGAAAATTGAGGGCTTTAACAGATTTCTAACCACGATAGCATCTAACTGTTGATGCGATTCGAGGGTCGCCATTTCGGCCCCGGATCCGAAGCCGGATCAAGCCCGATCCGGTCAATTGTCGGGGCTTTCGCTTGGCGCGTTGGGATCCTGGTTCGGTTGTTCGGGAACGGGTTCAGCCCGTTTTGGACGGCCCGGCCGTTGATCCCGGTGGTCGCCGCAGCGCAGGCCGCGACCCCTTCCTCCCCAAGACCAGCCAAGGCGGAACCCGTGTGGGTCCGCCTTTTTTCATGCCCTGGAGGCGTCCATGACCAAGCGTGCGGCAATGAAGCGTCAGTCCCGTGAAAACGGACTCCTGGATTCGCGAGAGTTCATGGAGGAATCAAAGGTGCGGCGCCTGCACGCCCCCCACAACGAACGGTCAGGCTGGTCGCCCTATCCCAACAATGACGACCGGGACCAAGGCTATCTGAAGACGCTGAAGCCTAAGTCGGACGGCCAGCACGAACTGATGGCGGCCATCGACGCGCACAATCTGGTCATGGCCCTGGGACCGGCAGGGACCGGCAAGACCTATCTCGCCGTCGCCAAGGCGGTCGAGGCGCTTGAGGCCGGCAAGGTCGGCCGCATCGTCCTGAGCCGCCCCGCCGTCGAGGCCGGCGAATCGATCGGCTTCCTGCCGGGCGACATGGAGGACAAGCTGGCCCCCTATCTGCGCCCGCTCTACGACGCCCTGTCGGACCGGCTGTCGATGAAACGGGTCAAGGCCCTGATGGCCGAGGGCCTGATCGAAATCGCCCCCATCGGCTATATGCGCGGCCGCACCCTGAACAACGCCTTCATCGTCGTCGATGAGGCCCAGAACTGCACCTATGTGCAGCTGAAGATGCTGCTGACGCGCCTCGGCTGGCATTCGACCATGGTGGTCACGGGCGACCCCCACCAGTCGGACCTGCTGCCCGGCGTGTCCGGCTTGGCGGATATTTCCGCCAGGCTGGAGGCGGTCGACAACATCGCCGTGGTGCGTCTGGCCGAACGCGACATCGTCCGCCACCCGCTGGTGGCCTCGATGATCGGGGTGCTCTGAACGCCCTGCGGGTCTGAGTAGAGGGAGGGCCGGCGTCCCAGTGCGCCGGCCCTCTCTTTTTGCGCGCCCGTCGCCCCATCCGCAGAAGGGCCCTGAAACGACATGTGAACTGGGGGTGTCATAACCACGTTCGATCATGGCCGTTTCGTGTTGTGAACGCTCTCAATCCATGCTTACCTGTTCATGCGAGGGGCCGAAGAGTCTCCGCACAGGGAGCGGAAAGTTGACGGCCTCTCCAGGTCGTCGAACCTCGGCGTCGAAGACGCTATCCGCAAACAGGATCGAAAGGCCTGCGACAGCAGGCGATGCTGTCGGCTGCCCGCCGCCATCATCGATCCTGTGCGGCGCATCCCAACTCTTGTCCTGACGGCGGTCGCCGTCGCGCAATCGGTTCGGGGCGTCTCTTGAAGTTTTCCAAGTCCTTGATGATCAGCCGTCTCGCCCTGGCCTTCGCCGTGGGCGTGACGCCCGCCGGCGCACTCGCGCAGCCGGCGCAGTCTGCGCCCCAGACGGAGACGGCCGCCGCCCAATCGCGCGCCGACGCCCTGCTGGCGCGAATGACGCAGGACGAAAAGCTTCAGCTGATCCACGGCTATTTCCCGCCCATGGCGGCGCGGACGCCGGGCGCCCCAGTCGCCGACATGATTCCCTCGGCCGGCCACATCCCGGGAATTCCCCGCCTGGGCATACCCAATCTGCGCGAAAGCGACGCCAGCCTGGGCGTCGCCAACCAGGTCGAGCAGCGCAAGGGCGACGTCGCCACCGCCCTGCCCTCCAGCCTGGCGACCGCCGCCACCTTCGATCCCGAGATCGCCTACGCCGGCGGGGCCATGATCGGCTCGGAGGCGAGGGCCAAGCGGTTCAACATCCTGCTGGCCGGCGGGGTGAACCTGACGCGCGATCCGTGGGCCGGACGGAATTTCGAATATCTGGGCGAGGATCCTCTGCTGGCCGGGGTCATGGCCGGGGAGCATATCCGCGGCGTCCAGTCGAACAGGATCGTTTCGACTATCAAGCATTTCGCCTTCAACGCGCAAGAGACCGGGCGGATGATCATGGATGCGCGGCTGGACGAGGCGTCCCTGCGCGAAAGCGACCTCTTGGCCTTCCAGATCGCCATCGAGCGGGGAAATCCCGGCTCGGTCATGTGCGCCTACAACAAGGTCAACGGCGACTGGGCCTGCGAGAACGACGTCCTGCTGAACCAGGTTCTGAAGCGCGACTGGGCCTATGACGGCTGGGTCATGTCGGACTGGGGCGCGGTCCATTCGACCGAGAAGGCCGCGCTGGCGGGCCTGGACCAGGCCTCGGGCCAGGAGCTGGACCGGGCCCTCTATTTCGACGCGCCGTTCCGCGAGGCCCTGGAGGCCGGACGGATTCCCGAGGCGCGGCTGGACGACATGGTGCGCCGCCTGCTGGTCGGCCTGATCCGGGCCGGGGTGCTGGACGCGCCCGTGGTGACGACCGAACAGCCGATCGACTACGCCCGGAACGCCGAGGTGGCCCAGCGCGCGGCCGAAGCCGGGATCGTGCTGCTGAAGAACGAGGGCGGGGTCCTGCCCCTGGCCAGGACGGCGAAGCGGATCGTGCTGATCGGCGGCCATGCCGACGTGGGCGTCCTGTCGGGCGGCGGATCCTCCCAGGTGCGGTCGGTGGGCGGGGCGCCGGTGGAGATCCCGCTGACCTCGGGGGCCGCGGCCTCGTTCGCGCGGATCACCTGGCATGCGTCGTCGCCGCTGAACGCCATCCGGGCGATCGCCCCGGAGGCGACCGTGACCTATGTCGACGGCAAGGATCCGGCGGCCGCTGCGGCTGCGGCGCGCGCCGCCGACATCGCCGTGGTCTTCGCCACCCAGTGGACCACCGAGGCCCAGGACGTCGAGAGCCTGTCCCTGCCCGACGATCAGGACGGACTGATCGCGGCGGTCGCGGCCGCCAACAACAAGACCGTGGTGGTGCTGGAGACCGGCGGGCCGGTGCTGATGCCCTGGCTGGAGAAGACCCCGGCTGTGATCCAGGCCTGGTATCCCGGCCAGCGCGGCGGCGAGGCGATCGCCCGCATCCTGTTCGGCGAGGTCAATCCGTCGGGCCGTCTGCCGATCACCTTCCCCGCCTCGGCGGACCAGGCGCCGCGCCCGACGCCGCCGGGCCTGGAGGCGCTGAAGAGCGCCGAGGCCGCAGCCGCCGCCAATCCCGGCGCACCCCAGGCCGGCGAAATCCAGGGTTTCGCGGTGGACTATGCCGAAGGCTCGGACGTCGGTTACCGCTGGTACGAACGCGAAGGCAAGACGCCCCTGTTCCCGTTCGGATACGGCCTCAGCTACACAAGCTTCGCCTATTCCAACCTGGCGGCGTCCAGCGCAGACCAGCTCAGCGTCAGCGTCGATGTGACCAATACCGGCGCGCGGGCCGGCGCCGAGGTTGCGCAACTCTATGTCGCTTCGGGCGATCGGCCCCGCCGTCTGGCCGCCTTTGCGCGGGTGAACCTGGCGCCGGGCGAGACCCGTCGCGTCACCCTGACGGCCGAGCCGCGCATCCTGGCCGAATACGACACCGCCCTGCCCGGCTGGCGCATCACGCCGGGCGATTACCGCATCACCGTCGCCCGTGACGCCGCTGAGCCGGGGTTGAGCGCGACCGCCACGCTTTCAGGGTCGACCATCAAACCTTGAACCAATGCCGCACAACAAAACGCGGCGCCACCGAGGAGGGAGAAAGAGATGAGAATCCACAAAAGACCCATGGTTGCGGCCTTGCTGGCGAGTTCGGCGCTGGTCGCGCCGGCCTACGCCCAAACGGGGGCCCAGACCGCTGAACCGGCGGCGACGCAGGAACCGACCGAGGTCGGCGAAATCGTCGTGACCGGCATCCGCGCGTCGCAGACCCAGTCGATCAACGTCAAGCGCAATGAAACCGCCCTTGTCGATGCGATCTCGGCCGAAGACATCGGCAAACTGCCCGACGTCACCGTCGCCGACGCCCTGCAACGCATCGCGGGCATCCAGATCCGACGCTCCGCCGGCGAAGGCTCGACCGTCAACATTCGCGGCTTGCCGCAAGTCGTGACCCTGCTGAACGGGGAACAGTATCTGAGCCCCGGCAACCTGGGCGGCGCCCAGCCGAACCTGAACGACGTGCCGTCGCAACTGATGAGCTCGATCGTCGTGTTCAAGTCGCAGGACGTGTCGAACGCCCTGTCGGGCATTTCCGGCACCATCGATCTGCGCACCCGTCGTCCGATGGACTTCAGCTACGGCACGACCGTCACCGGCGCCGCCGAATACCAGACGGGCGAACGGACCCGCCAGGACGACTATCTGATCAACGGCCTGCTGAACTGGCGCGGTGATCGAATGGGCGTCATGGTCTCGGGCGTGCTCAGCAATTCGAACCTGGGCAATAACTACGCCGGTTCAGCCGGCAGCCTGTTCGGCAGCAACGACTGGGGCGGCTCGGGCAACGCCTGGTTCGCGCCCCACGGCTATGAAATGTTCAACCGCGTGGTCGAGCGGGAACGGGTCGGTCTGAATGCCGCATTCCAACTCGACATCGAAGACGGCATTCGCCTGACGGCCGAAGCCTTCTACACCAAGCAGGATGAGTATAACCGCGCCGCAGGCCTGAACGTCTCCAACCGCTGGAGCGGCCTGGGCTGGCTGACCCCGACCGAATCGACCGACACCGGCCTGGGTTGGTTGGATGTCGAGGAATACGACGTCGACGCTTGGTGGGTGAACTCCTTCACCGTCAACCGCGTCACCAACAATGAGTCCAAGAACTTCAACCTGGAGCTGGACTACGACAAGGGCGGTCCCTTCACCTTCAATGCGCGGGCGATCAAGGCCGAAGCCTCGCTGCTCAGCATGAACGGTCAGGTCCAAGGCGACCTGTCCAACTGGGAATACGGATCGGACCGCGCCTTCACCCTATTCCGCCAAGCGGCCGACCGCACCCGCGGCACCTTCTACCCGGCCTCCATCGCAGCCATGTACCCGTCGTCGCGCTATTCCAACAACGTCGTCGGCAGCCAGGGCGGTCGCTACATCAGCCCCAACCCGTTCGGCTATGGGGCCGACCCTCAACTGCACATCGACACCGGCGGCTCGAAGCTGGCTTGGAGCGGCTTTGAGAACAACATCGTGGGCGGCCTCGGCAATGTGCCGCTCAGCCAATATATGGCGAACCTGGACTCCTATACGGTCGGCGCCTATTCCTCTGAAGGCAACCAGCGCAACAGCTCCGACCTGACCGTCGTTCGGTTCGATGGGTCTTACGAGTTCCAGGAGGCGCCGGCCTTCGGCTTCCTGACCCGTGTCGACGCCGGCGTCCGCCACAGCGCCCGCGAAGTGTCGATCACCAGCTTCCACCTGTTCTCGGACTTCTACGCCGGACAAGGCGCCGGCAATCCGGCGGGCTGCTCCGCCCAGTGGAAGGCCATCGATGTGGTCATGGACCAGACGCAATGCCGGTCCGGCGAGTTCGTCTCAAACCCCGGCTTCAACGCCGCGCTTCCGGTGGCTGCGACGCCGAGCTCCTGCTCCAACGGCGTGGTCGCCAACGCCCCGACCTGCTTCCAGGGCTATACGGTCAACCGGCCGACGCTGCTGCGTGAGAATAACAACACCTACTTCCTGACCGACTTCGGTTCGGTCACCTCGGGCATTCCGGGCGTGTGGGTGGCGGATCCGCGCGACTTCGACGATCCCCGCGCCTTCCAGGAACGGGTGTTCGGCAACGCCTACGACGTGATTATTCCCGGCAACTCCTATGACGTCGATCTCTACGAAGACAGCGCCTATCTGAACGGCGCCATCGAGTTCGGGCAGCTCCACGGGGATGTCGGTGTCCGCTATGTCCGGACGGAACTGCGGGCGCGTCAGAACCTGACCGGCGAAACCCGCGCCTATGGCGACACCAACAACGACGTCGGCGACAGCATCTCCAGCCGCAGCTACGACGACTGGCTGCCGACGGCGAACCTGACTTATGATTTCACCGACAAGCTGAAGCTGCGTGCCGCCTACGCCAAGACCATGATCCCGTTGGATCTTGGCAACTACGGCGGAGGCGTGACGATTTCGACGGCTGATACGCCCGAACTGCAACCGGGCGAAGTCCCCGATCCCACCCGTCCTCCCGTCGGCGTGCGCCGCGTCACGGGCGCGACCCTGGGCGGAACGGTGGAGTTGAATCCCTGGCGGTCCACAAACTATGACCTCGCCCTGGAATATTACTACGGGCCCGCGACGATGTTTAACGCCGCGATCTTCCGCCTGGACATCGAGAGCTTCGTCACGCGTCGTACGGTCCCGCAAAGCGGATCCTATGCCGACGGAGACGGCGTCATCCGTCGTCTGGTGGACGTCAACCGCCCGGTTCAGGGTGAAGGCGGGCAGCTTCAGGGCGTGGAACTGGGGGCCAAGATCGGCTTGTCCGACTTCATCGACACGCCGATCTGGTCAGACTTCGGTTTCGACGGCAGCTACACCTACTCCGACAGTACATCGAACGATCTGGCCCTCGACGGCAGCAACCTGCCGTTCCCGGACAACTCCGAACACTCACTGAACGCTGCCGTGTGGTATCAGGGTGAAAAGCTTCAGGCTCGGGTCGCCTGGAACTATCGGACGCCTCGCTTGAACGGCACCATGGGCACAACCCTCGACGGGAAGCAGGTGTTCATCCCGATCTACCAGGACACGTCGCAATACGTGGACGTCAACGTGACCTATGACGTCAATGACATGGTCACGGTCTACGCCAACGGTTCGAACGTCCTGGGCGAGATTGAGGAATACTACCTCGAGTTCAAGGACGGCGCGCAGCAGTTCCAGGCGCGCAACGAGTTCGAGCCGCGCTACACCATCGGCGTGCGCGCTCGCTTCTGATCTCTTCCTGAGCAGACTGGCCGGCGGCATTCGTGTCGCCGGCCTCTTTTTTCGCGTATTGGGATCAGGCCATGGATGAGATCGACGATCCTCGCATCCGTTCCGTCGTCATTGTCGGCGGCGGCACCGCCGGCTGGATGACGGCTGCGGCCCTGGTCCAGCATTTCCGCAGCACACCGCTGAAGATCACCGTGGTCGAGTCCTCCGACATCGGCACGATCGGCGTGGGCGAGGCGACCATTCCCACCATCCGTCGGTTCTATGGGCAGCTGGGTCTGCGCGACGACGACGTGATGCGCGCCACCCAGGCGACCTGCAAACTGGGTATTCGTTTCATCGACTGGTCCGGGCCGGGCTCGGACTTCATCCATCCCTTCGGCCTGTACGGGCAGGACGTGAAGGGGATCGGTTTTCATCATTACTGGCTGAAGCAGAAGCGCGCGGGCGACCCCGCGCCGCTGGCGGCCTATTCCTTGGGCGCGTCCCTGGCCGCCGGGGGCAAGTTCATCCAGCCCTCGCCCAATCCGCCGTCCCAGCTGTCGGTGTTCGACTGGGCGCTTCATCTGGACGCCGGCCTGTTCGCCCAACATCTGCGCGCCTATGCCGAGGCCGGGGGCTGCGCCCGGATCGACGCCCGCATCCGCTCGGTCGAACTGCGGCCCGAGGACGGTTTCGTGCGCGCCCTGACCCTGGACGACGGGCGCGAGGTCGAAGGCGATCTGTTCGTCGATTGCTCGGGCTTCAAGGGGCTGGTGATCGGCGAGGCCCTGGGCGTCGGGTTCGAGGACTGGGGCCGCTGGCTGCCGTGCGACGCCGCCTATGCGGTGCAGAGCGCCAACCGCCCCGGCGACGCCCCTGCCCCCTTCACCCGCGTCACCGCCCGATCAGCCGGATGGCAGTGGGGGATTCCGCTCCGCCACAGGGCCGGCAACGGCCTGGTGTTTTCCAGCGCCCATCTGAGCGACGATAAGGCCCTGGCCGAGCTGATGCCCCATCTGCTGGGCGATCCGCTGACGGAGCCGCGGCGTATTCCCTTCCGCCCCGGCCGGCGGTCGCAGGCCTGGGCCAAGAACTGCGTCGCCATCGGCCTGTCGTCCGGCTTCCTGGAGCCGCTGGAGAGCACCAGTATCGCCCTGATCGAGACGGGCATCGAGCGACTGAAGGCCCTGTTCCCCGACCGCCGCTTCGCCCAGCCGATCCTGGACGAGTTCAACGACCAGACCGCGCGGGAGATGGAGCGGGTGCGGGACTTCATCATCCTGCACTACAAGCTGAACCGGCGGAGCGACACCGGCTTCTGGCGCGACTGCCGCGAGATGGCCGTCCCCGAGACGCTGGAGCGCAAGCTCGCCCTGTGGACCGCGCGGGGTCAGTTCGTCCGCTATCGCTGGGAGATGTTTCACCCGGCCAGCTGGCTGGCCATCTATGACGGCTTCGGCCTGTATCCCGACGATTACGACCCCGCCGTCGACGCCATGGACCCGGCCTATCTGGCGCGCAGCCTGGCCGAGATGCGGACCAATATCGCCGACTTCGTCGCTCGGACCCCCGATCACGCCCAATTCCTGGCGGGGCTCGATCCCGCCGCCTCCGCCGCATGAGACCCGAAATGGATCAGCCCCGCCGCCCCCTGAAGAAGATCTGCATCGTCGGCGGCGGGACCGCCGGCTGGATCGCCGCCGCCCTGATGGCCGAGCATTTCAAGGGCCGGATGGCCGAGGTCGAGTTGGTCGAGTCCGACGACATCGGCACGATCGGGGTCGGCGAATCCACCGTGCCCCCCTTCCTGGAAATGCTGAAGAAGCTGGGGATCAACGAGCAGGACTTCATCCAACAGACCCAGGCCAGTTTCAAACTGGGCATCCAGTTCGACGACTGGACCGAGAAGGGCGAAAGCTATTTCCACCCGTTCGGCGCCATCGGCGTGCCGGTGGACGTCAGCGACTTCTATCCCGTCTGGCTGAAGGCGCGGATGAACGGCTATCAGCGCCCGCTGATGGACTTCGCCTCTGCGGCGCGGATGGCGGCCCACGAAAGGTTCATGCTGCCGTTCAAAGCCCAGCGCAGCCCTATCGGCGGGGCCTCCTACGCCGTCCATGTGGATGCGAAGCGGGTGGCCCGCTATCTGCGCGACTTCGCCGAAGCGCGGGGGGTGAAGCGGACCGAAGGCATCGTCGAGGAGGTGATGACGCGGCCCGACGGCTTCGTCACCGGCGTGAAACTGAAATCGGGCCAGACGGTCGAGGCGGACTTCTTCATCGACTGCACCGGCTTCCGCGCCCTGCTGATCGGCAAGACCCTGGGCGTCGGCTATACGGACTGGTCCGAATGGCTGATGTGCGACCGGGCCATCGCCGTACAGACCGAGAATGTCGGGGCGCCCAAACCCTATACATTGGCCCAGGCGCAGGACTGCGGCTGGCGCTGGCGCATCCCGCTGCAGCATCGAACCGGCAACGGCCATGTCTTCTGCAGCCGCTACATGTCCGACGACGAGGCGACGGCGCGCCTGCTGGCCCAGGTCGAGGGCCGGCCCGTGGTCAATCCGATGGTGGTGCCGTTCAAGACCGGGGTGCGGCAGAAGATCTGGGACAGGAACGTCCTGTCCCTGGGTCTGGCCAGCGGCTTCATCGAGCCGCTGGAATCGACGGCCATCCATCTGATCTATCGCGGCATGGACTTCTTCTTCCGGCTGATGCCGGACCTGGACTGCGATCCGAAGCTGGCGGCCGAATACAATCGGCGGATGACGGTGGACTATGAGGAGATCCGCGACTTCATCATCCTGCACTATGCCCTGACGCGGCGGGACGACACGCCCTTCTGGCGGAAATGCCGGGACATGGTCCTGCCCGAGGGGTTGCAGCACAAGCTGGGCGTCTTCCGCGCCAACGGCAGCCTGGTCGAGGCGCTGGACCCCCTGTTCCGCAATGTCAGCTGGTACGCGGTGATGGACGGCATGGGGGTGAGGCCCCGGTCCTATCCGCCGCTGGTGGACCGGATCGACTTCACCGGCCTGACCGCCGAGATGGACCGGGCCGCCGACATTCTGAACGCCTTCGTCGCCGACCTGCCGTCACATCAACAGTTTCTCCAAGACAACTGTCCCGCCCCGCCGGTCGACCTGGCCCCGGTCGTCCCCGCCGTCGTACCCGCCTGATGTCGCACCCTTGCCTTGGCGCGGCCAAGGCTGACACAATGACGTAGGGGAAAAGGGACCAGAGTTTGCGCCGCGCCGTCACCATCAAACACGTCGCCGCCGAGGCGGGCGTTTCGCTGCAGACAGTGTCGCGCGTCATCAACAACGAACCGAACGTGCGGCCCGTGGTGCAGGAGCGGGTGCGCGCCGCCGTGGCCAAGCTGGGCTATGTGCCCAGTCTGGCGGCCCGACGGATGGGGGGCTCACGCTCCTATCTGCTGATGGCCCTGAACGACCGGGACCGGACCATCGAGGGCTGGAAGTCCGGCGAGGGCACCGACTGGGTCGATCAGATGCTGATGGGCGGCATGCTGAAGTGCGAGTCCCACGGCTATCGGATGATCTTCGAACTGGTCGACACCCATTCCGACCATGTGGATCGCGCCGTGCGCGCCGCCCTCGCCGCTCTTCACCCTGACGGGGTCATCCTGACCCCGCCGCACAGCGAAAACCCGGCCATCACCGGCCTGCTCAGCCAGTTGGGCCTGCCCTTTGCGCGGATCGCGTCGATCGCCGAGGGCGACGGTTTCGCCGTATCGATGGACGACGCCGAGGCCGCCGCCCACGCGACGGATCATCTTCTGTCCCTCGGCCATAGGCGCGTCGGCTTCGTCACCGGCAGCCCGCAATACGCAGTCAGCGACGCCCGCCTGTCCGGCTATCGCGCCGCCATGATCGCCTCGCCCCATGGGCTGGACGAGACCCTGATCGGACGCGGCGACTTCTCCTATGAGTCGGGTGTCGCCGCTGTGGACGCCCTGCTCGATCTGCCGTCGCCGCCGACGGCCGTCGTCTGCAGCAATGACCGGATGGCCCTGGCGGCGATCCGCACCGCCCAGCGGCGCGGTCTTTCCACGCCGTCGGATCTGTCGGTCGTCAGTTTCGACAACACGCCCCTGGCGCGGTTCGCCGACATGACGGCGGTGATCCAGCCGGTCGCCGAGATGAGCGCGGTCGCCGCCGACCTGCTGATCCGGTTCAAGGCGGGGGAAACGGACCTGCCGTCGCAAAGCAGGGTGGCCTTCGGCTTTGCACCTCGCGGCTCGACCGCCCCGCCCCGGTCTGGCGGCTCACGCTAGGCGACAGTCTTTTCGCAGAGGCCTTAATAAGTCCAGCAGCGCCCGGATCGCATGATATAGGGCCGTCTCTCCTGTTCGTTTGAGGATGTTAGGATGCGCGTCGCGATGATCGGCACCGGCTATGTCGGCCTGGTGTCTGGGGCCTGTTTCGCCGATTTCGGCCACGTCGTGACCTGTATCGACAAGGATCCCTCCAAGATCGAGCGTCTGGAACGCGGTGAGATTCCGATCTTCGAGCCGGGGCTGGATGATCTGGTGGCCGCCAACGTCAAGGAAGGTCGGCTGTTCTTCACCCTGGACGGGGCCGAGGCGATCCGCCGGGCCGACGCGGTCTTCATCGCCGTGGGCACCCCGACCCGCCGCGGCGACGGCCATGCGGACCTGTCCTACGTCTATGCGGCGGCTGAGGAAATCGCCGGCCTGATCGACGGCTTCACCGTGATCGTCACCAAGTCCACCGTCCCGGTCGGCACCGGCGACGAGGTCGAGGCGGTGATCCGCAAGGCCAATCCGAACGCGGACTTCGTCGTGGTCTCCAATCCCGAGTTCCTGCGCGAGGGCGCCGCCATCGGCGACTTCAAACGCCCCGACCGGGTGGTGATCGGCGTCAACGACATCGAGGGCGAGGCCGGCGCCCGCGCCAAGGCGGTGATGAGCGAACTGTACCGTCCGCTGAACCTGAACGAGAGTCCGCTGCTCTTCGTCGGCCGGCGCACGTCCGAACTGATCAAATACGCCGCCAACGCCTTCCTGGCGATGAAGATCACCTTCATCAACGAGATGGCGGACCTGTGCGAGGCGGTGGGCGCCGACGTGCAGCAGGTCGCGCGCGGCATCGGTCTGGACAAGCGGATCGGGTCGAAATTCCTGCACGCCGGCCCCGGCTACGGCGGCTCCTGCTTCCCCAAGGACACCCTGGCCCTGGTCCGCACGGCCCAGCAATATGAATCACCGGTGCGGCTGATCGAGACCACGGTCGAGGTCAATGACGCGCGCAAGAAGGCCATGGCCGGACGGGTCGAAACCACCCTGGGCGCCGCCGTGGCGGGCAAGACGGTGGCTCTGCTGGGTCTGACCTTCAAGCCCAACACTGACGACATGCGCGACGCCCCCAGTCTGGACATCGCCCAGGCGCTGATCGCCGCCGGGGCCCAGGTCCAGGCCTTCGACCCCGAAGGCATGCACGAGGCGGCCAAGCTGCTGCCGGACGTGAAGATGAAGGCCAACGCCTATGACGCCGTCGAGGGCTGCGACGTCGCCGTGATCGTGACCGAATGGGACCGGTTCCGCGCTTTGGACCTGGACCGGATCAAGCTGCTGATGAAACAGCCGGTGCTGATTGATCTGAGAAACATCTATCGTCCCGACGACATGGCGCGGCGTGGGTTCAAATATTCCGGGATCGGACGAGGATGAGCGAAGGGCCGATCCTCGTCACCGGCGCCGCCGGCTTCATCGGCATGCACACGGCCGAGCGATTGCTGGCGCGCGGCGAGACGGTTGTGGGGATCGACAACTTCAACACCTATTACGACCCGGCGCTGAAAGAGGCCCGCGCGGCGCGGCTGCAGGCCCGCGAGGGCTTTCGCCTGGTTCGGGCCGACATCGCCGAACATGAGCAGGTGCTGGCCCTGGTGCGGGATCAGGGGATCAAGCGGATCGTCCATCTCGCCGCCCAGGCGGGAGTTCGCTATTCGCTGGAGAACCCCTTCGCCTACGAGCGGTCGAACCTGGCGGGACATCTGTCGATCTTGGAGGCGGCGCGTCACAACGCGGTCCAGCACCTGG
Organism: Brevundimonas sp. AVps4; assembly: GCF_058681525.1. Classification (NCBI taxonomy): domain Bacteria; kingdom Pseudomonadati; phylum Pseudomonadota; class Alphaproteobacteria; order Caulobacterales; family Caulobacteraceae; genus Brevundimonas; species Brevundimonas sp. AVps4. The sequence continues at coordinate 1,335,662 of NZ_CM178741.1, read as the reverse complement.
TCTACGCCTCGTCCAGCTCGGTCTATGGCGATCGGCCGCTGGAGGGCTCCGGCTTTCGCGAGGACGATCCGACCGTGACGCCGGTCTCCTTGTACGCCGCCACCAAACGATCCTGCGAACTGCTGAGCCAGAGCTACGCCAAACTGTACGGCTTTCCCCAGTCGGGTCTGCGCTTCTTCACCGTCTATGGCCCCTGGGGCCGGCCGGACATGGCCTATTTCAGCTTCACGCGGAAGATCGCGCGCGGCGAACCGATCGAAGTCTATGGCGAGGGCCGCATGGCCCGCGACTTCACCTATATCGACGACATCGTGGACGGGATCGTCGGGGTCTTGGACCATCCGCCTGCACTGGGCGGTCATGAGGTCTACAATATCGGCGACAGCCAGCCGGTCGGCCTGATGGAGATGATCTCCACCCTCGAAGCGGCGCTCGGCGCCGAGGCCGAAAAGATCATGCGCCCCATGCAGCCAGGCGACGTCACCGCCACCTATGCGGACGTCTCCAAGCTGAACGCCCTGATCGGCTATCGGCCAAAGGTGCCTCTGAAAGAGGGGCTTGAGAAGTTCGCCGCCTGGTGGCGCGGGTATGAAAACGGCTGAAGATCGAGGGCTGAGGCCGGAACGGACGGCGCTGAAGGCGGTTTTCAGCCCATGCCCAGACGCGCCCCCAAACCCCCGATCCTGAAGAGCAAGCGCGGCGTCGCCATCCTGCTCCTCGTCCTGGCCCTGATCTTCGGCCTGCTCTACTTCGGCGTCGGCGCCACAGCCTTCCTGCGAACCCAGCCGCCGATCTAGGCGGGCGTGCTCAGCCCTCGTTCAGATCATCTACAGCCTCGTCCTTGGCGGTGGTCGGGACGGGCGTGCTGGGATCGCCGCTGATCGGCCCCTGGGGCAGGTCGCCTTCGGGGCGCTGGTCGTGCGGCGTCTTCTGAACCGCCAGCGTATTGGGATCAGGGCCGATCTGGCCGCCCGGACCGACGCCGCCGGCCCGTTCCTGCAGCGCCTCGGACGGGGTGTTCAGCGACCGCCCGCGCGCCACGCCCGGCGGCAGGGCCGCCTCGGCCTCTTGTTCCTTGTTCATGTCGAACCTCCATCCAATGGGACCAGGAGGTAACCGACCCCTGCCTGCCCGGTTCCTGCATCGTGTCAGGGCGTCGGGCTCCGGTCGCAAATTGACACCGGTAGCAAACCTGACAAGCTGTCCGCAAAACTGGGACAAGGGAAACGCCCATGAGGTTCATCGACCGTCGCACCGCACTGACCGGCCTTCTGGGCGGGGTCGCCGCCTCCGCCCTGCCGATCCGGAGCGTCCTGGCCCAGACGCTGGAAGAGGCCGCGCCGCTCGGCCGCGAATGGGCGAACATGAAATGGCGTCGCGGGATCGAAAACCAGCGGATGGCGGATCTGGGCGACGGGACGTTCCTGAACCCGATCCTGTCCGGCGACCACCCGGACCCGTCGATCCTGAAGGACGGCGACGACTATTACATGACCTTTTCGTCGTTCGAATCCGTGCCGGGCATCCATATCTGGCATTCGCGCGACCTGGTGAACTGGCGACCCGTCACTGCGGCCCTCACCACCAATATCGGCTCGGTCTGGGCGCCCGAACTGATCAAGCACCAGGGGCGATTCTACTGCTACATCCCCGCCCGCTTCCCGGAGTACCGGTCGAACTACGTCATCTGGGCCGATCGGATCGAAGGGCCCTGGAGCGCGCCGATCGACCTGAAGCTGCCCGCCCATATCGACCCCGGCCATATCGTCGGCGAGGACGGCAAACGCTATCTGTTCCTGAACGGCGGCGACCGGGTCCGGCTGACCGACGACGGCCTGGCGGTCGATGGTCCGGTGGAGGAGGGCGTCTATGACCCCTGGCGCTATCCCGAGGACTGGATCGTCGAAGGCTTCGCCCAGGAAGGCCCCAAACTTCTGAAGCGCGGCGACTATTTTTACATGATCACCGCCATCGGCGGCACGGCGGGGCCGCCGACGGGGCATATGGTCATCGCCGCCCGTTCCCGGTCCATCCATGGCCCGTGGGAGGACTGCCCGCACAATCCGATCGTCCGCACCCGTTCCGGCGCTGAAAAATGGTGGTCGCGCGGTCACGCCACCCTGGTCGAAGGTTCGGCCGGCGACTGGTGGATGGTCTACCACGGCTATGAGAACGCCTATTGGAGCCTGGGCCGCCAGACCCTGCTGGATCCGATCGAATGGACCGACGACGGCTGGTTCCGCGCCAGGGGCGGCGATCTGTCGCAGCCGATCGCCAAGCCGCGCGGCGGGCAGGCCGTACCCCACGGCATGGCCCTGTCGGACGATTTCTCAACCGACAAGTTCGGCCTTCAATGGAGCTTCTATGATCCGCAGCCGAACGAAAAGGACCGTCTGCGGCGAGACAGCGGCGTGCTTCATATGCGCGCTAAAGGCAGGGCGCCGGCGGACTGCTCGCCCCTGACCTTCGTCCAAGGCGAGCAAGCTTATGAAATTGAATGCGAAATCGAGATCGACCCCGGCGCGGTGGCGGGGCTGATTTTGTTCTACGATCGCGCCCTTTACGCCGGTCTGGGGTTCGACGCTCAGCGCTATGTCACCCACCAATACGGAATCGAGCGCGGCCGCCCGGCCAATCCCCACGGACGGCGCATGTTCATCCGCCTGACCAACGCCTATCAGAACCTCTATTTCGACACCTCCGGCGACGGCGTGACCTGGCGGCGGTTCGATAGAGGCATGGAAGTTTCCGGCTATAATCAGAATGTTAGGGGCGGCTTCATGATGTTGCGTCCGGGCCTCTACGCCGCCGGAGAGGGTGAAGCGCGGTTCAGGAATTTCCGCTTCCGCGCGCTCGGCGCCTAAGCCGCCCGGGCGGCGTCGATGGGCGGGGATCGCCCCGTCCTTTTCGGCCCATTCCAATCAAACGCTGATTTTTGCCCTGGCGCTCGCCACATTTTCGCCATATGACACCGGTGACATTGTCCTGTCTCGCAAAGGCGGGGGGGCGAATTCAAGACGATCCCCTCATCAAGAGGGGGACAGAGGATGTCGGCATCCGGCCCGCCAGAGGTCGGAGCGCGACAGCAACGGAGGGAACGGATGCACAACCAAACCACAGGACAACTGCGCGCGGCGGCGTCCCCGGCGGCGCTTCTGATCGGCGCCCTGCTGCTGGCGGCGCCCACTTGGGCCCAGGCTCAACAGGCCGATGATCAGGAGGCTACGACCGTCGATGAGATCGTCGTCACCGGGATCCGCGCCTCTCTCGCCAGCGCCCTGAACGAAAAGCGTCGGTCGAACACCATCGTCGACGTCATCAACGCCGAAGACATCGCCGACTTCCCCGACGCCAACCTGGCGGAGTCGCTTCAGCGGATTCCCGGCGTCTCGATCGACCGCGAAAACGGCGAGGGCAATTCGATCTCTGTCCGCGGCCTTGGCGGCGACTTCACCCGGGTTCGGCTGAACGGGCTGGAGACCCTGTCCACTTCCGGCGCCAGCAGCGCCGACGGAGCCCTGCGGCGCGACCGCGGCTTCCAGTTCAACACCTTCGCCTCCGAGCTGTTCAACTCCCTTAAGGTCCAGAAGTCCGCAGACGCCCAGACGGACGAAGGCTCGCTGGGCGCGACCGTCGACCTGATCTCGGGCCGCCCGTTCGACTTCACCGAACGCCGTCTCGCCCTGACGCTTCAGGACGCCTATTACGAGAACGGCGGCAACCACAGCCCGCGCGTGGCCCTGTTGGCGTCTGACCGCTGGACCAGCAAGATCGGCGAGTTCGGCCTCTTGGGCTCGGTCGCCTACAATGAGCGTAAACAGGTCATCGACAGCTACGCCCGTCAGGTGGGCTCGATGGACTACGCCTATCGCGGCGCGACGTTCAACAACGCCGGCGCCAACGCCGCAGGGGATCCTCAAGGCTTCGCCCTGCCGATCGGCACGCCCAACTCGGCCCTGCCGCGCGTCACCAATCCCGAAGCGCGCAACTATCTGATCGGCTCGAACCCGGCCGCCTATGCCCTGATCAACGGAACGGGGAACCGCGGCTCTCTGGTTCGCATCCCGGCCCTGGCCACCCTGAATCACCGGGAGGTGGATCAGGATCGCCTAGGGGTTGAGGCGCCCCCCTCTGGTCCCTCGATCATTATGAGAGTCCAGGGGGTTGATAGCCGATCTGCTTCGCCGACGGGAGCGGCCGTGCGGCGGAGCTGATCAAGTTGCGCAGCCGAACGGCCGCGGGGTTCAGGCGCACCGCCTCCGGGGTCAGTCCCCCGTGCGCCGAGTGCGGCCTGACGTGGTTGTAGTCGATGCGCCAGCGCTCGATGACGGCGCGGGCCTCGGCCAGGGTGGCGAAGACCTCCTCGTTCAGACACTCGTCGCGGAGCCTGCCGTTGAAGCTTTCGACGAAGCCATTCTGCTGCGGCTTGCCCGGCGCGATGTAATGCCAGGCCACGCCGGTGCGGTTGGTCCATTCCAGGATGGCCCGGCTGGTCATCTCGGTCCCGTTGTCGCTGACGATCATGGCCGGACGCCCGCGTCGGGCGATCAGCCGGTCCAACTCGCGCGCCATGCGTGAGCCGCCGATCGAGGTGTCGACCACCAGAGCCAGGGCCTCGCGCGTGAAGTCGTCCACGATGCACAGGATGCGGAAGCGTCGGCCCCACGACAGACTGTCGGCCACGAAGTCCAGCGACCAGCGCTGGTTTGGGCCGTCCGGCAGGGCCATGGGCGCACGGGTTCCGGTGGCCCGCTTGCGGCCCCGTCGCCGTCGCACCGCCAAGCCTTCCTCCCGATAGAGCCGGAACAGCCGCTTCTTGTTCATGCTGAGGCCCTCCCGTTGCAACAGAATGCCCAAGCGCCGGTAGCCGAACCGGCGGCGCTCAGCCGCCAGGCTGCGCAGGCGCTCGCGCACCTCCACATCGCCCTGTTCAGGCTCGCGACGCACCGTCTTCGGATCGATCTGAACCAGCCCGCAGGCGCGCTTCTGGGAGAAGCCGCGCTCCGCCATCAGACGAAGCACGGCCGCTCTGCGCGCTGCAGGCCCGATCAGTTTTTTCCCAGAAGATCCTTCAGCGCCGACACGTCCAGCATCGACTCCGCCAGCAGCTTCTTCAGCCGCCGGTTCTCGTCTTCCAGCGCCTTCAGCTTCGTGGCGTCCGACACGCTCATGCCGCTGTACTTCGCCTTCCACCGATAGAAGGTCTGCTCGCTGATCCCGTGCCTTCGGCATACCTCCGCCGTCGGGCTTCCGGCCTCCTGCTCGCGCAGCACGCCTATGATCTGCGCTTCGTTGAACCTGCTCTTCTTCACGTCCGTCTCCTTGATGAAACGGACTCTCACTCAAAACGAGGGATCAGGAAGGGGGCGCCTCACGCGCTTTACAAGTTGCTATCCGCTTCTCAGCGGACAGCTATTGATAAGGCCCTGAGCGACGCCGGGATGACAGGGCGCACGAAGCCGAAAGATACTTTCTCCACTATCAAGCAGCGCTGGCAGGCGATGCGGGGCCGTGTTGAGGGCCTGAGATCGGCAACGGTTGAGGTGGTGTTCGCCGATGAATGCGTCGTCGTGGGAGACAAACGCTACACGATTGAGGCCGGGCGGTATCCGGCGATCAGGGTGGGGAAGAACCGGCTTCGGTCCGACATACTGGAGCAGTTGTTGCTCGGTTCATACTGACCTCCTTTCTTTCTTAAGAAAGGGGAAGAAAATGGCAAATCTGATTTGATACCCTAGGGGGGCAGAAAACACCCGCCGCCGCCTTCCTGCATGGCACATTCACGGGGCGCATCTGTCTCAAATATCGTCCCACCCGGCCAATGGACTACAGCTGCGCTGAGGGGCCTCGCCACCCCTGACGAGCGATCACCCGGCCGGGTCCAAACCACCGCCCCAGCGCCCCGCTTTCCGGCCTTCTTGACTATCTCAGGGAAGCGGGCGGGGGCGGCAGGGTGAAGCCCGGCACCCGGTAGCGGGCCATGCCTTCGACCAGCGGGTGAAGAGGATATGCAGGGCCGTAATCGTCGCCCGTCTCACCAGTCTCATGCCCGGTAATGGCGTCATTGACCGCCTTATCCAGACGACAGGCGCGGGCGTAATGCTTGAAGCTATGGCGGAAAGAATGGAACACAACGCGGTCATCGGCGACGCCGCAAACCTTACGGAGGTAGCGGCTGAACCACTTGGACCAGTTGCCCATAAGTTCGCCCTCCGCTGTCGGGTTGATCTTATGGAAGATGCGCGCACGGCGCTCTGCCTTGGCGGCCGCCACCACCTTGAGGAAGCCCAGGGCGATTAGATCGGAGTGGATGGGGACGCGCCGCTCGCTCCCCTCCGTCTTAACCTTTTGGCCCCGTTCTTCGTTCTCTGCGAAGCGCATGACCCAAGCGGAATGTTCGCCGCCTTCTTCGTCTAGGCTCAGGACCCATTGAAGTGAGGCGTGCGATCTGATTCAGGCTCCTGAGGAGTCTGGATATGAGCGACCTGTATTGGCTGACGGACGAGCAGATGGCTCGGCTGGAGCCCTTCTTCCCCAAGAGCCACGGCAAGCCGCGCGTTGACGACCGCCGGGTATTGAGCGGGATCATCTTCGTCAACCGCAACGGCCTGCGCTGGCGGGATGCGCCGTCGGCCTATGGGCCGCACAAGACGCTCTACAATCGCTGGAAGCGGTGGAGCGAGGCGGGCGTCTTCGTCCGGATGATGGAGGGCCTGTCCGGCGCCCAGACCGAACGTCGGACTGTCATGATCGACGCGACCTATCTGAAGGCGCACCGCACGGCTTCGAGCCTCGCGGTAAAAAAGGGGGCCTCGGGCGGCTGATCGGACGCACGAAAGGCGGCATGAACACCAAGCTTCACGCCGTGACAGACGTCAACGGAAGGCCCATCAGCCTCTTCATGACAGCGGGTCAGGTCAGCGACTACATCGGCGCTGCCGCTCTCGTGGACAGTCTGCCCCGCGCCCAGTGGCTGCTGGGGGACCGGGGCTACGACGCCGACTGGTTCCGGGACGCCTTGCAGGCCAGGGGGATCACGCCGTGCATCCCTGGCCGCAAATCCCGGACCGAACCCATCCGCTACGACAAGCGACGCTACAAGCGGCGAAACCGGATCGAAATCATGTTTGGCCGCCTGAAAGACTGGCGACGGGTCGCCACTCGCTACGATCGCTGCCCGACCGTCTTCCTGTCCGCCATAGCCCTCGCCGCCACAGTGCTGTTCTGGCTATGAGTCCTGAGCCTAGATAGGCTTCTTCATAGACATCATCGGGGTGAAGCTGCCCAAGTTCAGTCTGACGAGCGCCCGTGTAAAGCGCCAACAGCGGGAGCCAATACGCTGCTTCGCCACCACCTCCGACGGGACGAGCGCTATCTATATGAACGGGGCCGCTGAACATGGCCTTGAGTTCATCGCGATCAAAGTGCAGCCGTTTATCTTTGGCCCGCCTCTTGTCGGCAACCTTGATCCCTTTGGCGGGGTTCGCGGGGATCAGGTCATTGTCCACGGCGTAGTTGAACAGCGTCCCTAAGAAGGGGATGATGACGTTGATATTTCCCGGCGTTTTACCTTCGGCTAACAGGGCGTCTTTGAACGCTATGACATGCTGCTTGGTCACATCTTGGATCGCCAGCTTGCCGACGACGGCCTCGAACCGCTTAACCGTCCGCGTCAGGTCCCGCACCGTTCTCGGCTGCGGTATCCGCTCGGCCTTCCATTTGTCCAGCACATCAGCGAGCGGGACGCGGGGACCGCCGGATGCTGTGGGCTTGACGGCGGGAGCCGCAGCAAGGGCCGCCGCGCCTTCGCCTGTGAGGATCGCCAGCGTCGCCACCCGCATCCCCTCAGCCTCAGACAATGACAGGCCCACGGCATCGCCGCCGTCGAGGATAGCCTGATAGGTTTCCAGCCCTTCGCGGGCCTCAAGGTTGAAGTCTTCCAGACGCCCAGCCGCGAGGTATGCCGCCCGCTTCTTCCGCAGGCCGACAAGCGCCCGCGCCGCATAGGCGTCTATGTCTATGGGCTTGGTCGCTGCCTTGGTTTCGACGGTGGGGGCCTTCTCGGCTGCGGCCATAGCAGCCCGCGCCTCAGCGAACTCCCGATCCTGAGCGGCCCAAAGGGCGACATGGAGCCGCTTGGCCTCGGCCGGGTCCGCCGTCCCTAGCGCTTTGACGATTACTTCCTTGCCGCCATAGGCCGGGCGGAGGTCTTTGGGGATGACGCGGCGCGTGGAATACCGCCCGCCATCGCGCCTTAGAAGGCCAGTCAACACGTCTGCTCTCTCCGTATCGAGTGTAGCAGACATTCGGCCCCTAACGATTGTAAGTGACTGATTTTCCAACAAACTCTTTCAGATCAAGAGCTTGTAACACCGTGGCGGACAGAGAGGGATTCGAACCCTCGGTAGGCTTTCACCTACACACGCTTTCCAAGCGTGCGCGATCGACCACTCCGCCACCTGTCCGTTTCACGCCAGCTCGTGCGCGCCGCCGGAGGTCGATCCGGCGGGAGGCGGGCCTGATAGAACACCATGGCCCCCTCGGCAAGCGCCTGTGACGTCCCCATATGGGGGCGGACGACATTTTCCTTATTGGGGAACCCCATGCTGCTGACCAAGACCGCCGAACTGCCCACCGCCGAGACCGCCCTGCCCGGACGCGCCGAGCCCCTGGCGACGGACGAAACCCATTTCGTCAGCGGCCATCCGCTGAAGGGGCCCTATCCCGAGGGTTTTGAAACGGCGATCTTCGGCATGGGCTGTTTCTGGGGCGTGGAGCGGGTCTTCTGGTCCCTGCCGGGCGTCTGGGTGACGTCGGCCGGCTATTCGGGCGGAATCACGCCCAATCCGACCTATGAGGAGACCTGCACCGGCCGGACCGGGCATGCCGAGGTGGTCAAGGTGGTGTTTGACCCGTCGGTCATAACCTACGGCGACCTGCTTAAGGCTTTCTGGGAAAACCACGACCCGACCCAGGGCATGCGCCAGGGGAATGACGTCGGCACCACCTATCGGTCCGCCATCTACACTCTGAACGACGATCAGCAGCGCGAGGCCGAGGCGTCGCGTGACGCCTATCAGGCGGCCCTGACCGCGGCCGGGCGCGGCGCCATCACCACCGAGATTCAGCCTGCCGGCGAATACTATTACGCCGAGGGTTATCACCAGGGCTATCTGGCCAAGAATCCGGCCGGCTATTGCGGCATCGGCGGCACCGGCGTGGTCTGTCCGATCGGGATCGGCGTGAGGGCCTGACCGACGTCCTTGGATGACGGTCGGGCGAAATGTCCTGTCCGCCTCCGGCTAGGCGTCGGCGGCGGACAGGCGTAGGGAAGCCGAAAACGCCCAAGGGAGAGCCGCCATGTCCGCCTTCGTCCATCCCGATGAGATCCGCAGCCGTTTCTCGGCCGCGTTGTCGGCCATGTACCGAGCGGAGGTGCCTCAGTACGGGGAGCTGCTGACCCTGGTGGCCGAGGTCAACGCCGAGGCCTTGAAGGCCGATCCGGCGGGGGCGGACCGGCTGGCCGCAGCCGGCGAACTGGCGCGGCTGTCCGAAGAACGTCACGGCGCCATCCGCGTCGGCACGGCCGATGAACTGGCCACCATCGCCCGCGCCTTCGCCGTCATGGGCATGGCGCCGGTCAGCTACTACAATCTGGCGCCCGCCGGGGTGCCGGTCCATTCGACGGCCTTCCGCCCGGTCGATCCGGCGGCCCTGGCGCGCAATCCGTTCCGGGTCTTCTGCTCCCTGCTGCGGCTGGAGCTGATCGAGGACTTGGCCCTGAGGGCGGAGGCGGCCGCCGCCCTGGCCCGGCGCGACATCTTCACCCCCGGCGCCCGCGCCCTGATCGAAACGGCCGAGACCGTCGGCGGCCTAGACGAGGCTCAGGCCGACCGGTTCGTCTCCGAGCTGCTGGAGACCTTCCGCTGGCACGCCCAGGCGACGGTCAGCGCACCAACCTATGAGCGGCTGGTCGCCGCCCACCGGCTGATCGCCGACGTGGTCAGCTTCAAGGGACCGCACATCAACCACCTGACCCCGCGCACGCTCGACATCGACGCCGCCCAGGCCGCCATGCCCGAACGCGGCATCACGCCCAAGGAGACGATCGAGGGTCCGCCCGACCGCGCCTGCGCCATCCTGTTGCGCCAGACCAGTTTCAAAGCCTTGCAGGAGGCCATCGCCTTCCCCGACGCGGACGGGACGACCCAGGGCGTCCACACCGCCCGCTTCGGCGAGATCGAACAGCGCGGCTGCGCCCTGACCCCTGTCGGCCGGGCCCTGTACGATGCGGCCCTGGCGAACAAGGACTTCTCGGCCCTGCCCGACGACTGGACGGCCCTGCGCCGGGACGGCCTGGCCTGGTTCCGCTATCGCGCGACGCCCCAGGGCCTGGCGGCCCGCGCCGAAACCGCCGATCTGGAGGCCCTGATCGCCCTGGGACACGTCGTCGCGGAGCCGATCACCTACGAGGACTTCCTGCCCGTCAGCGCGGCCGGCATCTTCCAGTCCAACCTCGGGGCCGAGGTGCGCGAAGCCTATGCCGTCGACCCGGCCAAGGCCGATTTCGAAAAGGCCCTGGGCCGTTCGGTGCTGGATGAGATGGCGCTCTATCAGGCGGAGCAGGAGGCCTCGATCGCCGCGACGCTGAAGGCTTTACAATCCGCACCGGTGACAGCTCGATTGCATTAACGACTACAGCTAGTTACGTATTCAAATCAATCTGCCGGAGAACTCGGGACCGCCTCGCCCCGATTTTGCCGGCCTTCTCGGAGAATGTGTTGATGTCTCAAAGCTTGGACGCCGAGGTTATCCGCCTTGACGCAGACAACCAAGAGCGTCGCGCATTGTACGATAAAGTACGCCACCTTGATTATGACGTCGCCACTATAGAAGACATTGCCTATTGCTTCAGGCTGATCTTAGGTCGAGCGCCCAATCCAGAAGAATGGCCAGGGCATACCTCGATGGCGGGAGGTCGGTTAACTGACGTCGTCCGAAGCTATCTGCATTCCGCCGAGTTCTCAAATCGGAAGCTGATGGCGTCTGAAGAGGCGGATAAACTTATACGTACGGAATATCCCGATTTTCAAATCTACACGTCACCTGACGACTTATCGGTCGGGGCCTTCGTGGCGGCAGGAAGCTACGAGGATCATGTGCAGTCGGTGTTTCGGCACTATCTCTCTTCTGGATCTTGCGTATTGGATGTGGGAGCCAATATCGGCTTCTTCAGCATCTTGGCAGCATCAATTGTTGGCCCCTCAGGCCACGTCATCGCCATTGAACCGAACAGACGCAATGTGCGCCTTCTGGAAGCCAGCCGCCGTGCGAACGACTTCAATCAGATAGAAATTCACAATGTCGCGGCGCACACCCACGCGGGGATTCTGGTTTTAAACACATCCTATTCAAACGGGACCGTCAGCGATCTGAGTGATGATCTAGCATCGCTGATGCTCAGCGAGATCGTACCTGCCCAGCCGATTGATGCGATTGTCGGCGATCGTCGAATCGATTTCTTGAAGATCGACGTCGAGGGAGCGGAGTTGAGAGCATTGAAAGGCGCTCATCGTGTCATTTCTCGCGATCATCCCGTGATCGTGAGCGAGTACTCGCACACAGGCATCCACGAAGGCGGAGACGCCTACCTCACTTGGCTGGTCGGACAAGGCTACGAACTGGCCGTTATTGATGGTCACGGCGTGGGTGAGTTCTCACAGGACAAGCGAGTGATCGTAGATGCCTTTGAACGATCGGGCGTGCATCACATCGACATCCTGGCTCGTCCCTCAGCTTAAAGATCGAGACCATCCGCCGTATTGCCTGACGCCGCGCACCGGATCATAGACGCGGCCGTGCCCCCCTCTGCTCCCTCGTCCACGCGCCGCTATGATCTGGACTGGATCCGGGTCGGGGCCTTTGGCCTGCTGATCCTGTATCATGTCGGCCTGGTCTACGGGGTCTATGGCTGGCACGTGCACAGCGTCCACACCTTCGAGTGGATGCGCGAAGCCATATTGATCACCAATCCCTGGCGGCTGACCCTGCTGTTCCTGGTGTCAGGGGCGGCGCTGCGGTTCATGACCTTCCGGCGCAGTCCGCGCGAGGTGGCGCGCGCCCGGTTCGCGCGACTGGTCCCGCCCCTGCTGTTCGGCGCCGTGATCCTGGTGCCGATCCAGTCGTGGATCGAGGCGATGGACAAGGCCGGCTGGCCCAGCGGCCTGGCCGGTTTCGCCGCCTGGATGGTGCATGAGTTCAGCTGGAGCGGCCTGGCCGACGGGGTTCCGGTCAACCACCTGTGGTTCATCGTCTATATCGCCGCCTACAGCGTCGTCACCGTGCTGCTGTGGCGTCGGCCGGGCCTGATCGACCAGATGGGCGCGTGGCTGGAGAAGGCGCTGGCGGGACCGCGGGTGCTGATCCTGCCGATCCTCTACCTGATCGCCATCCGCATCCTGCTGTTCCCCTGGTTCGGGGTGACGAACATCCTGCACTGGGACTGGTACAATCACGCCCTGTCGCTGGGGGCCTTCGTCTTCGGCTTCTGCATCGTCGGGCGCGAGACGATCTGGCGCGACATGGAGCGGTATCGCTGGGTCGCCCTGGGTCTGGCCGCGGTCGCCCTGCCGGTCATGATGGCCCAGGTCTGGCATCCGGGCGGGCGGGCCTTCTGGGGCGTGCCCAAGGCCATGGTCTATGGCCTGGACCAGTGGGCGACGATCGTCGCCATCCTGGGCTTCGGCAGCAGACATCTTCGGTCGCGCGGCGGACCGGTGCTGAAATACCTGACCGAGGCGACCTTCCCCCTCTATCTGGCGCACCAGACCATCCTGGTGGCGGCGGTCTGGATCATTCGTCCTGCCCATCTGCCGGCAGGGCTGGAGGCCCTGTCCCTGCTCTTGATCACCTTCCTGGGCAGTTTCGCCGTCTATGAGGTCGTAAAGCGCATCCCCGCCATCCGTCCTCTGTGGGGTCTGAAGCCCGCCGGCGGACGGCCCTGGCCGCTGGATCTGGAGGCCTTGCGACGTCCCGCCGCCCGTTATCACCGCCGTCGTCGCCTGCTGGCCGTCGGGATCGCCGCGCCGCTCCTGGCCCTGACGGTGGTGGCGGCCGCCATCGCCGCCTATCCCGGCTTCGACAACGCCACCCAGTATCTGAGCGAGCTGGGCGGTTCGACGGCCCAGGCGCCGATCATCTTCAACGGCGGCGTCTTCATCGCCGGCATAATGGCGGGCGTGGCGGGGATCGGCTTCGGCCTGGCCGTCTACGCCCTGACGGAGAAGCGGATCGCGGGCGCCGTGATCGCGGCGGCCTTTGTCCTGGCCGGGGCGGGCATGTCGGCCTCGACCCTCTACCCCTGGCCGGACCCGCGCCACATGGTCATCAACCTGGCCTTGGGCATTCAGCTGGCGCCGGTGCTGCTGCTCTGGGGTCTTGCGTCGCGCCGGGATCTGCCCCGGCTTAAAATCTTCCTGACCGCCATCTTTGTCATCATGGCGTGCCTGACCGTTGTTACAAAACACATGGTCTTTCCCGGCACGGTCAATGACGCCAACGTCGGCTGGTGGGAGCGGGCCTATGCCCTGGTGCTGGTCGGCTGGGTCGGCGTCGCCGCCTGGCTGCTGGATCGCAAGTTGTTGCAGGAAGCGGGAAAATCCCCGTCTGGTGGGTCCGTCGCCCAGGTCGCGGCGCCGGGGGAGTAAAAAAACCCCGAATTTTTCGCCCCTATCAACATTGCGTGATTGAAAATCGCGCGAATGTGATCGACTATAGGGGTCGTGCTGCGATGCAGCGCGCACCGCCTTCCTGCCTTCGGAAGCGCGGATGGTCAACACGGGGGCGTCCAGAGCGGCATGAACAAGCTGGCGATCCGGCCTGTCGAACAGGCTGAAATCGAGACCCTGAACCCGGCGCCGCAGGGCCCGGCCTGGTCCTGGCTGCCCGACGAGGCGCCGCTGGCCATGCCGGTTCAGTCCCTGAGCGCGCCCGAGGCCGTCGCCGAGGGCGTTCCCGCCACCTCCCCGCGCGCGGTCGGCCTGCGCCGGCTGATGCTGCTGGCCGGCACCCTGGTCCTGACCGGCCTGTCCGCCATCGCTCCCTTCTATCTCTACGCCCGCAAGGGCTGGGACGGGACCGAGATCCTGGCCTTCGGCATCTTCATGCTGCTGATCACCGCCATCTCCTGCTGGTTCGTCAGCGGCCTGATGGGCCTGGCCGTCATGCTGCGCGGCAAGGATCAGGCCGATCTGGCCTTCGCCCCCCACCCGGCCCTGCCGCGCACGCGCACGGCCCTGCTGATGCCGCTGTACAATGAGGACGCCCGCGCCTCCTTCGCCCGTCTGGCGATGATCGACGCCTCGCTGACGCGCCTGGGCGCCGCCTCGGCCTTCGACATCTTCGTGCTGAGCGACTCGACCAAGGAAGAGGCCGCCGCCGACGAGCGTTCGGTCTTCCAGGCCTTCCGCCAGACCGCCGGCTGCAAGACCTTCTATCGTCGCCGCACCGAGAACACCGAGCGCAAGGCCGGCAATCTGGCCGAATGGGTCCGTCGTTTCGGCGGTGCCTATGAGACTATGATCGTCCTGGACGCCGACAGCACCATGGCCGGCGAGACCCTGCTGCGCATGGTCGACGCCATGGAGCGCAATCCCGGCGTCGGCCTGATCCAGACCGCCCCCGTCATCATCAAGGCCCGCACCATCTTCGCCCGCGTGTCGCAGTATTCGGTGCGCCTGTACGGCCGCGTCGCCGCTGCGGGCCTAGCCTACTGGACCGGTTCGGAATCCAGCTACTGGGGCCACAACGCCATCATCCGCACGCGCGCCTTCGCCGCCTGCTGCGGCCTGCCCCACCTGAAGGGCAGGAAGCCCTTCGGCGGCCATATCATGAGCCACGACGTGGTCGAGGCCGCCCTGATGCGCCGCGCCGGCTGGGCCGTCCACGTCAGCGCCGCCCTGGACGGGTCGTGGGAAGAGACCCCGCCGTCGATCACCGACTTCATCCGCCGTGACCACCGCTGGTTCCAGGGCAATCTGCAGCACCTGGGCCTGATCACGGCCAAGGGCCTGTCGCCGATGAGCCGCCTGCAGCTGGCCATGGGCTGCATGGCCTATCTGTCCTCGCCCCTGTGGCTGGCCTCGCTGATCGTGGGCCTGTTCATCCAGATGTTCTATCCGGTCGACTGGACCAGCTTCTTCTACATCCTGAACCCGCAGTTCACCCCCTTCATGCTGGCCTCCTTCCTGTCCGGCGTCCTGCTGATCGGGCCCAAATTCATGGGCGCCGCCCTGGTGCTCAGCCGCCCGGCCGAGCGGCGCGCCTTCGGCGGACGCCGCGCCATCGCCAAGGGCATGGCCGCCGAGATCGCCCTGTCGGCCATCCTGGCCCCCATTCTGATGGTCGCCAACACCAAGGCCTTCATCCAGATCCTGTCCGGCCACGACACCGGCTGGACCACCCAGCAGCGCGAGGCCGACGGCCTGGCCTGGTCCGACGCCTTCCGCGCCATGCGCTGGCAGATGGTCGCCGGCGTGGGCTTCATCGCGCCCCTGTGCGTCCGGCCCGACCTTGCCACCTGGTTCGCCCCCATCGTCCTGCCGCTGCTGCTGGCAGCCCCCATCGCGGTCTGGACCTCGCGCGTCCGTTCGGGCGACGCCCTGGCCAAGAAGGGCTTCCTGGTCACCCCGGCCCAGGACGGCGTCAGCGTCAATCCGGCCGTGCTGCACACGCCCCGTTCGCCCCTGCGCGCGGTCGCCGGCGGCGTCCTGGCCCCGGTCGCAGCCCCGGCCATGGTCCCCGCCCGCGCGCCGGAGCTGTAAGCCCCGCTCTATCCGCCCGACCGATGCAGGACGGCCACAGAACCGTCATAACCGCTACAGCCACGCTCGACGCAGGGCTCGGTCTTGATCATCTTCAGTCATCAGCTCTGCTGAGGACCGATTCCATGACCAAGAAGACCAGCGCCGATTCCAAGCCCGAGCTGCGCATCGTCGGGACCGAGGCGGCCGTCTATGACCTGATGCGCGCGCCCGAGACCACGGCCGAGCGCGTTAAGCGCCTGCAGATGGAGGCGCATGCCCTGGCCCTGGAAGAGATCGACCAGTTCGAAAAACTGCTGACCCAGGCGGCGCAAAAGGCCAAGGACATCGCCTCGGGCGGCGACGCCTATCCGGTCGGCGTTCGAGAAGTCGCCACGCGTATCGCCGCCGATCTGCCGACACGGGCCGAGACCATACGCACGATCGTGGGCCGTCTGGGCTGATTACGGCCCCCGTCCGCCTTCTAGGCCAGGACGTCGTCGTAATCGGGGTGGCGCTTGTGCCAGGCCACGGCGTAGCTGCACTGGGGGAACAGTTTCAGCCCCTGTTCGCGTGCATATTCGGCCATCGCCTGCATGAAGCGCCCGGCGGCGCCGGAGCCGCGCAGGCGCTGGTCCGCCTCGACGTGCAGGATCATCCGCGCCCCGCCGCGCACGGCGTAGTCGGCCCAGACCCGTCCGCTTCCGCCCTCGCCGTCGAACACCTGTTCGAAGCGGTTGTCGTCCCTGGCGTCGGTGAACGGTCCCATGCTCAACTCCCTTTCAGCCTCAACAGCTTGGGGCGCCGCGACGTTCCATCGGCGAGTGCGTCAGATCGGCTTGTTCTGCAACAGATTGATCAGGCCCAGCACGCTCTTCACCGTGAACCAGACGCTGAGCAGGAACCAGATCAGCAGGAACAGCAGAAGGAAGGGAATGCCGATCAGCACCACCGAGGCCAGGGCGCTGACGGCGATGCCGATCCAGGCGGCGATGGTCCACCAGAAGACCGACCAGAACAGGCGGATCTGGGCGTCGATGTGTTGGCGGGCCACGCCCGCCGCCGTGCCGCGCGTCACATAGGCGACCACCAGCCCGACCAGGACCAGCACATTGGCGCTGGGGATGGACAGGATGAACAGGGCCCAGGCGATCAGGGCGCCGACCTTGCCTTCCGGCTCCTGGCCGGGGGTGAAGTTGGGTTCGGTCGTCATGGTCGTCCTTTCAGAACAGCCAGCTGCGCGGGCGGTCGATCGGCCGCCCGGCCTTCAGACGCATCACGCCGAAGACGCCCCGCGCCAACACCCACAGGGCTAAGAGGAACAGGACGAAGACGCCGATATTGACGATCACCAGCAGACCGCCCAGCACCACCGCCCCGGCGGCGATCCACAGGGTGCGCCGCTGATACAGGAAGTGGCTGGCGGCCAGCCGCTCCTCCGGCCCGTCGCGCCCGGTCACGGCCAACAGGGCCAGCACCGCCGAAACCCCCAGGGTCGGCACCGCCAGAAGGATCAGCACATAGACGGCGTAAAGGCTCATCGGCGCGGGCGGCTGTTCCTTTCGTCGCCCCAGACTGTCGCGCAGGGCGTCCACCGGGCCGGGCCGGGCCGACCGTTCGAAGGGCCCCGGCTGGGCGGGGGCGGGCGCCGCAACGGGCTGGGGCTCGGGCGGATCGAACAGATCGGCTTCGCGCTCAGGGGCCGGCGTCACGGTTTCGGCCCTGGTCGGCGCGGCGACCGGCGCAGGCGGCGTCGCCTCCGGCTCCCGGCGCCGCCCCGCCAGCGAAGCCGCCGAGACGAAGCCGACCAGGGCGTCGTGATCCTGATCGTCGGACGCGGCCTGGGGCTGTGCGGACTCTGAGCCTTGCGGATCGCCGGGTTCGGCCATGGACAGGATACGCTTCTCTCGCGCCGCCGAGACGGCTGGACTGTTAAGGACAATGGCCGCCCAGGCGGGCGGACGCAACCTATCGCGCCAGAACGATCTCGCATCCCGGCGCGATCACGGCCGAAAGGGCGCCGGGCTTTTCGATCCGCACCCTGGCCCGCATCACCCGCCGATCCTCCAGACAGGCCCGCGCCAGCCGGTCGGCGAAGGTCTCCACCAGTCCCACATGGCCCTCGGCGGCGATGGCGCGCGCGGCCTCGGCGACGGTCTCATAGTTGATGGTGTCGCCCAGCCGCTCGATCGGCCGGGGCTCCAGCTCCAGGGTCACGTCGATCACCAGGGTCTGAAGCCGCCCCTGTTCGTGGTCATAGACCCCGATCCCCGCCTGAACCTCCAGCCCGCGCACGAAGACGCTCAGCCGCTCGCAGCGCAGCGGTTCGTCCGCCGGAAACGGCGACACCGACGACGACTGAACCACGCGACCTACTCCTGGATGTCCGGGGTGCGCCAGGCCAGATGCTGGCCCCCATCGACGGCGATCATCTGGCCCGTCACCATCCGCGCGTCAATGAGCCACAGCACGGCCTCGGCCACCGCCTCCGGGCTGCCGGGCGTCTGCAACAGGGTGGCGCGCGCCTCGGCGGCGAATTCCTCGGGGGTCTGATGGATCGACGGCAGGGTCGGCCCCGGCCCCACGCCGTTGACCCGAATGCCCGGCGCCAGGGCCTGGGCCAGGGTCTGGGTCGCCCACCACAGCCCATTTCGCGACAGGCTGTAGGAGAAGAAGCGCGGATCGGGCTTCAGCACCTTCTGGTCCAGCAGATTGACGATCGCCCCTTCCACCGTCTGGGCCGCAAAGGCCTCGGCCAGAACGATCGGCGCCCGCAGATTGGTCTCCAGATGCTTGTCCCAGCTGTCGCGCGTCAGGCCGCCGATCCGGTCGTCCTCGAACACCGAGGCGTTGTTGATCAGCGCTGTGACCGGCCCCAGGGCCTCGGCCGCCGCCGGGACCAGGGCCCGCACCCGCGCCTCGTCCGTCAGATCGGCCTGCAACAGACAGGCGCGCCGCCCCAGGCCGCCGATCGCCTCGGCCAGATCCCGCGCCGCCTCGCCCGAGGCGTGATGATGGATGGCCACATCGAACCCGGCCCTGGCCAGGGTCAGACATATGGCCCGCCCGATCCGCCGCGCCCCGCCCGTGACCAGGGCGACGCCCCGCGCCGCAGAAGCGCCCGAAGCCGCCGGGACTTCAGTCAACCCGACCGAACTCGACCAAGTTCATCAGGGCCATGACGGCGATGAAGCCGAAGATGATGCCGAGAGCCAGCATGGTGATCCTCCTGTTTCCCCAAGGCTTAGAGGCAGGCGGGGCGGGGTTCAAGCGGGGATGGGGGGCTGAAGTTGACTCGTCGGATACGTTGGCGAGGTCCGCTGAGTGTTAGGCAGCTGTTCTCTCGTGGGGGACTTCGTTCAAGAAGACGGCCTTGGCATATGGCGTGAGGGAAGCGCGCTGTCTTCGGGCCTTCGCAGCGCGCGGGACGCGGCGACCGCGCGCCTGTTCGCGAGCGCCAGCCGGTCCCGGTGCCTATAGCTAGGAAGTGAGGAAGCTCCATGCTGCCGCGGCAACGCTATCGACCTGGTCCTGCGGGAGCGACTTCTCCGCGCGGACCGCGAAGCGCCCCTTGAAAGAGTTGGGCACGCCTCGCGCGAAGAACCAGTCAACCGAACCCGGCTCTGCGGCACGAAGGGGTGCGGCGGACGATTGCGACAGCGACTTGTGGTAGTTGTCGTGGATGCTGGTGCGCGACGCCTCCGCTTCTTCCGTCCCGATGACATCCAGGCACAGTTCCGCAGCCAATTTAGCAGGGTAGAGGAACTCGGAGGTGAAGAAGAGCTGCTCTGGCCGAATTCCGTGCGCTTTGGCGAAATCCGCGTTCTCTGACGATTGCGGCAGCAGCCAGACGCCCAGCTTCTCCGAAACGGCGCAGATGTCCGCAGGTGGAGCGACGCCGCAGATGTTCCGGTGCGCTTTGCGCCCGGCACCATCGTTGTCGAACAGGAAGAGCACGGTGACGTGCCTCTGAATTTTCATCCAGCGGCGACCAGAGTCCTTGGGTTAGTTACGCCTCGCAGCGTGGGATGAGCAACAGGCCGGACCGCGCAGCTTTCATCCTGCGCAGCGGGTCGGCCTGTTGCGGTCAGACTGGCGGCAAAAGCCTCCGGGGTGAGGTAGCCGATAGACGAGTGCGGCCGGCGGGTATTGTAGTCCAGCGCCCAGGCAGCGACCTTCTGGCGGGCGTGATCCAGACTGAAAAACAGGCTCTCGTTGAGCAGTTCGTCGCGCATCCGGCCGTTGAAGGATTCCACAAACCCGTTCTGGGTCGGCTTGCCCGGCGCGATGTAGTGCCAGTCGACGCCATGATCCTGCGCCCAGGCCAGGATGGCCGTGGACGTGAACTCCGTGCCGTTGTCGCTGACGATCATGGCAGGACAGCCCCGCCGAGCGATCAGCGCTGTCAGCTCACGCGCGACCCGGCGTCCCGAGATCGAGGTGTCGGGGATCGCCGCCAGGCACTCGCGGGTGACGTCGTCGACCACGTTGAGAATGCGGAAGCGGCGGCCCGTGGCGAACTGGTCGTGCACAAAGTCCAGCGACCAGCGGGCGTTCGGCCTGGCCTCGACCAGGATCGGCGCCCGCGTGCCGATGGCCCGACGGCGTGAGCGGCGCTTGCGCACCGTCAGGCCTTCCTCGCGATAGAGCCGGTAAATCCGGTTCTTGCCCGAAGGCTCGCCTTCACGTCGCAGCAGCACGAACAGCCGGCGATAACCGAACCGTCGCCGCTCGACAGCCAGGGCGCGCAGCCGCTCCCGCAGCGCCGTGTCTGGCGGGCGGCAAGAGCGATAGCGCACCGATTTGCGGTCGGCCTTGATGATGGAGCAGGCCCGCCGCTCGCTGACGCCGAACGTCGCCTTCACATGGGCGACGGCCTGGCGCATCGCCGCGGGCCCTACCACTTTTTTGAGAGCAGATCGTTCAGCGCCGCCTTGTCGAGCATGGCGTCGGCCAGCAGGCGCTTCAGCTTTCCGTTCTCATCTTCCAGGGCGCGCAGGCGCTGGGCGTCCGACACGCTCATCCCGCCGAACTTGGCTTTCCAGGCGTAGATCGTGCCTTCCGACACGCCGTGCTTGCGCGCCAGCTCGCCCGCTTTGGCGCCGGCCTCGTTCTCCCGCAGGATCCCGATGATCTGCTCTTCCGTGAATCTCGCTCGTTTCATTCCGTCCGTCCTTTCAAGGGCCGGACTCTAGCTCCACGTGGAGGAAATTCTCAGGGGCACGTCACGGCGTCTGCGAGATCATCGATCACGCTGATGGCATTCTTGGGTGTGACCGGATCAGATCCTTCGTGGCTGGCTCGCTGTTTCGAAACAAAGATGCGGCGAATGTCTGTCTTCGTCTGTTCGGAGTTCGAGAGATAGAAGGCCGGGGAATGGCTCGTGATGAATACCTGCGTGTCCGGGCGGGCGGCGATTACCGCAAAGCGCTCCGCTTCAGCATCCGCCGCGCCGAGGTCCAGGGAGTTCTCGGGCTCTTCGAAACCCCAGAGGAAGAACTTCTTCCCGGATTCGTTGTCGTTGATGTAGCGCAGGAGCTCGGGAAGATGGCGCGCTTTTACGCCATCGCCTTTCTGTCTTAGCAACGAGTGTCCGTCCTCGCCGTGAGCAAAATCGAGTGACCGGAACAGCAGTCCCATGTCGGTTGGCGCGGCTAGACGAGTCGTCGAGCCGAACAATTTGCTTAGACCGTCAGAGAGGCCGCTCGTTTGGCTTCGTATAGCATCCACGAAGGTGTCGGTCGCCGCCTCGAAGCCACTGCTCTCGGCGGTAGCAGCGTACATTCGTTCGATCAGGTCGCCGAAGACTTTGAGGTCCTTGATGGCGGGGATATATGTGAAGTCGATCTGGTTGAGAAATCGGGTCAGTTGGATACGCGACCCCTTGGATAGACCGCGCGGCGGCGTCTCCGTCATATCGCCGTCGATGTTCCATTGCCGCTTGATCGACACCGTTTCACCGAGCGACAAGCGATAGTTTTGAGGAACATTGAAGTCGACTCGGATGGCAATGAACTGCCGACCCTTGGCTGCCTTCGCAGCGTCGCGGCGGATGTCGCTGAAGTCCAGATCGAAGTCAATTCCGTCCTGGCCGGGCTCGGTCTTCTCGTTGAAGAAGAGGTTGAGGGCTCTTAGAAGGTTCGACTTGCCGCTATCGTTGCGTCCGAAAACGACATTCATGTCGCCAAGCCTATCGAGCACCGCCGTGTATAGGGACCGAAGGTAGCTGATCTCGATGCGTCGAATGAGCTTCATTGTTGCGGATCGTTCAAGGCCCGACCATGGCGGCCACGACCGGGGTGAGAGAATCGGCGGCCAGCGCCACTACTGAGCGAACCTGTTCTACCTTCGCCTGTCCAGTGTGGTGATGGTCCACTCGGCCACTTCCGTGCGTGAAAATTATGTCGCCACTCATCGCTGTTGAGAACGAACCATGTGCTGACGGGTCAGACGTCTGCTTGCGGGCCGTGGCGACGGACGCCCAGGGGCGGGTGCTGCTGGTGCGGCACACCTATCTGAAGGGCTGGTGGTTGCCGGGGGGCGGGGTGGATCGGGGCGAGACAACCCATCAGGCCGTGGCGCGCGAACTGCGTGAGGAGGCCGGGCTGATCGCGCGGTCGGCGCCGCGCCTGGTGTCGATCCATTCCAATGAGCGGTTCTTTCCCGGCGATCACGTCGCCGTCTTCGTCATCGACGCCTTCGAGCCGGGCGAACCGACCAGTCGCGGCGAGATCGCCGAGGTCGGCTGGTTTCCCCCCGCCGCCCTGCCCGCCGACGTCAATCGGGGCTGTCGCGCGCGGCTGGCCGAAATCTTCGACGGCGCCCCGGTTTCCGACCTCTGGTGAGACGGAAACGATCCGCTGATCCGTTTCAGAACGGCCAAGCCTGTTCGGAAAGGATCCTTCTATGCCCGTCTCCCGTCGCCTGGCCCTGATGGGGCTGGCCCTCGGCGCCGTCCTGCCCAATGCTGCTCTGGCCCAAACGCGCGGAGATCGGCGGCGCCGTCGAACGGGGCCGTCCACGGCGACCCCGGCGCCGTCCCAGACCGTCGCCTTCGGCCCCGATCCGCTTCAGGCCTATGATCTCTACGCCGACCGGGGCGCAGGACCGGTCCTGATGTTCGTCCACGGCGGCGGCTGGTCGCGGGGCGAGCGGACGCGGGTCAATGAGCTGCCGGCCTATGCCCGCCGCCACGGCCTGACCCTGGCCTCGACCGGCTATCGACTGGCGCCCGCCGTCAGCGCCCGCGAGTCGGCCATGGACGTCGCCGCCGCCGTGGCCGACCTGAAACGCCGCCTGCCCGGCCGGCCGCTCTATCTGATGGGCCATTCGGCCGGGGCGCATCTGGCCGCCCTGGTCGGAATCGACCCCGACTATCTGGGCGCGTTCGGGCTGAGGCCGTCGGATCTGGCGGGGGTGATCCTGCTGGACGGCGCCGGCTATGACGCCACGGCGCCGCGCGGGGACGGCCGCATCGACCAGTGGCTGGGCCAGACCTATGACCAGGCCTTCGGCGACCAGGCCGCCGCCCTATCGCCCACCCTGCGCGTCCGCCCCGGCGTCGCCTATCCGCCCTTCTTGATCTTCCACGTCGCCCGGCGTCAGGATTCGGCCGTCCAGAGCCGGGGCCTGGCCGAGGCCCTGACCCGCGCCGGCGGCCGGGCCGAGGTCGTTCCCGCCCCCGACGACAGCCATATGACGATCAATCGCGGCTTCGGCGCCGCCGGCGATCCGG
The DNA here is from genome assembly GCF_058681525.1 of Brevundimonas sp. AVps4. NCBI lineage: Bacteria > Pseudomonadati > Pseudomonadota > Alphaproteobacteria > Caulobacterales > Caulobacteraceae > Brevundimonas > Brevundimonas sp. AVps4. Next base: position 1,312,127 of record NZ_CM178741.1, on the reverse strand, counting down.
AGGGCGAACGCGCCGCCCGCTTCATCTCGGGCTAACAAAAGGCGGGCGGCGTGCTAGCCAGGGGCCATGAACCCGTCGCTCCTCGCCATCCTCGTCGTCGTCCTGGCCGGGGGCGCCACCGCCCTCCAGGCGCCGACCAACGCCAAGCTGGCGACCGCCGCGGCCTCGCCGGTCAATGCGGCCTTCATCTCCTTCGCCGTGGGCACGACGGTGCTGGGCATCCTCGCCGCCCTGATGCAGACCCGGCCCGACATGGCCGCCGCCCGCGCCCTGCCCTGGTACGCCTGGCTGGGCGGGGTCTACGGCGCCTGTTTCGTGGTGGCCGCCGCCTGGGGCGTGCCGCGCCTGGGGGTGGCCATGACCATCACCCTGATGGTCGGGGGCCAACTGCTGCTCAGCCTGATCCTGGATCATTTCGGCGCCCTGGGCGTGCCGCGCCAGCCGCTGAACCTGGGCCGGATCGCCGGGGTGGGCCTGGTTCTGGCGGGCGTCCTTCTGGTTCGCCGCTCGTAAACCCAGACCCTCTCCCGCTTGCGGGAGAGGCAGCGCGTCGATCGCGCAGCGATCCAGCGACGGAGAGGGAAGTCTTCTTCCCTGAAGTGAAACTCCCCTCATCGTCAGCCGTCTCGCTACGCTCGACGAGCTGACACTTCCCCCGCAAGCGGGGGAAGGTCTGTTCCGCCCCTCCTTCCGAGCCCCTATATCCATCCCGATGACCGAGGAGACGCTCGATTCGACCTTGAAGGCCGCCGCCCTGATCGCCGACGAGGCGCGTCGGGCGCCCGACAAGCCGGGCGTCTATCGCATGTATGGCGAAGACGGCGCCTGTCTGTATGTCGGCAAGGCCAAGTCGCTGAAGAAGCGGATCGTCCAGTACGCGCAAGGGCGGTTCCACACCCAGCGGATCGGCCTGATGGTCTCCCTGACTCGGTCGATGGAGCTGGTGGTCACCGCCACCGAGACCGAAGCCCTGCTGCTGGAATCCAACTTCATCAAGAAGCTGAAGCCGCGCTTCAACGTCGTGCTGCGCGACGACAAGTCCTTCGCCGAGCTGATGATCCGCAGCGACCACCGCGCGCCCCAGATCCGCAAGCATCGCGGCGCCCACACCACGCCGGGCCAGTATTTCGGCCCCTTCGCCTCGACCTGGGCGGTGAACCGGACCCTGAACACCCTGCAGAAGGCCTTCCTGCTGCGCTCATGCTCCGACAGCGTCTATGAGACCCGCACCCGGCCCTGCATGCTGCACCAGATCAAGCGCTGTTCGGCCCCCTGCACCGGCCTGATCTCGCTGGAGGACTACGGCGAGCTGGTGAACGAGGCCGAGCAGTTCCTGCGCGGCAAGTCCCGCGCCGTGATCGGCCGCCTGTCGCAGGAGATGCAGGCCGCGTCCGACGCCATGGACTTCGAACAGGCCGCCCGGGTCCGCGACCGCATCCGCGCCCTGTCGGCCATCTCGATGGAGAACTCCGTCAGCGCCGACAGCGTGGCAGAGGGCGACGTCTTCGCCCTGCACTCCGACGGGGGCCAGGCCTGCGTCCAGGTCTTCTTCTATCGCGCGGGCCAGAACTGGGGCGGCCGCGCCTACTTCCCCCGCGTGGACAAGACCGACACCGACCCTGAGATCCTGGCCGCCTTCCTGGGCCAGTTCTATGAGGACAAGCCGATCCCGCGCCTGATCCTGTCCAACGTCCGGCCGCACGAGCTGGAGCTGCTGGAAGAGGCCTTTTCGATGAAGGCGGACCGAAAGGTCGAGATCGCCAAACCCCAGCGCGGCGAGAAGCTGGCCCTGGTCGACCACGCCCTGACCAATGCGAAAGAGGCCCTGGGCCGTCGCCTCGCCGAAAGCTCCGCCCAGGGCAAGATCCTCGACGAGGTGTGCGAGGCCTTCGGCCTGGAGGCCCGACCCGAGCGGATCGAGGTCTATGACAACGCCCATATCCAGGGGACCAATGCGGTGGGCGGCATGATCGTGGCCGGCCCGGAAGGCTTCCAGAAGTCCCAGTACCGCAAGTTCAACATCCGCGGCGAGGATCTGACGCCCGGCGACGACTACGGCATGATGCGCGAGGTCATGCGTCGCCGCTTCGCCCGTCTGGTCAAGGACGAAGAGGAGGGCGAGGAAGTTGTGCGCCCGGACCTGCTGCTGATTGACGGCGGCGCGGGCCAGCTGGCCGAGGTTCTGGCCGTCATGGCCGACCTGGGCCTGGACGACATCGCCGTGGTGGGGGTCGCCAAGGGGCCCGATCGCGACGCGGGGATGGAAAAGTTCTTCATGCCCGGCAAAGCCCCCTTCATGCTGCCGCTGAAGTCCCCGGCCCTCTATTATCTCCAGCGGCTGCGCGACGAGGCCCACCGTTTCGCCAACGGCGCCCACGCCAAGCGCCGCTCGATGGACATCCGCAGGAATCCGCTGGACGAGATCGAAGGGGTCGGCCCGGGCCGCAAGAAGGCCCTGCTCCACGCCTTCGGCTCGGCCAAGGGCGTCGGCCGCGCCTCCGTCGCCGACCTGGTCAAAGTGGACGGCGTCAGCCAGGCCCTGGCCGAACGCATCTACGCCTTCTTCCATCCCCAGGCGCGGTAATTCAGGGCTAGGCGCGATCCGGCGCACGCTCCAGGCTTCGAAACACCTCCTGCGCCAGCAGCTTGGCGGGACCGCCCGAGCCGCGCGCCGACACCAGGGCGATCTCGCTGTCGTGCAGGGCGGGCAGGGTCTTCACCACCGCCAGATCGCGCGGCGCCATGGCGGCCGGCAGAACTCCGACGCCCAGCCCCGCCCGTAGCGCCGCCATCTGACCGGCAAGACTGGGCGAGGTGAAGGACGCCCGGAATCCGATCCCCGCCGTCTCCAACGCCTGTAGCGCGCGCTTGCGATAGATGTCCGGCGCAGGCGCGATGATCAGGGGCAGCGGCGAGACCTCCGCGACCGAGGCGTCTTGGGCCACCCAGACCAGCGGCTCGCTCCACACCTTCAGCCCCAGGTCGGCGCCCCCGGCCTCGCGCTTGACCAGGGCCAGGTCCAGCAGTCCGCGCGACAGCTGATCCAGCAGATTGGCGGTATAGTCGCATGTCACCGACAGCCGGATGCGCGGATGGCTGCGCGCGAAGGCCCCCAGTATGCCCGGCAGATGAACCGTGGCGATGTCTTCCGGCGCCCCGAACCGCACCTCGCCCTCGGGCTCGCCGTCGCTCAGCGTGGCGATGATTTCGTCGTTCAGCTTCAACAGCCGCCGCGCCTGGGGCAGCAGGGCCGCCCCCTCGGTGGTCAGCCCCACCCTGGCGCCGCCCCGGTCCAGCAGCGGCGCCCCGAGCTGCTGCTCCAGCCGCCGCATCTGCAAGCTGACGGCCGGCTGGGTCAGGCCGCGTTGCTGGGCCGCCCGGGTGAAGCTGTGGGTTTCGACCACCGTCACGAAGGTCCGCAGCAGATCGATGTCGAGACTGGTCATGCCATAACTGTTCGTTATGCCGCACATCAAGTCAATAAACTGGCGCGTCTGGGGCGGGGCGGGCAAAGGGCCCGCACTGAGTGTTGGAGCCCCCATGCCCGATATCACCGCCAGTCTCGGACTGCTGTCCTCGCCCGCCATCCTGTTCTTCTTCGTAGGCGCGGCTGCGGCCTTTGCTCGATCAGACCTGTCCATACCGGAGCAGGTCGCCAAGGCGATCTCCCTTTATCTGATGCTGTGCATCGGCTTTCGTGGGGGCGTGGAAGCGCGGGCCGCCGGGCTTCAGGCCGACTTTCTCACCGCCGGGGCCCTAGGTCTGGCGCTCAGCGCCTTCATGCCGCTCCTGGCCTTCATCCTGCTGCGCTGGACGTCGCGACTGGATCGTCCGACCCTGTGCGCCCTGGCGGCGACCTATGGATCGGTGTCGGTGGTGACCTTCGCCGCCGGTCAGCAGCATCTGACCGCCCTGGGCCTGGCGCCCGGCGGCTATATGGCGGCGGTGCTGGCCCTGATGGAGACGCCGGCGATCCTGACCGCCCTGGTCCTGATGCACGGCGCCGGCCGCGAGCCGTCGACCGGCCGGGGCGTCGTCCTGCGCGAAGTTCTGGTCGGGGCGGCGACGGTGATGCTGCTGGGCAGCTTCCTGGTCGGCCTCATTTCAGGCGAGGCGGGGCTGAAGAAGCTGGACCTGTTCGTCAATCCGCTGTTCCAGGGCGCCCTGTGCTTCTTCCTGCTGGACCTGGGTCTGACCGCCGCGCGCAGCCTGATGGCGGATCGGCGCAAGCTGACCTGGCCGGTGATCGGTTTCGCTCTCGGCTTCCCCGTCCTCTCGGCAGGCGTCGCCCTGGCCCTGGGACGACTGGCGGGTCTTGGACTCGGCGACGCAGCCATGCTGGCCGTCCTTGCGGGCTCGGCCTCCTACATCGCCGTGCCCGCCGCCATGCGGGTCGCGGCGCCCAAGGCCGATCCCGGCGTCTTCGTCACCGCCTCCCTGGCCGTAACCTTTCCCTTCAACCTCGTGATCGGCATCGCCCTCTATACGGCGGCCGCAGTCTGGCTGTGGGCCTAGACGCCTGACCCACGGAGGTGCGGAACCGGAGAGGCGACGGCGATTTTTCCCGCTTTCACCTCTCCCCCGTCCCGAGATTGGGTCCTATACCCCCCCCATGTCCGATCCGTCCAAAGACCCTCTCCTGTCAGGTTATCGCCGCTTCCGCGCCGAACACTGGCCCGAGGCGCGCGCCGAGTACGAAACCCTGGCTGAAAAGGGCCAGACGCCGCACACCCTGATCGTCGCCTGTTCCGACAGCCGCGCCGATCCGGCCCTGATCTTCGACGCCAAGCCGGGCGAGTTGTTCGTCGTCCGCAACGTCGCCAATCTGGTTCCGCCCTATGAACCGGACGGCAAGCTGCACGGGGTTTCGGCGGCCCTGGAGTTCGGGGTCAAGGTTCTGGGCGTCAAACGGATCGTCGTCATGGGTCACGCCCACTGCGGCGGGGTCAACGCCATGATCAACGGCGCGCCGGACGTCGTCGCCGACTTCGTGGCCCCCTGGATCGCCCAAGGCACGCCGGTGGTTCAGCACGTCGCCGAAACCGTCGCGCCGAACGAACTGGAGCGCGCCGCCGAAGAGGCCGTGGTGCGTCTGTCGATCCGAAACCTGCGCACCTTTCCCTGGATCGCCGAGCGTGAAGCCAAGGGCGAACTGGAGCTCAGCGGGCTTCATTTCGGAATCGCCGACGGCGTCCTGACCGCCCTGACTGACAAGGCGAGGTTCGAGCCGTTGGGGTGAGTTGCATAAAATAGTGAAAAACACTACTTTATGCGCATGGAACGGACCATCACCGCCACCGAAGCCAACCGCGACTTCTCGCGCATCTTCCGCGAGGTGGCGTCCGGCGAATCCTATGTCGTCACCGCCCACGGCAAGCCTTTGGTGCGGATCACCCCGGCGGTCACGGACGAACAGAAGAACGATGAACGGGTCGCCCGACTTCACGCGCTCGTGGAGGATTTGACCGCACTGCCCGCTCGCGCGCCCGGACGCATCACACGCGAAGACGGCTACGCTTGAAGCTGGCGCTGGACACCAATGTCCTGGGATACGCCGCCGGCATTGGGGACGACGGCGCCAAGCGGCGACGGGCCGGCCGGCTGATCAAGACCCTCGCCGACCACAGCCTGGTCATCCCGACCCAGGTCGCGGGCGAATTTTACAATATCCTGACCCGCAAGGGCGGCCATCCGCCCAAAATCGCGCGAAAGATCGTTCTCGATTGGAGCGCAGGCGTCGGCCTGACTGCCGCCTCGGCCGCAACCATGGACGCGGCGCTCGAGGCCGCGGCCTTCTTCAATCTTCAGATCTGGGACGCCCTGATCCTGACCGTCGCCGCCGAAGCCGGCTGCGGCCTTCTGCTTTCCGAAGACATGCAGGACGGCTTCGTCTATCGAGGCGTCACCGTCGCCAATCCGTTCGCGGAGACGCTTCACCCCCTGCTCGCGTCCCTGCTGGAGATCCCGTCATGACCGCGCCCGCCCTCCGCGCCAATCCGATCCCCAACATCCTGACGGGCATCCGCCTGTTCGCCGGGGTGGTGATGTTCGCCATGCTGGCCGGCGCCGCGCCGGGGGCTCTGGACGCCTGGCTGTCGCCGGAAACCCAGCTGAAGTTCGGCCTGTGGGCCTTCTGGATCTTCGTCATCGCCGCCTCGACCGACTGGGTGGACGGCTTTTTGGCGCGGCGCTGGAACGCCACCACCCGCTGGGGCGCCATTCTGGACCCGATCGCGGACAAGGTTCTGATCACCGGGGCCATTCTGGGCGTCTTGGCGTCCGGCTCCCTGCCGGGCATCGCCCTGCCCTGCGGCCTGATCCTGTTCCGTGAGTTCGCGGTCTCGGCCCTGCGCGAGACCATGGCGGGGCGCATCGAACTGCCCGTCACCCTGGCCGCCAAATGGAAGACCACGGTCCAGATGGTGGCGCTGGCGGCCCTGCAACTGACCCTGCTGTGGGACGCCTTCGGCCTTCAGAACGAGGACGGCTCGCCCCTGTCCTGGCAGCCGGCCTTCGAATCCTTCGCCGTCTTCCTGATCTGGTTCGCCGCCGTCATCACCCTGTGGACCGGCTGGCAGTATTTCCGCGAAGCTCGGCGTCAGATGCAGGATCTTTAGGGTCTCAGCGTCAGACCGCTGGGCGTCGCCTCAAAGGCCGACAGCCGCCCCAGATAGCTCATGCCCAACAGGGAATAGGCCAGCCCCTCTTCGACCACCAGGGCCTGGACCCGCTCGACCCGCGCGCCTGCGACCGAGACCGCCGCCAGTTCGACAGGCGCGGCGCGGGCCAGGCCTGAGGCGGTCTGCACCCGCCCCGTAAAGGCGTCCGGCGCCGGATCGACGCCCAGCCGTCGCGCATCGGTCCGCGTCAGGGCCACCACGCTGGCGCCCGTGTCGATCAGAACCCGAACGGCCCGGCCCTCGATGGTCGCCTGGGCCCAGTAGTGGCCGTCCGGCCCCTTCACCACCTGGGTCGCGGTCCCGGAGGCGGACGCCTGCGCGACGGCGAGGCGTTCCGGCTGGGCCGCCGCCAGGGCGGGCTCGCCACCGTCCAGGTGACGGATCGCCAGGGCCGTCGCGAACGAGGCCGCCAGGGATGCGCCCAGCACGACGACGGACTGAAGATCGATGCGGATCATTCCTTCCCAATAGCGGTCGCCCGTTGGGATGCGGTGAAGCGACGTGGCTGACGAAGTCTTAAACGCCCATCCCCTCTACCCGGTCCCCTCAGCCCAGTTTGGCGGGGTCGATCCGGTCGCGCCGCGCGGGCAGTTCCGCCATGATCCGCGTCCGCTCATCCTCCCCCAGAGCGCGCCAGCCGGCGATCTCCTTCAGGGTTCGAAAACAGCCCAGACACAGGCCGCTTTCGCCGTCGACGGCGCACACCATGACGCACGGCGTGGCGATCGCCTGGGGCGGGCGGCGGGGCGGGGTCGCGGCGCTCAATACGACATCTTCATAAAAAATACTCCGGTTACTGACTTAAAAATTTGCACTTTGCGGAAAGATGGTTATCTTGGTCATCGACGCGAAACGACTGATGGTGAGATCCCTAGGTACGACGCGTCTCTTTTCATCGTTCTGCGAAAGGAGACGCCAAGATGAACGATAAGGAGCGCAACCTCCAACACGCCATGATGTCCTTCGCCCTTTGGGGCGGGATGCTGGTCAACAGTCGGCACATGCCGTCTAACTCGGGACGGGCGGCCAGCCATCCGTCCAACTTCGTACCCTATACGCCCAAGAAACGCTGACGGCTTCGCGAGCCGGACGTGCAGGAGCCCCGGTCCCGACCGGGGCTTTTGCAATTCCGACCTTGCCTGACGCGACGGCGGCGGACGATGAGAGGGGGAACAAGGGAGACGACCCATGGGGCTGATTGCCGAAACCCGCCAGGGCGCGGTGCTGATCTGGACGCTGGACCGTGAGGCGCGGCTGAACGCCCTGCCCGACCTGGGCGACGGCGATGAATTCGCGGAGGCCTGCGCCCGCGCGAATGCGGACATGACGGTCAAATGCGTCGTCCTGACCGGGGCGGGGCGGGCCTTTTCGGCCGGGGGCGATCTGACCGCCATGCGCGACCGGCGGGACCTGTTCGAAGGATCAGGCGCGGAGATTCGCGTCCGCTATCGCCGCGTCGTCCACCGGATCGTCCGCAGCCTCTATGATCTGGAGATTCCGCTGGTCTCGGCGGTCAACGGCCCGGCCATGGGCTTGGGCTGCGGCATCGCCGCCACAGCCGACATCCGCATCGCTTCGGACCGGGCCAGCTTCGGCGTGCCGTTTCTGAAGCTGGGCATTATCCCCGGCGACGGGGGCGCCTGGCGGCTGCCGCGCGACGTCGGCTACGCCCGCGCCGCCGAAATGCTGTTCACCGGCCGCAGCATCGACGCCGAGACGGCCGAGCGCTGGGGCCTGGTCAACCGGGTCGTGGCGCACGACCGGCTGATGGACGAGGCCCTGACCATAGCCGGTGAAATCGCCGCCCAGCCGCCCCAGGCCCTGCGCATGGCCAAGACCCTGATGCGCCAGGGCCGCGACCAGACCTTCGAACAGATCCTGGAGCTGTCGGCGGCCATGCAGGCCCTGGCCCATATGACCGACGACCATCAGGAAGGCGTCAAAGCCGTGCTGGAAAAGCGGCCGGCGGATTTCACCGGCCGCTGATCCGATCCCTTACTTCTGCCCCGCCGGGCGCATGGCCTGGTCGGGGCCGACGCCGGCGGCGACTGGACGGGCGACGCCGGCCTTCTGACCGGGCTTCATGAACTTCACCAGGACGCGCTGGCCGATCAGGAAGGGGGTGTCGTCGGCCGAGACCACGACCTCGACCACCCGTTCGTCGGTGCGGGCCGAAGGGTCTTCGGACTGCAGCTGGCGGGCGCCGAAGACGGCGGCGCGGCGCAGGACGCGGCCCACCGAAATCTTGGTGGGATCGCCTTCGGGGGTCAGTTCGACCTCCTGGCCGACGGTCACGTTGGGCAGGTCGGCCTCGACGATCTCGGCGCGAACGATGCGGTCGGTCTCGGGCTCCAGATCGAACATGGCCGTGACGTTCAGGGTCGAGGCGCCGGCGCCCGGCTGGGCGTAGCGGCGGGCGATGCGGCCGTTCATCGGGGCGCGGATCACCGTCAGCTCCTGATTATAGCGGGCCTCGTCCAGGCGGGACTGGGCGGTCTGGACGGCGGCGTTCTGGGACGACATCCGGGCCTCGGCCTGGGCGATCTGGTCGCGGGCCTGGTCCAGACGCTGGGCGGCGACGAAGTTGGTCGCGGCTAGTTTCGACAGCCGCTCATATTCGCGGCGGGCCGTCGCCAGCTCCACCCGCGTCATGCCCAGCTGGGCGCGCGCCTCGGACACCGCAGCCGCCGCGCTCTGGGCCGCCAAACGGGTCTCGTCGTCTTCCTGGCGGGCCAGGATCTGGCCGGCGACCACCTTGTCGCCTTCATTGACGAAGACTTCGCGGACCACGCCGCCGCGACGGGCGGCGACCTTGATCACCCCGCCCTCGACGTCAGCCTTGCCGTTGGCGATGGCGGCGTAGGGGCTGTCGATCTTCTGGGCGGCGGCCTTTTCGACCTCGGCCTTCTTGGCCGCGCCGGCCTTGCTGAAGGCCATGAAGCCGACGACGAGGACGACGATCAGGATCAGGCCGATCCAGAGCCATTTGTTTTTGAGAAAGGCGGGCATGACGGTTCAGTCCGTTCGAAAAGAGCTTAGTGGGACGCCAGCTGGGCGTCGGGATCAGGGGTGCGGCGTTGATCGTCCAGGATCTTGCCGTCTTCGATGTGGATGACCCGGTCCGCCCAGGCTTCCAGGCGCGGGTCGTGGGTCACGCAGATCACGGCGGCGCCGTGTTCGGTGGCGGCCCGGCGCAGCAGTCGAATGACCACCTGGCCGTTCTCGCCGTCCAGGGCCGAGGTGGGTTCGTCGGCGAACAGGATCTGCGGGTTCTTGGCCAGGGCGCGGGCGATGGCGACGCGCTGCTTCTCGCCGCCCGACAGGGCGCTGGGCCGCTGGTTCAAGCGATGGCCCAGGCCGACCTCCTCTAGGGCGGTGGTGGCGCGCTTCTTGGCTTCCGACGGCGACAGGCCCTGATATTTCAGGACCGTCATCACCTGTTGCAGCGCCGTCAGCGACGGAAACAGGTTGAAGCCCTGAAAGATGAAGCCGCAGTGATCCAGCCGGAACTTGTCGATCCGGCCCGAGCCGTATTTCCACAGGTCGTCGACGTCCAGAATATCGACCCGCCCCTCTTCAGGCTTCAGCAGGCCGGACAGATTGGCGATCAGGGTCGACTTGCCCGAGCCGGACGGCCCCATGACCATGGTCAGGTCGCCGTGGCGCGCGTCGAAATCGACGCCCTTCAGCACCTCGACCCAGCTGCGGCCCGTTTTGAACCGCTTGACCAGACCCTTGGCCTCGATGGCGAAATCGCCGTGCTTGCCGTGGACTTTGGTATGAACGCTCATCGCAGCAGGTCCGCAGGCTGGCTCTTCTTCAGGACGCCCAGCGACAGGAAGCCGGACAGCAGGGCGATCACCACCAGCATGGCCGAGACCATCATCACCATGGTGGGCGGGAAGGACATGGTCAGGCCCGAACCCGCGGCCAGCAGGCTGACGGCCCAGGTCAGGGCGAAGGCCGCCAGAACCCCGGCGATCCCGACCCAGAAGCTGAGTTCCAGCACGATCCGCCGCAGCGACCCCATAGACACGCCCAGAGCCCGCAGAGAGGCGAACTCCTTGATGTTCGCCATGATGGCGCCGCGCAGCGTCTGCCAGGTGATGGCCACCCCGATCAGAATGCCCAGGAACAGCGAGAAGCCCAGCATGATGGCGATGAAGCTCTCCTTCATCATCGCCCCCTCATTGGCCTTGGCCAGGTCCTGGCGGGTCCAGGCCTTGAACTGGCCGTTGGAGATGGCGTTCAGCTGGGCCACCACGATCGGGGCGCGCGAGGGATCCTTGATCTGGACCATCAGCGGCCCGACCCGTTCGCCGGTATTGGCCTCGCCCAGCATCCGCAGGGTGTCGCGCGACATGACGACCGTGGCCTGCATCATATTGGGATAGCCCTGGGTCACGGCCGCGACCCGCACGGTCTTGCCGTTATAGGTGGCCTGGTCGCCCAGTTTGACGCCCAGCCGTCCCAGGGCGGTCTGGTCCACCGCCACCGCATAGGGCTGGCGCAGGGCCTCGACCAGATCGTCGGAATAGTCGACGGGCACCGTCACCGCGCCGGGCATGGCGTCGATGGTGGTGACGTTGACGAACTCCATCTTCTTGGCGCCGGGGGCCGCAGGCTCGGCGCCCGGCTCCTTGTCCTTGACGATGTTTTGCCAACGCCCGCCGGACCCGTCCAGGTCGGCGACGGCCAGGACTTCGGGGTGCTGATAGACCACCGGCATGATGCGCCGCGGCACGCCCGAGGGGCCGCCGTTGAACAGGGCCGTGGCCCCGGGGCTCAGGATCATGATGTCGGCGCGGGCGCGGTCGATCTGGGCCGTAAAGGCCTTGCCGATCCCCATGAACATGCCGACCTGGGCCAGCACCAGCAGGCCCGAAAAGGCGAGCGCCACAATGGCGGCCATGTAGCGGCGCCACTCGTAGAGCAAGGTTGATAATGCAAGCGACATGGTCGTCGATAAACCCCCGGTATGGGGTCTATCTGACCGGCGCGTGCCTCAGCGCCAAGTTAAATCGGGGTAAGGCTTCGCATCGGCGCGATTGCGAGGGACCGATCGCCGGGCTATCGGCGTCTGGCTCTTGGCGGCGTCGATGAAACGGCGCTAGTTACAAGATAACAGCGGATCAGCCCGGTCCCGCGCTCTGGAGGAAGTTTCCAAATGTCCCTGCCGTCCCTTCGTCTCACCGCCTCGCTGGCCGCCCTCGGCGCCGCGACCGTCGTCCTGTCCGCGCCTGCGACCCCCGCCAAGGCCGATGAGGGCATGTGGACCTTCGACAACTTCCCCATCGCCACGGTGAATGAGAAATACGGCACGAACCTCGACCAGGCCTGGCTGGATCGGGTGCGCAACGCCGCCGTGCGTCTGCAGGGCTGTTCGGCTTCGCTGGTTTCGGGCGAAGGCCTGATCCTGACCAACCACCACTGCGTCGTCAGCTGCGTTCAGGACCTGTCGGACGCCCAGAACGACTACGTCAAGAACGGCTGGATGCCCGCGACCCGCGAGGAAGAGAAGAAATGCCCCGGCCAGACGGCCGAGATCCTGACCGACATCACCGACGTCACCGACCGCGTCACCGCCGCCGGCGCCGGGCTTGAGGGCGCCGCCTTCGTGCGCGCCCGCGCGGCCGAGATCGACAAGATTCAAAAGGAAGTCTGCGGCGACGATCAGAAGCTGACCTGCCAGGTCATCAGCCTGTACCGCGGCGGTCAGTACAAGCTCTACAAGTTCCGCAAGTACGAGGATGTGCGTCTGGTCTTCGCGCCCGAGTTTCAGGCGGCCTTCTTCGGCGGCGATCCGGACAATTTCAACTTCCCGCGCTACGCCCTGGATGCGGCCTTCCTGCGCGCCTACGAGGACGGCAAGCCGGTCTCCACGCCGAACCACCTGACGTGGAACCCCAATGCGCCCAAGGAAGGCGACGTAACCTTCGTCGCCGGCAACCCCGGCTCGACCTCGCGCCTGTTGACCATGGCCCAGCTGGAGGTCCTGCGCGATCAGCAGCTGCCGATCACCCTGATCCAGACCTCGGAACTGCGCGGTCGCCTGCTGGAATATGCGACCACCAGCGAAGAGGCCAAGCGGGTCTCGGTCGATCCGATCTTCGGCCTGGAGAACAGCTTCAAGGTCTATTACGGCCAGCAGGGCGCCCTGACCGACCCCGCCTTCATGGCCAAGAAGCGCGCTGAGGAGCAGGAGCTGCGCCAGCGCGTCGCGGCCGACCCCGCCCTGGCCCAACGGATCGGCGACCCCTGGGCCGAGCTGGAGCGCGCCGCCGCCGCCCAGCGCGACCTTTACCTGCCTTATCGCCAGCTGGAATCGGGTCCGCGCTCGCAGCTGTACAGCTACGCCAAGGCCATCGTCCGCGCCGCCAAGGAGCGGGCCAAGCCTGCGGCCGAACGCCGCGCCGGCTATTCCGAGGCGGACATCGCCGCCCTGGGCCGCCGCCTGGCGCAGGACGCCCCGATCTCCGACGACATCGAGAAGATTCAGATGTCGTTCTGGCTGTCCAAGACCCGCGAATATCTGACGGTGGACAATCCCAGCGTTAAAGCCCTGCTGGGCAAGGAAAGTCCCGAGCAGATCGCTGAGCGCACCGTCGAGGGCACCCGCCTGGCCGATCCGGCCTTCCGCGCCGAAGCCTTGGCCATGACGCCGGAACAGCTGGCCGCCTCGGGCGATCCGATGATCCAGTTCGTTCTGGCCAATGACGACGCCGCCCAGGCCGTCCGCACCCAGTGGGAAGCGGCCGTGTCCGGCCCGACCAGCCGCGCCGCCGAAAAGATCGCCCAGGCCCGGTTCGCGGTCTACGGAACCAACCTCTATCCCGACGCCACCTTCTCCCTGCGCCTCTCCTACGGCCAGGTTAAGGGCTGGACCTATCGCGGCGTGACGGTGGAGCCCTTCACCTATATCGGCGGTCTGTACGAGCGGAATACGGGCGCCGAGCCCTTCAACGCGGCCGAGGACTGGCTGGCGGCCGAGGGCAAGGTGAACAAGTCGACCGTCTATGACTTCGTCTCGACCAACGACATCATCGGCGGCAACTCCGGCTCGCCCGTCATCAACGCCAAGGGTGAAGTCATCGGCGCCGCCTTCGACGGCAACATCCACTCGCTGGGCGGCAGCTTCGGCTATGACGGCGAGCTGAACCGCACCGTCACCGTCTCGACCGCCGCCATCACCGAGGCGCTGCGCACCGTCTACAACCAGCCGCGCCTGCTGCGCGAACTGGGCGTGCGGCGGTAAGGCCGGGTCATAAAGTCTCCTCCCCGCTTTGCGGGGAGGGGGACCGCGTAGCGGTGGAGGGGCTCTTCACCACCGCACCGGCGCCTGTCATGTATCTCAGAGCCCCTCCGTCACGGCGCGAAGTCGCGCCGCGCCGCCTCCCCATCGCGGAGCGATGGGGAGGAGACTTCAAGGACCATCCCATGCGCCTCGCCCTTCTCGCCTCCGCCGCCGTCGTCGCAGTCGCCTTCGCCACTTCGGCCGGCGCCGAAGAAGGCATGTGGACCTACGACAACTTCCCCATCGCCCGCGCCAATCAGACGCTGGGGACCAATATCGACCAAGCCTTCCTGGACCGCGTCCGCCTGTCCTCGGTCAAGTTCGGCGGTTGTTCGGCGGGCGTGGTCTCGGGCCAGGGCCTGGTGATGACCAACAATCACTGCGTCGCCACCTGCGTCGCCAACCTGTCCACGCCCCAGGTCAACTACGCCGAGACCGGCTTCCTGCCGAAATCGCGCGAGGAAGAGCTGAAATGCCCCGGCGCCACCGCCGAGATCCTGACCGATATCTCGGACGTGACCGAGCGGATGCACAAGGCGGGCGAAGGGCTTGAAGGCCAGGCCTTCACCCAGGCCCGCGACGCCGAGGCCGGTCGGATCGAAAGCGAAGCCTGCGGAAACGACCCCAAGATCCGCTGCCAGGTCGTCAGCCTGTACCGGGGCGGCCAGTTCAAACTCTACAAGTACCGCAAATATTCCGACGTCCGCCTGGCCTGGGCGCCTGAGGATCGGGCCGCCACCTTCGGCGGCGATCTGGACAACTTCTCCTTCCCCCGCTTCGCCGTCGATGCGGCCTTCATCCGCCTGTACGAAGACGGAAAGCCGGTCGAGACCCCGACCCATTTCGCCTGGAACCCAAACAAGCCGACCGAGGGCGAGGCCGTCTTCATCTCCGGCAACCCCGGCGCCACCCAGCGTCTTCTGACGATGGACCAGCTGACCACCATCCGCGACGTGGTGCTGCCGCTGGACCAGTTGATCGCGTCCGAGCTGCGCGGCCGGCTGATCCGCTATTCCGAAGAGGGCGAGGAGCAGGCCTTCATCGCCATGGACCCCATCGTGGGTCTGGAGAACACCTACAAGCGCGGCCGCGGCCGGATGGCCGCCCTGATCGATCCGGCCTTCATGGCTCGTAAAGCCGAGCAGGAAGCCGACTTCCGCGCCCGCGCCGCCGCCTCCGGCGTCTATCCCTGGTCCAACCTCAGCGCGGTCCAGCCGGTCGCCCGCGAACTCTATCCCTCCATGGCGCTGCTGGAGGGCGGGACGGGTCTGGGGACGACCTCGGTCGCCGGGGGATCGCAGCTGTTCGCCTATGCCCGCACCCTGGTGCGCGGCGCCCAGGAGCGGGCCAAGCCGTCCGACCAGCGCCTGCCCGAGTTCGCCGACAGCCGCCTGTCCGGCGTCGAATCCCGCCTGTTCGCCGAACGCCCCACCTATCCGGAACTTGAGCAGATCCGGCTGGAGTGGTGGCTGTCCAAGACCCGCGAATGGCTGACGGTCGATAACCCCTCGGTCCGCACCCTGCTGGGCAAGGAAAGCCCCGAGGGCCTGTCGGCGCGTCTGGTCGCCGGCACGACCCTGGCCGACCCGGCCGTGCGCCGCGCCCTGTGGACCGGGGGTCTGGCCGCGATCCAGGCCTCGACCGATCCGATGATCCAGTACGCCCTGGCGATCGACGCGGACGCCCGCGCCGTGCGCGACGCCTGGGAGACCCGCGTCCAGGCCCCGACCGACCGCGCCTCGGAACAGCTGGCCGCCGCCCGTTTCGCCGCCTATGGCGACGCCGTGTATCCCGACGCCACCGGCACGCTTCGCCTGACCTACGGCAAGGTCGAAGGCTCCGACGTTCCGGGCCAGAGGTTCGCCGCCTTCACCACCTTCGCCGGCCTGTGGGACCGCGCCACGGGGGCCGAGCCCTTCGCCGTCGCGCCCAAATTGCTGGCGGCCAAGGACCGGATCGACCCGAACGCGGCGATGGACATGGCCGTCTCGACCGACACCATCGGCGGCTCTTCCGGCTCGCCCGCCATCAATGCGAAGGGCGAGATCATCGGCGCCAACTTCGATTCCACCGTCCTGACCCAGCGCAACGCCTATGGCTACGACCGCGCCGTCAACCGCAGCGTCATCGTCACCACCCAGGCCGTCACCGTGGCCCTGCGCGACGTCTATGGCATGGACCATCTGGTGCGGGAGCTGGGCGTTTCCCCAGACCGGGAGCGGTGAGCGACATCGCCTTCCGCGCGGCGATCCTCGACGACGTCGCCGCGCTTCATCCCCTGATCGAGCGCGCCTATCGGAGCGAGACGGCCAAGGCCGGCTGGACGCATGAGGCGGACCTGCTGTTCGACACCCGCACCAGCGCCGAGGAACTGTCGGCCCTGATCGCCGATCCCGACAGGGTCATTCTGCTGGCCCACCGCAACGGCGCCCTGGTCGGCTGCGTCCAGGTGGCCCGCGTCGGCGACGGCCGGACCTACCTCGGCATGCTGACGGTCGAGCCCATCCTGCAAGCCTCCGGCCTGGGCCGCCGTCTCCTCGCCGCCGCCGAGAGCGAGGCCGTGACCCGCTTCGCCGCCCGCCGCATGGAAATGACCGTCATCCACCGCCGCGCCGAGCTGATCGCCTGGTACGAACGGCGCGGATACCATCTCACCGGCGAAACCCGCCCCTTCCCCGTGGACCCGCCCCGGCCGGACCTGCACTTCGTGGTGCTGGAGAAGGGACTCTAATTTCTTCCTTCTCCCATGGGGAGAAGGTGGCCCGAAGGGCCGGATGAGGGCCCGCCGGCGGGCCAGCTCGCACCGCCGCACCCTCGCCCTTTGGCTGCTGCGCGCCGCCCTTCGGGTCGGGCAAGACTGATCGCTACGCTCTCAGGCGCTCAAGCCCTCTCCCGCTGGGAGAGGAATCTTCGAAGACCTCCCCTTGCAAAACGGACACTCGTGTCCATTTAAGCGCGTCACCATGTCGCGCCCCGCCCCCAAACCTCTCCGCAAGGACGTCATCCACAACCGCGCCGCCCTGCTGGACGCCGCGCGCGCGGTCTTCGCCGACCAGGGTCTGGACGCGCCGCTGGACCTGATCGCGGAAAAGGCCGGCGTCGGACGCGGCACCCTGTATCGCCATTTCGCCGACCGCACCGAACTGGCCCTGGCCGTGCTCGAAGCCGACGTCGCCGACCTGGACCACCGCACCGCCGAACAGGGCGAGACGCCCGAGGTCTTCTTCTGGTTTCTGGACCGGCTGGCCGAAGACATGGTCCGCAACGCCGGTCTGGCGGGCCTGGTGCGGAACGTTCGGTCGCCCGACGCGCTTACGCCCCTGCGGCAAAGCTTGATGGAGGCGGGCGCCGCCCCTCTGCAACGCGCCCAGGCGGCCGGCCTGGTGCGAAAGGATCTGCGGCCGATGGATATTCGCCTGATCGCCACCCTGCTCGGCGCCGGCTTCCAGGGCGCGGACGAAGCCGAGCGCCAGGCGGTCTCCCAACGCACCCGCGTCCTCATCCTCGACGGCCTGCGGCCCCGGCCCGAGGCGTCCTGATGCCCCGCCGCGCCGATCACAACTGGCATCTGCCGTGGGACCAGTATCTGGCGACGCTGAAACCGCACGAGCGGCCCACCCTGCCCGGCTCGCCCGCCACGCCCGACCACACGGCCTGGCTGAGGCTTCAGTACGCCCTGACCGGCGTCCTGGTGGCCCTGGTCGGCAGTCTGGGCAATGCGGCTGTGACCGCCAATCTGACGAGTCTTCAGGGCTCTCTGGGAATCACCCCCAGTGAAGCCGCCTGGCTGCCGGTCGTCTTCGTCATGACCAACGCCTGCATGAACCTGATCCTGTTCAAGTTCAGACAGCAGTACGGCCTGCGCCTGTTCACCCAGATCTGCCTGACCGCCTTCGTCGTCACCTGCGCCGCCCACCTGGCCGTCGACAACTATGAATCGACCCTGTTCGTCCGGGCCGTTGCCGGCATGGCGGCGGCGGGGCTCAGCAGCCTG
This sequence comes from Brevundimonas sp. AVps4, assembly GCF_058681525.1. Taxonomy (NCBI): domain Bacteria; kingdom Pseudomonadati; phylum Pseudomonadota; class Alphaproteobacteria; order Caulobacterales; family Caulobacteraceae; genus Brevundimonas; species Brevundimonas sp. AVps4. Next base: position 1,294,159 of record NZ_CM178741.1, on the reverse strand, counting down.
GGCTTCCTCTATATGATCCAGGCCTTTCCGGCCCAGCACCGGTTGAAGGGCCTGGTGATCGGCATCGGCCTGTCCAGCTTCGCCGTACCCATCGCCCGCCTGATCATGCCCAGCCTGCTGGAGCTGAACGACTGGCGCGCCTTCTACACCTTCGAACTGGGCATGGCGCTTCTGGCCTGGGCGGCGGTGCAGGTGCTGCGCCTTCCACCGTCAGAACGACTGAAACTGTTCGAGCCGCTGGACTTCGTCACCTTCGCCCTGTTCGCCCCCGGCGTGGCCCTGCTGGCCGCCGTTCTGGGCCTGGGCCGGATCGTCTGGTGGACCGAGGCCGCCTGGATCGGCTGGGCTTTGGCGGGGGCGATCCTGCTGCTGACCGCCGCCCTGATGATCGAGTACGACCGCAAGAACCCGCTGATCAACGTCCGCTGGCTGACGGGCCCCGACATCCTGCGTCTGTTCGGCGCCATCCTCCTGATCCGCATCACCCTGTCCGAACAGACCTCGGGCGCCGTGGGCTTCCTGACCGTGGTCGGCCTGGGCCCCGATCAGCTCCACGGCCTCTTCCTGGTCATCCTGCTGGCCATGATGGCCGGGACGGCGGTCGCCGCCCTCACGCTGGACATGACCCGGCTGAACCTGCCCATCGCCATTGCCCTCGGCCTGATCGCCGTCGGCGCCTATATGGACAGTCACGCCACCGTCCTGACCCGCCCGGCCCAGCTCTATGTCAGCCAGGCCCTGGTCGCCTTCGCCTCGGCCCTGTTCGTCGGCCCGGCCCTGCTGATCGGGGTGGGCAAGGTGCTGCAACAGGGCGCCCGCAACATCATCAGCTTCATCGTCATGTTCAGCGTGCTTCAGAACCTGGGCGGCTTGGCCGGCTCGGCCCTGATCGGCACGATCCAGGTGGTGCGCGAGAAGTTCCATTCGAACCAGCTGGCCGCCGACATCACCAGCCTGGACCCCCAGGTGGTTCTGCGCCTGCGCCAGCTGTCCGGCGCCTACGCCTCGACCGTTACCGACCCCGCCCAGCTGAACGCCGAGGGCGTGGCTCTGCTGACGCGCCAGGTGACGCAACAGGCCAACGTCCTGGCCTATAACGACGTCTTCCTGATCATCGCCGGGGTCGCCGGCCTGGGCTGCGCCTGGGTGACGGCGGTGCATCTGCGCCCCCGCCTCAAGGCGCGCCGTCAGGCCAGACGTGACGCCCGAACCCCCGCGCCCGAGGCCGCAACCGCCGCCGTCGCCGCCGCCGACTGATCCCTGAGAGCCCCGATGACCGACACCGCCCCCTCCGCTCCTCCGCCGCCGGCCGCCGCCCCTGCCGCGCCCGAACCCCGCAAGCGCGTCCTCTGGGCCGTAGTGGCGGCCGTGGTCGCCGTCTTCGCCGTCGGACTGGTTCTCTACGCCTGGCGGCTGCCGCCCTTCACCGGCCATATCCAGCGCACGGACAACGCCTATGTGCGCGGCCAGGTGACGATCATCAGCCCCCAGGTCAGCGGCTATGTGACCGCCGTCCCGGTTCAGGACTTCCAGACGGTCCAGCAGGGCCAGTTGCTGGCCCAGGTCGACGACCGCACCTACCGCCAGAAGCTGGAACAGGCCGAGGCCGCCCTGCACTCCGCAGAGGCGGCCCTGTCCAACTCGACCCAGACCCAGGCGTCCGCGCGCGGCACGGTGGCCCAGCAACGCGCCTCGATCGCCGCCGCCCAGGCCGCCCTGACCAAGGCCCAGGCCGACGCCGACCGCGCCCGCACCCTGAAGGCCGGCGGCTGGGTATCCCAGGCCAATGTGGACATCGCCGTCGCCGCCCTGCGCAGCGCCCAGGCCCAGCTGGCCCAGGCCCAGGCCGCCGAGGGCGTGGCCCAGACCGGCGTCACCTCGGCCGTGGTGAACCGCGACAGCCTGGCCGCCGCCGTCGAGAACGCCCGCGCCGCCGTCCGCCTGGCCCAGATCGACCTGGCCAACACCCGCATCATCGCCCCCCGCGCCGGTCGTTTGGGCGAGATCGGCGTGCGCCAGGGCCAATACGTCACCGCCGGAACCCAGCTGATGGGCCTGGTGCCCGACGTGGTCTGGGTCACGGCCAATATGAAGGAGACCCAGATGCGCGACATCCGTGTCGGCCAGCCGGCCGAGATCACTGTCGACGCTCTGGGCGGTCAGAGCCTGCGTGGCCGCGTCGAACGCATCGCCCCCGCCGCCGGCAGCGAGTTCAGCGTCATCCGCCCCGACAACGCCACCGGCAACTTCACCAAGGTCGCCCAGCGGATCCCCATCCGCATCCGGCTGGATTCCGGTCAACCGGCCCTGGAGCGCCTGTCGCCCGGCATGTCGGTGGTGGCCAGGGTGGATACCGGTCGCTGACGGAACCCGCCTGCGCGCCCCGCGCTCCCTCATCAGCAAGGGAGACCATCATGGATGACATTCAGACCGAGGGCCGCAAGAAGAACGGCGCTGAGCCGTTGGGCAAGCCGGACGCCCTGACGCCGGAGGCGGACGTCAAGAAGGTGGGTGAGCAGGAGCGCCGCAGCGCCGGGCCCGACGGACCGGATGCGACCGAAGTGGGCGACACCTTCAAGCGACAGCCCTGATCAATCCGAACTGATCAATCCGAACTGATCACTCCGGCCTGATCATCCCTTCACGGCCGGCCCGACGACAGCCGCGCGGCCAGCAGATGCACGTCGTGCGCCCGCATCCGTTCAAAATTGCCAAGGCCCAAGACCAGGGCGCGCATCACCTCGGTTTGGCGGGTGTGTTCGGGATGCTGCGGCAAGGACGCCTCGGCTCGCGCCAACTCCGCATCCAGCTCGGCCATCATATCGGCCAGGATTCCGTCGTTCATCTGATCCTCCGTCGCGCCGCCGACAGCCTCTTTAGACCACGAACGGAACATAAAGGGAACGTCCGCCGACTGCTTCTTGTGGAGAATCGAAATCGGCACTCGCCCCTGCCTCATGCAGCGCCGCAGCACGGCGCCGTTTCGTTGCAGAGTCGCAGCAAACCCGCCTTAACCGCGACGCAAGCCCCCGCTTTCCTGCAATGGTCGAGTTGGATTGGTTCGTTTTGAGTCGATGAGGAGCGCCTATTGAAGGTGAGGGCATGGCACCTAGTCCGAAACCGGATCGTACGGCTCTGCGCATGAAGGCTGGGTTCCGCCTGCCTCCCATGCCTATAGCGGGCCATGTCATGCTCCTGGTGGTGGGGGTTCTAATCGCCGCCCAGGGCGCCACACTGGTCCTGACCTTGACCTTCCCTCCCCAGCCCCCGGCCCAGCACAGCCTCGAGGACATCGCCAAGGCGATGCGCGGCCAGGCGGTTCAGGCCCATGACGCCCGCCCCCTATTGCGGCAGGTCGCCTACCACCGCCCGCGCGCGGAAGGTCCGGGTTGGCTCAGCGCCGTCGGTCCCCGCGACCGTCTCGCCGCCCTGTTGGACGCCGATCCCTCCGACGTCATTCTGATGTTCTACGTGCCGCTCCCCGCCGGCGCACAGCCGATGAGGCAGAGCCCGCCCGCGGATCAACCTGGGCCTCACACCGCGCCCCAAGCCGCGCCTTCGCGGTCGGCGCCGTCCACCATCGCGGTCGCCTCCTTGCTCCCGGTCGACGTCGCCGCCCCCCTGCTGATCCGCGCGCGTCAGATGGGCGCTCCGGCCGCGCCTTTTCTCGGCCGGCCCGGCCCAGGTCTTCCGCCCGGCGCCTTCCCCCGGGACGGCTTCAATCCAGGGCCGCGAGGCGAGACGCCGGACGGCTTTTCCACGCATGTGGCTGTGGATCGCGCCTCGGGCGGTGCGCGAACCCCGCCCTGGACGGGGGCTCAGAACCGGCTGGCCCGACCGACGCCCTCCCGTCTCAACCTGGCGACGCCGGCCGCCGTGGACCCGCTGCGTCCCTCCGGTCAGACGGGCGACGGGGCGTCGCTGACGCCGGGGGGCATCGGCATGGGCCGCGCCCTGGCGGCCGCCCTCGCCGCCCGTCGCCGCGGCGCTGCTCCCGTCTATGGCGCCATGACGACGGCCGGGCTCTCGACCACCGTCTCCGCATCTTCCATCGCCTCGGACGCCCCGTGGCCGAGTATGACGAAGAGCCCGCCCGCCGCGCCGTCCGAACCCACGTCCGCACCTTCGCCTGCGGCTCCAGCTCCGATCCGCGCCGACGCCCAAGCCCCCGCGTCCGAGCGGCCCCTCGCCCAGGGCCGCCCCGGGTCGGCGGACGCCGAAGACGCAGATCTGGAGCCGACGGCTGACGCCTCATCGGCGCCGGCGGCTGTGCGTCGCGGTCTCTTTGCTCCCGCCGTGGCAGGCTATGTCGAGGGAGACTTCATCGCCGCCCAGCGGGTCGGCGACCGTTGGATCGTGGTCCGGCCCCGGCCGGAGGGCTTCCCCAACGCTTGGCAGAGCCGCGTGATGCTGTGGTTCGCCCTGTCCTTCACACTGGTCGCGCCCTGGGTTGGCTGTTCTCCCGCAGGCTGGCCGCCCCCTTGCGCAGCTTCGCCGACGCCGCCTTCAACCTGATGCAGGCCCGGCTGAAACGCTATGTCGAGGACCGCACCGCCATGATCGGCGCGATCTCCCACGATCTGCGCCCCCCCTCACCAGGATGCGCTTCCAGCTGGAAGCCGTTCCCGACAAGCTGACACCGGGCCTGGAGAAGGACATGGACCAGATGGAGGCCATGCTCAGCTCCGTCTTTTCAGAATTCGGAAAACCGGCGGCGCGGAGCGGTATCAATGGAGCATGATCCGCTCCGTTGTCGTCACGCCCTCTTGACGCTCGCCTTCCGCTCAGACGGCCATTCGACAGACTGGGTTTGCGCCTGATCAAGGCGGCCGCCGGAACTGTCCTGCAACCAGAACGCTGTGTCTGCTGTCGTCACGCCTGGAATGGTCTTTTGAAGTTCGCCCGTCGCCTCGTCGTCCCGCCCCTCCTGGCCTTGGGTCTGTCCGGCCTCGGGGCCTGCGCCTCCGTGCCTGGCCTGTCGGGCGTTCAGTTAAACCGGGATCAAGCCTCCCAGGGCGGAAAGACGTTCAGCGAGGGCGTGGGCGAGGCGGCGACGGCGCCGCTGGACGATCTCAACCTGCGGCGACAGGAGGTGCCCGAGATCCTGATCACCGCGCGCCGCGCCCCCTATGCGACGGCGGGTCTGCAGCGTTGCTCGGCCGTCATCGCCCAGATCGACGCCCTGGACGAGGCCCTCGGCCCCGATGTCGACCAACCGGCGCCGGCGACCGGCACAGGCGACCAGGCCGCCAACGCCGCCCTCGACATGGTTCGCGACACCGCCACCGATTTCATCCCCCTGAGGAGCTGGGTGCGTCGCCTGTCCGGCGCGGCGGCCCACGATCGGGAGGTTCAGGCGGCGATCCGCGCCGGCCTGGTGCGCCGCGGCTTTCTCAAGGGCATTGCGCACCAGCGCCGCTGCACGCGGAGAGCGGGATAGGCGTCGGCCTGAGGGAAAGAAGTGACTCGCGTGCGGGCGGTAAGGATTCGGCAAGCGCTGGGTGCCGGAATCCATCATTCCGACCGACTTAAGGCACGACAGTCCGCTCTCGGCGCCGATGTCGGCTTCAGGGCCTGACGCCCGTTTCACAAATCGACCCGTTGCGGACATCCAACGCGGAAGGCACGCTGCTCGGTCTGCAAGGGGTAGCGATCATGAGTTCCCACAACCGGCTGACTGTCGAAATGACCGCCGATGATCTAGTGGCGATCAACAATGCGCTTAACGAGGTCTGTCACGGCCCCGACGCAATCCCTGAATGGGAGTTCGAGACTCGTATGGGCTTGGATAGGGCGACTGCGGAGCAGACCTTGGGCCGGATCAAGATCGCACTTGATCAGGTTCGCTGAGCGCCCTTGCCCGATAGTCCGATCCCGATCGATTGCGGACACTCAGCGTTGGGCGAAGAGGCCGTTAAAGCTCCTCAGTTGAAAACGCTGAACCTGACGAGAGTCGTTTGTTGCGGCGACGGAAAACTCCACCAAGCCTACGACCGGGCAGACCACGCTTGTCGTAGCGCCGCGCTTTGAAGTGGCGCTGATTTCGGTGCACGGCCATGACCAGTAGGTCCGAGGGCGTGTGGCGTAGCGAAACTCACCGTTCAGAAAATCAGGCGGTGGAAGCGACGACAGGAGCGGTTGTCCACCCCGCGTCTGGTAGCAACGGATTGATGCTCGGCTGCATGGCGTCAGAGGATCGCCGAACCCGCCCTTTGCGACGGCTTCCCGTTCGTCTCTGTATTCAGGCCATGTTTCACCCGACCTCGGATCAACAAAGAGATACATGCCCTGGAAGACGCCCTCAGTGACTTGGTAAGCCACATCGAATGAAACGGCGTTCCTGGCGCTCGGGGAGGCGGAGTCAGGATCAGGTGATGGTTCCGAACAACTCGCCAGCAGAGTCAGGGAGACGATGAACAGGGCTTGCCGCATCTCGAAACGTTGACACCGATGAGGCCCGCTTTCCACCCTTTCCAGCCCGTCGGAATGTCCGCTTCCTGGCACCGCGACCCGGTTTGTTGACGCCGCGATGTGGGTGGGGGTGACGAAAGACGTGGCGGGGACAGGCGACAGCGGGATTGAGCACATTCAGCCCGTCATCCTCGGGCTTGACCCCTGGATCGAATGCGGATCTGGCAGTGCGCGGGCCGCAGACGCAATGCGGCGGCCTCCGGTCCTCGGGTCAAGCCCGAGGATGACGGGCATGGGGTGAAAGCCCCGCCCCCTCGCCTGCGCGAGAGGGCGGAGCCATCGATCAGTCTTCGGCCTGCCAGCCGCCGGCGAGGGCGCGGAACAGGGCGATCTGGTAGGTGGTGACCAGGGCGTCGGACTGGGCCAGGGCGGCGTCGGCGGCGGCCTGGGTGCGTTCGGCGTCCAGCACCACCAGGAAGCTGTCGGCGCCGGCGTTGAAACGCTGACGCGACAGGGTGGCGGCGCGGGCGGCCTGGTCCCGCGCCTCGGTCAGGGCGGCGCGGCGGTCCAGTTCGTTGGCGTAGTTGCTGAGCGCCGTCTCGGTCTCCTGCAGGGCCGTCAGAACCGTCTGGTCGAAGGTCGCCAGGGCGGCGTCCGAGCGGGCGCCGGCGGCCTGGATCTGGGCGCGGGCGGCGAAGACGTTGGGGAAGGACCAGCTGATCAGCGGACCGAAGCTGAAGCGATAGTTCTGGTCGTCGCCCAGTTCGCTCGACTCCAGCGCCGTCGAGCCGAAGGAGCCGCCCAGGCTGATCTGCGGATAGAGGTTGGCGGTCGCCACGTTCACGCGGGCGGCGGCGGCGGCCAGATTGGCCTCGGCCTGACGCACGTCGGGACGACGCGCCAAGAGAGCCGCGCCGTCGCCGACCGGGATCGGCCGGCTGAGTTGCGGCGGCCGGACGCAAGCCGCGGCGGCCTGGTCGGCCTCGGCCGGGGTGCGGCCGGTCAGGGTGGCCAGGCGGAACAGGGCCTCGTTCCGCGACGCCCGCAGGGTCGGCAGGGTCGCCGCCGTCTGGGCCAGGGCCGCGCGGGCGCTGGCCACGTCCAGACCGGTGCCCGCCCCGCCGTCGAGCAGGGTTTGGGTCAGGTTGGCGGTGTTGCGCTGAAGCTCCAGCGTCCGTTCGGCCACCGCGATCTGGGCGTTGGCCGAGCAGACGTCGGCATAGGCGCGGGCCGTCTCGGCCGCGACCGAGACCTGGACCGTGGCAAGAGCCGCCTCGGCCGCGCGGGCGTCGGCGCGGGCGGCGCGGATGGTGGATTCCACCCGTCCGAACAGATCGACCTCGTAGCTGGCCGCCAGACCGACGTCATAGGTGTCGATCTCGGGGGCGTCCTCGCCGGCGGGCAGGCCGGTGACGGTGGCGGCCGAGGCGCGGCTGCGCTGGGCCTGAGCGCTGGTCGTTGTGCTGGGGAAGCGGCCGACGCGGGCTTCGGACAGGGACGCTCGAACCGCGCGCAGATTGGCGAAGGCCGCCTCCAGCTCGTTGTTCTCGGCGAAGGCCTGACGGATCAGGCCGTCCAGGGTCGGATCGTCGTACAGCCGCCACCAGTCGTCGCGGGCCGGGGCCGCGGCGGTCACGGCCGGATTGGCCGCGCCGACGAAGCCGCCGGTCCCCGAGGTCGGCAGAGCCGCCTCGGGCGCCTTGGGCCCGACCGCGCAGGCGGCGAGCAGGGCGCCGGCGGCTGCGGCGGTCAGGAAGCTGAGGGTCTTGGTGCGGGTCATCAGATGTCCCCTCCCCGACCCGTGGCCGGAGCCGGCGCATTAGGATCGGTCAGGCTGGAAGTTTGATCGTAACGGACGGTCTCGGCGCCGGTGGGCGTCGGCGTCTTGCCCTGCGGCAGTTTGGACGACAGCCAGCGGGTGACGACATAGAAGACCGGGGTGAAGATCAGGCCGAAGAAGGTCACCCCCAGCATGCCGGAGAAGACCGCCGTGCCGAGCGACTGGCGCATTTCGGCGCCGGGCCCGCTCGCCAGCATCAGCGGCACGACGCCGAGGATGAAGGCGAAGGAGGTCATCAGGATCGGGCGCAGACGGGTCCGGGCCGCGGCCACGGCCGCGTCGAACCGGTTCATGCCCTGCTCTTCTTCGGCCTGTTTGGCGAACTCCACGATCAGGATGGCGTTCTTGGCCGCCAGCGCGATCAGAACCACCAGGCCGATCTGGACCAGGATGTTGTTGTCCAGCCCCCGCAGGTTCACACCGATGATGGCGGCCAGCAGACACATGGGCACGATCAGGATGACCGCCAGCGGAAGCGTGAAGGCTTCATACTGGGCCGCCAGCACCAGGAAGACGAAGACCACGGCCATCAGGAAGATCATGGTCGCGCCCGAACCGGCCGCCTTCTGCTGGTAGGCCAGCTCGGTCCACTCGTAGGTGAAGCCTTGCGGCAGGGTGCTGGTCGCCATCTGCTCCATGACCTGCAGGGCCTGGCCGGAGGAGACCCCCATGGCCGGGTTGCCCTGCAGCTCGGACGCCGGGAACAGGTTGTAGCGGACCACGCGCGACGGGCCGGAGTCATTGACCAGATTGGCCACCGACCCGATCGGCACCATGGCCCCACTGGAGGAGCGGGTCTTCAGGTTGGCGATGTCGGCGATGTCGTCGCGGTACTGGGGCTCGGCCTGGGCGGTCACCCGATAGGTGCGGCCCAGAAGGTTGAAGTCGTTGACGTAGGACGAGCCCAGATAGACGCCGAGTGTGTCGAAGACGGCGCTGGGCTGGACGCCCATCATCAGGGCCTTGTCGCGATCGACGTCGGCCGAGATGCGGGGCGAGCCGGTGTTGTAGGTCGAGAAGACCTGGCTGACCTGATCCGGGGCCTGGGCGGCGGCGCCCATCATGGCGAAGGTCGCCCCCTCCAGCGCGCGGTAGCCGGCGCCCGAGGTGTCCTGGATCATCATCTTGAAGCCGTTGCCGTTGCCCAGACCCTGGACCGCCGGCGGGGCGATGACGAAGATCTGCGCGTCCTCGATCTGACCCGTGGCCTGGGTGATGGCCCCGGCCAGGGCGGCGGCGGCCTCTTCCTTGGAGCGTTCTTCGAAGGGATCGAGGCGCACGAAGATGGTGGCGGCGTTCGATCCGAACGAGAAGCTGGCGCCGTCCAGGCCCGCGAAGGCCACGGTGCCGTTGACCCCGTCGGTGCCCTCGATGATCTGACGGGCGCGGGTCATCACCGCCTCCGTCCGGTCCAGGGAGGCGCCGGCCGGCAGCTGAATCACGCCGATCAGGAAGCCCTGATCCTGTTCGGGAATGAAGCCCGAGGGGGTGTCGACCAGACGCCAGGCGGTCAGGCCCAACAGACCGGCGTACAGGATCAGCACGATGCCGACCGTGCGCACCAGACGCGCCGTCAGACGACCATAGCGGTCCGACAGCCAGTCGAAGCCCTCGTTGAACTTCCGTCCGCCCCAGCCGACGTAATAGACGGCGGTCCCCAGGACGCCGGGCTTGCGCACCGGGCCGTGGTCCTTGTCGTGCGGCTTCAGCAACAGGGCGGCCATGGCCGGCGACAGGGTCAGGGAGACGAACAGGGAGATGACCGAGGCCGAGGCGATGACCACGGCGAACTGGCGGTAGAAGATGCCCGGAATGCCCGGCACGAACATGGTCGGCACGAACACCGACACCAGCACCAGGCCGATGGCGATCAGGGCGCCCGAGACCTCCTGCATCGATCGATAGGCGGCTTCCTTGGGCGACAGACCCTCGCTGATCGCCCGCTCCACATTCTCGACCACGACGATGGCGTCATCGACGACGATGCCGACCGCCAGAACCAGAGCGAACAGGGACAGGGAGTTGATCGAATAGCCGAGCGCCAGCTGCACTGCGAAGGTGCCGACCAGGGCGACCGGGATGGCCACGATCGGAATGATGGCCGCGCGCCAGGTCTGAAGGAAGACCATGACCACGATCACGACCAGGACCACGGCCTCGATCAGGGTGTGCTGAACCGACTCAACCGAGGCGGCGACAAATTCGGTGGGGTTGTAGGGCACCGAGACCTGCATCCCGGCCGGCAGTTCGGCCTTGACGGCCTCGACCTCGGCCAGGACCCGATCGGCGGTGCCGAGCGCATTAGCGCCCGGCTGCTGCACGATGGCCAGGCCGACGCCGCGCTGGCCGTCAAAGAAGCCGCGAATGCCGTAGTCCTGGGCCCCCAGTTCGATCCGCGCCACGTCGCGCAGATAGGTGACACGGCCCTCGCTGTCGGTCTTCAGAACGACGTTGGAGAACTGGTCGGGATCGGTCAGACGGCCTTGGACCTGGACCGGCAGTTGGAAGGCCGAGGCGCTGTTCGGGAAGGGCGGCTGGCCGATGGAGCCGGCGGCGGCCTGGACGTTCTGGGCCCGCAGGGCGGCGACGATGTCCGGCCCGGTCAGGCCGCGCTCGGCCGCCTTGGCCGGGTCGATCCAGACCCGCATCGAATAGTTGCCGCCGCCGAAGACCTGGACCGCGCCCACGCCTTCGATCCGCAGCAGGCGGTCCCGCAGGGTCGAGTTGGCGTAGTTGCCGACATAGTCGTTGTTCAGCGAGCCGTCGGGCGAGGTCAGCCCCAGGATCATCAGGAAGCCGCTCTCGGCCTTGTTGACGACCACGCCGGTTTGGCGGACCGCCTCGGGCAGACGCGGTTCGGCCAGGGCCACGCGGTTCTGGACGAGCACCTGGGCGGCGTCCAGATCGGTGCCCGGCTGGAAGGTGACGGTGATCGCCACCGCCCCGTCCGAGGTGGACGAGGAGGTGATGTAGAGCATGCCCTCGACGCCGTTCACCTCCTGCTCGATGGGGGCGGCGACGGTCTCGGCCAAGGTTTCGGCCGAGGCGCCGGGATAGGCGGCGTTGATGGTGATCGTCGGCGGCGCGATCTCCGGATACTGCGACAGGGGCAGCAGCGGATAGGCGAAGACGCCGACAATGGTGATCACCACCGCGATCACGGCCGCGAAGATCGGCCGGTCGATGAAGAAGCGGGATATGTTCATGGCTTAGTCGCCGGTCGAAAGGCTGGTGGCGAACGAGGCGGTGGAGGCCGGGGCCGCCTGGGTGACCGGGGCGTCCGGCGCCTGTTGGGCGACGGGTTGGATCTTGCCGGTCTTGGGCGTGACCTTGGAGCCCGGCTGGGCGGCGCGTTGCAGGCCGGCGATGATGACGCGGTCGGTCGGGGCCAGACCCGACTTGATCACGCGCAAACCTTGGACGATCGGACCCAGTTCGACGGGCTTGGTCGTGACCGACCCGTCGGCGTTGACGACCGAGACGACGCGGCGCGCCTGATCGGTGCCGACGGCGGTGTCGGGCACCAGCAGGGCGTCATAGGAGCCGGCGCCGGCGACCTGGGCGCGGCCGAACAGGCCGGGCCGCAGGAAGCCGTCGGCGTTCGGCACAATGGCGCGCATGCGGATCACGCCGGACGAGGTGTCCAGGGCGTTGTCCGAAAAGTCCAGCCGGCCGGTGCGGGTGAAGCCGCTCTCGTCCTGCAGGCGGATGCGAACCGGGGAGCCCTGGCTGGCGCCGCCGTCTCGCATATATTTCAACAGCACCGCTTCCGAACCGTCGAAGACGAAGTGGATCGGACCGCCCGAGACGATGGTGGTCAGGACGTCGCCCGCCGAGGAGCCGCCGGCAACCAGATTGCCCGGATCGACGCGACGATCCGAGACCCGGCCCGAGGTCGGCGCCGTGACGCGGGTGTATTCCAGGTTCAGCTGGGCGGTGCGAACGGCGGCGTTGGCCGCCGCGAGATTGGCCTGGGCCGCATCGACCGCCGCCTTGTTGGCGTCATATTCGGCCCGGGAAACGGCCTGGGAGGCCAGCAGGGTCTCGCTGCGCGCCAGATTGGCGCGGGCCAGGGTCAGCTGCGACTGCATCTGGGCGACCTGGGCCTGGGCCTGGGCCAGGGCGGCCTGGGCGGGGCGCGGGTCCAGGGTGAAGAGCAGCTGGCCCTTCTGGACCATCTGGCCGTCGCGGAAATGGACCGCCTGGATATAGCCGCCGACGCGGGCGCGGACATCCACGCTCTCGATCGCTTCGAAGCGTCCCGTGAACTCGTCCCAGTCCACCACCTTCTGCTGCAGAGGCGTGGCCACCGTCACCGGCGGGGCGCCGCCGGGCGCCTGGCCCTCGGCCTTGGGGGAACATCCATAAAGCGCGCCCGTCACCATGACGGACACGGCCGCAATCTTCAGCCCGCGCATCTGCGCAATCTCCCTGTCGGAGGTAAATCCCTGTCGTGCGGATGAGGACCGGTGGGGAGCCGGCCTTGTCAACGCATGGTGACTCAATGGGTGGCGTCGTGACGCTTGTCAACAGGCGTTGACAAAGCCATATGGAGGCTACGGTTATTCATTCTGGAGTGTCGCCCCCTTGTTATGTCCCGGCCCCCGCCCGAGGAAAGCCGCCGCCACCCGCACGGCCATCCTCGAAGCAGCACGCGACCGTTTCGCGGCCGAGAGCTATGACGATGTGGGCATGCGCGACATCGCCCGCGACGTCGGCGTCGATGCGGCCCTGATCAGCCGCTATTTCGGCTCCAAGGACGATCTGTTCCTGGCGGCCCTGGACAGCTGCAGCGACGGCAGCACCCTGATGTCGGGCGACAAGTCCGAGTTCGGCCGGCGCGTCGCCCACGAGATCGTCTTCGAGCCCAAGAAGGCTGAAAAGCTGAAGGGCATGGCGATCATGCTGCGCTCCATCGGCTCGAACAAGGCCGCTGAAATGGTTCAGAACACCTGCACGGCCCGCTTCTTCGGCCCGCTTGAGGAATGGATCAGCGGACCAGACGCCCGGGTCCGCGCCCGCCTCTTGGCCGGTTTCATCATGGGGATGTCGGTCAGCCGCGAACTGGGCGGCGGCAGTTTCAACATCGACCAGGCCGACTGCGAAAAGATGCGCGACCGCCTGGCCCCGATCCTTCAGGGCCTGATCGACGGCTGACCGTCCGCGCGGAATTGAAAAGGGCGCGGAGATGGCTCTCCGCGCCCTTTGTCGTGTCTGAAGACCGGCCTCAGTGCGAGACGGTGGTCGTCACCTCGGTCTTGGCCTTGGTGCGGATGCAGGCCACGGCGAAGATCGTCAGGCCGACATAGCCCAGCATCGGCACGACGAAGGCCGGCTGAAGCGCGCCGGCGGCGTCGGCGATGCGCGCCGCCACCTGGGGCAGCAGGGCGCCGCCGATGATGCCGAAGACCAACAGGCCCGAGGTGGCCGAGGTGGGGGCGGTGGACCGCTCCAGGGTCAGGGTGAAGATGGTCGGGAACATGATCGAGTTGAACAGGCCGATCGACAGGGCCGCATAGGCCGCCGTCGGTCCGCCGATCCGGCTGACGACGAAGCAGAGGACCGCCGCCGTCACGGTGCAGACCGCCAGGACGATTCCCGGCCGGACCTGGGTCAGAACGAGCGAGCCGATGAAGCGGCCGACCATGGCGCCGCCCCAGTAGAGGGCGACCATCTTGCCCGCCGTCTCGATCGGCGCGTTCAGGGTCTCGGGGCTTTCGAGGAAGTTGGTCAGCATGCCGCCGATGGCCACTTCAGAACCGACGTAGAGGAAAATGGCCAGGGCGCCGAAGATCGCCCAAGGCGAGGTCAAGGCCTTCAGCGGCGAGACCGCCTGGGTGGCGGCCGGCGCCGCTGCATTGATCTTCTTGCGGGCGGTGAAGATGAAGAAGGCCACCACGGCGAAGAAGGCGCCCATGCCCAGGAAGGCCATGTCGATGCTGCGCAGCGACTGGGTGCGGGTGGCGGCCGTGACCACGGCGCCGGCGGCGAAGACGCCGCCCGTCAACAGGACGTGCGACCCCAGCCACGGACCGACCGTGGTGCCCAGGGAGTTGAAGGCCTGGGACAGATTCAGACGGCTGGAGGCGCCCTTGGGCGCGCCCAGTTCAGCCACCAGCGGATTGGCCGCGACCTGAAGCAGGGTGACGCCCGAGGCGATGACGAACAGGGCGATCAGCACGCCCGGATACCAGTCGGCGGCCGTCGCGGCCGGCACGATCAGACAGCCCGCCACCATGACGACCAGGGCGCCGATGATCGAACGGCTGTAGCCCAGCCGGCCCAGCACCGCCGCCGCCGGCAGGGACATCAGTCCATAGGCGATGAACCAGGCGAAGGTCGTCAGAAAGGCCTCGGCGTTGTTCAGATCGAACACCCGCTTCACCGCCGCGATCAGCGGATCGATCAGCGAGGTGGCGAAGCCCCAGGCGAAGAAGAGCGTGGTGACATAGGCGAAGGCCAGGCCTGTGCCCTGACGTCTTGCGGCCTCTGGTGCGGACATGAATATTCCCCCTTACGGATGATACGAAGACGCCGCGCTGTGCCCGCGCGGTTCTGATCGCCTTGGTTCGGCCATAGCGGACGCGCCGTCCAGCGGAAAAAGGGCGCCTGTAACCAAACTTTGGCGCGCAGTGGGCCCACAGAAGAAAAAGGCCGCCTCGTTTCCGAGGCGGCCCGAGTTTGCTCAGGGGAGAAATCAGAAGCGGTAGTTCATGCCCACCGCGAAGGTCCGGCCGTAGCTCTGATAGTCGATGGTCCGGCGCTCATCGCCGTTTTCGAAGGTCTTGAACGGCTCGTCGGTCAGGTTGTTGACCTGGGCCAGGATCGACAGGCCTTCCAGCGGGCCGGACTGGAACTCATAGCCGATCTGGGCGTCGACCACGGTTTCCGCCGCGACCGACCGCAGGGTGCGGCCGTTGCCGAAGCCGGCGACCTCGCCCAGGAAGTCCGACCGGTAGCGACCCGAGACCCGCGCCTGGAAGCCGTAACGCTCATAATAGAGGGTGCCGTTGACCACCGTCTCCGACAGGCCCGGCAGGGTGGTCGGGGCCTGGGTCGGGTCGGGCTGGACCTCGCTGTCGGTCGCAGACGCGCTGAACACGCCCCCGAAGCCTTCAAGCGCCGGAAGGAAGATGTCGAACGGCGCCGACACCGAGAACTCCAGACCCTTGATCCAGCCGCCGTCGCCGTTGTCCGGTGCCCCGACAAGGCCCTGCCGCAGGGCCGGCTCGGGATTGGTCGGCGAGATCACGCCGATCGGATAGCCGGTGAAGTCGAAGATCTGGTTGCGGTTATAGACGTAGGTTTCGAGGTGTTTGTAGAAGCCGGCCAGCGAGACATAGCCTCGGCGGTTGGCGAAATACTTCTCGAACGACAGGTCCGCGACGTCGGCGATATAGGGCCGCAGTTCCGGATTGCCGCCGCCGCCGCCCCACGGCGAACGGTTGATGTCCGTCGATTGGGCCAGGCTGGTGTTGTAGCTGTAGTTCCGCGAGGCGCGCATGTCGTCCATTCGCGGACGCGCCAGGGTGCGCGAGACCGCAAAGCGGGCGAACAGGTCGTCGCCGACCTCCAGGATGAAGTTGGAGCTTGGCAGGATTTCCAGATATTCCGCACCGCCGTTGACGGCGATCGTTTCGGCCACGCCGGGACCCACCTGACGGGCCGAGAAGCCGCTGGAGCTCTGATCCGTATAGACGAACTGCATGCCGACATTGCCGGTCAGGGGCATGCCGAACAGTTCGTGGTCGATGTTGGCGCGGATGTAGGCGGTCGAGACCTTTTCGGTCACTTCCCAGTTTCCGGCGGCGACGTCGGCGTTGGGATTGCGAACCCGGCTCAGCAGGCCGCTGTTGACCACGCCCAGGGCGTCATAGCTCAGCACCTGCGAGATGCCGAGATAGCCCAGGTCGGTCGGGGCCAGCAGATATTGCGACGGCACGAACAGATCGCCGCCGCCGGGGACGCCGATATAGTACTGGTCGTTGACGAAGCTCTTGTTGCGCTCGGTATAGTTCAGGCCGAAGTCGATGGAGCTGAACGGGCTCTGGTTCAGAGTCCGCTTGGCGGTGATGCGGGCCGCCTTCAGCTCGTCCTCGATCGAGGGCGTGTTCATATAGCCGACCTGGCCGCCCGGAATGACGTCTGACCCCCAGCCCTGGGCCGAGGTGATGCGGATCAGGCTGGCGTCGGCGTAGTCGAGCCGGCTGTTGAACCGGGTCACCCCGTCGTCGGTCAGTTCGAAGCCCAGGGTGTCCAGGGCGCCGTTGATGTTGCGGCCCGTCCCGGCGTTGGTCTCCAGGATGATGTCGTCACGTTCGACCTTCGAATAGCTGAGGTCCAGACCCAGGGTCCAATCGTCATTGGCGACGAATTCGGTGTTCCAGCCCAGGGCGGTGATGTTGCTGTCGCGCTTGTTCAGGTCGTTGCGGACCACGCCCTTGATGTTGTCCCAGGTGCCGGCGACGATCAGGCCGTCTTCCACGGTGTAGCCGGGGCGCAGCGAAGGGGCGGGACGGCAGACGTTCGGGGTCGGGACATTGCTAGTGATCTGGCAGCCGCCGAGCGTCGTGTCATTGCGCGCGGGATTTTCTGAAAACCCGCCCCAGGCCAGCGGGAATTCGATGCCGCGCAGAACCTGGGTGTTCTTGAACTCGGAATAGAAGGCGTCGATCGTCGAATGGATGCGGTCGTTCGGGCGCCATTCCAAGACGCCCATATAGCCGTCGCGCTCCAGCTCCGAGGACATGACGTAGGGCTTGACGCCGCCGGTCAGCAGATTGCCGTCGCTATAGGTCGGATAGCCCCAGGCGTTGAACCGCTCGGACTGATAGGGCGAGCTCATGTGGGCGTAGCCCAAGGCGACGCCGAGCGTGCCGTCCATGAACTGGTCGATGTAGGAGACGGTGTAGCGGTCCCCGCTGTCGGTCGTGCCCGAGTTCAGGGCGCCGATGTCGTTCCACTCATGCCGATAGTTCAGGGCGATGGCCTGACGGCCGTAGGCCAGGGGCCGCACGGTGCGCAGATCGACCGAGCCCGCCAAGCCCTGACCCAGCAGGGCCGCATCCGGGGTCTTGTAGACGACGACGCTGCCCAGCAGTTCCGACGGGAACTGGTCGAACTCGACGCCGCGGTTGTCGCCGGTGGTGACCAGTTCGCGGCCGTTCAGCAGGGCGGTGGTGAAGTCCGGGCCCAGGCCGCGGATGGAGATCTGCTGGCTGCGGCCGTCCAGGCGCTGCATCGTCACGCCGGGCAGACGCGCCAGGGATTCGGCGATCGAGACGTCCGGCAGCTTGCCGATGTCCTCGGCCGAAATGACTTCGACGATCGAGGTGTTGTTGGCCTTGGCCGAGATCGAGGCCTCGATCGAGCGGCGGATGCCGGTGACGACGATTTCGCCGACTTCGGTCGGCGCTTGGTCAGCCTGAGCGGCGGTGGTCGCGGTTTGAGCCTGCGCCGCACCGACGGCGGCGAAGGCGGCGGCGCCGACAGCAGCGCCCGACAGCAGGCGCACGCGCCGGTTAAGACGTAGAGACATGGTCATCCTCCCTGGGGGCCGCCGCGATTCTGAATGTCGCAGCCGAAGCCTTCGCAAAAATATGCAAATCTTGGACAAGGTTGCAAGCCGTTAATGTGGGCGACGCATTTTCGTCGCACTCTCCAAAGCTGCGGAAGCCCGATATACGCGGATATACGGAGGGGTGCAGCCAAGCTTTCGCTGCATTGCATCATTCCAATCCGCGTTGACAGGCGGCCCCAGGGCTGCAAAATCTTGCAAATCGATCTGGAAGGCTTTGCACTTTCCAGACAGGAGGACCGACAGGATGAGCCTTGCCCCCCGCAAGACGAACCGCGCCCGCGCCTTGGCCGCAGCGACGGCTCTGATGGCGAGCCTTTCGGCCCTGCCCTTTCAGGCCCGCGCCGAGGCCCCGGCCGCGTCGCCCGCAGCCGACGCCCTGACGGCGCTGCGTCAGCGTCCGCCGCAGGACGAGGTCATTTACTTCCTGCTGCCCGACCGGTTCGCCAACGGCGATCCCGCGAACGACCACGGCGGCTACGCCCCCGAGCGGCTGAAAAGCGGCTTCGATCCGTCGGACACCGACTTCTACCACGGCGGCGATCTCGCCGGGGTGACGCAGCGGCTGGACTATATTCAGGGCCTGGGCGCCACCGCCGTCTGGCTGGCCCCCGTGTTCAAGAACAAGCCGGTGCAGATGCACAACGGCTACACCGGCGCGGCGCACCACGGCTACTGGATCACCGACTTCACGGCCGTCGATCCCCATTTCGGCGATGAGACGGCGATGCGGGCCCTGGTCGATGCGGCCCATGCGCGGGGCATGAAGGTCTATCTGGACATCGTCGCCAACCACACGGCCGACGTCATCCGCTACCGCGAATGCCCGGACAGGCCGTGCGAATACCGCAGCCGGGCCGACTATCCCTACACCCGCCGCGGCGGAGTGGACGGGGCGGCGATCAACGCGGGCTTCGACGGACGGGACTTCTCGCGCCTGACCCGGCCCGACTACGCCTACACCCCCTATGTCCCGGCGGGCGAAGAGACCGCCAAGATCCCGGCCTGGCTGAACGACCCCATCCACTATCATAACCGGGGCGACAGCACCTTCGCGGGCGAAAGCTCGCTGGACGGGGACTTCGCCGGTCTGGACGACCTGCTGACCGAGGACCCCGTCGTGGTCCAGGGCATGATCGACATCTTCGGCGGCTGGATCGACAAGTACGGCATCGACGGCTTCCGCATCGACACCGCCCGCCACGTGAATCCGGAATTCTGGCAGGCCTTCATCCCCGCCATGCTGGAGCGGGCGCGGGCCAAGGGCATTCCGAACTTCCACATCTTCGGCGAGGTCTATGACCCCGACCCGGCGGTGACGGCGCGGTTCACCCGGGAGGACGCCTATCCCGCCGTGCTGGACTTCCCCTTCCAGAAGACCGCGGTCGAGGTCGCGTCCGGCAAGACGGGAACCGACGCCCTGGCCCGACTGTTCGCCGCCGACGCCGTCTACGCGAAGGGCGCCGAGACGGCCGCCGTCCTGCCGACCTTCCTGGGCAATCACGACATGGGCCGGGTCGGCTTCTTCGTGAAACAGGCCAATCCGCAGGCGGACGAGGCCGAGATCCTGGCCCGGGTGAAACTGGCCCACGCCCTGATGATGTTCAGCCGGGGCGTGCCCACCCTCTATTACGGCGACGAACAGGGCTTCGCCGGGGCCGGCGGCTATGGAAACTCGCGCCAGGACATGTGGCCCAGCCGGACCCAGGTCTATGCGGCGGAACAGCCGATCGGCGGACGGCAGACGCCCTATTCCACGACAGCGCCCCTCTATAAGGCCATCGCCGAAATGGCCCGGATTCGCGCCGCTGATCCCGCCCTGCGCCGGGGCCGACAGATCGTCCGCGCGGCAGGCGACGCGCCCGGCCTGTTCGCCCTGTCTCGTCTGGACCAGTCCGGCGGCGAGACCCTGGTCCTGTTGAACAGCTCGACCGCCGCAGTCACGGCCCAGGTCGAGGTGGAGCCCGGTTCGCTGCGGTGGCAAGCTGTGCGCGGCGACTGCGAATCCCAGGCCTCGGCGCCGGCCAGCTACGCCGTCCGCATTCCCCCTCTCGACTATCTGATCTGCAAGAGCACGCCCCAGTGAACGCCCACAGCCTCGATCTCGCGACCGCCGCCCAGCCGGCGACCGCCCACACTGAATGGTGGCGGGGCGCCGTTCTGTACCAGATCTATCCCCGCAGTTTCGCCGATGCGAACAACGACGGGGTCGGCGACCTGAAGGGGATCACCGACCATCTGGACCACGTCGCCTCGCTGGGGGTGGACGGCATCTGGCTGTCGCCCTTCTTCACCTCGCCGATGAAGGACTTCGGCTATGACGTCGCCGACTATTGCGACGTCGATCCGATCTTCGGAACCCTGGACGATTTCGACGCCCTGGTGGCGCGCGCCCACGCGTTGGGCCTGAAGGTGGTGATCGACCAGGTCTTCTCGCACACCTCGGACGAGCACCCGTGGTTCCTGGACAGCCGGGCCTCGCGCACCGGACCGCACGCCGATTGGTACGTCTGGGCCGACGCCAAGCCGGACGGATCGCCGCCGTCGAACTGGCAGTCGGTGTTCGGCGGCCCGGCCTGGACCTGGGACGCGCGGCGCGGCCAGTACTATATGCACAACTTCCTGGCCTCGCAGCCGCAGCTGAACGTCAGGAACCCCGAGGTCCAGGACGCCCTGATCGCAGCGGCGCGCTTCTGGCTGGACCGGGGCGTCGACGGCTTCCGGCTGGACGCCATCAACTTCTCCATCCACGACCTGAAGCTGACCGACAATCCGCCGATCAACGACGGCAAGAAGCGCACCCGCCCCTTCGACTTCCAGGACAAGATCTACAACCAGAGCCAGCCGGAGATCCTGGGCTTCCTGAACCGCATCCGCGCCCTGACCGACAGCTATGAGGGGCGGTTCACCGTGGCCGAGGTCGGCGGCGATCACGCCGATCGCGAGATGAAGGAATACACCGCCGGGACCGATCGCCTGCACTCGGCCTACGGCTTCCTGTATCTGTACGCCGACACGCTGAAGAGCGAACTGGTCGCGCGGGGCGAGACCATGTGGCCGGACCAGCAGGGCGAAGGCTGGCCGTCCTGGACCTTCTCCAACCATGACGCGCCGCGCGCCGTGTCGCGCTGGGCGCAAGGGCGGGACCGCAAGGCCTTCGCCGAGATGGCCCTGATGCTGCTGGTTTGCCTGCGCGGCAATGTCTTCGTCTATCAGGGCGAGGAGCTGGGCCTGCCCCAGGCCGAGGTGCCGTTCGAGCGGCTGGTCGATCCCGAGGCCATCGCCAACTGGCCCGAGACCCTGGGCCGCGACGGCGCCCGCACGCCCATGCCCTGGCATGCGGATCAGGCCAACGCCGGCTTCTCCACCGTCGAGCCCTGGCTGCCGGTCGATCCCCGTCACCTGCCGCTGGCGGTGGATGCGCAGGAGGCCGACCCGGCCGCGACCCTTCACGTCGCGCGGCGGATGATCCGGCTGCGTCATCAGCACCCGGCCCTGCGCTTCGGCGCCATGGCGCCGATCCAGACCTCGGACCTGCTGGTGTTCGAACGCCGGGAACGGGGCGGCGGCGAAGAGCGGCTGCTGTGCGTCTTCAACCTGGGTCACGAGCGGATCGACTGGAGCCCGCCCGAAAACGCGACGCGGATCGAGGCGATCAACTGGACCGAGGCCGACGGCGCCGCCCTGCCTCCGCTCGCCGGCCTGGTCTTCAGACTGGCATGATCCGTTCAGCCGCCACAGGTCTCGCGCACGATCAGGTCGGTGGGCACCCGTTCCGACCGACCGGCCGTCGCGCCCCCGTGGTCCAGCAGTTTGGACACCATCAGCCGCCCGGCCTTCATCGTGTCCTGGGCGATGGTGGACAGGGCCGGGCGCGAATAGCGGCTGAAGGGCACATTGTCGAAGCCGATGACGGAGACGTCGCCGGGCACGGTCAAGCCGGCATGTTCCAGCGCCCGCACGGCGCCCAGGGCGATCTGGTCCGACGCCGCCACCACCCCGTCGAACCGCACGCCGCGTCGCACCAGGGCGTCCACGGCGGCCTCGGCGGACTCGACCTCGAAATGGGCCGGCACGATCAGATCGGCCTCGACCGACAGACCCGCCGTCTCCAGCGCCGCCAGATAGCCGCGATGCCTCTGCATGGCCTCGGGCGGATCCAGATCGCCCAGAAAGACGATGCGCGTGCGGCCCAGCCGCGCCAGATGCGCCGTCGCGCGGCGGCCGCCGGAGAAGTTGTCGGAGCCGATCGAGCAATAGTCCTGTTCCGGCAGGTCGGCGCCCCAGACCACGAAGCGATGGTCGCCCGCCGCCAGCCGGTTGAAGGCGCCGTGCAGGCTGGACTGACCCAGGAAGATCACCCCGTCCGCGCGACTGGTGTTCATCGCCGCCGCCAGCTCGTCATAGGTGGCGGGCGAAATATGGCTCATCAGCAGGTCGCAGCCGCGTTCGCGCGCCGCCTCGCCCACCCCCGCCAGAAGCTCCAGGAAGAAGGGGTCCGAGATCCGGCCTTCCCGCCCTTGAGGACGCGGCGTCACCAGGGCGATGGTGCCCTGAGCCCCGATCGGACCGGCGGGCATGTAGCGGCGGAAGGGGTAGTCGTGCTCCTTCGCCAGCTTCCAGATCAGCTGTTTGGTGCGGTCGTTGACGGCGGGGCTGTCGTTCAGCGCCCGCGAGGTGGTGGCGACGGAGACGCCGGCCAGGCGCGCGATGTCTTCAAGTCGGGTTGTCTTGCGGCTCAAGGTCGCGGGTCCTCAGCACAGGCTTTCGAGCCTGCAAATTTTTCTGCAAACGTTTCAGCCACCGTTCGCGGCGGTTGGCAAGAGGCGGCGTAACGGAGTTCACAGATGAAGCGCAGATCCTTCCTGGCCCTCGGCGGCGCCTCTATCCTGGCCTTCGGCGCGACGGGCGTTCGCGCCCAGACCGCGCCGACCCACGCCCGCGCCAGTTCGCCCGGCGGCGTCCTGACGGTCGAGGCCTTTACCGATAACGACGGGCGGCCGATGTATGCGGTGCTGCGTCAGGGGCGGATGGTCGTGGCCCCCTCCAAGCTCGGCTTCCTGCTGACCGACGCCCCCGCCCTCGAGCGCGGCCTGGCGATCACGGCCGGTCAGCCCGTGACCTTCGACGAGACCTGGGAGCAGCCCTGGGGCGAGCGCCGCTTCATCCGCAACCATTACAACGAGTGGCGGGTCCGCTACGCCGAGACCGGCGGCCTGCAACGGCGCGTCGATGTCGTCTTTCGCCTGTATGACGACGGCCTGGGCTTCCGTTACGAATTCCCGGACCAGCCCGCCCTGAAGACGGTCCGCATCGGTTCGGAGATCACCGAGTTCAATCTGGCCGAGGACGGCGAGGCCCTGTGGTGCCCGGCCTGGGAATGGAACCGCGAGGAATATCTCTACAGCCGCACCCCGATCAGCGCGGTCGGCAGCGCCCAGACGCCAATGACAGTCAAGGGACGGTCGGGCCTGCACGTCTCGATCCACGAGGCCGCCTGCATCGACTACGCCGGGATGAACCTGCGCCGGTCGGAGGAAACCAGGTTCCGCGCCCAGCTGACGCCCGGCCTGACCAACGCCGCCGTGGTGCGCCAGGCGCCGTTCAACACCCCCTGGCGGACCCTGCAGGTCAGCGACAGCGCCGCCGGCCTGATCGAATCCAGCCTGATCCTGAACCTGAACGAACCCAACAGGCTGGGCGACGTCAGCTGGTTCAAGCCGATGAAATACGTCGGCGTCTGGTGGGAGATGCATCTGGATCTGAAGAGCTGGAACTCCGGCCCCAAACACGGCGCCACCACCGAGAACGCCATCAAACACATCGACTTCGCCGCCGAGCACGGCCTGGGCGGGGTCCTGGTCGAGGGCTGGAACAAGGGCTGGGACGGCCAATGGTTCGCCAATGGTTCGGACTTCAGCTTCACCGAAGCCTATCCCGACTTCGACATCGAGGCGGTCTGCGCCCACGCCCGGTCCAAGGGCGTCCAGCTGATCGGCCACCACGAAACCGGCGGCAACGCCTTCCACTATGAGCAGCAGCTCGAACCGGCCATGGCCCTGTATGAGCGGCTGGGCGTCCATTCGGTCAAGACCGGCTATGTCGCCGACGCAGGCGGCGCTCGCGTCGCCGGGCCGGACGGCCGGATGGTGATGGCCTGGCACGAGAGCCAGGCCATGGCCCAGCACCATATGAAGGTCGTCGAGGCGGGCGCACGGCACAAGGTGGCGATCAACGCCCACGAACCGTTCAAGGATACGGGCCTGCGCCGCACCTATCCGAACATCATCAGCCGCGAGGGTCAGCGCGGCATGGAGTATTCGGCCTGGGGCAATCCGGGCAATCCGCCCGAGCACGAGCCGAACCTGGTCTTCACCCGCCTGCTGGCCGGCCCGATGGACTATACGCCCGGCATCTTCGGCATGGAGACGCGCAGCCCCGGCGGAGTCCAGACCACCTGGGCCAAACAGCTGGCCCTCTATGTCGTCATCTACAGCCCGATCCAGATGGCCGCCGACCTGCTGGTCAACTACGAGGCCAACCCCGGCCCCTTCCAGTTCATCAAGGACGTGCCGGTCGACTGGGCCGAGACCCGCGTGCTCGCGGCCGAGATGGGCGACTATGTCGCCATAGCGCGCAAGGATCGAGCGTCGGACGTCTGGGCCCTGGGCGCCATCACCGACGAGCATCCGCGCGTCCTTACGGCGCCTCTGGACTTCCTGGACCCCGGCCGGCGCTACCGGGCCGAAATCTATCGCGACGGGCCGGACGCCGACTATCGCGGCAAGCGCGAGGACATCGTCATCGAGCAGCGCGAGGTGACGTCGGCGGACACGCTGACGCTGGCGCTCGCGCCCGGCGGCGGCCAGGCGATCCGGTTCGTGCCGTTCGGGCGGGGGCGTCGGTGATGGGCGACTTTCAGATCCTCTCCCGCTTGCGGGAGAGGTGGCCCGTCGATCGCGCAGCGATCCAGGGTCGGAGAGGGAAGTCTTCTGACAGAAGGCTGAACTCCCCCCATCGTCACGCGTGTCGCTGCGCGCCACGACGCGACACTTCCCCCGCAAGCGGGGGAAGATCATGACCCTCCTCTCCCACCGCCCGCGCCTGTCCGGCCTGGCGATCTGGAACATGTGCGTCGGCTTCTTCGGCATCCAGATCGGCTTCGGCCTGCAGAACGCCAACACCAGCCGGATCTTCCAGACCCTAGGCGCCGAGGTCGACAGCCTGGCCATCCTCTGGATCGCCGCCCCTCTGACGGGTCTGTTGGTCCAGCCCCTGGTCGGCCATTTCAGCGACAAGACCTGGACCCGGTTCGGGCGTCGCCGCCCCTATTTCCTGGTCGGGGCGATCCTGACCACCCTGGCCCTGATCGCCATGCCCAACAGCCCCGGCCTGTGGTTCGCCGCCGCCATGCTGTGGATCATGGACGCCTCGATCAACATCACCATGGAGCCGTTCCGCGCCTTCGTCGGCGACAATCTGCCGGAGGAGCAGCGCACCGCCGGCTATGCGATGCAGAGCTTCTTCATCGGCGCAGGGGCGGTCTTCGCCTCGGTCCTGCCCTGGCTGCTGTCGAACGTCTTCGGCGTGGTCTCGACGGCTGAGGCGGGCGTCGTGCCCCTGTCGGTCAAGATCGCCTTCTACGTCGGCGCCGCCGGCCTGTTCACGGCCGTGCTGTGGACGGTGCTGAGCACCCGCGAATACAGCCCCGAACAGCTCGCCGCCTTCGAACGCGCGCGCCTTGAAGCCCTGGGCGCCGCCCCGGCAGACGATGCGCCTGAGCCGCCGGCCCGCAGCGTGCGGGGCTGGATGGGTTCGGGCCTGGTCTGCGCCGTTCTGGGGGGGCTCGGCCTGGTGCTGATCGCCGCCTTCGATCTGGAGAAGGAGCTGCTGGTCCTGGCCGGCTTCTTCGTCGGCTTCGGCCTGTTGCAGATCGCAGTGGGCCTGATGCAGCGCCGCCGCATCGCCAACGCCGTGACCGAGATCCTGAACGACGTCTATCGCATGCCCCAGACCATGCGCGACCTGGCGGTGGTCCAGTTCTTCAGCTGGTTCGCCCTGTTCGCCCTGTGGATCTACACCACCGCCGCCGTGACCAGCGTCCATTTCGGCACGACCGACACCACCTCGGCCGCCTACGCAGCCGGGGCCGACTGGGTGGGGGTTCTGTTCGGGGTCTATAACGGGGTCGCGGCCCTGGCGGCCTTCACCCTGCCGGTTCTGGCCAGGCGGATCGGCCGCAGGGCGACCCACGCCCTGATGCTGGCGCTCGGCGCGGCGGGTCTGTTCGGCGTCTTCCTGATCCGCGAGCCGGGCCTGCTGTGGTTGCCCATGGTCGGGGTCGGCTTCGCCTGGGCCTCGATCGTCTCCATGCCCTACGCCATCCTGTCGGCGGCTGTGCCGGCGCGGAAGATGGGCGTCTATATGGGCGTGTTCAACATCTTCATCGTCGTGCCCCAACTGCTGGCGGCCACGGTGCTGGGCCTGATTCTGAAGCACTTCTTCAGCGGCCAGGCGATCTGGGCCCTGGTGCTGGGCGCCGCCTCCTTCCTGCTGGCGGCCTTCAGCGCCCTGAGGGTGCGGGAGCAAAGGGCGTGAACCGCCGCGCGCTCCTGGCCCTGGCGGCCGCCCTGCCCTTCGCCGGCGCCGCACGGGCGCAGACGGCGGCCGGTCGTCTGATCCTCCACGAGGCCGTGAGCTCGGCCCATGTGAAGGCGAGGAACGTCTCCGTCTGGCTGCCGCCCGGCTATGAGACGTCGGATGCGGCCTATCCCGTCCTCTACATGCACGACGGACAGAACCTGTTCGATCCCTCGACGGCCAACTTCGGCGAATGGGGGGTGGACGAGCATCTGACGCGGCTGATCGCCGGCGGTCAGGTGCGCGCCCCCATCGTGGTCGGCGTCTGGAACACGGATCTTCGCCTGCGGGAATATGTCCCGGCCGATCTGATCGCGGCCCTGCCCGAGGACATGCGCGGCGATGTTCAGGCCGTCTATGGCGGCCCGCCCCTGTCGGACGGCTACATCCGCTTCCTGACCGAAGAGCTGAAACCCTTCGTGGACCGGACCTACCGCACCCTGCCCGGCCGCGAGGACACCCTGATCAGCGGCTCCAGCATGGGCGGGCTGATCTCACTGTACGCGGTGATGAAACGGCCGGACGTCTTCTCCGCCGCCGCCTGTCTGTCGACCCATTGGCCGCTGCGGGTCACAGGCCTGGACGGTCAAAGCCTGGAGGCCTGGCGCGAACGGCTGGTCTCCGCCTGGACCGGGGTGATCGACCGCGGCCTGCCGGCGCCCGGCGCGAACCGCTTCTACTTCGACCGGGGCGACGAGACCCTGGATCAGTTCTACGCCGCCTTCCAGACCCAGGTGGACGCCGTCTTCCGCCGTCGCGGCTACGGCCCCGGCGATTTCCAGAGCCTGGTCTTCCCCGGCGCCCAGCACAATGAGGCCTCGTGGAACCAGCGGCTGGACGTTCCCCTGACCTTCCTTCTTTCCCCCGCCCCCACGCGCAACCCGTGAGGACCCCAATGCGTCACTTCCGTTCCTTCTGCCTCGCCGGCGCCGCCGGCCTGGCGCTCGCCTCGACCGCCTCGGCCCAGTCCGGAGTCGCTCCGGGCGCGCCGGGTGATCTGCCTACCTGGTCCAGCGCCGCCAAGACCGGGGCTGGGGCCTCCTATGAAGCCTATGTCGACGGCCAGTACCGCGACGGCGGACCGACCGGCGCGGTGTCGAAGGTCTGGTTCTCCATCGCCGACGGCGTCCTGACCGAGACCATGTACGGCCTGATCCACGAGGCCCAGATCAAGGCCCTGCGTTTCGCGGTGGTCACGCCGGACGGCCTGGCGGTCGAGGGGCCCGACACCACCGAGCGGACCGAATATCTGCATACGGACGCCCAGGGCCGCTCCCTGTCGCCGGCCTATAAGGTCACCACGCGCGACAAGGCCGGCCGGTTCGAAATCGAGAAGCGCATCTTCACCGATCCGGACCGCAACGCCCTGGTGCTGCGGGTCCGGATCACGGCCCTCAGCGGCGCGGCGACCCCCTATCTGCTGCTGGAGCCGCACATCGCCAACACCGGGGTGGACGACCGCGGTCAGGTCACGCGAGACGCCTTCCACGCCTGGGAAGGCGACACCCATCTGGTGCTGAAGCCCAGCCAGGCCTTCGCCGCCGCCGGCGTCGGCTTCGTCGGCGCCTCGGACGGTCTGACCGACCTGAAGGACGGGCGGATGAACTGGACCTACGCCTCCACCGGCGAGACGGCGGGCAATATCATGATGACGGGCGCCCTGCCGCGTCTGCGCCAGGGTCAAAGCCTCAGCCGCGACATCGTCATCGGCTTCGGCGACAGCGAGGCCCAGGCTCGCGCTGCTGCGGACGGCGCCTTCTCCACCGGCCTGGACGAGGTTCTGGCCCGGTTCAACGGCGAGGGTGATCGCATCGGCTGGGAAGACTATGTCGCCTCCCTGACCGAACTGCCGCGCATCGCCGAACAGGCGACGGACGGAGGCAAGCTGGCCTACGCCTCGGCCCTGATGCTGAAGGTGCAGGAGGACCGCACCCATGCCGGCGCCCTGATCGCCTCCCTGTCCAACCCCTGGGGCGACACGGTGGACGCGTCGAAATCCTCCACCGGCTACAAGGCGGTCTGGCCGCGCGACTTCTATCAGGTGGCCATGGCCCTGGCGGCCCTGGGCGACAAGGAGACGCCGCTGGCGGCCTTCAACTATCTGCCCCAGGTCCAGGTCGGCCCGAACACGCCCGGCAATACCGGCGTCGGCGGCTGGTTCCTGCAGAAGACCCATGTGGACGGCGAACTGGAATGGGTGGCGGTCCAGCTGGACCAGACGGCCATGCCGATCATGCTGGGCTATCGTCTGTGGAAGCTGGGCTGGCTGTCCGACGCCCAGATGGCCGACCACTATCGTTCGATGCTGAAGCCGGCGGCCGACTTCCTGGTGGACGGCGGCAAGATCGGCCTTTTGTGGAACGACGCCGAGATCAAGCCGCCCTTCACCCAGCAGGAGCGCTGGGAAGAGCAGCAGGGCTATTCCCCCTCCACCACCGCCGCCGTGGTGGCCGGGCTGACGGTCGCGGCCGAAATGGCGCGCGCCTCGGGCGATGCGGCGGGAGCGACCCGCTATCAGCTCGCCGCCGACAGCTACGCCTCCAAGATCGAAGAGCGGATGTTCACGACCAGCGGCGACTTCGGCGACGGCCGCTATTTCATCCGCATCACTCAGAACGAGAACCCGAACGACAAGGCCCCGATCGGCGCCGCCAACGGCCAGATCGCGCCCCAGGAGGACCGGGTCGTGGACGGCGGCTTCCTGGAACTGGTCCGCTACGGGGTGCGCAAGGCCGACGATCCGCACATCCTCGCTACCCTGCCCGTCTATGACGACCAGAGCCTGGAGGACCTGTACCGGGTCCGCTACGACTTCGGGCCGGAGGGCGACCAGACGCCGGGCTGGCGCCGCTACGGCGTCGACGGCTATGGCGAGGATCATGTCACGGGCGCCAACTACGGCGTCGGCGGGCAGATGAGCCCTGGTCAGCGGGGTCGGGTCTGGCCCTTCTTCACCGGCGAGCGCGGCCACTATGAGCTGGCCCGTGTCAGCCTGAACGGCGCTCCGTCCGCCGCCGACATCGCCGCCATCCGCCAGACCTATGTGCGCGGCATGGAGCGGTTCGCCAATGACGGGCTGATGCTGGCCGAACAGGTCTGGGACGGGGTCGGCGACCCGACCGAGCGCGACTACGCCCTGGGCCAGAACACCGACTCGGCCACCCCCCTGGCCTGGACCCATGCCGAATATCTGAAGCTGCTGCGGTCCTTGGCCGACGGCAAGGTGTGGGATCGGTACGAGCCGGTCGAAAGCCGCTACGCCCGCTGATACGAAAAAGGCCCCGGAGCCAGTGCTCCGGGGCCTCGTTTTTCACCGAAGACGGGCTCAGTAGGTCAGCTTCAGACCGACCACGAAACGGTCCTCGGCCGCGGGCACCCCGTCCACGTCGGTGTCGTAATAGCGCGCATCCGCCGACAGATTGTCGCTGAGGGCATAGCCGACCCCGGCGTTCCAGGTCAGGTAGTCGTCGGACACGTCCAACCACTGCTGACCCACGGCGCCGGAAATCGTCCACTTGGGCGCCGGCGAGAAGGCGGCGTTGACCTCGGCGTAGGTCGCTTCCTTATCCGCCGCGCCGAAGAAGTCGGGCGAATAGTAGACGGCGGCGCCGAAGGTGGCCGGGCCCACGGCGCGCGAGGCCGCAGCCTTGAACTCCGCATAGTTGTAGTCGGCGCCGTCCGGTTCGCCGGCATAGAGGTAGCCGATCACGCCGAAGTCCAGGGCGAAACCGCCCGCCTCGGTGCGGTAACCGCCATAGACATCGACTTCCGCGTCAGTGTCGTCGCCGAAATCAACGTTGGAGGCCCAGGCGCCGGCATAGAAGCTGCCGGCCGTCAGGTCGACGCCGCCCTGGATGGCGGGATCTTCGTTGGTCTGGCTGTAGCCCCGGAAGACATAGTCGCTGGTCACGCCGACGTTGAAGGCCACCTTGGCGTCCTGAGCCGAGGCGGGCGCGGCCAGGCTGGTCAGCCCCAGAGCCAGGGCCGCAGCGGCGGCCGTACCGAACAGTTTCATTCTCATTATCTATCCCCTTGGTTTCGTTATTTTTGTTCCAGCACCCGATAGGATCGCCGGAAGGGAGGGCGCGGCCGGCGGGCCGCACCCTCTGGTTTCAGTGTTCCAGCGCCTCGCCGTGCAGCGAGGTGTCCAGACCGGCGGCTTCTTCCGCCTCGCTGACCCGCAGACCCGTGGTGAACTTGCAGATCACCAGGATGATGAAGGTCCCGACCGCGCTGTAGGCGATCGTCCAGGCCAGGCCGATGGCCTGGGCCCCGACATTGGCGCCTTCCGACAGGCTGTTGATCGCCGTGGTGGCGAAGACGCCGGTCAGAAGGGCGCCGATCAGACCGCCCGCGCCGTGGATGCCGAAGGCGTCCAGCGAGTCGTCGTAACGGAGCAGCTTCTTGATCCAGACCGACGAGATGTAGCAGACCGGACCGGCGATCAGGCCGATGATGACCGCACCCTTGGGATCGACGAAGCCCGCCGCGGGGGTGATGGCGACCAGGCCGGCGACCACGCCCGACAGCATGCCGATCAGCGAGACCTTCTTCTTTTCGATCAGTTCGATGATCTTCCAGGTCAGGGCGGCGGCGGCGGCGGCCAGCACCGTGTTCAGCAGGGCCACGCCCATCAGCTCATTGGCCGCGCCCGCCGAACCGGCGTTGAAGCCGATCCAGCCGACCAGCAGCAGCGAGGCGCCGATCATGGTCAGGACAGGGTTGTGCGGATTGATCGGCTCGACCCCATAGCCTTTGCGGCGGCCCAGGAAGATGGCGCAGACCAGACCGGCCACGCCCGAGTTGACGTGAACCACCGCGCCGCCGGCGAAGTCCAGCACGCCGGCGGAACCGAGGAAGCCGCCGCCCCACACCCAGTGACAGATGGGGGAATAGATCAGCAGCGACCACAGGGCCGTGAACAGCAGCAGGCCCGAATATTTCATCCGCTCGGCGAAGGCGCCGGTGACCAGGGCCGGGGTGATGATGGCGAAGGTCATCTGGAAGGCGATGAACAGATATTCCGGAATGCCCGTCAGCAGGCTGTTGGCCGTGCCAAGGGTCACGCCGTTCAGGAACAGCATGTCCAGGCTGCCGACATAGGGCTGAAGCGCGGCGTCGGCGTTGGCGCCGAAGGCGATGCTGTAGCCCGCGATGAACCAGACCAGGGAGACGACGGCGAAGACGCCGACCGACTGGGTGATGGTGGCGATGACGTTCTTGCGCCGCACCATGCCGCCGTAGAACAGGGCCAGTCCCGGCAGGGTCATCAGCAGGACCAGGGCCGTGGACGTGCCCAGCCAGGCCGTGCCCGCGCCGTCCAGCTCCAGCGCCGACTGGTGCGCCAGCAGGGCGGGCGCCGCCTCCGGCGTCTGGGCGAAGGCCCCGCCGGCGTAAAAGAGCCCGATGGTCAGAAGCAGGAGCGCAGCGACCCCCGGAAGTCGATTCCAAACGTGCGACATAAGCAAATACCCCCTTAGCAATCTCGCAAGTGCGAAGGTTTTACTGCAATCGCGTTCGACGCAAGGGGGTCAGGCTGAAACGGTGCAACTTTCTTGCAACGGTCCTGTCAAAAAAGTTAAGCCTCGCATGATCCATTCGTCGTGCGAGGCTTAAGGTTCAGATTCATGTTTCAAGGAACGCTGTTCCCGGCATGAAATTCAGGGGCGGCGCGACGCCCCTCAGGCCCAGTGCATCTGCACCCGGTGCGCCGTCGCCCAGTGAATGGCGCGGATGGCGTCGATGACGGCCTCGGTCGCCCCCCGCGTGCCCAGGGCTCCGCCGAGATCGGCGGTCACGGCGCCGGCCGCCAGGACGGCGGCGACGGCGGCCTCAATGGAATCCGCCTCGTCCTCCAGCTTCAGACTGTGACGCAGCAAGAGGGCCGCCGACAGAATCGTGCCGACCGGATTGGCCAGATCCTGACCGGCGATGTCCGGCGCCGACCCGTGGATCGGTTCGAACAGGCCCGGCCCTTCCGTGCCCAGCGACGCCGACGGCAGCAGGCCGATGGAGCCGCCCAGCACCGAAATCTCGTCCGACAGGATGTCGCCGAACATGTTCTCGGTCAGGATGACGTCATATTCGCGGGGCTTCCTGATCAGGTGCATGGCCATGGAATCGACCAGGGCGTGCTCCAGCGCGATCTCGGGGAACTCCTCCGCATGGATGCGGGTGACCACTTCGCGCCACAGGCGGCTGGTCTCCATCACATTGGCCTTGTCGACCGAAGTCACCTTGCCGCGGCGCTGGCGGGCCGTCTGGAAGGCGGCGCGGGCGACGCGCTCGATCTCAGGGACCGTATATTCGCACAGGTCGGTGGCGCGGTCGGCGGTGCGGGTCTTTTCCCCGAAATAGACGCCGCCGGTCAGTTCGCGAAAGACGATCAGATCGACGCCCTCGACGATCTCCTTCTTCAGCGGCGAACGGTGCGCCAGGACCGGCGATACCTGCAGCGGCCGCAGATTGGCGAACAGACCCATGGCCTTGCGGATCGCCAACAGGCCTTCCTCGGGCCGGCGCTTGCCGCCGTCCCATTTGGGGCCGCCCACGGCGCCCAGCAGGACGGCGTCGGCGGCGACGCAGGCGGCGCGCGTCGCCTCAGGCAGGGGCTCGCCCGTCTCGTCGATGGCGGCGCCGCCGATCAGATGTTCGGTGAAGTTGAAGTTGTGGCCGTAGAAGTCGCCGATGACCGCCAGCACGTCGCGCGCGGCCCGCGTCACTTCCGGCCCGACGCCGTCGCCGGGCAACAGGACGATCTCATAGGTCTTGGGGGCGGCTTGGGTCATCAGACGGTCTCTCTCGAACGCTCGAAGGCTTCGATCTCTGGCAGGTTTGATTGCAGCCAGCCCAGGGTGTCCACCCCGTTCAACAGACACTGGCGCGCGAAGGATTCGACCTCGAACGGCACGGGCTGGGCATTGCCGCGTCGGATCTGCCGGGCTTCGAGGTCGATTGTGACCGGCTGGTCCGGCTGCGAAGCCAGATCGTCCCAGACATTCTGGCTGACGACGACGGGCAGCAGGCCGTTTTTCAAGGCGTTAGATGTAAAAATGTCAGCAATCTCGGTCGAGATCACCGCCCGGAACCCATAGTCGTACAGGGCCCAGGGGGCGTGTTCGCGCGACGAGCCGCAGGCGAAATTCTTGCCCGCCAGCAGGATGCGATGCTCGGCCGGATCGATCCGGTTCAGAATCGCCTCGGGCTTTTCCGAGCCGTCGGCCTCATAGCGCCAGTCATAGAAGGCCGCCTTGCCCAGACCCTCGCGCGTGGTCGTGGTCAGGAACCGGGCCGGAATGATCTGGTCGGTGTCGATATTGGCCTGGCTCAGGATCACGGTCTTCGAGGTCAGGGTGGTGAAGGGCTCAGACATCAAAAACTCCACTCATCCCGGCGAAAGCCGGGACCCAGTTCTGTGGGCGATAGGCGTCACCCGTCGCGCCCTGTCGGCGATCCCGCGCATTGTGCTTCGCGAAAGCACTGGGTCCCGGCTTTCGCCGGGATGAGCGGAAGGGGGTGTCGCTACGCATCCACGACCTCGTTCAGAAAGACGCGCGGATCGGTCAGCACACCGGCCACCGCCGTCGCCGCAGCCGTCGCGGGGCTGGCCAGTATGGTGCGGGCGTCCTTGCCCTGGCGGCCTTCGAAATTGCGGTTGGAGGTCGAGACGGCCAGCTGACCGGGCGCGACGACGTCGCCGTTCATGGCGATGCACATGGAACAGCCGGGAATGCGCCATTCGGCCCCGGCGGCGATGAAGACCTCGTGCAGTCCTTCCGCCTCGGCGGCCCGGCGAACGGCCTCCGAACCGGGAACCACCAGCATGCGCAGGCCCGGCTTGACCTTGCGGCCGCGCAGAACCTCGGCGGCGGCGCGCAGATCGGGCAGGCGGCCGTTGGTGCAGGAGCCGATGAAGACCACGTCCACCGGCTGGCTGGTCGTCGCCTCGCCGGGGGTGAAGCCCATATAGGCGATGGCCTTGCGGTCGCTGTCCGACTGGGGCTGGGGCACGGGCGCGCCGATGGGGGCGCCGGCGTCCGGCGTCGTGCCCCAGGTCGCCATCGGCCGGATGGCGGCGCCGTCGATCACGACTTCCTTGTCGAAGGTCGCGCCCGGGTCCGTGGCCAGCTTCAGCCATTCGGCGGTCGCCGCCTCATAGTCGGCGGGGACATGTTTGCGGCCCCGCAGCCAGTCGATCGTGGTCTGGTCCGGGGCGATCATCCCCGCCCGGGCGCCGGCCTCGATGGACATGTTGCACAGGGTCATCCGCCCTTCCATGTCCAGCGACCGCACCGCCTCGCCGGCGTATTCGATGACATAGCCGGTGCCGCCGCCGAAGCCGATGGCGGCGATGACGGCCAGGGCGACGTCCTTGCCCGAGACGCCGGGCTCCAGCCGTCCGTTCACCGT
The DNA here is from genome assembly GCF_058681525.1 of Brevundimonas sp. AVps4. NCBI lineage: Bacteria > Pseudomonadati > Pseudomonadota > Alphaproteobacteria > Caulobacterales > Caulobacteraceae > Brevundimonas > Brevundimonas sp. AVps4. The sequence goes on along the minus strand of NZ_CM178741.1, from coordinate 1,259,282 downwards.
CACCCGCATGGCCTTGGCCTTGCGCTGCAACAGGCATTGGGTCGCCAGCACATGGCCGACCTCCGAGGTGCCGATGCCGAAGGCCAGAGCCCCGAAGGCGCCATGGGTGGCGGTATGGCTGTCGCCGCAGACGACCGTCATGCCCGGCTGGGTCAGGCCCAGCTCCGGCCCCATGACATGGACCACGCCCCGATCTTCGGACCCCCAGCCCGCCAGCGGAACCCCGTGGGCGGCGCAGTTCCGCTCCAGCGTATGGACCTGGGCCTCGGCCTGGGGGGTGACATAGGGTTTCAGCCCGTTCAGCCCCGCCGGCAGGGTCGGGGTCGAATGGTCCAGGGTGGCGTAGGTCCGGTCGGGCCGGCGCACCTTCAGGCCGCGCGCCTCGATCTCGCTGAAGGCCTGGGGACTAGTGACCTCATGGACCAGATGCAGGTCGATATACAGGACGCCCGGCGTATCGGCCGTTTCCGGCCGCACCACATGAGCGTCCCAGACCTTGTCGAACAGGGTCTTTGGATCAGGCATACTGGGCCACCGTCTCCTCAACACCGTCGACGCGATCAATGATGGCGATCAGTTCGGCGTCGCTGATCTCGCCGATCTGGTCGGCGCGCTGTTTGAAGCCGGCGACGACGGCCGCCAGACGCTCGCCCTCGATCGGACGGCCGATGGTCTCGGCCCGCTTGGCGATGGCGTGGCGGCCCGAGTGCTTGCCCAGAACGAACCAGCTGCCTTCAAAGCCCACGTCCTGGGGCCGCATGATCTCATAGGTGCGGCTGTCGGCCAGCATGCCGTGCTGGTGAATGCCGGCCTCGTGGGCGAAGGCGTTGATGCCGACCACCGACTTGTTGCGGGCGATGACCGTCTCGGTGATTTCGCACAGGATCTTGGAGGCGCGGACCAGATGGCGGCTGTCGGCGCCGATGGCGACGCCATAGCGGTCTTCGCGCACCTTCAGGGCCATGATGACCTCTTCGATCGAGGCGTTGCCGGCCCGTTCGCCGATGCCGTTGATCGCGCCCTCGACCTGACGCGCCCCGCCCTGGACCGCAGCCAGGGAGTTGGCGACCGCCATGCCCAGGTCGTCGTGGCAGTGGGCCGAGAAGATCACATGGGGGTGGCGCTTGTGGATCCGCGCCGCCAGGGCGCGGAAGGTCTCGCGCACCTCTTCCGGGGTCGCATAGCCGACGGTGTCGGGCACGTTCAGAGTCCGGGCGCCCGCGTCGGCGGCGGCCTCCAGCACATCGGCCAGGAACTCAGGCTCGGTGCGGAAGGCGTCCTCGGCCGAGAACTCGACGTCGTCGAACAGGGTGCGGGCGTATTCGACCGCGCGCACGGCGGTCGACAGCACCTCGTTGGTCGACATCTTCAGCTTGGCGGTGCGGTGGATCGGGCTGGTGCCGATAAAGGTATGGCAGCGACGATGGGATTTCGGCGCCGGCTGCAGGGCGCGGAAAGTCGCGTCGATGTCCTTCTCGTTGGCGCGCGACAGGGAGCAGAAGACCGGCCCCTCGACCTCGCCCGTCACGCGGCGGATGCAGTCCTCGTCGCCGGGCGAGGCGGCGGCGAAACCGGCCTCGATAACGTCGACGCCCAGGTCCTTCAGGACCTGGGCCATCTTCACCTTGGCTTGGGCGGTCATGGAGAAGCCCGGCGCCTGCTCCCCGTCCCGCATCGTCGTGTCGAAGACGATGACCCGGCTGGGGTCTGCGGCGATCTCCTCAGTTCGGGATACGCCGGATACTCGTACTTGTTCGGCGGTCATCACGCGGCCTCAGATTGAATAATGTCGTTGCCGATGCGGCGCACGCCGAACAGGCGGTCGATCTGGCGACCCAGATTCTCCATGCAACGGCCGGCGTCGCGGCCGCGGATGGTCAGGGCGATCCGACGGAAGGCGCCCTCGTCGGCCATGTTGATGCCGTCGATGTGGAAGCCCCGGCGCTCCACGAGACCGATGAGACGCTGAAGCGAACCGTCCGCACGGTCGATCTGGACGTGGATCGTGTTGCTCATCTCAGGAGCCCTCCATCATTTCAGCATTGCTCTTGCCCGGCGGAACCAGCGGCCAGACATTGTCTCGGGGATCGATGACCACATGGGCCAGGCAGGGGCCGTCGGCGGCCAGCAGGCGCTGGATGCCTTCGGACACCTGATCGCGGCGATCGATACGGAAGGCCTCGATGCCGAAGGCCTCGGCCACCTTCACGAAGTCCGGATTGTCGGACAGGTCGATCTCGGAATAGTTCTCGGCGAAGAACAGCTCCTGCCACTGGCGCACCAGGCCCAGCGAGGAGTTGTCGATCAGCACGATCTTCAGCGGGATGCCGTAACGCTTCAGCGTCGCCAGCTCCTGGATGTTCATCATGAAGCCGCCGTCGCCGGCGATGGTGACGACCGTCGCTGACGGATCGGCCAGCTTGGCGCCGATGCCGGCGGGCAGGCCGAAGCCCATGGCGCCCAGACCGCCCGAGGTGATGTGGGCCTCGGGCTTGGAGAAGCGGCAGTGCATGGCCGCCCACATCTGGTGCTGGCCCACGTCGCAGGCGGCGACGAAGGCGTCGCCGGCCGCTTCGGACACTTCTTTCAGCAGAGCCGGGGCGTAGACCCCCTCGCCCGGCGCGTCATAGCGATAGGCGCCGGTACGGGCGGCGTCGACGCACGCGTCGACCCAGGGCTGGATGTCCAGGGCCGGTCCGCCGGCCATGCGCGCCGTCAGGGCCTCGATCCCGTCCTTCAGCTCGCCGACCACGGCCACATTGGCCGCCCGCAGCTTGCCGACTTCGGAGGCATCGATGTCGAAATGAACGATGCGGGCGTTGGGCGCGAACTCGGCCAGCTTGCCGGTGGCGCGGTCGTCGAACCGGGCGCCGACGACGATCAGCAGATCGCTGTCCTGAACCGCATGATTGGCGGCGCGGGCGCCGTGCATGCCCAGCATGCCCAGCATGCGCGGCGCGTCGGTCGGGACGGTGCCCAGGGCGTTCAGGGTCGAGACCTGGGGGATGCCGGTCGCGGCGACGAAGGCGCGCAAAGCCTCGGTCGCGCGGCCGATCTTCACCCCGCCGCCGATATAGACCAGCGGCTTCTTCGCCGCCCGGATCGCGGCCTCGGCTGCGGCGACGGCGTCGTGGTCGATCCGCGAAGTCTCATTGGGAATGTGGAAGCCGTAGTCGTCGGTGGTCGTGGCGAACTGCACGTCCTTGGGCAGATCGACCAGGACCGGACCGGGACGGCCCGAGGCGGCGATGTGGAAGGCTTCCTCGATGGCGGCCGGAACATCGGCCGCGTCGCGCACCAGGATCGAATGTTTCACGATCGGCAGGGTGACGCCCAGGATGTCGATCTCCTGGAAGGCGTCGGTCCCCATCAGCCCCTGGGCCACATTGCCGGTGATGCAGACCATCGGCACCGAATCCATCATCGCATTGGCGATGCCGGTGATCAGATTGGTGGCGCCGGGACCGGAGGTGGCCATGCAGACCCCGACCTTGCCGCTCTTCCTCGCATAGGCGTCGGCGGCGAAGGCCGCGCCCTGCTCGTGGCGGACCAGGATGTGTTTCAGCTTCGACCCGGCCAGTGCGTCATAGACCGGCATGATGGCGCCGCCCGGATAGCCGAACACCACCTCCACCCCCAGCCGCTCCAGGGTGGAGACCAGCAGGCGCGCCCCCGATTGGGGAGCGGCCTCGGCTGAGGATTTGAAGGCGGCGGCGGTCATCAGGGTCATCCGGTCTTTCGCTCGGGCTCAGGCCGCTTCAGACTTGGGCGTGTTCAGCCAGGCCATCCGCTCACGCAGACGGGCGCCGACCTGTTCGATCTGGCTTTCGCGGTCGGCCTTCAGCCAGGCCTCGTACTGGGGCTTGCCGGCCTCGTTCTCGGCGATCCAGTTGCGCGCGAAGGTGCCGTCCTGGATCTCGTTCAGGATGGTCTTCATGCGGGCCTTGGTCTCTTCGGTGACGACACGCGGGCCGCTGGCGACGGCGCCGTATTTGGCGGTTTCCGAGATGAAGTGGTGCATCTTGGAGATGCCGCCTTCGTAGAACAGGTCCACGATCAGCTTCAGCTCGTGCAGGCATTCGAAATAGGCGATCTCGGGCTGGTAGCCGGCCTCGACCAGGGTGTTGAAGCCCTGCATCACCAGTTCCTTGGCGCCGCCGCACAGGACGGCCTGTTCGCCGAACAGGTCGGTTTCGGTCTCTTCGCGGAAGGTGGTTTCCAGCAGGCCGCCGGTCGCGCCGCCGTTGCCCTTGGCGTAGCCCATGGCCCGGTCGCGGGCCTTGCCGGTCGCGTCCTTCTCGACCGCGAACAGGCTGGGCACGCCGCGGCCGCGCTGGAATTCGCGACGGACCAGATCGCCCGGTCCCTTGGGCGCGACCAGGATGACGTCCATGTCGGGGCGCGGGGTGATCCGGCCGTAGATGATCGAGAAGCCGTGGGCGAACAGCAGGGCGGAGCCCTGTTTGGCGTTCGGCTCGATGATGTCGCGATAGACCTGATCCTGAACCATGTCGGGGGTCAGGATGGCGATGATGTCGGCGCCCTTGACCGCTTCGGCCGGCTCGGCGGTCGGGACGCCGTCGGCGGTGGCGTGTTTCCAGCCCGTGCCGCCGTGACGGACGCCGGCGACCACGTCATGGCCGCTGTCCTTCAGGTTCTGGGCGTGCGCCCGACCCTGCGAGCCATAGCCGATGATGGCGATGCGCTGCCCGGCGATCGCGCCCGGCTTGATGTCTTCGTTGGTGTAGATGGTGATGGCCATGAGAATTCAGGCGTCCTGAGCAGCAGCGGATTTGTGAGAGGCCGGGATTTGCGCCGGCGGCGGGTTGGGGATGGTGACCGCGCCTTGGGCGGCCGAGGCCACCGAGGCGCGGTATTTGGCGAAGACGCCTCGCGCCGGGCGGACCACGTGGGGCGTAAAGCCCGCCCGGCGCGTCGCCAGGTCGACGTTCACGTCGATCCGGCGGTTGGTGACGTCGATGGTGATGCGGTCACCATCGCGAATGAGGGCGATCGGGCCGCCGACGGCGGCTTCCGGCGAGATATGGCCGGCGACGAAGCCGTAGCTGGCGCCCGAGAAACGGCCGTCGGTCAGCAGGGCGACATTGTCGATCTTGCGGCCCTTCAGGGCGGCTGTGACCTGCAGCATTTCGCGCATGCCCGGGCCGCCCTTGGGGCCTTCGTAACGGATGATGATGACGTCGCCCTCGCCGACCGAGCCGTCCTGGACGGCGTGGAAGGCGTCTTCCTCGCTGTCGAAGACGCAGGCCGGACCTTCGAACGTGTCGACCTTGTGGCCCGTCAGCTTGATGACCGCGCCCTCAGGGGCGACGTCGCCATAGATGACTGCGAAACTGCCGCGGTCCATCACGGGGGCGTCGAAGGTCGTCACGACGACCTGGCCCGGCGTCTCCTCGGCCTCGGCCGCCTCGGCGAACAGGCTGCGGCCGCTGACGGTGGGCGTGTTCACGATCTTGCCGGCCTCAGCCATACGTTGCGTCACCAGACGGGTGCCGCCGGCGGCGAACAGGTGCGAGGCCAGGAAACGGCCGCCAGGCTTCAGATCGCAGATCACCGGCGCCTCGACACAGGCTTGGTGGCAGTCCTCGACCCCGAACTCGATCCCGGCCTCGGCCGCGATGGCCGTCAGGTGCATGACGGCGTTGGTCGATCCGCCCGAGGCCGAGACGGCGACGGCGGCGTTCTTCAGGCTGGCGCGGGTGATGTATTTGCGGGCCGTGTCGCCGGCGAAGACCCGTTCGACGATCAGCCGGCCGCAACGCTCGCCCTCGGCCGCCTTGCCGGGATCGACCGCCGGCACGTCATTGGCGCCCATGGGGCTGATGCCCATGACCGACAGGGCCATGGCCATGGTGTTGGCCGTGAACTGGCCGCCGCAGGCGCCGGCGCCGGGGCAGACGGCCTGTTCGACCGCCTTCAGCCCTTCGTCGTCCAGGGCGCCGGCCGAATGGGCGCCGATGGCCTCGAACACCTCCTGGACCGAGACCTCCTTCGAGCCGATCACGCCCGGCATGATGGTGCCGCCGTAATAGACCAGGCCGGGGATATCCATCCGCGCCAGGGCCATGGCCGCCGCCGGAATGGTCTTGTCGCAGCCGACGATGCAGACCACGCCGTCCAGCTGGTGCCCCTCGATCGCCAGTTCAATCGAGTCGGCGACGACCTCGCGGCTGATCAGCGAGGCCTTCATGCCCGCCGTGCCCATCGAAATGCCGTCGGTCACGACGATGGTGTTGAAATCGACCGGATAGCCGCCGGCCGCGATGATCCCGGCCCGCACGTCCTTGGCCAGCCGGTCCAGGTGCATGTTGCACGGGGTGACCGTCGACCAGGTGTTGACGATGCCGATCATCGGCTTGTCGAAGTCGGCATCCTGCATGCCGGCGGCGCGCAGATAGGAGCGGGCCGCCGCCCGGTTCGGACCGGCCGTCACCGCCGCGCTGCGCGCGTTGGGCTTTCTGGGCTCTGAGGTAGAATCTTGCGTCATCGGTCCGGTTCGTTTCGAACCGCCAAGCACGAAAAACCCCGCTTCCTTTCGGGAGCGGGGTGGTGCGAGGCGATCCTGAGTGTGTCTAGGTCAGGTCGCAGGCATCCACGCCGCTTGCGTAAGCAGGCCGAGGAGTACGAGGATAATAAGGGTTACGGGGCTTTCCAGGCCGATCGGCGCGCGAACGGCCGCCACCGCCTTCGCGGTGCGTCCCTTCATCATCTCGCGCGTCATCACAGCCACGGGCGGCTCCCTGTTCTGACGCCAAGAAACCATATGGGCCGGAGCCGCACAACCCCTGTCGCAAAAATTTTGCGCAAAAGGCCGACAGCGACCGCAATGGGGGTGTTTCTTACCTTGCGTCCGCAAGTCTCTCCGCCGACCGTAACGGTTCCTAACCGCTTGTTAGGGCCGCAGGCCCCGCGCGGGGTTGAAACCGGGCCGCGACAGTTCCATTGAGACCGCCAACAACATAATCGTTCAGAGGAGCCCCCCATGACCGTTCGCGTCGCCATCAATGGTTTCGGCCGCATCGGCCGTCTCGTCCTTCGCTCGATCATCGAGCATGGCCGCACGGACATCGAGGTGGTGGCGATCAATGATCTGGGTCCGGTCGAGACCAACGCCCACCTGTTCCGCTATGATTCGGTGCACGGCCGCTTCCCCGGCACGGTGACCTCGGGCGAGGACTGGATCGACGTCGGCACGGGCAAGATCAAGGTCACGGCCGAGCGCGACCCCGCCAACCTGCCCCACGCCGAGCTGAAGGTGGACATCGCGCTGGAGTGCACCGGCATCTTCACGTCGAAGGACAAGGCCAGCGCCCACCTGAAGGCCGGCGCCAAGCGCGTCCTGGTCTCGGCCCCCGCCGACGGCGCGGACAAGACCATCGTCTTCAAGGTCAACCACGAGACCCTGACCGCCGACGACATCGTGGTGTCCAACGGCTCGTGCACCACCAACGCCCTGGCCCCCGTCGCCAAGGTGCTGAACGACCTGTTCGGCATCGAGCGCGGCTATATGACCACCATCCACTCCTACACCGGCGACCAGCCGACGCTGGATACGATGCACAAGGACCTGTACCGCGCCCGCGCCGCGGCCCTGTCGATGATCCCGACCTCGACCGGCGCCGCCAAGGCCCTGAGCCTGGTTCTGCCGGAACTGAAGGGCAAGCTGGACGGCTCGTCGATCCGTGTCCCGACCCCGAACGTCTCGGTCGTCGACCTGAAGGTCGTCGCCGGTCGCGAGGTGACGGTGGAAGAGATCAACGCCGCGCTTCAGGCCGCCGCCGACGGCCCGATGAAGGGCGTCCTTTTCACGACGACCGACCCGCTGGTCTCCAGCGACCTGAACCACATCGCCGCCTCCTCCACCGCCGCCCTGCCCCAGACCCAGGTGGTCGACGGCAAGCTGGCCCGCGTGCTGAGCTGGTACGACAACGAATGGGGCTTCGCGACCCGCATGAGCGACACCGCCCTGGTGATGGCGAAGTTCCTTTAAACCCCCGCCTCCCACTCCCAGCGGGAGAGGGCTTGAGCGCACGGCGGCGCAGCCGCCGTTCTGGCGCGAAAGGGTGAGGTCACGGTGTGCGAATTGGCCCACCGGCTGTCCCTCATCCGTCTCGCTCCGCGAGCCACCTTCTCCCCGTGGGAGAAGGATCATAAGAGATCGAAGCCATGACCTTCCGCACCCTCGACGACGCCAAGGATCTCGCCGGCAAGACGGCCCTGGTCCGCGTGGACTTCAACGTCCCTATGGAGGGCGGCAAGGTCACGGACGACACCCGTCTGCGGGTCGCCCTGCCGACGATCCAGCGTCTGCGCGACGCCGGCGCCAAGGTCGCGCTTCTGGCTCACTTCGACCGTCCCAAGGGCCAGCGCGTCCCGTCGATGAGCCTGAAGCCGGTCGTAGATGATCTGGAGACCCTGCTCGGCGCCCCCGTCCGCTTCGCCGACGACTGCATCGGCCCGGACGCCGTGGACGCCATCCGCGACCTGGACGCCGGCGGCGTGGTCCTGTTGGAGAACGTCCGCTTCCATGCGGCGGAAGAGGCCAATGATCCGGTCTTCGCCCGGAAGCTGGCGGATCTGGGCGATCTCTATGTCAACGACGCCTTCTCGGCGGCGCACCGCGCCCACGCCTCGACCGAAGGGATCGCCCACCACCTGCCCGCCTACGCCGGCGAATCCATGCGCCGCGAACTGGACGCCCTGGACGCGGCGCTCGGCAATCCGCAAAAGCCCGTCATCGGCATCGTCGGCGGCGCCAAGGTCTCGACCAAGCTGGACCTCTTGAAAAACCTGGTCGGCAAGCTGGACCGCCTGGCCATCGGCGGCGGCATGGCCAACACCTTCCTGTACGCCCAGGGCATCGACATCGGCGGCTCCCTGGCCGAGCGCGACATGGCCGACACGGCCCGCGAAATCATGGCCGAGGCCGAGGCGCGGGGCTGCAAACTGCTGCTGCCGGTCGATTTCGTGGTGGCGACCGAGGTCAAGCCGGGCGCCGCCGCTCGCCCGGTCGCCGCCGGCGCCACCCTGTCGGCCGACGACAAGATCCTGGACGCCGGCCCGGCCACGGTCGCGCGTCTGCTGGAGGCCCTGACGGCCTCAAAGACCCTGATCTGGAACGGCCCTCTGGGCGTGTTCGAGGTGCCGCCCTTCGACGCCGCCACCGTGACGGTCGCTCGTCATGCGGCGGCCCTGGCCAAGGCCGGGGTTCTGATCGCGGTCGGCGGCGGCGGAGACACGGTCTCGGCCCTGAATCACGCGGGGGTGTCGGACGACATGACCTTCGTCTCCACCGCCGGCGGCGCCTTCCTGGAATGGATGGAGGGCAAGCCCCTGCCGGGGGTCGAGGCCCTGCGCGCCTGAACCCTGACGCAGCGGAAACAACTGTAACACGGCGTGACTTTGAGCGCGCCGCCCGCTAGTCTCGCGCCCAATCAAAAAAGACTTTCGGCTCAGGAGACTTCATCATGGCGCGCATCACGCTGCGACAGCTGCTCGACCACGCGGCGGAGAACGGCTACGGCCTTCCCGCCTATAATATCAACAACATGGAGCAGGGCCTCGCGATCATGGAGGCGGCCCATGAGGTCAATGCGCCCGTGATCATCCAGGCCTCGCGCGGCGCCCGCAACTACGCCAACGACATCGTCCTGGCCAAGCTGATCGACGCCCTGGCGGAACTCTATCCCGACATCCCGGTCTGCATGCACCAGGACCACGGCAACGGCCCGGCGACCTGCGCCACCGCCATCCAGTACGGCTTCACCTCGGTGATGATGGACGGCTCGCTGGAAGAGGACGCCAAGACCCCCGCCTCCTATGAATACAATGTCGAGGTCACGCGCCGCGTCACCGAAATGGCCCACGCCTGCGGCGTCTCGGTCGAGGGCGAACTGGGCGTGCTGGGCTCGCTGGAGACCGGCATGGGCGAGGCCGAGGACGGCCATGGCTTCGAGGGCAAGCTGGACCATTCCCAGCTCCTGACCGACCCGGATCAGGCCGTCGAATTCGTCGCCGCCACCAAGGTCGATGCCCTGGCCATCGCTATGGGCACCAGCCACGGCGCCTATAAGTTCACCAAGAAGCCGGACGGCGACATCCTGGCGATGAACGTGATCGAAGAGATCCACCGCCGCCTGCCCAACACCCACCTGGTCATGCACGGCTCGTCCTCCGTGCCGCAGGAGCTTCAGGACATCATCAACCAGTACGGCGGCGAAATGCCCCAGACCTGGGGCGTGCCGATCGAAGAGATTCAGCGCGGCATCCGCCACGGGGTGCGCAAGGTGAACATCGACACCGACAACCGGATGGCCATCACCGGCGCCATCCGCAAGGTCCTGGCCGAAAAGCCGGGCGAGTTCGACCCGCGCGCCTATCTGAAGCCCGCCAAGGAGGCGATGAAGAAGCTCTGCAAGGAGCGCTATCAGCAGTTCGGCTGCGAGGGCCAGGCCTCGCGCATCCGCCCCTTGTCCACCGCCCACATGGCCAAACGCTACGCCTCGGGCGAGCTTGACCCGTCCTTCCGCAATGCGGCGGTCAAGGCGGCCTGACGACCGCCCCTCCCTGATCAGACCGGGTAGCGGCCGCTCAGTTCGAACCGCACCCGGTCCTCTTGCCAGCGCGCCCGGTCCAGCTCGTCCCTGGCGTCGCGGGCGTTGCGGCGAGCGTCGCGGATTTCGCCCCGCACCTCTTCGATTCGGTTGCGGATCCGCTCCTTCTCCTCGTCGGTCAAGCCGTCCTGACGCAGTTCGCGCTGTTTGGCGTCCAGCTTGTCCTCGCGGTCGTCGATCCGCGCCTCGGCGCTTCTCAGCGCGCTCTCGGCCGCCTCCACCGCCGCTGCCGCCTCATGCAGTCGCCGCCCGTCGTTATAGGCCGGGAGGAAGGCCGCCTCCTCCTCGGGCCGACAGACGCCGTAATAGGTGTTGCCCGCCCGCCCCTCGATCCAGCCGCGCTGGAAGGTGCAATAGCCGCGCAGCCCGTCTTCGCGTGCTCGGCTGTAGGTCGCCGGATCGGGCGCGACCTGATATTTGGCGCAGGCCTGGGCATGGTCGTCCAGCCGGCTCATCGGATAGCCCGCCGCCCCGTCGGCATAGCCCTTTTCGCCCCAGGCGCCCGCCAGACATTCCTCCTGGCTCATGGTCGAGCAACTGCCCAGCAGAACGGCGGCGGCGACGCCGCCCGCGATCATCAAGGTCTTCATCACGGTTCCCCACGCCCCCAAGCGCCACTATTCACGTCAGATCAGGCTCGACGCAAGCGCCCTCGCTGGCAGCCGATCTTCCGATGCTTTACGGATAGAGGGTGTCCGACCCCGAACTGATCGACGACGAAGACCCGGCGCCGGCCGCCGAGACCCTGGAGGCCCGGATCGACCTGTCCGGCGTCCGCCTCGACAAGGCCCTGGCCGAGGCCTTTCCCGACCTGTCGCGCGCGCGTCTCCAGGCCCTGCTGGCCGAGGGGGCGGTGCGCCGTGACGGGGTCGTCCTGACCGGCGGCTCGGCCAAGGCCCAGCCGGGCCTCTATCGGGTCGATCTGCCGCCCGTCGCCCCCGCCGCTCCCCAGCCCCAGGTCCTGCCGCTTGCGGTCCTCTATGAGGATGCGGACCTGATCGTCATCGACAAACCCGCCGGAATGGCCGCCCATCCGGCGCCGGGCACGCCCGACGGCACCCTGGTCAATGCGCTGCTGGCCCGTTGCGGCGACAGCCTGTCCGGCATAGGGGGCGTCGCCCGACCGGGCATCGTCCACCGGCTGGACAAGGACACCTCGGGCGTCATGGTCGCGGCCAAGAGCGACCGCGCCCACCAGGGCCTGTCGGCCCTGTTCGCGACCCACGACATCGAACGCACCTATATCGCCCTGACCCGCGGCGCGCCGACCCCGCTCCAGGGCCGGATCGAGACGCGCATCGGCCGCTCGACCGCCGACCGCAAGAAGATGGCCGTGCTGAAGACGGGCGGGCGCGAGGCGATCACCGACTATCGGGTCCAGCGGACCTTCGGCGAACCGGCCCGCGCCGGCGGCGCGCCCTTGGCGGCGCGTGTCGCCTGCACCCTGCAAACCGGCCGCACCCACCAGATCCGGGTTCATCTGTCGTCCAAGGGCGCGCCCATCCTGGGCGATCCGGTCTATGGCTCCGGCAGCCCCGCCGCCCCGGTCCGCGCCGCCCTGGCCGAGGTCGGACTGACGCGCCAGGCTCTGCATGCCGCCGTCCTGGGCTTTGTCCATCCGATCACCGGCGCGCCCCTGCGTTTCGAAACCGACCCGCCCGCCGACATGGCGGCCCTGGAAATCCTGCTCTCCACCCTGTGAGGCCGCTGATGGACCCCGATATCCACGACAATACCGCGCTCAACCGCTACGAATTGCCGATCGACGGAGAGACGGCCGTCGTCACCTACAATCTGTCGCCGCCCAATCTGATGATCACCGAGACCCTGGTGCCCGAACGGCTGGAAGGCCAGGGGATCGCCAGCCGCCTGGCCCGTCACGTCCTGGCCGACGCCCAGGCGCGGGGCCTCTTGATCCTGCCGGTCTGCCCCTTCTTCTCCGCCTATCTTCAGAAACACCCCGAACACGCTGATGCGGTGCATCCGACCTATCGCGGCATACTGGGGATCTGACCGCCCCCTAGGCGCCTCGTCCCGGATGCGCGTCTTGAATAGCAACTGACTAAGTTCTATATTGAGCCGGTCGGCGTGAGTGGCGCCGGGGTCACGGTCACGCTTTCGTGTGACGATCCGCCCCTAACAATGGCGGCAACCCATCGCTACTTCACCGGTTGAGGGGTGAGGCGTCGGCGCACATGCCGTGGCCGACGGCGAAGCGCCCGCTCGTTCTAGACGGTCGGAGGGACCATATGGCTGCCAATAGCACGCTCGCGGTGATGTCGCCTGAACAGGGCCTGTCGCGTTATCTGACGGAAATCCGCAAGTTTCCGATGCTGACCAAGGACGAGGAGTTCATGCTCGCCAAGCGTTGGTCCGAGCATCAGGATCCGGAAGCCGCCCACCGTCTCGTCACCTCCCACCTGCGCCTGGTCGCCAAGATCGCCATGGGCTATCGCGGCTACGGCCTGCCGATCGGCGAGGTGATCTCCGAGGGCAACGTCGGCCTGATGCAGGCCGTCAAGAAGTTCGATCCGGACAAGGGCTTCCGCCTGGCCACCTACGCCATGTGGTGGATCAGGGCCTCGATCCAGGAATACATCCTGCGCAGCTGGTCCCTGGTGAAGATGGGCACCACGGCTGCGCAGAAGAAGCTGTTCTTCAACCTGCGCAAGGCCAAGAGCCAGATCTCGGCCTTCGAGGAAGGCGATCTGCGCCCCGAACATCTGTCGGCCATCGCCACCAAACTGGGCGTGTCGGAACAGGAAGTCACCGACATGAACCGCCGTCTCGGCGGCGACGCCTCGCTGAACGCGCCGCTGCGCGCCGACGGCGAAAGCGAGTGGCAGGACTGGCTGGCCGACGACACGGCCGTCTCCCAGGAGACCCAGCTCGCCGACGACGAGGAAAAGGGCATCCGCATGAGCCTCCTGCAGGAGGCCATGGAGGAGCTGACGGATCGGGAAAAACACATCCTCACAGAGCGCCGCCTCAAGGACGACCCCGTCACGCTTGAGGAACTCGCCGGCCATTACGGCGTCTCGCGCGAGCGGGTGCGTCAGATCGAGGTCCGCGCCTTCGAAAAACTGCAAAAGGCCATGCGGGCCGCCGCCGAAGAGCGCAATCTGGTCGACGCCTGATTTCCTCGGGTATCAGGACGCCCGGGCGACCGGCGCGTTCGACGCCGGCGTCTGGGTCAGGGCCAGTATGGCCCCGACCGGCTGGGCCAGACCGGCCTTGGTCACGCCGCCGCCGTCCATGAAGGCCTCCAGCCCGCCCGCCGCGATCGCCAACCGGGCGTCGCCGCTCTTGATCGCCACCGCCTTCAGCGTCTGCGCCTGCTGGCGGATGGCGCGGGTGGCCTGGGCCGGGTCCTGGTCGAACTGGGCCATGGCCGCAACGAGGATCCGCATCGCCTGATCCTTTATGTCCAGCCCGCCCTTGGCCGACGCATCGGTGCGGCGCTTGGGCGCTCCGGCGTATTCGCCCGAGTTGAAGCGCCGACGATCCGGCCCGACATAGCCGACCGCCTCGATCCAGGGGCGGGGCTTCAGGGCGACGTTCTCCACCCGTTTGAACAGATCGCCGGTCGTATAGGGTTTTCTCAGAAACTCGTGAACGCCCGCGTCGCGCGCCCCCTTGATGGCCGCCGCCGTCGCCTCGTTCGTGACCATGATGATCGGCGCCATGCGACAGACCATGGAGGAGCGCCGGACCCGCCGCGCCAGCCGCTCCCCGCTCAGGGTCGGGCCGGCGTATTCGGTGAAGATCACGCCGGGCTCGACGTCGCGCAGCAGCTCCACCGCCCGCTCCTCGTCGCTCTCCACATAGATTTCGCGCGCGCCCAACCCCTTGATCAGGTCCGACATCAGACGCGCAGAGGCGGCGTTGGGTTCGATGATGGCGACGCGCCGCACCGTGGGCTCGATGCGGCTCAGGGTCTTTGCGTCCGCAGTGAACAAGGGGTCGGCTCCGTTTGACTTCTCGACCCTATCTGACCGCCGTTAAGACTCGCTGAATTGCTCAGCCCTGGAAGGGATCGCGCATCAATATGGTGTCGTCCCGCTCGGGGCTGGTCGACAGCAGGGCCACCGGCGCCCCGATCAGCTCCTCGATCCGACGCACATATTTGATGGCGTTGGCGTTGATGTCCTTGAAGCTGCGCACGCCTCCGGTGCTCTCGCTCCAGCCTTCCAGCTCCTCGAACACCGGCTCGGCGGCCGCCTGATCCTTCAGGCTGGACGGCAGATAGTCCAGCACCTCGCCGTCGACGCGATAGCCGACGCAGATCTTCAGCGTCTCCAGCCCGTCCAGCACGTCCAGCTTGGTCAGGGCGATGCCGTCGATGCCGTTGATCGCCACCGACTGGCGCACCAGCACGGCGTCGAACCAGCCGCAACGCCGCGCCCGTCCGGTGTTGACCCCGACCTCGCGGCCGACCGTCGCCAAATGCCGGCCGACCGCGTCGTCCAGTTCGCAGGCGAAGGGCCCTTCGCCGACCCGGGTCGTATAGGCCTTGACGATGCCCAGCACATAGCCGACGCCCCGAGGCCCGATGCCCGACCCCGCCGCCGCCTGCCCCGCCACCGTGTTGGAGCTGGTCACATAGGGATAGGTGCCGTGATCCACGTCCAGAAACGCGCCTTGGGCCCCTTCGAACAACACCCGCTTGCCCGCCTTCTGCGCCTGGTCCAGCACCCGCCAGGCCGGCTTCACATAGGGCAGGATCTTGGGCGCGATCTCCAGCAGTTGGGCCAACAGCGCCTCCGGATCGATCGGCTCCAGGCCCAGACCCGCGCGAAGGGGATCGTGGTGCGAACGCAGCCGGTCGATCTTGACCTTCAGGTCGTCGGCGTTGGCCAGGTCGCATACCCGAATGGCGCGGCGTCCGACC
Source organism: Brevundimonas sp. AVps4 (assembly GCF_058681525.1). Lineage (NCBI taxonomy): Bacteria > Pseudomonadati > Pseudomonadota > Alphaproteobacteria > Caulobacterales > Caulobacteraceae > Brevundimonas > Brevundimonas sp. AVps4. The sequence goes on along the minus strand of NZ_CM178741.1, from coordinate 1,243,757 downwards.
TTGTCCTCATAGGCCGGGCCGATGCCGCGTCCGGTCGTGCCGATCTTGGCGCCGGGCGCGCTGGCCGCCGCCTCGCGCGCCACGTCCAAGGCCGGATGGATGGGCAGGATCAGACAGGCGTTGTCGGCGATGGTCAGGATGTCGGGGCTGATCGCAACGCCCTGGGCCGCGATCTTCTCGATCTCGCCGACCAGGTGCCAGGGATCGACCACCACCCCGTTGCCGATGATCGACGGCTTGCCCTGGACGACGCCCGAAGGCAGCAGCGCCAGCTTATAGACCTTGCCGTCCACGACCAGCGTATGGCCCGCATTGTGCCCGCCCTGGAACCGCACCACCATGTCGGCGCGGTTGGACAGCCAGTCCACGATCTTGCCCTTGCCCTCGTCGCCCCACTGGGCGCCGACCACCGCCACGTTCGCCAAAGTCCGTACTCCGCCTCGCGTCCTCGTCGGAGAACGCATCAAAACCAGCAGGCGCCGCAGCATTGCGACGGTCTGAATGCGGGCGCAGCCTATAGCGGGGGAATCGTCCGGTGTCGTCCCGATCCGTCGTATTTTACGACAGTTCCCCCACCGCCGTCTCGAACGCCCATTCGAGCCACGGCGTCGCCGCCACTACATCGGCCGTCTCGACGGTGCAGCCGCACCACAGCCGAAGGCCCGGCGGCGCGTTCCTGTGGGGCTCCATATCGAACACGGCGCCCTCGCCTTCCAGCAGGGCCTTGAAGCGTTTGACGAAGCCCTTCTGCCCCGCCTCGTCCAGGCCGGTCACGCGCGGATCGACGAACTTCAGACAGACTGAGGTGGTCGAGCGGATCTCGGGCCTCTCGGGCAGGAAGGCGATCCAGTCGGTCCGCTCCACCCAGTCGGCCAGGGCGGCGAAGTTGGCGTCGGTGCGCCGGATCAGTTCGCTCAAGCCCCCGATCCCTTGCGCCCATTCCAAGGCGTCGATCCAGTCCTCGATGGTCAAAATGGAGAAGGTGTTGATCGCCACCCCGTCGGCCAGGGCGCGATCGAACCCCTTGCCGTCGGTCAGGCGCAGCAGTTTCGGGACGGGTCGTTCAGGTCGATAGGAATCCAGCCGCGCCACCGCCCGCGGCGACAAAACCATCACCCCGATCCCCGCCTCGCCGCCCAGCGCCTTCTGGAAGCTGAAGGTCACCACATCCAGCTTGTCGAACGGCAGGGGCATGGCGAAGGCGGCCGAGGTGGCGTCGCAGATCGCCAGCCCCTCGCGATCGTCGGCGATCCAGTCGGCGTCCGGCACGCGCACGCCCGAGGTGGTGCCGTTCCAAGGGAAGACCACATCCTTGGACCAGTCGGCCCGGCTCAGGTCCGGCAGCTCGCCCCAGGGCGCCGTCAGGGCCTGGGGCTCCAACCCCAGATGATCGCGCACGTCCGCCAGCCAGGTCAGGCCGAAATTCTCGAAGGCGACCACCTGCACCGGCCGCTGCCCCAGCATGCCCCACAGGGCCGCCTCGACCGCCCCGGTGTCCGATCCCGGCGTATAGAGCAGCACATGGCTGTCCGGCACTTCCAGCACCGCCCGCGTCAGTCTCAGCCCGTGGGCGAACCGCTCCACCACCTCCGGCGCGCGAATGCCCCGGCCCAACAGATCCTGCGGCAGGCCGCCCAGGCTGTAGCCTGGCCGTTTCGCCGTCGGTCCGGCCGAGAACCACGGCCGCGCCGGTTTGACATCAGGCTTTGCGATCATGGTCTCTTCCCCTTGCGCGACCGCGCGTCACCCGGCCCAAACGCCGCTCAACGCCCCGGCGTATAGGGCCGCTTGGCCCGCCAGTCTTCGGCGAACTTGATCAGGGCCGCATCCGGCGTCTCGGGCAGGGTCACGACGATGCGGGCCAACAGATCGCCGCGCCGCCCCTGGGCGAAGGCGCCCCGTCCCTTCAGCCGCAACAGCTTGCCCGAGTTGGAGCCCGGCGCGATCGTCACCTGCACCTCCCCTTCCGGCGTCGGCGCCCGCACCTTGGCGCCCAGAACCGCATCGGGCACCGAGACCGGCAGGTCCATCGTCAGGTCCGCCCCGTCGCGCTTATAGATCGGGTGCGGCTCGATCTTCAGTTCGATCAGGGCGTCGCCGTTCTCGGCGCCCCGCCCCGGCGCCCCCTGGCCGCGCAGGCGGATGGTCTGGCCGTCCGACGCCCCCTTGGGAATGGTCACGTCCAGGGTTCGACCGTCAGAGAACTGGATTCGCCGGGTCGCCCCCGAAATGGCGTCCTCCAGGCTGATGTTCAGGCTGGCGCGCACGTCCTGGCCGCGCGCGGTGAAGTCGCGCGGACCCCGCTGGCGGCCCGCGCCCCCGAACATGCCGAACAGATCGTCCAGGTCGATGCCTTCGAAGTCGGCCCGACCGCCCGGTCCGCCGCCGCCGGAGAAGCCGCCCTGGCCGAAGGGATTGCCGCCCGGCCGTCCGCCCCCGCCGAAGCCGCGATACTGTTCATTGCCGTCGGCGTCCAACTGGCCCGCGTCATACTTGGCCCGCTTTTCCGGATCGCCCAACAGGTCGAAGGCCGCCGTCACCCGTTTGAACCGTTCCTCGGTCTTGGCGTCGCCGGGGTTCTTGTCGGGGTGCAGTTCCTTGGCCAGTTTGCGGAACGCCTTCTTGATCTCGTCCGCGCTCGCGCCCTTTGAAACGCCCAGTTCCTTATAGGGGTCGCCTGCCACGTCCGTTGCCGCTCCAACTGAAAACACCTGAGAGGCCGTCAGTTAAGCCATGCCCCCGCCCCCGCAAAGGGCCGGACCCGGATATTTGCTCAGGCCAGAGCCTGATCCGTTGAGGAGGAACCGCTTCGCGGTTCCGCTGAAACGGTGAATCAGGCTCCAGATTAGAGCGAGAGCCTGATTCACGCTTCTGTCGGAACCGCCGCGCGGTTCCGTCCGAAACCATCAGGCTCTAAGCCGATTTCCGCCTCCGCGCCCCAGCCGAACCCCTCGCCCCATTGGGCCACGGCGATCCGCGCCGTCGGGGGCGGCCCGCCGGGAAAGTCCACCGCCGCGTCCGCTGCGGCGTAAAGGGCCGTCGTCGTCTCGACCTCCATCGTCCGCACCACCGCGCCCCTGTGCGTCACCCGGAGACGAAAACGCATCGGATCGACCGGCGTCGGCTCGCCGTCCCAGCCGTCGCCGTACAGCCGCACGCGCGGCGTCCAACTGATCCGCCGTCCCTCGGCCGAGCCCGGACCGTCAGCCCCGCCGGCGACCACGGCCGGTCGTAAAGCTCCCTCAGGGTGAAGCCGATCTCGCGGAACCCCGCCCCGCCCGGCGCCGCCCCCGCCGGTCCGGCGCGACAGACCAGGGGCAGGCCCCGTTCGGCGCGCCCGATCTCCGCCCGCGCCGCGCGCGGCTCCAGGAACACCGCCGCCGCCCCGGCTGCGGCACCCGCCCGCATCTCCGCCTCCGTACCCTGCTGACCGCGCAAAAGGCCGGTCAGCCGCCAGACGTCCGGGGCGATCAAGGTTGCGGATCGGTATTGCGCCACCTCCCATCCCCCCGCCGTCTGGATCGCCAGGGTGTTCGCGCCGCCCAGCACCGCCGTCTCCGCCGCGCTCTGCGGCGCCGCCCCCTCGACCCGCACCACCAGGGTGTTGACCGTATCCCAGCGCCCGGGCGCCCCCGGCCGCAAGGGCTCCACCAGCACTCCGACGGGCGTCGGCGCGTCCAGATCGGCGCGCGCGGTCAAGGCGCCGGCCGACGGCCCGGCGTGCAGCCGCATCGGCCGCCACGGCTCCACCGCCGCCGCCACGACCGGCCGCGCATCGTCCTCGCTCCCTGTCAGCGGCGGCAGATCCAGCAGGGCCAGAAAGGGCGCCCCTGTCGTCGCCGGACCCTCGCCGCCCCTTCCTCCCCCCTGATCCTCATAGAGTCTTCGCGCGCCGACCGGCTCCAGAGTGGTCGCCGGCGTCTCCTCGGCCGCGACGCGCGCCACCCGCCAGTCGCCGTCGCGTCCCTCCAGCCGCACCACGTCCCCGGGCTCGGCCGCCAGGGCCTCCAGCGGCCCCAGGGTCAGGACGACCGTCTCGGCCTGCTCCGCCTCCAGCGCCCGCTCCGCCACAGCCCGCGCCAGGCCGTCGCCGCAGACCAGGGGCAGGTCCAGATCGACGCCGCCGCCGGTCGCGGCCCGCCCGGCCTCGGCCGGCCCACCCTCGGCCCGCGCAGTCACCGCCCCCCTCTGATAGTCCGCAGTCTCATCGATGAAACGCACCCGCGCCGCGCCGGGTCGGGCCTCCAGCCGTCGCGTCGCCGTCTCGGCCCCGCCTGCCTTGGGCAGGGCCAGGCCGTCGCGGCTCAGCACCGTCCCGCTCGCCGTCCGTCCCAGGACGGCGACCCGCCCGTCCCGCTCCGCCGCCACGGCGTCGAAGGCGGCCAGCAGCGGCTCCAGGGCGTCGCGCGTCCGCATCGGTCGGTCGATCACATAGCCGGCCGCCGCCCCCTCCACCCCTTCGATGATCCGTTCATCCGCCGCCAGGCCGCCGTGCGCCAGGACGGCGGCGACCAGATCGGCGCCGTCGCCCGCCAGCCGCCCGTTCAGCCAGTGACCCGCCCGCCACGCCCCGGCGTCGGCCCAGACCTCCGCCCGCGCCGGAAAGGCCGGATAGGGCCGGGCGTCCCAGCACCAGGCGTCCGCCCCCTCCAGCATCGGCCCGCCATAGACCGGCGAAACCGGATTGTTCTCAGGCGCCGCGAAATGGCCCAGCACAGCCTCCAGCGCCGCCCGCTGCACTGCATCGTCGCGCGCCCCGGTGGAAAAGGGCGGCAGGGCGCTTTCGCCGCTCTTGGGGTCCTGAAACAGATTGGGCGCATTGCCGCCCCGGTCCACCGCCGCACAGCCGAACTCGCTCAGCCGCACCGGCTTCATCCCCGGCCGCCAGGCCGTCGGCGTCGGCGACCGCACCCCGCCCGGCCGCTCGTAGTGCAGGTTCGACCACCAGCCCTTCAGATCCTTGGGCCGGAACAGCCAGTCCTCTCCGTGCGCCGCATCGACGATCGGCGTCCGCACCTGGGCCGCCCGCTCGGCCGCGCTGGCGTAGTACCAGTCGAACCCCTCGCCGCCCGCCACCCCCGCCGCCAGACAGGCCGGATCCGCCGCCCCGTTGAACCGGGCTGCATCCAGCCCCCCGTCCCCGTCACGCCAGTCGGTCAGGGGCGGGTACCAGTCGATCGACACATGGTCGATGTTCGGATCGGCCCACAGGGGGTCGAGGTGAAACCGCACGTCCCCGCCCGCCTGCCGTCCGAAATATTCGCTCCAGTCGGCGGCGTAGGACAGCTTCACCCCCGGCCCGACCACCGCCCGGCACTCGGCCGCCAGGGTGCGGAACTGCTCCACCGCCGGAAAGCCGCCCGCCGCATCGCGCGTCCAGGTCACGCCCCGCATCTCCGATCCGATCAAGAGGCCGTCCGCCCCTTCCTCGGCCGCGATTCCAGCGTAGTGCAGCGCCATCCGCCGCAGGCCCCAATCCTCCGGCCCGCCGAACAGGGCCGCGATCTCGGCGGCCGCCCCCGCCCCGTCCGTCCCGGCCACCCGCCCTCGCCACGGATAGCCGGGACAGTCCATGAAGACGAAGGGATACAGCGTCACCTCCAGCCCCCGGCTCTTCAACGCTCGGATCGCCTGGCGCACGCTCTCATCCGACGGCGTCCCGCCATAGGCCGGCGCAGATCCTCCCCCGCTGGGGGAGGTGTCGGCAGAGCCGACGGAGGGGGCCCGACTGACCTCATAGGCCTCATGCCGCGCCACCCCCGCCACCGACCAGATCATCGGCTCGGTCGGCTTGTCGCGCCGCTCCACCCCCGGCCGCACCCGACAGTGACCGGCCCTCAGATCATCCCCGAACCAGCCGACCACCAGGCTGACCCGTTTCAGATTCGGCAGCTGGGCCTGAAGCTGATCCAGCGACACGATCAGGTCGGCCCGCCCCTCGCCGTTATGGACGTTCTCCGCCGTCGTCCGCGTCAGCCCCTCGCGCCGCACCACCGCCTCGGTCGCCAGGGCGAACTCCCCCGCGCCGGGGATCAGACACACCCCCTCCAGCCGGTCCTCTAGCCGCGGCCCCGCCCCGCGCGGCCGCCGGAACACCTCGAAACTCAGCTGCGGAACCCGGTCCCCGAACGGCCCCAACGGCAGGTCCTCGAACACCACATAGGCCACGCCGCGATAGGCCGGCGCATCCTGCTCCACCGCCTCGATCAGCGGGTCCGGCCTCTGGTCCTCCCCGCCGCGATGCACCCGCATCGCCACGCCGTTCAGCTCCATCAGCCGCCCGTCCGCCCAGACCCGGCCGATCCCGTCGATCTCGCCTTCGCACAGGGCCACGGCGAAGCTCAGCGAATAGGCGTAGTCGACCGTCTTGGGCCCGCCCTTGCCCGCCCGTCCCTTGACCTTGCCTTCCAGGAACCGCGCGGCCCAGATCACCTGTCCCGCCACCCGCGCCCGGCCGAAGACGCAGGCCATCGGCGCCCCCTCGGCCGTCCCCTGGATCTTCAGCCCGTCCAGCCTCGGCCCCAGCTGTCGCGCCGGCGACAGGGAGCCGATCACCCGATCGTCGATCACCCGCCCGATCGTCGCCCCGATCACCCGACCGACCGGCCCGCCGACCGACTGCCCCACCGCGCTCAGTACGACTTGCGCCATCTACGCCTCCAAAAAAGAACCTCCCTCCCCCTCGGGGGGAGGGTCGTCGCAAAGCGACGGGGTGGGGGCGGCCCTCCCCAGACCCTCTCCCGCTTGCGGGAGAGGTGGCCCGTCGATCGGCGCAGCCGATCCAGGGTCGGAGAGGGGAGTCTTTTTGGAGCAAGAAGACTTCCCCCATCGTCAGCCGTCTCGCTTCGCTCGACGCGCTGACACTTCCCCCGCAAGCGGGGGAAGGTCTGTAAGCCTCACCCCGGAAACCGAAACGCCGCGACCAGCCGTCGTCGCCACCAGACGCCCATCCAGCTCTCCACCACCGCCCGTCCCCAATAGGCGTGAATCATCCTCGATTCCGGCCCGCCGCAGTCGCTCAGAACGGCGCAGTGTTTGGCCGCCACGCCCGGCGACATGCGAAACAGCAGCACGTCCCCCGACCGCATGGCCTCGACCGGAACCGGCATCAGCCACCGCTCCAGCGCCTCCAGCAGGATTTCGCGCCCGCCCGCCTCGGCCCAGTCCGGCGAATAGGGCGGAACGCCTTCCGGCTCCGCCCCCACCACCTCGCGCCACAGCCCGCGCACCAGACCCAGACAGTCCGCCCCCACGCCCTTCACACTGGCCTGATGCCGATACGGCGTCCCCAGCCAGGCCCGGGCGGCCACAGCCACCCGCGCGCCGACGTCTCCCGCCCCAGACCCTCTCCCGCTTGCGGGAGAGGTGGCCCGGCGTTCGCGAAGCGAACCAGGGTCGGAGAGGGAAGTCTTCCTCTCACAAGAACGTCCCCCATCGTCAGGCGTGTCGCTTCGCGCCTTGCCCCTCACCGCCGGCTCCCGCCGTCATGGCGGCCGCCCTGCGCCGGCCAGGCCGTCAGGAAATCATCCCCCGGCACGTCCGGAAAGCCCCGAAAATTCACGCCATTCCCAAACGTCCCGACGCAGGTCTCCCACCGCTTGTCGCAGGTCCGCCCGGCCGCATCCGCGACCCCGCAGCGCGCGTCCCCCAGCCGCGCGTCGCACAGCCGGCCATAGGTCCGCCCGACCACCCGCTCCAGCTTCGCCAGCGGCCCTTCCAGATCGGCGACGAAGGCCCCGTCCTGCCGCCTCAGCCGCGTGATCGTCCCCGACCACAGCCGCACCCTCAAGTCCGGCTCGGACCAGTCCAGGCGCCACAGCTCGACTGCCGCGCCGTCCAGCCGGCCCTGCGCCACATCGGCCTCGCGGATCGAGGCGTCGTCCAGCACGCCCGAGGCCGAGGCCGTCCCCGCCGCCAGCCCGACCCCGCTCTCGGCCGCCCCGACGGTCCAGCCGCTCGCCGCCCGACAGACCACCCCGTCCAGCGTCAGATCGCGGTCATGGTCGGTGAAGCCCGCCCGCGTCCCGTCGACGCGCCGCATCAGCCAGACATGGCAAAGCCGCGCCGCCCCGCTTTCGATGCGGGCGGCCAGATCGTCCGGTATGTGTCTCATCTTCGCCTTCGCTCAGTGGTCGGTGGCGAGTGGCGAGTAAGCGGGCCGAACATTCGTTCCGACGATCAGGTCTCGGCGCTCCCGCATTCCGAACCGCCTCGCCCCTCGCCACTGACCACTCGCCACTCTCTTCAGACCCGCACCTCGATCAACGGAACCGCCGCCATCCGCCCCGCCTCGAAACTCTCCAGGGTCGTCTCGATCCGGTCGGTGTCGAACCGCACCGGCGTGTCGAACTGAAAGCCCGCCGTCACCGTCACCCCCGGCGCCGGCGCGGCCGCCAGGGTCACGGCCCCCGTCGTCCAATCGACGGAAAGGCCCTGGGTCTCCACGCCCCCGACCGCCACCCGAACCGACCCCTCGACCGGCTTCCGGATCGGCCGTTCGACGTCGCCGTAGGTCTTGATCAGCGGAAACACCGTCCGCGCCCCGTCGCCCAGGCCCAGAACCTGATCCCCGGCCGAAACCGTCCCGCTGGGCACGCACGATTTGAAATCGGCGAAGTCCTTGAACCGGAACCCGTACAGCCGCCCCCGCCGCGCCTCGAAGAAGGCGATCAGGGCGGCCATGTCGTCCAGCGATCTCAGGTTCGCCCCGATCAGATAGCGCCTGCGCCCCAGGGCCCAGGGCGTGGACCGCCGCTCGAACCCGGACGCCAGGGTCGCGATCTCCGTCCGCCGCTCCACCCCGCCGGTCGAGCCGAACGCCAGCCGCGCGGGCAGGCGCACCTCATGAAAGCTCATTCGAACCTGTCCCCTGTTTCACTTGTCCGAACGGCGCCGCTCGTCCATGCTCGGCTAACGACGGCCGAGGGGGCCGTCTCGAGACGGGAGCGAAGACTTGCGCGGCGAAATCCTCAGCTATGACACCACGGCCGGCGCCGGCCTGATCAGCGGCGACGACGGCGTCCGCTACGGCTTCAGCGCCGCCGGCCTGCAGTCCCCCGCCGTCCCCGCCCCCGGCGTCCGCGTCGATTTCGTGCCCGAGGATGGCGAGGCGACCCAGATCCTGATCCTGGCGGGCGGCCCCTCCACCGTCGGCGTCGCCGGCGGCTACGCCAGTTCGACCGACACCACCGTCGCCGGTTTCGACTGGCAGAAACTGTTCCTGTCCTTCGAGGGCCGTACCCGCCGCAGCCATTTCTGGATCGGCTGGCTGATCCTGCTGGGCGTCGGCGTCGTCGCCGGCTGGCTGCCGATCATCGGCGCCCTGATCTCCCTGGCCCTGATCTGGCCGAACCTGGCCATTTCGGTGAAACGCCTGCACGACATGGGCAAGACCGGCTGGCTGGTCGCCATTCCCTGGGTCGCCGCGACGGTCTTCACCATCATCGGCTTCGTCATGGTCATGGGCGCCGCCTTCGCCGGCGGCATGGGCCCCGACTATTACGAAGACAATCCCGCCGCCTTCTTCGCCCTGATGGGCCCGGGCGTCGGCGCCTTCGCCCTGGCGGGCCTGGTTCCTCTCGCCTTCCTGCTGTGGATCGGCCTGGTCGAGGGCGACAAGGGCGACAACCGCTTCGGCCCCAACCCCAAGGGCGAATAGCAAGACAGTGACGAGTGGCGAGTGGTCGGTGGCGAGACAGGCCGCATCCGCATCGCCGCTCGTCACTCGCCCCTCGCCGCTCGCTACTCAAAACCCTATCTCCCCCGCGCCCCCAGGCTGACCGCCCGCGCCAGCATCTGGGCGATCTGGGCCTCGGATCGCAGCAGGGCCTCGGCCCCGCCGTCCACCGCCACATGGACGGTCACAGCACCGCCCGTCGTCGGCCCGATGTCGCCGCCGACGCTCGGGCGAAACACCTCCGGCCCCCGTTCTCCGACCAGATAGGCGCCGCCCCCCAGCACCGGCCCGCCGTCGGCCCTGGCACCGCCGAAATTGGCCCCGCCGAAACTGGACGCCGCCGCCTGGATCGCCGCGCTCAGACCGCTTCCCGATCCGCCGGACCCGGCCGCCGCATTCACCGCCTTCAGCACCGCCTGGGCCAGTTCCGACAGGGACACCTCTCCGTCCGCCGCCGCCCGCGCCAACGACCGGGTCAGGCTTTCGCCCGCCCGGCCGAAGGCCGCCTCTATGGCGTTCGCCGCCTCCTCAGCCGGCCCCTTCAGCGCCTCCAGCGCCGCCCCCGCCTCGGCCGCCTTTAGCGGCAGGTCGTCGATCCCGTCCCGTCCGAACTCATCCGTCATCGGGCCAGTCCTCTGAGGCGCCCCCCTCTGGTCCCTCGATCATTATGAGAGTCCAGGGGGTTGATAGCCGATCTGCTTCGCCGACGGGAGCGGCCGTGCGGCGGAGCTGATCAAGTTGCGCAGCCGAACGGCCGCGGGGTTCAGGCGCACCGCCTCCGGGGTCAGTCCCCCGTGCGCCGAGTGCGGCCTGACGTGGTTGTAGTCGATGCGCCAGCGCTCGATGACGGCGCGGGCCTCGGCCAGGGTGGCGAAGACCTCCTCGTTCAGACACTCGTCGCGGAGCCTGCCGTTGAAGCTTTCGACGAAGCCATTCTGCTGCGGCTTGCCCGGCGCGATGTAATGCCAGGCCACGCCGGTGCGGTTGGTCCATTCCAGGATGGCCCGGCTGGTCATCTCGGTCCCGTTGTCGCTGACGATCATGGCCGGACGCCCGCGTCGGGCGATCAGCCGGTCCAACTCGCGCGCCATGCGTGAGCCGCCGATCGAGGTGTCGACCACCAGAGCCAGGGCCTCGCGCGTGAAGTCGTCCACGATGCACAGGATGCGGAAGCGTCGGCCCCACGACAGACTGTCGGCCACGAAGTCCAGCGACCAGCGCTGGTTTGGGCCGTCCGGCAGGGCCATGGGCGCACGGGTTCCGGTGGCCCGCTTGCGGCCCCGTCGCCGTCGCACCGCCAAGCCTTCCTCCCGATAGAGCCGGAACAGCCGCTTCTTGTTCATGCTGAGGCCCTCCCGTTGCAACAGAATGCCCAAGCGCCGGTAGCCGAACCGGCGGCGCTCAGCCGCCAGGCTGCGCAGGCGCTCGCGCACCTCCACATCGCCCTGTTCAGGCTCGCGACGCACCGTCTTCGGATCGATCTGAACCAGCCCGCAGGCGCGCTTCTGGGAGAAGCCGCGCTCCGCCATCAGACGAAGCACGGCCGCTCTGCGCGCTGCAGGCCCGATCAGTTTTTTCCCAGAAGATCCTTCAGCGCCGACACGTCCAGCATCGACTCCGCCAGCAGCTTCTTCAGCCGCCGGTTCTCGTCTTCCAGCGCCTTCAGCTTCGTGGCGTCCGACACGCTCATGCCGCTGTACTTCGCCTTCCACCGATAGAAGGTCTGCTCGCTGATCCCGTGCCTTCGGCATACCTCCGCCGTCGGGCTTCCGGCCTCCTGCTCGCGCAGCACGCCTATGATCTGCGCTTCGTTGAACCTGCTCTTCTTCACGTCCGTCTCCTTGATGAAACGGACTCTCACTCAAAACGAGGGATCAGGAAGGGGGCGCCTCACCTCCATCAGTTTCGCCAAGCCCGCCCGGCCCATCGGCGCCGTCCCGCGCGGCGCCTCGGTCAGCATCCGCCATTCCTTCAGCGACAGCCGCCAGAAGGCCTCGGGCGCAATCCCCATCCGCATCGCCGCCCGCATCATCTCGCCCCAGGGCGTCGCGCCCGTCATCTTCCGGCTTGACCGGAGGACGCCTCAAAGGCCGCCGCCACGGCCCGCGCCGCCTCGCGCGGATCGACCGCCTCGACCTCCGGCCGGGCCTCGCCCCCGCCGCGCAGCACCGCCGCCAGGACCACCATCAGATCCCGCGCCGACAGGGTCTTCATCCGCTCGGCCGCCGCCGCCAGACCCTCGACGCCCAGCCCGGTCTCGATCTCGGCCAGGGCCCCCAGGGTCAGACAGACCCTGCGCCGCACCCCGCCCAGCATCACCGCCGCCTCGCCCCGCGCCTGGTTCATCGTCCATCCCGATCTGAAGTGAAAAGGGTTAGGGCCAGCGCCAGCGTCAGCGTCAGTGCTAGTGCTAGTGCTAGTGCTAGTGAGCGCTTACCCAGCCGCCCTGCCGTTCTCCGCTCACCGGCGAAGCCCGCTCACTAGCACTAGCACTAGCACTCACCCCCCTCACGCCGCCGAAAACCCGACCGCCCCCGCGCTGGCCAGGCTGAGCGCAAAGGTCGCCTCCCCCTCATGCGTCCCGGCGTATTCCAGCGCCGCCACCAGGAACGGCCCCTCCAGCACGCCGAAGTCCGGCACCACCAGCCGCCACCGCTTCGCCGCCTGATCGAAGAAGGCTTCCCGCACCAGGGCGTCCGAGGCCGCATCGCGGAAGATCCCCTGGCCCGACACCGCCGCCGACTTGACCCCGGCGCCGGCCAGCAGTTCGCGCCACCGTCCGGCGCTGTCGCCGTCGGTGGCGTCCACCGTGCGCGCGTTCAGCGAAATCGTCCGCGCCCTCAACCCCGCCACCGTCGTGAAGACGCCCGGCGCCCCCTCGATCTTCAGCAGCATGTCCTTGCCCGCCTGTGCGGTCATCTTGTCCTCGCTTTGCTCCTGAGTGGCGGGTGGCGAGTGACGAGTGGCGAGGAAGGTCGTCGCAACGGCTCCCCCCGCTGCTTCCGCCCGCCCGATCCAGCTCGCCACTCGCCACTAACCACTCGCCACTTCCTCGGTCACCGCCCTCAGCCGCACCACCGCATAGGTCCGCCGCCCGTCGCTCGCTGCAAACACGTCGGCGAAGGTCGCCCTCAGGGTCGCGGTCCGCACCCCGTCCGCCTCCAGCACCGCCTCGTGCAGACAGGCCCGCACCGCCGCCGCCATCGCCTTGGCCTCTTCCGCGCCGAGGAAGCGCGACACCCCGGTCAGGGTCAGCCTCTGCTCCACCCCGCCCCCGTCCGCCGCCAGCGGCCGGCTCTCGCATCGGCCCAGCGCCAGATAGGGGCAGGCCGCGCCCTCCGGCGGCCGGTCGAACACCCGCCCGCCGATCAGGGCCGACACCGCCGCATCCGCCTTCAGGGCCGCGACCACCGCCTTTTGCAGGGCGCTCTCATGATCCTTCATCGCACCCGCTCCAGCTCCAGCCGCAGCCGCCCCGGCCGCAGAGGATCAAGGCCGACGACGTCCCAGTCGGCCCCGCCGAACCGCAGCACCCGCCCGACCGCCAGCCGCGCGTCGGCCCGCGCCTCGGCGCTCAGCCGCTCGACCGTCCGCCTCTGATCGCCCTCGCCCCGTTCGACCCGCCGCCGCGTCCCGCAGGTCAGCCAGGCCGAGCCGACGGGTTCGAAGCTCACGCTGCGCCCGCCATAGGGGGTCTCGGCCTCCACCGGCCGGAACAGGCTCGCCAGAACCCTCACAGCCGCACCGTGCGATAGGGGGCGGTCCATTCGTCGATCGACAGGTCCACCGCCGCCTCGCCCCGCTCATAGGCCCGCAGCACCAGCGTCAGGATCGCCAGCCTCAGCCCCGCCGGCGCGGTCGAGGTCAGGCTCAGCCCCACCTCCGCCTCCACCCGCGCCTGGGCCGCCTCAATCAGGGTCTGGATCAGGCCGTCCTCGGCCTCATGCTCGACCCTCAAAAACAGCTTCGCCTCCGCCGCCGTCACCGGTTGCGCCATGTCTCTCCTCGCCTTGCTCGGAAGTGGCGAGTGACGAGTGGCGAGCGGCGAGACCGCCACCCCTACTCAGCCCAAACGCCGTTTCATACGTCAGCGGCGAGCGACCACTCGCCACTCGCCACTGACCGCTCGTCACGCCGCAACTACGTCGCCGCGAACCGCATCACCTTGATCGCGTCGAAGTTCTGCACCCCGCCGCCGACCCGCTTGGTCGTGTAGAACAGGACATAAGGCTTGGCCGAATAAGGGTCGCGCAACACCCGCACCCCCGCCCGGTCCACGATCAGATAGCCCCGCTGGAAGTCCCCGAAGGCGATCGACAGACTGTTGGCCGCCACATCCGGCATGGTCTCGATCTCAGTGACCGGATAGCCCAGCAGGCTGGCCGTCTCGCCCAGCCGCGTCGCCGGCTGCCAAATATAGTTGCCGTCGGCGTCCTTGAACTTGCGCACGGCCGAGACCGTCTTCCTGTTCATCACGAACCGCCCATTGGCCCGATACTGGGCCTTGGGTGCATAGATCAGGTCGATCAGCCGATCCGCCGGGCTGGTCGGCGCAAAACCGCCCGCCGCGCCGGAAGCCACATAACCGATCTGGCCCCAGACCTGATCCGCGTCCGCCGCCGTGGGATAGGCCAGAAAGCCCTTGGGCTTGTTCACCCCGTCGCCGGCCACAAAGGCCTGGGTCTCCTGGGCCGCGAAGGCGTCCTCGACCTCGGCCGCCAGCCATTCGTCCAGATCGACCATGGCGTCGTCCAGCAGGGCCTGGGTCGCCGCCGGATTGGCGTACAGATCCGCCGAGGGGAATTCCAGCAGGGCCAGGGTCGCCGGATCGGTCTCGGGCCGCGCCGCCGTCTCCGCCACCCAGCCGCAGGCCACGCCCGCCGTCGAGACCGGCTTTCGGAACACGCCCGCCGCCACCGTCCTGACCGTCGCGATCTCGCGCATCGGCGAGGCCGCCATCAGCCGCCGCTCGATGGCCCGCTCGGTCTCATAGGGCGCGACATAGCCGCCCGAGGTCGGCACCGCAGACAGCCCCGCCTTGACCTCCAGGGCGCCGGCCAGTTGAGGCGAGTGGCCCGTCTTCAGATAGCCGTCCCACGCCGCCTTCGCCTCGGGCGCCGACGCAGGCTCCACCGGCTCGCCGCCGATGGCCGGACGCCGGTTCTGGCTCATCACCCGGTCCAGCCGCGCCTGGGCCGCCGCCACCGCCTGGTCGATCCGCGCGACCTTCTCCTCCAGCAGCACATCGGCCGCCGCCTTCTTCTCGATCTCGCCCAGCCGGGCGTCGTTCGCCCCTTTGAACGCCTCGAACGCCGCCATCATCTCGCGCACGACAGCCTGCGCTTCCGGGGAGCCGGAAGCCTGTTTGGTCTCTTTCATGATGTCTCCGGTGTGAGCGCGTCCATGAGGGGCGCGCGGGAATGTCCGGGTTGCAGCCCGGAATTGTGTGATCCAGCCCCTAGCCTTGATTGCGCCTCATGCTACCAATGCAGCATGGATAGAGGGGCTCTACGGCGGGCGGCGACTTGGGGCACACTCGCCCTGATGCTTCTGGCTAGCGTTTTTTACGGTCGGCTTGCCCCCTCGCCGCCGCCCGGCATGGGAGGGCTCGGACTTTTGATCCTATCAACGGTCTTGGCGGCCGCCGGTGTGGCCGTCGGACTGCGAAGCAGGTTTCCAGCGCTTCTGACCTGGGTCCGCGCCCAACGCGCGCAAGCGTCGCCGCAGCAGAAAAAGGCCCTTTCCGCACTCACGGGATGGATGGTCCCGGTCGTGCTTACTCAAGCCTTAGGGATAGTGGTGGGCGGTCTTAGTCTCTTGCTGGAGGGGGCGAACGCTTGGTGGGTTTACCTGTCTGGCTATGCCATGTTGATCGCAGCCACGACTGGCGGCCTGATCGGCAGGCTGCGTGAAATAGATATCCTTCTGACCGCCGATCCGAAGGCTCAGGGCGGCCAGGTTCAATCGACATCCAGCCTACTGCGGTCAGGCCGCTCTTCCCGCGTCAGAGGGCCTTGATGCGGCGACCGGGTTCATCACAGCGATCACGGCGGATTCACAGCGGTCACGACGCCATCGGAACGCGCCGTGTTCGCCGTGACCGCGTCGTGCCCGTTGTGATGAACCCATCCTCAATCAGCGTTCCGCTGCGCACCGCCCCGGCAGGACGGCGGCAGGCTGAATGTCGATTGGCCCCAGGCCGTCCCAGGGCGCGTCAGGCGAGGTTGAACCGCGCCCCCGGCAACATGGGAAACGTCACCAGCGACACCTCCCACAGCTCGACCCCGCTCAGCACCCTCAAACGTCCCTGACGCCGCGCCCGCGCCGTGCGGTATCCGATGGACAGCCCGTCCATCGCCCCCGCCCGGCTCAGGGCGGCGGCGAAGCGGGCCTCGGGCGACCAGTCCTCGATCCGGCCGCGCACGAACAGGCCGCGTTCGTCCTCGCGCACCTCGTCCCAGACCCCGACCGGCGCCCGGCCGTCGTGCTGGTTCAGCATCCGCACCCCTTCGGCGCCCGTCTTCGCCAGACTGTCGGCGAACGCCCCCGCCTGGACCACGTCCCCGTTCAGATCCGCCACGCCCCACAGGGAGGCGTAGCCCTGGATCAGGAGTGGCGAGTGGCGAGGGGCGAGGGGCGAGCGAAGTCGCGCCTGCCTTCGTCCAATCGCCTGGTTCGCCTCACCACTCGCCACTCGCCACTCGCCACTAACCACTCACCCGCCCCCCTCCAGCCGCCGTTCGATCCGCTCGACAGCCGCCGCCGTCGCCTCGCCTTGGGTCTCCAGCCGCGCCAGCCGTTCGGCCACCAGCCTCTGTTCCCCGACCCTCTGCTCCAGGGTCGCGATCCGCGCCGCCGCCCCGCCCGCCCAGACCAGTCCGCCGATGGTCTGCACCACCACCGCGATCACCAGGGCGGTCGGCACACGCCGGACCTGAGAGTCGTCGCTCATGCGTCACGTCTCCCTCGCCACTCGCCACTCGACACTCGCCACCCCTTCCTCATCCCTCCACCCCCGCCATCCGTCGCCGCTCCGCCTCCGTCAGGAAGCTGGCCGCCTCCAGCCGCGCCCACAGGGCGTCGCGTTCGTGCTGCAAGGCCGGCACGGCCTCCAGATCGGCCCGCACCTCGCAGCCGGGGAACCGTCCGCCCAGCCAGCCGGTCATCGCGCCCGCCGCCTTGCGCACCAGGGGGATGACCGTCTGTCGCCAGAAGGCGGTGTTGGCCTCGCGATAGTTGGAATAGGTGGCGTCCCCCGGTATCCCCAGCAGCTGCGGCGGAACCCCGAAGGCCAGGGCGATCTCGCGCGCCGCCGCATGTCGCCCGGCGGTGAAGTCCATCTCGGCGGGGGTCAGGCTCAGGGGCTTCCAGTCCATCCCGCCTTCCAGCAGGATCGGCCGCCCGGCGTTCTCCACCCCGGCGTAGGCGCTGGACAGTTGGGCCTTCAGCGCCTCGAACTGTCCGTCGGTCAGCCGCTCGCCGCCCTTGGCCCCATAGATCAGGGCGCCGGACGGCCGCGCCCCATTGTCCAGCAGGGCCTTGTTCCAGGCCCCGGCCGCATTGTGCGCATCCACCCCTTGCGCCGCCGCCTCCAGCGGCGACAGGCCGTACCAGTCGTCCAGCGGATGCCACAGCTTCAGCTGCATCACCGGCGCCCAGCCGTCAGCCGCCCGCCCGATCCGGATCGACCGTCCGTCCACAGAGTAATCCCACGCCTCGGGCCAGCCCGACCGGCCGGGAACCACCTTGACCCGGTCCGACCTGAGCGCCCACAGCTCCTCGGGAACCGCGTCCCCCACCGCTTCCACCCAGGCGTTGCCCGAGACCTGAAGCGATCCGTAAACCGCCTCCATCAGCTCCGCCCCCGACTGTTCGGGATTGGGCCGGCGGATCAGCCGCGCCAGCGGATGGGTCTCGTCGCGCACCCCGTCCACAAAGACCGCAAAGGGCGCCGAGGCCGCCGCCTCCGCGATCATGCGGATGCAGCGATAGGCCACGGCGTTCTTCTGATAGCCTTCGCGCGCCAGGCCGGCGTAGTCATTGCCCGTCCACCGCGCCCGCCCGACGCCCGACAGCAGCACCGCCGTCCGACTGGCCTTCGCCTCCGGCGCGCCCGGATCGGGCGCACGCCCGCCCCGGCCGAACGGCCACCGCATCCCACCCATCGCACTCTCCTGAAAATGTCTTGCCGCAGCGGAGGCGGCGGCCGGCGCTCGGCGCCGCCGTTTCGCCTCCGCCCCGCCCGTGCTAGTCTCGGCCTATGACGATCCACGTCGACATCGCCCGGTCTCAGGCCACCCTGGCCGAACTCGCCGCCCAGGCCGAACAGGGCGAGGAAATCGTCCTGTCCCGCGACGGCCACGCCGTCGCCGTCATCCGCGCGGCCAAAGCTCGCCCCAGCCTCCGCATCGGCGCCCTGGCCCACCTGGGGCCGCTGACGGATGAAGAAGCAACCCTCTTCCTTCAGCCGGACCCCGAGATGGAGCGTTTGGCTCGTTCGGAAGACGAAGATCATTTCTACCGCTGAATGGCGGTCCTGCTCGACACTCAGGCGCTGATCTGGGCCGTCTTTGACGACCCTCGGCTGTCGCCTGCCGCCGCACGGCTCATCGCCGACAGCGATGTCGCCCATGTCAGCGTCGCCAGCATCTACGAGATCGACTTCAAACGACGCGACCCGCGTCGCGTCCGCGCGCGTCGCGACGATCTTCTCCTTAGAATGCCGCCAGACCTGACGTCCTTCTTGCCGAGCCACGACTACAGACTTACGCCCATCAGCGCCGAAACGGCGCAGTTGGCCGCCGCCCTGCCCATTGATCATGGCGACCCGTGGGACCGCATCATCCTGGCTCAGGCTCTCCTCCTGGGCGTCTCCTTGATCAGCGCCGACACCGCCTTGGCGCGGGCCGCAGCCCAATATCCCCAAACCTCCGGCGTCATAGTCTTCTGATCCACGGCCCCTCGCCCCGCGGCTCCAGCATCAGCCGCGACACGCCCCAGACCAGGGCGTCGGCCCGGTCGGGACTGGGGCCGCCCTCGCAGCCCAGGGCCAGCATCTCCTCCTCCAGGGCGGGAAAGTCGCCGCAGTGGACGACCCGCCCCTGTTCGTACAACAGGGCCACCGGCTCGGCCCGGGCGGCCTTGGAGCGGCGGGCGTGGACCAGGGCGACCGGGGCCGGACAGTCCGCCTGGCCCAGGACGCTTCGCACCATCTCCCCGCCCTGATTGGCCTCGGCCGCCACCTCCTGGGCGTCGAAATCCCGCGCGGCGCGACAGACGGCGGCGGCCCAGCCGCCGGGCGACAGGCCCCGCACCGTCCGGTCGGCCAGGACGAAGGCCCGCCGTTCGCGCCGTCCCACCACCACTATGCCGCAGGCGTCGCCGTGGGCGCTGGCGGGCGGATCGACCGCCACGACCACCCGGTCCAGCTCGGCCGGCCGGCTTCCCCGCGCCTGTTTCAGATCCGCGATGCGGAACAGGGCGCCCTCGCCCTCCACCACCTGTCCCTCCAGCTCCTGAGCCGCCAGCCGCGTCCCGCCGTAAAGGTCGGTCAGATGATCGACATAGCCCGGCGACAGGTTCTCGGCGTTGTCCGCCGTCGCCGCCCGGTCCGTCACCGTCCCCGCCTCGGCCATCAGCCGGCGCAGGGCCGGAATGGGCCGGGGCGTGGTCGTCACGGCCAGCCGGGGGTCGGGCCCCAGCCTGAGGCCGAACCTCAGGTTCGACAGCACCGCCTCGGGCTTGCGCCAGGCGCAGAATTCGTCGGCCCAGGCGGCGTGGAACTGGGGTCCGCGCAGACTGTCCGGGTCCTCGGCGGAAAAGGCGTAGGCGGTCGAGCCGTTGGCCCACACCAGCCGCCGCCGCCCGGCCTCCCAGCGGGGCCGGTCGCCCGGCTCGGCCAGGGCCTTGATCCCCGCCTCCCCCTCGACCATCACCTCGCGCACGTCGTGCAGGGCCGGTCCGACCAGGGCGATGACCGCGCCGGGCCTGAACCGCGCCGCCACATCCATCCAAACCGCCCCGGCGAAGGTCTTGCCCGACCCGCGCCCGCCCAGCAGCAGCCAGGTCCGCCAGGGCTCATCCAGGGGCGGGCATTGGTGAGGATGCAGCCCCGTCGCCCGCACCATCCGCCTCAACTCGCGCGCGTCCATCTGGTCGGGCGCCTTTCGTCTCCAGAATGCGGTCCAAACGCTCGGAATGGAGGGTGAGCCGGCGTCGCAGCCGCGCGTCCTCCTCGGGTCTGTCGGTTCGCCCACCCATTTCGTCCTCTTCGCTGTCCTTTTCGGCCCTGCGCTCAGCCTCCATGCGGCGGCGGATCGCATCGACCGCCAGGGCGGCGCGCGCCACCACGCCGGCGCGCCGCGCCAGCGTCTCCGCATCCGCCTTTTCCTCGGGATCGTCCTTGGCCAGTACGGCGGCGGCGCGCTGAACCGCCCCCTTCAACTGCTCGAACAGCGGCGCCAGCCAGTCGCCGCCCGCCTCGCTCTCTTCGCTTTTTCCCGTCATGCCCAAACCCTAGCGCACCAGCGTCCCCAGGCCGGAAGTTCGCGCTTGGAAAGGCGTAATGGTTTGGAAGAACGGGATTTCAAGCAGCGTCGCCCTACGGCTTGAAGCCATGCATCCGACAACGGCTCCAAGCGCGGTAGGCCCAAAAATGACAAAGGGCGCACCCATAAGGATGCGCCCCGGAATTCGACGGCTTCAGCAGCTTGTCATCGCCTCCTGAAGCCCGCCACGCCGTCAAGCGGAGTGGTCTCAAAGCCCGATGCCTGAACAGAGCGGGGACGCGCCCAATCTGGGGGCTATAGGTGCCGTTTCAACTGCTGGAGGCAAGCCGCAGAGTACGGAACCCCTGATGCTTTGATGCTCTGGAGACGACCTGTCTCGACTGAGATCCATCTCCGCTGCAACGCTCAGTGCCTCCCTGTCGCGGTTTGTCTGAGCGGCGGTCAGGTCTCGGATGTGGAGGGCTATGCGCCGGTGATGGACCAACCCGGTCCCGACCCTTGCGTCCTGCTCGCCGACAAGGGCTACGACGCCGACTTCATCCTGGCCGACCTGGAAGCCAGAGACGTCGCCACCGTCATCCCCGCCAGGCGGAACCGCAAGGTCCAGCCCGTCATCGACGGCCATATCTATGGCCTGAGGAACCACGTAGAGCGATGCTTCTCGAAGCTGAAACACAACCGCAGACTGGCCACTCGATACGACAAGACCGCAGACAGCTTCCTCGGCTTCGTCCTCGTCGCTTCAATCCGCCTATGAATCAGACACTTTTCCACACCGCCTAGAATAGAATTTAGAATTAACAAACGCTAATTCGTTCGCAAGGCGTGTTGCGTCTAGGTTGTTTGACGAGAGATTATCGTCAGGGGGGCAGGCTTGACGTTCCATCGTACGCGCCGTCATTTTCAAAGAATCCGCAACCGCGCGACGGGGTTCGAGACGCCCTGCCGCCATCCAAGGTGGATCGATCTTTCAGCGGCGGCGCGGATAGGCGCATCGGTCGTTGCGCTGTCTGCGCCGGCCTCCTCCGTCTTGGCTGCCACTCAGGCGGCCCCTGGCAGCCCGCCGGCGGGACCGCAGAGCCAAGGCCCGACCGAGGTCGAGACCGTGACAGTGGTGGGCAATGCGCGGGTCAGGGGCTCGGTCGATCGTCGCAGCTACGACATAAAGAACGATCTTCAGTATCAATCCGGTTCGCTCGCCGACGTCCTGAGCGGCGTGCCTTCCGTC
This sequence comes from Brevundimonas sp. AVps4, assembly GCF_058681525.1. NCBI lineage: Bacteria > Pseudomonadati > Pseudomonadota > Alphaproteobacteria > Caulobacterales > Caulobacteraceae > Brevundimonas > Brevundimonas sp. AVps4. Next base: position 1,222,345 of record NZ_CM178741.1, on the reverse strand, counting down.
AGCGTCGATCCCGACGGCTCCGTCAAATTGCGGGGGGCGGCGGGGGTCACGATTCTGATTGACGGGGAGCCTGCGCCTCAGGTCAACGGAGCCAATCAGGCGGCGGGGGTTCAACAGCTACGTGCCGCGCAGTTCAGCCGGGTCGAGGTCATGACCAATCCTTCGGCGGCGTTCAGCCCGGAGGGTCAGGCGGGAATCATCAATCTGATTTCCCGGAAGGACGGACAGTCGCAGCCGACGACCAATATCACTGTCGGCGGCGGCAGTCGCAGCGCAGGGAACTTCAGCGTCAGCCACTCGGCCAATCATGGACCGCTGTCGTTCAATGGGTCCGCCGGCGCCAGACGAATTCCCCTTGTGATCGACGACACTACGACCCGGCGCTTCATCCAGCCCGCCGACGCGATCGATCAAGACCGTCTTGAGAGCCGGACGCAGCTTCGCAAGACGGAAAGCAATGCGTCATCGACCGTGGGATGGCAGCTTGACCCCAAGAGCAAGCTCACGCTCGATCTGGACTATTTCGGCCTGGACCAGCGCCAGGACCGCCGCGCGGTCTTCGACTCGTCCGCCCGGACGAGCGGCGCCGAACCGGCCTTTGAGAGCACCAGCCATGGGCGCAGCGACGCCGACCTGGTCTCCGGCGGCTTGATGCTGAAGCGTACGCTTTCGGGGACGGACAGCTATGCTTTGGCTCGCCTGCGCGTGTCGCGTCAGACCGAGGACGAAACCCAGGACGACGTCATCGACTATTGGGACGAGCCTGCCAGGAACCGGCGACAGGCCGCCCTTCGTTCGCTCGAGCTGCAAACGGTGACGTTTAAGGCGGAATACAAGATCGAGGCCAGGCCGGGCGGGGAACTGATCGTCGGGTCCGATCTGGAGCGGCAGGAGGCCGACGTAGGCTACGCCGAGGGGCAGACGCCTGGAGCCGCCGGCCGCGCGAGAGACAATCCGTTTGGCTACGATCGCAGCGTCGCCTCCCTCTATACAACCTACAAAACTCGATTTGGCGAACTGGAGGTTCTACCGGGCGTTCGGCTGGAAGTCGCCGACTGGGTGACGCGACAAGGCGGGAACGCTCAGCGCACACGTGATTTCGAGATTTATCCGACGGGCCATGTTCGCTACACGGTCGCTCAGGATTGGATCATCGGCGGCAGCTTTACGAGACGAGTCGATCGTCTAAGAGCGAATGATCTCGACGAGACCGTTAAATATTCTGGCCCCTTGTCCTATTTCAGCGGCCGACGTGATCTGAAGCCCGAAAAGACCAGCGCCTATGAACTGGAGCTTGAACATGAAGCTTCAGGACGCAACTATTTAGCCACCGGCTACTATCGTTCCACGTCGAACCGGATCGGCACGCTCAGCACTTTGCGGGCCGACGGTGCGATCCTCGACCGGCGCGCCAACATCGGCGAGTTTCGAACAGCCGGCCTAGAGCTTGTGGCGAGCGGCTCGGTCGGATCGACGATCACCTACAAGTTGACCGGCCGGTTTGCTTGGAATGAGGTCAGCGGCGCGGAGGGGGCAGGCTCTTACCGCCGCAGCGCTTGGACGCCCTCGTCTCAAGCCAACGTCAACTGGAAGATCACCGACCACGATTTCGTTCAGATAAACGCCGTTCAGCTCGGTGAAGATCTGAGCCAGCAAAGACGACGCGAGGCGTTCAGTGTCGTCAACCTCGGCTACCGACGAAAACTTGCCGACAGCCTATTTCTCACGGCCACGGTGTCAGACCTCTTCGACAGCGCCCCAAGACGAGAGAGGGTGCGCGGCGAAACCTTCGATCAGGACATCGACCGCCGCTACGACGCCAGACGCTTCACGCTCTCCCTGTCCTACGCCTTCGGGAGGCGCACCGGCAGCCTGGAGGATCGCTTCGACTACGGCAACTAGGCGGTGCGGACAAAGTGGATTCCCAAATTCTCTGATTGCTGATTCAAGGCTGTTCTTGCGGAGAGCGGCGTTGGTTCGGGGTTTGATGACGGACGAGGAATGGGCCTTCTTCGAGCCGTTCGTGATCGAGACGGGACCGAGGCGGGGTCGGCGGCCACGGGATCATCGGCTGGTTCTGGACGGCGTGTTCTGGATCGCCCGTACGGGGGGCGGCCTGGAGGGATCTACACAGCCATTTCGGCGCCTGGAACTCGGTCTATCTTCAGTTCAGGCGGTGGACGCAGGCAGGGCTCTGGGACGTGATGTTGGAGGCGTTGAACGCGACCGGCGAAGGTCGCGCCAGCGTCCAGATGATCGATTCCACCATCATCCGCGCCCATCAGCACGCCGCCGGCGCGCTCAAAGCCATCGGATCAGGACTAGGGTCTTGGCCGCTCGCGCGGTGGCTTCTCGACCAAGATCCATCTCCGCTGCAACGCTCAGGGCCTCCCTGTCGCGGTTTGTCTGAGCGGCGGTCAGATCTCGGATGTGAAGGGCTATGCGCCGGTGATGGACCAACCCGGTCCCGACCCTTGCGTCCTGCTCGCCGACAAGGGCTACGACGCCGACTTCATCCTGGCCGACCTGGAAGCCAGAGGCGTCGCCACCGTCACCCCCGCTCGACCATCCATTCGGGCGCCTCGAAGTCCAGGGCGTCTTCCGGCTCGGCCAGGGCCAGTTCCGAGATCGTCTGTCCCCGGACCGAAACCCCGGCCGTATGCACCGTCTCGGGATCGCCCGAGACCAGCGGATGCCAGGCCGCCAGCGGCCGCCCCTCGTGCAGCCGGCGATAGGCGCAGGACAGGGGCATCCACTCCAGCGCCTCGATATTGTGCGGCGTCAGCTTGATGCAGTCCGGCACATGGGCCTTGCGGTTCGCATAGTCCGAACAGGCGCAGGCGTTCGGATCGAACAGCCGGCAGTGGACCCGCGTCGGGATCACCTCGCCCGTGTCCTCGTCCTCGAACCGGATCACGCAGCACAGGCCGCAGCCGTCGCACAGCCCCTCCCACTCGGCCGGGGTCATCTCGGCCAGGGTCTTGGTTTCCCAATAGGGTCGGGTGGGCTCGGGGATCATTGGACGGCGCGCCTAATCGACGGATGCGGCCATCAGATGGCGACCGCGTCCTGAACCAGGCATCCATACCACCCCAGGCCCTGATAGGTCTCATAGCCCGGCGTGCGGGCGTAGCCGATGGTGCGTCCCCCCTTGGCGTAACTGCCCATGGCGCCGCCCGCGACGTCCAGCTTGACCGTCTCGTTCAGCACCCCGACCCCGTCCGAGGCCGCCAGCACCCGGTGCGTCTGGTCCAGCAGCAGCACCCGGGTCCGGGCCTTTTCGTCGGGCGTCAGCCGCACCCCGTCCACCACCGTCTGGGCCTGGGCCTGCCAGTCGAAATGGACGCCCAGAACCCCGATCACCGCCCCGTTCGCCAGGCCGCCCTGGCGGATGGCGGTGGCGTAGGTCGCCGTCGGCGCCCCGTTCAGCGCCTCCAGCCGGGCGACGTCCGCCACGGCGAAATCGTCGCCCGACTTGGTCGCCAGGGCGTCGCGGAACCAGGCCATCTCCCGCGCCGACTGACCCCTGACCGGATAGCGGTCCGGCCGACCGTTGGCGACGATCGTCCCGGCCCTGTCGCAGATCCAAAGGTCCAGATAGACGGTGTAGGCGTCCAGAATGACCTTCAACCGGCGGCTGGCGTGTTCGGCCTTGGCGGCGTCCGGCTGGGCGACGCAATCCACCACGGCGCTGTCGGTCGCCCACCAGCGCACGTCGCAGGTCCGCTCATAAAGGTTCCGGTCGATGATCTCGATGGCGTTCAGCGCCAGGTCCGCCAGCCTCTGGCCCCGCAGCTGGCCCAGGATCGCCCCGCCGATGGCCGACAGCTCGCTCAGGTCGCCCCGCACCTGCTGCTCCAGGGCGCCGGCGATGTCGTCGATCTGGCCCGAGATGCGCTTGAACTCCTCGGCCACCACCATGAAGCTGCGCCCGGCCTCGCCGCTGCGGGCGGCCACCACCTGGGCGTTGACCACCAGCATCTTGGAGGCCCGATTGACCGAGGCGATCTCGCCGATCTTCTCGCCCGCCACGGCGTTCAGCCGCTCAGACAGCTCGAGAATACGCTCAGGCCTGACGCCCGCGTCCGCTTCACTCATGGAGACCCCCGTCCCGCCCGGCGCGCCACAAGGGGAGGCGGGCGAACCGAGGCAAGCGCGAAGGCTAGGACGATAAAACTTAACGCCAGATAACCACGGCTCAGTGAGCCATGCTCTTTGAAAACAGCTGGATCACCACCACCCCGCCGACGATCAGGGCCAGGCCGAGCATCGCGGGCGCGTCCAGCCTCTGGCGAAAGGCCACGGCCCCGATCACCGAGATCGCCACCACCCCCAGGCCGCTCCAGATCGCATAGGCGATCCCCACCGGCATCTGCTTCAGGGCCACCGACAGCAGATAGAAGGCCAGGCCGTAGCAGACCGCCGTTCCGGCCGTCGGCCAGGGCCGGGTGAACTGCTGCGAGGCCTGAAGCAGGCTGGTGCCCGCCACTTCGCAGGCGATGGCGGCCAGGAGGGCGGCCCAGGTGACGGGGCTCACGGCTCGTTGGCCGTGATCGTATGGCCCGGCGTCAGCAGGGACAGCAGGGCCTTGCGCTGCTCGTCCGAGACCTGATGCAGGCCGAACAGGTCCGACATCCACAGGCCGTCGGCGATCAGCCGCAGCATAAGGGCGTCGTCGGCGCCGACGGGATCATCGGGATCGTCTGTCTTGATCCGCTCCATCCAGGCCTTCCAGCGCAGCACCAGGCTGGGATCGAGGGCGAAGGCGGCCAGGACCACCCGCCCGATGCTGACGTCCTGCAAGGTCACCGGCTCATTGACCGTCACCCTCAGATAGGCGCGGGCGTTGCGGCCGTAGGGCTCCGGATCGCGCGCCGCCTCGGCCAGGACGCTCTCCACATGCATGGCCCCCAGATGATCGATCATCCCCTCCAACAGGGCGGTCTTGCTGGGAAAGTGGTGCAGCAGGGTGCCCTTGCTGACGCGGGTGCGCGCCGCCACCGCATCCAGAGTAAAGCCCGTCGCCCCCAGTTCGGCGGCGACCTCCAGGGCCTTGTCGATGATTTCGGCGCGGGTCTGATCGGGCGCGCGGCGGCGGGAGGGGGTGTCCATAAACGCTACATACCGGCCGGACGGTAACTGTCAAGCTGGGCGCCGATGGACGATCTTTCCGGTGGCGTCTCGGCCCTCCAGCCCTTAGATCAACGCCCTTCCCGCCCCTTCCCCGCCCGTACAGCCTCCCCAGGGAGGATCGAAAGTCAGATGGCCGCCAGACCCCCTCTCGTCGCGCTCAAGGACGTCCGCCTTCAGGACGGCCCCCGCCCCCTGTTCGACGGCGTCGATCTGGCGGTCGAACCCCGCAGCCGCGCCGCCCTGGTGGGCCGCAACGGGGCGGGCAAGTCCACCCTGATGAAGGTGGTCATGGGGCTGATCGAGCCCGACAGCGGCGACCGCTCGGTCCAGTCCGCCACCCGTTTCGCCTATGTGCCGCAGGAGCCGATCATCACCGGCGAAACCTTGCTGGACTACGCCTCGTCCGGCGAGGCCGAGCCCTGGACCGCCGAGGCCTGGCTGACCACCTTCGGCCTGGACCCGGCCAAGTCCACCCAAGGGCTGTCGGGCGGCGAAACCCGCCGGGCGGCGCTCGCCAAGGCCTTCGCCGAGGAGCCCGATCTGCTCCTGCTGGACGAGCCGACCAACCACCTCGACATCCTCGCCATCGAGCTTCTGGAGACCGAGCTGATCTCGGCCCGGTTCGCCCTTCTGGTCGTCAGCCACGACCGCGCCTTCCTGAACCGGGTCACCGACACCGTTCACTGGCTGGAGGGCCGCCGCGTCCGCACCCTGAACAAGGGCTTCGTCGAGTTCGACGACTGGGCCGCCAAGACGCTGGAGGAGGAGGCGGAATCCCTGCGTCGCCTGACCAAGACCATCGAGCGCGAGACCGAGACCTTCTACCGCTCCATCACCGCCCGCCGCAGCCGCAACGAGGGCCGCGCCCGCGCCCTCCAGGCCATGCGCGCCGAACGGGCCGAGAAGATGAAGGACGTCCCGCGCGAACTGTCCCTGGGCGTCGATTCCGGCGCGACCTCGGGCAAGCTGGTCGCCGAGATCAAGGGGGTGTCGAAGGGGTTCGACACAGTGGCGAGTGGCGAGTCGCGCGTGGCGAGCGATGGCTCCGCCGCCCCGACCGCCGAGCAGGACCCGTCGCTCTCGCCACTCGCCACTCGCCACTCGCCACTTCCTGCCCGCCGCACCCTGTTCAAAAACCTGACCACCCGCATCATGCGCGGCGATCGCCTGGGCATCGTCGGCCCCAACGGGGCGGGCAAGACCACCCTGGTCAAGACCCTGCTGGGCGAACTGCCCCCTGACGAAGGCACGGTCCGCCTGGGCGCCAATCTGGAGCCCGTCTATCTGGATCAGTCGCGCGAGGGGCTGAAGTCCGACATGACCCTGTGGGACGCCCTGACGCCCGGCGGGGGGGACAGCATCATCGTGCGCGGCGTGTCCAAACACGTCGCCGCCTACGCCAAGGAGTTCCTCTTCTCCGAGGCCCAGCTGCGTCAGCCGATTTCGACCCTGTCGGGCGGCGAGCGCAATCGCCTGCTCCTGGCCCGCGCCCTGGCCAAACCCGCCAATCTGCTGGTCCTCGACGAACCGACCAACGATCTGGATATGGACACGCTCGACAAGCTCGAAGAGCTGCTGGAGGGCTATGACGGCACCCTGATCCTCGTTTCCCACGACCGCGACTTCATCGACCGGCTGGCGACCTCGACCCTGGCCCTGAACGGCCGCGGCGACATCGTCGAGACCCCCGGCGGCTGGACCGACTTCCTGCGCCAGAATCCGGGCTTCCTACAGAATTCTCCCTCCCCCTCGGGGGAGGGCAGGCCGCGAAGCGGCCGGGCGGGGGCGGCCGCGGAGACCGCGTCGCCCGCCCCTCAAAAGAAGACCGCCAAACTCTCCTACAAGGACGCCCGCCGTCTGGAAGAGCTGGAAAAGCTGATCGAAACCCTGCCCGCGACCATCGCCCGCCACGACGCCGCCCTGTCGGACCCTGACCTCTACGCCCGCGACCCCAAGGCCTTCGACGCCGCCATGAAGGCCGCCGAAAAGGCCCGCGCCGAGCTGGAAGCTGCCGAGATGGAATGGCTGGAACTGGAAGAGAAGAAGGCGGCCCTGGCTGGGTGAGGGGCGCCGCTTGAATCGGATGCGCCAAACCCAATCTCATGCTAGGGTGAAGCCCTGAAGGAGACTCCATGTCGACGATGCAGATCGCTTCTGAAGAGACCCTGCGCGCCGGTCGCAGGATCGTCGAACAGTACGGCAGCTGGTCGGCCGCCATCGCCAAGGGCGAGCGTCGCGACGACGGCGTCGTCATCCTGCCCGCGCCGCCCTCTGTCGCGACCACCGCTCAGGCCGAGGCGCCCGCCCAGGCTCAGGCCAAGACGCAGGCCAAGACCCCGGCGCGCGCCGTTTGACCGTCACGCTCGGGGTCGCCTGGGCGCTGTTCATCCTGGCTCCAGGTCTGGCGGTGTTCGCCGCCCTCTACACCTCGGGCGGCGGCAAGGTGGTGGCGCCGGCCCCACCTGCCCCCAACTCCTTCACCGCCCTGTCCATCGTCATCTTCGGCGCCCTGACGGCCCATGCGGCGGCGGCCTTCGTCTTCGTCCTGGGGGACGGCGTCGCCTACTCCCTTCCGGCCTTGCGTCCGCCGTGGAACCCCAATCCTTACGCCTATTTCCTGGCCGCGCCGCCCAAGACCGACCCCTTCCTCGGCCTTGAGGTCTGGTCGCTGCTGTTCGTCCTCCTGGTCCTTTCGATCGGCGCCTATCTGGTCATGCGATGGGCGATCGGCGGCGCGGAGCGGACCAGCATCGCTCGGGCTCGGCTTGAGCCGCCCCAGCCTGCGGTCCCCCTGTTCCGATTTCTGTACGGCGGCTGGGCTTCGACCCTGGTTCAGCTCAGTCCCGAAGCCGCCTACGACAAGCATCTGGCCGCCTATGTGGTGACCGACATGGAGACCGAGAACGGCTGGGTCGGCTATGAGGGCGAGGTCGCGAGCCTGTCTCTCGACACCGACAAGCAGATCGTCGCCCTGACCCTGAAGAACTGCCAAGCCTTCCGGCTGGAGCCCACAAAGACCAGCCTCAGTCACAGGGTGATGGCCCGCGCGGCGCCCATTCCCCTGCTGCTGATCGAACGGTCGCAGATCAAGAATGTGGCGCTTCAGGTCGTCTTTCAGCGCAAGCCCAGTCCTCGTCCGGCGGACGGAACGGTCGTCTAGCCCTGCGCCGGTCCGCCGTCCTGATCCTCAGGCGGCGTCTTGCCCTGGCCCCGGTTCTGCATCACCCCGACCACGATGAAGGCGACCAGGCCGAAGGCGAACCACAGGCCGAACTTGCCGGTGAGCAGGCCGATCAGGCCGAAGATCAGCAGGACGCCGAAGGGGGTGAGCTTCTTCATGGGGCGGACGTTAGCCGGGTTTCTTTCGGCTGACGAGACGTTCCGAAACCTCCGCCCTTGAAACCAAAGCCGCCCTTACCCACTCCAGCCTCATGACCCTTTCCACCCATGTCGTCGACTTTCCCCCGGCCCAGCAGGCGGCGGTGCGGCGGATCAACGCCGTCCTGGCCCGCGCCCCGCGTCTGCGGACCGACCCCTGGCGGATCGAGGCGGGCCAGCGCCTGTCCCTGTGGTTGGACGCGGCCGCCGGGGCCGTCACCGTTCCCCGCCTGCGCAAGCGCGGCGTCACCGTCGAAATCCGCCAGACCGACGGCGAGACGCCCGTTCCCTTGCGCATCCTTAGGCCCGAAGGCCCGCCCCGCGCCGTGGTGCTGGACATTCACGGCGGCGGCTGGGTGCTGGGCAGCGCCGGTCTGAACGACCGGCTGAACGCCCATCTGGCCCGGCACGGCTTCTGCGTCGTCTCGGTCGATTACCGCCTGCTGTCCGAACGGCGCGGCGTCTATATCGACGCCGCCATCGCCGACTGTCTCGCCGCGGCCCACTGGACCGTGACCCATGTCGACGATCTGGGCGCCGCGACCGTCTTCCTGACCGGGGAATCCGCCGGCGGCCATCTGGCGGCCCTGACCGCCGTCGCCCTGCGCGACCAGGGGCTGATCGACAAGGTCAAAGGCTGCGTCTTCACCTATGGGGTCTTCGACCTCTCGGGAACCGAGGGCGTCCGCTCGGCCGGGCCCGAGACCCTGCTGTTCAACGGACCGACCATGCAGGCGGATCTGGCGCGGCTGGCGCCCGATCGGGACGAGGAAGCCCTGCGCCGACCCGACGTCTCGCCCCTCTACGCCGACCTTGAGGGCCTGCCGCCGGCCCTGTTCCTGGCGGGCGAATACGACCCCCTGTTCGAAGACAGTCTGCTGATGGCGACGCGCTGGGGCGAGGCGGCCGAGGCCGATCTGATCCGCGTCCCCGAGGCGCCGCACGGCTTCCTGCATTTCGGCGGCCCAGCCGCGCGCGGGGCGCGGGCGGCCGTCCGTCACTGGCTCAACAGGCGCCTGAAGTCATAAGGAAAATTCCCGATTGTGGGACTGAGGGATTTCCCTTACCTCACGAAACGTCACCACCGCGCGGTCCGGACGCGGGAATCGGGGAGAAGTAAGGCTTTGAACCCGGTCCTGTTTCGCCGTCCCCTCTATGGCTACGGCCTGGCGATCTGCGCCTGGCTGACCGCGTTCGGGGTGCGCATGGCCCTGGCCGACTGGTTCCCGCCGGGCTTCCCCTATCTGACCTTCTTCCCGGCCGTGGTGGTGATCGCCTATTTCTGCGGACTGGGGCCGGCGATCCTGACCGCCGTCCTGTCGGGCCTCAGCGCCTGGTGGTTCTGGATCGGGGCGCCGGGGTTCGACTGGAGCGCAGCGACCGGCCTGGCCCTGGCCTTCTACGTCTTCGTGGTGGCGGTCGACATCTTCTTCATCGTCGGCATGAATGCGGCGACCGACAATCTGAAGCGCGAAGTGGCGCGCAACGCCGCCCTGGCCGAGAGCCGCGACCTGTTGCTGAAGGAGGTCCAGCACCGGGTGTCCAACAACATCCAGGTGGTCTCCAGCCTGCTGCGGCTGGAGGCGGGCATGACCCGGGACGAGACGGCCCGGCGCGTCCTGTCGGAGGCTGCGGCCCGCACGGCCCTGATCGCCAAGGTGCAGCGCAGCCTGTTGGACGCCGACGGCGCCGCCGCCCCCTTCGACGACCTGGCCCGCCGCCTCGTCGCCGACGCCCTGGAGGCCACGGGCCGCACGGATGTGACGATCGAGGTCGAGCGCGCCTGCCACGCCCTGACGGCGGAAGAGGCGACGCCGGTCGCCCTGATCCTGCTGGAATGCGTCAACAACGCCCTGGAGCACGCCTTCCCCGGCCGCCCCGGCCGGATTGACGTCCGTCTCTATGAGGTGGACGGCGAACGCCGGCTGGAGGTGCGCGACGACGGCTGCGGCCCGCCGCCCGCCTTCGACCCCGGCCAGAGCCGCAGCCTGGGCCTGCGGATCGTTCTGGGCCTGACCGAACAGCTGCGCGGTCGGTTCAGCCTGATGGAAGGCTCGCCCGGCGCCCTGTGCCGTCTGACCTATCCGCGTCCCGCCGATCACTGATCGCCCGGCTTCCGTTTCTGTGGACAGCGCAAAGCCCTGATCCGCAAAAGCGAATTTGATCCGTCCACCGATATTCACAGGCTTGTCCACCGCCGCCGGGCCGGTCATGCACATCGGGGCGAGTTCGGGCGCTTGCCTCATACCGGCTTTCGCGAGAACGTCAACAGGCCGAGGGACACGGCGGCGCGGAAATCGGGGGAGACCCCGGCTTCAAGCGGACCGGCCCGGCTCTCCGACCCGGCGTAACGGGCGATCTTCAGGATCGTAACGAGCGTCAGGCGGGATCCAGGCTTCCGGCCTTCGACGGTCTTCAGGACCGGCGGACGCAGGGAGAACCGGATCGGGATCGACGGACGACGCGGACGCAATCCGCGGAACGCCTGAGACCCTGAGCGCGACAGGATACAGCCGACCGTCTTCGCGGGCTCCCGCCCCGACGACGCCCAGGCCGAGGTCCGAACCCGCCCGGCCAAGTCCAACCCGGACTTGGCGAGGGGACGAAGCACACGGGCTCCCCCGCACGCTTCGTCCCCTCGCTCAATTGGGGCGCTGCGCGGTCGCCGCCGTCGGATACGGCTTCATCGCTCCCCCGCCTTCCCAAGGCCGCCTTCCCCTCGTAAAGCAGGGCCATGATCCACCGTGGGAATCGCCTGCTGAGCCGTCGCCGCGCCCTGCTCGCGGGCGGGGCGGCCGTGGTCGCGGGGGCGGCCCTGGGCTTGAGGGGCTGCGGCCGGTCCGAGGCGCCGGTGGACGAACAGGGCCGGGTGCGGCTGCGCTTCGCCACCGACTGGCGCGCCCAGGCCGAACAGGGCGGCTTCTATCAGGCCCTGGCGACCGGCGCCTATGAGAAGCGCGGGCTGAACGTCCAGATCGTCCAGGGCGGGCCGGGCGTGAACGTGCCCCAGCTGCTGGCCTCGGGCGCGGTCGAACTGGGCATGGGGTCCAACAGCTTCATCCCGATGAATCTGGTCGCGGCCGGCGCGCCCGTTAAGGCCGTCGCCGCCTTCTTCCAGAAGGATCCCCAGGTCCTGATCGCCCACCCGGACCCGGCGCTGGAGACGATCGCCGACCTGAAGGGCCGCCCCTTCCTGCTGGCCGACGCCTCTATCAACGCCTTCTGGGTCTGGCTGAAGGCCAAATACGGCTTCACCGACGATCAGGTCCGCAAATACACCTTCAACCTGGCGCCCTTCTTGGCCGACGAGCGGGCGGTGCAGCAGGGCTATCTGACCAGCGAACCCTACACCATCGAACAGGAGGCGGGCTTCGAGCCCAAGGTCTTCCTTCTGGCCGACGAGGGCTATCCCTCCTACGCCGCCATGGTCCTGGCCCCAAACGCCTTCGCCCGAGACAATGCAACGGCCCTGCGCAGCTTCATCGCCGCCTCGGCGGAAGGGTGGCGCGACTATCTGCGGGGCGACCCGGCGCCGGGCGACGCCCTGATCCGCCAGGACAATCCGGAGATGACCCAGGCCATCCTGGACCAGGCCCGGCAGAAGCTGCGCGACAACGCCATCGTCGACGGGGGCGACGCCGCCCTCTACGGCCTGGGGGCCATGACCCCCGACCGCTGGCAGGCCTTCTTCGACGTGACCAGTCAGGCGGGCGTCTTCGATCCCGGCCTGAACTGGCGCGAGGCCTTCACCGACAACTATCTGCCGGGCCGTGGCTGAGCCCATCGCCGCCCTGCGCGGGGCGACGGTCGATCTGGCCGGGCGCCGCCCGCTGGGGCCGCTGAATCTGACCGTGGCGCGGGGCGAGATCGTGGCCCTGGTCGGCGCCTCGGGCGCAGGCAAGTCCACGACCTTGCGCCTGCTGGCCGGGCTCCAGTCGCCCAGCGCCGGAACCGTCGCGCGCGCCGTCGGACCGGGCCGCACCGGCTTCGTCTTCCAGAGCCCGACCCTGACGCCCTGGGCCGACGCCCGGGCCAACGTCGCCCTGCCGCTGGAGCTGGCGGGACGACCCCGCGCCGAGGCGCGCGAGCGGGCGGCCGCCGCCCTGAGCGCCGTGGGCCTGGGCGACCGGCTGGACGCCCGGCCGTCCGAACTGTCGGGCGGCATGGCCATGCGCGTCGCCCTGGCCCGCGCCCTGGTGACGGGGCCCGAGCTTCTGCTGCTGGACGAACCCTTCGCCGCCCTGGACAGCGTCACCCGCCGCCGTCTGATCGAGGACCTGCACGCCCTGTGGGCCGCGGCCGATCCCCGTCCCGCCGTCGTCTTCGTCACCCATGACGTCGAGGAGGCCGTCTATCTGGCGCAGCGGGTCGTGGTGCTGGAGGCGGCGACCGGCCGGCCCGTCGCCGATCTGCCCACGCCGGGCGCCCCGCCGCGCCCGGCCCGCTGGCGCGCCGATCCCGCCTATCGTCAGGCCGTGGAGACGACGGCCGAGGCCCTGGAGGCGGCGATGACGTCTCAGACGGCGGAGACTGCGGCGTGAGGCGGTCGGCCGAGCTGATCCCGCCCCTGCTGCTGGGCGTCGTCCTGCTGGCGGCCTGGGAGGGGGCCTGCCGTCTTCTGGACCTGCCGCCCTATTTCCTGCCGCCGCCCAGCGCCGTGGCCGCCGCCCTGATCGAGGCGGGGCCGCGTCTGGTCGCCTCCGCCTGGATCACCTTCGTCATGGCGGTCCAGGCCCTGATCGTCGCGGGCCTGGTCGGGGGCGGCCTGGCGCTTATGGTGTCGCTTCACGCCTCGGCCGAGCGGGCGGTGCGGCCCCTGGCGGTGGCGCTTCAGGTCACGCCGGTGGTGGCGGTCGCCCCCCTGGTCCTGATCTGGGCCGGGCTGGACCACGCCGACCGGGCGGTGGTCGCCCTGGCCGCCCTGGTCGCCTTCTTTCCCCTGTTCTCGGGCGTCCTGACGGGGCTGAAGTCGGCCGATCCGGATCTGGAGCGGCTGTTCGACCTCTATGGCGCCACGCCCCTGCAGCGGCTGTGGCGGCTGCGCCTGCCCTCGGCCCTGCCCTTTGCGCTGGAAGGTTTGCGGGTCGCGGCGGGCCTCGCTGTCATCGGCGCCGTGGTGGCCGAGTTCGTCTCGGGCTCGGGCGCGACGCAAGGCTTGGCTTGGCGGCTACTGGAGGCGGGAAACCGGCTGAGAACCGCCGAAATGCTGGCCGGGGTTCTGTGCCTGACCCTGCTGGGCCTGGCGCTGAACGCGGCCGTGAGATTGGTCGAGCGAATCGTGACGGTGCGAATCCGGGTCCGCCGTTAGCGGCGGATTAAGCGATGGCCGCCTAGGCTTGCCCGATGTCATTCGCCCGAGGCCGTCTCTTGCGCCCTGTCCTGCTCCTGTCCAGCGTCCTGTTCGCGGCCCTTATGGGCGCGGGCGCGGCTGCGGCCCAGGTCGCCACGACGTCCGAGGGGCTGCGCTATCTGTCCTGGCCCGGCAAGCCGCCGGTCGCCCGCGGCCCCGACGCCCGCGCCTCGTCCGCTCAGACGACCGCTCCGCGCGCGACTCTTGCCGCGCTTCCCCTGGCCCGGCTGGACGCCCCAGCCTCCACGGCCGTCGCTGCCCGGCGGGGCCTGACCCCCGCCAGCGACTGGCTCTCGCCCGCCGTCGCGTCCCAGCCGGTGTCGCAGCCCCGCCCCTATGAGGCGACGACGCCCCAGCCCGCTCCCGTTCAAGTCGCTTCTGCGCAGCCGGAACCTGTTCAAGCCCCAGTCGTCCAGCCCCCGGTCGTCAAGGCCCCAGTCGTCCAGGCCGCTGCGGACCGGAGCGCGCCAGCCCCCCAGAACGCGCTCCAACCAACGCCCCAGGCCGACGCCCCCGGCGATCCCATGGCGCCTCGCCGCGACGCCCCGATCTTCCGCCTGACGCAGACAAGCATGGCCGCCGCCGCCCCGGCCGCGACGCCGCCGGTTCAGACGGCCGCCGTTCAGGCCGAGGCGTCGCCGCTCGCCTCTGTCCCCTCGGCCGTTCCCCAGGGGGCCCGCTTCTATTCCGTCCATCGCCAGGCGGGTCATCGTCCTGACCCCATCCCCCAGGCGCAACCGGTCTATCTGGACGCCCTGCCGGTCGAGATGAGCCAGACGCCGTCCTCGGCGGACCTGGCTCAGCCCGACGGCCCGCCGGCCCTGATCCGCAATCGCGACGGCTCGGTGCGAGCCGCCCCGCCGTCGGCGGGCGGGTCCGACGCCGTGGACGAACGCTCATGAGCGAAGCCCTGCCCCCCGAAGACGCCGAGGCGATCAAGGCCTCGCGCCTGCCCCAGCTGATCGCCCTTGCGGAAGAGGCGTCCAGCGAGAAGCGCCGCCTGCTGCTGCGCGAACTGACCGACCAGTTCTTCGGCGACGTCGAGCATAGCGCGGCCGAGACCGACCTCTACGGCGCCGTGCTGGAAACCCTGTGCGAAGACATGGAGGTCGCGGTTCGGGCCGAGCTGGCCGCGCGGTTCGCCGTCGCGCCCGATGCGCCCCACAGCCTGATCAAACGGCTGGCCCATGATGCGATCGAGGTGGCCGAGCCGGTGCTGCGCGGCTCCACCGTTCTGACCGACGCCGATCTGATCGGCGTGGTCTCCAAACACGGCCAGGACCATATGCGCGCCGTCTCCGGCCGGGTCGAGGTGCCCGAGGCGGTGTCCGACATCATCGTGGCGCGCGGCGACGACCACACCCTGGGAACCCTGTTGCGCAACGACGGCGCCCGGCTGTCGCGCGCCGCCTCAGAGACCGCGGTCGAGCGGGCCAAGGTCAATCCGGCGCTTCACGCCCCCGCAGTCGAGCGCAAGGGCCTGCCGATCGACCTGCTGAACGACATGTATTTCGTCGTGGAGGCCCGGCTGCGCCACCAGATCCTAGAACAGAACGCCAGCCTGGACCCGGCCCTGCTGGAGGCGGCCCTGGCGGCCGGGCGCACCCGCGTCGCCACCAGCGACGGCGCCCTGCCCCCCGACTACGCCGAGAGCCAGGCCTATGTCGAAGAACTGCATGCAGCCGGCCAGCTGACGCCCCAGGTGCTGATCCGTTTCCTGCGGTCCAAGGGCCGGACCCCTTTCCTGGTCGCCCTGTCGCGCCTGGCCGACATCGACTTCCACACCGCGCGCGGCATCGTCGATCGCCGCGACCTGGACGCCCTGGCCGTGGTCTGCAAGGCGGCCGACATCGACCGGGCCATCTTCCTGACCTATGCGGTGTCGCTGCTGGGCGCGGATTCCAACCCGATGGGCAAGGCCGCCGCCTATGGCCGGATGTACGGCGAACTGACCACGGAGGCCGCCGGGCGCACCCTGCGCTTCTGGCGCATGCGCCGCGTCGCCCAGGCGGCCTGATTCCGACAGGTCGCTCTCCCTTTCCCTGCCGGGAGGGAGAGATGCGCCTCGTCCAAAAAAAGCGCCCGCCTCTGGAAGGAGGCGGGCGTTCTATACCGATCAGTCCGGGCTTACTTCTTGGCGCGCGGCGCGCGGGCCGGCTTACGGCCGCCCTGGCCCAGGCCCATCTGCTTGGCCAGTTCGGAACGCGCCTTGGCGTAGTTCGGCGCGACCATGGGATAATCCTTCGGCAGGTTCCACTTGGCGCGGTATTCTTCCGGGCTCATGTCGTATTTGGTGCGCAGATGGCGCTTCAGCGACTTGAACTTGCGGCCGTCTTCCAGGCAGATCAGGAAATCGGGGTTGATCGACTTGCGAATCGGCACCGCCGGTTCCTTGGGTTCCGGCTCGGCCTCGACCGGACCGCTCGAAACACCCGACAAGGCGGCGTGAATATTAGCGATCAACGCCGGAAGGGCCTCAGCCGTGACGGTGTTGTTGCCGACATAGGCCGATACGATGTCGGCGGTCATCTCGAGCAGTTCGGGCTTTTCTTCCATGCCTTGCGTCGCTTTCTGATTCTATTCAACTCGACTGAAACGCCAGCCGCGTTTTCACACCAGTCTCATAGAGTTATTGGTCGGCAAAAGCAATCGCAGAAGGAAACGCCGATTTTCGGCGGAAAAGCTTCGCGGAAAGCTGACAGGGATCAGCGGCCGAAGTCTTCGGCCAAGGCCAGCATCGCCGCTCGTTCCGGGGCTGAATATTCATCCACCTGTTCATCATCCCCGGCGCGAATAGCCTGCAACAGCGCCGGTGTCAGGGCCGATGACAGCGACCAGTTCCAGTAACGCAATACCGTCTGGGCCCGATCAACCGCCAGCAGGTCATAGGTGATCTGAACCCTCTCCCAGTCGGGATGAACCGAGCCGTCAGGCTGAACCTCGGGGCGACGCATGGATCTCCACAAGTTGTGGACGTCGGTCTTGGACAGGCCGGTCGCCTTACACAATATGGCCAGGGGTTCGCCCCCCGCGTCGCCCAGGATCTTGGCCCCCGTCAGGGGTTTGATCCCGGACAGATAGGCGATTTCACTGGCGATCTCGCGCGACAGGCCGTCGCGGGCGGCCGTGGCGACCGCCTGTTCCAGACTGTCGAAGGGGCTCTTTTCGATAGCGGCGCGGTTGCGCTGGCGCCGTTCGATGAATTGCAGGGCCTTGCGCGCGACCGGATCGGCCCAGCCCTCGCTCGCCGCCATGGGAAAGACGTCCTCAGCGACCTCCTGCATGACGTCGCGCGAGACGCCGAACCGCTGGAGAATGGTGCGCCGATCATCGGCGCCGCACCACCAGAACATCACATAGGCCCCCGACGGCCGCAGCTCCGGCCGCTTCAGAAGCAGGCCGCACAGATGCGGCTGGGTGCGACTGAGGCCCACCACCGTCTCGATTCCGGACTGGGACAGGCGGGCGGTGGGATTACGCAGCAGGGTCTCGATCACCTCCGGCTCGCCGAAGCCGACCAGGGTCTCGGTGACGATTTCCGACAGGCCGCGCCGCGCGGCCATGACGCGCCGGTGCTCGGCGCCCGCTTCGCGGGCGCAGGCGACCAGATCGGCGTCGCTGAGGGCGGCGCACTGTTCGATCAGCACCTGGGCGATCTCGATCTCGTCGCGCAGCAGCAGCCGAGCCAGGGCGTCGGGCAGTTCGGCCAGGGCGGCCAGCCGCCCCGCCACCCGGCGACGCTCCTCCGGCGAGGCGAGGCGCAGCATGTCGACCAGCAGGTCCCCGACCACCGACCGTTCGAAGGCGTTGATCCGGCTGGCGGGCAGGGAGACCACGTCGGCCAGCCGTTTCAGCAGGGCCCGGCGCGCCCTCAACGGCGGCGGCCCGGCCTCCTCTTCCTCGATCAAGGTTGGCGGCTGGCTCATGGCGCCACCCTAAAACCTGGCGGGTTAAGCCGAAGTATCGCCGATCCTCACAGGCCTTCGAACAGGGCGGTCGACAGATAGCGTTCGGCGAAGGAGGGGATGACCACGACGATGGTCTGGCCCGCGCTCTCGGGCCGGGCCGCCAGACGGAAGGCGGCGACCAGGGCCGCGCCCGAGCTGATGCCGACGGGAATCCCTTCCAGCCGGGCGGCCTTGCGGGCCATGTCGAAGGCCTCGTCGTTCGACACCTGCTCCACCCCGTCCACCACCGACGGATCATAGATGGCCGGGACGAAGCCGGCGCCTATGCCCTGGATCTTGTGCGGGCCGGGCGCGCCGCCGGACAGGACGGGCGAGGCCTCGGGCTCGACCGCGATCATGCGGATCGAGGGCTTCCTGGCCTTCAGGGCCTGACCGACGCCCGAAATGGTGCCGCCGGTGCCGACGCCGGCGACCACCACATCCACCGCCCCGTCGGTGTCGTTCCAGATCTCCTCGGCCGTTGTGGCGCGGTGGATGGCCGGATTGGCCAGGTTTTCGAACTGGGACGGGCTGACGGCGCCGGGCGTGGAGGCCAGCAGCTCCTCGGCCCGGGCGATGGCGCCCTTCATCCCCTTTTCAGCCGGGGTCAGCTCCAGCTGGGCGCCCAGCAGGGCCAGCATCTTGCGCCGTTCGATCGACATGCTCTCGGGCATGCACAGGATCAGCTTCAGCCCCTTGGCGGCGGCGACGAAGGCCAGGGCGATGCCGGTGTTGCCGCTGGTCGGTTCGATCAGGACGGTCTCGGGCGTGATCTTGCCCGCCGCCTCCAGCGCCTCGACCATGGCCACGCCGATCCGGTCCTTCACAGACGCGATCGGGTTGAAGAACTCCAGCTTGGCCAGGACCGTCGCCCCTTCGACCGGCGCCAGCTCGGCCGACAGGCGCGGCAGCCGCACCAGGGGGGTGTCGCCGATGGTGTCGACGATGGTGTCATAGACCTTGCCCCGGCCCTTCTTCACGTGACGGGACGCATCATAGTGGAAGTCGGACATGGGGCGGGCTCCGGGGTAGGGGACGGGTCGTTCAGGATGCGTAACAGATAGACGGCGCGTGCGATCCGCAAGGGGTCAGAGGCGATGATTTCTCTTGCCCGCGCTCAGTTCCGGCGCCGCCAGCCAGCCCTCGGCCCGCAAGGGGGCGACGCGGGCGCGAGAGACCGGGGCGGTCAGCCCGCCCTTCAGCTTCAGGACAAGGTTGCGGCCGTCCTCCACCACCCCGACCACGGCGGCCGTCGCCACCCACCAGGAGCGGTGGGTCTGACGCCCGTCCAGATCCGCCAGGCCTGCCATGGCCTGGGACAGGGACATCAGCACCAGTTCCGAACCCAGCGGGGTGTGGAGGCGGACATAATGGTCCTCCATCTGCAGGCACAGAACCTCGCGCCCCAGGCGGGCGGGCAGGCGGTCGCGGGGATCGGTCGAGGCGGGCGCCGGGCCGGACTCCCGCCGGACCTCCTGGTCTCGGATCGGCCGCCGGGCCAGCAGCCACAGGATCGCGCCCGTCGCCACGGCCCCGACGATCAGGCTTTGCCCATACCATTCCAACAGCCCGACCTCGAAGGTGCGGCCCCAGACGAGGCGCGCCAGTCCCCGGCTGATCAGGGTCATCGGCGCCGCCAGGCCGGCGACCGCCAGCGGCGCCCACAGCCAGGGCGACAGACCTCGCCTGAACGCCCAGCGCGCGGTCAGGGGCAGGGCCAGGGACAGAAGCCAGCCCGCCCACAGGCTGGCCGTCCAATAGACGATCCGCACCGTCGCCGGTCCGTTCATATAGGAGCCGAACGGGCCGATCAGGCCCAGCAGCACGCCCAGGGCCGTGGCGACGCCCAGCCCCAGCCGCGCCGCCCGCCAGACATCCGTTCGCGAATCCCCGATCTTCATCCGCCTGTTCTAGCGCCGGAACGGCCTTGGCGGAATCGGCCGACCGGCTGCGCCCGTTCGCCCGGCGGCGAACCCGTTCGCCCATTGGCGCAAAGCCGGATGCGGACCGCCCTCGCCCCCGGTCAGAAGGCGGACCGCAACCGCCGCAAACGAGGCTCCGACATGCTCCTGACCGCCGCCCTCCTGACCGCCGCCCTGACCCTTCAGGTCCAGCCGACGCCCCCGGTCCCACAGCCCCCGACGCCCGCCGCACCCCCGTCCGAGGCCGCCGTCGCCTTCGCCCGTTTGGAGATCCCGGACGGCGCCGGTCCGGCGATCGAGGCGGGGGTCTGGACGCCCGGCGCAGACGGCGGCGCCCGACGCCCCCTGATCGTCATTTCCCACGGCAACGGCGGCGATTTCCGCAGCCATGAGGCGACGGCCCGCGCCCTGGCCCAGGCGGGCTTCGTCGTCGCCGCCCTGACCCATACGGGCGACAACTGGCGCGACCAGAGCCGGGCGACCGACGTGGCCCAGCGCCCGCGCCAGCTTCGCGTCCTGATCGACTATCTGCTGAGCGACTGGACCGGCCGGACGGCGATCGACGCCGACCGCATCGGCGCCTTCGGCTTTTCCGCAGGCGGCTTCGCCGTCCTGACCGCAGCGGGCGGCGAGCCCGACCTGGGCCGGATCGGCGACCACTGCCGCGCCCACCCGGCCTTCTACGACTGCGGCCTGATCGCCGCCCGTGGCGCGCCGAAGACGGATCAGACCTGGGTGCATGACCGACGGATCAAGGCCGTGGCCGCCGCCGCCCCCGCCCTGGGCTTCGCCTTCACCCGCCAGGGCCTGTCGGGGGTCGCCCAGCCGGTCCAGCTGTGGCGGGGCGAAAACGACCGGGTCCTGCCCAGCCCCTTCTACGCCGAACCGGTGCGCGACGCCCTGCCCCGTCCGCCGGAATACCGGTCGATCCCCGGCGCCGGCCATTTCGACTTCTTGCCGCCCTGTTCGGCGCGCCTGGCCGAACTGGCGCCGGCCATCTGCGCCCCCACTCCCGGCTTCGACCGCGCCGCCTTCCAGCAGACCTTCAACCGCGACCTGATCGCCTTCTTCCGCCGCACCCTGACGGCGCCGGGCGGCGGGCGTTGAGATAAAAAAATGGCTGCGGACCGTGAAGTCCGCAGCCATAGAAGTCCTATAGACAATCTTTAAGACAACTTAGATTATGCTCAAAAAGGTGAAACGCATCGCGAGTTCCGTTCTTCTACACATTCAACCCACGCATCGGAACCACGAGGACCAGCGGCAATTTCGCAAAACCTAGCATTTCTTCGTAAACAAGTATAGTAATCGTCCCATTCGGGCGGGTAGCTACCGTCCCACGGGCTTTGCTGAACACTCACGAACGATTCGCCAACAATATTGAACCCGTCATCACTGCCGATAAAGGCGAAAACTGAGCAAAGAGCTGTCACAAATAGCAAACTTTTCTTCATATCGACCTCGTTGAATGCCAGTTGTACAAATTTTTACTATAAACTTACATTATTAATGTATATACATACTCTGCACGGACGGCAACTGGAACTTCATATCGAAACCGTACTTGGCGCGACGACTGTTAGCTGCTGATCACGCCGTAGTTCTGGTTGGCCGAAACACCGCCTGTGGAGCCCATATTTGCGTCCCCATCTCTCAAGACGCTCACCCGCTCAGGAATGAATGCTCGGACCTCCACATGCAGGCTCAGGTGCTGCTCGAACGCTATGACAAGGTCGGCTTCAATGCATCAAAAATTACGCCGGCGTAATGTTAAAGACGTCGAGGTATCGCATGATTGCCACTTTTCAGCCTCAGTCGTTAGCGCAGCAAGCGAAATCGCTCCCATGCGGTGATGGGGGAGCCGCCCCGGCGATCTCGCGACGGCTTGGCGGCTGAGAGACGATTGTGGTCGGCTCGGATCTCTGACGGACGGATAAGCAGACGGTCGTCGATAGGGTGGAGCGGGAGCGACCCGCGTCGATGGAAGGACCGAGTCGCCTCAGAACGCCTCCCAGCCGTCCTCGTCCGGGGCGGCGGAGGGGGCGGGGGCGGCGCCGCCGCGGCCGACGCTCTTTAAGGCCGTGACGGCGGCCGAGGGGGACGGCGGGGGCGTGACCGCGACGGGCGTCGGGGTGGAACTGCGGGCGGCGGCGGGGGCGGCGGCGCCGACCTTGAAGCGGGCGACGGCGGCGTGCAGGCCGTCGGCCTCCTGGGACAGGGCGTGGCTGGCGGCGGTGGACTGTTCGACCATGGCGGCGTTCTGCTGGGTCATCTGGTCCATCTGATTGACGGCCGTATTGACCTCGGCCAGGCCGGTGGCCTGTTCGGCGGCCGAGGCGGAGATGTCGGTCACCAGGCTTTCGATCTGGGCGACATGGGCCACGATCCGGTCCAGGGCTGCGCCGGTCTCGGTCACCAGTTTGACGCCCGATCCGACCTGGGCGGTCGATTGGGTGATCAGCCCCTTGATCTCCTTGGCGGCGTCGGCCGAGCGTTCGGCCAGGGCGCGCACCTCGGAGGCCACCACGGCGAAGCCGCGGCCGCTTTCGCCGGCCCGCGCCGCCTCGACCCCGGCGTTCAGGGCCAGGAGATTGGTCTGGAAGGCGATCTCGTCGATGACGCCGATGATCTGGCTGATCTGGCTGGACGAGCGTTCGATCTCGCCCATAGCGGCGACGGCGTCGCGCACCACCGAACCGCTCTTGTCGGCGTCGTCGCGGGCGGCCTGAACGGCGCCGGCCGCCTGGACCGCGCCTGAGGCGGTGGCGCGCACCGTGGCCGTGACCTGATCCAGGGCGGCGGCGGTCTCCTCCAGGCTGGCGGCCTGCTGTTCGGTGCGGCGCGACAGGTCGTCGGCGGCCTTGGCGATTTCGGCGGCGCCCGCATTGATGGCGCCCGTATTGGCGGCGATGGTGGCGATGGCCTGTTGCAGCCCGTCCACCGCCCCGTTGAAGTCGGTGCGCAGCCGTTCATAGGCGGCCGGGAAGGGATCGACGATGCGATAGGTCAGGTCGGCGCGCGCCAGGGCCTCCAGCCCATGGCCCAGGCCGGCGACGATGGCGGCCTGTTCGCGGGCGGTCGCCTCGCGCATCGCCTCGTCCGCGCGGCGGCCCTCTTCGTCCTTCAGCCGCAGTTGTTCGGCCTGATCGGCCTCGGCCCGGACGCGGGCGGCGATCAGGGCCTGGATGTCGACCACGGCGCGGGCGATGTCGCCGATCTCGTCCTTGCGGGCGGCCTCGCCCAGCTTGACCTCGGTCCGGCCCTGGGCCAGGGCGCGCAGATCGTCGGTCAGGCGGCGGATTGGCGCCACCATGCCGCGCACCCCCGCCAGGATCAGGCCCGCGCTGATCAGGAGGGCGGCGATGACGGCGGCGATCATGACGATGCGGCTGACGGCGGCCGTCGCCTTGGCGGCGGCGGCGTCGGACTGGGCCTCGATTTCGATCTTCTCGGCTGCGGCGCCCATGGCGGTTTCCAGCACGCCGAACTGATCCTGGAACTCGCCCATCCGCCGCTGGGCGGCGGCGGGGTCGGCCTCGGCCAGATCCACCATCTGGGCGGCGGCCTGGACATAGGTGCGAAGCGGCGCCTCCACCTCCTGAAGCGCGGCCTTCAGCTCAGGATCGGTCGCCAGCCGGGTGTTTTCGGCGACGGCGGCCTCAAACGTCTCGCGGTGCTCCTTCAACCCGGCCTTCATCTCGGCGGGATCGACGCCGTTGGCCGGGTCCGACGACAGCAGCGCCCCGAAGACGTCGGAGCGCAGGGCGTCGTGCATCATGTCGGCCTGCATATGGTTGCGCAGGATCGAGGCCGAGACCGTCGCCCGGTCCAGGGCGTCGCCCAGGTCGGCGTTCATCTTCAGTCCCAGACCGGCCGTGCCGACCGAGAGAAGGAGGATCGCGCCCCCCGCCGCCGTGACCTTCTTGCCGATCGTCCAGTTCATCGCGCGCGCTCCCACACAATTCCGAACGGGGTTACGGGAGTTTGGGTTAACGCGCCGTTGCCGGTCCGATACGGCTTGCCCCCAATGCAATGCGAAGGCCCGTGTTCACCTTCCGAAGCTAGGCTGGAGGTTCAACATCACGGACTTCCGGCCATGCAGAATGCTAAGCCCCGCTCCCTTCTCCGCCGTCTGGCGGCCCTGGCCGGTCTGGCCGCCGTCGCGGCGCCGACCTTCGCCCTGGCCCAGGCCGAGACGGAGATCGAACCGACCTGGGCCTTCGCGGCCGAATACACCGCCGACGTCACGGGCGTCGTCTCGGGCGCGGCCGCGCGGGCGGGCCGCTATCTGGACAATCTGAGCGTCAGCCTGGACGGGGATCTGGAACGGGCCTGGAGCTGGCGCGGCGCGCGGCTGCATCTGTCGGGCCTTTACAACGGCGGGGGCGAGCCCAACGCCCTGGCCGGAACCCTGCAAGGGGTCGACAATATCGAGGTCGCCGCCCAGGGCGCGCGGCTGTACGAAGCCTGGATCGAACAGGACCTGGGCTGGGGCAGTCTGTTGGGCGGCCTGTATGACCTGAACAGCGAATTCTACGCCACCGAGGCCTCGGGCCTGCTGCTGGCGCCGCCGTTCGGCATCGGCTCGGAACTGGCCTCCACCGGTCCGAACGGCCCGGCCATCTTCCCCTCCACCTCCCTGGCGGCGCGGCTGCGGATCGGGGACGTCGAGACCTTTTACGCTCAAGGCGCGGTGGTGAACGCCGACGCCCGCACGATCGGCGACCGGGGCGGGGTGGCCACCACCCTGGATCACGGCGTCCTGGGCATCGTCGAGGTCGGGGGCCGCGTCAACGGGGCGGGCCGCTACGCCGTCGGCGTCTGGCGCTATGACCAGCATCAGGACGACATCCGCGACCTGACGCCCGACGGCGAACCGGCCCAGAGCCTGGCGCGCGGCGCCTACGCCCTGGCCGAGGGGCGGGTCTATGGGACGGCGAACCCGGACGGGCCCCAGGTCGATCTGTTCGGCCGGATCGGCGCCTCGGACGGGGACACCACCGATTTCGAAGGCGGCTGGCAGGCCGGCGTCCTGGTCAGCCAGGTCTGGGCGGGCCGCCCCGACAGCCAGGTCTCCTTGGGCGTCCATCAGGGCTGGCTGTCCGACAAGGGCCGCGCCAACATCGCCGACGCCGGCGACGACCCCGCCCATTACGAAGAGGGGCTGGAGCTGACCTACGCCGACCGGATCGGCCGTTTCACCCTCCAGCCGGACGTCCAGCTGATCCGCTACGCCGGAGGTCTGCGCGACGCCGACACGGTGGTGGTGGTCGCGCTGCGGGTCACGACCGCCCTCTATTAATCCACCACGGCGCGGGCGGGGTCGAAGCCGACCACCTCGCGGATCACGATCATGCTGCGATAGCTGCGGACCCCCTTTTCCGGGACCAGTTCGCGGATGCCGAAGGCTTCGTAATCGGCCATGGTCGGGACGGCCACGGTCAGCAGATAGTCCGTCTCGCCCGTCACGTCCCAGGCGCCCTGGACCTCGGGACTGGCCTTCATGGCCTGCTGGAAGGCGGTCATGACCTTGCGATCCTGAGTGTTCATCTCGACCAGGACATGCAGGACGATGCGCGGCTTGATCCGGGCCGGATCGACCAGGGCGACGTCGGCGACGATGACCCCTTCGGCCCTGAGCCGCCGCATCCGCCGCAGCACCGCCGATTCCGACAGGCCCACCGCCTGGGCCGTGACCCGCGCCGGCTCCTGATTGTCGCGCCGCGCCCGCGCCAGCAGCCGCCGGTCAAACTCGTCCAGGGTGACGAAATCCGTCATATTATGCTCTTTAAAGCCGCTTTTCGGCGCAAGGAGGCCGGAAATCGGCGAGATACGCGAGCGGCTTTGGGCTATCTCTCGTCCCATGACCGCGCCCAGCCTGAGCCCGAGCCTGCAGTCCCCGCTGATCGCGCGGCTGATCCCCTACGCCGCCCTGTTCGCGGGGATGATGATCCTGGCGGGGGGCACATCCTTCGCCAAGAGCCTGTTTCCGGTGAT
This sequence comes from Brevundimonas sp. AVps4, assembly GCF_058681525.1. NCBI lineage: Bacteria > Pseudomonadati > Pseudomonadota > Alphaproteobacteria > Caulobacterales > Caulobacteraceae > Brevundimonas > Brevundimonas sp. AVps4. The sequence continues at coordinate 1,196,618 of NZ_CM178741.1, read as the reverse complement.
CGGGGCGCAAGGGGCCACCGCCTATCGCGTCGGGATCTCGGCCCTGCTGCTGGTTCTGGTGTTCCGGCCCTGGCGGTTCGCCCTGACCCGGGCCGATCTGAAGGCCGTCGTCCTGTACGGCGCCGTCCTGGGGGCCATGAATCTGAGCTTCTACATGGCGCTGCGCACCATTCCGCTGGGCGTGGCCATCGCCATCGAATTCATCGGGCCGCTCAGCCTGGCCCTGATCCATTCGCGCCGGCCGATCCATTTCGTCTGCGTCGGTTTCGCTGTGCTGGGCCTGGGCCTGCTGCTGCCGCTGAAGGGCGGAGCGGGATCGCTGGACCCGGTCGGCGTGGCCCTGGCCGCCTTCGCCGGCCTGTGCTGGGCGCTGTACATCATCTTCGGCAAGCGGCTGACCCATTTGCATCCGGGCCAGTCGGTGGCCCTGGGCATGAGCGTGGCGGCGATGGTCGTCGTCCCCTTCGGCCTCGCCCACGCCGGGGCGGCCCTGTTCAACCCGGCCATCGTCGTCGCCGGCCTGGCGGTGGCGATCTTCTCCAGCGCCCTGCCCTATTCGCTGGAGATGGTGGCCCTGCGCGGCATTCCCAAACGCACCTTCGGCGTGGTGCTCAGCGCCGAGCCCGCCATCGGCGCCCTGGCCGGGCTGGTCGTCCTGCACGAACATCTGACCAGCCGGCAATGGATCGCCATCGCCGCCATCGTCATCGCCTCGGTCGGCGCCATCGCGACGACGCGGGAGACGCCGGTCGCCGGAGATCCGGTTTAACCCCCCCTTCACCCCCCGTTAACCATGATGGCGCAAACGGTTAACGCCTGTTTCTGGGGTTCGTCTTGCACACTCTCGTCGCCGCCGTCGAAGCGATCGACCCGCTGGTCGTGACCGGCAAGGTCGCGGGCGTCTCGGGCCTGCTGATCGAGTCGCGAGGGGGTCTGTCGCGGCTGGCGGTCGGGGCGCGGGCCGAGATCGGGCGGCGCGGGCTGGAGCCCCTGCCGGCCGAGGTGGTGGGCTTCCGCGACGCCAAGGCCCTGTTGATGCCGTTCGGCCCCGTCGAGGGGGTGGCGCCGGGCGCCGAGATCCGCATCGTCGACCAGGCCGCCAGCGTGCGCCCGACCACCGCCTGGCTGGGGCGGATCATCGACGCCTTCGGCAATCCGATCGACGGCCTGGGCCCCCTGCCCCAGGGGCCGGCGCCCTATCCCCTGCGCGCGCCCCCGCCCCCGGCCCATTCGCGCGGCCGGGTGGGCGAGCGGCTGGACCTGGGGGTGCGGGCCATGGACGTCTTCACCACCACCTGCCGGGGCCAGCGGCTGGGCATTTTCGCCGGTTCGGGCGTGGGCAAGTCGGTGCTTTTGTCCATGCTGGCCAAACAGGCCAGCTGCGACGCGGTCGTGGTCGGCCTGATCGGCGAACGGGGCCGCGAAGTGCGCGAGTTCGTCGAAGAGACCCTGGGCGAAGAGGGGCTGAGACGCGCCGTCGTCGTGGTCGCCACCAGTGACGAGCCGGCCCTGAAACGCCGCCAGTCGGCCTATATGACCATGGCCATCGCCGAATATCTGCGCGACCAGGACCTGGAGGTCCTGTGCCTGATGGACAGCGTCACCCGTTTCGCCATGGCCCAGCGCGAGATCGGCCTGGCGGCGGGCGAGCCGCCGACGACCAAGGGATACACCCCCACCGTCTTCACCGAACTGCCCAAGCTGCTGGAACGCGCCGGACCGGGACCGGTGCGGCCCGACGGCACGACCGCAGCCCCCATCACCGCCCTGTTCACCGTCCTGGTGGACGGGGGCGACCATGACGAGCCCATAGCCGACGCGGTTCGAGGCATTCTGGACGGCCATATCGTGATGGACCGCAAGATCGCCGAGCGTGGACGTTTCCCCGCCATCGACGTGCTTAAGTCGGTCAGCCGGACCATGCCCGCCTGCCAGACCCCGCCCGAGCGCGAGCTGAACAAGCGGGCGCGCCAGTGTCTGTCGGCCTATGGCAATATGGAGGAGCTGATCAAGATCGGCGCCTACCGCACCGGCGCCGACCCGATCGTGGACCGGGCCATCGCCCTGAACCCCGCGCTGGAAGAGTTTCTGAGCCAGGACAAGGACGACGTCACCCGTCTTTCCGATTCCTTTACCCGGCTGGAGACTATTCTGAACCAAGGCATGATCAGAGAGTGACGAAATGACCGCTTGGGCCCAATCCCTGATCCGCATCTCCAACTATGAGGTCGAAACCCTCCAGAAGCGCCTGGCCGAGGTCAGCGCGCGCCGGGCCACGGCCGAGATGCGGCTGGCGGTTCTGGACGCCGAGGTCGAGGTGGAGCGCGAGCGCGCGCGCCTGGACGCCGACGCCAATATGATGCTGGCCGCCTATCTGAACGGCTGGAAGGCCCGCCGCGCCGCCGCCGAAAGCGATCTGAGCGTCATCGACGCCGAAGAGGCCGGGGCCCGCGACGCCCTGACGGGCGCCTTCGAAGAGCTGAAGAAGTTCGAACACGTCGCCGAAACCACCCGGCTGAACAAGCTGATCGCCATCGCCAAGCGCGAAACCGCCGCCTTCGACGAGCTGGGCCTGCGGAAACGTGCGGTCTGAGAATCCTCAGACCTTCCCCCGCTTGCGGGGGAATTGTCAGCTCGTCGAGCGGAGCGAGAGGGCTGACGATGGGGGAAGTCTTCTGTTGAGCAGCACTTCCCTCTCCGACCCTGGTTCGCTTCGCAAACGCCGGGCCACCTCTCCCGCAAGCGGGAGAGGGTTTGGTCTCTCTCGCCGCGCCGTGATCGCCTCGTCGCTGGCCCTGGCCGCCTGCGACCGCACCTCGGCCGAACCGACCCCGCCGAACCTTCCCGCGCTGAAGTCCGTCGCCCCCGCCCCGTTCGGCACGGCGATCAGGGCGATGCAGATCGACGACCCCGACTGGGTCGCCCTGGCCCGCGCCCAGGTCTCTCAACTCACGCCCGAGTGGGAGATGAAGATGGAATATGTCCTGGCCGACGGGCTGGACCGGCCCCGGTTCGACCGGTCGGACCGGATCGCCGCCTTCGCCGCCCGGCACGGCATGGCCCTGCACGGCCATACCCTGATCTGGTATTCGCAAGGGGCCGAGGCCTTTGCGGGCCTGTCCGGCGCGGCCTTCGACCGGGCCTTCGACGGCTATGTCGCCGCCGTGGCCGGCCGGTATCGCGGCAAGGTCCGCAGCTGGGACGTGGTCAATGAGCCCATCCTGGACAACGGCTCGGGCCTGCGCGACTGCCACTGGAGCGCCCGATACGGCCACGACGGCTATATTCTGCGCGCCTTCGAACAGGCGCGGGCGGCCGATCCGGACGCGGTGCTGTTCCTCAACGAATACAATCAGGAAAGCGTGCCGGCCAAGGGCGTCCAGTTCCTGAAACTGGTCGAGCGGCTGTTGAAGGCGGGGTGTCCGCTTCAGGGGCTGGGGCTGCAGTCGCATCTTTGGATCGACATCCCCGAGGGGGCGATCCGCGCCTTCATGCGCGAGGCGGCCCAGTTCGGCCTGCCGATTCATGTGTCGGAGCTGGACTGCACCCTGCGGACCGAGAACCGGCTGGACCTGCGCGGCGCAGGTCAGCGCACGGGCTTGCAGACGGCGCGGGTGCGGGAGCTGGCGGAGGCCTTCAACGCCCTGCCGGCGGCCCAGAGGTTCGCCTTCACCGTCTGGGGCCTGCGCGACACCGACAGCTGGTATCGTCAGGGCGACAAGGACGACGGGCGCGACCGGCCCCTGCCCTTCGACGGCGCGGGACGACCGGGGCCGATGGCGGCGGCCTTGGCCCAGGGGTTCACGGACTGAAAAAGACCGGCTTCGGGCGGTCGGCCGGGAGACCGCCCGAAGTCGGATCAGGGTCTCAGGACTTCTTCTTGGCCGTTTGAGCCGGGGTCTCGGCGCGCTGATGACGGCTGTGGCGGGCCGGGCGCTGACGGGCGGCCGAGGTCGTCGAATGGGCGGTCGACGCGGTCGCGGCCGGGGCGCGGCCAGCGGCGGCGGCCGAAGCGGGGGCCGAGGCGGGGACGGTTCCGGCGAAGGCGGCGCCGCTGCTCAGGGCGACGACGGCCAGGGCGCCCAGGACGGCGGAGGTGCGGAAGGATTTCATCTGAAGTCTCTCTGTGTTGAGAACGTCCGTTCGTTTCGGACGACCCGTTTCTCGACGCCGGCTCCGGCGGGCGATGGGCGGTTCGGTGTCGGCCCGTGTCGGCGGGGCGGAGATTTGTGTCCGACTGTGTCGGCCGCCTTTTCGCCATCAGCCGGGCGGACAGAGACGACCGACCCGCCACGCTGAACCCGCCCCATGACCGCCGCCCCGCCCGTGCTTCTGGTCGTCGACGACGACCGCGACATCCGCACCCTTCTGGCCGACCATCTGGAACAGCACGGCTTTCGCACCGTAAAGGCGGCCGACGGGCGGGCGGCCAAGGCGGCGCTGGAGGCCGGGCCGGTCGATCTGGTGGTGCTGGACCTCAATCTGCCGGACGAGGACGGCCTAAGCCTGTGCCGCGCCATCCGGGCGACGTCGCAGACCCCGGTCATCATGCTGACGGCGCGCGGCGATCCGATCGACCGGATCGTGGGGCTGGAGATGGGGGCGGACGACTATATGGCCAAGCCGTTCGAGCCGCGCGAACTGGTGGCGCGCATCCGCACCGTCCTGCGCCGCGCGCGCGCGGAGGCCGAGCCGGTCCAGGGGCGCTGCGCCCAGTTCGCCGGCTGGTCCCTGGACGTCGCCGCCCGCGCCCTGACGGCGCCGGACGGGCGGGTGGCGCCCTTGTCTGGGGCCGATTTCGACCTGCTTCACGCCCTGGTCCGAAACGGGGGGCGGCCCCTGTCGCGCGAGCGCATCCGCGCCCTGTCCACCGTCGCCGACGCCGACGACCGGGCGGTCGATCTGAGGGTCAGCCGCCTGCGTCAGAAGCTGGGCGACGACGCCAAGAACCCGGTCCTGATACGCACGGTGCGCAGCCTGGGCTATATGTTGTCGGGGCCGGTGACGTGGCGCGCCTAGGCCGGGGCGTGAGGCGGGGGCTGGGCGGCGCCGTCGACGGATCCACGGTCCGGCTGTTCGCCCTGGTGCTGCTCGGGGCCTTGGCGGCGGCGGCGGTGACCTTTCTGGCGCTTCAGCTGGGCCGTCATCACTGGCTGAAACAGGCCCATGACTTCACCACGGCCGAGCGGATCGGCGACCTGGCCCAGGCCGACGACGATCCGGCCGCCGCCGTGGCCGTGGCCCTGACCCCGGCCGAGGGACAGCGGCGCGGGCCGCCCGACCCCGCCCTGACCCAGGCGGTGGCCCAGGCCCTGGCCCGACGCGGCGTGACCGGGGTCAAGGTGCGGGCCTATGAGGCGGCCAAGGCCGCCTGCGGCGCCCAGGCGGACGCGGCCCTTCGCTGTCGCATCCTGACCCTCGATCCGCAGGACGGGACGGCCGTGGCCCCCGTGGCGGTCAGCCTGCCGCCCGCCCCGCGGCCCTGGAGCCTGGGGCGCGACAGCGCACTGTTGCTGGCCGTCGGCCTGGCGACGGTGGCGGCGACGGCCTGGCTGGCCTCACGCCGGGCAGCGGCGCCCCTGGCGCGGCTGTCGGCCGGGGCCGAGGCCCTGGGCCGGGACCTGGACGGCCCGCCCCTGGCGGTGGAGGGGACGCGCGAGGTGCGCCAGGCGGCCATGGCGCTGAACGCCATGCAGACCCGGCTTCAGGCCCTGATCGCCGAACGGGCCCGCGTCCTGGCCGCCGTGGCCCACGATCTTCAGACGCCCCTGACCCGGCTGAGGCTGCGGGTCGAAAAGGTGGCGGACGAGACCCTGCGCGCCCAGCTGATCGCGGATCTGGCGGCCATGCAGCATCTGGTGCGCGAGGGGCTGGACCTGGCGCGGCTGGAGACCCGGATCGAGCCGATCGTCCCGGTCGATCTGGACGCCCTGCTGTCGGCCCTGTGCGAGGATGCGGCCGAGGCGGGCCAGCCGGTCGTCTTCGTTCAGGGCTGCGGGGCGGTGCGGCCGACCCGGCCCCTGGCTCTGAGGCGGTGCCTGACCAATCTGATCGACAACGCCGTGCGCCACGGCGGCGATGCGGCGGTCCGGGCCGAGGTCGAGGGCGAGACGGTGCGTCTGATCGTCCGCGACCACGGGCCGGGCGTGCCCGAGGACCGGCTGGAGGCCCTGTTCGAGCCCTTCTACCGGCTGGATCCCTCGCGGTCGCGCGACAGCGGCGGCTCGGGCCTGGGCCTGACCATCGCCCGCCGCATGGCCGAGATCGCCGGCGGCCGCCTGACCCTGGCCAATGCGCCGGAGGGCGGGCTGGAGGCGACGGTGACCTTCGCGCCGGACGAAGAACGGGGCTGATCGACAGGTGTCGGCCAACCCTTGAGTTCCCATATTGGAAACTTCCCCTTGTTTCCAGATTGGAAACATGCGATACGAACCCATGAACGTGATCGCGAAATCAGCCCTGGTGAAGTTCTGGGAGGCCCAGCCGAAGGGCAAGCCCCAGGATACGGCGAAGGCGGCGATGATCGAGTGGCACACTGCCGCCTCGGATGCCGACTGGAACAACTTCGCAGAGCTGAAGGCCACCTTCAGCAGCGCCGACTATGTGGTGGACGGCAAGATCGTCTTCGACGTGGGCGGCAACAAATACCGGATCGTCGGTCTGGTGGGGTTTCGGGCCAAGAGGATTTTCATCCTCTTCGTCGGGACTCACGCTGAATACGACAAGATCGATGTGGCGAAACTATAGGATTGGAGAGAGCGACGATGACGATGGACATAAGCACGATCCGCACCCTGGCTGACGAGGCCGAATACCAAGCGGCGCTGAAGGCGGTGCGGCCCTATTTCGAGAACGAACCTGCTGAAGGCTCTGAGGCGGCCGCCCATTACGACGCCCTGGTCCTGCTGATCGAGGACTATGAGCGCCGGCACTATCCAATCCCACGGGCCGAGCCGGTCGATGTGCTGAAGTTCGTCATGCAGGCGAACAACTATACGCAGTCAGATCTGACCGAGATCCTCGGCTCCAAGGCGCGCGCCTCCGAGCTGCTGAACGGCAAGCGGGAGATCAACCTCGATCAAATCCGAAAGATCAGCCGGGCTTGGCGGATTCCGGCCGGATCGCTTGTCGGCGACTTAGCCGCCTAACACGGTCAAGGGCGCCCATGTCCTCCACGCCAGGAACACAACTAGAAGCGACATCGGTCCTGCTCACCACCAGATCGCCCAGCTGCATCCGAACGCCCGGTTCGCAGCCTCTAAAGGCTTAAAGCCCTTTTCAGGAGACGCCCGTGCCCCTTTTCCTTCGCCTTCGTCGCGGCCGTCTCGCGGCCTCCGTCCTGGCCCTGGCTCTGGCCCCCGTCCTGGCGGCGGGCCCCCTCGCAGCCCAGGATCGGGCGCCGGACGTGGCCCGAATGGACCAGATCGTCCGGGCCTCCAGCGAGGCCGACGCCTTTTCCGGCGCCGTCCTGGTCGCGCGCGACGGGGAGATCCTGCTGGACCGGGGCTATGGTCTGGCGAACCGGGAATGGGGCGTCCCCAATGACGGCGACGTCAAATTCCGCCTGGGCTCGCTGAGCAAACAGTTCACGGCCGTCGCCGTCCTGCTGTTGAGCGAACAGGGCAAGGTCGATCTGGACGCCCCGATCAAGACCTGGCTGCCCGACGCCCCGGCCGCCTGGGACGCCGTCACCCCGCGCCGGCTTTTGAGCCACACCGCCGGCCTGCCCAACTTCACCACCTTTGCCGACTATGAGGCGCTGAAGACCCGGCCGGCCACGACGGCCCAGCTGATCGCCCGGTTCAGCGGGCGGCCCCTGGACTTCGCGCCGGGCGAAGGCTTCGCCTATTCCAACTCGGGCTATATCCTGCTGAGCGCGGTGATCGAGGCGGCCAGCGGTCAGACCTACGCCGACTTCATTCAACAGGCGCTGTTCACCCCGCTCGGCATGGCCGACAGCGGCTATGACCGGCACGACCGCATCCTGCCTCGACGCGCCTCGGGCTATACGAAGGAGGCGTCCGGCGTGGTCAACGCCGACTATGTGGACATGAGCATCCCCCTGGGCGCGGGCGCCCTGTATTCGACCACCCACGACCTCTTGAAATGGGAACAGGCCCTGTTCGGGGGCCGGGTGCTGAAGCCCCAGTCCCTGACCGCCCTGACCACCCCGGTCAGGAACGGCTACGCCCTGGGACTGGCCGCGACGCCGGACCGGAAGCTGGTCTGGCACAATGGGGCGATCGAGGGGTTCAACACCTATATGGCCTATGCGCCGGACGACCGGATCGCCGTCATCGTCCTGGCCAATCTGAACGGCCAGGCGCCCGACAAGCTGGGGCCGGACCTGATGACCCTGGCGCGCGGCGGGACCGTGACCCTCGCCTCGGAACGCCGCGTCGTGACCCTGCCGCCCGAGGCCCTGGCCGCCTATGTCGGGGTCTATTCCCTGTCGCCGACCTTCGCCCTGACGATCACCGCCGCAGAGGGCGGGCTGAAGGTCCAGGCCACCGGCCAGCCCGCCTTCGAGCTGAAGGCGCAAGGGGACGACGCCTTCTTCCTGACCGAGGTGGACGCCCAGATCACCTTCACCCGTGACGCCGAGGGCCGGGTCGACGGCCTGGTCCTGCACCAGGGCGGCCGCGACATGCCGGCGAAGCGGCAGTAGGCGCAAAAAGAAAACGCCCGCCGGGGGACCGGCGGGCGTTTTCAGGATCGGGACGGAGCGGCCTTTCAGGCGGCGACGCTGTTTCCGGCCTCGGCCGGGTCGCGCAGGACGTAGCCGCGGCCCCAGACGGTTTCGATATAGTGTTTGCCGTCGGCGGCGGTGGCCAGCTTCTTGCGCAGCTTGCAGATGAAGACGTCGATGATCTTCAGCTCGGGCTCGTCCATGCCGCCGTACAGGTGGTTCAGGAACATTTCCTTGGTCAGGGTCGTGCCCTTGCGGAGCGAGAGCAGCTCCAGCATCTGATATTCCTTGCCGGTCAGGTGGACGCGGTGACCGTTCACCTCCACCGTCTTGGCGTCCAGGTTCACGGCGATCTCGCCGGTGTGGATGATGGCCTGGGCGTGGCCCTTGGAGCGACGGACCACGGCGTGGGTGCGCGCGATCAGCTCGTCCTTGTGGAAGGGCTTGGTCAGATAGTCGTCGGCGCCGCCGCCGAAGGTCTTGACCTTGGTTTCGATCTCATGCGTGCCCGACAGGATCATGACCGGGGTGTTGATCTTGCCGACGCGCAGCTGACGCAGCACCTCAAGGCCGCTCATGTCCGGCAGGTTCAGGTCAAGCAGAATGAGGTCGTAGTCATAGATCTTGCCCAGATCGATGCCTTCTTCGCCCAGGTCGGTCGTATAGACATTGAAGCCTTCCGACTTCAGCATCAGCTCGATGCTCTGGGCGGTGGCGTGATCGTCTTCAATCAACAGGACGCGCATTCGTGCCCCTCCAGGCAAAAGCTTTGCGGTAATCACCCTGGCGCACGACCGGGTAACCTTGTTCGCAGGTTAAGACCCGAAAACCTTAAGAAGGGTTAACGGCGAGCTATGAGTCGTTCCTAAGCTGATTTGCGAATCGGCGTCGAGAGTCCCGAGTCAATGATTCGAAAATAATTAACCATGATGCGGACCGGACTCAGCCTGCGGCTCCCCGCGCAGAGCCGGTCGGAACGCGGATCCGCCCTGACGCAACCTCAAGTCCGATCCGGCGCCACGTCCGATTCTGACGCGGAGTAGGACGATATTCCTATCGTGACGCCGCGCCCGCCTAGGATGGGGCGTCGAGGTTCGTGAACGGGAGTGAGGCATGGTTGAGGCATACAGGGCGCCGGTTCGGGAGGCGGACCGGTGCAAGGCGGGGCTGGCCCTGCATCTGGTGGCGGCGCGGACCGGGGCCAGCCCGGACCGGATGACGGCCGGTCGGCGGATCGATCCGCTCAACGCCCGGTCGCGCTGGCTGGCCATGTATCTGGCCCACATCGCCTTCGGCTGGACGCTGGAGCGGGTCGGCCACGTCTTCGGGGTCAACCGCAGCACGGTGGGGGCGGCCTGCCGCTGGGTGGAGGACGAGCGCGACCGCCGGGCTGTGGACGAACTGCTGTCGCAGTTGGAGGCCTGTCTGACCACGGTCTACAGCGCGCCCCGCTGGGAGGCCGTGCAATGAGCCGGACGGTGGAGCGGGCGCGCTGTCTTCTGGCCCGGCCCGGCGCCTGGCTGGGCGCCGAACAGGGGGTCTATGCGCTGCGTCTGGGGCCGGACCGGCGGGGACGGATCAGCCTGACCCTGAGCGAGCCGGAGTTCCGCGCCCTGATCGAACGGCCGGGACTGAGGCGGCGGCCGCAGGGCGGATGGACCGTGCGCGCCGGGGGGGAGGCGGCCCCCCGCAAGGCCGAAAACCCGCCGCCCGGCCGCCCCGGCTTCATCGCGGGCGAGCGGGAGTTGATCGGGGCGGACGGGCGAATGGTCCGCCACGCCGCCAATCTGGGCGAAAGCCCGATCGCCTGGCTGGCGCGGCGCAAGGATGCGGCGGGCCGACCCTGGCTGAGCCCCGCCGAGGTCGCCGCCGGCGAACGGCTGAGGCGGGAGGTCGAACAGGCCGGCGCCGGCCCGGCCCTGACCATGGGCTGGGACGCCCTGCCCCGCGCCGGGTCGGGCGGAACGATGCGGGTCGAACCCGGCGACCGCGCCCTGTCGGCCGGACGACGGGTGGAGGCGGCCCTGTCCGCCGTCGGCCCGCGCCTGAGGCCGATGCTGACGCGGATCTGCATCCACGGCGACAGTCTGAAACTGGCCGAGACCGGCCTGGGCCTGCGCCGCCGCCAGGGCAAGACGGTGCTGAAACAGGCGCTGGCCGCCCTGGCCGATCACTACGGCATCGGCTGAGGTCAGAGGTATTTCATCCAGGGCCGGTCGCTGGCGCGCTTGATCCGGGCGAACCAGCGGCAGGCGAACCAGCAGGGGACGGCGACCACGGCGGCCAGGGCCCACAGGGCGGCGACGCCCTGCACGCTGAAGCCCTGGCCCTGATTGGGACCGAACAGGGCCAGGGCCGCCAGATTCAGCAGATGCAGGCCGTAGAGGTGGATCAGATAGAAGAACAGCGGCGCCCCCCCGAAGACCGCCAACAGACCGATCAGACGGTCCGAGGCCCGCTCCAGTCCCGCCAGGATCAGGGCCCCCAAGCCCAGGGTCAGCAGCAGAAAGTCGGCCGAGGGCGGATATTTGGTAACGTTCAGCACGCTCATCGCCGTCCGCAGCGGCGTGTCCTGCACGCTCCAGGGCGTCGGGTCGCCGTACAGATTGATAGACCTGAGCAGGGCGAACAGGGCCAGGGCGCCCAGGCCGGTGACGACCAGACGCCGCAGCCGCGCCCCCTGGGGCCCGACGAACCACGGCCCGATCGCATAGCCCAGGGCCGCCACCCCGATCCACGGCAGCAGGGGATAGGAGGTGCGAACCTGTCCGCCCCAGGGCAGGTCCATCAGGCTGCGGTCGTGCAGCACGGCCCACAGCACATGGGCCGGACCTTCGGCGAAGGCGATCGGGTCCAAGAGATTGTGGCCCAGGGCCAGGACCAGGCCGACGGCGATCAGCCAGGCGCGCGGTAGATGAGCCAGGCCCGCCAGGGCGATCATCGACAGCCCGATGACCCAGATCACCTGGAGATAGAGGATCGGCGGCGTCAGGGAGAAGCCCCAGGCGAAGTTGACCAGGGTCAGCTCCAGCACCACCAGGAACAGGCCCCGCTTCAGCAGAAAGGCCGAGGCCGCCCCGGCGGCGGACCCTCCGCTGACCTCGGCCGTCTTGTTTCCGTAGAGCCAGGCGCCCAGGCCCGTCAAAGCGACGAAGATCGGGGCGCACAGATGGGCCGACAGACGGGTGAAGAACAGGGCCGGATCGGTCGCCTGGACATTCATCGGGTCCGGGACCTGGGCGTGGAAATAGAAGAACTCGCGCGTGTGATCGACCAGCATCAGCAGGATGACCAGACCGCGCAGGGCGTCGATCGAACGAATGCGTGCGGCTGGGCGGACGGCCGGAGCGGCGGGGACGGAAACGGGAAGGGCGGCGGTTGACAGCATGAGGCGCGAACGGATAGCCGCTATAGTATAACGTTTCAACGGAGTTCGTCCTTGCCCCTCCTTTCGAGTTGTGCCGGCCTGTGTCTTATTGCCGCCGCAACCGCCCCGACCCCAGTCCTGGTCCCCGTTGATGCGGCTCAGGCCGAGCCCCACGCCCTGGGCGAGATCGTGGTCCTGGGCCGCCGGGGTTCGCCGCACGACCATACGCTGGGCGTCGGGGCGATCACGGAGCGGATGTCGCCGTCCAGCCGTTCCATCGAAAGCGACCTGCTGCGCGCCGTGGGCGCCACCCGCCTATCCGACGCCCTGGAGCTGGTCAGCGGGATCAGCCAGCAGAACAATCGCGGCGGGGTGATGGACAATTTCGCCATCCGCGGCTTCCTGGGCACGCCCGACGGCGGGGCGGAATATTATGTGGACGGCTTCCTGGCGAACCGGGGCATGGCGCCGCCGCGCGACCCGGCCACGGCCGAGCGGATCGAGGTGCTGAAGGGGCCGGCCGGCGCCCTGTTCGGGGACATCGACCCGGCCGGCCGGATCAACATCGTCTCCAAGACCCCGCGTTTCACACCCGACGCCGTCTTCACCGGCACGGTCGGCTCCTTCGGCCTGAGGCGGGGGGAGTTGGACGTGACCGGCCCGATCTCCGAGACCCTGGCTGGGCGGCTGGTCCTGGCCGGCGAGACCAGCAACGGTTGGCGCGACCATGTCGGCCTGGACCGGACGGCGGTCGCCCCCTCCCTGACCTGGCGGCCCAATGAGGATCTGCGCCTGACCTATGTGGGCGAGCTCACCGTCTTTTCGACCCTGTTCGACCGGGGCATGCCCGCGATCAACGGCGACGCCCTGGCCCTGCCGGAATCCAACTACTACGGCGAGCCCGGCGACGGCCGGACCCGGTTCCGCAACGCGCGGCACCAGATCACCGGCGAATACCGCCTCAACGACGGCTGGAGCCTGAACGGAGGGGTCGCCTGGCGGGGCGGCTCGCTGAAGGGCCTGTCCAGCGACCAGTCCCGCCTGGTCGGCGATGCGCTGTGGCGCCAGCGCCGGGGCCGGGACTTCTCGGTCGAGGACCTGTCGGCGCGGCTGGAGCTGAACGGGGAGGTCCAGACCGGCCTGGGCGTCCACACCCTGGGCCTCGGCGTGAAGGCCTATCGGCTGACCTATGGCGAGAAATGGCTGCGCATCAATCCGACGGCGGCCAATCCCTATCCGATCTCGGTCTTCAACCCCGTCTATGGGGCGGTCGTCCCGCCGACGCCCCTGCCCTTCACCGACAATCTGGAGACGCGGGACGTCGTCACCCTGTACGCCCAGGACCTGTGGGAGGTGAACGACCGCCTCAGCCTGGTCGCGGGCCTTCGCTGGGACGACTACAGCCAGACCATCCGCAACAACCGCACCGGCGCCGTGGGCGAGACCAAGGACAGCCCGCTCGATTACCGGTTCGCCGCCCGTTATCGCCTGACCGACGGCCTGACCGCCCACGCCAGCTATGGCCGGTCCTTCGTGCTGAACTCGGGCACGGGGCGGACCGGGTCCGGCTTCGCCCCGGAAGAGGGCAAGGGCTATGAGATCGGCCTGTCCGGCGCCTGGCAGGGGATCGACCTGGCGGCCACCCTGTTCGATATCGAAAAGGCGAACATACTGACCACCGATCCCGTCGACCCCAACTATCTGGCGCCGGTCGGCAAGCTGACCTCGCGGGGAATCGAGCTGGACGGGTCGGTCCGGCTGGGCGAGGCGTGGCAGGTGGTGGCCAACTACGGCTGGACCGACGCCAAGGCCGACGACGACGCCTTCCCCACCGACCGGGTGCTGAACGTGCCCGAACATTCGGGCTCCCTGTTCGTGGTCGGCCGTTTCCCCACCCCGCACGGCACGGACTGGTCGATGACGGCGGGCGCCGCCTATGTCGGCGACCGGGCCGGCGGCCTTGCGCTCGGCGCGCCCGAACTGCCGGCCTATTGGAAGGCCAAGGCGGCGGTGGACTATGGCCTGACGCCCCAGGTCACGGCGCGGGTCGAGGTCGATAATCTGCTCGACGAACGCTACGCCGCCAGCTCCTACAGCGCCCTGTGGATCTTCCCCGGCGCGCCGCGCAGCGTGCGGGCCTCGCTGCGGATCGCCCTTTGACCTGCGCCTTGCCGCATCGAACGGTTGGCGCGCGAGCGGCGGTCCGATAACACCGGACAGGGATGGGGAGACCGAGATGGGCCTTAGGCGGCGGATCAGAGCATGGCTGGGCGCCAAAGGCGACGTCCAGGGCGGCGCAAGGCGCTCAGCCAAGGCGCGGCGGATCCGGACCCTGCCCGACCGGCGGGTGATGGCCGAAAGCTACGTGCCCGCCCTGTCGGCCCTGGGCGGGCGCATCCTGTGGGTCGGGTGCCGGGAATATACGCTGGACGACTACGCCGCCCTGGAGGCGGGCGGGGGCGAGGTCTGGACCACCGACATCGACCCCGGCGCCGCTCGCTGGGGCCGGGCGGGCCGCCACCGGACCGGAGACGTCTGTCAGGCCGACGCCCTGTTCGCCGACCTGACCTTCGATACGGTGGTGTGCAACGGGGTGCTGGGCTACGGCGTGGATCATCCCGAACAGCAGCGTCAGGCCCTGGCGGCCCTGGCGGCGGTGCTGCGGCCCGGCGGGCGGCTGCTGCTGGGATGGAACACCGACAAGGTCGAGGATCCGCTGGGGGCGGGCCTGATCGACCAGGCGTTCGAACCGGCGCCCCTGGGCGATCGGCCGCCCCGCGTGACCTTCGAGGCGGTCACCCACGTCTATGACAGTCTGATCCGAAAGGGCTGAGCGGCCCCTCCCCTCAAGCCCGGCCGAGCGGCGGCAGGCCCAGACGCGGCAGGCTGAAGCGCGGGCGCGGCGGCGCCTCCGCCCGCCGTCGGCGCGCCTGTTCGGTCCAGGCTTCGCGCAGCCGATCCAGCTGGGCCGCCCGCGCCTCGGGGACGTGGACCTCGGCCACGAAGGTTTGGCCGGACCGGGCCAGGGCCAGCCGTGTCTCCGGGTCCGTGATCAGCCGCTCCAGGGCGGCGGCGAGGGGGTCGGGTCCGTCCACCTCGACATAGAGGGCGTGGTCGCCACTGGCTTCGCGCAGACCCCCGCGACCGGAGGAGACCAGGGCGCAGCCTGCGGCGTGGGCCTCCAGAGCGGTCAGGCCCAGGGCCTCGCGCACCCGCGACGGGGTCGCCGCGATCGCCGCCCGCCGCGTGACCGCCCGCACCGCCTCCAGCGGGGCCGACTTCAGGATTTCGACCCGGTCGCCGAACCGGTCCAGCAGGCCCAGATAGGGATCGGCCCAGGCCTGGTGCCGCTCCCAGTCGCCCAGAACCAGGGCCCCGCGCCAGTCGGGATGGGCGTCAAGGGTCCGGGCCAGGGCGATGCAGAACAGGTCCAGCCCCTTGTCCGCCATGGCCCGGCCGCAGAACAGGATCAGCTTCTCCTTGTCGGCGGGATCGGCGCGCCAGGCCTCGACCGCAATGGGGTTGCACACCACGCTGACCCGGTCGGCCAGGGCCGGATAGTCGGCCGCGAACTCCTGCCCCGCCGCCTCGCTGACGAAGACCAGCCGGTCGAACCGCGCCAGCCGACGTCCGTAGCGCCAGGCGTCCAGCGGATGGCGGGGCGGCTTGATCCGGGTGTGGCGGTAAAGGACGTAGGTCGCCGGCGGCCCCTCGGCGGCCAGGTCCGAGGCCGACTTCAGCTGCTGGTGATATTCGACCACATCCGGCTGGAGGGTCTCCAACAGGGCCTTGATCCGCCGGTTTCGCGCCCGCCCGCCCAGGCCGGGAGGCACCGTCAGAAGCCGGGGATCGGGGGCGGTCGCCTGGTCCGCGTCGCAGATCAGGGTCACGGCCGACTGGGACCGGGCGTGGGCCGCCAGGGTCCGCACCACCGTCTCCATCGAATTGGCCCGGTCGGGGCGGAAGCCGCAACCGCGCGGCAGGACGACGGCGACACGCATGGTCAACTCTGAGACGCGGAGGGCGGAGAAAAGAGGGCCGGATAGACGTCCACGCCGGTCCGGCGCGAACCGTTCAGCCCCAGGGCGCGGCGCAGCTTGTACTGCGTCTTCAGCCAGGGCTCGGCGCGGTCGCGGCGCACCGACTTGAGGTCGAGGAAACTGACGCCGCCCGCGCCCGACAGGGTGTGCAGCCCGTCGGAAAAGCCCGCCGCCAGATCGCCCGGTTCGAACCGCCGCACCACCGTGGCGGCGAAGTTCTGGGGCGTCAGGACGTCGATCCGCAAGAGGTTGACCGCCGCCCCATAGGCGGGGGCGCAGTCCTGGACCGGCAGATGCAGGGCGCCGTCATGGACGAAGGCCGAGCCGCCCGGCCGCGAGGTCTGAAAGCCGCTCATGACCGGCTGCCCCGCATGCGGCGTCCAGGGGCCGGTCAGCCGCTCGGCCCAGGCCAGATGCAGTTCACGCATGGCCCGGTCGTCCGGTCCCGGCAGGGCGTGGAACATCCACCATCGGCCGTCGTGGCGCACCACCGTCGCATCAATGGCCGGCGCCTGGCCCAGACGCGCCACTGCCTCCCAGTCGTCGGGAAAACGACGGCAGCGATACAGGATCAGGCCGCCGCTCTTATAGGCTTCGGGCAGCATATAGAGCTCGCCCCCGTCCTCGATCAGGGTCGGATAGGACAGGTGCCAGGGCTCGGCCAAGGCCACCCCCTGCCCCACCAGCCGGTCGTCGGCGTCATATTGGCAATAGTGGATATCGCCCCGCCGGACCCGATAGTCGAAGGCCTCGACAAAGACCGTCAGAACCCCGTCGCGTTCCAGGCCGAAGGGGTCGGCGTAAAAGGCGTGGGGGCCGCGGTCGGGCAGCCAGACGATCTCGTCGGGGCGAGGGGGCCGTTCCATGACCTCGGTCAGGGGACGCCTCAGATATCCGGACCGCCAGATGTCGAACATTCGGAACTGAAATCCTGGCCCGACGCGCGACGGCCGATGGGGAAGAGGGTGACCGACCAGCCGGGCGGACTTGATTGCAAGCCGGCCCATGACGCCGTTAAGCCGCGCTTGTGTCAACTAAGCGACATTACTCTAAAAGCGTGGCGCATTATGACCTTAGCAAGCGTCAGGCCGTCTCCAGGGCCGCCTCGCGGATGCGGCCGACCATGCTGTTCAGGCCGTTGGCGCGCTGGCGGGTCAGGGCCGAGGGCAGGCCCAGCCGGTCCAGGGCGGCCTTGGCGTCGAAGGCCAGGATTTCGGCCGGGGTCCGGCCCGAATAGAGTTTCAGCAGAAGGGCGATATTGCCCTTGGACAGGGCGCTGTCGCTGTCGGCGTCGAACCACAGCCGCCCCTCGGCCGGATGAACCGCCAGCCACACCTGGGCGGCGCAGCCCGGCACCTTGTTGGCCTCCACCCGATCGGCCTCGTCCAGTGGCGTCAGCCCCTTGCCCAGTTCGATGACGTATTCGATCCGCTGCTCCCAGTCGCCCAAGAGGTCGAAATCCTCGGCGAGGTCGGCCAGGGTCTGGTCCAGGCTGTCGGCGGGCGGCGTGCGATCGGTCATGGCCGCCAGATAGGCCGCCCGGCCGTTAACGACAACCGGCCGGTTTGTCCCCCGAAATTCATGGTGAACGCGCGGTTGCAGATCGCCTGACACGGGAGGGGCCTCGCGCCGACTCGGCGCGCCGTTTAGTCTGGGACGACCCATAATGGCGACGGCGCTTGCATAATCACCCTCCACAACCCGGGCTGGCGGTCCCGACCGCAGCGGAGTCGGCGGCTCAGCCGTCGGCGGCGCCGGCCGCCCTGTGGCACGCGGGGTGGGCGGCGGCGGTCGCCCTGACGGCCCTGGCGGCCCAGAGCTTCGCCCGGCTGGAGCCCACGGTCCTGGCGGCCCTGCTGCTGACGGCCGCGCCGGGCGTGGCGGGCGTGGCCCTGATGGTGCGCGACACGGCGGGTCTGAGGTTCAGCCTGATGGGCGGCTGGCTTCTGGCGACCGTGGCGGCGGCGGGCCTGACCGGCGGGGCCACCGGGGCGACGCCGGGGCTTCTGCTGCTGCCCCTGGCGGCCGGGCTGGCGCTTGACGATCCCAGGATCGGCGAAGACCGGCTGATCCGGCTGGGCACGGCGGGCCTGGCCCTGCCGCTGATCTCGGGCCTGATCTCGACCCTGCTGATCGGATCGACCGCCCAGCCGCCGGTCCTGGCGGCGGCGTCGGGCCTGTTGGCGGTTCTGGCCCTGGCCGGGGCGGCCCGTCTGTCGAGCCACCGCCGCATGGCCCGTCTGACCCGCGCCGAACAGGACGGCGCCCTGGTCCAGGCCGTGCTGAACGCCCAGCCGGGCCTGACCCTGCTGCTGGAGCCGACCGGCCGCGCCCTGGCCGCCTGGGGCACGCCCCCGCCGTCCGTCTCGGTCCCGGCCCTGATGGACCAGGGGCTGATCGCCGCCGTCCACGCCCCCGACCGCCCCGGCGTCGCCGGCGCCCTGCAACGCGCCGCCCAGGGCCAGCCGGCCGAGGTGATGTTCAGCCCCCGGATCGCCCTGGACCGCCGGGTGGTGCTGATCCTGCGCCGGTACGACGGCGAGACGGGGGCGGTGGCGGGGGCGCCGCGCCTGATCGCCCAGGCCTTCGACGGCACGGCCCAGTTCGCCCGCGAGCTGGGGCTGGAAAGCGCCCGGGTCGAGGCTGAGGCCCAGAGCGCGGGCAAGACTCGCTTCCTGGCCAATATGAGCCATGAGCTGCGCACCCCGCTGAACGCCGTGATCGGCTTCGCCGACATCATGCGCCAGCGCCTGTTCGGCCCCCTGCCCGACCGATACGCCGACTACGCCGAGTCCATCCATCAGGCGGGCGGCCATCTGCTGGACCTGATCAACGACGTTCTGGACCTGTCCAAGATCGAGGCCGAGCGGTACGAACTGGCCCTGGACCGGTTCGACGCCCGCGATCCGATCTCAGCCGCCGTGGCCCTGATCCGGCCCCAGGCCGACGACAAGGGCGTGCACCTGGCCCCCGTCCTGCCGCCCCATCCGCTGGAGGTCGAGGCCGACGCCCGCGCCCTGAAGCAGATGGCGCTGAACCTGTTGTCCAATGCGGTGAAATTCACCCCGGCGGGCGGGTCCGTGACCCTGACGCTGGACGGGATCGGCCCCTATCTGGAGCTGGTGGTGTCCGACACCGGCGTGGGGATCGCGCCCGAGGATCTGCAAAGGCTGGGCCGCCCGTTCGAACAGGCCGGCGGCGCCGATCAGAAGGCGCAAGGGACGGGGCTGGGCCTGTCGCTGGTCCGATCCCTGGCGGAACTGCACGGCGGGCGCCTGACGATCGACAGCACCCTGGGCGAAGGGGTGGCGGCCATGGTGCGCCTGCCGGTCGCAACCCTGTCGCCCGCCATCGAAGCCGAAGAAACGCCGGGCGCCGCCGTCGAGGCGTGAGACGATCCAGATCCTAGGTTTGGCCCATGGCCAGGAAGGCGCGGCCGGCGGCGAAGTCGCCCGCCTCGAAGACCGTGCGCGCCACGCTGCCGTCGCGGAAGACGAACTCCACCGTAAAGACCTCTCGCGGATCCAGGCCGGACAGGGCGTCGGCCGCCGCCAGGGGGAAGCGCCAGGCCTGACCCGCCGTGCGTCCCTGGACCAGCAGGCCGGGATCGGCCGTCGTCACGCCCGAGGCCCAGAAGACCCGGCGCTGGGCCGCAGGCGGCAGTTCGCGCGCCAGCCAGGGTCGGGGCGCCACCGTCGTGTCGCGCATGACCAGCCGCACCCCGGTCGGTCGCGACCGCCCCTGCCAGGAGACCACCGCCGTCAATTGATCCGCCCGATCCATCGCCCCGACCAGGCCGAACCGCACCGGCGAGGCGCCGACGGCGGTTCCCTGCATCAGCCGCCAGGTCGGCCGGCTGTAGGCGGCGCGGTCGGCGCTCCAGCCCGCCCGGTCGCCGGGAAAGTTCATTCGCGCCGTGCGCGACCAGCCGGCGAAGGCGGTCTTCACCCGACCGCTGACCGTCTTCATGTCGGCGGAATCGCAGGCGGCGGCGGCCGCCCGGGCGCGGGCGCGGGCGGCGGTCTCGGACAGCTGACGCGGATCGGCGCCGGCCCGCAGGGCCGCGCCCCGCGCCTGCCAGGTCGAGGCGTTCAGGGCCGCCGTCAACTGGGGCTGAAACAGGCCGCACCGCTCATTGGCGGCCAGGACGAAGCTGCGCTCATAGAAGCGGTCGGCCGCCCCCGACCCCGCCCCCGACCCCGCCTGGGCCGCGACCGGACCGCCCGCGATCACCACCGCCCCGACCACGGCCGCGCCGATCAGGGCCGCGCCGATAGGGACTTGGGTTCGCCGGGGATAAGGCCGTAAGATCATGGGCCGAGCCTAGCGGCCGGGCCTTTGAGTCTGGTTTCCTTACAGGGTTAGCGAATTGCTTCTGTCCAGCGACCTGTGGGTCGGCGCCCTGATCCGCCGCGCCGAGATCGAAGGCGCCCACGCCGTCGTGGTGAACAAGGGCGACCCCCGCGCCGGCGCCGTGATCGTCAAGGCCTATGACACCTCGACCCGCACGGCCCGCCTCTATGCCGAAGCCTTCGGCCCCGACGGCGAGCGGCTGTGGATCCAGCCCGTAACCAGCGACAGCGAAGCCGAGCTGGACGCCTATATCGCCCGCCAGCGCCAATACGACCCCGACCTGTGGATCGTCGAAATCGAAGACCGCCAGGGCCGGCATTTCCTGACGGAGAAGGTGCAAGGGTAGGGGGCGGAAGCGCAACCGAGACCTGTTCCCAGCCCCCTTTAAAGTCGTCTCCCATCCTGTTTCCGGCTAGGGTGATCCATGGCGTGCAGGCGCGGCCGGGGAGGATGCGGATGGACGATTTCGACAAGTTTGAAACGCAGCTTCGCGGCGACGCCCGCGACGTCCTGACCAAATATTCTGACCGGGTGCTGCATCTTGAGCGGTATCGGCCTTGGCTGATCGGCCTCGGCGCCCTGGGCGCCTTGATCGTGGCCCTGTCGCGACTGGATCCGACCGGCACGCCCGGTCTGGTCGCCCTGATCGCCGGTGTCATTCTGGCCTTCGTCAGCGCGGCGCTGGTAGGCGCCATGGATTTCAAGAAGATCGAGATCGGCGCCCAGTTCAAATCGACGGAGGACGCGGCCGAGCAGGCTATCAAGCTGGGCCGGGAGATTGCGGCGGACCGTCGGAAGGTCGAGGACGGCGCCACCGCCCTGGACGAGCGACGGCGGAAACGGCTGCAAGCCATCGAACAGATGCTGCAGGCCGTCGAGGCCGGGCTTCTGTCCTCGGACGAGGCGGCGAAGAAGGCGACCGCCGCGACCCTGCTGAGGCGATCCATCACCTCCATCCGCAGCGCCGTCGACTATAAGGCCGCCGACGTCTTCACCGTCTCCATCTTCCGACGCGAAGGCGATCAGATGGTGCGCATCGCGGCGGAGTGGACCGATCCCGAGCTTGCCCGGACCGGGGGGCGCAGTTGGCGAAAGGGCAAGGGTTTCACCGGCGCCGCCTGGCACAAGGCCGAGGCCAATCCAGACGGCGAGGTCATCCTGCCCGACACGGCCCAAGACTACATCCTCTCCGAATATCCCGTCCCGGACCGCGATCCCCGGCGTGAGGAACTTTACAGGTCGGTTGCGTCCATCCCGATCCTGATCCGGCACAACAACGAGGTCTGGGGCGTGGTGACGGCCACAAGCAATCGGCCGGGCGTGTTTGATCGCAGCGGTCCAGGGCTCCAGAACGTGGATGTCGTCCGCGACATCGCTCGGATCGCGGCCCTGCTCGCCGGGCTGAACGCCCCTGCGCCGCCCGGCCGCACCCGCGGCAAACCCGCAGCGGCCGATTGAAAATTGGGCTGGGATCGGCCATTGTCAGACCTGATCCCATGCCCCTCTCTAGGAGGCGAAAGTGCAAGACGACGAAACGCTCGAGCGGGAATATCGCATCCTGTCCGCAAAGGTGACCTATGCGGAGGTCGCCGGACAGAAGGTCGAGCCCGCCGATGAAAAGCGGCTGGAGGAGCTGGCCGAACTCAGGGTCAAAGCGGTGCAGCCCGACTTCCGCGATTACGCCGCCGCCTGATCCGGCCCAGACGGCGACGTCATCGGGCGGATCGGCCCCTCTTCACTTCCTCGCGTCGAAGGCCGCCCGCGCGGCTTCGATGCGGTCGATATTGGCCTCGGCCCAGGTCCAGACGCCGCAGAAGGCCTCGGCCAGGGTGAAGCCCAGGTCGGTCAGGCGGTATTCGACCTTGGGCGGGATGACCGGATGGACCGTGCGCACCACCAGGCCGTCGCGCTCCATCTGGCGCAGGGTCTGGGTCAGCATCTTCTGGCTGATGCCGCCCACCAGTTCGCCCACGCGAGTGAACCGGGTCTCGCCGTGTTCGGCCAGGACCTCCAGGATCAGCATGGTCCATTTGTCCGCCACACGCCCGATCACCTCATTGACCAGGGCCTCGACGCGCGGATCGGCGACCTCGCCGGTTTCAGGATGCGAAATTCTTGCGGGCGGATAGGCCGTCATGTCCATTTCTTTCCTGCGGGTAAGTATGGCGGGTTTCGGTGCCTACTTTCCAGTGGAGAGCGACCGTCATAACTGAGTTTCCGCACTGACGCATCCCCTGAAGGAGAGCCCCATGAACATCAGCGGAAACACCATACTGATCACCGGCGGCGGCACGGGCATCGGCCGCGCCCTGGCCGAGGCCCTGCATGCGCGCGGCAATCAGATCGTCATCACGGGTCGCCGCGCGGACGTGCTGAAAGACGCCGCCGCCGCCAATCCCGGCATGGCCTGGGCGACGCTGGACGTCGCCGATCCCACAGCCGTCGCCGCCTTCGGCGAACAGGTGGTCAAGGACCACCCCGCCCTGAACGCGGTCATATTGAACGCCGGGATCATGAAGACCGAGGATTTGAAGGCCGAACCGTTCGACCTGGCGACGGTGGAGGCGACCATCGCCACCAACCTCCTGGGACCGATCCGGCTGACGGCGGCCCTCCTGCCCCATCTGACGGCCCAGCCCCGGGCCACGGTCATGACCGTCACCTCCGGCCTGGCCTTCATCCCCCTGACGGCCACCCCGACCTATAACGCCACCAAGGCGGCCCTCCACTCCTGGACCCAGTCCCTGCGCCATCAGCTGCGCGACACGGCGGTGGAAGTGCTGGAGCTGGCGCCGCCCGGCGTGGCCACCGACCTGATGCCCGGCCATGCCCAGAACCCCGCCTCCATGCCCCTGGCCGACTATACGGCCGAGGTGATGGACCTGATCGAGCGGGGCGAAACGCCGCGCGGCGAAATCCTGGTCGAACGGGTCAAGCCGCTGCGCTTCGCCGAGGCTGACGGCTATCAGGCCGTGTTCGAGGCCCTGAACGGAGCGGGGTGAACCCCAGCCGCGGCGGCGGCTCAGCCCTGCCGCCGCGCCAGGGCGTCGCGGATGGCCTGGGCCAAGGTTTTGATCAGGGCGGGGTCGGGCGTGCGGTCCTGGGCGAAGGCGTCGTCGCAGTCGCCGGCCGCTTCGCTGATCGCTGGGAAGCCGAAGACGGCGCCGGCGCCGGCCAGGCTGTGGACCAGGCGGCGCAATTCATCGGCGTCCCAGGCGCCCCGCGCGACGTGACGGTCGATCCGCGCCAGATCGCCGACGCACCGGTCCAGGAACCGGGTCCGCAGATCGGCCATGTCCGCCGTCACGGCCCCCTCACCCGGCCTGGGCCAGGATCGTCCGAATCTCCTCCACCAGGGTCATCGGGTCGAAGGGTTTGACGATGACGTCCAGGGCGCCCAGGGCGCGATAACGGCTGATCTCGCTCGACTGAGCCCGGGCGGTCATGAAGATGACCGGCGTCGTCTCATGTCCCGCCCGTTCGCGGATGCGCGCCAGGGCTGCGGGACCGTCCAGAACGGGCATCATCACATCCATCAGGACGACGTCGGGACGAAGCCCGCCGTCCAGCGCGGCCAGGGCCGCCTCGCCCGAGGCCACCGAGGTCACCGTAACCTGGGGGTCCAGCGTCAAGGCGAAGGCGGTCACGTCGCGAATGTCCTTGTCATCCTCGACGTGCAGGATGTGGAGAGCGGTCATGCAACACCTCGGGCGCGGGGGGCCAGGCGACGCACGGTCCGCGCCAGCTGGGTCAGGGACATGCGGGACTTGATCAGGACCGCCTGAACGGCCGGGGCGGCCTCTCGGTCCATGTCCTGAGCCGAATAGATGATGACGGGAATGGTGCGGCCGTCCTCCTCGGTCAACAGCGGCAAGAGGTCCAGGCCGTTGCCGTCGGGCAGGCCCAGGTCCAGAATCACCAGGTCCGGTCGCCGCCGCGCCAGGGCCTCGCGCGCCGCGGCCAGGCTCTCGACCGGCACGACCTCGACCGTATCCAGGGCCTGGCGCGTCACCTCCAGAATGTCGCGGTCGTCGTCGACGTGCAGAACCACCGGCTTGTCGTCGGCGCTGAACAGGGCGCGGACGGCCTGGCGCAGCCGGTCCTGATCGACCGGCTTTTCGACCCAGTCGGCCACCTCCAGCGAGCGGCCGCGCACCCGGCCCCGGGCCACGTCGCCGGAGACGACCACCACCGGCATGGCGCGCGTCGCCTCATCGGCCTTCAGCTGCCGGATCAGGCTGACCCCGTCGGCGTCGGGCAGTTGAAGGTCGATGAGGGCGGCGGCGTAGGGCGCGCGGCGGGCCAGGGTCAGCGCCTCGCGCGCCGTGTCGGCCACATCGGCCTTGAACCCTTCATAGGACAGCATCTCGACCAGGATGCGCGCGGCGTCCGGATCGTCTTCACAGATCAGCAGCCGCACCGCCTCCTCGTCATGCGCCGCATCGGCCTGGTCCAGCGGCAGGTCCAGATGGAAGGTCGCCCCCTCGCCCTCGGCGGATTCGAACCACAGCCGCCCGCCGTGGCGTTCGGCGATCTCCTTGGCGATGGCCAGGCCCAGGCCCGTGCCGCCCTTTTCACGCGCATCGGTCGAATCCGCCTGGGCGAACTTGCCGAAGATGCGCGAGCGGAACTCGTCGGCTATGCCGGGGCCGCGGTCGGATACGCTGAGCCGGGCGATCCGGGTCTCGGGATTGACCGTCACCCGGACCTCGCCGCCGGACGGCGAGAACTTGACCGCGTTTGACAGAAGATTGGTCGCCACCTGGATCAGCCGATCGCCGTCGCCCCGCACCGGCGCCGGCGGGCCGTCGTTCAGGCTGACGCCCACGCCCAGCTGATCGGCGTAGCCCTGGATCCCCTCGACCGCTCGGGCGGCGACGTCGCGCAGGTCCAGCGGGGCCAGGGTCATCTTCAGCTGCCCGGCCTCCAGCTTCTCCACATCCAGGATGTCGTTGATCAGCCGCACCAGACGGCGGCTGTTGGCGTGGGCGATGTCGATCAGTCGGGCCGCCTTTTCCGGCAAGCGTCCGCCCGCCCCGGCCGCGACCAGGCCCAGGGAGCCGGCGATGGAGGTCAGGGGGGTGCGCAGTTCGTGGCTGACGGTCGAGACGAAGGCGTCCTTCATCTCGGCGATGCGGCGGCGTTCGGTGGCGTCGCGGATCACCGCCACCACATGGCGGCCCGTCGGCAGGTCCATGGCCGCAAGAGCGACGTCGACCGGGAAGCGCGCCCCGTCCCGGCGCTTGCCGGTCAGTTCGAGCAGAAGCCCCTGCTCCAGATCGCCGTGGCTGGCGTCCAGCCGGTCCAGAAAGGCGCCCTCTCCGTTTTCGGCCAGATCATCGACCAGAAGGCCGACGTCGCGGCGCTCGACCTCCGGCGCCGACCGGCCGAACAGCCGTTCCGCCGCCGGATTCAGCGTCTCGATGCTGCCGCTGGGGTTCAGGGTCACGATGGCGTCGAAGGCGCTGTCCAGGGTGGCGCTGTGGCGGGCGGCGGCGGCCTCCAGCCGCTCCAGCAGGGCGCTGCGGGTGGCCAGATAGCGCCAGACCAGGAAGGCGGTCCCCAAGGCGGTCAAGACCAGAACCTTGAACATCAGGGCCACCAGGAATTCGGTATGCCGGGTCCGTTCGCGCGCGTCGGCCGACAGCGCCGACAGCAGGTCGGCCTCACGCTGCGTCATCCGATCCACGATCTGGCGGATATCATCCATTGTCAGCTTGCCTCGCCCGCTGATCACGAGGCTGATGGCGGCGGACGCCTGGCCGGATTCGCGCAGCGCGATGGTCCGCTGCATCTCCAGCCGCTTCTGCCGGACCCGTTCCGACAGAAGACGCTGGTTCTCGGCCTGTGGCGGGTCCTTAGCCGAAAGACCCGCAAGCTTGTTCATCTGAGCGTCCAACCGGTCGAGGGCGCGATCATAAGGCTCAAGGAAGGTCTCGTCCCCGGTGATGATATAGCCGCGCTGGCCGGTCTCAGCGTCCTGAACCAATGAGAAGACGGACTGAATCTGCAGCCGGGTGTCATAGGATTGCTCGACCGCATCGCGCAGAGCGTCCGCGCTGGAGAATTCTCGTTGCAGCGTCACCCCAGTGGCCGCCAGAAGCAGGGTCACGACCGCGCCCGCCAAGGCGATGGCCAGTCGGAAACGCCGTCTTCCGAGTTGACGCAACATGGGATTCATCCGTTAGTTCCCCCTGATCGCATCTGGAGGTTGGGCGTGAAAGTCTGCGTGATCGAGGACGATTCGCTGGTTCTGCTTCATCTGGAGGAGATGCTGAAACGGCTGGGTTGCCAAGTCCTGACCGCAGCAACGGTCAACGAAGGGTTGCGGATCGTCGAGGACTGGTCGCCCGACGCCGTGCTGGTGGACATTCTGATGCCGGACCGCGACGGGCTGAACTTCATCATGGACACCCGGCATTTGAGGGACTCCCTGCGGGTCATCGCCATGAGCGGCGGGGGACGTCTGGCCTCGTCGTCCATACTGCAGATGGCGACCGGCCTGGGCGCCCACGCCGCCCTGACCAAGCCGATCACCGAAGAGGCGCTGAGGGCCGCTCTGGAGGGATGACCGGGGATGGTCGCGAGGGGGCGGCCGAAACCTCAGTCCCGGCCCAGCGGTCCCAGAACTGGAAATAGAGGCCGTAGTTTCCGTTGAACCGCTTGTGGTGGGCGTCGTGGTGGGTGGCGGTGATCAGCCAGCGAAGCGGCGCCCGCTCCAGCCAGGCGGCGGGCCAGACCTCGCGCCCCGCATGGTTCAGGGCGGCCGTCAGCGACATCAGCGTCAGCAGGGTCAGGGCCACGCCCCAGTGG
The DNA here is from genome assembly GCF_058681525.1 of Brevundimonas sp. AVps4. Taxonomy (NCBI): domain Bacteria; kingdom Pseudomonadati; phylum Pseudomonadota; class Alphaproteobacteria; order Caulobacterales; family Caulobacteraceae; genus Brevundimonas; species Brevundimonas sp. AVps4. The sequence goes on along the minus strand of NZ_CM178741.1, from coordinate 1,169,356 downwards.
ATCGGCACGATCAGGGCCAGGGCGGGCAGGAACCAGGCGGTGGCCGCAGCCTCGGCCGGGTCGAAGGCGAAGGAGGCGAAGGCGCTGGGGTCGCGCGACCGGTGGTGTTCGGCATGGGCCCAGCCGAAGACGCGCGGGTGATGCAGGGCCCTGTGCACCCAGTAGTAGAAGGCGTCGTGCGCCAGCAGATAGACGATCAGACTGACCGGCAGCCACCACAGGGGCCAGGCGTCGGGATCGCTGTAGATCGCCGTCCCGCCCCGCTTCCACAGCTCCAGCACCAGGGCCGCCGGCAGGGCGTAGATGGGACAGGCGATCAGGGAGGCGACGATCTCGGCGCGGATGCGCTTGATCGCCGGCGGCCGCAGGTTCAGCGCCCGTCCCCGGCCCGCCCCGGCCCACAGCAGCCCATGGGCCGCCGCGCCGACCAGCAGATAGCGCAGGCCGATGATCAGGCTCAGCGCCAGGGTGGTGATGAGCAGATCCCTCAACATGGGGGCACAGACGGTCAAATCCCTGCGGCGGTCAAGTCGTGGCGAAGGCGGATCAAACCGCCTATGCTGGGGCCATGGCCTGGCTGACGTGGATCGCGCTGTTCCTGACCGCCTTTTTGGGCATGGAGGCGTTCGCCTGGATCATGCACCGCTATGTGATGCACGGTTTCCTGTGGTCCTGGCACCGCAGCCATCATGAGCCGCACGATCACCCCCTGGAGAAGAACGACCTGTTCGCCGTGGTCTTCGCCGCCCCGGCCATCGTCATGGTGGCCGTGGGTCTGCACCTGTGGCCCTGGGCCCTGCCGGTCGGCCTGGGGATCACGGCCTATGGGATGGTCTATTTCTTCTTCCACGACGGCCTGGTGCACCGGCGGTTCCCGACGGGCTTTTCCGGGCGGTCCGGCTTCTGGACGCGGCGCATCCAGGCGCACCGTCTGCATCACGCCGTGCGCACGCGCGAAGGCTGCGTCTCCTTCGGCTTTCTGTGGGTGCGGTCGGCGCGGGCGCTGAAGGCCGAACTGGCTCAGAAGCGGGGCTCTTCCAGCAGCGGCGCCTGAGCCAGGGCCGAAAGGTCCGCAGAGCCCGTGCAGAAACAGGCGAGCCGCAGTTGGGCCGCCATCAGCTCGAAATGATCGACCACCGCCTGGGTCGAGGTCAGGGCCGCCTCCAGCACCCCGGCGGCCTGGCCGACCAGATCAGCCCCCAGGCGGACGGCGCGGGCCGCATCCAGACCGTCCTTGATCCCGCCCGAGCCGATCAGCCCCAGGTCCGGGGCGGCCTGGGCGCAGTCGCGGAGGCTGCGGGCCGTCGGCACCCCCCAGTCGGCGAAGGGGGCGGCCAAGGCCTCGGCCCGCCCGCCGGTCGCCCGCGCCCCTTCGATCAGGCCCCAGTTGGTGCCGCCCGCCCCCGCCACGTCCAGGGCCGCGACGCCCATGTCGGCCAGGCGCCGGGCGACGGCGGCCGACAGGCCGGCGCCGGTCTCCTTGACCACCACCTGGCCCGGAAAGGCGGCGGCGATCCGCTCGATCCCCTGGGCCACGCCGCGCCAGTCGCGGTCGCCCTCGGGCTGGACGCCTTCCTGAAGCGGATTCAGATGCAGGATCAGGGCGTCGGCGCCGATCATCTCCATGGCCCGGCGCGCCTCGTCCACCCCATAGCCCAGGGCGAACTGCACCGCTCCCAGATTGGCCAGGATCAGGGCGTCGGGCGCCAGGCGGCGCAGATCCGGCCCCAAGCCCGAGCCGCCGGACCCGCCGGCCGTCTCCAGGGCGACGCGCTGGGAGCCGACCGCCAGGGCCACGCCCAGGGCCTGGGCCGCCTCGGCCAGCCGCGCATTGATCGCCTCGGCCCGCGACGGGCCGCCGGTCATCGAACTGATCAGGAAGGGCAGGTTCAGCCGCCGCCCCAGGAAACGGGCGGACAGGTCGATCTGGTCCAGGGCCAGGTCCGGCAAGGCGTCATGGACGAAACGCACCGCCTCCAGTCCCGAGGACGCGCCGCTGAGACCCCGTCCGGCCCGCACGTGGTCGATGTGTTCGTCCTTGCGTCGGATCAGGGCGTCGTCGGGGGTGGGCATCGCAAACGCTCCTAGCGGTTCCCTCCGAAACGATCATGCTCTGGCGGGTTGCATCCGACGCAGTCGTGATGCCGTATGTGATCATAATGCGTCAGCCCAGGGTCGAGGCCGTGTAAAAACGTGCTGAGCGACGGCGGGGCGGAGGTTGAGACGAAGCGCAGGACGCCTCGTGCTCAGGCCCGGATCGCCTCCATCAACGGCCTGGTTCCCATCACCGCCATCACCCGCTTCATATTGTAGGCCAGGATGTGGAGGCTGATCTCGGTCTTCACGTTGGGCAACCGCTTCATCAGGAAGTGGGAGTGGCCCATCCAGGCCTTAATGGTGCCGAACGGGTGTTCGACCAGGCTTCGCCGTTCACGCATGGCTCTGGGCCTCAGGTCCATTCGGGTTTGAAGGGCATCGATCACCGCTTCATGCTCCCACCGCGTGACCTTTCGTTCGACCGCAGGCGTGCACTGAGCCTTGATGCTACAGCCTGTGCAACTGGCCCGATCCCAGTACCGATGCAGCGTCATGCCTCTTTCGACGACGGTCATGTGGTACGGAAGCAGGGAGCCGGCCGGGCAACGGTAGACGTCTTGATCTGGCAGATAGACGAAGTCCTGCTTGCCGAAGCGCCCATTCGCCTTTGCGCCTGACGTCAGCGTCTTTGGCACGAAGGGCGTCGCGCCCAGGGCCTCACAGGCCAGGATTTCTTCGCCGGAGAAGTAGCCCCGGTCCGCCAGCACATCGAGCCTCTCCACGCCCATGGCCTCCTTGGCCTGACCCGCCATGTTCGCCAGCTGTTGCTTGTCCGAGCCGGTCATCACCACCTCGTGGGCGACGATCAGGTGATGCTCGCCCTCGACGGCGGATTGGACGTTGTAGCCGACGATGCCACTCCCCCGGCCTGACGTCGCCATGGCGCGGGCGTCGGGATCGGTCAGGGACACCTGGCCGTCCGGCGACGCCTCGACCTCAGCCTCCATGACCTTCAGCATCGCCATCTGGGCGCGAAGGCGATCGATCTTCTCGACCAGCCTCACCGACCGTGCCTCCACGCCATCCCCCTCGTGCCGATCGGCCGTATCGAGGTCCTCGAGGTAGCTGGCGATGTGCTCGGCAACCTGCTCGATCCGCCGCTTCACCTTGTAGGCGGTGAAGTTCTTGTCGCGGGTGTTCACCGCCTTGAACTTCGAACCGTCGATGGCGACGAGGGCCGATCCGAACAGGCCCAACTGTCGGCACAGCACCACGAACTGCGCACAGGCCGCCTGGATCGCAGGGCCATTCTCGCGGCGGAAGTCGGCGATGGTCTTGTGGTCCGGCGCCAGCCGCCCCGTTAGCCACATCAGTTCGACGTTGCGCTGCGCCTCACGCTCCAGTCGCCGGCTCGACTGCACCTTGTTCAGGTAGCCGTAGACGTAGAGCTTCAGCAGCATGGCCGGGTGGTAAGCGGGCCGTCCCGTCGCTGCGGGCGTCATCCCCTCAAACCCCAGCCCCTTCAGATCCAGCTCGTCGACGAAGACATCGACCACCCGGACCGGATTATCCTCGGCCACATAGTCATCAAGACACTCGGGAAGCAGCGTCTGCTGCCGGCGATCTGCACCCTGAACGAAGCGGCTCATACCCACCTCCTGCTGACCTCAGAAGGCTAAGCTAATTCGCTCCATACCAAGACGTTTTTACACAGCCTCGGTCGCAACGCGACTGTCGAAGGACATCAGGAGACCCGTATGGCGATCGTCGGCTTAAGGCCCCAGCCCGTGTCGGACCCCGAACCTCAGTCGCCCGAGAATCTGCGTGGCCTGGTGCAGGACCGGCTGGCCGAGACGGCGCCCTCATCGGACGGTCTTTTAGCCCTCGCCGCGCGCGAGGCCCTGCTGGGACCGGGCAAGCGGGTCAGGCCGGTCGTGGCCATGTTGGCCGCCGCGCACGTCGGCGGGCGGGCCGAGGACGCCCTGGATTTCGGTTGCGCGGTCGAAATGGCCCACGCCGCCTCCCTGGTTCTGGACGACCTGCCCTGTATGGATGATGCGGCCTTGCGGCGCGGTCAGCCGACCCTGCACCGCCGCCACGGCGAGGATGCGGCCGTGCTGGCGGCCGTGGCCCTTTTGAACCAATCGACCCGGCTGATTCTGCAAAGCCGGGCGCCGGCGGAGGCGCGGCTGGGCGCCCTGGACGATTTGACGCAGGCGATCGGCTTCGACGGCCTGGCCGAGGGCCAGATGCGCGATCTGCGCGACGATCCCGTTCAGCGCGACGTGGTCGCCCTGCGTCGGATCAACGATCTGAAGACCGGCGCCCTGTTCGTCGCGGCCGCGCGGGGCGGCGGCCGGATGGGCGGCGGCGATGCGGACGACCTGGCGCGTCTCGCCGCCTTCGGCGAGGCGGTCGGCTTCGCCTTCCAGCTTTGCGACGACCTGATGGACGCCTGTTCGACGAGCGAGGCCTTGGGCAAGGACGTGGGTCAGGATCAGGGCGTGACCACCTTCGTGGACCTGTGGGGCGAAGGCCGGGTCCGCGCCGGGGTGCGCCAGTCCCTGGCCCGGGCGGCCGAGGCGGTCGGGCACGACAGCCCCCTGACGACCTATGTCCTTCATCTCTTCCGGCAGGCCGAACTTGGACGCTAGCGTCGCGCCGGCGCTGGTTCTGAAGGACGTCGAGGCGGGCTACGGCGAAGGGCCGGTGCTGCGCGATTTCAACCTGACCGTCGCGGCCGGAGAGGTTTACGCCCTGCTGGGTCCGAACGGGGCGGGCAAGTCCACGGCGGCTCGGGTGGCCTGCGGCCTGATCCCCGTCCGGCGCGGGCGGGCGACGGCCGGCGAAGGCGCGCCCCGTCGCGGACGCATCGGCCTTGCGCCCCAGGACTGCGCCCTCTTTCCCGCCCTGACGCCGCGCGAGAACGTCGCGGCGGTCGCGGCCCTGTGCGGCCTTCCCCGTTCCAACCGCCCTGCGGCGGTGGAGCGGGCCCTGGCCCTGACCGGATGCGCCCCCAGGGCGGATCAGCCGGTTCATTCACTGTCGGGCGGATGGCGTCGGCGCGCCAACCTCAGCGCCGCCCTGGTCGGGCGCCCGCGCCTGCTGATCGCCGACGAACCGACCGAAGGGGTGGACGCCGCCGCCCGCGTCGTCCTGTCGTCCGCCCTGCGCGAGACGGTCCAGGCGGGCGCCGGCTGTCTGCTGATCAGCCACGACGAGGCCTTCGTCTCCGAAACGGCCGATCGGATCGGCGTCCTGGCCCAGGGCCGGTTGCTGGCGGAAGGACCGCCCAAGGCCCTGCTGCGTCAGGCCTTCGGCTTGGCGCGGCTGCTGGTCGTCAAACTGCCGCGGCCCGCCTCGCGCCCGGCCGCGAGCCGGTTCGCCCAGTCGGGTCTGGCGCCCTCCAAGGACGGGCTGGAATGGCGGCTGCTGTGCGAGGACGCCCTGGGGGCGGCCCAGAGGGTTTCGCCCGAGGCGGACGCCGAGGGGGGCGAGGTGGCCGTGCGTCGTCCCGGCCTGGACGACCTGGTCGCCCATCTGTCGGACGCCTCGTCATGATGGCGGTTGCGGGCGCCTGGGCGCGCGGCTTCTGGCGGGACCGTTCGGGCATGGCCCTGACCCTGGTTTTGCCGCCCCTGGTCTATCTGCTGTTCGCCGCCGTCTTCGGTGCGGGGGCGCGTGGCGACATCGACGCCAGCGTGGTCCTGCACGATGCGGCGCGCACCCCGGCCACGGCCGCCGTCGGCGAGGCCCTGTCGCAGGATCTGGGGCCGCGCCTTCGCCGTCTGGACGACGCCCAGGCGGTGGAGCGGGCCGTGATCGACGGCCGCGCCGACGCCGGCGTTCTGATCGCCCGCGACGAGGCAGGCGCGCCCCAGGTGACGGTGGTGTCGGCCGCGGGCCGAGACGTGGCGGCGGCGGCGCTCCAAGCGCGGCTGGTCCCGGCGGCGGCGGCCCTGGCCGGTCGGCCCGCGCCCCCGTCGCGCGCGGTCTCGATCCGCCAGGTCGGGCCGCAGGGCGACGTCCAGGCCGCCTATTACGCCGGGGCGGTCAGCGTGATGTTCGTCTTCTTCGCCGCCATGCACGGCGCCATGGGCGGGCTGGACGAGCGGCGCTCGGGCCTGCAGGCGCGGCTGGCCCTGGCGCGGGGCGGGACGGCGCCCATACTGGCGGGGCGGGCGATCTGGCTGACGACGGTCGGCCTGATGCAGTCGGCGGCCGTTTTCCTGGCGGCCTGGCCTCGGCTGCCGGATCTTGCGTTTTGGCAGGCGGCGGCGGCGCTCCTGACCGCCGCCCTGGTCGCCCTGTGCGCGGCGGGGGTGGCCCTGGCCCTGACGGCGGCCTGCCGGTCGCGCGAACAGGCCCAGCCCCTGACCACCTTCGTCGCCCTGCTGCTGGCGGCCCTGGGCGGGTCGATGGCGCCGCGCTTCCTGATGCCCGAAGCCTTCCGCGCCCTGGGCTGGATCACCCCCCACGCCTGGGCCGTCGAAACCTATCAGGCCCTGATCTGGCGCGGCGACTTCAACGCCGGGGTCCTGGCCGGCTGGGCCGCCCTGGGCGGCGCGGGTCTGGCCGGGATCGCCCTGGCCGTGATGATGGAGCACAGACGCGCGGGGCGCTGAGCGCCGTCAGATGTGGGTCCACAGGGCCGGGCGCGGCGGCGGTTCGCGCCAGGCGTCCAGGGTCTTGCACCAAAGGGTGATCAGGGCCCCGCGCCCCACCAGGGCCAGCTTGCCCGCCTTGTCGACCGAGGTCCGGCCGTCCCAGGCCGTGGCGCCCGAGCGCGAGACGTGGCGGCCGATGGCGCGATAGACGCCCCGCGCCGTGGCGACGGCCCAGGCCGAGCGCGGATTGAGATCCCGCAGTCCCCAGCGCGCCGAGGCGTAATAGGGTTCGGCCGCCGCCACCAGCCGCTGGGCGGTGCGGGCGACGGCCTGACGATGCCGGGGCTGATCGACCTGATCGCGCGGCACGCCCGCCTCGTCCAGCCACTGGCCGGGCAGATAGACCCGCCCGCCCTTGGCGTCCTCCACCACGTCTCGGGCGATGTTGGTCAGCTGAAAGGCCAGGCCCAGGTCCTGGGCGCGGCGCAGGGTCGGCGCGTCCTGAACCCCCATGATCCGGGCCATCATCACCCCGACCACGCCGGCGACGTGATAGGCGTAGTCCAGCGTGTCCTCCAGGGTGTCGTAGCGGCGGCCCTCCACGTCCATCTCGAACCCCTGCAACAGGTCCATCGCCTCCTCTGCCGGAATGGCGTGGCGGGCGGCGACGCGCTGAAAGGCGGTGAAGACCGGGTCCGTCTGCGGCTCTCCGGCCAGGGCGGCGGCGGTGCGTTCGCGCAGTTCGACCAGTTTGCGCCCCGCCAGGACCGGGTCGATGCCGACCGCCCCATGGCCCAGGACCTGGCCGTCGATCTCGTCGTCGCAATGGCGGCACCAGGCGTAGAACATCCAGGCGTCGTCCCGGATGGCCGCCGGAAACAGCCGGGCGGCGGCGGCAAAGCTCTTGGAGCCCTGCTCCATCGACTGGCGGCTGTGGTCCAGGACGGCGTCGGTCATGCGGTCCGCCCCGCGTCTTCGATCATCAGGCCGGCGGTGGCCTTGGCCGAGCCCACCACCCCCGGCACGCCCGCGCCCGGATGGGTGCCGGCGCCGACGAAATAGAGGTTGGGGATCTGGTCGTCGCGATTATGGACGCGGAACCAGGCGCTCTGGGTCAGGATCGGCTCCAGCGAGAAGGCCGAGCCCTGGTGGGCGTTCAGCTGGTCGCGGAAATCCACGGGCGTGAAGATGCGGCAGGTGTCCAGATCGGCGGTCAGGCCGGGAATGTAGTGCTGCTCCAGATAGGCCAGGACCCTGTCGCGATAGCGCGGTCCCTCGACCGCCCAGTCGATGTCGGCCGAGGCCAGGTGCGGCACCGGCGCCAGCACATAGAAGGCGTCGCATCCGTCGGGCGCCAGGGACGGATCGGTGCGGGTCGGGGCGTGCAGATAGAGGGAAAAGTCCTCCGGCAGGTCCGGCCCCTTGAAGATTTCGCCGATCAGCTCGCGATAGCGCGGCCCGAACAGCACCGTGTGGTGGCGCACCTCCGGGTGGACCCGCTTCAGGCCGAAATAGATGACGAACAGCGACATGGAATGCCGCTTGGCGGCCAGACGCGCCCCCTCCTTGCGGCCGCGCGGCTCCTGGCCCAGCAGGCGCTGATAGGTGTGGACCACGTCCGCGTTGGAGGCGACCATGTCGAAGGCCAGGGCCTGGCCGCCGACCACCACCCCGTCGGCGCGCCCGTTCGCCAGGGTGATCCGCTCGACCGGACTGTTCAGCCGGATTTCGCCGCCCAGGTCCCGAAACAGCCGCACCATGGCCTGGATCAGGGCGCCGGTGCCGCCGCGCGGGAACCAGACGCCCCAGCGCCGCTCCAGCGCGTGGATCAGGGCGTAGATCGATGAGGTGGCGAACGGGTTTCCGCCCACCAGCAGGGAGTGAAAGCTGAAGGCCTGACGCAGATGCTCGTCCTGGATATAGCCGGCGACCTTGTCATAGACCGACCGCCAGGCCTGGAGCCGCATCAACTCCGGCGCCGCCTTGACCATGCTGGCGAAGTCCAGAAAGGGCACGGCGCCCAGCTTCAGATAGCCTTCCTTCAGCAGGTCCTGGGAATAGGCCAGGAACCGGCGATAGCCCTCCTTGTCGGCCGGATTGCGCGCGACGATCTGGCGGTCCAGTTCGTCCTGATCGTTGACGTAGTCGAAGACGTCCCCGTCTTCCCAGCACAGCCGATAGAAGGGGGCGACCGGCAGCAGTTCGACATAGTCGGACAGCTTGCGCCCCGCGCCCTCGAACAGCTCCTCCAGCGCGGACGGATCGGTGATCACGGTCGGACCGGCGTCGAAGGTGTAGCCCTTGTCCTTATAGACATAGGCCCGGCCGCCAGGCAGGTCGCGCGCCTCGAAGACCGTGGTCTGAATCCCCGCCGTCTGAAGGCGGATGGCCAGCGACAGCCCCCCGAACCCCGATCCGATCACTGCTGCTCGCATTACGCACGTCCTCTTTCGACCAGACAGGTCAGGGCGGCGCCGATCGGCACCGGGGGTTTGCCGCTGAGGATCCGCGCCTTGTCGCCCAAGGTCGTCTCCCCCGCATAGAAGCGTTCGATCAGCGGCTGGGGCAGGCGGTAAAACCGCTCCAGCACCCTGTACCTCTGATCCGGCCGCGCGGCCCGAAACAGCATGCGGTTCAGCAGCCGATAAAAGCCTCTTTGCGCCCATACGTCGCGCGCATGGCGACGGATGACCTGGGCCAGGGCCGGGCCGTCCGGCGCCGCTTCGATACGCTTCGCCAGATGATCCGCCAGCCGCACCGCGTCCGGCAGGGAATAGCCGGTGGTCGGATGAAACAGACCGGCGCGCAGGCCGCTCAGCGCCGTCGGCCCCAGCCGCTTCAGATGGGCGGCGATGTCGCCGTCCAGGGCGACCGGCAGCACCCCCTCCTCCTCGCGCAGAACCGTCTCTATGACCCAGCCCCGCTGCGCGGCGTAGTCCCTGACGCCCGTTCGGAACAGGTCGCGATCCAGGTCGTCGCCGTCGGTGTAGCGGGTGTCCTCGATCAGCAGGGTCCGGTCGTCGAACGGCAGGACATAGAGGAAACGATAGCCCCCCGCCTGATCGACGCAGGCGTCCATGACGATCGGTTCCTTCAGCCCGTGGGGCGCGGTCAGCCGCACCTCCAGGCCGACGAATTTCTGAAACCCCAGGGCAAGGTCCGGCGCGGCGGTCGGGCCGCGCCCGTCGATCACCGCCCGGGCCGTCAGCCGCCGACCGTCGGCCAGAACCGCCTCGGTCGGCCCGGCCGATGCCACCGAGACGCCCGTCATGATCCGTCCCGGCAGGGCGCGGTCCAAGGCTTGGGCGAACCGCGCCGCCGTCACGCTGAAATATCCGGTCGCCAGACGCCGTTCGGCCTTGGGAAACCGCACGGAATAGCCGGGCCAGCTATGGGCGATCAGCGGCGCGATCCACGCCCGCTGCCTCGGCGTCAGATCGGGTTCGAAGAAGGACCAGGTGTGAACCCCGCCCAGCCGGTCGGCCGCCTCCACGATCCGCACGTCCAGTTCGGGCCGGACCTGGGACAGGCGCAGGGCCAGAAGGCCGTTGGCCAGACCGCCCCCCAGCAGCAAAAGGTCCGGCGCGGAACTGTCGGGGGCGGCGGCCTGCATCCGCGACAGGTGGCACGGGCGGACGTGACGGGCAAGCCGCCTGGATGCCTCCGACGCCGGCATAGGCTAGATTGAAGTCCATGACCGCCGCCGTCGCCGAGCCACGCATCGTCCCGCGCCAGACCTGGATCGGTCTGACCCTGGCGGGAATGATCGTGGCGGGATGGGGGAGCCTGCACGTCTACGGCGTCTATTTTCACCGCTGGGGCACCTCCAGTCTGGTGATCGTCCCGGCGATCGTAGCGGTCCAGACCTGGTTGTCGGTCGGCCTTTTCATCGTCGCCCATGACGCCATGCACGGCTCCCTGGCGCCGGGACGGCCGCGGCTGAACGCCGCAGTCGGCCGGCTGACCCTGGGGCTCTATGCGGGCTTCCGCTTCGATCGGCTGAAGACGGCGCACCACGCCCACCACGCCGCGCCCGGCACGGCCGACGACCCGGACTTTTACGCCCCGGCGCCCCGCGCCTTCCTTCCCTGGTTCCTGAACTTCTTTCGCACCTATTTCGGCTGGCGCGAGATGGCGGTCCTGACCGCCCTGGTCCTGATCGCCCTCTTCGGCCTGGGGGCGCGGCCGGCCAATCTCCTGACCTTCTGGGCCGCGCCGGCCCTGCTTTCAGCGCTTCAGCTCTTCACCTTCGGCACCTGGCTGCCGCACCGCCACACCGACCAGCCGTTCGCCGACGCCCACCACGCCCGCAGCAGCGGCTACGGCCCCGTTCTTTCCCTGCTCACCTGCTTCCACTTCGGCCGCCACCACGAACACCATCTGACCCCCTGGCGGCCCTGGTGGCGTCTGTGGCGCGGCGAGTCTTGATCCAGGGCTGCGGCGCGGGCCGCGAAGACCTGTTCGGCGACCTTTGTATCGACGAAGGGAACACGGCCGCGTTCAGGGCCTTATAGGTGAGAAGGAACTCGCCCATGCCCCTCGCCCTGCTGTTCGCTCTGAGGCGCCCCCCTCTGGTCCCTCGATCATTATGAGAGTCCAGGGGGTTGATAGCCGATCTGCTTCGCCGACGGGAGCGGCCGTGCGGCGGAGCTGATCAAGTTGCGCAGCCGAACGGCCGCGGGGTTCAGGCGCACCGCCTCCGGGGTCAGTCCCCCGTGCGCCGAGTGCGGCCTGACGTGGTTGTAGTCGATGCGCCAGCGCTCGATGACGGCGCGGGCCTCGGCCAGGGTGGCGAAGACCTCCTCGTTCAGACACTCGTCGCGGAGCCTGCCGTTGAAGCTTTCGACGAAGCCATTCTGCTGCGGCTTGCCCGGCGCGATGTAATGCCAGGCCACGCCGGTGCGGTTGGTCCATTCCAGGATGGCCCGGCTGGTCATCTCGGTCCCGTTGTCGCTGACGATCATGGCCGGACGCCCGCGTCGGGCGATCAGCCGGTCCAACTCGCGCGCCATGCGTGAGCCGCCGATCGAGGTGTCGACCACCAGAGCCAGGGCCTCGCGCGTGAAGTCGTCCACGATGCACAGGATGCGGAAGCGTCGGCCCCACGACAGACTGTCGGCCACGAAGTCCAGCGACCAGCGCTGGTTTGGGCCGTCCGGCAGGGCCATGGGCGCACGGGTTCCGGTGGCCCGCTTGCGGCCCCGTCGCCGTCGCACCGCCAAGCCTTCCTCCCGATAGAGCCGGAACAGCCGCTTCTTGTTCATGCTGAGGCCCTCCCGTTGCAACAGAATGCCCAAGCGCCGGTAGCCGAACCGGCGGCGCTCAGCCGCCAGGCTGCGCAGGCGCTCGCGCACCTCCACATCGCCCTGTTCAGGCTCGCGACGCACCGTCTTCGGATCGATCTGAACCAGCCCGCAGGCGCGCTTCTGGGAGAAGCCGCGCTCCGCCATCAGACGAAGCACGGCCGCTCTGCGCGCTGCAGGCCCGATCAGTTTTTTCCCAGAAGATCCTTCAGCGCCGACACGTCCAGCATCGACTCCGCCAGCAGCTTCTTCAGCCGCCGGTTCTCGTCTTCCAGCGCCTTCAGCTTCGTGGCGTCCGACACGCTCATGCCGCTGTACTTCGCCTTCCACCGATAGAAGGTCTGCTCGCTGATCCCGTGCCTTCGGCATACCTCCGCCGTCGGGCTTCCGGCCTCCTGCTCGCGCAGCACGCCTATGATCTGCGCTTCGTTGAACCTGCTCTTCTTCACGTCCGTCTCCTTGATGAAACGGACTCTCACTCAAAACGAGGGATCAGGAAGGGGGCGCCTCAATTGGGCGTGCCGACGGCCAGGTTTCGGATTGCGTGGTGCTGTCGGAGAGCCGGCCGGGCTATGGGTTCGGCGATGCGGCTGTGGCCCTGATGAACGGGACCGCGACGCCCCCCTCGCGCGACGGCGGCCGCCCCGTCGACCGGCCTTTCGAACACACGATCCAGTTCATCCCTTGAGCGCCGACGCTGATCGTGGGGGGTCCGGGCTGGGGCGGCGCGGGCCTGTAGGTTCAGACAGCAAAAACCCGCTAGATCGTTGATCTAACGGGTTTAAAACTTGGGTGCGGGAGCAGGATTTGAACCTGCGACCTTCAGGTTATGAGCCTGACGAGCTACCGGGCTGCTCCATCCCGCGGCAGGGGTGGTTTGTGGAGGAAGAAGGGTTCGATAGGTTTTTCATCATCGGCTGTCCGCCTGGTAGACCCGGCGGCGACCTACTCTCCCGCGCCTTGAGACGAAGTACCATTGGCTCTGGAGGGCTTAACGACCGAGTTCGGAATGGGATCGGGTGGGGAACCTCCGACATAGCCACCAGGTCAACGAGGCGGACAGCGGATGATGAGAAGACATTGTCGTGACGATCATCGGGTCATTGATGATCATCGAATGAGTTTTGCTGAGAAACGATCAAACCGATCGGATTATTAGTACCAGTAAGCTTCACGCGTCGCCGCGCTTCCACACCTGGCCTATCAACGTGGTAGTCTTCCACGATCCTCAGCGAAGCCTTGTTTTGAGGTTAGTTTCCCGCTTAGATGCTTTCAGCGGTTATCTATTCCATACTTAGCTACCCTGCTGCACAGCTGGCGCCATGACAGGTACACCAGAGGTATGTCCATCCCGGTCCTCTCGTACTAGGGACAGATCCTCTCAAGCTTCGAACACCCACGGCAGATAGGGACCAAACTGTCTCACGACGTTCTGAACCCAGCTCACGTACCACTTTAAATGGCGAACAGCCATACCCTTGGGACCTGCTCCAGCCCCAGGATGTGATGAGCCGACATCGAGGTGCCAAACTTTGCCGTCGATATGGACTCTTGGGCAAAATCAGCCTGTTATCCCTAGAGTACCTTTTATCCGTTGAGCGATGGCCCTTCCACTCGGGACCACCGGATCACTATGGCCGACTTTCGTCTCTGCTCGACTTGTCAGTCTCGCAGTCAGGCGAGCTTATGCCATTGCACTCGACGAGCGATTTCCGACCGCTCTGAGCTCACCATCGCGCGCCTCCGTTACACTTTGGGAGGCGACCGCCCCAGTCAAACTACCCACCACGCCATGTCCCGGGACCGGATAACGGTCCTCGGTTAGACGTCAACGACAGTAAGGGTGGTATTTCAAGGACGACTCCACCAAGGCTGGCGCCCCGGCTTCATAGTCTCCCACCTATCCTACACATACGGTCGCTAACGCCAAGGCGAAGCTATAGTAAAGGTTCATAGGGTCTTTCCGTCTGACCGCGGGAACCCCGCATCTTCACGGGGAATTCAATTTCACTGAGCCTGTGCTGGAGACAGTGGGGAAGTCGTTACGCCATTCGTGCAGGTCGGAACTTACCCGACAAGGAATTTCGCTACCTTAGGACCGTTATAGTTACGGCCGCCGTTTACCTGGGCTTCAGTTCGGAGCTTTCACTCCTCCCTTTAACCTTCAGGCACCGGGCAGGCGTCAGACCCTATACGTCGCATTGCTGCTTCGCAGAGCCCTGTGTTTTTGCTAAACAGTCGCTACCCCCTGGCTTGTGCCACTCAGTCCTGGTTGCCCAGGGTGAGTCACGCTTATTCCGAAGTTACGCGTGCAATTTGCCGAGTTCCTTCAGCACAGTTCTCTCAAACGCCTTGGTATGCTCTACCTGACCACCTGTGTCGGTTTCGGGTACGGTCTCTGCTGGAGTTATTTCCTGGGACAACGCCCCCGCACACACAATCCAATAAGTGGGTACGAGTTATGCCATCCGTCACTTCCAGCTGGTGCAGGAATATTTACCTGCTTCCCATCGACTACGCTTTTCAGCCTCGCCTTAGGGGCCGACTAACCCTGCGCAGATTAGCTTTACGCAGGAACCCTTGGTCTTTCGGCGAGAGTGTCTCTCACACTCTTATCGTTACTCATGTCAGCATTCTCACTTCCGATACCTCCAGCCAGGCTCACGCCTGACCTTCACCGGCTTACGGAACGCTCCGCTACCGCTTGCACAAAGTGCAAACCCATATCTTCGGCGACTGGCTTGAGCCCCGTTACATTTTCCGCGCAGGATCGCTTGATCAGTGAGCTGTTACGCTTTCTTTAAAGGATGGCTGCTTCTAAGCCAACCTCCTGATTGTCAAAGCAATCCCACATCGTTTCCCACTTAGCCAGTACTTGGGGGCCTTAGATGATGGTTAGGGTTGTTTCCCTTTTCACGACGGACGTTAGCACCCGCCGTGTGTCTGCCCGATAGTTCTCTTAGGTATTCGGAGTTTGGTTAGTATTGGTACCGCTCGCGCAGCCCGCAACCATCCAGTGCTCTACCCCCTAAGGAATTCGTCGGACGCTCTACCTAAATAGATTTCGCGGAGAACCAGCTATGTCCAAGTTTGATTGGCCTTTCACCCCTATCCACAAGTCATCCGAGAATTTTTCAACATTCACCGGTTCGGTCCTCCAGTTGGTGTTACCCAACCTTCAACCTGCTCATGGATAGATCACTTGGTTTCGGGTCGTCATACGTCGAACTTAGCGCCCTATTCAGACTCGCTTTCGCTGCGCCTACACCTAACGGCTTAAGCTTGCTCGACACATGAAGTCGCTGACCCATTATACAAAAGGTACGCCGTCACCCCGCTTGGGGGCTCCGACTGCTTGTAGGCTTCCGATTTCAGGATCTGTTTCACTCCCCTTGTCGGGGTGCTTTTCACCTTTCCCTCACGGTACTTGTTCACTATCGGTCGTAGAGGAGTACTTAGGCTTGGAGGGTGGTCCCCCCATGTTCAGACAGGATTTCACGTGTCCCGCCCTACTCGAGTCTCTTGCTGTTTGATGACTACGGGGCTTTCACCCACTATGGCCGACCTTTCCAGATCGTTCGTCTTTATTTCACAAGAGCACTGGCCTGGTCCCGGTTCGCTCGCCACTACTACGGGAGTCTCGGTTGATGTCCTTTCCTACGGGTACTGAGATGTTTCAGTTCCCCGCGTTCGCTTAATGAAGCCTATGTATTCAGCTCATTATACCTTTCAACAATCCGCCAATCGCTGACCCGACCGAAGCCGGAACAGAGTTGGAAGACTGTAAAGGTGGGTTCCCCCATTCGGAAATAACCGGATCAAAGGGTGCTAGCGCCTCCCCGGTTCTTATCGCAGCTTGCCACGTCCTTCATCGCCTCTCTACGCCAAGGCATCCGTCAGAAGCCCTTCAACGTTTGATCGTTTCTCAGCAAAACTCATGCTTGGTTTATTCCGCCCGACTGGAAAGGCGCCGGGGGACCAAGCCTGATTTTTGTCAGACAATGTCTTCTTATCGAACCAGACCTAAAAGCTCAGGGGAGCCGGCCTCATTCTTCCTTCACAATATCAATGCCGGTCGGCGAGCGCCGACGGGCAATTCCTGATGCGATCTGCGAGCTTCAGCGGGGTGCGCCACCGCTTCCAAAGCGGGGCGGCCTGGTGGAGCCAGACGGAGTCGAACCGACGACATCCTGCTTGCAAAGCAGGCGCTCTACCAACTGAGCTATGGCCCCTTCTCAGGGTCAAGCCAGGAGAGCTGTCGACGAACCGTCCAGATGGATCCTAGAGGGCTGGTAGGCCCGGGCAGACTCGAACTGCCGACCTTACGCTTATCAGGCGTACGCTCTAACCACCTGAGCTACGGGCCTAGGGCAGCGCGACAGCCAGGAGTTCCGGGCTCGCGATCGCGTCACCAACCCCGCGACCCGTATAGCCGAGGCGTCGATGACGAAAGTGGAAAGAGAAACGGAGACGGCGGCATCCTGCCGTTTTTGCTTTGCGCTACCGCATTGCTGCTTGAGCGCATCGCTATGCGGAGCCTCAATAGTCTCGTGAGAGACTGGAGAAGCATCCTTAGAAAGGAGGTGATCCAGCCGCAGGTTCCCCTACGGCTACCTTGTTACGACTTCACCCCAGTCGCTGACCCTACCGTGGTCGCCTGCCTCCTTGCGGTCAGCGCAGCGCCTTCGGGTAGAACCAACTCCCATGGTGTGACGGGCGGTGTGTACAAGGCCCGGGAACGTATTCACCGCGGCATGCTGATCCGCGATTACTAGCGATTCCAACTTCATGCCCTCGAGTTGCAGAGGACAATCCGAACTGAGACGACTTTTAAGGATTAACCCTCTGTAGTCGCCATTGTAGCACGTGTGTAGCCCACCCTGTAAGGGCCATGAGGACTTGACGTCATCCCCACCTTCCTCCGGCTTAGCACCGGCAGTCCCATTAGAGTTCCCAACTGAATGATGGCAACTAATGGCGAGGGTTGCGCTCGTTGCGGGACTTAACCCAACATCTCACGACACGAGCTGACGACAGCCATGCAGCACCTGTGTCCCAGTCTCCGAAGAGAAAGCCACATCTCTGTGGCGGTCCGGGCATGTCAAAAGGTGGTAAGGTTCTGCGCGTTGCTTCGAATTAAACCACATGCTCCACCGCTTGTGCGGGCCCCCGTCAATTCCTTTGAGTTTTAATCTTGCGACCGTACTCCCCAGGCGGATTGCTTAATGCGTTAGCTGCGTCACCGAAATGCATGCATCCCGACAACTAGCAATCATCGTTTACGGCGTGGACTACCAGGGTATCTAATCCTGTTTGCTCCCCACGCTTTCGAGCCTCAGCGTCAGTAATGAGCCAGTATGTCGCCTTCGCCACTGGTGTTCTTCCGAATATCTACGAATTTCACCTCTACACTCGGAGTTCCACATACCTCTCTCACACTCAAGACACCCAGTATCAAAGGCAATTCCGAGGTTGAGCCCCGGGATTTCACCCCTGACTTAAATGTCCGCCTACGCTCCCTTTACGCCCAGTAATTCCGAGCAACGCTAGCCCCCTTCGTATTACCGCGGCTGCTGGCACGAAGTTAGCCGGGGCTTCTTCTCCGGGTACCGTCATTATCGTCCCCGGTGAAAGAATTTTACAATCCTAAGACCTTCATCATTCACGCGGCATGGCTGCGTCAGGCTTTCGCCCATTGCGCAAGATTCCCCACTGCTGCCTCCCGTAGGAGTTTGGGCCGTGTCTCAGTCCCAATGTGGCTGATCATCCTCTCAGACCAGCTACTGATCGTCGCCTTGGTGAGCCTTTACCTCACCAACTAGCTAATCAGACGCGGGCCGCTCTAAAGGCGATAAATCTTTCCCCCGAAGGGCACATTCGGTATTAGCACAAGTTTCCCTGAGTTATTCCGAACCTAAAGGCACGTTCCCACGTGTTACTCACCCGTCCGCCACTAAGTCCGAAGACTTCGTTCGACTTGCATGTGTTAGGCCTGCCGCCAGCGTTCGCTCTGAGCCAGGATCAAACTCTCAGGTTGAGTTGACTTCTGACCTAAAGCACTAAGACCATCCCAAAGGACGTCTTGGCGTTAGTTCTACGTATTTGTTTGACGAGTTCCCACCCGTCGATCCTAAGACCGACGCATGGTATCTTTTCAAAAAGACCGCAGATAGTCAGTGTCGTATGATAGCCCCTAGGACTATCGCAAGGACACCGCCGCCTGCGTTTCTCTTTCCATATCAACAATGTCAAAGACCAGAACCGCCAAAGCGGCCCGACTTGTTTAGCGCCTCGTCGTCGGCGGAGGCGGCGATTTAGAGACCGCCGAACCTCATGTCAACCGCTCTCTTCAGAGATTTTGCAGATCCAAGACCAAGGCCTCAAAACCACAAAAAACCACCGCAGGAAAACCAAGAGGCCTTCCTCTTAACCGTTCGGCGATTCGATTGGAGCGCGGAACTTATTGAAACCAACCCAGGAAAGCAAGAAGTTTTTCAACCCCTCAACTCCCCCAAAACTCCCGAAACCAAAGTCCCAAAAGCCTCAAAGGCCGGCCCGTCTCCGAGCGAGGCAGCCCTATACGGGCCACCCTCCTAACCCGCAACCAGATTCTGAAGGTTCGATGAAAAAACTGCCCAAGTGGCGGTCAACGAACGAGGACGCCTGACGGTTCCCGCCCCCGTCCCTCCGATATGGACTGAGCCTGACGCGGCGGCGTCGTTCGGGCGAGACGTGGGCGTCCGGTTCAGGCGGCGCGTTCGACAGGGGCGAAGGCGGCGAGATCGGCCGCATCGCCAGTGGTGGACAGGAGGCGAGGCAGGTCGATCAGGACGACGAAGCCGTCGTCGCGCCGCACCACGCCGGAGATATAGTCCGAGCGCCATTTGATGCCGATGTCGGGCGAGGGCTCGATCTGGTCGGCGGCGAAGCTGGTCACCTCGAACACCCGGTCGGCGACCAGACCCAGGCTCAGGGTCCGGTCCTCCAGCGGGATGTCAAGGACCAGGATCCGGGTGTTCAGGGTCGGCTCGACCGGCGCCATCCCCAGGCGGATCCGCAGATCCGCCGTGGGAACGCCCTGGCCGCGCACATCGGTCAGACCCATCAGATAGGCGGGGCTGTTGGGGATGCGCGACGGGGCCTGATAGGTCAGGATCTCCCGCACCAGCCCGACCGGGGCGGCGAAGACCTCCTCGCCCAGGCCGAAGGTGACGTACTGGCCGGCGAAGGCGCCGCTCACGGGGCTGTCGGCCGAGGTCTTTCTTTCCGCTTGGCCGGACATCAGGCGCTCTCCCGGAAGTCCATGTCCTCGGCGTCAGCGCCGCCGACCGTCATGTCCAGGGCGAAGCCCTGGGCTCGGGCCTGCTGGGCGTGGACCGGGGATTTGGCCGAAGCCGGGGCCGAAGTCGATCGGGCCGCGGAGCTGAGCACGGTGACCCTGGCGCCCGTCGCACGGTGGCGCGGCGAGGCCGAGGCGCGCGGCGCCGAACGCCCTTCGCCCGAGGCGTCGGTGCGGAAGAAGGCGATGGAGGTCTGAAGCTCTTCGGCCTGGGCCGCCAGTTCTTCCGAGGTCGCCGACATCTCTTCCGAGGCCCCGGCGTTCTGCTGGGTCACCTTGTCCAGCTGCTGGACCGCCTCATTGATCTGGTTGGCCCCGATGTCCTGTTCGCGACAGGCGGCGCTGATTTCCGAGACCAGTTCGGCGGTCTTGCGGATATCCGGCACCAGACGCTGCAGCATGTCGCCGGCTTCCTGAGCGGCCTTGACCGTGTCGCATGAGACGGTGCCGATTTCAGCGGCGGCCGTCTGGCTGCGTTCGGCCAGTTTACGCACTTCCGAAGCCACCACCGCGAAGCCCTTGCCGTGCTCCCCGGCGCGGGCGGCCTCGACCGCCGCGTTCAGGGCCAGCAGATCGGTCTGACGCGCGATCTCCTGCACGATGCCGATCTTGTCGGCGATGGTGCGCATGGCGTCCACGGCGCGGTTGACCGCCTCGCCGCTGGCCTCAGCGTCCTTGGCCGACTGGCGCGAGATCTTCTCGGTCTGGGCGGCGTTGTCGGCGTTCTGTTTGATGTTGGCGGCCATCTGCTCCATCGAAGAGGAGACCTGTTCCGCCGCCGCCGCCTGTTCTGTGGCGCCCTGGCTCATCTGTTCGGACGTCGAAGACAGTTCCTGGCTGCCGGACGACACATTGTCGGCGGCCGACAGGGCGTCGGACACCACGCCGCGCAGCCGTTCGATCATGGTGTTCAGATTGCCCAGCATGTCGCCGATCTCATCGCGGGTGGTGACGGCGACCGTCCTGGTCAGATCCCCCTCGGCCACGGCGCGGACCGCCTCATTGGCGCGATGCAGACCCCGCTTGATGACGAAGGACACCAGGGTGCAGCCGCCCAGGGCCACCAGAACCGCCGCAACGGCGGTGATGATCAGGCCGGTTCGGGCGTTTTCGAAGACGGTTGTGGTGGCCGCCTCGGCCTCCTTCATCTTCTCCCTGTCGATTTCAACGATGCGGTGGGTGGACTTCTCCAGTTCGGCCGCCAAGGTCCGGGCCTCGTTCAGCATCAGGGCGCCGGCGCCGGCCTTGTCGTTCGCCAGGGCCAGACGATGAACCTCGTTGCTGATCAGCTTGTACTGGGCCCAGGTGTCGGCCAGCTTGGTCCAGTCGCCCTTGGCCTCGGGCGAGGCGGCGGCGAGGGCCTGGTTCAGCTGATCTTCAAGGCGTCCTGCAGCCTGTTTCGCCTCTTCCGAAAAGGTCCGGACCTGTGCGGGGTCGGTCGCCAGCACCATGCCGCGTTCGCGCCGCACCACGCCGCCGAACTCGGCGTCCACACTTTGGGCGCGGCTCAGCTGCGCCGCCGGCCCCTCGATCAGTTCGGTGATGGATTGGTTTAACGTCCCCAGTCGGCTGATCGACAGGGCGACGATGCCGACGAGGGCCAGGATCAACAGGCCGAAGGTTACGGCCAGCTTGGCCTTTATGGTGAAACGCATGATCTCTCTCCGCAATGGCCGGTTAGGGGTGGGCGAGGGACGCGACCGGCCATGGGGCGTCCTGAAAATTGAAGAAGGGGCGAAGTGCGGTCAGGTCAGACCTCGCCGGGGGCGCGCAACGCCCCCTCTTGGTCGAAATAGTAACAGTCATCTCAGTCCCCTTCCGCAGCCTTAGCCACACAACCAGAAGCATCATTAGCTTGCATGGTTAAACCGGCTTCAACCCTGGGTTAGGGGGTTGTACTTAGCGCAGCAACTATACTGAAAACCGCGCAAAGAGGCTGGGCCGCGCCCTGATCGTGCAAGGCTAACCATGCAGCCCTGAGTGTTCGCCATAGACCCAGGTAGCGGACGGACGGCCTTCGGCGGCGCCGACCGCCTCGCTCCTAGAGCCTGATCCGTTGAGGAGGAACCGCTACGCGGTTCCGCTGAAACGGTGAATCAGGCTCCAGATTAAAGCGAGAGCATGATTCACGCTTCTGTCGGAACCGCTATGCGGTTCCGTCCGAAACGATCATGCTCTTGCCGAGCGAAAGATACCGTCGGACCAAAGACCGCAAACGTCAATAAGTCTGCGTCTGATTCTCATCAGTAATCCGATCATCGACCAAGGTCGTAATCCATTGCACAGAGACGCAAGGCATCTATTCTCAATGGTGACCAGGACTCGACCATCGAGAAGCGGGCCGGCGTCGAAGGAGGAGGAAAGCTGTTGGAAGATTCGCTGGCGAGCAGCGTCTTTGTCGGCGCGCCGATGGCGATCGTGGCCGTCGATCGGACCGGCCGTGTCCGCAACCATAATCCGGCGGCTCAACAGCTGTTCGGCGCCGTTTTGGACGATCCGTCCCTGAGCATCGACGCCCTGTTTGAAGGCTTTAATCTGGACGACGTCGCCACCCCCGAGGCGGCCCAGGCCTTCAATGGCCGCCGCGATCCGTCGGGCCAGGCCCCCATCTGGCAAGCGCGTCGCGCCGACGGCGAAGACGCCTTCGTCGAGATCCAGGCCACCCGCTTCACCCACAAGACCTGCGACTGCGCCACCCTGTTCATTCAGGACGTGTCCGCCCGGGTCGCCGCCGAGACCGCCGTCCAGGATCTGCGGCTTCAGATCATGTACAATTGGCGGCTGAACTCGCTGGGCGAAGTGGCCTCGATGGCGGCCCATGATCTGAGCCAACCCCTGTCCGCCGCCGCGAACTTTCTGGAGGCGGCCCGGCGGATGGCTGAGGCCCGGCCGGAGGCTGCGGACGACCTCCCTCAGGCGCTGATCGCCGCCAAGGGCCAGATCGACCGGGCGTCAGCCATCATTCGCCGCCTGCGCCAGATGATGCGTCACGAATCCGGTCCTCGGGTTCGGGAAAATGTGTCGGAGGTGGTCAAGGAAATCCTGCCGATCCTCAGGATGCACGCAGGGGGGGACGAGGGCGGACATACAGGTGCGGCTGGACCCGGCGGATACGGCCTGGTGCGACCGCGTGCAGATTCAGCAGGTCCTGATCAATCTGATCCGCAATGCGCTCGACGCCCCGGAGAACGGCAAGCGCCGCCGCATTGAGATTGCGGGCGGCCTGATCGACGGCGGCTACCAGCTGTCGGTCGCCGACAACGGCCCCGGCGTCGCCCTGACATGGCCGGCAAATTGTTCGAGCCCCTGGCCAGCAGCAAGCCCGGCGGCATGGGCCTGGGTTTGTCGATCTGCCGCACCCTGGTGGAGGCCCACGGCGGAACCCTGGCCCTGACGCCCAGCCCCTTGGGTGGGGCGGCCTTCGCCTTCAACCTGGCCGACGAGACCTTGACCGAAGCGCCCCGCCCCGCCGCATCGAACCGGAGCGATGACTTGCTCCTGCTGGCGCGCGCCTCCAGCGGCGGCGCTGCGGTGGTCAGCCGGGCGCCGATCGGCCCGGGCGCCGTGTTTTCACGCCTGAATTAGAACCGCCCGAAACGGCAAGCGGCTCGCCTCGGTTGCGCCTCAGCCGACGAAATGGGCGTGAAAGCCGGCCGGTCCCAACACCCACAGGTCGTACCGTCCGCCGTCGGCCGACAGGTCCCAGGCGCCCGTCAACCGTTCGCCCGCCCCCACGGTATAGCGCCGGGGCAGCCGGTCCAGGTGCAACCGGTCATAGACATGGAAGACGGCGGCGAGATCGCCCTCCGAGACGAAGGTCACGTCCGCGCGCGCCGCCGCCGCATCGACGTCGCAATGGGCCTGAAGCCGATAGCGATGCGGCCGCATGGGCCTCTGGCCCGGCTCCTGCACCGGGCGCGCCGGCCGGACGGGGGCGGACGGGGACGGCTGTTCGGGAATGGCGGCGGCCCGCGCGCGGACCTCTGCGGTCTCTGGCAGGCGATCGACGAAAGGCGTCTGGTTCGGCGTGGCGAAGTCGAAGGCGGTCGTCAGATCGCTGCACACCGCCCGACGCCAGGGCGAGATGTTCGGCTCCATCACCCCGAAGCGACGCTCCAGGAACCGGATCACCGAGGTGTGGTCGGCCACCTCCGAATGGACGAAGCCGCCGCGCGACCAGGGCGACAGCACATACATGGGCACCCGCGGCCCCAGGCCGTAGGGCCGGCCCCGGAACTGGGCCTCGTCCCCGTCGGCGCCGGGCGCCGGCAGGCGGTGGTATTCGCCCTCGGTCGAGACGGTGGAGGCGCCGGCGAAGCCGCCGGGCGCCTGGGCGTCGGGCGACGGCGGAGCGGGCGGCGGGACGTGGTCGAAGAAGCCGTCGTTCTCATCGAAATTGATGAACAGCACCGTCCGCGCCCAGACGGCGGGATCGGCTGTCAGGGCGTCGATGACGCGAGACATATAGTCCGCCCCCTGGGCCGGGCTGGACGGGCCGGGGTGTTCGGACCCCTCGGCCGTGCCGATGATCCACGACACCTGCGGCAGGCGGCCGGCCAGGACGTCGGCCTTCAGCTGATCCAGGTCGCGGGTGGACAGGGCCCGTTCCTTCAGCGCCGGGTCCGAACCCGGCTCGCCACGCCAGGCGCGGCGATAGGCCATGAAGTTCTGGACCGGGTTGTCGCCGAAATTGTCGGCCAGATTCTGATAGTGGCGCCAGTCGATCCCCGCCGCCTGAAGCCGCTCGGCATAGGTGGTCCAGTCATAGCGGGGCTGGTCGGCGTCGGGCTTGTTCAGATCGTCGTCGACATTGTCGATGACCGGGCCGCCGGCGCGGCCGTGCGGGTCGTTCGTCCCGCTGAACAGGAACAGGCGGTTGGTGTTGGTCCCCGTCTGGACCGAGCAGTGATAGGCGTCGCACAGGGTGAAGGCCTCAGCCATGGCGTATTGGAACGGGATGTCCTCGCGCCGATAATAGCCCAGTGCGCGCTGGGTCTTGGCCTCGGGCCAATGGGCCATACGCCCCTGGTCCCAGGCCGCCTGGGCGTCGGGCCAGTGGTGGGGCGTCCCCTCCATCCTCATCAGGTCGAAGTCGGCGGTCGTCGCCAGGTGGAAGGGACCGACCTCGGCGGCGGGCTGGACCGTGCGGTCCACCTGAGTCCAGACGTCGCGCGGGGCGCCGTCGGGGCCGGACGCGACGGGAATGGGATGGGGATCGCCGAAGCCCCGCACCCCGGCCAGGGCGCCGAAATAGTGGTCGAAGCTGCGGTTCTCCTGCATCAGGATCACCACATGGGCCACGTCCTCGATCGTGCCCTTGCGGACGTCGGCCGGAATGGACAGGGCCCGCGCCAATGAGGCCGGAAGCCCCACCGCCAAGGCCGCGCCCAGGCCGCCGGCGAGGCCGCCCGCCAGAAGAGATCGCCGATCGACAGACATCAGATGTTTCCGAACAAGGCCCGCGCCGATCTTATGACCGGCGCGGGCGACAGGTTTGCGACGGTGAGGACCAAGCCCCTCAGTGACGCCAGGTCAGACCCAGACCCAGCATGCGCGGCGCGGTCTGATAGCCGATGGTGTAGCGTTCCGACTTGCCGCGCGTGGCCCAGTAGCCGGCCTCGCCCGTCAGGTTCTCGCCATAGGCGCTGAGCACCAGCTGGTCGGTCAGTTGCAGACGCGCGCCGAAGTCCAGCGTCGCCTGGGGCTGGATGTATTCATCCAGCGCATTGGCGCGCAGGGTGGCGATGTAGCGGCCGCGATAGCTGTAGCCCAGGTCGGCGTCGAACCGGTCGCGCTTGTAGCTCAGGCCGACGTTGCCCAGGACCTTGGGCGCATTCGGCAGGCCCACCTCGACGCCTTCGCGCCAGGCGATGCCGGGATCGGCCTTGCTGGGCTGGTAGGTGTAGTTGGCCCAGGCTGAGAAGCCGGCGATCAGGTCGCGGCGCCCTGCAAGCTCGACGCCCCAGATGGTGGCGTCCTTGCCGTTGGCCGAGGTGGTGATCGGCACGCCGTCGGCGCCGACCATCACCTGCGAGCCCGCCGACTGATAGATGAAGTTGTCGATCTCCTTGCGGAACAGGCCGACCGACAGGAAGCCTTGTTCGCCGGCGTACTGGACGCCCAGATCGAAGTTCAGGGCCTCGGCCGGCTTCAGATCGGGGTTGCCCTTGGCGATGGAGACGATCCGCGGGCCGTTGGACTCGATGTTGATCCCCTTGGAGATGTCCGTGAAGTTGGGACGGGCGAAGGAGGTCCAGACGGCGGCGCGCACGGTCCAGTCCGCGTTCGGACGCCAGTCGACGTGCAGGCTGGGCAGGACCTGGGTGTAGCTGGCCTCGGTCGTGCCGGTGGCGCCGCCGAACTCGCGCGTGACCACGCCGGTGACGGCGTCCTCGGTCGTGACCAGAGCCTCGTTGTGGATGTCGGTCCGCTCCACCCGCGCCCCGGCCGTGGCCGACCAGGCGCCCCGTTCCAGCACCGCCATGGCGTAGCCGCTGTAGCTGGTCTCGCGGCCCGAGGAGTCGTTCAGGTTCCAGGGGTATTCGTCGTCCGTCACGCGCGGCGCGGCTTGCAGCACGGCCAGGACGCGGTTCATCTCCAGGATCGTGCCGAAGCGCGTCAGGCCGCGATAGTGGTCGTCGTCGAAATGATCGATCGAGCCCGCGATCAGGTCGCTGTGGTCCGACAGGGGCGAGCCGCCGGCCAGACCCGGAATGTCGCGCGTGCCGCTGTCGACGTCCTGCTGCTGATCATAATCCCGTTGCGACCGGCGGAAGCGGAAGCCGCCCTTGACGGTCTTCAGCACGCCCTTGTCTTCCGGAGACCAGGCCAGATTGACGGCGGCGTAGGCCTGAGAGTCTTCGGAGATCCGGCGATACAGTTCGGCGTAGTCGAACTTCAGATTGGCCGGGTTCAGCATGGCCGAGGACTGGGCCTCGCTCATCACCCAGGTCGGGTGTTTGCTGTCCGAAGCGTCGAAGCCGATCGGGGTGCTGTAGATCGGCAGGCTGCCGTCCGTGACATATTCCATATACCACTGGTTCGGCGTCTCGGTCCGGCCGTAGGTATAGGCGATGTCGTAGTCCAGCTCGAAGGCGCTGCGGACGTGGCGGCCGCCCAGGTTCAGCACGCCCAAGCGGTTGTCCTCCTGCTTCACCTCGGCGCCCATCAGGGACGAGAAGCTGTTGATGGCGCCCTTGTCGTCCTGACCGGTCTTGACGTCGATATAGTCGTGCAGCTGATCGTTCTTCCACTGGGAGTACAGGCCGCGCAGGTGAAGTTCGTCATTCGACGTCGGGCGGTACTCCAGGGTGAAGTTGCCGCCGGTGCGGTCGATGTCGTTCACGAACCGGTCCAGGCCGTGCGAGACCAGCCGCAGGGGGGTGTCTTCCGACAGGACGGTGTCGCTATCCGGCAGGAGGCCGTTCGGACGCCAGCTGGTGTTGTAGCTGATGTTCTCGTTGCGCTCGCCCGTAATGGTCCGTTCGGTATGGAAGACCACGCCGTAAAGGCCCAGGGTCCGGTCGGAATCGAGGAAGGTCGAGAAGGCGCCGGTCAGGTCGGTCGCCGTCTTGTCCGCGATGTTTTCCCGGCTGGCGCGGACCGAAAGGCTGGCCATGCCGTCGCCGAAGTCGAAGGGGCTGGGCAGGCGGAAGTCGATGGTGCCGCCGACCGCGTCGCCGTCCAGATCCGGGGTCACGCTCTTGACCACCCGCACCGTGTCCAGGCCGTCGGGCGGCAGCAGGTCCAGGGCCACGGCGCGGTTGTCGCGGCCCGAGGTCGCCAGGCGCACGCCGTTCATCGTGTAGACGTTCAGGGCGCTGTCCAGGCCGCGAATGCTGACGTAGCGGGCGTCGCCCGTGCCGCGGTCGTTGACGGTGCTGACGCCCGGCAGACGCTTCAGCGCCGCCGCCACACTGGTGGACGGGATGGTCAGCAGCTCATCGGCGGAGATGACTTCCGAAACGATGTCGGCCTGGCGCTGCTCCGCCTCGGCGCGGCGGGTGGCGCTGCGCGAACCGGTCACGATGATGTCGGCGAGGTTGGCGGCGTCCGCCGTCCCGCCTTGGGCCGGCGCGGTTTGAGCCAAGGCGGCGGCGGGCAGGATCGCTGCGAGCGCTGCGCCGCACAGCAGGGCGCGCGCGCAAAAGCGCGTGTTTGAAAGAACCATGATGACATCCCCTGACGGTTGGACGGCGCTGAGCCGTCTTCGAACGATCTACGCCGGACCTGTGACATCGATGTGAACTATTGTGGCATTTTGTGTTTTTGTGTGGATTTTGACGAAGGCAGGCGCCACATGTCACACGAGTTGCATGACCCAAGGCACGGCGTTGAATCAGTCCGCACGGCTCGAAGCCCTATTGTCCGCCCTGGCTGATCAGGGCGCCTGTTCGATCGCCGATCTGGCGACGGCCTTTGATGTGTCCGAGGAGACGATCCGCCGCGACATCCGACGGCTGGAGCAGGAAGGGGCGGTGCGAAAGGTGCACGGCGGCGTCCGCCTGCCTGATCGCCGCGCCGAGGCGCCGTGGCGGCAGAGGCTGAACATCAACGCCGAGGCCAAGAAGCGGATCGCGGCCCACGCGGCCGAGTTGGTCGAACCAGGCATGACCCTGCTGCTGGATTCCAGCACCACCGTCTTCTGGCTGGCGCGCCGGATCGCCTCTGTGCGCGATTTGACGGTGGTGACCAACAGTCTGGAGACGGCGGGCGAGCTGGCGGCCCTGTCGGACGCCCGGATCTTCCTGGCGGGCGGGGCGGTCAACCCCGCCTATCGGGCCAGTTTCGATGCGGACGCCGCCGCCTACGCCAACCGGTTCGTGCCGGACCTGGCCTTCTTCTCCATCGTCGCCGTGGACGCCGCGCACGGCTTTCTCGATCACGAGCCGGAAGAGGCGGCCTATGCCCGGGCGGTGCTGCCCAATGCGCGCAAGGCGGTCTGTCTGACGGACGCCTCCAAATTCGGGGCGGCGGGCCGCGCCCAGGCGGCGGACTGGTCCCAGGTGGCCATGATCGTCACGGACCAGCCGCCCCCCGCCGCCGTCGCGGCTGCGGCGCGCGACGGGGGGGTCGAGGTGCGGATCGCCTGATCCGCACCGGCCGATCAGTCGATCGACATCACGATCCGGCCCTCGATCTGGCCCCTGTGCATCCGGGCGAAGATGTCGTTGATATTGTCCAGGGGTTCCACGGCGATGGTGGACTTGACCTTGCCCTGGGCGGCGAAGTCCAGCGCCTCCTGAAGGTCCAGGCGGGTTCCGACGATCGAGCCGCGCACCGTCGTGCCGTTCAGCACCATGTCGAAGATCGACAGGGGGAAGTCGCCGGGCGGCAGGCCGTTCAGGGCGACCGTCGCCCCGCGCGCCGTCATGCCCAGGGCCTGTTCGAACGCCTTGGGCGAGACGGCGGTGACCAGCACCCCCTGGGCGCCGCCGTCGGTCTGACGCTTGATCTCGGCGGCGGGGTCGTTGGAGGTCTTGGCGTTGACCGTCACCGAGGCGCCCAGACGCCGCGCCAGGTCCAGCTTGGCGTCGTCGATGTCGACGGCCGCGACGTTCATCCCCATGGCCTTGGCGTATTGCACCGCCAGATGGCCCAGGCCGCCGACGCCCGAGATCACCACCCAGTCGCCGGGCTTGGTCTCCGTCACCTTCAGCCCCTTATAGACGGTGACGCCGGCGCACAGGATCGGCGCGATCTCTTCAAAGCCGATGTTATCGGGCAGATGGCCGACGAAGTTCGGGTCCGCCACCACATATTCGGCGAATCCGCCGTTCACCGAATAGCCGGTGTTCTGCTGCTCGTGGCACAGGGTCTCCCACCCGCCGAGGCAGTGTTTGCAATGGCCGCAGGCGGAATAGAGCCAGGGCACCCCGACGCGGTCGCCCTCCTTGACGTGTTTCACGCCGGCGCCGACGCCCGAGACGTAGCCGACGCCTTCGTGGCCCGGAATGAAGGGCGGATTGGGCTTGACCGGCCAGTCGCCCTCGGCGGCGTGCAGGTCGGTGTGGCAGACGCCGCTGGCGACGACCTTCACCTGGATCATGCCGGGCCCGGGGGTGGGGATCGGCGCGTCCTCGATCACCAGGGGCTTGCCGAATTCGCGCACGACGGCGGCCTTCATGGTTTTGGCCATGGTTCATCCTCGATCAGAAGGGGGAACGGGCGGACCGGAAGCAGGACACCGGCCCGCCCGCCTGGGAGCCGCTCTCCGGACAGACGGATCAGAGAGCGATCGGAGGATGGCCGATCCGGGACCGGCCATCCTTGATGCAGATCAGAAGAAGCCCAGCTTGTTCGGGCTGTAGCTGACCAGAAGGTTCTTGGTCTGCTGATAGTGGTCCAGCATCATCCGGTGGTTTTCACGGCCGATGCCCGACTTCTTGTAGCCGCCGAAGGCCGCGTGGGCCGGATACTGGTGATAGCAGTTGGTCCAGACCCGCCCGGCCTGGATGGCGCGGCCGGCGCGATAGGCGGTGTTCATGTCGCGCGACCACACACCGGCGCCCAGGCCGTATTCGGTGTCATTGGCGATCTCCATCGCCTCTTCGAAAGTCTTGAAGGTGGTCACGGCCAGGACGGGACCGAAGATTTCCTCCTGGAAGATCCGCATGTCGTTCGTGCCTTTGAACACCGTCGGCTTGACGTAGTAGCCGCCGGCCAGATCGTCCTGAAGCTGGGCCTGGTCGCCCCCGGTCAGGACCTGGGCGCCCTCTTCGCGGCCGATCTTCAGATAGCTCAGGATCTTCTTCAGCTGCTGGTCCGAGGCCTGGGCGCCGATCATGGTCGCGGGGTCCAGCGGGTCGCCCTGGACGATGGCCTCGACCCGGGCGATGGCCTTCTCGATGAAGGCCTCATAGATGTCTTCTTGGATCAGGGCGCGGCTGGGGCAGGTGCAGACCTCGCCCTGGTTCAGGGCGAACATCGCAAAGCCTTCCAGCGCCTTGTCCAGGAAGGCGTCGTCGGCGTCCATCACGTCCTTGAAGAAGATGTTCGGCGACTTGCCGCCCAGCTCCAGCGTGACCGGGATCAGGTTCTGGGTCGCATACTCCATGATCTTCTGGCCGACGGCGGTCGAGCCGGTGAAGGCGATCTTGGCGATGCGGGGGTTGGTGGCCAGCGGCTCGCCCACCTCGGCGCCGGTGCCGGAGACGATGTTCAGCACGCCGGCGGGCAAGAGGTCCTGGATCAGCTCAATGACGACCAGGATCGAGGCCGGGGTCTGTTCCGCCGGCTTCATGACGATGCAGTTGCCCGCCGCCAGGGCCGGCGCGATCTTCCAGGCGGCCATCAGGATCGGGAAGTTCCACGGGATGATCTGACCGACCACGCCCAGCGGTTCATGGAAGTGATAGGCGACCGTATCGTGGTCCAGTTCCGAGATCCCGCCTTCCTGGGCGCGGATGCAGCCGGCGAAATAGCGGAAGTGGTCGATCGCCAGCGGAATGTCGGCGGCCAGAGTCTCGCGCACCGGCTTGCCGTTGTCCCAGGTTTCGGCCTCGGCCACGGCCTGGAGGTTGGCTTCGATCCGGTCGGCGATCTTGTTCAGGATCACGGCGCGTTCGGCGACGCTGGTCTTGCCCCAGGCGTCCTTCGCCGCGTGGGCGGCGTCCAGGGCCAGCTCGACGTCGGCCGCGTCCGAGCGTGCGACCTCGCACAGGACGCGGCCGTTCACCGGGGAGGTGTTCTCGAAATACCGGCCGTTGACGGGGGCGACCCAGCGGCCGCCGATGAAGTTGTCATAGCGCGTCTTGAACTTGGGCGTCGCGGCGCGGGCGAATTCGGGCTTGGTCACGAGTGCGTCTCCTTGCGGTTTCCTCGGGCGCCGATTGTCCGGCGTCGTTTGAGGCAAACTCGGTCCGCAAGGCCCGCCGCGCCAGAAGCCCGCTTCATGATGCGGCGCAAACCTGTCGCAGATTTGCGACAGATTACAGGAGGCTGTTACTGGGCGTCGTTCAGACCCAGCCGGTGCAGCTTGCGGTGCAGGGTGGCGCGGCTGATGCCCAACAGGCGGGCGGCGGCCGAGACATTGCCCCCGCTGCGCGCCAGGGCCCGGCGCACCGCGCCCCGTTCCGCCTCCAACAGATCCGCCTCGGCCGCGCCGGGCGTCAGAAGGTCCGAGGCCGGCAGCTGGGCGGCGATCCGTTCGTCGGTGATCGACAGGGACAGGCGCGCCGCCCGCGTCGCCCCGATCACCAGATCGTCGCGATCCACGGCCAGCAGGGCCGCCGCATTCCGTTCGCCCGCGCTTCCGGCCAGGACGATGCGGGCGTCGCAGAAGGTCTGACGGAAGGCCTGGGCCTCGATCGACCGGGCGGCGTCGGCCACGGCGGCCGAGATCAGACCCAGTATGGCCTCGGTCGCATCCGCCCGGCAGGACGAGACGTCCAGCGCCCCCGCCAGCCGGCCGAAGGGGTCGTGGATCGGATGGGTGACGCAGCTCAGGCCGGTGTTGCGGGCGTGGAAATGCTGGTCGCGGTGGATGGTGACGGGGCGGTGTTCGGCCAGGGCCGTGCCGATGCCGTTGGTGCCCTCATGCGCCTCGGACCAGACCGCGCCCGGCCACAGGCCCCAGCGATGAAAGGTCTCGTCGTCCGCCGCCGCCCCGCGCCGCTCCACCGGCACCCCCTCGGCATTGGTCAGCAGGACGCAACAGCCGACCCCGCCGACCGCCAGAAACAGCCGGTCCAGCACCCCCTCGGCCGCGCGGGTCATCGGCTCCATCGCCTGACGGGCGTCCTGCAGCGCCTGTTCAGAGATCGTCTCCACAGCCCCGGCCCGCACCGGATCGAGGCCGTAGAGGGTGATGGACCGACGCCAGGAGGCCGCCAGGGCGGAGCGCGCGCCGGCGCCCTCGTCCAGCGCCTGCTGGATCAGGCTGGCGTGATCGGTCTGGGACCGCAGGCTCATGGACGACCTCCGAAAGATCGACAGTCCCCGGATCAGACGCCTGCAAAGCCTCCGCGTCAATCCGACCTTGGTCCCCCTCCCCCGCCTCGTCGCCCGGTCAGCCCAGGTTGGAAAGACGACATTGGGAACCGCCTGCTGATCCCCGGCCTTGTCTCCGCATCGCAGGAGACCCGAATGTCCATCATCGACAAGGCCTTGGCCGCCGTAACCCCCCAACCCGGCGAAGAGGCCCGCGCCGAAGCCACAGCCCAGGCGCGCGAGGCCGCCGCGCCCGGCGACTGGCTGTCGCTGGTTCTGGACCATCACGAGGAGATCCGCGGCGCCTTCGCCCGCGGACGCGAGGTGAAGTCGGCGGCCGACCGCCAGGCGGCGCTCAAGGCCCTGGCCCTGGTGCTGAACGGCCATTCGATCGCCGAGGAGCTGGTCCTGTACCCCGCCCTGGGACAGGCCGGCGAGAAGATGCACGCCGCCCACGCCTATCTGGAACAGACCACCGCCAAGGCGCAGATGGCCGAGCTGGAGAACATCGCCCCTTCCAACACCGCCTGGCTGGACAAGTGGGAGCATATCGAAGGCGCCGTCCTGACCCATATGTACGAGGAGGAGAAGGGCTGGTTCATCACCCTGAAGCAGAAGGGCGAACACCAGGCGCGGCTGACCGATCGCTATTGCGAGGAATATGAACGCTACACCGGCGCCCCGGCGCGTCAGGCCGCCTGAGCCGATGAGCGACCGCAAGCACAGCCGTGATTCGGCCGCCTCGGGTCTGGCCCAGGGCGGGCTGGGCGGGCCGGAGGATCAGCTGCTGGAGGCCGGACAGGAGGAGGTCTTCGCCCGCGAAGAGGTGGAGACGGGGCGGATCGAACACCACTCCGACACCCAGACCCCGCCCGACGCCGAGGAGATCGAACCCTCCTCTCCGAACGCCGGAAGCGACGGCGCGGCGGGCGCGGCCTGACCATGGCCGAGGGTCTGCGCGAGGCCGTGCCGGAGAATGCGGTGCGTCTGTGCATCGACATGCAGCGGATGTTCGTCGAGGAGACGGCGTGGCGACTGGACTGGGCCGAGCGGGTCATGCCCCAGATCGTGCGCCTGTGCGAACGCCGGCCCGAACGGACCGCCTTCACCCGCTTCATCCCCGCCGCCCGACCGGGAGAAGGTCGCGGCGCCTGGCGCCGCTACTGGACGCGCTGGGCCTCCATGACCCTGGAGCGAATCGATCCCGGCCTGGTCGATCTGGCCCTGCCGCTTCAGCGGTTCGTCCCGCCCGGCCGGCTGATCGACAAACACGTCTATTCGCCCTGGGTGGGCTCGGACCTGGACGCGGTCCTGAGCCGCAGCGGGGTGGATACGCTGATCGTCACCGGGGGCGAGACCGACGTCTGCGTTCTGGCGACCGTGCTGGCGGCCGTCGATCTGGGCTATCGGGTGGTGATCGCCCAGGATGCGGTCTGCAGCTCGGCCGATGGCCCCCATGACGATCTCCTGCGCCTCTATCACGACCGCTTCTCGCAGCAGATCGAGACGGCGACGGTCGACGAAATCCTGGACGGCTGGCGCTGACAGGCGGACCGGTCATGGGCCGGTCCGCCGTCTGCCTCAGGCTATGCCCGCCCCGCCGGTGACGCCATAGACCTCGCCGGTGACGTAGCTGGCCTCCTGGGACGCCAGAAGCACATAGACGGGCGCGATCTCGACCGGCTGGCCGGGCCGGCCGTAGGCGCTCTGTTCGCCGAAGTGGACCACCTTCTCCATCGGCTGGCCGCCCGAGGGCTGAAGCACGGTCCAGAAGGGGCCGGGCGCCACGGCGTTGACGCGAATTCCCTTCTCGAGCAGCTGTTTGGACAGGGCCTTGGTGTAGGCGACGATCCCCGCCTTGGTGGTCGCATAGTCCAGCAGAATGGCCGAGGGCTCATAGGCCTGGATCGAGGCGGTGGTGATCACCGCCGCCCCGGCCGGCAGGTGGGGGACCGCCGCCTGGACGATCCAGTGCAGGGCGTAGAGATTGGTCTTCATCGTCCGGTCGAAATCCTCGGTCGAGACCTCGCCGACGCTCTCGCGGTACTGCTGGCGACCGGCGTTGACCACCAGAATGTCCAGCCCGCCCAGACCCTCGACCGCCTTGGACACCAGGTCGCGGCACCAGGCCTCGTCGGTCACGTCGCCGGGCAGGCGGACGGCCTTGCGCCCTTCGGCCTCGATCAGCTGCGCCACCTCGGCGGCGTCCTTCTCTTCGGACGGCAGATAGGACAGGGCGACGTCCGCCCCTTCGCGGGCGTAGGCGATGGCGGCGGCCCGGCCGATGCCGGAATCGCCCCCGGTGATCAGGGCCTTGCGCCCAGCCAAGCGGCCCGAGCCCTTGTAGCTGGTCTCCCCATGGTCCGGTTTCGGGTCCATCTCCACCGCCAGGCCCGGCGCCGGCTGGGGCTGCTCGGGGAAGGGCGGGCGGGGGTATTGGTCGCGGGGGTCCTGCATCGTCAAACGATCGGCCATGACGTCTCCTCTCGGCTGGGTCGCGTGAACAACACGAGGCTCCCGCGCCCGTTCCGATCAAAAGCCGTCACAGAGCCCAGCGCGGACAACTGACGAAGCCCGCGTAACGCCGATCTGTGGTTGCGAAACGCAAGAAGCGGATTTTTAAGGTTTTTTCGAAATAACTGCTCAGGTCGGCCTGACAGTCGTCGCAAATGAAAGTTGAGCGGACGACGCCATGACGATTCTGAGCCGCAACAACGTCGCCGTCACGGGTCACACGGGTCCGGTTCTTCTGTTCTCGCACGGCTTCGGCTGCGACCAGGGCATGTGGAGATCGGTCGCCGATCGGTTCGACGGCGTGGCCCGCATCGTCCTGTTCGACCATGTCGGCGCCGGCGCCTCGGACAGCGCCTGTTTCGATCCCGAACGTCACGCCGATCTGGGCGGCTACGCCGACGACCTGATCGAGGTGATCGAGGCGGTCGGCCTGGGTCCGGTCGTCTTCATCGGCCATTCGGTGGGCGCCAGCATCGGCGTCATCGCCGCCGTCCGGCGACCCGACCTGTTCCAGTCCCTGGCCCTGGTGTGCGGTTCGCCCCGCTATACGGACGCAGAAGACTATCGCGGCGGTTTCGCCCCGGCTGACATCGCCGATCTGCTGGCCCTGATGGACAAGAACATCGCCGAATGGACGACGGCCGTGGCGCCTGCGATCCTCGGGCCGTCAGCGGCTCAGGGCCAGGCCGACTGGAGCGCCAGCGTGTGCCGGGTCGATCCCGACATCGCCCGCCATTTCGCCCGCACCACCTTCCAGGCCGACGACCGCGACGCCTTTGCGGCCCTGGCTCTCCCCACCCTGTTGCTGGACAGCCGCGACGACGCCCTGGCGCCGACCTTCGTCGGGGATTGGATGGAGCGCCACATCCCCCAGGCGCGCCGGGTCGTCCTGCCGACCGAGGGCCACTGTCCCCATATGACCGAACCCGATCTGGTCGAGGCGGCCCTGCGTCGCCATCTGGACCTGCCGCCGCTGGACCTGGCGGCCTAGATGCAAAGTCCGTCCGTCCTGCTGGATCTGTTGAGCCAGGCGCCGGGCGGCCTGGGCCTGGTCGATCCCCATGGTCGGTTGCTGTGGCTGAACGACTATCTGGCCGACCTGCTGGACCTGCACGCCGGAGACCAGGCCGAGGATCGCCGTCTGGTCGATCATCTGACGCCCGCCAGCCGGATCATGGTTCAGACGCGGCTTCGTCAGGAGCTGGCGATGGGCGGGCGGCTGGAGGAGCTGGCCCTGGATGTGCTCGCCTCCAACGGCGATCGGATTCCGGTCATGGTCAGCGCCGCCCAGACCCAGGGGACCGAAGGGCCGCTGATTCAACTGTGCGTCTCGCGCGCGCCCGTTCGTCGCGCCTATGAGGCTGCGGCGCCCCTGGCCGAAAAGCGCGCCGAGGCGGAACGCCGGTCCGCCCGCGACGTGATCTCCGCCTTCGTGCGCCATTGCCCTGTGCCCTTGATCATGACGGATGCCGACCTGGTGGCGACCGGCGTCAGCCAGGCCTGGGAAAAGACCTACGGCCGACCGGCGCAGGACATGGTCGGACAGAGGGTGGACTCGCCGGCCAGGGCGCGCCCGGCCCAGATCGATTGGCCCAAGGTCTACGCCCGCGCCCTCGCCGGAGAGGCGATGAGCAGCGACGGGCCCGTCCGCTCGGCCCTGGTCGACATGTGGTTCGAATGGGCGGTCATACCCTGGCGCGACGCCGAAGGGGCGATCGGCGGCCTGCTGCTGATGAATTTCGACGTCTCAGCCCTGGTCCGCGCGCGCGACGCCGCCGCCGCCGCCGACGCGGCCAAGTCGCGCTTCCTGGCCAATCTGAGCCATGAACTGCGCACGCCGCTGAACAGCGTCCTGGCGCCGCTGGAACTGCTGCGCGGACACGCCCTGCCCGAGGCGGCCCACAAGGCGCTGGAGACCGTGGCCCAGGCCGGGGCCGAGGTGACGCGCCGCATCACCACCCTGCTGGACTTCTCGCAGCTGGAAGGCGGAGGCTTCACGCCCCAGTCGTCGCCCCTGTCGGCGCGGACCCTGTGCGACGAGGTGCTGACGGAATGCGCCGACCTGATCGGCGACCGGCCGATCGTCCTGAGCGGCCCGGACACGGGCGCCGACGTCCAGGTTTCGGCCGACGGCGACGCCCTGAAGCGCATCCTGATCCAGCTGGTCGCCAATGGGGTGAAGTTCACCGAGACCGGCGCAGTTTCTCTGGATGTCCAATACGAAGACGACGCCCTGGTCTTCACCGTCGCCGACACCGGCTGCGGTTTCGACATCGACAGTTTCGACGCCCTCGTCCGCCCCTTCCATCAGCGCTACGTCACCGCGACACGGAAACACGGCGGCATGGGTCTGGGCCTGGCCCTGGCCGACGGCCTGGCCCGCGCCGTTGGCGGCGAACTGACCGCCCAGAGCACGATCGGCGTCGGCAGCCGCGTGACCTTGCGCGCGCCGGCGGTTCTGCTGTCGACGCCCGGGGTCAGGTCCGCCGCGACCGATGCGGAGCCCGCCGCCCTCCGCATCCTGGCCGTGGACGACAATCCCGCCAATCTGGCGGTGCTGAACGCGGTTCTGGCCGCTACGGGCGCGGAAGTCACCTGCGCCGAGAACGGGCTGGAAGCGGTCGAA
The DNA here is from genome assembly GCF_058681525.1 of Brevundimonas sp. AVps4. Lineage (NCBI taxonomy): Bacteria > Pseudomonadati > Pseudomonadota > Alphaproteobacteria > Caulobacterales > Caulobacteraceae > Brevundimonas > Brevundimonas sp. AVps4. Next base: position 1,132,000 of record NZ_CM178741.1, on the reverse strand, counting down.
CTGAGCCGGTCGATGGATTTCGACCTGGTGCTGATGGACGTTCAGATGCCGGTGATGGACGGTTTGACGGCGATGCGGATCATCCGGGCCGAACACCCCTGTCCGCCCCCGATGATCGTCGTCAGCGCCAACGTCTCTCGCCCCGAGGTCGCCGAGGCGCGGGCGGCCGGCGCGGTCGAGGTGCTGGGCAAACCCGTCGGCGCCGCCGTGCTGTTGCAGACCGTCGGCGCCGTGCTTCAGGCGGCGGCGGAACAGGCGTCCCAGGCCGCCTGAACGGCTACTCCCCCCGCTCGGCCTTCAGCAGGAAATAGGGCAGCAGGCCGGCGACCACCTGGCGGCTGGCCTCCTCGTCCTGATCCAGCATGTCGCGCAGAGGCGGGCCGATCAGGGCCTCGCCGAAGGCGCTGAGCGCAATGAACAGAACCGCCGACGACAGCTGTTTGGGCGAGGTGGTCAGGGGATCGCCCAGCTTGTCGCGGATCGCCTCGACCAGACCGTTCACCGCCGCCCGGACCGGTTCCAGATGGGTCAGGTCGCCCTTCAGCACGATCCAGGCGGCCAGCTTGCCCGCCCCGCCTTCCGCAAAGGCGTCGAAGACGGCGTTGATCAGCTCCAGCGGCGCCCCCTCGTCGGTGCGCAGCCGGGCGATGGCGGCGTCCAGGGCGTTCGACAGATCCGCCACCATCGACCCCATCAGGGCCGACTGCAGCCCCTCGGCCGAACCGAAATGGTGGATCAGATTGGCGTGGGTCATGCCCAGGTCGTCGGCGACGGCCTTCAGGGTGACCGAGTCCGGCCCGCCCGCCAAAAGGCGCGCGCGCGCGCAGGCCAGAACCTCCAGCCGGGCTTCTTCAGGGGTGCGACGACGGCGACGAACGCGCTCTATTGACATTGTTGTTAGTTACATCCATGTAGATAGCACTGGTTAAGCTCAGCGCCCGGAGAGAGCAAGTGACGGCTGAACTGATGATGGACGACGCCCTGGTCGATGCGCGCCCCCGCAGCGACAGTCTGGGGCGGCCCCGGCGGATCGAAATCGGCCGGGCCTTTCGCGCCCTGCGCCGCCTGATCGCGAACAAGGAAGACACCACCCAGGTGTTCGAGATCATGAACGCCCTGGCCGGAAACTCGGTGCGGCGCGGCTATATGCGCATGCTGGAGACGCCCGAGGGCGCGCGCCAGGCCTTCAAGATGGTCGAGCTGGCGGACCGGCTGCACGACCGCCCCTGGCTGGAATCCATGCCCGCCGGATCGGTGGGCCGCGCCTATCTGGACTTCATCGACGAACGCAATCTGTCGGCCTACGGCCTGGCGAACGAGAGCCGCAAGGTGGCCGACAGCGACATAGAGGCGGCCCACCCCTACGCCTGGTACGCCCGGCGCCTGCGCGACATCCATGACCTGTGGCACGTTCTGGCGGGCTATCGCACGGATGCGCTGGGCGAGGCCTGCGTGGTCGCCCTGTCCCTGCCCCAGACGGGCAGCAAGGGCTTCGGTCTGATCGCCATCGGCGCCGCCGTCGAGATCACCAAGGCCCGCACCGGCTATCCCTGCGCCCGCGCCGTCTTCGAGGCCTGGCGCCGGGGGCGGAAGGCGGCCTGGCTGCCGGCCCTGGACTATGAGGCCCTGATGTCCGAGCCGCTGGATCAGGCGCGGGCGCGGCTGGGCCTGGGAGGGCCGACCCTCTACGACCGCATCCCGGTCGAGGTCCGCAACCGCCTGCTGGTCCGGGGCTGATGCGCCGCCCGACCTGGCCCGCCGCCCTGACCCTGGCCGGCGGGGTCCTGACCGGAGCGGTGATGGCCGCCGCCCCGGCCTCGGCCCAGGACAGTCCGCTGCTGGGGCGGTGGCGCACCGCCGCCCAGGGCGGGGTGGTCGAAATCCACCGCTGCGGCGCCGCCCTGTGCGGCCGAGTGGTGGACGCCGCCCCCCTGCGCCGAAATCCCGATCAGACCGATGTGCGCAACCGCGACCCGGACTTGCGGAGCCGGCCGCTCAGGGGGCTGCGCGTTCTGGACGGCTTCACCGGCGGCCCCACGACCTGGTCCGGCGGCCCCCTCTATGACCCGGACAGCGGCCAGCGCGCGTCGCGCGGAACCCTGACCCTGGTCGAGAACGATCGTCTGTCCGTGCGGGGCTGTATCGCCCCCCTTCTGTGCCGCACCCAGACCTGGACCCGGCTGCGCTAGATCAGCCCGCCATCGCCCGTCCCGCCGCCCGTCCGGTGAACAGGCAGCCGCCCAGGAAGGTGCCCTCCAGGGCGTTGTAACCGTGGGCGCCCCCGCCGCCGAACCCCGCCGCCTCGCCCGCCGCATAGAGACCCTCCAGCACCGTTCCGTCGGCCCGCAACACCCGGCTGTCCAGATCCGTCTGCACCCCGCCCAGGCTCTTGCGCGTCAGAACGCTCAGCTTGACCCCGATCAGGGGGCCGGCCGCCGGGTCCAGCAGACGGTGCGGTTTCGCCACCCGCGCCAGCCGGTCGCCCAGATAGCGGCGGGCGTTGTGGACCCCCTGGACCTGCAGATCCTTGGCGAAGGGGTTGGCCATCTGGGCGTCGCGCGCCTCCACCACCCGCCGCACCGCCTCGGCCTTCAGCAGGGGCGTCGGCGTCAGGGCGTTCATGCCCGCCACCAGGGTCTCCAGATCCTGGGCTGCCACGAAGTCCGCCCCCCTGGCCTTGAAGGCCTCGACCTCGGGCGAGGCGCCCTTGCCCAGCCGCGTCTTCAGCACCCGCAGCCAGTCGCCCGAGGTGATGTCGCCGTTCTGCTCCGAGCCAGAGAGGGCGAACTCCTTTTCGATGATCGACTGGGTCAGGATGAACCAGGAATGGTCGTGCTCAGCCAGGTCCGGCGTTGTGCGCAGATAGCGCAGGGTCGACAGGGTGTCATAGCCCGGCAGGGCGGGGAAAGGCAGTCGCCGCCCCAGGGCGTCCAGCCACAGGGACGAGGGGCCGGGCAGGATGCGAATGCCGTGTCCGGGCCAGATCGGGTTCCAGTTCCGCAGCCCCTCGACATAGTGCCACATCCGGTCCCGGTTCACGAGGCGGGCGCCCGCCGCCTCGGCGATGTCCAACCCCCGTCCGTCGACATAGGCGGGCACGCCGGTGACCATCGTCCGCGGCGGCCGTCCCAGCCGTTTGGGCCAGAAGCGGCGCACCTTGTCGTGGTTCCCGCCGATGCCGCCGGTGGCGATCAGGACCGACGGCGCCCGCAGGGTGAAATCGCCCACGACCTCGCGGCTGGAGGCCGCGCCCCGCGGAGCCTCGCTGGGCGCCAGGCGGACGCCCGACACGCCGGTCACGCGGCCGGCCTCGACGATCAGCTGATCCACCCGACTGCGGAAGTGAAAGGTCAGCCGCCCCTGGGTCTGGGCCTCCAGGGCGCGGGCGGCGAAAGGACCGCTGACGCCCGTCCCCGTGCCCCAGGGCACATGAAAACGCGGGACGGAGTTGCCGTGCCCCTGGGCCCGGCCGTCGCCCCGTTCGGCCCAGCCGACCATGGGGGTGAGGCGGATTCCATGGCGGCGCAGCCAGTCGCGCTTTTCGCCGGCGGCGAACTCGACATAGGCCCGGCCCCAGCGGGCGGCCCATTCGTCCTCGGCCAGGGCGCCGTCCAGCCGGTCCCAGCCGGCGCTGCCGCGCCAGTCGGACCAGGCCAGGTCGAAACTGTCGCGCACCCCCAGACGCCGCTGTTCGGGACTGTCGACCAGAAACAGGCCGCCGAAGGACCAATAGGCCTGGCCGCCCAGATTGGCGGCGTTCTCCTGATCCACCACCGCCACCTTGCGCCCGGCCTGGACCAGTTCGTTCGCAGCGACCAGTCCAGCCAGCCCCGCCCCGACGATTATGGCGTCGCAGTCCATCGCGCCCTCTCCCGATCCGCGCCCTCAGCCCTCGCCGAAAGTCCGAAATCACACCGTCTGCGGATGGCCGTCAACCGACACAATTGTCAATAGGTATTGACATGAGAGTGAGTAGTGCGAAGCTGGCGACAACCGCCGGTGGCCCCGCCCCGCCGAGCGGAAACATCAGGCGGGAGGAAACGCACATCAGGACGCCGTCTCCGGTCGGCGTGCTCAGGGAGGATCACATGGTTTCAGCCGTCCGCACTCGCGCGCGCCTTGCGCTCTCGGTCTCCGTCACAGCCCTGCTGATGGCTGGAGCCCCCGCCTTGGCCCAGACGACGCCGCCCGCAGCTCCAGCGCCGCAGGCAGGTCAGACCTCGCCCGCCGTGGTGGACGACATCATCGTGACCGCCCAGAAGCGCGAACAGTCCGTTCAGGACGTGCCCATCGCCGTCTCGGCCCTGTCGGCCGAGGCCCTGGAATCGCGCCAGATCGAGGGGGGATCGGAACTGCTGCGCGCCGTGCCGAACGTGGCCTTCTCCAAATCCAACTTCAGCATGTACAACTTCTCGATCCGCGGGATCGGGACCAAGGCGGTGTCCGCCTCCAGCGACCCGGCCGTGGCCGTCAGCTTCAACAACACTCCCCTGATCCGCAACCGCCTGTTCGAGCAGGAGTATCTGGACGTCGCCCGGGTCGAGGTGCTGCGTGGGCCGCAGGGCACCCTGTATGGCCGCAACGCCACCGGCGGCGTCGTCAACATGTTCCCCGAACTGCCCAAGTTCCGGTCGGAGGGCTTCGCGGCCGGGGAACTGGGCAACTATGACAGCCGGCGCGGCCAGGCCATGCTCAACGTCCCCTTCGGCGACACCTTCGCCGTGCGCGGCGCCTTCGGCTTCACCCAGCGCGACGGCTTCGACTACAACAGCTTCAACGACACCCATGTGAACGACCGCGACCTGTTCACCACCCGTCTGTCGGCCCGGTGGGAGCCGACGGCGCGGTTCCGCGCCAATGCGATCTGGGAGCATTTCGAGGAAGACGACCACCGCTCCCGCACCGGCAAACAGCTGTGCACCACCGATCCGGGCCCGACCCAGGTCGGTTCGGCGACGATCACCACCCCTTACAATCAAGATCAGTTGAGCCAGGGCTGTCTGCCGGGTTCACTGTATTCCGACGCCGCCTATGGGGCGCCCAACGGTGGTTCCTTCGGGCCGATCCGGCTGCTGTCCGGTTTCTTCAGCCTGGGCGGCTTCGACGCAAACGGCGCCAGCGTCTATCCGATCCCACAGGGCTTCGACCCCTATGAGGGCGTCGTGCAGTCGCGAGACCTGCGTGAGATCGCCACCAACTACGATCCCGTCTTCCGGGCCGAGAACGACGTCGTCCAGGTCAATCTCGAATTCGACCTGACCGACACCCTGACCCTGTTCTCACAGACCGCCTACGCCAAGGACGACTATTATGCGTCGCAGGACTATGCGCGCTACGTCTCCAACCCCGCCTTCTCGGACAGCAGCCAGGTGTTCGACTTCTTCGGCGACCTGATTCCGTCGCCGGCCGCGCCCGGCGGCGTCTACACCGATCCGCAACTTGGGCCGTCAAACCGGATCCTGTCGGCCGACATCAGCCAGTCCGACAATCGACAATGGTATCAGGAGTTCCGCCTTCAGTCCGACATGGCGGGCGATTTCAACTTCAGCCTCGGCGCCAACTATTTGGACTTCAAGTCGCAGGACGATTACTACGTTTTCAACAACACCTTCTCCTACCTCGCCGAATATTTCTACAACTTCGAGCTGGGTCCGGACGGAAGTTCGCAAACCGTACCCTGCGATGACGATCGCGTGTTCGAATGCGTCTATGTCGATCCCAATCCGCTGAGCGAGATCAACGGCGAGGGTCACAACTATTTCCGCAGCAAAAACGTCGTCCACACCCGCTCCTGGGCCGTCTTCGGCGAGGGCTATTGGGACCTGACGCCGGAACTGCGGCTGACGACCGGCCTGCGCTATACCGAGGACCGCAAGGACACGACACCCTATCCCAGCCAGCTGCTGCTGGGCGCGCCGCTCGGCGGCGGGTCCGGTCCGGGGTCGGGCGGATTCGTGCGTCGGGGCTATTACGCCCTGCCGGACATCGAACAGAAGTGGGAGGCGGTCACCGGCCGGATCGTGCTGGATTGGACACCCGATCTGTCCTTCACCGACGACACCCTGGTCTACGCCTCCTTCTCCCGCGGCTATAAGGGCGGCGGCACCAACCCGCCTCGCCTGGAGCTGGACCCCAAGGTCGTCCAGTATCAGCCCCTGGCCAGCACCTTTGATCCCGAATACGTCAACGCCTTCGAAATCGGCGCCAAGAATACGCTGATGGACGGGGCGCTGCGGCTGAATGCGACCGGTTTCTACTATGATTACAAGGACTATCAGGTTTCCCAGATCGTCGATCGCATCTCATTGAATGAGAATTTCGACGCTGAAATCTGGGGTCTGGAGCTTGAAGCGGTCTACCGGCCGACGCCCAGTTTCCAGATCGACGGCAATCTCGGCTATCTGAAGTCCCGTATCGCCGACGGCGAGCGGTCCATCAACGTCATGGACCGCACCCAAGGCGACCCCGACTGGATCACCATCCGTCCCTGGATCCAGGTGCCGTCGAACTGCATCGCCCCGCGCGCCTATGCTGAAACCATCCTCAACAGCGCTTTCGGACCCGACGCGGCCAATCTGGCTCTGAGCGCCCTGTGCGCCGGCTCGTCGCGGTTCGGCACCTTCAACCCCAACTTCGAGTCCATCCTTCCCTTCTGGGCCCTGTACGGCTTCACCTACGACCCGCTGACCGAGGCGCCGAACGGCGGACGGGGTTTCGAGGCCGACCTGGGCGGCAACGAACTGCCCAATTCGCCCAACTGGACCGCCAACATCGGAGCCCAGTACAGCTGGTTCCTGGGCGATTGGGACCTGACCCTGCGCGGCGACTATTATCGCCAGGGCGAGAGCTTCTTCCGCGTCTACAACACCGAATACGACCGGCTGGAGGGCTGGGACAATCTGAACCTGTCGGTGTCCCTGACCAATGAGGCGCGGGGCCTGAAGCTCCAGGCCTATGTCAAGAACGTCTTCGACGATGCGCCCATCGTCGACGCCTTCACCAACTCGGACGACACCGGGCTGACGACCAATGTCTTCACCCTGGACCCGCGGCTGTTCGCCGTGCGGCTGACCAAGTCGTTCTGAGGCTGACGTCAGGCCGGTCTTCCCGGCCACCCTGTAAGGCCGTCCCCGACGTCAAGAGACGCCGACAGGACGGCCTTATGTCGTTTTACATCATTGAAAAATATACGTATTTCTCCTTGACTCCAACCTACCTTCCGCGTTGTAAGTACATCGCCCCTAGCGGGTGAACACACGCTCAACGGGTCCAACCAAGGCCCCATTCAAAGGGAGGACTACCATGATCAAGACGCTTTCCATCGCCGCTGCGGCGCTCGCTTCCGTCGCCGTCGCTTCCCCCAGCTTCGCCCAATCCTTCTCGCCCAGTTCGGGCAGCGTATCCGGATCGGGTTCTGTGACCCTGTCGCAAACGATCAGCGTCACCTGCAACGTCTCCATCACCGCAAGCCCGCTGAGCGCGACCAGCGCGCCCATTCCGACGCGCAGCATCTCGCCCGGCGGCATCGCCTGCTTGGCCGTTGCGCCGTCCGGCGCCTGGAGCGCGGCCGTGGTGCCGGGATCGACCACCTCGATCGCCCTGACCATCGGCGCCAACACCGTGGCCAACGATCCCTGCTACGGCACCGTGGTGGTCGCCTGGAACAATGCGACCAGCACGGCGACCTTCAACAACAACGTCCTGCCCCCCGTGAACCCCGGCGGTCGCAACTGCACCATCGTCAGCGGCTCGATCCGTATTCCGGGTCTGCAAATCCTCTAGGCTCGGCTGGTCCCCGGATCCTAAAACCTGAAAGCCTGGCCGGGCGTCTGCGACGTCCGGCCTTTTTTCTTTCCGCGCGGTCCGGCTCGCTCCTAGATTGTCCCTGTGATCTCCCTCTGTCTCACGCTCGCCGGGTTCAGCGCCGCCGCCGTCCAGGCGACGCCGGCGCCGCAGGCCGATCCGCCCCCGGTGACCGTCCTGCCCGACGTGGAGGTGGCCGCCCGGCGAGGAGCGGCGCGCACCCCGCCCCAGTATGAATATGACGCCGCCCGCATCGACGCCCTCGCCGGCGGCAGCGTCGGCGACGTCCTGGGCCAGGCCGCGCGTCAGTTCAGCCCCGGCCAGCCGCCCGTGATCATCATCAACGGCGTCCGCATGCCGGACCCCTCCGTCTTTCTGGACCTGCCGCCCGACGCCCTGGAAAGGCTGGAGGTCCTGCCGGCCGGTTCGGCGGCGGAATACGGCGGCTCTCCTTCCGGCCGGGTCTTCAACCTGGTCCTGCAGCGCAGTTTCGCCAGCCGCGACGGCGCCCTGACGGCCGCCGCCCCGACCGCCGGCGGCCTGCGTGAGCTTTCGGCCATGGCGCGCCAGTCCCGGCTTCAGGACCGCAACGTCGCCAACCTGACCCTGACCCTGCGCGACGCCTCGGCCCTGCGGGCCGACGATCGCCCGGCCTATCTGCGTGACCACCCCGACAGCGCGGGCGTCAGCCTGACCCCCGAAACCCAGTTCCTTTCGGCCAACGCCGCCTTCAACCGCAGCCTGGGCGACTGGGCCGCCAGCCTGAACGCCTCGGCGAGCCGGACCTCCAGCCGATCGACCGCGCGGGACGCCGACGGCCTGAAGGAGCTCTCCGCCGACACTCGCCGCTGGGAGGTGCGCAGCGGCCTCAGCGGTCCGGTTCTGGACTGGACCGCCCAGGTCAATCTCCTCGCCACCGCCAGCGTCGTGGAGGCCGAAGGCCCGGCGCCCTCTCAGACCGACCTGATGAGTTGGAGCGGCGCGGTCGCCCTGAACCGCAGCCTGCCGGGCCTGGGCGCCGGCCCGATCGCCGTCAATCTGTCCGCCGATGCGAACCGGAACCGAACCCGGACGGAGGCTGGAGGAGAGACGGACCGGCGCGCCACGACGGGCTCCGCCTGGCAGGGGCAGATCAATGTCCCTCTGTCCCAGCCTGCGCCGCCGCCTGGTCTCGAGGGCGAGGCGAAGACCCTGAAAATCGGGGGCGTGAGCCTGGGCGGACTGTCCGTCAGCCTGGGCGCCGGCGGCCGCGACACCGACGCCGGGGGCGGAAACAGTCTGGACCTGGGCGCCGCCTGGCAGCCGCGCGACAAGGTCAGCCTCAGCGCCAGTTGGAACCGCACCCTGACCGCGCCCAGCGACCTGGACCGCTTCGCCCCGCCGCGCCAGGGCCCGAACGCCGTCGTCTATGACTTCCGCACCGGTGAGGCGGTCGAGGTCCAGACCCTGGTCGGCGGAAATCCCGACCTGACCGCCGCCCGGTCCGAAGGCGCGGCTCTAAACCTGTCGCTGGGCCCCTTCACCCGGTGGAGCGTCGGCTTCAACCAGGGCCTGTCCCTGGCCCGCACGAGCGACGGGATCTCGTCGAGTCTTCAGCCGACGCCACAGACCGAGGCCGCCTATCCCGACCGGTTCCTGCGCGATGCGTCGGGCCGTCTCGTTCGGATCGACCTGCGCCCCTTCAACGCCACGGCTTCAGAGACCCGGTCTCTGACCACCAGTCTGAGCCTGAACCCGCCGGTCGATCCGGAGGCCTCCGCCGCGACCTGGACGGTCAACCTGTTTCACACCTGGCGGCTGACCGACCGGACCGAGCTGGGCCGGGGCCTGCCGGTCCTGGATCGTCTGGCCGGTGACGGCGGCGGCGTGTCCGGCCAGGACCTGGGATGGACGCTCAGCCGGATGAAGGGGCCGCTGAAGATCGACGTCACCGGCCGGTGGACGGCGGGCTATCGCAGCCGGGCGACCATCGGTGAAGACGGCCCGGCCGACCTGCGGATCAGCGACTTCGCCCGCCTGGACCTGAAGGCGACCTATCGCCTCTTCCGGGACGTGTCCGGGCGGCGGGCGGAAGGGGCGCGGCTGGAGCTGTCGATCCAGAACCTGACCGACGAACGCCCCTCCGCCCGCCTCGCCGACGGCGCACCCGCCCCCGGTTACGGCCGCGACAGCCGCGACCCCGTCGGCCGCCGCATCGAGCTCACCCTGGGCAAGCGGTTCTAGATGTGGAGGCCCCACAGCGAGAGCCTGCGTCAGGGCGTGATGTAGATCGGATTGCCGATGAGGACGAGGCGACCGTGGATGTCGCGGACCTGAACCCGGATCCAGTGGCGCGCGCCATCTCCGGATACGGCGAAGCTCGCCTCGCCCTCCGCCGGGGTCGGACGGGCCAGGGCCGGAACCAGAGCCGCGTCCTCGATCACCTCGATCTGCCCGCCGGGCACGCCGCGCGCGGTGACGAAGAAGGTCGCCGTCGCTCCCCGAGCCAGCGGGAGCGATCCGCCCATCTCGGCCCGGGCGGGCCCCGCCTCCGCCCGTAGATCCAGCAGCCGATCAGGCCGCATGTCGATATCTATGAACACCCGCCCGGATCGGACGCCCGCCAGCAGCCCCTTGACCGAAAGCTCGGGCATATAGACCGCCGTGGTAGGGGAGCCGAGCGTGCCCAGACGTTCGGTCGGAAGGTCCGGATTGTGGATGTCGCTGCCGCCGATCCCGGTGACGTGTTCGCCCTGATTGAGCAGTCGGTCCCACAGGTCGAACCCCTGTTTAGGGCCCTCGGGCGTGCCGAACTCGTCCAGGGTGCCGCCGTTCACCACCTCGACCGCGCCGATGGAGCCGGGTGGAAGGGGATCGACGGACCAGCCGCAGCCCATACATTCCTCTCCGGTCGCTACGCCGGGGTGGTTGACCGACACCAGGCCGCCGGAGTCGTTGGCCGCCTGAATCCACGACAAGGCGTCCGCAGCGTCGGGCTGCGTCATCCGATATTCAAGAAACTGCGTCAGGCCGAAGACATTGGCGTGGCCGAAGAAGGTCGTCATCTCCCGCCCCGGCGCCAGAAGCATTTTGTCGAAATGCTCCTGCAACTCGCGCATCTCATTATAGTGGGCGGTGGTGTTGTGATCGGTGATGGCGACGAAATCCAGGTTTCGGCCCGCAGCCGTTTCGACGGCGCGATAGACGGGGCAGTGAGTCTCCCGTCCGCTCTGGGCCGCGCAGCTGCCGTCGGAATCGCCGGTGTGGACGTGGAAATCGCCGCGATACCAGCCCGGCGCGGGATTGATCGGGGCGTCTGCGAACTCGACCGGGCGAGGGCGGGTTTCGACGGCGACGCGGGTCTCGTACTCGATCTCGGCGCCGGGTCGGATCTGCGAGGCGCTGAGAACCAGCCGCCAACGTCCCGCCGGCAGCGGGCCGGGCAGATAGCCCGGCGTCGCCTCTTCCGTGGACAGGGTGAAGACGTCGCGGGTCGTGCCGCTCCACCCCCTGAAGCGCTCAGGGTCGAACACGCCGATATCGACCCCTGCGTCCTGGGTGCGCCTGAGATAGCGGAAACGAACGGTCACCCGGGTGGCGCCGGGCGGCACCGTGAAGACCACTTCGCGGTGGGTCTGGTGATCGGCGCGAGTCAGACGGCCGGTGATGACCTGTTCGGGAGGATCGACGCGGCGGTCGGCGGCCAAGGCCGAGCCGGCGGCGAAAAGGACGAGCGCGGCGAGCGTCGCGCCGAGCGGCGTTTTCATGGGGGTCTTTCCTCTTCATCAGAACCGGGACGACGCGCGGCGTCGCCGCGCGCCGGAAAGGCTGGACTAGAAGCTGTACTTGGCGGTCAGGAGGGCCGTCCGTCCCGACTGGACGATGTCGGAGATGGCGGAGCTGTTGCGGCCGACATGCGACCAATAGCTGTGGGTTCCGGTCAGGTTCGCGATCGAAAGGTCCAGATCGACCGCGCCCAGGCGATAGCCCGCGTGCAGATCGACCCGCCTCGTCGGGCGGACCCAGACGTCGCTCCAGCTCGAGCCCGTCGAGAACAGATCGTACTTCTGCAGGAAGTCGCTGGTGTAGCGATAGAGAAGATCCAGGGTGAAGCGGTCGTCGGCGTAGAAGACGCCGATATTGCCGGTGACGTTCGGCGCGTTCTGCATGCGCTGATGGCGGCCCCACTCGGCGCCGATGTCGACTTCGGAATGCTGCAGCGTCAGATTTCCGCCGATGGAGAAACCGTCGAGCACAGGGTTCAGCGCGCCCAGCTTCTGCTGCCCTTCGAACTCGACGCCGAACAGATCCCCGTCGCCGCCGTTACGGGGCTGGTTGACGATGACTCGGCTGATCTGGCCGCGTTCGGAGTTCACATAGTTCGAGCCGCTGCCGTAGATGTAGTTGGACAGGTGCTTGTAATAGGCGCCGATGTTCAGATAGCCGTGTTGATCGAAGGTCCACCCGCCGCTGACGTCGAAGTTGATCGCGTCGATCGCCTTGAGGTCCGGATTGCCGCGCGTGATCGAGGTCACGCGCGTCGCCGGATCATAGGTCTGGGTCGCCGATCCCCCCAGTTGGAAGAAGGGCGGCCGGGTGTAGCTGGTCCAAAGACTGGCGCGATAGACGGAGCGATCGCTGGGGCGATAGGTCAGGGCGATGCTGGGCAGCAGTTTTGAATAGGCGGATCGGTTGCTGTCGAAGGCGCCCAGAACCTCGTCCCCCGCCTCATTCCATTGGCGCACCCAGTAGCGGTTGTGGATGATGCTCTTTTCATAACGCAGGCCCGCCACCACCTGGGCGTCGCCGACAACGGACAAGGCGCTGATATAGCCGGCCCACACCGCCTCGCTGCCGCTCAGGGTGTTGCAGTTCTCGTTGGTGACGACCTTCCAGGCGGCGTCGCTTCCGGTGCAGATGTCGCTGGCGGCGTCCAGCTTGGCCTGGGTGTCGGTCAGGGCGCCGAAGCGACGCGACAGTTCATCCAGATCGAAATCGGGGATCGGATAGTCGTACTGACCGGGAAAGCCCGGAAAATACCCCTTCAGCAGTCGGCGGTCGTCGGCGATCGTGGCTAAAGGATTGGGTTCGTTCACCGTCCAGTCGCGGTTGCTGACGTCGCGGCTGCTGCGCACGTAGCGAAGCCCCCCGCTGATCAGACGGGCGAAATCGCCGTCTCTTTCGCGGCTGACGTCCAGCTTGGCGCCGTATTTGGTCTGCTCGCTGAGGCCGGTGGTCTTTTCATAGCAACAGGCGGCGGGCATGGAGCCGGGATTGGAGGCCGCCCTTTCCATGTCCGGCGTCAGCTGGGGCACGGGGTAGCCGCTGGAATTATAACTCACCAGGGTCGGCCGTCCGAACGGGGAGGCCCCGGCGCTGGCGCCGCCGATCGGCACCGAAGTGGTCCAAAGCTCCAGATGGTCCGGGCGATCGTTGCGCCCCTGCGAATAGAAGGCGTTCGGAGCGAACGTCCAGCCGTTCGCCTGTTTGTCCATGCCCAGAGACAGGGTGATCAGCTCCGCCCGCTCCGGGTTGGTCTCGTACCAGAGCCGGTTCGAGACGAAGGGAATTGTGGTGCCGTAGCGACCGCCGCCCAGGTCGATGTACTTGCCCTGGAAGACCTTGTTGCCGTCAGCATCCAGGATGTAGCCGCCTGCGGCGTCGGTCTTGTAGACATTGTCGCTGACGATCTTGTCGCCGTTTCTGTCGAGGATGAAATTCCCGTCCAGGTCGGTCTTGAACGGACTGCGCCCCTCGCGATTGACGGCGTGTTCGCCGATGATCTGGTTCAGGCTGGAGTTCTGGGTCGTGAAATTGCGGGCGGAGGTTCCCCGGAGATAGACGCTGGTGTCGGCGTCCGGCCGCCAATCCAGCGAAAGCGTTCCCCCCCACATCTCCGTCCGGCCGCTGGACACGCCGATGTTCATCCCCGCCAGGAGGATGTTGGAGATCGGGTCGACCCCGGCGGGATTGTTCCCGTCGGCGTCCACCACGGCATAGGCGCGGGAATCGTCGCCGCTGGCCGCAGCCTGCAATCCGCCCATCAGCGAATTGGCGTAGTTTCGTACCGAATAATAGCCGCTGGCGTAGACGCCGAACCGTTCCTCCGCATCCAGCTTGCGGCCGTATTCGGCGGCGACGCCCTGACCGGCGCCGTCCGCGTCCAGCCGCAGGGCCTGGCTTTCAAGACGCCCGCTGACGCTGAACGACCCGCGCGACCGTCCCGAAAAGTCGAAGGCGGTGGGGGTGCGGAAATCAATTGTCCCGCCGATGGCGTCGCCGTTCATGTCGGGGGTGGAGGTCTTTCGCAAGACCACGGTCTGCACCGCCGCGGGCGGCAGAAGGTTCAGCTGCACCGCGCGGGAGTAGGCCTGGGCCTGGGCCACCTCCACCCCGTTCAACAGGGTCACATTGTATTCGGCGTTCATGCCCCGGATCGAGACGAACTGGCCTTCGCCGCGCGAGGCGCCGTCGATCGCATAGGCGTTGCTGCCGCTCAGGAACGAACTGCCGTTCTGCATGACGTTGACGCTGGGCAGCAGCCCCAGAATCTCGGCGGCGTTGTGGGTGGCGGTATGCTGTAGGTCGGCGGCCGACAGCATCGATACGGGCTGGATCGCCTGGAACGCTCTGAAGCCGGCGTCGCGGCGGGTGCCGACCACCACCACCTCTTCCAGCTGCGCTGCGGCTTGCTGATCGGCTTGGCGAACGGCGCGATCCGTCGCCGCCTGGGGTGCGCGCGCCCCAGGCCGAATGACTACGACATTGGACCTGCGCTGGTAGGACAGGTCCTGGCCGCGCAGAAGCTGATCCAGAGCCTGCTCGACGGTCAGGCGGCCGACCGCGCCCTGCGTCGTCCGCCCCGCGACGACCTCAGGGTCGGCGACCACAGTGAGGCCCGTGGCGCGCGACAGGCGGATCAGAGCCTCGCCCAGCGCGCCGGGGGGAATGTTGAAGGCGATCGGCGCCGCGGCGTCGGACGACGCCGGAGCGGTGGCGGCCGCAGGCGTGACCACAGCGGCGCAGGCGCCGGCGGCGAGCGCCACGGCCAGGGCCGAGGCGCGGAAGTCGTAGATGCGTTTGGTCATTCTATCCCCCGATATTCCGGCGCTCTGGCCGAGATGACGGGAGTTACGACGCCGGGGTCCGGCGAAACCGGACAGGGAGTTTTGACAAGGTTTTGTGAAAGGCGCCTTCGCCTCAGCCGCCCTGGGTCAGCACCAGACCGTCCGAACGTTCTCGGACGACGAAGCCGTGCAGGTCGGCCAGGGCGTCCAGATCCTCACGCGGGGTGTCCAGCCGCACCCGGCCCGTGATGCGTTTGGACTCCAGGGCCGGGCTGGCCACGACGATGTCGACGCCGCTGCGCCGTCTCAGCGCCTCGACCACGCGGTGAAGCGGCCAATCGCGCGCCTCGATCCAACCGCTCCGCCAGTCGCCGGCCTGGGCGTCGAAGTCGCTGACCGATCCGACGACGCCTCGGGTCAAATCGGCCTGTTGATTGGCGTTCAGCGTCGCCACCCCCGTCTCACCCTTCAGTCGAACCGTGCCGGAATAGACCTGAACGGCGGCCTGATCGCCGGAGATGCTGACATTGAAGGTGGTTCCCAGATCGGTCAGCGAGCCGTGATCCAGCGCAAGGACGAAGGGCCGTGCCGGGTCGTGGCGGATGTCGAACAGGGCCTCGCCCCGGATCAGCCGCGCATGTCGTCCGCCGCCTTGCTGCGCCAGGCTCAGCCGGGTGTCGCCGTTGAGGTGGATTCGGCTGCCGTCCGACAGGGTGATCGTCCGCAGTTGTCCGGGCGCTGTGACCACCAACAGAGGCGACCTGGGCGCCGCGACCGGATAGAGCCGCTCGCGCAGCGGCGGCGCGCTCAAGACTCCGACCAGCAGCAGGCCGGCGACCAGGGCGGCCGCCAGGGCCGGCGTCCAGCCCCGGACCGGGCGTGTGAAGGCCCCTGCGCGCGCCTGGGGGCGCAACCCGACGACCTTGGGTCGGGCGTCGTGCAGCCTCATGGCCTCGACCAGCGCGGGATCGCGCATCGTCTGATCGATCTGATCATAGGCGCGCCTGTGTTCGGGCGAAGCCTGGAGCCAGTCGTTCAACGCCTCGGCGCCGCCGCCCTGGTCCACCCACCGCGCGGCCTGATCTTTGAGGGAGGAGGTCATCTCTGGTCGATCGCTTCGCACAACTGCCGCATGCCGCGCACGATGTGTTTTTCCACGGCATCCGGCGTCAGGTCCAGAGCCTCGGCAATCTCCGCATGAGTCTGGCCGTGCAGTCGACGCCGGATGAAGACTTCCCGACGCAGCGGCGGCATCTCTTCGAGCAGTTGGACGAACTGTTGAAGCCGCTGTTTGTGCAGCAGCATCTGGTCCGGCAGGGGCGCATCGCTGCTCTGGCCGTCGCTCAAGGGCTCGGCCTCGACACGGCGACGGCGGCGGAAGTGGTCGCGCATGACGTTCCAGGCGATGGTCCTGGCCGCCGCCGAGATGTTCTGGACGGCGTGTCGACGGGAAAACAGCAGCAAGCGGACCAGGCTTTCCTGCACCAGATCCTCGCGCACGCTCTCATCTCGCACATGACGCGACAGAAATCGCATCAACGGCCGGCGCTGCCCGTCGATTTCCAAGGCTTCGGAGAAGCGCGCGTGATCGTCCAAGACTGTCGCCCGTCTCTCCAGACCCGGAGCCGGGCTTAGCAGGCGCTTTTGACAGACTCATAACGCCTCGACGGCCGCCCTCGGCTTTCAACCAAAGATCGGCCCAAGAGGGCGAAACCGCTCGGAAAAGCGCGACCGCGTTTCACCCTTCCCGCATCAGGCGGCTGATTTGGCGCGGCGCCTCGCCCGGCGAACAGGGCCGAATCCAGCGCATTCAGCGCCTCGGGCCGGGGGTGTCGGCCATCATTGGGCCTCCAGCGCGTCCAGCCGTCCGCGCAGCATCTGCAGCATGGCCGAGAAGTCGCGGCCGCCGTGGCCCAGGCCGTCGAACAGGGCGTAGAGGGCTTCGGCCTGGGCGCCCAGGGGGGTGGAGGCGCCGGACTTGGCCGCCGCGTCCTGGGCCAGTTTCAGATCCTTCAGCATCATGGCGGTGGCGAATCCGCCCTGATAGCCGCGGTTCGACGGGGCGGCGGGTACGGGGCCGGGCCAGGGGTAATAGCTGGTCACGCTCCAGCACTGGCCCGAGGATTTGGAGGCGATCTCGAAGAAGCGCTCCGGGTCCAGGCCCAGCTTCTCGGCCAGGGCGATCGCCTCGCACGCGCCCAGCATGGATATGCCCAGGAGCATGTTGTTGCAGATTTTGGCCGCCTGGCCCGCGCCGTGATCGCCGGCGCGGATGGTGATCCGGCTCATCGGCTCCAGCGCCGCCTCGACCCGGGCGAAATCGCCCTCGTCGCAGCCGACCATGAAGGCCAGGGTTCCCGCATCGGCCGCCGCCGTCCCGCCCGACACCGGCGCGTCGGCGAAGGCGTAGCCGGCCGCCTTGGCCAGGCCCGCCACCTTGCGCGCCGTCTCCACGTCGATGGTGGAGCAGTCCAGCAGCAGGGCGCTGGACGGCGCCGCCCCAATGATCTGTTCGGCATAGACCTTATGCACATGGGGGCCGGCGGGCAGCATGGTGATCACCACCTCGGCGTCGCGCACGGCCTCGGCGACCGAAGCCGCAGGCGTGCAGCCGGCGGCGGCAGCCCTGTCCAGGGCCGCCTGCGACAGGTCGAAGGCGGCGACGGCGTGGCCGGCCTTGGCCTGGTTGGCGGCCATGCCCCCGCCCATATTGCCCAGGCCGATGAAGGCGATCTTGGTCATGGTCTCTCTCCCTATTGTCGCCCGCTCATCCCCGCGAAAGCGGGGACGCTGTCAGGGCAGCGGCGTCCATTGTTCATGTTCAGGCAGAGGCGCGAACAGGGCGGCCAGCGTCGCCTCGGTAACGCCCGACAGGTCCGCAGGGGACCATTTCGGCGCATTGTCCTTGTCGACGATCACCGCGCGGACACCCTCCTGGAAGTCGTGGGTCCGCACCATCCGGCCGCCCAGGGCGTATTCCATCGCCATATTGTCGGCGAAGGCGGTCAGCCTGGCCCCGGTGCGGATCTGGCGCAGCGAGACCTTCAACGACTGGGGCGACTTGGTCTTCAGAACCGCCAGCTGAGCCAGGGCCCAGTCCGAACCGTCCGCCTCCAGGGCTGCGAAGATCTCTTCGACCGTGTCGAAGGCGAACAGCCGGTCGATGGCCGCGCGGTGGTCCGAAAGGCCCGGCGGAATGCGGAAATCGTAACGTTCGGCGACCGCGATCGGCTCGCCGCCGTTCACTATGTCCGCCTTCAACGCCTCGATCTGGTCGGACGGGACATAGTGGGTGTGGATGCCCAGTTCGATCGTCTGTTGCGCCTTCAGCCGCGCCCCCGTCAGCGCCAGCCAGACGCCGGTCTGGCCCGGCAGGCGTGGCAGGAACCAGCCGCCGCCGACGTCCGGGAACAGGCCGATGCCCGTCTCGGGCATGGCGTAGGTGGTCCGCTCGGTGGCGACGCGGATGGCGGCGGGTTCCGATATCCCGACGCCGCCGCCCATGACGATCCCGTCCACGATCGCCGTGATCGGCTTGGGATAGTCGAACATCAGATGGTTCAACCGATATTCCGCCAGGAAGAAGGCCCTGGCCTCCGACGCATCCCCCGCCCCGCTCTCGGCGAGCGTGCGGATGTCGCCCCCGGCGCAGAAGCCGCGCTCGCCGGCATGGTCGATCAGCACCGACGTGACCGCCGCATCGTCGCGCCAGGCCAGCAGGGCCTGGGTCATGGCCTCGCACATGGGCCGGTTCAGGGCGTGGATCGCCTTGGGCCGGTTCAGGGTGATGCGGCCCACGCCATTCTCGATGCGGGCGATGATTTCGGCTTCGGTGGTCATTCTCGGCTCAATCCCGCAAATCAAAAACATCGACGCCGACGGCGCGGCAGGCGTCCAACAAGGCAGCGTCTCGGGAGGCCAGCGCCCCCCCATTGCCCAAGGCATGAAGCAGATAGGCGGTGTCAAACAGGCTGAGTCCGTGCGTCACGGACGGACCGATCAGGGCCAACGTCGCCTCGCTGTCCCTGGGAGGCGTCACGCGAATGTCCAGCTGATCCAGCTTCTCGCGCAACGGGTCAAGATCGGCGCGGCCTCGCCCCACCCGCAATGAGATGAAGTTGCCGATCTCCCACGCGAACACATCCGGCGCCGTCCGATAAATCGCCTCGTCCAGCAGCAATCGATCCGCCGCCCGTGTGCGCTGTTCGGCGAACAGCCAGCTGATCGCGCAGGAGGCGTCAATCGTGACGGTCTTCATCGCGGATCACTTTTTTAAGCTCGTCCCAGCTCATCTCCGCCAGGGTCGAGTCTATGGGTTGGGCGTCGCGCCAGGCGATGATCTCCTCGGCTATGGCGCGGCGTTCTTCCGGCGACCGGGTCCGGCGCTGCGGCGACGCCGGCACGATCTTGACCGCCGCCCGCCCCCGTCGCGTGACCAGCACCTCTTCGCCCGTTCGCTCCACCTCAGCGATCAAGCTGGTGAACGAGGTCTTGGCTTCCAGCACTCCGATCTCACGCATGGCTCTGCCTCCTGACCATTATGGTCAGAACATAAACCGTCCAAGGGGCTGGGGCCATAGGCGGCGTCATCCCCGCCCCATCTCCCGCGCAATGATCACCCGCATGATCTCATTGGTCCCTTCCAGGATGCGGTGGACCCGCAGGTCGCGCACGATCCGCTCCAGCGGATAGTCCTTCAGATAGCCGTAGCCGCCGTGCAGTTGCAGGGCCTCGTCGGCGATGTGGAAACAGGCGTCGGTGGCCAGACGCTTGGCCATGGCGCACCATTTGGTCTTTTCCGGATGGTCGGCGTCGATGGCCCAGGCGCCGCGCAGCACCATCAGCCGCGCCGCCTCCAGGTCGGTCGCCATGTCGGCCAGGCGGAACTGCAACGCCTGGAACTCGCCGATCGGCCGACCGAACTGTTTGCGGGTCGCGACATAGTCCTGGGCCGTCTCCAGCGCCAGCCGCGCCCCGCCCAGCGAACAGGCGGCGATGTTCAGTCGCCCGCCGTCCAGACCGGCCATGGCGTAGCGGAAGCCCGCCCCCTCCTCGCCCAGCAGATTGGCGACGGGCACGCGGCAGTCGTCGAACTGGACGATGGCGGTCGGCTGGGCGTTCCAGCCCATTTTCCGCTCCTGGGCCCCGAACGACAGGCCGGGCGTCCCAGCCTCGACCACCAGGGCGCTGATCCCCTTGGGCCCTTCGCCGCCGGTGCGGACCATGACGACATAGAGGTCGCTGGTCCCCGCGCCCGAGATGAAGGCCTTGGAACCGTTCAGCACATAGTGGTCGCCGTCGCGCACCGCCGTGGTCCGCAGCGCCGCCGCGTCGGAGCCGGAGCCCGGCTCGGTCAGGCAGTACGAAGCGATCTTCTCCATCCCGACCAGATCGGGCACGAACCGCGCGCGCAGAGCGTCCGATCCGAACCGGTCGATCATCCAGGTCGCCATATTGTGGATCGAGATGAAGGCCGCCGTCGCCACATCGCCGCGCGACAACTCCTCGAAGATCAGCGCCGCCTCGACCCGGCCGAGCGCCATGCCGCCGTGTTGCTCTCCGGTATAGATGCCGCAGAAGCCCATCTCGGCCGCCTGTTTCATCACTTCGACGGGGAACTGCTTCTCCTCGTCCCAGCGGGCCGAATGGGGCGCCAGCTCGGCCTCGGCGAAGGCGCGCGCCGCGTCCTGGATGGCGCGTTGGTCGTCGGTAAGGGCGAAGTCCATCTATCGTCACTCCCCGCCCCGACCCCGTCACCCTCGGGCTTGACCCGAGGATCGGAGGCGGGCGCGTCTGTTCATCCGCGTCGGCGCACAAGCGCGGACAATCCGGCCCTCGGGTCAAGCCCGAGGGTGACGGCGGCGAAGGGTCAGCGCATCGTCGGAATGACGAACGAACTGTCCGAATGCTCCAGGGCGCTGTCGGGCCAGCGGGCGGTCACGGTCTTGGTCTTGGTCCAGAAGCGGACCCCTTCCATGCCGTGCTGGTTGATGTCGCCGAAGGCCGAACGCTTCCAGCCGCCGAAGGTGTGATAGGCGACCGGCACCGGGATAGGCACGTTTATCCCGACCATGCCGACATTGACCCGGGCGGCGAAGTCGCGGGCTGCGCGGCCGTTCTGGGTGAAGATGGCGACGCCGTTGCCGTACTGGTGGTTCGACGGCAGGGCCAGGGCCTCCTCGAAGGTTTCGGCGCGGACGATCTGGAGCACCGGGCCGAAGATCTCCTCCTGATAGGACGACATCTCGGGCTTCACATGGTCGAACAGGGACGGGCCGATGAAATAGCCCTTCTCATGCCCCTGCAGGCTGAAGTCGCGGCCGTCGACGACCAGTTCGGCGCCTTCCTGGACGCCCTTCTCGATCCAGCCGGCGACGCGCTCGCGGTGCTGGGCCGTGACGACGGGACCGTAGTGGGCGCCGGCGTCGGTCGAGACGCCGACCCGCAGCGAGGGGATTTCGGCGACCATCCGTTCACGGAGTTCGTCCGCCGTCTTCTTGCCGACCGGCACGACCACCGGCAGGGCCATGCAGCGCTCGCCCGCCGAGCCATAGGCCGCGCCCGCCAGATCCTTGATGACCTGATCCATGTCGGCGTCGGGCAGGACGATCCCGTGGTTCTTGGCCCCGCCCATGGCCTGGACCCGCTTATGGTTGGCCGCGCCGGTCTGATAGACATAGTGGGCGATGTCGGACGAGCCGACGAAGCTGACGGCGTGGACCAGCGGATGGGTCAGGATGGCGTCGACCGCCGTCTTGTCGCCATGCACCACGTTCAGCACGCCGTTGGGCGCCCCGGCCTCCAGCATCAGTTCGGCCAGCCGCACCGGCACCGACGGATCGCGTTCGGACGGCTTCAGCACGAAGGTGTTGCCCACCGCGATCGCCACGCCGAACATCCACATCGGGATCATGGCCGGGAAGTTGAACGGGGTGATGCCCGCCACCACGCCCAGGGGCTGGCGCATCGAATAGACGTCGATGCCGGGCCCGGCCCCTTGGGTGTATTCGCCCTTCAGCGCATGGGGGATGCCGCAGGCGAACTCGATCACCTCCAGCCCGCGCTGGATGTCGCCCTTGGAGTCGGCGATGACCTTGCCGTGCTCGCTGGACAGCAGTTCGGCCAGTTCGTTCATGTTCGCCTCGACCAGGCGTTTGAAGTCGAACATGACCCGGGCGCGACGCTGGGGATTGGTGCTGGACCAGCCCTCGAAAGCGTTCTGGGCCGCCTGGACGGCGCGATCGACCTCGCCGGCCGCGGCCAGCTGGACCCGCGCCTGAACCGCCCCCGTATTGGGATCGAACACCTCGCCGAACCGGCCCGACGCGCCCGCGAAAACGGCGCCGTCGATGAAATGGTTGATGTCGCGCATGAGCGTTCCTGCCTTTTTTATCTTGCCCAGCCCTAGACTGTTCATCTACAGACTTGAACTGCGTTTTTGCGTGTTTGAAATTGCATTTCCGCATGTTCGATTGGGACGATCTCCGAGTGTTCCTCGCCGCAGCCCGCAGCGGCTCCCTTTCGACAGCGTCCATCCGGCTCGGGATTGACGCGGCGACCGTGGGCCGCCGGATCGCGAGGCTGGAATCGGCCCTGAAGGCCACCTTGCTCGTGAGGTCCAAAAGCGGCCTTCGGCTGACCGCCGCCGGCGCCTACCTCCTCGAAACGGGCGCCCAGGCCGAGGTGGCGATGGAAGCCGCAGCAAGCGTCGGCCATCCCGATCGCATCGCGGGCACCGTGCGGATCAGCGCCGCCGAGGGTTTCGGCGCCACCATCCTGGCGCCTGCCCTTTCCGGGCTTCGCCGGCAGCATCCTCATCTCCGGATAGAACTGGCGGCCAGCTCGGCCTTTCTCTCTCCCAGCCGTCGCGAAGTGGATATGGCCATCACCCTGAGCGCGCCCGACAGCGCTCGCCTGGTCGTAGAGCCGCTGACGCCCTATCAGCTCGGGCTCTACGCCTCGCCGGAGTATCTCGAGCGACACCCGACGCCCCAGGACGCCAATGACCTGACCGGGCACGACATCGTCGGCTATGTCGAGGATCTGATCTATGCGCCGGAGCTCAGGTATCTCGATGAGGTTTCACCGGGTTTGAAGCCCGTCCTTTCCTCTTCATCCATCCGCGCCCAGAGGGAAATCATCGCCGGGAACGGGGGGATCGGCGTCCTGCCCTGCTTCATGGCGACCGGGCTCGAACGCGTGCTTCCAGACCTCTGGATAGAGCGTCGTTTCTGGCTGAGCACCCACAGGGAGGTCCACGGCAGTGCACGGATCAAGGCTGTTCACGCCTGGATAAAGGACATCTGCGACATGCACCGCACACGACTGTCTCCCCACGAGCGTCGCGGGTCCGATCAGGATCGTCCGGCTCGACAGGGATCGAAACGGCGCTGACGGCCGCTGTCCCGCGCCTCATCAGTCGATGAACCGCCAACGCCCGAGGAGAGGGGGCGCGCGCCGTCCAGGCACTGGGATCGCCGAGCCGATTCCGCATAATGAACGGCTGCGCCGCCACGGAACCTCGCTAAGCGCGGCCAATGCGGCCCTCGGCCTCAGTCGCCCACCGCCGCGCATCATCGCGTTTGAGGACGGTCTCGCCTATATAGCGACCCTTCCTCCTGACCTGGACCCGCGATGTTCCGGACGGGAGCTTCGAATACCTCGCCATTTTCGTGTGCGCTCTGCGTGCGCTGAGATGTCGAAAAGCCGGAAACAACGTCGCAAACCGGCGCAAGATCGAGCGCACAGTCTGTCAACCAAAGTTTTGATATTACTGAACAATGTCTATAACCCAAGCGCGTAGGCTGTCCGTGGCCCCGATGATGGACTGGACCGACCGGCATTGCCGGGCGTTTCACCGCGCCCTCAGCGCGCGGGCCCTGCTCTATACGGAGATGGTGACGGCGCCGGCGGTGCTGCATGGGGATCGGGATCATCTGCTGGGGTTCGATGCGGTCGAACATCCGGTCGCCCTGCAACTGGGCGGGTCCGATCCTGAAGAGCTGGCCCAGGCGGCCAGGATCGGCGAAGCCTACGGCTATGACGAGATCAATCTGAACGTCGGCTGTCCCTCGGATCGGGTTCAGTCGGGCCGGTTCGGCGCCTGTCTGATGCGCGAGCCGGCGCTGGTGGCCGACTGTATGGCGGCGATCCGGGAGGCCGTGTCCGTGCCCGCCACGGTCAAATGCCGGATCGGGGTCGACGACCAGGACCCCCAGGTCAGCCTGTTCGCCACGGTGGACGCCTGCGCCGCCGTCGGGATCGAGGTCTTCATCGTCCATGCGCGCAAGGCCTGGCTTCAGGGCCTGTCGCCCAAGGAGAACCGCGACGTGCCGCCCCTGGACTATGGACTGGTGCGGCGGCTGAAGCGCGAGCGGCCCCAGCTGAACATTTCGATCAACGGCGGGATCGCCGATCTGGATCAGGCCGAGGCCCTGCTGGACGACACCGACGGGGTGCGGCTGGACGGGGTCATGCTGGGCCGGGCCGCCTATCATGAGCCGGCCCTCCTGGGTCAGGCGGATCGGCGCCTGTTCGGGGCCGAGACGATCGACGTCGACGCCTTTACGGCGCTGGACCGTTATCGCCCCTATATGGCGGCCCGGCTGGCGGAGGGGGTGCGGCTGGCGGCCATGACGCGCCACATGCTGGGGCTGATGCACGGACGGCCGGGCGCGCGGGCCTTCCGCCGCATCCTGACGGTCGAGGCCATCCGGCCGGGCGCTGGGCTGGAGGTTCTGGACCGCGCCGCCGAGGCGGTGCGCGAGGCCGAGGCGCGGCGCGACGCGGCGGCCTGACGCCCAGCCGGGACGGGAACCGTCCGGGTCGCCGCGCCTTTCAGCGTCGAACCCTTTTCGCGACCGGAGTCCGCCATGAAGCTCATCGCCCTCGCCGCCGCCGCGGCCGCCCTCCTGCCCGCCGCCCAGGCCGCAGCCCAGACGCCCGTTTCCAGTGCGGAGCGGGGCCGGTTCGCCCTGGGCGCCCAGGTCGGCACGCCGGGCGCCGGGCTTCAGGCCCAGTTCGCCGTGAACGACTATCTGGTGCTGCGCGGCGGCTATGACGCGCTTCAGTGGGACCGCGACGACACCTATGACGGCATCGACTATGAGGCCGACATCGACTTCAAGTCGCCGGGCGCCTTCGTGGATCTGCACCCGTTCAAGAACCCCTTCTTCGTCTCGGCCGGCGCCTATTTCGGCACGCGCAAGGTCGATCTGAACGCCACCCCGACCGAGCCGGTCAATATCGGCGGCCTGGTCTTCACGCCTGAGCAGGTCGGAACCCTGACCGGCCGCATCGACCTGGAAAGCACGGCCCCCTTCGTCGGCCTCGGGTTCGACAACACCTTCACCCATGACGGGCGCTGGGGCCTGCGGCTGCTGGCCGGCGCGGCCTTCGGCGATGCGCCCCAGGTCGATCTGAACGCCTCGGGCGGGACCCTGTCCGACCAGCCGGCCTTCCAGGATCGTCTGGCGGAAGAGGAGCGTGAGATTCAGGCCGACGCCGACGACTACAAGGTCCTGCCCGTCGTGCAGATCGGGCTCAACTACCGGTTCTGATGGTGAAGGCGCCCCGCGCCTGCTAAGGGCGCGGCATGTTCGGCCTGCCCCTGTCTGAAATCGCCCTGCTGGTTCTGGCCCTGATCGGGGCGGGGCTGTTCGGCGGGATCATCGCCGGCCTGTTCGGGGTGGGCGGCGGCACGGTTCTGGTGCCGGTGCTGTTCTACGCCTTCACTGTCCTGGGCGTGGGCGGCGAGGGCGATCTGCACACCGCCATCGGCACCTCGCTGGCGACCATCGTGGTCACGGCCCTGCGGTCCCTGGCCGCCCACCGCAAGCACGGGGCCGTGGACGAACAGGTGCTGCGGACCTGGACGCCCTGGGTGGCCCTGGGCGCCGTGGCGGGGGCGGCCATCGCCGGCGTGACCTCCATGGAGGGGCTGGCCCTGGTCTACGGCGTCCTGCTGATCCTGGTGGCGGCCCAGATGGGCCTGCTGCCCGAACGCTACGTGCTGAGGAATGACATGCCCACGGGATGGACCCGAGGCGTCCTGGGAAGCCTGATCGGCCTGTTCTCGGCCATGATGGGCGTGGGGGGCGGCAGTCTGGGCGGCATGACCATGAGCCTGTTCGGCCGGCCGATCCACCAGGCGGTGGCGACGGCCTCGGGCTTCGGGGTCGCGATCGGAGCGGCGGCGGCGGCCGGTTTCGTCGTTTTCGGCTGGGACGCGCCGGGCCGCCCGCCCCTGTCGCTCGGCTATGTCAATCTGCCCGCCGCCGTGATCATGGGGACGATGACGGCCCTGTCGGCGCCGCTGGGCGCGCGACTGGCGCACCGGCTGGATCGGCGCGTCCTGAAAAAAGCCTTTGCAGTCTATCTGTTGGCGACAGCCCTATCGGTCGTCATCAAGGCGTTTTGAGCCGCGCCCCTTTCTGGCCACAAGTCCCGGCGACAAAACGCGCGCCGGCGGCGTTGGGAGCCGGCGCCTCTATGAGCAAATCGGATGATCGGCGCCTCCGCTGCCTTCGCCTTGTTGTGGACCGCTCTGTCCTCGGTTTCGAGCGAGCCAGTCCCTTACAATGTCGCTGTCGCGGCGGATGCAGCCAGGGTTGAAACCCCGGCGGACGACATCGGTTCCCCCGATCTGGAGGCTGCGGCCCTGACCGAGGAACAGGCCGAGCTGATGGCCGGCGATCCCGACTGGCGCGCCTCGGCCCGGTTGTACCACGCGGGCGGCGGCGGGGCGACGGGCAACGACTCCCTGGGTTGTCGCCCCATCGCCATGCGCACCGTGGCGGTCGATCCGCGCGTCATTCCGCGTCGAACCAAGCTCTTCATCCGCGAAACCGTGGGCATGCGTTTGGCCGACGGCTCGATCCATGACGGCTACTGGTACGCCTCGGACACCGGCGGGGCGATCAAGGGTGAGAAGATCGACCTCTATACCGGAAGCGGCCGCGGCTCGATGGCCCAGGCGCGCCGTCTGAACATGCGGACCCTGACCATCGCCGACGCCGGTCGTTTCGACGGCTGCCCGCCGGCCTGGGAAAGCGCCGCCCGCTAAATCACCTTCAAGACGTGAAAAACGCCGGCTCCGTCAGGGGCCGGCGTTTTCATGTGCGGGATTTGCGAAGGCTCAGTCCAGTTCGCTGACCTTCAGCGTCGACTGGACCATGTCGTCGCCATAGGTGCCGACCCAGACGTCATAGCGGCCGCTCTGCGGATTGGTGATCTGGACCTTGGGGTTCAGACTGCCGCCGCTGTCGTCGTCGCAGTACCAGCGGCCGTTCGGCGTATTGATCAACAGGGTGGTGTCTTCCGACGCCTCGACCAGGAAGGTCAGGTCCAGATTTCCCGCCTCGAAGAAGACCTGATAGTCGGGCGCCGCGCTGACCGAACCTTCACAGCCCGCCTTGGCGTTGGCGGCCGGGACCGAGCCGCCGGCCAGGATCGACTTTTCGTGGGGATCGGGGGTGAAGCCGGTGCGCAGGCGCACCGAGCCGTAGTTCGGCTCCTTATCCGTATCGGGGCTTTCGCCGCCGCCGCTGCTGGAGCCGCCCAGTTCGCTGACCTCCAGCGTCGCCTGGACCATCTTGTCATTATAGGTGCCCAGCCAGATGTCGTAGCGGCCGCTCTGCGGATCGGAGATCAGCACCTGAGGGTTCAGATCGCCGCCGCTGTCATCGTCGCACAGCCACTGACCGTCGGGCGTATTGATCAGAAGCGTGGTGTCTTCCGAGGCCGTGGCCCGGACGGTCAGGTCCAGTTCGCCGGCCTCATAGGTCAGTTGCAGATCCGGCGCGGCGCTGACCGAACCTTCGCAGCCCGAACGGGCGGCCGAGGCGGCCACGGAACCGCCGGCCAGGATGGACTTGGTCCAGGGATCGGGGGTGAAGCCGCTTTCCAGCTCCACCTCCCCATAGTTGGGCGACAGGGTGAAGTCCGGGCGGCTTCCCGACTTCTGGGCCAGGGCCACGCCCGGCGTGAGCATGAGGGCGGCGACGGCCGCGGCGGCGATGCGTTTCATGAAGCGTTTCCCCTTCCCTGCGGCCTCCCGCCGCACCTTCTGCATAACCCATTTTCCAGAAAGGCGCAGCTTCCGAAACCCAGGGCGCGCGGTCAGAATTTGCGTTTGCCGGACACCGTCTCGAAGAACAGGCGGAAGTCGCCCATCAGGCTCCACAGCGGATATTTGAAGGTGGCAGGCTTGTTCTTCTCGAAGAAGAAATGTCCGACCCAGGCGAAGCCGTAGCCGACCAGGGGCATGGCCAGAAGCCACCAGGGATTCAGGGTCACGACGAAGGCGAGAAGGGCCAGGATCACCAGTCCGGTGCCCACGACGTGGATGCGCCGACAGGTCCGGTTGGAATGCTCATGGATGTAATAGGGGTAGAAGGCCTCGAACGAGGCGTATCGGCCCTGGGGTTCGGACGGCGTGTTCATGGGCGAAGGGTGCGCCTCCGCCCAGAATCAATCAAGTCTCAGCCCTTGGGCTTGCCCTTGAAGCCGTCCTTCTTGAACCCGTCCTTCTTGAAGCCCGGCTTGGCCTTGAACGGCTTCTTGGCGAAGGGCTTGTCGCCCGCCGCATTCGAACGCGGATTGGCGGCGCCGTCTGTCTTGGGCGCCCAGGGCTTCTTCTTGAACGGCGGACGGGCGTCGCCCTCTCCGCCTTCGGCGCGCTTGTAGGGCGTCTTCTTGAAGGGGCGGTCGCCGTCCTCGCGCGGCTTGCCGGCGTAGCGGGACGCCTTCATCGACCCCGGCGTGGGCGCTTCCGACGGCGTGATCTTCACCTCTTCCTTCGAAGCGGCGACCGCCTCGCGGAAGCCCTTTTCATGGGTCTTGGCGATCTCGAACCGGGTCTCTTCAGGGAAGGTGCGGATCGAGCCGATCTGGGGTTTGGAAATACCGCCGATGCGGCAGATCAGCGGGATCAGCCATTTAGGGTCGGCGTTCTTGTTGCGGCCCACGTCCAGGCGGAACCAGACCACCTCATCGGCGCCCAGGCGTTCGCCGGGCCAGGGCTGGGCGGCGGTCCCGTCGTCGGTGCGCGCAGCCCGGTCGCGTTTGGCCGGCCCGCGATCGGCGCCCGGATCGGACAGTTCTTCCGGCGCCGGCTGTTCCTTGCGCAGCAGGCGAACCAGGGCGGCGGCGATCTCGTCCGGCGTGCGCTCGGCGATCATCCGCTTGGCGACGATCATGTCCTCGTCCGACACCTCGGCCTCGAAATGCGACGGCGACAACAGACGGTCCTCATCGGCCTTGCGGATCTCGTCGAAGGTGGGCGCGCCGGACCAGACGGCGTCGATCCCCGCCTCGTCCATCAGCCGCTCGGCCTTGCGACGGCGCGAGTGGGGCACCAGCATGACCGAAACGCCCTTCTTGCCCGCCCGCCCGGTGCGGCCCGAACGGTGCAGCAGGCCGGCGCGGTTCATCGGCAGTTCGGCGTGGATGACCAGGCCCAGATCGGGCAGGTCGAGCCCACGCGCGGCCACGTCGGTGGCGACACAGACGCGGGCGCGTCCGTCCCGCAGCGACTGCAGCGCGTCGGTCCGTTCGCGCTGACCCATTTCGCCGGACAGGCTGACGGTCGAAAAGCCGCGCTCCAGCAGCGACGACTGCAGGTGACGCACCGAATCCCGCGTCGAGCAGAAGACCATGGCCCGCGGCGCCTCGAACCAGCGCAGGGTGTTGACCACGGCGTGTTCGATCTCGTTGGGGGCGATGCGATAGGCACGATATTCGATGTCGGCGTGCTGACGCGACTTGTCGGTCGCGTCGATGCGCACCGCGTCCTTCTGATACCGCTTGGCCAGGGTGACGATCTCGCGCGCGATGGTGGCCGAGAACAGCAGGGTGCGGCGTTCGGGCGGCGCCTGGTCCAGGATGTGCTCCAGATCCTCGCGGAAGCCCATGTCCAGCATCTCGTCGGCCTCGTCGAGCACCGCGACCTTCAGCTGCGACAGGTCCAGATTGCCCCGGTCGATATGGTCCTTCAGACGGCCGGGCGTGCCGACGACGATGTGGACGCCGAAACCCAGGGCGCGGGCTTCACGGCGCGCATCCATGCCGCCGACGCAGGTGGCGATCTTGGCGCCGGAGTCGGCGTACAGCCATTGCAGCTCGGCGGCGACCTGCATGGCCAGCTCCCGCGTGGGGGCGATGGCCAGGCACAGGGGCGCGCCGCCGGGGCCGAACTGGGGACTGTCGCCCAGCAGGGTCGGCGCGGCGGCCAGACCGAAGGCGACCGTCTTGCCCGACCCGGTCTGGGCCGAGACCAGCAGGTCGCGGTCAGCGTGCTCGCCTTCCAGGACCGCGGCCTGAACCGGGGTCGGTTCGGCATAGCCCTTGTTGATCAGAGCGCGGTCGAGCGCGGGGTGAACGGCGGGAAAGGGCATCGGCTACCTGGAATGACGGACGAGGCGGTCGTCGAAACGACCGCGCCCGGCCGAGGACAGACCTCAGGCCGGGCGAATGAAGGGCGCTCTATACACGGATAAAGGCTGAAGCGGGGCGGAAAACGCCGTTCACCCTGTTCCTTCAGGCGACGTTGACCGGACAGACGCAGTCTGGCGATCGAACCCGCCTCGCCTGGAGCTTCATCATGCAAGCGCTTTCCATCGCCGCCGCCGGAATGACCAGCGCCCAGATGCGGTTCGAAAACAGCGCGCGCCGCACTGCGACCACGCCGCTCGACAACCTCGCCGAGGAAACCGTCGAACGGCTTCAGGCCAAGACCGCCTTCAGCGCCAACGCCGCCGTGGTCCGCACCGCCGACGAAATGACGGCGACCCTGCTGGACATCCTGGCCTGAGCCGCGACGCCGTTTAGAACTCTTCCCAGCCGTCGGCTTCGGGCGCCGCCTTGGGTGCAAGGGCCGCGCCGCCGCGCCCCAGGGTCTTCAAGGCCGCCGCCATATGGGGCGTAGACGCCCGCGCCGAAGCCGGAGCCGGCGCCGCCGGACGTTGCGCCGCGGACTTGGCGGGGAAGGCCTGACCCACGGTCCCGACCTTGAACCGGGCCGCAGAGGCTTGCAGGGACTGGGCTTCCTGATCCAAGGCGTGGCTGGCGGCGGTCGACTGTTCGACCATGGCCGCATTCTGCTGGGTGACCTGGTCCATCTGGTTCACGGCCGTATTCACCTGCGCCAGGCCGATGGCCTGTTCCTGGGCCGAGGCGGCGATTTCCGACACCAGACCGTCGATCTCGGCCACCCGGTCGACGATCCGTTGCAAAGCCTCGCCGGTCTGGCCGACCAAGGTCACGCCGGTGCCCACCTGGCTGGTGGAGGTCGAGATCAGGGTCTTGATCTCTTTCGCCGCCTCCGCCGACCGCTGGGCCAGGGCGCGGACCTCGGAGGCCACGACGGCGAAGCCGCGACCGGCCTCGCCCGCCCGCGCCGCCTCGACCCCCGCGTTCAGAGCCAGCAGATTGGTCTGGAAGGCGATCTCGTCGATGACGCCGATGATCTGGCTGATCTGGCTGGACGAGGACTCGATCGCCTGCATGGCTTCGACCGCGTCGCGGACGATGACGCCCGAGGTCTCGGCGTCGCCCTTGGCGGCGTCGACGACGTCAGCGGCCTGGCGCGCGCCCGCGGCGGTCTTGTTCACCGTGGCGGTGATCTCGTCCAGGGCGGCCGCCGTCTCTTCCAGAGAGGCGGCCTGCTGTTCGGTGCGGCGCGACAGGTCGTCGGCGGCCTGGGAAATCTCGGCCGCGCCCGAACGAATGCCCGCCACATTGCCCAGGACGACGCCCATCGCCTGTTGCAGCTGGGCGATGGCGGCGTTGAAGTCGGACTTGAGCTGGGCGGCCTTGGGCGCGAACTCGGTTTCGATCCGATAGGTCAGGTCGCCGTTGGACATGGCCGACAGCCCCTCGGCCAGGGCCGTAAGCGCGATCCGATCCTCCTCGGCGATCCGGGCCTTTTCGGCTTCATTGGCGCGATGTTCGGCCTCGCTGACCGCCCGCTGCGACTGGGCCTCGGCTTCCAGCCGGGCCTTTTCGACGGCGTTGTCGCGGAAGGTGCCGACGGCCGCGGCCATCCGGCCGATCTCGTCGCCACGCTCCTGGGCCGGGATGGAGACCTTCAGATCGCCGCCGGCCAGCTGCGCCATGGCGCGGGTCATGGCGACGATCGGCTGGCTGAGCGCCCGGACCAGCCAGACCGTCATGGCGGCGGCGACCAGCAGGGCCAGGATCCCGCCGACGACCAGGGCCGCATAGCCCCGTCCGAAAGCCGCCTTCTTGGCGGCGCTTCTCTGACTCAGCACCGCATCGGCGGCCTGATCGACAGCGGCGACGGCGGCGCGAATGTCCTTCAGGTCCGCCGTCTGCAACAGCCGCGCTTCGGCCTGGAGCCGGGTCGCCGGATCGGCGGCCTGGGCCATCAGCCCCTGCGACTGCTGGTGAAAGGCGTCGCTGGCGGCCTTCAGCGCCTGATGCTGGGCGGCGTAGACATGATCGGCGTCGCTGGCGTCCAGGGCCTGGGCCGCCTGGTCGAAGGCGGCCTTGCGCGCCAGATAGTCCCGTCGCGCCGTCTCCTGGCCCGTCGCCACATAGGCGCGCAGGGCGTTTTGCTGTTCGACGGCGGCGGCCAGGGTCAGAGTGGCCGCCTCGCTGATCTGATAGGCGGACCGTTCGGCCGTGTCCGACCGTTGCAGCGTCACCAGGCTGAACAGGACGACCAGGGTCGCCACGCCGCACGCGCTCATCATCGCCCCGAGCGCGATCATCAGCTTGATGGATATGGACAAGGACTTGAACACGACCGGCTCCGAAAGCGGTTAACCCGTCGCAACTACCGGACAAGCCTTACCAAACCTTCTAAGGCGACGCTTCCAATCCGACCTTTTCTGGTAGGTGGAAATACCCAGTGAACTGTTCGAAGACCGCCCGGTCGCCGACGATCCTCAGCCCGCCTTCGGCCTCAAGCGCCGCCGTCGGAACCTTGCCGTAAACGGCCGCCGCCACCAGTTCGGGGCGGGTGGTCAGGACCACGGCGGTGTCGTCGATCGGCCCCCGCCGCGCGTCCAGACCGCCGTCCCGGATCTCAACCCGGAAGGTCTCGTCTTCAAAGACGAAGCCCAGGACCAGGGCGGCGTCGCCGGCCAGGGCGGGATCGAACATGGTCTTGAACGACAGCATGATCGAGACGGCGCTGATCGGCAGGGTCGGATCATGCTGGGGCGACCGCGCCGCCCAGCGCCCCAGGACGATGAAGACCGGCTCGATCTCCAGCCCCCAGTCGGTCAGCTCATAGACCTGGACCGAGGCGGGCGGCGGCAGTTTGCGACGCCGCAGAACTCCCGACGCCTCCAGCCCCTCCAGCCTCTGGGTCAGGACATTGGCCGATATGCCGTGCAGGTCCTTCTTCAGATCGCCGAACCGGCGCGGGCCCAGCATCAGCTCGCGCACGACCAGCAGGGCCCAGCGTTCGCCGATCAGATCCAGCCCATGGGCGGCCCCGCAGGCGTCATGATAACGACGCCCTGGCTTTGCAGTTACTTTTTCTAACTTCATTATTGACTATTCTAACTACCAAAGGCACGGTCCGCAAAGAGGGAGAGGACCGCCGCATGACCCAACTGATCTTCATCAACCTGCCCGTCGCCGACCTTGACCGTTCGATCGCCTTTTATGAAGCCGTCGGGGCGACGAAAAACCCGATGTTCAGCGATGAGACGGCCGCCTGCATGGTGGTGTCGGACGTGATCCACGTCATGCTGCTGACCCACGACAAGTGGCGCAGCTTCACCGACCGGGCCATTCCCGACGCCCAGGTCTCGGCCCAGATGCTGCTGTGCCTGTCGCGCGAGGACAAGGCGGCGGTGGATGCGACGGTCGCCCAGGCCGCCGGCGCCGGGGGTCTGCCCGACCCGAACAGCCCCCAGGATTACGGCTTCATGTACGGCCGCAGCTACGCCGATCCCGACGGCCATATCTGGGAGGTCATGTGGATGGACCCCACAGCCGTCGCCGCCGGGCCCGAGGCCTTCGCCGCCCATGACCTGACGCCGGCCTGAGGCGGAGATCGTCATGTCCGAGATTTTCGAACTCCGCATCAGCCGCCTGATCAGGGCCGCGCCGGAAACGGTCTGGAACGTCTATACGCAACGCACCGCCGAATGGTTCTGCCCCCACCCCTGGACCACGCCGGTGGTGGACTGGGACCTGCGCGTCGGCGGCCGGGCCAATGTCGAAATGGCCTCGCCCGAGGGGGAGCGTCATCCCTATTCCGGCGTCTTTCTTGAGGTGGTTCCGGGCCGCAGACTGGTCTCGACCGGCGCCTTCACCGAGGGCTGGGTTCCCCAGGCCGGAGAGATGAACTTCGTCCGCATCGACACCTTCGAGGCGCAGGGGGATGCGACCCTCTACACCGCCGTCGCCCGCCATTGGGACGAAAAGGCCATGTCGGCGCACCGGGCCATGGGCTTCGAACAGGGCTGGGCCGCCGTCGCCGACCAGCTGGCCGAACTGGCCGAGGGCGTGGCGTGATGGCCGACAAGATCGTTCCCTGCCTGTGGTTCGACGGCGAGGCGGAAGCCGCCACCGCCTTCTATGTGTCGCTTCTGCCCGACAGCCGTATCACCGCCGTCAACCGCTCGCCGGTCGACACGCCGTCCGGCCCGGCCGGTTCGGTCCTGACGGTGCAGTTCGTCCTGGCGGGCCGTGAGTATCTGGCCCTGAACGGAGGGCCGAACTTCCGTTTCACCGAGGCCGTCTCCTTCATGGTGATGACCGAGGATCAGGCCGAAACCGACCGGCTGTGGGACGCCCTGACCGCTGACGGCGGCCGCGAGAACGCCTGCGGCTGGTTGAAGGACCGTTGGGGCCTGTCGTGGCAGATAACGCCTCGGCGCCTGGTGGAACTGACGACCGACCCCGATCCCGCCCGCGCCAAGGCCGCCATGCAGGCCATGATGGAGATGATCAAGATCGACGTCGCGGCCCTGGAACGCGCCGTCGCCGACCTCTGAACCCTCAGCAAAGGACGACCCCATGACCTATGTGACCGGCTTCCTGACCCCCGTGAAATCCGAGGACAAGGCGCGCTACGTCAAGTCCGCCCAGGCCTCCTGGCCCCTGTTTCAGAAATACGGCGCCCTGTCCCAGGTCGAGACCTGGGGCGAGGACGTGCCCGACGGCAAGCTGACCAGCTTTCCCATGGCCGTGAAGCTGGAGCCGGGCGAGGTGGTGGTCTTCTCCTGGGTCACCTGGCCCGACCGCGCCACCGCCGACGCCTGCTGGGCCCAGATGGAGACCGACCCCGGCTTCGCCGAGATGGACATGCCCTTCGACGGCAAGCGGATGATGTGGGGCGGTTTCGAAACCATCTTCCAGTCGTAGGGGGCTCAACGACGCGCCGTCTTCAGGGCCGCCGTCAGGGCCTTGCGGCGTTTTGCATGGGTCAGCTCCCGCTCGGCCTGTTCGTCCTCCAAGGCCTTCAGCCGATCCGCCAGATCCGCCATCGCCTGCTGATGTTCGGCGTCCAGGGTCTCAAGCTCGGCTTCCAGCCGCTGGATCTTGGCGCGCCGGGCCTTGGACGGACCGGCGGCCTTCTTCGGTCCGGCCGCCTTCTTGATCTTGCCGACGTCGATGGCCAGGCCGCGTTCGATCACCTCGCCTGGAGCGGCTAAGGCCGCCTCATAGTCGGGGCCGCCGCTCAGTTCGCTGGCCAGGCCCGTGGCGAACAGATCCTGTTTGGAGCCCCAGGCCTCCAGCGCCTTGGGCCGCGAGCTGACCGCCACCGTGAAGGCGTGAAATCCGTCCGACCAGGTGAAGACCTTCAACCGTTTCGCCATGCGCCTCTCCCGGCCGACGGCCCCACTCGGCGCCGCCTCAGCGGCAGAAACGTGTGTCGGTCGCTTCCAGATGCAGATGGTCGAAATGGACGGCGTTGTAGTCTGGGCTCAGCACTGTTCCGAAGATGCGGCAGGCGTCGTCGCGGATACGGCGCAGGAATCGGGCCTCGGGCGCGTCGCCGCTCCAATCCTTCGTCACCGTGATCCGCCGCCCGTCCCTCAGCCGCACCCCGGCGAAGTCCAGGGCGGCCGCCTGGGCGTGGGCGCTGATCCGGCTGGAGCCCACGCCGTTGTTCACATTGCGACAGGCGTAGGCACCCATATGGTCGATCTGGACCACGTCCGACCCCAGGATCTCGCGCGCCGCCGGTTCCAGCGACTGACGCCGCCAGACGCTCAGCGCCAGGGCGGTCTGGCAGGTCATCTCGACGTCGCCGGGCGCCATCCGCGCCACCGTCCCCAGGTCCGGCCCCAGCACCCCGCCTTGTCTCAGGCCGCAGACGGCCGAGTTCTGCCGATCCGGCACGGGGCTGAACCGCACCCGCGCCGCGGTCAGCTGGGCCATGCACCGCCCCAGCTCAGAGCCTTCGCGCACCACCGCCGCCTGGGTGCCCCCGTCGATCGGCCGGTCGATCAGCCCCCCGACGAGAGGCGCCGCCGTCTGGCCCGGATAGGGCGAGGGCCGCAGGGGCTCAGGCGCGCGGCGAACGCAGCCGGCCAAGACCAGCAGGACCGAAAGGCCGGCGCAAAGGCGCATCAAACGAGGCGACGAGGACATGGCTCCGGTCCTAGCCGATTCCCGCCGGGTCCGGCGGTCACGAGGCGGAGAGCCGCCTATCGCCGCTCTTCCGACACGCCCTTGGCCCGACAGCGGTCCGAGCAGAACCGCACCCGATCCCAGTCCCGCGCCCATTTTTTGCGCCAAACGAAAGACAGGCCGCAGGCGGCGCAGACCTTCTGCGGCAGATCGGCCTTGGCCGGCGCCGTGCCCAGATTGACGTGTTTGCGGCCCATCCGGTCCTCTATTTGAAACGGCGGGCGAGGGACCGCGCCGCCATTGTTGCGAAACACTCTCAACCTTGCTACAGGGCGCACGTCGCCTCGGCGGCCGTAAGCGTCTCACGTCAGGCAACGCATCCATCCCGGTCTTCGGCCGGGGCCGGTTCGTCCGGCGGATGCCCGCGCCGAAGACCTGAGTTTAAGAGAGACGCAAACCATGCACCCTCATCCCGCCGTCGTCCGGTTCCGACGCCTGCCCGCCCGCTACGCCGGACTGGTCATGCCGCTGATCCTGTCGCTGATCATGACCTTTGTGGTCTCAGCCATCGCCACCGCTCGAACCCTGGGCTTCGCCCCGGCCTTTCCCAGCGCGTGGATGCAGGCCTGGGGCCTGTCCTGGCTGATCGCCTTCCCGGTCCTGCTGCTGATCCTGCCCCTGGTCCGGCGCATCGTCGCAGCCCTGGTCGAGCCCGCCCGCTGAACGAAAAAGGGGCGGCCCTTTCGGCGCCGCCCCTGATCGTCTTCAGCTGTCCAGGAAGGACCGCAGCTTGCGCGACCGGCTGGGGTGTTTCAGCTTGCGCAGGGCCTTGGCCTCGATCTGACGGATCCGTTCGCGCGTCACCGAGAACTGCTGGCCGACTTCTTCCAGCGTGTGGTCGGTGTTCATGCCGATGCCGAAGCGCATGCGCAGCACCCGTTCCTCGCGCGGCGTCAGGGACGCCAGGACGCGGGTGGTGGTCTCGCGCAGGTTCGACTGGATGGCGGCGTCGATCGGCAGGACGGCGTTCTTGTCCTCGATGAAGTCGCCCAGGTGCGAATCCTCTTCGTCCCCGATCGGGGTCTCCAGGCTGATCGGCTCCTTGGCGATCTTCAGGACCTTGCGCACCTTCTCCAGCGGCATGGCCAGCTTTTCGGCCAGTTCTTCCGGGGTCGGCTCGCGGCCGATCTCGTGCAGCATCTGGCGGCTGGTGCGGACGATCTTGTTGATCGTCTCGATCATGTGCACCGGGATGCGGATGGTGCGCGCCTGGTCGGCGATCGAGCGGGTGATCGCCTGACGGATCCACCAGGTGGCGTAGGTCGAGAACTTGTAGCCGCGGCGGTACTCGAACTTGTCGACCGCCTTCATCAGGCCGATGTTGCCCTCCTGGATCAGGTCCAGGAACTGCAGGCCGCGGTTGGTGTATTTCTTGGCGATGGAGATCACCAGGCGCAGGTTGGCCTCGACCATCTCCTTCTTGGCCTGACGGGCCTCACGCTCGCCCTTCTGCACCGTCTGGACGATGCGGCGATAGTCGTCGATCGGCAGGCCGGCCTCCAGGGCCACGGCGGCGACGTCGGCGCGGATGGTCGCGATCTGGCTGGCTTCGTTCTCGCTGAACTTGGTCCAGCGCACGCCCTGATCCTTGATCCGATCGGTCCAGGTGGGGTCCAGCTCGGAGCCGAAATAGGCCTTCAGGAACTCAGGCCGCGAAATGCCGTAGCTGTCGGCCAGACGCAGCAGCCGGCCTTCCAGACCGATCAGGCGCTTGTTGATCGCATACAGCTGCTCGACCAGGGCCTCGATGCGGTTGTTGTTCAACTTCATCGTCTTCAGACGATCCGAAATGGTCGTCGTCAGGGTCTGATAGGTCTTTTCGTCCTTGGCGCTCAGGGTCTCGCCCTTCAGACGCGCCTGGACCAGCTTGTCCTGCAACGCACGGAAGGCGCCGAAGTCGGCGGCGATGGCGTTCAGAACCTCCATCACCCCGTCGCGCAGCTCGGCCTCCAGCGCCGAGATCGACATGCCGCCGCCGTCGTCAAAGTCGTCGTCGTCCTCGTCGTCGGACTCCGGCTTATCCTCAGCAGCTTGTTTTTCTTCGACTTCTTCCTCCTCTTCGCCTTCAGCCGGGGCGGCGCCCGGCAGGGATGAAGGGTTCAGCACGCCGTAGGTGGCGTCCAGGTCGATGACCTCGCGCAGCAGGATGCGGTTGTTCTCCAGCTCGTCGCGCCAGACCATGATGGCCTCGAAGGTCAGGGCGCTTTCGCACAGACCCGAGATCATGGCGTCGCGGCCGGCCTCGATCCGCTTGGCGATGGCGATCTCGCCCTCGCGGCTCAAGAGTTCGACCGAACCCATCTCGCGCAGATACATCCGCACTGGGTCGTCGGTGCGGTCATAGGCGGCCTTGGCGGGGGTCTCGGACACGCCGGTGGAGGCGGCGGCGGCGACGTCGGTGGACTGCTGCTCCTGCGCGTCTTCTTCGGCCTCGACGACGTTGACGCCCATTTCCGACAGCATGGCCAGGGTGTCTTCGATGGCGTCGGGGGTGACTTCTTCGGACGGCAGGACCTTGTTCAGCTCCTCCATCGTCACATAGCCGCGCGCCTTGGCCTGTTTGATGAATTTCTTGACGCCGGCGTCGGTCAGATCGAGCAGGGGGCCATCGGTCGAAACCTCGGTTTCCTGCGTCTCGGTCTGTGCGTTCATAGTCAGTCTGTCTCCGGCCGGAGGGGGTGATCAATCCGCCCCGGCGAAAATACAATGCTTGGCGAGGCGTAAGGTTACGCGCCCGCGCTGTCTTCCCAAATCGTCCCGGCTTTGATCGCACGGCGAAGCGCATCCCGCGCAGCTGCCGCCGACGGAACCCCCTCATCCCGCCCCGACGCCTCTCGCGCCGGGACCGAGGCGTCGTCAAACGCCTGCGACCATCGGACCCTTGCCTCGGCGAGGGGCGCATTTGCGGCCAGGAATGGCGCACCGGACTTCGCCGCCGCCTTCTCGACCTCGCGCACTAAGGCGTCATGATCCGATTGCGCCAGATGGCGTCGCAAGCGGGCGGAGTCAAGGCCGCCCTAGGGCTCGCGCAACCAGTTTTCGACGCGCAGACCCGGAACGCGGGAAAACTCCCGCTCATTGTCGGTGACGAGGATGCAGTCCAGCGCCAAGGCGTGGGCGGCGATCAGCAGGTCGTTGGCGCTGACGCTCGCCCCTGACCTTTCCAGAGCCTGGCGAGTCCGCGCATAGGCGCGATCAGTCGGCGCATCGAAGGGCAGGACCGGGATGTCGGCCAAAATCGCCTCCAACTGGCCCGAAAGTGTTGCGGACCCGCGCTTTTCAGCGCCGAACCGCAACTCGGCCGCAACGATGATGCTGGTCGCGGCGTCTTCCAAACGCAGACTGTACTGTTGAGCCACTTGCCCATGCGGATTGCGCACCAGATCCGAAAGCGCGTTCGTATCCAGCAGATAGAGGATCAAAAGCGGACAGGGCTCGAAGGCAGGTCGTCTATAGGAGCGAAGTCCTCCTCGATCGGCTCGAGGCGCGCCAGGGTGTCGAGCAGTCTGTGCCGATTCGACGCCTGTCCCCGTTCGATGATCAACCGCTCCCCCTCCTGACGCACCACGGCGTCCGCCGGAACGGCGACGCCGCTCGGCAGGTGGACGACCTGATGGTCGCCTTCGCGGGTGATCCTGACGGGTTGGGAGCCATCCATGGGGCGAGACTACTCCAGATCGTCAAACCCGCCAATCGGCGCGGCTCAAACCAGGGTCGCCCAGAAGTCGGGGGCCGCGAACGAGCGGGTGATGGCGTCCCGCTCGGCCTTCAGCCGGATCAGAGCCTCGATGCCCGTCCCCTGGCCCAGGTCCTGTTTCGCCGTCTCTATGGCGCGCGACAGGGCGGCGAGATGGGTCATCAGCCCGAACACCTTCAGCCATTGGGCGCGCGCCTCGGCCACGGGGAGATCGGACGACAGGAAGGAAGCGCCGGATTTCGCGGCCGCCTTCTCGATCTCTCTCAACAGCGGGTCGAAACCGGCGTCGCGCAGCCGATGCCGCACCACGGCTGCATCCGACGCCTGGCCGGACAGCCGCAAGCGCACCAACTCCTGCGCCAAGCCCTCCAGGGCCGGGTCGCCGAAGCCCTGGACGCTGACCTCTTCCAGATGATCGTCCAGCCGCTCGATGTCGTCGATGGCCGCATAGGCCAGGGCCGCCGCCACCGGACTGACCGCCCGGAACAGAGACTGCATGGCCTGGGCGCCCTCGACCGTCTGCCCAAGCTTCGGCGGCGGACCGAAACGCCCCCCGCCCCGTCCGGGCGTCCAGGGCGCGCGAGCCGGGGTGCGGGGAAACAGGGCGTCGAACCGGTCGAACAGATCGCGGCGATACTGTTCGGCCAGATCCCTGTCCTGAATGGCGCCGGCCGCCGCGCGCAGCCGCGCCTTGAACCCGGCCTTGCGCTCGGGCGTGTCCAGCGGCTCCACATCCTGTTCGCGACGGAACAGGACCTCGGCGAAGCCGTATGTCTCGGCCAGGGCCTGGCGCAGGGCCGGCGCCCCCTTGTCGCGCAGGATGTCGTCGGGGTCCTGCCCGCCGCTGAGCAGGGCGAAGCGGAACGATCGTCCCGGCTTCAGCAGCGGCAACGACCGTTCGATGGCGCGATAGGCGGCCCGCAGGCCCGCCGCATCCCCGTCGAAACACAGCACCGGCTCATGGCTGACCCGCCACAGCCGCTCCATCTGTTCTTCGGTCAGGGCCGTGCCCATGGGGGCCACGGCCGGCAGGCCCGCGCGCTGGCAGGCGATGACGTCCATATAGCCCTCGACCACGATGATCGGCTGGTCGTTCCGGCTCTCCGCCCCCAGAATGCGCCGCGCCTCAGGCAGGCCGTAGAGGGTGGAGCCCTTGTGAAACAGCGGGCTTTCCGGCCCGTTCAGATATTTGGCCCGGTCGTCGGGGTTCATGGCCCGGCCGCCGAAGCTGACGATCCGCCCGCGCGCGTCCAGAATCGGGAAGATCAGCCGGTCGCGGAACCGGTCATAGGGCTGGCCGCCGCTGTCGGGCGCGATCAGCAGCCCGGCCTCGACCAGTTCGGACGGCCGCGCCCCGCGCTGGACCAGGGCCTGTTTCAGTCCCTCGCGGTCGTTGGGCGCATAGCCCAGGCCGAACCGCTCCCACTGATCCTCGGGCAGGCCGCGCTTTTCCAGATATTCGCGCGCCGCCTTGCCCGGCGTGCGGCGCAGATTGGCGGCGAACCATTTCTGGGCCAGGTCCATCCACTCGGACAGGCCCATCCGCTTCTGTTCGCGCTCGGCCTCCTTGGGGTCTTCGGCCGGCAGTTGCATCCCCGCCTCGCCCGCCAGCCGCTGCACCGCCTCGACGAAGCTGAGCCGCTCGGTCTCCTGCAGGAAGGAGATGATGTCGCCGTGTTTGCCGGACGAGAAGTCGTGGAAGAAGCCCTTGTCGTCATTGACGAAGAAGGACGGCGACTTCTCCTTCGAGAAGGGGGACAGGCCGACATACTCCCGCCCCTGCCGCTTGAGCTTCACCGTCCGCCCGATCACGTCGGACGGCCGAAGGCGAGCCTTCAGTTCATCAATGAATCTTTCGTCGAAACGCACCCGGCGATCCATAAGCCTTGCGGCCCTTCACGTCGATGATCGGCCTTCGAAGATCGCAGAACGATCAGGCGGTTCGTCCGGGCATCCCCCGAGGTCCGAACGAACCGCCGCATCGCAGAAGGCGTAACCGCAGCGTCCCCCAACGCCTTGGCTAACGAAGTCCTAACGCCTCGCGGACCTTCATCTGACGTTCACTCGCACCCTGTGTCGAGAGGGCGCCGACCGACGTGATGCGGATCATGGCCGGACTGTGTCTTTCACGTCGCGCCGTCTTTTTACCTATGGGGACCGAAGGGCACGATTTTGTTGGCGACATCATGCCCGATATCAGCCGCCCCGAGAAATTCTATGCCGGACCTCAAACACCAGTAGCGAACGATCTCCTCCGGAGTCTGGCCGAAGTCGGGATCGTTTGGCGTGACATCAGAAACACGTCCCAGGCGAATTCCTGCAACACGTCGGATGGAGTCCTGACCCGTCAAGTGAAACATCATCCGGTCGATCCTGTAGGCGGCCTCCGACACCTCCTCCAGCATCAGCACGTGCCCGGACAGATCGGGCTCCAGATCCGTGCCGACCAACTGGTCGATAATGGTCAGGTTGAAGGCGACGGCGGGTCGGGGGTCGCCGGCCAGCGACGGCTCGATCCAGTCCGTCCGGCCGGTCGTCAGCCAGGCCAGGGCGCCCTTGGCCGTCGCGTCGTCCCGCACCGAATCCGACGCCATCGGCCCGTGGGCCAGATGTTCGAACCCGGCCCTGTACATGCCGGCCAGCAGGCTGCCGGCGTCGGAATAGCCCAGATAGCGTTTCTTGCGCGCCACCGCGTTCAGCCGGGGGATCACCGCCTCGGCGATGCGGCACGAGCCATAGCCGCCGCGCGCGAACCAGACGGCGTCGATGCGCGGGTCGTTGGCGAACTCCACGAAGGCGTCGGCCCGCGCCCGGTCGTCGCCGGCGAAATGGCCGTGTTTCAGGAAACAGGCGGGGTGAAACACGACCGAGACCTCACGGTCCGGATGGTGCTGGGCCATCCAGGCCTCGATCGCCTCGGCCCGCTCCTTTGAAAAGCGGGAACTGGCGCAGACCACGCCGATCTTGAAGGTGTTTGCGTTCACGCCCGTCTTCTTCGTCGAAATTGCGATCCGGCTCTGGCGGATCGGCCCGATCCCCTGTTCTAAGGGGGCATGAACCAAGACGCCTCCTATTTCTTCTGCGGCATCGGCGGGTCGGGCATGCTGCCCCTGGCCCTGATCGTCCAGGCCCAGGGCGGCCGGATCGAGGGCTCGGACCGGGCGCTGGACCAGGGCCGCACGCCCGAGAAGTTCGACTGGCTGCGCGCCCACGGCGTGACCCTGCACCCTCAGGACGGATCGGGTGTGACCCGCGCCGCGCAGACGGTGATCGCCACCGGCGCGGTCGAGGAGACGGTGCCCGACATCGGCGCGGCCCGCCGCGTCGGGGCGGCGATCAAGACCCGGCCCGAACTGCTCAGCGAGCTGTTCAACGCCGCCCCGACCTCGATCGGGGTGGCGGGCACCAGCGGCAAGTCCACCATCACCGGCATGATCGCCTGGATCCTGCACCAGACCGGCCGCGATCCGACCGTCATGAACGGGGCGGTGATGAAGAATTTCGCCGACGCCGACCATCCGTTCGCCAGCGCCCTGATCGGCGGGTCGGATCTGTTCGTGTCCGAGGTCGATGAATCGGACGGTTCGATCGCCCGTTACGTCCCGACCGTGGCGGTCGTCTCCAACATCTCGCTTGACCACAAGTCGATGGAGGAGCTGCGCGACCTGTTCGGCGGCTTCGTCCAGCGGGCGGCCACGGCGGTGCTGAACCTGGACAATCCCGAGACGGCGGCCCTGGCGCAGGAATTACCGCCCGGAAAGGCGATCACCTTCGCTTTGGGCGAGGAGGCGGCCGACCTGTCCGCCCACGATCTTCAGCCCCAGCCGACCGGCATGCGGTTCCGCCTGATCGAGGGCTGGAGCGAGTTCGACGTCAGGCTGAACGTGCCCGGCGCCCACAATGTCGCCAATGCGCTTGCGGCGCTCGGCGCGGTCAAGGCCCTGGGCGTTTCGACGGCCGAGGCGGTCAAGGCGCTGGAAAGCTTCGCCGGCATTCGGCGGCGAATGGAGGTGGTGGGGACCGTCAACGCCGTCACCGTCATCGACGACTTCGCCCACAACCCCGACAAGATCGCCGCCACCCTGAAGACGCTGCACGCCTTCGACGGGCGTCTGCTGATCCTGTTCCAGCCCCACGGCTTCGGCCCCTTAAAGCTGATGCGGCGGGAGTTCATCGACGGTTTCGTCGGCCTGATGCGCGAGGACGACGTCCTGTTGATGCCCGAGCCGGTCTATTACGGCGGCACCACCGACCGCAGCGTCGGCAGCGAGGCCATCGCTGAAGGAGTGCGCGAGGCGGGCCGTCAGGCCGAGGCCCTGCCCGACCGCGCGGCCTGCGGCGACCGCATCGTCGAAATGGCCCGACCCGGCGACCGCGTCCTGGTCATGGGAGCGCGCGACGACACCCTGTCCAGCTTCGCCGCCGATCTGCTGGAGCGGCTGGGCGCGCGCTGAAGCCTGACGTTCGGAGCCAAGGCGCCGCTTCGGACGTTGCCGGAAGATGAGCGCCGCCGCCCTGATCGATCTGAGCCGAGAACGCGCCTATCTGCGCGACCTGGGCCGCGCGTTCGGGGGCGCCCTGGTGTTCAGCATCCCCCTGCTGATGACGATGGAGATGTGGGAGCAGGGGGTGGCCATGGACCGGGGCCGGCTG
The DNA here is from genome assembly GCF_058681525.1 of Brevundimonas sp. AVps4. NCBI lineage: Bacteria > Pseudomonadati > Pseudomonadota > Alphaproteobacteria > Caulobacterales > Caulobacteraceae > Brevundimonas > Brevundimonas sp. AVps4. Next base: position 1,087,183 of record NZ_CM178741.1, on the reverse strand, counting down.
CTGGCCTTCATCGTCGCGGGCCTGCCCCTGCTTTACGGCCTTGCCTATTATGCGGGCTTCTCCGACCGGCGGGGGCTGGCGAACGATCTGATGGACACGGCCGTCGCCCTGGCGGTCGGCTTCCTGACCGCCGGCCTGCTGTTGAGCCTGTTCGGCGTGGTCCGATGGGGCGATCCCCCGCGTGAAGCCCTGGGCATGATTGCGCTTCAGGCCGTTCCGGGCGCCATGGGCGCCCTGCTGGCCCGGCGCCAGTTAAGCGGCGACGCGGACGGCGGCGAGACCCAGGAGGATCAGGCCTCCTATGTCGGGGAGCTGTTCCTGATGGCGGCCGGCGCCCTGTTCTTCGCCCTGAACGTCGCCCCGACCGAGGAGATGATCCTGATCGCCTACAAGGCCGGACCGATCCACGTTCTGGGGCTGATGGCGGTGTCGATCCTGCTGTTGCACATCATCGTCTTTCGCGCAGGCTTCGCCGGTCAGGAGGAGGCGGATCGACCGGCCGACGCCTTCTTCCACTTTACCCTGCCCGGCTACGCCATCGCCCTGGGGGTCAGCCTGTTCGCCCTGTTCGTCTTTGGGCGGATCGAAGGGCATTCTCTGGCCGGGGTGGTCCAGGCGACGGCGGTCCTGGGCTTTCCGGCCGCGATCGGCGCGGCCGCCGCCCGCCTGCTGGTCTGATCCGATGAACCGAGCCACGCGCCGAAAAGCCGCCCCGCCCCGCCCGCTTTTGCAGACCGCCATGGCCGCTCTGGGCGGGGTGGTGACCCTGGCCGCCGTCGGGGTGATCGTGTGGGAGGCCGTGCAACCCGCCGCCCCGGCGACCCTGAGCGCGCGGATCGAGAGGGTCGAGACCACCGCCCACGGCCATGTGGCCGAGATCAAGGTGGTCAATGACGGCGACGAAACCGCCGCCGGGGTCGATGTCGAGGCCGTGGCAGGCGACCAGACCGCGACCGCCACCCTGGACTATGTGCCCGGCCGCGGCCATGCGACCGCCTATATGCGGTTCGACGCCGATCCGCGCGCGGCGGTGGTGACGGTCAAGGGCTGGTCGGCGCCCTGAAAGGGGTTCAGGTCAGCAGCAGGGGCAGGGTCTGGAACACGATCCCGACCCCGCCGATGAAACAGCCCCCGACGCCGACGGCCGGCTCGAATCCCCGACGGGTCTTCAGGATCAACAGGGCGAGCCCCACCTCGCCCGCCAGACAGGCCAGGCTGAATCCCCCGCCGATCAGACGCCACAGGGGCGCCTCGGCCGTGGCCACCACGTCCGCCGTGGACGAGATCAGATAGACGCCCAGGAAATGGGCTGCCCAGATCAGCAGCCCGCCCGTCAGGATCAGCCAGCGTCCGATGTCAGCCTCCCGGGAACAGATGGGTCAACAGGGCGGCGGCCGCCCCTTGCGCGGCGGAAAAACCGATGAACAGGGCGATCAGCTGATAGGTCGCCGGCCTCCGGGCCGACAGCAGGCCGAAAACCCAGCGCATCAGGGCGAAGACCGCCATGATGGCGCAGATGGCCGCGAACAGCCCCTGCCAGGCGATCAGGGCGAAGACGGTCGCCCCCTGGCCGCTGGCCTGGGGACGCAGGCCCGCCCCCCACCAGGCGGACGCCTCGACCGCCCAGCCCGCCCCGATCGTCAGGCCCGCCAGCAGCATCAGGACGGCGGCGATCACCCCGCTGCGCGGCCGGTCCAGCGCCAGGACCCTCAGCGCGGCCCAGGCCAGCAGCGCCGCCGCCGCGCAAAGGCCGATGACTTGGATCAGAGTTCCCATTTCCGGCGGCGCCTGCCACAGATCGGGTCGGCGGCTCCACAGAAAGACATAGGAGAAGCCGGCCATGACCGCGACCATGCCCGCGACGATCAGGGTGATGACCATGGCCCACCAGCCGTGGCTGGTCGGACCCGAGACATAGGTCGGCAGGCGCACCCCCGCCCCGATGTCCACCACAGCCGCCCCGCCCTCGCGCCGATCCGGCCGGTCCAGTTTCCAGCACCATTTGAGGATGCAGTAGACGGCCAGAATTCCACTGATCACCGAAGCCAGATAGGCCTGGATGGTCAGGATCAGGAAGAAGCCCGCCGTAAACACCGCCCCCCAGACGTGCCAGCTGGAGGGCCGGGGGATCTGCAGCAGATATTGGGGCTCGGCGTTCAGCGGGCTGGTGACGATGGTCTCGCGTTCGCCGCGCGGGACGCCGGGCAGGAAATAACGTCCGGCCTCGACGTCCTCGGCCAGCCCCTTCTGCTCCCAGCCGGGATAGAGGCTCTTGATCACCGGGATCGACCGCAGCGAATAGAGCCCCGCCGGCAGCCACTCCAGCCCCGGCCCATTGAAGACATTGCCCGCCTCGCGTCGCCCGAAGGGGCGGAAGTTGCGGATCATGTCCACCAGCCAGATCAGCACCGCCAGGCCGAACAGGAAGGCGCCGACGGTCGAGATCATATTGGGCAGGTCCCAACCCCGATCCGGCAGATAGGTGTAGACCCGCCGCGGCATCCCCATCAGCCCGGTCAGATGCATGGGCAGGAAGGTGACGTTGTGGCCGACGAACATCAGCCAGAACACCCACCTGCCCCACCGCTCGCTCAGCGGCCGGGCGCTGGACATGGGCGTCCAATAGTAGATGGCGGCGAACAGCGGAAACACCATGCCGCCGATCAGGACGTAGTGCAGGTGGGCGACGATGAAATAGCTGTCGTGGGCCTGCCAGTCGAAGGGGACCATGGCGACCATGACGCCGGTCAGCCCGCCCATGACGAAGATGACCAGCCCGCCGACGGCGAACAGGCCCGGCGTGTTGAACCGCATCTTCCCCGCCGCCAGGGTGGCGATCCAGGCGAAGACCTGAACCCCGGCGGGCACGCTGACCGCCATGGAGGCGGCGCTGAAATAGTTGATCGAGATCTGGGGCATGCCGGTGGCGAACATGTGGTGGGCCCAGACGCCGAAGCTGATGAAGCCCGTCGCCAGCATGGCCAGGACCACCAGCCTGTGTCCCACCAGCCGGGTCTGGGCCACGGCCGGGATGATGGTGGACATGGCGCCCGCCGCCGGCAGGAAGATGATGTAGACCTCCGGGTGGCCGAAGAACCAGAACAGGTGCTGCCACAGCATCGGATCCCCGCCCCGCGCCGCGTCGAAGAAGGGCCAGCCCAGGGCGCGTTCCAGCTCCAGCAGCAGGGTGGACAGGATGATCGACGGGAAGGCGATGATGATCATGCAGGCGAAGATCAGCATGGCCCAGGCGAAGATCGGCAACTTGTCCAGGGTCATGCCCGGCGCCCGCGTCTTCAGAACCCCGACGATGATCTCAATAGCGCCGGCGATGGCCGAAATCTCGATGAAGCCGATGCCCAGGAGCCAGAAGTCGGCGTTGATCCCCGGCGAATAGGCCATGGAGGTCAGGGGCGGATACATGAACCAGCCCCCGTTCGGCGCCAGGCCGAAGAAGAGAGAGCAGAAGAAACACAATCCACCGATCAGATAGGCCCAGAAGGCGTAGGCGCTGAGACGCGGGAACGGCAGGTCGCGCGCCCCCAGCATCTGGGGCAGCAGCAGCACCCCCAGGGCCTCGACCGCCGGCACGGCGAACAGGAACATCATCACCGTGCCGTGCATGGTGAAGATCTGATTGTAGGTCTCCTGGGCCAAGAAGCCCGTCATCGGCAGGGCCAGCTGGGTCCGCATCAACAGGGCCAGAACCCCGGCCAGCACGAAGAACAGCATGGCCGCGCCGACGTAATAGACGCCGATATAGTTGTTGTTGATCGCCGTGACCCATTCCCACGGCTTTCGCGGCGCGCACCAGACCTGTTCCAGCTGCTCCAGCTCGCCCTCGGGGCGGGGTTCGCGGGTCGGCAGGCGTTTGTAGAGTTCGGGATCGAACCCGGTTTCCGAACTCATTTCAGACTGTCCAGATAGGCCGAGACGGCGCGCAGATCCTGGCCCGTCAGGACCGGATAGGAGGGCATGCGGTTGCCGGGCTTGACGCCCTGGCTGTCCGAAATCCAGCCCGCCAGAGTGCCCTGATTGTTCGGCAATATGCCCGCCCCGATCGTCTGGCGGGAGCCGACATGGGTCAGGTCGGGACCGGCCAAACCATTGGCCTCGGTTCCGCGAATGGTGTGGCAGGCGCCGCAGCCGGAGGCGGCGAAGACGTCGCGGCCGCGCGCGATCATTGCGGCGGTCGGCGCGGCCGCATCCAGGGCTACGGCCGGCCCGGCCTGACGCGCGCGCCAGGCGGCGAATTCCTGGGGCGTATGGGCCACCACGACCAGCCCCATCAGCGCATGGGGCCCGCCGCAGTATTCGGCGCACTGGCCGCCATAGGTTCCCGGCTGATCGGCCTGAAGCCGCATGAAGTTGCGCCGGCCGGGGATCATGTCGGTCTTGCCGCCCAGGCGCGGAACCCAGAAGCTGTGGATCACGTCGGCGCTTTCCAGCTCGAACACCACGGGCTGACCGGCGGGGATATGGACCTCATTGGCGTCCTGAAGGATTTCGCGCCCCTGGTCGTCCAGATAGGCGACCCGCCACCACCACATCTCGCCGGTGACGCGGACCCGCATCTCGCCCGGTCGCGGCGCCTCGGCGACCCGCGCGGTCGTGGTCAGGCCGTAGATCAGAAGGCCGGTCAGAACCACGATCGGAAAGGCCAGGCCGCCAATCCAGACCAGACGCTCGCCGCTGACCCGCCGCTTCCACCGCCGGGGGCCGAACAGGGCGATCCCCAGGGCGATCAGCACCACGGTCATCACCACCGCCGCCATGACGAACAGCACCCAGGCCACCACCTCGATCGGCCCGGCGAAAGGGCCGGCTGGGTCCAGCACAGGCGGGGGCCAGCCCGCGGTTCCCGGCGTCGGTTCAGTCGTCATCGAGCGTATACAGATAGGCCGCGACGTCGCGGGCTTGGGCTTGGTTCAGGGGCATGGGGGGCATGGCGGTTCCGGGATCCAGGGACGGCGCGTCGATCAGCCAGCGGGTCAGGACGCCGGGCTGGTTCGGCAGGCGCCCGGCGATGAAGGGGCGCGCCCCGAAGCCCGCCAGGTCGCCGCCGCTGCGGCCTTCGGGCCAGGCGACGCCGGGAATCGTGTGGCAGGCGGCGCAACCGACGGCCTCGATGACCGCCAGGCCGCGCGCCGGATCGCCCTGGGCCACCGGCCGGGGCTGATCCGCCTTGTCGACGCAGGCGCTGAGGCCCGCCGAGGCGAGCGCGAGCAGAGCCGCGGCGGCGGTCCGCCCTGCCTCGCCCTGTCCGCCCCATCTCATCGCCGCCCGGTCCCCCGCCCTGAATCGCCTCGGGCCAGGCCTCGAAAGCTTCACCAGACCAATCCCCCCAGGACGAGGAAGTTCCCCGGCTGCGACATGGCGTCTCCGTCGGGCGGCGCCTTCGGAACCGGGGCCGTAGGCGGGGGTTGGATGCAGGTGCGCGCGCCCCTTGCCCCTCTGATGCTCCTGATGCTGCTGGCCGGATGCGAGGCGGCGGCGACCGACACCGACCGCGTTCTCTCGGCGAATGGCGAAGTCATCGCCCTCAGCGGCGGCGCCGGCGGTGCGGCCAACGCCTGTTTCACCTGTCACGGCCTGGACGGCGGCGGCGACGGCGCGGCCGCGCCCCGACTGGCGGGCCTGGACATCGGCTATCTGCAGAAACAGATGGAGGACTACGCCTCGGGCCTCAGGGCCGACGACCAGATGACGCGCATCGCCAAGGCCTTGGATCAGAGAAGCCGACGCGAGGTGGCGGCCTATTACGCCGCCCTGCCGATCCCGCCGACGGAACGGAACGCCGCCGCCCCTGCGCCGTCGGTCTATCTGAGAGGCGATCCTGCGCGCGGCGTGGTGGCCTGCGCCGCCTGTCACGGCTTGAACGGCGAAGGAACCGGCCTGGGCGGCAATCCTCAGATCGCGGGTCAGCCCTACCCCTATCTGGTCGAACAGATGGAGCGGTGGAAGTCGGGCGAACGCCGCAACGATCCGCGCGGCGTCATGGCCGCCGCCGTCAAACCGCTTTCGGACCCAGAAGTCCGCGCCATAGGGCTTTGGCTGTCCGCGCAACCTGCTTCTCCAGCGCCCGCCAGCGCCTCTGCCACCGGGTCCGCTTCCGTCGACGCAGCGGCACGACCGGCAGCATCGCGTGAAACACGTCGTCCCGATCGATCAGATGGTGCTTGAGGGCGGCTCCGGCGTGGATGGGGATCATCAGCAGCAGGGTGACGACCAGGCCCCAATGCATCCATTCCGCCGCCGCCTCGATCGCCCATAGCTGACTGTTGGACAGGTCCTGGAACGGCAGCAGGGGCCAGGGGATGAAGCCCAGCGTCTCCAGTTCGCGCGTCCGGTCCGTCGCCGAGATCATGGCCCAGCCCGACAGGGGCAGGCCGAACAGGCAGATGTAGAAGACATAGTGGGTGACGTGGGCGGCCCAGCTCTCCCACCCCGGCTTGTCCGCATCATTGATCAGGTCCGGCGCCATCAGCCGCCAGGACAGCCGTCCGATCACCAGGATCAGCATCAGGACGCCCACGGCGAAATGCAGATCATAGGCGGCCAGCATCTGACCGCCGACCGGCTGACGCCCCATCCACCAGCCCCAGCCCAGCTGAAAGATCACCAGGGCGGCCATGACCCAGTGAAACAGGATGCCGACCGGCGAATAGCGGCCCTGGTCATGGTGGCCCGCCGCCCATTCCAACAGTTGGGTGAAGAGCTTTTCGATCACGCCGGACGCACCCCGGCTTCGGCGGGAAGATCCGGCCCCAGCATCCGGCCCAGCCGCCACAGGGCCGCCAGCAGATAGAGGCCCGCCGCCGGAGCCCACATGATCAGCCCCGCCGCCTGCTGGTCCTCCAGCGGGGTCAGGCCCCAGGCCAGGGTCGTATAGGCGTGGGGCGCATAGACGGCCTGGCCGGCGAAGGTCAGGACCGCGCCCAAGAGCCCCATCGCCAGCATGGCCGCCAACAGGCCGACCACCGCCGCAGGCGCGCTGGCCGCCCGCGCCGCCGCCCAGAACCAGACGGCGGAGGCCAGAAGGCTGAGCTGCATGATCCAATAGACCAGGTCGCTGGACAGGGCGGCGCCATAGGCGGCGGGCGCATGCCACACCCACAGCACCGCCGCCTGGACGAAGGTCGCCAGGGCCAGAGACCCGTATCGCCGTCGCGGCGCCATCTCGGCCAGCAGGGGCGCCGCCACGGCGACCAGCAGGACGTGGTGCACGGTCCGGGCCGAAAACAGGGCGGAGCTGAGGGCGCACAGGGGCGAGACGAAGCTGACGCCCAGCACCGCCATGGCGGCTAGGCCCAAGCCCCGCGACCGGCCGCGCGTCCGCATCAGGATCAGGGCCGTCGCCCCGGCCATGACCAGAAGCAGCACGGGGTCCAGATTCCAGCGCCAGTCGCCGGCGGCGGGCGCGGGGCCGCAATAGGGCGCCCAGCCCGAAACGGGGGTCGGGGTCGGGTTCATCGGTATGGTCTGGTCGGCCGCATGCGCCCCGCCCTTGCTGCAAGCTTCACATCGGAAAGGTGCGACAGGCCGCCCGGTTCCGCGCGGAAACGGTCGCAGGCCTGCGGCGTTAGGTCACCGAACCGGAGGCGAGGAGACGATCATGGCCGCAAGACCCACCTGGCAGGGGCATTTGAAACTGTCGCTGGTGACCTGTCCGGTCGCCCTCTACACCGCCACCGCCTCCAATGCTCACGTCAGCTTCCACCTGATCAATCCCGAGACCAACAACCGCATCCGCATGGTGCCGACCGACCCCGACACCGGCCCGATCGAACGGTCGGATCTGGTCAAGGGCTATGAGGTGGCCAAGGACGAATATGTCCTGTTCGACGACGCCGACTTCGACAAGGTCAAGCTGGAGACCACCCGAACCATCTGTATCGAAAGCTTCGTGGACGAGGACGAGATCGACCGCCTGTACTGGGACGACCCCTTCTATGTCGTGCCCGAAAAGGGCGTGGGGGCCGAGGCCTTCGCCGTGATCCGCGACGCGATGAAGTCGGCGGGCAAGATCGCGATTGGGACCCTGGTCCTGCGCGGGCGGGAACGGCAGCTGGCCCTGGAGGTGCGCGGCAAGGGGCTGGTGGCCTATTCCCTGCGGGCGCATGACGAGGTGCGGCCCGCCGAGGACTATTTCGACGACATTCCCTCGGTCAAGGCGGACAAGGACATGGTCGAGATCGCCAGCCGGATCATCGCCCAGAAGGAGACGGACTTCGACCCGACCGACTTCAAGGACCGCTATGACGAGGCCCTGCGCGAGATGGTCAAGGCCAAGCAGAAGGGCGGCAAGTCGGTGGTCGAGGCGCCCGAGCCCGACGACACCAATGTGATCGACCTGATGGAGGCTCTGCGCAACAGCCTCAAGGGCTCCGCGACCAGCGCCAAGCCGAAGAAAAAGGCCCCCGCCAAGAAAAAGCCGGCGACGCGCAAGACGGCGGCGTGATGGGGCGGGGTTATAGTGATTAGTGCTGGTGATTAGTTCTAGTGAGCAAGAGGTGGGCTGGGCGCAGACACTCCCACTGCTCATGCCTTACTCACTAGCACTAGCACTAATCACCAGCACTACGCACCAGAACCGCCCCTCTAAAGCCCCATCGCCTTCAGCACGGGCCGCAAGCTGACCTCTCCGGCCCGGAAATCCTTCCACGGATCGGACTTCTTCAGCAGGGCCGGGGCGTCGTGAAGGGTGAAGGCCCGGGGATCCAGGCCCGCCTTGACCTGGCCCCAGGACAGGGGAAAGGCGATGCCTGCGCCCGGCCGCGCCCGCACAGACCAGGGCGCCACCGCCGTCGCCATCCGGCCGTTCCTCAGATAGTCGATGAAGATCTTTCCGCCGCGCGCCTTCTTGGCCAGGGTGGTGGTGAACCGGTCGGGATCGGCGCGTCGCACCTCTTCGGCCACGGCCTTGGCGAAGGCCTTGCATCGGTCCCATTCGATCCGGCTGCGGCCGTCCGAGCGGATCGGAACCACGACATGCAGCCCCTTGCCGCCGGTCGTCTTGACGAAGGGGTTCAGCCCCTTGGCCTCCAGCGTTTTTCGCACCGTCTTGGCCGCCGCGATGACCGCTTCGAAGTCCAGACCCGCGTCGGGATCGAGGTCGAAGGTGACCTGTTCGGGCGTCTCCGGATCGCCGGGCCGACAGCCCCACGGGTGCAGCTCAAGCCCGCCCGACTGGGCCACCGCGACCAGCCCCCCGACATCGACCACGGCGACATAGGGTTTGCGCTCATGCACGTCGATCAGCTTCAGCCGCGGGTTCGAGCCCGGCATGGCGTGGCGCTGGAAGAAGGTCTCGCCCTCGATCCCGTCGGGCGCGCGGATGATCGACACCGGCCGGTCGGCGACATGGGGCAGGATCCGTTCGGCCGCCTGTTCATAGTAGCGGGCCAGGTCCGTCTTGGTGATGGCCGGCCGCCCCCCGACGGCGGGCCACAGAACCTTGTCCGGGCTGGACAGGGTGACGCCGGCGACGACCACCTTGTCCTTGCCCGTTCGGCGCGGCGCGGGCGCGGCCTTCTCCGCCTTTTTCGGCCCAGGCGATTGCGGCTTATCGACCACCTCCTGAGCCCGCTTGTCCTCGCGCAGCCCCTTGAAGGCCGCATGGCGCAGGGAGCCGCCTTCGGTCAGACCGCCGTGTTCCAGCTCGGCCACCAGCACCGGGCGCACCCAGTGAATGTCCTTGCCGCCGCGCGGCGCCCCCTTGCCGACGAAGGGCGAGGCCTCGGCCGCCGCCCCCTTCAAGGCCGGCAGCAGGGTCTTCAGCAGGGGGGCGGAATAGCCGGTCCCGACCCGGCCGAGGTAGCGCAGCCCCCCCTCCTCCTCCGCCACGCCGACCAGCAGGGAGCGAAAGCGCGTTCCGCCCTCCGACGACCAGCCGCCGATGACGACCTCGTCCCTGCCCCGGCATTTGGACTTGACCCAGGTCGAGGACCGGCCCGGCTGATAGGGGGCGTTCAGCGTCTTGGAGATCACCCCCTCCAGATCCATTCGGCAGGCGCTGTCCAGAACCGCCTGGCCGGTGGAGGCGAAGTGATCGACATAGCGCACCCTCCCCCGCGCCTTGGCCGGGATCCGGTCGATCAGGGCCTGGAGCCGCGCCTTCCGGTGCGACAGCGGCAGGGCCGTCAGATCGTCCCGCCCTTCCTTCAGCAGGTCGAAGGCGAAATAGACCAGGTCCTGGGTCTTTCCGTCGGCTATGGCGGCCTGAAGGGCGGAAAAGTCCGGCGTATGGTCCTCGGTCAGGGCGCACAGTTCGCCGTCCACCACCCCGTCGGGCCACTGGGCCGCATCGGCCGCCAGTTCGGGAAAGCGGTCGGTCCAGTCATGGCCCCGACGGGTGTAGAGCCGCGCGCGGCCGCCGCCGACGGCGATCTGGATGCGATAGCCGTCGAACTTGATCTCATGCACCCAGCCGGCCCCGCCGGGCGGATGGTCCGCCACCTTGCACAGTTGGATCGGCTGGAAGGCGGGCGGCTGGGCCAGGTCGGCTTCGCGCGGCTTGGCCTTCGGCGGCTTGGGGCCCTTGCGCGCCACGGGGCGAGAGGCGGTCCATTGGGTCTTGCCCTCTGCGATCTCGGCCAGGCTCCGGCCGCTGGCGACGGAGGCGTCGATCTCCATATTGGCGTCGCCCTCGCCGGGCACGGCCGCCTCGTCCTTCTCCTTGATCAGCAGCCAGTTGTTGCGTTTGGACGGCTTGCCGCGATCGGACTTCAGCCGCACCAGGGCCCAGCCGCCGCTCAGCCGCTCGCCGTGCAGGATCATCTTCAGCGAGCCGCGCTTCAGCGCCGCCTCTATGTCGGGCTCCTGCGGCTCCCATTCGCCGCGGTCCCACAGTTGGACGGTCCCGGCGCCGTAGTTGCCGGACGGAATGGTCCCCTCGAACGTCCCATAGGCCAGGGGGTGGTCCTCCACCTCCACCGCCAGTCGTTTGACCGCCGGATCGCGCGACGGCGCCTTGGTGACGGCCCAGGACTTCAGGACCCCGTCATGTTCGATGCGGAAGTCGTAATGCAGCCGGGTCGCCGCATGGCGCTGGATCAGATAGGTCAGCCGGCCCTTGCGTCCGGCCTTGGTCTTTCCGGCCGGTTCGGGGGTGCGGGTGAAGTCGCGCTTGGCCCGATAGGCTTCCAATCCGTTCGCCATGTCCCCGCCTCGCCCGTCTTCGTCCCTGGTCGGACGACAACGTGCATGGGGCGAATTCGATCACCCGGCTCTCCGGCGACCGTCAGACGGTTTCGTTGGCCGAAGCGGCGGCTTGCAAGGCGCCCCATCCCGACAGAAGAAGGACGCAGACGTCGTCGGCCCAGGGCGCGCCCTCTTCAGACACCGACAGGGCCATCTGAAGCAGGGCCGAGACCATGCCGGCCCTGTCGCAGCCGTCCGGCATGACAGGGCTCAGATCGCGCTCATCGACCTCATCGGCCAGCCAGGCCGCCACGCCGTACGGGGGCCAGGAGGCGTCTGCGGCCGGGATCTCAAGCTGCGGCGATCGCATCGAAAGCCTCGTCGGCGGGACGGCTGCGGTCCGGCGGCAGCAGATTGTCCAGGTCCAGCAGGCTGAGCATGGCGCCGTCCACCGCGAAGATTCCGGCGACGACCCCACCCTGGCCATGGCCCATGTCCGGCGTCGCCTGGCGGTCGGCGTCGTCCAGTTGGACGATGTCGGACACTCCCTCGACCAGCAGGCCCACGGTCCGCCCGCCGCAGTTGGCGACCATGATGGCGTGACGCGCTGAGGGTTCAGTCGTCGGCAGGCCCAGGCGCGCGGCCAGGTCGATGATCGGCAGGACGCTGCCGCGCAGATTGACCACCCCCTTCATATAATGGGGCGACTGGGGCACGGGCGTCGCGGGGGTCCAGCCCCGGATCTCCAGCACCGAGGTGATGTCGATGCAGAAGGCTTGGTCCCCGACCCCGAAGCCGACCATCTCACGACGGCCGGAGCCGGCGCGGTTGACGGAAAAGGCGTCGGTTTGAGTATGCGCCATGGACATCAGAAAGCCTCCCATTCGGAGTGAACGGCGGCCTGTCGGCCTCCGCCCGCGGCGAGTTTCAGTCGGGGCGCAGGGCGGTCGGCCGCGAAGGCGGCGATCCGGCCATGGGCCTCTTGCAGCGGCGCAGGTCGGCTGGAGCCGCCGTCCGGGCTGGTGGTGAACCGGCCGACCAGCTGGGCCAGTTCGGCGGCCTCGCGGCTCAGCGCCACGCTGGCGGCCGTCGACTCCTCGACCATGGCCGCATTCTGCTGGGTCACCTGGTCCATTTCATTGACGGCGGTGTTGACCTCGGCCAGGCCGACCGCCTGTTCCTGGGTCGATCCGCGAATCTCGCTCATCAGCTGAGTGACTTCGACGATCCGGCCGGCGATGCCGGTCAGGGCCTCGCCGGTTTCACGCACAAGGACGACGCCGGATTTGACCTGGGCGCCGCTGGCGGAGATCAGGGTCTTGATCTCCTTGGCCGAGTCCGCCGACCGCTGAGCCAGGGCCCGCACCTCTGAGGCCACGACCGCAAAGCCCCGCCCGGCCTCGCCGGCGCGCGCCGCCTCAACTCCGGCGTTAAGCGCCAGAAGGTTGGTCTGGAAGGCGATCTCGTCGATGACGCCGATAATCTGACTGATCTGGTCGGACGAGCGTTCGATCTCGCCCATGGCGTCCACCGCCCGTTGGACCACGGCGCCGCCCGTTTCGGCCTGGGCGCGGGTCTGGCTGACCACCTTGTCGGCCTCCTGGGCGTTCTCGGCCGTCCGGCGGACGGTGGCCGTAATCTGATCCAGGGCGGCCGCCGTCTCTTCCAGGCTGGCCGCCTGACGTTCAGTGCGACGGGACAGATCTTCGGCCGCTGAACTGATTTCCTTGGCGCCGGACTGCATGGTCTCGGCGTTGCCGCCGATGACGGCGATCGCCTGGTCCAGCGCCGCCATGGCGCGGTTGAAGTTCTCGCGCAGAGCGGCGTACTCGCCCGGAAAATCCTCTTCGATCCGATAGGACAGATCGCCCGAGGCCATGGCCGACAGGCCCTGGCCCGTATTTCGCACCACCATGGCCTGAACGGCCGCCGCCTGACGATCAGCCTCGGCGCGGCGTTCGCGCTCCTCTTCGACGGCGGTGACGTCAATGGCGAACTTGACCACCTTATAGGGCTTGCCGTTGACGTCGAAGATCGGATTGTACGACGCCTCGATCACCGCCCGCTTGCCGTTCTTGCCGTAACGGACGAACTTGTCGGCGACGAATTCCCCGGCGTTCAGACGTTTCCAGAACTCGGCATAGGCCGGCGAGCCGGCCTCGGCCGGATCGACGAACATCCGGTGATGCCGGCCTTTGATCTCGGACAGTTCATAGCCGAGCACCGCAAGGAAGTTGGCGTTGGCGTCGAGCACCACGCCGTCGAGATCGAACTCGATCACCGCCTGAGACAAATGAACGGCCGCGACGACGGCGCGAAGCTCCAATAGCTCCTCGCTTTCCGCCTGTGGTCGATTGAACAGCTTAGGCTCAGGACTCATAGCCAGAACAGCACTGTGGCGGCGAGGGCTATGGCGGACAGGAAGACGGTCGGGCAGCGATCGTAGCGAGTGGCGACCCGTCGCCAGTCTTTCAGGCGGCCAAACATGATTTCGATCCGGTTTCGCCGCTTGTAGCGTCGCTTGTCGTAGCGGATGGGTTCGGTCCGGGATTTGCGGCCAGGGATGCACGGCGTGATCCCCCTGGCCTGCAAGGCGTCCCGGAACCAGTCGGCGTCGTAGCCCCGGTCCCCCAGCAGCCACTGGGCGCGGGGCAGACTGTCCACGAGAGCGGCAGCGCCGATGTAGTCGCTGACCTGACCCGCTGTCATGAAGAGGCTGATGGGCCTTCCGTTGACGTCTGTCACGGCGTGAAGCTTGGTGTTCATGCCGCCTTTCGTGCGTCCGATCAGCCGCCCGAGGCCCCCTTTTTTACCGCGAGGCTCGAAGCCGTGCGGTGCGCCTTCAGATAGGTCGCGTCGATCATGACAGTCCGACGTTCGGTCTGGGCGCCGGACAGGCCCTCCATCATCCGGACGAAGACGCCCGCCTCGCTCCACCGCTTCCAGCGATTGTAGAGCGTCTTGTGCGGCCCATAGGCCGACGGCGCATCCCGCCAGCGCAGGCCGTTGCGGTTGACGAAGATGATCCCGCTCAATACCCGGCGGTCGTCAACGCGCGGCTTGCCGTGGCTCTTGGGGAAGAAGGGCTCCAGCCGAGCCATCTGCTCGTCCGTCAGCCAATACAGGTCGCTCATATCCAGACTCCTCAGGAGCCTGAATCAGATCGCACGCCTCACTTCAATGGGTCCTGAGCCTAGTATCCCCGAAAAGCACAGCGATGTTGGGTTCAGATAAACATTCCGTACACTTTCCAGTAATGAGTGAGCACTAACGCTGCAGCCAAAGGGCGCCTCAACGCCCGCAGCATCGAGAGCGGATATGTGGGCCAAGGGGAAAAAGCCGGCGAGCGGCATGCTGGAAACGGCTGTAGAGGCTCTTCGCACCAACATCATGTTGGCCGACAAGGACCTGAACATCACCTATCTGAACCCGGCGGTTCGCAATCTTCTGCAAGAGGCGGAAGCCGAGCTACGGTCAGACCTGCCCAACTTCAGCGTTGATCGGCTGGTCGGCTCCAACATCGACGTCTTCCACAAGAACCCGGCCCACCAGCGGCGGATGCTGGCGACTTTGAGCGAACCCCATTCGGCCACCATCCGGGTCGGGGGTCGCGCCTTCGACCTGTTGGTCACGCCGCTGAAACAGGGCGGCAAGGCCGCCGGTTTCGTCGTGGAATGGGCGGACGCCCGCTATCGGCTCGCCAGCGAGGACTATGCGGCCCAGATCGAGGCCATCGGCCGATCTCAGGCCATGATCGAATTCACCCTGGACGGGACCATCGTCAACGCCAACCGCCTGTTCCTGGACGCCATGGGCTATCAGTTAGAAGAGATCGTCGGGCGCAAGCACGCCATCTTCGCCGAGCCGGCCTATCGCGACAGTCCTGAGTACAGCCAGTTCTGGGCCGCCCTGTCGTCCGGCCAGTTCCAGTCCGGCGAGTTCCGGGGCGTCCGCAAGGACGGCGGGGCCGTCATCATCCAGGGCTCCTACAACCCCATCGTCAATCCGGACGGCAAGGTGGCCAAGGTGGTCAAGGTCGCCGTGGACGTGACCCGTAGAGTCGAGGCGGTGGAACAGATCGGCGACGCCCTGACCGCCCTGGCCCAGGGCGACCTGGAGCGCCGCATCACCACGGCCTTCATCCCGGAACTGGACAAGCTGAGAACCGACTTCAACGCGGCCGTCGACGCCTTGCAGGCGACGATGAAAAGCGTCGGCGAGACGGCGGGCGCCATCCGTTCCGGCGCCGACGAGATCGGCGTGGCCTCCGACGACCTGTCGCGCCGCACCGAACAGCAGGCCGCCAGTCTGGAGGAGACCGCCGCGGCTCTGGATCAGCTGACCGCCACCGTCCAACGCAGCGCCGCCAACGCCCAGCAGGCCGCGACCGTCGCCGCCGGGGCGCGCGGCGACGCCGAACGGTCCGGCGCCGTCATGGAAGAAGCGATCGGCGCCATGGCCGAGATCGAGCGCTCCTCTGGCGAAATCAACCAGATCATCGGCGTCATCGACGAAATCGCCTTCCAGACCAATCTTCTGGCCCTGAACGCCGGGGTCGAGGCGGCGCGCGCGGGCGAGGCCGGCCGCGGCTTTGCGGTCGTGGCGTCTGAGGTCCGAGCCCTGGCCCAGCGGTCGGCTGAGGCGGCGAAAGAGATCAAGGGCCTGATCGCCGGCAGCACCAGTCAGGTGGGCAAGGGGGTGAAACTGGTCGGCGAAACCAGCCAGGCCCTGGCCGTCATCGTGGACCGGGTCGCCGAGATCGACGGCCTGATCACCGAAATCGCCACCTCGGCGCGCGAACAGTCGACCGGCCTGGCCGAGGTCAACACCGCCGTGAACCAGATGGACCAGGTCACCCAGCAGAATGCGGCGATGGTGGAGGAGTCGACAGCCGCCTCCCATTCGCTTCGCCAGGAGACCGAGAACCTCGCCTCGATGATCGGGCGGTTCCGCCTGGGCGCCGGATCAAACTTGCTCGCCGCCGCCCCGCTCGCCGCCGCTCGCCCCGCCTCGCCGCCCCGTCCCGCGCCGGTGAAGCTGGCCGCCGTCGCCGGCCGTCAGACCGCCGCCGCCCAGAGCGTCGAGGCGGACTGGGAAGAGTTCTAGAACCCGATCGTTCGGCCGGCGCCGCGCAGCGGTTCCGGCCAAAGCGTCAGTCAAGCGCTCGCTTGGATTTTCAGCCGATCAGGCCCTGGGACCGGACGCAGCGGGCGGGCGTCGACGCGGGGCGGGCTTGAGCTTGCGCCCCTCCTGCTCAGACAGCCGTTCGACCGCCGCGCCGATCTTTTCGAGCGTTCTCTGGGTCACGGCCAAGTCTTCGGCGCCGACAGACTCGAGAATCTGCTCCTGAACGCAGGACAGGCACTTAGACCAGACGTCATGGGCCGACCGTCCCTCGGCGGTGATCTGCAATAGATGCGCCCGTCGGTCGCCGATCAGGGTCTGACGGCTCACCAACCCCGCCGACAGCAGGGCGGCCGTGCGGGTGGACATGACCGCCTCTGACACAGCCAAAAGGTCGGCGGCCTCGCGCTGGGTCAGGCCGGCAGGCCGGTTCTGCAACAGCGTCAGCACGGCCAACTGGCCGACGCCGAAGCCGGCTTCGGCCAAAACCTCGTCCAGGTGGGCGGCCCACCGCCGCGCCAGGATCGCAACCGTCAGCCCCAGGGTGTTGCCGGCGTCGCCCTTGCCGCCGTGGCCGCAGTTCGCGTCCGGGCGGTGACCTGCGCAGGTCGCAGGATCGCCACAGCCGAGGGGTCGATCTTCTGGCGCGGCGAGTCGGGCGCCGTCGTGCATGTCAGGTTTCCTCCTAGCCTGACAGTTTCACCCAAAGACCCTGCACGCAATAAGGATTTTCCCGAGTGGGCGGGGTATGTAATCGTCAACAGACATGGCGACCCCGGCAGGACTCCAACCTGCGACCTCGGCTTTAGGAAAGCCTTGCTCTATGCAGCTGAGCTACGGGGCCCGCAGGGGTGAACTAGCGGGTCGGGGCGGAGGGGGGAAGACGGTGGGTGCGGCGAACTGCATTTTCTTGGCCGCGTGGTCGGCGCCGCCCGAACTCGATTGTGGTTAATCTGTCTTAAGATACAATATCTTGGGGTGAACAAAGGCTGAATCGGCGCGAGTCCGCGATTCGGTCCTGATTCGTTTCGTCCCTGTTCCGCCGGCTGCGGATCGCGCTTAACCGGGCGCGGGCGTGCGGTCCACGACGGCGCGCAGACCGGCCAGCAGGGTCGAATTGGCGTCCGAGGCGCCGCCCCCCTCGCCCAGGATCAGCGACAGGGCGTGGACATGGACGTCGATCGAGGGCCAGGACCAGGCCTCGGCCGCCGACATCCGGCTGACGACCTCGCACAGGCTGTAGGCGGCCTCATAGAAGGCGGGCATGTCGAGAAAGCCCGCCGTATCCACCAGGACGGAGGCGATGGCGTAGAGCTCGGCCTCCGGGGCGGCGGGCCGACCGGCGCAGAAGGCCGCCAAGGCCTGGACCTTGTCCTGGATCACCCGCAGGGTTTCCTCCCGGCGCCCCTCCAGTCCCTGTTCGGCGGCGGCGACGGCGGCCTCGATATCTATGCCGCCGGGGCGCGCCATCTGCCGCTGAAGCGAGGTGGTGATGTCGCGAATCCGCACGGCGGGCTTTGAGACATCCTGAGAAACGGCTTTGGAGGCGGCGGTCACAGGTTCACCTTCATCGGCTTCAACAGCATGTCGATATCGTCCTGGTTCATGTTTTCGCCGACCGCCTCGCCGACCTCGCCCGACAGGTCGGTGCTGCGGCGGCCATCCTCGCCGGGCGGCGGGCCGTAGTTGTGGACGCGCCGATCCGGCCCGACATAGTTTTCGGCCTCGATGAACTGGCGCTTCTGGGCGCCCAGCCAGACGATGCGGCGCAGGAGGACCGACGGCGTCAGGGGTTTGGCGACGATGAAGCTGGCGCCGCAGTCGCGGCCGCGCGCGACTCGCGCCTGGGCGGCGTGGCCCAGGATCATGATCACGGGTGTGAAACGGGCCGGCTCGGGCGCCTCGCGCCTCAGCCAGGTGACGAAGTCGTAGCCGTCCATCTCCGGCATGGCGCAATCGACCAGGATCAGGTCCACCGCCCGACGACGCAGCAGTTCGACCGCCTCCTTGGCGGACGGACATTTCAGCTGTTCGCGCACTCCGAACCCCTGGACGATCGAGCTGAGCAGATCCAGCGACGTCGGCTGGTCATCGACCAGCAGCAGGGTGGAATGCGCCAGATTGACCTTATCGGGCGCCTTGGTCACGGCGTTAGAATAGGGTCAAATCGCCCGAATCGGGCGGAGCCGAGACCTTGACGCCGGCGGCGGGCCGCAGCCGCACCGCCATGTCGGCCAGGGAGATGCGGCTGACGGACTCGGCCGGGGTGGCCCCGTCGCCCAGCATACGCAGGACGCCGGACAGGGCCTCCAGACGCTGGGTCAGGGCGTCCAGGGCCTGGGCCTCGGTCAGGGCCTCGGCCCGATCCTCGGCAGGGGCGCGGCGCACCAGACGGCTGACCAGGGCCTCGACATGGTCGATCCCCTCGCGCACCCGTGTCAGCTCGTCGGCGACGGCGACCAGCAGTTCGGCGTGTTCGGGAGGGGCGTGCATCAGAACAGCTCCAGGGCGCCGGTATCGACCGGAGGCGGGGCGACGGGCGCGGGCCGCGGCGCCACAGTGTCGGTCACGGCGCGTTGCAGAGCCTTGCCGGTCACGGGCCAGTAGTGGACCCGGCGCCCGCCGTCTCCGCGCAGGCTGCCGCCGACGACCGGAATGCCTTCGTCACGCAGGAATTTCTCGGCGAAATCGGCGTTGGAGCGACCCACGTCGCGCAGGGAGTCGAACATGCGGCCGCCGCCGAACAGCTTGGCCTCCAGCCGATCGCGCCGGCCGCCCGCCTTCAGCACGTCGTTGATCAGCAGTTCCATGGCGTAGGCGCCGTAGCGGCGGCCCGCGTCGGTGCCGGCGCCGGACCCTTCGGGCAGCAGGAAGTGGTTCATGCCGCCCACCCCGGCGACCGGATCGCGCAGACACATGGCGACGCAGGAGCCCAGAATGGTGCTGAGCACCACATTGGGATCGCGTGTGACATGGTGTTCGCCCTGTCCGACGTGCAGACGCTTTTCTTGCGTGTCCTTCAGGGCGGAAAAGGTCATGTCAGGGCGCCGAAGACGGCTTCCATCTTGCCCTTCAGCTGGGCCACGGTGAAAGGCTTAACCAGGTAATTGTTGACGCCGAACTGGACCGCGCGCTGGACCAGCTCGCGATCTGCCCGACCCGTCAGCATGATGAAGGCGGTCTTGGAGGTCGGGGGGTGGGCGCGCACGGCGCGCAGCAGGCCCAGGCCGTCCAGATTGGGCATGTTGTAGTCGGAGATGATCAGATGGGCCGGCTTGGCGATGATGTCGCGCAGGGCGATTTCGCCGTCGGCGGCTTCGCGGATCTCGCGCACGCCGAGCTGTTGCAGGCTGGTGCGGACCAGCGAGCGCATCGTCATCTGATCGTCGACGACCAGGCAGTGAAGTGAGGCGGCGGCGGGCATGAGTAAGGCTCCCGGGATCAGGCGACGGACCGTGCGGCCGGATCGGCGCACAGATCAAGGATGGCTGGGGCCAGGCGGTGCAGCGGCAGTTGCCGCTCCACAGCGCCCAGTTCGAAGGCGGCCTTGGGCATGCCATAGACGACCGAGGTGGTTTCGTCCTGACCCAGGGTGCGGCCGCCCGCATCGCGGATGGCCTTCAGCCCCTTGGCGCCGTCCTTGCCCATGCCGGTCAGGATCACGCCGGTCATGGGCCGTTTCAGACGGACGACGGAATCGAACATCACGTCCACAGACGGACGGTGGCCGTTGACGGGTTCGCTGTTCACCAGGCGGCAGCGCGGCGACAGGCCCGGCGTCAGCTCCAGGTGCGCGGCGCCGCCGGGCGCCAGATAGATGTGGCCGGGCTTCAGCGGCGCGCCGTCCACGGCCTCGCTGACCGCCGGGGCGCAGACCCGGTCCAGGCGCGCCGCGAAGCTGGAGGTGAAGGTCGCCGGCATGTGCTGGGTGATGACCGTCGCCGGGCAGTTGGCGGGAAAGCCGCTCAAGACCGTCAGCAGGGCCTCGACCCCGCCGGTGGAGGAGCCGATGGCCAGGACGTGATTGGGCGCGGGGCGATAGGCGCTGGGGGCGGCGGCGGCGGCGGGCACGTCGCCGCGGGCGCGAACCCGCGACCGGGCCGCCGTCTTCACCTTGCCGATCAGTTCGTGGAAGGCCTCGGCGCTGGCCACGGCCGGCTTGGCGACCGCGTCCACCGCCCCGATCTCCAGCGCCGCCAGGGTCACGTCCGTGCCCGCTGCGGTCAGGGTCGAGACCATCACCACCGGCATGGGGCGCAGCCGCATGATCTTATCCAGGAACTCCAGCCCGTTCATATTGGGCATTTCGACGTCCAGCGTGAGGACGTCGGGATTCAGCTCCTTGATGGCCGTGCGGGCCTCCAGCGGATCGGCGGCGGTGCCGACGACTTCGATTTCGGGGTCCGACTTCAGGGCGGCCGAGATCAGGCCGCGCATGGTCAGGCTGTCGTCCACGATCAGGACTTTGACGCGATCGGCCATCAGGCGGCTCCCAGGCGGTAGGTGGTCAGGCCGGCGGTCTGCAGCTGGCGGCTCGCCGGGCCGGACACGCGCTCGGAATGACCGATGTAGAGGGTGGCGCCGGGGTTCATCAGCGGGGTGAACCGGCTCCAGATCCGCTCCTGCGTCGGATCGTCGAAATAGATGACCACGTTGCGGCAGAAGATGACGTCGAACCGGCCCTTCATCGGCCAGTCGCCGATCAGGTTCAGTTCGCGGAAGGTGACCAGCCGCTTCAGCTGCGGCCCCGCCACCCAGTTTCCACGGTCCGCGCGGTTGAAATATTTGCGCCACAGGGTCGCCGGCGCCGGCTCCAGCGCCTCTTCGGAATAGACCCCGTCATAGCCCTGGGCCACCATATTGGGGTCGATGTCGGTCGCCAGGATGCGCACGTCCAGGTCCGCCGCCTCGGGCAGGACCGACAGCACCGTCAGGGCCATCGAATAGGGCTCCTGCCCGTTCGAACAGGCGGCCGACCACAGCCGCACCCGGCCCCCGGCGCGGGCGCGCGCGGCCAGGTCGGGCATGACGCGGTCGCGCAGATCGTCGAAATGATGCGGCTCGCGATAGAAGCGGGTGACGTTGGTCGTCAGGGCCGCCGTCATCTTCTGACGCTCGTCCACGCCGTCGGCGCCCTCGACCAGGGCGCAATAGTCCCGGAAGCTGGTCAGGCCCAGGGTCCGCAGCCGTTTGGCCAGGCGCGAATAGACCAGCGCGGCCTTGCCCTCGTTCAGGGCGATGCCGGCGTGGGCATGCAGCATCTGGGCGATTTGACGGAAGTCGTCGGCGGTGAAGACGAACTCGCCTTCGACGATCGACCCCCGTCCCGGGGCGGGGTTCATGCGGCTTCGGCCTCGACCTGGGGCAGGATGTGGTCCAGTTCGATCAGGCTGATCATCCGCCCGTCGATCGAGAAGATGCCTTTGACGAAGGTCTTGACCTGGTCGCTGGCGACGTCGGGCGTCGGCTGAACCGCGGCGTCGTTCATCTCCAGAATGTCGGACACGGCGTCGACCAGCAGCCCCACCATGCGGCCGCCGATATGGGCCACCATGATGACGTGGCGGGCGGTCGGCTCGGACGTCTCAAGCCCGAACCGGGCGCCCAGGTCGATGATCGGCAGGACGGTGCCGCGCAGATTGATCACCCCCTTCATATAGCCGGGCGAGCGCGGCAGGGGGGTTGCGGGCGTCCAGCCGCGGATTTCGCGCACCGACATGATGTCGACGCAGAATTCCTGCCGGCCGATGCGGAAGGCGATGAGTTCGCGCTGGGTGTCGTTGGCTTCTGTCATGGGTCAGCTCGCGAGCTTGAAGTCGGATCGGGGAGATTTGCGGCGCATGTCGGTGACAAGGACGTCGACGTCGAGGATCAGGGCCACACGGCCGTCGCCCAGGATGGTGGCGGCGGCGACGCCCTCGACCTGGCGGTAGTTGGTCTCCAGGCTCTTGATCACCACCTGGCGCTGGCCCTGGATGGCGTCGAACAGCAGGGCCGCCTGCTGGCCGCCTTCGGTCTCGACCACCACGGCGACGCCTTCGGAAGGGACCATCGGCGTCTCGCGGAAGCCCATGGTCAGGGCCACGTCGATCAGCGGCAGGAAGCGATCGCGGAAGCGGATCACCGGATCGAGCCCGCCGACATAGTGCAGGTCGCTTTCCTGCGGCGTCAGGCTTTCGACGATGGCCGGCAGAGGGGCGATCAGGGTCTGGTCGGCGGCCGTCACCACCATGCCGTCCAGAACCGCCAAGGTCAGCGGCAGGCTGAGGGTGAAGGTCGAGCCCTTGCCGGGGACCGAACTGATCGAGATGCGGCCGCCCAGGGCCTGGATCGACCGCCTGACCACGTCCATCCCCACGCCCCGACCCGAGATGTCGGACACCACGGCGGCGGTGGAGAAGCCGGGCAGGAAGATCAGATTGTCGATCTGTTCGTCGGTCAGGGCGGCGTCGGCGGCGATCAGCCCCTTGTCCACCGCAATCTTCTTGACCCGTTCGCGATTGATGCCGCGGCCGTCGTCGGCGATTTCGATGACGATCCGGCCCGAGCGGTGCAGGGCCGCGAGGCGCACCGTACCCTCGGCCGGCTTGCCGGCGGCGATCCGCTCCTCCGGCGTCTCCAGCCCGTGGTCGATGGCGTTGCGCAGCATATGGGTGATCGGCTCGGCCAGGCGTTCGACCACGGTCTTGTCGACCTCGGTGTCTTCGCCGGAGGTGACCAGACGGACCTGTTTGGAGACCATGTCGGCGACTTCGCGGACCAGGCGCGGCATGCGCTGGAACACCGACTTCACCGGCTGGGCGCGGATGGCCATGACGCTGTCCTGGATCTCGCGCGTCAAAAGCTCCAGATCTTCCATCCCAAGCGCGATGCCCGAAGAGCGGGCCAGGCCGCTTTCCAGCACGCGCTGGGACAGCATGGCCTGCTGGATGACCAATTCGCCGACGACGTTGATCAGGCGATCGACCCGATCCAGGTCGACGCGGATGGTGACCGGCGCCGGCGCCACGGGGGTGGCGACCTGGGCGGGGGGAATGGGGGCGGCGGCCGGGGCCGGTGCGGGCTCAGGCGCGGAGACCTGGGCGGCGACCGGCGCAGGCGCGGCCGGCTCGGGCGTGACCGACTGGGGCGCGACAGACTGGGGCGCGGGGGCCGGCGCCGGAGCGGCGGCGGGCGTTTCGGGCGCGGCGCCTGCAGCGGCCTTGGCCAGAAGGGCGGCGATGTCCAGTTCGTCGCTGGCGGGCAGGACGGCCGGCGGCTCTTCCTCGAAGACCAGGGCCGGGGCGCCGCCCAGCGGGGTGATGGTCAGGTCGCAGTCGGCCTCGACGAAGTCGAACACTTCCCGCACGGCCTTTTCGTCGACATCGGCGACCAGGTCGATCGTCCAGGTCAGATAGCCGTCCTCGGCGACCAGCACGTCCAGGGTCGGCAGGGCGGCCTCGTCCACAGAGACGGTGATGGGGCCCAGCCGGCCCACTTCGCGCAGCAGCAGACCCGCCTCATTGGCGCTGCCGTACATGCGGCCGTGCGGCTTGAAGACGATGCGCCAGCCGGGCTGGCCTGCGGGCGCCGCATCCGCAGCGGGAGCCTCGACCGCCAGCGCCGGGTCGTCCAGCGGCGCGTCGAAGGCCATGGGGGTGAAGCCGAAGTCGTCTTCCTCCTCCTCTTCGACGGCGGGCGGCGCCTCGCCGCCGTGGGTCAGAAGCTCCAGCTCCTGGACCAGGCCGGCCGAACGCTCTTCGTCCACCGGAGGAGCCAGGCCCTGGGCGGCCTGGATGTGGTCGGCCAGCACGTCAGAGGCCCGCAGCAGGGTCTTGATCGTGACCGCGTCGCAGGGTTTGCGGCCGCCCCGCAGCTCGTCCATCAGGGTCTCGAAGACGTGGGCGAACCGGACCAGAGCCTCCAGGCCGAACGCCCCCGCCCCGCCCTTGACCGAGTGAACGGCGCGGAAGACGGCGTTGATCGTCTCCAGGTCGGTCTGACCCTGCTCCAACAGCATCAGCTTCGATTCCAGTTCGGCGAGCAGTTCGTCGCACTCCTGGAAGAAGGTGGCTTTGATGGCTTCGAAGGCGTCCATGGCTGTTGGCCCGACCGATCTGGAAAAGTGTTAGGCCGCCACGCGGCGAACGGCGTCGACCAGTTTCACCGGGTCGAAGGGTTTGACGATCCAGCCGGTCGCGCCGGCGGCGCGGGCGCGGGCCTTCTTCTCGGCGTCGCTCTCGGTCGTCAGCACCAGCACCGGGGTGGTGCGGTGGTTCGGATCGGCGCGCACGCCTTCGATGACGCCGAAACCGTCCATGCGGGGCATGTTGATGTCGGTGATGATGACGTCGGCGCCCTGGGCGGCGAGCGTCTCCAGGCCGTCCACGCCGTCTACGGCTTGGATGACGACATAGCCGGCGTCTTCCAGGGCCATCAGCAGCATGTCCCGCATGGTGCGGGAATCGTCGATGGTCAGAACGGTCTTGCTCACGCGAGCGCTCCTTCAGTGAGGTCTGGTGCGTTGGTTTCGGACGCGCCGAAGGCGGCCCATTGTTCAGCGAAAGACGTCGATTGGGGCGTGATCATCAGATCGACCCCGTCGGCCGCCCAGGTCTTGCGGGCGGAGAGAAGGACTTGGAGACAAAGACCGCCCAGGCGTTCGACGCCGCTCGCATCCACCGTTACGGCCTGGCCGCGCTTGGCCAACAGTTCGGCCTTCAGCGGCTCGGCTGCGTTCATGTCCAGGACCGATGCGAGACTTATGACCTCAGCCATTGGTGTTTCCTTGTTTCAGCCCCGTCCGCTTCGTCTCACGCGGTTGGTAAATATCGCTTGAAGAACGGAGCATTTTAGAACTCTTCCCAGCCGTCTTCGGCGGGAGCGGCCTGTTGGGCGGGCGCGGCGCCGCCGCGGCCCAGGGTCTTGAGGGCTTGGACCATTCGATGGGCCGGCTTGGCCGGTGCGGAAGACGCAGGCGCGGGCGCAGGGGCGCGGGCGGGGGCGGCGGCGACCTGGGCCGCTGAGCCGACCTTGAACCGGGCCACCGAGGCCTGGAGCGACTGGGCCTCCTGGGCCAGAGAGTGGCTGGCGGCGGTCGACTGTTCGACCATGGCCGCATTCTGCTGGGTGACCTGGTCCATCTGGTTGACGGCGGTGTTGACCTCGGCCAGGCCGATGGCCTGTTCCTGGGCCGAGGCGGCGATTTCCGCCACCAGGCCGTCGATCTCGGCGACACGGTCCACGATCCGCTGCAAAGCCTCGCCGGTCTGGCCGACCAGTTTCACGCCCGAACCGACCTGGGTGCTGGAGGTCGAGATCAGGGTCTTGATCTCCTTGGCGGCTTCCGCCGAGCGCTGGGCCAGGGCCCGGACCTCGGAGGCCACGACGGCGAAACCGCGACCGGCCTCGCCCGCCCGGGCCGCCTCGACCCCGGCGTTCAGGGCCAGAAGATTGGTCTGGAAGGCGATCTCGTCGATGACCCCGATGATCTGGCTGATCTGGTCCGACGAGCCCTCTATGGCCTGCATGGCCTGGACGGCGTCGCGAACGATGACGCCCGAGGTCTCGGCGTCGCCCTTGGCGGCCTGGACCACGTCCGAGGCCTGGCGCGCGCCCGACGCCGTCTTGTTCACCGTGGCGGTGATCTCGTCCAGAGCCGCCGCCGTCTCCTCCAGCCCCGCAGCCTGTTGTTCGGTACGACGCGACAGGTCGTCGGCGGCCTGGCTGATCTCGCCGGCGCCGGAGCGGATGCCGGCGATATTGCCCACCACCACCGACAGGGCCTGCTGGAGCTGAGCGATGGCGGCGTTGAAGTCCGTCTTCAGCTGCGCGGCCTTGGGCGCGAATTCGGTCTCGATCCGATAGGTCAGGTCGCCGTCCGCCATGGCCGCCAGACCCCGGCCCAAGGCCTCGATCGTCACCCGGTCGGCCTCGGCCTCCGCCGCCTTCTCGGCCTCGCGGGCGGCCCGCTCCTGCTCGCTCATCGAGCGTTGCGAAAGCGCCTCCGCCGCCAGACGCGCCTTCTCAATGGCCGCGTCGCGGAAGGCGACGATGGCCTGAGCCATCTTGCCGAACTCATCCTTGCGGTCGGCGCCCTGGACCTGGATGGCGGTGTCGCCCGCCATCAGCTTCTGCATATAGCCGATCATGGTGAAGGTCGGCCGCACGATCGAACGGGTGGCGACCAGACCTGCAGCCAGGGCCATCAGCAGGGCGCAGACCATGCCCACGATCACGGCCATGAGGGCGGCCTGGGCCGCCTCGGCCTGAGCCTTGCGGGTCGCCTCGCGGGCGGCCTCGTTCTCAGCCCTCAGGACGTCGATCGCTTCTTCAACTGGAGCGATGAACTGGTCGGCGACGCCGGTTTGACCGACCATCCGGCTGGCCTCGGCGATCCGCCCCTCGGCGACCATCGCCTTACCGACCTGGACGATGTTGGCGTACCAGCCGTCAGCGGCCTTGATGGCCTCGTCGACGGGCGCGGCGCGATCGGCGGGCAGTTTTGCCCGCACCTCCTCCAGCGCTTCCTTGAACTTGGCGCGGTGCAGATCCAGCCGTTCGGCGTAATAGGGGTCCTGCGACAGCAGATAGCCGCGATAGGAGTTTTCCTGCTTTGACAGGCGGAACTCGGCGACGGCGAGCACTTGATTGATCTCACCTTCTAGGTTGCGAGCGTGGTCGGCGCGCTGCAAGGCCAGAAGGTTCGTCACCACCACCACGCCCATGACGGCGATGGCGGCCAGGACCACGCCGAAAGCCACGGCGAGCTTCCGTCCGACGGACATGTTCTCAATAAAACGCAACCCAAACTCCTACGGTCTTCGTCGATCTGAGCGCGCCGCCACGGCCGAAACGGCCCTTTGCGGCGCGCCAGCCGCCCCTCTGCGATGAACCCGCATCTGTCCGACCAAGGATGGAAGGATGATTAATACGATTTCTGAACTGCGGCTTAGGTAGGAATGCGTAGCGAAGGTTGGCGCGGGCTGAGGGGCGGCGCCATCCGGCGCAGCGAACGCGGCGGATCTCCTGAATCGCATCGGACGAAGTGCGCTCGATAGTCGCGAGGCGTGTGAAAAGACGACGATATCGCTTCCCAGCCACGCCATTGTCGTTGTAGTAAATTGGTCAGAAAAGCGGCGACGGTGAAGTCCAGATGATTTCGCAACGGCGAGATCCAACATGACAGGGGCGCGAGCGGACGCCTTTACTGAGTTGTTGAAGCGGGTCATCGGAAAATCCGCGAACGCATCTCCGAAGAACGCCGTTCTGCTCGCTTGCGTCTGCGTCCCGCTGGCGGTTACGACGAGCGTGGCTCTTCGCGACGTCGATCACGTGCACTACCTGCCGCTGTTCGGAGCCGTCATGGCGACCGCCCTGGTCGGCAGCCGCACCGCGACCCTCTTCGTCATCG
Source organism: Brevundimonas sp. AVps4 (assembly GCF_058681525.1). NCBI lineage: Bacteria > Pseudomonadati > Pseudomonadota > Alphaproteobacteria > Caulobacterales > Caulobacteraceae > Brevundimonas > Brevundimonas sp. AVps4. The sequence goes on along the minus strand of NZ_CM178741.1, from coordinate 1,059,525 downwards.
GCGTCTCCATCGCCGCCGATCTGGCGATGAAGGGGCGAAGCGACCTCTTCGATGCGGCGGTCGGCGCCGGCCTCTTCATCGCCGTATCCCTGCTGTTGGCCGAAGTCGGTCATCGGCTGACCAGCCGGACCGCCCTGTTGCACAGCATACTGACCTCGGTGCCCGTGGTGACGCTGGACGACGAGGGGCGTATTCGCCGCATCACCGACCCGGCGGCCGATCTGCTGGGCGTGGCGCCCGAGGATGCTCACGAACGCCCTTTCAGCCTGTTCGCGCCGGACTTCGGCGAGGACATCCTGGCGAGTTTCGTCAAGGACGCCCCCCTGGCCGCCCCGCCCTCCGGCTATTGGCTGGTGAGACGTCCCAACGGCGAGATCGTGCCGGTGATCATCCACGGCGGGCTGCTGGCGCACAGCATGGCCTCCGAGCGGGTGGTCCTGTCCCTGGCGGACCAGCGTCCGAGCCTGGCCGTCAACGATCGCATGCGCGACCTGATGGACCAGCTCAGCAAGAGTTGGCGGCTCAATTCCATGGGTGAGATGGCGGCTATCCTGGCGCATGAGCTGAACCAGCCCCTGACGGCCGCCACCGTCTATCTCCATGCGTGCCAAACCGACATCGCGCGCGCCGGACCGATCGGCGACAGCGCGGGCCGCGCCCTCGACCTGGCCAAGACCCAGCTTCTGCGCGCGGGGGACATCATCCGGCGCATGCGCGAACTGATCGCGACCGGGGCGTCCCAGCTGACGGAAGAGCGGGTCTCCTCCATGGTGGACGACCTACGCCCCCTCTTCGATTTGATCCGGCAGGAAACCGGTATCGCCGTCCGCATCGACGTCGATACGGCCGGGGATCGGGTCTTGGCCGACCGAATCCAGTTCCAGCAGGCCATCACCAATCTGGTGCGCAACGCCGTCGACGCCGTCGGCGACCATCCCGGTGCGGTCGTATCGCTCACGGGCCGCAGCCTGGCCGATGAGGGCTATGAGATCCGGATCGAGGACAACGGCCCCGGCATCGCCGAGGATCAGATGGACCGGATCTTCCAACCGATGATGACCACCAAGGCCGGCGGCATGGGCCTGGGCCTGTCCGTCACCCGCTCCATCATAGAGAGCCACGACGCCGCCCTGGCCGTAGGCCGCAGCGCCCTGGGCGGCGCCGCCTTCTCCTTTCGCCTCACGCCTGTCACGGAGCTCGAAGCCGCATGACCGACCATTCCGTCTTCGTCATCGACGACGATCAAGCCATGCGCGATTCCTTGCTCATGCTCCTGCGGGGCGAGGGCATCCGCGCGCGGGATTTCGCCAGCGCGATGCAGTTTCTGGAACAGCTGCCGGACGACAAGTCCGCCTGCGTCATCACCGACCTGCGGATGCCCCAGATTGAAGGCTCCGAACTGATCCAGCGGCTCAAGGCGCTGAAGGGCGAGGCCTGGCCCGTTATCGTCATCACCGGCCACGCCGACGTGCCCCTGGCCGTCCAGCTGATGAAGGCCGGGGTCGTGGACTTCATCGAAAAGCCCTTCGATCCCAACCGCATCCTGGAGGCGGTGCGCGGCTGTCTGTCGGCCTTGGCGCGCCAGGGCGTCGAGAGCGAGGCGCGCGAACAGACCGCCGCCCGGCTGGCCAGCCTGACGCCGCGCGAGCGCCAGGTGTTCGACGCCCTGATCGACGGCAAGTCGAACAAGGAGATCGCCCTGGCCCTGGACATCAGCCCCCGCACGGTCGAGATCTTCCGCGCCAAGGTGATGCAGAAGATGCAGGCCCAGAGCCTGTCCATGCTGGTGCGGCTGGGGCTCAGCGTGGCCGACGCCTGACGCCCGCCCCTTCTGGGCTCAAAAGACTCACTTGAGCCCGGGCGCGATCGTCGCCACCTTGTCCTGTCATGAGCGACCGGTCCGCAGGCCTGCCCCCATCGCGCGTCACTGCGGTCCTGGGGCCCACCAATACCGGCAAGACCCATCTGGCGGTCGAGCGGATGCTGGGTCACGCCTCAGGCATGATCGGCCTGCCCCTGCGGCTCCTGGCGCGCGAAATCTATGAGCGGATCGTCAAACAGCGCGGGGCCGCCGCCGTCGCCCTGATCACGGGCGAGGAGAAGATCGTCCCGGCCCGTCCACTCTATTTCGTCTGCACGGTCGAGGCCATGCCGTTGGAGCGGTCGGTCGAGTTTCTGGCCATCGACGAAATCCAGCTGGTCGCGGACCCTGAACGCGGCCACGTCTTCACCCAGCGGCTGCTGCATGCGCGCGGGCGTTTCGAGACCATGTTCCTGGGCGCCGGGACCATGGAGCCCCTGATCCGCCGCCTGATCCCGGATGTGGAGATCGTGACCCGGGATCGGCTGTCCACCCTGTCCTACGCCGGCTCCAAGAAGCTGACCCGCCTGCCCCGCCGCAGCGCCATCGTCGCCTTCTCCACCGAGCGGGTCTACGCCATCGCCGAACTGATCCGGCGTCAGAGGGGCGGGGCGGCCGTGGTCATGGGCTCGCTCAGCCCGCGCACCCGCAACGCCCAGGTGGCCCTGTACCAGTCGGGCGAGGTCGACTTCCTGGTCGCCACCGACGCCATCGGCATGGGGCTGAACATGGACGTGGACCATGTCGCCTTTGCGGGGCTGAGAAAGTTCGACGGTCGCCGCACCCGCTGGCTGCACGCCCATGAGATCGGCCAGATCGCCGGGCGGGCCGGCCGCCATCTGCGCGACGGGACCTTCGGCGTCACGGCCGAGGCCGAGGATCTGGACGTGGATCTGGTCGAACAGGTGGTCGAGCATCGGTTCGATCCGATCGAGGCGGCCGAATGGCGAAACGCCCGGCTGGACTTCGACACCCTGCCCGACCTTCTGCGGTCCCTGACGGTGACGCCGGGCCGCGCGGGGCTCAGCCTGACGGCCGAGGCCCTGGACGAGACCCTGCTGCGCCGCCTGATCAAGGATGAGGAGGTCGCCCGTATCGGCCGCTCGCGCGGGGCGGTCATGCGGCTGTGGGAGGCCTGCCAGCTGCCCGACTTCCAGAAGACGACCCTGGACGAGCACGCCCGCCTGGCCAAGGACGTCTTCCAGGCCCTGACCGGCAAGCGGGGGCGGTTGACCGACGACTGGATGGCGCCGCGCTTCGCCTTCGTGGACCGCGACGACGGCCAGATCGACCAGCTGTCGGCCCGGCTCTCGGCGGTGCGGACCCTGTCCTATATCGCCAACCGCCCAGACTGGGTCCATGACGCCCAGGGCTGGCGCGACAAGACCCGCGCCCTGGAGGACCGGTTGTCGGACGTGCTGCACGAACGGCTGACGGCCCGCTTCGTGGACCGGCGCACCACGGCCCTGATGCGGGCGCTGAACGTCCGGGAGGATGCGTTTGCGGGCGTCGCCGAGGACGGCGAGGTGACGGTGGAGGGCCAGGTGGTGGGTCAGCTCGAGGGCGTCCGCTTCCAGATGGAAAAGGGCGCCTCGGCCCTGGAGGACCGCACCCTGCGCCAGGCGGCGGTGCGGGCCGTGACGCCCGAGATCAATCGCCGTCTGGGGCAGTTGGCGGCCGAGGCCGACGAGGGTTTCGCCGTCACGCCGGACGGGGCTGTGCTGTGGCGCGGGGTGCTGACCGCCCAGATTCAGGCGACGCCGACTGGGGCCGACCCCTTTTCGCCGTCGGTGCGGCTGTTGGGCGACCTGGGGGCGACCCCGGCCCGCGAGCGCGCCCGCCGACGGATCGAGGCCTGGTTGGCGTCCGAGGCGGGTCGGGCGCTGCGCGATCTGCGGCGGCTGAAACAGGCGGTCGAATCCGGCGCGCTGAAGGGCCTGCCGCGCGGCCTCGCCTTCCGCCTGATCGAGGCCGGCGGGCTGATCGACCGGCGCGACGTGGATCGGGATCTGGCGGCGCTGAGCCAGGTGGAGCGCCGCACCCTGAAAAGCTTCGCCATCCGCGTCGGCGTCCATTCGGTCTGGCTGCCGGGCCTGCAAAAACCCCGCGCCCGCCATTTCGCCCAGGCCTTCGTCACGGCCCCGCTGATCCCCGCCAGCCCCGACCTGATCCCCGCCCCGGTCGAGCCCCCCTCCCCGCGCCTCTTGTCGGCCTCGGGTCTGCGCCACGCCGGTCGGTGGCTGGCGCCGGTGGAGGCTCTGGAGAAGATGGCGGAGTTGCGGGCCGCCAATCACGGCCGGCTGTCGGACGAGGCCCTGACCGATCTGGGGTGGAGCGCCGATCAGGCGAAACAGCTCATCGCCGCCCTGAAAACCGAACGCGCGCGCCGGCCCGACAAGCCGGGCGCCGCGCCTAAGATCGTCAAGGATTCCCCCTTCGCCGCCCTGGCCGCCCTGACCGAGGCGCCGACGGCCAGACCCAAGCGGCGGCGTCCGCGCCGAAAGGCCGCCTCTTGAGCGAAACCGCCTGTCGTATCGACGTCTGGCTGTGGCGGGCGCGCTTCGTGAAGACGCGGGGCTTGGCCGCCGCCCTCGTGGAGCGGGGCGCGGTGCGGCTGACCCATCAGGGGCGCGAGACCCGGCTGGACAAGCCCAGCCGCGGCGTGCACCCCGGCGACCTACTGACCTTCGTCCAGAACGGCGAGGTCACGACCCTGCGGGTGGAGGCCCTGGGCGAAAGGCGCGGGCCCGCCGAAGAGGCCCGCGCCCTCTATAGCCGCCTTACGACTTGATCACGAACTCGCCTTCGATGTGCAGCTTCACCTCGTCGGAGACGGCCGGCAGGGCGTAGTTGATGCCGAAGTCCGAGCGTTTGATGGTGGCCTCGCCGTCGAAGCCGGCCTTATAGGCGCCCATGACGGTTCCGGCCGCATTGAACTCAACCTCGATCGTCACCGGCTTGGTCACGCCGCGCAGGGTCAGGTCGCCGACCACCGTCGCCTCGTTCGGATCGGACGGATCGACCGTCACCGAGCGCGAGACGAAGGTCGCCGTCGGATGGTTGGCGGTGTCGAAGAAGTCGGCCGTTTGAAGATGGGCCTTCAGCCGGTCGTCATTGGGCGCCACGTCGGTCAGCGGGACGGTGGCGGTCAGGGTCGAGGCGGAGGGGTTGGCCGGGTCCAGCTTCAACTCGGCCTTCACGTTCACGAACTGGCCCGTATAGGTCGACAGGCCGAAGTGGCTGACCGACCAGGTGATCTTGCCGTGGCTGGACTCCAGCGCATAGTCGCCGGCGCGGACCTCGGCCGGGTTCTGGGTCAGGGCGGCCTGTGCCACCACCGCCCCACCGGCGGCGAGGCTGAGGGCCAGGGCGCCGGCCACGGCGTATTTGGCGAAGGCGTATTTCATCAGGGGAGCGCGCATGGTCATGTTCCGGTAGGGGTTGATATGTAATCTACACAGTTGCGGTTAAGCCCGGCCTTTGTCAAGCGGTCGTCCGGGCCCGCGAACGCCTCTCAGATTAAGCCCTGCTGTTGACAGTTGGTTGCGCGGTCGCCATGTCGCAGACCTCCCGCTCGCAATCGTGATCTCTTCGCCGCCCAATGACCTACATCGTCACCGACGCCTGTGTGAAATGTAAGTTCATGGACTGCGTCGAGGTCTGTCCCGTGGACTGCTTCTACGAGGGCGAGAACTTCCTGGTCATCGCCCCGGACGAATGCATCGACTGCGGCGTCTGCGAGCCGGAATGCCCCGTCGACGCCATCGTGCCGGACACCGAGGACGAGCCGGACGGCAAATGGCTTCAGGTCAACGCCGAATACGCCAAGGTCTGGCCCAACATCACCGTCAAGGGCACGCCCCCCGCCGACCGCGAACAGTATGAGCGCGAGACCGGCAAGTTCGAGAAATACTTCAGCCCCAAGCCGGGCAAGGGCTCCTGAGCCGGGGCGGCCGACGCAGGGCCGCGCGTTCAAACCTTCGCGACATTCCGCGTCGGCTGTGTGGACGTTTTGAAATTCCGCAAATTTGTGATAGGTTCTGTTTCATTGGATCGGGCGGTCCGCGAAACCTTCGCGCCGCCCGTGTTTGCGACAGAATCCCGCCCATAGACGGGATCGGCCAGAGGTTTGGTGATCCGTTTCCGCATCTGACGTCCGCATTTCATCGACCGACGGAAGCTTCCGGCGGCGAGACTGCATTGCGTTTGATGCGCCTTCGCTTCGCCCGGCCCTGACCGGGAAAGGACGAATATGACGAGCAAGACTGGTCTGGAGTTCAAGGTTGGCGACGCGGTCGTCTATCCGGCGCACGGCGTCGGCAAGGTGGCGGCCATCGAGACGCAGGAAGTCGCGGGCATGTCGCTGGAAGTCTATGTCGTGACCTTCGACCACGAGAAGATGACCCTGCGCGTCCCGACCAAGAAGGCGGCCACCGCCGGTCTGCGTTCGCTGGCCGCCGACGACGTCGTGACCAAGGCCCTGACCACCCTGAAGGGCCGCGCCCGCATCAAGCGCACCATGTGGTCGCGCCGCGCCCAGGAGTATGAGGCCAAGATCAACTCGGGCGACCTGATCTCCATCGCCGAGGTGGTCCGCGACCTGCACCGCGCCGACACCCAGCCGGAACAGTCCTATTCCGAGCGCCAGCTCTATGAATCGGCTCTGGACCGGATGGCGCGCGAAGTCGCCGCCGCCAACAAGATCGACAAGGACGCCGCCGTCGAGCTGCTGGCCAAGTCGCTCAGCGCCAAAAAGCCGGTCCCGACCGCCGAAGCCGCCTAGAGCCTGATCGGTTGAAGTGGAATCGCTTCGCGATTCCGCTGAAGCCGTGAATCAGGCTCCAGATTAAAGCGAGAGCATGATTCACGCTTCTGTCGGAACCGCGAAGCGGTTCCGTCCGAAACGATCATGCTCTAAGCGTCCGCATCGGAACAATGAAAAGGCCCCGGAGCGATCCGGGGCCTTTTTGTTTTGACCGACGTCAAGGCGGGGCGCGGCCTCATCCGCTCAGATGGCCGGCGACAAGGAGCCGACCATGACCGACGCCACCCCGCTGGGGTTTCACCACATCCGCCTGGAGCTGGCGCGCGAACCCCAGCACCCCGACGGCGATCACGACATCGGCTATGACATACTGGCGCCCCTGACGGCCGAGCGCCGGCTGGACGCCGCCGTCTGGCGCGAGGCGCCGGAGAAATGCCGGGTGCGCCGCTTCTCGCACGGGGCTACCCTGGCCTTCGGACGCCTGCGCCATGCGGCGCCGGACCGCTGGTTCCTCGATTTCGAACCCGGAGAGGCCGACGACGCCCACGGCTTCCGCCTGGCCGACGAAACGATCCAAACCGGCGAATACCTCAGCCTTTCGACCGGAGACCAAACCCACACCTATGTGGTGGCGCGGGCCGAGCCGGTCTGAGCGTCAGAAATATTCGGCGTTGGCGGGGCACTGGGCGCTGATGCGCCGCGCGGTGATGCTGGCCGGAATATAGGGGGTGCCGCGCAGCAGCTGGGCGCCGCCGCGGAAGCTGAAGCTGGTGTCCTCATAGGTTCCGTTCAGCCGGACCTGAATCCGCCGCCCCTTCTTGTCCTGGCACGTCCCCTCGAACCGGGCGCGTCCGTCGCCGACCACCCGGGTCGGATAGGTGCAGCGCCAGCGGTTGGTCGACAGGCCGCCGAAGAAGCGATTGATCTCGCTGGGACGGACGCATTTCTGATGGGTCTCGTTCTGGCCCAGGGCGCTGGTGGTGTATTCCCAATAACCCGGCAGCACTTCCGACTGGGCTGGAGTCTGGGCCGGAGTCTGGGCGGGCGCCATGGCCGGAGCGGCCAGCATCAGGGCGCCGGCGGCGACGGGCGCCAGGGCGGCCAGCAGTTTAAGAGACGGACGGGACATGGCGGCCTTCTGTTCAGCGGAAGTCTTCATGATATGGCGTATAGAGCGCGTCATTTGAATGACGGCTGAACGAGGCTGTTCCCCGCCATCCAGCCGCAGGCTTGGATTTCGGCCGCCGCCGGCGCGCCCGGCCTCGGCGTTCAAGACTCGGCTTGACGCCCGACCGCCTCTTCCCTTATACGGCCCCCTCTCGCGCGGGCTGGTTCCCGCGCGCAACTGTTTCATGCGTCCTCTCCCACGCTTCGGGCCGGACGCCGCACCTTAAGGATCTGACGATGTCGCGTCGTTGCGAACTCACCGGTATCGGCCCGATGGTCGGCCACAGCGTGAGCCACTCGAACATCAAGACCAAGCGCCGCTTCCTGCCGTCGCTGAAGACGGTCAAGGTCACCTCGGACGCCCTGGGTCAGACCTTCTCGCTGCGTATCTCCAACGCCGCTCTGCGCACCCTGGACTATAAGGGCGGCCTGGACGCCTTCATCGTCAAGGCCCGCGACGAGCAGCTGTCGATCGCCGCCCAGCGCATCAAGCGCCAGGTCCGCGCCAAGCTGGCCGAACAGGCCGCCGCCTAAGTCGGGCGACGCATCATGATCTGGAAAGGGCCGGCGGCGACGCCGGCCTTTTTCTTTGCGCGCCTTCCAAGCCCGGATTAAGCCTGACGGGCAACTGGAGGGGAATCCGCATGACTGTCGCCCGCACCCTGGCCGCCTCGGCCGCCGCCCTTGGTCTTTCGGTTTCGGGCCTGTCAGCTTTGACCGTCGCGCCGTCCATCGCCCAGGCGCAGGAGACGCAGGCGGCGACGCCGGTGCGCGAATCGACCCCCTACACCCTGGCGACCGACCAGCCCCTGACCGTCGAACAGCAGGCCATGCGGTTCGACACGGCCGATCTGTCGATCAAGGTCATCCCCCAGGACAAGGCCATCGACGCCGTCGCCGTTCTGGGCTTCACCGCCAAGGCGCCGCTGGAGCGGCTGGTGGTCGATCTGGATACGCTGCTGCCCATCTCTTCGGTCCAGATCGACGGGGTCGAACTGGCCGCCGACCGCTGGTCCAACCCCGAGGGGCGGCTGACGGTCGAACTGCCCCAGACCCTGGCGGCGGGCGGGTCGGTCGTCCTGCGGGTCGCCTATGCCGGACAGCCGCGCGTCGCCCCGCGCGCGCCCTGGGACGGCGGCTTCGTCTGGTCCACCGCCCCCTCGGGCGAGCCCTGGATCGCCACGGCCGTCCAGGGCGAGGGCTGCGACATCTTCTGGCCCTGTATCGACAGCCCGCACGGCGAGCCCGGCCGGGTCGATCTGCACATCACCGTCCCGTCCGACCTGTCGGCTCCGTCCAACGGCCGCTTCTTGGGCAAGGTCGATCACGGCGACGGCTGGACCACCTGGAACTGGTCGGCCAAGAGCCCCAACACCTACGCCATCGCCCTGAACGTCGGCCCCTATGAGGAGGTCAGCGGCCAGTATCAGAGCCGGTTCGGCAATACGATCCCGCTGCACTACTGGCATCTGAAGTCGGACGCGCCCGAGAAGGTCCAGGCCCTGTTCGCCGAATTCCCCCAGATGCTGGACTTCTTCGAAGCCAACGTCGGCCCCTTCCCCTTCGGCGACGAGAAGATGGGCGTGGTCGAGACCCCGCACCTGGGCATGGAGCACCAGACCATCAACGCCTACGGCAACGGCTACAAGATCGACGGCCGGGGCTATGACTGGCTGCTGCAGCACGAATTCGCCCACGAATGGTTCGGCAACCAGCTGACCAACGCCAACGCCGACGACATGTGGCTGCACGAAGGACTGGGCAGCTATATGCAGCCGCTGTACGCCCGCTGGCTGCTGGGCGACCGCTACATGCAGCGCGAACTGGCCAATCAGCGCGAGGGGCTGGTCAATAAATACCCCGTGGTGTCCGGCACGCCCAAGACTGAGGACGAGGTCTATAAGGGCGACGTGGGTCCCGGCGGCGACATCTATTCCAAGGGTTCGCTGATCGCCCATTCGCTGCGGATGCTGATCGGCGACGACGCCTTCCATCGGTCCCTGACGCGGCTGGTCTATGGGACCGACGATCCTCGCCCCGGCGCCTTTACGCCCCTGTACCGTTCGACCCAGGACTATCTGCAGATCGTCAATGCGGTGACGGGCGAAGACTATGGCTGGTTCTTCCGCGGCTATCTGTACAACGCCGCCCTGCCGGTCCTGACCCAGACCCGGCGTGACGGCCGGCTGAGCCTGCAATGGACCACCGGCGACGGCGGCGTCTTCCCCATGCCGGTCGAGGTCGAGATCGACGGCCGCGTTCGGACCGTGGCCATGACGGGCGGCCGGGGCGAGATCGCGGTCCCGGCCGGCGCCCATGTCCTGATCGACCCGCAGAACAAGGTGCTGCGCCAGATGGACGTCATCGACCGGCTTCAGGCCTATAAGGCCGAGCAGAGGGCGGCGGCCAAGCCCTAGAGGCTGATGGCCTCCTAAGCCGCCTCCACCGTCACTGACTGGCGCACCATCCGGCAGCGTTCCTGGGTGGTCAGAAAGGCGATGTCGGCGGCGTCGCGGCCGCAGGCGATCCGCACCAGCCCCTCGACCGGGGCCAGGCCCGTCGGATCGACCAGCCACCAGCCCCCGTCCAGCCAGACCTCGAAGATCGCGTGGAAATCGGGCGGGGTCAGCTGATGGGCGAAGGCGCTGACGGCGCGGGCCGGAATGCCCGAGGCCCGGCAAAAGGTCATGCCCAGATGGGTGAAGTCGCGGCACACGCCCGCCCGATCAATGAAGGTGCGGGCCGCCGTCGTCTCGGTGTCCGAGACCCCGTGTTCATAGTCGATGTTCTCGGCGATCCAGTTCAGAATGGCCAGAACCCGGGCCCCGCCCGCCGTCTCGCCGAACTGGCGCGTTACGAAGCGCCCGAACTGGTCGGAGGGGCAATAGCGGCTGGGCTGGAGATAGGGCAGAACCTCGGCCGGCAGATCGCCCCAGTCATGCTGCGACACGCTGGGCGGCAGCCCCTTAAGCACCCCATTGTCCACGACCGCCTCATAGACCAGGGCGACCTCGCCTTGGACGTGGCAACGCAGGGTCCGGGCGCCGAAATCGACATCCTCGTCTTCCTGGAACTGGACCGGCGGATCGAAGGTCAGTCGCTCCTCCAGAATCTCCTGGCCGGGCCAGTGGGCGACCTGAATCTTGTAGATGGCGTCCGTGGGCGGATCAAAGCTGTAAACGAGCTCGGCGCGAACGCGCAATTTCATGGGGTCTGACCGGTGGAAGGGAATGGGGCTAACGCCATGCGACTGGGGCCGTTCCATGTCCAGCCCCTACAGACTGTACGCCGCCGTACACGGAAGGCTTAAATAGACAAGCCTCGCCAATGTGTTACGGTGCGACCCATATGGATCTCTCCCTATCTGACCTGCCGTCTGCCTCGCAGGTCGGACTTGCGACCTTCCGCTGGGGGCGAACCCGCCGCAACGGGAAGACGAAATCATGACGGACTACGACGTCCGCGCCCAGATCGCCCTGAACGACTGCGACCGGGAGCCGATCCACATCCCCCAGGCGATCCAGGGCCACGGCCTGCTGCTGGTGCTGAACCTGGACGCCCTGACCCTGGAACAGGGGGCCGGGGCGATCGAGGATCTGACCGGCCCGACCCGCTGGATCGGCCTGCCGATCGCCGACCTGCTGGGCGAGGTGGTGGGGCGTCGTCTGCGCGACATGGCGGCCATCCGCGAGGCGGGCTTCGCCGGCCGTTGGCGGGCGACCAACCGGCTGGAATACGACGTCGTCGTCTATTATGCGCCCGCCGCAAAGGCGGCCGGGACGGAGGCCGCCTCCGCCCTTCGAATGGTGGTCGAGGTCGAGCAGAGCTCGCAACAGGCCCGGCTGGGCGTCGAACTGATCACCCGGCTCGATACGGCCGGCGCGGCTCTCGAACGCAGCGCCACGGTTCAGGGCGTTTGCGAGCGGGCCGCCGACGCCTTCCGAAGTCTGACCGGCTTTGAGCGGGTCATGATCTATCGCTTCCTGGATGACGAGGCGGGCCAGGTGGTGGCGGAATCGCGCGCGGGCGATGCGACCTCCTTCCTGAACCACCACTTCCCGGCGACCGACATTCCCCGCCAGGCGCGGGCCCTTTATCTGCGCAATCCGGTGCGGGTCATTCCCGACACCCGCTATACGCCCCAGCCGCTGCGACCGCTGCATCCGGGCGAGCCCCCCTTGGACATGAGCGACAGCGGCCTGCGGTCCGTGTCGCCGATCCACATCCAGTATCTGCACAATATGGGGGTGCGGGCCTCGGCCTCGGTCTCCATCATCGTCGATGATGTTCTGTGGGGTCTCGTGGCCTGCCACAGCAGCACGCCGCTGCTGCTGTCCTATGAACTGCGCGTGGCCTGCACCACCCTGGCCCGCACCCTGGCGCGCCAGCTGAAGACCAAGGCGGACGCCGAACTGTATCGCGAGCGGGTTCGGCTGCGTCGGCTGGAGGACGAGCTGATCATCGGCCTGTCGCGCGACCGCGACCTGGCCTCGGGCCTGGCCGACCAGGCCGGCGCCCTGAAGGATCTGGTCGGCGCCGACGGCGTGGCGATCGTCCAGGGCGACCGGATCGAGGCGTTCGGCCATGTCCCGCCGCCCCAGGCCCAGCGTCAGATCGCGGACTGGCTGGAGGCCCAGCCGGGGCTTCGTCCGGTCGCCACCAACGCCCTGTCCACCCTCCTGCCCCAGGCCGAGGCCTGGCGGACCCACGCCAGCGGCCTTCTGGCCGTGCGACTGCCGGGCCCGCAGCCGCTCAGCCTGCTGTGGTTCCGCGCCGAGATCCTGGAGACGGTGCGGTGGGCCGGCGATCCGTCGACCGCCGTCAAATCGACGGACGGGGGCGGCGCCCTGACGCCGCGCGCCTCCTTCGCCGAATGGCGCGAGACCGTGTCGGGCCGCGCCCGCCGCTGGGGCGCCGCCGCCGTCGAATCCGCCGCCCGCCTGCGCGACGCCCTGTCGGACTTCACCTCCGTCACCCAGCTTCGCAGCCTGAACCAGTCGCTTCAGGCCCGCCTGTCCGAGCGCGACCTGCGGCTGGAGCAGCAGGAGTTCCTGATGCGCGAGGTCAATCACCGGGTCCAGAACAGCCTGACCCTGGTGTCCAGCTTCCTGGGACTTCAGGCCCGCGACCTGGGCGACGGCCCGGCCAAGGTCGCCTTGCAGGAGGCGCGGCGCAGAGTGCGGGCCGTCTCGACCGTCCACACCCGCCTCTATCGCGGGGATCATGACGCGGCCATCGACCTGTCGCGCTATATTGGCGAACTGGTCGAGGATCTGGGCTCAAGCATGGGGCCGGAATGGGTGTCGGCGATCGAGACCGATCTGGCGCCGGTCTGCGTCGGGGCCGACCGGGCGGTGACCATCGGCCTGATCCTGACCGAACTGATCATCAATGCTCAGAAATACGCCTATGACGGGGCGCCGGGTCCGCTGCGCATCGGCCTGACCGAGGCGGACGACAGCCTGCGTCTGGTGGTGTCCGACGACGGCAAGGGCGGCCACAAGGCCGGCAAGGGCTTCGGTTCGATGATGATCGGCAGTCTGGTGGCCCAGTTGGGCGGTCAGATCGACTATCGCGATCAGAAGCCGGGGCTGGAGGTCGCCCTGCGCGCGCGCATGGAGGCGCCGGCCTGAGCCCAGGCCCTGCGGCGGACGCCGCGTCAAACAAGCTTCGCGGCGGACGCCGCTTTAGGCAAGCTTCGCGGCGGACGCCGCATTCAAAACGAAAAACGGGCGCGGAGATCATCTCCGCGCCCGCTTCCATTCTTCGACTTAAAGCAGCTTCAGGTCGATGGCCGAGGTCTTGCCGCGCTGATTTTCCAGCTCGTATTCGACCTTGGCGTTTTCATCGAGGCCCTGAAGGCCGGCCTTCTGAACGGCGGTGACGTGAACGAACACGTCAGAGCCGCCGCTGTCGGGCTGGATGAAACCATAGCCCTTGGTGGGGTTGAACCACTTGACCGTACCGGTCGCCATGTCTGCGTCTCCGTAAACGCGCTTTTCCAGGCGGATCTCCCTCGGGAGGACCCGACAATCCATCTGGACAGCTCGTTCAGGCGAAGGAGCGAGACGCGGGTGTGGACCCCACGCAAAATCCGGACTGCGCCTCTGTTGTCACCCGGCTTTTCCAGACGGTCAACAGCAAAGCGGCGGGCCTTTTCGCCTATCGCGCTTAACGGCAGACGCCCCGGTCGGCGGCGTCGAGGTGCAGATGGTTCTCGTGGGCGGCGTTATAGTCGGGCGTCAGGACCGTGGCGAACAGGCCGCAGGCGCCGTCACGCAGGGCGTGCAGGAAGCGAGACCCCGCCGGTCCCGCCCGCCCCTCGCCGCGCCAGTCGTCCAGCACGGTCACGGTGCGCCCGTCCGCCAGGGTCACGCCCGCGACGTCCAGGGCGTTGGCGCGGGCGTGTTCGCTGGGCCGTTCGCTGACGTCCTGAGAGCCGTAGATGCGGCGGCAGGAATAGGTCCCATAGTTTTCGACCCGAGCCGGGGCCGAGCCCAGCATCTCGCGGGCGGCGGGCTGCAAGACCTGACGGTCCCAGATGACGTAGCGCACCGCCAGCGGGCACTGCATCACCACATCAGCCGGGGCCAGGGGCGTCGCCGCGCCGCCGGTGATCCGCACCGCGCCGCGCACGACGCAGAAGCCGCCGTCGTCGCGATCGGCGGCGCGCTCGACCTCGACCCCCGCCTCGCGCAGCACCTGCATACAGGCCTCGGTCGCGCCCTGAACCTCTTCGGGCGCGGCGGTAGGGGAAAGGTCGAAGTCCGCCACCTTGGCCGCCGTCGCCCGCCCGACCGGCTGGTTCAAGTCCAGCGGTTTCCAGGGCAGGTCCTGCGGCGGCGCATAGGCGTTCAGCAGGGCGAAGGCGGCGCAGGCCAACAGCCCGACCTCCCACATCAGATTCCAGAAATCGGCGAAGTCGCGCTTCATGAGGCCCCAGCATGGACCGCCAACGGCCCCGCTGGCAAACGCGAGCGGGGCGCGCGCGTTCAACGCCGAGGGAGTCTCAGGCGGCGGCCGGCGTCAGGTTCAGCGGTTTCACAAGCGGCAGGATAATGCGCCGCACCTTGGTCTCTTTGACGCGCGTCAGGGGCTTGTGCGTCACATGGCCGCTGGCGGGCCAGAACACGATCCGGCATCCCGCCGGGCCGCTCTGTTCACCCACGCCGACGGGCACGCCCAGTTCTTCCAGAAAGCCGCAGGCGAAGGCGAGATTGTCCTGACCGATGGAGTTGACGAAATTGCCGGGGCTGGCGCCGCCGAACACCTGGGCCTCCAGCCGGTTCAGCTTCGCCCCGGCCTGCAACAGCCCCTCGATCAAAAGCGGCATCAGATGGTCGCCGTAGCGGGCCGGATCGCCGCTGGCGCCGCGGTTGCGGCGGGCCAGCACGAAATGGTTCATCCCGCCCACGCCGGCGACCGGATCATGGATGCAGGCGGCCACGCACGAGCCCAGGACCGTGGTCAGGGCCAGATCCGACTCGTCCGACACCCCGTATTCGCCCTGTCCCAGAGAGAACCGACGCCCCTTCCCGAGGGGGTCCCTGTTCACCACTGAGAAATTGCCGATCAACATCTGCGAACCCGTTTGACTGATCCGCCGACCATGAGCGCTCTGGGTGTATAAACCGTATAGGATAGGTCGGTATTGCTCCTTATTTTCAAGTTAAATTACTGGAATTGCATAGACAATTGGCCGCTTACCATGTAGCCGACAGTTGTCTTCCTAAGTATACAGCCGTAATCGGCGACACCCTCATTAAAGCTCCGCTTGTCCCGACGCGCCGGACCCTTCACCATGCCGCGATGGGAAAAAAGACCGACGCCTATGACGCCGAGCTGGAACGGCTCCAGCTCGCCATTGTGAAGACCCAGGCCTGGACGATCGAACATGGGCTGCGCGTGGTGATCGTGCTGGAAGGGCGCGACACGGCGGGCAAGGACGGCGCCATCAAACGGCTGACCGAACATATGTCGCCGCGCCAGACCCGTGTGGTCGCCCTGCCCAAGCCCAGCGATCGCGAAACCACCCAGTGGTATTTCCAGCGCTATGTCCCGCATCTGCCGGCGGCGGGCGAGACCGTCATCTTCAACCGCTCCTGGTACAATCGCGCCGGGGTGGAGCCGGTCATGGGCTATTGCACCCCGGAACAATACGCCCAGTTCCTGACCGACGCCCCCCGGTTCGAGCGGATGCTGACCGAGGACGGGATCATTCTGATCAAGATCTGGCTGGACATTTCGCGCAAGGAGCAGGCTCAGCGGCTGAAGGAGCGCCGGGTCGATCCGCTGAAACAGTTCAAACTGTCGTCCCTGGACGCCGAGGCCGAGGCCCGGTTCGACGCCTATTCCGCCGCCCGCGACCGGATGCTGGACGAGACCGACCGCGCCTACGCCCCCTGGACCGTCATCGCCACCGACGACAAGAAGACCGCCCGGCTGAACCTGATCCGCCACATATTGAAGGTGCTGGACCATTGCGGCGAGGAGATCGCCGCACCGGACGACGAAGTGGTCTTGACCGCCGCCGAAGCCAAGGGCCGGCTGGCGCGCTAAAAGAGGTCAGGCTTCGCCCGCGATCTGGCGCAGGGCCTGTTCGAACACCTCGGCGGGCTGGCCGCCGCTGATCATATATTTGTTCTCGACCACCACGGCCGGAACCGAGTTGATCCCCCGCGCGCGCCACAGATCCTCCTCGGCGCGCACCGCCTGGGCGTAGCGGCCCGAGGCCAGGACCTCGCCCGCCTCGGCCCGGTCGAGCCCTGCCGCCTCGGCGGCGGCCGTCAGAACCCCCGCGTCGGTCAGGTTGCGGTTCTCGGTGAAATGGGCGGTGAACAGGGCCTGTTTCAGCGCCTTCTGCTTTTCAGGCGCGGTCTCGTGGGCCCAGTACAGCAGGCGGTGGGCGTCGAAGGTGTTCCAGATTCGGCTTTCGTCGGTCATCCGCATGTCGAAGCCGACCTCCCCTGCCCGCGCGCGGATCATGGCGCGGTTGGCGGCCGACTGTTCCGGGCTCGCCCCGTATTTACGGCCGATGTGTTCGACGATGTTCTCGCCCCCCGGCGCCATCTGAGGGTTCAGCTCGAACGGATGGAAGGTGATGTCGGCCTGGACGCCTTCGTCCTTCAGCCGGTCCAGCGCCGCCTCCAGGCCGCCCAGCCCCACCACGCACCAGGGGCAGACCACGTCGGAGACGAAGTCGATCTTCAGGGTCTTGGAAGCGGTTTGGGACATGGCGCGCCTTCTGAAACAGCCTTGGTTTCGGATCATATGGGAGGGCCGCTGCCCTGGCGCCAGTGAGCAGGAGGTGAGCGGGCGGGTCGGCCGCCGCAGACCCCGCGCACCGCTTGTTCACCCGCACCCGCGCGCTTCACTCACCCCAGCTTCAGATCGCGCGGTGGACGGATCCGCCGCCAGCGGGCCTCGACGAAGGCGAAGGCGCCGAAGGCCATCAGACCCACAGCCGTCAGCCCCAGGATCCATGAGCCGCCGGGCTGGCTTTCCAGCGTCTCCAGGGCGGCCGCCGTATTGGTGACCTCGCCCGATCGGGTGTGCAGACCGGCCAGGACGACGAAGACCCCCAGCGGCAGATAGGCGAAGCCCCGCGCCCCATAGCCGATCCGCGCCAGGATCGAGGCCGGACGGCGCAGGCCGTCGGGACAGGCCAGGGCGGTGTCGAAGTCGTCGCGGAAGGCCCGCACGATGTTGCCGATCCCAACCCCCAGCACCACCAGCCCCGCCGACATAAGCAGCAGGTCGCCAAACGGCAGGTCCAGGACCATGGCGGCCTTCTCCTGGTTTTCGGCGATGCTTTCGGCCTGGTCCGCCGCCTGGCTGGTCGCGCCGCCCGCCTCGTCCAGATATTCGAACACCCCCGCCGCCAGCAGGCCGTAGAACAGGCCGCTGGCCGCCTGGCCCGCCCGCGTCGCCCAGCCCTTCGCATCGGTTCCCGCATGGTCCGCATCGAAGACGGCCTGCAGGACCCGCCAGCCGACGAAGGCCCACAATCCCAGCCCCAGGGCCACCAGCCAGACCCGACCGAAGGGCTGTTCCGCCAGCCAGCCCGCCGCCCCGCCCGTGCCGACCGCGTCGCCGATCCGGTCCAGGGCCGCCAGCAGGGTCAGGGCGCCGGCCGACAGATAGACGAAGCCCCGCGCCCCATAGCCGACCCGCGCCGCCTGCTCGACCAGGACATGAAGCGGCGGCGTTCGGCGCGCGGCGGGAATCCGATCACGCACGGTTCGGCCCAGGGCGGCGGCGGCGTGACGAAGGCGGGCGACGGCCATGCGGGCTCCTGAAGAGGCGGAGCCGTTCAACGTGCCCGGCCGCCTATGGCTCCCGCCCCGCCCGCCGCCTCAAGCTCCGTGGGCGGCGGGAAGCTCCAGCACCGCCTTCAGCCCGCCCATGTCGCTGTCGCCCAGCGTCAGCCGCCCGCCGTAGGCGCGGGTCAGGTCTTCGACGATCGACAGACCCAGGCCCGATCCGGGCGCGCTTTCGTCCAGCCGGGCGCCGCGCTTCATCACCGCCTCGCGCTGATCGGCCGGCAGGCCCGGTCCGTCGTCCTCGACCACGACGATCATCTGGCCCAGGCCGTTGCCCCCGGCCGAGACCCGCACCCGCCGCCGCGAGAACTTGGCCGCATTCTCGATCAGATTGCCCAGGATTTCCTGCAGGTCCTGACGTTCGCCCAGGAAGGCCAGGTCGTCGGGCGCGCGCCAGTCGATCTCGACCCCCTTGTCGCGGAACACCTGTTCGATCATCACCGCCAGCTCGTCCAACACCTCGGGCACGGGCGTGGTCTCGCCCAGGCCGTGGGCGGCGCGGGCGGCGGCGCGGGCGCGACGCAGATGGTGATCGACCTGGCCCTGCATGATCTGGGTCTGGCGACGCACCAGTTCCGGCAGGGCCCCTTGCGCCGTCCCGGCCTCGGCCAGCATGACGGAGATGGGCGTCTTCAGCGCATGGGCCAGATTGCCGACATGGGTGCGCTGGCGGTCCACGACCTCCTGATTGTGGTCCAGCAGATTGTTGACCTGTTCGGCCAGGGGCTGGATCTCCAGCGGATAGGCGCGTTCGATCCGGGCCGCCTGGCCCTTGCGGACCGCCGCGATCTCATTCCTCAGATCATAGAGGGGCCGCAGACCCACCTGGACCTGGATGAAGACCGCCGAGACCAGGCCGAAGCCCAGCAGCAACAGGGCGACCCAGGTCACGGTGGCGAACTGGCGCGCATCCGCCTCGACGTTGGAGCGGTCGATTCCGACGAAGAAGACCACCGGCGCGGCCCGCCCCGGCAGGGACTTCATGCTGGCGGCGATCCGCAGCGGCTCGCCCGCCGGACCGACCGCATTATAGGTAATGGTCTGGCCATAGGCGTCGTCCAGCCGCGCCGGCAGGTCCGGCGGCGCGACCAAGTCTTCGCCATACAGGGAGTCCGACCGGGTCAGGATGCGCAAGCCCCCCGCCAGGGTCGGCTCGGCCGTCATCCAGTATTTGCCGGAAAAGACCCGCAAGGTCGGGGCGTCCATGATCTGGGGCGTCATCACCGTCCCGCTGGCGGTGACGGTGCGCACCACCAGTTCGTCGGTCGTCTCGGCCAGGACGTTGCCCAGGCGGCGCAGAGCCGATTCCTTGAACTGATTGGTCAGGACCAGGCCCGTGGCGACCAGAGCCAGCAGGATCCAGCCGGAGGCCAGCCAGATCAGCCGCCGCGTCAGCGACCGCCCCGGGCGGCCGAACCATCGGCCCCAGCCGGCGCGCCTCGTCCCCCCGTCTCGGTTCATCGACTCAGGGTCACGCCGCCTCGGACTCGCCGGCCAGGGGCGCCAGCCGATAGCCCAGGCCCCGCACCGTCTCGATCCGGTCCGAGCCGATCTTCTTGCGCAGTCGGCCGATGAAGACCTCGATGGTGTTGGAATCCCGGTCGAAGTCCTGGTCGTACAGATGTTCGACCAGTTCGGTGCGGCTGATCACCCGGCCCTGATGCATCATCATATAGTGCAGCAGCCGGTACTCCAGCGAGGTCAGGCGCAGGGGCTCGCCGTTGACGTTGGCCCGCGCCGCGCGCGGGTCCAGCCGCAGGCCGCCGCACGACAGGGTGGCCGAGGCGATGCCGGCCGAGCGGCGCAGCAGGGCCCGCAGCCGCGCCAGCAGCTCTTCGGTATGGAAGGGTTTGGTCAGATAGTCGTCGGCCCCCGCGTCGAAGCCCGACACCTTGTCCGACCAGGCGCCGCGCGCCGTCAGGATCAGGACCGGCGTGGCCTTGCCCTCGCGCCGCCAGCGCTCCAGCACCGACACCCCGTCGATCTTGGGCAGGCCCAGGTCCAGAACGATGACGTCATAGGGTTCGGTGTCGCCCAGGAACCAGGCCTCCTCGCCGTCGGCGGCGTGATCCACCGCATAGCCGGCGTCGGCCAGGGCGCCCTTCAGCTGCCGCGACAGATCGGCGTCGTCTTCGACCAGCAGGACACGCATCTTCAGTCTTCTCCCATCACGCGGCCCGAGCGGGCGTCCACGCGGATATCCGCCACCCGGCCGCCGGGATATTCCCAGCGCACCACCACTGTGTCGCCGCGCGGGCTGACGCCCAGCATCCGGCCCTCGCGACCTGCGCCCACCCGGCGCACCACGGCCCCCAGGTCGGCGCGAGGCGCGTCCACGGCCCGACTGTCGCGCGGGGGCGGACCCCGACGGTCCTGGGGCCCCTCGCGATCCTGATCCCGCGACGCCTCGCGCGACTGGGCCGCAGCCTGGGTCGCGGGAACCAGGGTCGCAGGGACCAGGGCCAGGACGGCGGCGATGAGGAGGGCGCGGGTGCGGGTCATGGGGCGGTTCTAGGCGCACGGCTCTGAACAGCCGCTGAACGAGGGTGTCGGAAAGGGGCCAGACTGATGAAAATCCCCTGCAACCGCCCTTACACCAAAGACGGCCGAAATGCGCCCCTCCCCGGCTCAGGGAAAAAGCGGGGGGGCCGGTCGGATGAACGGCGCCTGAAACGCGCCGTTCAGATCGGGCTCAGGCGGGGCGTGGTCTCCTGGCTTCATCGGCGCTCCCCTCGGGGCGTCTCCCAACGCAAGGATTGATCCGATGCTGAACAAGAAAGCCCTCATCCCCGCCCTGGTCCTGGCCGCTGCGGCCTCGGCCGCCCTGCCCGCCGCCGCCCAATCCTACGGCCCTCATGGTCGTCCGCATCACGCCCAGCCCGCCGGCTACGGCTACGGCCCCTCGGTCAACGTCCGCATTGAACAGCTGGACCGCCGCATCGACCAGGGCCTGCGCACCGGCCAGCTGAGCCGTCGCGAAGCCGGCCGTCTGCGCGCCGAACTGAACAGCGTCCAGCGTCTGGAAGCCGGCTATCGCCGGGGCGGCCTCAGCGGTTGGGAGCGCGCCGATCTGGACCGCCGCCTGGATCGCCTGGCGGCCCAGGTCCGCTATGAGCGGCGCGACTGGGACAATCGCCGCGGCTGATCGCCCTCTCCCGGCCTGAACACCAAGACGCCCGGTCCGTGCGGACCGGGCGTCTTTCCTTGTGGGCCTACAGTTTGATGAAGGGCTGGATCAGCTTGCCCAGCCAGCCGTCCAGCTGGATCTGGCCGTCCAGGGCCACCACGCACAGGCAGGGGTCGGGCGAGACCACGCGCGGCTGGTGCAGCACCTCGCCGTCCGCTTCTTCGAAATCGCCCGGCTGGAACAGGGCCGTCTCGGTGGCGTAGGCGCCGTGGATGACGCAGGTCAGTTCGATCCCGCCGTGGGTATGTTTGGGTGTCTCCCGCCCCGGCCCGATCTCCAGCAGGATGACGCGGCAATCGCCGTCGCGCGGCGCATGGACGTCGCGGGCGCGCATGCCCGGTCCCAGCCAGCGCCACGGCCCCAAGGCGTAGCGGCGCAACGGCTCGGGCAGGCCGGCCATGTCGTTCAGCGGCGTGGAGGCCAGAACCTCTCCGGCGTCGGTCTCGGCGCGCGCCATCACCCGCGCCAGGGCGTCCTCGGCCAGGGCCTGAGGCTCCAGCTCGTCCAGCAGACGGCCGCCTACGGCCTGAAGCGTCCTGACCCAGGCCTCGTTCTGGGGCCGCATCGCCAGATGGGCGGCGACCACCACCGCCTCGGGCGGGCTCAGGGTCCCGGCCGCATAGGCCAACAGCCGCTCTTCGGAGGGATTGTGCACGCCGGTCACGCCACCCCTCCCTGTTCGTCGTCCAGCAGGGTTCTCAGCTTGATCATGGCCTTGCGAATACGCGACTTCACCGTGCCCAGCGGCAGTTCCAGCCGCCGGGCGATTTCCGAATGGGGGTTGTCCTGAAAGAAGGCCAGGCGCAGCACCTCGATCTGATCGGGCGACAGCCGCGCCATGGCGGCCTTCAGCCGGGCGGCGTTCTCGGCGGCCAGAACGACCGTGTCGGGCTGTTCCGGCTCGTCCTGCGCCAGGTCGATCTCGGGCAGGGGCAGGCGCCGCGCGTCCTGGCGCAGCACGTCCAGCCGCCGGTTGCGGGCGATGGTGAAGATCCAGGTCGCCGCATGGGCCTTGGTCCGGTCGAACAGCTCGGCCTTGCGCCAGACGGTCAGCATGGCGTCCTGGGCGAAGTCCTCGGCCGCGCCGGCCGTCGCCCCCGCCTTCATCAGATAGGCCTTCAGCCGCGGGGCGAAATGGTCGAACAGGCGCGCAAAGGCGTCCCGATCGCGTCGCATCGCCACCGCCTCGATCAGGCGGTCGAAATCCTCGCCCGCCGGGGTCACGGGCGTCCGAATCGGCCGAAGGATGGAAATCTGCTCATGCATCGACCCTAATACGGTTCAGGTCGAAGTCTGGATCATTTCGTGATCCGCCGCAGAGCGGGCGGCGTATCGTCGCAAACATCCGCCCTTCTGGAAACCCAATGCCCCCTTCAGCCGCCGTACAGACTGGTCCCCGCCTACGGATCGCCGTCGTAGGCTCCGGCGTCTCGGCCCTGTCCTGCGCCTGGCTGCTGTCGGCTCGTCACGACGTGACCCTTTACGAGCGCGAGGATCGGCTGGGCGGCCATTCCAATACGGTCGACGTCCGTTCTGCGGAGGGCGAGACGGCGGTGGACACCGGCTTCATCGTCTTCAACGACGCCACCTATCCGAACCTGATCGCCCTGTTCGCCCATCTGGGGCTGAAGACCCAGGCCACCGACATGTCCTTCGCCGTCTCCCTGGATCAGGGCCGGTTCGAATATGCGGCGCCCGGCCTGTTCGCCCAGCGCCGCAACATGCTGCGCCCGCGCTTCTGGTCCATGCTGAGCGAGATTCTGCGCTTCTATCGCTCGGCGCCGGAAGGGCTGGCGGCCCTGGCTGACAGCGACGTGACCCTGGGCGACTATCTGAAGCGCGAGGGCTTCAGCGAGGCCTTCCGCGACGATCACCTCCTGCCCATGGCCGCCGCCATCTGGTCGTCGCCGGCCCATACGCTGCTGGACTATCCGGCTGAGTCTTTCCTGAGGTTCTGCGGCAATCACGGCCTGCTGAAACTGGTCGGCCGGCCGCTGTGGCGCACCGTGGTCGGGGGCAGCCGGGTCTATGTCCAGGAACTGGCGCGCCAGATTTCGGCCAATCAGATCGCGGCCGGCCCGGCCGCCGCCGGCCGCGGCGGCGAGGTGTCGCGTCTGGGCCGGGCCGTGACCCAGGTCCGACGGATCGAGGGCGGGGTTCTGGTTCAGGACGCGACCGGCGCGACCGAACGGTTCGACCATGTCGTCATCGGCGCCCACGCCGACCAGGCCCTGGCCATGCTGGCCCAGCCCACGGCCCGCGAACGCGAGCTGCTGGGCGCCTTCCGCTACAGCCGCAACCTGACCATATTGCACACCGACCCCGGCCTGATGCCGCGTCGGCGCCGGGCCTGGGCCTCGTGGAACTATATCGGGGCCGACGACGGCCTTTGCGTCACCTATTGGATGAACCGGCTTCAGGGCCTGCCGGGCCAGGACCTGTTCGTCACCCTGAACCCGCCCCGCCCGCCTGCGGCCGGGACGCTGCTGCGCAGCGAACTGTACGAACATCCGATCTTCGACCCGGCCGCCGTCCGGGCGCAAAAAGACCTGTGGAGCCTGCAAGGTCACGGCGGCGTCTGGTTCTGCGGGGCCCATTTCGGCGCCGGCTTCCATGAGGACGGGCTTCAGTCGGGCCTCGCCGTCGCCGAACAGCTGGGCGGGGTGCGCCGCCCCTGGACGGTCGAGAATGAGAGCGGTCGCATCCATCTGACCTCTGGCGCCGCCCCCCTGGCGCGCGTCGCGTGACGGGGGCCTCGGCCCTCTATGTCGGCGGGGTCTTTCACACCCGTCTGAGGCCCCGGCGGCATCGGCTGAAATACCGCGTCTTCTGGCTGATGCTGGACCTGGACGAGATCGACGCCCTGGACCGGCGGCTGAAGACCTTTTCGCGCGGCCGATTCAACCTGATGGGCTTTTACGACCGCGACCACGGCGACGGCTCGGGCGCCCCGTTGCGCGGCCAGATCGTCGCCCGCCTGGCCGAGGCGGGGATCGACGTCGGTTCCGGCGCGATCCGCCTCCTGACCATGCCGCGCGTTCTGGGTTTCGTCTTCAACCCCATCAGCCTCTACTACTGCCACCGGGCCGACGGGCGGCTGGCGGCCATGGTCTATGAGGTCACCAGCACCTTCGGCGAGCGCCGGTCCTATGTCCTGCCGGTCGATCCTACCCCCGCCCCCGCCCAAGCCGAACGGTTCCGCCAGCAGACCGACAAACGCCTCTATGTCTCGCCCTTCATGGGCATGGAGATGGACTATGTCTTCCGGGGCCGCCCGCCCGCCGAGACCCTGACCCTGGCCATCGACGGCCGCGACGCCCAAGGCCTGTTGATCGCCACCGCCATGACCGGCCGCCGTCGCCCCCTGACCGACCGCGCCCTGGTGGCCGCCGCCCTGTCCATGCCGCTTCTGACGCTGAAGGTCGTCGCCGCCATCCATTGGGAGGCGCTGAAACTGTGGCTGAAACGCACCCCCCTGACCCGCAAGCCGGCGCCCGAGCCGGGGGTTCTGGTGCTTTAGAGCCTGATCGGTTGAAGTGGAATCGCTTCGCGATTCCGCTGAAACGGTGAATCAGGCTCCAGATTAAAGCGAGAGCATGATTCACGCTTCTGTCGGAACCGCGAAGCGGTTCCGTCCGAAACGATCATGCTTTAGCGCGGACCGTCGATGATCAGACGCGCTTTGACGCCACAGCGCCCGGCTCATAGGGGGCGGGCTGGGCGTTGGGCTTGACGTCGCCGACGACGGTCCTGGCCTTGTCCGACAGGTCCAGTTTCGAACTGGGCGTCTCGCCGAACAGTTGCAGCACCAGGGCGGTCCAGGACGGCGCGGAGGTATCGGCCATCATCCACAGCTTCTCCGCCTCGGCGAACTTGGGGTCCGCCTTGACCGCCGGGTCCGTCTTGGCCTTCGCCATGAAGTCCCGGACCTTAGAAACGGCGGCCACATTTTTCTTCCAGCTGTCAATATCGCTGTACTTTCTCGCCCCTCCGCCGTCCGCCGCATTGATGTTAAGATCAAATATCAGTCTCTGGTCTTCTTCTGAGTAGGTGCTGATGACGGAAACCATCGCCTCACCAAGACGACCATCCTGGTTGAGGGCCGTCACCTCCTCACCGTACCTATTGTCCAACTCGCTTACCCGCTTTCCAAACGGACTCTCGTATATTGTGTTCAGCGTCGACAAGAGCGATTGATTATTGTTGGCGGCATCTGAAAACGCTCCCGTGATGATCATATTTCGCATCGCGGCATAGGCGTTTTTCTTGCCCTCCACGTTCGTCTTGCCGTCGCCGTCGGCGATGATCGCCGCTAAACCGCGCAGCTTCTCCAGGTTCTCCGCCAGCTTCGGCGTCATCGGAGGCGCCGCCGTTGAGGAGGCGCCGGCGGCGGGGGTCGAGGCGGTATTGAGGGCGTCTGTCATTAGGGCGGTCCTTGATGTCGGAGGAAGGGATCAGACGCGCTTTGACGCCACTGCGCCGGGCTCATAGGGGGCGGGCTGGGCGTTGGGCTTGACGTCGCCGACGACGGTCCTGGCCTTGTCCGACAGGTCCAGTTTCGAACTGGGCGTCTCGCCGAACAGTTGCAGCACCAGGGCGGTCCAGGACGGCGCGGAGGTGTCGGCCATCATCCACAGCTTCTCCACCTCGGCGTACTTGGGATCGGCCTTGACCGCCGGGTCCGTCTTGGCCTTCGCCATGAAGTCCTGAACCTTGGACAGGGCCTCCATATTCTTCTTCCAGCTGTCGAGGTCGGCGTACTGCCGAGAGCCGTCTCCGTATGTGGGACTTAAAATGAAATCGAATATGATCTGCTGGTCTTCTGATGAGTATGAATTAACGAATTTCACCTCGTCCGCAGGACTGAGGTCTAAGTTCATCATTTCAGTTCTTATAGAATCTATTTTCTTTCTGAACTCGCTGTTGCTGATCTGAAGATATATCGGCGTCGTCTCCGTACCTGACCCCTTGAACTTTCCGTCGAGAAACATCCGGCGCTCCTCCAGAGCCGCCGCATGCTTGGCCTGTGTGGTGACGTTCCCGCTCTCATCCGTAATGATCGCGGCGAGGGTCCGCAGCCGCTCCATGTTCTGCGCGAGATTTGGCGCGGCGTCGGATTTGGGCGCGGCGGCCGAGGCCGCAGCCGAAGGCGGTTTGGGATTGAGGGCGTCGGTCATGGCGGGCTTCCCTGAAGGAGAAAGAGATCGCAGATTGCGATCTCTTCCCTTTTAAGACGTAAACCGATCAGAGACCGGAGACCTTGGCGTCGGCGTAGTATCGGCCGGTCGACGCATTGGTCGATGTGGGCTCGAAGGTGCAGACCGCCGTGGTGTTCTCGCCATAGGGGGTGGCGGTGAAACGGAACGACCACACGCCCTTGGACGACAGGATCATCGTGGTGGTGAAGATACAGCCCATCTTGTTCGGTCCGACATAGGTGAAACTGCCGGTGTGCACCGACCGGCCGTTGGTCTGGGTGACTTCGCCCATACCCGTTTGACCCGAGTCAATTGTGTCTTGGAACTTCGTGCGCGCAGCAAAGGTGTTGGCCTCAAGGCTCAACTTCACCCCCGTCTGATTATAGATAAAATACGTCCCCTGGGCCTGGGCCGAGGCGGCCCCCGCGACGGCAAGGCCAGCGATCAAGGCGACGACAGAAACAGGCACACGACGCATGTGATGACATCCCCATTGCAGACGGATCAGCTCCGTCGGCCAAGTAAAGACACAACCTGGGGGATTCTAAAAGCTCAGATGTCGATGCAAAAACCCTTAGCAGGCACAACCTACGGGCGCTTCAACTTAAAAAATTCTGAGTTGCGGTGCTAAATACTTTTCGGCCTGGGG
This sequence comes from Brevundimonas sp. AVps4, assembly GCF_058681525.1. NCBI lineage: Bacteria > Pseudomonadati > Pseudomonadota > Alphaproteobacteria > Caulobacterales > Caulobacteraceae > Brevundimonas > Brevundimonas sp. AVps4. The sequence continues at coordinate 1,032,376 of NZ_CM178741.1, read as the reverse complement.
GACGCCGCCCGCAGCAGGGCGTGCCGGGCGCCTCACGACCGGCGGACGGCGCGTCGTGCAGAGGCGTCGGGGTCCAGGGGCGCGATCGGAGGATGGGCGGGAAACTGGAGCGGGCGATGGGAATCGAACCCACGACATTCAGCTTGGGAAGCTGACGTTCTACCTCTGAACTACGCCCGCGCGCCTGTTTCCATAGACGGGGCGGTGGCGGGGCTCAAGGGCTTGGGGCAGTATGGGCGCGCAGGGGAGCGCCAGAGCATGAACCAGGGTGACGGACAGGGGCCGCAGGGCCTGGCCTTCGGCTGTCTGGCGGCCGTCCTGATGGCCGCAGCGGCGGCGGCGGCGCTGTGGGTGGTCTTCGTCTGGGACGTCAACCAGGCCTGAACGCCGCCGCCTGTCGCCCTATTCTACCGTTTCGACCGCCACGCCGCGCGATCGCAGGATGGACTGGACGCTGTCGTCGCCGGTCAGATGGGCCGCGCCCACGGCGATGAAGGCCGTGCCGGAGCCTTGCAGCAGGGTCTGGATCTGGTCGGCCCAGTCGGTGTTCCGATCGACCAGCAGCACCTTGTACAGTTCCGGCGCATCGGTCTTCATTTCTTCGACCACGATCCGGTCCAGGCCCTCCACGTCGCCCTTGGCCCAGGCCTCGACCATGGAGTCGAGCATCTCCACCGCCTGGTCGAAGTCCTTCAGGGTTTCGCGCAGGAACTCCAGCTGGACGTCATCCGGCAGGGTGGCCAGCATGCCGACCTGTTTCTCCAGGGTCTCGAAGCCGTGCAGGCGCTTGCCGGCGGCCTGGGCGCGGGCCTTCAGGGCCAGTTCGACGCCCGACTGAGGATCATAGCCCGCCTTGACCAGGGGCGCGACCGACAGGGACAGGGCCGCCAGCCAGGGTTTCAGCGGATCCAGCTGAGCGGCGGAGGCGCCGATGGTCTTGGCGGCGACGTCCAGCTGGGCCAGCTCCTCCGGCGTCAGACGGCTGGACAGGGGCGTCTGGGGCGACAGGCCGTACTGCTGGATCAGGGGCATCATGGCCGCCTGGTCTTCGGGATTGGTGATCTCGAACCAGACGTCGGTCGCGGAGTCGAAGGCGGCGTTGACGCGCGGGCTGGCCCAGCCGGTGGTCGGGCGCAGCACATGGACCGAGCCGAACAGATAGAGGGTCGAGTCCGCGTCCTTGATCACCCACAGGGCCGGGCCTTCGCCCTGGATAGGCGCAGCGGCCGCAGCGGCCGCAGGCGCCGGGGCGGCCTGGGCCAGAACCTGGGTCGGGGCGCCGGCGATGGCGAAGACCAGCGCCAGGCCGGCGGAGACGCCGACGGCGCCTTGGACGAGATTGGAGACGGAGGATTTCAGGCGTTTGGCGAGAGTCACGGGCGTTTCCTTCGGTTGAGAGTTTTCAGTGGAGGCCGCGCCGCATCGAGGCGACGGTCGAGGCCAAAAGGTAGATCGTCATCAGCACGCCCATCATGCCCCAGGCGGAGACCCCGCCGGTCAGGCCCAGGCGCTCGGCCGCCGCATAGAGGAACAGCGCCATCTGCGAGGCCCAGAAGGCCAGGGCGCTGGTCTCCACCATCACCCGCCGCAGCATTTCGTCGGCGCGGCGCCACAGCATCAGATTGGCGACCGACTGGATGATGCTGAGCAGGACCAGTCCGATGAAGACCACGTCGGGCGAGGCCAGGTTCGGCCCCCAGATCGGCGCGATCATCAGCACGCCTGCGATCAGCATGACCAGGGCCTGGAGCGGACCGCAGGCCGGGGGCGGCGTGCTGGGTCGCAGGACCGCCATCGCGGCCATGATCACCCCGGTCGTCAGCAGCAGGGCGGCGATGACCAAGGCCAGGGCGTCGTCCCAACGCAGGTCTTCGACCTCCATTCGACCGCCGACCAGATAGCCGACCCCGGCCCCGGCCAGGCCCAGGAACAACAGGCCGCCGATACGCACCGGCCAGGACAGTTTCGGATCTTCAACGCTCGACATCACTCAGTCCTCCGAGAAGATGGATTCGATGGGTTGTTCGAAGATGCGGGCGATCTTGAAGGCCAGCGGCAAGGACGGGTCATAGCGACCGGTCTCCAGCGCATTGACCGTCTGACGCGACACGCCCAGCAGTTCGGCCAGATGGGCCTGGGACCAGTCGCGCTCGGCCCGCAGCACCTTGAGGCGGTTGTTCATGGTTCAGCTCCTCAACGGCGCGCCAGCCACCACCAGCCCCAGACGACGCCGTAGCCGATCAGCATCAGGGCCATCAGCCCCACGGCGCCGCTTGCCGCATAGGCGGCGGGATCGGTGCGCCCGTCGAACCAGGCGGGCACGGTCAGCCGCGCCGCCGGCGGTGTGGAGGCCAGAATGATGAACACCCCGCCCACCGCCAGACCGCCCGAGCCGCCGTAGAACCAGGAGGCCTTGTGCGCTTCGCGCGCCGCCTCGTCGATGCGGGTCATCCAGGCGACGCCCAGCCAGAGGGACAGGGCCATCATCAGCACAGCCATGACGGCGGAGATGATCAGGAGGGCGGCGTCCTCGGCGATCAGCCCCTTGTCCGAGGCCAGAACGGCGATGACGCCGCCCACGACAACCAGCACCACAATGGCGAGAACGCCGGCGAGCGAGAGGGCGATTATTTTCCAGAGGCCCTTGGCCATGACAATGCTCCTTGTCGTTATGACAAGGATGCTTGTCTCACCGTGCGTCGATTATGTCAAGCGACCTTGTCAAAGAGACAAGGTCAGTTGTCTGACGGCCCCGTCAGCTCCGGCCGAGTGATCAGGCGCGGCTGGGTTTCGACCTGGGCCAGGGCGGGGATTTCCTTGCCCTCGTGGTCGACCTGCAGATCCTCGAACCGGCGGGCGGAGACCATGACCTGGCTCTCCAGCGAACCGACGAACTGGTTGTATTTACCCACCGCCTGATCCAGCGCCCGACCGACCGCCGAGGCGTGGCCGCCCATGACCGACAGCCGCTTGTAGAGTTCGCGGCCCAGGGCCGCGACCTTGTCGGCGTTGGCCGCCTGTTCCTCGGCGCGCCAGCCGTAAGCCACGGCCTTGCACAGGGCGAACAGGGTGGAGGGGGTGGCGATCACCACCCGCGATTCCATGGCGTCCGACAGCAGGTTCGGCGCATGGTCGAGCGCGGTGGACAGGAAGCTGTCGCCCGGAACGAACAGGACGACGAAGTCGGGGCTGGGCTTGAACTGGTCCTGATAGGCCTTGGACGACAGCTGGCGCACATGGGTCTTCAGGCTGGCGGCGATCCGCAGGCCGACCGACCGGGCGCGCGCCTCCTCGTCCCCCTCCTCCTCGTCAAAGGCCAGGGGCACCTTGGCGTCGATCACGAACAGGCCGCCGCCGGGCAGGCGCACCAGGAAGTCGGGCCGGTTCTGGCGCCCCTCGTCGTCGGCGCTCGAGGTCTGTTCGGTGAAGTCGAACCGCCCGGCCATGCCCGCGGCCTCCAGCACATTGCGGCAGGTCTGCTCGCCCCAGCGGCCGCGCCGCCCGGTGTTGCCGCGCAGGGCCTCGGTCAGTTTGCGCGCCTCGTCCCGCGTGGCCGAAGACGCCGCCATCAGCTGGGTCAGCTGTTCCTTCAGGCCGCCGGTCTCCTCGGCCCGGGCCTTTTCCAGCGCCGCCACATGTTCCTGAAACTTCGTCAGGGTGTCGGCCACCGGCTTCAGCTGGGCCGCCATCCGCTCGCGCGCCAGCTGGTCCTGGGCCCGGAAGGTCTCGGTGGCGCGGCTGACCATCTGATCCGCCACCGCCTGGGCCGACTGGGCGGCCTGGGCCTTCAGCAGTTCGCCCATGGTGACCCGGCTCTCTTCGACCAGGTCGATCCGCGCCTGAGCCGCCGACAGCTCTCCCCGCGCCCTCTGCCACCCCATAAAGGCCCACAGAAAACCGCCGCCCAGGGCGACGGCGACGACGGCGAGGATCGGCGCGAGCATGTTCATGCTCCGTTCTTAGCCGGAGTCGGTAGCGGGTCAATTTGAAATCGGCGGACTGACCTGCGGCTAGAGCGACATTACGTGGAGCTTCAGCGCGTCGACAGTTTCAGTGAGCCCCTCCGCCTCCATGTCCAGCAAGAGCGTTTCGGGGGTCTTCGCCGGGTTTCTCAGGCGTTCGCGCATTTTGCGAATCGCCGCCACCGCTCGACCGGGGTCCAGGGCGATCGTATCGGCGATGAAGGCGTCCGCGCCCCGCACTTCGAGATTGAGCGGCTCAAGAGCTTCGGCGGGAAAATCTCTGAGATTGTCGGTGACGATGACGGAAGCAGCGGTCTTAAGGGCCGCCGCCACGACGTGCCGGTCATTCGGGTCGGGGAGCGCGGGGACAAGCGGCAAAAGAGCGTCGATGCCGCCCACGCAGGCCTCTTCGAAAGCACGCTTCATGGCGGAGCGAGCGCGCGCGGCCTTCGCTTCGGCCTCAGGGTCATTCCTGCCCTCCAGGATCGTCTGGATGGCCCGCTGGGTCTCATCGAGTATCTGAACGGACCAACGGAGGCGGAAAAACTCCGCCTCCGCCAGCGTCAAAAGCAGGTTCCGTTTCAACGTTCCCGCCAGCACGCAGGCGTCAACAAGAGCGGTGAAGCGGTTGGCGAACACTCTTAGATTAGTTCCCCATCCATCGCGGCGAGTTCAGACAGCGCCTCCGCCCGCCGCGCATCTCGCGCGCGTTTATAGTCAAACAGGTCGTTGGCTCGGATTCTGCGGTGCCTTCCGACTGTGACGTAATCAATGTCCCCCCGCTCCAGAACGGAGATCAGGAACGGGCGCGAAACATTCAAAATATCGGCCGCCTGCTGTGTCGTCAGCATCTGGCTTACGGGCACCAGGGTGACGGCGTCCCCCTGACCGATGTGCCTGAGAAGCTCCATCAGCAGGTTTGACAAGGCAGGCGCCAGAACGATTGAAGCAGCCTCTCCCGTCTCGTCCAGGATGCGCAGCGGCTGTGAATCGCCCGTGGCCTGCGCCGCTAGGATTTGTCTCAATTGGTTAGCCGCTGCCCGCTCCGATTCAGACGGAAGCCTCTCGCCGATTTTCTCGGCAAAGGCTGGCATGGTCATTTTTCATTCTCCCGGCCTATGGAAATTCCATATAGCGATTATTCGAAATAATCGCAACCAAAGGAATATTCGAAACAGCCTTTCGTTCCCCCTAACGGAGGACTCACGCCGGCCGGCGCGCCCGCAGGGCCTGGACGATTGTGCCGTCGTCCAGCCAGTCCAGTTCGCCGCCCACCGGCACGCCGCGCGCCAGGGAGGTGACCTGGACGTCCGGGCCGGCGATCCGCTCGGCGACATAGTGGGCGGTGGTCTGGCCGTCGACCGTGGCCGGCAGGGCCAGGACGACCTCGCGCACATGGCCGCCCTTCACACGGCCGACCAGTTCGGCGATGCGCAGATGTTCGGGGCCGACGCCGTCCAGGGCGGACAGCAGGCCGCCCAGCACATGGTATTTGCCGCGAAAGGCGCCGGACCGCTCCATGGCCCAAAGGGCGCCGGCCTCCTCGACCACGCAGATCAGGCCGTTGTCGCGGGCCCCGTCCGAACAGATGGCGCAGGGGTCGCGCGTATCGGGCGCGCCGCAGGCCGAACAGGAGACCACCTTGTCGGCCGTCTCGGCCAGAGACGCCGCCAGCGGCACGAGCAGCTGCTCGCGCCGTTTCAGCAGGGCCAGGGCCGCGCGCCGGGCCGAGCGCGGTCCCAGGCCCGGAAGCTTGGCGAGAAGGGAGATGAGCCGCTCGATCTCCGGCCCGGCGGAGGCGGCCATCAGAACAGTTTCGGCATTCCGGGAATATTCATCCCGGCCATGGGGCCGGCGGCCTCACGCATCAGGGCGGCGTTCACCTCGTCCAGCTTGCGCTTGGCGTCGGCATGGGCGGCCACGATCAGATCGGCCAGGATCTCGCCCTCGCCGGGGGTCAAGAGGCTGTCGTCGATCTTGATCGCCGTGATCTCGCCCGCGCCCTTCAGGGCCACGCTCACCAGCCCGCCGCCGGAGGAGCCCTCGGCGGTGGTTTCGGCCATCTTGGCCTGGGCGTCCTGCAGCTTTTGCTGCATCGCCTGGGCCTGCTGCATCAGTTGGGTCAGGTCTTTCATCCTGCCTAGATAGGACGAAGCCGCGTCTTGCGACAGGGGGCGGCGGGCGCGCCGGTCCAGATTCAGAAACGATGGATTGCCGTATTTGCACTTGTGACAGTTGCTGAAGGGTCTAAATAAGCACCAGAATTTGTTGCTTTTGCAGATCAGGACGCACTCCCATGGCCTATGACGCTCTCTCCCCCCGCGACCTCCCTCTGTCGGACGCCGCCCTGGCGCAACTCTTCACCGAGGCGCGCACCCGCAACGCCTGGAGCGACCGGCCGGTCGCGCCCGAGCTGCTGAAGAAACTTTACGACCTGACCAAGTTCGGCCCTACGGCCGTCAACGCCGGCCCGGCCCGCTTCGTCTTCGTCACCTCGCCCGAGGCCAAGGCCCGGCTGATCCCGCTGATGAGCGAGGGCAATCGCGCCAAGACCCAGCAGGCGCCGGTCAATCTGATCCTGGCTCAGGACCTCGACTTCCACGACCATCTGCCGACCCTGTTTCCCCATGCTCCGGGCGCGCGCGACTGGTTCGCCGACGAGGCCGGACGGCGCGAGACCGCCTTCCGCAACGCCTCGCTCCAGGGCGGCTATCTGACCATCGCCGCCCGCGCCCTGGGTCTGGACGTCGGCCCCATGTCGGGCTTCGACGCCGCGGGGGTGAAGGCCGAATTCTTCCCCGACAGCCATGTCGAACCCAACTACATTCTGAACCTGGGTTACGGCACGGACGAGAACCTGTTCCCCCGCTCGCCGCGCCTGAGCTTCGACCAAGCGGCGCAGATTCTCTGAACCCTGTCCGACGTCAAAAAAAGGGGCGGCCTTCGCAGGCCGCCCCTTCTTCTTTTGTCTGCGCCTGACCCTCAGTGGACCGTCGGCACACTCGTCACGGCGGGCTTTTCGACCGGGATCTCGATCTCGGTCCCGTCCGACACCGGCGTCACCGGCACCGAGACCGAAGGCCCGGCGTTGGGGAAGTTGTTCTCGTCGCGGTTCGGCGCGACCCCCTTCTCCAGCAGGTCCTTGATCTCCTCGCCCGACAGGGTCTCGTACTCCAGCAGGGCCTGGGACAGTTTCTCGTGATGCTCGGCCTTTTCGGTCAGTATCTTGCGCGCCTCGTCCCAGCCCGAGGCGACCAGACGGCGGACCTCCTCGTCGATGGTGCGGGCCGTCTCCTCGGACACGTTTTGGCTGCGCGCGACCGAATGGCCCAGGAAGACCTCCTCCTGGTTCTCGCCATAGGCCACGGTGCCGAGCTTTTCGGAAAAGCCCCAGCGCGTGACCATCGCCCTTGCAAGCTTGGTCGCCTGTTCGATGTCGGACGAGGCGCCGGAGGTGATGTTCTCCTTGCCGAAGATCAGCTCTTCCGCCACCCGACCGCCGGCCATGATGGCGATCCGGTCGATCATCTGCTGGTACTTCATCGAATAACGGTCGCCTTCCGGCAGCTGCATGACCATGCCCAGGGCCCGGCCGCGCGGCACGATGGTGGCCTTGTGCACGGGGTCGGCCATCTTGACGTTCATGGCGACGATGGCGTGACCGGCCTCGTGATAGGCGGTCAGGCGCTTTTCTTCCTCGTTCATCGCCATGGAGCGACGTTCCGAGCCCATCAGCACCTTGTCCTTGGCGTCTTCGAAATCGCGGTGCGTGACCATGCGACGGTCCTTGCGCGCCGCCATCAGGGCCGCCTCATTGACCAGATTGGCCAGGTCGGCGCCCGAGAAGCCGGGCGTGCCGCGCGCGATGGTCTTGACGTTGACGTCGGCGGCCAGGGGCACGTCCTTCATATGCACGCGCAGAATACGCTCGCGCCCCGAGACGTCGGGGTTGGGGACCACCACCTGGCGGTCGAAACGGCCGGGACGCAGCAGGGCGGGGTCCAGGACGTCCGGGCGGTTGGTGGCGGCGATCAGGATGATGTTCTCGGAGGCTTCAAAGCCGTCCATCTCGACCAGCAGCTGGTTCAGCGTCTGTTCGCGCTCGTCATTGCCGCCGCCCAGGCCGGCGCCGCGATGGCGACCGACGGCGTCGATCTCGTCGATGAAGATGATGCAGGGGGCGTTCTTCTTGGCCTGTTCGAACATGTCGCGAACCCGCGACGCGCCGACGCCGACGAACATCTCGACGAAGTCAGAGCCCGAGATGGAGAAGAAGGGCACGCCCGCCTCACCCGCGACCGCACGGGCCAGAAGCGTCTTGCCGGTGCCGGGAGGGCCGACCAGCAGGGCGCCCTTGGGAATCTTGCCGCCCAGGCGCTGGAACTTGCCGGGATCTTTCAGGAATTCGACCACCTCGGTCAGTTCTTCCTTGGCCTCGTCCACGCCGGCGACGTCGTCGAAGGTCTTGCGGCCCTTGTGCTCGGTCAGCAGCTTGGCCTTGGATTTGCCGAAGCCCATGGCCCCGCGCGCCCCGCCCTGCATCTGGCGCATGAAGAAGATCCAGACCCCGACCAGCAGGGCGATGGGCAGGATGCCCATCAACAGGCTCATCCAGATCGACTGGCGCGTGGTCTTGGCGTCGACGTTGACGCCGTTGGCCAGCATGGAGTTGACCAGTTGCTCGTTCGGATAGGGGGTGGTGGCGGAGAAGCGGCCGTCGTTCTTATAGACGCCGGTCACCTGGTCGCCGCGCACGGTGGCTTCCTTGATGTCGCCGGCCTCGACCCGCTGCACCAGCTGGGAATAGGTGATGGTCTCGGGCCGGCCGGCGCCGGGGCCGCCCTGGGCCGCCATGCCGGTCATGGCGCCGCCCTGCGACACCGCCGCATAGACCGCCAGCAGGGCCAGGATGATGACGCCCGTGATCGCCAGATTACGCAGGTTCATTGAGGTCCTCGGTCGTCCGCCGGCGCCCTCTGGCCCGACGGCTGGATTGTCAGTCTCGGAAAATAGGCGCTTCCGCCGCGTTACGCCATGGCGGCGCGATCAGATCGTCCTCATGCGTCGTTTCGCCCAGCGCCAGTCTGAGCCGTTCGGGCGCCAGATCGCGTCGCCGCACGGCCGGGCTTGCAAGAACCGGGGCGCCTTCATCGTCCCGGATCAGCACGGGCTCGGCGCCCCGCGCCGCCGACGGCAGCCGCCCCAGGGCCGCGCGGTCCGACGGGGCCAACTGGGCCAGACGGCCTCGCGCCGCGCCGACGCGCCAGCCCGCTTCGTCGGCTTCAAACACGAACCGGCCGTCCCAGACCGTCTCCGCCCCTGGGACTAGGTCCAGGTCGGCCCGCGCCGTCCGCGCCAGTTCTCCGGCTTCGCGCATCATCAGGACCGTCCGCCCCTCGGCCTCGACCCGTGTGCCGCACAGGACGGCGGCGAAATCCTCGCCGTCGCGCAGTCGCCTGATCAGCCGCTCCAGCCTTTCGCCGCGCGGCGGCGTCGATCCGCCCCCGATACAGACCAAGGCCGTCGCCAGGGCGCGGGCGTCGATGTCGCGCCTCGTCTGGGCCAAACCCTCCGCCGAGAAACGCACGCCCACAGCCGCCTCGGCCCTGATCGCCGGCGCGGGCTCGGGCGGAGGGACCGCATCCTGCAAGGACGGCTCGGCCAGCCTTCGCCGCGCCCGGCTGCGGCTGAAACGCGGGTCGGCGTTGGCGGGGTCTTCGATCCAGTCGGCGCCCTGATCTCTCAGCCAGGCCCGAAGGGTCTCGCGCCGTTCGCCCAGCAGGGGCCGCAGCAGCATCAGCCCCCGCCCCTCGGGCCAGGCCGGCGAGGGCGCCCATTCGCGCACCCGCCCCAGGGTCGAGCCCTCGGCCCGCATCAGATCGGCCTCGGCTGCGTCGTCGGCGGTGTGGGCCATCAGCACGACCCGCGCCCCGGCGGCCCGCGCGGCCTCGGCGATCAGCCGGTGCCGGGCCGCCCGCGCCGCCGCCGTCAGGCCCGCAACAGGCTTGTCCCCGGTCCAGACCAGACCCCGCCAGGCGCAGCCCGCAGCCTGGGCCGCCTCGCCCGCGAACCGGGTCCAGGCGGGGCTGTCGGGATTCAGTCCGTGATCCACCGTCAGGGCCAGAACCGGCCGGCCCCGCGTCTGGGCCCAGGCCGCCGTCATCCGCATCAGGGCGATGGAATCCCCGCCCCCGGACAGGGCCAGGGCGACGGGTCGGTCGTCATCGACCGTCAGCCGATCGTCCAGCCGCGCGAACAGCCGGGACTGGAGCCCCCCAGTCCGGCCGCCCGGCGCGACCGTCAGCTGCACCCGCCGGCGGTCTTCATCTGGGCGGCGCGGGCCTTTTGCGGATCCGAGGCCGAGGGGGCGTAGCGGCGCGTGAACTCCGCCAGGGCCGCACAACCCTGCGTCTTGCGGTCGGTGGCGAACAGGGCGTCGGCCAGTTTCAGCGTCGTATCGGCCGCCCAGCCGATGCGCGGCCAGTCCTTCAGGGCCGCCGCGTAGAAGGCCACGGCCCCCGCCTTGTCATTGGCCGAGACGCGGATGTCGCCCAGGCGGGAGTTGGCCTCGCGCGCCTGGGGGGTGTCGGGCCAGGTCACGACCACCGTCTCCAGCGCCCGCGCGCCGCGCGCCCGGTCCTCGCCCATCAGCCGCACGGCCGCCGCCAGGTCCTGCCCGGCGTCGCCGGTCGGCGAATTGGCCTCGATCGGGGCGTTCAGCTCGGCCGCCCGCTCCAGCTTCTCGATCCGGCCCTCGGCGTCCACGATCCGGGTTCTCAGCGCCGCATTGTCGCGCTGGGCCTCGTCCAGCTGGAAGGTCAGCCGTTCGTTGTCGCCGTTGATCCGGCGCACCGTGGCCTCCAGGTCCTCCAGCCTCTGGCTCAACAGGCCGAACTGGCCCTGGAGGGTGACCACCTCGGGGTCGGGCTCGACCAGCACCGGCTGACCGGCGGCGTTCCTCTGGGTCAGGGCGCGTTCCAGCCGACGCACATTGCGGTCCAGCTGGTCCAGCCGGCGCTTGTCCCATTCAATGGGCTGCATGATGTTGGGCGCGGCCTGCTGGGCGACGGCGACGCCGCCCCCGGCCAGAACCAGGCCGACGGCCGTCAGGGCCAGGAGACGGGGGAAGGACAGCTTGATCATGGCTTCTAGCTTTCACCGATTTGGGGCCGCCGCAAGGCGGACCTAATGACCCAGACCCAGATAGACGATGGCCGTGACGAACAGGCCGATGACGATGTTGCAGAAGAACAGCAGGGCCGCCGTCCGCCACAGGGCCGAAAAGATCGACAGACCATAGGCGCCCTTCAACTGGGCGAACATATGCGCCGGTATGACCGCCAGCCCGATCAGGCCGACGAAGCCGCCCAGGACGCCGTTGATCGTCCCGGCCAGGACCATGACCATCAGCAGCAGGGCCATGAAGGTCAGGGAGTACAGGATGAAGACTCCGTGGTCGTAAAGGGTGAAGCCCCGTTTCCACAGGAACAGCAGGGCCACGAACGGCAGGGAGAAGGGCACCAGCAGGAAGGCGAACTTATAGAGGGTCTGCTGCAGCTTATAGAGGGCCAGGTCCGGGTTCTGGAGCTTCTTCAGCAGCACGGCGCCCAGGCCGTGGCCCTTGACCTTGCCGTCGGCGGCCAAGTCCTTGACCTGGGCCTGCCAGGTGCCGGGGGCCAGGCCGTCGGACCGGCCGTCGCGCAGCTCGGTCTCCAGCCGGTTCAGCGACTGGCGGCGGTTCTCCACCACCCCCTCGGCGGTCTTCAGGGTCTGGGCGGCGATCGGACTGTCGTTCACTTCGGGGTCGGCGCGCAGTTCGGCGACGGTCTTTTCCGCCTCGACCAGACCCAGCCGCTGTTCGGCGACCTCGGCCTGGAGACGGGCGGTGCGTTCCGCCTCACCCTCATGCGCCCCCGGCTGGGGCATGAAGCTGAGGGCGAAGAACATGATGAAGAGGGTGCACAGAAAGATCGCCAGGGGCGAGACATAGCGGGTGCGTTTGCCCTGAACCCATTCGCGCGTGAGACGGCCGGGGTTCAAGGCCAACAGCGGCAGGGTGCGCCAGACCCGGGCGTCGAAATGCATGACTCCGTGCAGCAGCTCCTCGCCCAGATGCAGCAAGGTGCGGTGGACATGGGTCGGCTGGCCGCAGTGGGCGCAGAAGTTTCCGCTGGTCTCGGCCCCGCAGTCCGAACAGACGCCGTAGCCGGCCTCGCCCGCCTGGCCCGCCGGTTTCTCGATCGCCCCCGCGATCAGCCCGCCGGTGATGGCCCCGCCGGCTCCTTCGATATCCACGCCCTTGATCCCCCGTCGTCTTGCGAAGGCCACCTTGCGGAGGGCGGGCGGAAAAGAAAAGAGGCGCCGGCCTTCGCCGACGCCTCTCCGGTCTCGATTTCGGCTCTCGCCCCTTAGCGCGCGGCGCCCGAGACGATGGCGGTGTGGGCGTTGCGGTTGCGGGCCCAGGCCTCTTCGTTCGAGCCTTCGGCGATCGGGCGCTCCTTGCCGAAGCTGATGGTGTCGATCCGGCCGGCGGGCACGCCGCGATTGATCAGATAGGTGCGGACGGCCTCGGCGCGGCGGGCGCCCAGGGCCAGGTTGTATTCGCGGGTGCCGCGTTCGTCGGCGTTGCCCTCGATCCGCACCGTGACCGACGGATAGCGTTGCAGCCACTGGGCCTGGGCGTCCAGGCGCGGCATGGCCTCGGGCCGGACCTCATAGGAATCCAGGTCGAAATAGATCCGGTCGCCGACATTGACGACGAAGTCCTGTTCCGTGCCGGGGGCGGCGGCGCCCATATTGCCGCCGGACACCGGGCCGGTCGGGGCGGTCGGATAGGCCGGGCCGGTCGGGGCGGTGGTCGCGGGTTCGTTCGGCACGACGCCCTCGACCGGCTTCCTGGCGCAGGCGGCCATGGCGGCGACGGCGCAGCCGACCAGGGCCACGGTCATGATGCGGGATTTTTTCATCGGGTCGTCTCCTGAAGGATTATGAGGACGGCGGCCTCAAGCTTGGCCTTAAGTTCTGCCCTTGGCGGATTTTGGGCGCCAGGGGCGATAACGCAGTGTTGAGCCGAATGGCTCCGTCTGACGGCGAACAGCGTCACGCGACGGCGCCCGACCTCAGGCCGGGCAGCTGTCGGGGCCCTGGCCGAAGCCCAGGTTCGACGGCGGCGCATCCAACAGCGGCGACCAGGCCGGGTCGGTGCCGCGGCCGTTGTAGCCCGCCTGGGCCACCACCCGGCCCGACAGGTCCACCGTCCACAACCGGGTGTCCCCGCCCCGCGTCTGGCGGGCGAACATCACATAGCGGCCGTTGGGCGCCCAGTTGGGGCCTTCTTCGAAATAGCTGGACGACAGGATGCGCTCGCCCGAGCCGTCAGAGTTCATCACCCCGGTGGAGAACCGGCCGCCCGACTGTTTGGTGAAGGCGATCAGGTCGCCGGTGGGGCTCCAGGACGGCGCCGTATAGACGCCGCCGCCGCGCGAGATCGGCCGCTGGCCCGAGCCGTCGGCCCGCATGACATAGAGGCGCGCCGTCCCCGACCGGTCCGAGTTGAACACGATCTGGCTGCCGTCCGGGCTGAAGGAGGGCGAGGTGTCGATGCCGGGGTCCGACGTCAGCCGCGACAGCTGGCGGCTGCGCAGGTCCATCACATAGATGTCGGTATTGCCGCCCCGGATGATCGAAAAGGCGATCTTGTTGCCGTCGTTGGAGAAGCGCGGCGCCAGCACCTGGCCGTCGAACTGACCCAGGCTTTCGCGCCGGCCCGTGGTCAGATTGTACAGATAGATCCGGCTGTAGTCCTTGCCCAGGGCCACATAGGTGATCTCGTCCGGCTGGGAGGCCGAAAAGCGCGGCGACATGATCACCTCGTCGCCCTGGGTCAGATAGACCGGGTTGAACCCGTCCTGGTCGGCGATGGTCAGGCGGTTGATCCGGTTCAGCTGCGTCCCCTCTTCGGAGACGAAGATGACGCGGGAATCGAAGAAGCCGGCCTCGCCCGTCATCCGCTGATAGATGACGTCGGAAATCTTGTGCGCGATCCGGCGCCACTGTTCGGCCGTGGCGGTGAACTGATAGCTGACCAGCTGGCACTGACGGTACGGATCATAGAGGCGAAAGCCCACGTCCACCCGATTGTCGGCCCGCGGCGTCACCGCCCCATACAGCACCGCCTGGGCGCCGATCTGGGTCCACTGGGGGAAGTTGGGCGCATTGGCCAGGGTCAGGCCGGTCTCGATGAAACCGGCCGGATTCAACGGCTCGAAGAAGCCCGACCGTTTCAGATTGCCGCTGATCACGCTGGAAATGTCGGCGCCGTGGTCGCCGCTGAAGGGCACGATGGCGATCTGGAGCGGGCGCAGCACCCCCTGGTCGATCTCGACCTCGACGGGCTGGCTCTGCTGGGGCGCGGCTGCGACGTTCTGGGCCTGGGCGGAAGAGACGGTCGTCGCCACGGCGGCGACCGAGGCCAGAAGAAGGTTCAGACGCATCAAATGCTCCCGTAAATCTCGAAAGATCGCCGACCTTATCGCCGGTTCGTATGACAATCGCCAGCTTCTCACGGCGAATGGGGCGACTTTGAGGAGGCGCGCCTCACATTGATGCGTGATGCGTGATGCATTATCTTCGGCGGCATGCGCACCACCCTCGCCATAGACGACGACGTGCTGAATGCGGCTCGCGCCCTTGCCGCCCACCAGGACCGCACGGTGGGTGAGGTGATGTCTGAACTCGCTCGTCAGGCGCTGCAAAAGCGTGAGAGCACGGTGCGCTTCCGCAACGGGGTTCCTCTTCTGCCCGATCGGCCTGGGCCCATGGTCACGCTGGAAGACGTCAACGCCCTGCGTGACGAGCTGCCTTGACCTATCTGTTGGACGTGAACGTGCTGATCGCCCTCGTCGATCCCCGCCACGTCTTTCACCATCCTGCCAATACCTGGTTCCAACGCGAAGCCGCTCCGTCCTGGGCCACCTGTCCGATAACCGAGAACGGTTTGGTCCGCATCGTCGGCAGCAGCCGCTATCGCAATCCGGTCGGGCCGCCTTCCGATGTCGTTCGGATTCTCGCTCTGCTGCGAGACATGGCTGGTCACGTCTTTTGGCCGGATGCCGTCAGTCTGGCCGACGAACGCCTGTTCGAGCCCTCGGCCCTGACCAAGCCGGAACAGATCACCGACGCCTATCTCCTGGCTCTGGCGGTCTCGAACGGGGGCCGGCTTGCGACCTTCGATCGCCGACTGTCCCCAGACGCCGTCAAAGGCGGACGATCGGCCCTTCACCTGATCACAGACACCTGAGCCTCACCGGTTCCGGCAGGCCCGTTCGGTGTTGAAGGTCGGGCGATAGGCGCCGCCCGGAAAGCCCTGGGGCACGTCGAAGGGGGCGGTCTGGCGCAGGGCCCGCAGCGCCCCGTCCGCCGCCGCCCGATAGACTGAGGACGACTGCGGATTGACCAGGGTGGGGCCGCGCGTGATCCGCCCGTCGGCCGACAGGGTCAGTTCGACCTGAATGCGCAACTGGTCCGCCCCGGGGATGTCGCAGGGCAGAATCCAGTTCGGATAGACCTGGTTGAAGATGGCCGTGACCTGCGGCCCCGTGGCCTGGGAGGCGGTTCCCGACCCCTGCTGACCGGTCGCCGGGCGGCCGCGATTGTTGGTCGGGCGCGTCGGGCCCGCCAGGGCGTCCAGGTCCAGGCTCGGCTCCTCGCGCTTCGGCGCCGGTCGGGTCGGGGTCGGCGGGGTCGGTCGCGGCGGCGTCGGCCGGGCCTTTTCCGGCGTCGGGGGCGCAGGCCGCGGGGGGGTCGGCCGGGGCGTCGGGGTCGGCGTGGGCTTGGGCGCGGGTCTCAATGCGGGCGCAGGCGTCGGCGGCGGCGGGGTCGGCTCAGGGACCGGCGGGGTCGGCTCTTCCGGCGCGCTGACCGGGGCGGTGGCGGCGTCGTCAGGCGAGGGCTCGGGCTGCGGATTGTCGGCGGCCGCCGCCGCGATCACCGTCTCGGACACGATCGACACCGGCACGGAGTTCACCAGCGGCGGCGCCTCCTCGGCCTTCTGCGAGAACGACACGAAGGCGAGCGCGACCACCCCGGCGTGCAGGGCGATGGAGCCGAGGATCGCGGGGCTCGGACGGCGCAATCAGGCCTCCGGGGCCGTGTCGGTGATCAGGTTCAGCTTGGTGAAGCCCGAGGCGCTCAGCCGCGCCATCACCCGCGCCACCGCCTGATAGGGCGCCCGGCCGTCGGCCCGCACGAAGACCGGCCGCTCGGACGCCTTGTCCGACCCGCCCGCCTCGGTCAGCAGACGCACGGCCAGATCGTCGAAGGCCGTCTCGTTCTCGCCGATGAAGATGGCGCCCTGCTGGTCGATGCTGACCGACAGGGGTTCGTTGTCCGTATCGACCGCGCTGGCCTCGGTCTTGGGCAGCTCCACCGGCACGCCCACGGTCAGAAGCGGCGCCGAGATCATGAAGATGATCAGCAGCACCAGCATCACGTCCACCAGGGGCGTGACGTTGATCTCGGTCAGGGGGCCTTTGCGCCCCCGCCGCCCGCGACGCGACCCGCCGCCGCTCGAACCGCCTCCCAAGGCCATGGCTCAGACGCCCCGCTTCAGGTTCAGGCCCGAGGCGGGCTCGACCGGAGGGGGCGGCGGGGCGGACGGAGCCCCCAGACGCCGCGCCACCGCCGCCTGAAGATCGTCGGCGAAGGCTTCCAGCCGGCCGGTGAACTTGCCCGCGTCGATCGAGAACTTGTTGTAGGCGATATAGGCCGGAATGGCCGCGCCCAGGCCGATGGCCGTGGCGAACAGGGCCTCGGCGATGGCCGGCGCCACCGTGGTCAGATTGGTGTTGCCCGCCGCGGCGATGCGGCCGAAGGCGTTCATAATGCCCCACACCGTGCCGAACAGGCCGATGAAGGGCGAGGCCGTCGCCACGACCGACAGCACGCCCAGGCCGTTTTCGATCCTCTGGCCCTCGCGCTGGATCAGGCTGTTCATGGCCCGGTCGATCCGCGTCATCAGCAGATCGCCCTGGTGTTCGTTCAGCGCCCCCTTCTGGCGCGCCTCGCGCCAGTCGGACAGGGCGATCACCAGCATGCGCGGCAGGGCGTGTTCCGGCTGAGGCCCCGCCTGGGCCGCGACATCCTCCAGCGACCGGCCCGACTGCACCGCCTTGTCGAAATCGTCGGCCTGCCGGTTCAGGGCGGTGAAGCGGAAGGCCTTGTCGATGATGATGGTCCAGGACCACAGCGACGCCGCCGCCAGCCCCACCATCACCGACTTCACCACCCAGTCGGCGGTCATGAACAGCTCGACGGGGTTCATCATCGAGGCGTCGACGGGCGTAGTCATTCAGGCGCTCCGGGCGAGATCAGGATCGGTCACGTCCCCTCTTCGACCCAGCGGCCGTGACCATTGTGTGGCGTCCCGCCCGTTTAGCCGCCCCACGCGCCGCCGTCACCAGAAAGGCGCGCCCCGTCAGAGGAACAGGGACACGGCGTTTCCGAAATTGTGCAGCAGGACAGGCGCCAGCAGGCTTCCGGTGCGCAGACGCAGCCAGACGGCGATGAAGGCGGGCAGGGCGGTCATGGCCATCGTCAGCGGATCGAAGGAAAAGCTGCCCTTCGAAAAGCCGAAGGCGTGCGCCAGGCCGAACAACAGGCACGACAGAACCGCCCCCCAGCTCCAATCCACGCCCAGGACGCGCTTGGTCCCGGTGAAGGCCTGGCAAAGCGCCAGCAACAGCACGCCGCGATAGAAGGGCTCCTCCTCCAGGCCCGGCATCGTCAGTTGGAAGGCGATCTCTTCGCCCGTGGCCCTCTCCCCCGAAAAGGCCAGGGCCAGGACCAGGAAGAAGGCGCAATAGAGCAGGCCGACCGGCAGGGCCGCTTTCAGACTGCCTGGCGCCTGCACCAGGGTCAGGCCGCTGCGGCGCCGGCCGAAGCCGGGGCAGGCCGCGATCGCCAGGGTGGCGGCCAGGGCCAATATCTTGCCCTGCCAGTTCCACGACCCGCCGATCACATCGGGCAAGAGGCCGTAGAGATTGGTGAGCAGGGCGTCGTTCACCGCCACCAGCCCGGCCGCGATCAGCAGCCACCGAAACGAAAAGCCGCGCCGGTCCATCAAGCCGATCGCGGTCCCCAGCCCCAGCAGAAGCGCCAGAACCCCCGCCAAACCGATCAATCCGTTCACTTTAGTCCCCTTGTGTCAGACCCGCCCGCACTAGGGCCCCAGGGACGGCGCCGTCTCCTCAGAACCCGGCTTTCGGCTCCTCAGAACCTGCCTTTGTCGAGAAGGCGGCGCGGGCGGTCGCCCTGTAGCGGCTCGGAGCGCAGCCCTCGACCGCGCGGAAGGCCCGGTTGAAACTGGCCAGGGAGGCGAAGCCGCTGTCCAGGGCGACGGCGATCAGCTTGTCTTCGGCGTGCGACGGCGCGCTCAGCCGCCGCCGCGCCTCGGCCACCCGATAATGGTTCAGGAAGCTGCGGAAATGGTCATGGCCCAGTTCGTGGTTGATCAGGGTCCGCACGGCCCGCTCCGACGCCCCCATGCGGGCCACAAAGGCGGCGAAGGTCAGTTCGGGATCCAGAAAGACCCGTTCGCCCTCCATCAGATCGGTCAGACGGCGATGAAGGGCCGCATCCCTCACCCCCGGGTCGGGCGCTTCGGCCGGCGCCCGCTCGGCGTTCGTCACGCCGAAGGTCAGGGCCTCGGGCCGCACGGTCAGCAGCCGCCCGGCCAGCCAAAGGCCGAAGATCAGGATCATCAGATTTTGGCTCAGGGCGAAGGCTAGCGGCCGCCAGTCGAAGCCGAACAGCAGGTCGGCCGACAGATCGACGAACAACATCCCGCCCAGCCCGACTGCGGTCAGGACGCGGGCGTCGTGCCTCTGCTGGATCAGGTCGTCCTCCCGTTCGGCCAGAAGCCGCCAGACCAGATGGCCGACGATGGCGAACCCCAGCGGCAACAGCAGCCGCGACCATTCCCACTGTCCCAGGGCCGCGCCGAACAGGCCCCGATCCAGGGCGGCGATCAGTCCCCAGATCAGGCCGACCGCCAGGACCAGCCCCCGCACCCGAAACCGTCGGTCGAAACACGACAGACAGAACCACCACAGGAAGATGACCGTAAAGCCGCTCAGCACCCGAGCCGCGACGCCGACCGGTCCGTCGGGCTTGAGCGTCAGGGGCGTATTGCCCAGGACGAAACCCGTCAGACACAGGGCCAGGGGCGCAAACAGCAGGGCGGGCAGCCCGATCCGCCGCCATTGCCGCAGCAGCAGGGCGGCGGGCAAAAGCAGGGTCGACGCCGCCGCGGCCCGGACGGCGACGTCCAACTGGTCGATGATCATGGCCTCGCCTAGGGCCGATCGCTCGCCTCAGGGCCTCACTCGGCGCTCGGCCGCCGGTTCGGGTCGACGGCAACGGAGACGGGGGCGCCGACGCTGATGATGACGCCCTCGTGGCCTTCCTTGGCGATGGAATAGGTGGCGGCGTCCTTCAGCAGCTGCTCCTCGCACTGGCGGTCGCCCGGACGGCCCAGGGCCTCGCAGCCGCGCTTGGCCGCGTCGGTCCAGCCCAGGACCCGGCGCGTCGCCGCCTCGGCCCGTTTGATCGCCGCCTCGTCTTCTGCGGCGGCCTGGGCGATCAGGGCCTGACGCGCCCCCTGCTGATATTGCAGCTCGGCCTGGCCCGCCATCTTGCGCTCCCAGACCTTGTAATAGGGACAGCCGACCAGACCGCCGCCGACCAGCAGCGCCGCCAGCAGCAGCACGGTGAGCGTAGCCCCCGTCGTAATCTTGTAGGTTTCCCCGGCCATCCTGCACCCGATCTCTATCCGCTCATCCCGGCGGAAAGCCGGGACCCCGATCTTTGGGCGCAAATCGCCTGAAATCAAAGCCCGGCCGTCATCCCATACGCTGTCGATGCGAAAGCCCTGGGTCCCGCCTTTCGCCGGGATGAGCGGAGGGATGGGTCAGCTTCCTTTCGCCAGCCACGGCGTCACCTTCTCGATCAGCCCCTTCGACGGCCGCCGCGGCCGGCCGTCCAGATGGATGCAGACCGCCGTCACATCAGCCCGGCACAGCACCTCGCCCCCGCGCTCCACCGTCTGGCGGATGATCAGCCGCACCCCCTTCACCTGCTCATAGACGGTCCGCACCACCAGGGCGTCGTCGATCCGTGCGGGCTTCAGATAACGGATGTTCAGCTCGGCCACGACGAAGGCCATCGGCTGGTCCTGCTCCAGCAGGTCGGCGTGCCCCACCCCGATGGCCCGCAGAAAGTCGGACCGGCCCCGCTCGAAATAGCGGACATAGTTGGCGTGATAGACCAGGCCGGTGAAATCGGTGTCCTCATAATAGACCCGCACCGGCAGCAGGTGGTCGCGCCCGTCG
This sequence comes from Brevundimonas sp. AVps4, assembly GCF_058681525.1. Classification (NCBI taxonomy): domain Bacteria; kingdom Pseudomonadati; phylum Pseudomonadota; class Alphaproteobacteria; order Caulobacterales; family Caulobacteraceae; genus Brevundimonas; species Brevundimonas sp. AVps4. The sequence continues at coordinate 1,012,026 of NZ_CM178741.1, read as the reverse complement.
AAACGGCCGGCCGTCGGAAGGTCGCTGGGAAGATCGGTCATGTCCCCAGCCTAACGCTGGGCGGCGGCGTCAGGAAGCCGGGGCAATAGCGTCGGCGCATCTCGCGGAACTCGGTCGGCAGGGGATCGTCGCTGAACAGGATGCGGTTGGGCACGGAGATGAAGCCCACCGCCGCCCCGCCCCTGGACCGGCCCACATAGCCGCAGACGGCCCGCTTCTCACCCGCCTCGGCGTAGCGCAGCTCGGCTCCGGGCCCCAGCTGTTCGCCGATCTGGCGCACGACCCGATGCGACGGCGTCTCGGGCGGCGCAATCCGCGACCGGTGGGTCATCATCCACAGTCCCGCCCCGGCCGCCGCCAGCGCCGCCGCGACGAACAGGGCGGCGATCGCACGGGAAGAGGACGGAAAGACCCAGGCCCGCCCCATGTCTCAGCCCGCCGTCGCGGCCTCGATGAAGTTCAGCGGCGTGTCCGCCGGTGGCAGGCAGCTGCGATCCACCGGCGCCGATGGATCGCGCAGGAAGTCGCGCGCCATCTTGCGGGTGCAGGGGCTGGCGTTGATGACGCCGTGGGTCGCATTGGTCACGATCACCACCTGGCTGTTGGAGTAGCCCTTGGCCGCCGCCTCGGTCAGGGGCGGCGGGCAGCCCGGATCGATCTCGGCGGCGACGAACAGGGTCGGGACGTCGGTCTGGACCGGCAGGTTCTCGATCGGCAGCGCGGGCCGTTCCCCTACCGCCGCGCAGACGTCGAACAGCCGCGACAGCGAGGGGACCAGCACCTCAGCGACCGGATCGCCTGCGGCGCCCGCCGCCAGCCGCGCCTTGGATTCGAACGGCAGTTCTTCCTTGCACAGATGGGCCATGTGCTGACCCTCGAAATAATAGGTCCGGTCCTCGGCGATCTCTGCGACCGGGCTCAGGTCCCCGGCGATGATCTTCTCCAGATCGGCCGGCAGGCTGCGCACGCCCCGCGCGCTGTAGGTGGTGTCCATCAGAAAGGCCGACAGGTCGTCGACGGTGAAGGTCTTACCGTCCTTGCCCGTCACGGGGCCGGCCAGCCATTTGCGCGCCTCGGCCTCGAACCGCGCCTGAAGGTCCGGATGGCGCGCCGCGCAGTCCGCCTGGGCCTGGCATTTGCCCAGGATGATCTTGACCGCCGTCGACACCTGTTCCGGGGTTCCAACCGCCCAGTTGCCCTCGGGCGGCCAGGGGCTGTCCATCACGGCGGCGCGGACGATCTGAGGCTGGTGGGTGATGACCGCCGCCTCGATGCGCGGGCCGTAGGAGCCGCCCCACAGGTCGATCTTCGACAGGCCCAGGGCCTGGACCATGTCCTTGACGTCGGCGGCGGTGGCGGCGGCGTTGTACTGGTTCAGATCGACGCCTTGGGCCTGATACCCCTTCAGACAGGCGATCAGCCCATCGCGATCCGCATCCGACGGCGGCCCCGCATCGGTCAGTTCGACGCCCGGACAATCCATCGACGGGGCGCCGGCCCCGCCGCCGCGCTGATCGAACAGGATCACGTCCTGATCCACCGCAAAGGCTTCCGGATTGCGACGCAGGGCCGTCAGCATCCGCCCGGCCCCGCCGACCATGGCCCCGCCCGGTCCGCCGTGGAACATGACCACCGTCGGCAGGGCCTGGCCCGAGGCGTCCTTGTATGGGGCGCTGGCCTTGATGATGACCAGGGCCAGGTCGATGCGCCGGTCCCTGACCGTCCCGTCGCGCGCCTCGTCCACAGTCAGGGTTCCGCACCGCACCTGGCGCACCTCGGTCGGCCATTCGGCCGGACAGGCCTTTTCGGTGAAGACGGGGGCGGCTGCTTTCGCAGGCGGCGCCAGACTGGTCAGGCCGGCCACAAACGCCACTAAGGCCAGGGTGCGCAGGATCATGGGTCGAGGGCTCCGGTTCGTCCCAGCAAACCCCCGCCCGCCTCGCTTGGCAACGCCTATCGACGATCAGGCCGCGTGTTTCTTGCGTGCCGCCTCGGTCAGGGTCTGGGCCATCCGCTCCTTCCAGTCTTCGCCCTCTTCGGCGAAGGCGCGAATGGTGTCGGCAGGCAGTTTCAGACCGACTTCGCGCTCGGCGACGATCTGGGCGTAAAGCTCAGGCAAGGCTTCCCGCAAAGGCCGCGCCCTGGCGAAATCCTCATCCGTCCACTCCGGATTCTGGGGATCGTCGATCTCGCCATCCTCATAGTCGTTCGGATCGAGGCTGAATTCGGGATCAGCCATAGCGTCGGACCTCCTTGACGTTCGCGCGCCGCAGACTGATGGCCCTTATTACGCCGTCGCGGACGGTGAAGGCCAGCATATGCAGCCGTCCGTCCAACATACCATAGGCGCGCCAGCGTGGCTCGCCGTAATCCTGACGGTCATCCACCAGCACATAAGCGGTGCGGAGATCGATTTCGCTGGCGCGCGTCAAAGACAGCCCGTGTTTCTAGCGGTTGATCGCATCCTTGCCCGGATCGAAGGCGATCGTCATTCAAACAGGTCGCCCGGCACGGGTCCGACGGCGGGTTGCGCCGGCGGGGTCAGCCCCAGATGCGCATAGGCCTTGGCGCAGGCCATACGGCCGCGCGGGGTGCGCATGATGAAGCCCTGTTGCAGCAGATAGGGTTCGATCACGTCCTCGACCGCGTCGCGCGCCTCGGCGATGGCCGCCGCCAAGGTGTCCATTCCCACCGGCCCGCCGCCGTAGTTTTCGATCAGGGCCTTCAGGAACCGCCGGTCCAGACTGTCCAGCCCGGCCTCGTCCACCTCCAGCCGCGCCAGGGCCCGCGCCGCCACCAGCTTCGAGATCGTCTCCGCCCCTTCGGCCGAGGCGAAGTCGCGCACCCGGCGCAGCAGCCGCCCTGCGATCCGGGGCGTGCCCCGCGCCCGCGAGGCGATCTCGCGCGCCCCGGCCTCGTCGATCCCGGCGCCCATCTTGCGCGCCGTGCCGCGCACCACCGCCGTCAGTTCGTCGGGGGTGTAGAACTCCAGCCGCAGCGGAATCCCGAACCGGTCCCGCAACGGCGTGGCCAGGAGGCCCGCCCGGGTCGTGGCCCCCACCAGGGTGAAGGGCGCCAGGTCGATCCGCACCGACCGCGCCGACGGCCCCTCGCCGATGATCAGGTCCAGCACATGGTCCTCCATGGCCGGATAGAGAATTTCCTCGACCTGGGGGCTCAGCCGGTGGATTTCGTCGATGAACAGGACGTCGCGCGGCTCAAGATTGGTCAGGATCGCGGCCAGATCGCCCGCCTTGGCCAGGATCGGGCCGGATGTGGCCCGAAAACCCACCCCCAGCTCGCGCGCCACGATCTGCGCCAAAGTCGTCTTGCCCAGTCCGGGCGGGCCGAACAGCAGCACATGGTCCAGGGCCTCGGCCCGGCCGCGCGCGGCGTCGATGAAGACCTTCAGATTGCCCTTCGCCTGCGACTGTCCGACGAACTCCGCCAGGGTCTGCGGCCGCAGGGCGCGGTCGAAAGCTTCGCCCGTTTCGGCCTCGGGGGAGATGATGCGGGTCATGGTCGACCTGGGTGGCGAGTGGCTGCCGAGTGGCGAGTGGCGAGTGGCGAGTGGCGAGAAAGCCGCCCCGCTTTCGGCCCATCATCGGCAAAAGCGGCGTACAGTCCGGTGAGGCCACACGACAGCGCTCGCCACCCGCCACTCGCCACTCGCCACTCCCTTCCAATCACCGCCCCAACTCCTGCAGGGCCGCGCGGATCACCGCCGACAGTTCGGCCTCTTCGCCCAGCCGGATCAGGGCCTGATCGACGGCCCGACGCGCATTGACCTCGGCCACGCCCAGACCCAGCAGGGCCGAGACCGCCTCACCGGTCAGGGACGGCTGCGGCGGCGCGATCTCGACATGCATGCCGGGTGCGACAGGCGCAAAACTTACGTCTCCCAGCGGCTTGCCCTTCAGCTCGGTGACGATCCGCAGCGCCAGTTTCGGCCCCACGCCGTTCGCCCGCGCCACCGCCGCCTTGTCCTCGCGCGCCACAGCAGACGCCAGTTCGCCGGGCGGCAACACGTCCAGCACCGCCAGGGCCGCCTTGGGCCCCACGCCCTGAATGGCCAGCAGGGTCGTGAAGGCCCGCCGCTCGTCGCGGGTCAGGAATCCGTACAGGCGCGGGCCCGCGTCCTCGCTCCACTGCGAATGGACATGCAGGGTCGTCTCGTCCCCCGGCGCCGGCAGCCGGCCCAGGGTCCGCGCCCCGCACGACACTACATAGCCCACCCCGCCGCAGTCGATCAGGCAGTCCGCCTCCCCGACCTCGGCCAGCACCCCTCTCAGACGTCCGATCACGACCAATCCTCCCCCGTTGGGGGAGGGGGACCGCGAAGCGGTGGAGGGGGCTTGCCCCAGACACCCTGTTCGCGGCAGGCCCCCTCCACCACCCTTCGGGCGGTCCCCCTCCCCCAAGGGGGGAGGATTTCAATGTCGCGCCTCACGCCGCCCCCCGGTGCATGGCTTCCAGCAAGGACCGTTTCCTCAGTTGCGCATGGGTGATCGCCACGGCCAGGGCGTCGGCGGCGTCCGCCTTCACATCCCCGGCGGTCGGCAGCAGTCGTTTGACCATGAAGCCGATCTGGCCCTTGTCGGCGTGGCCGGCGCCCACCACGGCCTTCTTGATCAGGTTCGGCGAATATTCCGCGACCCTTAAGCCCCTTTGGGCCGGCGCCAGCATGACCGCCGCCCGGGCATGGCCCAGCTTCAGGGTCGAGGACGGATTGACGTTGACGAACACCTCTTCCACCGCCGCCTCCTCGCAGCCGTGGTCGGCCAAGATGGTCCCCAGCGCTTCGAACAGGAACAGCAGACGTTCGGAAAAGGGCGCGGCCTCGGGCGGGGCCACCACCCCGTGCGCCACCCAGCGCAGGCGCGCGCCGTCGGCTGTGATCACGCCCCAGCCGGTGCGCCGCAGACCGGGGTCCAGGCCGATGATTCTGACTGTTTCGTTCGCCATCCGTTCCCCTCATGCCGCAAAGAGGGTTAGCGGGCAATGAACAGCTTCAGAAACCCGGCCGGATCGACCTCAGCCGTGGGCCTCCACATAGGCGTCCGGATCCTTGTTGACCGGCTTCACCCCTGTGATGTGTTCGGCCTCGAAGGCGGCGAACCGGACCGCCAGGTCGTGGCGCAGGGCCACGTCGGCGTTCAGGCGGAAGTCGGTCAGCCCCTGCCGCTCCTCCTCGCCCATATGTTTGGAGTTGACCACATTGGCCCGGCCCACCGCCGCGAACCAGTCCGGACTGCCGACCGGATGCCGTTCCACCGCCTTGACCGCATCGCGCAGCTTGTTGTGGTCCTCGATGGCGTCTTCGGTCTCGCCCTCCACCGTCCCGTCGTCGGCGTCATTGGCCCCTTCGCCCAGCTTGATCAGGTCGGGATAGAAGAACCGCTCCTCGGCCTCGGCATGGACGTCCAGAAAGGCCGACAGCCTCAGCCAGACCGCGCTCAGGGCGTCCACGTCCTTCGGGTCGATCTGTTCGATGATCGAGAACAGGCGGCGCTGTTCGGCGTGGTCGTCCAAGATCAGCTGGGTGATGTCCATCGGGTCTGCATCCTTCGACCAGAGCGGCGCCGGGCATGGCGGGTCTGACGGTCCACCGGCTAATCCGCGCGGCCCGCGACGGTTCCCGCCCCGCTCAGCCGTCGCGCGGATTCAGCCGATAGGCGGCGACGCCCGGCGCGGCGCACAACAGGCCGGCCAGCCGCTCCAGCTCATCGTCCGTCGACGCCTTCAGCCGCCAGGATCGCCGGATTCTGCGCCCGTCGTGGATCAGCTCCAGCCGCCCGGAATGGGCTTGGGGGTCGATGGCGCGAATGGCCGCCTGGACCTGATCCTCCGGCGACGGGGCCGCCCGGTCCCAGGCCACGACCACATCCACCACCTTGCGGTCGGGCAGGCGCAGGTCGATCAGCCGCAGTCCCCCCAGGATCAGGGCCGTAACCCCGGTCCCCAGGGCGCCCAGGCCGTAAAGACCCGCCCCGAACAGCAGGCCGATGGCCGAGGTGATCCACAGCGAGGCGGCGGTGGTCAGGCCGTGCACTGAAAATCCAGTGCGGAAGATCACTCCGGCGCACAGAAAGCCGATGCCGGTCAGCACCCCATGGGCCATCCGCGTCGGATCGGTGACGATGTTCTCATCGGGCAGGGCGCGAAAGGCCCAGTCGGCCTGGCGCATGGCCGCCAGCATCAGCAGGGCCGAGGCCAGGCTGACCAGGATGTGGGTTCGAAACCCGGCAGCCCGGCCGCGCCATTCGCGCTCCAGCCCGATCGTCCCGCCGGCGACGACCGCCCCGAGGATCGGCCAGAGCGCGCCGTTCAACAGGTCGCTCATCATGCCGATCAAGCGAAGGGCGCGTCCGAACGTTCCGGGCGCGCCCTGTTTCGGACGATCAGCCGACGATGGCCTGAAGCTGGGCGGCGGCGTCGGCGATGCTGGGACGGCCGCCCCGGCCCCGACGGGCGGCGTCCAGGGCGGCGGCCGACATGGCGGCCTCGGCCCGGACGCTTTCCAGATCTTCGCGCAGGGCGCTGATCTGCTGGTTCAGGGTCTGGACGCGCTTCTCATGCTCGTCCTGGGCCGCGCTCAGCTTGGCCTGCAGCTTGACCATCCGGTCCTCGGCGCGGGCGATGGCCTTGTCGTGGCCGGCGGCCGCCTTGGCCAGGGCGTCGGCGCGGTCCACGGCCGCCACGCGGGCGACCTCCATGGCGGCCTGACGCTGACGCGCCTCCTCGATCTCGCTCTCCAGGGCGCGCACCCGCTCCACGGCGCGGTCCAGATTGATCTGCAGCGTGTCCGCCCGGCGCTCGGCCGCATGGCCCCCGGTCTGAAGTTCGCCCAGGCGCGAGGTCAGTTCGCTGTTCAACACCTCCAGGCCGTTGGCCCGGGCCGTGGCCGTGTCCAGCCGCGCGGTCAGGGAGGCGGCCTCGGCGCGGGCGGCCTCGACCTGGCTTTCCAGGGTGCGGATGGCGCGGGCCGCCTCGGCCTGTTCGGAGGCGGCGCGGGCCCGTTCGGTGGCCAGCTGGCCCTCGCCGGTCGCCGCGGCGCGCGCCAGGGCGGCCACCTCGGTCCCCACCTCGTCCACGCGGCGGCGCAGCACGGTGTTCTCTTCCAGCATCAGGGCGTGGTCGCGCTGGATCTGGGCGCGGGCGGCCTCAAGCTCAGACCGCGCCGTCTCGGCCTGGGTCAGCTGGATGCGCAGCGACTCCTGGTCCTGCTCCAGTTCGCGGATGCGCTGGACGGCGGCGCGATCGACCGCCTCGAAGCCTTCGATCCGGGTGGCGGACTGGGCCAGGTCGGCGCGCAGCCGGCCGATCTCGACCCGGGCCTCCTGCAGATTGGCCGCGCTCTCGGCGCCGCGCGCCTCCAGATCGTCCACCTTGGCCTCGGCCTCCGCCAGGGCCTCGGACAGGCGGCGGACCTCGGCGTTGGCCAGACCCAGCTGCCGGGCCGCCTCGTCATGGGCGTTGCGCAGATTGACCAGTTCGACATGATTGTCGCGCCGCGACCGGAACTCGGCCTCCAGCGGATCGCGCAGCTGACCCAGCAGGGTCTCGAAGGTCCCGAACCGCTGGGCCATTTCGGCCAGCTGATCCAGACTGTCCTGGATGGTTTCGAACCGTTCGCCGATCAGGCCGGCGACGTCCTGCTCCTCCGCCCGGGAAACCGGGGCGGCGGCCGGGGCCTCATTGCTCTGGGCCTTGCCGCCGCGGGACAGAACCCGGTCTATTCTGGTCAACTTCATGATCGCGCCCCTCCGTCTTCGCTCCGGCCAGCCGGCTCGGCCCCAGGTCGAATCAGCCGCTCCCCAAACGTTGACGAAAGGTTAATCCGAGGGAGCCGTCCAAGTCGAGACCCGCGTTCGCCGATCAGCCAGCGTATTTCGCCGCATCCTCGTCGGAAATATCCTCATTGGAATAGACGGCGGACACGTCGTCCTCGGCGTCCAGGGCGTCCAGCAGTTTGAACAGGGTTCCGACCGCCTCGCCCGTCACCGTCACTTCCGACTGGGGCTTCCAGACGATGGCGGTGGACTTGGGGTCGCCCAGCACCTTGGACATGGCCTCGGCCACCTCGTTCAGGTCCTCGAAGGCGGTCCAGATGGTGTGGCCCGGCGCGTCCTCATAGATGTCCGGCTTGACCAGATCGCTCTCGACGTCCTGGGCGCCGGCCTCGATGGCGGCCTCCATCACGGCGTCCTCGGTGCCCGCCTCGGCCGGATAGACGATCTTGCCCACCTTGTCCCACATGAAGGCGACCGAGTTCATCTCGCCCAGGGCGCCGCCGTTCTTCTTGAAGGCCGTGCCGATGTTCGACGCCGCGCGGTTGCGGTTGTCGGTCAGGGCTTCCACGATGATGCCGACGCCGCCGGGGCCCCGGCCCTCGTAGCGGACCTCTTCCATCGTATCGACGTCGCCGCCCGAGGCCTTGTTGATCGCCCGCTGGATCACGTCCTTGGGCAGGCTTTCGGCCTTGGCGTTGTTGATGGCCAGGCGCAGGCGCGGATTGGCCGCCGGGTCCGGCAGGCCCGACTTGGCCGCCACGGTGATGTCGCGCGACAATTTGGAGAACAGCTTGGAGCGCTGCGCGTCGGCGCGCCCCTTGCGGTGCATGATGTTCTTGAATTTCGAGTGGCCGGCCATGGGGATCGTCTTCGACAGTCTGAAACCTGAGCCGCGCTCCCTAGCCGATGCGCGGCAGGCTGTCACGATGCGGCGGCGGACGAAGAAGCGCAGTGGAACCTCAACCATTTGGGGGTATTGATCCCTCAAGCCGATAAGGAACCCCCGATGAACGCGACCGACATCTATGAAGCCGAGGGCCGCGCCGACGACGACCTGCACGAGGCCGACATCGTCGAATGGTACGAGACCCGCCCCGTCACCGTCCCCGCCGCCGTCGCCGCCGGCTCCATCATCGCCGCCTTCACCCTGGGCGCCCTGACCGCCGTCGGCGTTCTGTTCCTGACGGGACAGCTGGACGACTGAAGTCACCCTCCAGCCCCTCGCCTGCGGGGAAGAAGCAGGCCGTGGCGCGCAGCGACGCCCGAACCATAAGGGTCTTCGCCGTTTAACCTTGAAGCGACGACGCCTCGCCCCATCTGCCCTTCAGCACAGCCGAGGGGGGCGCCGATGTTCAGCCTGTTCTTTCATCCGAGGCGTTCCGACGACGGCCGGCCTGTCGCCGTCCGCGTCGTCGCCGGCGCCAAGAGCTCGGCCACGAGGGATGCGCCGAGTCCGGTCCTGGTGGAGCGCGTCTCTCACGACGAGGAGCCTCCGGCGCCGAGCCGGCCCAGGCCCCCGTCCTGAGGTCCGCCGTTCAAGGCTCCACGCGCAACGCCCTCACCCGGCAGGCCGCGCAATCCTCCGCCCGCACGATCAGGGTGTTGGTCCCTTCCAGGAAGGGCAGGGCCGGCGTCGTCGCCTGGCCCCAGCCGTCGCCCGCCGGAAGATCAATCGCCGTCGCCTTCCCTCCGTTCAGCGACACCGACACCCGGCCGCCGGTTCCGACCACCGTAAGCGCCCGCGTCCCGGCCGTCTCGGCCGTCACCGTATAGCGCAACCACTCCCCTGTCTCGAACTCGGCCACCACCGGCTCGCCCTCGACCACGGCGATGTCCACCCCGTCGTTCCTGAAGGTCCGGCCGGTGTTCCACCAGGGCACGCGCTCACCCGGCCCGTCGATGTCGGAATCATAGACGTCCGACCAGGCCGCGCCCGCCCGGCCCAGGTCATAGTCCGCCGCCCGGATCGTCGCCCCCGACGTCCCGATGCGGTGATCGGCAAAGGGGACCGCCGCGTCCGAATGGGGCCGGCGCAGCAGGGCGTCGACCACGTCGCGATGTTTGACGGTGTTCTCGAACCGGACGTCCTGGGTCGCCAGCCGCATCAGGGTCGCCTCCGCCTCCGCCGCCGACGGCCGCTCTCCCTTGCCGGTCCAATAGGCGACCAGCCGCGCCCAGCCGGGATTGGGTTTGATCTCCAGCGGCTGGTTGAAGCCGATCTTCTTCAGCGGCCAGAAGGCCCAGCCGATCCCCTCGCCCTCGACCAGGGCCACGGTCTGCGTGAACCAGGTGTTGGAGTTCTCGCCGGATTCGCCCAGCCACAGCGGCGCGCCGGTCTCCTCCCTCAACCGCAGCATCTCGGCGATCGAGGCCCGGTCAGTCGCGTTCCAATATTTGTGGAAGCTGATGACCGTATTGTCGTCCCACAGAGGCGTGACGCCGCGATAGTTGTTGCCCCAGCAGTTCCCCTCGATGACGATCATGTGCCGCTGATCGACCTCGCGGATCGCCGCTGTGATCTCCATCATCAGCGACCGCAGCGGGACGTTGGCCGTCTGCTCGCAGCCGTGGCCGCCGCCGGGCTTTTCGAAATCCCAGTTGGGTTCGTTGATCAGGTCATAGGCGCCGATGGCCGGCTCGTCCGCATAGCGTTCGGCCAGCCGCCGCCACAGGGCCACGGTCTTCCTGCGGTTCTCCGCGCTGTCCCACAGCGACGGCTTTGCCGGATCCCGGTCCGATATGGCCAGGTCGCTCCCCTGCCCGCCCGGCGCGGCGTGCAGGTCCAGGATCAGGTACATCCCATTGGCCTTGACCCAGGCCAGCAGGGCGTCGATCTCGGCGAAGCCCTCCTCCTTCCAGGTGTCCCGCCCCGCGACCGGCTCCTGATCCACCGGCAGGGTCAGCCGGTCGTAATGCATCGGCAGCCGCACCGAGTTGAATCCCCAGCGCCCCATGGCGTCGATGTCGGCCTTGGTCGTATGGTTGGCGCGCCAGGCGGCGTAGAAGGCTTCGGTCTTCTCCTCGCCGATCAGATCGGCGATCCGCCCCCGGATCACATGCTGCTGACCCAGGGCGCCGAGCTGAAGCATATAGCCTTCCTGAAGCACCCAGCCGCCCAGACCCATGCCGCGCAGAATGACCGGCGCCCCCGTCTCATCGACGATCCGCGTCCCCTCCGCCCTCAAAAACCCGCCCGTCTGCGCCGCCGTGTGGGCCGCCGCGCCGCCGGCGCAAAGCACCGCGCTCGCGGCCAAGGCCGCGATCCATCCCGTCCTCATGGCGTTCCTCCACGCGCTTTTTGTGGGAACGTTCTCACGCGCAGAGCGGATTGGCTAGGGCGGCGACGCCTGTCCCGGCCGGGAATATCCCAGATCTCCTAGCCGGCGTCGTATCGGAGGCGGGCGCCCTTGATGCTGTCCTGATTTTGATCCGCCCACGTCACGAGCTCCATCACGGGCGCGAGCAGCGTCCGCCCGACATCCGTCAGCTCGTAATCGACGCGCGGCGGAATGGTGGGAAACAAGGTCCGCTTCACCAGCCCGTCACGTTCCAGGCCGCGCAGGTTAATCGTCAGCATCCGTTGTGAAATGCCGTCGATGCGACGCCGCAGTTCATTGAACCGCACAGGGCCGTCCTTGAGCGTCGCGATGATGTACAGGGTCCATTTGTCGCCGATGAGATCGAGGATTTCACGAACCATCCGACAGTCGCTCCCTTCCCCGGGGGTGGGAAAATCAATGTCACTAAGGGTCATCGGAGTGCCTTCTTGCGGGCGACGGAGGGGGTCACTTTAATAGTGTTGGTAACAAGATTTCACTACTCTTTCCATCGGAGCCATCATGACCCGCATCCTCCTCGTGACGTCCAGCCCTCGGGGCGCAGAAAGCCTCTCCACCCGTTTCGCGACCGAGATCGCCGAAGGCCTGAAGGCCCGCTCGGGCGGCGCCCTTCTGACGCGGGATCTCACCGCCAACCCGCCGCCCCATATTACTCAGGCCTATATCCACGGCCGCGTCACGCCCCCAGAGGCGCGCACGCCCGAACAGGCTGCAGCGGTCGCCCTCGCCCATGAACTCGTCGATGAGGTGAAGGCCGCCGACGTGATCGTCTTGGGTTCGGGCATGATCAATTTCGGCCCCTCCTCGCAGCTCAAGGCCTGGTTCGATCACATCACCTGGCCCGGCGTGACCTTCGGCTACGGCGAAGACGGCCGGCCGTGGGGCTTCCTGACCGGCAAGAAGGTCTATCTCGTCACCGCCACAGGCGGCGTCTTCTCTGAAGGCGACTGGGCGCCCTTTGATTTCCAGACCGGCAATCTGCGCCATCTCCTGGGCTTCATCGGCCTGACCGACGTCGAACTCATCCGTGTGGAAGGCACCGTCTTCGGGCCCGAGGCGGCCAAGGCCGCCGTCGCCGCGACGGAAGCCCAGGTTCGCTCGGTCCTGGAACGGGCCGCCTGACGACGCCTGGCGGAAGGGACCCCAAAATGTTGCAGATCGACCTTTACGCCGAGATCACCTGTCCCTGGTGCATCGTCGGACATCACCGCCTCGACAAGGTTCTGGAGGAGTGTTTTCCTGATCTGGACGTCGATATCCGCCAGCATCCGGTGCTTCTGCTCCCCGATGCGCCGGCGGAAGGCCTCTACATTCCCGATCTTCTGCTGTCCCGCTACGGCGTGACGGATCCGAAGGCGTCATTCGCTCGGCCCGAGGCGGAGGCGAGGGCCTCGGGGCTCGACCTCGATCTGAGCCGCCAGCTCTGGACCTACAGGACGCAGCCGGCGCACGGGCTGATCCTGGCGGCGCGAGCCCGAGGCGCGCAGCACCGGCTGGCGGTCGCGATCACCGACGCTCACTTCCTGGGGGCGATGAACATTTCGGACCCCGATGTCCTGGCGGATATCGCCGTGAACCATGGGTTCGAACGCGAAGAAGCCCGCGCGATCGCGCTCGATCCCGAGCAGCATCGACACGTCGAACAGGAGGCGGCGCGCTCAATGGCGGCCGGGGTGAGGTCCGTTCCCCACTTCGTCTTCGGCGGGCGCATCGCCATCAACGGCGGACGCAGCGAAGACGAGATCGCCTCGGCCATCCGCGCCGCCGCATCCGCCTGAGATTGGCCTGTCCTGGCGCCGTCCTGATCGCCCCCCTTACCGCCCCGGCTCGCCCGCCGCCGCTCGAACGCGGTCGGCAATGGCGTTGGCCCTTTCGTTCAGCGCGCCTTGGGCGCCCTCAGCCACCGTTGGCGAGATCAGAAAGACGGCCAGGCCCTGGCGCGGATAAAGCGAGATCCAGGACGAGGTGTTGAAGGTGCCGCCGCCATGGTACAGCTGCCCCTCGGTTTCGGGTCTGTAGGTGTTCCAGAAATAGGCGCGGCCGAAGTCGCCGTCCTGGAACAGGGGCGTCGTAGCCTGGGCAGGGATCGGGTCCCGCCGGTCGAAATAGAGGGCGAGATATCGCCCCATGTCGGCGGTCGTGGCGACCAGGCCGCCGGCCCCGTCGCAGGTTTCGGCGGCCCGGTCGCGCACCGCCAGACGCGCGGGATCCTCGACCGCAGCGCCGCATCGAACGTCGATCGCTCCGTCGCGGGCCTGAAGGAACCGCCGCACCAGTTCGGGATAGGGGGCGCCGTAGATCCGTTCCAGAATCAGACCGATCAGCCGGGCGCCGGCGTTGCTGTACAGATAGGTTTCACCGGGATCGGACCGCAGCTCGACCGCGTTCAGCCGCCTCAGAAAATCCCGATCGTCATGGGCCGCCAGACAGGCGATGCGGGCCGGATCGGCTGGCTGGTCTTCGCACGCCAGCAGCATCGGCAGGCCCGACATGTGGGTGGCGAGATGACGGACGGTGACGGGCTTGCCGTTGCGGGTCAGCCGCGAGGGATCGACCTGCGGCAGATAGAGGGCGGCCGGCGCGTCCAGCGCGATCTTGCCGTCCCGCACCGCCTGGGCCAGCAGCAGGCCGGTGAAGGTCTTGGTCAGGGAGCCGATCTCATAAAGGGTTTGGTCGTCCGGCGCCCGCCCGGACGGCGATCGGCCGTAGTGGAAGGTATGGACCCGCCCCTGATAGACCACGGCGCCCGACACGGACTGATAGCGCCCATCCGCCATCAGCGGCGTCACCTCCGCGGCGGCCGCCGCCAGGATCGCCGCTTCACCCAAGATCGCCGTCCCCTGTGAGGGCTCCGTCGCCGCGCTCTGGACAGGCTGGGCCGAACAGGCGGCGAGCGGCGTCCAGACGGCGACGCAGGCCAGCGCAAGGGCGGCGGCCGAACCGACAGGAAGGCGAAACGTCATGCGAGCTGCTCCGATAGGCCCCCAGTCCACCACGCCGCCCCGCACGGGGCCAATGAAGCTTCGGTAATACGACCTGTCAGCGCGGCCTCACCCCGCCTTCAGATTCTCCACCACCGCCCTCAGCTTGGCGGGCAGGGGCTTGGGCCGGCGGGTTTCGGCGTCGACATAGACGTGGACGAAATGGCCGACGGCGGCGGGCACGTCGGTGCTGCGCTTGAAGACCGCAAAGCCGTAGGTGACGCTGGAGGTGCCGATCCGGTCGACCTTGATCCCCACCTCGATTACATCGGGGAACTTCAGCGCCGAGGTGTATTGGCAGCCGCTGTCCACCACCAGGCCGATGGACTCGTCCAGGGCGTTGGCGATCAGCAGATGGGCGTTCACCGCCGAGTCCACGAACTCGTAGAATTTGGCGTTGTTGATATGGCCGTACTGGTCGTTGTCGGCCCAGCGGGTCGAGACCATGTGAAAGGCGCGATAGGTCGCGCGTTCGGCCAGGGCGCCCAGTTCCGTCTTCGGCATCGTCATCATCCTCCCCGGCGATCGTCCGTGTCGCCGTCCAGGTGACGCTCGGGCTTGGACGACGTTGCGTCAAGCGCCTATCGGTAGGCGGACGATCACAAGCGCTCAAGCGGCTGACGACCGCGTCCTCGGCGATAGCGCAAGGAGAAGCTTGACTATGAGCATCACGACCCGCGCGGCCGTTTTGTCGAGGAGCGACGCCGCCCTTCCCTACGCCGACAGCCGCCCCCTGTCGCTCGAGACGGTGACGCTCGACCCGCCCGGCCCCGGCGAGGTGCGGGTCGCCGTCAAGGCCGCCGGCCTGTGCCACTCGGACCTCAGCGTCATCAACGGCGACCGTCCCCGCCCCCTGCCCATGGCCCTGGGGCATGAGGCCGCAGGCGTGGTCGAGGCCCTGGGCGACGGCGTCACGGACCTGGCTGTCGGCGATCACGTCGTCATGGTCTTCATGCCCTCCTGCGGCCATTGCGACCCGTGCGCCGGCGGCCGTCCCGCCCTGTGCGAGCCCGGCGCCGCCGCCAACGGCCGGGGCGAGCTTCTGTCCGGCGCCCGCCGCCTCTTTCGCGAGGGCGAGCCGGTCAACCACCACCTGGGCTGTTCCGCCTTCGCCGAACGGGCCGTGGTCTCGCGCCGGTCCCTGGTCAAGATCGACCCGGAGCTGTCGTTCGAAGAGGCGGCCCTGTTCGGCTGCGCCGTCCTGACCGGGGTCGGCGCCGTGGTGAACACCGCCGGGGTCAAGGCGGGCCAGAGCGTCGTGGTCATCGGCCTGGGCGGCGTGGGCCTGGCCAGCGTCCTGGGCGCCCTGGCCTGCGGCGCCTCGCCCGTGATCGCCGTCGATCTGTCCGAGGACAAGCTGGCCCTGGCGCGCAGCCTGGGTCCGGTCCAGACCGTCAACGCCGCCGATCCCGATGCGGTGGATCAGGTCCGCGCCCTGACCCTCGGCGGCGCCGACTTCGCCTTCGAAATGGCCGGCTCGGCCCGCGCCCTGGAGAACGCCTGGAAGATGACCCGGCGCGGCGGAACCACCGTCACCGCCGGCCTGCCCCCGCCCGAGGCGGCGCTCGCCGTCAACATCGTCTCCCTGGTCGGGGAGGAACGCACCCTGAAGGGCTCCTACATCGGAACCTGCGTCCCCAGCCGCGACATCCCCCGCTATGTCGCCCTCTACCGCCAGGGCCGCCTGCCGGTGGACCGGCTGATGAGCGGCGTCATCCCGCTGGACGAGATCAACGCCGGCTTCGACCGGCTTCACGCCGGGGAGGTGGTGCGGCTGATCGTTCGCCCGTGAAGAGACGGTAATTCCGGCGCCCGTTTTCCGCCGCAAAGCCGAGCGCCAATCCCGGCCCAAGCTTCAGCGGAGATTACCATGCGCCTGTCCCGCCCGTCCTTGGCCGCCGCCATGTCGGCCGTCGTCCTCGCCTTCGCCGCCCCGGCCTTCGCCCAGGACGCCCCATCCGACAACGCCCGGGGGCAGGACAATGCCGAAATGGCGGCCATCTTCGCCGCCGACCAGGCCGTCCGCCAGAACATCGACCCCCAGAAGTTTCGCGACCGCGCCTTCGTCGAGCAGATGCACGCCGCCGACGCCGCCCGGCGCGTTCAGACCCGCGCCCTGCTGGACGCCGGGGCGCTGAAGACCGGCGCCGACTATCGCGCCGCCGCCTTCGTCTTCCAGCACGGCTCGACGCCCGAGGACTATCTGCTGGCCCACAGCCTGGCCGTCGCAGCGGTGGCCAAGGGCGATGCGGACGCCGCCTGGATCGCCGCCGCCACCCTGGACCGCTATCTGCAGATGACGGACAAGCCCCAGATCTACGGCACCCAGACCCGCAAGACCCGCGACGCCCCGGCCACCCTCGAACCCTACGACCGCGCCCTTGTCCCCGACAGCCTACGCGCGGTCTTCGGCGTCCCGCCCCAGGCGGAACAGGACGCCCGGCTCGCCGCCGTCAACGCCGCGACCGAAGCCGCGACGCCAAAGCCCTGATCGCTCAGTTCGCCGCCGGTTTCGGCGGCGCGTTCTTCACATACTGGTCCAGCCAGCGGGTCATCTCCCACAGCGTATGGCCCACCGATTCCCGCGCGCGGTATCCGTGCGCCTCCAGCGGCAGGGTGACGTAACGCGCCGTCGCCCCCAGCCCCTTCAGCGCCGCATAGAAACGCTCGGACTGGACCGGGAAGGTGCCGGAGTTGTCGTCGGCCTCGCCGTGGATCAGCAGGATCGGCTCATTCATCCGGTCGGCGTAGGTGAAGGGCGACATCTCCGTATAGACCTCGGTCGCCTCCCAATAGTTGCGCTGTTCCGACTGGAAGCCGAACGGGGTCAGGGTGCGGTTATAGGCGCCCGACCGCGCGATCCCGGTCCGGAACAGGTCGCTGTGAACCAGCAGGTTCGCCGTCATGAAGGCGCCGTAGCTGTGGCCCCCGACGGCGATCCGGTCGCGGTCCGCCACCCCCATGCCGACCACCGCATCGACCGCGGCCTGGGCGTCGGCGACCAGCTGCTGCACATAGGTGTCGTTCGGCTCGGCCCCGTCCTTGCCGATGATGGGCATGGAAGGATTGTCGAAGATCGCATAGCCCTGGGTCAGCAGGAACAGATGGCTGGACCCGCCCGGCCGCACGAACCGGTTCTGCACATCCACCGTCTGGCCCGCCACCGCCGCATCGGTGAACTCGGCCGGATAGGCCCACATCAGCATGGGCAAGGGCCCGTCGCGATCCTTGTCGTAGCCGGCCGGCAGATACAGGGTTCCCGACAGCTTGACCCCGTCGGCCCGCTCATAGGTCACCAGCTGGCGCGTCGCCCCGGCCAGCTGCGGCGCCGGATCGGGGAAGTTGGTCAGGGCCGTGGTCTGGCCCGTCGTCAGGTCGTGGATCTGCAGGTTCGGCGGGTCCAGCCGCGTCTCGCGCTGGGTCACCACCCGCTTGCCGTCCGCGTCCAGGAAACCGACCACAAATTCGTAATCGCTCTGGGCCGAGGTCCATAGGCGTTCGCTGCGCCCCGTCGCCGGGTCCAAGGCGGCCAGGAAGGGGAATTCGCCCTGGGGCGTGGCGCCCGCCCCCTGCATCAGGATCTTGCCGTCGGGGGTGAAGCGGATCACCGGACGTCCCGCCGCATTCGGCTGGGTCACCGGCTGGCCCGGATTGTCGTAGCGGGCCTGATAGTTCCGCTCCAGCAGCAGCCGGCCCGCGCCGGGATTGGACGGATCGACCACGAACCGCGTCTCATGCCGGGTGTTGAACCAGCGGCTGTTGACCACAGCCAAGTCATCCTTGCCCCAGACGATGCCGGCGTACCGCTCCTTCAGGTCGATCAGCTTGACCGACTCGGCCGTGAAGGGGGCGGCCTGCATGAAGACCCGGTCGCGGAACTCGGCCTGATTGCGGACGTCGCCGCCGTCCAGGGCCTCGACCCAGGTCAGGGTCGCCGGCGCATCGGCCCGCCAGCCCACGGACCGCGGCCCCGGCGCCACGGCGTCGAAGGCGGTCGGCACATCGTCCCTCAGCGGCAGGTCGGCGACGGTCCGCACCACCCGCCCGGCCATGTCCGTCACCACGATCTCGGTCGGGAACAGGCCCGCCGGCACCGCATAGGAATAGGGCCGCTTGGCGATCTCATGCAGGATGTACTTCCCGTCGGGCGACAGCGAGGCGTCCAGATAGACGGCCGGGGCGCCGATCGTCCGTGCACGGCCGTTCAGCGGAACCAGGGTCAGCTGGCTGGTGAAATAGTGGTCGAACAGGGCCTCGTCGCCCGGATTGGACAAGAGGTCCTGATAGGTCCGGACCGGCGCCGCGCGCCCGGCCGTCTCCTCGATGTTCGGCCCGGTCGGCGCCGCCGTCACGTCCGGCGCAGCCCCCCGCCCGGCCGGGACCGCCTCGACCAGCAGGCCCGAACTGTCCGGCAGCCAGTCATAGCCGGCCCCGCCCGTCATATTGACCACCGGCTCGGTCAGCTTGCGCGCCTGCGCGCTCGCCACGTCCACGACCCACAGCTCCAGCCCCGTCGGCCGGTCCATGACGAAGGCCAGGTGTTTCGCATCGGGCGAGAAGCGCGCCCCCGTGAACCGCGCCCCCGCCGGCAGGGCCACGACCCGGGGCGATCCTCCGTCCACGGCCTGAAGCGTCAGCCCCGTCAGCCACGAGACCCGGCTCTCGGCCGGCCCGTTGTTGCGCGGATTGATCCGCGACCCCGCCAGCCGCAGCATCGGCTCGGCCAGGGCCTGGATGCTGGGCAGGTTAGACCGGTCCATAAGGACCAGGGTCTTGCGGTCCGGGCTCAGCATCGACGACGGCGTCGGCTTGGCGTCCAGAATGTCGGCGATGGGGGACGGCGGCTGCTGATAGGTCGTCTGGCCGGGCGCCGCGGACTGGGCCAGGGCCCCGCTCGCCGTCGTGGCCAGCAACACCGCCGCCAGCGCAAGGCCGGAACCGCGAACACGCATCATCATCGTCTGAAGTCCCCACTGATTTAAGCGCCAGACTAACGACAGCCAGACGATGGCGGCAACCCCAATCCTCCCCCCTTGGGGGAGGTGGCTCTGAGCGCAGCGAAGAGACGGAGGGGGCCCGCCCCCCTCACCCTCCCAGCAGCGCCTCGACCTGATCCCGTTCCGGCGCCGACGGCTGGGCCCCCGGCCGCGTCGCCGCAAAGGCCCCGGCCGCGCAGGCGAAGCGCAGCGCCTGCGCGGGCTCCATCCCCTCCAGCAGGGCCACGGTGATGGCGGCGACGAAGGCGTCGCCCGCGCCCGTCGCATCCACCGCCTGGACGGCGGGCGGCTCGGCCCAGGCCGTCTGAACGCCGCGCTGATACATCACCGCCCCGCGAGCGCCCTGGGTCACCACCACCCGGCCGCCGCCCCGGTGCAGGGCCTCGCCATAGAAGGCGGCCTCGGTCTCATTGACCACGATCAGGTCGGCGCGGCGCAGCAGGGCCTCCGAGACGGGCTGGGCGGGCGCCAGATTGGCGCAGACGAAGCCCGTGGCCCGGCCCACCGCCGCCTCGACCGTCTCGACCGGCAGCTCCAGTTGCACGATCAGGGCGCCCTCGATCCGCTGGGGCAGCTGTTCGGGCGTCACCAGATGATTGGCCCCGGCCGCCACCACGATCTGGTTCTCGCCCGTCGGATCGACGGCGATCAGGGCGACGCCCGTGGGCGCCGCCACATCGACCTCCACCCCCGCCAGATCGACGCCAAGCTCGGACATCAGGGCCAGGGCCTCGCCGGCCATGGCGTCGTTTCCGACCCGGCCGATCAGGCTGACCTCGGCGCCCAGTTTCTCGGCCGCATAGGCCTGGTTGGCGCCCTTGCCGCCGGGATAGCGGGCGAGCGCCGCCCCCGTCACCGTCTCGCCCGGCGCCGGCAGGCGCGGCGCCGTCGCCACCAGGTCCAGATTGATCGAGCCGACGACGGTGATCCTCATCCCCCACGCCCTCCTTGGGCGCCCTTCAGGGTCTCAACCATCAGGTCGAACACCCCTTGAGCGTCCGCCGCGACCGCCCAGCGATGCCGGGCCGTCGCCGGATCGACCCGAAACTCCACCGCCGTATGGCCGCGCGTCAGGTCCGATCCGGTCTCGACCTCGATCCGGCAGGGCTTCAGGCTGAACAGGTCGGGCCTCATCAGCCAGGCGATCGGACAGGGGTCGTGCAGGGGGGCGCCCCAGTCCGGGCTGGGCCAGCCGACCAGGGTCCGTTCAGTCCTCTGGGAAAAGCGCAGCAGGGCGGCCGTGGTGCGGGCCGGTTCGGTGCGGATCGTCTCTATGGCGCGGATGCGGGCCTCGGTGGCCCGCACCTGATGCGTCGCGTCCAGGCCGAAGGCGATCACCTGACAGCCCGAGCCGAAGACCACGGCCGCCGCATCCGGGTCGGCCCAGATGTTGAACTCGGCGGAAGCCGTGATGTTGCCGCCCTCCGACCGCGCCCCGCCCATGACCACGACCGGGCCCAGGTGTTCGGCCAGCCGCCGTTCGCGCTTCATCGCCAGGGCCAGATTGGTCATCGGCCCCAGGACGGCGATCGCCACCGATCCGGCCGGGCGCTTCATCACCAGGTCGACGATGGCGTTGGCCGCCGGTCCGTCGCCGATGATGCCCTGGGGCTCGAACGGCTCCAGGTCGCCCAGCCCCTCCGCCCCGTGGAACTCGCCGGCGCCGGCGGGCGGGCGTTTCAGCGGCCGTTCGGCCCCGCCGAAGACGGGCACGTCCTCGCGGCCGGCGATCTGGCGGATCATCCGCGCATTGCGCTGGGTCAGGGCGCCGGGGACGTTGCCGCCCACGGTGGTGACGGCCAGCAGCTCCAGCTCGGGGGCGGCGAAGGCCAGGAAGAGCGCTGCGGCGTCATCCACGCCGGGGTCGCAGTCGATGATCAGGGATTGGACAGTCACCCCCGTGGTTTGGCCGTCCCGACGCCGGGGGGCAAGTCCGTTTCATGGCTAAGCCTGTGGGAAGGGGCGCCTTTTTCCGGCGCAGCCCGCCCGGCTTGACGTCCGCCTCCCCCGGCGTCACCCTGAGGCCGTTCTCCGGGGTGTCGCAATCGAGCGGCTGAGATAGAGGTTCCTCCTCTGACCCGTCGAACCTGATCCGGGTCATGCCGGCGAAGGGATGAGTACGCTTTAGGTCCATGCGCCACAGGACCCTCGCGCCCGACGTCGGCGGACCTCAAACCGTTTGAGGCCGCCATGAACATCCAAGTCACCCCGCCCGTCCTGCCCGAAGAGCCGAATGTGGATCTGGCCCTGGCCGAGGCGCGCAAGGCGGTCGAGGCTGAGACCGGCCGTATCCCGACCGGCGAACGGGCCGGGTCGCGCAAGGTCTATGTCCAGGGCGTCCTCTATCCGGATATCCGCGTCCCCTTCCGCGAGATCGCCCTGCACCCCTCGGCGAACGAGCCGCCGGTGACGGTCTATGACTCCTCGGGCCCCTACACCGACCCGAACGTCACGATCGACATCAAGAAGGGCCTGCCGCACGTCAAATCCAGCTGGCAGCTGGACCGCGGCGACATCGCCCCCGTCCTGAACCCGCGCGAGGTCAAGCCCGAGGACAACGGCCATGCGTCGGGCCGCCACCTGGCCCCCCGCTTCGACACCTCCAACCACCGCGTCTTCAAGGGCGTCGAGGGCCGCCCGGTCACCCAGTACGAATACGCCAAGGCCGGGATCATCACGCCCGAGATGGAATATGTGGCGATCCGGGAGAATCTGCGGCGGGAGGCAGTGGCGAGTGGCGAGTGGCGAGTGGCGAGTGAGGGACAGGCCATCACCCTGGCCGACGGTTCGACCGTGCCGCTTCCCGCATCGACCTCGCCACTCGCCACTCGCCACTCGCCACTGGAGCGCGACGGCGAATCCTTCGGCGCCAGCATCCCCGACTTCGTCACGCCCGAGTTCGTGCGCTCCGAAATCGCCCGCGGCCGGGCCATCATCCCGCACAACATCAACCACCCCGAGGTCGAGCCGATGATCATCGGCCGGAACTTCCTGGTGAAGATCAACGCCAACATCGGCAACAGTGCGGTTCTGTCCAGCGTGGACGACGAGGTCGACAAGCTGGTCTGGGCCACCCGCTGGGGCGCCGACAATGTCATGGACCTGTCGACGGGCCGCAACATCCACAACATCCGCGACTGGATCATCAGGAACTCGTCCGTCCCGATCGGCACCGTCCCCATCTATCAGGCGCTGGAGAAGGTGGGCGGCATAGCCGAGGACCTGACCTGGGAGGTGTTCCGCGACACATTGATCGAACAGGCGGAACAGGGCGTCGACTATTTCACCATCCACGCCGGAGTGCGCCTGCCCTTCGTGCCGATGACGGCCAAGCGCGTCACCGGCATCGTCTCGCGCGGCGGCTCCATCATGGCCAAATGGTGCCTGGCCCACCACAGGGAGAGCTTCCTGTATGAGCATTTCGAAGACATCTGCGACATCATGCGGGCCTATGACGTCTCCTTCAGCCTGGGCGACGGCCTGCGCCCCGGCTCGATCGCCGACGCCAATGACGAGGCCCAGTTCGCCGAGCTGCGCACCTTAGGGCAACTGACCCAGATCGCCTGGGCCAAGGGCTGCCAGGTCATGATCGAGGGCCCCGGCCATGTGCCGATGCACAAGATCAAACAGAATATGGACGAGCAGCTGAAGCACTGCCACGAGGCGCCCTTCTATACGCTGGGGCCGCTGACCACCGACATTGCGCCGGGCTATGACCACATCACCTCGGCCATTGGGGCGGCCATGATCGGCTGGTTCGGCACGGCCATGCTCTGCTACGTCACGCCCAAGGAGCATCTGGGCCTGCCGGACCGTCAGGACGTCAAGGACGGCGTCATCACCTATAAGATCGCCGCCCACGCCGCCGACCTGGCCAAGGGCCACCCCGCCGCCCGGTTACATGATGATGCGCTGTCGCGCGCCCGGTTCGAGTTCCGCTGGGAGGACCAGTTCAACCTGGGCCTGGACCCCGAAACCGCCCGCAAATACCACGACGCCACCCTGCCCAAGGAGGCCCACAAGACCGCCCACTTCTGCTCCATGTGCGGCCCGAAATTCTGCAGCATGAAGATCAGCCAGGACATCCGGGATGCCGCGGCGGCGCAGAACGACGCGGGGGCGAGTCTGGCGGAGGCCGAGGCCGGCATGGCGGAGATGAGCGCGAAGTTCAGGGCAGGGGGCGGGGTGGTGGAGGTGAAGGTGTGAGGGGGCACATCTAGCGCTCACCTCCGAGCTGCATTACGTTCCTACCTTCGGTTAAGGGGGCTGCATGACTAAACAGATCGTCAACCGCGACTGGTTCAACCCAGACGCAAATCTTCCCTACGAGCTTCGCACGGGCAATTTTGAAGGTGCGATGCAGGATGTTTATGATTTCTTTCATGATGTGAATGGCCTTCTGCTCGCGAAAGGTCTCCACCGACTTGATGACATGCTTCGACCAGCAGCCATGTCCGGCCTCTTGTCAGACATGTTGACAGCCTCACTGGCAAAGCAGTCGCGGGTGCTCGTCGAAAACAGGTTCTTTAACGGACACCCAGATCTTGTCGTTCAAGGACGCTACCCGAACAATTCTGTTGCCGCAGGCGAGCATGGTATCGAGATCAAAAGCACCAGAAAACGCGGCGGCGCGGTCGACACGCACGGCGGTCGAGACCAGTTCATGTGCGTCTTCGTCTACGAGACTGATCACGAGACAGAGCCTGCGAGCGAAAGACGGCCGATGCTATTCACTGAAGTCTATCTGGCGCACGTCAGCGAAGATGACTTCCGCAGGAATGAGCGAGGAGAGCGCGGCACAAGAACCTCCACTCTCCACCGCAACGGAATCGCAAAGCTACGCCAGAACTGGGTCTATCTCGCGCAGAGATAACTTCTCCAGCTTTGGAATCGCGTTTTTTGCTAATTTGTAGAATTCTAAATCCTTCTCGATACCAATGCTGTGATAGCCAACCGCATTTGCGGCCGCGATGGTCGACCCAGACCCCGCGAACGGGTCCAACACCACACCCTCCTTCATAGGCAAGACCGCCCGGACGATCTGCCTCATAAATGCCTGTGGCTTTAAAGAGGGGTGGGCTGCCAATTGGCGCTCAGCAGAGGATGTAGGGCTTGATCGAATAACGTCACCAAACGGTCGATCTTCCGAAGGTCGAAGGAAACCACCAGTCTTCCACTTCCGGAGATTGTCCTGAACGCGCCCTTCAAGGGGATGTCTTAGGACAACCCACGGCTCGAACATCGACCGAGGCATCACGCTGACATCTGGAAACTCCGCGTGAGCATTCTTAGGTCGATCACCACCGCGCATAGTCATCACAAGCCGGGTGATCTGGCCCCGAAGCTCCAACCCACTTGCGCTCATCGCTGTCGCTACCGTGTGAGCCAGCAAAGGATTAGCGGCTACGATAACATTGGCTCCAGGCACGGTGGCCCTGAGTAGAAGGCATCCTAGCTCGTGGAAAAAATCTTCCAGAGCTTCCTTGTCGCCTTCGTTCAATACAGTAAAGCGGGGAAGCGGTGCCCTACGATGGCCATCAAACGACGGGGGAACGCGCCAAACGCCGCCCTTACCTGCTCGCAGCTTTGATTTCTCAGCGTCGGTGTATTCGACCAAGCCATATGGCGGGTCAGTCACAACAGCATGGATTGATGACGGCTCAACCTGTTTCAACCAGGCAAAAGAGTCTGCATTAATCAGTTTGCCTTTCCCGATCACATGCTCCGGGAAAACGACGGGTTGGATCGGGCCATGTATGGGCTCAGCCAGGCTGTATCGGCCACGTTCCAATCGCTGAAATTGACCGGGGCAATTCAAGCTGAGGTAAGAGCGCACGGAGGAAGCTGAGACGTGGCCTAACTGCCCCGCAACCGCATTATGAATCTCGCTGGCGGACGCTGCTGGTGCATGAGAGAGGTAGCCCACAATGGCATCCCGGATGATCCCCGGACTATGGCGGCGCATCGACTTCTCCTGCATTATGTTCTGCCTTTGTTTCGCACCTTGACGTCTAGACGTCAATGATCACGGTGGAGATTAACAGCCCGTTGATGATGCCCACCCTCGTCTTCCTCGCCGGACCCAACGGCGCCGGCAAGACCACCTTCATCAACCGCTTCCTACGTCAGCGGGCGGAGGTGTTTCGGTTCGTCAATCCCGACGAGGTGGCGCGCGATCTGGAGGGGGACGGCGCTTCGCGCGATCTGGCGGCCGGACGATTGGTGCTGGAGCGGCTGGAGGCCCTGTTTGCGGAACGGGCCGATGTGGTTCTGGAGACCACCTTGGCGACCCGATCTCACGCCGGGCGCATCCGTCGCTGGCGGGCGGCGGGATACCGGGTCGAACTGGTCTATCTGCGCCCGCCCTCGGCCGACTTCTCGGTCATGCGGGTGGCGCGGCGGGTCGCCCAGGGCGGGCACGGCATTCCCGAAGACACGCTGCGCCGCCGCTTTCAGCTCAGCCTCGACTATCTGGAGACGGTCTATAAGCCCCTGGTGGACCAATGGGAGGTCTATGGGGTTAGCGACGGCGAGCCCGATCTGTTAGATTGGGGACCGAAATGAGCAGCATCTTCGACCGCGAAACCACCCTGAAGGCCCTGCGCGACGCCGCCCGGATCGCGCGCGAAGGCACGCGCGAGGAGAAGTCCGGCAAGTTCCTGCCGCCGCCCGGCTGGAAGGGGCATCTGGTCACGGCCGCCGACGCTCCGCCCGCGCCCCGGAAAAAGAAGACGGCCTAACCCTCCCTTTCGTCATCCTCCGGCAAGCCGCGTCTTCGCGGCGCAGACCGGGGGACCCAGCGGCGCCGTCAGGCGAAATCCGCCCGCCGCACGCTGCGGGAAGACCTGGTCCGCGACAGGTTCGCGCTCTCGCGCGCCGCTGGGTCCCCCGGTTCCGCTGCGCGGCCCGGAGGATGACGAAAGGAGGGTGCGAAGCCCCCTGCCCCCACCCCTTCCCCCACGCCGCCCTCTGATTCCCCACGGCTTTTCTCGCCTTTCCGACAATCGACCCATCACCCCTTTCCCCCGACCTCATACTGAGGCGGCTCCGCATCGGGGCGGATCGGTCGGGAGGGACGGATGGACGCGACGGCAGGCGGCTGGGACCAGGACGGGGGCGCGGATTGGGGCGCGGAGGGGATGGAGACGGGCGCCGAACGGGTCTGGGACGATGAACCCCTGAACGACCGGCCCCTGTATGACGGGCGGCGGGTGCGCGATCCCTATCAGAGGGGCGGGGGTTACAGCCGGATATCGGAGGACCGGTGGGATGCGATCCAGCGGGCCTATGCGGCGGGCGAGCCGGGCGCCTCGGTCTGTCGGCGGTTCGGCCTGGCGCGCTCGACCCTTTACGCCCGCGCCCGCGACGAGGGGTGGCTGCGCCAGGATCAGGATCAGGCCGACCCCCTGGACTATGGGTTTGAGGCGGACGGGGCGGACGCGCCCGTGGACCTGGAGGCCGAGACGGCGGCGGGCCTGTGCGACTACGGCCTGTTGGCGGGTCACGCCCGGGTGCGGATGCAGCGGGCGATCCTGGCGGGGCGAGGGGTGGAGGCCGGGCGCTGGATGCGGCTGCACGCCCAGCTGACGGCCATGGCCCAGGCGGAAGAGGCGGCGAAGGCGGAGGCTGAGGCCCAGACTCTGAGTCCGCCGTCGGCCGAGGCCGCCCCCGCGCCCAAACCGCCTGCGCCCAAGCGCCGCTCCGGCCCCAAACCTCTGTCGGACTGCGATCGGTTTGAGGTGCTGGAACGGCAGATGAAGGCCCTGACGGACCTGGAGCGGTCCTTCGCCGGCCTGGACCTGAGCAATCCCGCCTATCGCCGCCTGCTGGAAAAGGCGGTGAAGGCGGTCGTCCTGATGGGGCCCGATCCGGTCGATCCGGCGCCGGACACATCGGACCAATCGGACACACCGGACACATCGGACACATCGGACACATCGGACAGTGTTTTTTCCACGCCCGTCCCCTCCTGACGGTTCCGATCCGGTCCTGAACAGGTGACGAGGGGCGCTTCAGCCCCTACCTAGGCGTCATGACCCTTCATGCCGCCCCGCCGCCCCTCCTCGACGCCGCCGGCGTTTCGACCGACGACGCCCTGTCGATCCTGAAGTCCGCCTTAGCCGGGGCGGACGACGGGGAGCTGTTCCTGGAACGCTCCGAGAGCGAGAGCCTGGTGTTCGACGACGGGCGGCTGAAATCGGCCGCCTATGACGCCACCGAGGGGTTCGGCCTGCGGGTCGTGGCGGGCGAGACCGCCGGCTATGCCCACGCCAATGAGATTTCGGCCGCCGCCCTGGGCCGCGCCGCCGACAGCGCCGCCCTGGCCAAGGCGGGGCATGAGGCCCGCGTCGCCGAGGGGCCGCGCGCCACGAACCAGAAGCTGTATGCCGAGGTCGATCCCCTGGCCTCGCCCGCCTTTTCCGACAAGATCGCCCTGTTGGCCGAGATCGACGCCTGGGCCCGGGCCCGCGATCCGCGCGTGGTCCAGGTCTCGGCCTCCCTGGTCGGCGAGCGGCGCGCGATCGAGATCCTGAGGGCCGACGACCGGGCGGTGCGCGACGTGCGGCCCCTGGTGCGGCTGAACGTCTCGGTGACGGTCGAGCAGAACGGCCGGCGCGAGAGCGCCTCCTCCGGCGCCGGGGGCCGGGCGGGCTTCGAGGCCTGGGTGGCGCCCGAACGCTGGCAGGCCCAGGTGGACGAGGCCCTGCGCCAGGCCCTGGTCAATCTGGAGGCCGTCGATTGTCCGGCGGGCGAGATGGACGTGGTCCTGGGGGCCGGCTGGCCCGGCGTCCTGCTGCACGAGGCCATCGGCCATGGGTTCGAGGGCGATTTTCACAGGAAGGGCTCATCCGTCTTCAACGGCATGATGGGCAAGCGGGTGGCGGCGCCGGGCGTGACCGTGGTCGATGACGGCTCCATCGCCGGGCGGCGCGGCTCCCTGTCGGTCGATGACGAGGGCACGCCCACGGGCCGCACCGTCCTGATCGAGGACGGGATCATGGTGGGGCTGATGCACGACCGGCTGTCGGCGCGTCAGCTGGGGGTCGCCGCCACCGGCAACGGCCGTCGCCAGTCCTTCGCCCACATGCCCATGCCGCGCATGACCAACACCTTCATGGAGGGGGGGCGGGATTCCAAGGCCGACATGATCGCCAATACGAAGCGCGGCCTCTACGCCGCCAACTTCTCGGGCGGCCAGGTCGACATCACCAACGGCAAGTTCGTCTTCCAGTGCAATGAGGCCTATCTGATTGAGGACGGGGTGATCACCGCCCCCGTGCGCGGCGCCACATTGATCGGCGACGGGGCCACGGCCCTGACGAAGATCCAGATGATCGGCGACGACTTCGCCTTCGACCCCGGCGTCGGCGTCTGCGGCAAGGCCGGACAGGGCGTGCCCGTCGGCATCGGCCAGCCCAGCCTCAAGATCGGCGGCCTGACCGTCGGCGGAACGGCGGTCTAGGGGGCGGAACCGGATCGCGCGACCGTGAGTTTCCCCGCCACACAGGAGAGGAAACACCATGTCCACTGAACGCACTGTCGAACATCCCGACGGCCGGGTCGAACGGATCACCGAAAACGACCGCGCCCCCGCCCCCACCATCGTCGAGCGCCGCAGCGGCGGCGGCATGGGCGGGATCGTGGCCCTGATCATCGGCCTGGCCCTGGTCCTGGTGATCGGCTGGTTCCTGATGAACATGAACCGCAATGACGCCATCGAGTCCAACGCCGTGGCCGGGGCGGCCGAAAGCGTCGGCAACGCCGCCGACAACATCGGCGAGGCCGCCCGCGACGCCGTGCCGGAACGTGCGACGCCCGCCAACTAACCCATTGATAATGCTTACGAAATAGGCGCGCCGCCTGGGACCTCGGCCGGCGGCTGCGGCCGCCAGTCGGGGCCCAGAGGCTCCAGCCCCTGGGCCTCCAGCCGGTCCAACAGGCCGCCGGGCTGGGCCAGCAGCCGCAGCGGGGCGATGGCGACCGTGGTCCCGCCCTCGGCCAGGGCCTGGTCCACCGCCTGGCCCCACAGGGCCTCCAGCGCCGGCCCCTGGCCCATCACCACCCAGTAGGAGCAGGCGCTGACGGCCTGATCCAGGGGCGAGGCCAGCACCTCGGCGACGCGGCGCCGGCGCCAGGCCTCGGCCCGCCGCTCGCCCTCCGCCTCGCCCAGCTCGGCCGCCGTCACCGCCCGCTCCATGCAATCCAGGTACCGCTCGGGCGGGGTGGTCAGCACCCGGTCGATGATCTCGTCCCCCCGCAGGGTGCCGACCGGCTCGGCCGGCTTGCGGTTGGTCCGCGCCGCCCGCCGCACCACGTCCGAGACCGGCCGATCGCGCCGGGCGTAGCCGCCCCGCTCCATCAGCTCGGCCGACAGCAGCAGCAGGCTGGTGCGGCTGGGCCCCTCGCCCGTGACCCGCTCCAGCCGCGCCTCCAGCTCCGGCGGCAGATAGTCGGCCGTGGTCCGGCCCTCGGGCAGGCGGGTCAGGGTCCGCGCTCGCCAGATGACCCGCCCCAGATCGGCCAGGGACGCCCGCCCCTGCACCGGGAACAGCACCCGATCCGCCCGCTCCACCGCCGTCGTCAGGGCTTCGGTCCGCCAATCCATGTCGCGCGACAGGCCGTCGATCGACCCGACCAGGATCAGGGTCGCGTCCCCGCGCCTGACCTCCCACATCGGCCCCTCGATCCGACGGGCGGTGACGACGATGTCCTCCACCGCATCGGCCGGCGGGTCCGCCTCCTGGGCTGTCGCCCGCCAGCCTGCGCTTGCGGCAAGCAGAATAGAACAGAGAAGAGCGGGGATACGGTTCATGAATTCACTGTATTCGCGCGCCTTTCGGTTTCGTAATGAAATGTCTGTAATGATGGCGGCGATTTAATCCACCTTTCCGCCTTGTAACTGGAGATGAACGTCCGCTGACGGCACATCCCTCGACAACATTCGAGGGGAAGACCGATGACGAAGACCTTGCTGCTGGCCAGCACCGCCCTGTTCCTGTCGGCCGCATCGGCCTTCGCGGGGGACGAGCCCCAGGTGGCCCAGGCGCCGGTTCCGACCGGCCCGGCGGGCCAGGCGCCCCTGGCCGACGCGACCCAGCGCGGCGTTCTGGTCTTCACGCCCGACTTCTTCGCGGCCCAGCGCCCCAATACGGCGCTCGACATGGTCAATCGCGTGCCGGGCTTCGAGGTCGACGACGGTTCCGGGGCGCGCGGCTTTGAAGGGGCGGTCGGCAATGTGCTGATCAACAACGCCCGTCCGGCCTCCAAGAACGACGGCGGCTCCAATGTGCTGAGCCGCACCCCGGCGCGTCAGGTGGAACGGATCGAGCTGATCCGCGGCGGCGCGCCCGGCATCGACATGCAGGGCTTCTCGGTGGTGGTGAACGTCATCCTGAAGACCGAGGCCAGCCGCCAGTCGATCCTGACGTGGAACACGACCCAGTTCGAAGGCGCGGGCCAGGATCTCTACGGCGGCAGCTATCAGTTCACCGCCCGAGACGGCGACCGCAGCTGGGGCGTGACCCTGTCCGACGGCATCAGCATGAGCGATTCGAACGGCCCCGGCCGGACGATCCGCCGTGACGTGGCAGGCAATGTGCTGCGCGACGAGGTTACCGACACCGACGGCTACGGCGGCGGCAATTCGATCCGCGGGACCTATGCGGGTCCGATCGCCGGCGGCAAGGTCGACCTGACCGCCCGCTATGGGATCAACGACTGGAACGGCTACTACAACAGCCGGTCGGCGACCGCCTTCCGCGAAAGCCTCGACCAGGAGGACAACAAGAGCGGCGAGTTCGGCGTCACCTGGGAGCGGCCGCTGAACGACCGGTTCAAGCTGGAAACCCGGCTGATGCATGAGTTCGGCAGCTGGGACGGGGTCTCGACCTACAACGTCCTCAGCAACGGTCTGGACGCCCCGGAAGAGCGGTTCGTCTATTCGGGCAAACGGTCCGAGACCATCCTGCGCGCCCTGATCCGTCACGAGCGGTCGCCCAAGCTGACGATCGAGACCGGCGGCGAGGTGGCCTACAACATGCGCCAGACCGATCAGGCCTATAGCGTGGGCGGCGCCCCGGTGGCCCTGCCCAGCGCCTCGGTCAAGGTGGAGGAGACGCGGGGCGAGGCCTTCTCCAAGGGCACCTGGCGGCTGCACCCGGACCTGACGCTGGAGGCGGGGCTGCGCCTGGAGGCCTCGACCATCAGCCAGTCGGGCGACGCCGATCAGGAGAAGAGCTTCTTCTTCGCCAAGCCCCGCTTCATGGCCACCTGGACGCCGATGCCGAACAACCAGCTGCGCTTCCGCTTCGAGCGCGAACTGGGCCAGCTCGACTTCTCCGACTTCGCCGCCTCGGCCGACCTGGAGGAACAGAACGTCTACGGCGGCAACGTCGATCTGGAGCCCGAGCAGCGCTGGATCTCCGAACTGACCTATGAGCGCCGTTTCTGGGGCGAGGGCGTGGTCTCCATCGGCTATCGCCACGACGAGATCATCGACGCCATCGACCGGATCCCCCTGGCGGGCGGGCTGTCGGCGGTGGGCAATATCGGCGAGGGGACGCTGGACCGGCTGTCGTTGAACGTGACCGTGCCGCTGGACAAGCTGGGCGTCTCAGGCGCCCGCTTCACCTTCAGGAACGACTGGAACAAGACCGAGGTCACCGATCCGACCACGGGCGAGAAGCGGCCGATCTCCGGCGTTCGTCCGACCCAGGCCAATGTCGGCATCGAGCAGGACATCACGCGCCTGAAGCTGCAATGGGGGGTGAACTGGCTGCCCTATCTAGGCCAGCCCAGCTATTCGCCCGATCAGGTCTCGCGCTGGCGCGGAACCGACTATTTCGAGCTGTTCGCCGAATACAAGCCCAGCCCGACCCTGGCGATCCGGGCCCAGCTGAACCTGTGGGACGACTTCACCCAAAGCCGCACCGTCTTCGCCGACCGCGACACCCGCGCGGTGGCCTTCGTCGAGGACAGCGTCGTCGACCCGCGCACCTTCGCCTCCATCCGGGTCCGCAAGACCTTCTGAGGCGGCTGACGCCAACGAAAAGCGCCGGCGGATCGCTCCGCCGGGGCTTCTTGCGTCGAACAGGCAGACTTTAGTGGATCCCGGCCATGCCCTTCTTGAGCAGGGGCGACATCAGCAGCAGGAAGACGCCGACGCCGACGCCCGTCCAGCCGATGGTGCCGAAGATCGACCCATAGGTCTGAAGCGCCAGCTCGGGGCTGGTGACGACGCCGGCGACGGTGTCGGTCGCCGTCGCCTTGGCGATGATGCCGGCGACGATATGGGCGACAGAGCTGGACAGGAACCAGACGCCCATCATCATCCCGACCACCCGCGCCACCGACAATTTGGTGATCATCGACAGGCCGACCGGCGACAGGCACAGCTCGCCGATCGTGTGGAAGAAGTAGGTCAGGAACAGGAAGATCAGCGGCACCCGGAAGGCGTCGTTGGCCTGGGTCGCGGCAGCCCAGGTCAGCACCAGGAAGCCCAGACCGACGAAGACCAGGCCGAAGGAGAATTTGACCGGGGTCGAAGGCTCCAGCTTGCGCTTGGCCAGCCAGACCCAGAGGGCGGCGATGATCGGCCCGCCCAGCACGATGATGCCGGGGTTGAAGGTCTGGGTCATGGCGGCGTTGAACCATGACGGCATCTGGGTGGACTGGTCTGCGAACAGGGTCAGGGACGACCCTGCCTGTTCGAACAGGGCCCAGAACAGGACCGAGAAGAAGATCAGCACCTGGGCGACCAGCATGCGCGACCGCTCGGCGCCCTTGAGCCGGAAGACCGTGAAGCCCACCACGGCGGCGAAGATGACGCCCGCGATCCACGGCAGGGCCGTCTCGATGATCTCGTGGCGCTGCATCAGCAGCCAGGTCGGGATGACGGCGACGATGCCGGCGATCCAAAAGAAGGGCACCAGCGGCACGCCCAGGATGGAACGGCCCTGAACGGGGACCGGCGGCGCGCCGCGGCCTTCGAGCCAGGACTGGCCCAGGACGAAGGTCAGCAGACCGAACAGCATGCCGATGCCGGCCAGGCCGAAGCCGTAGGCCCAGCCGTATTTGATGCCCAGATAGGAGCAGGCGATGGTCGCCAGGAAGGAACCGAGGTTGATCCCCACGTAGAAGATGGTGAAGCCGCCGTCGCGCCGGGGGTCGTTCTCTTCATAGAGAGCGCCGACGACGGTTGAGATGTTGGCCTTCAGGAAGCCGACGCCCACGATGATCAGGGACAGGGCCAGGAAAAGAACCGGCTCGCCGAGCGCCAGATCCCGCGTGGTCTCCAGCGTATAGGCGCCGGTCGCGGTGAAGGCGGGGAAGCCGGCCTTGGCGGCGGCCTCGGGCGCGGCTGCGGTCGCCGGATCCAGCGCTCCGGTCGGCTGGGCGTTGATCGCCGCTCCCGTGGCGACGGCCGCCACATCGGAGGCGTTGGCGGCGGAGGGCTCGGCGCCGACGGCGGAGACGCCTTCGGGCGATATGGCGACCTGGACCCGTTCATCGCCGTTGACGGCGAAGATGCGGCGGTTCTGGTCGCGGCCCTCGACCTGCAGCTCATAGGTGGTGTCACCGATGGTCAGGCGCTCGCGACCGCCCGTGCCTTCGAAGGCCATGGTGAAGTGCCCCAGGACCAGCAGAACGGCGCCGATGATGACGGCCTTGCGCGATCCGAGATAGCGGTCGGCGATCAGGCCGCCGAGGACCGGCATCAGATAAACGAGGGCGGCGTAGGCGGCGTAGATGCCTTGAGCCTCGGCCGGGCCGAACAGGAAGTGCTGGGTCAGATAGAGGACCAGCAGGGCCCGCATGCCATAGTAGGAAAAACGCTCCCACATTTCCGTGAAGAACAGGATCACCAGCCCCCGCGGGTGCCCCAGGAAAGTCTTACGAGGCGCGAGCGCCCCCCCATCCGTCACTGTCAACGGCTCACTCCCAACTGCCGCGCCTCAACGGGGCGCGCGAAAGGCGCATACCCAGCACAGGGAGCAAACCCGAACAAGAGTTAAGGTTATGCGCCCCCTCGCCGCACCCGGCGATGCGCCGAACTGGCGCCCGATATGCAGAGGTTCCCGCATCCCGCCGCCGGGGCGCCAATATGGCCCGGTCGAGGACGGGAGGGAGTGTTGAATGGCTGTGCGGCCGATCCGCCGATCCGACTATGCGGCGCTGAACGCCCTGCACCGCCAGGTCGGCTGGCCCGAGCGGTCCGAGGCGGGGTGGCGGTGGCTGGAGGCCAATCCGGCGCGACGGGACCTGGACGCCCCGACCGGCTGGGTCGTCGTCGATGAGGCCGATGCGCCCCAGGCCATGCTGGGCAATCTGGTCCAGAGGTTTCGGCGCGGCCCCGAGGTTCTTTACGCCGCCACCGGTTTTTCCATCATCGTTCCGCCCGAACGACGGGGCGCCAGCCGGCCCCTGATCAAGGCCATATTGGCCCAGTCGGGCCTGTTCGCCTGCTACACCCTGAACGCCAACGCCCGGTCGGCGCCGCTCTATCCCCTGTTCGGCTTCAAGCCGGCGCCGGCCCAGACCCACGCCCTGAAGCTGGCCTGGAGGGTCGATCCCCTGACCTGTGCGAAGGGCCGGCTGCTGCGCGGACTGCTGGGCGGAGTGTCGGCGGAGACGGCCCGGCGGTTGGGCGACCGGCTGATGAACCGCCGCCTGTTCAAACCCCGCCGCCTGAAGCTGCCGGACGGGGTCCGGGTGCTGACCGACCTGGGCGAGGGTTCGCCCTATGCCGACTTCTGGCGGGCCCTGGTCGCCGAGGGCCGGCTGATCGCCGACCGCAGCCCCGAGATCATGGCCTGGCGCATGAGCGACCCCGACATGACCCTGGCGCCTGTGGTTCTGGGCCTTTTTCACCGGGACCGGCTGCAAGGCGTCGCCCTGGCCCACATGAACAAGACCCGTCTGATCGATCCGCCCTGTCTGGACATCCTGGATCTGGCGGCGCTGGACGGGGCGGACGACGCGATCGAAATCCTGGCCCGGACCCTGATCGACAATGCGCGGGGCCTGGGCGCGGCCAAGGTCAGGCTGCAGGTGACGACGCCCCTGATGCTGGAGCGTCTGGGGCCGCTGGCCGCAAAGGCCCGGCGCGAGGGCGGATGGGGCCACGGCCACGCCCTCTTCCGCGATCCCGTCTCCGCCGAGGAATGGAGCCCCACCCCGTTCGACGGGGACTACGCCGTCTGCCTGCGCCCCGTGCCGGCGCCCCGCCGGTCGTCGATCAGGCGCGAAATCGAGCGAGACGCCGCCGTCTGAGCCGACCGGTCTTGCTCCGGGGCGGGCCGGCGATCGGACACGAAGAAAGGTGTCCGATGTGTCCGATCTGTCCGACGCCCTTTGATTTTGCTGAAGAATAGTCCGCCGTGGACCGGACAGTCCGTCGGCGAAAGGTCGCGCCGTCCTTTGCGATGTCGAATACCGAAACGTCAGTCTAGGCGCTGCGGAAGGACCGACGGCCGATTGGG
This sequence comes from Brevundimonas sp. AVps4, assembly GCF_058681525.1. Classification (NCBI taxonomy): domain Bacteria; kingdom Pseudomonadati; phylum Pseudomonadota; class Alphaproteobacteria; order Caulobacterales; family Caulobacteraceae; genus Brevundimonas; species Brevundimonas sp. AVps4. The sequence goes on along the minus strand of NZ_CM178741.1, from coordinate 976,436 downwards.
CGGCTCGATCCGCAAGGCGTTGAAAAATCGATCTCTTTACGCCCTGACCTATAGGGACGTCGGCGCGAAGGCGAGGCGCGGACCGGGTCGCGGCGTCGTTCAGCGATCAGGCTCTAGAGCATGATCGTTTCGGACGGAACCGCTTCGCGGTTCCGACAGAAGCGTGAATCATGCTCTCGCTTTAATCTGGAGCCTGATTCACGGCTTCAGTGGAATCGCGAAGCGATTCCACTTCAACCGATCAGGCTCTAGGGCCGGGCCTTCAGCGTGTCGCGGATCTCGGTCAGCAGGGCCTCGGTCGGGGTCGGGGCCGAGGGCGCCGGATCCGGCTTGGCGGCTTCCTGGCGGCGCAGGCTGTTGATCCCCTTGACCAGCAGGAAGACGACGAAGGCCACGATCAGGAACTGGATCACCGTATTGGCGAAGGCGCCGTATTGGATCGCCACCTTCTCGACCGCTTCGGTCGCCGGGTTTTCAGGCCGCAGCACCCATTCCAGCTCGGAAAAATCGACCCCACCGGTCAGCAGACCGATCGGGGGCATCACCACCTGATCCACCAGGCTTTTGACGATGCCGTTGAAGGCGGCGCCGATGATGACGCCGACCGCCAGATCGACGACGTTACCCTTGATCGCGAACTCGCGGAACTCGGACAGAAGGCTCATGCGGGGTCTTTCGGTCGTTAGGCTTAGGCGTCCCCAGAAGCGTTCAGACGTTCGCGCAGTTCCTTGCCGCTCTTGAAGAAGGGCACGGCCTTGGCGGGAACCTCGACCGTCTCGCCGGTGCGCGGATTGCGGCCGACGCGGGCCGGTCGCGAGCGGACGGAAAAGGCCCCGAAACCGCGCAGTTCGACCCGGCCGCCGTCGGCCAGGGCGCCGGTCATTTCGCCCAGGATGACGTTGACCAGCCGCTCCACCTCCGCATGGGTCAGGTGGGTGTTTTCCGCCGCAAGCTTCTCGATCAGTTCGGATTTGATCATCAGGGCCCCTGCCAGCTCATGATCGGCAGGCCGCGCCCGCCGATGATCCACTGGACGGCACCCTAACCGGCGCCCGGCGCTCTAAAAAGCCCCTATCGGGCCGAGAGCCCTCGGATTCGCATGAATTATGTCCGGTTCCGGTCACTTGCGGCCGCCGGACGTAAAAAAGGCGGCGGGATCGCTCCCGCCGCCTTGGTCTTTTTTGGTCGCTATCGCGAAGCGCGCGGCGCTCCGCTGCTTGAGCGAGGTCCGCTATCGCGAAGCGCGCGGCGCTCCGCTGCTTGAGCGAAGCGCCTGACGCCTTGCGGCGAGCGCCTTACTCCTTGGAGCCGGCGTTCTTCAGCGCGGCGCCCAGGATGTCGCCCAGGGAAGCGCCCGAGTCGGACGAGCCGAACTGTTCGATCGCTTCCTGTTCGTCCTTCATTTCCAGCGCCTTGATCGAGACCGAGATGCGGCGCGAGGCCTTGTCCACGGCGGTGATCATGGCGTCGGCGCGGTCGCCGACGGCGAAGCGTTCCGGACGTTGCTCGTTGCGGTCGCGCGACAGGTCCGACTTGCGGATGAAGGCGGTGACCGGGGCGTCGTCTTCACCGAACTTGACCTCGATGCCGCCAGATTCGATCGCCGTCACGGTGACGGTGATCTGCTGGCCGCGACGGTACGCATCGCCCTCGCCGATCGGATCGCCGCCCAGCTGTTTGATGCCCAGGGAGACGCGCTCCTTCTCGACGTCGACGTCCAGGACCTTGGCCTTGACCATCTCGCCCTTGCGGTAACGCTGGATGGCTTCTTCACCCGAGACCGACCAGTCGAGGTCGGACAGGTGGACCATGCCGTCGATGTCGTTGTCCAGGCCGATGAACAGGCCGAACTCGGTGGCGTTCTTGACCTCGCCCTCGACGGTCGAGCCGATCGGGTGGTTGGCGACGAAGGCGTCCCACGGATTGTCCTGAGCCTGTTTCAGGCCCAGCGAGATGCGGCGCTTGGAGGCGTCGACGTCCAGGACGACCACGTCCACTTCCTGAGAGGTGGAGACGATCTTGCCCGGATGGACGTTCTTCTTGGTCCAGGACATTTCCGAGACGTGCACCAGGCCCTCGACCCCGGCTTCCAGCTCCACGAAGGCGCCGTAGTCGGTGATGTTGGTGATGCGGCCCGTGTATTTGGCGCCGACCGGATATTTGGCTTCCACGCCGTCCCAGGGGTCCGACTGCAGCTGCTTCATGCCCAGCGAGATGCGTTGGGTGTCCGGATTGATCTTGACGATTTGGACCTTGACGGTGTCGCCGACGGCGAGAACCTGCGACGGGTGCGAGACGCGCTTCCACGACATGTCGGTGACGTGCAGCAGGCCGTCGATGCCGCCCAGGTCCACGAAGGCGCCGTAGTCGGTGATGTTCTTGACGACGCCGTCGCGGACTTCGCCCTCTTGCAGCTGGCCGACCAGCTCGGTGCGCTGTTCGGCGCGGGCTTCTTCCAGGATGGCGCGACGCGAGACGACGATGTTGCCGCGCGGGCGGTCCATCTTCAGGATCTGGAACGGCTGTTCCTTGCCCATCAGCGGGCCGACGTCGCGGACCGGACGGATGTCGACCTGCGAGCCCGGCAGGAAGGCCGAGGCGCCGCCCAGGTCGACGGTGAAGCCGCCCTTGACGCGGCCGACGATGGCGCCGTTGACCGGATGACCTTCGGCGAACACGGCTTCCAGACGGGTCCAGGCTTCTTCGCGGCGGGCCTTGTCACGGCTGATGACCGCCTCGCCCAGGGCGTTTTCGACGCGCTCCAGATAGACTTCGACATTGTCGCCGACCTTGGGCAGGGCGCCGTCTTCGCCCTGGCCGAATTCGCGCATGGCGATGCGGCCTTCGGTCTTCAGGCCGACGTCGATGATGACGATGTCTTTTTCGATGCCGACGACGCGGCCGTGAACGACCTGGCCTTCGCCGAAGTCGCGGCCCGACAGTTGTTCGTCAAGCAGGGCGGCGAAATCGTCGCGGGTGGGGGTGAGGGTGTCAGTCATGGAGCTGAAAAGCGTTCCGTAGGGGCTGTGGCGCGCGGCCGAACGGCCCCGCGCGAGGTGGACGTCAAAAAGGATAGGCAGGTCGTCAGGATGCGAGGCCGGATCGGTCAGAACGCCCGCGGAAGCCGAGGACGAAGCGTTGGATTTGCAAAACCGGTCAGAGACCGTGTTTCGCGCGCGCCGTCTCGACGATACGGCGGGCCGCATCGAAGGCGGCCTCTATATCCATATCGGTCGTGTCCAGCAAGACCGCGTCTTCGGCCTGGACCATGGGGGCCGCGCCCCGGCCGGCGTCGCGCGCGTCCCGACGCTGGATATCGGCCAGCATCTCTTCGAAGCCGATGTCGAAGCCGCGCGCCGTCAGCTGTCTCCAGCGGCGCGTCGCGCGCACCTCGGGCGTCGCGGTGACGAACAGTTTGGCGGGGGCGTCGGGCGCGATGACCGTGCCGATGTCGCGCCCGTCCAGAACCGCCCCGACCGCCTGGGCCGCAAAGGCCTGCTGCAGATCCAACAGGGCGGCGCGGACGCCGGGATGGCCCGCCACGCGGCTGGCCGCCTCGCCCGCCTCGCCGGTCGTCAGGCGGGGATCGTCGGACAGGCCGGCGACATCCAGGGACCGCGCAGCCTCGGTCGCGGCCGCCTCGTCATCGAGAGACCGGCCGGCCTCCAGCAGTTTGACGCCGACGGCCCGGTACAGCAGGCCGGTGTCCAGATGCGGCAGGCCATAGGTCCGCGCCAGCCGCGCGGCGATGGTGCCCTTGCCCGAGGCGGCCGGGCCGTCGACGGCTATGATCAGGGACATCAGGCGGCGGAGTCCACGCGAACAGGGGCGAGGCGAAGACCCAGGGCCTGCATCACCTTGAAGATGGTCGAAAGCTCGGGCCGTCCTTCTTCGCTGAGGGCGCGATAGAGGGCGGTGCGCGACAGTTCGGCGTCGCGCGCCATCTGGGTCATGCCCTTGGCGCGGGCGACCACGCCGAGCGCATTTGTGATCAGGCGCGGATCGCCCAGTTCGGCGGCGGATTCAAACGACGCCACCAGAAACTCTTCAACCGCCTCCGGCGTGTCGAGAAAGTCGGCGGCGTCGAAGGGGACAGTCTCAATCGGCATTTCTCAACTCTCTCGCCAGAAGCAAGGCCGCCTCTATGTCCCGCCTTTGGGACGACTTGTCGCCTCCGCCAGGCACGACGACCCAGGTGCGGTTCCGTTGGAACGCGTACACGCGGTAGCCGGGACCGACGTCGATCCGCAGTTCGCTGACGCCCTCCCCGATGGGTTTGACGTCGCCCCAGTGCCCGAACTGAAGCCTTGTCAGCCGATCGGCGATCTTCGCCAACGCCCGTGCGTCCCGCAGCCTAGCGCGCCAAGCGACGAACTGCGGCGTCAGTTCAATCTCAACATCCCCACTGTCGTCTATAGGCGACATTTCGTCAAGCGATCCGCCCGCCCAGCCCGTTCATCATCTCGACAAAGCCAGGGAAGCTGGTGGCGATCATGCCGGGCTCATCGACCGAGACGGGCTGATCCGAAGCCAAGCCCAGGATCAGATGGCTCATGGCGATGCGGTGGTCGTGGGCGGTGTGGACAAGGCCGCCGCCGCGCACCGACCCGCCCTCCCCGGCGCCCGTGACGATGAAGCCCTCCGGCTCCTCCTCCACCTGGACGCCGCAGGCGCGCAGGCCTTCGACCATCAGCGAGATCCGGTCGCTTTCCTTGACCCGCATTTCGCCCACCCCGCGCATGACGGTGACGCCTTCCGCAAAGGCGGCCGTGGCGGCCAGGATCGGATATTCGTCGATCATCGAGGCGGCGCGGTCTTCGGGCACGACCACGCCCTTGAGCGCCGAATGCCGGGCGGTGACGTCGCCGACCGCTTCCCCGCCGGCCTCTCGGCGGTTCGATATCGTCAGGTCGGCGCCCATATCGCGCCAGGCAGCGAACAGGCCGGTGCGGAGGGGATTCAGCATGACCCCCTCGACCGTCACCGCCGAGCCCGGCACGATCAGGCCGGCGGCCAGGGGGAAGGCGGCGGACGACGGATCGCCCGGCACGGCGACGAAGGTTCCGGTCAGGGGTTGTCCCCCCTTCAAAGAGACGACCCAGCCCTGGCCCATCTCTTCGACACCCACCTCGGCGCCGAAGGCGCGCAGCATCCGCTCGGTGTGGTCGCGGCTCTTTTCCGGCTCGGTCACCGAGGTGACGCCCTGGGCGTTCAGCCCGGCCAGCAGTATGGCCGACTTGATCTGGGCCGAGGCCACGGTCTGCACATAGTCGATCGCCGTCAGCGTCCCGCCGGTCAGGGCGACCGGCAGCCGATCCTCGGCGGCCCGCCAGTCGAACCGGGCGCCCATGTCGGCCAGCGGGCCGGTGACGCGCTTCATCGGCCGCCTTCTCAGGGAGGCGTCGCCGTCGAAGGTCGCCGTCAGCGGATAGCCCGCCGCCGCCCCCATCAGCAGGCGAACACCGGTGCCGGCGTTGCCGCAGTCGATCACCGAGGCGGGCGTCTTGAAGCCCCCCGCCCCTTCGATCCGCCAGCGCCCCTCGCCGATCCGTTCGACCTTGGCGCCGAAGGCCTGGACCGCCCGGGCGGTGGCCAGGACGTCGTCGCCCTCCAAAAGGCCCTCGACCTCGGTCACGCCCGAGGCCATGCCGCCCAGGATCATCGAACGGTGGGACATGGACTTGTCGCCCGGCGCCCGCACCGTTCCGGCGAGAGCGTTCGAACGGCTGGCGGTCAGTTGGGACGGCATTTTCACCCGCTTCAGGCTGGCTTGTCGAAAGGGCCGCGCGGGCGGCGCGAAAGACAGCTTTTGACAGCGGCTCCGAGGGGTGGCAAGGGACCGCCCCGAATTCAACCCGTTGAAGGTTCCAAACGTGGCCAATCCCGAACTGGGCGCCAAACAGGTTTGCCCGAACTGCCAGGCTAAGTTCTACGACCTGAACCGCCGCCCCGCCCACTGCCCCAAATGCGGCACGGACTTCGATCCCGAAGAAGCCCTGAAGCTGCGCAGCCGCCGCGCCCGTCCCGGCTATCCGACCGACGACGAGGACGCCGAAGATCAGGTCAAGGACAAGGCGGCCGACGGCGAAGAGGACGAGGACGAAGAGATCCGCGCCCCGGAAATCGACGAGGAAGGCCACGAGCCGATCCTGACGCCTGACGACGACGACGATTCCCCCGCCGACGCCGCAGACGAGCCGGGCATGGGTTCGACCGACGGCGACGATGACGACCTGGGCGACGATGACGACGACTCGGTGCCCTTCATCGAGGACGAAGACGACGACGACCTGGACGACGAAATCGCCAAGCCGTCGCGCGACGACGACGACTGATCTTTTTTGTTGCGCCCGCCGTATTTCCCTTTAGGGAGACGCGGCGGGCGGACAGGCTTTCGGACCCTTGCGGTTTGAAATCTCTGCCCTTTTTCACACCTGGAACCGATGTGAAAATAAATGTCGAAACGGGCTTGATCCTAAAAAAGCTCTGACATAGGTTCCGCCGCCTCGCCGGGGGCCATCGCAAGATGAACCGGGCGAACCAGACCGCAAGGTCCGGGGCTTTAGCTCAGTTGGTAGAGCGCTTGCATGGCATGCAAGAGGTCAGCGGTTCGACTCCGCTAAGCTCCACCAGTTTCCAAGGGGCCGGCTGCGACGCAGCCGGCCCCTTTTAATTTTCCGGACCCTGATCGACTCCGCCCGCCGCCGCAAAGGCGTTTACCCTCAGTTGGTAAGTTGCGGCCTATGTTTCACCGAACGACGCTCAGAACGAGACGGTTAGTGAACATCCAGCATCATGACTTCGCCGTCACGGCCGGTTTCCCCGTCCAGCCGACAGCCATCATCGACCAGCTCGAAACAGCGCGTGCGCTGATCGAAAGCCGTTTCTCCGACGCCGGGGGCCGGCTGGCGGGGTCGTTGGAGATGGTGGGACGACTGATCGAATCCCTGGATCGGCTTGAGGTCACCCTGGACGCCAAATCCGTGTCGGACACGACCCAGGACCTGTTGTCCACGGCCGAGGGACTGAACGCCCTGCCGGAGGCCCAGCAGGACCGGATCGCCTATTTCGCCAACATCAAGGTCGCCGGCGCCCAGCTTCAGGCCAATATCGACTCGATGCGCACAACGCTGCGCTACCTCCGGGCCTTTGCGCTGAACGTCAAGATAACGGCCGGGTCCACCATCCGCGCGTCGGACGAGTTCGCCGGCTTCGCCGAGCGGATGTGCAGCCAGCTGGACCTGGGCGTCGGCCAGTTGGACGAACTCGCCGATCAGCTGACGGATCTGTCGACCCGCCTGCAACAGGCCCTGGAGTTCGAACAGACCCTGAGCGGCAAATACGCCGCCCTGATCCCCGCCGTGCCGGACCGGCTGGCGGTCGACGCCCGCGCCATTCAGGAACAGCATACCCAGATCGCCGACGTCGCCCGTTCGATCGCGGCCATCGCCCGCGACATCCAGACCAAGGTCAGCAAGGCCCTGATGGCGCTTCAGATCGGCGACATCACCCGTCAGCGCATCGAACACGTCCAGCTGGGCCTGCGCGTCGCCAGCCGCCTGGCGGCCCAGTCGGACTTGGCCGAGGAGGCGCGCGACCGGGCCGAACGTCGGCTGCTGCACATGCTGGCGGCCCAGATGTCCGATATCGCGGCCGATTTCGAGGCGGAAGCGGTCAAGGTGACCCAGAGCCTGAACGGCATGGCGGCGGACACGGCCCAGATCCTGGCGCTCAACGCCCTGGGCGGCCGGGGCGGCAAGGGCGGATTGCGCGAACTGGAAGAGAGCCTGGGACACGCGGGCCTTCTCGTCGGCGACGTGACTGCGGCCATGGCCAACGCCCACAGGATCAGCAACGAAACCGTCTCGGCGGTCGAGGCCCTGTCGCGCCGGGTCGGCGCCATCCAGGGCGTCAAGCGCGACATCCAGCAGATGGCCATCAACAGCAGCCTGCGCTCCAACCGCCTGGGCGACATCGGCAAGCCTTTGAGCGTGATCGCCATCGAGCTGAGCAGCCACGCCGGCCAGCTGGAGGAAGAGGCCGATCTGACGCTCAGCTCCCTGAACGCCCTGGCGGGCGTCGCCAATGACAGGCCGGCGGGCGGCGATCAGGACGGGCGGGTGGACGCCGGTCGTCTGAACGGGGTACGCAGCCGTCTGCGCCAGGCCGCCGACGTGGTCGAGCACGACCTGAGCGGCCTCAGCGACCAGGGCGCCGCCACGGCGCGGTCCCTGACCGTCGCCGCCGAACAGCTGGGGCTGAAGGCCGACATGGGCGACGCCCTTCACGCCGCCGCCGCCGCCCTGGTCGAGGCCGCAGGGCCCGAGGTGGACGACCTGTCCCAGATCGAGGCCGCCCTGGACGAGGCGATGAACGAGATCGGGCGCTGCTATACGATGGCGCGCGAACGGCTGATCCATGCCGAATACGCCGTTCCCAAGGACGCTGCGCCGGAAGGCGAAGAGGCTCAGGCCGAGACGGCGGCCGTCGAAGCGGCGCCGGCCGAGGCGGACGAGTTCGCCGACCTGCTGTTCTGAAGATCACGCAGCCCTGAAATGAGAACGCCGCGCCGACGTCTCCGTCGGCGCGGCGTCAACTGTCGAACAGGCCGAAGACCAGGCCTGGTTCAGCGCGACCGATCGACCGCCATGATTTCGCGCGCGATATGTTCCAGCGCCATGATCTTTTGGGCGGCGCCCCGGGCGATGGCCTCCTTGGGCATGCCGAAGACGATCGAGCTGGCCTCGTCCTGGGCCACGGTCACGGCGCCGGCCTCCTTCATCTCCAGCAGGCCGCGCGCCCCGTCGTCGCCCATGCCGGTCATGATGACCCCCATGGCGTTGCGGCCGGCCGCGCGGGCGGCCGAGCGGAACAGGACGTCCACCGAGGGCCGGTGACGCGAGACGGGCGGACCGTCCTTGATCGCCACCTGATAGCGGGCGCCCTGGCGTTCCAGCAGCATGTGTTTGTCGCCCGGCGCGATCAGGACGTGGCCGCGCAGGACGGGATCGCCGTGCTGGGCCTCCTTGACCTCGACCTCGCACAGGCTGTTCAGCCGTTTGGAGAAGGCGGCGGTGAAGCCGGCCGGCATATGCTGGACGATGACGATCCCCGGCGCATTGGCCGGCAGGGCCTGCAGGACTTCGCGGAGGGCTTCGGTGCCGCCGGTCGAGGCGCCCAGACAGGCGACCATTTCGGTGGTGCGGGCCATGGCCGCGCCGCTGGGCGGCGGCAGCATGGCGTCGGCCGTCAGCTTGGTGCCGGGATCCAGCGTCCGGGCGGTCGGGCGGCGGGCGCCGACGCGGGCGCGGGCGGCGGCCTTGACCACGTCGCGGATGCGGTCGCCGCTCTCGGCCAGATGGTCCGCCGCCCCGATCCGCGGCTTCAGGATGATGTCGACGGCGCCGGCTTCGAGCGCCTGCATCAGGGTCTCGGAGCCCGCCTCGGTCAGGGACGAGCACATGACCACCGGGATCGGGCGCTGAGACATCAGTTTCCGAAGGAAGGTGATGCCGTCCATGCGCGGCATTTCCACATCCAGGGTGATGACGTCGGGCACGTCCTCGGCGATGCGGCGGGCGGCGACGAAGGGATCGGACGCCACCCCCATGACTTCGATCTGCGGATCCGCCGACAGCACGTCCACCAGGGTCTGGCGCACGCTGGCGGAATCGTCGATCACCAGAACACGAACCTTGGGCATGAGGTCAGGTCTTCCGGAAGATGGTGTTGGCGACGGTGACCAGCGGCAGTTCGATGCCGGTGATGCTTTCCGAATGGCCGATGAACAGATAGCCGCCGGGCCGCAGACGGGCGCACAGACGGTTCAGAACCTTGGCCTGGGTCTGTTTGTCGAAATAGATCATGACGTTGCGGCACATGATCATGTCGAAAGGATCGCCGACCGAATAGGCCTCGTCCATCAGGTTCAGCCGCGCCAGCGACAGCTTGGACCGCAGGGACGGATGAATGCGGCTTTCGCGGCGGCTGGCGTCGCGCGCCCTCATCACCCAGCGCTTCATGTCCGCCGGCACGGGCGTCAGCATTTCGTCGGGATAGACGCCGCGCAGGGCCGTCTCCAGCACCTCGGTCGACAGATCGGTGCCCAGGATCTGATAGTCCGGCCCGCCCTCTTCGTCGGCGAACTTCTGCAGGACCATGGCCATCGTATAGGGCTCGGCGCCCGTGGAACAGGCCGCGCTCCAGGCGCGGATGCGACGCTGCCCGGCGGCCTTGAACTCGGGCAGGACGTGGCTGGCCATATAGTCGAAATGGCGCGGCTCGCGGAAGAAGTCGGTCTTGTTGGTCGTGACCGCGTCGATCAGGAAGACGGACTCGGTCTCCAGCCCGCCGTCCTTGAACAGATAGTCGCAATAGCGGTCGAAGGTCTCATGGCCGGTGACGCGCAGCCGGCGACGCAGCCGTCCCTCCAGCATGGTGCGCTTGGACGAGGGCATCTTGATGCCGCTGTAGTCGTAGATGTAGCGCGCCAACCGTTCGAAGTTGCGGGCGCTGATCTGATCAAGCGTGGGGGCGGACCGTTCTAGCGCCGCTTGGGACAAGGCGTTTCTCTCTTCTTTTTATGGGCCGTTCGCGCCGCCCTCAGGCGGCGCGTTCGACAGGGGCGAAGGCGGCGAGATCGGCCGCATCGCCGGTGGTGGACAGGAGCCGGGGCAGGTCGATCAGGACGACGAAGCCGTCGTCGCGCCGCACCACGCCGGAGATGTAGTCCGAGCGCCATTTGACGCCGATGTCGGGCGAGGGCTCGATCTGGTCGGCGGCGAAGCTGGTGACCTCGAACACCCGGTCGGCGACCAGACCCAGGCTCAGGGTCCGGTCCTCCAGCGGAATGTCCAGGACCAGGATCCGGGTGTTCAGGGTCGGTTCGACCGGCGCCATCCCCAGGCGGATCCGCAGATCCGCCGTGGGAACGCCCTGGCCGCGCACATCGGTCAGACCCATCAGATAGGCGGGGCTGTTGGGGATGCGCGACGGGGCCTGATAGGTCAGGATCTCCCGCACCAGCCCGACCGGGGCGGCGAAGACCTCCTCGCCCAGACCGAAGGTGACGTATTGACCTTCAGCCGCACCCGCTTTTTCCACGGGGCCGGACATCAGGCGCTCTCCCGGAAGTCCATGTCCTCGGCGTCGGCGCCGCCGCTGGTCAAGTCCAGGGCGAAGCCCTGGGCCCGGGCCTGCTGGGCGTGGACCGGAGACTTGGCGAAAGACTGGGCCGGGGCAGCCGCCTTGGCGACCGGACGGGCGGCGGGCTTGGGCGGCGACTTGAAGGTCGAGGCGCGGGCGGGAGCCCGGGCCGGAGCCCGTCCGCTGCGGCCGCCGGCCGAGTCGGTGCGGAAGAAGGCGATGGAGGCCTGAAGCTCTTCGGCCTGGGCCGCCAGTTCTTCCGAGGTCGCCGACATCTCTTCCGAGGCGCCCGCATTCTGTTGCGTCACCTTGTCGAGCTGCTGAATGGCCTCGTTGATCTGGTTGGCGCCGACGTCCTGCTCACGGCAGGCGGCGGAGATTTCCGAGACCAGTTCGGCGGTCTTGCGGATGTCCGGCACCAGGCGCTGCAGCATGTCGCCGGCCTCTTGAGCCGCCTTGACCGTGTCGCCCGAGACCGCGCTGATTTCGGCGGCGGCCGTCTGGCTGCGTTCGGCCAGTTTGCGCACTTCCGAAGCCACGACGGCGAAGCCCTTGCCGTGTTCCCCGGCGCGGGCGGCCTCGACCGCCGCGTTCAGGGCCAGAAGATCGGTCTGACGCGCGATCTCCTGCACGATGCCGATCTTGTCGGCGATGGTGCGCATGGCGTCCACCGCGCGGGTCACGGCCTCGCCGCTCAGTTCGGCGTCCTTGGCCGACTGGCGCGAGATCTTTTCGGTCTGGGCGGCGTTGTCGGCGTTCTGTTTGATGTTGGCAGCCATCTCCTCCATCGAGGCCGAGGCCTGTTCGGCGGCGGCGGCCTGTTCGGTGGCGCCCTGGCTCATCTGCTCGGAGGTGGCCGACAGTTCCTGGCTGCCCGAGGAGACGTTGTCGGCGGCCGACAGGGCGTCGGCGACGACGCCGCGCAGGCGCTCGACCATCGACTGCAGCGACAGGCCCAGGGTGTCCTTGTCCGACAGGGGCTTGGGCTGGACCGTCAGATCGCCCTGAGCGATCTCGTCGGCCATGGCGGCGGTGGCGCGCAGATTGGCCGTCATGCGATCGACCGTATCGACCAGATCCTTGATCTCGTCATTGGTCGTGACCTTGATGTCCTGATCCAGGTCGCCGATGGCGACCGCCTCAATGGCCGTGGAGACCTTGCGCAAGCCCAGGGTGACGGTGCGCGAAATCCACAGGGCGGCGACCACGCCGATCACCAGTCCGGCGACCACCAGGGCGATGAACATCGTCCGGGCTTCGGCGAAGACCTTGTCGCCTTCGACGCTGGCGGCCTTGCCGCCGTCGACGTTCAGGTTCACGAGCTTCAGCAGGTCGGCCGACAGGTCGTCATACAGCGGCTTGCTGGCGCGCATGGCCTCGGCGGCGGCCTCGTTCTGATTGACGCGCGAGAAGGTCAGCATCCGCTCGCCGTCCCGCAGATAGTTTTCGAACTTGCCGGCGAACTGATTGTAGAGCGCCCGCTCGTCGTCCGAGGAGATGAGGGCCTCATACTTCGTCCGTTCGCTCTTGATCGTGTCGAGCGTGGCGGCGATGTCCTTCTCGACCTCGGCCATGCGCGCCGGATCGGTCGAGGTGATGTGGGCGTACTGCTGGGCCCGCAGGTCCGATGTCGCCGTATTGATGCTGTGGATGGCGTCGATGCTCGGCATCCAGTTTTCGGTGATGACGGTCGACTGGTCGTTGACCGCGCTCATCTTCATGACGCCGACGACGCCGAGAATGAGGGAGATCGCCAGGACGGCGGCGAAGGCGCCGGCCAGTTTTGCTTTAATCGTTAGGCGCATTTCAGAGCCCCTTTTCTGAAGTCAGGCCGGCGAATGGCGGACGCGGGTTACTGAGGACGGTACTGGGTCGGCGATGTTGGAGGACGGAGATTCCGGACATCAGGCGCTTTCCCGGAAGTCCATGTCCTCGGCGTCGGCGCCGCCGCTGGTCAGGTCCAGGGCGAAGCCCTGGGCCCGGGCCTGCTGGGCGTGGACCGGGGATTTCGCAGGGGACGCCGACTTGCCGACCGGACGGGCGGCGGACTTGGCGGGCGCCTTGAAGGTCGAGGTGCGGGGGGCGCGGGCCGGAGCCCGTCCGCCGCGACCGCCGGCCGAGTCGGTGCGGAAGAAGGCGATCGAGGTCTGAAGCTCTTCGGCCTGGGCCGCCAGTTCTTCCGAGGTCGCCGACATCTCTTCCGAGGCGCCCGCATTCTGTTGCGTCACCTTGTCGAGCTGCTGAATGGCCTCGTTGATCTGGCTGGCGCCGACGTCCTGTTCACGGCAGGCGGCGGAGATTTCCGAGACCAGTTCGGCGGTCTTGCGGATGTCCGGCACCAGACGTTGCAGCATCTCGCCCGCTTCCTGGGCGGCCTTGACCGTGTCGCCCGAGACCGCGCTGATTTCGGCCGCGGCCGTCTGGCTGCGTTCGGCCAGTTTGCGGACCTCGGAGGCGACGACGGCGAAGCCCTTGCCGTGTTCCCCGGCGCGGGCGGCCTCGACCGCCGCGTTCAGGGCCAGCAGATCGGTCTGACGCGCGATCTCCTGCACGATGCCGATCTTGTCGGCGATGGTGCGCATGGCGTCCACGGCGCGGTTGACCGCCTCGCCGCTGGCCTCAGCGTCCCTCGACGACTGACGCGAGATCTTCTCGGTCTGGGCGGCGTTGTCGGCGTTCTGTTTGATGTTGGCGGCCATCTCCTCCATCGAGGCCGAGGCCTGTTCGGCGGCGGCGGCCTGTTCGGTCGCGCCCTGGCTCATCTGCTCGGAGGTGGCCGACAGTTCCTGGCTGCCGGAAGAGACGTTGTCGGCGGCCGACAGGGCGTCGGCGACGACGCCGCGCAGGCGCTCGACCATCGACAGCAGCGACAGGCCCAGGGTGTCCTTGTCCGACAGCGGCTTGGGCTGAACCGTCAGGTCGCCCTGGGCGATCTCGTCGGCGATCGCCGCCGTCGTGCGCAGGTTCAGCGTCATCCGTTGCAGGGCCTGGCCCAGGATGTCCTTGTCCGACAGGGGCTTGGGCTCGACGCTCAGGTCGCCCATGGCGATCTGGTCGGCCATGGCGGCCGTGGCCTTCAGATTGTCGGTCATGGTGTTGAACACCCCGACCAGATCCTTGATCTCGTCGTTCGACTTGATTTCGATCCGCTGGTCCAGATCGCCGATGGCGACGGCGTCGGCGACCGTCATCAGACGGCTGAGGCCGGCGCTGATGCCCAAGGCGATCCACAGGGCGAAGGCGACGGCGATGGCCAGGGCCGCGATCGTCAGACCGATGACCAGGTTGCGGGTGTCGGCGTACTGTTTGGACGTGTCCTGATCGGCCTTCACCATGGCGGCCTGGTTGCGCTCGACGATCTTGGCGAAGATCTCCGACATTTCGACCGCGATCTCGCGCGATTCGCCGGTCGACAGAGCGATGGCCTGGGCGTGCTGGCCCGAGCGCACCAGGTCGGCCATGCGGCCCTCCATCGTCGTCATCTGAGCCAGCAGGGCCTCCAGCCGCTGCCAGTCAGGCTTGTTGACCTCGGACGCCTTCTCCTCGCCGGCTTTCAGAAGTTCAGCCATCTCCTCGCGGGCCGTCTCACCCGTTTCGATGTGACGACGCATTTCCTCCGGCGTGGTCGAGAGGATCAGGTTCTTTTCAGCCCGGATCGACTCCAGCAGGCGGATGTTCGCCGTCTGCGAATTCTCCAGTCGCTTGGCCGGGCCCGACATGACGTCGTCCATGGCCTTGTTGAAGCTGCCCAGGCTGTGAATCCCGAGGAACGCAATCCCGATCAGCAGGACGATCATCATCCCGAAGCCGGCGGCCAGCTTGGCCTTAATCGTGAAACGCATGGCTGTTCTCCCCGAAAAGCCGGTCAATGACGAGTGGCGGACGCGACCGGCGAGCGGGCGTCGTGCTGTTGGTTGAAGAGGGTCTGGAGGGCGGGGACGACGATGAATTCGCCGTCGCGCTTGACCAGGCATTGGATGAACTCGGGCCGCCAGCGCATGCCGACGCTGGGCGGAGCCTCGGCGTCGGCGCGGGCCAGGGTGGTGACCTCGTGGACCTTGTCGGTGCGCAGGCCGACCAGGGTCGGCTCTCCGTCCAGGTCGATCTCGATGACGACGATACGGCTGTCGATGGTGGGCTCGCCCCGCTCCATGGCGAAGGCGACGCGCAGGTCCGACAAGGGGATGACCTTGCCGCGGAAGTTGATCACGGCGCCGGCGAAGGCGCCGGCCCCCGGCACCACCGTCTCGGGCGCCAGGTCCATGATCTCCTGCACCGCGACGGCCTCCAGGGCGAACAGTTCGCCGTTCAGCTCGAAGGTCAGGACCTCCATCTGCTCCGCGCCGGTCCAGCCGGTGGCTTCAGCCGTCTCGCTCATACCGCCTCACGCATCTGCGCCTCCTGCTGCTGGCCCTTGGCGACCAGGTGGCCCACGTCCAGGATCAGGGCGACGCCGCCGTCGCCCAGGATGGTGGCCCCCGAGAAGGTCGGCAGGCCGGAATGAAGCTTGGACATCGACTTGATCACCGTCTGGTGGTCGCCGATGATCTGATCGACGACCAGGCCGATCCGCTCTGCGCCGGTGGAGACGACCACCACCTTCTGATGCAGTTCGGGCGGGGTGCCGGTGTCGAACATCTCGCGCAGGCGCAGGAAGGGCACCAGGCTGTTGCGCAGGGAGATGAAGCTGCGGCCGCGCGAACGCAGATCCTCGTCCAGCGACAGCTCCAGACACTCCTCGACCGCGTCCAGCGGAATGACGTAGCGGCCGTGGCCGACGCGAACCAGAAGGCCGTCGATGATGGCCAGGGTCAGGGGGATGCGCAGCGACACCTCCGACCCCTCTCCGGGCCGGCTGGCGATGTCGATGGAGCCGCGCAGGCCCTCGATGGTGCGTTTGACCACATCCATGCCGACGCCGCGACCCGACAGATTGGTCACCGCCGCCGCCGTCGAGAAGCCGGGGTGGAAGATCATCTGCAGCAGGTCATGGTCGCTGATCGCCGCGCCGGGCTCGATCAGCCCCTGGCTCTCGGCCTTGGCGCGGACGCGGTCGCGGTCGATGCCCCGGCCGTCGTCGCGGATGGTGATGACCACTTCGCCGCCCGACTGATGGGCCGACAGGCGGATGCGGCCCGTAGCCGGCTTGCCGGCGGCGGCCCGGTCCTCGGCCGTTTCCAGACCGTGGTCGGCGGCGTTGCGGATCAGGTGGACCAGGGGGTCGGCCAGACGCTCGATGACGGTCTTGTCGATCTCGGTGCTCTCGCCGTCGGTCGACAGTTCGATCGCCTTGCCCGTCTCGCGCGCCAGGTCGTGGACCAGGCGGCGGAAACGGCCGAACAGGGTCGAGACGGGCACCATCCGCAGCACCATCATGGTGTCGCGCAGTTCGCCGGACAGGCGCTCGATTTCTTCCGACACGGCGCGCAGGGCCACGTCGGTCCCGCCGGCGGCGATCTGGCTCAGGCGGGACTGGGCGATGACCAGTTCGCCGACCCGGTCCATCAGCTCATCCAGGCGGTCGGCCGGAACGCGCACGCTCTCAGCAGCCTTGGCGGCCTTGGCGCCGCCTGCTTCAGCCGGTTCGGCGGCGGGCGCAGCAGGGGCGACGGCGGCGGGCTTGGCCGCCGAAACCGGAGCCTGAGCCGGCTCGGCGGCGGCCTGGACCGGGTCGCCTTGGGGGGCGGCTTGGGGGGCGACTTGGGAAGCCTCTTGCGGGGCGGCGGCTTCGGCGTCCACCGCTTCGATGCTCAGGGTCATCTCGTCCATGACGAAGATGAAGACGTCCTCGATCGCCGAGCGGCCGTGCTCGGTCGTCAGGGTGACGGTCCAGCCCAGATGGAGGTCGGTCGGCTCCATCCGGCTGAGCGGCGGCACCCGCGAGGTATCGACCACCACACAGGCCTCGCCCAGGTCGCGCAGCTCGTTCAGCAGGGCCAGAGGGTTGGCGCCGTTGCGGAAGGCGTCGGCGGGCAGTTCGAACTTCACGCGCCAGGTCGTCGCGCCGGCCTTCGGGGTCTCCGGCGCGGCGGCGCCGTCAGCCTCGCGCACTGCGCGCTCCAGATCGGCCAGCAGGGCGTCGCCTGCGGCGCCGTGATCGCCCGACGGATCCTCCAGCAGCTGTCGCATGTGGTCGCGGGCGGCCAGAACCGCAGAGACCAGATCCGTGGTCGCCGCCACCTCGCCCTTGCGGACCCGGTCGAAGGCGGTTTCGCAATGGTGGGTGAAGCCGGCCAGGGCGTCGAAGCCGAACATGGCCCCCGACCCCTTCAGCGTGTGCAGGCCGCGGAAGACGGCGTCGACCAGATCCCGGTCTTCGGGACGATCCAGCAGGTCCAAGAGGCCCTGTTCGATCAGTTCCAGGTTCTCGCGCGCCTCAACCTGGAAGATGGCGATGGCTTCGTTCATCGGCCCAGCACCTTCTTAGCGATCCGCACCAGCTGGTCGGGATCGAACGGTTTGGTCAGCCAGCCCGTGGCGCCCGCGGCCTTGGCCCGCGCCTTCATGCCCTCGTCGGACTCGGTGGTCAGGAAGACGATCGGCACGCCCATCTGTTCGGGCATGCGGCGCATCTCTTCGATCATGGTCAGGCCGTCCATGACCGGCATGTTCAGATCGGTGATGATCAGGTCGAAGGCGCTGGCCTTGGCCTTGGCGATGCCCTCGGCGCCGTCGCCGGCCTCGGCGACCGAATAGCCGGCGCCGGTCAGGGCGATCTTCAAGGCCATGCGGATGCTGGGCGAGTCGTCAACGGTCAGGATGGAAGCCGTCATTGAACCGATCCTTCATGAAACCAGAACCGCAGGTCGTCCTCGGACGCCTCGGTCAGAAAACCCGCCGCTTCCAGCACCGGGCGAAACGCCTCGCCCGGATGCGCCAGGCTCAAGGTCTTGCCAACGGCCTGGGCCTGACGGCGCGCCGCCTCGATCAGCTGGACGCCGCACAGATCGACGGCCTGATCCTCGACCAGGTCCAGGGTGACGGCGTCGTCCTCTTCGAAGGCGTCCAGAATGGACTGGCGCAGACCCGCGACATTGCGAACCACCAGGGCCGCATCCACCAACACTCGTCTCATCCATCCCCCGCACGGCTATGGCGCTACAACTGGAAGCATCATTGACGTGGATGGTTAAATGCCGCTCAAGCTTGCCATACGCAGATGTACCTAGACTTGCGCGGGCAATATTTCACCGGCCCGATTTACTCCGACTTCATCTCCGTGCGGCATACTGAGGAGCTGAATCGTGTTGAGTGTTTAGGAGTTCAATGTTGAACAGGTTCGCTCCTCAAGCCGAGACGGCTTACGAAGGCGATGCTTTTCACGCCCAACTCGCAGAAGCTTGTCCAGCGAATGTATGGCTGCTTAACCCCTCGGGGCGAATAGTCTACGTCAACAGCGCGGCGCGGCGACTTCGAACTTCCGCTCCGAACGACCCCGCCCAGGATTGGCGCGACATATGGCCGTCCGCCTGCCGCGCCTCGGTGGATCTTGCGGTCAGGGAGGCGCGGGCCGGTCGCGCCTTCTCCTTCCGCGCCCGGCTTTCCAGGTCCGAAGGCTCTGAGGACGGCGCGGGCCTCTATCTGAACACCCTGGTCAGCGCGGTCCGCGACGATCAAGGCCGGATCGTGCGGCTGTTGGCCAAGTCGGAGGACGTGACGGCCGAGACGGAATCGAGCGCCTTTCTGAATACGGTCATCGATGTCCTGCCCCTGGCCCTGACGGTCAAGGACGCCCGGACCGGACGCTTCATCCTGGCCAACAGGGCCGCAGAGACCCTGTTCGACCGGGTGGGGGGCCTGGCGGGGCTGAAGCCCGCCGAGGTCCTGCCTTCGAGCCTGGCCGAATGGACGGCCGCCGCCATGACCAGAGGCCGAGAGACCGCCGTGCATGAGGATCACGGCCGCGGCGGCGTCCGCTATCTGGAGGCGACCAAGGTCGCCACCTATGACGACGACGGTCTGCGCCATCTGATCGGCCTGGCGGAAGACGTGACCCAGAGACAGCGAGACGCAGACGCCCTGCGATCCGCCCTGGAGCAGGCCGAACGCGCCAATCACGCCCGCAGCGCCTTCATATCGAACATCACCCACGAGATCCGCACGCCGCTGAACGGGGTGATCGCCGGCGCCGACCTTCTGGACAGTCGCGCCGACACCGTCGACATCCGCGAGATCGCCGCAATGATTCGGGCCTCGGCGACGTCGCTTCAGCACCGTTTCGAGGATCTGATGGCCGTGTCGCGCATGGGCGCTGCGCCCAGCGCGCCCAAGGCCGGGCCGTTCGAGCCGACCGCCTTCGCCGAACAGCTTGTCGCGCCCCACCGCGCGGCGGCGGAGGCCAAGGGTCTGGCCCTGCATCTCGAGATTTCGCCCGACCTCCCGGCCCGGCTGTTGGGCGACGCGGAGGCCCTGGGGCGCATCCTGACGCCCCTGTTGCAGAATGGACTGAAGTTCACCGACCGGGGCGAGATCCGCCTGAGGATCGAAGGCCGCGAGAACGGCGTGATCCGTTTCGCCTGTCTGGATACGGGCGTCGGCTTCGCGCCTGAAAAGAAGGACGCCCTGTTCACCCCCTTCCATCAGAGCGACGACGCCCTGACGCGGCGCTTCGGCGGCATGGGGCTGGGTCTGGCCCTGGCGCGCGAGCAGGCAAGGGCTATGGGCGGCGAGGTGGACGGCGAACCGCGCGAGGGCGGGGGCTCGGTCTTCTGGCTGGACATCCCCCTCGCCGCCGTCTGCGACGACCCGGGGGCTGCGGCGGCGCAAGGGCGAATGAACGTCCTGGTCGTCGACGATCACCCCACCAACCGGCGGATCGTCGAGATGATGCTGGACGGCGTCGCCGACGTGGTCATGGCGGAGGACGGGGTGGAGGCGGTGGAGGCCGTGGAGCGCGAACGGTTCGACCTGATCCTGATGGACATCCAGATGCCTCGGATGGACGGAATCAGGGCGGTCGCTCGCATTCGCGACCGGGAACAGGCTGCGGGTCGGCCGCCGGCGCCCATCATCATGCTGACGGCCAATACCCAGGCGGAGCATGTGGCCGCCTGTCGGGAGGCCGGGGCGAACCGTCACCTGGGCAAGCCCTTCACCTCCGCCGGGCTGTTCGGCGAAATCCAGGCCGTCATGGGTCACTGACGGAAACGCGCGTCATCGCGGGCGGAACCTTGGCCTTTCGCCGCGCGCTTGAGGCGGATGGTCTCTACGATCGAGAAGCTGAACCTGGAGGCGATCGAACAGTCGCCGGTCCTGCGGATCGCCGGGGCCAGCCTGACCGTCGGCGGTCTGGTCGGCGCAGGCGTGATCCTGATCGGCGCCTTCTGCGTCAGCTGGCTGATCACCCGCGCCCTGCGGCGCGTGCGCGAACGGGCCGAACGCAGCCGTCAGGCCCTGTATCTGCTGGAGCGGCTGTCCGGCTATGCGGTGATCATACTGGGCGTCATGGCGGCCCTGTCGACGGCGGGGCTGAACCTGTCGTCCCTGGCGGTCTTCGCCGGCGCCCTGGGCATAGGCGTGGGTCTGGGCCTGCAAGGGGTGGTCAAGGAGTTCGTCTCGGGCCTGTTCCTGATCTTCGACCGGATGGTCTCTGTCGGCGACTATATCGAGATCGAGGACATCGGCATTCGCGGCGCCATCATGGAGATCGGGCCGCGCGCGACGCGGGTCAGGACCAATGACAACGTCAATGTCCTGGTGCCCAATTCGCGGCTGATCGAACAGCCGGTCACCAACTGGACGCTGAAGGGCGACACCCGGCGGATCCATGTCCCCTTCGCCGTCGCCTATGGATCGGATCGGGGCAGGGTGCGCGAGGCGGTGCTGGCCTGCGCCCGGTCCAGCCCCTTCACCCTGCCCGAGACCGAGGCGCGCAAGAGCCAGGTCTGGCTGGTGGGGTTCGGCGACAAGGGGCTGGAGTTCGAGCTGCTGGTCTGGCCGACGCGCGAGGCGGTCAAGCGACCGGCGGCCATGCACGCCGCCTATACCTGGCTGATCGCCGACGCCCTGGACGGCGCCGGCATCGAAGTCCCCTTTCCCCAGACCGACCTGCGGATTCGCAGCGCCTTCGGCCTGGAGGGCGACGAGGCGCTGGGCCGGTTCGGCTACGGCGATCGTGCGTGGTCGGCGACGAACCGCCCCGCCCCGCCGCCCGGTCCGGCCCAGGGTCAGACCTCCGGCGCCAACAATGACGCCGCCGAGGACCTGATGCTGGCCGAAGACGAGGACGGGCCGCTGGAGCGCGCGCCCGACCTCCCACCGGGGCGAACGGGGGGCTGAAGGCTTTTCCGTCCCGACACCCGGCGCTCACCCCGAGGGCGACGGACGCTGATTGGCGTCAGTGTGCGGCCTTCGCCTTAAGTCGATAGGCGTGAAGCAGGGGCTCGGTATAGCCGTTCGGCTGCTCCACCCCTTGGAACACCAGGGCGCGGGCCGCCTGATAGGCCAGGTTTGTATCGGGGCTGGCGTCCGGATCGGGCGCCATGGGACGATACGGCGGGTCGCCGGCGTTCTGGGCGTCCACCTTGGCGGCCATTCTCAGAAGGGCCGCGTCCACCTGTTCGGCCGTGCAGACGCCGTGCAACAGCCAGTTGGCGATATGCTGGGAGCTGATCCGCAGGGTGGCGCGGTCCTCCATCAGGCCGATGTCGTGGATGTCGGGCACCTTGGAGCAGCCGACCCCCTGGTCGATCCAGCGGACGACATAGCCGAGAATGCCCTGGGCGTTATTGTCCAGCTCGGCCTTCACCTCGTCCTCGGACCAGTTGACGCCGTTCGCCAGGGGCGGGGTCAGCAGATCGTCCAGCCCCGGCGTCGGCCGCGTCGCCACCTCGGCCTGGACGGCGAAGACGTCGACCGCGTGATAGTGGAGCGCATGCAGGGTGGCGGCGGTCGGCGACGGGGTCCAGGCGGTGTTGGCGCCGGTCCGCGGATGGGCGATCTTCTGCTCCAGCATGTCGGCCATCCGGTCGGGCGCGGCCCACATGCCCTTGCCGATCTGGGCCTTGCCTGACAGGCCGCATTTCAGGCCGATGGCGACGTTGCGCGCCTCATAGGCGGCGATCCAGGCGCTGGACTTGACGTCGCCCTTTCGCACTACCGGGCCGGCCCGCATGGCGGTGTGGATCTCGTCTCCGGTGCGGTCGAGGAAGCCGGTGTTGATGAAGACGATCCGGTCCCTCACCGCATGGATGCAGGCGGCCAGATTGGCCGAGGTGCGACGCTCCTCGTCCATGACCCCGACCTTGATCGTGTGGCGCGGCAGGGCCAGCAGATCCTCGACCGCGTCGAACAGACGGTTGGTGAAGCCGCACTCGTCCGGCCCGTGCATCTTGGGCTTGACGATATAGACCGAGCCGGTCGCGCTGTTGGACAGCCCGCCCAGCCCCTTGATGTCGTAGAGCGCGATCAGGCTGGTGACGACGGCGTCCAAAATCCCTTCCGGCGCCTCGGACCCGTCCGGCAGCCGGACGGCGGGGGTGGTCATCAGATGGCCGACGTTGCGCACGAACAGCAGCGAACGCCCCTTCAGCGTCAGGGTCGAACCGTCCGGCGCGATGAAGGCCCGGTCCGGGTTCAGGCGGCGGGTCAGGGTCTTGCCGCCCTTGTCGAAGGTCTCGACCAGGTCGCCCTTCATCAGACCCAGCCAGTTGCGATAGGCGCAGACCTTGTCCGCCGCATCGACGGCGGCCACCGAATCCTCCAGGTCGCAGATGGTGGTCAGGGCCGATTCCAGCACCACATCGGCGATTCCGGCCGGATCGGTGCGCCCGACCGGATGGGCGCGATCGACGATCACCTCGATATGCAGGCCGTTGTGGCGGAACAGGCGCGAGCCCTCGGTGCGCCCCGCCAGCTGAGCCGGGTCTTTCAGCACGGCGGCGTCGATGTCGGTCAGATCGGACCAGGAACCGTCGGTCAGAGGGACGGCCTCGTCCAGAAACGCCTTGGCGCGGGCCACGACCCGGGCGCCGCGTTCGGGATCATAGCCGCCGCCTTTCGGCAGGTCGCCCAGGGCGTCCGTCCCGTAAAGGGCGTCATACAGACTGCCCCAGCGGGCGTTGGCCGCGTTCAGCAGGAAACGGGCGTTTAGAATCGGGACCACCAGCTGCGGCCCCGCCATCCGGGCGATCTCGGCGTCCACCCCGGTCGTGCCGATGGTGAAGGGCTGAGGCTCTTCAACCAGATAGCCGATCTCGCGCAGGAAGGTCTGGGAGGCGGCGACGTCATAGGGCCGGCCTCGACGCCCGTCGTGCCAGTCGTCGATCCGGGCCTGAAGGGCGTCGCGATGGGCCAGAAGGGCGCGGTTTTCCGGGGCGAACCGGGCGAAGACGGCCGCCGTTCCCGACCAGAAGCCCGCCGGGTCCAGACCCAGGCCCGGCAGGACCTCCTGTTCGATCAGGGCCGCGAGTTCGGCCGCGACCTGCAATCCAGCGCGATCTTCATAAACGGTCATGGGGAACCCTTTCCGGCGGCGGCCAGGCTGTAACAATGCGTGATCACGTAAGCCGACCACGCCGGGCTTCGCAAGGGTCACGTCGCGTCAGCCCCTTCGCTTTTCGTCTAGGGGGACGCGGGGGCTCGGTCGCCTCTTGCCGAGAGCGCGCCCGGCGTCATGATCGGCGGTCATGAGCCTGTTTCGCCCCCTTCGCCTCTACGGCGTCCTCCTCGCCAGCCTGGGGGTGGTGATCGCCGTCGCCCTCTTCACCCCCGTGGCCGACGACGCCTTGACCCGGACGGCCTATGGCTGGATCGCCGGGGTCGCGGTCTTCATCGCCGCCACCCTGGCGCGGATGGCCCGGGCCCAGGACGCCGATGCGATCCGCCGGCGCGCCGCCGCCCTGGATCAGACCGGTGCGGCCGTCCTGCCGCTCAGCCTTCTGGCGGCGGCGGCCAGCGTCGTCGTGGTGGTCGGCGAGGCGCGCAGCCACGGCTCTCCCCTGACGGGCGGCCTGCTGGCCCTCGGGACGGTCGCCCTGTCCTGGACCTTCATCCATCTGATGTTCGCCCTGCACTATGCTCACGCCTTCTATCAGCGGGACCACGAGGGCGGGGACCGCGGCGGCCTGATGTTTCCCGGCGAGACCCAGCCCGACTATTGGGATTTTCTGCATTTCGCCCTGATCATCGGCGTGGCCTGCCAGACGGCTGATGTGCAGATCAGCGACCGGGGCGTGCGTCGGCTGTCCAGCGTCCACAGCCTGACCGCCTTCGTCTTCAACACCGTGATCGTGGCCCTGGCGGTCAATCTGGCGGTGGGCGCCCTAGGTGCGGGGTAATGGGCGCTGGGTGATGGGCGCGGGGTGAGCCCGCCGGTCACAAAGGCTTAACCGCGTCCGTGAACGGGACTGCAAGCCAAGGCGGCTAGAAGGGGATCACGGACGACATCGCGTCCGGATCGCCGAAGGCGTCGCGCCCATGCTGTTTCTTCTGAACGACGTCGTGTTCGACCTGGACGAGGCCTGCCCGGTCACGCCCGCCGACGCGCGCCGGTTCGAGAAGCTGGGCTTCGACTATGTGCTGGAGCTGGGTTGCGAGCTGTTCGCCGAGGATCCGCTGCTGCACCGCAACGATCCCGCACGGGCGCGCCGTCTGGCCTGGCTGATCGCCGAGCGCAGCCCGGACGTCAACGCCGCCCTGTTCGCCGCGCCCGAGGCCGGGTGCAATCCCGATCTGGTCGAGCCGCGCTTCTGCACCCTGCCCGACGCCGTCATGGGACAGCTGCACGACAAGGGCCGTCGCCTCGACGCGATCGCCGCCGATCGCGCCGTCTGGAACCGTCTGGCCGCCTGAAGCGGCGGCCTTCAAACCCGCGTCAGAGCGCCGTGAACAGGATGTGCACGACGGCGGCGACGGCGAAGATGAAGCCGAAGCCCATCGCCAGCCCTATGGCCGGGTGCATCTTGCGCGGGCGCTCGTAGGACGAGCGATCGAGGCCCGAAACGCGGTCTTCTGGATGGATCACAGCCATCGTCATTTCCTTTCCCTATGAACCCGGATCGCTCCGGGAGAGGAACGCCCGGCTCTGACGGCCTGATCGCTTCCTCAAAGCCGAGCATGACTCCAATAGCCCCTTATGGCGAGGGGTTATTTGATGTGGCGCAAAGGCGCAGCGACGGGCAGGATTCTTCGCGTAATCTGCACGCGGCTCTTTACGATCCCGCACAACCTTTGCGACAACTCAGGTTGTCGGGGGAGACGGGATGGACGTCAGTCCCATTCGGCGGGGACGGGGAACAAGCCATGAAACGATCGGGACTGGTCGCCGTATTGGCCGCCGCCTTAGCGACGCTGAGTCTGACGGCGACGGCGGCGCGCGCCGATTGGCTGAAGGCCGAAAGCGAGCGATTCATCGTCTATAGCGAAGGCAGCGAACGGTCGCTCCGGGACTATGTCCAGAAGCTGGAGACCTTCGACCGTGTGATGCGCTATCGGTCCGGCCTGCCCATGGACCAGGCGCCGCTGCGCAAACTGCCGATCTATCTGGTCGGCTCACGCTCCGGCATGCTTCGGGTCAATCCCGCCACGCCGCAGAATGTCGTGGGCACCTATTTCCCCACTTCGGAAGACATCTTCGCCGTCGCGATCAGAGGCGAAAACGACGAGATACTGCTGCACGAATATGTGCACCATTTCATGCTCGAAAGCGCCCCCGCCGCCTATCCGGGTTGGTTCGTCGAAGGCTTCGCCGAATACTATATGACCGCGGAAATCGAGGCGGATGAGGTTCAGCTGGGCGGTTACAGCGAGAATCGGGCCTATTGGCTGGTCAACGGCACATGGCTGCCGCTTGAGGTTCTGTTGCGCTCTCGTCCCGGCGAGGTCAGGCGCAGCAGCTATCGTGAGACCTATTATCCGGTCGCCTGGCTGCTGACCCACTGGTTCTTCAGCGACCCCGACCGCCTGCGACAGCTGAGCGCCTATCTGATGGCCGTGTCGGACGGTGAAGATCCGGTTGAGGCCATGGAGAGCGCCACTGGCCTGAGCCTGGCCCAGCTTCGCTCCGAGCTTCGCCAATATCTGATGAGCCGCCGGCTGATGGGGCGGGTGATCAAGAGCGACTTTCCGGCGGCCGACATCGTCGTCACGCGCCTGCCCCGATCCGCCAATGATCTGCTGCTCATCAATCAGAGACTGAAGATCGGGGTGAAGGACGAGGATCGTGCGGCCCTGGGCCAGGAGGTGGCGCGGATCGCCGCGCGTCACGGCGATGCCCCCCTGGCCCTCTTGGCCGCCGGTCACGCCGGCCTGCATTTCGGCGACACGGTGGCGGGCGAACGGGCGCTGCAGCGGCTCGTCGAACTGGAGCCCGACAATGTCGAAGCCCTGCAATTCCTGGCCGAGGAACGGTTGCGCCTGGCGGAAGAAGCGGAGGATGAGGCGGAACGTGTGTCACTGAAGCGAGAGGCCAGGGTCTATCTGGGTCGAGCCTACGCCGCGACGGACAACGATTATCGAACCCTGATGCTGATCGCCGAGATGAGACACGGCGAGCCGGGCTATCCCAACGACAACGACATGCTCACGCTCGGTCTGGCCTTTGAGCGGGCGCCGCAGTTGGCGGGGGTTCGTCTGAACTATGCCGACGCCCTGATCCAACGGGATCAAAAGGATGAAGCGATCGCCGTGCTGAAACCCCTGGCGAACAATCCCCACGGCGGGGCGGCGTCTGACCGGGCGGCGCAGATGATCGCGGCGCTCAACAACGGCGAGGCCGTGCCGACCCTCGACGGCCTTACGGAGGACGCCGCCGCCGTCGAGCCCGAGCCTTCGCCGGAAGACGAACCGGAATCGCCCCCGGCGCCCGCCGGCGAGTGACTTTCTGCGCCGGGCGCGCTAGTCGCGCGCCATGTCCACATTGACCCTGCCTGAAGAAGCGGCCAAATCTTCAAGAACCCTCGCCGCCGAGGCGGCGAGGCGGCGGACCTTCGCCATCATCGCCCACCCGGATGCGGGCAAGACGACCCTGACCGAACACATCCTGCTGGCCGGGGGCGCCATCCGGGCGGCCGGCGCCGTGCGGGCGCGGGGCGAGAACCGCCGCACCCGCTCTGACTGGATGAAGATCGAGAAGGAGCGGGGCATTTCCGTCAGCGCCTCGGTCATGACGTTCGAGCACGACGGCAAGATGTTCAACCTGCTCGATACGCCCGGGCACGAGGACTTCTCGGAAGACACCTATCGCACCCTGACCGCCGCCGACTGCGCCATCATGGTGCTGGACGCCGCCAAGGGGATCGAGCCGCAGACGCTGAAACTGTTCGAGGTCTGTCGTCTTCGGGACATTCCGATCATCACCTTCATCAACAAGCTGGACCGCGAGGCCCAGGACCCGATGGCCCTGCTGGACGACATCGCCTCGCGGCTGCAACTGGACCCGGCGCCCATCTGGTGGCCGGCCGAGAGCGGCAATCGTCTGCGCGGCATGGTCGAGGTCGGGACCGGCCGGTTCCAGCCCTATGCCCGCAAGGCCGCCGGCGCCGCCGAGGACCCCGACCATCCCCCGGCCCTGCCCCTGGACCAGGCGGCGCACTATTTCGAGGCGGGCGAGCAGGACGCGCTGAGCGAGGCGGTCGAACTGGTCGAGGGCGGCTATCCGGCCTTTGACCGCCAGGCCTTCCTGGAGGGCCATCTGACGCCGGTCCTGTGGGGCTCGGCCCTGCGCCATTTCGGCATAGACGAACTGCTGAAGGCCATCGGCGACTGGGCGCCGGCGCCCAAGGTCATGAAGGCCCGGAAGGAAGCCCCGCCTGAGACCCGCAACGCCCCGGCGCCCGTGGAGACGACGGTGGAGCCCGGCGCCGAAGAAGTCACCGGCTTCGTCTTCAAGGTCCAGGCCAATATGGACCCCAACCACCGCGACCGGATCGCCATGTTCCGCATGGCCTCGGGCGCCTTCAAGCGCGGCATGAGGCTGAAGGTCCAGAACACCGGCAAGTCCCTGTCGGTCAATGCGCCCATCATGTTCTTCGCCTCGGACCGCGAACTGGCCGAGGACGCCTTCGCCGGCGACGTGATCGGCATTCCCAACCACGGGGTGCTGCGGGTCGGCGACAGCCTGTCGGAAAGCGGGGTGGTGCGCTTCGCCGGCCTGCCGAACTTCGCGCCTGAAATCCTGCAACGGGTCCGGGTCAAGGATCCGCTGAAGGCCAAACACCTGAAGAAGGCGCTGGAGGGTCTGGCCGAGGAAGGCGTGACCCAGCTGTTCCGCCCGGAGATCGGTGCGGACTTCATCGTCGGCGCCGTGGGCCAGCTGCAGTTCGAGGTCATGGCCGACCGGCTGGGCGAGGAATACGGCCTGGACGTCGTCTTCGAACCCAGCCCCTATGCCGAGGCCCGCTGGATCGCCCCGACCTCCGACGCGTCCGACGCCGATCTGGAGGACTTCATGGGCAAATACCGCCCCCAGATGGCCCGCGACATCGACCAGGCCCCCGTCTTCCTGGCCAAGTCCAGCTGGGAGACCGGCTATGTCGGCGAACGCTTCCCCAAGGTGGCCTTCACCAAGACGAAGGAGCGGGGTTAGTTGAACGAAACATCGTCAGAGGCGGCTTCAGCAGCCCTCTCCGAAATGGAGCCTGCCCTTCGGACTTTGGCTCGCGAATGGGCCTTTTCGCCTCGACGACCCCGCCCCTCTGCCGAAGCGCTCAAGCGTTGGGATCTTGTGATCGAAGCTTGGGCTGAATCAGATTTGCCCCTGCTATGCCGCACGCCCAATTGGGGGCGCGGCGCTGAGGATGTCCATGATTCAGGTCGGCTCCTTACATGCGCCGATAACACTCCGGCGCACTGGGCCTTCGCCATGGCGCTGAAAGGCCAAACCCCCACGCTTGAGGAAATCTCAACGCTGTTCGACCGCGGGGAAATGCCTTTGGCTTTCGCGATCAAGGCCGCAGAGAAGCCTCGCCTGAAGTACGCGCGTGGAGGGCTTTCTTCCAAACTGAGGCTCAACAAGGACGGCTGGAAGGTCTGCCACGTTTCGCAAGCAGGTCTTCGCCTTCCCGGCCATCCGACCACTCACCCGTTGCCGATTATTAAGGCCCACTTCAAACGGTTCATGTCGCCCAGAAACATGTTTCTGGTGCCGCTCGCCCTTGGCGGTCTAGGAGAGACGCCGCAGATGATCGACGCGATCAGGGACGCCGACCAAACGCCGATCTACCTGTGAGGGCTCAGCCCCGCGCCATGGCGTCTTCGATGATCTTGGTCGCCTTGTCCGGGCCGAGGCCATAGGCGACGGCGGTGCGGAACTTGCCGTCCGGTCCCATCAGATAGACGGTCAGGGAGTGGTTCATCGTATAGCCCTCCCCCTCGCCGACCTTTTCGTAATAGGCGCGGTAGGCCTTGGCCGCCTGGGCCACCTGGTCCGGCGTTCCGGTCAGGCCGATGGTCCCCTTGGGGAAGCCGTCTGAGGACAGATAGTCCTTCAGCTGCTGAGGCGTGTCGCGTTCGGGGTCGATGCTGACGAAGACGATCTGGAGATCGTCGGCCTTGTCGCCCAGCCGCTGCTGCACCGCGGCCAGCTCGGCCAGGGTGGTGGGGCAGAACTCGGGGCAGTAGGTGAAGCCGAAGAAGACCAGGCTCCATTTGCCGTTCAGCATGGTCTGATCCACCGGACGCCCGTCCTGGTTCACCAGTTGGAAGTCGCCGCCGACCAGGGGCTGGCCGGTCGCGCCGATCTCGCCCCGGGTCGCGCTGGGCCGATTGCCGACCACCACCACGGTGACGATGGCCAGGGCGGCGGCGATGGCGAGACAGGCGCCGGCGAACAGCAGGATGGAACGACGCGGCATGACGACCTCTGACGAAAACCTCGGCCCCGGTCTATAGAAGGCCCGTGACCTCGACAGAAGACCACATCGCGCCGCACGGGCGGCCGTCCCTTTCAGAGGGGGCGGCCGTGGACAGCGCCCTGTCGCAGCCCGGCCCCGCCGACGGCGCCCGTAGGGGACGCGGCTTTTCCCTGCGGACTTTGATCGTCCTGCGCTGGCTGACCATACTGGGGCAGAGCGCGGCGATCCTGACGGCGTCTCAGGGGCTGCATTTCCCCCTGCCGCTGTGGCCCTGTCTGATCGTCATCGCCGTCAGCGCTGCGGTGAACGTGGGCGCCATGGCGCGGGTGCGGCGGCTGGAGGCCAGCCTGCCGGACGGACGCACCACGGCCCTGCACCTGGGGTTCGACATTTTTCAGCTCAGCCTTCTGCTGGGCCTGACCGGCGGGCTGGAGAACCCCTTCTGTCTGCTGCTGGTGGCCCCGGTGA
The DNA here is from genome assembly GCF_058681525.1 of Brevundimonas sp. AVps4. Classification (NCBI taxonomy): domain Bacteria; kingdom Pseudomonadati; phylum Pseudomonadota; class Alphaproteobacteria; order Caulobacterales; family Caulobacteraceae; genus Brevundimonas; species Brevundimonas sp. AVps4. The sequence continues at coordinate 946,032 of NZ_CM178741.1, read as the reverse complement.
CGATCGCGGCCGCCGCCCTGCCCGCGCGCCAGGCCGTGGCGCTGGGCCTTCTGGCCCTGATCGCCGTGGGGGTGCTGTTCTTCTGGTCCGAGCCCCTGCCCTGGCGTCCGGGCGAGAATTTTCACCTGCCCCTGCTCTATCGGCTGGGGATGGCCATGGCCCTGGTGACCGGTGTGGTCTTCACCGCCGGCTACGCCTGGCGGGTGGCGGCCGACGCCGAGAAGCTGGAGCTGGCCCTGGCCACGACCCAGGACGTGCTGCAGCGCGAACAGAGACTGGCGGCCCTGGGCGGTCTGGCGGCGGCCGCGGCCCATGAGTTGGGCACGCCGCTGGCCACCATCCAGGTCGTAGCCAAGGAACTTCAGCGCGCCTCGGCGCCCGACAGCGACGCCGCCGAGGACGCGGCCCTGATCCTGCAACAGGCCGAACGGTGCCGGGGCATATTGGCCCAGCTGTCGCGCCGACCGGAGGGGGACGACGCCCTGTACGCCGACGTGGCCCTGAAGGCCCTGCTGGAGGAGGTGGTCGAGCCGCACCGGGGCTTCGACCTGGCCTTTGAGGTCCTGGTCAAGACCCCGCCCGGCCAGCCGGCCCCGCGCGTGCGCCGCCTGCCCGAGGTGGTGCACGGCCTGTCGACCCTGGTCGAGAACGCCGCCGACTTCGCCGCCTCCACCGTGCGGGTCCAGGCCCAGGTCGACGCCGGCTGGATCGAGATCGCCATTCTGGACGACGGGCCGGGCTTTCCCAGCGACATCCTGCCCCGGCTGGGCGAGCCCTATGTGACCAGCCGCCCGCACGGCAAGGCGCGCCTGGCCTTGGCGGCCCAGATCGCCGCTGCGGCCTCCGGCGCCGGGCGCGGCGGGCCGGAGACCACGGTCGCCCCCAGCCAGGGCGGCATGGGCCTGGGCTTCTTCATCGCCCGCACCCTGCTGGAGCGGACCGGCGGGGTGGTCAGCGTGGGCCAGGGCCTGCCGCGGCCGGGCGCCGCCCCCGACGGCCGCGCCCCCCTGCGCGGCGCGCGTGTGGCGGTGCGATGGGCCCGTCCGGCGCTGGAGGTGGCGGCCTGAGCGCGTCCAAACCCCGTCCCCGCCCGTATTGGGTCGAAGCGTCGCAGGCGGCCGCTCGCCCTTGACCGAACGACTTCCGGCCCCGACTTGATTCAGCAGGAGAACAGAATGCCCGAGCTTGAGACCCGCATCGCCGCCCTGCCCGACAAGTCCCTGCTGCTGCTGGACGACGACCAGGCCCTGCGCACCCGGATGGGACGGGCGCTGGAGGCGCGCGGCTTCGAGGTGACCACCGCCGCCTCGGTCGCCGAGGCTCAGCTGCGGCTGAACGAAAAGGCCCCGGCCTTCGCCGTCCTGGACATGCGGCTGGAGGACGGCAACGGGCTGAAGATCGTCGAGGCGGTGCGCGAGCGGCGCGAGGACGCCCGGATCGTGATGCTGACCGGCTACGGCGCCATCGCCACGGCGGTTGCGGCGGTCAAGGCCGGCGCCGTCGATTATCTGTCCAAGCCCGCCGACGCCGACGACGTGGTCAAGGCCCTGCTGGCGAGCGGCGACGCGGCCCCCGAGCCGCCCGAAAACCCGATGAGCGCCGACCGGGTGCGCTGGGAGCATATCCAGCGGGTCTATGAGCTGTGCGACCACAATGTCTCGGAAACCGCCCGCCGCCTTGGCATGCACCGCCGCACCCTGCAACGCATCCTGGCCAAGCGCGCGCCGCGGTAAGGGGCGGCGGGGCCGGGGGCTGAGAGCGGTCGAGCTCGCTTCCTGGCCGATCGGGGGCGAGCCTTCGGTCCGCCATCTGTAGCTGCTGTCGCGCACGCCCCAACCTTCGCCTCAGGTCCACGACGCCCTGATGAACCACGCCCGCGCGGCCTGGGCTACGACCTGACCCTGCTGCGACCGACACAACAGCCACAGCCCTGAACGGCGCATGCGCTGGGCTCGACAAGTCTTCGATTGTCTTGGGAAGGAATGGTGGACGCGACAGGGATTGAACCTGTGACCCCTACGATGTCAACGTAGTGCTCTCCCGCTGAGCTACGCGTCCGCCGTGGCGGCTCTCGATCGGTTCGAGAGCGGGAAGGGCGGTCGTATAGCGGCACGACCGGCCCGCATCAAGCGGCTTTGACCGCCGCAACGAGATTTCTGGAAAACCGTAGCGATTTCAACGCTCAGGCCGCCACCATCCGTTCGACCTCATTGACCAGGTCGCGCAGATGGACGGGTTTGGACAGGACCTTGGCCTGGGGCGAGGCCTGGGCGGCGGTCAGGGCGACGGCGGCGAAGCCGGTGATGAACATGATGCGCAGGCCGGGCTGGCGGGCGGCGGCGACGCGAGCCACCTCGATCCCGTCGGCGCCGGGCATGACGATGTCAGTCAGCAGCAGGTCGTAGGGGCCGTGCTCCAGGGCGTCGATGGCGTCGTCGCCGTTTTCGCAGTCGATGACCTGATGGCCCGCCCGCTCCAGGGCGCGGGTCAGGAACCCGCGCAGCGAACTGTCGTCTTCGGCCAGGAGGATGCGCGCCATTCGAAAAGGCCCCTTGAATTCAGAGGAGCGACGCTAGGCCCACAACGGTAAACCGGCGATGAAATTCGCCGGTCGCACGACTTCCTTCCACAGCGAAACGCGCTATGCGGTGGACATGACCCCGGCCGGCGCCAATTTCGCGATCACGACGCCGCCTGCGGACGCGCCCCAGACGGCCCTGGTCTTCGCCTCGCCCCATTCGGGCGATCTCTATCCGGCGGACATGGCGCCCGCCCCCGGCCTGGCGGACGCCAGTCTGAAGAGCGCGGAGGACGCCCGGGTCAACGCCCTGGTGCAGGCCGGGCCGGCGTGCGGCGCGCCCCTGATCGAGGGCCGGATCGGCCGCGCCTATGTGGATCTGAACCGTGACCCCGCCGAACTGGACCCCGAACTGATCGAAGGGGCTGACGGTGCGGTCGGGGCCAAGACCCGAGCCGGATACGGCGTCATCCCCCGCCGCAGCGGCGACGGCCTGCCGCTTTATGACCGGCGCCTGTCGCGGGCCGAGGCGGAGGCCCGGATCGCGGCGGTCCACCGGCCCTATCATCAGGCGCTGGAGGGCCTGATGCGTCAGACCCTGGCCCGCCAGGGGCGCGCACTGCTGATCGACTGGCATTCGATGCCGGCGCGGGCCGCCGGGGTGGAGGTGGTGCTGGGCGACCGACACGGCGCCGCCTGCGATCCGCGGCTGACGCGGCGGCTGCGCGACCTGTTCCAGGGGCTGGGCTGGCGGGTGGGCCTGAACCACCCCTACGCCGGGGGCTGGTCCACCCAGGTCTGGGGCCGGCCGAAGGAGGGGTTTCACGCCGTCCAGATCGAACTGAACCGCCGTCTGTATCTGGACGAGGGCCGCCAGGCGCCCAACGCCGCCTATCAGAAGACGCACAAGGCCCTGACCCGCGTCATCGCCGCCCTGTGCTCTGAGCCCTGGGGCGTTTAGGCCGGCGCGACTTATCGGCGATCAGCCAAAAAAAAAGCCGCGCCCGGAGGCGCGGCATGAAAGTCTATAGGGAGGAAACGCCCAGGAAGGGCAAGACGCCCGGAGGCGTCAGAGGAGAACTTAGGTTGCAACGCACAAACGGTCAAGGGCTCTGCGCGTCCTGACGGTCACAGGATGTTACGCAATTACGGCGGTTACGGTCCTAATTCGCCTCATAGGCGCCACACCGCGCGGGAAGCCCGTTGTGCGCCTGCACAATGATCAGCCTTCTCCCAGCAGACGGCGGGCGTTGCGAATGGCGCGCGCGGCCGGCGACGCCTCCTGGCGATAGATCAGAAGGCCGAAGGCCGAAGCCACGCCCAGGGCCAGCCACATCGGGCCGAACAGCCAGGCCGCCGCCGCCAGGGCGAAATAATAGCCCCTAACCCCCTGGCTGAAGGCGCTGAGCGCGGGGTTCAGCAACTCCCCCGCCGCCTGGCCATAGGCCTTGCGGTCCGTTTCGGACTGGATCTCGGGCGCCGCCCCGATCAGGGCCAGGGCGTAGTTCATCTGACGCAGGGCCCAGATGAAGTCCAAAAAGCCGCGCGCCAGGCACATCAGCACCAGGGCCAGCTTGGCCTCCAGAATGCGGATCGGCACGTTTTCGGCCCCCACGGCGGCGAAGCCTTCCAGCTTGCTCTCCCCGCCGAACAGAATCCCCCCCACCGCCGCGATCAGCAGCAGATTGGTCGAGGCGAAAAACGAGGCCGAATTGATCGAATGGCCCATCAGCTGGCTGTCCACCAGCCGGATCTCGCGGTGGGTCATGGCCGCCATCCACCGATTGCGGACATGGACCATGTCCTCGTTCAGGGCGCCGCCGTGCCGGGCGATGAATCTCAGGATCGGCCCATAGCCCAGCCAGCAGACGAAAAAGAGGGTCAGGGCGGTCCAGTCGATCCAGGTCATGGCGCCTAGTGAACCCGCTCCGACGCCGGGCGCAAGAGCCTGAACGCACGTCGCCCTTGCCCAGGCGGCCCGCCCGTCCTATCACCCCTCGCTTTCAAGATTTTCGCAGTCGCAGCAAAGACCCGCCATGAACCTCGACGCCATTCCGGTCGGCCCGAACGCTCCCTGGGACATCAATGTCATCATCGAGATCCCGCAAGGCGGTCTGCCGGTGAAGTATGAGATGGACAAGGAGTCCGGCGCCCTGTTCGTCGACCGCTTCCTGCACACGGCCATGTACTATCCCGGCAACTACGGCTTTGTTCCCCATACCCTGTCGGACGACGGCGACCCCTGCGACGTGATCGTGCTGAACCCGACGCCGGTGGTGCCGGGCTGCGTCATCCGCTCGCGCCCGATCGGCGTGCTGAAGATGGTGGACGAGGCCGGCGGCGACGAGAAGATCCTGGCCGTGCCGGTCGACAAGCTGAACCCCTATTACACCGAGATCGCCAGCTATCGTCAGCTGCCGGCCATCCTGATCGAACAGATCGAACACTTCTTCACCCGCTACAAGGACCTGGAGAAGGGCAAGTCGGTCACGGTCAAGGGCTGGGGCGACGCCGGCGAGGCCGCCGAACTGATCTCAGCCGGCATGAAGGCCCACCAGGACAAGCTGGCCGCCAAGAAGGCCGGCAAGGCCGCCTGAACCGGCGACGACGTCTGGCGCATTGAGACGTCCTCCGGTCCGGGGGACGTCTTTTTTGCTATCCGCCGACCCGGCGGCCGTCGGCGTCGATCACCACCTCGCCGTCCGCCTTGGTGAAGGGCTTCAGCCCCTCCTGGGGCAGCAGGTCCAGCACCGCCTCGGACGGCCGGCACAGTTTCACGCCGCGGGGCGAGACCACGATGGGCCGGTTCATCAGGATCGGATGGGCCTCGATCGCATCCAGCAGCTGATCGTCCGACAGGCCGGGGTCGCCCAGGCCCAGCTCCGCATAGGGCGTGCCCTTTTCGCGCAGGATATCGCGCACCGATCCGCCCATCCGTTCGACCATCTGCGCCACCAGGGCCCGGCTGGGCGGGGTCTTCAGATATTCGATCACATGGGGCTCGATCCCGACGTGGCGGATCAGGGCCAGGGTGTTGCGAGACGTCCCGCAGGCGGGATTGTGATAGATGACGACGTCCATGGGGGCCTCAGTCGCAGCAGGGGGCCAGTTCGGCCAGCAGGGGTCGGCAAAGTTCGGCGCGGCCCTGACAGCAGTCCTTCAGCAGGAACAGCACCAGGTCGCCCAGCCGATCCAGATCGGCGCGATAGACGATCGAGCGGCTGCGTCTCTGGGCGCGGATCAGCCCCGCCCGCGACAGCACGCCCAGATGGGCCGACATCGTATTGGCCGGCACCGCCAGCCGATCCGCCACCGCGCCGGCCGCCAGGCCCTCCGGCGCGCTGCGAACCAGCAGGCGAAAGGCCTCCAGCCGCGTGGGCTGGGCCAGGGCCGCGAGGGCGAGGATGGCGGGTTCGGATTCCATTATTCCAAGATACTAGAAATATGACGCGGCGCAAGCTACAGGTTCGCTGCGGACGCCGGTCCGCGCTAGGATCCGCCCATGATCGTCGCCCTTCTGATCTTCGCCGTCACCATCGTCCTGGTGCTGTGGCAGCCCAAGGGGCTGCAGATCGGCTGGAGCGCCCTGGGCGGGGCGGCGGCGGCCCTGCTGCTGGGGGTGGTGGCCCTGAACGACATCCCCGTGGTCTGGGGCATCGTCTGGAATGCGACGGCGGCCTTTGTCGCCATCATCGTCATCAGCCTGCTGCTGGACGAGGCCGGCTTCTTCGAATGGGCGGCCCTTCACATCGGTCGCTGGGGCGGGGGCCATGGGCGGCGGCTGTTCGGCCTGGTGGTCCTGCTGGGCGCGGCCGTCTCGGCCCTGTTCGCCAATGACGGGGCGGCCCTGATCCTGACGCCCATCGTCATCGCCATGCTGCTGGCGCTCGGCTACGGACCCAAGGCGACCCTGGCCTTCGTCATGGCGGCGGGCTTCATCGCCGACACGGCCAGCCTGCCGCTGGTGGTGTCCAACCTGGTCAATATCGTCTCGGCCGACTTCTTCGACATCGGCTTTGATCGCTATGCGGCGGTCATGGTTCCGGTGAACCTGGCCTCGGTCGCCGCCACCCTGGCGGTCCTGTTCGCCGTCTTCGGGCGCGACATCCCCAGGGCCTATGAGGTGGACCGCCTGCCCCGGCCGGAGACCGCGATCAAGGACCGGGCGACCTTTATCGCCGGCTGGCTGGTGCTGGGTCTGCTGCTGCTGGGCTTCTTCGTTCTGGAGCCCCGAGGCCTTCCCGTCTCGGCCATCGCCGCCGCCGGCGCCGTCGTGCTGCTGATCGTCGCCGGGCGCGGCTCCAAGATCAGCACGACCAAGGTCCTGCGCGAGGCGCCGTGGCAGGTCGTGATCTTCTCGCTGGGCATGTATCTGGTGGTCTATGGGTTGGGCAACGCCGGGCTGACGCGCCATCTGGCCCAGCTGATGGACGGCTTCGCCGAAGGCGGCGTCTGGGGCGCGACCTTCGGAACGGGCTTCCTGACCGCCGCCCTGTCGGCCGTCGCCAACAACCTGCCCACGGTCCTGATCGCCGCCCTGTCCATCGACGCCTCCTCGGCGACCGGTCCGGTGCGCGAGGCCATGATCTACGCCAATGTCATCGGCAGCGACCTGGGCCCCAAGATGACCCCCATCGGCTCCCTGGCCACCCTGTTATGGCTGCACGTCCTGGCCCGAAAGGGCGTCCGCATCGGCTGGGTCTATTACATCAAGATCGGCCTGATCCTGACCCTCCCCGTCCTCGCCGTCACCCTGACCGCCCTGGCGTTGAGGCTGGCGGTCTAGCGAAACAGCGCCGCGACGCCCTGCCCTCTCCCGCAACGGTTCTCGGCCTCCTATGTGAGCGCCATGACTGACCTCTCCCCCCGCGAAATCGTCTCCGAACTGGATCGCTATATCGTCGGCCAGGACGACGCCAAGCGCGCCGTGGCCGTGGCCCTGCGTAATCGCTGGCGCAGAAAGCGCGTGCCCGAGGATCTGCGTGACGAGGTGACGCCCAAGAATATTCTGATGATCGGCCCGACCGGCGTCGGCAAGACCGAGATCGCCCGGCGGCTGGCGCGGCTGGCGGGTTCGCCCTTTCTGAAGGTCGAGGCGACCAAGTTCACCGAGGTCGGCTATGTCGGCCGCGACGTCGATCAGATCATGCGCGACCTGGTCGAGAGCGCCCTGGTCATGGTGCGCGAGCGGCGGCGCGGCGAGGTGCGAGCCCGCGCCGAGGGGGCGGCCGAGGACCGGATTCTGGACGCCCTGGTCGGGCCCGGCGCGGGACCGGCGACCCGCGACAGCTTCAGGAAGAAGCTGCGGGCCGGCGAGCTGGACGACAAGGAGATCGAGATCGCCTTAGCCGACACCGCCTCGCCGATCCAGGGGCTGGACATCCCCGGCGGCGGGGCCGTGGGCCTGCTGAACCTTTCGGAGATGCTGGGCAAGATGGGCGGCGGCCGGACCAAGACGGTCAAGCTGACGGTGCGCGACGCCACCGCCCCCCTGATCGCCGAGGAGGGCGACAAGCTCTTGGATCAGGACAGCCTGACCAAGGAGGCCCTGATCCTGGCCGAGAACGAGGGCATCGTCTTCCTGGACGAGATCGACAAGGTCGCCGCCCGCCAGGGGGCCTCGGGCGCCGATGTGTCGCGCGAGGGGGTGCAGCGCGACCTCCTGCCCCTGATCGAGGGGACCACGGTCTCGACCAAATACGGGCCGGTGAAGACCGACCATGTGCTGTTCATCGCCTCGGGCGCCTTCCATGTGGCCAAGCCGTCGGACCTGCTGCCCGAACTTCAGGGGCGGCTGCCGATCCGGGTCGAGCTGAAGGCCCTGACGCGCGACGACTTCAAGCGGATCCTGACCGAGCCCGAGGCCAATCTGATCCGTCAGAACCAGGCCCTGCTGGCCACCGAGGACGTGACCCTGACCTTCACCGAGGACGCGATCGAGGCCCTGGCCGATGCGGCGGTGGCGGCCAATTCGGCGGTGGAGAACATCGGCGCCCGGCGGCTTCAGACCGTGCTGGAGCGGGTGCTGGAGGAGACCAGTTTCAAGGCCTCGGACCTGGCGGGCCAGACCGTCACCTTCGACGGGGCGGCGGTGCGCGACAAGTTGAGTCTGCTGACCAAGGACGTCGACCTGAGCCGCTTCATTCTGTAGCGGCCGCGTCCCGCTCGCGGCGGCTGCGGCGGCGCGTCAGCCGGTCGGCCATGGCCTCGGCGTGGCGCTGGGTGAAGGCCAGGGCGGCCGGATTGCCCCGGCGCGCGCCCACCGTATCGGCGACCTTGGCGCCCCGATCCCCGATCGGCTGAGGCTTGCCGGTCGTGGTGTCCATGGCCGTCTGGTGCTCGATCTCGGCGTTCAGCTCGGCCCCCATCAGGATCACCTGCACCGACAGCCAGGTCCACAGCAGAAAGCCCATAATGGCCGCCAGGGGGCCGTAGGAGTCGGTGCGGACGAAGTTGGTCAGATACCAGCTGAAGAGGAAGGAGACGGTCAGGCTGAGCAAGGCGGCGAAGAGGGCGCCCGGCGTCAGCCAGCGCCAGCGCGCCTTCTGCCGACAGGGGCCGAACCGATAGATCAGGGTCAGGGCCGCGACATAGCCGACCAGCAGCAGGGGCCAGCGCAAAAGGGCGAACAGGCCCCATTCCTCCTGAAGGCCGAACAGCCGGATCACCACCGGCGCCCCGACGACCAGGGCCGAGGTCAGCAACAGGGCCAGAATGGCCCCGATGGTGAAGCCCATGCACAGCAGATTATAGCGGACGATGTTACGCCGCTCGACCTCGTGATAGGCGACGTTCAGCCCGTAGAACAGCACCTTGACCGCCCCGTTGGCGGTCCACAGCGAGAGGGCCAGGGTCCAGATCAGGGTGAAGGTCAGCTGGCCGTTGGAGTTGGCGGCCAGCCGCTCCATCTCTCCGCCCAGGAACTGGGCGATGCTGTCGGGCATGACGGCGTAGAGGAACTGCAGCCGGCTCCAGGCGTCGGCCGGATCGGCGAACAGGCCGTAAAGGGTGACGAAACTCCCCAGCAGCGGAAACAGGGACAAGAGGGTGAAGAAGGTCACGCCCCCCGCGACGAAACCGACCCGGTCGCCGAAATAGGAGCCGCCCGTCCGCCACAGTATGTCGATCCAGCCCTTGTGCGGAATCTGTTCCGGCCGTCTGGCCAGCCGGCCCCGGCCCGGCTCCCTGGCCTCATAGTCTTCGGGCGTCGGCGGCTTGGGCGGCAGGGGTTCGGGGCGTTTGGGGCGCAGTTCCACCCCCACCTTATGCCCCTGGGTGTAGAGCAGATGGGCCGCGCCCGCCCCGGCGGTCAGGCCGCCCAGGGCGGCGGCGACGAACCTCCACCAGGGACGACGACGGGGCTGCGGCGAAGATCTGAACCTGAACATCAGCAGGCGAACGGCGAAGCCGCCCCCCGCGTTCCCAGGCCACGGCGCCCGGTCGCGCTTGAAATCCCCTGTGCGAAGGGCCAATCAGCCGTCATGACCCTCGAGCCCCTCTCCCCCAAGCCCGCCGACGGCGCCGCGACCCTGTTGACCGTGTGGAAAGCCGCCCAGGCCCGACTGAAGGACGGCCGCATCGACAGCCCGGCCATCGACGCCCGCCTGCTGCTGGAGGCCGCCGCCGGCGCCAGCCGCACCGACATACTGACCGACCCCTATCGGATCGTCTCCCCCGAGCAGCAGGCCGCCTATACGGCCATGATCGACCGCCGCCTGCGCCGCGAGCCGGTCTCGCGCATCGTCGGCAAGAAGGGTTTTTGGAAGATCATGCTGAACGTCACCCCCGACGTCCTCAGCCCCCGGCCCGACACCGAGACCCTGTTGGACGTCGCCCTCCTGGCCTTCGCCCGGCACGAAGCCTTCACCGCCGTCGACCTGGGCACGGGTTCGGGCGCCATTTTGCTGGCCCTGCTGGCCGAGCGGACGGCGGCCAAGGGGGTGGGCACCGACATCTCCACCGAGGCCCTGGCGGTCGCCAAGGAGAACGCCGCCAATCTGGATCTGAACGAGCGCGCCACCTTCCTGCGCACGGAATGGGCGGCCGGTTTCGGCGACGCGAGCTTTGACCTGGTGCTGTCCAACCCGCCCTATATCCCGACCGACCATATCCCCGGCCTGGACCCGGAGGTGCGCGACCACGACCCGCATCTGGCCCTGGACGGCGGCCCCGATGGCTTGCAGGCCTATCGCGACCTGGCCCCCGAGATCCGGCGCATCCTGAAGCCCGGCGGCGTCTTCGCGGTCGAGATCGGCTGGGACCAGGGCCCGCAGGTCAAGGCCCTGTTCGAGGCGGAAGGCTTTGCGGACGTCAAGATCGTCAAGGATCTGGGCGACCGCGACCGCGTCGTCACCAACGGCCCCGACCCCCGCACCAACCCCATTCCGCAGGAATAGGGTCGGCCTCGACTGGATCAGAAGGGCAGAAGATTGCGCTGGCGGCTGTAGCTCATGGTGCCGACATTGGCGCCCAGGCGCAGGCCCACGCCGGTGCGGATCGGGGCCAGGGTGATGCCGTCGGCCCGCTGATAGTTTACGCCCAGGCCCGCGATCAGATAGGCCGAGCCTTCGACGCCCGGATAGCGGCGATAGATCATGTCCGGGTGGTACAGGCCATAGACCAGGGTAAAGACGCGGCTGGCGTTGCCGCCCCAGTCCCAACCCACAGACGCCCCCTGCCAGAACACTTCCTGAGACGCCGACAGATCCTTCATGTGCAGGGCGCCGCGCCCGTAGCGGGCGCCGACGACCACGGCGCCGGAGCCTTCCTCACCCGCGATATAGGCGGTGGGGCGATCGCCCTGGTCGGCGAAGACCCGCTCGATCGCCCCGCCCACCACCTCGGCGGCGATGCCCAGCTCCTTGGACCCGGCCGCGACCAGTTCGTCGAAGGTGTAGGCGGGCGCCGTATTGTCGGAGCTGATCGGATAGTTGGGATTGGCCGGTGCCGAGGCGCAGGCGCCCAGAGACGAGGCCCCTGCGGCGGTGGCCAGGCCGGACAGGATCATTTGGCGGCGATGCATGGGGGCTCCGAGAACGGCAAGAAGACGGGTCGGCGGGTCCGCCGAGGTTCGCGGCACCGTCCCCGACCTTTACGGCAGACTTGCGGCTTCAAGGTTAACGCAGGCTTACGTCTGGCCCCCGTCCGCCTCCGGCAGATCCTTCAGAAAGGCCAGCAGCAGGGCGGTCACCGCCTCGGCCTTCTCCTGCTGAATCCAGTGACCGGCGCCGGGCACGACCACCGACCGGCTCAGGTTCGGAACCCAGTCCTTCAGCCCCGCCTCGGCCGATCCGGCGTAGTGGCGCACCGGGTCGTTCTCGCCGACGATGAACAGGGCCGGCTGGAGGATTCGCTGTTCCTGCGCAAAGGCCGTCAGCGACCAATTCAGGTCGATGGCGCGGTACCAGTTCAGCGGGGCGTCAAAGCCGCCGGCCGAAAAGGCCTCCACATATTCGGCGAAATGGGCCGGGCTCATCCACGGCGGCAGGTCGGCGGCGTCATCGATACTGTCCAGCAGGCCGACGCCCCGCGCCATGAGGCCGGTGGCCCGTTTCGACGCCGGAGTGGCCCCGTCATAGGCCCAGAACAGCTTCCTCAGCGTCGTCGCCGGATCGGCCTCCAGCGCCCGATGGGCGTCGGCCGCCTGGAACCGGTTGATATAGAGGTCGCCCATGCCGGCCCGTTCGGACAGAACCGCCATGACGGTCGTCGGCGGTCCCTGGGGTCGGCGCGGCTGGAAGGGCACGGACAGGCCGGCCACAGCCGTGAAAAGATCGGGCCGCAGCAGGGCGCAGTGCCAGGCGACCGGCGCGCCCCAGTCGTGGCCCACGACGACGGCGCTCGATTTGCCCAGGGCCCGCACCAGATCGACCATGTCCCCGACCAGATGCAGGATCGAAAAGGCGGCGGCGCCCTGGGGCTTGTCCGTGCCGCCGTAACCGCGCATGTCCGGGGCCGCGACATGGTATCCCGCCAGGGACAGGGCCTCGACCTGGGCGCGCCAGCTGATCCCCAGTTCGGGGAAGCCGTGGATCAGCAGGACCAGGGGCGCGTTAGGCTGATCATATCCCGCCTCCAGCACCTGTTGGACAAGGCCGTCGGTCTTGATAAGCCGGGTACGCATCTCAACCTCTCCATACCCAAGCCAAGGCGGCCTTTCGCCGCGAATGGAACAGGACCGACATGACCCGCCTCGTCACCTTTGCAGACGGTACGACCGTTCCCGCCCTGGGCCAAGGGACGTGGGAGATCGGCGACCATCCCGCCCGGCGCGACGCCGAACAGCAGGCCCTGGCGCGGGGGATCGACCTGGGCCTGACCCTGATCGACACGGCCGAACTGTACGGCGACGGCCGCTCCGAACGGCTGGTGGGCGAGGTGATCGCCGGCCGTCGCGACGAGGTCTTTCTGGTGTCCAAGGTCCGGCCCGAGAACGCCTCCGAACTGAAGATGATGCTGGCCTGCGAAAAGTCGCTGGAGCGGCTGGGGACGGACCGTCTGGACCTCTATCTGCTGCACTGGGAGGGCCGCGTCCCCCTGGAGGAGACGGTCGCCGCCTTCCAGGAACTGGTCGATGAAGGGATGATCGTCCGCTGGGGCGTGTCCAACCTGGACCTGCGCGCCATGAAGCGGCTGATGGAGATCGAAGGTGGCGAGGACTGCGCGGCCAATCAGCTGCTCTATCATCTAAGGTCGCGCGGGGTGGAGTTCGACCTGTTGCCCTGGATGCAGGCGCGCGACATGCCGATGATGGCCTATTCGCCCCTGGGGCGCGGCGGCCTGCTGGACCACCCGCTGATCCGCGACATCGCCGACCGCCACGACGCCGACCCGGCCCAGGTGGCCCTGGCCGCCGTCCTGCGCCAGGACGGGGTGATCGCCATCCCCAAGGCGAGCTCGGTCGAGCACGTGGAGGCCAACGCCGACGCCCTGGAGATCCAGTTCGACGCCGAGGACCTGCACCGCCTCGACGAAGCCTTCCCCCCGCCGACGCGGGAGACGCCGCTGGACATCATCTGAGGGCGCGCGGCGGCTCACCCGCCCGCGATCAAATCCAACAGCCGCGCCCGCTCCTCATCCGCATAGGGAACCGCCGGCCCCCGTCCCCAGACCGGATCGGGCCACAGGCCGTCGTCGCGGCGGCGCCCCACTACATGGACGTGCAGTTGAGCCGTGACATTGCCGATGGCCCCGACGTTCAGCTTCTCGACCGTTCCCAACCGCCGCACCAGGGCCCCGGCCCGCACGGTCTCCTCCATCAGCGCGGCCCGCTGTTCGACGCTCAGATCCTCCAGCTCCACCGCGCCTTCGACGCGCGGGATCAGGATCAGCCAGGGGAAGCGGGCGTCGTCCTGAAGCCGCACATGACACAGCGGCCATTCAGCGGCGGCGATGGAGCCGGCGGCGAAGGCGGGGTCTGGACGAAAGTCGGTCATTGGGGCTCCTGATCGAACGTCGGCCAGCCTTGCAGCGCCGCCCTTGCGGGTCTAGACCGCCCGCACGATTAATCCCCTTTCGCACACGCAATAACCGGAGACATCCATGGCTCGCGCGAAGATCGCCCTTATCGGCGCCGGCATGATCGGCGGCACCCTGGCCCACGTGGCCGCCCGCGAAGCGCTGGGCGACGTGATCCTGTTCGACATCGCCGAAGGCACCCCCCAGGGCAAGGCGCTGGACATCGCCGAGGCCACCGCCGTCTTCGGCTCGGACGTGGCCCTGAAGGGCGCCAACGACTACGCCGACATCGCCGGCGCCGACGTCTGCATCGTCACCGCCGGCGTGCCGCGCAAGCCGGGCATGAGCCGCGACGACCTGATCGGCATCAATCTGAAGGTCATGAAGGCCGTCGGCGAGGGCATCAAGGCCCACGCCCCCAACGCCTTCGTCATCTGCATCACCAACCCGCTCGACGCCATGGTCTGGGCGCTGCAGAAGTTCTCAGGGCTCCCCAAGGAGAAGGTCGTCGGCATGGCCGGCGTGCTCGACTCGGCGCGCTTCGCCTACTTCCTGGCTGAAAAGACCGGCGTCTCGGTTCAGGACATCCACGCCTGGACCCTGGGCGGTCACGGCGACGACATGGTGCCGATGGTGCGCCACTCGACCGTCGGCGGCCTGCCCCTGCCGGACGCCGTCGCAGCCGGCTTCCTGAGCCAGGACGAACTGGACGCCATCGTCGAGCGCACCCGCAAGGGCGGCGGCGAGATCGTCGCCCTGTTGAAGACCGGTTCGGCCTTCTACGCCCCGGCTGAATCGGCCATCGCCATGGCCAAGTCCTATCTGAAGGACGAAAAGCGCGTCCTGCCCTGCGCCGTCTGGCTGTCGGGCGAATACGGCCTGTCCGACCTCTATGTCGGCGTCCCGGCCCTGATCGGCGCGAACGGCGTCGAGAAGGTGGTCGAGTTCACCACCAATGACGACGAAAAGGCGATGCTGGCCAAGTCGGTCGCCTCGGTCCAGGGCCTGATCCAGGCGTGCAAGGACATCGATTCCTCGCTGGCCTAAGCCACATCTTGATTTCGATGACGAAGGGCCGCAGAGCGATCTGCGGCCCTTTTCTTTGGGATGCTCAGACCTTCCCCCGCTTGCGGGGGAAGCAGCAGGTCGTGGCGCGCAGCGACACGCCTGACGATGGGGGAAGTCGTCTTTCGGCCAAGCAAGACTCCCCTCTCCGACCCTGGTCCGCTGCGCGGACGCCGGGCCACCTCTCCCGCAAGCGGGAGAGGGTCTGCGCTTACTCCCTCACATGCGCCAGCCAGTCCCTGCTCTGCATCTCGTTGAAGCGCGACACGGTGCGTTCGAACTCGAAGGCCCCCACGCCTTCGGTATAGAGGGCCTCGGGCCGGGCGGCGGCCAGCACGATCAGCCTGGTCCGGGCCTCGTAAAGCGCGTCCACCAGGGTCACCAGACGGCGCGCCTCATGGTGGTTGGCGGGCCCCAGGATCGGCACATCCTCCAGGAACAGGGTGTGGAACCGCTCGGCGATCGCCAGATAGTCCTGCGGCCCCAGCGGCCGGCCGCACAGGTCCGCAAAGCTGGCCCGGGCCATGGCCCCCACGGTCCGCTCCACCACGACATCCCGCCCCAGGACGGTCAGGTGCGCCGGTTCTTCCGGCTCGCCCCCCTTCAGTTCGCGCCACAGGGCTTCGAACCCGGCGCGGTCGTCGGGCGTGTGCCAGACCTGGGCCGAACTGAGCCGGTCCAGCCGCCAGTCGCGCGCCCCCGCCGTCTGCACCACTTCGCAGCGGTCGCGGATGATGTCGATGAAGGGGGTGAAGAGCTGGCGGTTGATCCCGTTCTTGTAGAGGTCCTCGGGCGCCCGGTTCGAGGTGACGGCCAGCACCACCTTGTCCTCGAACAGGGCCTCGAACAGCCGGCCCAGGATCATGGCGTCTGCGATGTCGGTCACCTGAAGCTCGTCGAAACACAGCAGCCGGGCTTCCGAGGCGATCAGCCGGGCGACGGGCGGGATGGGGTCGTCGCCCCCCTTGCGGGAGTGCTGGGTTCCAAACACGGCCTTTCGGGCCTTGGCGTCCCCCTCGCGCCACTGGCGCACCAGGTCGTGGATCCGGGCCATGAAGGCGTGGAAATGGGCGCGCTTTTTCCGCGGCTCGGGCGTGGCCGAATAGAAGAGGTCCATCAGCATGGACTTGCCCCGCCCCGGCGGGCCGTAGAGGTAGATCCCCTTCACCTCGGGCGGGCGGCCGAACAGGCCGCGCCGGGCCAGATCCCGCTCCAGCCGCTCCAGGGCGAGCAGGACTTCGGCCTGAGCCGGATCGGGCGACAGAACGCCCTCGTCCACGCGGATGTCGTAGGCGTTTCGGATGCGGGAGGTCATGGCGGCGTTCTTAAAGCCCCATCCGCCGAAAAGCGATTGCTTCGCGGCTGCGAACGCCTAAATGCAGGACGCTTCTCCCCTCTATTTCGCGCTGAAGCAGCAGGGCCCCGCAGGCCGAGCGTCAGCGCGTCCGAAGGACCAAACATCATGGGTTATCGCGTCGCGATCGTCGGGGCCACGGGCAATGTGGGCCGCGAAATGCTGAACATCCTCGAGGAGCTGAACTTCCCCGTCGATGAAATCCACGCCATCGCCTCGCGCAAGTCCAAGGGGGTCGAGGTCTCGTTCGGCGACCGGACCGTCAAATGCCAGGACATCGAGCAGTTCGACTTCTCCAAGGTCGACATCGTCCTGATGTCGGCCGGCGGCGCTGTGTCGCGGGAGTGGTCCGAAAGGATCGGCAAGGCCGGCCCCATCGTGATCGACAACTCCTCGGCCTTCCGCAAGGACCCGGACGTGCCGCTGATCGTGCCCGAGGTGAACCCCGACGCGGTCAAGGACGCGAAGAAGAAGAACATCATCGCCAACCCCAACTGCTCGACCGCCCAGCTGGTCGTGGCCCTGAAGCCCCTGCACGACGCGGCCAAAATCAAGCGGGTGGTGGTCTCGACCTATCAGTCGGTGTCCGGCGCCGGCAAGGAAGGCATGGACGAGCTGTGGAACCAGACCAAGGCCATCTACGGCCTGGGCGACGCCACGCCCAAGAAGTTCCCCAAACAGATCGCCTTCAACGTCATCCCCTTCATCGGCGCCTTCAACGAGGACGGCTATACCGACGAAGAGCAGAAGATGTGGGACGAGACCCACAAGATGCTGGATCCGAACATCAAGCTGACGGTCACCTGCGTGCGGGTGCCGGTCTTCGTCGGCCATTCGGAAGCGGTGACGGTCGAGTTCGATCGCCCCATCGCGCCGGACGAGGCCCGCGCCATCCTACGCGAGGCGCCAGGCGTACTGGTCGTCGATAAGCAGGAGCATGACGGCTACATCACCCCGGTCGACGCCGCCGGCGAGTTCGCCGTCTACGTCAGCCGCATCCGCAAGGACCCGACGGTCGAGAACGGCCTGAGCTTCTGGGTGGTGTCCGACAATCTGCGCAAGGGCGCGGCCCTGAACGCCGTCCAGATCGCCCAGCTGCTGGACGAGACGGGCACGATCAAGCCGTCGTCGGGGTATCGTTCGATCACGGTGTAGCCTTCTTTCGTCATCCTCCGGCGCGCGTAGCGCGACCGGGGGACCCAGCGGCGCGCGTGAGCGCGAACCTGTCGCGGACACGATTTCGGACGCCATGCTGCTGGGAGATTTCGCCTTCGGCGCCGCTGGGTTCCCCGGTCTGCGCCGCGAAGGCGCGGCTTGCCGGAGAATGACGAAAGTGAAGTTGAGTCGCCCATGACCGCCTCCCCCTCCCCCAACGATCCCCGCGCGGTCGGCACGGCCATCGCCTGCTACACCCTGTGGGGTCTTCTGCCCCTGCTGTTCATGGCCATGGCGGCCCACGGCTTCGGCGCGCCGGAGATCCTGGCCCACAGGGCGGTCTGGTCGGTCTTCGTGGCAGGTCTGGTCCTGCTGCTGGCGGGCCAGTGGGGCGAGGCGAAACAGGCGCTGGCGACGCCGCGCGTCTTCGGCTGGCTGGCCCTGTCGGCGGCGATGATCGCGGTCAACTGGAGCCTCTATGTCTTCGCCACCACCCATCATGCGACGCTGGAGGCCAGCCTCGGCTATTACATCAACCCGCTCTTGAACATGGCCGCAGGGGCCCTGCTGTTCCGCGAGAAGATCGACCGCTGGAGCGGCGTCGCCATCGCCCTGGCCGCCGTGGGGGTGGCCGTCCAGACCGTCGCCCTGGGCCATGTGCCGATCATCGGACTGACGCTCGCCGTCACCTTCTGCGCCTATGCGGTGATCAGAAAGCGCGTGCCCGCCTCGGCCCAGACCGGCCTGTTTGTCGAGTGCCTGGTGTTGCTGCCCTTCGGCGCCCTGTTCCTGGCCTGGCTGGCGGCCCATGGGCAGGCGACGGGCTTTTCCTCGCCCGCCGGACTGGCCTGGGCCCTGGTCAACGGACCGGCGACGGTCATTCCTCTGGTGCTGTTCGCCTGGTCGGCGCGGCGTCTGCCCCTGTCCACCGTCGGCTTCATCCAGTTTCTGGCGCCGACGCTGCAGTTCGCCTGCGGCGTCTGGGCGGGCGAGCCCCTGACCCCGCTGCGGATCGTCTCCTTCGGCTTCATCTGGGCCGGAGCGGGCGTCTTCGCCCTGGGCGCCGCGCAGCGGTCGCGCGCCGCCCGACGCGCCGTCGCCCTGTCGGAAACCGTCTAGACGGCGGCGTACAGGGCCTCCAGCAGGCGCCGGGGCCGCGGGTCGCCGATCAGGTGCGGCGACTGGCGCGTCATCACATAGGCGGCCGACAGGCGCCGCGACGGATCGGCCATGGCCATGGATCCGCCCCAGCCGTAGTGACCGAAGGACTCGCCCGGTCCGAAGACGTTCAGCCCGTCGTTGCGCATCAGGCCCGCCGCCCAGCTGATCACATAGGGCAGCACCTTGTCCTGGCCGTGGATCCGCTCGCGCGTCAGGTCGCGCAGCACGCCCTTCGAAAGCAGCCGCCGCCCGTCCAGCATCCCGTCATTGGCCACGACGCCCAGCATCCGCGCCAGGCCCGCCGCCGTGGCGTGCATATTGGCCGAGGGGATTTCCATCTTGCGCCATTCGGCCGAGCCGCGCCCGCCCGGCGCCGAGCCCCGGTCCAGGAAGGCCGCCTGTTTGATCGGATCTATGGTCCCCAGGCTGGGCGCGGCCGAGGGTTTGCGCATCTGGGCCACCCGCCCGTGCTGGTCCTCCGGCAGGCCGATCCACAGGTCCAGGTCGGCGAAGTCGGCGCGCAGGGCCTGGCCCATGGTCCGGCCGGTCGTCAGGCGGAACACCTCATTGGCCAGATAGCCGACCGTGACCGGATGATAGCCCGAAGCCGTTCCCGGCGCCCACATCGGCGCCTGGGCTGCCAGCCGGGCGTTGACCGCCGCCGGATCGAACCACAGCGACGGCTCCACCGGCTCCGAGAAGCCGGGCAGGCCCGACTGGTGGCTCATCAGCTGGGCGACGGTGACCTTGTCCTTGCCGGCCTGGCCGAAGGCGGGCCAGATATGGGAGACCTTCTCGTCATAGGCCACCTTGCCCGCCTCGACCGCCGTGGCCATCAGCAGGGCCATCACCGCCTTGCCGGTCGAGAAGACCGGGGTCAGGGTGTCCTCGGCGAAGGGCGTCGTCTTGGCCGTATCGGCGTGCCCCGCCCACAGATCGACGACCGGCGCCCCCTCGATCATCAAGCAGAACCGCGCCCCCACCTCGTTCAGCCCCTCGGGCGCATCGGTGAAGTTGGCGGCGAAGGCGTCCTTCACCGATGCGAAACGCGGATCGCAGACGCCGTGGATGTCGAGAGCTTCGGTCATGGAGGCGTTCTAGCCCTTCCCCCGCTTGCGGGGGAAGTGTCAGCTCGTCGAGCGGAGCGAGACGGCTGACGATGGGGGAAGTCTTCTTCCGGAGTGAAACCTCCCCCTCCGTCGCTGGATCGCTTCGCGATCGACGCGACACCTCCCCCGCAAGCGGGAGAGGGCAAAGAAAAAGGCCCCCCGCCGAAACGGGAGGCCTCACTCTTTACGACCCTGAGAAAGGATCAGGCCGCGACGACCTCAGTCGCCTGTTCGGCCAGGATGGTCAGGCCTTCGCCGTTGACGTCGGCGAAGCCGCCCTTGACGTCGTACTGGGTCCTGGTCCCGCCGACATAGACGGTCACCAGGCCCTCGCGCAGGGCCGTCATGAAGGGGGCGTGGGCCGGCAGGACGCCGAAGTCGCCCTCGACGCCCGGCGCGTCCACCTGGTCCACGAGGCCGGAGAAGACCTCGCGTTCCGGCGAGACGAGGGAGAAGTTGAGTTTGCCAGCCATCAGTCCGATGTTCCGATTTGATAGGAGGCGATGGAAACCGGGTAAGCCGCACCCGTACCCCAAATCGCCAGATAGATCACGGCCCCGCCAGCGTTCCTCTCAAACAGGACGCCCTTTCCGTTGCCGTCGTTTGACTCGCTGTTGAACGCCCAGTCTGCCTGAGCGCGCGTCTTGGCGATGAATTCGTCCCCCGCTTCCGGCCCATTCAGGTCCAAAATAGAGCAGGTCTCCCTACCCGTTTCGGCCGGACGCCCGACCATGATCCGAACGGGATCGATCGGCGTGCCGGAACGGGTGTAGGTGCGGGAGACTTCATCGGCCTTGACGGTAGAAGCCGCGCCTTTGGAACCTCTCTGTTCAAAGAACGCGCCTTCATCGATCAAGGCCGGGAATCGACCATCAGCCAGAAAGGCAGCACAAGCTCCCGCCATAGCTTCAAAATCTCCATCAGCCTGTGCCCGCGCCGAAACGGGCGAGGCCAGACAAAAGAGAATGAGGCTGGCGAGAGCCTTGCGCATGATCAGGCTTCCGCCGCCATCTTCTCGGCCTTGGCGACGGCCTCTTCGATCGGGCCGACCATGTAGAAGGCCGCTTCCGGCAGGTGGTCGTACTCGCCGGCCACGATGCCCTTGAACGAGCGGATCGTGTCCTTCAGGTCGACGAAGGCGCCGGGGGTGTTGGTGAACTGTTCAGCCACGTGGAAGGGCTGGGACAGGAAGCGCTGGATCTTGCGGGCGCGGGCCACGATCAGCTTGTCCTCTTCCGACAGCTCGTCCATGCCCAGGATGGCGATGATGTCCTTCAGGCCCTTGTACTGCTGCAGGACTTCCTGAACCGAACGGGCGACCTGATAGTGCTCCTCGCCGATCACCAGCGGGTCCATGATCCGCGAGGTGGAGTCCAGCGGGTCCACGGCCGGGAAGATGGCCTGGGCGGCGATGTCACGGCTCAGAACGGTCGTCGCGTCCAGGTGGGCGAAGGAGGCGGCGGGCGCCGGGTCGGTCAGGTCGTCGGCGGGGACGTAGATGGCCTGGACCGAGGTGATCGAACCCTTCTTGGTCGAGGTGATCCGCTCTTGCAGGTTGCCCATCTCGGTCGCCAGCGTCGGCTGATAGCCCACGGCCGAGGGGATGCGGCCCAGCAGAGCCGACACTTCGGAACCGGCCTGGGTGAAGCGGAAGATGTTGTCGACGAACAGCAGGACGTCCTTGCCTTCCTCGTCACGGAAATATTCCGCGATCGACAGGCCGGTCAGGGCGACGCGGGCGCGGGCGCCGGGGGGCTCGTTCATCTGGCCGTAGACCAGGGCGCACTTGGAGCCCTCGGTCGAACCGCCGTTCTTGGCCGGGTCCACGTTCACATTGGACTCGATCATCTCGTGATACAGGTCGTTGCCTTCGCGGGTGCGCTCGCCCACGCCGGCCAGAACCGAATAACCGCCGTAAGCCTTGGCGATGTTGTTGATCAGCTCCTGCATGGTCACGGTCTTGCCCACGCCGGCGCCGCCGAACAGGCCGATCTTGCCGCCCTTGGTATAGGGGCACATCAGGTCGATGACCTTGATGCCGGTGACCAGGATCTCGGCCGAGGTCGACTGCTCGTCGAAGCTCGGGGCCTCCTTGTGGATCGGACGGTAAAGGTCGGTCTTGATCGGGCCGGCTTCGTCGATCGGCTGGCCGACGACGTTCATGATGCGGCCCAGGGTGCCGGGGCCGACCGGCGCCTGGATCGACGAGCCGGTGTCGGTGACGGGCTGGCCGCGGGTCAGGCCCTCGGTCGTGTCCATGGCGATGGCGCGGACCATGTTCTCACCCAGGTGTTGGGCGACTTCCAGCACCAGGGTGAAGGGCTCGCCCGTCTTCTGGTCGACGTTCTGGGTGTGCAGGGCGCTGAGAATGGCCGGCAGATGGCCGTCGAACTCGACGTCCACGACGGCGCCGATGACCTGGGCGATCCGGCCCGTGGCGACGGCGGAGACAGGGGCGGCGGGCGCGGCGGCCTTCTTGACGGCCGGCTTGCGGGCGGCGGGCTTCTTGGGGGCGACGGTGTCGGTCATGGCTGGGGTCCGTATCGGAATGTCTGTTCGGTCGGGATCAGAGGGCTTCGGCGCCGGCGATGATCTCGATCAGCTCGGTGGTGATCTGGGCTTGGCGCTTGCGGTTGTACTGCAGCGTCAGGGCGTTGATGAGGTCGCCGGCGTTGCGCGTCGCATTGTCCATCGCCGCCATCTGCGATCCGAAGAAGCCCGCCTGGTTCTCATAGAGGGCGGCCAGGATCTGGGTCGTCAGGTTGCGCGGCAGCAGGGTCTCGAGGATTTCCTCTTCCGAGGGCTCGTACTCATAGACCGCGCCGTTCAGGTCGACCGGGGCCGCGTCGCCCTCGACCACAGCCGGGATCAGCTGTTTGGCGGTCGGAACCTGGGAGATGACCGACTTGAACTGGCTGTAGAACAGGGTGACCACATCGGCCTGACCGTCCTCGAAGGCCGTGGCGATCATTTCGGCGATGGGCTGGGCCGAGGGCAGGCCCACCGTCTTGTGCTCGCTCAGTTCGAAGGTGCGGACCAGCTTGTCGCCGTACAGGCGCGACAGCTGATCGCGCGACTTGCGGCCGACGGCGATGATCTTCACGTCCTTGCCGTTCGCGATCAGGCTGTTGATCCGTTCGCGCGCGGCGCGGATGACGTTGGTCGAGAAACCGCCCGCCAGACCCTTGTCCGCCGTCGCCACCACGATCAGGTGACGCTGGTCCTGACCCGTGCCGGCCAGCAGGCGCGGCGCATCGGCGCCCGAGACGCCTGCGGCCAGATTGGCGATGACCGAGGCCATCTTCTTCGCATAGGGCCGGGCGCTTTCGGCCTGGTCCTGGGCGCGTTTCAGCTTGGCCGCGGCGACCATCTGCATGGCTTTCGTGATCTTCTGCGTGGCTTTCACGCTTCCGATCCGATTGCGCATTTCCTTGAGGCTGGCCATCCGGCGCTACTCTCTCAGCTTATCCGGTTGAACTCAGGCGAAGGTCTTGACGAAGGCGGCCAGGATGTCCTTCAGCTCGGCCTCGAGGTCGGCGGTCAGGTCCTTCTTGGTCCGGATGCCTTCGAGCAGCGAGGCGTGGTTCGCATGTATGCGCGCCAGCAGCTCCTTCTCGAACCGGCCGACGTCGCTGACCGCGATGCCGTCGATATAGCCGCGGGTGCCGGCGTAGACCGAGACGACCTGCTCTTCCATCGACAGGGGCGAGTACTGGGGCTGCTTCAGCAGCTCGGTCAGGCGGGCGCCGCGGGCCAACAGTTTCTGGGTCGAGGCGTCCAGGTCCGAGCCGAACTTGGCGAAGGCGGCCATCTCGCGATACTGGGCCAGTTCGCCCTTGATGGTGCCGGCGACCTTCTTCATCGCCTTGGTCTGGGCCGAGGAGCCCACGCGCGACACCGAGATGCCGACGTTCACGGCCGGACGGATGCCCTGATAGAAGAGGTCCGATTCCAGGAAGATTTGGCCGTCGGTGATCGAGATGACGTTGGTCGGGATATAGGCCGAAACGTCGTTGGCCTGGGTTTCGATGATCGGCAGGGCGGTCATGGAGCCCGAACCATAGTCCTCGTTCAGCTTGGCCGAACGCTCCAAGAGGCGGCTGTGCAGGTAGAAGACGTCGCCCGGATAGGCTTCGCGGCCCGGCGGGCGGCGCAGCAGCAGCGACATCTGACGATACGCAACAGCTTGTTTGGACAGGTCGTCATAGACGATCAGGGCGTGCATGCCGTTATCGCGGAAGAACTCGCCCATGGCGGTGCCGGCGAAGGGCGCCAGGAACTGAAGCGGGGCCGGTTCCGAGGCCGTGGCGGCGACGACGATGGTGTATTCCAGAGCGCCCGACTCTTCGAGGGTCTTGACGATCTGGGCCACCGTCGAACGCTTCTGACCGATGGCGACGTAGATGCAGTAGAGCTTGGCGCTCTCGTCGTCGGTCTTGTTGACGTTCTTCTGGTTCAGGATGGTGTCGACGGCGACGGCGGTCTTGCCGACCTGACGGTCGCCGATGATCAGCTCGCGCTGGCCGCGGCCGACGGGGATCAGGGTGTCGATGGCCTTCAGGCCGGTCTGCATCGGCTCATGGACCGACTTGCGGGGGATGATGCCCGGCGCCTTGACGTCCACGCGGCGGCGCTCGGTGAACTGGATCGGACCCTTGCCGTCGATCGGCTCGCCTAGCGGGTTGACGACGCGGCCCAAGAGGCCCTTGCCGACCGGCACGTCCACGATCTCGCCCAGGCGGCGCACGTCGTCGCCCTCGGCGATGGCGGCGTCGGCGCCGAAGATCACGGCGCCCACATTGTCGCGTTCCAGGTTCAGGGCCATGCCCTTGACGCCGGCCTTGGTGAATTCGACCATTTCGCCGGCCTGGACATTGTCCAGACCGTGGATGCGGGCGATGCCGTCGCCGACCGACAGCACGCTGCCGACGTCGGAGACATCGGCTTCGACGCCGAAGTTGGCGATCTGCGACTTGAGGATGGCCGAGATTTCAGCGGCGCGGATGTCCATGACGGGCTCTCTGTTCTTCAGTCTTTTTGCGGTTGCGCCGTTCAGGCGCCGACAATCGGGTGGACGGGGGCGGCGCTTACGCGCGCTTTAGGGCGAACTTCATCTGGTCGAGCTTGGTCTTCAGCGAGGCGTCGAACAGTTTCGAGCCGACCTTGACCTTCAGGCCGCCCAGGATGGCCGGATCGACCCGCGTGGTCAGTTCCGGCGCCTTGCCCAGGCTCTTGTTCAGAGCGGCCTTGATCGCGGTCAGCTGCTTGTCGTCCAGAGGCTGGGCCGAGACCACCTCGGCCGCGACGATTCCGGCGTGTTTGGCGTAAAGGCGCTCGAAACCGGCGATCACGGCGGCCAGATCACGGGCGCGGCCGTTCTGGGCCAGCAGGCCCAGGAAGTTGACGGTGTTCTGTTCGAACCGGGCCTTGGCGGCGACGGCGGTCAGGCCCTTGGCTTGGTCGTCGGCCGAAATGACCGGCGAGGTCGCCAGGCGGCGCAGATCGGCGCTCTCGGTCCAGGCGGTCTTCAGCGAGACGACGTCGGCGCGAACGGCGTCCAGGCGGCCGGTTTCCAGCGCCAGATCAAACAGCGCCTGTGCGTAGCGATCGCCGACTTCCGTCGTTCTGAAATCATCAGCCACTGATTAGGGTCCGAGGTCGTTGTGTCAGGGTCGCGACCGACTGCGAGGGTCGCAACGGTCAAAAGCTTGAAATGCTTGCGGAAAGCACGACAGAGGCCGTATTGGTGAATACGCCCCCTTCAAGCCGGGCGCCTGATAGCACGGGGTTTTGCCGCTCGCAACATTGCGTGAAGGGTGAAGAAGCCGCACCCGGCGTCGCACCTCGGTCATAGCCCCGTGCGACATTCGTCTTTCTCCTGCTGCAGTAAAGATCCGCCATGAAGTTCCGCGCCCTGATGATCGCCGTCGTCGCCGCCCTGACGGGATCGCACGCCGCCCGCGCCGAGCCCTTCGCGGCCCCCGAACCGCAGCCGATCCGGCTGATGAGCTACAACATCCGTTATGACGCCCCTGACGATCGGCCGAACTGGCCCGAGCGTCGCCCGCAGATGGCGCGTCAGATCGCCTTCTTCGCCCCGGACGTGCTGGGCGTTCAGGAGGCCCTGATTCCCATGGTCGCCTATCTGGCCGAACAGGCGCCGGACTACGACCACTACGGCCTGGGCCGCGACGACGGGGCCGAGGGGGGCGAGACCACCACCCTGTTCTGGCGACGCGACCGATTCGAGGTCGTCCGCAAACAGACTCTCTGGTGTTCGCCGACCCCGGATCGCCCTTCGAAGGGCTGGGACGCGGCCCTGCCCCGCACCCTGACGCGGGTGGTGCTGCGCGACCGTTCCGACGGTCGTCTGCTGGACGTCCGCAACGCCCATTTCGACCATGTCGGCGTGGTCGCCCGTGAACAGTGCGCCGCCCTGGCTGCGGACCTGCCGCCTGCGACCGCCGAGGGCGAAACGGCGGCCGTGGTCTTGCTGGGCGACTTCAACACCGGGCCCGACAGCGCCCCCTATCGCCGGATCGTGTCGGCCGGCCTGCGTGACGCCCGCACCGTCAGCCCCGTCGTCTTCGGCCCTTCGACCACCTATAACGGCTTCGACCTCGCCAAGGCCGCGGACGGGGCGCCCATCGACCATGTCTTCGTCGATCGCCGCCTGGCGGTGGAAAGGTTCGGCGTCCTGACGGACTCCTTTTCGGGCCAGGTGATCTCGGACCACTTCCCCTTGGTGGTCGATGTGACCTTCGCCGCGCGGTGAGCCAGGGTGCGACCATTGCGCCGCACCCCCGCGCTTGATCGGAACCTGAGCCGGGCCTAGCTGTTCCCGCCGACGCCTTTCCCCTCCTGGACATTCCATGCTCGACAGCATCCTGCCCCTTCTCTCCGACCCGGCCGCCTGGGCGGCCCTGGTGACCCTGGTGGTGATGGAGGTCGTGCTCGGCATCGACAATCTGATCTTCATCTCGATCCTGTCGAACAAACTGCCCGAGCATCAGCGCCAGAAGGTGCGGCGCATCGGCATCGGCCTGGCCCTGGTCATGCGCCTGGCCCTGCTGTCGATCATCGCCTGGCTGGTGGGCCTGGTTCAGCCGGTCTTCACCGTCGCGGGCAACGAATTCTCGTGGAAGGATCTGATCCTGATCGCGGGCGGCCTGTTCCTGGTCTGGAAAGCCACCAAGGAGATCCACCACACGGTCGATCCCACGCCCACCCATGACGTCATGGACAAGAAGGACGTGATGATCACCAACGCCGGGGCGGCCATCTTCCAGATCATCCTGCTGGACCTGGTCTTCTCGATCGACTCCATCCTGACCGCCGTGGGCATGACCGAGCACCTGCCCATCATGGTCGTCGCCGTCCTGGTCGCCGTGACGGTGATGCTGCTGGCCGCCGACCCGCTGGCGAACTTCATCAACGACAACCCCAGCGTCGTCATGCTGGCCCTGGGCTTCCTGCTGATGATCGGCATGGTGCTGATCGCCGACGGCTTCGGCTATCATGTGCCCAAGGGCTATATCTACGCCGCCATGGCCTTCTCGGCCGGGGTCGAGGCCCTGAACATGCTGGGCCGTCGCTCCGCCTCCAAGAAGGAAAAGGCCGAGGCCGCCCGCGCCGAAGCCGAACGCGCCGAGGCCCGCGCCCGCAAGGCCGAGGCGGAAGCCGCCGCCGAAGGCGCCTGACCATGCCGCGCCCGCCCCTGCGCTTCGCCGGCCTGATCGTCGGCCTGCTGCTGGCGGTGGGCGCGACCCTGCCCGTTCGGGCCGAGGTTCCGACCCAGGCCTATCAGGTGGTGCACGCCTATCCGCATGACCGGACGGCCTTCACCGAGGGCCTCTTCTTCCACGCCGGCGCCCTTTACGAGAGCACGGGCCTCTATCCGTCGTCGGTGCGCCAGGTGCGGTTGGAGGACGGCGAAATCCTGCGTCGGCGCGACCTGCCCACCGTCTATTTCGGCGAGGGTTTGGCCGCCCTGAACGGCAAGCTCTACAATCTGACCTGGCGCAACCACATCGGCTTCATCTTCAAGCTGGAGGACTTCTCGCCCCTGGGCGGCTTCTCCTATCCGGGCGAGGGTTGGGGGCTGACCACCGACGGACGCCGACTGATCATGAGCGACGGCACCGATCAGATCCGCTTCCTCGATCCCGACACCCTGGCCGAGACCGGCCGGATCTCCGTCACCGCCGACGGCCGGCCGCTGGACCAGATCAATGAGCTGGAATGGATCGACGGCGAGGTCTTCGCCAATCTGTGGCAGGACAACCGCATCGCGCGCATCGACCCGGAGACCGGGGTGGTGAAGGCCTTCATCGACCTGACGGACCTGGTCCCCAAGGACGCGGGCCTGGACCCGAACGACGACGTCCTGAACGGCATCGCCTGGGACGCGGCGGGCAAGCGGCTGTTCGTCACCGGCAAGCGCTGGCCCCAGCTGTACGAGATCAGGCTGCGCTGACCGGGGCGAGGTGTTCCGCGCCGAAAAGGCTGAGATAGGCGTCCAGCTCGGCGCTTTTCAGACCCAGCGAGTCCAGCACCGCCCCCATGAAGCTGACCGGCGCCGTGCCCGCCGCCGTGACGACCCGATCGGCCAGAACGGCGCGAGGCTGGTCGCGGTAATGGGCCGCCCCGCCGTAGCCGGTGATGGAGAGGCTGTCGGGCCCGTTGGCGGTATGGGGCCTCTGGTCCAGAAGCCCCGCGCGCGCCAGGGCCAGGGTTCCGTCGCAGATGCCGCCCACCGTCTTGCCCGCCCCATGCGCCCAACGCAGCAGGTCCGAGACGTCCGGCGCGCCGGGCTGACGCCAGATGGAGCCGCCGTTGACCAGGATGGCGTCCACCGCCTCGACGTCGATGTCTTCGATCGAAAGATGGGGAACGACCAACAGGCCGCCGGCCGACACCACCTCCTCCCCATCGGGCGAGGCGAAGAGGGTCTCAAACCCATAATGGCTGCGCGCCCCCGCCATGATCAGGGCGGTCTCCCAATCCGCATAGTCCGGCGTCAGAAGCGTTACGATGGTGGTCATGGCGGCGTCCCCTGCTGTCGCCCCAGTTTAACGGCGCTGCGTGACAGTTCATCAGACAAGGATAAGGGCGGACGTCTTGCGACGCCCGCCCCCTTCGCCTCTGCTTCAAAGCCCGATCAGCCGCGCAGGTCGAACCGGTCCAGCTCCATGACCTTGGTCCAGGCCGCCACGAAATCCTCGACGAACTTCTTCTGGGCGTCTGCGGCGGCGTAGACCTCGGCCAAGGCGCGCAGCACGGCGTTCGAGCCGAACACCAGATCCACGCGCGTCCCGGTCCAGCGCAGGGCGCCGGTCTGGCGGTCGCGGCCTTCGAAGACGTCGCGCGCCGCGCTGGTCGGGGTCCACTTCACCCCCATGTCCAGCAGATTGACGAAGACGTCGTTGGTCAGGACGCCGGGCCGTTCGGTCAGCACCCCGTGGGTCGAGCCGCGCACATTGATGTTGATGGCGCGCAAGCCCCCGATCAGCACCGTCATCTCCGGCGCCGTCAGGGTCAGCCGCTGGGCCTGGTCGATCAGCAGGGCCTCGGCCGGGACGCTGTAGCGGGCCTTCTGATAGTTGCGGAAGCCGTCGGCGACCGGCTCCAGATAGGCGAAGGATTCGACGTCCGTCTGGTCCTGGCCGGCGTCGGTCCGACCGGGATTGAAGGGCACGGTCGTCTCATGGCCGGCCGCCCTGGCCGCCGCCTCGATCCCGGCGTTTCCGGCCAGGACGATCAGATCGGCCAACGAGACCTTCTTGCCGCCGACCTGGGCCTGGTTGAAGGCGGACTGGACGCCCTCCAGGGTCTTCAGGACGCGGTCGAGCTGTTCAGGCTGGTTGACGTCCCAGTCCTTCTGCGGGGCCAGGCGGATGCGGGCGCCGTTGGCGCCGCCGCGCTTGTCCCCGCCGCGGAAGGTCGAGGCCGAGGCCCAGGCGACGCCGACCAGTTCGGACACGCTCAGCCCCGTGGCGAGGATCTGGGCCTTCAGGACGGCCGCGTCGGCGGCGTCGATCAGCGGATGGTCGACGGCCGGAACCGGGTCCTGCCAGACCAGCTCCTCCTTGGGGACTTCCGGCCCGATATAGCGCGAGCGCGGGCCCAGATCCCGGTGGGTCAGTTTGAACCAGGCCCGGGCGAAGGCGTCGGCGAAGGCCTGGGGGTTGTTCAGGAAGCGCCGCGAAATCTTCTCATAGTCCGGGTCGAACCGCAGCGACAGGTCCGTGGTCAGCATGGTCGGGCGACGCATCTTGGTCGGATCATGGGCGTCGGGGATGATGAAGCCCGCATCCTTGGCCACCCACTGGTGGGCGCCGGCCGGCGACTTCTCCAGCTCCCATTCGAAGGCGAACAGGTTTTCGAAGAAGAAGTTGCTCCACTGAGCCGGGGTCTGGGTCCAGGTCACTTCCAGGCCGCTGGTGATGGCGTCCCCGGCCTTGCCGCTGCCGAAGCTGGAGGTCCAGCCCAAGCCTTGCGCCTCCAGTTCGTCGGCCTCGGGTTCGCGGCCGACATGATCAGCCGGGCCGGCGCCGTGGGTCTTGCCGAAGGTGTGGCCCCCGGCGATCAGGGCCACCGTCTCCTCGTCGTTCATCGCCATCCGGGCGAAGGTGTCGCGGATGTCGCGCGCGGCGGCGACCGGATCGGGATTGCCGTCCGGTCCTTCCGGATTGACGTAGATCAGCCCCATCTGGACCGCCGCCAGCGGGTTCTCCAGGTCGCGCGTATGCTTGACCCCGTCGGCCGTGTCGTCGGCGACCAGAACCGCTTCGTCGGCCGGCTTGTCCACCCCGTGCGAGCCGCGCGCATAGCGTTCGTCGCCGCCCAGCCAGGTCGTCTCGCGACCCCAGTAGACGTCCTGATCCGGCTCCCAGGTGTCCTCGCGACCGCCGGAGAAGCCGAAGGTGCGGAAGCCCATGGTCTCCAGCGCCACATTGCCGGTCAGAATGAACAGGTCGGCCCAGGAGATGGCCTGGCCGTACTTCTGCTTGATCGGCCACAGCAGGCGGCGCGACTTGTCGATGTTGACGTTGTCCGGCCAGGAGTTCAGCGGGGCAAACCGCTGCTGGCCGCGCCCGCCGCCGCCCCGGCCGTCGCCGACGCGATAGGTGCCGGCGCTGTGCCAGGCCATGCGGATGAACTGCGGCCCGTAATGGCCGAAGTCGGCCGGCCACCAGTCCTGAGAATCCGTCATCAGGGCGCGCAGGTCGGCCTTCAGCGCCTCATAGTCCAGCTTGGCGAAGGCCTCGCGATAGTTGAACGTCTCGCCCAGGGGATTGGAGCGGGACGAATGCTGGTTCAGCAGGTCCACGCGCAGCTGGCCTGGCCACCAGTCGCGGTTTTGGACGCCGCCGCCCGCGACGGACTCCGTCGTACGGCCCGAAAAGGGGCATTTGGCTTCGGTGGTCATGCGGCGTGTCCTTCTGCTTCGAGACGGCGCCGGGCGGCGCGCCTCAATGGCCCCTGTGATGTGAGGGATATTGGACACGCGGCCGAGAATAACTCCAATCGATTGTCTTTGTATTTTGCATAGGCCGAGCCTATGTATCGCGCCATGCTCCCCACCCTGCGCCAACTCCAGTATCTGAAGCTTCTGGCCGAACACGGCAGTTTCTCCCGCGCCGCCGAGGCCGCCCACGTCAGCCAGCCCGCCCTCAGCGCCGGGGTGCAGGAGCTGGAGCGGATCCTGGGCGCACCCGTGGTCGAGCGGGCGCGCGGCGCCGTCATCATGACCGCCGTCGGCGCCGAGGCCGTGCGCCGGGCCGAGGACGTCCTGGCCCGGACCGAAGATCTGGTCGAGGCTGCCCAGAACGCCGGCCGTCCGCTGTCGGGGCGGTTCCGGCTGGGCGTCATCCCGACCGTCGCCCCCTTCCTGCTGCCCGCCAAATTACCGTCGCTGAAGACGGCCTATCCGAACCTGAAGCTCTTCATCCGCGAGGATCTGACGCCGCGTCTGATCGCCGCGCTCAAGGCGGGTCAGATCGACGCCGCCGTCATCGCCCTGCCCTATGAGGCGCCGGGGATCGAACACGCCCGGATCGGCGACGACGAGATCCTGGCCGCCGCTCCGGCCGACCATGCCCTGGCGGCCCCCGGCCCGATCCGTCCCGGTTCGCTGAAATCCCAGGACCTGATCCTGCTGGAGGACGGCCATTGCCTGCGCGACCACGCCCTGGCGGCCCTGGACATAGAGGCGCCGCGCGGCGACGACGTCTTCGCCGCCACCAGCCTGCACACCCTGATCCAGATGGTCGGCTCAGGGCTCGGCGTCTCCTTCCTGCCCAAGATGGCGGTCCAGGCCGGCCTGGCCGACACCCCGTCCGTCGTCATCCGCCCCTTCGAGAACCAGGCCGACGGCGTCCCGCCCCACCGCGAAATCGTCGTCGCCTGGCGCTCCGGCTCCAGCCGCGCGGCCGAGGCCCGGTTGCTGGCCGAGGCGCTGAAGCTGGATTGAGGGCGTCAGCTGAACAGCCGGCGGTCCCACCAGACAGGGATTTCGAGCCCGACCGTGACCTGCCCGAAATCTGGGTGGGCGGCGTTGAAGATGAAGTTGCGCTCCATCCGGGCGACGACAGACGGAACGATCAGCACGGCCGACCGCGCTTGCGCAAACCAGTCGCGGCCGAAGGCGCGGGCTGCAGCGCCGCCCGGCTCAGCCCAGCCTGGAACGAGATCGGGATTAACCACCTCGTAGGACAGGCCGACGGGCAGATCGATTTCGACATAATGCTGGCCGTTCGGCAGTTCCCCGCCAAAATGAACCAACTTCTCCAGCATGGCGGTCGAATAGTGTTCCGCAGCGTAGATCACCCGCTGACCCGCCTCATGCCACCGTCCCGACGCCAGGCGGGCGCCGCCGTCGCTCCAGATCGGGTGTTCTCCACGCGGATCGCCAATGCGATAGGCTTTCAGCGCGTCCCTCAGAACGCGAACCATCGCTAGACGGCGAAACCGGCGTCCGCGCGACGGACCAGATTGATGACAGCGTCTGCGCCGGCCGAACTGGACTGAGCCATCGTCAACGGGGTCCGACCGCCCAATAACGGATGCGGGCTGTTCAGAAACCGAGCAATGGCCGAAGTATCGCCGTGATAGATTCGGCTGACCACATCGACCACGCGTCCGACTTCATAAAGCCGCTCGCTCATTTCGCGCGACAGCGGCTTTCGGCTGGTACGGGCGCGCCGCAGGGTCGCTTCTGGGATCAGCTTGCCGACCACCTGCGGCATGCCGATGACGTGACCAAGCGCAGCGGCCGAGGTGGGCTTCAGCCCGCGCGACACCCGGTCCGCCAAGCCTACGTCGTCGAGGGCGGCGTCGTCGCTCAACCCCAACAATCGACCGATCCGCGCGGCGTCGCTGGCCGGGAGAGCCTCAGGCTGGGCGTAGATGTCGAGAACGGTCATGGGTTCAATCCATTCGTCACATGACCATGATATAGTCGTCAGATGACGAGTACGCCAGCCCGGTGTTTAATAGAAAAGGCCGGCGGATCGCTCCGCCGGCCCTTCTTGTTTCAGCGATCAGCCGCCGACTATTCAGCCGCGATCGGCGCCTCGGTTTCCGGGCCGCGGGCCAGGTTGCGCAGGACGTAGGGCATGACGCCGCCGGCCAGCAGATAGTCCATCTCGGTCTGGTTATCGATGCGGCAGCGGACCGGGAAGCGGGCCATCTTGCCGTCCGACGGGCGGAACAGCTCGACCCACAGGTCCTGACGCGGGCGCAGCTTGCCGACATTGGCGTCGGACAGGCCGCGGATGGTGACGATCTCCTCGCCGGTCAGGCCCAGCTTCTGCCAGCCGTCCTGTTTGAACTGCAGCGGCACCACGCCCATGCCGACCAGGTTCGAGCGGTGGATGCGTTCGAAGCTTTCGGCGATGACGGCGCGAACGCCCAAGAGGCGCGTGCCCTTGGCCGCCCAGTCGCGCGACGAGCCGGTGCCGTATTCCTTGCCGGCGAAGACGACCAGCGGCCGGCCTTCCGACTGATACCGCATGGCGGCGTCATAGATCGACATGGTGTCGCCCGACGGGAAGTGCTTCGTCACGCCGCCCTCGATCTCGGGCGTGATCCGGTTCTTGATGCGGATATTGGCGAAGGTGCCGCGCATCATGACTTCGTGGTTGCCGCGGCGGGCGCCGTAGCTGTTGAACTCGGCCGCCTCGACGCCGTGGTTCGTCAGATAGACGCCGGCGGGCGAGGTCTTCTTGATCGAACCGGCCGGGGAGATGTGGTCGGTGGTGATCGAGTCGCCGAAGATGGCCAGGACGCGGGCTTCGACCACGTCCTGAACCGGGGTCAGCTCCATCGACAAGCCGTCGAAATAGGGCGGGTTGGCCACATAGGTGGAGGCGTCGTCCCACTCATAGGTCTGGCCCCCCGCGACCTTGATCGCCTGCCAGTGCTTGTCGCCCTTGAACACGTCCTTGTAGCGTTTGGCGAACATGGCCGGGGTGACCGACTTGCGCTGAATGTCGGCGATTTCCTGGGTGGTGGGCCAGATGTCCTTCAGGAAGACGTCATTGCCGTTCTTGTCCTGACCGATCGGATCCTTGGTGATGTCGATCCGCATCGAGCCGGCGATGGCGTAGGCGACGACCAGAGGCGGCGAGGCCAGATAGTTGGCCTGGACGTCGGGGTTCACCCGGCCTTCGAAGTTGCGGTTGCCCGACAGGACCGAGGTGGCGACCAGGGCGTTGTCGTTGATCGCCTTGGAGATCGCCGGGTCCAGCGGGCCCGAGTTGCCGATGCAGGTGGTGCAGCCGTAGCCGACCAGGTTGAAGCCCAGGGCGTCCAGATCCTTTTGCAGGCCGGCGTCGGTCAGATAGTCGGTGACGACCTGCGAGCCGGGGGCCAGCGAAGTCTTGACCCAGGGCTTGGCCTTCAGGCCCAGGGCGTTGGCCTTGCGCGCCACCAGGCCGGCGGCGATCAGGACCGAGGGGTTGGAGGTGTTGGTGCAGGAGGTGATGGCGGCGATCACCACATCGCCGTCGCCGACGGTGAAGCCTTCACCCTCGACGGCCGCGCGCGGAGCGTCGGCGGGACGGTTGAAGACCTCGGTCAGGGCGGTCTCGAAGGCCGGGGCGGCCGTGGTCAGTTCGACGCGGTCCTGGGGACGCTTGGGGCCGGCCAGCGACGGCACGACCGTGGCCAGGTCCAGCTCCAGCACGTCGGTGAAGACCGGGTCTTCGGAGGTCTCGTCGATCCACAGGCCTTGCGCCTTGGCGTAGGCTTCGACCAGGGCGACGCGCGCCTTGTCGCGGCCCGTGGCGGTCAGATAGCCGATGGTGGCGGCCGAGACGGGGAAGAAGCCGCAGGTGGCGCCGTATTCCGGGGCCATGTTGGCGATGGTCGCCTGGTCCTCGATGGTCATGTTCGGCAGGGCGTCGCCGAAGAATTCGACGAACTTGCCGACCACGCCCTTCTTGCGCAGCATCTGGGTGACGGTGAGCACCAGGTCGGTCGCGGTCGTGCCTTCCGGCAGACGGCCGGTCAGTTTGAAGCCGATGACCTCGGGGATCAGCATCGGGATCGGCTGGCCCAGCATGGCCGCCTCGGCCTCGATGCCGCCGACGCCCCAGCCCAGGACGGCCAGGCCGTTGATCATGGTGGTGTGGCTGTCGGTGCCGACGACGGTGTCGGGATAGGCGACGGTCTTCTTGCCCTCTTCCAGGGTCCAGACGGTCTGGGCCAGGTTCTCCAGGTTCACCTGGTGGCAGATGCCGGTGCCGGGGGGCACGACGCGGAAGTTGTTGAAGGCCGACGAACCCCAGCGCAGGAAGTTGTAGCGCTCGATGTTGCGCTCATATTCGCGCTCGACGTTCTGGCCGAAGGCCTTGGGCGTGCCGAAGTGGTCGACCATGACCGAGTGGTCGATGACCAGATCGACCGGCACCAGCGGGTTGATCTTGGCGGCGTCGGCGCCCAGGGCGCTCATGGCGTCGCGCATGGCGGCCAGATCGACCACGGCGGGCACGCCCGTGAAGTCCTGCATCAGGACGCGGGCGGGGCGGAAGGCGATCTCGTGTTCGACCGCGCCCTTGTTCTCGACCCAGGCGGCGACGGCCTTCAGGTCGTCCTGGGTGACGGAGACGCCGTCCTCGTTGCGAAGCAGGTTCTCCAGCAGCACCTTCATCGAGCGCGGCAGGCGGGAAATCCCGGTCAGACCCGCTTCCTCAGCGGCCGGAAGGCTGTAATAGGCGTATTTCTTGCGCCCGACGGAAAGGTCCTGGCGGGTGTTGAAGCTGTCGATCGACGGCATGGAGAGTTTTCCTCTGGTCAGCGCCGCCCGACAATCCGGTTGCGCCTTCGCGCGGCAGACGCAGCGGCTCACAGGGCCCCTGCGCGCGCGGCGAAAGCCTGCTGCGGCAAGCGTGCCTATAGACCCGCTCGATCGCACCGTCCATGTGTCCACACCCCCGACGTGGACATTGAGAAAGGTTCTCAAAACAGCGGCCTGGCTCTCCCTCCCCCGCCGGGGGAGGGTGGACGAGCGAAGCGAGGCCGGGTGGAGAGGGCCAGGCGACACATCGCCCTGCAAACGCTTGGCATCCTCGCCGGGCCGCCCCCACCCGGTCGCTCCGCGACCACCGTCCCCCGCCGGGGGAGGGAGAAGTTCGGCGCCATGATCCACGCCCTCACCCTCTCCGGCCTGACCGTCTCACGCGGCGAGCGTCGCCTGTTCTCGGACCTGAGCCTTGATCTGCGCGCCGGAGAGGCCGTGGCGCTGACCGGCGCCAACGGGGCGGGCAAGACCAGTCTGCTGCGGACCGTCGCCGGCCTGCTGCGCCCCGACGCGGGCGAGATCGCCTTTCACGACGGCGACGGCAATCGGCTGGACGACCATCTGGCGCGCGGGCGCGAAGTGCATTTCCTCGGCCACCAGGACGGACTGAAGACCGGGCGCACAGCGCGCCGGGAGCTGGGCTTCCAGTGCGACTGGCTGGGCCACACCCAGACCGGCTTCGATCACGCCGTCGAGGCGTTCGGCCTTGAGCCCCTGCTGGACCTCGAAGTCCGCCGCCTGTCGGCCGGCCAGCGCCGTCGTCTGGCCATGGGCCGGCTGATCGGATCGCCCCGCGCCCTGTGGCTGCTGGACGAGCCCATGGCCCCGCTGGACGCCCGCTGGCGCGCCGTCTTCGCCGACCAGATGCGCCGTCACCTCGACGCCGACGGCCTGATCCTCGCCGCCGTCCACGACCCCCTGCCCATCCCGGCCCGCACCCTGGACCTGGGAGGTCTGGCGTGAGCCGGCCGGTGGACGCCGAACCCCGCCCGCCCGGCCTGCGGGGCGCGACGCGCGTCTTGCTGGAACGGGAGCTGGACCTGGCCTGGAGCGGCGGGGGCGGCCCGCTTCTGGCCTGCGGCTTCTTCGCCTGCCTGACCGCCGTCCTGCCCCTGGCGGCGGGGGGCGATCCGCGCACGCTTTCGCCGGTGGCCGGCGGGATCGCCTGGCTGGCCCTGGCGCTCGCCTCGCTTCTGTCTCTGGAGCGGCTGTTCGAACGGGACCTGGAGGACGGGGCGCTGGACCTGTTGGCGATCGGCCATCTGCCGCTGGAATCGGTGGTTCTGATCAAGGCCCTGGCCCAGTGGATCGCCGTCGGCCTGCCCCTGGCCCTGACCGCGCCGGTCGCCGCCCTGGCCCTGGGCCTGCCGGTTTCGCTGGCGCCCCTGGCCGCCCTGTCGGCCCTGATCGGCGGGGCGGGCTTCGCCTTGACCGGCGCCCTGGGCGCCGCCCTGGCCCTGGGCGCCAAGCGGGGCGGCCTGCTGATCGCCGTCGTGGTGCTGCCCCTGTTCATCCCGCCCGTCGTCTTCGGCGCCGGCGCGCTGGAGCGGGCGGCGTCCGGCCAGTCGCCCGCCCCGGCCCTGGCCTTCCTCACCGCCTACGTCCTCTTCGCCGGGGTCGTCGCCGCCTTCGCCGGGGCGGCGGCGGTCAGGAACGCCCAAGGCTAGAGCATGATCGTTTCGGACGGAACCGCTTCGCGGTTCCGACAGAAGCGTGAATCATGCTCTCGCTTTAATCTGGAGCCTGATTCACCGTTCAGC
Source organism: Brevundimonas sp. AVps4 (assembly GCF_058681525.1). Classification (NCBI taxonomy): domain Bacteria; kingdom Pseudomonadati; phylum Pseudomonadota; class Alphaproteobacteria; order Caulobacterales; family Caulobacteraceae; genus Brevundimonas; species Brevundimonas sp. AVps4. The sequence continues at coordinate 908,147 of NZ_CM178741.1, read as the reverse complement.
GGAACCGCGAAGCGGTTCCTCCTCAACGGATCAGGCTCTAGAGGACGCCGTGACACGCCGCTTGCCCGCCGCCGTCCCGCCGCGTAATCGCTGACACCATGTTCGGCCTGTCCAATCCGCAGCGGTTCATGCGCTTCACCGGCCCGCTGACGCCGGTGCTGTGGACGGCCGCCGCCGTCCTGCTGGCGGTCGGAACCTGGCTCAGCTTCACCGTCCCCGCCGACTATCAGCAGGGCGACACGGTGCGGATCATGTTCGTCCATGTGCCCGCCGCCAGCCTGGGCCTGGGGGCCTATGCGGCGCTCGGGATCTCCAGCTTCTTCGCCCTGGTCTTCCGCCACGCCTTGGCCGACGCCGCCGCCCGGGCCGCCGCCCTGCCCGGCGCCGCCTTCACGGCCCTGGCCCTGTTCACCGGCTCGCTGTGGGGCCAGCCCATGTGGGGAACCTGGTGGGTCTGGGACGCGCGCCTGACCAGCGTCCTGGTGCTTTTTCTCTTCTACCTCGGCTATATGGCGCTTCGGGCCTCGATCGACGACGAGCAGAAGGGCGCCCGCGCCGCCGCCGTCCTGGGCCTGGTCGGGCTGATCAACCTGCCGATCGTCAAATTCTCGGTCGACTGGTGGAACACCCTGCATCAGCCGGCCAGCTTCCTGACGCCGGGTGCCTCGGGCCTGGACCCGGCCTATCTGCCCGCCTTCCTGACCATGCTGGCGGCCTATGGGGTGTTGTTCGCGGCCCTGTGGCTGACGGCGATCCGCACCGAAATCCGCCGCCGCCGCGTCCTGTCCCTGCGCGCGCGAAAGGCGCTGGAGGCCTAAGATGCTCGACCTCGACATGAGCCCCTACGCCGCCTTCGTCTGGCCCGCCTGGGGCGTCAGCGCCCTGGTCCTGGCCGCCCTGACGGTCCGCGCCGTGATCGCCTCGCGCAAATGGAAGCGGGAACTCGAGCGTCTGGAAAAAGACCAGAGCGCGACATCAGACGCGGCTGTCTCCCTGCGTCCTCAAGCAGCGCAAAGCGCGATAGGGCCCTTAAAATGAACCGCTGGCTGGCCCTGCTGCCGCTCGTCGTGGCGGTCGCCCTGTTCGCCCTGTTCGCCGGCTGGTCGCTGAAGCGCGACCCGGCCTTCAAGCCCGACGCCATGGTCGGCCAGCCCATCCCCGAGACCGTCCTGCCCATGCTGGAGGGCGACACGGCCGGGCCGGGCAATCTGGACCTGAAGACCGCCGGGGTGGGACGGCCCATGCTGGTCAATGTCTTCGCCTCCTGGTGCGCCCCCTGCCGGATCGAACACCCCAAGCTTCTGGCCCTGAAGGCGCGCGGGATCGCCGTCGTCGGCGTGGCCTATAAGGACGAGCCGGTCGCCACCCGCGCCTTCCTGGACGAGCTGGGCGATCCCTATGCGATGGTCCTGGTCGATCGCGAGGGGCGGGCCGGGCTGGACCTGGGCATATCCGGCGTGCCCGAGACCTTCGCCGTGGACGCCATGGGCCGGATCACCGCCAAACAGTCCGGCCCCCTGCTGAACGACGCCGACATCGAGCGGCTGGTCGCCTCGATGCAGGCCCCAGGCCGGTCCCCGCCTTCGAAAAACAGTCGTTAGGCCGGGATTAACCTTCTTTCCTGAGATCTTGTTAACGATTGTCGCCCCGCGATGCGTTAACGGTTGGCTATGAGCGCGATTCGTCCAGGTTTGCCCCAGACCCTTCCGCCGTCCGGCGGCGAGACCTCGTCGGCGCGCAACGCCCAGGCCGCCTTCTTCCGCGCGGCCCTGAACCAGGTCCAGACCAATCCGATCCAGGCTGCTCCGATCCAGCCTCAGACGCCCGCCGCAAGCCCGACGCGGCCGACCCCGCCCTCGCCGTCGACCGACGGACAGCCGCCCCGGATCATGCGTCCGGGGACCTATCTCGACATCAAGGTCTGATCAGCTCCAGCCCTTGCCGGCGATATATTGCTGCAGCAGGTCGATCCGGGTCGCGTCCGACGGGTGGGTCGAGGCGAACTGCGGAATGCTGGCCTGACGCTGGGCCGCCATCAGCCGCCACAGGGCCACGGCCTGGGACGGGCGGAAACCGGCGGCCTGCATATAGTCCACGCCCAGCCGGTCGGCCTCCAGCTCGTCGCGCCGTGAATAGGGCAGCAGCAGACCGTACTGGGCCGCCAGACCGCCATAGGCGTTGACCGCGTCGCCGTAACGCCCCGCCGCCCCGCCGACGGCCGCCAGGCCGATGGAGGTCGCCGCCTGGCTCGACGCCCGCTCGGCGGCGTGGTTGGCGACGACATGGCCGATCTCATGGCCGATCACGGTCGCCAACTGGTCGTCGTTCTGGACCAGGGCCAGCAGGCTGTCGGTCACGCCGATCTGGCCGGACGGCAGGACGAAGGCGTTCGGGCTCTTCTCGCTGAAGACGGCGTAGTCCCAGCTGCGCCCGCCCAGGCCCGCCGCCTGAACCAGGCGGTCCCCGACGCGGCGGATGCGGTCCACCTGGGCGCCCGTGGTCTGGACGCCCGGCTTGCTGATCGCTTCGCGCCAGGCGGCGGTCGACTGCTGGGCCAGAGCGGCGTTGTCGACCAGAAGCAGCTGGTTGCGACCGAGCGCCTCATTATAGGCGCAGGCCGACAGGGCCGAGGCCGCGACGGCGGCGGCCAGCAGACGGACAGGAAGACGGGAGGCGGGGCGGCGAAGGGCGATCATGGAGGCGACCTCTTTGGCTCGAACGGGGAAACAGCCAAGCAAATCCCGCAGCTCCCGTCGAGGTTCCCGCCAAGCTGCCCCTCAGTCCCTGGGCGTCGCGCCCAGCAGGGTGCGACACGCCTCGGCTTCCGCCGCCAGGGCCGCCCGTTTCGCCTCGCCGAACCCGTCCAGGGTCCGATAGGGCATGGCCAGCCGCACATTGTCCCTCAGCCGCCCCCGATTGCGCTCCAGAAAGCCCCAGTACAGCCGGTTGAACGGGCAGGCCGCGTCGCCGCTCTTGCTCTTCACATCATAGCGACAGCCGCCGCAGTAATCGCTCATCCGGTCGATATAGGCCCCCGAAGCCGCATAGGGCTTCGACCCCACGATCCCGCCGTCCGCGAACAGGGCCATGCCCCGCGTATTGGGCATCTCCACCCACTCATAGGCGTCGGCGTAGACGGCCATATACCAGTCGTCGACCGCATCCGGATGCACGCCCAGCAGCAGGGCCAGGTTGCCCGTCACCATCAGCCGCTGGATATGGTGGGCGTAGGCGTTCTCCCGCGTCGTCCTCACCACATCGGCCACGCAGGCCATGTCGGTTTCGCCCGACCAGTAGAACCAGGGCAGATTCCGGTCCGCGTCCAGGAAGTTCCTTGCCCGATATTCCGGCGCCTTCAGCCAGTAGATTCCGCGCACGAACTCCCGCCAGCCCAGGATCTGGCGGATAAAGCCCTCGGCCGCGTTCAACGGCGCCCGTCCGGCGCGATAGACCGCCTCGGCCCGGCGGCAGACGTCCATCGGATCAAGCAGGCCCAGGTTCAACGACGTCGAGATCAGCCCGTGCCACATCCACGGCTGATCCTCCGCCATGGCGTCCTGCCAGTCGCCGAAGCCGGACAGGATGTTCGCCAGGAAATCCTCCAGAACCGTCTCGGCCTCCTCGGCCGTCGTCGGCCAGCCGAAATCGTGCAGGGCGCCGAAATGATCGGGAAACAGGCAGGCGACGTCCGCCATGGCCGCCTGTGTTATCGCGTTGGGCGTGATGCGCAGGCGTTTGGGCGGCCTCACCCCGCGCGGCAACTTCTTGCGGTTCTCGGCGTCATAGTTCCAGCGCCCGCCCTCCGGCTGATCGCCGTCCATCAGCAGACCGGTCGCGCGGCGCATCTCGCGATAGAAGAACTCCATCCGCAGCTGCGACTTGCCCGAGGCCCAGCGTCGGAACCGGTCGTGTGAGCACAGGAACCGCCGGTCCTCGCGGATCTCCACGGGCAGGCCCGCCCCTTCGGCGAAGGCCGCCAGATGTTCGGCCAGGCGCCATTCCCCGCATTCGGTCAGGACGGCGCGGTCATAGACGCCCGCATCCAGGGCCCGCGCCAGTTCGCCGGTGATCGAGCCGCTGTTGTCCGGATCGTCGATCGCCACATAGCGCACCCGCACGCCCCGAGCCCTCAGCCGTTCGGCGTGGTTCCGCATGGCGGCGAAGACCAGGGCGATCTTCTGTTTGTGATGGCGGACATAGGTCGCCTCGTCGCGCACCTCGGCCATCAGCACCGTGTCGGCGGCGGGATCCAGCCCCTCCAGGGCGGTCAGCCTGTCCGACAGTTGATCGCCCAGCACCAGTCTCAGAACCGCCACGCCTCAACCTGCCCTTCGCGCCAGGGCCTGAAGCCGGGGCCGCACCTTCAGAAACAGGCGATAGGCCGCCTCCAGCCCCGCCAGCACAATCGGCGACCGCGCCGCGAGGCCCAGCGGCCGCAGCAGGGGAATGGCCCGCCACATGGCCGCAAAGGCCGCCGCCCCCGACAGGATCCGCCCGTCCTCGCGTGCATGAAACCGGGCCAGCAAGGTTTCGCGATCCAGCGGGCAGGCGACATCCCCGTCGCCCGCCACATCGACGAATTCGATGACGCCGCGGCGATCCAGCCGTCGCATCAGGACGATCTCGCGGCGGCACAGGGGACAGGCCCCGTCGTGCCAGACGACCAGCCGGCTCATCGGCTTGGTTCAGAACAGGGCGCGGGGCGGGCTGAACGTCGGATCATCGGGGAGGAGAGCTTCCGGAGGGCGCGGCGCGCGGTGATCGTGATATACGAACCGGCGCCGGGGATCGGATTTGCCTCCCCGCACAGACGCCGGATCGAGATGGACACGAACGCCCCCGCCCGCCTTCCCTCCCTCGCCCGCCAGCTGGGCTTCTCGGGCCTGCTGCCCCAGGCGGCGGCGGTCGCCCTGCTGGTCGGCGGCGGGGCCGAATTGCGCCCCCTGGCCCTGGGTCTGGCCTTTGGTTACGCCGCCCTGATCTTCAGCTTCCTGGGCGGGGTCTGGTGGGGACTGGCGGCGGCCGCGCGCGGCAAGGCCCCCGCCTGTGTCTGGGGCGTGGCGGTGCTTCCGTCGCTGCTGGCCCTGGCTGCGGCCTGGCCCCTCGCGGCGGGCGAGAGCGATCTCCGACTGTCGCTGGGCCTGCTGGGCGGCTTCATCGCCCTCAGCGTCCTGGTCGATGTCCGGCTGAAGGCCTTAGGCCTGACGCCCGAGGGCTGGCTGGGGCTGCGGCTACCCTTGTCTCTAGGCCTCGGCGCCCTGACGCTGGCGGCCGCCCTGCTCTGAGACATCGTTGGGTTTCAGGCAAAAAATCGGGGCCTGCCGAGAACGACAGGCCCCTGATTTTGCATCCCGACATGGAGCGGGCGAGGCGATTCGAACGCCCGACCCCAACCTTGGCAATGTTGGGGATCAGCATTTCCGGGCTTTTCAGGGCGCTCCAAAATGCGCTCTTACTAACTGTTTTTCATAGGTTTTTACGTTCATCCGATTGCGGAGCGTTTCGGCCGGTTTCGTTTGAGTTGGTAGCGGAGTGGTAGCGGTGGCTCGGAAATGAGCGTATATTTCTATCACCATGACGAAGCAAAAACTCACCAAGCGCGTGGTTGAGAGCGCGCCCGTTCCGGAGACCGGCGAGGGTCGAATCTGGGATAGCGAGATCGCTGGCTTCTGCCTTCGTATCTATCCCGGAACCGAGACCCGACAGGGTCATGCCGCCAAGCCGGTCCGAAAAATCTTCGCCATCAAGTACCGGGTCCGCGGGATCCAGCGCTGGCTGACGCTCGGCGAGCATGGAGACGGGCCGGACAAGCTCACGGCGGATCGGGCTCGCAGGGAGGCGGCGTCGGTCGTGGTCGATGCCCGGCGCGGCATCGATCCCGGCGAAGCCCGCAGGCGCATCGAGGGGCTCACCGTCAAAGGCCTGGTCGAGCTTTATCTGGAGAAGGGGCCGAACGACAAACCGACCAAACGGGACTCGTCGTGGGCCATGGATCGGACCAACCTCGAGCGCCATGTCGTCCCCCTGCTTGGGAAGATGGCTCTTGATACGGTCACTCGGGACCACATCACCGGGATGATCCGATCGATCTCGGCCGGGAAGACGGCCAAGGATGTGAAGACCAAATTTCGAGGTCGTTCCATCGTGAAGGGTGGCGCCGGGATCGCTGACCGGACCTATTCCACCCTGCGGGCGACCTTCAACTGGGCGATCGACAAGGGGCATTTCGCCGGGCCGAACCCCTGCGCCAAGGTCGAGCGCAAGCTCCGGCCGGCGGTCGAACGCTTTCTGTCAGAGGCCCAGGCCCAAGACCTGATCGCCGCCCTCGACGCCCTGGAAGCGGATGCGACGATTTCGGAGCGGCAGGGCGCGGTCTATCGCCTTCTTCTGCTGACCGGCGCGCGGCGCAACGAGATCGCTGGCCTGCGCTGGACGGAGGTCGACTTCGACCGGCGCCGGCTCGTCCTGCCGCCGAGCCGCACGAAGGCCGGCGGCCGCACCGGCGATCGGCGGATTTCTCTGAACGACCTAGCGTATGGAATCCTGCAGCGTCTCTACAAGACCCGCGGTCGAAGCCAGTTTGTCTTCCCGGCCACCAAGGGCGACAACGGATATGCGACGTCCGAATCCAAGATCTGGCGCGACAAGGTGCTGCCCAAGGCCAAGCTGGAAGGGGTGCGCATTCATGACCTGCGCCACAGTTTCGCGAGTTTCGCCCTGGCCGACGGGGCCAGTCTGCCCATGATCGGCAAGGCGCTCGGACATGCCAACAGTCGCGCCACGGAACGGTATGCGCATCTGAGCGACGATCCGGTTCGGGCGCTTGCGGAGCGGATTGGTGAGCGCTTCAGCCCCAAGGCTTGAACCTCGGCCGACGCGCTGGATTCCTTCGATTCAATGCTTTAGTTTGACTTTATGGATATGAAGACACTGTGAGTGTCTTGATATGCTTTTTCCCAAACCTGTAAGTTTGACAATATTCATATTAGGACACTAATAGTGTCCAAATGCCAGGAAAGCTAAACAAACTCGAGCGCATTCTGCCGGAAGGCCTTCTGGTCGATTCCGGCTGGATGAACGAGAACGGCTATCCCAATTCTCTCCGTGCCAAATACGTCGCGTCGGGACGCCTGGAACGGACGGCGCGGCGGGTCTATCGCCGTCCACGCGGAACCCTCGACTGGCCGACAGCCGTCCTCTCGCTCCAGGCCCTCCTCGACTATTCCATTGTGATCGGAGGCCGCACCGCGCTCGAGTTGCAGGGCTATGCCCACTACCTTCCTGCCGCCCGCAAGGAAGTTCATCTCTATGGCGACGAGACCCCGCCGACCTGGCTCGCCGACCTGCCGTTGGACGTAGAGTTCAAATATCACCCGTCCCAAAGGCTCTTCCGGAACGCCCGATACTTCGAGGTCGCCCGGCTCCGAGACGACTCCGGCGAAACCGGCCTCCTGGCGGACTGGGCCCGCACCGCGGTGGTCGACACACCGCTGGGCCACTGGCAATGGCCCTTGCGCCAGTCGACGCCCGAGCGCGCCATCCTCGAGCTTCTGGACGAACTGCCGGATCATGAGAGCTTCGACCAGGCGGACCAGTTGATGGGCGCCCTGGCCACCCTCAGCCCGCGACGGCTCCAGCGTCTGCTTGAGGATTGCGTGAGCGTGAAGGTCAAACGCCTCTTCTTCTATTTCGCCGACCGGCACGGTCACGCTTGGCTCAAGGCCCTCGATCGCAACACGATCGATCTGGGCAGCGGCAACCGTGTGCTTGTCAGGAGCGGCCGCCTCGACCCGACCTACAGGATCACCGTGCCGAGGTCGCTCGATGCCGGTCAATGACGTCTACGCCCGACAGGTCCGCCTTCTCGTCCGCACCCTTCCGCTCGTGTTCCAGGAACCCTGCTTCGCCCTTAAGGGCGGCACGGCGATCAATCTGTTCGTCCGCGATCTGCCGCGTCTGTCGGTGGACATCGACCTGACCTATCTCCCCGTCGAGGATCGTGATGCGTCTCTCGCCGCGATCGATGCGGCCCTGCGGCGGATCGCCGACGCGATCGAACAGGCCCTGCCGGGGTCTGTCGTTGTCCGCGGCAAAGGCGGAGCTCAGGCGGTGATAGACAAACTGCTTGTTCGGGCCGACGGGGCAGTGATCAAGGTCGAGGTGACGCCCGTCCTGCGCGGCGTGGTGTTCGAGCCCGAGGTCAGGCCGGTTTCAGGGGCGGTGGAAGAGCGCTTCGGCTATGCCGAGGCCCGGATGGTCTCCCACGCGGATCTCTACGCCGGCAAGATCATGGCGGCGCTGGACCGCCAGCATCCCCGCGACCTGTTCGATGTCCGCGATCTTCTGGCCAATGAGGGAATCACCCCGGAGCTCAGACAGGCCTTCGTGATCTATCTGGCCAGCCACCACCGGCCCATGGCCGAGGTGCTCCGCGCCCATCCCAAGGACCTGGCCCAGGAGTTTGAACGCGGGTTCGACGGGATGACCGAAGACCCGGTGGACCCGGAGGATCTTATCGCCGCACGCACGGCTCTGATCACCGCCGTTGTGGATGACATGCCCGAGGCGCACCGCACCTTCCTGATCGGGTTCAAGGCCGGCGCGCCCGACTGGGACCTGATCGGCCTGCCCGAAGCCGCCCGACTTCCCGCCGTGCGCTGGAAACAGTTCAACCTCGACAGACTGGAGCCGGCACGCCGCGCCGATATGGTGGACCGACTTCGACAGACCTGGCCTTCGCCCCCCGGCTGAAAATCCCCGAGCCGGCTCAGCCGAGCTTCAGTCAATCGTGTCTCGCACTGACCCGCCGGGCGAGGACGCCCAGCGCTCCGGGTTGCATACGCCAAAGACGACTTGGCCGGGACGCGACGATGACGAGGGCCTCCTCCCCGCTACCAGGCGCATAATATTCGACGCCATCGGTGTCGGGCGGCGCCGATAGAAGGCTTCCCGGCACGTAAGGATTGCTTTTGATCGCCCGGTCGATGCGCGCATTTCGGACCCGCGCCGGCAACCCGGTGGTCGCCGCATGGAAGGCGTCGACATAGAGCCATTGCGGTCGATCATCGTCCGCACAATGCGCCCGGAGCCCCTCGAAACCCGCCAGATCACCGGCTAAAATCCGGCAGGCGCCGAGCAAGGGCGCGGCCTCAAGGGAATCGCAGGCGTCCATGATCAGCAGTCGACGGCATTGGGCGATCGCCGCGTCGTATTCGCGCCGGTCAAAACAGCAGGCGGCGTAACCGGCGCAGGCGCGCAGATAGGGCCGGGCATGCAGATTGCTCCAAAGGACCCCGTGGTCCGCGTCCAACCGGGCGCCGGCCTCGCGACGTGCCAGCTCCCGGGCGGCGAGCCAGGCCGTCGCCGCCTCCGTCGTTCCCGGCGGCGCGACGTCCGCGGCGGCCAGATAGCCGTCGAGCAGGGTCGGGTCGGCGCGGATGGATTTCAGAGCCAATGCGGGCCTATCGCCTGGCGGCGCGGCGTCCATGGCGTCGAGGCAAGCATAGGCCGCCTCGCGCGCCTCCTCGGGGTCGTCTTCCAGAACCCTCATCGGCATGCGGCTCATCCCTTTCCAGCCTCCTCCGGGTTCAGTCCACGGGTGGAGAATTGGTCCAGCGCGACCTGTTCCTCGCTGCGCCGGCTGTGGGTCAGGCCAAGCGCTGAGACCCCGGCGAGCAGAGCGGCGATCTCGGCCGGGGCGTCCTCGAGCCGGGCAATCTGCGGCGCGAGGCGGCGGATCTGAAGCACCGTCGCGGCCTCGATAGCGTCATAGGCGTCACGCCAGGTCCAGCCCCCCTGGGCGTCGGACACCCCGAACGCGGTGGTCATGACGTCGGCCACCAGACGTCGATCCAGCGCGCGCGAGCGGGCCAGATGAATGGCCAATGCACGGGCGGCGGCCAGGATGTTGGTGGGGAGATTCCCGACGGCGACGTCGGCGAACAGCGACAGGTTGCGGGTGGTCGACATTGGGAAGGCTCCGATCGCCTGGAGCGGAGGGCTCCTCCCTCTCGGTCCTCCAGGCTCGCTTCGCCCCGCCCTCCCTTCGTCTCCCCGACAGTCGCATCGACGCGTACGACGACAGAGAAACACCGCCCCGGCAGGTCGCCGGGGCAGTATTTCCGTGTGCGGATAATCAGGCGGCGGCGACGTCCAAGGCCGCCTTGCCCGCCGGAGTGACGACGAAGGCGCCGGCCCCTTCGTCGTCCTCATCGACGCCATCGCCGGCGGCTTGGTCCTCGATGTCCGGGGCATCCTGATCGGCGTCGATCGGGGCGGCCCATGACAGGGCGGCCGGAGCCCAGGTCCGTTGCGCGGCCTGTTCGGCCACCCAGTCGACCAACTCGGTCTTGCGGAGCGTCTTCGCCCGCTCGTCCTCGGCGCCCATGGTGTCGAGCATGCAGGTCAGCAGGCCCTTGGAGTGGGGCTGCAGGAAGGGGGCGTCGGGCGTCCAGTGGAGAGTGATGTCCGCTTGGCAGAGAGCGGCCAGCTCCGCCGCCTCGGCCCGGGCGCTGCGGCGGATGGAGAAGGTCTTCTCCTCCCGGACGTCGAGGCTGATGGCGGTCAACTCCGCCAGCAATCCCATCTTCTCGCCGTGGGCAAGGCCGTGGACCCAGGCGATGACGGTCTCGCCGGACGCTTCCCAGGCCGTGCGACGATCCTCGAGCCGTCGACGAACGTCACCATCCAGAGCCTCGATGACCCGGCTGTTCGCGGGATTGAACCCGCTGGCGGTGATGGCCAAGGCCGAGTCCGACCGCGCGACGTGCGCGCGTCGAACGAGGACGGTGAACAGCCGCGCGATCAAGGCTGTAAGCGCCGCCCCGGGATCGTCGGCCAGCGCGCGGATCAGACCCCGCGTCGCCACATCGGTCCGCACGGCGTGAAGGGCATGGTTGACGCCTTCTGTCTCCGGCTCCGGAGCCTCGACTTCCGGCGGAACATAGGCCGGTGGCGCCGCGGTCCGACGCGCGGCCTCCGGCGCGGCGTCCTGATCCTCTTCGTCGATCTCGGGTTCCTCCGGCGTGTAGCAGCGGACTTCGACGCCTGCCTCCGCGGCCGGCCACAGGACCATCGTGGTCACGACCCGGCCCCCGCATCCAGTCTGGTCTGATGCAATCTTGGCGTGGATCATGTCGACGATCGCCAGATCAGCCACGTCGGGGTGCTCGACGTCTGCCAGGGCGATGCGGGCCTTCTCGGTCCGGTCGTTGAACACCTCCCTCTGCGCCCGGTAGCGCGCCATCTCTTCGGCGGGGAGTGAACCGCCATACACATAGCCGAGCGCCTCCAGATCGTCGGGAAGCTCTGGCTCCGGGCCGGCGGTCACGTGAACCGAGATCCCTTCGGCCTCGAACACGGCCGCGATCCCACGTGCGCGACGGGTCCAGACCTCGGTCAGGATGTCGGGGTCGAGCAGGACCGGCGGCAGTTCACCGAACAGATCGCTCTCCGTCCGCCCCCCGGCGTCAGCATAGGCCTGAGGATCGACCAGGGCGCAGCGGCGATCGCGCGTGGTGACCCGGCTGTCGTCGAGCCGCTCCTTCACCCGCCATTCCTGGAAGCCCTGGCCGTCCAGCGTCATCTGGGCGATGTCTTTCTGCTCCTGAAGGTCCGGCAGGCGCGCCAGCAGCCGGGTCTGGCGAAGCGTGATCCGGCCCGCTTTCAGCGCCACCAGAGCGGCCGGCGCGACCCCGGACAAGGCGGCCAGCCGTTTGATCTCGATCTCGTCATAACCGAGCGCCCGCGCCATGGCGGTGATCGTCAGTTTCGACTTCAGCATCCGGCCAATGGCGGCGATGACATCGGCCACATGGACCGGCACGGCGGTGTTGGTCAAAAGCACCGCCGCCGCCTGGCGCGCCGGATCGGTCTCGACATAGGTCCGGACAGGATAGTCCTCGTCGATGTCGCCGGCCTCCAGCAGGCTCGCCAGCGCCAGACGACGACGACGACCGTCTAGGGCCATGAACGGCTGCTCCTTTTTGCCGCGACCGGGCCTGACGGTCACGGGCTGCAACTGACCGGCCGCCTTCAGGGTGGCGGCCAGGGTCGGAATATCGTCGTCGGGCGGTTCGCCATAGCGCAGGTTCTCTCGCGCGATGCCGAGATCCCCGAGGCGGACGATGCGTTCCACGGGCGTGAAGATGACGGCCGGGGTTGGGGTTTCAGGAACAGAGGTTGTTGAGGTGATGACGGGAACGAGGTCGGTCATGAGGTCTCTCCTGCCGGGCGACGGGGGCCATCCCCGTCACTCCGGCGCCCCTCAGAGCCCTCGCTCCCCCTTTGCGACGCCGCCGCGACCGCGACCTCGTTCCAGTCGCCGAACGGCGGCTCGGGCCATGACACCTCAACCTTGAGACCGTCATTCACCAGGCGGCGGCGGAGCCGGGCAGCCGCCGCCTCACCGGCCTCGCCACGGTCAGCGGCGATCAGGACCCGGCGCACCCAGGCGGGCGGGCTCCAGGCGACGAGGTTATTGGCGGCCATAAGAGCCCAGCCGGGAAGACCGAAGCGGTCGATGGCCGACAGGGTCGTGACCACCCCTTCGCCCACCAACATCTCTTCGGCCGCAGGCGAGAGGCGAACGGCCGCGCCGGGCGGGACCTGACCCACAGTCTTTCGGGCCAGGCGCAGACCGCCGGCGGGCAGACCATTGGTCTCGAGATAGGTCAGCTCGACCGCCGTCAGACGATCCTCGGCGTCGCTGACCCGGGCGATCAGAGCGGGACGCACGCGCCTACCACTCTGATAGACCGACAGTGGCGCGGAGGGGTGCAGGCGAAGATTGTAAGCGGCGGCTCCGGTCATGACTGCGCGCCGTCGCAGATAGAGACTGGCCGGACCGTGGGGCGGTCGCTCCGTCGTCGCGGTCCACAGACGCGATGCGGTCTCGACGCGAAGGCGCCGGTCCGGTCTCGGCGATGAGGACCGTCCGCGCCCGCCGCCGGTGAGCCGACCGGCGTCATCGATAAAGCCGCGAAGGCGAAGATCATCCCGTGCGGTGCGCCAATCGGCGCCGCCGAATCCGTGGATGATGACCCGATCATCGGCCAGCATCAACGAAACCGAACGGTCCGCCGTGCTGTGGCCGGGTGCGGGGATGCTGGCGCGCGAACCTCCGGCATAGAGGTCGCCGCCCAGGGCGGCGACAATCGCGTGAAGGGTCATGGCCGCCTCAGATCAGGCCGAGCTGTTTGAAGCTCGCCGTACCCTGACGGCCGATGACGAGATGGTCGTGCACTTGCAGGCCGAAAACGCCGGCGGCGTCCACGATCCTGCGGGTCATCTCGATATCGGCCCGTGACGGGGCCGGGTCGCCGGACGGATGATTGTGGACAAGGATGAGCGCCGAAGCCGAGAGTTCCAGCGCCCGCCGGACGACTTCACGGGGGTAGACCGGGGCGTGATCGACCGTGCCTTCGGCCCGGAATTCGTCCCGAAGCAGGATGTTCTTCTTGTCGAGATACAGGGCGCGGAACTGCTCTCTCGGTTCGTGGGCCAGGGCCGAGCGAACATAGGCGACCAGGGCGGACCATGATGACAGGACGGGGCGGCGGCAGGCCTCCGATCGGGCCAACCTGATACTCAGCCGGCGCAACATCTTGAGATCCGTGATCGTGGTCGCGTCGAGCGTGGCGGCCCGCGCCAGCTCGTGCGGATCCGCCGCGACGACGGCGGCGACCGTGCCGAACACCGCCAGCAAGGTCGCTGCAGCCTGCGCGATGTCACGCTCCGGCATGGTGCGTGTCATCAGCAGGGAAAGAAGGGTGGCGTCGTCCATCTCCTGCTCAAGGCCCGGCGACGCCGCGAACAGGTCTCCCGAACGCAGGCCGGAAGGCCTGAATGTTGATGAGGACAAGGGTCGCATCGCGGGGCTCCAGGGGCTGCTGGCCCCGGATCGGGGCGACCACCCCCCGCCCTTCCTTTTTCTCCAATGCCCGTTGGCTAAGAGGGGCGATGGCTTCAGGCTGCGCCCATGAAATGGCTCCTGATCCTCACTGGTCTTCTCCTCGCTCCCGCCGTCGCCCACGCGGATCCGTGCGAGGGCCGTTTGCCTGACCGCGCGGGCGCGTCCTTCTCCGGTCTGGTGCGCTACATCGGTGACGGTGACAGCCTGTGTGCGGGCCCCAACAGTGACCCCTCGACCTGGATTGAGGTCCGGCTGTCGGATTTTAACGCCCCCGAGCTCCACAGTCCGACCGGACGCGCTGACCGGGACCGATTGTCGGGCTTGGTTCGCGGACGTGTCCTGACGTGCGTGGCGGTTCGCGGTCGTAACGGTCGCGTCATCGTCTATGATCGGGTGATTGCCTCATGCCGCCTTAATGGTCGAAGGGTCGGCGACCTGCTGCGTGCCGCCGGTGGACGCGAAGGGGGAGATTAGGACGCGAGCCTGCTGGACCCCGCAAGCCCTGCCGAAATCCAACTTGGAGTGGCAGTCCCCTCGTCCATCCGCGCGCATGTCGGACCCCTTGGCCACTTCCCTTCCGAGTTCCCTGCGAGCCATCAGCTAGGAGGAAGTCGTCGGCTCGCGGGGGCCCAAGGTCATAGGCGGATCGCTGCGGCAAGTATGTGGATGCGAGGCGCCCTACGAGCGTCCCGTCAGGCGACGTCGCAAGTCGCGTTCGATGGTTTTCCTCTGATGCGGAGTGAGTTTGCGCCACCCCGCGACTTCCAACCGCGTGCGTCCACAGCCTGCGCAAAAACCGGAGCGGGCGTCGAAAGTGCAGACATCGATACAGGGTGTCTTGGCCATCCCACCTGTCTACCGGGCCAGGGAGACGACGGCCTGCCAGGTCAAGACCAGGCCGACGACAGCGATCAGAACCCCTGAAAAATAGGGCGCCTTTCGTGCAAAAGCCGCGAAACCTCCCGACCAGCGCTTCTCCGCATGCCGCATCCCGATCGCCGCTGCGACACCGACGGTGACCATGGTCGCCGCCAATCCGATCGAAAAGCACAGGACGAGGGTCGCACCCAAGGCCACCTGCTTCAGCTGCAGGCAGAGCAGCAGGACGGTGATCGAGGCCGGGCACGGGATCAGGCCGCCTGTCAGGCCGAAGAGCATGATCTGCCAAGTGGTCACCTTGCGGTTGGCGAACCGCTTCTTGATGTCGTTGGCGTGGGCGCGTTCGTGGGCGTCCTGATAGCCGGGGTCCGAGACATCAAGCCCGCCGTGGTCATGAGCGTGTTCGTGATCGTGTTCGGCGAACTCGACATCGAACTCGTGGGTGTGATTGCCGTGGCCCAGGACCAGCCTTGCGGTGAACGCATGGGGTTCAGGAATGACGTCTGCCGATTCGAGATAACCGTCGCGTGTCTCGAAGTGGAATGTCTGGACGGAGCCGTCCGCCCGGGTGGTTGCGACGATGACGTCGTCGGCCCTCGGAACCGGCCCTTTCTCCGGAGCGAACCGGAACCGTGGGGGCACGCCGTCCTCGAAGATACTCAGGCTGACGACGCCATGGCCGGTGTCGATCCAGCGCGTCTCGTCGTGGTCATGGTCGTGGTCACGATCATGCTCGTTGTGGACGGCGTTCTGCTCGCGCCATGTGGCGAAGAGCATCCATGCGGCGACACCGAGGATGATCACGGCCGAGGCCAGCTGGAACCAGCCCTCCGAGGCTTCGATGTCGAAAAACTGGCCGAAGTAGAGCCCGGTCAGGGCGATGGCCCAGACGATGGCCGTATGGGACAGCGTCGCCGACAAACCCAGCAGGATCGCCTGCCAGACCGTACCGCGCACCGCGACGATGAAGGCCGCCATCATCGTCTTGGAGTGGCCGGGCTCCAGCCCGTGCAAGGCTCCCAGCAGCAGGGCGGAAGGAATGAACAGCCAGGCATGGGCCGAGCCCTGCGCGAGCAGGTCTGCAAACGGGGTCATCGGCGTCTCACAGGTATTTGGTGATGTCTTTGAACTCGGCCATGGCCCGACGGGCCTCGGCCGGGTCGCCCTCGGCCGCATGGGCGAGGCAATGGTCGATGTGATCGTGGATCAGGGTCTTCTTGGCCGCCGCCACGGCCTTCTCGATCGCATGAAGCTGCTGGGCGAGATCCAGACACGTTCGCCCACCCTCGATCATGGCGATGGTCTTGCGCAGATGACCCTCGGCGCGCTTCAGCCGATTGATGATCTCGGGGTGGGATTCGTGGACGATGTGAGCCATGAGGCTATGCTATCCCCCTGGAGGGGATAAGACCAGCCTCTCTTGGTTACCCGCCGCAGGACGACGTTCGATGTTTTCACCGCTTCGCCATGCCGGTTACCGGCATCTGTTCATCGCCCAGGTCGCGGCCCTGCTCGGCACGGGCATGGCGACGGTGGCGCTGGGTCTGCTGGCGCATGATCTGGCCGGGGCCAATGCCGGCGAAGTCTTGGGGATGGCCCTGGCCATCAAGATGATCGCCTATATCGGCGTCGCGCCCTTCGCGAGCGCCCTGGCGGCCAGGCTTCCCCGCAAGGCCCTGCTGGTCTCGCTGGATGTCGTCCGGGCCTGTGTCGCCGGCGCCTTGCCGTTCGTTGGCGAGGCCTGGGAGGTCTATGCCCTGATGACGGTGCTGTACGTCGCCTCGGCGGCCTTCACCCCGGCGTTCCAGGCGATGATCCCCGACCTGCTGCCTGACGAGGCGGAATACACCAAGGCCCTGTCGCTCTCGCGCCTCGCGGCCGATCTCGAGAGCGTGGCCAGTCCCGTGCTGGCGGCCGTGCTCCTCGCCTTCATGAGCTACAACAATCTGTTCGCCGGGACGTCCCTCGGCTTCGTTATCTCGGCCCTTTTCGTCGTCACGGCTGCACTGCCGGTACTGACGCAGACGGCTCAGAAACCCTTCATCCAGCGGCTCACGGGCGGGGTTCGCCTGTTCGCTTTGACGCCACGTCTGCGCGGTCTGATCGCCATCAGCATCGCCGAGGCCGCCGGCGGGGCCATGGTGTTCGTCAACACGGTCGTCCTGGTGCAGTCCCGCTTCGCCATGTCCGGCCAAGCCGCCGCCTGGGCGCTAGCGGCTTTCGGGGCGGGGTCGATGGCGGCGGCGATCGCCCTGCCTCGCCTGCTGGACCGGGTCGCAGACCGGACCGCCATGTTGTGGGGCGCCGCGATCATGACCCTGGTGCTGCTTGGGGGATCGGTGCTGGCGACCACCTATGTCGCCCTGCTCATCCTCTGGGCCGTCATGGGCGTCGGCTATTCGCTGACCCTCACACCGGCGGGTCGCGCCTTGCGTCGGTCTTCCAACGCACAGGATCGTCCGGCCCTGTTCGCGGCGCAGTTCGCCCTGTCCCACGCCGCCTGGCTGATCGCCTATCCGGTCGCCGGTCTGGTCAGCGCGGCTGCGGACCCCAGCGCGGCCTTTCTGGTGCTGGCCGCCCTGTGCGCGTTCGGAACGGTCCTAGGATTTGTAGTCTGGCCTGCGAACGACCCGACGGACCTGCCGCATCGGCATGACGCACCGGCCGAAGACGATCCGCATCTGGACGGTCAATCCGGAGAGGCGTTGCACAGCCATCCCTTCGTCATCGACGAGCGCCACCCGCGATGGCCGACGACGAAGGAGTGAGCCCAAGGCGGGAGACATCCGACCGTAAGCCTCAGTCGACGAAATCGACGCTCTCGTAGTCGCCCGAGGTTTGAAGCGTGATGGTGACACGCTCGCCGCTGCGGTTACGCCAGAACCAGCCGTGATGACCCGCGAAAGCGGCCGTTAGCACCCCCGTCTCGCGGGCGGAGGTTCCCTTGCTATAGCCGTGATAGGTGATCCCTTGGCCGTCACCATGGGTGTCATAGTTCACCGCCGGGCCACTGGTGGACCAGGTGAAGTTCGCCTTCGCGCCGTCCCCCATGGCCATTTTGATCTCGGCCCCCTCGTCAGGCTCAAGGGTCAGGGACGTGCGATGGCTGCGACCCGCCGATGCGCCATTGGTTGTCGTAGCTGCGGCTGCCGTCTGGGTCGTGACCGCTGGCGGGACGGCTTCGGTCTTGGCAGACCTGGCCGGCTCCTGAGTTGCGGTGTCTGGTGAGCCCACTGGTGCGGCTGCCGGCAAGGCAGGCGCGGTCCTCGTGGATGTAATGACCGCCGCCGTTGAGGCCGCTTCAGCCGCAGCTTCAACGGCGAGTTGGCGCTTGATCCGGCCCATCTCGGTCAGCCCGAAGACCGAGCCGATGCGGGTAGGATCGACGCCGTACTCGGCTGGAAGGACCACGGTGACCAGCAGGGCCGAGGCGATGACGACGGCGACGCCGGTAGACTTGAGCAGCTTGGCCGTCGACGGCAGTTCGGCGGGATCGGGTTGATTGAGATTTTGCATGGAAGGTCTCCCGTCAGGCGACGAAGAAGCCGACGAGCTGATAGCCCGTCAGGATGAAACCGAGGATCATGAGGATGACGTTGGCCAGATAGGCGTGGCGCCCGAAGCTGGCGGTCCGGCGCCAGAATCCCATGGCGATCAGGATGGCTCCGAGCGCCAGAAGCTGGCCGATCTCCACGCCGATGTTGAAGGCGATCAGGTTGACCAAGAGGCCGTCTGAAGACAGCTGGAAGTCCTGCAGTTTGGTCGCCAGACCCAGGCCGTGGAACAGACCGAACGCCAGGGTCGCGGCCCTGGCGTCCGGCTGGACACCGAACCAGCGTCGGTAGGCCCCCATGTTGTCGAGCGCCTTGTAGACGACGGACAGGCCGATGATGGCGTCGATCAGATAACTGGAGACGTTGACGTTCAGCATCACGCCCAGCAGCAGGGTCGTCGAATGCCCGACGGCGAACATGGTGACGTAGAGGCTGATATCCTTGAGGCGGTAGAGGTAGAAGATCACCCCGAACAGGAACAGCAGATGGTCGTAACCGGTGACCATGTGCTTGGCCCCCAGATAGACGAAGGGCCAGAAGACGATGCCGGACGTCTCCTGGATGTAGCCCTTGTCCCCTGCCGCCACCCCGTGCGCCAGGGTGGCGGTGAACAGGCCGTTGAGGAAGAGCACCAACAGGCCTGCGCTCAGCAGGCCGATGGGCGTTCGCAACCAGGCGGTCGCGCGCTGGAGACGCGGGTTCATGAAGTCCTCCGGGAGTATGCGAAGGGAAGCCGCTCACGCCACGACCGTCTGACGCCGTTCGGCGAAGACGGGCGGCCGTGGACGAGGCTGTAGAGGGCGGGGAGCACGAGCAGGGTCAGCAGGGTCGAGGAGATGATCCCGCCGATGACGACCGTGGCCAGCGGGCGCTGGACCTCGGCGCCGGCTCCGACGTTCAAGGCCATGGGCACGAAGCCGAGGCTGGCGACGAGCGCCGTCATCAGCACCGGGCGAAGACGGGTCAGCGCCCCCTCCCGGATTGCCTCGCCAAGAGGCTTCCCTTCGGCGATCAAGCTGCGGATGAAGGTGACCATGACGACACCGTTGAGCACGGCGACCCCGGACAGGGCGATGAATCCGACCCCCGCCGAGATCGACAGAGGCAGCCCACGCAGCATCAGGGCGGCCACCCCTCCGGTCAGGGCCAGAGGCACGCCGGAGAAAACGATGGCCGAGTCCTTGACCGAGCGGAACAAGGCGAACAGCAGGCCGAAGATCAGCAGCAACACCGCGGGAACCACGAGTTGCAATCGTTTGGCGGCCGAGATCAACTGCTCGAACGTTCCGCCATAGGTGACCCAATAGCCGGCCGGTATGGCGACCTCAGCATCGACCCGGTCCTGAACCTCGCGGATGAACGAACCCAGGTCGCGGTCGCGGACATTGGCCGTGGTCACGATGCGGCGTTTGCCGTTCTCTCGGCTGATCTGGTTCGGACCCTTTGTGAGTTCGATCGTGGCGACCTCATTCAGGGGCACGAACTGACGCGGCTGTCCTTCGCCCGCCGGGAGCGGGACCTGGAGACGACCGATGGCGTTGGTGTCGGCGCGCAGACGCTCGGGCAGGCGGACAACGACGTCGAAACGACGGTCACCCTCGAAGATTTGCCCGGCGGTCGTGCCGCCCATCGAGGTGGAGATAACCGACTGGACGTCTTCGATGCTCAGGCCAAGGCGCGCCATGGCGGGTCGGTTGGGTGTGATCTGGAGCACCGGCAGGCCGGTGATCTGTTCGGTCTGGGGATCGGCGGCCCCGTCCACCGAGGCCACGATGGCTTCGATCTCGGCGCCGAGGCGCAGCAGTTCGTCGAGATCGTCGCCATAGACCTTGATGGCGACGTCGGCCCGCACCCCGCTCAGCAGTTCGTTGAACCGCATCTGGATCGGCTGGGTGAACTCGTATTTGCTGCCGGGAATCTCATTCACGGCCTCTTCCATCTCGGCGACGAGGTCGCCGCGAGACTTGCGAGGGTTCGGCCAATCCTTCCTGTCCTTCAGCATGATGAAGGTGTCGGCGACCGAGGGCGGCACCGGATCGGTGGCGACCTCGGCGGTGCCGATCTTGGCCACGACCCGCTCCACCTCGGGGAAGCGGGCGATGCGGGCTTCCAACGCAGTCTGCATCTGCACGGCCTGGGTCAGGCTGGTGCCCGGGATGCGCAGGGCGTGCATGGCGATGTCGCCTTCGTCGAGATTGGGCACGAACTCCGAGCCCATCCGCGACGCCCCGAACCCGGCGAGCAGCACCAGCACGACCGCAATGCCGATCATCAGGCTGCGGGTCCTGAGCGCGAAGTCGAGCGCCGGCTGATAACCCACCCGGGCCCAGCGCATCAGGAAGCTGTCCTTCTCCTCGACCTTGCCGGTGACGAACATGGCGACGGCGGCGGGTACGAAGGTCAGGGACAGCAGGAGCGCTGCCGTCAGGGCGATGACGACGGTGATCGCCATCGGGTGGAAGGTCTTCCCCTCCACCCCGGTCAGGGCGAAGATGGGGACATAGACCAGGGTGATGATCATGACCCCGAATAGCGAGGGCCGGATTACCTCGCTGGAGGCGGTCGCCGCCAGATCGAACCGTTCCTCGCGGGTCAGGATACGACCCAGGCGATGCTGGGCCTCGCCGTAGCGCCTGAGGCAGTTCTCGACGATGATGACGGCGCCGTCCACGATCAGGCCGAAGTCGAGCGCGCCGAGGCTCATCAGATTGCCGGAGGTTCCGGTCCGCACCATGCCGGTGATGGTCATCAGCATGGTGACGGGAATGACCGCCGCCGTGATCAGGGCCGCGCGGATGTTGCCGAGCAGCAGGAACAGCACGACGATGACCAGCAGGGCGCCCTCGACGAGGTTCTTTTCGACGGTGTGGATGGCGCGTTCCACCAGTTCGGTGCGGTCGTAGACCGGCGTGGCGACGACACCGGGCGGCAGGGCCTTGGCGGCTTCCTGCAGGCTGGCGGCGGCGGCCTGGGCGACGATACGGCTGTTCTCGCCAGCCAGCATGAGAACCGTCGCAAGGACCGTCTCCTTGCCGTTCTCGGTCGCGGCGCCGGTGCGAAGTTCCTGGCCCATTCCGATGTCGGCGACGTCCAGGATGCGGATCGGAACGCCCCCACGCGTGGCGATCACGATGTTGCCCAGGTCTTCACTCGTCGAAGCCTGCCCCGGCACCCGGATCAGATACTGTTCGCCGAAGCGCTCGACATAGCCCGCGCCGACGTTGGCGTTGTTGTTGTCCAGCGCTTCGACCACCTCGGCCATGGTCACCCCGTAGGCCGCCAGCCGCTGCGGATCGGGTGTGACGTGATACTGACGCTCGTAGCCGCCGACGGTGTTGACCTCGGTGACACCGCGCGTGTTGCGAAGCTGGGGCCGGATGACCCAGTCCTGAAGCGTGCGCAGGTCTTCGGTCGTATAGGGCTGGCCGTCGGGACGTCGTGCACCCGGCTCGGCCTCGACCGTATACATGAAGATCTCCCCGAGGCCGGTGGCGATAGGGCCAAGTTCAGGGGTGACGCCGGGGGGAAGCTGACCGAGGGCGCTTTGGAGGCGCTCATTCACCAGTTGGCGTGCGAAATAGATGTCGGTGCCGTCGTCGAAGATGACGGTCACCTGGCTCAACCCGTATCGCGAAACCGAGCGGGTGTATTGAAGGCCCGGAACGCCTGCGACGGCGGTCTCGACGGGGAAGGTGATGCGCTGTTCGGCCTCCAGCGGCGAATAGCCGGGGGCTTCGGTGTTGATCTGAATCTGGACGTTGGTGATGTCCGGAGTGGCGTCGATCGGCAGGCGCTGGAAGCTCCAGACGCCGATGGCGCAGGCCAGGAGGACGAGCCCCATGACCGCCCATCGGAAGCGGATCGACAGGGCGATGATGCGTGCAAGCATGGTTCTCGCGCCCCCTAGTGATCATGGCTCGCGCCGGACTTTTCGATGTCCGCGCGAATGAGGAAGGCGCCGTTCACGACGTATTCGGTTCGGGGTTCGAGCCCGCCAAGCACCTCGGTCCACTCGTCGGTCCTTCGGCCCAGTTCGAGCATCCGCACCTCATAGGTGTTGCCGACCTTGGCGTAGACGACCTGGAAATCGCGGAACGGCTGGATGGCCTTGGTCTGGACGGCGAGAGGCACTGCACCCTCACCGACCTGAACGGTGCCCTGTACTCCCAGGCCCGGCCGCCAGACGCCGCCCTGATAGGCCAGTTCGACATGGGCGATCAGGGTCTGGCTCATCGGATCAGAGCCGGGCAGGATGGTTTCGATGACGCCATTGAAACGGTGGTCACCTGCCAGACTGGTGACCTCGACCCGCTGGCCCCGGCGGACACGTTCTGCATCGCGCGGATAGAGGGCGAACTCGGCATGGAGGCGGGTTGGGTCGCCGATCACCAGCATCGGCTCGCCGCCCGCGCCGGTGATGGCCCCGGCGTTGACGTTCTTGGCCATGATGACGCCGGAGATCGGCGCGGTGACGGAATAGGTCTGGAGACTCTCGCTGGACTCGACCCGCGCCACAACCTGGCCTCGCGATACGCGCTGGCCCAGTTCGACGTTCAACGCCATCACCCGACCCGGATAGCGGGCGAAGACATCGCTCTGGCCCTCAGGCGTGATCTCGACCCGACCGCTCAACGGCAGAGACTCGCCCAGGACTGCGGAACCGGCGCGCTGCGTGGTGACGCCACCGGCGCGGGCGGCGTCGGCTGAGATGACGGTGCGACCCTCATAGGACTGGTAGGCCCAGGTCGATCGCTTGCCGTTCTGGGTCGCCGCGACCGCCACGTCGAAGGAGTGCGGCTCGGAGACGACACCGGGGCTGGCGAGATAGTCCTCGGTCGGGATGAAGGTGAACCGATCGACCTTCGGCCCGAGACGGGTCAGGGCCATGGTCGCCTGGACCTGACGTGGATCGAGCGGCTTGTCCTTCAGATAGGGATAGAGCCGGAACAGGGGCTCTGGTCCTTCCTCGAAGATGGTGATCTCAAGGGCGAAGTCTCCGTCGCGGAGCATCCGGCCTCGGTGAGGGCCACGCTCATAGTCGGCGGCGGCAGCCTCGCCGTTTTCGCCTGCCTTTTCGGCGGGCTTGTCTCCGCAAGCGGCGGCGGCGAAGGCGAGGACGATCGCGGACGCAACGAGCCAGCGCCGCGAAGGTGTCAGGCGGATCATGGTTGAGTCTCCAGGGCGAGGATCAGGGCGCCGTGCGCGCCGGTCAGTCTGTCGAGGCGGGCGCGATCGATATGGAATTGCTTGAGCACCGCGACGCGGCGGGCGCGGGTCTGCAGCAGGGCGGTCTGGGCGGAGATGACGTCGTTGTAGGTGAAGCCGCCCCTGTTGAAGCCGTCGCGCACCAGAACGACGGCGCGCTCGGCCTGGGGAAGGGTTTCCTGCCCGATCCTGCGAGCTTCGCTGGCTCGGGCCATGACCTGAACCTGCAGGCGCGCGATCTCACGTTCACGGTCGATGCGGGCGGCGGCGAGATCACCCTCGGCGGCCAGCCCCTCCGCTCGGGCGCGGTCGATGGCCCCGAGGTTCTGGTCGTAGCGACCAAGGGGAATCGACGCGCCGACGACAAAGCCGAGGTCGTTGCCGTCCCCGAAGTGACGGACGCCGGCGCTGACCGTGGCGTCCGACCGGGCGCGGGCCGTCTCCACCGCCACCCGGGCGACGGCGATGTCGCGCTGTGCGACGAAGATGTCCAGGTCCGCCTGGGCGACCCCATCCGTGACGTCGAGCGCCGACCGGGTGTCGGCGAAGGTCTCGGCGCCAAGGGTGAAGTCCGATGACCCATCCCAGAACCGGGCCAGCGAAATGTTGGCGACCCGGACGGTAATCCCGGCCTGATCGAAGTCGATCTGGGCCTGAGCCAGTTCGGCCTCGGCGCGCGCCCCGGCGAACAGAGGATCGCGCGCCATGTCCACGCGGCGACCGACCTCGGTCTGGAACCGTTCGGCGAGGTCAAGGCGCTCGCGGGCGATCTCCAACTCGGCCTGAGCCGCCAGAGCTTCCGCCCAGGCGCGCTGCACCTGTTCGAGCCGGTCCAACTGGCGAATGCGCGCGGTGGCGTCGACCAGCAGCCCTTCGGCTTCGGCGAGAGAGACACGGGCGGACCTGTCACCGCCCCGCTCGAACCGTTGCTCGACTGTGAGCGTGGTCTCGGTCCGACGGAACAGGTCGCCTCCGCCGATGGTCGGAAAGTTCTCGACCATCACCCCAAGCGTGGGGTTGGGACGAACGTCCGCCTGACGCACGGCTGCCCGCGACGCCTGTCGCCGGGCCTGGGTCGGTGCCAGTGAGGGATCGACCAGGGCGGCTCGACGCAGCGCCTCGTCCAGCGACAGTACAGGCGCGGTGGACGTGGCCGCCGCATCCTGTGCGACAGCAAGGGTCGGCGGCAGCGAGGCCGCCAGAATGAGCGCGAGGGCCGACACGGCCGTCAGTCGCGCCCACGGCCCGGCAATGCCGGACGATGGGGTCTTCAAGGGATTCTCTCCGGGAAACGGGGGTGCACGCGCGACCGATTGGCCGCGTCGGATCAGATGATCGTGCGCGTCCGTCTGGGAGGGTATTCAGGCCCGTCGCCGTCGTGGGCCGGACGTGCGCCATCGCCCGCCGGCTGGATCAGCACGGCGTTCATGGCGACGAGGGGGCTCAGATCGCGGTTGAGGATCGGGATGGCGGTGTGGCTGTCGCCGCTCGTATGGTGGTGATGGCTTGCTGGACGCCCGGCCTCGCCCTCGTCTTCGCCGTCTTCGGCTTGATCCAGTGGATCCTCGGCTGGCGCGTCGGGGGCGATATGGACGTGCAGCGAGCCATGATCGACGTCCGCGATCTCTGCGTGATCACCGTGGCCGATCGCGACTGCCGGCCAATCCGACGCATGGGCAATCTGGTGCCGCCCTTCCTGAACCCCATGCAGGCTCAACGTCGCCACGAGGGCGGCGCACAGGCTGACGCAAATGGTGCGAAACAGGCGAGACAAGATTGAACGGCTCCTTCATCCGCCATAGTGCGACCCGATCCCAATGGCAACGGTCGAGGTTGCCGCATCACGATATGGCTAGGATTCGTCCTTCAGGTGGATACGTGATGGCGGAGGTCGGGAGCTCCGTTGACGGCTGCGACGATGCGAACATTGATCGATCCGCCAGTCGTGGTAAGGGGCGGCATGGGAGTGACTCACTATCATTCTCAAAATGTTTTCTTGGTGGGCTGCGGGTCGCTGCGGCGCCAGTGCGGCGCCGACCGGTCGGGATTGACCGACGCCGAGGCAGTACCCACGTCTCGTGGCCCGGGGTCAGGCCGGCGCTGCGGGCCGGGCTCGCCGGCTTTCGAACCGGCGTCGGATCCAGGTTCGCCCAGGTTTCTCAACGAGCAGATGCAAGGGCCGCCGCGATCAGCGCCGTGACGACGAACAACCCTGCCAGTTCGACTGGCGTGATGCGGAAGGCGCTGTCGATGCCGCGCAGTTCGGCGACCACGCCCTTGAAGGCGACGAGGACGGGCATGTGCACGAGATAGAGGGCGAAGGAGGCTTCACCGGCGAAAACCAGCGCAGGGGCGGCGAGAGGCCCCTCGCAGTCCGCGCGTGCGAGCAGGGACCAGGTCAGGATAACGGGGGCTGAGAGGGCGACGATGATCCGGTCGTCCAACGACAGCTGCATAGCGCCGAGCAACACGAGGGTAGCAGCCAGGGCGGCGGCGATGGCGACGGGCCGGCTCCAGCGCCAGCGATGGCCCAAGCCGTAGAGCGCCATGCCGATCAGAAAGGCCGGCGCTATGCGCAAGATGCCCATGTCGTCCTCGGCCCGAGGCAGAACCTTGCCGAAGGTTGAGACGTAGGCCGCGTCGATGACAACATAGCTGACGATGCCCAAGCCGAGCAGGAACCAAGGACGATGTCTCATCCGGATCGAGAGAAGGGCGTAGGCCGGGAACAGCAGATAGGCGAACCATTCCGCCGAGAGCGACCAGGACGGGCCGCTCCAATTGTATCCGATTTCGCTTGGAAACCACGCCTGTACCAGGAACAGGGTCTTGAAGAAGCCCTCTGTCGTGTAGGTCGAGAGATCGAACGGAACGCCAGAGATTGAAGCTCCGAGCACCATGATCAGAACACCGCCTAAAATCGCCAGATGGAGGGGATAGAGCCGAGCCAAGCGGGCCACGAGGAAGCGCCTGTAGCTGAACGTTCCTGCGGCGAAAGCGGGGCCGTAGACGTGGGCCAGAATGAAGCCCGACAGCATGAAGAAGGCGTCGACCCCCAGCCGGCTTCGCTCGATGATCGGGCTGTAGCCCAGGGCCGGATCCCACTGAAGCTGGTAGTGGAACAGCACCACGCCCATGGCCAGGAAGGCCCGCAGGCTGGTCAGGGCCCTCAGATCAGCCGGGTAGCCTTCGTGAGTCGGAGAAACGGACGTCATGAACGATGGCCCCCACGGCGGGCGGCACAGGACGGACCGCTTAATTGGTATACGCATCGGTCGCCGCCATCCCTCATCCTCTCGCATCCGGGGGTCAGGCCTGCCGCGCTGGAGAAAAGGCCATGATCTGATCCTGCGCCGCTCGCGGGCTCATGGCGGTCGGCTTGCAGGTTTCATCGGAAGGCGGGATGACGCGTGCCACCGGCTCAGCCCACAGTTCAGCGCGGGCCGTGGTGTACGATGGCCTGGATCTCATCGAGCGCGGTTTTCTCCATGGGCGATGGATGGGCCGTCTATGCGGGCGCGCACGAAGACCACGTCGCCCACCCATGTCGCAATCCAGCTGACCGTGGCTCGCGCGGGCTCGGTCCGCGTGGTTCTGGACGACCGTCCGCCCTGAGCCGTCAGGCGATCGTCATCGGGCCTTCTGGCGCTGATCGGCCGGCCCTCGCCTCGTCATTCCGCCCTCTCCGACGGCCCTGTCGAGCCCTGAGGCCCAGCCGGACCGCATCGTGGCGGGCTTCAAAGAACAGCTCGGCGTCAAGGTATGTAAGCTGGATGCACGCCTTGAAGGGGCGCTCCTCAAGCCGTCTGAGGACCCGGCGCCCGGAGCCGTCGCCCGGGAGCCTGGGCGGTCGGCGCCTCAAGGTCCTGGCCTAGGCGCAGATGCAGGCTCCACGTCTTTGCTACGCTCCCGTGATTTTCCGTGGGTTTTTCGGCCTGTTCACCAGCCTGTGGGATCATCTCTTGGGCAAGTTTCCGGTCCGGGGTCCACACGCCCCGGGCAGGCCAGATCGGCGGTCGGCCCGACTACCCGAGAGGATATTTTAAGACGCTCGCCGAACCAATCCGACGGGATGTCTAGGGAAATGTCCTGCGCTACCGCGAGGCGCGTCCGAGAAGGTCGATCAGTTCTGTGGCCTTGGCCTTGCGATCGGAGAGATCGTCGCCGGTCATCGCCCCCATGACGCAGTGGTCAAGGTGGTCTCTGAGCACCTCGCTCTCGACGCGCAGCAGGGCCGCCCGTACGGCCTGGAGCTGGGTGAGGACCTCCACGCAGTAGCGGTCCTCCTCGACCATCCGGGCGATGCCGCGCACCTGGCCCTCGATCCGGTTCAGGCGGTTCAACACCTTGGGTTTTGTTTCCGTCTGCATCCAATTCCTCGCTCTGACCGTTCGACCATACCCCAGGACAGCGCCTTGCGCGATACCCCCTTAGGGTATATATGGCGTCCAGCTGTTTCAAGGAGCCCGCCATGTCCATGCCCTCCCCTTCGCATCCGCCCGACCACAGCTGCTGTTCGGCCAAATCGGCGGACAGCGGCGCGAAGGCGGTCGATCCGGTCTGCGGCATGACCGTCGATCCGGCGACCACAGCGCATCGGGCGGCCCACGACGATAAGGACTATTTCTTCTGTTCGGCGGGCTGCCGGACCAAATTCATCGCCGATCCGGACCGCTATCTCGGCGAGGCCCGGCAACCGGCGCCTGTCATCCCGGGCGCCATCTACACCTGCCCGATGCATCCGGAGGTGCGCCAGGAGGGCCCGGGCTCCTGCCCGATCTGCGGCATGGCGCTGGAGCCGGAGACCGTCACCGCCGAGGCGCCGGTCAATCACGAACTGATCGACTTCACCCGCCGCCTCTGGGTTGCCGCGGTCCTGACCCTGCCCGTCTTCGCGCTCGAGATGGGCGGCCATCTGACCGGACTGGCGATGCGGATTTCGGGCCAAACCTCCAACTGGATCCAGTTCGCGCTGGCGACGCCCGTGGTGCTGTGGGCCGGCTGGCCGTTCTTCCAGCGGGGCTGGGCTTCCCTCCGCAACCGCAGCCTCAACATGTTCACCCTGATCGCCATCGGCGTCGGCGCGGCCTGGATCTACAGCGTGGTCGCGGTGCTGGCGCCGGCTCTGTTCCCGGCGGCGGTCCGCCGGATGGACGGCAGCGCGCCGGTCTATTTCGAGGCAGCGGCCATCATCACCGTCCTGGTTCTGGTGGGCCAGATTCTTGAGCTGCGCGCCCGCGAACAGACGTCCGGCGCCATCCGGGCGCTGCTTGATTTGGCGCCCAAGACCGCGCGGCGGCTCCGTGACGACGGCGGCGACGAGGACGTCACGCTCGACATGGTCGCCGTCGGAGACCGGCTGCGCGTCCGCCCCGGCGAGAAGGTGGCGGTCGATGGCGAGATTCTGGACGGTCGCGTAACCATCGACGAGTCCCTGGTCACGGGTGAATCCATGCCGGTGACCAAGGGCGTCGGGGACAAGGTCGTCGCCGGTTCGCTCAACAAGACCGGCTCGTTCGTGATGCGGGCTGACAAGGTCGGCGCCGACACCCTGCTGGCGCAGATCGTCCAGATGGTGGCCCAGGCCCAGCGCAGCCGCGCGCCGATCCAGCGGCTGGCCGACAAGGTGTCCGGCTGGTTCGTGCCGGCAGTGATCGGCATCGCGGTTCTCGCCGCCCTCGTCTGGGGCCTGGTCGGTCCCGAACCGCGCCTGTCCTACGCGCTGGTCGCCGCGGTCTCGGTGCTGATCATCGCCTGTCCCTGCGCGCTGGGCCTGGCAACGCCGATCTCCATCATGGTCGGGGTGGGGCGCGGCGCCCACGCCGGGGTCTTGATCAAGAACGCCGAGGCGCTGGAGCGTTTCGAAAAGGTCGACACCCTGGTGCTCGACAAGACCGGCACCCTGACCGAGGGGCGCCCGTCGGTCACGGCGATCCGGCCCGCGCCCGGGTTCGACGAGACCGAGCTTCTGAGACTCTCCGCCAGTCTGGAGCGGGCCAGCGAACATCCGCTGGCCGACGCCGTCGTCCGCGCCGCGACGGATCGCAAGCTCGCGCTGTCGGAGGCCTCGGAGTTCGACAGCCCGGTCGGGCGTGGCGTCACCGGGGTGGTCGACGGCCGCCGCGTGGCGCTCGGCAACGGCCGCTACCTCGGCGAGATCGGCGTCGATGTCGCCGCCCTCGAGGCCGAGGCCGAGGCGCTACGCCAGGACGGCGCCACCGCGATCTTCGTGGCCGTGGACGGGGCCGCGGCCGGCGTCCTCGGCATCGCCGACCCGGTCAAGGCGACGACCGCCGGGGCCATTCGCGATCTGAAGGCCGCGGGCCTGCGCCTGGTGATGATGACCGGGGATAACCGGACCACGGCCGAGGCGGTGGCGCGCCGGCTCGGCATAGACGACGTCCAGGCCGAGGTCCTGCCGCAGGACAAGGCGGCGGTCGTCGAGCGGCTGCGCGCCGAGGGCCGGATCGTCGCCATGGCTGGCGACGGGGTCAACGATGCCCCGGCCCTGGCCGCCGCCGATGTTGGTGTGGCCATGGGCGCAGGTTCCGACGTGGCGATCGAGAGCGCCGGCGTCACCCTGCTGGGGGGCGACCTCCAGGGCATCGTCCGGGCCCGCAAGCTGTCGAAGGCGGTGATGAGCAACATTCGCCAGAATCTCGTCTTCGCCTTCGGGTACAACGCCCTGGGCATCCCGGTCGCGGCGGGGCTGCTGTACCCGATCTTTGGCCTCCTGCTGTCGCCGGCTCTGGCGGCGTTGGCGATGGCCCTGTCCTCCGTGAGCGTCATCGGCAATGCGCTGCGGCTTCGTGCGGTCAGACTTTAACGGGGGCGGCATGGGGGACCGGGGCCAGGAGAAGGCGACGACCGGCGTTTGCGCCATTACGCACTCCGGCAGCCGATCCCTCGCCTGATCCAACAGCGTTCGGGTATATTTGATCAAGGCGGAACCGTGTCGGAGGACCCGGATTTAACTGGCGTTCATGTCCGGTTGCGCAACGGCGCCGAGATCCCGGTTCAAGTCCGCGTCCCGCCGCCGCCTCGCCGGCGCCCTCTTCAACTAGCCGCCGGCCGATTCGCCGGCGCCGCCCCACGCCGGAGACACCCGATGTTCAACCTGACCTTCACACGCTCGTCCGTTCTGCTCGCCGGCTGTTCCGCTCTCCTCGTGGCGGCGTGCAGCCCGGCCGCCGAGCCGCCGGCGGCCTCCAAGGCCGACGAGTCGGCGCAGACTCCGGAGCCCATGGCGATGGCGCAGACGCCCTTCTCCGCCGCCGAGGCGAGGATGCACGAGGCCATGAGGTCGGCGACGGGAGCCAGCGCCGGAGAGGCATGGGCCCGCAAGATGATCCCCCATCACCAAGGCGCCCTCGATATGTCCCAGATCGTGCTGCGCGACACGCGGGATGCCGACATTCGCCGGATGGCGCAGAAGACCGTCGAGATGCAGACCGGGGACATCGCCGAGCTCCAGCGTTGGCTCGAAACAAACGTGGGGGCCGCAGCCGGTGCGGCAGCGCCGGGCGGAGGCGGTGAGCCGCCGTTCGCGCCGGCCGAAGCGAAAATGATGGAGGCCATGATGGCCGCGACCGGGGTCGACACGGACCAGACCTGGGCTCGCAAGATGATCGCGCATCACCAGGGCGCCCTCGACATGGCCCAGGTGGTGCTGCGCGAAAGCCAGGACGCCGACATCCGGCGCATGGCGCAGAAGACGATCGAGATGCAGACCGCGGACATCGCGGAGCTGCGCGCCTGGCTGGAGGCTCATCCCGCCAGCGCAGGATGATCCGGCGTCGGCGAGAAGTCCCGTTGCAGATTTGCGAGTAGAGGAAGAACAATCGATGGAAAACATGAAGACCATGCACGCCATGAAGGGGAGCTATCGGTCGTTCGCGATCGAGCTCGTCCTGGATTTCATCATCATGTACCTCGTGATGTACACGATGATCGCGTCCCTCAATCATTTCTACTTCAACCTCAACAACGTCTACATGACCCTCATGATGGTCTCGCCTATGGCGATCCTCATGCTGGTGTTCATGCGGTCGATGTATCCGTCGAAACGGACGAATCTGCTGATCGGCGGGGCTGCCGCCCTGGTGTTTGCGGTCAGCTTCTGGGGTATGCGGACCCAGGCGGCGGTGGGAGACACGGAGTTCCTGCGTTCGATGATCCCGCACCACTCCGGCGCCATCCTGATGTGCCAGCAAGCCTCGCTGACGGATCCGGAAGTGCTCGGTCTGTGCGAGGAAATCGTGCGCTCCCAGGAACAGGAGATCGCCCAGATGAAGGCTCTTCTGGCGCGGCGGTAATTCGGCGGGCGGCCGCGAGGGCCGCCGGCGCGGTCGGCTCTGCGGCAGCGTGTCGCGAGGGCCGACCGCGTCGCCTGCGTAAATCCCTATAGATCGTCGCCGTACGGAGGCGCGGTCATGACTTTCAGGAGTATCCCATGAAGCTGGATCGTCGACTACTGCTGCGCGGCGCTGTCGCCGGAGGCGGTCTCGCGGCCCTGCAGGGCTTGATGCCCGCCTGGGCCCAGACAGGTTCGCCGGGGTTGCGGGCGGACCTGCCGACCCTCACCGGCCCGAACATCGACCTGACGATCGGTCAGTCGCCGTTCACCGTGAACGGGCGCACCGCCACGGCCACAACGATCAACGGCGTGCTTCCCGCGCCGGTGCTCCGTTTGCGCGAAGGCCAGAACGTCCGCCTCGCGGTGACGAACCAGCTTGATGAGGACACATCCATCCACTGGCACGGCATCCTGCTGCCGTTCCAGATGGACGGTGTGCCGGGCGTCAGCTTCCCCGGCATCCGCCCGCGCGAGACCTTCGTTTACGAATTCCCGGTCCGGCAGTCCGGCACCTTCTGGTACCACAGCCACTCAGGACTGCAGGAGGCGCTCGGCCATTACGGGCCCATCGTCATCGACCCGGCGGGCGCCGACCCGGTCGCCTACGACCGCGAACATGTGCTGGTCCTGTCGGACTGGAGCTTCATGCACCCGCACGAAATCTTCGACAAGCTCAAGAAGAGCCCCGGTTACTTCAACCGCCAGCGCACCACCCTGGCCGGCCTGCTGGACGGCAGCGACCGGATGAGCCTGGAAGAGCGCCGGATGTGGGGCGAGATGCGCATGGATCCGCGCGACATCCTCGACGTCAACGGCTCGACCTACACCTATCTGATCAACGGCCACGGGCCGCGGGAGAACTGGACCGGTCTGTTCCGGCCCGGCGAGCGGGTGCGGTTGCGCATCATCAACGCCTCGGCCATGTCGATCTTCAACGTGCGAATTCCCGGACTGCCGATGACCGTGGTTCAGGCCGACGGCGAGAATGTGCGCCCGATCGAGACCGACGAGTTCCAGATTTCTGTGGCCGAGACCTATGACGTCATCGTCCAGCCGACCGAGGACCGCGCCTACACCATCGTCTCCGAAGCCATCGACCGATCGGGCATGGGGCGGGCGACCCTGGCGCCGCGTCTTGGAATGACCGCCGAGGTTCCGCCGCTGCGGGAGGTTCCCAACCTGACCATGAAGGACATGGGCATGGGGGACATGGGCGGCATGGGCGGAATGGATCACGGGTCCATGGGAGCCCAGCCGGGCGGAGCCATGGCCGGGATGGACCACGGGGCCATGACCGGAGCCTCCGGCGGAGCCATGGCGGGCATGGATCACGGCGCCGTGCCTGCCCAGCCTGCCGGGGCGATGCCTGGAATGGATCACGGCTCCATGGCCGGAATGAACATGCGCGATCCCGAGAATGCGCCGCCCGACATGGCGGTCGGTGTGGGCGTCGATGCCATCGCGATGGCGCCGGCCAACCGCATGGGCGAGCGTCCGATCGGGCTTCAGGATGTTCCGCATCGCGTCCTCGTCTACACCGACCTCGTCTCGCTCCAGCCCAACAAGGATCAGCGTCCCCCGTCCCGGACGATGGAAATCCATCTGACCGGCAATATGGAGCGGTTCATGTGGGGCTTTGACGGCCGAAAATTCAGCGAGCTGGTCGAGCCGATCCGGTTCGAGCGGGACGAGCGGGTGCGCGTGACCCTGGTCAACGATTCCATGATGGCGCACCCGATCCATCTGCACGGCCATTTCTTCGAACTGGTCACCGGGGGCCCTGCCGGGCACCAGCCGCTCAAACACACTGTCAACGTTCCGCCGGGCGGCAAGGTCAGTTTCGACCTGACCGCCGACAACCCCGGCGACTGGGCCTTCCACTGTCACCTATTGCTGCACATGCATGCCGGGATGTTCAATGTGGTCACGGTCCGTCCGATGGAAGGAGCTGCATCGTGAAGACGTCGGTCGCCGTCCTTCCCCTGATCCTCGCCGCGGCCTCCGCGGCGGCGGGAACGCCTGCGCTGGCGCAGAGCCACGCCGGGCATGCAACGCCCGCGCCTGTTCGCCAGACGCTTCCGGAGGGTTGCGTCGCGCGCGGCTCCTCCACCGCCGATGCATCCCGGATAGGGACGGCCGGAGCGCCGACGTGCCCGACGGGCGCGGTGCCCGTCCGTCTGCAGGCTGGGGCGATGCCGGCGGGGCACGACATGTCGACCATGGGCCAGACCCGGCCTGCGCCGGCCATGCCTGCGGGACACGACATGTCTACGATGCCCCAGACGCAGCCCGCTCCAGCCGCCGCGTCTAGACATGCCGGTCATGACATGTCGACCATGGGTCAGACCCAGCCCGCGCCGGCCATGCCGGCGGGGCACGACATGTCGGCTATGGGCCAGACCCAGCCGGCTCCGGCCGCCGCGTCCCCGCATGCCGGCCATGACATGTCGGCCATGGGTCAGACCCAGCCTGCGCCAGCCATGCCCGCGGGGCACGACATGTCGACGATGGGCCAGACTCAGCCGGCTCCGGCCGCCACGTCCCCGCATGCCGGTCATGATATGTCGACCATGGGTCAGACCCAGCCCGCGCCAGCCATGCCGGCGGGACACAACATGTCGACGATGGGCCAGACCCAGCCGGCTCCGGCCGCCGCGTCCCCGCATGCCGGCCATGACATGTCGACCATGGGTCAGACCCCGCCCGCGCCGGCCATGCCGGCGGGGCACGACATGTCGACGATGGGTCAGATGCCGGCCGGACACGACATGTCCGGAATGGCCATGCCGCCCGACGTCCCGACCAGCGCGAACAATCCCGGACGTCCACCGGAAGCCCCCGCTCCGGCGGGCGCGGCAAGCGGGCCGGCCAATGCCGCCGACCTGCTGTTCGACCCCGCCGAAATGGCGGCGGCCCGCGCCCAACTGCGGGTCGAGCATGGAAATGTGCGCACGACGGCGGTCATCATCGACCAGCTCGAAGCGACCTTCGCCGACGGCGAAGAAGCCTACGCCTGGGACGCCCAGGGCTGGACCGGCGGCGACATCAATCGCTTCTGGTGGAAGTCCGAAGGGGAGGGAGCCTTCGACGGCGAGGTCGAGGAGGCCGAGATCCAGGCCCTCTATAGCCGGGCGTTCCGACCCTTCTTCGACTTCCAGACCGGCCTGAGGCAGACCTACCGGCCCGAAGGCGACCGGACCGACCTGGTCGTCGGCATCCAGGGTCTGGCGCCCTACTGGTTCGAGGTCGACGCGGCGGCCTTCCTGTCCAACAAGGGCGAACTCACGGCGAGGGCCGAGGCCGAATACGATCAGCGCATCACCAATCGCTGGATCGTCCAGCCCCGGGCCGAGGTGGTGCTGTCGGCGGAGGACATCCCAGAACTCCGGATCGGGTCCGGCCTGTCGTCGCTCCAGATCGGGGCCCGGCTGCGGTACGAGTTCCGCAAGGAGTTCGCGCCCTATGTCGGCGTGGAATGGACCAAGAGCTTCGGCAATACTGCGGACTTCCTGGAAGCCGACGGACGAAGCTCGGAAGACACCCGGCTGGTCGTCGGCATTCGAGCCTGGTTCTAGCGACGGGCAGCGGCGGCGGCGCGGGTCTCCGCCGTTTGTCGCAGCTTAAGGCATTGGGCGGTTCACAGTACGAACCGTCCGGCGACGGTGTCTGACAGCGTCAGGCGGGGCCGACATTGTTGCCGGATTCCGGCGACCTTGGCGACCCGCCTGCCCGGAGCGCGGGTCCATCTCGCAGACGGCTCGTCGCGCTGATGGCAAGTGATCGACCGTGTTCAAGGCGAACGCGTCGGCCGAAATCGACAACGACGAAAAACGCCGCGCAGCTTGCTGCGCGGCGTTTCCTCACGTCGATTTCGGCCGCTCAGGAGGCGGGAGACCGTCTTCTCAGTGAACCATGAAACGGACGAGGCCGTTCATCTGGTGGCCGTCGGCGCCCTTCGCGGCCCAGGCGGCGGAATAGGATCCGGGGGCCAGGATGGGGAGGGGCGCGCTGACCGTGGTGACCGGCGCCGCGTCGTCGACCACAGCCACGTCGATGGACCGGGCGTCAGGGCCCGTCAGCCTGAGAGAGGTCAGGGTCATGGCGTGCGGGAACGTCGCCGAGAAGGTCGTCGGCGCGACCGCTAGCATGGCGTTGTCCGCAGGCGCGGTGACGACGCCGTTGGCGGGGGCCTGCATGGCGGCGTGATCCTGCGCCGACATGCCCGCGTGCGAATGGCTCTGGGCCTGGGCGAGGGAGACGGGAGCCAGCGCCGCCAGAGCGGCCAGGCTGGTGAGGATTGAACGGTTCATGAGAGACTTCCTGATGCTTACGTGGACTACTGGTTGGGCGGCATGGTCATGCCGTCCATCTTCGACATGTCATGGCCGGCCATCGGATCGGCCGGCGGCGGCGTCGGGGCGGGTGCTGGCGCCGGCGCGGGGCGGGTCGGTCGGGGCGTC
Source organism: Brevundimonas sp. AVps4 (assembly GCF_058681525.1). Classification (NCBI taxonomy): domain Bacteria; kingdom Pseudomonadati; phylum Pseudomonadota; class Alphaproteobacteria; order Caulobacterales; family Caulobacteraceae; genus Brevundimonas; species Brevundimonas sp. AVps4. The sequence continues at coordinate 871,781 of NZ_CM178741.1, read as the reverse complement.
GAGGCCCGGGGGGACAGCGCCGGGGCTGGTGCGGCGGCCTGCGGCTGCGGGGTCGGCTCGGGCGTGGCGACCGGCGCGGCCTCCATCGGGGTCGTCGCCGAGGCGCCCGGCGCCGTCTGGGCCTCGACCGGTTGAGGGTCGGCGGCCGGCTGGCAGGCGCCCAGGGTGATCGCCGCTGCGGCGGCGAGGATCGGGACTCTCATGTGACAAGCTCCTGAAAGAAAAGGGCGACAGTCGGGTCGATTTCCCGCGACGCCCTCATACTAGAATACGCGGACGGGCGCCGCATCCCTCGCCGCCTGGAGGTCGATCGACGGAGCGCCGCTGCGGCCCGAGCGGGGCTAAGGCGCGACGAAGGTTCCGAGGACCCTCGAGCTGATCACTCAAGAGCGGCCCGGACAGCGGGCGTGTCGTCCAGCGCCTCGGACAGCTTGCGACGAGCCCGCGCCACGCGGGTCTCCACGGTCTTGATGGAGACACCCAGCATCCCGGCCGTTTCCGCCTGACTGCGCCCTTCGATTGCCGTCAGCATAAGCGGAGCCTTGAGGTGCGGCGGCAGACGGCTCATGGCCTCGTTCAACCGCGCCAGCCTTGCGCTGGCATCCATCCGGTCATCCACCGCCTCGGCCCCGTCCGGCACGGACATGGCTTCCGGCGACGACAGGTCGACGTCGCCCCGGATGAGCCGCCGAACGAAGCGGCGACGGCTCCAGTCCCGGCATTTATTGAGTGCGATGGTCCGGATCCAGGCCTCGAAGGGTCGGACCGGGTCGTAGCGGCGAATGTTGATCCAGGCCGCCGCATAGGTGTCCTGCAACAGGTCCCAGGCGTCCTGTTCATCGCCGACATAGCGCCGGACGAAACGGAACAGAGAAGTCTTGGTCTGCCGCATCAACTCGCTGAAGGCCGCCCGGTCCCCGCCGGCGGCGCGGGCTGACAGGTCGTTGGGGCTGTCCACGCGGAACGCTAGCCTTCGTCGGGCGCGAGGGCCTCGACGATACGGTCGTCGAATACCTCGGCCTGGGCCGGCGTCAGAACGGACCGCATCTCGAAGACGTGGGCGATCGTCTCCTTCTGCAAGGCGCCCATGGCGACGTGGAAATGGTCCACCGCCGCCTGGACCTGGGGACCGTCGCCGTCGCTCCGTGCGATCGCGCGCGCCAGTTCCTGATTGGCCGCGCGGACGTCCGCTTCGAGCGCGGGCCGGCGCGCGGCGAACCGGGCTTCGACTGCGTCGATGCGGGTCAGCTGGTCGGGCGAGAGCTTCAGGTCGTGGTGCACGATGTCGTGCAGGGATGGCGGTTCGCGCCGGCTCAGCACCCAGCTGGCGCTGATCCAAGTGCCCGCGCCGCTGGCGACCGCCGCCAGGACGGCCGTCAGGGCGATGGCCTGCCAGCCGCGCTTCATCGGCCGGTTTCCAGTCTCACCAGAGGCGACAGGCCCGCGTCGACCGTGAAAATGGCCATCTCCCCGGCCGGTCTGGGGGCGGCGACCGCGCCGACGCCGCCTGCCGTCAGGCCGGTGACCAGGGCCATGGCGACGGCCCCCAAACGCAGTTGCGACGCGAGCCTTTCGCCGCGAAGCGCGTCGACCCGGCTCCAGACGAGCGGTTCGAGCCCGTCGAGCGACCGGCCCAAGGGCGTCGCCGCCGATCCGGCCAAAAGATCATCCAAATTACGCGCCATCGAACACTCTCCTTGCGCCCCTAATCCCTACTACGCCGAAACAAGCCAAATCCCTCAAACGAGGGGACGGCCTCCCCGGTGCGTAGTTAGCAGAAGGGACGGGATGGGAGAGAACAATGTCGATACGCAAACTTCTGTCGGGGATCGCCCTGGTGGTGGCGCTGTCTGTCAGCGCGCCCGCGTTCGCGCACGAGGATCATGACAAGCAGGCCGCGGCCCGTGCCCAGGCCGCCGCGCCGGCGGGCGCCGTGCCAGAAGGCGGCGTGATGGCCATGCCGGGGATGGCTATGGACATGGACCACGGGGCCATGACGGCGGACGAGGGTCCCAAGCCAATGCCCCAGCGCCTGTATCGCTGGCTCGGCGCCATGCATCCCGCCGCCGTCCATTTCCCGATCGCGCTGTTCCTCGTCGCCGCGCTCCTCGAGATCGCCGCCCTGACGCTGCGTCGGCCGGTCCTGACCCAGGGCACGCGGGTGATCATCGCCCTGGCGGCGATCTCCGCGGTCGCCGCGGTGGCGCTGGGATGGTTCGCTATGGGGCTGCCCGGGAAGGACGATGTGACTCACCTCTACCATCGGTGGCTCGGCACCTCGATCGCCGCGCTCGGCCTGCTGAGCTGGTGGGCGAAGGAACAATGGGTCCGCCGGCCGGGGCGCGGGCGCGAGCTGATCTACATCGGTCTTTTGACCGTGACCGCCGCCGCCGTGGTGGTCAACGGCCTGCTGGGCGGGATGCTGACCCATGGCATGAGGCATCTGATGTTCTGACGGCCTTGGGGTCCGTCGTCGCCCGAACGCCTCGTTCTTCATCTACTTCGCCGGACCGGGTTCTACTGCGGCCGCGGCAAACCAGGAGACTGCACCATGATGTTCCGTTCAGCACTCGCCGGATCGGCGGTCGCCGCCCTCCTCGCGACCTCCGGCCAAGCGCAAGCTCAATCACAGGCGCCGGCCCGCTCCCACGCCCCCGGCTCGGCCCATACGCCAGGCTCGGCGCACGCCCCCGGCGATGCGCAATCCGCTGACGAGGCCCAGGTCCGAGCGGTCGTCACCGCCTACAAGGACGCCATCGAGCGGATGGACGTGTCGCAGACGCCGGCCCTGTTCTGGACCGACTCGGAGATCTTCGAGAACGGCGGCGTGGAGGGATCGTTCGCCTATTATCTGGAGCACCATCTCGGGCCCGAATTCGCCGATCTGGCCGGCTTCGACTTCCGCAACCACGAAATGAAAGTCGAGGTTGACGGCGACACCGCCTTCGTGAGCGAGACCTACACCTTCCACATCACCTTCAAGTACGGAGCCCGGGCCCCCATAGAGCGCCGCGGCGCCGCCACGAGCGTCCTGCGCAAGCGGGGTGACGAGTGGAGGTTCGACGTCTATCACTCCTCGGCCCGGCCCTTCCGCCCCGCCGCCTGATCGCGGCGGCGACCGTCATCGGCGGCCTCCAGATATCGCTCGCCAGAGGGACCCATGAGATCGATGCCCACCCTTTCACGCCGTGCGTTTCTGGCCGCGGGGGCCGGCTCCGTCGCCGTCGCGGCCTGCGCTCCGGGCGCCCGTTCATCGACCGAGCTCGCGGTCTACAAGACCCCGACCTGCGCCTGTTGCACGGCCTGGGTGGATCACATGCGCGCCGCCGGCTTCAAGGCGCGGGTCAACGAACTCCCGAGCCTTCGCTCTATACGCAGCACCCAAGGCGTGCCCGAGGCGCTCGCCTCCTGCCACACGGCCATGATCGGCGGCTATGTCCTCGAGGGCCATGTGCCGGCCGAGGATGTCCGCAAGCTTCTGGCCGAACGTCCCGAGGCCGTGGGCCTCGCAGTGCCGGCGATGCCGCTGGGGTCTCCCGGCATGGAGACGCCAGACGGCCAACGTGAGCCCTATGAGACCCTGCTGATCCTCAAGGGCGGCGGTACGCGCGTCTTCGCGCGTCACGGCTAGGCGAGGCCCAGGGATGAAGGTTCTCAAGCTCTCCACCCAGCTGCACAAATGGATTGCGCTCGTCGTCGGCCTTCAGGTGCTGTTCTGGGTCGGCGGCGGTCTGGTGATGACGGCCATTCCGATCGAGACGGTGCGCGGCGAACATCGGGCGGTTGACCTCAAGCCGAGCCCGCTGGAGCTCGGCGCGCTTCCGGCACTGAGCGAGATCGCGCGCCGAGCGGGCGTCGCGCCTGTCCAGGCGGAGCTTCACACGACGCCGCGGGGGGCGGCCTGGACCTTGAAGCCGGCGTCGGGCGAGCCAGTCGTCGTGTCCGCCGCGACCGGCCGGCCGTTCGGACCGATGTCGGCCGCCGACGCCTCGGCCTTCGCCAAGGGCGCGTACAAGGGCGAGGCGCGGGTTTCCGGCGCGGTTCTTCTGGCGACGGCGCCCGAGGAGACGGGACGCACCGGACCGCTGTGGCGGGTAGACTTCGCCGACCGCGAAAAGACGGCCTTCTACCTGTCGCCAGCGACAGGCGAAGTGGTGACGCGCCGCTCGGGCGTGTGGCGGATCTTCGACTTCTTCTGGCGACTGCACGTCATGGACTGGAACGACGGCGAGGACTTCAATCACCCCCTGATCATCATCACTACCGCCTTGACCCTGAGCATTGTGATTTCGGGCTTCATCCTGCTGTGGATACGGATCTCCCGCGACCTGAAAATGGCGCGTGCGGTTCGCAAGCGGGAGCCATGAGGCAGGCGACGGCTCGATCACAGGAAGCTCTGCCAAGAGACAACGACCGGACTTCACCACCGCGTCTCGCCGCCCTGACCACCGCCTGGCCGCCGCACATCCTGCGGCAAGAGGACGTCGCGGCCAACGGGGCCGAAATGTTCGCCACGACCCACGGCGGTTTCGAGCGGCTGGCGCCTATCTATCGAAACGCCTTGATCGACACACGGCATTCGTGCGTCCCAATGGACTGGTATCTGCAGCCGCACAGCTTCGCGGAGCGGAACGACCTGTTCCTGGAACACGCAGTCGCCCTGATGGCCGAGAGCACGACGAGCGCGCTGGAGCAAGCGGGGTGATCGCGACCTTGGCCGGTTTTGGACCACTCGGATCATCACCTGCCCGGCGCGCCGCTAGTCCGATCCGGCCCTTCCGGGTCATTCGTCATCCCAACTACTGGATCGCATCTCTTGAGATCGCCATGTTGCCGCTGGTTTTCGGCCAGGTCTGGATAGCAGTGGTGTTCACCGCGCTTAATGCCATGCTGATCACCTGGCGGGTGCGGCTGGAGGATCGCGCTCTTGCCTATCAGGCCTGTGAGCCAGAACGACCTGGATGCGAGGCGGGCCAGTCACCGACGATCAGGTCACGCGGTGCGAAATCTCGGTCAGAGCCCTGAGACCGGTTCCGAAGCGGGCGATTGATGCCCGGTGCCGTTCCAGTTCTCCGTAGGGCAGATAGCGCACATTGAGATCGGCGATCCGGCTGAAGGCCGGACGTTGCAACTGCGCCCGCACATCGTTTTCGCGGCTGTCGGGAGCGACCAGGAAAAGGCCGGCGGAGATGTTTAGTTCGCCTGACAGGGCGAGGTCCAGCATTCGCACGACACCGGAGTAGATCGTGGTGGAATGCTCGACCTCGAAGGCGGCCGCCACGCGGTCCGCGTCTCCCTCCAGCCAGAGTACGTCGATCAGCCGGATGGACTCGGCGCCTGGACCGTTCGCCAGCGACGGCGGTAGTTGTTCTAGGCAGCCCTCGCTCAGGCGTGCGCCCTCGTGCTGGCGCCCGCGGTCATTGGACGCGATCCAGACCCTGTAGCCCAGCGCGCGACCCAGATCACGGACCCAGGCCTGGATCTCTGTGTGGGTCCGGTCCGTCTCGCCCTGCTGGAGCGCGGTCTTCTCGAACTTGACCGCTTCGGCGCGCGCTTCGGCCAGCCGCGCGTCCCAGCCGCTGGCGGACAGACTCTCGTCGTCCAGGGGCGGCGCGGGATAACGGCCGGAGCCCACGTCGAACAGGAAGCCCGCGATCGCCCCGAGATCGTTGGACAGAAGATCGCTGTAGCGAGCGTTGAGGGCCAAAATTCCTTGCCGCATCGCAAGGTAGTGCTCCCAGCTCCCGAGCTTGACCTTTGATCCGGTGATCGCGTTGTAGCCGTTGACGATCGCGGTATTGAACGGCGAAACGTGGATGGGATGGAGAAAATAGATCAGGTTGGCCACTGCAGGCCCGAGTCCCTTGATTCGGAGTTGGTCGATCGTGCGGATGCCCGCGAGAATTTCCGTTGCTGTCGAACAACAGCTGCAGTGATGCAGGAGCCGGCCGAAAGCGCGTTGATTGGCCGGGTTTTCGTAGATGTCCGGGATGCGAAGTTTGGGCTTCCAGAGGAAGGCATGGTCCGCGCCCTTGAAGATCTGCCGTTGTTCGGCCACCGAATGAACGATCGTCTCCAGCGACGACCCGCGATAGGCCACGCCGAACCGGCCTGCTTCGATCTCCTTGACGACCTGGCCGATGCCGCGACGGATGGAGCGGAAATTCTTCAGACGCTCGTCCCACAAGAACCAGGTCTGGTAGGTCGCAGCCGGGTCGCGCCGCCACTGTTCAATAAGATCACGAACTCGATCTGACACGGCGCGCCCCCTCAATTCTTGAGCAGTCTAGGCGGGTCCAGGTCGCTGGGCCAACGGCCATTCGCAGCCGGTCCCAAGAGCGCGTGCGACGCACCTGGCTCCAGCGCGTTCGGCGCGCGCCAACGGCTACATCGCCATTTCCATGGCCGAGACCGGAGCCAGGGTTCCCATGATGGACACCAGGGCCAGCAGCCCCAGGGCGAGGAGGGTCTCCATCACCAAGCTGCGTTTCAGCCGTGAAATGGCGGGGCCAAGATACTCGGGATCGTCCAGGGCGCTGCCGAGGTGGGGCGTCAGATAAAAGCGGTTCGCGGCCGCCAGAACCAGCATGAGCGCGAAGAGCACGAGCTTGCCCGTCAACAGCAGACCGTAGGGCGTGCTCAAGAGGCCAGCGATACGATCGGGTCCGACCATGAACCAGCTGTTCACCAGTCCGCTCAGAACCAGGACGGCGACCGATGCGGATCCGACGCCGGCGAATCCGTGAAGGGCTCGATAGAGGATCCTATCGCCATCGACCGTTTCTGACGGCCGCCGCAACGTCAGGATCAGCAAGGCCGCGAGCGCGCCGAGCCACACCGCCGCCGCCCAGCTGTGCAGGATCGCGGCCGTCAGATGAACATAGCGCCCCGCGCCTTCGGTGGCCGCGCCGTGTCCCGTCCAGGCGAAGCTGGCGCCGACGATAAGACCGGCGACAGCGACGAATTTCCACAGGCCGCGGGACGGCTTGTCTTGAATGAGCGCAAGAAGCGCGAGCAACGCGGCCAGCGTCCGGACGAGAAAGGCGGGTCCGAGGCTCGTGCCCGTGAGCATGAAGCCGAGCGTCGCCGGCTTGAGACCTTCAGTCAGCGAGCCCGCCATCACAGCGGTCTGGGCCGCGAAGGCGGCGGCGGAGCCTATGGCGACCACGGCCGCCGCGCTGACCAGCAAGGATCTCGTCCAGCCGAGGGCCACCGCGTCCGACCCGCGCAACCCGTAGAGGAGGAACAGCGGCGTCCCGAGCAGGACGACCGCGCCGCCGTACTGCGCGAGCCGGAGCAGGATGACCAGAACGTCGAGCACGATGGGTCAGCGTACCGTGAAGGCGATGGCGCCGGTCATACGGTGGCCGTCGGCGGAGGCGGCATGCCAGTTGAGGCTGTAGGCGCCGGCCGCGAGCGGTCGCGCCGTCCGTCCCGAAACGGTCATGCCGTCATCGGAGACGGTGGTCGCGACCGGGAATTTGGCACCGGCGGCGTTCACGACCTCGAGGCCCGAGAAAGCGGGAACGACGCGTTCGCTGAAGGTGACCGTCAGCGAACGCGGCGAGGCGATGCTCGCGCTCGCCGCCGGGTTGGAGGCGACGACGCGCGCGTGGGCGGCAGCCTGCGTCGCCCCCAACAGCAGGGCGCCGACGGCGCCGACGACGGAAAGGATTTTGCGAGTGGTCATAGGGAGGCTCCGAAACCAGAGGGGTTCAATGAGTTATACGGGCGCCGGGGTTGAATCCCTCGTTCGAACTGCGGGCGGGCGCGCGCTGATCCGGAGCATTGCGTTGCGCGCGCCCGACGCCAGCCCGTCGGTCGCTTGACACGGCCGGCCGACGGGCGTGGGATGACCGCGCATGTGGAACCTCGTCCGCACCCTTCTGTTCGCCCTGGCGGTGGCCGGCTTCGTCGGCCAGTCGTCCGCGCACGCCACGCCGTTCCAGGTATTCGAAGCGACGGGCGGCATGGCGGACATGGATTGCGCCGAGATGATGGTGATGGCGGACGGGCCTTCCGGCGGCGCTACTAGCCCTTGCGACGAGATGACGCCCGACTGCATCGCCAAGATGGGCTGCGCCGCCGTCGCGGCGCCCATGCCGCCGGCGCCGACCGTTCAACGGCCTTCGGCTCCGCGGGGACTCCGGTTCGCAGCCGTCGATGTCGTGCGAGAGGGCGCAGGCCCGCTTCCACTGAAGAATCCGCCGAAACGGCTGGCTTAGAACGCTTTCGCTGAACGGTAGGCCGTGCGCGACGTTACGCCGCGGTAACCGATCGATCTGAGCCCTTCGCCGGTGTCCTGCCCTCACGGCGGGTCCGATGGTTTCGAGGAATTTCATGACCATTCGTTTGAGGACGGCGACACGCGCGTCTGCTTGTCAGCCGCCCCGTGTCCGCCTGCCGCGCGTCACGACGCGGCGAGCCGAGGCTTCGGCGCCCACCCGGTGCCGTGAGCTAACCGCAAGCTGGGCGATCCTTCCCGCTTCCGTTCTGCTCCTGAGCGTCTGGACCGCGCCGGCCCAGGCTGACCCCCAGACGTTCGACGAGGCCCTGGCCCGCGCGGCGTTCAGCGCACCCAGTCTGCGCGCCAGCGCATTGGGTGTCGACGCCGCTCGTGCGGCCGTTCCGGCAGCGGGGCTTCTGCCGGACCCCCGGCTCTCCGTCGGTCTCGACGGATATCCGGTGACCGGGCCGTTCGCGGGGCAATTCGATGAAGACTTCACCATGCTCAGGATCGGCGTCGAGCAGGAGGTGCCCAGCCGCGCGCGTCGTCGCGCCGAGCGAGACATCGCCGAGGCGGCGATCGGCGTCGCCGGCGCTGAGGAGTCCGTCGCGCGACGAGAGGTCCGGGTCGCCGTGGGCCTTGCGTGGATCGACCTGTTCTATGCCGAACGCCGCTTTGCGGCGTTGGAAGAGCTGCTGGCGACGTTGCAACCCCTGTGGGACGCCGCCCCGGCCGGAGTCGCGTCCGGCGCCTATCGGCCCGCCAACGCTCTCGGGCCCGTTCAGCTCAAAGCCGATCTTGACGATCGCCGCAGCAGTCTCGCCGCCGACATCGAGAAGGCGCGAGCCGAACTCGCCCGGTGGACGGGCGACGCCGATCCCGAGACGGTTGGCCCGCCGCCGCAGGACGATCTCGACCTGACCGCCTTGCGGAACGGCATCGCCCAGCTGCCGACCGTGCGGGCCTATGGAGCCGCCGCGCGCCGCGCCGAAGCCGAGGTCGACCTGGCCCGCGCCGGACGTCGCCCGGACTGGTCGTTCCAAGCCAGCTACGCCCGCCGCGATGAGCGGTTCGGCGATCTGTTCTCCGTCGGAGCGAGCGTGCGGCTGCCGATCTTTCCCGGTCGAAGGCAGGATCCCGTCATCGCCGCGCGCGCCGCTGATGCGCTGCGGGTCACCGCCGAGCGTGAGGACGCTGAGCGCGTGTTGACCGCGTCGCTGCGAAGCGCCCTGGCCGAATACGCGACCGCTCACGATCAATGGGTCCGGTCGCGCGACGTCGTTCTGCCCAGTGTCCTTCAGCGTTCCGATCTCGAAACCGCGAGCTATGCGGCGGGTCGGGCGGGCATCGTTGAAGTTCTCGAAGCCTTCACCGCCGTGGCCAACGCCCGGCTCGACACGCTCGATCGCGAGGCCGCCGTGATGCGTCAAGTGGTCGAGATCACTCTCACCTATGGGAACGACGACCGATGAACGCCCTTCGCAACAAACGCCTGGGCATCGCCATGGGCGCGCTTCTTTTGGTCGGGGTCGGCGTCGGGGCCGGCATCGTCGTCGCTCCGCGGCTGGATGGGGCCGGCGGTGAGACCGCCGAGGGGGGAGGGGAGCGCGAGATCCTCTATTGGTACGATCCCATGGTTCCAAACGAACGCTACCCGGGGCCGGGGAAGTCGTCCATGAACATGGAGACCATCCCCAAATATGCCGATGAGGGGGGAACGACCGCCACCCCCGGCGTTCGAATCGATCCGGCGCTGGCCCAGAATTTGGGGGTCCGGTATGCCACGGCTCGCCGTGGCGACCTTGAGGGCGATCTGAGCGCCACGGCGGTGGTCGATTACAATGAACGCGACATCGCCGTGGTCCAGTCGCGGGCCGACGGCTTCGTGCAGCGAGTCTACAACCGCGCGCCGGGCGATGTCATCGCTGCGGGCGCGCCTCTGGTCGATTTGCTCATCCCGACCTGGGGCGGCGCCCAGACGGAATATCTCGCCGTACGGCGCACCGGCAACACGCCCCTGATCCAGGCGGCGCGGCAGCGACTGGTGCTGATGGGCATGTCCGAGAGCCTGATCGCCTCGGTGGAGCGCAGCGGGCGGGCGCGAAACACGATCACGATCTCAACGCCCACTGGCGGCGTGATCAAGACCCTGGGCGTGCGCGCCGGCATGAGCGTGACCCAAGGCATGACCTTGGCCGAGATCAACGGCCTGGCCACCGTCTGGGTCAATGCCGCCATCCCGGAGGCGCTGGGGAGCCGGCTAAGGGTCGGACAGTCCGTCGAGGTGGCTTTGACCGCGTTCCCGGGAGAGCGGTTCACGGGTCGTCTGACCGCCCTGTTGCCGGAACTCGTCGGCGACAGCCGCACGGTCACGGGACGGATCGAAATGGCCAATCGCGGGGGCCGTTTGCGCCCCGGCATGTTCGGCCGGATCACCTTCGGCGGCGGTTCGACGACGGCGTTGCTCGTGCCGACCGAGGCGGTGATCCGAACGGGTGAACGGGACATTGTCATGCTCGCCCGGCCGGAAGGCCGGTATCAACCGGCCGAGGTCCGTGTCGGGCGAGAAGCCGGGGGGCAAACCGAGATCCTCGCCGGTCTCAGGGAAGGCGAACGGATCGTCGCGTCGGGGCAGTTCCTGATCGATTCCGAAGCCAGCCTGTCAGGCGTAACGGCGCGGCCGATCGGCCCGACGTCCCGGCCCGCCACCGCCGCCCCAACGGGCGCATCCATGGCCGCGCCCGCCTCGCGCGGGAGGTCGAGCCAATGATCGCCGCGGTCATTCGCGCCTCGGTCAAGGGGCGCTTCCTCGTCCTTATGGCCGCCGTCGCCCTGCTCGCCGCCGGCCTGTTCGCGGTTCGCAGCACGCCGGTCGACGCCTTGCCGGACCTGTCGGACGTGCAGGTCATCATTCGCACCAGCTACCCGGGGCAGGCGCCCCAGATCGTCGAGAACCAGGTCACCTATCCTCTGGCGACCACCATGCTGTCCGTACCCGGCGCGCGAACGGTTCGAGGCTATTCCTTCTTCGGCGACAGCTTCGTCTATGTGCTGTTCGAAGATGGGACGGACCTCTACTGGGCGCGTTCCCGGGTCCTCGAATACCTCAGCCAGGTGCAGGCGCGGCTTCCCGCGACCGCCCAACCGGCACTTGGTCCGGACGCCACCGGCGTAGGCTGGGTCTATGAATACGCCCTGGTCGATCGCACAGGCCGCAACGATCTGGCGCAATTGCGAAGCCTGCAGGATTGGTTCCTCCGCTACGAGCTGAAGACCGTGCCGGGGGTCGCCGAGGTCGCCAGCCTGGGCGGCATGGTGCGGCAATACCAGGTGGTGCTCGACCCCGTCAGGCTCGCGTCCTACGGCGTCACCCATCAGGCGGTGGTGGACGCTCTCCAGCGCGCCAACGGCGAGACGGGCGGCTCGGTGCTCCAGCTCGCCGAAGCCGAATACATGATCCGCGCCAACGGCTATCTGACCGAGCTCGACGACTTCCGGGCCGTGCCGCTCCGCACGGCGGCTGGAGGCGTGCCGATCAGCCTCGGGGATGTCGCGACCATCCAGATCGGCCCGGAGATGAGACGCGGCATAGCCGAGCTCAACGGCGAAGGCGAGGTCGCGGGCGGCGTCGTCATCCTTCGATCCGGCGCAAACGCCCGCGCCACGATCGCGGCCGTGACCGAGAAACTCGAGACGCTCAAAGCCGGACTGCCCCCGGGAGTCGAAGTGGTGACGACCTACGATCGCTCGCAGCTCATCGACCGGGCGATCGACAATCTGAGCGGCAAGCTGATCGAGGAGTTCATAGTCGTCGCCCTGGTCTGCGGCCTGTTCCTCTGGCACGCCCGGTCGGCGCTGGTCGCCATCCTGACCCTGCCGCTGGGCGTCCTGGCGGCCTTCCTGATCATGAATCTTCAGGGCGTGAACGCCAACATCATGTCGCTGGGCGGCATCGCCATCGCCATCGGCGCCATGGTGGATGCGGCGGTGGTCATGATCGAGAACGCCCACAAACACATCGAACGATGGGAACACGATCACCCGGATGAAAAGCTGGCGGGCGAAGATCGCTGGAAGGTCATCACCGAGGCGGCCGTGGAGGTCGGCCCCGCGCTGTTCCTGAGCCTGCTGATCATCACCCTGTCGTTCATCCCGGTGTTCAGCCTGCAGGCCCAGGAGGGCCGGCTGTTCGCGCCCCTAGCCTTTACCAAGAGCTATGCGATGGCGGCGGCGGCGATCCTGTCCATCACTCTCGTGCCGGTTCTGATGGGCTATCTGATCCGCGGACGGATCCCGGCCGAACAGAGCAATCCGATCAATCGCTGGCTCACGCGCATCTATCGCGGGCCATTGGACTGGGTGCTGCATCATCCCAGAAAGACCTTGGTGGCAGCCTTGCTGATCTTCGCCACCACCGCCTGGCCTCTTAGCCAGCTCGGCGGCGAATTCATGCCGGCGATGGACGAGGGCGACCTGCTGTATATGCCTTCGGCCCAGCCGGGTCTCTCCCCGGCCAAGGCCGCGGAACTGCTGCAACAGACGGACCGGATGATCCGCACCGTGCCCGAAGTGGCGACCGTGTTCGGCAAGGCGGGCCGGGCGGAAACCGCCACGGATCCGGCTCCGCTGGAGATGTTCGAGACCACCATCCAGTTCAAGCCGCGCGATGAATGGCGGCCGGGCATGACCCCGGAAAAACTGATCGAAGAACTCGATCGCGCGGTTCAGGTCCCCGGACTGTCCAACGTCTGGGTCCCTCCCATCCGAAATCGCATCGACATGCTGGCGACGGGCATCAAGAGCCCCGTCGGCGTCAAGGTGTCCGGCTCTGACCTGGCCGCGATGGACCGTATCGCGGCCCAGGTGGCCGATGTCGCCAGGACCGTACCGGGCGTGACCTCCGCCTTGGCCGAACGCCTGACCGGCGGGCGTTATGTCGACATCGACATCGACCGGCGCGCGGCGGCCCGCTACGGCCTGAACATCGCCGATGTCCAATCGATCGTATCGGGCGCCGTGGGCGGCGAGACGATCGGACAGACGGTGGAGGGGCTCGCCCGCTATCCGATCAGCGTCCGTTACCCGAGAGAATTGCGCGACAGTCTGGAGCAACTGCGCGCCCTGCCGATGCTGACGCCGTCGGGCCAGCAGATCACCCTTGGCACGGTCACCAATATCCAGATCGCGGACGGCCCGCCGATGCTCAAGTCCGAGAACGGCAGGCTGACCACCTGGGTCTATGTCGACACTCGGGGGCGCGACCTCGCGTCTGTCGTCGCCGATCTGCGTCAGGCGGTCGCCAGCGAGGTGGATCTCGCGCCGGGCGTCAGCATCGCCTACTCCGGCCAGTTCGAATATCTGGAACGGGCGGCCGAGCGGCTAAAGATCGTGGTTCCGGCCACGCTCGTGATCATCTTCATCCTGCTCTATCTGACCTTCGGGCGCTTCGACGAAGCCCTCCTCATCATGGGCACCCTGCCATTCGCCCTGACCGGCGGCTTCTGGTTGCTCTATCTGATGGGCTTCGATCAGTCGGTCGCGACCGGGGTTGGCTTCATCGCCCTCGCTGGCCTGTCGGCGGAGTTCGGCGTCGTGATGCTGATCTATCTCAAACATGCGCTGAAGGATCGAGGACCTGATCCCGACCGGGAGCAGGTCGAGGAGGCCGTTCGCGAGGGCGCCCTTCTGCGGGTCCGGCCCAAGGCGATGACGGTCGCCGTGATCTTGGGCGGTCTGTTCCCGATCCTGATCGGCCACGGCGCGGGGTCGGAGATCATGACCCGGATCGCGGCGCCAGTCATTGGCGGCATGATCACCGCGCCCCTCCTGTCGATGCTCGTCATCCCAGCCGGCTATCTCCTCCTGAGACGCCGGAAATCACGTCCCACCCAAACCCCCACCCAAGGAGCTACCCTATGAAAAACCTGTTCGTGAAGTCGGCCAGGCTCGCCCTCGGCCTGAGCCTGTCAGCCGGGGCGGTCATTGCCCTGGCGGCCTGCAGTCAGCAGCCGGCGACGGAGACGGAAACCCCAGCCGCCACCGGTTCCGCCGTTGCCCCCGCGGCGCCGGCGGAGATGGACGCCATGTCGTCGGCGGCCGGAGAGGAGTCCGCGACCGCGCGCGGGGTGATTTCGGCCATCGACGCGGAGGGCGGCAAGATCACGATCGAGCACGAGCCGATCGCCAGTCTGGAATGGCCCGCGATGACCATGGGCTTCGCGGCGTCACCCGCCCTGATTGACCAGGCGAAGGTCGGCGACCGGGTCGAGTTTGATCTGGTCGTTACAGGCAGCGCGGGCGAAGTGAAGGCGATTCGGCCGCAGTAATCCCCTGCTGCCGGACTGTCGTCGCACGGGGCGGCGGCGTCCGGGTTGACGACGCGGCGGGGAACCTTTGGCTTCTCCGCCGCGTCGAGCCTTTATGGGTTCAGCAGACGGCTTCAAAGCGGCGTGAAGATGGACAGTGCCGACTGTCCGAGTTGTTTCGGTCCGAACCCGAATGCCTGGCCTGGCACGCTTGGCGGGATCTCGAGGCGGGGGCGTGGCCGGCCCACTTCCCGGCCGCCTCGCGCGCCGCCTATGATCTGCCGACGATCAAGCAATGGCTGGAGGTGTTTGTCACCCGGTTTTTCGCCCTCAGCCAGTTCAAGCGCTCCGCCATGCCGAACGGCCCCAAGGTGATTTCGGGCGGCAACCTTTCGCCGCGCGGCGACTGGCGGGCGCCCTCGGACGCGAGCGCCCGGGTCTGGCTGGACGACCTGAAGCGCAATGTCCCATAGTTCGCCCCGCACGACGCCCCGCCGGTTTTCGGGCCAGGGCGGTCTGCTCGCGTCCTGGGGGCGCCAGGCCTGACGGCGGCCCGCGACATCGTCAGCGTCGTCAACGCCCGGCGATCCGGCTAGGATCGTCGCCTCGCTCGCCAGGATGCCGTCATGCCCGCCTCTTCGCCCTCCCCCTCCCGACGCGCCCTTCTGACGGCGCTGCCGGCCCTCGCCTTCGCCGGCCCGGCCCTCGCCGCGCCGCCGAAGCGGATGACCGCCTACAAGACGCCCTGGTGCGGCTGCTGCGGCGGCTGGATCGCGCACATGCGCCAGGCCGGCTGGACCGTCGAGGTCGTCGAGCGCGAGGATCTGGCTCCGATCCGGGCGCAGCACGGCGTTCCGGACCGGCTGGCCTCGTGTCACACGGCGGTGGTCGGCGCCTACGCCATCGAAGGCCACGTCCCCGCCGGCGATGTCGATCGGCTCCTCAGCGAACGCCCCGCCGCCAGGGCCTTGAGCGCGCCCGGCATGCCGGCGGGCTCGCCGGGCATGGAGGCCGCCGGCCGCGAACCCTATACGACGGTGCTGATCCTCAACGACGGCTCGACCCGCGTGTTCGGCCGACACAACGGCACCTGACCGCCGACCCGCGGCCGGAGGGCGTCAGGCGACCGGTTCACGGCCTGTCGGGTTGGCCCGCCCCAGCCGCTTCCGCCGGGTCGTCGCCGCCATCGGCGCCTCGCGAAAAGTCAGCCTGATGCGGGTGACCGCCGTGCTGGGCGCGATACTCGGCCGGGCTGAGACCCCTGCCCGTCATATGGAGCTTCGGCGGCGTCGCGGGAGCGTCCGGATCAGTCTCGCCGCGGGTCCTCGCGGTGTCGGGGCGCTCGCCATCGACATCCGGTTGATCGCCAGTCTGTTCGCCCATGACACCCTGCGCTCCGCTCCGGCGTCGCTTGCCGTGTCGGGATGCAATCCGCGAGCGGAGGCAGGGTTGCGCGGCGCCGGATAATCCCTGACCTTCGCTGGCCAGGGGCTGACCCGGATCCCTCCCGGCGCGGCCCTTCGAGCCCGGCTCTCTCCCGTCAGGCCTGTCGACGCGGCGTCCAGCGCAGCAGGCGCATGGCGTTGGCCGTGACCAGGACCGTGGCTCCGGTGTCGGCGAGGATGGCGGGCCACAGGCCCGTCACTCCGATCACGGTGGTGACCAGGAAGACGGCCTTCAATCCCAAGGCGATGGTTATGTTTTGCCGGATATTGCCCATCACCCCGCGGGACAGGGCGATCATGTCGGGAATGTCCCTGACCCGGCCGCGCAGGACGGCGGCGTCCGCGGTCTCCAGGGCCACGTCGGTGCCGCCGCCCATGGCGATGCCGACATCCGCCTGGGCCAGGGCCGGGGCGTCGTTGATGCCGTCCCCGACCTTGGCGACCACCAGACCTTCGGCCTGGAGCGCCTTGACGATCACCAGCTTGTCCTGCGGCAGCAGTTCGGCCCGGGGCTCGATGCCCAGCCCGGCGGCGACCGCCTCCGCCGTGCGGCGATTGTCGCCCGTCAGCATGACGGTGCGGATGCCCCGCGCCTTCAGGTCGGCCAGACCCTGGACCGCATCGGGCCGCGCCTCGTCACGCATGGCGAGGAACCCGGCCACCCCGCCTGCGGCGACAAGGACGGACACCGTCTTGCCCTCGGCGTTGAGGGCGGCGATGGCTGCGTCCTGGGCTGGCGAGATCGGCGCGCGCCGGGCCGCGGCCTGCGGCGAGCCGAGGAATATGCGTTCGCCGCCGACCTCGCCTTCGACGCCCTCCCCCGCAATGGCCTGGGTGGCCGACGCCGGCGGCGCCGTGATCTCATCCGCCTCGGCTCGGGCCAGGATGGCGAGGGCCAGCGGATGGCTTGATCCCGTCTCCAGCGCGGCCGCCAGGGTCAGCAGGGCGGAGGCGTCCCGCGTCCCGGCGACGACGTCGGTGACGACGGGCTTGCCGGCGGTCAAGGTCCCCGTCTTGTCGAAGGCGATCGCGGTGATCTTGCCGAGCGTTTCCAGCACGGCCCCGCCCTTCATTAGCAGGCCGCGCCGGGCGCCCGCCGACAGGCCGGCGGCGATGGCGGCCGGCGTGGATATGACCAGGGCGCAGGGGCAGCCGATCAGCAGCACGGCGAGGCCCTTGTAGATCCATTCGCTCCACGTTCCGCCGAACAGCAGCGGCGGCGTGACCGCGACGAGGGCGGCGAACACGAGCACGCCCGGCGTGTAGATTTTCGAGAAGCGGTCGATGAACCGTTCGGTCGGAGATTTCGATTCCTGCGCCTCCTCGACGAGACGCACCACCCGGGCGATGGTGTTGTCCGAGGCCGAGGCCGTCACGCGCACCCGCAGGACGCTGCCGCCGTTGATCGTGCCGGCGAACACAGGATCGCCCACGACCTTGCGTTTGGGCACGCTCTCGCCCGTCACCGGGGCCTCGTCGAGGTCTCCCGCGCCCTCGATGATCTCGCCATCCGCGGGAACGCGGTCTCCGGGCCGGACCAGGATGACCGCGCCCACCGCCACGGTCTCGGCGGCGACTTCCGTGGTCACGCCGTCCACCTCGACGAAGGCGGTCTTGGGCACGAGGGCGGCGAGCCCCTGGATGCTCTTGCGCGCGCGTCCGGCCGCCACCCCTTCCAGCATTTCGCCGACGAGGAACAGCAGGACGACGGCGGCGGCCTCTTCCGCGGCCCCGATGAAGACGGCGCCGACGGCGGCGATGGTCATCAGCATTTCGATGGAGAAGGGCGTGCCGTGGCGCGCCGCCGAAAAGGCGCGCGACGCGATCGGAATCAACCCCACGGCCAGGGCGGCGAGGAAGGCGTATCGTTCGAGGGAGGGGAACAGCGTGCCCAGTCCATAGGCGGACAGCAGCGCCAGGCCGCAGAGCGCGGTGAGGCGCGCCTTCCCGGTCCACCACCACGGGGCGCCCCCGGCCCCGGCGGCCGCCGGAGGCGGGCCGGCCGGCGCCGCAACGGATCCGGACGTCGGCGAGGCCGCTTCCCCGCTGTAGCCCAGGTTGCGCAGTTGCTGCAGGACCGCTTCGTCAGCGAGGTCTCCGCCATGCCTGATCTTCAGCACGCCGGTCTGCACCGCCACCGACACGTCCTCGACGCCCGGCAGCCTGCGGATCGCCGTGTCGATCTTGCGGCCGCAGCTGGCGCAATCCATCCCGGTCACCCGGTATCGGCTTTCGAGGGTTTGCGCCGTCATGTCTGTTCCTTGTGATCTCTACAGGGCAAGGCTACCTCCTCCAGCGACTGTAGATGCAAGCTAAAAATGAGCGCGCCGTTCGGTTGGAGTGAAGGGCGCCGTCCGCTGAACCTGGAG
Organism: Brevundimonas sp. AVps4; assembly: GCF_058681525.1. NCBI lineage: Bacteria > Pseudomonadati > Pseudomonadota > Alphaproteobacteria > Caulobacterales > Caulobacteraceae > Brevundimonas > Brevundimonas sp. AVps4. The sequence goes on along the minus strand of NZ_CM178741.1, from coordinate 853,435 downwards.
GCCGGGCCCAGCCCGTTGATGACCTCGCCTTGTCCGCACGACCGGGAGACCGCGCCGCCGACGGCGGCACAGGTGGAACGCGCTTTGGGCGCAGCCGCCGCCCGCGTGGCCGCCGCTGGGGACAGGCTGACGCGCCCCCGGCGCAGGGTGCTGGAGCTCCTGCTTATCGCGGGCTCTCCGGCCAAGGCCTATGATCTCGTGGCGACGTATCACCAGGATGCCCGCGTCGCGAAGCCTGCGACGGTCTATCGGGCGCTGCAGTTCCTCGAGACCCGAGGACTGGTTCATCGTCTTTCCACCCTCAAATCCTACGTGGCCTGCGATCCCGAGCGGCCCGGCGCGCCGGCCCTTTACCTGCTGTGCGACTGCTGCGGCTCCTGTCGCGAGGTTCCCGCGCCCGACCTGGCTGCGCTGAACGCGGCCGCGACAGCGGCGGGCTACGAGATCGAACGGATCACGCTCGAAGGCCAGGGTCTGTGTTCGGCTTGCCGCCCGCCGCGCCCCGGCGCCGCCCGGGATCCGGTCCTCCAGACGGAGCCGGAGGCGGCCGCGGGGTCCGGGCCCGCAAGCATTGAGCCGCGCCCCTGATCAAGCCCGCGGCGGGTCGATGACGGCCTGGCCCGGGCGCCCGGCCGCGGCGACGCCGGGGCCCGCGGCCAGTTCCATGGCCCGTTCGGTGGCGGCGGCCGACCTTCGGGTCGAGCCCGCCCGTCGGGACGGATTGAGCCAGGTCTGCACCGGCCGGTCGAAGGCGTATCGGAACACCGCCGCCGCCACGAAGGCGCCGATGAAGCCGATCGACCACAGCGCCCAGCGAACCCCGGCTGACAGGGCGTCCTGCCCCAGGGCGTCGAGCAGTCCGAACCAGACGATGCGGCTCACCTCATTGGTCAGGAACATCGCAAACGACATCAGGGCCAGGTGTTCGACCAGGCGCGACCGCCGGAGCACCGGCACGGCGCCGGCGGCCCAGATGATCACGGTCATCAGACCCAGGGACAGCAAGCTGAAGGCGCCGAAGGCCTGCAGCCCCACGAGCGCGACGGCGGCGCCGACGCCGATCGCTCGGGCCCGGCGCGGCGGGACATAGACCCGCGAACCGTAGAAGGCCGCCGCGACCCCGAGCAGGAAGAGCGGCAGGGCGCGCAGGACGCCGTAGCGCATCGGCAGCCGGTAGATCGGATCCCCGAGCCACAGCGTGGCGGCGACGTCGGCGCCGATTACCAGCAACGTCGCGCCGATCACAATGGCGACCGGCGGCCAGCGCCACAGGACGCGGCAGATCCAGGGCAGCAGGAGATAGCAGCCGATCAGGGCCGAGAGCGTCCAGGTCGGGGCGTTCCACCCCTGCCCGCCTGGCACGCCATAGGCCTGGACCAGCAGGACCTGGGCCGGCAGCTGCGACCAGTCGAACCAGCGCGGATTGCTGGGCGCGACCCCCGCCAGGGCGGCGCCGCCGACGATCGCCACGAGAATAAGGCTGACGACGAGGTGGGCCGGAATGACCCGCAACAGGCGCTGGCGCGCATAGGCGCGCAGCGACGCCTGGCCGGCCGCGAGCCGGTCGCCGTAGATGCGGGCCAGGACGTAGCCGGAGTCGATGATGAAGAAGTCGGTGAGCAGATAGCCGCGGTCAAACACCGGATGCAGTTGCGGCAGCGGAACCGGCGAGGCCTCGCGGAAATGGTAGAGGATGATCAGCGCGCCGACGATGAAGCGGAGCGCGTCCAGCCAGCCGCCGCGGGCGATGCGCGGCGGGCGGGGCTTCATCGATGCGTCGTCGCCAAGGACCATGCGCCCACCGTAGCCCGCGAGCGGGCAAGGAAAGGTTAGCGTCCGGCCCAGGGCGGCCCGCCGGGCCAGAGCAGGGCGGCGCCGACCGCCAGGGCGATCGCCAGTCCGGCGGCGGTGAGACGCCGCGGCCAGCCCGGCCGGGCGCTGACAAGACAGGCGGCGCCCAGCAGGCCCAACGTGGCGCCGTAGCCGACGACGAGCGGAAGCCTGAAGACGCTGTACAGCCTGAGCCCGATGAAGAGGGCGCCGCCGACGGCGAGCGTCAGGTTGACGCCGGCGGCGACGAGGTCGAGCACCGGCCGGGGCCGTTCCGGCGGACGGGGGCGCCCGGCGCGGCGTTTGCTGTAGGGCCGTTCGGACCAACCGGGGCTGCGACCGCGGACCGTGAATCTCTTGCCGCCCATGCTCCCCTCCTCAGGCGGACGCCGCCCGGCTCACCGGTGGCCGCCCTCGACGTCGCCGCAGGGCTCGGCCTCGATCTGGACGGTGCTGTGATGGATCGCGAACCGCTCTTCCAGGAGCGCCGCAACGGCGCGGCGCACCGGCTCTGGCGCCGCGCTGTCGTCCAGGACCAGGTGGACGGTGCAGCTCGGCTGGTCCGCGCCGGAGACCCAGACGTGAAGATCGTGAAGGCTGTCGACGCCGTCGATCGCCTCGATGGCGCCGCGCACCTCCGCCATGACCACGCCGCGCGGCGTGCCCTCCAGCAGGATGTGGGTGGTGTCGCGCAGCAGGATCCAGGTGCGCGGCAGGACCCACAGGCCGATGCCGATGGCGACGATCGGATCGACCCAGCGCCAGTCGGTCAGGGTGATGACGATGGCCGCGACGATGACGCCGAGCGAGCCGAGCATGTCGGCCCAGACCTCCAGATAGGCCCCCTTGATGTTCAGGCTCTTGTCCTTGCCCGCCGCCAGGACCCGCATGGCGATCAGGTTCACCACCAGGCCGACCGAGGCCACAGCCAGCATGCCGATCGAGCCGACCGGCTCCGGGTCGAAGATCCGCTTGATGCCCTCGTAGAGGACGTAGCCCGCCACGAGGAACAGCAGCACCGCGTTGAACGCGGCCGCCAGAATCTCGAAGCGCCGGTAGCCAAAGGTCCGCTTGTCGTCCGCCGCCCGCTGCCCGATCTTGATGGCCAGCAGGGCGATGGCGAGCGCGGCCGCGTCGGTGAACATGTGCGCGGCGTCGGACAGCAGGGCGAGGCTGTTGAAGTAGAGGCCGCCGGCGATCTCGGCGACGAGGAAGGTCCCGGTCAGGCCCAGGGCGATGGTCAGCTGACGCGAATTGGCGCCCGCCGTGTGGTCGTGTTTGTCGCCGTCCTTGTGATCGTGACCCGCCATCAGGGTGTCGCCTCTTCCCGGGTTTCTTTCGCGTCCTTCAGGATTTCCAGCCCGCCCTTGACGGCCATGAGCGCCACGAGAGCGCCGACCACCAGATCGGGCCAGGACCGTCCCAGCCACATCACCAGGCCGCCGGCGACCAGGATGCCGCCGTTGGAAATGAAGTCGTTGAAGCTGAAGGTCTCCGCCGCCCGCATGTTCACATCGTCGGTCCTGACCCGCTTCAGGAGCAGCAGGCACCACAGGTTCACCCCCGCGGCCACCACGGCCATGACCATCATGGTCGGTCCGAGCGGCTCGGCCCCGGTCAGCCATCGCCGGGCGACATCGGCGATCACCCCGGCGGCGAAGACCAGGAGCAGCACCCCCGACACCCGCGCGGCCCGCGTCTTCCAGGCGGGCGAGCGTCCGACCGCGAGAAAGCTGATCAGATAGACCGCGCTGTCCGAGGCGTTGTCCACGGCGTTGGCCAGAAGCGCGCTCGAATCGGCCAGCCAGCCCGCGACGCCGAGCCCCACGAACAGGGCCGCGTTCAATCCCAGAACGAGGAGCAGAATCTGTTTCTGGCGGCTTTCATCGGTCTTCACGCTCATGGCCTTCTCCTCTCTTCGTGCCTGTTCCAGCGTCTAGGCAGGGTCCGGCGTTGCATTTGGCCAGCGCAGGACTTCGACCGCCTCGAGCGTGATCGGCCCCAGATGTTCCAGATCGGTCAGGGTCTGGACGAAGGCGCGAAGCTTTGACTCCTCGTCCAGCATTTCGACGATCAGGGACTGGTCGTCGTCCAGCAGGTGCCGGCGATGGGTGTGCGGCGTGTGGCCGAACCCGACCAGAGCCCGCAGGACGGTCACGCCGGCGACGCCGGCTTCGCGCGCGCGGTCGGCCACGATCTCGAAGACCTTGCGGTCCCCGAAATAGGCGGCTTCGTCGGTGTAGATGCGCATCAGTTTGATGGGATCGGGCATGGTCGCCTCCTGAAAGGGCGTCCCCGCCGCCGGGCGGCGGGGACCGTGACTATTCCGCCGGGACCGGCTCCGCCGCCGGCGTGTCGAGTGGTTTGGGACGCCGACCCTCGGTCAGGCCGAGCACCAGCCGGCTCATCGCTGGCAGGACCAGCAGCGTCAGCAGGGTCGCCGTGATCAGGCCGCCGATGACGACCATGGCCAGGGGTTTCTGGACCTCGGCACCCGTCCCGTGGGCCAAAGCCATGGGCACAAAGCCGATGGCCGGGACCAGGCCGGTCATGATGACCGGGCGGACCCGTTCCATGCAGCCCTCGATGATGGAGCGGGAGAGCTCCATTCCTGCGTCGAGCCGCTGCCGGATGGACGACATGACCACCAGGCCGTTCAGCACGGCCACGCCGGCCAGGCAGATGAAGCCCACGGCAGCCGATACCGAGAAGGAGATGCCGGTCAGCGCGAGGGCGAAGACCCCGCCGGCGAGGCCCAGCGGCACGGTCAGGAAGACCGCCACCGCCCGTCCGAACGTCCCCACGGCGAGGAACAGCACCGCGAAAATGGCCAGGAAACAGATCGGCACCACCAGCGACAGCCGATCCGAAGCCGCCTTGAGGTTCTGGAACTGGCCGCCCCACTCAATCCACGAGCCCGCAGGCAAGGGAACAGCTTCCACCTTGGGCGTGGCTTCGGTGACGAACGAGCCGACGTCGCGGCCGCGGACGTTGGCCTGCACCACGACGCGGCGCTTGCCGTTCTCGCGGCTGATCTGATTCAGCCCTTCCGCGAAACGGAACGAGGCCACCTGGCGCAGCGGCACGGAGGCCCGGGTGCGGCCCTCCGCCTCGGGCAGCATCACGGGGATGGCGCCGATGGCGTCGAGGTCGGGGCGGCTGGCGTTGGGCAAGCGCACCACCACGTCGAAGCGGCGATCGCCCTCGAACAGCTGTCCCGCCTCGCGCCCGCCCATGGCGGCGGCGACCGTATCGGCCACCTCCTCCACGCTCAGGCCGAAGCGGGCGATGGCGGCCCGATCGAAGGTGACGTCCAGAGACGGCGCGCCATCCGTCTGTTCGACCTTTACGTCGGCCGCCCCCGGCGTGGCGTTGAGCTGGGCCGCGATCCGGTTGGCCGTGGCCGTCAGCTTGTCGAGGTCGTCGCCATAGATCTTGACGGCCACGTCGCCGCGCACGCCGGCGATCAGTTCGTTGAAGCGCAGCTCGATCGGCTGGCTGAGCTCATAGGCTTGACCGAGTTGGGCGTTGGCCGCGGCCTCGACCCGTTCGATCACGTCTTCCTTGGTGTCCACCCCGTCCGGCCACTGGTCCTGCGGCTTGAGGATGATGAAGCCGTCCGAGATGTTGGGCGGCATGGGGTCGGTAGCCACCTCGGCCGTGCCGGTCTTGGAGAACATCAGCGCGACTTCGGGCAGTCGAGTGACGGCCCTCTCAACCCCCACCTGCATGCGCAGGGATTGCTCTACCGCCGTCGACGGTACGCGCTGCGAAGCCAGCGCAAGGTTGCGCTCATCCAGGGTCGGGATGAACTCCTGGCCGAGCATGGTGAAGATCACCCCGGCCACGGCGAACAGGGCCAGACCGCCGCCCACGAAGGGCCACGGCCGGGCCACGGCCTGACGCAGCACCGGCTCGTATTTCGCCTTGATCCAGCGGATGACGAAGACGTCCTTCTCGGAGACCTTGTTGCGCATCACTAGGGCGACCATGGCCGGAATGAAGGTGATGGACAGGATGAAGGCCGCGACCAGGGCGAGCATCAGGGTGATGGCCATGGGCGAGAAGGTCTTGCCCTCGACGCCCTGGAAGGTCAGCAGCGGCGCGAAGACCAGCAGGATGATGGCCTGGCCGTAGACGGTCGGCTTGATCATCTCCTGGGTGGCGATGGTGGTCTCCTCGAGCCGCTCGCGCAGGGTCAGAAGACGCCCTTCATGGTGCTGGCGCTCGGAAAGACGTCTCAGGCAGTTTTCGATGATGATCACCGAGCCGTCGACGATCAGACCGAAATCGAGGGCGCCGAGGCTCATCAGGTTGCCGGACACTCCCATGAAATTCATGCCGATGGCGGTCATGAAGAAGGAAATCGGGATGATCGCCACCGCGATCAGGGCGGCGCGGACGTTGCCGAGCAGCAGGAACAGGGCGATGGCGACCAGGATGGCGCCCTCGATCAGGTTGCGTTGCACGGTCGAGATGGTGGCGTTGACGAGTTTGGACCGGTCGAGGACGGGTGTGACCTTGATCCCCGGCGGCAGAGACCGGACGGTCGTCTCAAGCTGTTCCCCCACTGCACGGGCGACCGTGCGGCTGTTCTCGCCGATCAGCATCAGGGTGGTGCCGATGACGACCTCGTGGCCGTTCATCGTCGCCGCGCCGGTGCGCAGATCACCGCCGAGACGGACGGTCGCGACATCGCGAACGGCGACGGGCACGCCGCCGCGCGTGGCGACGATGGCCTCCTCGATCTGGCTCAGGCTGCGGATGCGGGCGTCGGCCCGCACCAGATAGGCCTCGCCGCCGCGCTCGACGAAGTTGGCGCCGATCGACAGGTTCGCGGCCTCGAGGCCCTCGGCCAGTTCACTGAACGAGACGCCGTACTGAGCCAGACGGGTGGGATCCGGCTCGACGACGTACTGCTTCTCGAAGCCCCCGATGGTGTCCACGCCGGCGACGCCGTTCACGGTCCGCAGCTGCGGCGCGATGATCCAGTCCTGGACGGTCCGGAGATAGGCCGCCCGGGAGATGTCGTCGGTCAGACGATCGCCCTCGGGCGTAAGGAAGGACCCGTCGGACTGCCACCCCGGCTGGCCGTTGCGGACTGTCGCTCCGCGGCCGCCGGGATTGGCGTAGTCGATCGCGTACATGAAGACCTCGCCCAGGCCCGTGGTGACGGGCCCGATCTGGGGTTGGACGCCCTCGGGAAGGCTCTCCTGGGCCTGGACGAGGCGCTCGCTGACCTGCTGGCGCGCGAAATAGAGGTCGACGTTCTCCTCGAAGATCACCGTGACCTGCGAGAAGCCGTTGCGGGACAGCGACCGGGTCGAGTGCAGACCGGGAATGCCGGCCATGGCCGTCTCGACCGGGAAGGTGACGCGCTTCTCGATCTCCACCGGAGACAGTGAAGGGTCCTGGGTGTTGATCTGCACCTGGTTGTTGGTGATGTCGGGGACGGCGTCGATCGGCAGCTGCGTGAGCTGCCAGGCGCCGTAGGTGGAGACGATCAGCACCAGCGCGATGATCATCCATCGCGCCCGCACCGACAGGGCCATGAGGTTGGCGATCATGATCTATTCTTCCTCGCCCGAACCCTTGCCCAACTCCGCCTTCAGCAGGAAGGCGTTGCGGGTGGCGACGACCTGGCCCGCGGTCAGGCCGGCGGTGATCTGGGCCCGGCCGGCGCTGCGCTGGCCGACGCTGACCGACGTGGCGGCGAAGCCCTCTGCGGTTCTGACGAACACCACGTCGCGGCCCTCGACGGTCTGAATGGCTTCCTCGGGGACGGAGACGCCGCCGGTGGTTCCCGCATCCCGCGTGTAGATCCTCACCGCGATCGCCTGGCCGGGACGCAGGCCTCCGACCCCGGCGACGTTGAGCAGCACGGTGGCGGCGCGGCTTTCCGCGTTCACCCCCGGCGTGATCGATCGGACCGTCGCCTGCACCTCGCCCTCGGGCAGGGTGATGCTGGCCCGGTCGCCCGGCGCGATCCGGCCGGCGTCGTCGGCGGAGACCGAGGCCTGGATCTCGATCTGGCTGGCGTTGGCGACGTGGAACAGTTCGGTCCCGGCCGTCACGAAGGCGCCGAGCGTGGCGTTCGCTTCCGTAACCCGGCCATTGATCGGGCTGACGACGCCCGTGCTGCGTCCGTCGCCCGAGACCCGGGCGGCGGCGGCGGCGGACGACGTCCGGCGAGCTTCCGCCTCGGCCTCGGCCAGGACGGTCTGGGCCGCCTCGAGTTCCTGCCGCGCGGTGATCTGGGCGTCGAACAGCCGTTGCTCGCGGGCGAGCGCCTGCCGGGCGGCGGTCAGCCGGGCCTGGGCGGCCGAGCGCTCGGCCGCGATGGTCGAGGCCTCGCGGCTTTCGATCAGGGCCACGATCTGGCCGGCGCGAACGCTGTCGCCCAGCCTCAGGGAGACTCGAGTGATCACGCCGTCGGCGCGGGCCGCGAGCACCGCCTCGCCCTGGGGCGTGCCCACGACCGTGCCTTGGGCGACGATCTCGGCGCTCAGCGAGCCGCTGCCGACGGGCGCGAGGACGATGCCGGCCGCCTGGATGCGGGCGGCGTCCATCTCCAGGGCTTCCCCCGCGCCGTGCTCTTCTTCCGCTTCTGCGGCGGCTTCCGGCGCGGCGTCGGGACCGCGCGTCATGGTCCAGACGGCGAAACCGCCGCCGAGGACGATCACGGCCGCCGCCGCGCCGCCGAGCAGGCGTTGCTGGTTGGTGAGTCTCTTCATCGGGCGGATCCTTCGGTTTCGGTAGCGCGGGTCAGGGCGGCGACGGCTTGCGCCCGCTCCAGCTCGGCGGTGATCATGTCGGCCTGGACGGTGTTGAGCGCCTCTTCGGCGTCGAGCACGTCCAGCAGGGTGAAGCGGCCGGCCGAGAAGCCTTCGCGGGCGATGCGCACCGCTTCGATAGCCTCGGGTTCGGCCTGGTTCTCGAGGAAGGCGAGTTGGGACTCGGCGGTGCGAAGCGCGGCCTGGGCATCGCGCGTCCGCCGGATGGCGCCCGCCAGGGCCGCGTTACGGCGAGCCTCGGCTCCGGTCCGCTCCGCGTTGGCGGCGGCGATATTGCCCTGGTTGCGGTCGAACAGACCGATCGGCATGGAGGCGCCGAAGACCAGGGCGGTGTCGTCCGTGCCCCGGAATTGGCGTGCCCCGACGCTGACGGTCACGTCGGGGCGCGACAGGGTCCGTTCCCGCTCGACGACGGCGACAGAGGTGGCCACCTCCGCCTCGGCGAGACGCACGTCCAGCGCTGTGGCCGGGTCGATGATCGCAGCCGGCGCCGGGAAGGCGTCGGGAGCGGTCGGTTCGGGCAGGTCTTCGCCGCCGCCCCACAGGGCGGCGAGCGCGCGCTGGGCTTCGGCGTATTCGGCCTCGGCGGCCCGAACCCGGCCGACCGCCTCCAGGGCGGCCGTGCGCGCCCGCAGGGCCCGAAGCGGCGGCTCGCGGCCGGCGTCCACGAGCTCGGTGGCGATGGTCTGCAGGTTGTCGGCGCGGAGGAACTGGTCGCGGGCCAGTTCGACCCGGCGGCTGTCGGCCCAAGCCTCGGCGTAGGCGTCGCGCACCTCCTGTTCCAGATCGGCGCGGGCCACGGCCAGGCGCAGCCGGGCGGCGTCCACCTCGGCCTGGGCGGCGCGCTCGCGCGCGGACCGCTTGCCGCCGAGCTCGAACCGCTGTTCGACGCTCAGGGTGCTTTCCGCGTCATCGACGCCGGAGAAGCCGCCGGTGCCGGCGAAATTCTCGACCTCCAGGCCGAGCTCGGGATTGGGTCGGAAACCGGCCTGCTGCGCGCGGCCGACGGCGGCCGCGACATCCGCTTCGGCGGCCGCCAGGGCGGGCGAGGAGGTCGCGGCGCGAGCCAGCGCCTCGGCCAGGGTGACGGGTTCGGCGATGGCTGACCCTGGGGCCAGAATGGCCAGGATCGCCGCCAGGGCGATCGCGGCTCCGCCCGCCGCAGGATGCGGCAGCCGGCGTTCAAGGGATGGCATAGGTCCTGTTTCCCGGATGGTTGACGTGAAGGCGCGCGATCGCGCGCAGTCCCGTCAGCCTCTGGGCGGGCGTTCCGGTCCGGCGGGCATGCGGGACGGCAAGCCGTCCGCGATCGGAAGGGCGTTCAGATCCGCCCCGGCATGGCTCACGACCGGCTCAAGCGCCGTCTCGGCCACGGCGACGCCGCTTTGATGACAATGGCCGTGCGAACAGATGGCGTGGTTGTCCGGATTGCCGCCGCCGTCGCCCCGATCCACGGGACTGTCGACGAGCGCGCTGGAGGCGGGGGATGTCGTCGCTTCGGGGCCGCAGGTCGCAGCGTCGACGACGGAGACCAGGACGAACAGGGACAGGAACGCCGCGAGCAGCGCCGTCACCAGTCCATGCCTGACCGAGGAGAATCCCATGCCGTCCCATACCACGCGGCGCCGCGACATCAATCGTCTCATCGTCGCACCGCCGCCCAGGCGGCGACCGGAGGCGCACGCTCGGCGCGAAAGAAGGCGATCGAGCCGGTCATGGTGGCCAGCGCGGTGTTCTCGGCGACATTGATGAATCCGGCCTCGGAGATCAGATCGGGAAGGACGCCGTCGGCGTTCGGCTGGGTGTTCTCGTAGCCGTCCAGCGACTGGACGATGCGGAACAGCGTACGCATCACTCCCGTCTGATGCCCGTAGTCGGCGATGTGGAGTGCGCCTCCAGGCTTGAGGGCCCGAAGGTTGGCCGCCAGCCCGAGGCGCTTCTCCGCCATCGGCAGCTGATGGAAGACCAGGCTGGACACGACCTTGTCGGCGACGCCGTCGCCAAGCAGCGCGGCCGCGTCGCGCGCGAAGCCCTGCACGAAGCGGACCGGCTGGCCGGCGGCGGCGGCCTTGGCCTTCGCCCTTCCGAGGATGTCGCCGTCGGGATCCAGGCCGATGACGCGCGCGCCCGGCGCCCGCTGCGCCAAGCTCACGGCGAAGGAGCCGGTCCCGCAGCCGAGGTCGACGATCGTCTCGCCGGTCGCCGGGGCGACCTAGTCGAGCAGCCTCGCCCGCCACACCCGTTCGCGTGTCAGCAAGGCGATGGCGGGGTCGTAGAAGCCGCTCAGCCAGGCGTGGCCGAGCGCGGGGGTGAAGCTCTCCGTCACGCCGCGACCTTGCGCTCTTCACGGGACTGGCGAATGATCGACCAGCCGGATTGCAGAAACACGACGGCCAGGATGGCTCCGGCGATCAGGTCCGGCCAGCGTGACGCGGTGACCCAGACGGCGAGGCCCGTGCCGGCGACCACCAGGCTCTGGATCAGGTCGTTGCGCGTGCACAGCCAGACCGAACGGACATTGGCGTCACCCTCCCGGTGGCGGACCAGCAGAAGGGCGGCCAGGGCGTTGGCGAAGAAACCCAGAGCGCCTAGTCCGGTGATGATGAAGCCCTCCGGCGCCGCTCCGGTCGTGGCGCGCCAGATCGCATAGCCCAGGATGAACAAGGCCAGCGCCGCGAGGCTGGCGCCCTTGATCATGGCTGCGCCGGACCGCACGGCGACCGAACGGCCGATCACGGCCAGGCTGATGCCGTAGGTGGCGGCGTCGGCCAGGAAGTCGAGGGCGTTGGCGCCCAGGGAGGCCGAGCCCTGCAAGGCCGCGCCGCCGGCAATGGCCAGGAAGGCGGCGCCGTTGATGGCGATCACCGCCATCAGGATGCGCCGATAGGCCGGAATGGCGCCGTCAAACTTGACGGCCGCGCCGCAACCACAGCCGGACGAGGCCGGATCACAGGACGGGAGGGATTCAGTCATCGGGTCACCTTTCGATGGAAGCATGCATCCTCCAGTCGCTTGAGGATCAAGCCGAAAATGAATGCTTGGTCTGAAAGGCGCCTATTGGCCGAAACCGGCTTGATCCTCTAGTAGCTAGAGGAAGCATAATCGGTTGAATCCATTGGAGGCCTTATGATCACCGTGCACCCGACCCGACGTGCTCCCGGACGCCTGCAGGCGATCGCCTTTGCGCTCGTCGTGCTGATCGCAGCTCTGGATCAGGCCGCCAAGGCCGCAGCCCGCGCTCAGCTGGCCGCCCCGGTGGACCTCACGCCGTTCCTCGCACTGCGTTTGGGCTTCAATCCCGGCGTCACCTTCGGCCTGTTCGCCGGCTCGGGCGACGCGGGGCGATGGGCGCTGAGCGCCGTGGCGTTTGTGATCGTCGGCGCCTTGCTGGCCTGGATCTGGCGGACGCGAAGCGCCGTCACTGCGGTCGCGGCGAGCTTCATTGCCGGCGGAGCGATCGGGAACCTGCTCGACCGGCTGCGCTCCGGTGCGGTCACCGACTTTATCGACCTTCATTGGGGCGAGGCCCACTGGCCGACCTTCAACCTGGCCGACGCGGCCATTGTTTGCGGTGTCGCGCTGCTCCTCCTGACCGTTCGGAGCTCGGATAGCCGCCCGGCGGCCTCGACCCTGGGACGGGCGGCGCGATGACCCTGTCCGCCGACCAGAGGGGAATCGCCGTCCGCTCGGCGCTGGCGATCCTCATCACCGCCGGGGCGGTCGCATCGGCCTGGCTCTGGCTGCCGCCGCCGCTCCTTGGGGCCGCGCCGGACATGGCGACGGCCGATCGGCTGGCCTATGCCCTGAAGGCGGACCTCCCGGTCTTCCTGTGGCTCGCCGCCTGCGTGAGGGCCGTCGCCAGCATCCGGTTCCGCTCGGGGGCCGACCGGCCGGGCTCCGCCTTTGCGGCGCCCAGCGCCAGGCTCGCCGTACCCGCCGCCGTGCTCCAGAACTCGCTTGAGCAGACAGTCCTGGCGGTCGGCGCCCACCTCGTCCTCGCCACCGTTCTGCGCGGCGAGGAGATGATCCTCCTGCCCGTGCTGGTCGCCCTCTATCTCGTCGGTCGTGTGTGTTTCGCCATGGGCTATCCCCGCGGCGCGGCCGCCCGCGCCTTCGGCATGGCTCTCACCGGCGTCTCAACGATCGGCGCCTTCGGCATCGCCATCGTCCTCATGGGGCTGGGTCGATGACCCTCCCTCGACCCGCCGTCCGCCGTTCAGTCCGCCGCCCCGAGATGACGCGATGACCTTGCCCTCTTCCGCCTCGCCCGGCCTGCGCCCCATCGGCAAGCTGGCGGCCGCCACCGGCGTCAAGGTCCCGACCATCCGTTTCTATGAGGAGATCGGCCTGCTTCCTGCCCCGCTGCGCACCGCCAGCGACCGGCGCATGTATGACGACGCGGCGGAACGCCGCCTGTCGTTCATCCGGCATGCCCGCCAACTGGGCTTCGATCTGGATTCGATCCGCTCCCTGCTGGATCTGTCCGATCACCCGGATCGACCCTGCGCCGAGGCCAGCACTCTGGCCGAACGCCATCTGGCCGATGTGACCCAGAAGATCGCCCGGCTCCGGGCCCTCCAGCGCGAGTTGTCGCGCATGACCGCGGAATGCGCCGGCGGCCGGGTCTCCGCCTGCAAGGTGATCGAAGCGCTGCACGATCCGTCCGCTCCGCTGTGAATCCGGCCCTCGATCAGTTCGACCCACTCTTCGCGGATCCGCCGCGCCCGCCGACCGGTCGAATATCCGGTTGGCAAGATGACCCTGGAGCCATTGGGTCACGGCGACGTTTGCACGAGATCCGGAGCTCCCGTCGCGGACCGCTCTTCTATCTGGAGGACTTCGATGGCGCATAGGCGGACGTCGCGACTTGGCGACCAGACCCTGGCCCTGTTGGCGGACCCGTACCGGCGCCTCTCCCGCCTGTTCGAGCAGGCCGGCGCCGACGCCTTCGAGACCCGTCTGGCGCTGAAGGAGACAATCTGTTTGAGGGGCCGCGAGGCGGCTCGGGTCTTCTACGACGAGGCCCGAATCTCGCGGGCCGGCGCGATGCCGGCGCCCGTTCGTCGGACGCTCCTTGGAGAGGGCGGCGTCCAGGGCCTGGACGGCGAGGCGCACCGCGCTCGCAAGCGCGTCTTCATGTCCCTCATGTCGCCGGAACGGATCGCGCGGCTGGGCGAGCTGTTCGAGGCGGAGTGGCGGCGCGCGGCCGTCGAATGGGCCGGTGAGGAAGACATCGTGCTGTACGATGCCCTGCAGCCGGTTCTGACCCGCGCCGTCTGCGCCTGGGCCGGGGTGCCCCTTGCGCCGGAGGAAGAAGCGAGACGGGTCCGTCACCTGAGGGCGCTGTTCGACGCAGCCGGATCGCCAGGACCACGTCACCTGTGGTCAAGGCATGCGCGTCGGCGCGTCGACGCCTGGCTGGCGTCGATCATCGAAGACATTCGCGCCGGCCGTCTGTCTCCGGATCCGGAGACCGCCTCTCACGCCTGGGCCCGGGCCCGCGCCGGCGATGGCGAACCGTTGCCGCTCCAGACGGCGGCGGTTGAGCTGGCCAATGTGCTCCGGCCGACCGTGGCGACCTCGGTCTACATCGTGTTTGTAGCGCACGCGATGCAGGCGCACCCCGAGGCGGCCCGCCTGGCCGCCGCGGACCCCGGGCGCCGCCGCGCCTTCGTTCAGGAGGTGCGGCGCTTCTACCCGTTCTTCCCGGCGGTGATCGGGCGCGTGCGTACGCCGTTTCGCTGGCGCGATCTCGTCTTCCCGGAGGGCCGGCAGGTCGTCCTCGATCTCTTCGGTTCCAATCACGACCCCGCGGGCTGGAACGATCCCGAGGAGTTCCGGCCGGAGCGCTTCATCGACGGCGCCGGAGACCCGTTCGGTCTCATTCCCCAAGGCGGAGGGGATCCGGCGACTGGTCACCGTTGCCCGGGCGAAAGCATCGTCATCGACCTGATGGAGCGCGCCGTCGGCTTGCTCGCCGACCTGAGCTACCGGCTGCCGGATCAGGACCTGGACATCGACTTCCGCCGACTGCCGGCCCTCCCCAGGAGCGGGTTCCGAATGGCGACGCGTGACGCCGCCCTGGCTAGGTCGGCGCCTGATGCTGGCTCCATGGGCTGGCCGCGCCCTCTTCACCCATCCATCCACAGCAAGGCCTGACCCCATGGGCGCTTCCACGATGTCGTATGATCTGGTGATCATCGGGGGCGGGCCAGGCGGATACCCCTGCGCGATCCGGGCGAGCCAGCTCGGCATGTCGGTGGCCGTCATCGACGACCGCGAAGTGCTCGGGGGAACCTGCCTGAACATCGGCTGCATTCCGTCCAAGGCGCTGCTGCAGGCCACCGAGCGGCTGGAGATGGCGCGCAACCTGGAAGCGTTCGGCGTCCTGGTCGACAATGTGCGGGCCGACCTTGACGGCGTTATGCGGCACAAGGGCAAGGTGGTGACCGAGCTGGGGGAAGGGGTCGCCTACCTCCTGCGCAAGCACAAGGTCACACGCCTCCAGGGCCGCGGGCGGCTGCTGGCGCGCGACCGCGTGGAGGTGAGCGGCGCCGACGGCCCCTTCGAGGTGCAGGCCCGCAAGGCGGTGGTCATCGCCAGCGGATCGGAAGCGGCGACCTTGCCCGATCTGCCCATCGACGAGCAACGGATCGTCACCTCGGCCGGCGCGCTGAGCCTGACGGCGGCGCCGCGCCATCTGGCGGTGATCGGCGGCGGCTACGTCGGACTGGAGCTGGGGTCGGTCTGGCGCCGGCTCGGCAGCGAGGTCACGGTTATCGAGGTGCTCGACCGGATCGCGTCCGGCGTCGACTCGGAGATGTCGACGGCGCTGCACAAGGTGCTCGAGGCCCAGGGCTTCGAGTTCTGCCTCGGGCACAAGGTGGTCGGATCGCGGATGGACGGCGACGACGTCGTCCTTGACGTCGAGCCCATGGGCGAAGGCGCGCGGGGAACCATCAAGGCCGATGTCGTGCTGGTTTCGATTGGCCGACGCCCCGCCACCGCCGGGCTCGACCTTGAGACGGTCGGCATCAAGCCCGACCGCAAGGGCTTTATTCCGGTCGACGACGGCTTTCGAACCAGCGCCGAAGGGGTCTACGCCATCGGCGATGTCATCGGCGGCGCCATGCTGGCCCACAAGGCGGAAGAGGAAGGGATCGCCCTTGCCGAACGCCTTGCCGGCGGCGCAGGCCATGTCGACTACGGGACGATCCCCGCCGTCGTCTACACCTGGCCGGAACTGGCCTCAGTCGGGCGCACCGAGGACGACCTCAAGGCGGCCGGCGTGGCCTATCGCGTCGGGCGCTTTCCGTTCTCGGCAAACGCCATGGCCAAGGCGCGGTTGGAGAAGAACGGGTTGGTCAAGGTGTTGGCGGACGCCAGGACGGACAAGATTCTCGGCGTGCACATCCTGGGGCCGGACGCCGGCAGTCTGATCCATGAAGCGGTCGCCGTCATGCAATTCGGCGCGGCGGCCGAGGACGTGGCGCGGACGAGCCATGCGCATCCGACGCTTCCGGAAGCCTTGCGCGAGGCATGCCTGGCTGTGGCCGACCGCACGATCCACCTGTAACGAGCGCCGCGCCGCGTAGCTGCCCGGGCTGGCCACGCAGCGCCGTGGCGTCTCGGCGGACGGGGAGCCGTCGCCGCCTGCGAGCCCGGCCGCGTCGCGAATAAAGCGCGACAGTGCCGTCGCCTGAATGCTATTGCGAGCCGCTCACAACTAGGTCTCCCATGCGCCCTCTGCTCCGCCTTTTCGCCCTGATGCTTGCGATGGGGCTGTCCGCACCCGCCCTGGCCCAGGCGCCGTCCGCCTCCGAGGCCCAGGTCGCCTGGCGACTGCTCGACTATGTGGCGGTCGACTATGCCGGCGCGGTTGCCAATGGTCAGGTGACCAATCCGGCCGAATACGGCGAGATGATCGAGTTCGGCGGCCAGATCCGGACCCGCCTGGACGCCCTGCCGCCGAACCCGGCCAAGGCCGGCCTGATCCGTGACGCGGAGGCCCTGCAGGCGGCCATCCTCGACAAGGCCGACCCGGGGGTCGTCGGGGCCCGGGCCAAGGCGCTGGCCGGCGCGGTGCTGGCGGCCTATCCGAGCCCGCTCGCGCCTTCGTTCCCGCCTGATCTGGCCCGCGGCGCGACCCTCTATGCCGAGCAATGCTCGGTCTGCCATGGCGTGACCGGACGCGCCGACGGCCCGGGCGCCGAGGGGCTCGACCCGCCTGCGATCGCCTTCGCCGACCTGGAGCGCGCCCGCCAGCGCAGCGTGTTCGGCCTCTACCAGGTGATCGATCAGGGGCTCGAGGGCACGGCCATGGCCAGCTTCGCCCATCTGCCGGCCGAGGATCGCTGGGCCTTGGCCTTCTACGTGGGCCGGTTCGCCTTCACCGACGCCGAAGCCGCCGAAGGTCGACGCCTCTGGGAGAGCGACGCGGCGATCCGCGCCGCGTTCCCTGACCTGGCCGCCCTCACCCAGGCCACCCCGGCGGAGCTGGCGACAAGGATCGGCGAGACGAAGGCGCGGGCGGTCATCGCTCACCTGCGTCGCCATCCCGAGGCGACGGTTCGCGCCGAGGGATCGACCCTGACCCTGGCCCGGACGCGACTGGCCGAAAGCGAGGCCGCCTATCGCCGGGGCGACCGCAAGGCCGCGACCGACCTCGCCCTCTCGGCCTATCTCGACGGCGTCGAACCGGTGGAGCCGGCGCTCGGCGCTCGTGACGGCGCCTTGCTGCGGCGGGTCGAGACGGCCATGACCGACCTGCGCATCTCGATCAGCAGGCGCGCGCCGACCCAGGAGGTCGCGGACCGGGTCGCCCGCGCGAACGCCCTGCTGGACACGGCCGAACGCGCCCTCGCGCCCCAGGAGGCGGACAATCTCGCCAGCTTCCTCGGCGCTTTCACCATCCTGCTGCGCGAAGGGCTGGAAGCCATCCTCATCGTGGTGGCGATGATCGCCTTCCTGAGGAAGGCCGAACGGCCCGAGGTGCTGCGCTACGTCCACGGCGGCTGGGTGGCCGCGCTGGTCGCCGGCGGCGCCACCTGGGCGGCCGCGACCTTCTTCATCTCCATCAGCGGCGCCAGCCGGGAGCTCACCGAAGGATTCGGCTCGCTCCTGGCGGCCGTGGTGCTCGTCTCGGTCGGCATCTGGATGCATGGGAAGTCGCACGCCGACGCCTGGCAGACCTATATCCGCGACAAGCTCTCCCACGCGCTGTCGAAGCGGTCGGCCTGGTTCCTGTTCCTGCTGGCCTTCATCGTCGTCTATCGCGAGGTGTTCGAGACCATCCTCTTCTATGCGGCGATCTGGAGCCAGGGCGGCCATCTCGGCATGCTGGCCGGCGCCCTGACGGCGGTGGCCATCCTGGCCGTGGTGGCCTGGGCCTTGCTGGCCTACAGCATGCGCCTCCCGATCGGCCGGTTCTTCTCGCTGAGCTCGATCCTCATGGCCATCCTGTCGGTCGTCCTCGTCGGCAAGGGCGTGGCTGCGCTGCAGGAGGCGGGCTGGCTCGATGTCCATCCGCTGGAGTGGATCCCCCGCATCGAGATCCTCGGTCTTTATCCGACGGTCGAGGGCGTCGCCGTTCAGCTTCTGACGATTGCTATCCTCGTGGTCGGCTTCTCCCGGCATGCGGCGCCGAAGGGCGCGCGCCCAGCCTCTTGAGCGGGCGTCTCCGCCTGAGGCCCAACTGCGGCCCGCGGGTTTCGGAGCTCCTTGGGCGCCGATAGCCGCGCAGTCCGCGGATACCCAGGGTGCGGGGGCCGCCTATAGTGTGCGAGGCCTCCCTTGGTGCGGAGATTAGGCGTCCTATTCTCCGCACTTCACGCGGAGAACAGCCTTGCTCCTGCGGCGCATAACGCCCATATTCCCCGCAAGGAGTGCGGGGAATGGCGCAATACATCCATGAGATCGAAGGCTGGCCGCGTCTGGAATGGCGCGCTGACGCGCTTGCCGATCGCCTCCCAGCCGTCCGTCATCGCCAAGGCCTTCTGCTTGGCCGGATGCACACGCTCGGCTTCGACCTCCGCGCTGAAGCCGTCCTCGAGACCCTTACCGAAGATGTCCTGAAATCCAGCGAAATCGAAGGCGAGCTGCTCGACAAGGATCAGGTGCGATCCTCCATCGCCCGCCGCCTCGGCATGGATATCGGGGCCCTCGCCCCCGCGGATCGCAACGTCGAAGGCGTCGTCGAAATGATGCTCGACGCGACCCAGAACTTTGCGTCTCCGCTCACCGAGGAACGGCTGTTCGGCTGGCACGCCGCCCTGTTTCCGACCGGACGCAGCGGCATGACGAAGATCGTCGTCGGCGCCTGGCGCAACGAGAGCTCCGGCCCGATGCAGGTCGTCTCGGGCCCCTTCGGACGAGAGCGCGTGCACTATGAAGCGCCGCCCGCCGCCCGTCTACAGGACGAGATGCGCGCGTTCCTCGACTGGTTCACTGACGAGCCGCGGACGGATCCGGTCCTCAAGGCCGCGATCGCCCACCTGTGGTTCGTGACCATCCACCCGTTCGACGACGGGAACGGCCGGATCGCCCGGGCGATCGCCGACATGGCGCTCGCCCGTTCCGAGAAAAGCGCCCAGCGGTTCTACAGCATGTCCGCCCAGATCCGGCTGGAGCGCAAGGACTACTACGCGACCCTGGAGACGACCCAGAAAGGCGCGCTGGACGTGACCCTCTGGCTGGACTGGTTCCTCGGCTGCCTCGATCGCGCATTCGACGGCGCGGAAACCACCCTGACCCATGTGATGCGCAAGGCGCGCTTCTGGGAGGCGCTCGCAGGTCAGACGTTGAGCGAGCGCCAGAGCACGGTCATCAACCGGCTGCTCGACGGCTTCGAAGGCAAGCTCACCTCGACCAAATGGGCGGCGCTGACGAAGTCCTCGCCCGACACGGCCTTGCGCGACATCAAAGATCTGGTGGACCGGGGCATCCTCGTGAAGGATGACGGCGGGGGACGCAGCACAAGCTATTCTCTGGTCGATCGAGGATAAGCGCCTCCCCATGGCGCCGGCGAGGCTCTGCGCCGTGCGGCTCCACTGAAGACCCTGCCTCGACAGGGAGGATCGCAATTCGCCAGTTCTGGCGCGTTACCGCCAAAAACGCAGCCTCAGGCCTGGCGTGCGATAGCAATGGCCGAGAGGTCGGACGCGGCATCCACCAAAACTCCGGCCGCCTTGCGCTCCGAATAGCGGTCCACGAGCTGAACGGCGTGGGGCCGGACCAGGATGGTGAAGCGCACCAGTTCCTCCATCACATCGACAATCCGCTCATAGTAGGCCGAGGGTTTCATCCGGCCGGCCTCGTCGAATTCCTGGAAGGCCTTGGCCACGCTCGACTGGTTGGGGATGGTGACCATCCGCATCCAGCGGCCCAGAAGGCGCAGAGTGTTGACGGCGTTGAAGCTCTGGGACCCGCCCGACACCTGCATGACGGCGAGCGTCCGGCCCTGGGTCGGGCGCATGCCGCCCAGGCTCAACGGCAGGTGATCGATCTGCAGCTTCATCAGTCCGGAGACCTGGCCGTGCCGCTCCGGGCTGCACCAGACCATGCCCTCCGACCACAAGGCGTGTTCGCGCAACTCGCGCACCGCCGGGTGGTCGTCGTCGCCGGGCGCGCCCGGCAGGGGCAGGTCGGTGGGGTCGAAGATGCGGGTCTCGCATCCCATTTGCTGCAGCAGGCGGGCCGCTTCCTCGACGCAGAACCGCGAATACGACCGCTCGCGCAGCGATCCGTACAGGAGAAGGATACGCGGCGCCGGCTCGGTCGGGCCCAGTCCACGGGCGGGATCGGCGGACAGATAGGCCGCGTCCAGAGCCGGCAGATGATCCGGGTCCGGCAGCGAGCGCAGGCGGGTGAAGGTCATCACAGGTCCTTGGTCAGACAGGCGGCCGACGCCGGCCAGACGTCCGCGAAGTCCGACGTGCGGACGAGCGATAGACCGGGCCGGTCCTATTAAGGTCACTACAGGACGGTGAACAGCAATCGCTCGGGACCGCGCCGAGACCGCGACACCCTGACCGTCGCCAAACCCCGCGGGATCCTTCAGAGAGTCAAAGGCGGCGGTTGACGGATACGAGGCAAGAAGCTGCGGGCAACAACATTCCAAGGCACTATTTTCCCGTGACCTGCTCGCGGGTCGATCTCCGCAAAAATTAGTTCGGTCTTTTCAGCAGATTTCAGGGGCCTTCACCGCAATGCGCCATGCCAATGGACAGGCGAGCGCTCGCCAGCAAAAGATTTTTGGTAGCGGTGTGGTAGCGGCGTAAAAAATAGGGTGGGCGATCCCGTTGGGATCGCCCTGCCATAACCTATTGATTGCCTTGGCAATCTCGACTGGAGCGGGCGAGGCGATTCGAACGCCCGACCCCAACCTTGGCAAGGTTGTGCTCTACCACTGAGCTACGCCCGCAATCCGTAAGGCGCTAAGTGTGCGCCCCGTCGAGGAGGGGGCGTATAGCGGAGGGTTCCTCGGTCCTGCAAGAGCCAATTTCAGAAAAATCGCCCGAAGCGCAAAAACCCCCGCCTCGCCCCCGCGCCTTAGCGCGGCGCCAACCGGATAGCCCCGTCCAGGCGGATGCACTCGCCGTTGATATAGACGTTGCGCGCCAACTCCAGCACCAGGGAGGCGTAGTCGGCGGGCGTGCCCAGTCGGCTGGGGAAGGGGATGGCGGCGGCCAGGGCGTCCTGGATCTTCTGGTCCATCCCGGCCATCATCGGCGTCCACATGATGCCCGGCAGGATGGTGTTGCAGCGCACCCCTTCCTGGGCCAGGTCGCGCGCGATCGGCAGGGTCATGGCGTAGACCCCGCCCTTGGAGGCCGAATAGGCCGCCTGGCCGATCTGGCCGTCCTGGGCCGCCACCGAGGCGGTGTTGACGATCAGGCCGCGCTCGCCGTCCGCCATGGGCTCCAGGGTCACCATGCCCGCCGCCGACTGCGACAGGACGCGGAAGGTGCCGAACAGATTGACCCGCACGGTGCGTTCGAACTGGGCCATGTCGTGGGCCTTGATCTCGCCGGTGTCCTTCTTGCGCGAGACGGTCTTCATGCCGGTGGCGATGCCCGCGCAGTTGACGGTCAGCCGCTCCTGCCCGTGGGCGGCGCGCGCCTTTTCGAAGGCGGCGGCGACCGAGGCGTCGTCGGTCACGTCCACCTGGCAGAAGACGCCGCCGATCTCGGCGGCAATGGCCTCGCCCTTCTCGGCGTTCAGATCGAACAGGGCCACCTTGGCGCCCGTGGCGGCGATGGCGCGGGCCGTGCCTTCGCCGAGGCCGGACGCCCCGCCCGTGACCACGGCGGCGATGCTGCTGTCGAGTTTCATCCCGGTCTTTCCTATGTTGTAATGAACCTGAGTTTCGTTTGAGGATTTAGCGGCCATGACCGCCAAAGCCAAACCCGCCTCGCCGGAAGACGCCCTGGACCCGAAAAAAGCCCTGGTCCCGACCGTGGTGAAGGTCAATGAGGCGCGGGTGACGCGCGGCTTCTGGCCCAAGATCCAGCGCACGGCGGCACGCATCCCCTTCGCGGATCAGGCCCTGGCCGCCTGGTACGCCGCCCGCGATCCCCAGACTCCGCTTCCGGCCAAGGGGATGATCTTCGCCGCCCTGGCCTATTTCGTCATGCCGGTGGACGCCATTCCCGACCTGTTCGCCGGCATAGGCTACACCGACGACGCGGCGGTCATCGCCGCCCTGATCGCCACCCTGGGCGCCAACATCAAACGCCGCCACCGCGACCAGGCCGAGGAGGCGGTTGAGCGGCTGAGGGGCGGATGACCGACCTTCCCCCGCTCCAAGTGGCAGGCCGTGGCGCGAAGCGACACGCCTCACGATGGGGGAAGTCTTCCTTTCGGCGAAACTCCCCTCTCCGTCGCTGGTCCGCTACGCGGACGCCGCGACACCTCTCCCGCAAGCGGGAGAGGGTCTGATCTAATCCCCCACCGTCACCACGATCTTGCCCAGCGCCTGCCGGTCGCCCAGGGCCTTGATCGCCGCCGCCGCCTTCTCCAGCGGGAAGGTCTGCGACACGCGCGGCTTGATCTTGCCCTCGGCGTACATCTGCATCAGCTCGGCCATGTTGGCGGCGTGGCCCTTGGGATCGCGCGCCACGGCCGCGCCCCAGAAGACCCCGATCACCGACACCGACTTCAACAGGGTCAGGTTCAGCGGCAGGGCCGGGATTCCCGCCGGGAAGCCGACCACCAGATAGCGTCCGTTCCAGTCCATGGCCCTGAGCGCCGGCTCGGCGTAGTCGCCGCCGACCGCGTCATAGACCACGTCGGCCCCGTCGCGGCCGGTCGCCAGTTTGAACTCGCCGGACAGCTCCTTCTGCGCCGCCTTGTCCATCGGCCCGGTCGGATAGATCAGGCCGTTGTCGGCCCCCAGCGCCAGGGCGAACTCGACCTTGTCGTTGGTCGAGGCCGCAGCGACCACGCGGGCGCCCATGGCCTTGCCCAGCTCCACGGCGGCGGCGCCGACGCCCCCGGCCGCGCCCAGCACCAGCAGGGTCTCGCCGGCCTTCAGCTGCGCCCGGTCCTTCAGGGCGTAATAGCTGGTGCCGTAGGTCATGATCAGGGCCGCCGCCTCCTCGAAGCTCATGGCCTCAGGCATGGGAATGACCGTCTCGGCCCTGACCGCCAGCCGTTCGACCAGCCCGCCCCAGCCGGGCACGGCGATGACCCGGTCGCCCTTGGCCACGCCCTTGACGCCCTCGCCCACCGCCTCGACCACGCCCGCCACCTCTGCGCCGGGCGAGAAGGGCCGTTCGGGGCGGAACTGGTATCGGTCCTCGATGATCAATGTGTCGGGATAGTTGATCCCCACGGCCTTGACCTCGATCACCACCTCGCCCGCCTTGGGCGTCGGATCGAGCACCTCTTCCACCACCAGGGTTTCGGGACCGCCGGGGGTCTTGGACAGGACAGCGCGCATCATTCCTCCTTTGGGCCTACCGCGCTTCGCGCTGCTTGAGGCCCGTTTGTTGAGCCTACCGCGCTTCGCGCTGCTTGAGGCCGTTTGTCTTCGACCGACATGGCGCGGCCTTCATCGCGACGCTAAAGAGCGCCACGCCCGATTGAAAGAGGCGACGAAAAGCAGGTTCGGAAAGACAGACCATGACCGCCCTCATCCTCCACGGCGGCGCCGGCGCCCGGCGCGAACGCAACTATGACGCCGAAGTCGCCCACATGCGCCAGGTGGTCGAGGCCATGAAGCCGCGTCTGGACGCGGGCGAGAGCGCCCTGGACGTCGCCGTCGCCGCCGTCGTCATGCTGGAGGACTCCGGCCTCTATGTCGCCGGCAAGGGCGCCTCGCCCAATCTGGCCGGCGCCTATGAGCTGGACGCCAGCCTCATGGACGGATCGACGAAACGGGCCGGGTCCGTCGCCGCCCTCCAGGGCTTTCGCAACCCTGTCGTCGCCGCCCGCGCCGTGATGGAGCGCACCCCCCACGTCATGCTGGTGGGCGAGGGCGCGGCCCTGTTCGCCCAGGATCAGGGGCTGGAGCCGATCGCCGACGAGGCCGCCTGGTATACGGGCGCCGGTCAGGGCGAGGACAATCATCCGCCCGGAACCCTGAGCCACGGCACGGTCGGCGCTTGCGTGCTGGACAGCCAGGGCCGTCTCGCCGCCGCCACCTCGACCGCCGGGGTCTTCGGCAAGATGCCGGGCCGCGCCGGCGACACCCCCATCCCCGCCGCCGGGACCTGGGCCGACGGCCACGCCGCGACCTCCTGCACCGGCCAGGGCGAATATTTCATCCGCGTCGCCGCCGCCGCCCAGGTCGCCTGGCGTGTCGCCGCCGGTCAGTCGCTGGCCGATGCGACCCAGGCCGTCATCGACGAGATCGGCCAGATGGGCGGCGACGGCGGCCTGATCGCCCTTGACGCCGCCGGAAACATCGCCGCCCCTTTCAACAGCCAGGGAATGAAACACGCCTGGCTGACGCCGGACGGCGAGATCGGCGTCGAGGTGTTTGAACGACGATAATTACAGCTCGGTAAGGTGCATGTCAGCCGAGGGCTGATACGGTCCCATCGCCCGGCGTTCCGGGCCTGGAGATCTCGATGAAAGTCCGCCTCACCGTCACCGTCGCCGCCTCGGCCCTGCTGCTGGGCCTCGCCGCGCCCGCCTTCGCGGCGCCGGCCGCCGCACTCGCGCCTGCGCCTGTCACGGCCCAGGCCCAGCAGGCGGTGGTCGTCCCGCCGCTGGGCTTCACCAAGCGCGTCCTGCCGAACGGGCTGGAGGTCTACACCGCCCGCGACGCCGACACCTCGAACGTGACGGTCCAGGTCTGGTACAAGGTCGGGTCCAAGGACGATCCGGCCGGCCGCTCGGGCTTCGCCCACCTGTTCGAACATCTGATGTTCAAGGCGACCAGGAACCTGCCGCCTGAAACCTTCGACCGGCTGACCGAAGATGTGGGCGGTTCGAACAACGCCTTCACCGCAGACGACACCACCGCCTATTTCGAGACCGTCCCCGCCAACCACCTGCAGCGGATGCTGTTCGCCGAGGCCGAGCGGATGGGCTCCCTGGTCGTGGACGAGCCGACCTTTGTCGCCGAGCGCGACGTGGTGAAGGAAGAATATCGCCAGCGCATCCTGGCCAACCCCTATGGCCGTCTGTTCGGCCTGTTCGTGCCCGAGACCCTGTATCAGGAGAGCCCCTATCGCCGTCCCGGCATCGGCTCGATCGAAGAGCTGGAGGCCTCGTCCCTGGACGACGTCCTGCGTTTCCACGCCACCTACTACCGGCCCGACAACGCCTATCTGATCGTCGCCGGCAACTTCGACCAGGCCCAGCTGGACCGCTGGATCGATCAGTATTTCGTTCCGCTGAAGAACCCGACCACGCCGCTGCCGGCCAACAATGTGGCCGAGCCCGAGCCGACCGCTCCGCGCGACGTCACCTATTATGCGCCCAACGTCCCCCTGCCCGCCGTGGTGATCGGCTGGCCGACGGTCAAATACGCCGACGCCGACCGCGCCGCCCTGACCGTGCTGGACGGCATACTGTCC
The DNA here is from genome assembly GCF_058681525.1 of Brevundimonas sp. AVps4. Taxonomy (NCBI): domain Bacteria; kingdom Pseudomonadati; phylum Pseudomonadota; class Alphaproteobacteria; order Caulobacterales; family Caulobacteraceae; genus Brevundimonas; species Brevundimonas sp. AVps4. Next base: position 827,784 of record NZ_CM178741.1, on the reverse strand, counting down.
ACCGGTGAATCGAGCCGCCTGTATCGTTCCCTGGTCTATGATCAGCAGATCGCCGCCCAGATCGGCTCGACCCCCGACTTCGCCCAGCAGGCCGGCAATCTGACCGCCCTGGCCATCATGGCCCAGGGTCATACGGCGGACGAAGGGATCGCCGCCCTGAACGCCGAGATCGCCAAGCTGCGCGACGCCCCCGTCACCGCCGCCGAACTGACCGAGGCCAAGAACGAGATCGTCGCCGACGCCCTGCGCAATCGCGAGACGGTGGACGACCGCGCCTCGGCGCTGGGCTTCGCCCTTATCAACACCGGCGACGCCGCCGCCGCCGACCGCGAGATCGCCCAGATCCAGGCCGTCACCGTCGCCGACGTCCAGCGCGTCGCCCGCAAATATCTGACGCCCCAGCGCCAGTCGACGATCCGCTATCTGCCCGCCGACGAACAGAACCCGCCTTCGGTGCAGAAGATGAACGTCGACGCCCCCGTCAAGGTCGCCGACCTGGCGCCGGCCGGCGCCCCGGCGGTCCTGCTGCCGGAAGCCCAGCGCACGCCCCTGCCGCAGCCCGGCGCGGAAGTGGCCCCGGCCACCCCCGCCGTCGCCGACTTCCGCCTGGACAACGGCCTGCGGGTCCTGGTGGCCCCGACCGACGGCGTGCCTCTGGTCTCGGCCCGCCTCAGCTTCGACGCCGGCTCGTCCGACGACCCGGCCGGCAAGGCCGGAATCGCCGCGATGACCGCCGCCCTTCTGACCCAGGGCACCAAGACCAAGTCGGCGCCCGAAATCGCGACCGAGATCGAACAGCTGGGCGCCTCCATCGGCGCCGGCGCGGGCGTGGACTTCACCAATGTCTACGCCAACGCCCCGGCCAACGCCTTCCCCGCGACGGTCGCCCTGATGGCCGATCTGGTGAAGAACCCGACCTTCGCCGCCGAGGAGCTTGAGCGCCAGCAGGCCCAGACCCTGGACAATCTTCGCGTCGCCCTCAGCCAGCCGGGCTCGATCGCCGGCCAGGCCGTGGGCCGGGTCGTCTATGGCGACGCCCCCTACGGGGCGCCGGGCTCGGGCACGGTCCAGTCGGTGCCCGCCATCACCCCGGCGGACGTCGCCGCCTTCCACGCCGCCCGCTATCGCCCCTCGGACGCCACCCTGGTCTTCTCGGGCGACATCACCCCCGCCGCCGCCCGCGCCTTGGCGCAGCAGGCGTTCGGCGACTGGCGTCCGGAGGGACAGGCGGCCGCGCCTGTCGCCAACCCGGCCGGTCAGGCCCTGGCCCCGCGCATCGTCGTGGTGAACCAACCGGGCGCGGGTCAGGCTGCGGTCGTCGCCGCCATTCGCGGCGTGTCGCGCACCGACGCCGACTATTTCCCGCTCACCCTGGGCAACACCCTGCTGGGCGGCGGCTTCTCGTCGCGGCTGAACCAGGAGATCCGCATCAAGCGCGGCCTGTCCTACGGGGCCGGCTCGTCCCTGGGCGCCCGCGCCGATGCGGGCCTGTTCACCGCCTCGACCCAGACCAAGAACGAGACCGCCGACGAGGTGGCCGATCTGATCCTGGCCGAGATCGCCAAACTGGGCGCGGAAACCCCGACCCAGGCCGACCTGGCGCCGCGCCGGGCCACCCTGATCGGCGGCTTCGGCCGCTCGCTGGAGACGGTCGACGGCCTGGGCGCCCTGGTCGCCAACCTGGCCCTCTACGACCTGCCGATGAGCGATCTGGCCGACTACGCCGGCCGCGTCCGCGCCGTCACCCCCGAACAGGTCCAGGCCGCCTTCGCCGAACACCTGCCGGTCAATCGCGCCAGCCTGGTGATCGTCGGCGACGGGTCGCTGTTCCTCGACGCCCTGCGTGCCAAACACCCGAACCTGGAGGTCATCGAGGCGAGCGAGCTGAATCTGAACAGCGGTTCGCTAAAGTAGGGGTGAAGTGAAAAGTGCTGGTGCTAGTGAGCAGAATGGAAGGCAGCCTCGGCTTCGCTCTCCCCTTGCTCACTAGCACCACTCACTAGCACGGATCGCCTCTCTCAAACCGACAGACACACCACCTGCGCCACCCGCAGATCGCGCCTCAGCGCATCCGCGACCCGGCCGTAGTTGTCGATGGTCACCGGCTCGCCCAGCGCCGCCTCGTCCGCCCGCTGTTCGCCGCGAATGGCGGGGGCGAAGGATTCAGGGGCCGTGGTGTAGATCCGGCCCCGGCGCGGCGCCTCGGCGATGGTCACGCCCAGGACGCGGCCCCGCCCGTCCATGACCGGCGCCCCGGACAGGCCCGCCAAGGTGCCGTTCAGCCCGTCCGTGCGACCGACCTCCGCCCAGGCCAGGACCGGCTCGTCATGGGCGCCGCGGCCGAACACCTTCAGCGTCTCGCGGCCCAGCAGGCGCGAGGTCACCTCCCCGGCCCGCCCCTGCGGAAAGCCGGGATGAAAGGCGCGCTGGCCCTTGCGCAGCGGGGCCTGGGCCGCGACCGGCAAGGCCGGCGGTCCCCCGTCGGTGATCAGCAGGGCCACATCGGCCCGGGGCGCCAGCCGAACGTCGGCGGCCACGGCGCGGTCGCCCCCCACCACCAGGGCCGGCCGACGACAGCCCTCGACCACATGGCGGGCGGTGACCCAGCGGCCGCGTCCGGCGATGGAGAAGGCGGTGCCGGACTGGGGCGTAAAGGGCGTGTCGGGCGCGTCCAGGGTGACGGCCGTGTCGAACGGGGTGACGGGCCCCAGCAGGGCGCCCTCGATCTCGTCGGGCGGCGGCGGGGCGGGCGGGGCGTCGGCGTTTTCGCGCCGGCCCAGCGACACCGCCAGCAGCACGCCCGCCACCGCTCCGTAGATGGCCCAGTCCGGCAGGCGGGGGAATTGCATGACGCGATCCGTTCGCCGCTCAGCCGGTCAGGGCGGCCGACAGGATCAGGGCGGTCGCCAGCTTGGCCCCGACCAGGACCACCGAGGCCGCAACCTCGCCGTCCTTGATCCGCTGCGGCAGGCCGTGCAGCATCAGGTCCACAACCCGGAAGGCCAGCAACTGCAGCACCAGGGTCGCCACGCCCCAGATGGCCACGTCCCGCACCGAGGTCGAGACCGACAGGGACACCGCCAAGGGAATGGCCAGACCCACCAGAATTCCCGCGAAGGCCACCGCCGCCGCCGGATTGCCCTCGCGGATCAGGGCGATCTCCTTCCACGGCGTCAGCAGGGCGTAGACCGTCGCCCCCGCCGCCAGCAGCAGCAGGGTCACGATCAGGTGCGTGACCATGACCGGAAAGCCCGAGGCGAAAGCCTGCACCTCGGCGCTCGACAGGACGTTCGTCAATGAGGGGTCCATGTCTCTACGCCTTGCCCGATTGCCGCCCCAATCCGCAAGCGCGACTGAGACACACTGGGTGACATTATGTGTCGGAGACGGTCCATAGACCCTCTCCCGCTTGCGGGAGAGGTGGCCCGGCGTCCGCGCAGCGGACCAGGGTCGGAGAGGGAAGTCTTGCTTAAAGCAAATAGACTTCCCCCATCGTCAGCCGTCTCGCTACGCTCGACGAACTGACACTTCCCCCGCACGCGGGGGAAGGTCCGAAGAGGCCGCTCACGCCGCCGCCTGCTCCGCCTTCCTGATTGCGCTCGCCCGCAGCTTCTCGCTTTCGGACTTCAGCTGGCCGCAGGCGGCCAGGATGTCGCGGCCGCGGGGGGTGCGGATGGGGCTGGCGTAGCCGGCGCGGTTCAGGATGGCGGCGAAGACCTCGATCGTCTTCCAGTCCGAGCACTGGTAGTCCGTGCCGGGCCAGGGGTTGAAAGGGATCAGGTTCACCTTGGCCGGTATGCCCTGGATCAGCTTGACCAGGGCGCGCGCCTCCTCGGGGCTGTCGTTGACGCCCTTCAGCATGACATATTCGAACGTCACCCGCTTGGCGTTGCCCAGGCCCGGATAGGCGCGGATGGCGGCCATCAGCTGGTCCAGCGGATATTTCTTGTTCAGCGGCACCAGGACGTCGCGCAGCGGGTCGTTGGTGGCGTGCAGGCTGATGGCCAGCATGGTCCCGGTCCGCTCGCCCAGCTCGGGGATCATCGGCACGACGCCCGAGGTCGAGACGGTGATCCGCCGCCGCGAAATGGCGATCCCCTCATTGTCCGAGATGATGTCGATCGCGTCCGAGACATTGTCCAAATTGTAGAGCGGCTCGCCCATGCCCATGAAGACGATGTTGGACAGGCGGCGGTCTTCCTTGGGCGACGGCCATTCCTCCAGGTCGTCGCGGGCCACCTGGACCTGGGCCACGATCTCGGCGGCGGTCAGGTTGCGGACCAGCTTCTGGGTGCCGGTGTGGCAGAAGGTGCAGTTCAGGGTGCAGCCGACCTGGGACGAGACGCAAAGCGCCCCGGCCCGGCCCACGTCGGGGATGTAGACGGTCTCGATCTCTATGCCCGGCGCCGTGCGGATCAGCCATTTGCGCGTGCCGTCCTTGGACACCTGGCGTTCCACGATCTCGGGACGGGCCAGGGTGAAATGCTCGGCCAGCCTGGCCTGCATGTCCTTGGCGACGTTCGACATGGCCGCGAAGTCGGTGACGCCGTAGTGGTGGATCCAGCTCCACACCTGGCTGGCGCGCATCTTGGCCTTTTCAGGCGGGCAGACGCCCGCATCGATCAGGGCCTGGCGCAGGCCGGCGCGCGTCAGACCGGACAGGTTGACGGGGGCCTTCACAGCGGGCGCGTTCGAGACACGGGAAAGATCGAGCGTAATGCTCAAGGCGGCGATCCTGGATGCGGTTTAGCCCGCCTCTATAGCACAAACCCCGGCAATTGCATGACCGGGCCGGTCGGAGCGCCCTAAAGCCCCACGTCCCAGACCCCGGCGTCGCGCATCCGGCTCTGTTTCGCCTCCTCCGCCCGGCCGCCCATCTCCTGGGCCATGCCCCGGATGGCGGTGGAGACGGTGGTCTTGTGCACGCCCGGAACCAGGGCGTGGGCGAAGGCGGCGCCCGCCAGCCGCAGCAGGCGGAAACCGAAACCGCCCGAGGCGGCCATGTGCTGGAAATAGGTCTCGCCCACCTCGCGCGGATGATCGCGGAACAGGCGGTCGAACGGCGTCGAACCCCGGCGGTCGCGGTCGATCGTCGTCTGGTTCATGCGGCGGCTCCCGGTGTTCGCCCGACGATGGTCACGCGGGAACGGTCGCCGCGCAAGCCCTGTTTCACGGATCCGACGCGGCGGCCTTCGATCGGGACGGCGCCCATCGTCAGGTCGATCAAGTCGGGCTAAGGTCGCCGCTCGATCAAGGGACATTCTATGACGCTTCGCTTTTCGGCCGCCGCCTCCCTGACTGTCGCGACCGCCCTTTTGGCCTCCGCCGGCCCCGTCCTGGCCCAGTCGGCGCCCACCGTCCTACCCTATGACGCGCGCCGCGGCGTCTTCAGCTTCGCCGCAGGTCTGGAAAGCTCGCTGCCGGCCGTGGTCAAGGTGACGACCCTGGGCCAGTCGCGCGGCCCCAGTTCCGATGCGGACGATCCCAAACCCTACGCCTCCGGCTCCGGCGTCGTCATCGACGCGGCCCAGGGCCTGGTGATCACCAACAACCATGTGGTCGAGAACGGGCGGAAATTCACCGTCGATCTGATCGACGGCCGGCTGTTCGACGCCGTCCTGGTCGGGGCGGACAAGGCCACCGACATCGCCGTGCTGCGGATCACGCCCGACGGGCGGCCGCTGAACCTGAAACAGGTGCAGACGGTGGATTCCGACACCCTGCGGACCGGCGACCTGGCCTTCGCCGTCGGCTACCCCCTGGGCCTGGACCAGACCCTGACCATGGGGGTGATCTCGGGTCTGAACCGATCGGGCCTGGGCGATGCGGTGGAGGACTATATCCAGACCGATGCGGCCGTGAACTCGGGCAATTCGGGCGGGCCGCTGCTGGACAGCCGGGGCCGGCTGATCGGCATCAACACCGCCATTCTGTCGGGCGGCATGGGCGGGGGCAATGACGGCATCGCCTTCGCCGTGCCCACCCGCATCATGCTCTATGTCGCCGACCAGCTGCGCACCCAGGGCGAGGTCAAGCGCGGCGAGACCGGCGCCATCTTCGCCTCCCTGACGCCCGAGCAGGCGCGCCGGATGCGGCTGGGCATCGTGCGCGGCGCCGTGGTGGCCGATGTGGCCCCCGGCTCGCCCGCCGAACGCGCGGGCCTGCGCGAGGATGACGTCATACTGCGCCTCCAGGGGCGACCGGTCGCCAACGCCGGCTCCGTCAACGCCACCGTCGGCGTCGCCGCGCCGGGCTCCAGCCTGAACGTCGTCTATCTGCGCGGAGGGCGCGAGGCCACGACCGCCCTCGCCGTCGAGCCGCCGGTCGAGGCCCCGGTCCAGGTCGGCGTGGACCGCGTCCTGGCCTATGGCGCCACCCTGCGGGACATGGAGGGCGAGGTTCAGGTTTCGGCCGTCGAGGCCGGCACGCCCGCCGCCCAGGGCGGACTGCTGGCCGGCGACCTTGTTCTCGCCGTCGACGGCGTTGCGACGGCGGACATCCGGGCGGCGGCTCGGGCGCTGGAGGCCGCAGCCGGCTCCGTCGCCCTGGAGGTGCGGCGCGGCGGCGACACCCAAACGATCACATTGGAGAAGACGCCCCGGGAGAAGACGGCTGAGGAGAAGACGCCCGCCTGAGCGGCTCCAGCCGGGCTCCAGACAGCGAAACGCCCGCCTTGCCTGGGAGGGGGAGGGGATCGGCAGGGCGGGCGCTCGCTTGGAGGAAGCATCGGCCGCCGGAGCCCTTGTTGGAAACATCCAGGGGGCTGGGGGGGCTGTTCAGGATCCGGACGCTTCCGAACTCCGACGAGCCGATGATCGTTATTTCGCCGCCCAAACGGGCGGGCGAAGGACCGAAACGGGGCCATTTGGTGTCTGAAGCGCTTTTTCCACCCCCTCTGGCGTCCCGCGCCGATGCGCCTAAGTTCAGATCATGAGCCTGACCCCGCACGAGCCGCCGCCCCCATCTCCACAGGCCGGCCCGGTCTTCTTCGAACGGCGCGAGTTGGACCTGATCCTGCGGGTCTACGGCCGGATGGTGGCCCTGGGCGACTGGCGCGACTACGCCATGGTCGGCCACAAGGACTTCGCCGAATTCGCCGTCTTCCGCCGCTCGGGCGACGCGCCCCTGTACCGCATCGAAAAACGCCCGGCCCTCCAGACCCGCCAGGGCCAGTGGGCGATCATCGGCGAGGGCGGCCAGATCCTGAAACGCGGCCGCGACCTGGCCCAGGCCCTCAAAGTGTTCGACGGGCGGAAGTTTCAGGTGGTGGACTGACCAAAAAGAAAGGGGCCCGCGAGGGGCCCTTTCCGCATCCGTCTTGCGACCGATCTCAGTTCCGGTTGCCGCCCATGAAGGCCAGCAAGAACTGGAACAGGTTCACGAAGTTGATGAACAGGCTGAGCGCGCCGAAGCCCGTGGCCACGCCCATGGCGTTCTGGTCACCGCCCAGGGCGTAATAGGTCATCTTCAGACGCTGGGTGTCATAGGCGATGAGGCCCGCGAAGATCAGCACGCCCAGGCCCGAGATGATCAGATAGAAGGTCCCGGATTGCAGGAACATGTTGACGATCATGGCGATGATCAGGCCGATCACGCCCATGATCAGGAAGGTGCCCATGCCCGACAGGTCTTTCTTGGTGGTGTAGCCCACCAGGCTCAGACCGCCGAAGGCCGCCGCCGTGACCAGGAAGGTCGAGGCCAGCGAGGCGCCCGTATAGCGCAGGAACAGAATGCCCAGGCCCGCGCCGATCGAGGCGACAACGGCCCAATAGAGCAGGTTCACCCCCTTGGCCGTCGGGTTCTTCATGAAGAACATCGAGCCGAACAGCAGAACCAGGGGCGAGAACTGGACCGCCATGCCCAGGACCGTCAGGCCGACGCGGCCGTCCGGCGTCACGCCGAACAGCAGTTGCTGCACCGCCGGCACATTGCCGGTGACATAGGCCAGGGCCGCCGCGACAACGAGGCCCAGAGCCAGCTTGTTGTAGACGCCCAGCATGAAGCTGCGCAGGCCGGCGTCGACCGACATGTCGGCCGTCTGCGGAAGCGGGCGGGCGTAGCCGTTGTTGAAATCGCTCATGGCGACGAACCTTCTCCGATAGGCCGGGGAGACTTCCCCGGTCACAGGCCTTGAATATCGGAAGCCGAGGCTCCCAGTGCAAGGAAAACCGGACTTGGAAACGGCGGTTCCGACCGCTACCAACAGTCGCATGTTGCGTCTGTTCACCGCCCTGACCCTGCCGCCGGACGTCGGCGAGACGCTTCAGCGGCGTCAGTCCGGCCTGCCGGGCGCCCGCTGGCGGCCGCTGGAGGCGCTTCACGTCACCCTGGCCTTCTACGGCGAGACCGACGAGCGCCGGGCCGACGACCTGGCCTCCGAACTGGCCCGCGTCGCCGGGGCCCCGTTCGAGATCGTGCTGAAGGGGGTGGGCGCCTTCGGCGACAACCATCGCAGCCACACGATTTGGGCCGGCGTCGAGACGCCCAATGACCCCCTGTCGGTCCTGGCCGGTCGCTGCAGGAAGGCGGGCGAGCGGGCGAACATCGTCCTGGAGAAGCGCGACTATCGTCCCCACGTCACCCTGGCCTATCTGAAGCCCCAGACCAATCCGGACCGGATCGGCGCCTGGATGGCGGGCCACAATCTGCTGCATTCGCCGCCGATCCGCATCGACCGTTTCGGCCTCTATTCCAGCCTCCTGACCGACGACGGCAGTCACTATGAGCTGGAGCGGGAGTATCTGCTGTGACCGAGATCCGCATCGAGACCGAACGGTTGATCCTGCGTCCACCGACGATGGAGGATTTTCCGCGCTGGGCCGAGTTCCAGGCCGATCCCGATGCGACGCGCTTCATCGGCGGCCCCAAGACGCCGGCCGAGACCTGGCGGATCATGGCGACCGTCGCCGGCGCCTGGAGCCTGACCGGCGAGAGCTTCTTCTCGGTGCTTGAGAAAGCCACCGGCCGGTGGCTCGGGCGGATCGGGCCGTGGCGACCCCACGGCTGGCCGGGGCCGGAGGTCGGTTGGTCCCTGCACCCTGACGCCACGGGACGGGGCTATGCGCTCGAAGCCGCCGCCGCAGCCATCGGCTACGCCTTCGACGTCCTGGGCTGGGACGAGGTGGTGCACACGATCGACCTGGACAATACGGCCTCGATCCGGCTGGCCGAACGGCTGGGCTCGACTTTGCGCGGCCCCACCCGCCTGCCCGAGCCCTTCGCCGACCTGCCTGTCCATCTGTGGGGCCAGACGCGCGCCGACTGGGCCAGAAACCGCCTCGCCCTGGCGGGCTAGGGCCAATCTTCCCGCGTCAGCGGAAGGGAAAACGTCTGGCGGCGGAACGCCGATTGAGGGTGGGTTCATCACAACGGGGCACGACGAGGTCACGGCGAACACGGCGCGTTCAGACGGCGTCGTGACCGCTGTGAATCCGCCGTGTTCGCTTTGATGAACCCGGTCGCCGCATCAAGGCCCTCCGACGCGGGACGAGCGGCCTGACCGCAGTCAGCTGAATGTCGATTGAACCTGGAGCCGATCAGGCGCCCGGGGGCGCCGTCAGAACTCTTCCCAGTCCTTGAGCGCGGCGTTGCCCTGGGTGGCTCCGACCGCAACGGCAAGCCGTCTTTGGGCCTTGGCGACCGGATTGTCGGCCGGGGCGTGGCGGCCGGCCTGGGCCGGCTGAGGCCGCTTCGCCGCCTGGGCGGGCCGGCCGGTCTGGAACTGCGCGACCAGCCGCTCCAGCTCGCCCGCCTCGTTGCGCAGATTGGCGGCGGCGGCGGTGGTCTCCTCCACCATGGCGGCGTTCTGCTGGGTGACCTGGTCCATCTGATTGACGGCGGAGTTGACCTCGTTAAGCCCCGTGGACTGTTCCTGCGACGACTGGGCGATTTCGGACACCAGCCCGTCGATATCGGCGATCCGCTTGACGATCCCCCCCAGGGCCTTGCCCGTCTCTCCGACCAATTTGACGCCGCGCTCGACCTGGGCCGTGCTGTTGGCGATCAGGGCCTTGATCTCGCGCGCCGCCTCGGCCGAGCGCTGGGCCAGGGCCCGGACCTCCTGGGCGACGACCGCAAAACCGCGCCCGGCGTCGCCGGCGCGCGCCGCCTCCACGCCCGCGTTCAGGGCCAGAAGATTGGTCTGGAAGGCGATTTCGTCGATCACCCCGATGATGTTGGTGATCTGTTTGGAGCTTTCCTCGATCTCGCCCATGGCGGCGACCGCCTCCTGCATCTCCTCGCCCGAGCGGGCGGCGCCGACGGTGGCGTCGGAGGCGGCGGCGGAGGCCTGTTTTGCGCCCTCGGCGCTGCGTTTCACGGTGGCGGTGATCTGGTCCAGGGCGGCGGCGGTCTGTTCCAGACTGGCCGCCTGCTGTTCGGTGCGGCGCGACAGGTCGTCCGAGGCCGAGGCGATCTCATCCGAGCCGGCCCGCAGCCCGCTGGTGGAGGTCGAAATCGCGCTCATGGCCTCGCGCAGACTGTCGATCGCCGCGTTGAAATCGTCCTTGATCTGCTGATAGCGCCCGTTGAACGGCGCGGTGATCACCGCCGTCAGATCGCCGCGCGCCAGCCGGTTCAGACTGTCGGCCAGGGCGGCGACCACCGCATCCTGCTCCTCGGCGACGCGCCGCCGCTCCGCCTCGACCAGGGCGCGCTCCTCGTCGGCCTTGGCGTTCAGGATCTGGAAATAGTTGAACATGACGACGCTGGCGTCAGAAAAGACCGACCGCATCAGGCTGAGCATCAGGGCATGGTCGGCCTTCTCGTTCCAGGGCTTTTCCTTCACCAGCCCCGAGGCCAGACCGGCGGCGTAGGCCGCATAGGTCTTGCTCAAATAGGTCGCGTAATCGAGGCTGCTCGAGATGTTCTCGGTAATCACCGCCTGCTGTTCGAAATATTCGGGCGGAAAGTCGCCGCGCGAAATGAAGGCGAACTTCCGCTTCTCGTTCTCCCACACGTCACGAGGCAGGGCGTCCAGCGTCGGGTCGATTACGCGATAGGCGTCCAGCAGGGCCTGTTCGAGATGTTTGCCTGCGCGCTTATAGACCACTTCACCCACTTCACGCTGCTGCGCGTTCCAGGTGACGATTTTCTCGCTGATGTCAGACATTTCGTCTCGCCTTTCTAAATACTTTTGGGCCTAAGCATATGCGATATTGGCATCTCTATTTCGATTTACTGAGGCAATCGGCGCTCTTAACGAGGCGTGAACTTCATCCCGCTCTACGGGCGACGGTTCGAGACTGCGAGGCGGACCTGTCTCAGATCTGCGACAGGTGTCAGGATTTTTCGATTTTCCCTTAGACCGACGCCTCGCCGCGCGGATTTCGCCCCGGCGACGACGCGCGTGTGTGGGGGCAACCGCGCCTCGCCGTCGGACGTACAAGACGAGATTCAACGAGGATCACCACGGATGTTCCGCGCCGCCCTGATCGCCGTCTCGCTCATCGTTGCGCCGTCCACCGCCCTGGCCCAGTCCCGCGCCGTCGATCTCGATCGGTTCGACGGCCGCTGGTTCGAGATCGAGCGCAGCCACAACGACGTCCAGAAGGACTGCAGCCGGGCCCAGATCGACTTCACCCTCCGGGACCGACCCGACCGGTACGGCCTGGTCGTCACCTGCACCCGTCTCGCCGACGGCCGCAACGAAACCCTGCGCGCCGACGCCAGGATCACCGACACGACCACCAACGCCAAGTTCCGCTTCACCCTGCCAGGCCTGCTCAGCTTCGGCGGCCTGGCGGGTCAGAACTACTGGGTCTGGGATCACGATCCGAACTACGACTGGGCCATCCTGGCCCTCCCGAACAAGTCGGACTGGTGGATCTGGCATCGTGACCAGAACGCCTCGGCGGCGGATCGCGCCCGCCTGCTGGCCCGCGCCCGGGCCCTGGGGCTGGACATGAGCCGGGTCGTCAGCACCGGCCGTTAGAGCCTGATCTGTTGAGGCGGACCCGATGCGCGATCGTTAACGACAGGTTGTCAACCGGCTCCGGAAGGGTACGAACTATGCGCACTGACCGAACGCCGATACCCGTGATCGCCTGATCAATCCGGAGCGATCGCCATGCCCGACTGCTGCGCCCACACCCCGTCCCTGTCCCGCCGCGGCGCCTTCGGCCTCTTGGCCATGGCCGGCGGGGTCAGCCTTCTGTCCACCCTGGCGCCGGGCGTAGCCCGGGCGCGGGGCCATACGGAAATCCTGCTGCTGACCTGCATGGACTACCGCCTCACCGACGACACCGTCGCCTATATGGAAGGCCACGGTCTGCACGACAAATACGACCACGTCGTTCTGGCCGGCGCCTCCCTGGGCGCCCTGACCGACAAATTCCCCAGCTGGGGCCAGACCTTCTGGAGCCATCTGGACGTCGCCATCGACCTGCATCACATCCACAAGGTCGTGGTGATCGACCACCGCGACTGCGGCGCCTACAAGGTCATCCTGGGCGCCGAGACGGTGGACACTCCCGAAAAGGAACTGGCGGTCCATACGCAGGAGCTTCACGCCCTGCGCGACGCCATCAAACAGCGCCACCCCCATCTGGAGGTCGAACTGGCCCTGATGGACCTGGACGGCCATGTTGAGGAGATCGCCTAGGCAGAGCGCCTTCCCCACGCCGCACACGGCCTGCACGTCTCGGCCTGCCGCCCGCCTGGTCGGCAGGCCGCTTGCATTCGGAACATAGCCGGAACATAAGTCGGCATGGCCGCCGCCGCCCTTCATCTCGAACTGGTCTTCAGCCGGCCGGAAACCACGCTTTCGGTCACGCGCGGGGCGGCGCGGCTGATGCTGGACCTGGGCTATGCGCCCTTGCTGGAGGTCGGCCTGCCCAATGGGCGACGGGCCGACGTCATGGCCTTGGGGCCGCGCGGCGACGTCGTCATCTGCGAGGTGAAGTCAGGCGTCGACGACTATCGCGTCGATCGCAAATGGCAGGAGTACGGCCCCTTCTGCGACGCCTTCTATTTCGCCGTGGCGCCCGAGTTTCCCCAGGAGATTCTGCCCCAGGCGCCGGGGCTGATCGTCGCCGACGGCTTCGGCGGGGCGGTGGTGCGCGAGGCGCCGGCCACCCCCCTGGCGCCGGCCCGACGCAAGGCCCTGACCCTGGCCTTCGCCCGTCTGGGCGCCCTGCGGACCTTCCGCGACGAACGCCCCTAGTTTCGCGAAAAATCCCTGGTCGGTTCAACGGGTTTTAGAGCAGGCCGGGGGTTCGACGCAACCGGGGCGCGGCCGGGGCTAGGCTGGCGATCCGGTCTTTGACATGGCGAACCGACTGAGAGGACGCCGACCGTCCTCCCCTCGCTAGATTCAATGCCGAATTTCAAAAATGAAACCGCCCGCCGCAGCCTGAACCGGACACATCGGACACATCGGACACATCGGACACATCGGACACATCGGACACATCGGACACATCGGACACATCGGACACATCGGACACATCGGACAGTCTTTTTAGGGGCGTCACAACCCCGACGGTCCCGCCCGGTCTCAGAGGCGGCGGAAGATCGCCGTCGCAAAGCCTTCGGCGGTCAGCCGGGCCTCGACCTCGGCGAGGGGTTCGATCAGAACCCCCTTGCCGCCCGTGGCGTGGATGATCCGTTCGGCGTCGATCATCAGGGCCGAATGGCCGGTCCAGTCGTGGTCGCCGCCGGGCGCCAGCCAGATCACCAGGTCGCCGCGCGCCGGGGCCTCGGCCGACACGGCCCGGCCCAGCTCCGCCTGGGCGTCGGACCGGCGCGGCCCCGGCAGGCCGCAGGCCAGCAGGGCCTGCTGCACCAGACCCGAACAGTCGGTCGAGACCGAGGACCGGGCGCCCAGTTCATGCGGCCGGCCCAGCAGGCGTTCGGCCACGGAGACAGGATCCCGCTCAAAGGTTCCGATCGGCGCCAGGTCGGCGTCCGCAACGCCCTCCGCCGTCTCGACCACCAGGGCGTTCAGCGGCAGCGCCGCATCGACCGCAGCCACCCTTCGCGTCGGCAAGGCCGCGCCGGCCGACAGACTGTCCAGAACCACCCAGCCGACCACGCCGTCGCGGCGCGCCCGACCCCAGGCCCGGCCGTCCGCCCGATCCAGGACGTCGAAGATCTCGCCATGCAGAAGCTGGTCGATCCGCTCGCCCCCGTCCGACCAGACGTCGGCGACGGCTACGCGACAGGACATGGCTTCGGTCGCCCGATAGGCGGCCGCCCGCACAAGGCCCTCCAGCGCCTGTTCGGCCAGGTCCGGGCGGGCGAGACGATCGCCGGGCGGAAGAAGATCGAGGCGGTCAGTCAAACCTGGGCTCGCATTGGCTGAAGCCGCAGTCTTATCCCCGGAAGCCGAATCGGCCGTTAATGGGCCCGGTCTTTCTGTGGAATTCTCATCCGCAGGCCGACCTTGCGTCTGGTCGATGGACGCCCATCTCGATGCGGAACGGCCAAGCCGCCGTGCGCCGTCCTGGGGATTTTCGATGCTCGCGCCCTTGTGTCTGCTGATCGTCCTGGGATTGACGCGGTTCGACCAGGGCCCCGTCGGAACCGTCCTGCGGCTCTGGCTGGTCGAGCGGCCTGCGTCGCTCCTGTCGCGCCTGACGCGCGGTCAGATCCTGGGCGTGATCCTCGTGATCGGTCTCGGTGCGGCGGCGGTCGCCCTGTTCGAAGCGGAAGGCGTGCGGCTGTTCGCCATGGCCGCGCCGGACCTGATCGCCTGGGTGCTGATGTTCGACGTGACGGTGCTGTTTGATCTCGCCGTCCTGGCCCTGAGCCTTCGCGCCGTCGCCGGCTGGCGCGGCCTGGTCAGGGCGGGCCAGGCCCTCCGGGCCCAGACCCGCCTTTGGGCGCAGCGACTGCGATCCCGCACCCGCGCCCGCCGCATCCGCCGCCCCCGACCGCCGCAGCCCGGCTCGCCCGACGATGCGCCTCAGGGGGCATGGACCTTCGGGCTGAGCCCGGCCTGACCTCAACCGCTGTAGCGCGCCTTCAGCACGGCGTAACAGGCCCTTATGGCCTGGGCCTCTCCCCCTTCGGGGAAGCCGGGTCGGGCGCGGGGATTCCAGGCGAAGATGTCCATATGGGCCCAGGCGCCGCTGGCGGGGGCGAACCTTTGCAGGAACAGGGCGGCCGTGACCGACCCGGCTTGCGCCCAGGCCGAGGCGTCGTTCTTGATGTCGGCGATCTCGGTGTCCAGGGCCGCCCGATAGCCGGGCCACAGGGGCATGCGCCACAGGGGGTCGCCCACCGCCCGCCCTGCGGCCAGCAGATCGGCGGCCAGGGCCTCGTCATCCGTGTAGAGAGGCGGCAGCTCCGGCCCCAGGGCGATCCGCGCCGCCCCCGTCAGGGTGGCGAAGTCCAGGGTTAGGTCGGGCGCGTGCTCCCCCGCCCGCGTCAGGGCGTCGGCCAGAATCAGCCGCCCCTCCGCGTCCGTATTGCCGATCTCGATCGTCAGCCCTTTTCGGCTGTTCAGTATGTCGCCCGGCCGGAAGGCGTCGCCCGAAACCGCATTCTCCACCGCCGCCACGATGACCGCCAGCCGCACCGGCAGATCGGCCTGCATGACCAGCCGCCCCAGGGCCAGGGCGTGGGCGGCCCCGCCCATGTCCTTCTTCATATTGCGCATGCCGGCGGCGGGCTTCAGGTCCAGCCCCCCGGTGTCGAACACCACCCCCTTGCCGACCAGGGCCACCAGAGGCAGGTCGGTCCGGTCCAGCTTCCAGCCGATCTCGATCATCAGCCGCGGAGCGCGGTGCGGAGCGGCCGCACGACCGACCGCGTGGACCGCCGGATAGTTCGCCTCCAGCAGGGCCTCGCCGGTGGTCACGGTCACGGCAGCCCCCGCGCTCTCGGCGATCTCGCGGGCGATGGTCTCGATCTGCAGCGGCCCCATGTCGGCGGCGGGGGTGTCGACCATCTCGCGGGCCAGGGCGCAGGCGGCGACGATCCGCGTCGTCTCATCCAGGTCCAGCCCCTCGGGCGCGACCAGCCGAACCGGCGCCCGCTCCGGCCGGGCCTTGTAGCGGTCAAAGACATAGGCCCCCAGGAGGAAGGCCAGGGCCGCCGCCCGCGCCGTCTCGGGCTCGGCCTCCAGCTGGTACAAGCCGCCGGGCAGCCGGGCCGACAGACCCCGCGCCAGGACCGGATCGAAGGCCGCGCCGCTCCCCAGCAGCACCTGACCGATCCCTTCGCCCTCCGGCACGATCAGCAGTTGCCCGGCCTTGCCGGCAAAGCCGTGCCGTTCGCCCCAGGACTTCGCCGCCCCGTCCAGAACCGCGCCCGGCGCCGACAGGCGGATCGGAACGGCCCGCTCTCCGGCGTTCGCGGCGACCAGCAGGGGATGGGAGGCGAGCATGGCGAACCTTCTTAACCAAGAGTTGACGCGAACCGGCGATTCTGAGGCGGACCGAGGAACCGTCAGGACTCCCCCCATGTCGCCCATGCCCGCCCTTCTCGCAACCGTCGCCCTTCTCAGCCTGTCGGCGGCCCCCGCCGTCGCGGCCGCCCCGGTCCAGAGCCAGGGCGCGCCCCAGAACGCCGTCCAGAGCGGCGGTCAGAGCGCGACCCGCGCGCCCGCCTCGGCCGAGGTCCGCGCCGCCTATGATCGGATGGACGCCCTGGCGCGTTCGGTCTTCTGGTCGGGCGAGCACGACCTGAACCCGGCCGATCCCGTGGCGGCGATCAAACTGGCCCAGGCCCTGCGCGAACTGGGCCGCTATGATCAGGCCGCCCAGACGGCCGAGGCCCTGCTGGCCCTCCAGCCCGCCAATCTGGACGCCCTGCTGGAGCTGGGCCGCGCCCACATCGGCCGGGGCCAGGCCTTCTACGGCATCGCCCCGCTGGAAAAGGCCCGTGACCTGGCGCCCCGCGACTGGCGGCCCTATTCCCTGCTGGGCGTGGCCTATGAGCAGGTGCGCCGGTTCGACGACGCGCGCGCGGCCTGGAACCAGGCTCTGGTCCTGTCGCCCGACAATCCCGACGTCCTGACCAACGCCGCCACGGCGGCCCTGACCCACGGCGACGCCCCCGGCGCCGAGGCCCTGCTGCGACGGGCTGCGGCCCAGCCGACGGCCTCCAGCAAGGTGCGCCAGACCCTGGCCATGACCCTGGGCCTGCAAGGCAAGATGGGCGAGGCTGAACAGATCCTGCGCCGCGAACTGCCCCCCGAGCTGGCCGATCAGAACCTGGCCTGGCTGGCGGCGCGCAATACGCCGGCCACGCCCCAGCCGGCGGTCGCCTCCGCCCCATCGCCCAGCGACACCGCCCGCACCTGGTCCTCCTTGAAAGGCGGCTGATCGGCAGGAACCTCGGCTTGCCGCCCGGCCGGCGCCGTGCTGGATAGGGACATGACCGTCTCCCCCGGGTCCGCCCCCCGCGCCTATCGCGCCTTCCTGTTCGACATGGACGGCACCCTGATCACCTCCACCGCTGCGGCCGAGCGTGTCTGGACCCGCTGGGCCGAACGGCACGGGATCGACCCGGTCGCCTTCATCCCCACCATCCACGGGGTGCGCACCGCCGACACCATCCGCCGCCAGAACCTGCCGGGCGTCGATCTGGCGGCCGAGGTCGCCTGGGTCGAACGGGGCGAGATCGAGGATGTCGAGGGCGTCGCCCCCATTCCCGGCGCGATCGACTTCGTCAAACGCCTGCCGCCCGACCGCTGGGCCGTCGTCACCTCGGCTACGGCGCCCCTGGCCCAGGCCCGGCTGAAGGCCGCAGGGGTCGAACCGCCCGCCGTCCTGATCACGGCCGAGGACGTGGAACGCGGCAAGCCCGATCCCGCCGGCTATCGGCTGGCGGCGCAGAGGCTGGGCGTGGACGTCGCCGACTGTCTGGTGTTCGAGGACGCCCCGGCCGGCATCGCGGCCGGCGAGGCGGCCGGGGCGGACCTTCTGGTGGTGACCGCCGCCTGGACCCACCCTCTGGCGACGGACCACCCGCAGCTGTCCGACTATGGAACCGCGACCCTGGTGGTCGAGGCGGACGGCGGTCTGACGCTGAGCGTCTAGCGGACGTTTCACGCCTTCCACTCGCCCCTTCAGCCCCCTATCTTCCGGCCATGATCGACGACCTCTACAGCGCGCGCATCCTGACCCTGGCGGCCAACCTGCCCCATGCCGGTCGGCTGGCGTCGCCGGAAGGGACCGGCGAGCGGGTCGCCAAATTGTGCGGCTCGCGGGCGATCGTCGATGTGAGCCTGGACCACCAGGGGCGGGTCATGGACTTCGCCCAGGACGTGAAAGCCTGCGCCCTGGGCCAGGCGGCCGCCGGCGTCCTGGGCCAGTCCGTCCTCGGCGCCTCGGCGGATGAGATCAGGGAGGCCCGCGACGCCATGACCGCCATGCTGAAGTCCGGCGGCGAAGGCCCCGACGGTCGTTTCGAAGGACTTCGTGTGCTGAAACAGGTCGCCGACTATCCCGCCCGTCACGCCTCGACCCTGGTGGCGATCGAGGCGACGCTTGAGGCGGTCGATCAGGCCCTGGCGGGGCGAACTCGTCTCGCCGGCGCGGCCTGACGGGCTCTGACCGGTTGATCCCCCTGCTGTGACAGGGGATAAGCGCGGCGAACCCATCCAGCCCCCGGCGAAGGGACAAATGTCTCTCTATGAACGCGGCGTCCGCGCGGCCCATCGAGGCTACAAGTTGACGCTGTCTCCCCTGATCGGCCAGCAGTGCCGGTTCCTGCCGACCTGTTCGGACTATGGGCGCGACGCCCTGATCCGGCACGGGCCGCTCAAGGGGGGATGGCTCACCGTGCGTCGCCTCTGTAAATGCCATCCCTTCGGCGGTTCGGGTTATGACCCGGTCCCGCCCCTGAAGACCGACGAAAAAGAACAGTCATGATCGATCTGAAATTCCCCGACGGCGCGGTGCGTCAGTATCCGGCCGGTTCGACGGCGCGGGACGTGGCGACTTCGATCTCGCCGTCCCTGGCCAAGAAGGCCGTGCTGGCCGAGCTGAACGGCGAGCAGCGCGACATGGGCCGGGTGCTGGAGACGGGCGGCGACTTCCGCCTGATCATGCGCGACGATCCCGAGGCCCTCTACACCATCCGCCACGACACGGCCCACGTCCTGGCCGAGGCGGTCCAGACCCTGTTCCCCGGCACCCAGGTCACCATCGGCCCGGCCATCGAGGACGGCTTCTATTATGACTTCTACCGCGAAGAGCCCTTCTCGACCGACGACTTCGCCGCCATCGAGAAGGAGATGGCCCGGATCGTCGATCGCGACGCCAAGTTCGAGCGCGAGGTCTGGGACCGCGACGAGGCCATCGTCTTCTTCGAGGCGCGGGGCGAGAAGTTCAAGGCCGAGCTGATCAAGGACCTGCCCGAGAACGAGACCATCACCCTGTACAAGCAGGGCGACTGGATCGACCTGTGCCGGGGCCCGCACTTTCCCTCGACGCGCCACGTCGGCAAGGCCTTCAAACTGACCAAGCTGGCCGGCGCCTACTGGCGCGGCGATTCCAAGCGCGAACAGCTTCAGCGCATTTACGGCACCGCCTGGGCGACCAAGGAGGACCTGGACGCCTATCTGCAACGGCTCGAAGAGGCCGAAAAGCGCGACCACCGCAAGGTCGGTAAGGCCATGGAGCTCTTCCACATGCAGGAAGAGGGCCGGGGCATGGTCTTCTGGCATCCCAAGGGCTGGATCCTGTGGCGGGTGCTCGAGGCCTATATGCGCCGCCGCCTGGACGCCGCCGGCTATGTCGAGGTCAAGACCCCTCAGGTTCTGGACCGCAAGTTCTGGGAGGCCTCAGGCCACTGGGACAAGTACCGGCCCAATATGTTCGTCTGCGAAACGGTCGAGGGCGAGACCCTCAGCCTGAAGCCGATGAACTGCCCTGGCCACGTCCAGATCTTCGACCAGGGCCAGCGCTCGTACCGCGAACTGCCGCTGCGCATGGCCGAGTTCGGCGCCTGCCACCGCTATGAGCCATCGGGCTCGCTGCACGGCCTGATGCGGGTGCGCGGCTTTACCCAGGACGACGCCCACATCTTCTGCCGCGAGGACCAGATCGTCGAGGAGACGGCCGAGTTCATCAAACTGTGCCGCAGCGTCCATGCGGATCTGGGCATGGAGACGGCCTACATCAGCCTGGGCACGCGGCCCGAGCAGCGCGCCGGCACCGACGAATTCTGGGACAAGGCCGAGGCCCAGATGCTGGAGGCCGCCCGCGCCGCCGGCTCCGAGCCGGTCGTCACCCCTGGCGACGGCGCCTTCTACGCGCCCAAGCTGGACTTCATCGTCAAGGACGCCATCGGCCGCGAATGGACCTGCGGCACGATCCAGCTGGACTATGTCCTGCCGGAACGCCTGGATGCGACCTATATCGCCGAGGACGGCCAGAAGCACCGGCCGGTCATGCTGCACCGGGCGATCCTGGGATCGTTCGAGCGGTTCATCGGCATCATGATCGAGAACTACGCCGGCGCCTTCCCCCTGTGGCTGGCGCCGGTCCAGGCTGTGGTCGCCACCATCACCTCGGACGCCGACGACTACGCCCGCGAGGTCATGGACCGCTTCAAGGCGGCGGGCCTGCGCACCGAGATCGACCTGCGCAACGAGAAGGTCGGCTACAAGGTCCGCGAACACTCGGTCGGCAAGGTGCCGGTCATCGCCGTCGTCGGCCGCAAGGAGGCCGAAGAAGGCAAGGTCGCCATCCGCCGCCTGGGCTCACAGGAGCAGACGGTAGTGACGGTGGAGGAGGCCATTCGCCTTCTGACAGAAGAGGCCACGCCGCCGGATCTGAAGCGGGCGACAGCCGCCTAAGCCCGGATTCCGACACAGGAACATAAGCCGGCCTGATCGCTTGTGATGGGGTGCGCCCCCGCGCCCCATCATCATTGCGAAAGACGACCCATGGCCGAGAAGACCCTCGACACCCTGTTCCACGACACGCTTCGCGACATCTATTACGCCGAGCGCAAAATCCTGAAGTCCCTGCCCAAGATGGCCCGCGCCGCCCAGTCGCCCGAGCTGAAGGCGGCCTTCGAAAAGCACAAGGACCAGACCGAAGGCCAGATCGAACGCCTGCAGCAGGTGTTCGAAATCATCGGCAAGGCCCCGCGCGGCAAGACCTGCGACGCCATCGAAGGCATACTGGCCGAGGGCGATGAGATCATGGAAGAATACAAGGACAACCCGGCCCTCGACGCCGGCCTCTTGGCCGCCGCCCAGGCGGTGGAACACTATGAGATCACCCGCTACGGCACACTGAAGCGCTGGGCCAACGTCCTGGGCCTGAAGGACGCCGTCGCCCTGCTGGACGAGACCCTGCAGGAGGAATCCCAGACCGACGAAGACCTGACCGGCATCGCCGACGCCGCCGTCAACAAGGACGCGATGAAGAGCGCCGCCTGAGACTCTTAAAGCGAGGCGGGAGGCGGGACTCCGCCCCCTCCCGCCCTTCCTCATAAGGGGCCCGCTCCAGCTCGGCCACGGCCGTGGCGATGTGATAGAGCGAACTGGCCGGGACCGGCGTGTCCAAAAAGCCGCCCGCCCCCGGATCCCATTGTTCGAACCAGAGACCGGGCGTCGGGGTGTTCAGGAACAGGCTCAGCGCGGCCCAGGCGCCAGGCCAGCTCGGCGCCAAGGCCGGGACGCGCAGAGCCGCCTTCAGCCATTCACCGTGCGGCCAAAGCCGGACGCCCGCGACGGCGATCGCGCCGTCCTCGAACACCTCGCCCCGCAACAGGCCCGACGCCGGGTCCAGGCCGTGCGCAAGGGCGAAACGCCCCAGCCGCTCGGCCTCGCCGTCGGCGCCTGCGCTCGTGTCCATGCCCAGCCGCTGCGCCTCCCGCAACAGCCAGGCCCATTCCATCTGATGACCCGGCTCGACCACGGCCCGCCCTTTCGGCCGCAGCGGGGCCGTCAGATCGTCCTGAAAATACTCAAACAGAAGCCCCCGCGCCCCGTCCATGAACCGTCGCCGACACAGGCCGACCAGTTCCGCCGCCAGGGCGGAGAAGGCAGGGTCCGGCATATGTTCGACACAGGCCAGGGCCGCCTCCAGCAGATGCATATGCGGATTCTGCCGACGCGGGGCGCGCGGCGGCAGGGCCTCGACATAGCCGCCTGCTGGATGGCGCATGGACGTTTGGATGAAGTCTAAGAGCGCCAGGGCCTCCGCCTTCAACCGACCGTCCCTCGTCAGCCTATAGGCATGGGCCAGGGCGAAGAGGACAAAGGCCAGGTCGTACAGATCGCGCGTCTGATCCAGGCCCTCCCCGTCCAAGTCCAGTCGACTGATGAAGCCGCCGTCCGGATGGCGGGCGCGGTTCAGCAAAAAATCCAGACCCTGCTCAACCGCCGCGCCGGCGTCCGAGACGCCGCGCTGCGCCCCCTGGGAAAAGACATAGATCTGGCGGCTCAACACCCGCAGCCGCTTATAGTCGTGGACCGGGCTGAGGTCGTGGTGAGACAGGGCCTCATAGAAGCCCCCGCGCCGACGATCGACGCCGTGTTCCAGCCACAGCGGCAGGGCCGTCTCATAAAGCCAGGCCGTCGCCTGGCGCGACGCGGCCTTCAGCTCGGTGCTGGGATCGGGGCTCATATCTAGGCCGAAGGCGTACGGCTGCGGTCCACCAGGCCGGTGGTGGAATGGCCGGCCCTCAGCTCGACCCGGATGATGATCCCGCCCTTGGCCCTGATCAGATCGGCGCCGACGATCTGATGCTCCTGATAGTCCGCGCCCTTGACCAGGACGTCGGGCTCCAGGGCGGCGATGAGTTCATAGGGGGTGTCCTCTTCGAACAGGACCACCGCGTCCACATGTCGGATGGCGGCCATCACCTCGGCGCGCGCCCCCTCGCTTTGGATCGGCCGAGTCTCGCCCTTCAACCGCCGCACCGAGGCGTCGCTGTTCAGCCCGACGATCAGCCGGTCGCAATGGCTCGCGGCCTCACGCAGCAGGGCCACATGGCCAGGATGCAGCAGGTCGAAACAGCCGTTGGTGAAGCCGACCGAAAGCCCCTGATCCCGCCAGGCGCCGCGGACGGCCCGGGCGTCTGCGCGCGACAGGATCAGTCCGTCGCGATGGTCGTCGCGCTGATCCTGGTGATTCAGCACGGTGCGCAGCTCCGCGGCGGACACCACCGCCGTCCCGGCCTTGGACACCACGATGCTGGCCGCCGTATTGGCCAGGCGCATCGCCCGCACGACCGGCAGGCCCGAAGCCACGCCCAGGGCGAAGGCGGCCATGACGGTGTCGCCGGCGCCCGAGACGTCGAACACCTCCGCCGCCTCCGTTTCCAGCAGGACCGCCTCCCCGTCCACGCCATAAAAAGCCATGCCCTGTTCGGAGCGGGTCACCAACAGATTGGCGCCCGTCTGGTCCACCACCTGTCGCGCCGCCGCGCCCACGGCCGCGTCGTCGTCGCAGCGCCGGCCGGTCGCGGCCGCCAGCTCCGACCGGTTCGGCTTGATGTAGGCCGCGCCGCGATAGGCGGAAAAATCGGGACGTTTGGGATCGACGAAGACGGGAACCCCGACCTCGCGCGCCCGATCGAACACCGCCGCCAGAACCGCATCGGTCAGACACCCCTTGGCGTAGTCGGACACGATCACCGCATCCGCCTGATCCAGCGCCTGTTCGAACAGGGCGATCAGGGCGGCCTCATCCTCGGCCGACAGGGCGTTTGAGCCTTCGCGGTCGATCCGGACCACCTGGTGGGCGCCCGCCAGGACCCGGGTCTTGGTCGTGGTCTCTCCGCCCTTCAGTCCCAGCAGCCGGCAGGAGACGCCCGCCTGTTCGGCGATCGCGCGCAGCTGATCGGCGGCCTGGTCATCGCCCACCACCCCGATCAAACGCGCCGAAGCGCCGAGCGCCACGGCGTTCAAGGCCACATTGGCCGCGCCGCCGGCCGTGAACCGGTCCCGCGCATGTTTCACCACCGGCACCGGCGCCTCGGGCGAGATGCGGCTGACGTGGCCCTGGAGATAGGCGTCGAGCATCACGTCGCCGATCACCACAACCGTCACGCCCTCGAAACTGGTGAAACGGTCCAGCGGCGAAGTCCGATCGGTCATTGCAGGTCTCAACGGAAGGCGGGGTCAGAACGGCGGGCGCGACGCAGTGTGCGCCCTCGGACGCCGCGGCGTCAAAGCCAGGGCGGGCGGCGGACGATCAGTCGCGCAGCAGCTCATTGACGCCGGTCTTGGCGCGGGTCTGGGCGTCCACCCGTTTGACGATGACGGCGCAATAGAGCGAAGGCCCGCCGTCGGCGTCCGGCAGGGCGCCGGGCACCACCACCGAATAGGCGGGCACCTCGCCCCGGAAGACCTGACCGGTCGCCCGATCGACGATCTTGGTCGAGGCGGACAGATAGACCCCCATGGCCAGCACCGCGCCTTCGCGCACGATCACGCCCTCGGCCACCTCGGCTCGGGCGCCGATGAAGCAGCCGTCCTCGATGATTGTCGGATTGGCCTGGAGCGGCTCCAGCACCCCGCCGATGCCGGCGCCGCCCGACAGGTGCACGTTCTTGCCGATCTGGGCGCAGGAGCCGACCGTGGCCCAGGCGTCGACCATCGACCCCTCGTCAACGAAGGCGCCGATGTTCACGAAGGACGGCATCAGGACGACGTTCCTGGCGATGTGCGCGCCCCGCCGGACGACGGCGCCGGGAACCGAGCGGAAGCCGGCCGCCTGATAGTCGCCCGCGCTCCAGTCGCCGAACTTGTTCGCAACCTTGTCCCAGAACGGGCCGAGGGCGGCCGGATGATCGGCCGACAGAGGGATGGTGGAGGCGTGGCCGGCCCGCATGATCTGGTTGTCGTTCAGGCGGAAGGACAGCAGCACCGCCTTCTTCAGCCACTGGTGCGTGGTCCAGGCGCCGTCCGCCCCCCGCGACGCCACACGGGCCTGGCCGGAATCGAGCAGGTTGAGCGCGGTCTCGACCGCGTCCCGGACCTCGCCTCCTGTGGCGGGCGACACCTCGGCCCGGTTGTCCCAGGCGGCCTCGACGACGGATTCGAGATGCGACAGGTCGGTCATGCGGCGTCCTTGAAGGTCAGGGCGTTGAGAAAGTCGAGAAGATCGGGGGCGATATGGTCGATATGATCGCCCAGGGGCTTTCCATGGCCGTCGCCGATCAGGACGGTCGCCATCCCCAGGGCCTTGGCCGGCTCCAAATTCCTAGGCGTGTCCTCGAAGAAGGCGGCGCAGCGCGGCTCGAAGTCGAACCGCTCGATCATGCGACGAAAGGCCGACGGGGCCGGCTTGGGCGTCAGATCGCCGTCCTCGATGGCGAAGACCCCGTCGAAACAGTCGGCGATCCCGATCCGGTCCAGAACGCGGTGGGCGTAGTCCCTGGCCCCATTGGTGAAGACGAACCGGCGCCCGGGCAGAATCTTCAGCCGCTCGGCCAGACGGGGATTTCGCTCCACCCCGTCCAGGGGCACCTCATGCACCACCCTCAGAAAGTCCTCGGGATCGATGGTGTAGTTGGCCATCAGCCCGGCCAGGGTGGTGCCGTGCTCGTCCAGGAACTGGCGCTGCAACAGCCGCGCCTCCTGGGGCGCCAGGCCGACGGCCTCGACCACATAGGCGTTGATCCGCGCCTGAACCAGGGACATCAGCCCCTGTTCGCGTGGATACAGGGTGTCGTCCATGTCGAACACCCAGGCGTTGACGTGCGACAGGTCGATCAAGACGCCTTCACCAGGGTGCCGGCGCCGAATTCGGTGAACAGCTCCACCAGCATCGCATGGGGCCGGCGGCCGTCCAGAATCACCACGGCTTCCACCCCGGCCCGCACGGCCGCCATGGCCGTCTCCAGCTTGGGGATCATGCCGCCCGAGGCCACGCCGGTGTCGATCAGGCCTTGCGCCTCCTCCAGGGTCATCTGGCGAATGATCTCGCCGTCCGCCCCCTTGACCCCCGGCACGTCGGTCAGCAGCAGCATCCGCTTGGCGTTCAGCGAACCGGCCACGGCGCCCGCCACCGTATCGGCGTTGACGTTGTAGGTCTGGCCGTCCTCGGCCACCCCGATGGGGGCGATGACCGGAACCCAGTCCTCGGTCTCCGAGGCGATCAGCCCCTTGATCAGCTTGGGGTCCACCTTGGTCGGTTCCCCGACGAAGCCCAGATCGACCTCATGCTCGATCATACTGTCGGGATCGCGCTTGGTCCGGCGGGTCTTCTCGACCGTCAGCAGGCCGGCGTCCTTGCCCGACAGGCCGACGCCGCGCACGTCCGCCTCCTTGCCCGCCATGGTGATCCAGTGGGCGATCTCCTTATTGACCGCCCCGGACAGGACCATTTCGGCGACCTCCATCGTCGCCGGATCGGTGACGCGAAGACCATCGACAAAGGCCGACTTGACGCCCGCCTTGTCCAGCATGGCGCTGATCTGCGGCCCGCCGCCGTGCACCACGACCGGGTTCACCCCCATCAGCTTCAGCAGCACCACGTCTGCCGCGAACTGACGCGCCACGGCGCTCTCGCCCATGGCGTGGCCGCCGTATTTGATGACCACGGTCTCGCGGTCATACACCTGAATATACGGCAGGGCCTCGGCGAGCGTCTTCGCCGTTTCCCAGCTGCGTTCCTCGGATTGGCGCTCGGTTTCGTTCATCACCGGCGCGAGATAGCGGGGGACGGGCGGGGAGTCACGCCAATCCTTGCCTTATCGACGCGGCTCCGTCGCACGGCAAGCGGCCTCGAACTCATCGCGCAGACCTTCTAACTTTCCCACCAACTGGGACGTTTCGCCTCGACGCGCGAGATCGCTCAGCACTTTGAACACCCGCCCGTCCAGGGAGTCCGATCCGACATCGTCGTGCCGATGATGATGAAGATCCTGTGACAGAAATTCGGAAATACGCCCCGCGATTTGGTCGTCATTCAGCAGCAAATCTAACGACCCAAAGCCGCTCATGCGGCCAAGTTCGGCACGCCAGTCGGTCAGGAAGTCTGACCAGAGCATGAAGAGCCGCGGCTGATCCCGGCTGAAGCGTTCGGCGTCCAGAACGTGGCGCAGCCAAAGCCTGACGCCGTCCTCCGACGCCATGCCATTACGGTAGGTTAGTGACGCCTGAACTTCGGCGGGATGTCGGATTGGACAGAGGACGGCGGGAGAATAGCCTGCCTCGCTGAGAACTTCCCGCCAAAAAGGATAAAGTCGGCACGCTCGCGGATCTTTCAGGACAATCACATCGGCGCCGTCGAACTCAGATCGCAGCAGCCGGACGCCGTCTCCCCTGAATGGGTCCGACAGTTCTTGCGGAAAGGCGCGCCAGTCGGCCCAGTTGGAGTCACCCGTCGCCAATATCCGATCGTTCAGCTCGCTGACCGCATAGCTTTCCCAAAACCCCTTCGGATTGTCCGCTGCGGGCCCCATGAGGCTTTTCGGCGCTGCAGCGCCCAGAAGCGCGAGCACCCCGGCCACCGAGGATGTGCCGCTGCGATGCATGCCGAGAACGACATAGGCCTTTTTCATGGTGCGAAGTCTCCTAGTCGCGGACTTCTGGCCAAGAAACATCCGTCGAGCAAGGGGGACGCGGGGTTGCGGGATTCAACGGCTTAGCCTAGCCCAAACCCTCGTGAGAACAACAGGATTCCGCCGTGAGCCAAGGGCAGCCCCTTTCAGAAGACATCGCAACCGAAAGCGACGTCATTCAGGCCTATCGGCTGCTTTTGCGCCGCGACCACGAGGATCTCGTCACATGGCGCTCTGATCCACCCCAAAAGGTGGTCGATCTGGTCAGCAATATCCTGAGAAGCCATGAGTTTCGTACCGCAAATATCGCGCCACTCAAGACCGGGCACGTACCGCTGACCAGTTTGGAGTCCCCTCCGCCGGAAGCGCTGGAATGGGCGGGGCGGCGACTCCAACTGGGCGTACGTGCGAGAAAGAAGCTGAATGCCGCCATCAGCTATCTGCAAGCTTACGCCGTCTTGCTTTCCGAGGCCGATTTCAAGCGGGAACTGGAGGCGCTGGATGAAGCCGGCGCCCGATCGAGCCACGACCTTTTAACTGCAGCCAGTCGACTTCAGGCGCTCTCGGACGTACCGACCAGCCACACCTTGACGGGGTGGGCCCGTTCGACAACGACCCCCAACGCGCCCCTCGATCTGGAGGTTTGGGCGGATGGACGCTTCCTCGGGCGCACGACGACGGGGCTTTACCGACATGATGCGTCGGCGCGGCTTAACTCCAGAGGATACGAAGGCTTTCAGTTCGAACTGCCGCGATCTTTGACGGGCCGAACTCGCATCATGGTCCGGGAGGCCAAGTCCAGGCTCATCTTGACCGACGTCATCGCCGATCTGACCTCGCCGGCTCCCGACGTGTTTGGAGCGCTGAGGCTGGAGATCGACGGTCTGAGAAAGGCGGTCGAGCACTTGGCGGAGCGGCTGCCCAACGCTTTGCAAAGTGCAAGTTTCGCGATCGAACGCTACAACGACTATTACGACGCCTGGATTAGGCCCGCCTCGCTCGCGCCGCAGGTCAGATGCGACGTGCCGATGCTGGTCCTGCTGAACACGGTCGGCAGTCCGCAGCCCGCGCTCGAAGACGCTGTCTGGAGCTTGGTGGAACAGACCCATGCCGACTTTTCGGTGGTGATCGGCGTCCTTCAACGCGATCTTGCGTTTCTCCAAGACCTCCTTGCGCGGGCCCGTTGGCTTAGGCCCATCAAGATCGACTATCGCGTCGTCGATACGGAACCATCCTGGCGAGGGGCGGTCGCGATCCCGGCGGACGTCAGGGTCATCCAGCTTATGGAAGCTTCAGGCACGGCGCACCCCGACGCCTTACGGTGCATGGCCGCGCGCTTCGAGGGCGAAACGCCGCCTGCGGCCGTTTACTGCGACGACGACATCTTTGTGCAAGACGACTTGCGAGACTGGCGAAACAGGGGCCACGACCAACCGCGGCTTAAACCCGCCTTCGACTACGACCTCCTGCTGCAGACGCCCTATCTCGGATCGTTCTTGGCGTTTTCGCGGGCGCATTGGCCGGCCGCATCGGTGGCTGAAACCGGCGGGGCGACCTCGGGACTTCTAGCGCAATCCGCCGTCCTGGACCTCGCCTGTGACGGCGCGGCGATCGATCACGCGGCCGAGGTTCTCTACACTCACGCCCTCCCCGCGTTCGACCAGGAGGCAGAGGTCTGGGGGCGGATCGTGGCTGACCGTCTCGGCGCCGCCGCCACGGTGGAACCCCATAGCGACGTATTGGGCGCCGTCGTCGACGGCGCCTGCAGAATCAGATGGCGCATGGCTTCCGACCCGAGCGCGCTGATCATCGTGCCCACTCGGGATCGGATCGATCTGCTTCGACCCTGCGTTGACAGCCTTCTCTCCGCCTTGCCGCACAACAGGACGCGGGGACGGATCCACATTATCGATCATGAAAGCACAGAAGCCGGTTGCCGGGCCTATCTGGAGGAGATCGCCAAGTATGAGGCGGTGGAGGTGGGCGGCTATTCCGGCCCCTTCAACTGGGCGCTGATGAACAACCTAGCCGCCCATGGGTCGCATGACGACGTCCTGATCTTTCTCAACAACGACACCCTGGTGATCAGTCCGGAGTGGCTGGACGAACTGACGTCCTTGGCCATGCGAGACGACGTCGGCGTGGTCGGATGCCGCCTGGTCTATGGTGACGGCGCCGTCCAACACGCAGGCTTCTTGGGGCTTGATGAACGCCACCGCTTTTTGGCCCATGACGGATTGGGCGACCTCGGGTCCGACCCCGGCTATCTGGGGCGAAATGCGCTCGTCCACAGGACCATAGCTGTCACAGGCGCCTGTATGGCGGTTCGACGAGATGTGTTCCGCCAGATCGGCGGATTCGACGCGGCGAGATTTCAAGTCGAGGCCAATGATGTCGATCTTTGCTTCAAGGCGTCGAATCTGGGCTTAAAAGTGCTGTATTCACCGTTCGCCACGCTTCACCATCTGGAATCGCGGACACGAACTCTGGACAAGGCGGAAGATGTCCGCATCGCGGGTGACGCAGCGGACCGAATCTGGACCCGATGGAGAGACAAGGCGTGTCCCGACCCTTGGTACAATCCTCGTTTCGATAGAAGGGCGCGCCATTTCGCTCGATTGAGACCGATATGAACCGCCAGCGCGCCTCTTCTCAAGGTTGAGCAACGCCACACTATCGATGGAACGGCTAAGCCCATACAGCTTTACCGCTCTAAGGCTTGCTGGACTTCGAAACAGCCCCTCCCTAAAAGGAAATGCGAGATTTATGAGGTCGCGCAAACTATGCGCTTTGATATGAACGACCCTTTGCGAGCCTATATCCTGAGGCAGTTCGCCAAGAGAGCCGTCAAGGCGCATCGCTGGGATGTGGCGTCCAAGTTCCACGCTTCTTTACGCCGGACCGGGGCCGCACGACCATCAGACGGCGTACGCCACGCCAAGGCCGTGGAGACGATGGGCCGCAAAGAAGAGGCCGAGCAGCTTCATCGCGAGAACGCCGTCAACTTCCCACTGGACCCCAATATTCATCGCCAAAACGGTCTTTTTCTCCTGAGGCATCAGAAGGAAACTCAAGCGATCCAGGCCTTCGCCCGGGCGCTGGCCCTGGCGCCTGACAATGAAGTCCTGAAAACGGATCTGAAACGGCTTGGGGTCGATGAGGATGTTTTCGTCCCCCTCGCTGTCTCCGCCTTTTATGGATCACCCCCGCCGCGTCCCGCCCGCCCCGGGCCTGTGGCGAAACTACTGGCGCGAAGAGCGGCCAGGCGGGCGAAAGTCCTGCGCCAATCAGGTGATTGGCCCGCAGCCCTCGCCGCCCAGGCCGTGCTGCTTAAGCACAATCCCCATAGCGCCTCGGCCCAGATCCGGCTCGGCCATATCCTGAAAGCACTTGGGCGGCCGCGAGAGGCGGAAACGGCCTATTGGAGAGGCGTCGCCTTGGCTCCGAGGGACGCAGAAAGCTACCTTCAACTCGCTCACGGCCTAAAACTCGCGCGCAGTCTCAACGACGCTGCGCCCGCTTTTCTGCTGACCCAAAAGCTTCATCCGGGTCATCAGGAAGCCGGCGTAGCCGTGCAGGAGTGCGGCCTGTCTGAGAGCGAGGGCGCAGACTGGACCGAGCGGCTCGCGAGCGGGGACATTTCGGCGATCTTGAAGGTTGGCCGGGGCGCTGAAACGAACGCCTGTCGAGACAGATCGAATGAGCACCACACTCGGCCTAAGCGCCCGGATTCGAAAGCCGTCGATGTTCTAGCCGTCGCCATCGCCGGCGACATCGCTCGCGCCGTGGGAGCGTCTCTGTGAGAATTGCGATCGATCTCCAGGCTTGCCAGAACGGCAGCCATGGCCGAGGTATTGGGCGCTACGCCCTGTCCATGGCGCGAGCCTTGGTTCGTAACGGCCGCGACCGACATAGCTTCCGTATACTCCTGTCGGACAGATTTCCCGACCGAGTGACGCCGGTCCGGCAAGCCTTCGCGGGGTTGTTGAACCCCGAGGACATCGTGGTGGGCAGCATCCCCGAGCGGGTGGCAAGCGCCAAGATGGACCTTTCGTGGCGCTCTAGAGCGGCCGAAATCGTCTGGGCCGACTTCATCGCTGAATTCAGGCCCGACGCCTATTTCACCCCGAGCCTGTTTGAGGGCTTCTGGGATGACGCGGTCACCTCAATCGAGCCCGCCCCTTATCTTCGCGCGGCGACCGTTCATGATCTGATTCCTCTGACCGATCCGGAATCATACCTGGGAGGCGAGGGAAACAAGCGCGCCTACGCGCGCAAAATCAACGCCTTGCGACGTTGCGACTTCCTGTTTTCCGTATCCGAGTTTTCCAAACAGGACGTGATCGACCGTTTGGGCGTCTCGCCCGACAAAATTTTCGTCATGCCTCTGGGAGTGGAGGATGAGTTTTGCCCTGGCGCAGTGTCAGAAGATCGTAAACAGGCTTTGCGCCGCAAGTTCCGTCTGAGCGGTCGATTCATCATCAATACGAGCCCGTTTGAGGCGCGAAAGAACATAGCTGGCCTCATCGCCGGCTTCGCCAGCGTTCCGCGCGACCTTCGCGGGGATGTGCAACTGGTCATCGCGGGCAAGATGAGCGAGCATGATCGCGGAGAAATCGCCGCGATCGCCGCAGCGGAAGGCCTGGCGAAGACCGATGTGGTCCTGCCGGGCTTTGTCTCTGACGAAGACCTGATCGATCTCTATCGCTTCTGCGAAATCATGGTCTTTCCGCCCTTCAGCGAAGGCTTCGGTCTGCCTCCGCTAGAGGCCATGGCCTGCGGCGCCGCCGTCTTAGCGTCCTCGGCCACGAGCGTGCCGGAAGTCATGGGCCGCGACGACGTTCTGTTTGACCCTACTGATCCAGGCGACATCGCTCGGGCGATCGCCCGCGTGCTCCGCGATCCCGCCTTGAGAGAAGAGCTACGCGCCTATGGTCCGCTTCGGGCCGCAACCTTTTCCTGGGATCAGTCCGCCAAAGCGATCTTGCAAGTGTTCGAAGGTGCGGCGACACGGTCCGAACCCGCAGTTTCAGCGCCGCCGTCGCGCCCGCCGGTCAAGCTCGCGGTCGTGACCACAAGCGGCATACCGCACAGTCGGGAAAGCCAAGTGGCCAGAGACTATGTCCGCCGTCTCAGCAGCGCCTACGACGTCACCCTCTTTCAGATCGATGGGGATCTGGGACTGGACGTGACAATACCGCTCGAGCGCCGCTCGCTCCACGACTTCATCATCCATGGCGGCGGTTTCGATCGCGCGCTCTACATTCTCGACAGCAGTCGCGTGGATCTGGCCCTGCCCGCGATGGCCGCGCGGCCCGGCGCTCTGATTCTCTATGAGCCCATAACGCCGACTGATAGCCGGACGATGTCAGAAAGCCGAATCGCCGACCTGCGTGCGGCGGGTGGTTTCCGCGCCGTCCTGGAGGCCCAGACCAACGGAGCCACAAATTGGAAGAGAGGCGCCGCCGCCGCCGCCCTGTCCCACGGCTTGGCGGTTGAAGCGGATTCCGCCCTGGCCGGAGCCGCAGGAGTCGCGACCGTCACCCCTCGCGTCGCACGGCTCGGGCCCGAAACGGAAGCGAACTTCCGCCGGGCGCGAGGCATTCCGACCGAGGCAGACCTCTGGCTGGCGTTCTGCGCAGGAGACGAAGAGGCTGAGCGCGTTCTTCAAGCCTTCCGCCACAATCGTCAGGCCGCGACGGACGGCGTCTGGCTGCTTCTGGTTCCCGCTCACAGCCGGTTGCAGGAAGGGGCGCTTCCGGGGCGGGTCTACAGAATGCCGAACGGCTTCTTCGGCCCCTACCTCGAAGCGCTTGGCGCCGCGACAGCTCTGCTGGTGGATGAAGGGCTTCCCGCCTCTATCCGACGCCGCCTTCTGGATGATGCGCGAGCCTTCCAATTGGCCGTTATAGCCGAGGACGGCACCCTCGCAGACTTCGCGTTGACGGGCCAGGGACAGCCGCGCCCGCCTCAATTCGGCGCGGGCTGGCCGCCTAGCGAGGACGCAGGGTTCCTGGCGGACATCGGCGCGATGTTGGAGAATGGGCCGCGCCCGATTGCGGCGTCCGCCGGAGTGCTCGACCGGATTCCGGCTCTTGCGGGGGACCGCCGCCCCGAAACCCAGCATATGCTGGACATAGGGTTGGCCTTGGCCCGAAACGCAGAATGGAGCAAGCCGGGCCGCTTGCTCCTCGACGTCACCGCCGCGCTTCGCGAAACCACTTCCGGAATGTCAGGCGGGACCCGCCGCTTCCTGCGGGCAATCTTGTCGTCTGATCGTGAAGTCCAATTCGTCGCGACTGACGGCGAGTCCTATTATGCAGCAGGCGGCTTCATGGGCGCCGTCCTGGGCCTATCTGCGTTTCACGACGAGGCCCTGGCCTTCCGCTCAGAAGATATCCTGCTGACCATCGATTTACTGGACGGCGTCGCGCCGCTCCCCGCGCTTGTCACAGCGGGCGTTCGCCGCGTCCATGTCCAGGTCGCAGATCTAGTCTTTGACCGGCCGGATCTCGCTCTCAAGATCGCAGGCGCCGCACTGGAACTCGCCGCCTGGGAAGCCCCGTCCACCCCTCGAGCCCCACGCGCCGCATCGGCGGAAATGATAGGCGAGATCGTCTGCATTCGACTTGAGTCTTCATCTCTCCTGGCGGGCGTCGGCTCTTCGGGACGGCCGGCCGTCGCGGCCCTGGCCGAGGCGCTGGCCAAGCCCACCCCAAAGGCGGACAGCCGTCTCGACACGTCCTTTACCGTACAAGGCCATGTCTGGGGCTCCTACAGCTTGGCGATGGTCAACCGCCGCATCGCGAGAGTCCTGGACCAGGCATATCCGGGGCGGGTTGACTTCAAGCCCTTTGAGACCGTCCCAGTGAGCGACCTGACGCAGGTTCCCGACGAGGATCGTACGCTGATTCAGACCCTGCTCGCGCCGGCCCGGCGATCCAGAGTCCACGCAACGATCAGCCAACATTACCCCATCCTGCCGCCGCAGGATCGAGGGGAATTGGGCCTGGCCCTGGTGGCTTGGGAGGAAAGTCATTTGCCGCTGGCGATGACCGCCGTCTTGAACCGGGATTTCGATGGCGCGCTGGCGCAAGTCCGCACGGTTCAGAAAGCTCTGGTGGATTCAGGGGTATGGATACCCTCCGTCCTGACCGGCCTGCCCGCAGATGTTTCGGCCTATGAAGGCGTCTGCACGCGCAAGGGAGCCGCCAGGACATTTCTTCATGTCTCGTCGTGTTTCCCTCGGAAAGGCGTCGACGTGCTTTTGAAGGCTTGGGCCCAGGCTTTCACTGCGCGGGACGAGGTCAAGCTGATCATCAAGACCTTCCCAAACCCGCACAACACCGTGCATGAGCAGGTCTGGAACCTTTCGCGCCTCTATCCGAACATGGCGCCGATCGAGATCGTCAATCGCGACATGGAGCGCGATGAACTTGTCAATCTTTTCCGCGATGCGGACGTCATGGTGCTGCCGACCCGGGGCGAAGGCTACAATCTGCCGGCCTTGGAGGCCATGGCGGCGGGCCTGCCGCTGATCGTCACAGGTCATGGCGGCCATCGCGACTTCTGCGGCCCGGCTGAAGCCCGCCTGCTTGACTATGAGTTCGCCCTGTCGGCCAGCCATGTTCGAGACACCGTTTCCTACTGGGCCGACCCCTCCGTGAGCGATCTCGTAGAGGCGTTGGTCGAGCAGACCCAGCCCCAGCAGCAGTCTTTGATCGAAGCTCGCCGCCAGCGCGCCATGGCCAGCGCGCGACGGGCCGCAGATCCCAAACGCTGGAGCCAGACCGTCTCTGACTTCGCCCTTTCTCTCACCGGGCCGATTGAGCGCACGCCGGTGCGCACCAGTTGGGTGTCGACATGGGCAATTCGCTGCGGCATTGCAGAATACTCCCGGTTCCTGATCGAGCAGGCTTCGCCCGAGTGGCGCGAGGTCATCGAGGTTGTGGCGGACGACCGAACCAAGGCCGAACCCGATCTGGTCGCACACCGCCTCGGCTGGGGCATGGGCTGGGATTATTCATCGGAACGTCTGCTGGAGGATATTGACCGAGCAAACCCCGAAGCGGTGGTGATTCAACACCAGGACGGGTTGATCTTCTGGGACGGCCTCGCCCGACTGGCCAATGACGCACGGATGATGACTCGCGTCTCGGTCGTGACTCTGCACACGGTGCGCAGCCTTGAAGCTTTAGACGACGCCGATCGCGCGCAGATCATAGAGGCGCTCGGCCGTTTCGACCGTGTTCTGGTTCATACGGTCGGCGATCTAAACGACCTGAAGCGGCTGGGGCTGATCGAAAACGTGGCCCTGTTCCCGCACGGCGCCCTTCGACCCAGCGGTCCGGCCCCCATGGTGCGAACCCTTGCTGAGGACGCCGCGCCGGTGATCGGATGCCACGGCTTCTTCTTCGACCACAAGCGGATCGACAACCTTGTCCGAGCTGCGGCCAAGCTCAAGTCGCGCTGGCCTGGGCTGAGACTGCGGCTTGTAAACGCCGAGTTCCCCAATCCCATCTCAAGCAACGCTATCTCCGCAGCCAAGGCGGTCGCGCAGGAAACCGGGATGAGCGGGTCGATCGATTGGGATACTGCGTTTCTACCGGTCGAGGAGATTCAGAGGCTTTTGGCAGAATGCGATCTGCTGGTCCTGCCCTATGATGAAACTGGCGATTCCGTCAGCGGAGCCGTGCGTGTCGCGATGAGCAGCCAGGTTCCGACCTTGACCACTCCGGTGAAGATATTTTCGGATCTGGGCGACGCCGTCGCCTCAGTTCCGACCAATGCGCCCGATAAGCTTGCTGAGGCGATCGCCGACTTGCTTAGCTCGACCGATCGCCGGATCCAACTACAGCAAAGAATGCTGAACTGGCTGAAGATCCACGACTGGGGTCGAATGGCGGCGAATCTCGAGGGCATGATCAAAGCCTTGGCTTACGGCAGACGGCGGGAAGCACGCCAGAATGCGCGAGACCGAACGGTCTAGGCGAACGTCTGCCCCGCCTTATGCGCGATAGGTTTCGAAGCTGCGGAGTTCGGACGTTTCGCGCACAACCTAAAGAAGAGAACAGTGTATGGGATTGTCGATCCGCGTTCTAAACGCGAAACCGCTCAGATGACCGCCGCCCTCAGGCCCTTCAGGGTCATAGCAAAACGGGTGAAGGCCTTTCGCGGAAGGCGCGGCGGCTCGACGAAGTCGGCCACTTCGGCGGAGGCCGGCCCAAAGCTCGTCGATCTGCCTGCCAAGAATCGGTGGCTCCTGATTTCCAACTGTCAGGCCATCGGCCTCGCCAGAGCCATGCAGATGGTGAACCCGGATTTCCGGATCACGCCCATGGGCCATTGGGCGGCGGTGCGCGATCCTCAGCGCACCTGCCAGGAAGCCCTGACCGGCGGCTACTCTCGCGTGTTTGTGTCGCCCGACATCGAGCAGGCCGGAATCGACCTTTCCGGAGCGCCCAACCTCACCCGCATCCCGCGCGTGGTCTTCACCGCCTTCCATCCAGATTGCATCTATGCGCTCAGCCGCGGCAAGCCAGTCAAAGGACCGCTGGACGCCTATCATTCCATGATCGTGATGGCCGCCCACAAGGCGGGCATGGGCGTGGACGACGCTCGTCGCCTTTTCACCGGGGCGATGTTTGAGAAGATGGGCTATATGGATCAATGGGCGCCTCAACGCGACCGTCTGGTGGCCGACTACGCCGCCTATGGTCTGGACATCAGCGCGGGCGTGCGACGGTGGGGCCGAACTTCAGCCTTCATGCATACGATCGACCACCCCAAGATGATCTGCCTTCAGGACATCGCCCGCGTCATTCTTCGGTCCGTCGGCGAGGAGGATCGGGGTGGCTCGGATCTGGCGCCGCCCGACAATCTGGCGAACGGCGTCGGATTTGCGGTCTATCCAGAGATCGGCGAGGCGCTGGGGGTGCCGGGCGGCTATAGGTTCAAGAGGTTCGACGACTATCGTCACATCGGCCTGGAGCAGATGATCGCCGAGAGCTACCACGTCTATGATCAGCATCCCGATATCCAGCCGGACCCCGGTTCGCTTGCCGCCTTCCGCCGAGTCCTCGAGGCCGTTGCATGACCAATCCCTACAAGGGCCTGCCGGATCATCAGTTCTGGCGGCGCGGCGTCTCGGGAGTCGAACACCATCGCCTGGACCCGGTCGTGGCGCCCAAGTTTCGCATCGCCCCGACCGACCGGGTCGCCACGGCGGGCAGTTGTTTCGCCCAGCACATCGCCAAGCGTCTGGTTCAGGCCGGCTTCCATTATTTCATCACGGAAGACGGAACCGATCTGCCCCTCGAAGAGCGGACGCGGCGCAACTTCGGCGTCTTCTCCGCCCGCTACGGCAATCTCTATACCACGGCCCAGCTGCGCCAGCTGTTCGACGAGGCCTTCGGCCGGCGCCGCCCCCATGACCTCGCCTTTCCGCGCCCGGACGGCCGTTTCGTCGACGCCTTCCGCCCCCAGATCGAGCCGGAGGGCCACGCCACGCCCGAGGCGGTCGCCGCCGCCCGCCGCGAACATCTGGACGCCGTGCGCCGGATGTTCGTCGACTGCGACGTGTTCATCTTCACCCTGGGCCTGACGGAAGCCTGGCGCTCGACCGTGGACCAGTCGGTCTTCCCGCTCGCGCCGGGCGTGGTCGGCGGCGCCTTCGACCCGGCCGAACACGCCTTCGTCAACTTCGACCTGGCGGCGGTGGAGGGCGATCTGGAAGCCTTCCTGGCCGATCTGAAGTCGGTCAATCCCGGCGTGCGGGTGCTGCTGACGGTCTCTCCGGTGCCGCTGATCGCCACCTACGAGAAACGCCACGTCCTGGTCTCGACCACCTACAGCAAGTCCGTGCTGCGCGTCGCCGCCGAACAGGTCATGCGCCGCCACGACTGGGTCGACTATTTCCCCTCCTATGAGATCATCACCGGCAGCTACGCCGGCGGCCTGTATTACGAGGACGACTTCCGCGAGGTGAACAATCTCGGCGTCGCCCACGCCATGCGCTGCTTCCTGCGCAACTACACCGAGGGCGGCGTCCGCCAGGACGCCGACGCCCTGGCGGACGGCGTCGCCCGCACCACCGACGTGGTCTGCGACGAGGAGGCGATCGCGGCGACGGCCTAGGGGGTCAGGCGCGCCGGGCGCGCTGGGCGTCGTAGAACCGCACGTCGTCGATCAGCAGGTCAGCCAGCGTGGCCATCCGGCGCGCGTCGGCGCGAACGGCCGCCCGCTCCTCATTGCCGGCCTGCGTCACATTGTCACGCCGTTCCGGCTCCAGTTCCAAGCCCGCCAGCACATTCAGCCGCAGCATGTCTTCAGCGCGCGTTTCATGAAACCCGATGAAGTCGAAACGGCCCATGTCGTAGCCGCCGAAAAACGTGTCCGAACTTAACCGTCGAATGGGGTCCCATGTCGCGAAGGCCTCCAGCGTCGGCTGTTCGTCGAGAAAACGCCGGTGCAACGCCTGTCCTTCGTAGGGCAGGGTTCGCCAGAAAAAATAGAAGGACAGAAGCAGATCGACCGGCTCACGCAGAAAGGTGAACCGGAACGCCGGCTGGACCGCTTCGTACCGCCCTGGGCGGAAATGGCCGTGAACCAGGTCGATCCCCTCAGGCAGCCCCGGCTCCACCGCATCCCGATGCGGTCCCAACGGCCCTCGCCCATAATCGAACAGGGCGCGCGACCCGAATTGCCGTTCCAAACTGCCCCGTATCGAGGTGCCGCCTGACTTCGGCAAATGGACGGAGATGAGGGGAGATTGTTTCATGGGGCCATATGACCGCCCACCCGCCGGGGATGCAATCTCCAACAGCAAAGCCGCCCGCAGAGCAAAGGATCGGCAACTCTGAAGCTTCGCTCAACCCGCCTTATTCCGGCCCAATAATGGCGTGATCTTGAACAAGCTCTACCTTAAACTTTGCTTTATAGTCGCCTTATAGGGCTTGGGGACGCTTGCCTTCGCGAGGCTGACCCGCTTCTCCTAGGGCGCGAAAATACAACAGTTTTATGTCTGTCAGCGACCCGTGATTCTAACAATGATTTGCGGTTGACGCGATTTCCTAGGCTGCGCTACAAGCGTTTTGCCGTGGACGCAGCCATGCCACATTTGCGCGTGAACTGTGACCGACAGGCGTTCAACGTTGGCTCCGTCCACACAACCGGTTTTCCTTGGGGACCATATTCTGATGACTAAGAAGCTTCTTCTCGCCGCCGGCGCCGTTGCGGCCCTGGCCTTCGCCGGCGCCGCTAACGCTGGCACCATCTCTAAAGCCTCGACGATCTCGGGCGTCGCGCTGGACACCACGGGCACGGCTTCGGCCTTCGCGCCGTTCACTATCGCGACCGAAGTGACCGGCCCTGCCAGCGATGCGGCCGTCACGACGGGCACGACGGGCGCGTCGATCGTTAATCAGCTCGCGACGGCTGCTTCGGTGGACGCGGGCGTTGCTAACACCTATGAGGTGGTTTTCACCCCGACCGGTGGCAAGTTCATCAACTACAACTCTGTGGCTCCGTCGATCTCGGTTCAGGGCACGGGTATTTCGACCACGGGTAGTTCGACCAACGTTTCGTACACCCAGTTGGGTCTGCGTAGCGACGGCACCGTCGCCGCTCTGGTCACGGTAACGGGTGCCGCTTCGACCGGCAGCACCATTTCGAGCTTCACGCTCAACACCGGCCTGTCGGTCACCAGCGAAGCAGACTTCAAGGTTGCTGCGAGTGTGAACCTCGTCTCGAACGGCGTCCGTATCCTTGTTGACTCCACCGATGCGAAGACGATCGTGCAGTTCAAGCCGCTGCTCGCCGCTTCGCCGCTGTCGGCTACTGCCGGTGCGGCTGCCAACACCACGGCAGGGCTGCCGGACTACAAGGGCTTCAAGCCGGCCTCGGGCACGACCCTGGCGTCGTCTGCTGATCTGGCCACGAATATCGTGATCAAGCCTGCTGACACCGCCGGCTATGCTCAGGGCGCAATCTATTCCAGCTTGGGCAATACGCCTGCTGTGGCATCCGTTGGCAACATGATCACCGGCGGCACCCTGACCGTTACCGGTACTGCTGGCGCTCAACTGGACAAGCTCACTCCTTCGCTTCGTGACAGCTCCGGCTCGGTTGGCACTTTGGTCGCCGGCACGCGTTCGGATACCAAGGCTGAGT
The DNA here is from genome assembly GCF_058681525.1 of Brevundimonas sp. AVps4. Taxonomy (NCBI): domain Bacteria; kingdom Pseudomonadati; phylum Pseudomonadota; class Alphaproteobacteria; order Caulobacterales; family Caulobacteraceae; genus Brevundimonas; species Brevundimonas sp. AVps4. The sequence continues at coordinate 787,191 of NZ_CM178741.1, read as the reverse complement.
TCACGCTCGGTGACGCAACCGCGATCGAGTCCGGCGGCCTGACTCTGCGCCTTGCTCAGCCCACCGACGCAATCGCGCTGAACTCTGCATCGTACACGGTCAGCTTCGCTCCGACTGTTGCTTCGAACTACGTTGCTCCGGCTTCCGCTTTCGGCCCGATCAACGCTGGCTCGGTGTCGCTGGAAGGCACCAACTTCACGGCTCCGTGGTTTACGCTGAACAACGCGAACAACTCGGCCACGCTCCGCCTCGCCAACAACGGCACGGCTGCGACTGGACCGGTCTTCGCGACGTTGCGCGCTAACAACGGTTCGCTGGCCCCGACCACCGCCCGTATCACGCTGGCTCAAAGCCTGGCCGCCGGCCAAGTGCTGGAAGTCACCGGTGCGACGATGGCTGCTGCCTTCGGCACCAACGCTCAGAACGGCGACCTGCAGATCACCATCCAAGGCGACGGCACCGTCATCTCGGGCAAGGTCCGCGTTCGCAACGTCTCGGGCGCTACCTTCGAGCAGTCGCTGGGCACGCTCGGCACCAAGTAAGTCCAGGTTCACACCTGAACTGGGAAGGGAGGGCTTCGGCCCTCCCTTTTCTTTTGCGCGATAGGTCGTGATCGCGCGCGGAAAACCGGCTATCACGGCCGCTGACGCCGCTGTGCGTCGCCGTCTCGCCCGCCCGGGAACCGCCCTTGCCCGCCGACACCCTCGCCGAACCCGTCGCCATCCGCTTTCCCGCCCCGCCCGCGCCCCACCGGCGACTGGGCGAGGAGCTGATCGCGCGCGGCATGATCCGCGAGGCGGACCTGACCAACGCCCTGGCCCTGCAACAGCAGAACGGCGGCCTTTTGGGCCTGAACCTGGTGCGGCTGGGCGCCGTGTCCGAGGCGCAGTTGCTGGAGGTGCTGTCCGAACAGCTGGACCTGCCGATCCTGCTGCCCGAGGACGGGCCGCGTCCCGACCAGGTCGCCGGCTTCCTGGCCGAGATCCGCTCTCCCCTGAACTGGTGGGCCGAGCACGAGGCCGTCGCCTGGCGCGAGGACGGGACCGAAGCCGCGCCCGGCCGCATCCTCTGCGCCGCCGTCCAGCCGCTGCAGCCCAGCCTGAGCGAACGCATCGGCCAGGGCGCGGCCGATCCTGTCGTCTTCATGCTGGCCCAGCGCTCGCTGATCGAGGCCCTGACGCAGGACCTGCACGCCGACGCCGCGCCCCTTCTGGACGGCGCCCTGGGCGGCGGGGCCGACGCCGCGCGCCTGCGCGAACTGGCGCAGGAGGCGCCGACCATCGACTTCGTCAACGCCGTCTTCGCCGAGGCCCTGACGCGCCGCGCCTCCGACGTGCACGTCGAGCCCTATGAGGACCGCTTCCTGGTGCGTATGCGCATCGACGGCGTCCTGACCACCGCCCGCGCCGCGCCGCGCGCCAATTTCGAGGCCGTGGCCTCGCGCATCAAGCTGCTCAGCGGCATGGACATCGGCGAGCGCCGCCTGCCCCAGGACGGCCGCCAGTCGGTGCGCGTCTCGGGCCAGGAGGTCGACCTGCGCGTCTCCACCCTGCCCTGCTCCTGGGGCGAATCGATCGTGCTGCGTCTGCTGGGCAAGACCAGCCGCCTGCCCGAACTGTCCGAACTGGGCGTCGGCGCCCAGCAGGAGAAGACCCTGCTGGAGCTGTCCGAACATCCCAACGGCGTCTTCCTGATCACCGGCCCCACCGGCTCGGGCAAGACCACGACCATCTACCGCCTGCTCAGCCACCTGAACGACGGCGAACGCAAGATCATCACGGTCGAAGACCCGGTCGAACTGGATCTGCCGGGCGTGATCCAGGTGCGGGTGCGGTCCGAGATCGGCCTGACCTTCGCCGCCGGCCTGCGCTCGATCCTGCGCCAGGACCCGGACGTGATCATGGTCGGGGAAATTCGCGATCCGGAAACGGCGCGGATCGCCGTCCAGGCGGCCCTGACCGGCCACCTGGTCATCTCGACCGTCCACACCAATACGGCATTAGCCGCCGTACCCCGGCTGCTGGACCTGGGGATCGAGGACTATCTGCTGGCCGACGTGCTGCGCGGCGTAGCGGGCCAGCGGCTGGTGCGACGGCTGTGCGACTGCGCGCGCCCCTCCACACCCGAAGAGGCGGCCGAGCACGAACAGTCCATCCCCGCCCACCTGCGCACGCTCGCCGACGCCGAGCCTGCGGGCTGGCGCGAGCCGGTCGGCTGCGCCCGATGCGGCCAGTCGGGCTATCGCGGCCGCGTCGGCGCCTATGAGATCGCCCCCGCCTCGCCGGCCCTGATCCAGGCCCTGCGGGCCTCGGCCGACGAGGATCAGCTGACCGCCATAGCGCGGCAAGACGGCTTTCTCAGCTTCGGCGACGACGCCCTGCTGAAGGCCAGACGCGGCCAGACGACCTTGTCGGAGGTCCACCGCATCGTCGGCGGCGGCGACTGAAGGTGACGTCCCAAGCCTTTCAATATCAGGCTGTCGACCGCCAGGGGGCGATGTCCCGCGGCGTCGCGACCGCGCCTGACGAAGCCAGCCTGGTCCGGCGCCTTTCCGCCGAGGGCCTGACGGTCCTGAAGGTGGCGCCGGCCGCCGCCCCGCGTGGCGAGGGCCAGAACCGGCCGCTGCGATCGGGCGAACGGGTCCTTGTGCTGCGACAGTTGGGCCTGATGCTGGAGGCTGGCGTGTCTCTGCTCGAATCGCTGGAGACGGTCGCCCAGGGGATGCAGTCCCGCAAGGGCAAGGACCAGTTCCAGGCCGCCATCGCCGCCCTGCGCCGCGGCGATTCCCTGGGGCAGGCGCTTGAGGCCAACGTCCCCGGCTTTCCCGACTATCTCTACGCCATGGCGCGCGTGGGCGAGGCGTCGGGCCGAGTCGCCGAAGTGCTGAAACAGGCCGCCGAACAGATGGCCTATGAGGACCGGCTGCGGAAGGATTTCGGCAACGCCATGACCTATCCGGCCTTTCTGCTGCTGGCCGGCCTGGGTGCGGTGGCCTTCATCTTCACCCAGGTGGTGCCCCGATTCGGCGCCATGATCGGCGAGGATCGCAGCCGTGTCCCGGCTGTGTCGCGCTGGGTGCTTTCCGCCGGTGAATACGCCAACGCCCATATCGGCCTGATCGGCCTGGCCCTGGGGGCTCTGGTCGCCCTAGCCGTCGTCATTGCGACCAATCCTGCGGTCAAGGCCCGGGCCTATACACTGGCGCATGGTCTGCCGGTCGTGGGCGGCGTGATCCAGGCGCGGGAAATCGCCGCCTGGGCCCGCTTGACCGCCTTCGGCCTGACGAACGGGGTGCCGATCCTGTCCGCCGTCGCCTTGGCCCGCGCCGCCGTGCCGATCGGCCCCTTTCGCCAAGGGCTGAACCGGTTGGAAAGCGATCTGAAGGCGGGCCTGACCCTGGATGCGTCCCTGGCCGCCCACACCAAGCTCGAAGCCATGGATCTGAGCCTACTCCGCGCCGGCCAGCGGTCCGGCGCCGTGGGCGCCATGTTCGGCTTCATGGCCGACAACTATGAGAACCGGCTGCGCGACAGCATGAAGCGGATGACCTCGCTGCTGGAGCCGGCGGCGATCGGCGCCATTTCCCTGATCGTCGGCTTTGTGGCCCTCTCCTTGGTCCTGGCCCTGTCCAGCGTCTATGAGGGCGTGGTGTGATGCAGCGCGCCCGTCAGGGCTTCAGCCTGATCGAAGCCCTGGTCGCCCTGGCCATCGCCGCCATGGTGCTGACCGCCATCTTCGAACTGCAACAACAGATGGCGCGGGGCCAGCGGCGCGCCGCCGACGCTCTGGAACAGGTGGCGGCCCAGGAGAACGCCCTGGCCCTGATCCGGGACGTCAACCCCATGGAGCAGCCTGAGGGCGCCATTGAACTGCCGGGCGGGGACGTCGTTCGTTGGACGTCGACCCCCAAGACGGAGCCGCGCACCAACGCCGGCTTTCCGACCGGCGACGGCGCCTTTCAGGTGCAGCTGTTCACCCTGACCGTCCAAGTGGAGCGTCGCAACGGCCGCTCGCCGGCCCCCCTGGTCTTCGACCGAATGGGATGGCGGCGGATGACAGAGATCGCCGGTTAGGGCTTTTCGTCGGGAACAGCGGCAGGCGCGACTTCGTCGCCGCCGCCCTCGGTCGTCTTGGGCGCTAGGGCAGACGGAACGGACCGCCCTCGGCGAGGCAAGAGGGAGGGCGTCTCAGACGCGGGCAGCGGGCTCGGCAGGTCCGCTCCGATCCCGCGGAAACGCGAGCCGATCGACCACGGCGTCAGCGTATAGGACCAGCCGCGTCCGGTGCGGAAGGCTGCATTCATATTCGCCGAATATTCGTCCGCAAAATCGGCCATGTCGTCATCCCCGCGGACGATGTAGGGGGTGATCAACAGCAGAAGTTCGGTCCGCTCCCCGCTGATCGAATTGCTCTGGAGGGCAGAGCCGATGACGGGAATGTCCTTGAAGAAGGGAATGCCGGTGTTGGCCTTGGTGTAGTTGTTTCCGATCAGCCCGCCGAGAACGCCCGTCCACCCGTCCTTGATGGCGATCTGGGTCGTTAGGCTCCGATTGAGAATGGTCGGACTCGAAATACTGGTGCCGGCCGGGGGCGCTCCCGCCGAGGACAATTCTTGGCTGATGCTGATATCGACTCGGTCTCCGTAAACGACGGGCGTGATTTCGAGAATTGTTCCGGTCTGGCGATATTGGACGCTTTGCAGAACGTCCGTGCTGCCATTGGAATTGCTGTTTGAAGCGCGTTGGGAGGAGATGATCGGCACGTCCGTGCCGACCTGGAACCGGGCCGTGCCGCCGCTTCGCGTGACCAGTTGCGGCCGCTGCAGAATGCTCACACGGTTGTTGGACGCGCTGGCGACGATGCGGGCGCGGTAATCGGGCCCGATGAAGTTGAAAACCCCGGCCGCCCCCTTCAGAGTCAACCCTTCGGTTGAGCCCGTCAGAACGCCGTCACCCCGAGTTTCCGTGCCGAACAGGTTCACACCGATGTCGGTGCCGTCGGTGAGGGTGACTTCGGCGATCATCACCTCGATCACCACCTGGGGGGCGGGCGTGTCCAGGGTCGTCAGCAGTGTGCGGAGCTGTGCGTAGTCGCCGGCAGTGCCCGTGAAGATGATGCGGTTGCCGATCGGATCGGTCAGCAATCTCCCGCCCAGGAAGGTTCCTGAAGCGCCCGGCTGCGCGCCGTTGGCGCCGGTGGACGACTGAGCGCCTTGATTCGCCCCAGACGCCGACATACTGACCGCCGGCGTGCCGGGCACGCCGACCGGCGGTTCAGGCCGATTAGTCGTCGGCGCCTGGCCCATCGCCAATTGACCCAGGGACTGCGCGTCTGTGTTGCGCACATTATAAACGAAGGTGGTCGCCTTGTCGCCGAGCGCGGCAGGGCGATCCAACATGCCGATCCAGTAGTTCACCCGGTCCAACAACTCCGGATCCTTGGCGAATATCAGGATCTGATTGGCCTGGGGGAAGGACAGGATCACGATCGATCGACCCGCGAGCGCCTGACGGCTGACGATGTAGCCTTCGGTCGTGAGCGTCTGTTCAAGCGAAGTCGCCAAGGCGTCGGTGGACCAATAGATCGGCTCCACCCGCAACACGTCGGCGCCGGCGAAGCGCGGCTGGTCGATTTCGCGCAAGGCGCGCACCACCTGGGCCACATCTCGAGACGAGCCGGAGATGATCAGGCTGTTGGTGAGGGGGTCGGGCGTAACCCGGGCGCCGCCCAGATTGGGAAAGAGATCGCCCAACAGCGACTGAAGAGCGTTCACCTCTATGGTTTGGACATTGAAGAACTGCACGACACGGCCGCCCCCCGTCGGCGCGGAACGGTCGCGACGTATGTCGCTGCCGAGCGGGCTGACCTGGCTGGAACCCACCGTCACGGCGCCGCCGTCGATGTAGACATCGATGCCGTATTGCTTCAGCGCCTGCTGCGTCAGCCGGAACAAGGCGCGCTTGCTGATCGTGCCGCCCGTGCCGCCCGCGATCACATCGGTACGGGAGGCCACGTCACCGCTGAGCGAATAGGGCAGGTTCAGTACGCCGCCGAACACCGTGGCGGCGAACTGAGGGATGGACTGGGGCGCCAGGGTGGCGTCGACGGGCTCGTCAGGGACCAGGGCCGCGATTTCAGCCTCCGTGGCGGCCGGACGTTGCGTCGCCTGTTCGCCGCGTCGCGGTATGGCGAGCCGTTCCGAGGAGCCGCGCTGCCCCCCCGTCACGGCGCCGGCCGCAGGACTCTCGACTGCCTCCCCCGTCGCTTCCATCGGATCGTGCGCCCGCGTGGCGGTGTTCATGGTGGGGAAGGCGGCGCACCCCGCCAGAACGAGCGGCGTCAAGCAAGCGGCCGCTCTTAGCGAGACGCGCCAGCCTCGGGGTGTGTCGTGTCTGGACATCTTCAGCTCCTGCGCCGCCTCAGTTGTAAAGATGGACCACGCGCGTCTCGCGGCCCTTTCTCAACGTCACGGCGTCTTCTGTAATTCCGTCAATTCGCCAGTCGTCCCCGAACCGGTCACCGTGCACCATAGACCGGATTTGCGCCCCCGGCGCGGCGGGATCGCTGACCAAAGCCTTCAGCGCGCCTGTCGTCGGGTCGCGTTCGACGCCGCGCAACGCCTGTTTGAAGACCACAGCCACATCGGGCGGCGGCGGAGGCGGCGGCGGCGGAGGCGGAGGCGGCGGAGGGGGCGGCAGAGGCGGAGGCGGAGGGTCTGACCGTAACGTCCTCAAGAAGCGGACGGCCGCAGCCGCACTTTCGCCGGGCCGCAAGACGAGCGAATCCTGTCCTGAACCGCCGCGACGCACGGCCGGCGGCTCCTCGGGGCGCCCAGGGGCCTGCCATCCCAGCAGGAAGACGGCGGCGAAAAAGATCAGCACCAACAGAGGCGTCCAACGCATCAGTTCGCCCCCACAGAACGATCCGCCGCACCCGGCGGCAAGGTCACGGGGAAGGCGAGGCGAAGACGCAGCTTGCCGCTGGCGGGAACAGGCTGACCTTGGCCGACCGCCCCCGCCTGCTGCACCTGAACCGCGGCGACCGGGCTCATCTCATAATCGAAGCCGACCACCCGAAAGCCCTCCGGCCAAGCCGATACGCGATCCAAAAAGGCGAAAGTCGGAGTCCACCGCAGGTCGGCCTGGATCTCGGCGCCGAGCCACTGGGTCGTTTCGATCGTTTCCGGTTCGGGGTCCGTCGTAATTATGAAGTTCGTCATGGCCGCGTCCGTGGCGGCCTTGGCCAGCCTCTGTTCGATACGGACCTGAGCGATTGCGACGTTTGCAGCCTCGAACCCCCAGGTCTTCATATCCTCCAAGGCCGTCTCATCGGCGGCGGCAGCCTGCACCCGCCGAGCCGCGCTCGCCGCCAGTCGAGCGCTGGCGCGAGATGTCAGAGCCTCGACATATCGATCTTCCTGTCGCACCCGCCAATCCGCAGCGCTGATCGGCGCATAGATGAGCGCCGCCAAGACCATTACGGCCAGCAAGACGCGCTCCCGAGGAGTGGTGCGTTGCAGTCGGGCGAGTAATGCCCGTGTATGCGTCCGGGCAGACACCCGCAGTCCGGCAATGATGTCCTGCAATACAGCCCCGCCGCATCCTCCGCGTCCGCTCGTTCACAATCGACGCGCACGCTCGGTTCCGCTATAGCAGGCGCCGGGCTGTGGTCATAGCTTCATGCTGATAGGGACGTTGCGTTTGTCCGTTATTTTTTCGCGTCTAATTTCTGGTCGGGCCATTGGTCGGAACGCGCACCGGAAACGCGCCAGGCAGGGGTTCAGCCTGCTTGAGATCCTGGTGGTGCTGGCGATCATCGCCATGCTGGCGGCCGTGGTGGGTCCGCGCCTCTTCGCTCAACTCGACCGATCTAAAACGACGACTGCGCGGCTTCAGATTCGCTCAATCGAAGCGGCCCTGGAGACCATGCGTCTGGACATCGGCCGTTTGCCGACCCAACAAGAGGGACTGGCGTTGTTGATGCAGGCGGATCCCCAACAGGTTGCAGGCTGGTCCGGCCCCTATCTGGACAAGGCCCTGCCTTCCGACCCTTGGAACCGGCCCTACATCTATCTGCCGCCCAGCGCCGCCGCCGACGGCTCTCCGGGCGCGCCTGAGAACCGCGCGAAGGTCGTCAGCTATGGCGCAGACGGCGCAGAGGGCGGCCAAGGAGCCAATGCCGACATCTCCTCCGATCAGCGCTGATCCCGCCAGAGCCGGATTTTCACTGATCGAGATTCTGGTCGTCCTGGCGATCTTTGCGCTCAGTGCGGCGATCATCATGCCGAGCACCGCGCGCATGCTCGATCAAGCGACGTCGCATGCCGTGTTCTTCGAATTCCAGAAGCAGGTCTCCGACTATCGGCGCGAGGCCAACCGAACCGGCATGGCTGTTCGCCTTACGGACCCGGAGGCGGCGCGGTTAGAGAAGGCCCGAGGCAATGGCGAAACGCGTGAACAGGATGATGACGGGTCCGAGCGCACGGTGACGCTTCGGTCACCGTGGCGCTACACCCTGGCTCCGGCCTTGGACATTGCGGCCGGCGGCGTCTGTTCCGCCTCGACCGCCAATCTGATCAACGGCGACCGTGTTGTGATGACGCTTCGAACTTCAGGCGGAGATTGTCGGTTCAGCCGCCTGCAGTCAGCGGCGGAGCGGCCTCGCGGGTCTTCATCTCGATGACCAGCTTCTGATTCTGGGAGTCCGTTCTCGGGCGAACGTCGTAAAAATATCCTGACCCTTCGAAGTCGGCGATCAAGCTGTCGGCGATGCCGACCGCCGTATAGGGCAGGGTCACAGTCAGGGACTCGCTTTCGGCTTCGACTGCTGTCGGCGTCAGATCATAGAAGGCGACGATCCCAATCGCCGCGCCCGCGGCGCTGAGCGGGTTGGTCTGCGCCTCGATCTGGGCATAGGCGGCCAGTTTGCGGCGATCTGCATCCAGTCCCGCCACCCGAGCGGCTTGCGGCGTCGCCGCCTGAACCTGCGCTGTTTCCTTTTCGATCTCCGCCGCATCGGATGAAAGGCGGGCTCCCTGACCTACCAGGAAAAGGCTGACGCCGAGCGTCGCCAGGGCGAGGCCCCCGGCTCCCAAGCCGAGAAGCTGTTCCTGGCTGAGGTCGGATGGCGAGATCGAAAACGCAGGCGTGCTGAAGTCGATGGGCAGGGTCTGGGGCGGGGGGGGCGTCTGGGGCGCGTCCGGAGCGCCGCGCTGGAGGCGCGTGAAGGCGCCCCATGAAGCGCCGTCGAACCGTTCGCGACGCCAGGCCGAGGCGACCAGGCGACGGTCCCGCCACAGCTGCGCCTCATACCCTTCGTCCAGGCGCACGATCCTCCACCCCTGACCCGGCGGCTGCGCCAGAGTCTCAGGCCGCACCATAGGCGATCGCGCGCCGTAGCGCGCAGCCACCAGGGCGTTCACGACTTCAGAATCCCACCACCACACGCCGAAGTCCGCACCGCTCCTGACCAATGCGGAACCGCTGACGAGGTAGGGGGAGCCGGTACGCGCGTGAAGGCGCGCGGCCTGTCCCCGACGCGTTCGAGGCAGGTGGGCGGTCTCAAACAGACTGAACGCCGTCAACTCGCGGGACAGAAGAACGACGGGCGGACGGAGACGCCCTCCCGGACCGCCCCGATGGACCTCGGCCCAGCGCCCGTCGGCGAACACCCGCTCAACGCGGGGCGTAAGGAAGTCGAACTGCATCAGACAAATCAGCCGCGGCCCGCCCCGGAGCCTCTTTCAATTCAGTCTGGTCGATCCAGACGGGGCGCTCAACCCCGAAAGGCGTCAAACTGAGTCTGGCGCTGTAGACCCATGCCGATCGGCTGTCTGCGACGGTCAATAGAATTCGGCCCGACGGAAAGGTGTAGAAGCTGTCTCCGCTCGTGTTCGGCAGACCCGTAGCGGCGGCGAACTCCGCAAAAGACAAAAAGGGCCTTTGCTCGCGCGCCCGCATCGCCGTTTCGACCTGGGCGGGGGTGGCTCCGTAGAGAAGCGTCATGGCCTCGCCGGGCGCCGTATTGACGTTCTCGTTCGTCGAGGTCGGATCCATGGCCAGAAACGGACGAATCCTGCGCCAGGCTGCGGCCTTCACTGCCCTGCGGACTCCGAGCATCGACAACCATTCGTCAGGGCTGCGCATGACCCGGTTGGCGGGGCCTTGGCCGCCATAGTCGCGGCGTTCGGCCCCATTCGGCTGCTCAAGGTCGTCTCGATCGACATAGTCGCCATAGAGAGGGGCTAGGCGACGCGCCAGACTCGGCGACAATCCCAGTGTTTCGCCAAGCCGGAGGTAGGCAGCGTCTGGAAGATAGGCCAGATTCACCAGCCCCGCCTGATCCTGCGGCGTGATCAGCAGTGCTCCGTCAAGATCGATCTGGTAGCGTCGCCCGTCCAGCCGCACCAGTTCGCCTTTCACGCCGACCGGATCAGAGCCGCCGTCGTCATAGACACGAGGAGCGCCCACGTTCAGACCAGTCGGCGCCATAGGTTCCGTGGCGGCCATGTAGGTCATCATCGCTTCGGCCGTCAGGGCGCGAGCGATGAAACGGACGCGGGCGCGGGCCGAGGCCGCCTCCGCCGTCAAGCTGGCCAAGGCGGTCATCGCCACCAGGAAAATCAACGTCACCACCCCGGTCACCGCCAGCACGGCGGGCAGGGCGAAGCCGGAGCGCCTACGCCTAGAGTGGATCATCGAACCGTATCCAACTTTCAGGCCGGCCCGAGTGCGCGGCCTCCAGCACATCGACAGCACCGCCTTGGAACCGAACGAATAGACGGATCGAACGTATCGGCCCGCCGGTGGGGGCTTCCGCCTGCCCGCCGTGTTCAAAGTCTGACGACCAGGTCACGCCGTCCGTCGAGTAGGAGAGACGAGCCTTTGGGTCGCTCGTGGAGATCAGGGTGACAGGCTCGCCCCCCGCCTGGCAGGTCAGCACGCCCTGTCCGCGTTCCGTTCGAACCGCAAGCACCATCCGACCCGCCCACCCCTGGGGGGCGCATTGCGTCGCCCTTTCCGTCACCACATCAGCTTGAAGCCGGTCCGGCGCCCCGACGACGGGCCGATCGATCTGGGCGTCGAACGTCTCGGAGGGACGCAATGCGATGCTTCGGATCATGACGCGGACGTCACCGACAGAAACATCCAGATCAGCGGCGCTCATGGCGCGCCGTCCGAGACTGAAGCCTGCGTCTCCCGCCTTGGTCCCGATCGAGAAAATGATGGCAAGGGCCATGCCGCCGATCGCAAGGACCACAAGCGCCTCAATCAGTGAAAAGCCTGGTCTTTGCGCTCGGCTATGCATCACGCCCCTGATAGCGGGTCCGACCGCAATCGCCAATGCAAGCGTCCCAAGCCACGCTTGGCTCATATCGTCCTATGCGATAACAACGGCTCGACACTCGGGGATCGGGATGAAACCGCTGACTTCGGTCATAGTTGCAAGCGGATTGACGCTGGCCCTTTGGGGCGGGATCAGCGGCCGTGCGCTCCTGGCTCAGGCGGAAGCCGGACCCACAGTCGCCTCCCCGCCCCCGCCGCCGAGCCCCGCCGCCGTCAAGACCGATCAGTCTCGACGCGCGGAACTCAACATGCGGCTTCGTGGAATGATTGCGGAGGGGCGGGGCGGCAGGTTGACCGATGCACCTCGAGCGGCGCCCATGGCGCAGCCCTCTCGCCGCCAAGCGCCGGTCAGCGCTGGAGAACCGGCTCCGGCTGTCCCATCCCGTTCCGAACCTCGCGCGACCATAATGCCGCCGCCTTATGACGCGGCCAAGGCCCGGCCGGCGTCGGCGAGGCGCGGCTATACGGCGCCGCGTCTGGACCTGACCACCCCGCCGACCATTCCCCAGGATCCGTTGGCCTGTCTGACCCAAGCCATCTACTACGAAGCCCGAAACGAGAGCGAAGAGGGTCAGGCCGCCGTTGCAGAAGTCATCCTGAATCGCGCCGCCAGCGGTCGCTACCCCCGTGACATCTGCCAAGTGGTCTACCAACGTAACTCGCGCACCTGCCAATTTACCTTTACCTGCGACGGCTCGATCGGGCGATCACCGGTGAACATGAACGCCTGGGCCAGGGCGGAGCGGATCGCGCGCGGCGTCTATGCCGGAGAGACCAAGGCTCTGCTGCCGCGGGCCTCGGTCAACTACCACGCCAACTACGTTCGCCCGACCTGGGCCAGCAGAATGGAGCGAGTTCGCCGCATCGGCGCACACATCTTTTATGGCGCGCCGCTGAACGGAGCGCCGACGCCCGGCGCCGAGACCCCGCCGCACCAGGGCCTGCTGTTCGTCAAGAATGACGCCATTGAAAGAGCTTACGCCGTATTGACGGGGCGAAGCGAAACTTCAGGATCTCATTGATCCACACGCGAAACTGTCGCGCCCAGCCAGCTGAGCCGCCCATGAAACGCGCCTTCCACCAGCATCAAGCGAATCTCGCTGGCGGCATGAGTTTTCCATTCGCGCTCCAGCGTGATCTCAAAGACGCCGCTTTGGCCGGGGGTGAAGTCGTGAAACACATAGTCTAGACTGTCTCCCCACTGAATCTGGTAAGGTCTGGCCCCGGCATCCACGTCGAATCCCATGCGCGCCGTAATGCGCCACACGCCCCTTGGCAAAAACATGTAGGGGCCGAAGACGAGAAAGCGTGGACGGCCCGTTATGTCCAAAACCCCAGGCTGTTCCGCACCTTCAGGTCCTGGAGTGTACTGAAATATCTCGGGCGCCCAACGGGCGGCCCCTTGTCCGACGAACGCCAAAGCTTCTTGGAAGCGCTCTTCGACAGCCGTTGCCGGACGAAGGTCGCCGACCACGCCGGTCATCTGCGAAAACGGATACGGAAGCGTCTCAGCGGGTGATGTTAGACTGCCTTCAAAGTTCCGAGCAGCGACGATCTTTCGACTCAAATCCAGAACCCGTAAAGGGCGGTCCGAGTCAGAACAGCTGGCCAGATCCATAAAGGCCGGCAAGTCTAATACCGTCGTGTTCTCAGCATTCGCCCCCATCGGGCGTATCCGATCCAAGTCGGATGACAGCACGATCTCCGACCCGACCTCCTCTTCTCCCGTGACCACTTCAACGACGGATAAACCCTGATCTTCTGCGTGCCGGCGCATCGCTAAACGCCAGGCATCCTGGTCTCGAGACGGCGGCAGCACGAACCAGTGCGCTTCGACAGGACTCATGCCGCCCTCAGCCAAGTGTAGACATCAACCGCCTCATTGACGTCCGAGAACATCTTGGCTCGGCCGCTTTCGATGACCAAGGCCGTGTCACAATAGCTGGCGACAAGATGAACGTCGTGAGACGCCATTAAAAACGCCCGATTGGCCCGGTGCTCAAAGAGCTCTTCCTGACATTTGCGTTGGAAGCGGGCATCACCCACGGCGACGAGTTCGTCGATCAGATAGCAGTCGAATTCGATGGCAAGAGACAGTCCGAAGGCGAGGCGCGCGCGCATCCCTGAAGAATAATGTTTTACGGGTCGTAGCAGAGCAGACCCTAGTTCTGCAAAGTCATCCACTCTTTCGCGCATCTCATGGTAATCACGCTCATAGAGACGTGATAGGAAACGGATGTTGTCCAGACCCGACAGGCTACCCTGAAAACCGCCGTTGAAGCCGATAGGCCATGACGGCGACATCTTCCAATCGATGCGGCCTACGGACGGCCGATCCACACCGCCGAGCATGCGGATCAAGGACGACTTGCCCTGGCCATTTCGCCCTAACACGGCCAGGCGACCGTCTCGGTTCAGGGAGAAGGACAGGTTGGAGAATAACGGCTTAGAGGCGCCGAGAAAGGTTCGACTTAGATTGTTGACACTTAGCCCCGGGCAGGCGTCAGGCATAGTCATCAGTCCTGCCGATGCTCTCGCACGCCGGCCCACACCAGCCAGCCGACCCCATAAATCAGCAACGAAGTGGCGAATACGATAAGGATGGAAATGAGGCGCCGAGGTTGGCTCGGACGATCGGGAAGATTGGGATTCACGATCCGCTCCAGGTACAGCTTCTGGCGCCGCGCCTCCTGCTCGGCGGCGACGAGGGCGGTCGTCGACTGGGTCAGTTCGCGATCCGCCAGTTCGCGCTGAAGCATGAGATCCTCATAGGCCCCCAACTTTCCAGCCAGGGAGTTGGACGATCCCGCGATCTTGGCCCGCTCCATCTCAATTTGGCGCTCGTAGGCGGCGATTCGATTGTCCAACGCAGGGATCTGCGGACTATCAGGGGCGCCGGCGGCGACCTGCGCTCGCTCCGCCCGCAGGGCGGCGACAGTCGCCAGAAGGTTGCCGATCAACTGCCCCCCTTCCGTTGCGGTGCGGGCGGGGTCGATGAACTGTTCCTGGTTTCGGAAGGCGGTCAACTGCGCCTGGGCGTCGGCAAGGCGCAACCGGGCCTCATCACGCGCAGCGCGGGCGTCGCGCACGGCGTCGGCGGAGGCTCGGTCATTCAGCCGGTTCACCAGCCGCTCGCCCCCCCGCAGCATGGCTTCGGCGAGCGCATGAGAGTCCCGCGCCGCAAAACCCTGAACCCGCAATGTGCTGATGCCTGTCGCCGAGTCGTATCCGATGGTGACAAAGCGTTCGAGCGCGGCTTCCAGGGAGCGATCTGAACGATCCTCCCCCAACCTAGGCCACCCGGAAAAAACGTCCGCGCCGCGAGGCTTCAACATCGCGTCCAGATCAAACTGCTTCTTGAGATCCTGAATTCCGTCCTGAGAGAGGGCGTATTCATGAACGGCGAAAGCGTCCGTCGAAGTCGTCGAAAGTCCAACCCCCTGAAGCGCCACACCTAATGAACTAGGCTGCGGCTGATTGGCCGCCCGCACGATAAAGCGCGCCTCTGATACGTAGCGCGGCGACGCGATGAGCAGAAAGTAGACCGCGGCGACGACGGTCGGGGCCACCACGACCAAGATCAGCGCCAACGGAACAGCGCGCCACCAAGGCTTCGGCACCGCCGGCCCTGCGAGCAGATCAGGCAAGGGCCCCACATAGTTCAACTTGGGATCATTCATTATTTCAACACCGATCTTACGTCGCGATCATTCAGATTCGAGATGATCACGCGATGTAGCGATCAATAACAAACCGATAACATTGAGCAATATCGCCCACAACAATGGATATCTCAAAGAATAATAGGTCGTCACAAATTCCCCAAATATAGCTTCTCGCGTCATCTCAATGCAATGAACGAATGGTATCATCAGATAGTACTTTTGCACTGACGCGGGAAACCAAGCCACCATCGCGAACGCGCCAGAAAGCGGAATCATTAGATAACCAATTAGTCCCGTGAGACGCTCTACAAACTCGTAACGGATGGAAAGGCCCGTCAATATCATTGCAAAGCCGGCCGACAAGAACCCTAACAAACACCACCCGTAATAAAGAAGCAGGTAATTGTAAGGAAGGCTAACCTGACCAATCACAAAAAGTACAATATAAACAATCATGTAAGCTGTGGTCGCGCCCGCAAACTCCATCATAATACGAGATGATATTATGTGAAGAGGCGCAACTTGGCGATGATAAAGAAGCCCAATGTTCGATTGGAGCGCCACTGTCAGATAGCTAATAAAGTGACGGATAAGAATTATAGCAAGATAACCCGTCATTACAAAGGGCGCCAGCCGAATGCCGTGCTCGTAACTTGGCTTGGTTATGCTCCAAAGCGTCATCACGCCGAACGTAAAGATCAGCGGCTCTCCAATCAGCCATGCGAAACCCAGGCCTTCTCGTCCAAAACGGGTGATGACTTCACGCATCATCAAGGCCGTAACGATGCGCACGTTCCTGCGAACCCAAGCCCAGAGCGGGATGAGCGGCGACCGACTGGCCCGTTGAAGGCGAAAAGTTGGATGACTCATGGGCACGGCGCTGTGAGCGAGAAGTTAGACATACGACGCCTAGGCCGCGACGCCAACGGCGGAGTAAGCCTGGAGAAGTCTTGCTTGATAAGACGCCGGACTGAATTTGGCGGCTTGGACAGGCCCCCTTCTCTCCAACTCTGATCGAAGGTCTTCATCCACGTCCAATGCACTAATCCCCATTTTTATGGCTTGGACGTCATGAGGGTCGACCAGCAGAGCCGCATCGCCGGCCACCTCTGGCAGCGCTCCGCCCGTTGACGTCAACACGGCGGTGGACAATGCCATGGCCTCCAGAACCGGCAGACCAAACCCTTCATACAGGGAAGGAAACAAGACGGCCCGCGCGCCGCGGATGAGGCTCACAAGCGTCGAGAACGACAGGTAGTCGTACTGGCGAATACGATCTGCATTCGCTCCGCCGTCACGCTTGATCTGGTTCAGAAGCGCGACCTCGCCTTCATCAAGCCAAGAGCGACCGCCAATCAGAATCAGCGGACGTTGCACGCCCGATGCGAGATAAGCTTCAACAATGCGGCCAAGGTTCTTTTTCGGCTCAACCGCGCCGAAGTGAAGGAAATAGTCTTTCCACCCTAGCTGGAAGACACCCTCCAACTCCAGAGCGACGTCCTCCCGCCCCCGGCGTGTCAACGGCTCTGGAATATGAACCGCTTGATAGGTGTTTGTGACCCGCCGTTCATCAACGCCAAGCAGCCGAATGACGTCCTGTCGCGTCGCCTCGGATACGACCACAATATGATCGGCCCGCGCGGCGACTTTGAGCCCCAGATCCAGAAAGCGAGCCTTGTCCCCCCCTACCGTATAGGGCAGGCGAAGCGGGATCAAATCGTGGAAGGTATAGATGTTCGGCGTTCGCGCCGAATAAAGGGGCAGCGGGGCAGTCCAATGCATAAGGCCGGGCGTCTCATCCCCCTCCGCCCTGAAGTTCGTAGGCGTTAGCCTTCCATAACGATGGAAGCTCCGGGCCGCCCTGACAAACAGGTCCTGCGCCGTCCAGTAGGTCTGCGCGAGAGGCGGATCGCCAGACGGCCATATCACTTCGCCCGAAGGTCGAACAGGGTACGCCGAACGCCCGAATTGAGACAGAAGGGTGTCCCGAAAACGTTTCACCCGACGTCGGCGATTATCCTGAGGGACAGAGAGCGCTCCCTCGACAAGAAGCGCTTCGTTCAAGGCGTTGTTGGTCTTCGGCGCGGCCGGGGGGCCGTAGAGGATCTGAGTTCCAAACCCTAGAGCATGGGCCGCGTCGAGCAGGTTTCTCCCATAGGTCGCAATTCCTGAGCCTTTCGGAATGGCGAGGTTGAAGCCGTCGATACAGATTGATGTCATTGGCGTCCTTGGGCGGCAGCCGCCCAAGGACGCCAGCCGACTCCTTGCGTCAACCCCAGCGCTACAAATTCAATAGCGCCGGATCGCCCCCCTGCGCCGCGATGTTCACGCTGATCGCCTTTTCCGCTGCATAGCGGATCAGGCTGTTCGGCCCTCCGGCCTTGGGGCCGGTGCCCGACAGGCCTTCGCCGCCGAAGGGCTGGACGCCGACGACGGCGCCGGTGATGGAACGGTTGACGTAGACGTTGCCGGCGGGGACCAGGGCCGTCACCTCGGCGGCGAAGGCTTCGATACGGCTGTGGACGCCCAGGGTCAGGCCATAGCCGCGCGCGGCCAGGCGCGAGGCGACCGATTGCAGCTCGGACGGCTCGTAGCGGTAGATGTGCAGGATCGGGCCGAACACCTCGCGCTCCAGGAAGTCAGGCGTGGGGATCTCGGCGATGGTGGGGGCGAACAGATCGCCCTTTTCCGAACCCAGCGGCAGGGCGGCGCGGGCGATCACCTTGGCTTCGCGGGCCAGACGTTCGACGTGGGCCTCCAGTGCACGGCGCGATTCGGAGTCGATGACGGGGCCGATGTCGGTCTTGGGATCGGCGGGGTCGCCGACGGTCTGGACCGCCAAGGCGCCCTTCAGCCCCTCGATCAGGGCGTCGGCCGACTCCTTGGGCGCATAGAGGATGCGCAGGGCCGAGCAACGCTGGCCGGCCGAGCCGAAGGCGGACTGGATCACGTCGTCGATCACCTGCTCCTTTAGGGCCGTGGTGTCGATGAACATGCCGTTCAGTCCGCCGGTCTCGGCGATGAAGGGAATGATGGCGCCGGGGCGGGCGGCGATCGACCGGTTGATGGCGCCGGCCGTGTCGGTGCCGCCGGTGAAGGCGACGCCGTCGACGCCCGGATGGGCGACCAGGGCCGCGCCGACCGTCTCGCCGCGTCCGGGAACCAGGGCCAGAAGATCGGGGTTCAGGCCGGCCTTGTGATACAGGCGCACCGCCTCCGCCGCGATCAGGGGCGTCTGTTCGGCCGGCTTGGCTAGGACGGCGTTGCCGGCGGCCAGGGCGGCGGCGATCTGGCCGGTGAAGATGGCCAGGGGGAAGTTCCACGGGCTGATACAGGCGAAGACGCCGCGCCCGTGCAGGATCAGCTGGTTGGTCTCGCCGGTCGGTCCCTTCAGGGTCTGGGGCGCGGCGAAGTCGCGCTCGGCCAGCAGGGCGTAGTATCGGCAGAAGTCGGCGGCCTCACGCACCTCGGCGACGCCGTCGTTCAGGGTCTTGCCGGCTTCGCGGCTGAGCAGGGCGACCAATCGGTCCAGATCGGCCTCCAAGGCGTCGGCCATGGCGCGCAGCGTCAAGGCACGCTGGGCTCCGCCCTGGCGGTCCCAAGCGATCTGTGCGCGGGCGGCCGCCTCGACTGCGGCGTCGATGTCGGCGGCCGTCGCTTCAGAAACATGACCCAGAACCTGCGACCGGTCGAACGGATTGGTCACGGCCTGGGCGTCGATCCCGGCCCGCAGCTTGCCGCCGATGATGGGGCCTGAGGTCAGCTTCTCGCGATCGACCGTCTCCAACGCCTTGGCATGGGCTTCGCGGTCTGCGGCCTGGGAAAAGTCGCGGCCGAGGGAGTTCTGACGATCGCCGTACATGTCTTTGGGAACCGGAATCTTGGGGTGGCGGTCGGGCGCCTGCTCAACCAGGGAGATGGGATCGGCCGCGACGGCCGAGGCGGGCACCCGCTCGTCGAGCAGGGCGTGGACGAAGGAGGAGTTGGCGCCGTTTTCCAGCAGGCGCCGCACCAGATAGGGTAGAAGCTCCTCATGTCCGCCGACCGGAGCATAGGCGCGAACGATGACGGTCTCGTCCTTCCACGCCTCCTGCGCCGCGTCGTAAAGAGCCTCGCCCATGCCGTGCAGCCGTTGATGCTCGACGGCGACGCCGCGATCGCGCGCCATGCGGCGGACGGCGGCCAGGGTATGGGCGTTGTGGCTGGCGAACTGGGAATAGATCGCCGGGGAGGCCTCGATCATGGCCCGGGCGCAGACCAGATAGTTCAGATCGGTCGCCGCCTTGGTGGTGAAGACCGGGTAGTCGGTGCGGCCGAAGACCTGGGCGCGCTTGATCTCCGTGTCCCAATAGGCGCCCTTGACGAGGCGCACCATCAGCCGGCGACCCGAGCGGCGGGCCAGGTCGGCGACCCGCTCAATCGTCTCCAGCCCGCGCTTCTGATAGGCCTGAACCGCCAGCCCCAGCCCCGTCCAGCCGCCGAGCGACGGCTCGTGCGCCAGCCGGTCGAGCAGTTTCAGCGACAGGGCCAGACGGTCCGCCTCCTCGGCGTCCATGGTGAAGTTGATGTCGTACTTCGCCGCGATCTGGGCCAGGTGGAGAATGCGGGGGTAGAGGCTCGTCCAGACCTCGTCCTCATGGGTGGCCTCATAGCGGGGCGAGAGGGCCGACAATTTGACCGACACGCCATGGCCGTGCTCCGGCCCCTGGCCCTTGGCCGTCCTGCCCACCGCCTCGATGGCGTCGGCGTAGATGCGTTCATAGCGGTCGGCGTCGGCCAGGGTCCGGGCGCCTTCGCCCAGCATGTCGAAGCTGCACAGCCAGCCTTCCCTGTTCGAGCGTTTCAGCGCGCTCTGGATCGTGCGGCCGACGACGAACTGCTCGCCCATGATCTTGACGGCGGTGGCCACCGCCTGACGGATCACCGGCTCGCCCAGACGACCGGCGATCCGCTTCAGAAAGCCCGGCAGGTCGCTGCGCGCCTGGTCGTCCACATCCACCAGCTTGCCGGTCAGCATCAGGCCCCAGGTGGAGGCGTTGACGAAGAGACTGTCGGACTGACCCAGGTGCGCGGCCCAGTCGGCCGAACCGATCTTTTCGGCGATCAGCCGATCGCGCGTCTCCTCGTCCGGCACGCGCAGCAGGGCCTCGGCCAGGCACATCAGGGCCAGGCCTTCGCGGGTGCCCAGGCTGAATTGCTGCAGGAAGCTTTCGACCACCCCCTGCTTCTTCTGGCTGCGGCGGGCCTGTTCGACCAAGGCCACGGCTTCGGCGACGACCGCGGCGCGTTCGGCGGCGTCCAGCGGAACGCGGGCCAGATTGTCGGCGACCACGGCCTTTTCATCGCGGAACTTGTGATGGTCCAGCTCGTCCCAGAGGGCCAGGGACGAGGGTGAGAAGGCGGGCGGGGTCATCGGCGACAAATCCTGTGGATTTTAGCCGTATATGCCGGAGTTCGTTGAAGGTGCTTCGTATGATATACGCCAAAGCCGAAGATCGTTCGTGAAAGGGCGTGATTTCCGATGACGGATTTGGATCCGGTAGACCGACGCATCCTGCGCGTGCTGCAGGCCGACGGTCGCATCTCCAACGCCGAACTGGCGCGCCGATGCCACCTCTCGCCCGCCGCCTGTTTCGAGCGGGTCAAGCGGTTGCGCGACCGGCAGGTCATCACCGGCTACGCCGCCATGGTCGATCCCGCCCAGGTCGGCCGCGACCTCTTGATCTTCGTCGAGGTCCTGTTGGACCGCACCACCGGCGACGTCTTCGAAGCCTTCGCCGCTGCGGTGCGCACACAGCCCGAGGTGCTGGAATGCCATATGGTCGCCGGCGGCTTCGACTATCTGATCAAGGCCCGCGTCGGCGACATGGACGCCTATCGCGCCTTTCTAGGAGACGTGCTGGTGCGCATGCCGGGGGTCCGCGAAACCCGGACCTATGCGGTGCTGGAAGAGGTGAAGTCGACAACCGTACTGCCGATTTGATCTCTCGTGCGTTCAGACCTCGTTCCAGCCGCAGTGAGCCTTGGCGCTCAACCTTGGTGACGGAACGTAGTGACTGACCTAAGAACAAATCACCTGACAGATCGCAGTGTTGAAAATGACCACCATCTATCCCGTCATCATGTGCGGGGGCGCTGGCACACGCCTTTGGCCGGCGTCCAGACCCTCTCTGCCCAAACAGTTCATTCCCTTGGCGGGCAATCGGTCGCTGTTTCAGGAAACGGTAGCCAGAGTTGCGGAGCTTGTCGGAGATGATGGCGAGCTGGTCGTGGTGGGTGGCGCTGTTCATAGACAGGCTATTCTGGACCAGCTTGAAGCCGTCGGTGTCAGCGCCGTCATTCTTCTGGAACCCGAAGGCCGTGATTCGTCGGCCGCCATGGCCGCAGCCGCCTTGTGGACTTGTCGCCGCGCGCCGACCGCCGTTAACCTCTTCGTCGCCTCTGATCATCACATCCCCGCCCCGGAAGCCTTTCGGCTGTCGGTCAGACAAGCCGCTTCCGCAGCGGCTGAGGGGCGGATCGTCACCTTGGGTGTGGTCCCAACCGAACCGTCTTCGGCCTATGGCTACATAGCCCCGACCGGCCCCGGACTGTCAGACGTCGCAGCCTTCGTCGAGAAGCCGGATCGCGCCACGGCGCAACGATATATTTCCGAGGGCTACCTGTGGAACAGCGGGAACTTCATCGTTCGAGCCGATGTACTGAGCCAGGAAATCGGCGAGCGTGCGCCTGCTGTCGACGCAGCCGTCCGCGTCGCCTTGGACCAATCTGAGACGGACGGCCCCTGCATGACCTTGGGCTCGGGGTTCAAGGCCGCGCCGAAGATTTCAATCGACTACGCCGTCATGGAAAAGACGAGCCGAGCCTCAGTCCTGCCTGTGCGCTTCGAATGGTCGGACCTTGGGGCGTGGGACGCCGTCCACGCCTCGGGCGAGGGCGACGTGGGCTTGCATATATTGGAAGATTCCGAAGGCTGTCTGGTTCGAGCTTGCGACGGCGTCATGGTGGCCGCCATCGGGCTTCGCGACATCGGAGTCATCGTCGAGCGCGACGCCGTGCTCGTTACCGACCTGAGGCGCAGTCAAGACGTCAAGAAGGTGGTGGAACGGCTCAAGGTGCTTTCGCCCCAGCATCTCGATTTTCCCGCCGCCCCTCCTCCGGAACCGCTGGAGGCCGGCGCGGCCCGCTTCGCGACCTGGATGAGGCAGGCGGCCCTGCCGGTCTGGTCCAGTCTGGGACAAGACGCGAAGGGCGGATTTGAAGAGGTCCTGGCGCTGGACGGCCGCCAGATCGCGACGTCGCGACGCGCGAGAGTCCAGGCGCGCCAACTGCAGGTGTATGCTGAAGCCGGTCGGCAGGGCTGGCGCGGGCCTTGGAAAGCCGTCGTCGCCAGCGGATTTGATCGTCTTCAAACCGCCTATCTGCGACCGGACGGGCGGATGCGCGCACTGCTGTCGATCGACGGATCGCCCCTGGACGAGACCCCTGCGGTTTACGATCAGGCCTTCCTGATTTTCGCCCTTGCGGGCGTCTTCGCCGCGACGGGCGAGCCGGGATTAGAAGGCAAGGCCGCCGCGGTGCGCGATCTGTTGGCGCAGGACGTCGATGCAATCGGCGGACTCAAGGAGGCGGGAGCCCACCCCTATCAGTCGAACGCCCATATGCACCTCCTCGAAGCGGCCCTGGCCTGGGAGCAGAGTGGTGGAGACGCCTCCTGGTCCGCCCTGGCGGACCAGCTTGTCCTACTGGCTCGCACCCGATTCATCGACCCTGAGACCGGCAGCCTGCGCGAGTTCTTCGATTCAAACTGGGCGCCGGCGCCAGGCGAGGACGGCCGGCTGATCGAACCCGGCCATCAGTTTGAATGGGCCTGGTTGATGGCGCGCTACGGCCGCCGACGCAACGCCGCCGAGGCGGTCGCGGACGCCTGGCGACTTTATGGATCCGGTTTGAGAGGCGTCCATCGCAGGCGTGGCGTCGCAGTTGACGCCATGGACATCGACGGGGGCGTTCGCAGCGCACGTTCACGCCTGTGGCCACAAACCGAATGGTTGAAGGCGTCCCTGATCTTGGCCGAGCTGAGTGAAGACGGACGACGCGACGCCTGCCTCGATCAGGCCGCCCGCGCCCTGCGCGCGCTCTGGCGCTATCTGACGCCCCAGGGCCTCTGGCATGACAAGATGCTGGAAGACGGCAGCTTTATCGATGAACCCGCGCCGGCGAGTTCCTTCTACCATATCATGGCCGCCTATGGTCAGTTGAGGGAAACCATCGACGCCCTGTTCCCTGAGAAGGCGCCACCTTTGGGCCTTTCCTGACGATTTGTTAGGAGCGGAAGACGGCTCCGTCACGTCAGACGTCAGACCGTCTCGCCATCGTCATTCGAAGCGTCTAGAAGTTCCGCTCTTACTCAACGGCTCAGGGTCCGCCCGCCTCCATGCGCATCGTTCTGGCCACTGACGCCTGGGAACCTCAGGTCAATGGCGTCGTCCGCACCCTGACCCGCACGGTCGCGGAATGCCGCGACATGGGCCATGAGGTGGAGGTCATCGAGCCCAGCCTGTTCAAGACCATCCCCTGCCCCACCTATCCGGAGATTCGGCTGGCGCTGGGGGCCGAGGAAGAGATTCGCGAAATGCTGCGGGCCTTCGAGCCGGAGGCCGTCCACATCGCCACCGAGGGGCCGATCGGCATCGCCACGCGGCGCATCTGCGTGGAATGGAAACTGCCCTTCACCACCAGCTATCACACCAAATTCCCGGAATATGTCTCGGCGCGTTTCCCGATCCCGGTCCAGGTCGGCTACGCCTATATGAAGTGGTTCCACAAGCCGTCCGGCCGGCTGATGGTGGCGACCCCGACCCTGCGGGACGAACTGGTCGAACACGGCTTCAAGAACGTCTCGCCCTGGTCGCGCGGCGTGGACACCGAGGTGTTCCGGCCCGATCTCGAGCCCATCTATGACGAGATGGGCGCCAAGGACTGGCCCCGGCCCTTCTTCCTGAACGTCGGCCGGGTGGCGGTTGAGAAGAATATCGAGGCCTTCCTGGAGCTGGATCTGCCCGGCACCAAGATCATCGTCGGCGACGGCCCCGCGCGCGCGGAACTTCAGGAAAAATACCCCGAGGCCAAATTCCTGGGCGCGCGCTTCGGCGGCGAACTGGCTCGGTGCTTCCGGGACGCCGACGTCTTCGTCTTCCCCAGCTGGACCGACACCTTCGGCCTGGTGATCCTGGAGGCCATGGCGGCGGGCACCCCGGTGGCCGCCTATCCCGCCCACGGGCCGATCGACATCATTCCCGGGTCGAACGCCGGGGTGATCGACGACGATCTGAAGACCGCCTGCCTGAAATGCCTTGATCTGGATCGGGGGACGGTCCGGGCCTATGCGGAGAAGTTCAGCTGGCGGGCGTCGGCCGAGCAGTTCGTGGAGAATCTGCAGCCCTATCCCGAGCCTGAACGGGGCCGCTTCTGGCGACGCCTGCGTCGCATCGCCCGCATCCGCAAACGCGCGGCCGCCTAGCGCTGTCGCCGCTACCGGTTCCTCTCCCCCCGATCGCCGACCGCCTCACGCCCTCAAAGGACCCACCATGCTCAAGCCCCGCCAGGACCTGAAGCCGAACACGGCCGCCTATGAGACGGAGCCCCTGGTCAAGCCGACGGGGTTTCGCGAATATGACGCGCGCTGGATCCTGGAAAAAGAAATCAACCTCCTGGGCGTCCAGGCCCTGGGGCTGGGGCTGGCGACCTATGTCCATGAGATCGGCGTGGCGCCGAAGATCGTCGTCGGCCACGACTTTCGCGGCTACAGCCTCAGCGTCAAACAGGCTCTGATCCTGGGCCTTCTGGAAGGCGGGATGGAGGTGCTAGACGTCGGCCTGGCCCTGTCGCCCATGGCCTATTTCGGTCAGTTCGAACTGGACGCGCCCTGCGTGGCCATGGTCACCGCCAGCCACAACGAGAACGGCTGGACCGGGGTGAAGATGGGCGCGAACAAGCCCCTGACCTTCGGCCCCGACGAGATGGGGCGGCTGAAACAGATCGTGCTGAACGGCGAGGGCGTGGCGCGACCGAACGGCAAACTCGTCCGGGTCGAGGACTTCCGGGAGACCTATGTCGCCGACGTCGCTTCCAAGGTGCAGATCAAACGCCCGCTGAAGGTGGTCTGCGCCTGCGGCAACGGCACGGCCGGCGCCTTCGCGCCCGACGCCCTGCGCCGGATGGGCGTCGAGGTGATCGAGATGGACACCGACCTCGACTACACCTTCCCCAAGTACAATCCGAACCCGGAAGATCACGCCATGCTGGTGCAGATGGCTGAGCGGGTGAAGGAGACCGGCGCCGACCTGGCCCTGGGCTTCGACGGCGACGGGGATCGCTGCGGCGTGGTCGATGACACGGGCGAGGAGATCTTCGCCGACAAGATCGGCCTGATGCTGGCGCGCGACCTGTCCAAGGTCCACCCGAACAGCACCTTCGTCGTCGATGTGAAGTCGACCGGCCTCTACAAGACCGACGAGATCCTCAAGGCCAACCGCGCCGAGGTGGTCTATTGGAAGACCGGCCATTCCTACATCAAGCGCAAGACGGCCGAACTGGGCGCCCTGGCCGGTTTCGAAAAGTCGGGCCACTTCTTCATGGCCGGCGACCTGGGCTACGGCTATGACGACGGCCTGGCGGCGGCAGGCGCAGTCCTGGCCATGCTGGACCGCAATCCCGGCAAGAAGCTCAGCGAGCTGAAGGCCGCCCTGCCCGACGCCTGGACCAGCCTGACCATGTCGCCCCATTGCGACGACGAGCTGAAGTACGGGGTGCTGGAGCGGATCGTGAAGGAATACGCCGATCTGGCCGCAGCGGGCGGCGAGATCCTGGGGCGCAAGATCGTCGAGGCCATCACCGTCAACGGGGTGCGGGTGCACCTGGAGGACGGCTCCTGGGTCCTGGTCCGCGCCTCGTCCAACAAGCCGGAGCTGGTCGTGGTGGTCGAGAGCATGCGCTCAGAAGACGACATGCGCGACCTGTTCCGCAAGGAGATCAAGCCGCGCCTGGCCGCCTATTCCGAGATCGGCGCCTTTAATCAGGAAATCTAAAAAGGCTGAACCAATCCGGCCGATCGTCGCTTCTTGCAGGTCTGCTGCTGGAGGTGGGGTTGCCGCGCTATTTCTTTCATACCCAGAACGGGGACCGCATTCGCGACGACCAGGGCGAGGACCTGCCGAACGTCGACGCCGCACGAGAGGAGGCGGTCACGATCCTGGGGGAAATTCTGCGCTATCGCAGCGCCGGATTTTGGGACACGGGCGTCTTCAGCGTCATCGTCACCGATGCAGAGGGCGTGACGGTGGTCAGCGTTACGGCCAAGGCGTCCCAAGAGGCCCCCCAGGGTTGGGCCTTGGCGGACGCCGACGAATGAACGCCGTCCCAACCGATCCGACCATAAGAACCCTGGTCGATAAGCTGGCGCTTCGCGACCGGCTGTCGCCCGAGGAGATCGCCGCCCTGGACAAGGTGCTCGGTCCGCCGAGGGAGGTCCGCAGCGGGGCGGACTTCGTCCAGCGCCACGGCCATCCGACCCACAGCACCCTTCTGATTAGCGGCTTCGCAGCGCGCCATGTGTCCCTCGCCGACGGCGGCCGGCAGATCACCGAGATCAATGTCGATGGCGACTTCGTCGATCTGCACAGCCTGCTGATGAAGCAGATGGATCACGGCGTGCAGGCCCTGACGGACTGCGTCATTGCCCAGGCGCCGCACGCGGAACTTATCGCCCTTACGGAAAATCACCCGCATCTGGCCCGACTGCTGTGGCTGGACACCTTGATCGACGCGGCGATCCACCGGCAGTGGCTGGCCGTCATCGGCCGCCGCAGCGGCCTCGGCGGCCTGGCCCATCTGTTGTGCGAACTCTATTTGCGCCTTGAGGTCGTGGGACAGGCGGAAGACCGAAGCTTCAGGCTTCCACTGACGCAATCCGTACTAGGCGATATGCTGGGCCTGTCGACGGTCCATATCAATCGTCTGGTCGCCGAGTTGCGCGCCCAGGGCCTGGTCAACTGGACCGGCGGCCAAGTCGAAATCCTGGATTGGCCGCGGCTGGCCGCGATCGCGGAATTCGATCCCGCCTATCTGCGTCTGCAGCGAGAACCGGTGTGACCCGCGCCCCGCGCGTCACTCCACCGTGACGGACTTGGCCAGATTGCGGGGCTGATCGACGTCCGTGCCTTTCTGAACGGCCGTGTAGTAGGCCAGAAGCTGCATCGGCACGGCGTAAACCAAGGGCGCGATCAGGGGGTGGCAGTCCGGGGCGTGGATACGGCGAATGCCGGCGCCGTGCGGGTCGGGGGCGTTTTCCGGGGCGATCATGATTACGGGGCCGCCGCGCGCGGCGACTTCCTGCAGGTTTGAGGCGGTCTTTTCGAACACATCGTCCAGGGGGGCCAGGGCGATGGTCGGGGTTTCCTCGTCGATCAGGGCGATCGGGCCGTGCTTCAGCTCGCCGGCGGCGTAACCCTCAGCGTGGATATAGCTGATCTCCTTCAGCTTCAGAGCGCCCTCCATGGCCAGGGGGAACATGGCGCCCCGGCCCAGGAACAGGATGTCGTCGGCCTTCGCCAGATCCTGGACCACGGCGCGGATGCTGGCGTCCATACGCAGGGCTTCGGCGATCAGGCGAGGGCTTTCGAACAGGGCCTTGACCAGTTCCGCCTCCTGGGCCGCGTCGATCCGACCACGCGCCACGCCCGCCGCGACGGCCAGGGCCAGCAGGGCCGCGACCTGGGCGGTGAAGGCCTTGGTCGAGGCGACGCCGATCTCCGGCCCGGCATGGGTGGGCCACAGCACCTCGGCCTCACGCGCCATGGAGGAGGAGTGGACGTTGACCACCGCGGCCGTCTTCAGCCCCTGGGCCTTGCACCAGGTCAGGCTGGCCAGGGTGTCGGCGGTCTCCCCCGACTGGCTGACGGCGACGGCCAAGGTCTTGGGCGACACTGCCGGCGAGCGGTAGCGGAACTCGGAGGCGATCTCGACGTCGCAGGGCAGGCCCGCCAGCCTTTCAAAGGCATAGCGACCGATCTGGCCGGCGTAGAAGGCGGTGCCGCAGGCCACGATCTGAATCCGCTCGACGGCGGCGAAGTCGATGGCGTTCGTCTTGGCCTTTCCGGTCACCAGATCGAGGTATTCCGACAGGGTGTGCTGGACGCTGTCGGGCTGTTCATGGATCTCCTTCTCCATGAAGTGGCGGTATTCGCCCTTCTCGACCATGGCCGAGGAGGCCGAGACCTGGACGACGGCGCGTTCGACCGGCTTGCCGGCGACGTCGAACATCTGGGCGCCGGTTCGGGTGACGGCGACATAGTCGCCCTCTTCCAGGTAGGAGATCTTCTGGGTGAAGGGCCCCACGGCCAGGGCGTCAGAGCCCAGATACATTTCATCCTCGCCCCAGCCGACGACCAGGGGGCTGCCGCGGCGGGCGCCCAGGATCAGATCGTCCTCGCCGTCGATCAGCACCGCGAGGGCGTAGGCGCCGGTCAGACGGTCCAGAGTGATCTTGAAAGCCTCCAGGGGGCTACGACCAGTGTTGAGCTCGGCGTCCAGCAGGTGGGCGATGACCTCGGTGTCGGTCTGGCTTTCGAAGACATGGCCCTCTGCGGCCAGTTCCGCCTTCAGCTCGGCGAAGTTCTCGATGATGCCGTTGTGGACCAGGGTGACGCGGCCGGCCTTGTGCGGGTGGGCGTTGGCGGTGGTGGGCGCGCCGTGGGTGGCCCAGCGGGTGTGGCCGATGCCGACCGTGGCCTTCAGCGGCGCTTCGGCCAGGACGGCTTCCAGATTGCGGATCTTGCCCTGGGCGCGCCGGCGCTCGACCGCGCCGTCCACAACGGCGGCGACTCCGGCGGAGTCATAGCCTCGGTATTCCAGCCGTTTCAGGCTGTCGATCAGCCGGGGAACGACGGGTCCATTGCCGGTGACGCCGATGATGCCGCACATGCGCTGGGAACTCCGAAGAGGAAGGAAACAGAAGGGCGCCGCTTTGCACTGGCGGCGATCCGGGGCTAAGCCACGCATCAGACCCCACCCGCCGTCTAGGCAATCTTAAGGCGGACTGCATCAAAAATGGGGTTTCGGAACGTTACCCGAAACGAAGGACGACGCCTTGGGCGACAGGAAATATTTCGGCACCGACGGCATTCGCGGGCGCGCCAACACCTATCCGATGACGGCCGAGGTCGCGCTGCGCGTGGGTCTGGCCGCAGGGAAACTGTTCCGCACCGGCGACGACCGCCGCCATCTGGTGGTGATCGGCAAGGACACGCGCCTGTCGGGCTATACGATCGAGCCGGCCCTGGTCGCCGGTTTCGCCTCAGTGGGCATGGACGTGCGCACCTTCGGCCCGGTGCCGACGCCGGGGGTGGCCATGCTGACCCGGTCGATGCGCGCGGACCTGGGGGTGATGATCTCGGCCTCGCACAACGACTATGCCGACAACGGGATCAAGCTGTTCGGCCCGGACGGCTACAAGCTGTCGGACGAGATCGAGCTGAAGATCGAGGCCCTGATGGACGACGGCCTGGACCAGGGGCTGGCGCCGTCGAACAAGCTGGGTCGGGTCAAGCGGATCGACGACGCCCAGGCCCGCTATATCGAGATCGCCAAACAGGCCTTCCCCAAGCGGCTGAGCCTGCAAGGCCTGAGGATCGCCGTCGATTGCGCCAACGGCGCCGGCTACAAGGTCGCGCCCACCACCCTGTTCGAACTGGGGGCCGAGGTCTTCCCCGTGGGGGTGGCCCCGAACGGGACCAATATCAACGCCGAATGCGGCTCCACCCACCCGCAAACCCTGGTCGAGGCGGTCAAACGCTACCGGGCTGACATCGGCATCGCCCTGGACGGGGACGCCGACCGGGTCATCATCTGCGACGAGAAGGGCCAGGTGGTGGACGGCGACCAGATCATGGCCCTGGTCGGCCTGGACTGGGCCCGGCGCGGCCGGCTGGCGGGCGGCGGGGTGGTGGCCACCGTCATGTCCAACCTGGGACTGGAGCGGCGGCTGAAGGCCGAGGGCCTGACGCTGGAGCGGACCAAGGTCGGCGACCGCTATGTGATGGAGCGGATGCGCGAGGGCGGCTTCAACATCGGCGGCGAACAGTCGGGCCACATCATCCTGCACGACCACGCCACTACCGGCGACGGCCTGATGGCGGCGCTGCAGGTGCTGGCGGTTCTGGTCGAGTCCGGCAAGCCGATGAGCGAACTGGCCCGCCAGTTCGACCCGGTGCCGCAGAAGCTGGAGAATGTGCGCTTCACCGCCGCAAAGCCGCTGGAGAACGAGAAGGTCAAGGCGGCGATCGCTGAGGCCGAGGCGGCGCTGAACGGCTCGGGGCGGCTGCTGGTGCGGCCCTCGGGCACGGAGAAGCTGATCCGGGTCATGGCGGAAGGCGACGACGCGGCCCTGGTGAAGCGGGTGGTGTCGGAGGTTTCGGCGGCGGTGAAGGCGGCGGGGTGACTTTCAAGACCCTCTCCCGCTTGCGGGGGAGGTGGCCCGGCGTTCGCGAAGCGAACCAGGGTCGGAGGGGGAAGTCTTCTTTCTTGCAGAAGCGGAACTTCCCCCATCGTCAGCCGTCTCGCTGCGCTCGACGAGCTGACACTTCCCCCGCAAGCGGGGGAAGGTGGTCTGCGCCTTTCCGTGATTTCACTTGCGGGTCACGGCGACCGGCGCTCCATTGGCGCGCAGACATATTCGCTGGGGCCTTCCATGATCGACCGTCGCCGCCTTCTTCTGTCCGCCGCCGCGGGCGCGGGTCTCGCCGCCGCCCACGGGCAGGCGTTTGCGCTGAACGCCCCGGCCGGCGACGCCGCCCAGTCCAAGGCCGCCCTGGCCGCCTTCATGGACCAGGCCTTCGAACAGACCCTGGACCTCAGTCCCGAAACCGTGACCGCCTTCGGCCTGGACACCGGCGCGCGCGCCGCCGCCAAGTCGCAGTTGACCGTTCCGACTCCGGAGAACGAGGAGAAGTTCCGCGCCTTCACCAGAGCCCAGCGGGCCGCACTCGGCGCTCTGGATCGGTCGTCCATGGACGCCCAGGACGGCATCTACTACGACACAATCGCCGATAATCTGGACGGGGTGATCGCCACCTTCGCCATCCCCTACGGCCAGGGCGGCTGGCCCAATCCCTACCGCGTCAGCCAGCAGGGCGGGGCCTATCAGTCGACGCCGGACTTCCTGGCCAACCAGCATACGATCCAGACGGCCGAGGACGCCGACGCCTATGTGGCCCGCATCTCCGCCTTCGCCGACGTCCTGACCGCCGAGACCGAACGTCTGCGCGAGGACTACGCCCTGGGGGTGATCCCGCCGGACTTCATCCTGGCCAAGGCCATCGGCCAGCAGGACGGGATTCTGGCCACCGCCGCCGCCGCCTCGCCCATGGTCGCCTCGGTCGTGGACCGCACGCAGGCCAAGGGCCTGTCGGGCGACTGGGGCGCCCAGGTCGAGGCCCTGCTGACCCAGAAGGTCTATCCCGCCCTGTCGGCCCAGAACGCCCTGCTGAAGGCCGCCCTGCCGCGCGCCGGACACGAGGCCTCGGTCCGACGCCTGCCGCAGGGCCAGCAGTATTACGCCAACAGCCTGCGCTACATCACCACCACCCGGCTGACGGCCGACGAGATCCACCGCGCGGGCCGCGCCCAGATGGCCGAGCTGACCGCCCGCGCCGACGCCCTGCTGAAGGCCCAGGGCCTGACCCAAGGCGCCGTGGCGGAACGGATTCGTGCGCTCGGTCAGGACCCGAAATACGTCTATCCCAACACCGACGCGGGCAAGGCCGAGCTGATCGAAAAGCTGAACCAGCAGATGGCCGACATGCAGGCGCGTCTGCCCGTCGCCTTCGGCCGCCTGCCCAAGGCCTCGGTCCAGATCAAGCGCGTGCCGCCCGAGATCGAGGCCGGCGCCTCCATGGGCTATTACAACGCGCCCAGCCTGGATGGATCGCGGCCCGGCATCTACTGGATCAATCTGAAGGACACGGCGGAATGGCCGTCCTGGACCCTGCCGACCCTTACCTATCACGAGGCCGCGCCGGGCCACCATCTGCAGATCAGTCTGCAGCAGGAAAGCGCGACGGCGCCCAAATATATGAACCTGCTGGGCTTCTCCAGCTATGTGGAAGGCTGGGGTCTGTACGCCGAACAGCTGGCCGACGAACTGGGCGCCTATGAAAACGATCCGATCGGCCAGATCGGCTATGTCCAGTCCCTGATGTTCCGCGCGGCGCGCCTGGTGGTGGACACCGGCATCCACTCGAAGGGCTGGAGCCGCGAACAGGGCATCCAGTACATGATGGAGGC
Organism: Brevundimonas sp. AVps4; assembly: GCF_058681525.1. Lineage (NCBI taxonomy): Bacteria > Pseudomonadati > Pseudomonadota > Alphaproteobacteria > Caulobacterales > Caulobacteraceae > Brevundimonas > Brevundimonas sp. AVps4. The sequence goes on along the minus strand of NZ_CM178741.1, from coordinate 754,838 downwards.
CTATGGCGATCAGGAAGGGGCCGCTGTGTCCGAGGTCGAACGTTACTGCGGCTGGCCCGGCCAAGCCTGCGCCTACAAGGTCGGCCACAATGAATGGGTCCGCCTGCGCGAGAAGGCCAAGACCAGCCTGGGGGCCAGGTTCGACTTGAAGGGTTTCCACGACACGGCCCTGGCCGCCGGGGGCGTGCCCCTGTCGGTGCTGGAGCGGATCGTGGACGGCTGGATCGCGACCCAGGCTTAAGTAAGGGGCCCTAGTCGGCGACCGTCAGCCCGTCGATCCAGCGCAGGCGATTGTGGATGTCGGTGGCGGCCACGGCCGCCTCGGCGGTGGCGACGGCGATCTGGTTGAGGCCGCGCACCACGTCGCCGGCGGCGTAGAGGCCGGACACGCTGGTGGCCTGATGCAGATCGACTTCCAGCCGGCCGTCGGCGGCCAGCCGGGCGCCGAGCCCCCTCGCCAGATCGGCGTTGGGCGACGCGCCCAAGGCGGAGTAGACGAGGTCGAAGGCGCGGCTCTGACCGCCATAGCTCAGGGCCGTCACCCGGTCGTTTTCGATGTCGATCGAGTCCAACGGCGCCAGGATCAGTTCGACGCCGAGCCGTTCCAGCTCGTCAGGACGGCTGAGCGCGTCAGGCGGCCCGATGTGGATCAGTGTCACCCGATCGGAATAGGTGCGCATGAAGGCGGCTTCACGGGCGCCCTTGTCGCTTTGGCCGATGATCGCGACGGCCTTGCCGACGGCCTCATAGCCGTCGCAGATCGGACAGATGCGGACCAGCGCCCTGCGCACCGCCGCTTCGACGCCCGGCAAGTCAGGATGATGATCGACGACTCCCGTCGCCAGAAGAACGGCGCGGGCGCGAACAGATCGGCCAGCCCTCTCTGCGATGAAACGCTCGCCGTCGTGGGTCAGGCGATCGATAAGACCCGGCGTGATGACGGCGCCGTATTCTTCAGCCTGTTCGCGCATCCGCTTCAGAATACCCGCGCCAGTGACGCCCGCCGGAAAGCCCGGCATATTGTGGCTGAGCGGAATCCAGCTGGCGCGAGGCGCGCCGCCGTCCGCCACCAGGGTGCGCCGACGAAACCGGCCCAGATAGGTCGCCGCCGTCAGGCCGGCCGGACCGGCGCCGATGATCAGAACCTCCGGGTCGTTCACCGCGTGCGCCAGGCGACGGGCCACAGATCGGACGGCACGCCGGCGCATTCGCCCATGACGCTTTCCTGCGTCAGGGTGAAGCCCTGCCCGGTCCAGGCCCAGGTCTGGGCCGCGCCGCAGTCGCCGATGCCGCGCCCCTTGGCGAAGGCCGACAGGGTGCGGGTCTTGGGATCATAGGCGCCGTTGACGGTCGCATTGTCGGGCATGACCGGATCGGAGCCTGGGCCTTCCGTTCCGGCGAGGATCGCAGGACGAGGATCGCGGCCGCTCGGCCCCGTCAGATACCAGTTGTGAGTGACGTTATAGGTGCCTGCGCCGCAGGGCACGCCCCACAGCTCGGTCCGCGCGTCAAGTCGGGCGGACATGACCATGTCGCTGACGGCGGGCATGGCGGACTCTTTCAGGCAGTTTCCGACCTCGGTGCGGGCGCGCAGCGCGGCGGGCACGCGCTGGTTCTGATCACCGAACCCCGACTGGTCCACGGCCGGAGCGGGGGTGACGGTCGGCAGCGGCGGCGCGACCGGGACGAGGGCGGCCGGACGGGAGCCGCGTCGGATCAGGGCGGTGGGCGTGTCCAGACGGCCCTGTTTCTCGTCGATCCACAACAGGGCGGCGGCGGCGCCGTGCAGCGAGACTTCCTGGGTGGAAGCCCCGCGAATGGTCATGACCTTTCCCTGGGCAAGGGCGTCAAGGGCGCCGCGGACCCCAGTGCGGATTTCGCCGATGGGCGCGTCGGCGTTGCTCGCCTCGCTGAGCGCGGCCGGATAAGCGCGGCCGTCGATGGTCAAGCCGAGGGGGTTGGCGCCCTTGGCGTCGCCGTCGGGCCAGTAGCCAAACAGGATTTGCGGCTGGGCGTCCGGTCCGGGCGCCAGGGCGATACGGACCCAGCCGGCGGCGAAGTCGGGCGCGAAGCCGAAGGCCCAGCAGGTCCCGTCATTGCCGCAGGTGGCGCGCCAGTCGCGGAAGGTCTTGGTCTCGGGGCGAATTTGCAGCACCGGCGCGGCGACGGCGGGCGCCGCCGTACTGGCGGCCTTAGGCGCAGCAGGGGTCTCGGCCGCATCCTTATCGCCGCATCCGGCGACAGCGAACGCAGCCAGAACAAGAGAGGACAGGGGGACGCCGCGCGACAGTGCGTTCAGCTTCATGCCTTCTTCAACTCCGACGGCCTGTGCGCCGCGCGTGCGCCGGTCTTGGCGCTTTCGACGATATACTCCGGATTGTCCTCGGAGGCCGCAACCTTGTGGCCCTTGACCCTTGTTTCGGAGGTCACCTTCTTGACCACCTTGCCGGTCGTCACGCCCTGGCTGTGGTCCCATTTCACCTTGTCGCCGGCCTTGAATGTCTTGTCCGACATGGTTTCGCTTCCTGCTGCGTCGTTTCCTGCTCAGCGATCAGCCTGCGCATCAGTTCCGCATCGACCACCGGCGGCGCCTCGCAGAAGGTGACGATCCACTGATCCACCAGTCGGCGCTCTTCCTCCGTCATCCTGACGTCCGTGTCTGTTGCTGAGCCAAAGAGAAGTCCGGGCGCGCCAAAGGGTTCAGGCGGGATCTGCGTTATTCCGCGCGGCGACGATGGGCGGCGGGGTTTGCGCGGGCGCTTGGCCTCGCTATACCGCCGCCACGACATTCCCTTCCCCACAGTCACAGGCGGACCGCACGCATGGCCAAGATCAAGGTCGAAAACCCCATCGTCGACATCGACGGCGACGAAATGACCCGCATCATCTGGCAGATGATCAAGGACAAGCTGGTCTTCCCGTTCCTGGATCTCGAGCTGGACTATTACGACCTGGGCATGGAGAACCGCGACGCCACCGACGATCAGGTGACGATCGACGCGGCCCACGCCATCCAGAAGCACGGCGTCGGCGTGAAGTGCGCCACCATCACCCCGGACGAGGCCCGGGTGAAGGAGTTCGGCCTGAAGAAGATGTGGAAGTCGCCGAACGGCACCATCCGCAACATCCTGGGCGGCGTGGTCTTCCGCGAGCCGATCATCTGCTCGAACGTGCCGCGCCTGGTGCCGGGCTGGACCCAGCCGATCGTCGTCGGCCGTCACGCCTTCGGCGACCAGTACAAGGCCACCGACTTCCTGATGCCGGGCGCCGGCACCCTGTCGATCAAGTTCGTCGGCGACGACGGCCAGGTGATCGAGCATGAGGTGTTCAAGTCGCCGGGCGCCGGCGTCGCCATGGGCATGTACAACCTGGACGCCTCGATCCGCGACTTCGCCCACGCCTCCTTCGCCTACGGCCTGGCGCGCAACTATCCGGTCTATCTGTCGACCAAGAACACGATCCTGAAAGCCTATGACGGCCGCTTCAAGGACATCTTCCAGGAGGTGTTCGACGCCGAATACGCCGAGGAGTTCAAGAAGCGCGGCCTGACCTATGAGCACCGCCTGATCGACGACATGGTCGCGGCCGCGATCAAGTGGTCGGGCGGCTTCGTCTGGGCGTGCAAGAACTACGACGGCGACGTCCAATCGGACGTCGTGGCCCAGGGCTTCGGCTCGCTGGGCCTGATGACCTCGGTCCTGATGACGCCGGACGGCAAGGTGCTGGAGACGGAAGCCGCCCACGGCACCGTGACCCGTCACTATCGCCAGCACCAGAAGGGCGAGGCCACCTCGACCAACTCGATCGCCTCGATCTTCGCCTGGACCCGCGGCTTCAAACACCGCGCCAAGCTGGACGGCAACGAGGCCCTGGGCGTCTTCGCCGACACCCTGGAGAAGGTGGTCGTCGAGACCGTGGAGTCGGGCGACATGACCAAGGACCTGGCCCTGCTGGTCGGCGATCAACAGGGCTGGCTGACCACCGAAGGCTTCCTCGACAAGGTCGCCGAAAACCTGAAGGCCGCCCTGCCGGACGTCGGCTGAGCCCGTCCTCAAGCCGTCAGCGCGGCAGGACAGCGAGCATCCTGAAGCCGCGCAAAGCGCGGCAGGACAACAGCCGTCCTCAAGCAGAGCGAAGCGCGGTAGGACACCAAGAGAGAGAGAGAGAGAGAGAGAGAGACAGCCCCGCCGGATCCGTCCGGCGGGGCTTTTCGTTGCGTCCTCCGATGGGCCGTGCATGATCGGGCCCACTGTGGGGGAAGCGACGTGAAACGGTTGTTCGGCAATCTGGTGGTTCTGGCGCTCGTGACGGCGGTCGCGGCCTTTTTTGCGGCGCCGGCGGTGGGCTTTTTCGCCATCCGGTCGGCGGCGGAGGCGGGCGACGTCCAGGGCCTGACCCGGCTGATCGACTTCCAGGCCGTTCGCCAGTCGTTGCGGCCGCAGCTGAGCGGCGGGGTTCAGGCGCCGGCGCCCTCCTTCCTCGAAGACCCGATCGGGGCGGTAAGGCGCCAGATGGAACGGACCCCGGTGCTCAACGCCCCGGACGTCGACGCCTATTTGACTCCGGCGGCCATCTCGGCCCTGACGCGGGGCGAGGGGCGCTACGCCAGCCACTGGTCCGGCGCGGTTGCGCCCCAGGCGGGGGCGGAAACACCCAAGCCCTGGCCTCGGCCGGTGTTCTGGAGCGTGAACCGGGCGCGGATGGCGGTTCAGGACCAGGGCGGATCGCGCACCGTCTTCACCTTCGAACGGCGGGGGCCGTTCGAATGGGTGCTGGTCCAGATCGGCCTGCCCGACGGGGCGGCGCCGGCCGCGCCCGCGCCGGCTGAGCCCTCGTCGAAACCCTAGACGCAACATCCGGCCCGTCTCGACGTTTCGGCTGAAGGAGCACCCATGAAGAAGATCGCCATTGGTCTGGTCGCGGCCATTCTGGGACTGGCCCTTGTCGCCTGTTTCATCTCGCCCTTCGTGGCGGCCCAGAGGCTGATCCGAGCGGCGCGGACGGGGGATGTGGCGGGCCTGGAGCAGACGGTGGACTTCCCCGCCTTGCGCGCCAGTCTGAAGGCCGAGCTGAACGCCCGGGCGGCGATGGAGATCCGCGATCGGACCGGCGAGAACCGGGCTCTGGCCGCCCTGGGCATGATGTTGGCGCCGTCCCTGGTCGAGGGCGCCGTGGACGGCCTGGTCACGCCAGAGGGCGTAGCCGCCATGGTCCGGTCGGGCGACAAGCCCCGGCCCGAAAAACCGGTCCCGTCGGCCGATACGCCGGCGACGCCGAAGGAGCGGATTCATCAGTCCTGGGCCTATCGCGGCGTCAACCGGTTCGCCGTCACCCTGACCCGCGACGACCGACCCGACGACCCCCTGGTGCTGATCATGGAGCGGCGGGGGCCGTTGAGCTGGAAACTGGCGGGGGTGGATCTGACGCCGGACCCGATGGGCTAGGCGCGGCGATCGCCCTCTCCGTCGCTGGATCGCTTCGCGATCGACGCGACACCTCTCCCGCAGGCGGGAGAGGGTCGGGGTATGCTCAGGCCTTCAGCGCCTCGCGGACGGCGGTGAGGCCGTCTTCGGCCTTGGAGCCGTCGGGGGCGCCGCCCTGGGCGAAGTCGGGCTTGCCGCCGGCGCCCTGGCCGCCCATGGCGAGGACGGCGGCGCGGGCCAGGGCGGCGGCGTTGACGCGGTCCGTCAGGTCCGAGGTCACGGCGACAGTGACGGCGGCCTTGCCCTCGGTCACGCCGATCAGGGCGACAACGCCGGTTCCGACCTGTTTGCGGAAGTCCTCGGCCACGCCGCGCAGCCCCTTGCCGTCCACCCCGTCCAGGACGCGGGCCATCAGCTTGATACCCCCGATCTCTTCCGGCGCGGATGACCCGCCCGAACCTCCGCCCAGGGCCAGTTGCTTCTTCAGCTCGGCGACCTGTTTCTCCAGCGTCTTGACCGAACCCTGAAGGGCCTCGACCCGAGCGGGCACGTCGGGGGTCTGGATCTTGAAGTCGCGGGCCAGCTTGCGGGCCACGCCGGCCTGACCTTCCAGATAGAGGCGGGCCGCCTCGCCGGTCAGGGCCTCGATACGGCGGACGCCGGCGGCGACGCCGGTCTCCTGAACAATCTTGAACAGGCCGATGTCGCCGGTGCGGGCGACGTGGGTGCCGCCGCAGAGTTCGACCGAATAGGGGGCGTTGTCGCTGGTCAGCGACCGGCCCAGCGTCAGCACCCGGACCTCGTCGCCGTATTTCTCGCCGAACAGGGCGATGGCGCCGGCGGCGATGGCGTCGGCGGGGGCCATCAGCTTGGTCTCCGCCGGGACGTTCTGGCGGATGACCGCGTTGACCTCGGCCTCGATGGCGGCCAGCTCGTCCTCGGTCACGGGGGCGCCGTGGCTGAAGTCGAAGCGCGCGCGCTCAGAATCGACCAGCTGGCCCTTCTGGGCGACCGCCGGGCCCAGCACATTCTTCAGGGCCGTGTGCAGCAGGTGAGCGGCCGAATGGTTGGCGCGGGTGGTCATACGCTTGTCGGCGTCCACCAGTTGGGCGACGCGGGCGCCCATCTCCAGCCGGCCGGCCGTGATCTGGACCGACAGAACGTGCAGGTCGCCGGCGTGCTTCTTGACGTCGAGAACTTCGGCCTCTCCGCCCGGCCATTCCAGCGTCCCCTGATCGCCCGTCTGACCGCCGCTTTCGGCGTAGAAGGGGGTCGTATCGAGCAAGACCTCGACGATCTCGCCGGCCTCGGCCGCCTCGACGGGCGCGCCGCCGTTCATGACGGCCAGGACCTCGCCCGAACCATCTAGAGAGTCATAGCCGGTGAAGACGGTCGGCCCCATGCGGTCGCGCACGGCCAGCCATTCGCCGGCGTTGGCCGACTGGCCCGAGCCCTTCCAGTTCTCGCGCGAGCGCTGGCGCTGTTCGGCCATGGCGGCCTCGAACCCGTCGACATTGACCGAAAAGCCGCGACGACGCGCCTCGTCCTGGGTCAGGTCCAGCGGGAAGCCGTAGGTGTCGGACAGGGTGAAGGCCGTCTGGCCGTCCAGCATGTCGCCCGGCTTGAAGCCCTGAACCGCCGTGTCGAACAGGGCCATGCCTCGGCCGAGCGTGGTGCGGAACCGGACCTCTTCCTGTTTCAGCGTGTCCTCGATGAAGGGCTGGGCGCGGGCCAGTTCAGGATAGGCGTCGCCCATCTGATCGACCAAGGTGGGGACCAGACGGTGCATCAGCGGGTCGGCCGCGCCCAGCAGATGGGCGTGGCGCATGGCGCGGCGCATGATCCGGCGCAGCACATAGCCCCGGCCTTCGTTCGACGGGGTCACGCCGTCGGCGATCAGGAAGGAGGAGGAGCGCAGGTGGTCGGCGATGACCCGGTGGCTGGCGGCCTGGTCGCCGGCGGCCTTGGTCGAGGTGGCGTCTTCCGAGGCGGCGATCAGGGTCTTGAACAGGTCGGTCTCGAACACTGAATGCACGCCCTGGAGCACGGTGGTCATCCGCTCCAGACCCATGCCGGTGTCCACGCTGGGCTTGGGAAGGTTGCGAACGATCTGGTCGTTCTCCTTCTCGAACTGCATGAAGACGTTGTTCCAGATCTCCACGAAGCGGTCGCCGTCCTCATCCGGCGAGCCGGGAGGGCCGCCGGCGACCTTGTCGCCGTGGTCCCAGAAGATCTCGGTGCAGGGACCGCAAGGCCCTGAGTCGCCCATGGCCCAGAAATTGTCCGAGCCGGCGATGCGGATGATCTTGTCGTCGGAGAAGCCCGTGACCTTCTTCCAGATGGCGGCGGCCTCGTCGTCGTCGATATAGACGGTGACCAGGAGGCGCTTGGGATCCAGGTCGAAGTCCTGGGTCACCAGTTTCCACGCCCGGTCGATGGCGTGTTCCTTGAAATAGTCGCCGAAGGAGAAGTTGCCCAGCATTTCGAAGAAGGTCAGGTGACGGGCGGTGTAGCCGACATTGTCCAGGTCATTGTGCTTGCCCCCGGCGCGGACGCATTTCTGCGAACTGGTGGCGCGCGGATAGGGCGGCTTGGACGCGCCGGTGAAATAGTCCTTGAACGGCACCATGCCCGCATTGACGAACAGCAGGGACGGATCGTTCTGCGGCACCAGCGGCGCCGAGTGCACCTTCTCGTGACCGTCGGCCGCGAAGAAGTTCAGATAGGTGGCGCGGATCTCGTTCAGGCTGGGCATTTGGGCGTGTCTTCGGCTCGGCGGTCGCTAAGGAACCGGCGTCATATAGGGTTTTGTCGGGGAACGCATCATCTGGGCGAGGTGGGGACCGGCCAGATGACCACGCTGTCTCCTCCCCGCCTGCGGGGAGGGGGACCGCGAAGCGGTGGAGGGGGTCTTGAAGTCCCACTGCCGCCTGTTCTTCGTGCTTGAAGAACCCCTCCGTCACGGCGCTGAAGAAGCGCCGCGCCACCTCCCCGCGAAGCGGGGAGGAGACAATGGGCCAGCCTCACACCTGCGGCGGCGGACCGAACTTGCCGGACTGGTAGTCCTGGATCGCCTGGATGATTTCCTCGCGGGTGGTCATGACGAAGGGGCCGTGGCTGAAGACCGGTTCGTTGATCGGTTCGGCGTGGCCGAGCAGGACGACGGCGTCCCTGCTGGCCGTGATCTCGACCGCGTCGCCGTCGCCCAGGGCGGCCAGGTTCCATTCGGGCACGGGGGTTCCGGCGACCGACACCTGGCCGTTGATCGCATAGAAGAAGACGGTGCGGCCGGGCGCGACCGGGACTTCGAACCGGGCGCCGGCGGGCAGGCGGACGATGGCCAGATGGATGTCGATCAGCGACTGGATCGGCGCCTTGACCCCCAGCCATTCGCCGGAGACCGGCTCGACCACCACGCCGCCCTCGGTGGTGAAGGTGGGGATGTCGGCGGCCTGAAGCCCCACATAGGCGGGCCGGGTCATCTTCAGCCGGGACGGCAGGTTCACCCACAGCTGCAGGATCTCCATCGGCCCGCCGTCGCGCTTGAAGTCGGCCGGCGACAGTTCGGCGTGGATCAGGCCCGAGCCGGCGGTCATCCACTGGATCCCGCCCGCCTTGATGATGCTCTCGCCGCCGCCGGAATCGTTGTGGGCCAGCTCGCCGTCCAGAATGAAGGTGACGGTCTCGAACCCCCGGTGCGGGTGCGGGCCGAAGGGCAGGCCGGCGTTGTTCGGCGGATAGGTCTGGGGGCCGTGATGGTTCAGGAACAGGAAGGGATCGACCTGATCCAGGCCCGGACCGGGCACCGGCCGACGCGTGATCAGGTCGCCGATGTCATCCCGGTGGGCCGGATGCAGCCGAAGGACGGGGCGGGGCGTGGTCTCGGTCATGGGCCCCATATAGGGGCAGGCGCGGCTTTGGCGAGCTTGGCGGCGCGCCGCGATCCAAAACCCAGGGCGCCGCGTAAAACCTGCATCTCAGGCGGAGCGTGGATCGATCATGCCTTGAATATCGCGATTTCGACACGCATCGGCCTGAGCGACGCTAGAATCCGCTAAGTGATCAACGGTCCGTTGACACCGTCCCTCTAGGGTCACAAAAGCCTTCGCAACCGCACACGGCGATTGAATTCATTCGCTTTTGAGAAGCATTCGCATGACTCAGCCCAAGCCGAACCCGGGGGTTGCATCGGGCGACCGAACCGGTCGTTTCGTCATCCAGCCCAACGGCCATCTGACCCCGCTCTCGCCCCATATGGGAATCTGGCGCTGGCACGTGACCATGGCCGCCTCGATCCTGTTCCGGGCGACCCTGATCGCCGGCACCGTCGGCCTGGTCTTCGTCGTCGCCTGGCTGGGCGCCCTGGCCTTCGGGCCCGAGGCCTATGAGACGGCCTTGGCCTTGGCGGGCTCGCCGCTGGGCTTGTTCGTCGGCTTCGGCCTGACGGTGGTCCTGTTCTCCTTCATCCTGAACGGCGCCCGCCACACGATCAACGACACCGGCAACGGCCTGACGATCAAATCGGCGACGACCCTGTCCAACATCGCGGTCTGGGCGCCCGTTCCCCTGGCGATCCTGTTCTGGGTCGTCCTGTTCGCTGTCGGGAGGGTTTCGCTGTGAGCGGCGCCGCCAAGTTCAAGAACAACGTCAAGATTTCCGAGCGCCACGGCGCCGGCGAATGGCTGGCCGAGCGGGTGCTGCTGACGGCCCTGCTGCCGCTGGGCGTCTGGGTCGCCTCGACCGGCTTCACCCTGGCGGGCGCCTCTTATGACGCCGTCATGACCTGGTTCGCCAGGCCGCTGAACGCCGGCCTGATGGCGGTCACGGCGGTGCTGCTGTTCGGCTACCTCAGCCTGGCCTGGAAGGTCATCCTCGAGGACTATGTGCCCCAGGTCGGCGCCCGCAAGGCCCTGACGGGCCTGCTGAACCTGGTCCTTCTCGTGCTGGCGGCCGCCAGCGTCTTCTTCATCGTGCGGCTGGCGCTGGGTTCTGCGCCCCTGCCCGCCGGTTTCGGAGCCTGATCCCCAGATGGCCGCTTACGAACTGATCGATCACGAATATGACGTCGTCGTCGTCGGCGCCGGGGGCTCGGGCCTTCGCGCGGCCCTCGGCGCCGCCCAGCAGGGGCTGAAGGTCGCCTGCGTCACCAAGGTCTTCCCGACCCGCTCCCACACCGTCGCCGCCCAGGGCGGCATCTCCGCCTCGCTCGGCAATATGGGCGAGGACAGCTGGCAGTGGCACATGTACGACACCGTCAAGGGGTCGGACTGGCTGGGCGACCAGGACTCGATCGAATATCTGGTCAGGAACGCCCCCAAGGCCGTCTATGAGCTGGAACACTGGGGCGTGCCCTTCTCGCGGACCGAGGAAGGCAAGATCTATCAGCGCGCCTTCGGCGGCATGACCCGCAACTTCGGCGAAGGCCCGGTGCAGCGCACCTGCGCCGCCGCCGACCGCACCGGCCACGCCATCCTGCACACCCTTTACGGCCAGTCGGTGCGCCGCGAGGTGAAGTTCTTCATCGAATATTTCGCGCTGGACCTGATCATGCAGGCCCAGTCTGATGGAACTCAGGCCTGCACCGGCGTGACGGCGCTGCAACTGGACAACGGTCAGCTTCACCAGTTCCGCGCCAAGATGGTGGTTCTGGCGACCGGTGGATACGGCCGGGCCTATTTCAGCGCCACCTCGGCCCACACCTGCACCGGCGACGGCAATGCGATGGTGCTGCGCGCCGGCCTGCCGCTGCAGGACATGGAGTTCGTCCAGTTCCACCCGACCGGCATCTACGGCGCCGGCTGCCTGATCACCGAGGGCGCCCGCGGCGAGGGCGGTTATCTGACCAACTCGGAAGGCGAGCGCTTCATGGAGCGTTACGCCCCGACCGTGAAGGATCTGGCCCCGCGCGACATGGTCAGCCGCTCCATGACCATCGAAATCCGCGAAGGCCGCGGCGTGGGCCCGAACAAGGACCACATCTTCCTGCACCTGGACCACCTGGACCCCAAGATCCTGCACCAGCGCCTGCCGGGCATTTCCGAAAGCGCCAAGATCTTCGCCGGCGTGGACGTCACCAAGGCGCCGATCCCGGTCCTGCCGACCGTCCACTACAATATGGGCGGCATTCCCACGAACTATCACGGCGAGGTGCTGACCCTCCGTGATGGAAACCCCGACAGCGTGGTGCCCGGCCTGATGGCCGTGGGCGAGGCGGCCTGCGTCTCGGTGCACGGCGCCAACCGCCTGGGCTCCAACTCCCTGACCGACCTGGTGGTGTTCGGCCGCGCCGTCGGCCTGCGCTGCGGCGAGGTGGTGGACAAGGCATCGGCCGTGCCCAGCGCCTCCAAGGCCCAGACCGACGCCCACCTGGCCCGACTGGACCGCTTCCGCAACGCTGACGGCTCCACCCCGACGGCTGAGCTGCGGCTGGCGATGCAGAAGGCGATGCAGGCCGATGCGGCGGTGTTCCGCACCGGCGACACCCTGCAACAGGGCACGGACAAGCTGCGCGCCATCGACGCCGCCGGTTCCGACATCAAGACCACGGACCGCGGCCTGATCTGGAACACGGATCTGATGGAAACGCTGGAGTACGACAATCTGATTGCCCAGGCCGTCGTCACCATCGAGAGCGCCCTGAACCGCACGGAATCGCGCGGCGCCCACGCCCGCGAGGACTATCCGGACCGGGACGACGCGAACTGGATGAAACACACCCTGGCGTGGAAGCGCCCGGGCGAACAGGTCCAGATCGACTACCGCCCCGTGCACAATTACACGATGTCCGACGACATCGCGTACATCGAGCCCAAGGCTCGGGTTTACTGAGGTCGAACGCAGATGGTTCAACTCTCCCTCCCCCGCGGCTCCAAGCCCACCAAGGGCAAGGTCCACAAGGCCCCGGCCGGCGCCAAGAACGTCAAGACCTACAAGGTCTACCGCTACGACCCCGAGGTCGACGCCGACCCGCGCTGGGACGTCTATGAGGTCTCGTCCGACGATCACGGGCCGATGCTGCTGGACGCCCTGATCCACATCAAGAACACCATCGACCCGACCCTGTCGTTCCGGCGCTCGTGCCGCGAGGGCATCTGCGGCTCCTGCTCGATGAACATCGACGGGCGCAACGCCCTGGCCTGCACCAAGGGCTGGGAAGAGTGCCAGTCGCACAACATCACCATCTCCCCCCTGCCGCACCAGCCGGTGGTCAAGGACCTGGTGACGGACCTGAGCCTGTTCTACGCCCAGTACGACTCGATCCAGCCCTATCTCCAGTCGGACGAGCCCGACCCCGAGAAGGAACGGCTGCAGACCCCGGCCGAGCGCGAAAAACTGGACGGCCTGTACGAGTGCATCCTGTGCGCCTGCTGCTCCACCTCCTGCCCCAGCTACTGGTGGAACCAGGAGGAGTATCTGGGCCCGGCGGCCCTGCTGCAGTCCTATCGCTGGATCTCCGACAGCCGCGACGACGCCACCCAGAAGCGTCTGGACGACCTGGAAGACCCGTTCAAACTGTACCGCTGCCACACCATCATGAACTGCGCCCAGGTCTGCCCCAAGGGCCTGAACCCGGCCAAGGCCATCGCCGAAACCAAGAAGCTGATGGTCGCCCCCGGCCGCAAGAAACAGGCGGCCTGATCCAGACGGCTTGGCCGCCGACGCCGCCGCCTCCATGACCGCCGGAAGCCTGCTGTTCGCCTATGGCACGCTGCAGGACCCGGCGGTCCAGACGGCCGTCTTCGGCCGCGACCTGGGGCCGGGCGCCCCGGACCGACTGAGCGGTTTTCGCCTGTCGCACATCCCCGTCGACGACCTCCAGGTCACGGCCGAGACCGGCCTGACCCACTATCCGATCCTGATCCCGACGCCGGACGCCGCCCCGCCCGTCCCCGGCCGCCTCTACCCCCTGACCCCCGCCGACCTGACCGCCGCCGACGCCTATGAGGGCGAGGCCTATCGCCGGGTGCGTGTGACGACGGAGGCGGGCGTGGGGGCGTGGGTGTATGTGGCGGCGGAGGGGTGAGGGGTGGATTTGCGCCAAGAGCGGACATCAGCGGTCGATCGGAAAGTAGACATCCAAGAGCGTTCGCCGGCGCAACTACGTTCCTAGACTCCGCGATTAGCGCCTAGCGCGGAAGCAGCCGGCCGCGGCCGCGTCATGCATCGTGACCCCGCTCCCGAGCTGAACCCGAAGTTGCGATTCCAAGTTGGCGCGCGCAAATGTAGTGAAAGTGAGGCGCCCCCCTCTGGTCCCTCGATCATTATGAGAGTCCAGGGGGTTGATAGCCGATCTGCTTCGCCGACGGGAGCGGCCGTGCGGCGGAGCTGATCAAGTTGCGCAGCCGAACGGCCGCGGGGTTCAGGCGCACCGCCTCCGGGGTCAGTCCCCCGTGCGCCGAGTGCGGCCTGACGTGGTTGTAGTCGATGCGCCAGCGCTCGATGACGGCGCGGGCCTCGGCCAGGGTGGCGAAGACCTCCTCGTTCAGACACTCGTCGCGGAGCCTGCCGTTGAAGCTTTCGACGAAGCCATTCTGCTGCGGCTTGCCCGGCGCGATGTAATGCCAGGCCACGCCGGTGCGGTTGGTCCATTCCAGGATGGCCCGGCTGGTCATCTCGGTCCCGTTGTCGCTGACGATCATGGCCGGACGCCCGCGTCGGGCGATCAGCCGGTCCAACTCGCGCGCCATGCGTGAGCCGCCGATCGAGGTGTCGACCACCAGAGCCAGGGCCTCGCGCGTGAAGTCGTCCACGATGCACAGGATGCGGAAGCGTCGGCCCCACGACAGACTGTCGGCCACGAAGTCCAGCGACCAGCGCTGGTTTGGGCCGTCCGGCAGGGCCATGGGCGCACGGGTTCCGGTGGCCCGCTTGCGGCCCCGTCGCCGTCGCACCGCCAAGCCTTCCTCCCGATAGAGCCGGAACAGCCGCTTCTTGTTCATGCTGAGGCCCTCCCGTTGCAACAGAATGCCCAAGCGCCGGTAGCCGAACCGGCGGCGCTCAGCCGCCAGGCTGCGCAGGCGCTCGCGCACCTCCACATCGCCCTGTTCAGGCTCGCGACGCACCGTCTTCGGATCGATCTGAACCAGCCCGCAGGCGCGCTTCTGGGAGAAGCCGCGCTCCGCCATCAGACGAAGCACGGCCGCTCTGCGCGCTGCAGGCCCGATCAGTTTTTTCCCAGAAGATCCTTCAGCGCCGACACGTCCAGCATCGACTCCGCCAGCAGCTTCTTCAGCCGCCGGTTCTCGTCTTCCAGCGCCTTCAGCTTCGTGGCGTCCGACACGCTCATGCCGCTGTACTTCGCCTTCCACCGATAGAAGGTCTGCTCGCTGATCCCGTGCCTTCGGCATACCTCCGCCGTCGGGCTTCCGGCCTCCTGCTCGCGCAGCACGCCTATGATCTGCGCTTCGTTGAACCTGCTCTTCTTCACGTCCGTCTCCTTGATGAAACGGACTCTCACTCAAAACGAGGGATCAGGAAGGGGGCGCCTCACATGTAGTCGATTATTCCCTGCTCCTCGTGGGGGTCGCGGTCGGGGCTGTACCGCCACATCTCTTCCGGCGGGACCGGGTGATCATGGACGATGCAGTCGTCCGACTCAGGGTTGTCGTTTTCGGCCATGCGCAATGCTACCATCTCGACACACCGTGTCAGAGGCTGCCGTAAGCGGATACTCCCAGAGTCCGACATGAGTCAGGTTCAGCCTCCTGCGCCCACTTGAACCGCCCCAGCCCTCCATCCGCCCTTGCACCATCCCCCCGTCTTGATATGAGCGGGCCATGGCCAGCATCACCTATATCGAGCATGACGGAACCGAGCACGTGGTCGACGTGAAACCGGGGCTTTCCGTCATGGAGGGCGCGATCCGGAACAATGTGCCGGGGATCGATGCGGATTGCGGCGGGGCCTGCGCCTGCGCCACCTGCCATGTCTATGTGGATGAAGCCTGGCGCGAGGCGACGGGCAAACCCTCGGCCATGGAGGAGTCGATGCTGGACTTCGCCGAGGAGGTCGAGCCCAACAGCCGGCTGTCGTGCCAGATCCGGGTGTCGGAGGCGCTGGACGGCCTGGTCGTGCGTCTGCCGCAGAACCAGCACTGAGAACCCGCCCCAAGACCCCGTACTGAGGTCAGGCCGCCCGGCGCCTTTGTCGTCGGCGCGCGTTGCAGGACGGCAGTGTTTCCAAGGCCGAGTTTCCCCATGCGTCTGTTCGGATCCAAGCCCGCCCTGCCCGCCGATCGACGCGGCGAGGCTCGTCGCACCGTCAATGCGCGCGGCGTGGTCAGCGCGGCGGGGCTGGAGACGGTCTGCGTCATCGTCGATCTGTCGGACACGGGAATGCGGCTGAGGCTGGACCGCAGCGCGGCCCTGCCCGCCCAGGTGGTGGTGATCGATGTGGCCGAGGGCCTGGCCTATGAGGCGGCCCTGGTCTGGCAAAAGGGGCAGGAGGCGGGTCTGAAACAGACGGGCGCCAAATCCCTGCGCGGCCTGGCGCCCGCCCGGCTGGCCGGGGCGCGCGACGCCTGGGTGAGGGCCGGGGCCGCTAGGCCTACATCCCCGCCGGCATGGCCCCGGCGTTGATGGCGATCCGGCCGATCAGCCCCTTGACGATCAGGTCCAGGGCCGAGCCCTCGCGATAGTCGGCAGCGGCGACGAAATTGACCCGATCCTCCGAGATCAGGGAATAGACCTTCTTCTGGTCCTTCTCGTTCGAGCGCGGGTCATAGACGGCGATCGAAAAGCCGCCCTTGGTGTGCATCATCTTCATGGTCGGCACGTCCGTGTCGCCGTCGCCGATGAAGATCATCCGGTCGAAGGGGACCGGCCGCTGGTCGTCGGGGATGAAGTGGTTGATCCGCTCGTGCTCCCAGTGGTTCTTCACCCCCTTGTTGATGCGGAACAGATACTGGGTCTTGGTGGTGTAGTTGACGCCGACCGCCGGCCAGGCCGCCTCGCCCTTTTCGTCATAGACATAGTGGGAGGCGAAGACGTGTGTCAGGGCGGGCCGGATCGGCGTGCCGTCGATCATCTCCTCCAGCCCGGCCGAGACGATATAGTGTTCGATCTCCAGCCCGTATCGGGCGCCGAAGGCGTTCATCCGGTCGAACCAGCTGAGGTCCTTCAGACCTTCGAACAGGGCCACCGCCTCGCCGTGGCGACGCAGGGTCTCGCGCGTCACCGGGGCGCCGTTCTGGCGCGCATGGTGCAGCATCAGCTGCATGTACATCAGTATGCCGTCGCCGTCGGCGTCCTTGGTCAGGGCCTCGGCCTCGCCCCAGAAGGCGCCGACGTCCATGCCCACCGAGGGGATGAAGCTGACCTCCTGCATGTTGCCGCGCGCCAGGGTGCCGTCGAAATCATAGATCAGGGCGGTCTTGAGCGGGGGCGCGGCAGAGGGGGCGTCGGCCATGGGCGAGGTCCGGAAGAGCGGCAGGGAACCCCGCCCTCTATATCAGCCGGCCTCCTGCGTCGATCTCCGCCTCTGACCGAAGGTCGGGGCCGCCGCCTTCTGCTCGGCCCAATAGTCGGCCCCGGTGGTCGGTTTGAACATGGTGCGGGGCGTGCCGTCCTTGGCCACCACAGCGAAGGTGTTGGTCGAGGCCTGATAGATCAGGGTGTCGCCGTTCGGCCGTTTCACCGTCTCGGCGTCGCCGGGCGGCCGGGTGGTGAAGGCGGTCACCTTGTCCAGATAGGCTTCGGCCGAGGCCGCGCCGAAATCGGCGCCGTTGCGCGCATAGAGGCGGGCGATCTTGGCGTCCACCGTTTCCCGCCGGCTGGCGGTCAAAACCGGCTTGGCCGTTTCCGCCGCAGTCGCCTCGACCGGCGCGGAGGACGGGTCGCCGGCCCCGACGGGCGCCGACGCCGTCCGATCGCGCGTCTGCACCGCCGAACTGTTGTCGCAAGCCGCCAGACCCATGAGGCCGCACAGCATCAAGCCAAACGAGACCGGAACGGCCCCTCTTATCCTCAGCGCGATCATCTTCCCCTCCAACACTCGCTTAAGGCGACGTAAGCACAACTCTATTGTTCGCGCAATGTTCTTTTTGATCGTCTCGACGCCGTCGCCTGAGACCGCTAGAGCGGGGCCATGGACATGCGCGCGCTTACCGACCGAAAGGTGCTGTTGATCGTCGGCGGCGGCATAGCGGCCTATAAGGCGCTGGAGCTGGTGCGTCTGATCGCCAAGGGGGGCGGCGAAACCCGGGTGATCCTGACCGAAGCGGGGGCCGAGTTCGTCACACCCCTGTCCCTGGCGGCGCTCAGCGGCCATCCGGTGCGGTCCGGCCTGTTCCACCCGGACGACGAGACCAGCATGGGCCATATCGAGCTGTCGCGCTGGGCCGATCTGGTGGTCGTGGCGCCGGCGACGGCCGGGCTGATCGCCAAGGCGGCCAATGGGATCGCCGACGACCTGGCCTCCACCACATTGATCGCCACGGACAAGCGGGTGCTGCTGGCGCCGGCCATGAATGTGCGGATGTGGGACCACCCGGCGGTCCAGGCCAATATGGAGCGGCTGAAATCCTTCCCCGGCTTCCACGGCGCGGCCGTGGTCGGACCGGATGAGGGCGAGATGGCGTGCGGCGAGTACGGACCCGGCCGAATGGCTGAGCCGGCGGCCATACTGGAGGCGATCCAGGGCCTGCTGGGCGGCCCCCGGTCACTGGCGGGCCGGAAGGCAGTGGTCACGGCCGGCCCCACCTTCGAACCGATCGACCCCGTGCGCGGCCTGACCAATCGCTCCAGCGGCAAACAGGGCTACGCCGTCGCCGCCGCCCTGGCCCAGCGGGGGGCGGAGGTGACGCTGGTGTCCGGCCCCACCGCCCTGTCCGCTCCGCCCGGCGTCACTCGGATGGAGGTGGAAAGCGCCCTGGAGATGAAGGCGGCGACGCAAGCCGCCCTGCCGGCCGACATCGCCGTCCTGTCCGCCGCCGTGGCCGACTGGCGTGTGGACACCGTCGCCGGGGGCAAGATCAAGAAGGGGCCGGGCGGGCCGCCGACCCTGGCCCTGATCGAGAACCCGGACATTCTGGCCGGGGTCGCCGCGCCGGGACCGAACCGGCCCGCCCTGGTCATCGGCTTCGCCGCCGAGACCACCGATCTCGAGGCCAACGCCCGCGCCAAATTGTCGAGGAAGGGCTGCGACTGGATCGTCGGCAACGACGTCTCGGACGAGGTGTTCGGATCCGACGGCAACGCCGTTCTGCTGGTCACCGCCCAGGGCGCCGAGGTCTGGCCCCGCCAATCCAAGACCGCCGTCGCCCAGGCCCTAGCCGACCGTATCGCCGACCATTTCAAGAGCGCCCAATGACCGAAGCCGTCTCCGTTCAGATCCTGCGCCTGCCCCACGCCGAGGGCCTGCCCCTGCCCGCCTATGAGACGGCCGGGTCGGCGGGCATGGACCTGCGCGCCGCCGTGCCCGAGGACCAGCCCCTGACCCTGGCGCCGGGCCGGCGCGCCCTGGTGCCAACGGGGCTGAAGATCGCCCTGCCTTTGGGCTATGAGGCCCAGGTCCGCGCCCGCTCGGGCCTGGCCCTGAAGCACGGGATCATCTGCCCCAATGCGCCGGGCACGATCGACAGCGACTATCGCGGCGAGTGCGGCGTCATCCTGGCCAATATCGGCGATGAAGACTTCGTCATTCGCCGGGGCGAACGCATCGCCCAGCTGGTGATCGCCAAACACGAACGGGCGGACTGGATCGAAGTCGAGACCCTGGACGACACCGCGCGGGGCGCGGGGGGGTTCGGTTCGACGGGGCGGTAGGGCTCACCTGAAGGCGGGACCACGGCCTCAGGCCGGCCTTGTCGGAGACGGCGCCGCCCCGGCGCGCTGATCCGATTGCGCGCCGCTCAGGCCGTCGCGGCCACGGCGGCCTCGCCTCGCACGGCCGCCTCCAGCGCCGAGGCGAGGCGCGCCGGGTCGATCGGCTTGGTGACGAAGTCGTCCACCCCCACCGTCGCCCAGGCCGCGCGATGGGTCTCCAGGGCGTTGGCCGTCAGGGCGATGACCGGCGTGCCGGCATTGGGCCCGTCCGAGCGAATGGCCCGCGTCGCCGTCAATCCGTCCATAACCGGCATCTGCATGTCCATCAGAATGGCGTCGAACCGGCGCAGGGCCGCCGCCTCCACAGCCTCCTGACCGTTTTCGGCGAAGGTCAGGACACACCCCATGGGCTCGAGCAGCAGGGCCACGATCCGACGATTCACGGGGTGATCGTCCACCGCCAGAATGTCCAGCCCGTGTGCGAAGGTCGAGGGTGCGCTGACCGCCAGGGTCGCCGAGGGGGCGGCGGCGATCCCCATCGGCAGATCGACCGTGAAGATCGAGCCTTCTCCCAATCGACTTTCGACCGACACGGACCCGCCCATCAGCTGGGCCAGTTTGCAGGTGATGGCCAGGCCGAGGCCTGAGCCCCCGTGCCGGCGCGTCACCCCCGCGTCGACCTGTTCGAACACGTCGAAGACATAGGGCAGGCGGTCGTCGGGAATACCGCATCCGGTATCGGTCACCGCGACGGTCAACCGGCCCAGGGCGGCGTTCCAGCGGGCGCGGACCTCGATCCGTCCCGTCGCCGTGAACTTGACGGCGTTCGAGACGAGATTGAACAGAATCTGTTGCAGCCGCAGCGGATCGGTCCGCACGTGGCGCGGCAGGTCGTCAGGCAGGGAGACCTCAAAGGCGACGCCGGCGGCCTGCGCCTTGGGCGCCCACATCCGCTCGAGAGCCTTCAGCTTGTCCACCAGATCGACGGGCGCCTCTTCCAGCTCCATCTTTCCGGCCTCGATCTTCGAAAAGTCGAGAACGTCGTTCAACAGGCCGATCAGAACCTCGCTGGCGTCCTTGAGCATCACCACGTGCTCTTTCTGCGCCGGATCGAGCTGGGACCGTTCCAACAGATTGGCCGAAGTGACCACCGCATTCATGGGGGTGCGGATTTCGTGGCTGACCACGGCGAGGAAGTCGGATTTGGCGGCGCTGGCCACCTCGGCCCTGCGGCGCTCCTCCTGAGCGCGGTCGTTGGCGATCTGAATGGCGCGGTTGGTCTGTGAACTCTGCCGCACCGCGACCAGCAGATGGGTCATGTACAGGACGCAACCCACGGCCACGAGAAGATCGGTAGGCTGGCCCAGGACATAGCCGTGGATGACGGGCAGGGCCAGAAAATAAACGACGGGCGGCGTGGCGGCGCTGATGAGGATTTCACGCTCATGATAGAGGTGTATGGTCACATGAAGCAGCGCCCCTGCGATTAGGATGCTGCCGAACACCATCTGGGACCCACCCCCGTCCGCCCACAGATAGGCGGCGATGGCGGAATAGAAGACGCTGTTGACGAACAGGCTGATGCAGGCGGCGATCCTGAGCCCCCGCGAGGGCGTTCCCCCTCCCAGCCTGCGGATGGCGCCGAAGACGATCCAGTCGGCCGACTGTCCGGCGAAGACCAGCGCCAGCCAGATCGCCGGCCATTTCGACGGCGCTAGCGCCCAGACGGTGCAGGCGATGAAGACGGCGAAGCCGACCCTGACCTTAATTTCGCGTTGCCTGGCCTCGGCGATCCGTGCGTAACGCGCGTGCATTCTTGTGTTTCTCCCGGCCTGCAGCATGCACGGGATTCCCTAACCGCGGCTTTCGCCGGGCCGAGGGACACTACCTAGGGTCGGAGGGTCGCCCCTGCGCGTCTCACACCTTCGACAGGATCAGGGTTCCGTTGGTGCCGCCGAAGCCGAAGCTGTTGGACATGACGTGGGTCAGCTCGCCCTCGTGGCGCTGACGCAGGATCGGCATGCCCTCGAAGGCCGGATCAAGGGTCTCGATATGGGCGCTCTCGGCGGCGAAACCGTTCTGCATCATCAGCAGGCAGTAGATGGCCTCTTGAGCGCCCGCCGCGCCGAGCGAGTGGCCCGTCAGCGACTTGGTCGAGGAGATCATCGGCATCTGATCGCCGAAGACGGCGCGCACGGCCTCCATCTCCTTCGAATCCCCGACCGGGGTCGAGGTGCCGTGCGGGTTCAGATAGTCGATCTTCGGATTGCCGGCCTGTTCCAGGGCGATCTTCATGCAGCGCTGGGCGCCCTCGCCCGAGGGGGCGACCATGTCGTAGCCGTCGGAATTGGCGCCATAGCCGGTGACCTCGGCATAGATGGTCGCGCCGCGCGCCTTGGCCCGCTCATATTCCTCCAGCACCACTATGCCGGCGCCGCCGGCGATGACGAAGCCGTCGCGGTTGACGTCATAGGCGCGCGAGGCGACCGAGGGGGTCTCGTTGAAGTCGGACGACATGGCGCCCATGGCGTCGAACATGTTCGACATGGACCAGTCGATGTCCTCGCAGCCGCCGGCGAAGACCACGTCCTGCTTGCCCCACTGGATCTGTTCGACCCCGGCGCCGATGCAGTGGGCGGAGGTCGCGCAGGCTGAGCTGATCGAATAGTTGACGCCGCGCATCTGGAACCAGGTCGACAGCACGGCCGAGGGGCCGGACGCCATGGCCTTCGGCACCGCGAACGGCCCGATGCGCTTAGGCGAGGTCTTTTCGATGGTGGTGGCGGCGGCCTGAAGGATGACCTGGGTCGAGGGGCCGCCCTCGCCGACGATCAGGCCGATGCGGTCGTCCCGGATTTCCTCGGCCGTCATGCCCGACGACTTCAGCGCCTCTTCGAAGGCGATATGGCCCCAGGCCGTGCCGTTGGCCAGGAAGCGGGCGGCGCGGCGGTCCACCAGTTCCTCCCACGGGCCGATCTTGGGCGGGGCCCAGACCTGGCTGCGGAAGCCGTATTTGGCGTGATCAGGCGCATGGACGACGCCCGAACGGGCTTCGCGCAGGGACTGGGTCACCTCTTCGGCGCCGTGGCCGATGGAAGAGACGATGCCCAGGCCGGTGACGACGACACGACGCATGGTGTTTCCTTACTCTAGCTTCTCGACCCTGGGGGTCTTCCGCGCTGTCCGCGGTTATATAGGTGTTCAGGCGCCCGCCTGCTCGTCCTTGGCGGCGCCGAAGAGTCCCACCCGCATGTCGTTGCAGGTGTAGATCACCTCGCCGTCGGCCTCCAGCACGCCGTCGGCTATGCCCATCACCAGTTTGCGATTGATCACCCGTTTCAGGTCGATCTTGTACACGACCTTCTTGATGTCCGGCGTCACCTGGCCGGTGAACTTGACTTCGCCGACGCCGAGCGCTCGGCCGCGGCCGGGCCCGCCGATCCAGCCCAGATAGAAGCCGACCAGCTGCCACATGGCGTCCAGACCCAGGCAGCCGGGCATGACCGGATCGCCGATGAAGTGACACTGGAAAAACCAGAGGTCGGGATGGATATCCAGCTCGGCCTCCACATAGCCCTTGCCGTGGGCGCCGCCGTCGGCCGTGATCTGGGTGATCCGGTCGAACATCAACATAGGCGGCGCAGGCAGTTGGGCGTTGCTGGGACCGAACAATTCGCCGCGCCCGGAGGCGAGAAGGGCCTCGTGATCGAAGGACGAGGGATATTGGGACTGGGTCAAGGCGATTCCGTCAGGTCTGCTGTTGCCTGCGGGTTACACGACCGCGCCGCTTCGCTCAACAGCGGCGGTCATCGACCCTTCAGCCTCGACCGGTTCCCGCAGGCCGGTTGGCGTTGCATAGCGCGCGTTGCTGGACGCCGAAGACGGCCCTTTCCTGAATCCAGCCGCGCAGGCGGCGCGCCCGCACCCGGCACCAGCCGTCCTCACATTCGTCCAGCGACACCAGGGACCGGGGCGACAGGCGCGCACGGACCGCCGAGGCCTGGGACTTGCCGGCGTGGATCATCACCTCTTCGGCCGAGGTGTTGAAGACATAGCGGCGGCCGGAAGAGACGGTGCGGTGAATCCAGGCCACGGCCCCGTCCGGATCGCAGATCTTTCGCCATTCGGTCGTCTCGGCGATCACCTGGACCGGCAGGCCGGCGGCGCGATACTCCCACAGGATCGGATAATCCAGCCCCGGCCCCTGGCGGGCGCGGACGTGGGAGGACTTCAGCGAGATCCAGCGCGGCACCTCCAGCCCCGTCGGGGTGGGGCGCCCATCGGGCATGGTCGCGCCGGCGCCGGCCATCACCCCCAGGCCCAGAACGGCCAGGGCGACGGCGGTGCGGCGTCGCAGGCTTTGGAAGATGGCGGCGGCTTTGCTAGACACAGTTGGAACGACCCGTCGCGCGGGCTTCGATCCTGAACCATCGCCCGCTAACCAAGGCCCGCAATGTCCGTTCGCAAGCTTAAGGTCGTATTAACCAGACGCCTGCCGGACGCGGTCGAAACGCGGATGCGCGAACTGTTCGACGCCGAGCTGAACCTTAAGGACCAGCCGATGGACCGGGCGGCGCTGGAGGCGGCGGTTCAGCGGGCGGAGGTCCTGGCGCCCACCATCACCGACCTCATTGACGCAGACCTGATCAACGGCGCCGGCGAACAGCTGAAGATGATCGCCAACTTCGGCGCCGGGGTCGACCATATCGACGTCGAGGCGGCCGTGGCGCGCGGCATCATCGTCACCAATACGCCCGGCGTCCTGACCGAGGATACGGCCGACCTGGCCATGAGCCTGATCCTGGCCGTCAGCCGCCGCATCGTCGAAGGGGCCCAGGTGGTGGCCGAAGGCCGTTTCGAGGGCTGGACCCCGACCTGGATGTGCGGGCGCAAGCTGTGGGGCAAGCGGCTGGGGATCGTCGGCATGGGCCGGATCGGCCAGGCCCTGGCCCGCCGCGCCAAGGCCTTCGGCCTGCAGGTGCATTATCACAATCGCAAGCCCGTCTCGGACCTGATCGCCGAGGAGCTGGGCGCCACCTATTGGGACGATGTGGACCAGATGCTGGCGCGGATGGACATCGTGTCCCTGAACTGTCCAGCCACACGGGAGACTCATCATCTTCTGTCGGCCGAACGCCTGGCCCGGCTTCAACCCCACGCCATACTGATCAACACCGCGCGCGGCGAACTGATCGACGAGGCGGCCCTGGCCCAGGCGGTGGCGGCGCGGGCGATCGCCGGCGTGGGCCTGGATGTGTTCGAACATGAGCCGGCCATCCATCCGGGCCTGATGGGCCATCCGAATGTGGTCCTCCTGCCCCACCTCGGTTCGGCGACGCTGGAGGCGCGCCAGGACATGGGCGACCGGGTCATCGCCAATGTCATGACCTTCCAAAACGGACATCGCCCGCCCGACCGGGTCATTCCGGCCATGCTTTAGGACCTGCGATTTCACAGGAGTGTCGGGGCGGCCTCATACCCCTGTCGAAAACGCCGATCACTGGAGGAACCGCCGCGATCAGGGATCGTTTCGGCGGCCTGTAAGGGAAGCGTGCGTTGGACTCCTACTATTGTATCGTCAACCTGCCGGGTGTTCCGGTGCGTGACATCTGCGTTCTGAAGGCCGAGGACGATCGCGCCGCCGACCGGGCCCTGGCCGATGTGGCGGCGACTTGGCCGGGATTCGAAACTCTTTGCCTCTATTGCGGCGAGCGGCTGGTGACGGTGCTCAGCAATCCTGCCCTGGGCTTCGCCGCTCCCCTGCCCGAGTTGGCCCTGGACGACGTGCGGTTCGAAACCGCCGCCTGAGTCGGACAAATCAGCCGCCGCAAACCGGGCATGCGGGATCAGGCGCGATCCGCACCGTTCGCGCCGTTCCCGCCAGGCCGTCATAGATCAGCAGCCGCCCCTGAAGGCTCTGACCCGCGCCTACGATCCATTTGATCGTCTCCAGGGCGGCCATCGAACCGATCACCCCCGCCAGGGCGCCGACGACCCCCACACGCGCGCAGGTCTCCGCATCCGGCGGAACCTCGGGCGTCAGGCACTGATAGCAGGGCCGACCCGCAAACACCCCCACCTGACCGCTCCACCGACCCAGGGCGCCCGAGACCAGGGGCTTGCCCGCCGCCACACAGGCGGCGTTGACCGTATGGCGCGTGGCGAAGTCGTCGGTTCCGTCCAGAACCAAGTCGAAGTCGGCGATCCGGCGCGCTGCGTTTTCGGGCGTCAGACGTTCGGCGCAGGTCTGGATCGCGACATGCGGATTGAGGCCGGCCAATCTGTCCCGCGCCGCCTCCACCTTGGCCCGACCCACGTCGGCGGTGGCGAAAAGGATCTGACGCTGAAGATTGGACAGGGCCACGACGTCGTCGTCGATCAGGCCCAACGTCCCGACGCCCGCCGCCGCCAGATAGAGGGCGGCCGGCGCTCCGACCCCGCCCGCGCCGACGACCAGGACGCGGGCGCGCTTCAGCGCCTGCTGCCCCGGCCCTCCGACCTCGGCCAGCACCAGATGGCGGGCGTAGCGTTCGACTTCATCGTCAGAAAAGGCCATGCCCGTCTCTAGACCGTCGGCGAGGGCGGTGGAATGGCGCGTGCGGCCCCGTCAGCGCGTCCCATCGAGGGCCAGACGGGCGTCGGCGATCACCTGATCCACTTCGAAGGTCACTTCCGACAGGAGCCGCGTCCCGGCCAAACGGGTCAAGATCGGTTCAAGACTGGGCAGGGGGTCGATCTGGGCCATGGCCCATTGCGGAAAGAGACGCCGGTCCACCGGCGTATCGACCAGGACCCGAATATTCTGATGACGGCGGTCGGCCGCCAGCCGGCCCATCAACCGCTCCAGATCAACCCGCCCGCCTTCCAGCAGCTGGAAGAATCGGTCCTGATGCCGCAGCAGGAAACCGGTCACGTGGTCGCGCCGATTGTTCCGATCCGAGGCCCCGATGATGTCGATCAAGGGCAGAAGCCCCGCGCCCGCGTCGCCCACGGCGTCGCTGACATAGAAGATGCGAAACAAACTCATAGGGTACTCATACGCTTAACAACTCGACCGACGAAAAAGGCTCTAGGAGCGAGAGGGTTAACGAAGCCCCCTTGGTTCGACCCATCGCACACTGCGGCCGGCGCCGCTCTCGCTTAGGTTAAGGCTGACGGACGCCGGAACCTCTGCGGTAGCCAGGTAAGGCCAAGGAAATGTGACACACCCCTCAACAGGCGAGCGAGGCTTGATCGCGACGGGCCGCCGCTCCATCTGCGGACCATGACCCAATCCAATTTTCCCGACTGGCACGGCACCACGATACTGGCGGTTCGCAAAAACGGCCGCACGGTGATCGCCGGCGACGGCCAGGTCTCGATGGGACCGACCATCGTCAAGGGCGCGGCGCGAAAGGTGCGGACCCTGGCCGGCGGCAAGGTTCTGGCGGGGTTCGCCGGGGCGACGGCCGACGCCTTCACCCTGATCGAACGCCTGGAGGCCAAGCTGGAGCAGTACCCGGACCAGCTCGCCCGGGCCTGCGTCGATCTGGCCAAGGACTGGCGCACAGACCGCTATCTGCGGCGGCTGGAGGCCATGCTGCTGGTGGCGGACAAGACGTCGATCTTCACCGTCACCGGCGTGGGCGACGTGCTGGAGCCGGAGCATGGGGTCGCGGCCGTCGGTTCGGGCGGCAACTACGCCCTGTCGGCGGCCCGCGCCCTGATCGAGGAAACCGATCTGGACGCCGAGGCGATCGCCCGCAAGGCCATGAAGATCGCCGCCGAAATCTGCGTCTACACCAACGGCAATCTGACGGTGGAGACCCTGGGGGACTGACGCCGCGGGGTCACAGCACGCCGGCGACCAGGCCGAGGGCCTTCGCCTCCTGAGCCTCGATGTACCAGTTCTCCGGCGCGCGCCGAAGCACCTCGTCCATGGTGACGGCGCTGCCGCGCACCAGGTTCTCGAACCCTTCGTTCTGGATGGCGATGGAGTGCTCAAGTTCGTTCAGCATCGCCTTGACCGAGGCGATGCAGGTGGTCAGCGGCCCGGCGATGTGGAGCGTCTTGTCCATCTTTCGCTCATGGATCATCACCCGAGCGCCGCGCGTCAGATAGCGGTTTTCCACCGCAAAAAAGCTCATGAAGGTCGCGCCGGCCGAATAGATGGCGGCCTTGCCCAGAAAGACCAGACGGCGCGCCGGGTTGATGTCGCTCTGAAACCGCACGTCCTCGCCCATCATTCGCGCCACCTCCGGATCGCCGCCCAGGGTGGACAGTTCGATCACCACCAGGCCGCTGTCGGGCGCCTGGGTCAGTCGGTCGCGGAACCGGTCGTACATGGC
Organism: Brevundimonas sp. AVps4; assembly: GCF_058681525.1. Lineage (NCBI taxonomy): Bacteria > Pseudomonadati > Pseudomonadota > Alphaproteobacteria > Caulobacterales > Caulobacteraceae > Brevundimonas > Brevundimonas sp. AVps4. Next base: position 727,325 of record NZ_CM178741.1, on the reverse strand, counting down.
GTAGTCTACGGCGCCGGCCAGAAGGATGCGCGGGGTGTCGAAGGCCGAGGCGTCGAGCGGACCCGAGGGGGCGGCGCCGATCATCGCGCGTCCTGGATGTCGGCGTCGTCCACCGGATAGCCTTCGGACGAGGCCCAGGACTTGGCTTCGTCCAGCGAGAAGAAGGCCCGGTTTCGCAGACGGCGCGCGCCCTGGTCGTCGATCAGTTCGCACTCATACCACCGGATGGTCCGCCGGTCGGAGGTTCTGCAGGTCCGCGTGAAGACGAGGGCGTGGGGGATCATGGCGCTGAAACGGCGACGGCCCACGCCTGTTCCGTCTGTGTAGGCGTTTTTCCTTTAAGGTCAGTATATTGCATAGGCTGAGGCAAAGACGGCGCCGCCACTCGGCGCCGGAGCATTTGCGCCGCGCCGCCCCTTGGCTTAAGCGCCCGGCATGACCGACGCCCCTCCTCGCCCCCTCGCCCGCAATCCACGCGGCTTCGCCGACAAGCGCGGCCGCGACCTGACCGCCGAACGCCGCATCGTGGCGCGCGTGTCGGAAGTGTATGAGCGCTGGGGCTTCGAGCCGCTGGAGACGCCGGCCTTCGAATACGCCGACGCCCTGGGCAAGTTCCTGCCTGACGCCGACCGGCCCAATGAGGGGGTGTTCGCCCTTCAGGACGATGCGGGTTCGGACCAGCCGGGCGAATGGATGGCCCTGCGTTACGACCACACCGCCCCCCTGGCCCGGTTCGCCGCCCAGACCTGGGAGACCCTGCCCAAGCCGTTCCGCCGCTACGCCTATGGGCCGGTGTGGCGAAACGAAAAGCCGGGTCCGGGCCGGTTCCGCGAGTTCTGGCAGTGCGACGCCGACACCGTCGGCTCGGACCGGCCCGAGGCCGACGCCGAGATCATCGCCATGGCCTGCGAAGGCCTGGGCGCCGCCGGCCTGGACGCGGGCCAGGCCCAGATCCGCGTCTCAAACAGAAAACTGTTCGACGGCCTGTTCGACGCGGGGGGCGTGACCGACGCGGGTCAGCGTCTGACGGCCCTTCGCGCCATCGACAAGTTCGACCGGCTGGGCTGGGAAGGCGTGGTTCAGCTGCTGGGCGAAGGGCGACTGGACGAGTCCGGCGACTACACCAAGGGCGCGCGGCTGCCCCCAAAGGTCACGGGCGCAATCGAGGCCTTTCTGGCGTCCGCCAACACGCCCGGCCTGTCCCGGGCGGCGACCTTGGAGGCCGTAGCCCGGTCCGGCGACCTGGGGGCGGCGGGCGATGCGGCGCTGAGCGAACTGGCGGCGATCGACCGGGCGCTGAACGCCATGTCGGTGGGCCAGAACGCCGTGAAGTTCGACCCCACCATCGTGCGGGGCCTTGAGTATTACACCGGCGCCGTCTTCGAGGCGGAGCTGTTGCTGGAGACGACCGACGACAAGGGGCGGCCGGTGCGATTCGGCTCCATCGGCGGCGGCGGCCGCTATGACGACCTGGTCGCGCGCTTCACCGGCCAGAGCACCCCGGCGACCGGCTTCTCCTTCGGGGTCTCGCGCCTCGCCTCCGCCCTGCGCGCGGCCGGACGCGGCGCGGAGGACGCCGTGCGCGGGCCGGTCGTGGTCATCGTCTTCTCCGAAGAGGACATGGCCCACTATCTGACGGCCGTCGCCGAACTGCGCGGCGCGGGGATCGCGGCCGAACTCTATCTGGGACGGGCCGGGATGAAGGCCCAGATGAAATACGCCGACCGCCGCGGATCGCCTGCGGTCGTCATCCTGGGCGGGGACGAGATCGCCGCCGGCGAGGTCACGATCAAGGACCTGGACGCCGGGCGCGCCGCCGCCGCCGCCATCGCCGACAATGACGCCTGGAAGGCGCAACGGCCGGGGCAGATGCGTGTCGCCCGAACGGCACTGGTCGGCGCCCTTCGAGCCATTATCGAATAAGCTTCGATAAATAACTCTGAGCAGGGTGAGTTATCGACGATAAGTCGAAGAAAGTTCGATTCCGTCCGAGAAGCCCGTTGACGACCTCGGGGGGGTTGCGTCAAATGAACTCACTCGAGGGCAAGCGTTGCTCAAGCGCGCAGCACTCGAAGGCGTTTCGGGGAGGAAACGTCCGCTCTTTAAAGAGCGCGAAAGCCCGCTGCGATGTATCCCCCGCAGCGGGCTTTTTCGCGTCTTGAGTCCAGGCCGACATCGAAAATTTGCAGAAACTGTCGCGGCCATCGACCAATTTTCAGTCTGATGTGTCCAAGGGCTCATGAAAAAAGGCCGGGGCGAACCCCGGCCTTTTCCCGTTTTGCGATCCGGCGACCTACCAGATGCGGACGCGCTCTTCCGGCGTCAGATAGTATTTCGTCCCCGGCTGGACGTCGAAGGCGTCGTACCAGGCGTCGACGTTGCGCAGCGGGCCGATGACCCGGAACTGGGCGGCCGAGTGGGGATCGGTGGCGACCTGCTGCTTCAGGGCCTCGTCGCGATATTTCGACTGCCAGACCTGGGCCCAGCCGTAGAAGAAGCGCTGGTCGCCGGTCGTGCCGTCCAGCACCGGGGCCGGCTGGCCGTTCAGCGACAGGTGATAGGCTTCAAGACCCACGGCCACGCCCGAGGCGTCGCCGATGTTCTCGCCCATCGTCAGGCCCGGATTGATCTTATAGCCGGCGATCGGCTCATAGGTAGCGTACTGGGCGCCCAGACGGGCGGTCAGGGCTTCGAAATTGGCCTTGTCCTCGGCCGTCCACCAGTTGCGCAGCACGCCGTCGCCGTCGGACTTGGAGCCCTGGTCGTCGAAGCCGTGGCCGATCTCGTGGCCGATCACCCCGCCGATGCCGCCGTAGTTGACCGCCGGATCGCCGTTCGGATCGAAGAAGGGCGGCTGCAGGATGGCGGCCGGGAAGACGATCTCGTTATTGGCCGAGTTATAGTAGGCGTTGACCGTCTGAGGCGTCATGCCCCACTCGGACTTGTCGACCGGCTCGTCCAGGCGGGCCAGATCGTAGTTCCATTCGAACAGGCCGCGACGCTCGGCGTTGCCGACCAGGTCGTCGGCGCGGATCTCGAGACCCGAATAGTCGCGCCACTTGTCGGGATAGCCGATCTTGACGGTGAATTTGCGCAGCTTCTCCTGCGCGGCCGCCTTGGTCTCGTCGCCCATCCAGGTCAGGTTGTCGATCCGGTGCGACAGGGCCGTGCGCAGATTTGCGACCAGCTCTTCCATCTTGGCCTTGGATTCGGCCGGGAAGTACTGGGCGACATAGAGCCGGCCCGTCGCCTCGCCCAGCGAACCCTCGGCGAAGGAGATGGCCCGCTTCTCGCGGGTGCGCTGCTCGGGCTGGCCCGACAGGTCGCGGGCGCGGAAGCCCCACTGGGCGTCCGAGAACCGCTTGGACAGCAGGGGCGCCATGTCGTCGGCGGTGTGGAAGGCTTCCCAGGCCTGGAGCAGTTCGACCGGCGTCTCGGCGTAGATGGCCGCGATCTTGGGCATGGCCGTGTCCTGACGCACGATCAGGCGCGGAACGCCGCCCAGCTTGGCCGCGTCGAAATAGGACTGCCAGGCGAAGCCCGGCGCGTCTTCAGCCAAGCGAGCGATGGTGTATTCGTTGTAGGTGCGGTCGCGGTTGCGGTTCTCGACCGGGCTCCAGTGGGCCTCGGCGATCTTGGTCTCCAGGGCGACGATCTGGGCGGCGGTCTCGGTCGGATTGGCCCAGCCGATCATGCCCAGCATGTCGGCGACATAGGCCTGGTACTTCTCTTTCTTGTCGGCGTAGCGGGCGTCCAGATAATAGTCGCGGTTCGGCAGGCCGATGCCCGACTGACCGGTGGAGACGACGTAGCGCGTCGGCTGTTTGGCGTCGATGGTGATGCCGCTGCCGAAGAAGGAGCCGCCGAAACGGCCGACCGTCTGGCCCATGTAGACGGCCATCTTCTCATGACTGTCGGCGGCGCGGATGGCGGCCAGATAGGGCTGCAGCGGCTGGGCGTCCAGCTGTTCGATCCGCGCCTCGTCGATGTAGGAGCGATAGGCGTCAGCCACCTTGGCCTCGTCGGAGCCGGGCGTCAGATCGGTGCGCGCGGCCAGGCCCAGCACCAGCTCCTTCATCCGGTTGTCGGACAGTTCGCGCAGCAGGGCGAAGGAGCCGTAGCTGGTGCGGTCCGATGGGATGACGATCTTGTCGATCGCGGTCCCGTTGGCGTAGCGGAAGAAGTCGTCGCCCGGCTTCACCGAGGTGTCGCGGCCGGCCATGTCGAAGCCCCAGGTCCCGTACTTGGGCGCCTGGGTTCCCTGCCAGCCCGCCGCGGTCTCTTCGCCCGAGAAGAGCGAGACGACGGAGCAGGTTTCGTCCAGGCAGGCGTGGTCGTGATCGACGTCCTGGGCCAGGGCGGCGGCCGGCAGCAGAAGGGCGCCGACCGCGGTCCCGATAAGCAGTCTTTTCATCACTCTATCCTCGGTTCCACCCCCCACGGGCGGGTCGGAGCGGACCCTAGACCCGACGCGGGGCCTGTCGCCTTAAAAAAAGTTCATGAAAGCGCCGCGACCTCTCGCCACAGGCGCCGGTTCCGGGTCACATGCCGGCAGAGCTCGGAGGGCGAATGCAGACGCACGGCGGCGACTATAAGGATCTGGTGGTGTTTCTGGCGGCCGCCGGGGTCATGGTGCCCCTGGTCAATCGTCTGAAGATCAGCCCCGTCCTGGGTTTCCTGGCCGCAGGGGTGGTGCTGGGCCCCGACGGCCTGGCGCGCTTCGCCGACCGGCTGCCCTGGTTGTCCTATTTCACCATCAGCGACCCCGGCCAGCTGGCCCAGCTGTCGGAGCTGGGAGTCGCCTTCCTGCTGTTCATGATCGGGCTGGAGCTGTCGTGGGAACGGCTGCGGGCCCTGCGACGGCTGGTGTTCGGCCTGGGGCTGATGCAGGTGGCGGCCTGCACCCTGGTGCTGGCGGGCCTGTTCATGCTGCTCGGCCAAAGCCTGGTCAGCGCGGCCGTCCTGGGCATGGGCCTGGCCCTGTCGTCGACGGCGGTGGTGATGCCGGTTCTGGCCGAGGGCGGACGGTTGAAGACCAGTGTCGGCCGATTCACCTTCGCCGTCCTGCTGGCTCAGGACCTGGCCGTGGCCCCCATTCTGATCACCGTCAGCGTGATGGCGGCCCTGGCCCAGGGCGGGGGAACGCTGGACCCCGCCGTCCTGGGCCGCGCCCTGTTCACCCTGGTCCCGGCGGCGATGGGCCTGGGCCTTCTGGTGCTGCTGGGCCGGGTGGTGCTGCGGCCCATGTTCCGGTCGGTGGCGCGGGCGCGCAAGGCGGCCCAGGGCGGGGAGCTGTTCGTCGCCGCCAGCCTGCTGGTGGTGGTGGGCGCCGGCCTGGCGGCCCAGGCGGTCGGCCTGTCGATGAGCATCGGCGCCCTGGTCGCGGGGGTGCTGCTGGCCGAGACCGAGTTCCGGCGCGAGGTGGAGGTGTCGATCGAACCCTTCAAGGGCCTGTTGCTGGGGGTCTTCTTCGTCGGGGTTGGGCTGGGGCTGGACCTGGGCGCGGTGGCGGCCGATCCGGTCCTGCTGTTCGGCCTGGCCCTGGCCGTCACAGTGGTCAAGACCGGCGTCATCTTCGCCCTGGCCCGGCTGTGGGGCATGGGCGCCCGGCCCGCCCTGGAGACGGCCCTGGTGCTGGCGCCGGCGGGCGAGTTCGCCTTCGTCGTCTTCGCCACCGGCATGGTGGAGGGCATCGCCCCGCCCGCCCTGACCAGCACAGTGGCCCTGTCGGCGACCCTGAGCATCTTCTCCATCCCGCTTCTGGCCCTGCTGGGCCAGAGGCTGTCGCGCGCCAAGGCCCCCGACCGCCCGACCACGCCAGAGGGCGCCGCGCCGCCGGAACAGGCGGACGGGGCGGTGATCGTCGTCGGCTTCGGTCGCGTCGGCCGCCTGATCGGCGAATTGCTGAAGGCGCACGACCAGCCCTTCATCGCCCTGGACACGGACGCTGCGGCCGTGGCGGCGGGGCGTCGGGACGGGTTCGACGTCTTCTACGGCGACGCCGGCCGGCCCGAAATGCTGTCCCATTGCGGGGTTCAGACCACCCGCGCCCTGATCGTCACCATGGACGCGCCGGGCAAGGTCGATGAGGTGGTGACGGCGGCCCGCGCCCTGCGCGAGGATCTGATCCTGATCGCCCGAGCGCGCGACGATCAGCATGCGGCGCGCCTTTACGCCCTGGGGGTTACGGACGCCGTGCCGGAGACGACCGAGGCCAGTTTGCAGCTGGCTGAGAACACCCTGGTCGATCTGGGCGTGCCCATGGGCCGCGTCCTGGTCTCCATCCATGAGAAGCGCGAACAATTCCGCAGAGCCTTCCAGGCCGCCATGCCCGCAGGAGGACGCAGTAGAACCACCCGCGCGTTGAGAATGTCCCAAATCAATACAGCCAAGCTTGAAAGTTAACCTTGAATATTTTCTCGCCTCACAGGAGAAAAATCGGCCGACCCATTTTCGTCATGGTTCCGTGATGCAAGCCGTCCCTCAGTATCGCGCCGATGACGAGGTCCGGGCCGCAACGCCTCTCTCGTCAGCTCAAGGCGCTTCACCCAAAGTCAACTCGGACCGCCTAGGCGCATCCGAAATTGCGTAGAGTTCAACCTGATTTCATGACCGAATCCGCCCTATCGACCGAAGCTGCGCCCCGCCTGAACCGTCGTCAGGCGGCCAAGGTGCGGACCCGCCAGAAGGTTTTGGACGCCGCCCGCTCCCTGTTCGCTGAGCGGGGCTATGAACCCGCCACCATCCGCGACATCGCCAAGGGCGCGGGCATGTCGACCGGCGCGGTCTTCGCCAACTTCCAGGACAAGGCCGAGCTGTTCGAGGCGGTCCTGACCGAGGACATGTCGCGCCTGGCCGAGGTGGTCGAGGCCGGGGCGCCCGAGGGCGAGCCGGTCCGCCAGCGTCTGCTGGGCGCGCTGAGCGCCGGCTATCATTCGTCGCTGGAGCATCTGCCCCTGTTCCAGGCCATCGTCGCCCGATCCTGGTTCCAGCCCCTGGCGGCCGAGATGCGCGCCCGGGCCGCGACCAAGAAGCTGCTGCTGACCATCGGCGATATTCTTCAGGAGGCGGTCGCCAAGGGCGAGCTGCGCCAGGACGCCGATCTGCGCCTGTTGGTCGAGCTGATCTGGGACGCCTATCTGTCCAACTATCGCCGCGCCGCCTATGACGAATGGGACGCAGCCGCCCTGTCGGACCATATGGGCAAGCAGATCGACGTCATCCTGGCCGGGGCCCTGTCGGCCAAATAGGCCGCCTTTCCCTTTTCAGAGCGCCCTTCAGGCCCGCCCGCGCCCGTCGCCGGCGGGCCTTCGTCCGTCTGGGGCCGGGCCTCGCATCGGACCGAGAAAAAACAGTCCGATGAGTCCCATCGGTCCGACGCCGCGGTCGCGGTTTCGGACATCGAAAAAGACTGTCCGATGTGTCCGACGCCCTTTGTTTTCAAAGCGGATTTTTGGCGCATCGTATCGGACAGTCCGATGGGCGTCCGGCGGGCGGGAGGTGGAGAGACGTCCAGAGCCGCACAATGTCAAAGACCGGGCCGCAAGCCTGACACGGTTTCGAGGGGCGCCGGGTCGAGGCCGCCCGTGAGAGCCTGTCCCTTGAAAAGCCAGGACCTTGTCTTTGAACTTGCGAGGATCGACCCTCAGCCGCGGCGTTTCAGGGTGACGTAGAAGGCGCCGTCGCCGCCGTGGCGCCGATGGGCCGAGGTGAAGCCCGAGACCACGCCGCGCAGGGCCGGCGACTGCATCCATTCGGCGAAGGAGGCGCGGATGACCCCGCCGCCCAGCCGCCCCTGGCCGGTGATGACCAGGACCGCCCGCAGGCCCCGCGCCTGGCAGCCGGTCAGAAAGGCCCGAAGCTGGTCCTCGGCCTCGAACCGGCCGAAGCCGTGCAGGTCGATCCGGGCCTCGATCGGATCGCGCTCGCGCGACAGCCGCTGTTTGCGGCGGGGCTCCAGATCCTCGGGCGCGGGCCGGAGGCGAGAGGGCGCGGGGCGAACCGGGAGGCGGGGCTCGGACGTGGGCTCGGTGCGGGCGAACCGCGCCGGAGAGGTCTTGGCCGGGGGCTTTTCCGCGCGCGACAGAGGGCGGTCCGAGGTCGGGGCGATCAGATGGGCCGGCGCCTCGGCGCCGGGCGTGACCCGCGCGGCCTTGCGCGTTCGGGGCGGCGAGACCGTGCCGGTGATGCGGTTCCAGATGCGACGGTCCTCGGGCGTCAGGCCGTTCTCGTCCCGGCCGGAACCCTTGCGCCTCATGCCGCTTCGTCGTCCTCGATAGGGTCGGCGGGACCGGGTTCATGGGCGAGGAGATCGCCCGGCTGGCAGTTCAGTTCACGGCACAGGGCGTCCAGGGTCGAAAACCGCACCGCCCGCGCCTTGCCCGTCTTCAGGACCGACAGATTGGCCACCGTGACCCCCACCCGGTCGGCCAGCTCGGTCAGCGACATGCGGCGTTCGACAAGGACGCGATCAAGCTGGACGCGGATGGCCATGGGGAAGTCCTAGCGGAAACGGTTCAGATCGTCAGTTCGGATTCGCGGCGCAGCCGCGCGCCCTCGCGAAAGACCTCCGCAAGGACGAAGACGATCAGGACGGAAAACACCGGGGTCAGCAGTTCGCCCAGCCCTTGCGGGTCCATGACGCCGGGCGCCAGGCGGGCGGCGACGAAGCCCTGGGCCAGCCAGACCCCGCCGGTGACCAGGGCCAGGATCAGGCCGATCTGGCGCAGGCGGCGCACATTGGCCGGATGAAAGGGGTCGCCCATGATCAGAGTACGGAAGATGAGGCGCAGGCTGCGCAGAATCAGCATGAAGCCGCCGAAATATGCGGTGGCCGCCCCCAGGCCGAACAGCAGAAGCAGCCGGGTCAGGGGCAGTTGGCGGCCGCCGGTCTCGCCGCTGACGGTGATGTTCACATTGTCCAGCGGGATGAAGACGGCCGCGATCAGCAGCAGAAGAAGAAGGCCGGTGACCAGCCAGAGCAGGACATAGGCCACGTCCAGGGCCACCTTCAGCACGCTGGAGACCGAACCCGGTCCCAGGGCGCGAAACGGGGCGGTGATCGGGGCCCACAGCTGCGGCGTGCGCCCCTCGCCTCGCTTCAGCAGATGGGGCAGGGGCAGGCGCATGGTCGGTCGGTGCTCAGGCCGGAAGGAAGGACGCGGCGGCTGCGCGGGGTCCGGCGAACCCGCACGCAGCCCTATACATCGCGATCTTCGTCAAGGTCGTCAAAGCTCTCGTGATCGATAAGGACTGGACTTGAGGTCGATCAAAAGGCTTGGACCAGGATGGCGACCAGGGCGGTCGGCAGGGCGGCGATCAGAACCGTGTTGACGAAGGCGGCGCCGACCTTGTCCAGTAGCAGCGAGAGGTTCATCGTATGCATAATGTGTCTCCGTTTTTCCTGTTGGGCGATCATCGCCCGTTTTAAGTTTTTTCCGCATGATCCTTCCGGTTATGTCCGGCGTCTTGAACGTTGCGGCCCCGTTCCTGACGATCAATAGATAGGCCGTGTCCTGCGGAAAATCACGTTACATATCGTTTAACGATATTGAACTTTGGCAATAGACTGTTTCAGGACCGTGATCGGCAATGAGTCTCAAGCTTTTCAAGGGGATGCGTATCGTCCTCGCCACCCACAATCCGGGCAAGGTTCCCGAGATCGCCGCCCTGCTGGGCGAAGATTACGAGATCCTCACGGCGGGGCAGCTGAATCTGCCTGAACCCGAGGAGACAGAGACCACCTTCGCCGGCAACGCCCTGCTGAAGGCGCGGCAGGCGGCCGATCGGTCGGGCGAGGTCGCCTTGGCCGACGATTCGGGCCTGTCGGTCGCGGCCCTGGACGGGGCGCCGGGCATCTATTCCGCCCGCTGGGCCGGTCCGGGCAAGGATTTCGCCGTGGCGATGAAGAAGGTCGAGGAAAGGCTGGAGGAGATCCAGGCTGCGGACATGAGCGCCTGGTTCACCTCGGCCCTGGCGGTGGCCTGGCCTGACGGGCCCAGCGTGGTGGTCGAGGGAGTGGTGCGGGGTCGGTTGAGCTTTCCGCCGCGCGGCGACCGGGGCTTCGGCTATGATCCGATCTTCATTCCGGACGAGGCGCCTGATGACGCAAGCGGCCTGACCTTCGGGGAGATGGAGCCTGAGGCCAAGGAGGCGATCAGCCACCGCACCCGCGCCTTCGCCAAGCTGAGAGCCGCCCTGATTGACTGATCCCGCCCAGACCTGGGTCGATCCCGGATCAGACGTCGGCCTCTATGTCCACTGGCCCTATTGTGCGCGCATCTGCCCCTATTGCGACTTCAACGTGGTGCGCGACCGGGGGCGGGTCGAGGAACAGGGGCGGCTGGTGGAGGCGATCCTGGCCGATCTGCGGGCGCAGCGCGCCCTGACCGGGCCGCGCCGGCTGGCCTCGGTCTTCTTCGGCGGGGGGACGCCGTCGCTGATGGCGCCGGACGCCGTGGCGCGGATCATCGATCAGGCCCGCGACCTGTTCCCGCCGTCAGGGCCGATCGAGATTTCGCTGGAGGCCAATCCGACCGATGCGGAGGCGGCCCGGTTCGACGCCCTGGCCCAGGCCGGGATCAATCGGCTGTCCATGGGGGTGCAGGCCCTGGACGACGCCGCCCTACGGTTTCTGGGGCGCGACCATTCGGCGGCCGAGGCGCGGCGCGCGGTCGCCCTGGCCGGACGCGCCTTTGACCGGCTGTCCATCGACCTGATCTACGCCCGGCCGGGCCAGACGCCCGCCGACTGGGCGACGGAGCTGGGCGCGGCCCTGAACATGGGGTTCGAGCACGTCTCGCCCTATCAGCTGACGCTCGAGCCGACGACGGCCTTCGGCCGGGCCCTGGCGCGCGGAACCCTGGTTCCGCCGGACGAGGAGACGGCCGCCGCCCTGTATGAGGCCACCCAGGCGGTGCTGGAGGCCGCCGGTTTCGACACCTATGAGGTGTCCAACCATGCGCGGGGCGTGGCGGCCCGGTCGGCCCATAATCTGCATGTCTGGCGCGGCGGGGACTATCTGGGCCTGGGGCCGGGGGCGCATGGGCGACTGACCCTGGACGGCGTTCGCACCGCAACCGTCGCCCATCGCCGCATCGGCGACTATGCGGCAGGGGTTCAGGCGGGCGCCCCCTGGGCCGAGGTCGAACGGCTGGACGCCGCCGGGGCGGCGGAGGAGCGGCTGCTGCTGGGGCTAAGGACGGTGGAGGGAGCGCCGGTCCGCCTGCTGGCGGACCTGGGCCTGTCGCCCGAGGCGGGACCGACTGCGGACCTGATCGCCGACGGCTTTCTTGCGGTCATGGACGGGCGGCTGGTCGCCACCCCGCGCGGGCGGCCGGTGCTGGACGGGGTGCTGAAGGCCCTGCTGACCTGAGGTCGCGCCTCAGTCCAGGGTCGCGCCGGTGGTGCGCATGATCTCGGCCCGCAGCTCGGGCAGGCCCAGCCCCTTTTCGGACGAGGTCAGGGCCACCACGGGGAAGGCGGCGGGGCGTTTGGAGATGGCCTTAAGCGTGGCCTCCTGCATCCGCTCGCCCTCGCCCTTCTTCAGCTTGTCGGCCTTGGTCAGGACGATCTGATAGGAGACGGCGGCCAGATCCAGGGCGTCCAGCGCCTCGGCGTCCACGCTCTTCAGCCCATGGCGGCTGTCGATCAGCAGATAGACCCGTTTCAGGGTGACCCGGCCGCGCAGGTAATCGCGCCCCAGGTCCTGGAACTTCTTGACCGTGGTCTTGGACGCCTTGGCCCAGCCGTAGCCGGGCAGGTCGACCAGCCGCAGCCGACCGTCCAGATCGAAGAAGTTGACCTCGCGCGTCCGGCCCGGCTCGTTGGAGGCTCTGGCCAGCTTGTGCATGCCGACCAGGCCGTTGATCAGGCTGGACTTGCCGACGTTGGAGCGGCCCGCAAAGGCGATCTCGGGCAGGTCCGGATCGGGCAGTTGCTCGATCTTGGCCGCCCCCATGACGAAGGTCGCCGGCCGCGCGAACAGAATCCGTGCGGCCTCGATCTCTTCGGGGCTGAACTCGGTTTCCTCGATCACGCGGGCGTTTTCTTGAAACGGGCGATGAAGTCGTCGATCGGGTTCTCGGCCTTGTAGCGGTGCATGATGACATACTGCTGCAGGATGGTCAGGATGTTGGACCAGGCCCAATAGACCAGCAGGCCCGCCGCAAAGGGCGCCATGATGAAGGTGAAGACCAGGGGCATGAACTGGAAGATCTGGCGCTGAACCGGATCGGCCGCCGGCGGGTTCATCGCCGTCTGCAGCCACATGGTCAGGCCGTAGGCGACCGCCAGCAGACCGATGCCCAGAGGCCCGACCAGCAGCCCGCCCAGGAGCGGCAGGGTCGCCGGATCCCAGGGGATCAGGCCGAACAGGTTCCACACCACCGAGGGATCGCGCGCCGACAGGTCGTGGATGAAGCCCAGGAACGGCTGGTGGCGCATTTCGATGGTGACCGTCAGCACCTTGTACAGGGCGTAGAAGACCGGAATCTGGAGCAGAAGCGGAAGACAGCCGGCGACCGGATTGATCTTCTCCTTCTGGTACAGGGCCATGGTCTCCTGCTGCTGCTTCTGCGGATCGTCTTTGAACTTCTTCTTGATCTCCTCCATCTTGGGCTGGAGGTTCCGCATCTTGGACATCGAGGCGTAGGCGTTGTTGGCCAGGGGGAACATCACCAGTTTGACGATGACGGTCAGGGCCAGGATGGCGACGCCGAAGCTGCCGACCAGGCCGTAGACATTCTCCAGGATCCAGAAGATCGGGCGTGTCAGGAACCAGAACATGCCCCAGTCGATCGCATAGACGAAGCGCGGCAGGTTGAGGTTGGTCTCATAGGTCTTCAGCACCTCGGCCCGCTTGACGCCGGCGAACAGGCGCTGGGTCTCGGTGGCGGTTCCGCCGGGCTGGATGGTGCGGGTCGCGCCCAGGACGTTGGCTTCCAGCTGCGGCTGGCCGCCCGGAACCTCGCGGACCCGGAATTCGGTTTCGACCGCCTCGTCCTGCTGCGGCAGCAGGGCCGCCAGCCAGTATTTGTCGGTGATGCCCAGCCAGCCGCCGGTCGAGGCGTTCTCGATCCGCGGCTCCTTCAGCCAGTCCTTGTACTTCTTCTGCTCGGTCCGGTAGTCGCCCGGCTTGCCGAAGGTACCGATGGCGCCTTCGTGGACGATGTGGGACGAGCCGGCCAGCGGCGGGACGCCCTGGCGCTGGACGCTGCCGTAGGGGGCGATGGTGATGGCCTGGGTTCCCAGGTTCTGGACCGTGTCCTTGATCGAGAAGACGTAGCGGTCATCGACCGAGACCACGCGGGTGAAGCGCAGACCCTGCCCATTGTCCCAGGTCAGGGTGATCGGCGAGGTGGGGGTCAAGGTCGAACCGGCCGTCAGGCGCCAGACGGTGTTGGGACCAGGCACGCCGCCGGCCACATTGGGGCCGGTCCAGCCGAACTGGGCGAAATAGGCGTTCTGCATCCCCTGGGGGCGGAACAGTTCGACCGGCTCAGGCTTGTCCTGGACCTCCTTGTAGTCGGTCAGGAACAGGTCGTCGATCCGACCGCCCTGGAGCGACAGCGAGCCCTTCAGGGTGCCGGACTGGATCGGCACGCGCGCGGCGGTGCTCAGCGCCTGGCGGCGATCGGTGACGAAGACCGGCCCCTGGGGGCTCAGCGCCGTGCGAGCGGCGTTCTCGGCCGTCTGAGACTGTTCGGCCTGGGCCTGCTGCTGGACGGCGCGGCGCTCGGCCTGGGGCCGCAGCACGGCGAACCAATAGACCCCCAGGATCAGGGCCGAGCACACGATGAAGAGGATCGTGTTGCGCGAGTTCTCGTTTTTCATGGATTCGGGCGGTCCTGGCCGGAGGGGGCGGGGGCGGGCGAAGGCCGGTCGGCCCCCCGATCGTTTCTCGGTGTCGCCAGCCTTGTAAGCGTCGATTTCACATCGTCAAGCAGACGGTCCCACGCCCGCTCGGTCGTGCCCATGCGGGCGATGAAGACATAGTCGCTTCCGGGCACGCCATATTGGGGCAGCATGGCCCGCGCGGCCTCGCGCAGGCGGCGTTTGGCGCGGTTCCTGACCACCGCCCCGCCGATCTTGCGCGTGGCGGTGAAGCCCAGGCCGACGTGCGGCGAACCGTCGCCGCGATCCAGCCTCTGGATCACCACCCCGCCGCGCGCTTCGGAAACGCCTTTGGCGGCCGCCAGAAACTGGGGCCGCCGCAACAGACGTTTGATCTGTAAAGGGTCGCTCATGCGTCCTTGGCTCCGGACGCGAGAGCCGCTTACGCCGTCAGGCGCTTGCGGCCCTTGGCGCGACGGCGCGCAACAATCTTCTGGCCGTTCTTGGTGGCCATCCGGCTGCGGAAGCCGTGACGGCGCTTGCGCACGAGTCGCGACGGCTGATAGGTCCGCTTCACGGTCGGCTCCTGACGTTAAAAGGTTGGGCGACGGGGCAAGAGGCGTCCGTCGCAGGAAGGGCGGGCGTATAAGTCGCATGACCGCGCGAGTCAACGCTCGGTCGGCAATTCGGGAATGACGAGCGTATGGCGAAACGAACGGCGAAGGACTGGGCCCTGCGGTTGGCGCCGCTGGCGGTCATCGCCGGCCTGGTGGTCGTTTTCTTCGCCCTGGGCTGGAACCGCTATCTGTCGATGGACCTGATCCGCGAGCACGGGCTGAACCTTCGGGCCTATGCCCAGGCCCATTGGTGGATCGCCCTGGCCGCCTTCGTCGCCGTCTACGCCGTGGCCACCGCCTCGACCATTCCCGGCCCGGTCTTCCTGACCCTGCTGGGCGGCATGATGTTCGGCCCCTATGTGGGCGCCCTGGCCCAGGCGAGCGGGGCCACCATAGGCTCGGTCGTCATCTATTCCGTCTATCGCACCTCGATCGGCACCTGGCTGCGCGCCAAGTTCGAGGCCGACGCCGGCTTCATGGATCGGGTGGCCAAGGGCATCGACCGCAACGCCTTCACCACCCTGTTCACCCTGCGCGTGATCCCCAGCGTGCCCTTCGTCCTGGTCAACGCCACGGCGGGCATGATGGCGGTGCCGCTGCGGCCCTATGTGATCGCCACCTTCATCGGCCTGCTGCCCTCCACCTTTATCTACACCTGGATCGGATCCCAGCTGGGCGACCTGCTGCGGGCCGGGGTGCGGCCGGATCTGCCGATGCTGTTGCGCCAGTTCTTCTGGCCGCTGATGGGGGTGGTCTTCCTGTCCCTGCTGCTGCCCATCGGCATCAAGCTGGTCCAGATGATCCGCGCCCGACGCGCGGAGGCCGCCCCGGCATGAGCGCGCTGTTCGACAAGGCGGCGGCGGCGCTGAAACTGTCGCCCGAAGCGGTAGAGACCTGGCGCGAGCGCTTGCGGCCCCGCGCGCCCGACGGCCTGTCGGCGCGGCTGCTGCTGCTGACCGTGGCCTTCACCCTGGCGGTCGAAGCCCTGATCATGGGGCCGAACCTGGCCGCCTTCCACGAGCGCTGGCTGCGCGACCGGCTGCAAGCGGCCGAACTGGCCTCGGTCGGGGTCGAGGCCCTGCCCTATAGCGCGGTCGAGGACGACACGGCGGCCGAGCTGATGCGGATCGGCGGCGTCCAGGCCGTGGCCCTGACCGAACAGGGGGTGCGGCGGCTGCTGCTCCAGGCCCCCAATCTGCCGCGGGCCCCCGAACTGATCGACCTGCGCCAGCAGAACAGCTGGGCACGGCTGACCGACCCCTGGCGCACCCTGTTCGGCCATCCGGACCGGTCGCTGCGCGTCCAGGCCAAGCCCCGCTATCGCTCGGGCGACTTCATCGAGATCGTCACCCCGGCCCAGCCGCTGAAACTGGAGCTGAAATCCTTCCTGCTCAACAGCCTGCTGGTGTCCCTGCTGGTGTCCCTGACGGCGGGGGCCCTGCTCTACGGCGGTCTGGCCCTGCTGGTGCTGCGGCCCCTGCGGCGCGTCACCCGGTCGATGGAGCGATTCGCCGCCGATCCCGAGAGCGAGGCCGAGGCGCCGTCCGACCGGCATGACGAAATCGGCCGAGTCGAGCGCGAGCTGTCGCGGATGCAGGAGGAGGTCCGTCAATCCTTGCGTTCGCGCGCCCGCCTGGTCGCCCTGGGCGAGGCGGTGGCCAAGATCAACCACGACCTGCGCAACATGCTGACCTCGGCCCAGATGGCGTCCGAACGGCTGGCGACCTCGGCGGATCCGCAGGTGGCCAAGGCCCTGCCTCGACTGGAGCGGGCGCTGAGCCGGGCCGCAAGCCTGTCGCGCAATGTGCTGGAGTATGGCCGCAGCGAGGAGCCCGCGCCCCAGAAGACCCGCGTGGTCCTGACCAAGGCCCTGACCCTGGCGGCCGAGGACGCGGGGCTGGAACCGGACGGCGTGCGGCTGGTCAAGCAACTGCCGGCCCGGTTCGCGGTCGAGGCCGATCCGGACCAGCTCTATCGCATTCTGGTCAATCTGATGCGCAACGCCCGTCAGGCCATCGAGGCCGACGCGGGCCGACCGCCCGAGCGGCGCGGTCGGGGGACGATCACGGTCAGCGCCTTCGGCGAGGACCGGCTGTGCGTCATCCGCATCGCCGACGACGGGCCGGGCATTCCGCCGCGCCTGGCGGAGCGGCTGTTCGAACCCTTCGTCAGTTCCAAAAGTTCCGATGGATCGGGCCTGGGCCTGACCATATCCCGCGAACTGGCGGCCCTGCACGGCGGCGACCTGAGGCTGGTCCCCGGCGAAGGCGCCAATGAGGGAAGCGGCGCCGTGTTCGAGCTGCGCCTGCCGGCGTGAAGCGTAGAGTGAGACCACCCAAAAGCAGAACTTTCTCGTTGCAACTCCAGATCTTGAACCTAATATTCACAAATAGCGGCGAGGCAGGAGCAGGAAAATATGTCCGAAGTTAGCAAAAATTCTTACATCACCCCCGAAGACATAATAGCCTGCATTGAATTTCTACTTGGCCGTACGCCTGACGATGATCTGGTCAAACATCATCTTTCACTAGGCTTCAAGGATAGATTTGAACTAGGCCGTTACATTATTTCGACATCTGAATTTCGATCGCATCATCTGAACGCACAATTTTCCCCGATATTCCTTGGGGACCGCGTAATGGCGATGACCCACCGAGGGGAAGTGATCTACCTTGTCCCCGGAGACTTAGATCTTACCCCCGCCATATTGAAAAGCGGCCGCTATGAAGTTCATGTCGAGCAGGCGATTCTGTCATGCCTTCAATCAGGAGACACGGTCGTCGATATCGGCGCGAACGTCGGATACCATACGATGGCGATCGCAGGCGCCTACGGCAGGAGCTGTAAAATCCATGCTTTCGAAGCCAACCCTGCGATCATCCCGCTGCTTCGCGCATCGCTGTTCGTGAACGGATACTCATCTTTTCGAGGCGTGGGACAGGTGGATCTTCATCCAGTAGCGGTCGCGGACAAGCCGGGCCAAATCGCACTCCAAGCGGCTCCCGGCCACTTCGGAAGTGGCCACATTGTTACAGCCAGAGCCGATTCGGACTTCGGAGAGGCCTATTCCGAAAGAACGGCCGTCGACGCCGTACGATTGGATGACGTGTTAGCCACAGTCCCGTCAGTTGATTTCCTTCATATGGATATCGAGGGAGCCGAACCGTTGGCAATCGCTGGCGCCCGGCGAATTTTGGAACGGTCGCCGAGAATCCGCATCTTGACAGAATGGTCGACCTCGATGATGTCGACGCTCGCCGACATAAATGAATATGTCCAAGATTTGAGTGCTCTAGGTTTTCGTTTCTGGAAAGTCGACGCCGCTGGATTTGCTCCAGTTCCGGTCAGCGACGTTTTAAACCTTGGCCACTGTGATATGCTGATCTCTCGTCAAGATCTACCATAACTAACGCGACACAGATCAATCCGGGCTTCCAGATGGGAGCGATCATGTTTTAGTCAAGTCCGTCGGTCGTGACTACATAGCGCCAATTTTCAATTAGCGCGCGCGCCGCCAGCTCATCCTGCACCAGATGCCAGCGCCGCAGCCGTTCATAGTCGATGGCGTGCTCGGGCGAGGCGTCCAGCCAGTGGCGGAAATCCTCGATCTGCAGCCGCGCGTTCGGCGCGGCCGGATCGGGCAGGGCGGGTACGTTCGGCAGTTGACGCGCGACGTCGGCGGGGATCGGATAGTCTCCGGACGAGGTGCTTAGGATCATGAGGTCTGCTCGGTGTCGGGCTGGGCGATCGGAACGACCGCGACCATGACGTGAAGCGGCCCCGCGCGCCACCTTTTCGTCACGACTGCGTTATTGCGGATCGACGCCGTTACGGCGAAGGTCGGGCGACGAGCCTTGAGCGAAGGATAGCTGCATGACCATCCGAATGTCCCTGTTCGGCGCCCTGCTGGCGACGATCGCCCTGACCGGCGCGGCTCAGGCCCGGACGGCGCCGCAGACGGCCCCGGATCCCTATAGCGCGCCGGACCCCTATCGCGATCAGCGCGCCCTGCCCGACCCCCAGGACCCCGCCGCGCGCGAGGCGCTGCTGCGGGCGAAGGGCGAAGCCTACCACCGGGCTGAGGATTCCAGACAGACCGAGGAAGAATTGCGTCTCACCCGAGCGCTGAACGACGAGATCGCCGCCCAGAACGCCCTGGCCGACAAGGCGGACGAGGCCGCCCGGCTGGACTATGACGCCGCCGTGGCCCGTCATCAGATCGAGGTGCGTCAAGCCGAGGAACAGGCGCGAGCCGCGGCCGAGGCGACCCGGGCGGCCCAGGACCAGTACGACCGCGACTATGCGGCCTGGCGCGAACAGGTGCGGCTGTGCCAGTCGGGCTTCCGCGAGGCCTGCACGGCCCGACCCGCCTGGGTCAGGCCGCAGCCGTAGCCAACCGGGCTCAGCCCGCGACCAGGCTCATGTCGCGGCGGGCCATCATCCGGTCGAACTCGGTCCAGACGCCGTCCGAACCGTGCCAATTGCCCTGCGTCGCGGCCTTCGAATATTCGGTGGCGCGGGCCTCGAAGAAGTTGGCGTGTTCGACGCCCGACAGCAGGGCCTGCAGCCAGGGCAGCGGGTTTTCCTTGACCCCATAGACCTCGGGCAGCTTCAGCTGACGCAGGCGCCAGTCGGCGATGAAGCGGATGTACTGTTTGATGTCGTCGGGGGTCATGCCCTCGACCGCGCCCATTTCGAAGGCCAGGTCGATGAACTTGTCCTCCATCTTCACCACCGTCTTGCAGCAGTCGACGATGTCGTCGGCCACGGCCTTGGTGACGGCGCCCGTCTCCTTGTTGAAGGCGTGATAGAGCTTGATGATGCCCTCGCAGTGCAGGCTCTCGTCGCGCACCGACCAGGAGACGATCTGGCCCATCCCCTTCATCTTGTTCATGCGCGGGAAGTTCATCAGCATGGCGAAGGAGGCGAACAGCTGAACCCCTTCTGAGAAGCCGCCGAACATGGCCAGGGTCCGGCAGATGTCGGCGTCCGAATCCACGCCGAACTGGCCCATATAGTCGTGCTTGTCCCGCATGGCCTCATATTCCATGAAGGCGCCGAACTCGCTCTCGGGCATGCCGATGGTCTCGAGCAGCAGGGCGTAGGCCGCGATATGGATGGTCTCCATATTGCCGAAGGCGGCCAGCATCATCTTCACCTCGGTCGGTTTGAACACCCGGCCGTAGCGTTCCATGTAGTTGTCCTGAACCTCGATGTCCGCCTGGGTGAAGAAGCGGAAGATCTGGGTCAGCAGATTGCGTTCATTGTCGTTCAGGGTCGAGGCCCAGTCCTTGACGTCCTCGCCCAGCGGCACCTCTTCCGGCATCCAGTGGACCTGCTGCTGCTTCTTCCACATGTCGAAGGCCCACGGATAGCGGAACGGCTTGTAGGCGACGGAGGGCGTCAGAAGACCGGCGCGGTCGGGGCGGATGATCGGGGTGATGGCGTTCATCGAACTGGACCTGAGAGAGCGATTCCGGAGAGGCCAGCACCATGCGACTCAGCGCGCCCGGCGCCAAGTCGGAAATCATCTATGTTGCGATCACATTTTGTCCTACCGCTACATCTTGTGTGCGGCGGTTAAGAAGCTGGGGACGGCCCTGGGGATGGGCGCCCCGCCTTAGGCGGCCTGGGCGTCGTCCCGACGGTCAGACGCCGCAGCCAGGGCGGCGTCGATCGCCGCATAGAGGGCCGCCTGGGTGATGGGCTTGGCCAGATGACCGTCCATGCCGGCGGCCAGGCAGCGGGCGGCGTCTTCGGGCATGGCCTCGGCGGTGACGGCCAGGACGGCGACGTCGGCGGCCGGTCCAGCCAGACTGCGGATGGCGCGGGTGGCGGCGATCCCGTCCATGACCGGCATGCGGACGTCCATCAGGACTAGGTCGAAGGCGCCGGCCGCGACGGCCTCCACCGCCTCGGCGCCGTCACACGCCTCGGCCGTGTCGCAGTCGGCCGCCTCCAGCATGACTCGCATCAGATTGCGGTTCAGGGGATGGTCGTCAACGACGAGGATCCGCATGCGCCGCGCCTCCAACGGCTGGGGGGCGTCGCTCTGAACGATTTCGACCGGCTCGGCTGGGATTTCGACGGTGAAGGTCGTTCCCATGCCGGGCGCGCTCTCCACCGAAATGGTTCCGCCCAGTCGGTCCACATGGCTCTTGGCCAGGGCCAGACCCACTCCCGCGCCCTGATGCGCCCGGCTGGTGGTGGCGTCCGCCTGCTGGAACAGGGAGAAGACGCCGCAGAGCACCTCATCCGTCATGCCGCAGCCGGTGTCGTGAATTTGCACGCGGAGATGATCGCCCCGTCGGTCCGCCACGACCCGCACGCCGCCCAGGCCGGTGAATTTCACGGCGTTGGCGCTGAGATGGTGCAGAATCTGGCGCAGACGCCGGCCGTCGGTCCAGACCCCGCCCTGGGCCTCGGGGGCGATGCTGACGGTGAAGTCCAGGCCGCGAACATTCGCCCACTCCCGCGACGGCGCGACCGCCTCTTCGATCAAGGCGGGGATGTCGGTCGGTTTCAGCGCCACCTCGGCCCCGCCGTGGGACACCTCCAGCAGATCCTCAATCAGGCGCAGCATGGCCTCGCCGCACTGTTTGATCGCCTCGACCTGACGGCGCCCCTCGTCGTCCAGCCCAGGACGTCGGGCCAGAAGGTCGGCATATCCGGTGACGCCGGTCAGAGGCGTGCGCATCTCATGGCTCATCATGGCCAGGAAGCGGGACTTGGCCTGATCGGCCGTCTCGGCCCGTTTGACGGCGGCTAGGGCGGCCTCGGTGCGCACGCCCAATCGCGTCATCAGCCGCCGCCGCTCGGTCGATAAAGTGGTGATCGGCAGGGCGGTGACGACCAGAGTCAGAAGAAACAGATGCAGGACGCTCATCTGCCGCATGACGGTCGGGACCGTGTCCAGAACCGGGTCAGGCTGAAGGCGCGTCAGGGTGACGGGGCCGTGACCCGTCACGGTGGCGCCCACGGCGATGACCGTAACCCACAGAACCGCCCCTGCGGTCCAGGGCGGAGACAGTCGGAAGGCCAGCAGGATCAGAGGCGGCAGGATCATGAACAGGATCGGCGCCTGGTTCTGGCCGAAGGCCCAGACCACGGCGGCGGTCACAAGAACCATCAGGAGCACGAATTCAGCGGGTCGGGCCTGGGCGTCGGAGCGGAAGCGGTGACTGCGCGCCACCAGCAACAGGGTCGGCGTGACGATCATCATCGCCAGCAGTTCCATGTCGAAGAGGTGCCGCATCCGAAAGCCTAGGCTTTCCAACGGCGGTCCGCTAACGACGACGGCGACAAGGCCGGCCAGGAGGGTGGTGAAGGCGACGGAGGGCGCCGCAGCGATCAGGGCGAACCGCAGCAGCCGTTTCGGACGACGCATGTCCAGGGCGGCGCCGCAGAAGCGACGGATCAGCAGGGTGGCGACGATCACCTGGGTCATGTTGAAGGCGACGTTGGTGACCGCGATCACGGCGGCGTCGCCGCGTATGATGTTGCTGACCAGATTGATCAGGGCGCACCCGACCAGAACCCCCAGGGCCTTGTAACGCGACAACTGCAGGACGGCGGCCAGCAACACCGCATTAGCCGGCCACATCACCTTGGCGTCCAGCGCGGCCACGCTCCACAGCCCCAGAAGCTGGGAGGCGACGAACAAAAGCAGATAGACGGAGGGCGGGGGACCCGCCTCCTGTCCGGCGTCATGGCGGAAGAACCGCCAGCGCCCGCGCCGCATGGATGTCGTCAGACCGACCATGCTTCACCCGTGAATGAATATCCTAAGAATACGGTTTTGCGACGCCTAGGTAGAATTGCGGAGAAGGGGCGCAGGAACCGCCGTTGCGGGCCGCCGTTCCACTGCCCTCGCCATTCCAGGGCCCGCCATGTCCGACGTCATCGCCGAACCGACCTTCGAGCCGCCGCCGGACGCCCTGGCCTTCTATGAGGAAAGCCTGGGCCTGCTGAAGGAAAGCGGCATACCGTTTCTGCTGTCGGGCACCTACGCCGTCACCGCCTATACGGGGGTGCGCCGCCCGACCAAGGATCTGGACGTCTTCTGCAAGCCCGGCGACTATCCCCGCATTCTCGCCTATTTCCAGAAGCGCGGCTATCGCACCGACGTCGAGGACGAACGCTGGATCGCCAAGGTCTGGAAGGACGACCGACATTTCTTCGACGTCATCTTCGCCATGTCGAACGGCGCCATCGCCGTGTCGGACAGCTGGTTCGGCGGGGATGTGATCCGGGTCTATGGCCATGAGGTGCGGATCACCCCGCCCACGGCCCTGATCCTGTCCAAGGTCTTCATCCAGGACCGCTATCGTTACGACGGGGCGGATGTGAACCACGTCATTCTGAAACAGTCCGACGCCGTGGACTGGAAGAGCCTGCTGGACCAGATGGACCTCTATTGGGAGGTGCTGGCCGCCCATCTGCTGAACTTCCGCTTCGCCTATCCGACCGAGCGCGACCGGGTGCCGCGCTGGCTGATGGAAGAGCTGACCGAACGGCTGGCGGCCCAAATCGACCTGCCGCCCCCGCGGGTGAAGGTGTGCCGCGGCCGTCTTCTGAGCCCGCGCGACTATGTGATCGACGTCGCCGAATGGGGCTTCGGCGACGTGGTCGGCAAGGGGCTGGAAGAACGCCACGATCCCGTGACCTGAGCCCCCGCTGGAGAGCGACCCATGACCGACGCCCCCCAACCCCCTTCCTCCGCGCCTTCCCCCGCCTCTGGACAGACGCCCCAGCCGGGACTGGAGCCGGGACCGGCCAAGAAGATGCGCGTCGCCGCCGTGGGCGATCTGCACGTCGGCGAGGACGCGCGCCGCCCCTATCGCGATCTGTTCGAACGTGTGTCGGAGGAGGCCGACGTGCTGTGCCTGTGCGGCGATCTGGTCAACTACGGCAAGACGGCCGAGGTGGAGCGGCTGCTGGAGGATCTGCGGCTGTGCCGCATTCCGATGGTGGGCGTTCTGGGCAATCACGAACACGAATGCGGCCAGCCCGATCAGGTCGCCAGGATGCTGGCGGACGCCGGGGTCCGCATGCTGACCGGCCAGGCCTATGAGATCGACGGAGTGGGCTTCGCCGGGGGGAAGGGGTTCGTCGGCGGCTTCGGCCGCTATATGTTGAGCGCCTTCGGCGAGGCGGCGGTCAAGACCTTCGTCCAGGAGGCGGTCGAGGACGCCAATCTGATCGAAAACTCCATCCGCATGCTGCGTACCGAGCGGTCGGTCGTCCTGCTGCACTATGCGCCCGTGGTCGAGACGGTGATGGGCGAGCCGCCCGAAATCCACGCCTTCCTGGGCTCGTCGCGCCTGGCCGAAACCATCGACCGATACGACAACATCAGCCTGGTGGCGCACGGCCACGCCCATCGCGGCGGGCCGGAGGGGCGCACCAATCGGGGCGTGCCCGTCTATAACGTGGCTCTGCCGGTGTTGCGGTCTCTGGGGGAAAAGCCGTATCGGGTGTTTGAAGTCTGAGCCTCACAGGCGACGGCCTCGTCCCTGCGGCGATCCCGCCGCCTCCAGCCCAAAGGTCCATGGCCATGCGTCTTCTGTCCTCCGTCGCGGCCCTGGCCGTTTTGACCCTCGCCGCCCCGGCGCTGGCCGCCGCCCAAGCCGCTGCGCCTGCCCCTGCACAGGCCCAAGCGGAGACCCAAGCGGAGGCCCAGAGCCCGGAAGAGGCGGCCCTGGAGGCCAAGGCTGAGGCCTTTGAGGCCGATCTGGAGCAGATGAACACCGAGCTCGAGGCGATTCTGGGCGACGCCACGAAGGACGCCGCCGCCAAGACGGCCGCCGCCTACGCCGTGATCGACCGGCACGCGCCGGGGATGAACGCCTTCGCCGCAGAGGTGGAGGCCTTTTTCAAGGCCGAGGCCGAAAAGCCCGAAAACGCCGCGCGCAAGACGGAGCTTCTCACGGCGTCGACGGCGGCCGGCCAGTCGATCCGCGCCATTCCCGAACAGTTCCGCGAGGGTGTCCAGCAAGCCGTAGCCGGTAAGACCGAGCCGGCGCCTGCGGCCCAATAGTCGCCTTACCGCGATTTCACTTGAGACGGGGCGGCTGACGGCGGAGTTTGCGCGGGTCATTCAAAGGGAGATTTCCCATGATCCGCCTGCTCAGCCTGACCGCCGCCCTGGCCCTGTCGCCCCTGTCCTGCGCATTCGCCGGCGCCTTGGCCTCCCCTCAGGAAGACCGGGCCGAGGCCGCCGAGTCGAAGGCTGAAGCCCGTCTGGAGACGGCGGCCGCCGCCTTCGAGGCGCGGATGGAGGCCTTCGGCAAGCGCGCCGAAGCGATTTCCGAAGACGAGAGCCTGGACGAGGCCGTGCGCGGCCAAAGGATCGCCGCCCTCTGGTCCGAATATGCGCCGGACGTGGCCGCCTTCACCGCCGAGGCCACGCGCCACGCCTCCGAGGCGGCGGCCGAGGCCTTGAAGGACATCGACGTCGACGCCCTGGTTCAGGAGGCGCTGAACGATCCCGAGGTGAAACAGGCGATGGAGCAGGGTCTGGCGGCCGGAACCGGCATCGCCCGCAACAGCGCCTGGACCAATCCCGATCCCGAACAGATGGAGACCTATGGGCTGATCGCCCAATATGCGCTGGACCAGGCCCAAGACGCCGTGCTGACCGAGGCGGACGAAGCGCCGGAAGAGGCCGAAGCGCCCGAGGCCCCCGAGGCGCCTGAACCGCCCGCCCCGCCCAAGGCGCCTCGCGCGCGATAGGACGCAAGGCGCGCCTCACAGGCCTTGACCACTGGGGCCGATGCAGCGACACGACGCCGCATGTCCGCCCTGCCCGTCGACCCGCACCTCTATCTGACCTTTCTGGGGGTGATGGTGGTGATGGCGATCACGCCCGGCCCCGCCAATCTGTTCGCCGTCGCCGCCGGGGTGGAGCGGGGGCGCGCCCCGGCCCTGATCGGCGTGGTCGGGATGAATACGGCGACCCTGGTCTGGTTCGGCGCGGCGGCCCTGGGCCTGGGCGCCCTGGTCAAGGCCTTCCCCCAGGTCTTTCACCTGATCGCCGTCCTGGGGGCCCTCTATGTGGCCTGGCTGGGGCTGAAGGCTCTGCGCGGCGCCTTCGCCACGGCCGCCGAGCCCGAGGCCGTCGAAATCCACAAGAGCCGCAACGCCTTTCTGGACGGTTTCATGGTCCAGATCGCCAATCCCAAGGCCATTCTGTTCTTCACCGCCGTCCTGCCGCCGTTTCTGGACATCTCCCGCCCTGTGGCGCCGCAGCTGGCCCTGTTCGCCTTGGCCGTGATCGGCATGGACCTGACGTCGATGAGCGCCTACGCCCTGTCCGGCGCGGCCCTGTCGCGGCGGATGCAGACGCCCCGGTTTCGCCGCGGCTTCGGCCTCTTCGTCGGCCTCTTGCTGCTGACCGCCGCGGTCCTGATCGTCTCGCGCCTGCAGGCCTAGCTGCTGTAGGTCTGGACGCGGCCGAGCTTCGGTCTAGAGTGCCGAGGGAACAGGCTCGTTCATGCCCCGTTCAGCCGCCAGCGCGCCCGAATGGGCGATCAAGGAGTTGATTTCATGAAAGCCCCCTCAAGAACGACGTCCGCGCTCAAGGTGCTGGCGACGACGGCCGTCGCCGGCCTCGTCCTGGCCGCCTGCGCCACCGCCACCCCCTATCAGCCCGCCGGCTACAACGGTCAGCGCGGCGGCTATTCCGAGCAGCGCGTCGAGAGCAACCGCTATCGCGTGACCTTTGCGGGCAATTCGGTGACCTCGCGCGAACAGGTCGAAATGTCCCTGCTGCTGCGCTCGGCCGAGCTGACGGTCGAAAGCGGCTATGACTGGTTCGCCACCGTCAACCGCGCGACCGAACGCGACACCCGCTTCGTCTCGACGCCCGATCCCTTCTACGGCCCCTATTCCAGCTTCTACGGTCCCTACTGGGGTCCGTCCTGGCGCTATTACCGGAGCGGTTTCTGGAGCCCGTGGGATCGCTGGGGCCCCTGGGGTCCGCAAGACATCGACACCCGCCAGATCGACCGTTACGAGGCCAGCGCCGAAATCATCATGGGTCGCGGTCCCAAGCCCGCCGGCGATCCCAACGCCTTCGACGCCCGCGAGGTGATCCAGAACCTGGGCTCGCGCGTCACCCGGCCCGGGGCCTGACGTCGAACCGCCCCGTCCGCCGCGGGGACGGGGCGGGCCTTTCGGTCAGCCGACGCGGGGCGATTTAAGCCGGCGCTTGTTCGAATGGGTGGGCGGGGCCGCGCCCAGATCCTCGGGCACCTCGCCCTTGAAATAATAGCGCTGCCACGCCTCCTTGGCCGCGTCCGGGTCGCCGCTGGCCAGGCGCTGGTTGAAGTCCGTCCGGGCGCGGTTCCAGGCCTCGAACTGACCCTTCATGACCGGATTGGACTGCAGGGTCCGGATCACCGGCTGGAACTGTTCGACCTTCTTGTGCTCGATCAGATTGATGAAGCAGAACGGTTCGCCCCGCTCGAAGGTCACGCGGCCCGGCCGGGTGAAGATCCAGTTCATCGTGAAGGGGAAGGGCAGCCAGTCGGTTTCGATCAGGCCGACCAGGGGCTGGATTCCGTCCTTCACATGGTTGGGCGAACCCGAACACATCATGCCCCAGCCCGGCGGGGTGCGGAACAGATACTGGGGATGCATGGTCAGAACCCCCCGCGAGAAGTGGGAGGTGACGAAATGGTCCAGGTCGTGCTGGGGCCGATCGGGCGTGATGACGATGTCTTCCTGACGCGGCCCGCCGTTCCATTCGGCCGAAAAGCCGAACGGGCACAGGATCTCCCAGCCCGTGGTGTTGGCCATGTTCAGCGGCAGGCACCGATAGGGATGGCGGCTGATGAAGGCGTCCATCCAGTTGCGCGACTGGCGACCGGGCACGAGGTCCGGCGGCCGGGCCGTCATCGGATAGCATTCCAGTTCCAGTTGGCGGGCGGGCGCTGTATCGACCATGACCTGTTCCTAACGCCCGATGTGCGACCACTCAACCATGAGAACGACCGGCATGAGAACGACGGCATGAGCGAACCGGCTTTCGACCGCGACCGCCTTCTGGCCTGGTTCGCCGAAAAGGGCGTGAACCACCGGACCCGCCACCATCCGGCCGTCTTCCGCGTCGAAGAGGGGCTCGAACTGAAGGCCGCCCTGCCCGGCGCCCACACCAAGAACCTGTTCCTGAAGGATCATAAGGGCCGGCTGTGGCTGATCTCGGCCCGTCAGGACACGGCGATCGACCTGAAACGCGCCGCCGCCGTCATGGGGTCAGGCCGGCTCTCGTTCGGAAACGAGACGCTGATGTTCGAAACCCTGGGCGTCCGGCCCGGTTCGGTCACGGCGCTCGCCCTGATCAACGACGCCGAGCGGCGCGTGACCTTCGTCCTGGACCGGCGGCTGTGGGAGGCCGAGGTCGTCAACTTCCACCCCCTGATCAACACCGCCACCACGGCGCTGGATCAGGCGGGCTTTCGCCGCGTCCTCGCCCTGTTGGAGCGGGAGCCTCTGGTGGTGGACTTCGACGCCCTGCCCTAGGTTCAATCGGCATTCAGCTTACTGCGGTCAGGCCGCTCTTCCCGCGTCAGAGGGCCTTGATGCGGCGACAGGGTTCATCACAGCGATCACGGCGGATTCACAGCGGTCACGACGCCGTCGGAACGCACCGTGTCCGCCGTGACCTCGTCGTGCACGTTGTGATGAACCCACCCTCAATCGGCGTTCCGCCGCCAGATGTTTTTCCTTCCGCTGACGCGGGAAAGGAGACCGACACTCAATGGAATAGAGTCTTCAACGCCCGAGGCGCCTCTCCTTGGTTGGCGGCTGCGCGCCGCCCGGCAGGACGGCGGCAGGCCCAATGTCGATTGGCCCTTAGGCCCTCAGTTCGCCGGACGGGCGGCGGCCAGGGCGGCCTTCTGGCGGGCGATTTCGGCGTCGCGGGCGCGGTCCTGGGCGGCGAGTTCGTGTTCGATACGGACCAGTTCGCGATTCTTTTCGGCCGAGGCCTGGGCGCGCGAGACGCCGTTGGGGCGGCCGGTGATCTGGGCGATGGAGATGGGCTGGGCGCAGATGCGGTTGTCCATGTCGTACCATTTGCCCGCCGCCTCGCAGCGTTCGCCCGGCGTGACCCAATAGGCCTGGACCGCGAAAACGCCCGCCACGGCGACGCCGAACAGGCCCAGAAAGATCATCGACAGGCGGGGAAAGGTCAGAAAACGCTTCATCTCAGCATCCGTTAGGCGGGTTTTGCACGGGAGCTTGACCCCGCGTTACGTTGACAGGCCTTCGCGACCGCTCCATGTCCTGCCCCTACATTCAGGCGAATTCACGGATAGACCCATGAAGGTTCTCGTCCCCGTCAAACGGGTGATCGACTATAACGTCAAGGCCCGCGTCAAGGCTGACCAGTCGGGCGTCGACTTGGCCAACGTCAAGATGAGCATGAATCCCTTCGACGAGATCGCCGTCGAAGAGGCGGTTCGTCTGAAGGAAGGCAAGGAACACCACGCCGCCGGCACGGCGACCGAGATCGTCGTGGTCTCCATCGGCGTGACCCAGGCCCAGGAAACCATCCGCACCGCCCTGGCCATGGGCGCGGACCGGGGCGTGCTGATCCAGTCGGACTCCGATCTGGAGCCGCTGGCGGTCGCCAAACTGCTGAAGGCCGTGGTCGAGGAAGAAAAGCCCGACCTGGTGCTGATGGGCAAACAGTCGATCGACGGCGACAACAACGCCGTGGGCCAGATGCTGGCCGCCCTGCTGGACTGGCCCCAGGCGACCTTCGCCGGCAAGCTGGTCATTGACGGCGGCAAGGCCACGGTGACGCGCGAGGTCGACGGCGGCCTGCAGACGATCGCGGCGGAACTGCCCGCGGTGGTCACGGTGGACCTGCGGCTGAACACGCCGCGCTACGCCTCCCTGCCCAACATCATGAAGGCCAAGAAGAAGGAGATCGCCATGAAGGCGGTCGCCGACTACGGCGTCGACGTGGCCGACCGTCTGAAGGTGGTCAAGGTCACCGAGCCGCCCAAGCGCGCCGCCGGGGTCAAGGTCGAGAGCGCCGCCCAGCTGGTCGAATCCCTCAAGTCCGCAGGAGTGCTGTAAGATGGCCGTCCTCGTCATCGCCGATCACGACGGCTCGGCCGTCCGCGACACCACCCACAAGACCGTGACCGCCGCCCTGGCCCTGTCGTCCGACGTGGACGTTCTGGTCGTGGGCCAGGGCGCGCAGGCCGTCGCCGACGGCGCCGCCAAGATCGCCGGGGTCCGCAAGGTGCTGCTGGCCGAGAGCGCCGGCCTGGGCAAGGTGCTGGCCGAGGCCGTCGAGGCCACGGTCCTGCCGCTGGCCGGCGGCTACGACGCCATTCTGACGCCCGCGACCACGGACGGGAAGAATTTCGCCCCCCGGATCGCCGCCAAGCTGGACGTGGCCCCGATCTCGGACATCGTCGAAGTGGTCTCGGCTGATACCTTCGTGCGCCCGATCTACGCCGGCAATGCGCTTGAGACGATCCAGTCGGGCGACGCCAAGAAGGTGATCACCGTGCGTCCGACCGCCTTCGCCGCCGCCGCCGAAGGCGGCTCGGCCCCGGTCGAGAGCGTGGCCGGCGCCGAGGCCCCCAAGACGACCTTCGTCGCCGAGGAAATGGTCAAGTCGGACCGTCCGGAACTGGGCGCCGCCAAGATCATCGTCTCGGGCGGTCGCGCCCTGGGTTCGGCGGAAGAGTTCCACACCGTGATGGAGCCCCTGGCCGACAAGTTGGGCGCCGCCATCGGCGCCAGCCGCGCGGCGGTCGATGCGGGCTACGCGCCCAACGACTATCAGGTCGGCCAGACCGGCAAGGTGGTCGCCCCGATGCTGTACATCGCCATCGGCATCTCGGGCGCCATCCAGCACCTGGCCGGGATGAAGGACTCCAAGACCATCGTCGCCATCAACAAGGACCCGGACGCCCCGATCTTCCAGGTCGCAGACTTCGGCCTGGTCGCCGACTACAAGACCGCCGTGCCGGAACTGATGGCCGCCCTGGGCTGAGGCCCGAATGAAGCTGCCAGGCGGCAGGCAGGCGGTCGTTCCGGATGGAAAGATCGAAGCCTACTGCCTGTCGGCGGACCACCCGGAGGGCCGGCACAAGGCCCGGGTTTTCGCGTCCGCCCTGGGGCTGACTCGGGCGGACGCTCCCTATCTGAAACGCCGGCTTCTGGAAGCGGCCAGGGAGGCCGAGGCCGAGGTCGTCGGGACGGCCCCGTTCGGGACTCTGTACCGTGTCCGCTTCGTGTTAGAGTTCGGCGGTCGCTCGGCCCTGATCCGCAGCGGCTGGATCGTAGGATCGGACGGGGTTCCCCGCCTGACGACCGCGATGGTGGAGTGACGACCATGATTGAGGAACTCGACGTCGTGGCCCTTAGGGCCGATCTTCCGGACCTGGGCCTGAAGAAGGGCGAGCGCGGCACGGTGGTGATGATGTTCGGCCCGACCCGCTTTCTGGCGGAGTTCGCCGACGACAGAGGCGTGGAACGGGCGACCTCGACCCTGAGCGCCGAAGATGTCGAAGTGGTCTGGCGCGCCGCCGATCATCGCGCCCCGGATCGACGCGCCGCCGGTTGATCCCCTGGCCCGACTTCCGATCAAACTGCAGCCCGGCGCTTCCGGCGACCGGATCGACGGCTGGGACGCCGATCCCGAAGGCCGGCCCGTGCTGAAGGTGCGGGTGCGCGCCCGGCCGGTGGACGGCGAGGCCAACGCCGCCCTGGTGAAATTCCTGGCCAAGGCGCTCGGCGTGTCCCGGTCCTCGGTCACGCTGGAGCGGGGCGGGCAGTCGCGGCTGAAGATGATCATGGTCGAAGGTCTGGACGAGGCCGGGCTGAAGGCGCGGATCGCCGCAGCCACGGGCGAGGCGGGCTGAGCCGTCCGGAGCCGTGGCGGGAGACGGCGACTGTCACAGGTTCGCGGTAGACAGGTTGGGGCGGTTCGGGGGACGCGGACGACCTTGTCTGATTTACTGGACCGACGCCCATGCCCCCCGTCTCCCTCCGCCTGATTTCCGCCCTTGCGCTTGCGATCGGTCTTTGTGCTTCCGGGGGCGCCTCTGGAAGCGCCTGGGCCCAGACGGCGGCCCGTCCGTCGGTCGAACAGAGCCAAAGCGGGGGCCGGGCGAAGAATGTGATCCTGTTCCTCGCCGACGCCGGGGGCGTGGCCTCGGTCCATGCCGCCAGTGTGATGGCCTATGGCGAGCCGCTGAGGCTGCACGTTCAGCAGTGGCCGAACCTGGGGCTCAGCGAGACCTCGCCGGTCGACGCCTTCGTCTCGGACTCGGCCAACGGCATGAGCGCCATCGTCACCGGGGTGAAGACCCACAACGGGGTGATCAGCCAGGGGCCGGACGGCGAACGCGGCCGGCGCGACGGGACGCCGACCAAGACGGTGCTGGAATACGCCGAGGAGCACGGCCTGCTGACCGGGGTGGTGACCGACCGTCCCATCACCGATGCGACCCCGGCGGCGACCTACGCCCATTCCAATGATCGCGGCAAATGGGGCGAGATCTTCCCCCAGGCCTTTTCGCCGCGCTTCGGCGACGGGGTGGACGTGCTGATCGGCTCGGGCCGGGCGGAGATCGCCGAACAGATGGCGGCGAACGGGGTCAGCTTCGACAGCCTGGCCCGGGCGCACGACCGGCCGATCTATGCGACCCTGGAGGCGGCGCCGGCGGGGAACCGGCGGCCCGTGGTCGTGGCCGAAGAGGTCGACGTGCGGGCGGCGACCCTGAGGGCGCTGGACCTGCTGCAGGCCGGGGACAAGGGCTATCTGCTGGTGGTGGAATGGGACGCCCATACCGACGACCCGCGCGAGGGTCTGCAGAACATCGCCAATCTGGACCGGCTGATCGCCGAGGTGCAGGCGCGCGTCGATCTGGACGAGACCCTGATGATCTTCACCGCCGACCATTCCTTCGGCCTGCAGGTCGACGGCGGGCGGCGCGGAGAGCCCCTGCTGGAAGGCTATGAGGCCTGGAAGGCGCGGGACGGCGACGAGCGCGTGGTCCGGCTGGAGAATGTTACGGTCAACCGCACCCATACGGCCGAGGAAGTCCCGGCCCTGGCCGTCGGCGTCGGCGCCGAGCGGGTGCGGGGCTATTTCCCCAACACCCACCTGTTCGACGTCATGATGAAGGCCTTCGGCTGGACGCCCTCGTCCGGCGAGTGAAGGCTTCGCTTCGGGCGGGTTCAGAGACCGACCTCGGACGGAACGGAGCGGCGGCTCGCGGGTTGCCTTGGCATGCAGCCCGCCGACACCCCTGCGCCCGAGGCGCCCCGCCCCGAAGACATCGACGCCGTTGGCGACGAGGCCAACCGCCTGGAAGAGCGGGCTGAAGACGA
Organism: Brevundimonas sp. AVps4; assembly: GCF_058681525.1. Lineage (NCBI taxonomy): Bacteria > Pseudomonadati > Pseudomonadota > Alphaproteobacteria > Caulobacterales > Caulobacteraceae > Brevundimonas > Brevundimonas sp. AVps4. The sequence goes on along the minus strand of NZ_CM178741.1, from coordinate 694,509 downwards.
CGGCGTCCTGCCCAAGCCGGCTGAAGACGACGCGGGCGTCGGTCCGCAGACCGGGGTCGTCCCCTAGGTCGATCGCCGACAGTCTGCCGTCTTGGGCCAACCAGCCGCGTCCGGCCGAGGTCTTGGGTTCGGAAACAGCGCAGGCCGCTGTTAAACAGGCGCCGTGTTGATACCTTTATAGTTGACGAAACTATGTATCACAGGGTGGCGAGAGGGGCTGGGAATCGCTAGCGTAGGGTCCATGAATTCGACAGAGATCGCCCCCTCCCCCAGCGCCGCAGCCCTGCGCCCCCTTCGCATCAATGATCCGGCGCCGGACTTTATCGCGCGCACGACCCAGGGGGAAAAACGGCTCAGCGACTACCGGGGGCGGTGGCTGGTGCTGTTTTCGCATCCGGCCGATTTCACCCCGGTCTGCACAAGCGAATTCATCGCCCTGGCCAAGCAGGCGGATGCGTTTGAGGCCCTGGGCTGCGACCTGATGGCCCTGTCGGTGGATAGTCTGTATTCCCACCTGGCCTGGCTGAAGGACATCTATCGCCGCTTCGGCGTCAAGGTGGCCTTTCCGATCATCGAGGATCCGTCCATGGCCATCGGCCACGCCTTCGGCATGGTGGATGCGGGCTCCAGCGACAGCGCCACGGTGCGGGCGAGCTTCGTCATCGATCCGGACGGAATCGTGCGGGCGGTCAGCTGGTATCCGATGAACATCGGCCGTTCGGTCGATGAACTGCTGCGGCTGGTGACGGCGCTGCAGACCGCCGACCGCGAACAGGCGTCGACCCCGGCGGGATGGTCCCCGGGCGAGCCCCTGCTGGAGCCGGCCGCCACCACCCTGGACGCGGCCCTTGCCGACGGCGAGGGCGAGACGCCCTGGTATTATCGCGAGCGCAGCGCATGAGCGACGACTCGATCGCCGCCATGGAGCGGCTGAAGGACAAGGCCCCCCAGGCCGCCGAACTGTTGCGTCAGCTGGCCAACGCCAATCGGCTGTTGATCCTCTGCCACATCGCCGCAGAGGAACGATCGGTCGGACAGCTCGAGACGGATCTGGGCATCAGACAGCCGGCTCTGTCGCAGCAGTTGGCCGAGCTGCGCCAGTACGGCCTGGTGAAGACCCGGCGGCAGTCGCGGTCGATCTACTATTCCATCGCCGATGATCGAGCCCAGGCGGTGATGGACATGTTGTACGACATCTTCTGCGGCGACGGACAGCCGGTTTCCACGCGCGCCAAGAACCCCCGCGTGGAAACGCCGGCGCGTCCCCGCGGGGATGCGGCCCAGTTCGCTCGCGTCGCGCCCGTTCTCCGCCGCTAGAGAATGATCCACGCTTCAATCTGAGCGGCCCCTCTGCGTCCCCGCCGCTCGCAGCACGGCGTCATCGGGTCGCCGGTTTTCCGTCATCCCGCAACACGACATAGATGGCGGGAATGACCAGGACGGTCAGCAGGGTCGAGGAGGCCAGGCCGAACAGCAGCGAGATCGCCAAACCCTGGAAGATCGGGTCCGTCAGGATCACCGCCGCCCCGATCATGGCCGCCAGGGCGGTCAGCAGGATCGGCTTGAACCGGATGGCGCCTGCCTCGATCAGGACGTCGCGCAAGGGTTTGTCGGGCGAAGCCGTGTGCCGGATGAAGTCCACCAGCAGGATCGAATTGCGCACGATGATGCCGGCCAGGGCGATGAAGCCGATCATCGAGGTGGCCGTGAACGGCGCGCCGAACAGCATGTGGCCGATGACGATGCCGATCAAGGTCAGGGGGATGGGGGTCAGGATGACCAGGGGCAGTCTGAAACTGCGGAACTGGGCCACGACCAGCACATAGATGCCCAGCAGGGCGACCATGAAGGCGGCGCCCATGTCGCGGAAGGTGACCCAGGTGATCTCCCACTCGCCGTCCCACAGCAGCGAGGGGACGGACTCGTCCTCCGGCTGGCCGTTGAGACGGATCGCCGGCTTTTGCAGGCCCAGGGCGTCCCAGTCGTGGGCCTGAATGGCGCGATTCACCGCCTGCATGCCGTAGACGGGCGCCTCGTACTGGCCCGCCAGTTCGGCGGTCACCATGTCGACCGGTCGTCCGTCGCGGCGGAAGACGGCGTAGCTGCCGGTCTCGCGCCGGCTGTCCACGACCTCGCCCAGTTCGATCAGGCGCGGACCGGCGGGACCGGCCGTCACGGCCACCGGCGTCGTGGCCAGGGTGCGGCTCCAGCTGCGCGCCGACTGGGGCAGGGCGACGGTGATCGGCAGGGGGGCGCGACCGTCCCCGCGCGGGGCGTAACCGACCGTGGAGCCGCCCAGGATCGCGCCTATGGAATCCTGCAACTCGCGTTCGGACAGGCCGTAATAGTCCAGACGGTCCCGGATGGGGATCAGCCGCAGCCGCGGCCGTTCCTGGCCGAAGCTGTTGTCGACGTCGACGACATAGGGAACGGAACGGAAGAGCTTCTCGACCTCCAGGGCGGTCTTGCGACGGGTCTCGGCATCGGGTCCGTAGATCTCCGCCAGCAGCGTCGCCAGGACGGGCGGTCCGGGCGGCGTCTCCACCACCTTGATCGAGGCCCCGGCGGGCAGGGACAGGGCCTTCAGCCGGGCGCGCAGATCCAGGGCGACGGCATGGCTGGACCGGCTGCGCGCGTCCTTGGGCAGGAGGGAGATCATCAGATCGCCCATCTCGGGCCGGTCGCGCAGGAAATAGTGCCGCACCAGGCCGTTGAAGTTGAACGGCGCCGAGGCGCCGGCATAGACCTCCATGGCCTCGGCCTCCGGCAGGGCGCGGATCTGGGCCGCAGCCTCGTCCAGGGTGCGGGCGGTGGCTTCCAGGCTGGTCCCTTCGGGCATGTCGACCACCACCTGGATCTCCGACTTGTTGTCGAAGGGCAGCAGCTTCACCGTCACCGCCTTGAAATAGAACATCGAACAGGCCAGCAGGGTGGCCACGCCGACCCCGATCAGGAAGTTGCGGGCCGAGGCGCGCGTGCCGATCACGCGATGGGCCACGCGGGCGTACAGCCGCCCCAGCTTGCCGCCGCCCTCTTCATGGGCGTGATCGGGCCCGCCGTGGGCCAGGGTCTTTCGCGCGAACCGGATCATCAGCCAGGGCGCGATCACCACGGCGACGAAGAAGGAGAAGATCATCGCCGCCGAGGCGTTGACCGGGATCGGCGCCATATAGGGGCCCATCAGCCCCGAAACGAACAGCATGGGCAGCAGGGCCGCCACCACGGTCAGGGTCGCCACGACGGTGGGGTTGCCGACCTCCGCCACCGCCTCGACAGCCGCCTCCGTTCGGCTGCGGCCGTCGCGCATCCCCCAGTGACGGGCGATGTTCTCGATCATGACGATGGCGTCGTCGACCAGGATGCCGATGGAGAAGATCAGGGCGAACAGGCTGACGCGATTGATCGTATAGCCCATGACATAGGAGGCGAAGAGGGTCAGCAGGATGGTGGTGGGAATGACCATGGCGGTGACGGCGGCCTCGCGCCAGCCGATGGCGAAGCCGATCAGCACGACGATCGACACGGTCGCCAGGGCCAGGTGGAACAGCAGTTCGTTGGCCTTTTCGTTCGCCGTCTCGCCGTAGTCGCGGCTGACCGCGACCTCGACCCCCTCGGGGATCAGCTTGCCTTTCAGGTTTTCGACGCGCTGACGCACGGCCTCGGACACCACCACCGCATTGGCGCCGGCGCGTTTGGCGATGGCGAGGCTGACGGCGGGCGCGCCGGCCCACTGACCTTCATGTCGGGCCCAGCGCCAGACGCGAGCCTGGTCTTCGCGGGGCCCCTGGGCCACGTCTGCGACGTCGCGCAGATAGACCGGCGCGCCGGTGACGGATCGGACGGTCAGCAGCCCGACCTCCTGGGCCGAGGCCAGGGTGCGGCCGGAGGTGACGGCGACGGCCTGACCGTCCTCGCGGATATTGCCGACGGGGAAGCTGCGGTTGGCCTGGGACGCCGCCTCCATCACCTGGCCCAGGGGCACGCCGTACAGGTTCAGCTTGGCCGGATCGGGGGCGATGCGGATTTCGTCGGGCCGGCCGCCGGTGATGAAGGTCAAGCCCACGTCGTCGACCTTGGCGATCTCGGTGCGCAGCTTGTGCGCCAGGTCATAGAGGGCCTGATCGGTCCACTGGCCCGCCGCGCCCGGCTTGGGCGTGAGGGTCAGGACGATGGCCGGCACGTCGTCGATGCCGCGCACCGTCACCTTGGGATCGGGAACGCCCACCGGGATCCGGTCCTGGTTGGCGCGGAGCTTTTCTTCGATCCGTATGGCGGCGTCCTCGGGGTTTGATCCCACCAGAAAGCGCGCCGTCACCAGCACTCCGTTGTCTTCGGCCTGGGTGTAGACGTGCTCGACCCCGTTCACGCTCTTGACGATGGTCTCGAGCGGAACGCCGATCAGTTCGACGGCGTCGGCGGCCGCCAGGCCCGGCGCCGCCACCTGGATGTCGACCATGGGCACGCTGATCTGCGGCTCTTCCTCGCGCGGGATCGAGACCAGGGCCAAAAGGCCGACGGCTATGGCCGCCAGCAGGAACAGCGGCGTCAGAGGCGAAGCGATGGTGAAGCGCGTCAGACGCCCGGACAGGCCCAGTTTCATCCCTGCGTCCTCGTCGCGACCAGCCGGTCGCCGGCTCTGACGCCGCTCAGGATTTCCAGCGTGTCGGGATCGTTCGTCGGCGCGGTCTGGACCGGAACGGCGCTGCGCTTGCGGTCAGGAGAGACGACCTCGACATAGTCCAGGCCGTAGCGGGTCGTGACAAAGCGCCGGGGCACGGTCAGGGCCTGCCTTTGACCGATCTCGATCGAGGCGGCGACGCGACGACCGACCAGTTCGGTGGTCAGGCCCGGAACGGAGGCGTCGACCTGAACCCGCCCGCCGACGATGGCGGGATAGACCTGGGTCACCTGTCCCTGGCGCGCTTCGGCCGGAAGATCATCGGCCGCCAGCAGGACGCGGGCTCCGGGCTTGACCTGGCCGGCGAGCGATTCCGGCAGTTCAAGACGCAGGACGGGCGGACCGGCGGTGATGGTCGCGATGGACATGCCGGGGCTGACCGCCGACCCCGCCGTAACCTCGACCTTCAGCACGCGTCCGGCGGCGGGCGCCAGGATCGCGCCCTGCCCCGCCATACTGGCGCTGGCGCCCCGTTGCGCGCGAGCGGCGGCGGTCTGGGCGTCGGCGGCGCGGGCGGCGGCGACAGCCTGGTCCAGACGCGCCTTGGCGTAGATATTGTGGTCGTACAGATCCTGAATCCGCGCCAGGTCGGCGCGGGCACGGGTCGCCTCGGCCTCGGCGGCCGCGACCTGGGCGTCATAGGCCCGGGTCTCGAAACCGATCCGGTCGTCGACGACCCGGCCGATCTGCTGGCCCTTGCCGACCCTATCCCCTTCGCGCACGGACAGGGCGACGAGGAGGCCGGGAATGCGCGCCCGGGCTTGGGACTGGTCGCGGGTGGTGATCTCACCCGCCACCGTCTTGGTGTCGGCAAGCGCGTTCGACGTCAGAACAAGCTCCTCGCCGGCAGGCGCGGTCCGGGCGGCCGGCGTCCTGCTCTCTTCCGAGCCGCCGCAGGCGGACAGGGTCAGGGCGACCGCAGCCATGAGGGTCCACTTCTTCATCGGCGTCGTCCTTCCGTCGTCACCGCGCCGATCAACCGCGCTCGACCGGCAGGCCCGCCGACTTCCAGGCGCCCAGGCCCCCGGCCAGATGGGTGTCGATCGCGGCCTGAGCCTCGGCGCAGCGGTCCAGCGCCATGCCGGATCGCTTTCCGCCGGCGCACTGGAGGATGACGGTCTTTCCGTCCGCCGCGGGCAGGCGGGCCGGATCGAACGAGGAGAGGGGCAGGTTGACGGCGCCGGCGATGTGTTCGGCTGCGAACTCTCCCGGCTCGCGCACATCGATCACCAGCGCCTCGCCTTGATCGAGCAGGGCCTTCAGCTCGGCCGGGCCGATCTCGCGATGCTTTGCGCTCTTTCCAGATCCGAACATTCCAATCTCCCGAGGTCCGCAGGCTGCAGTCTCACAATTTTATAATTGTATATATCATGTAATCATTATATCCGGTCAAGCGCATAAGGGTGATGGAAACGCCTGCTGGAGGAAGACATGGCCAAACCCAGGATTGTGATCATCGGGGCGGGGTTGGGCGGAACGATCGCCGCCTATGAGATCAAGGCGGCGCTCAAGGGGCGCGCCGACGTCCTTATGATCGCCGAGTCTGAGACATATTCGTTCGTCCCTTCAAACCCTTGGGTCGCCGTCCGGTGGCGGGAGCCCGAAGCAATCCAGGTTCATCTGCCGCCGATCTTCGCCCGCAAGAAGATCGGCTTCACCGCCATCGGCGCGAAACGGCTTCACGCCTCGGAGAAGCGGGTCGAGCTCAATGACGGCGAGAGCGTTGATTACGATTATCTTGTAATTGCGACAGGGCCGGATCTGGCCTTCGATGAGATCGAGGGGCTCGGTCCAGGCGGTTATACGGCCTCGGTCTGTCAGACGGCTCACGCCTCCCACGCCGCGACCCTGTTCGACGCCTATCTGGAGAACCCCGGCCCGATCGTGGTCGGGGCGGTCCAGGGCGCCTCCTGCTACGGCCCCGCCTACGAATTCGCCCTGATCCTGGACACCGAGCTGCGCAGGCGAAAGATCCGGGACCGGGCGCCGATAACCTTCGTCACCGCCGAACCCTATATCGGCCATCTGGGCCTGGACGGGGTGGGGGACACCAAGTCGCTTCTGGAAAGCAAGCTGCGCGATCGACACATCAAATGGATCACCAACGCCCGCGTCGCCAAGGTCGAGCCAGGCCTGATGCATGTGGAGGAGGTGGCCGAGGACGGGGCCGTCGCCAAGACCCACCAGCTCCCCTTCGGCTATTCGATGATGCTGCCGGCGTTCCGCGGCGTGCCGGCTGTCCGCGACATCGCCGGACTGACCAATCCGCGCGGCTTCATCCTGGTCGATGAGCACCAGCGCAACCCAGCCTTTCCGGAAATCTTCGCCCTGGGCGTCTGCGTCGCCATCGCCCCCACCGGTCCGACGCCTGTGCCGGTGGGGGCGCCCAAGACCGGCTTCATGATCGAGAGCATGGTGACGGCGGTGGCCGCAAATCTGGCCGCCCTCGTCGCCGGCGAGACGCCGACTTCGGAGGCGACCTGGAACGCCGTCTGTCTGGCGGATTTCGGCGACGGCGGCGTCGCCTTCGTCGCCCAGCCGCAAATTCCGCCCCGCAACGTCAACTGGGCCGCCAGCGGCAAATGGGTCCATCTGGCCAAGGTGGGGTTCGAGAAATACTTCCTGCGCAAGGTGCGCAAGGGCGAGAGCGAACCCTCCTACGAACGGCTGGCGATGCACATCATGGGCATCCGCAAGCTTCGCATGTGACCCTTCCTCTAGATCTGGAGCCTACCGATGAACCTCGATCGCGCCGTCATGATCTTCGCCGGATGCGTCGTGCTGGCGGGCGTGACCCTGTCCTACGCCGTCCATCCGTGGTGGATCGCCCTGACCGTCTTCGCGGGGTTGAACATGATCCAGGCCGGGTTCACGGGCTTCTGTCCGGCGGCCATGGTCTTCAAGGCCATCGGCCTGCGCCCCGGGAACGCCTTCCGATGAGCCTGAGACGCGCCGCCCCCTGGGCCTTGGCCCTAATCCTCGCTTCGCCGGGTCTGGCCCAGGCGACGACGCTGGAGGAGGCGATCGCCGCCGCCCTCGCCCACGCGCCCGAGATCGCCGCCGCCGACGCCGAGGCCGAGGCCGCGAAAGGCCGATTGCAGCAGGCCCGTTCGGCGTTCGCCCCCTCCCTCAGCCTCAACGGCACGGTCGGCCAGGGCCGGCTTGATCCGACGGCCTTCTTCGGCCTGGACGCGGCGGACGTCACGCCTCGGGCGGCCCAGCTGACGCTGGAACAGCCCCTGTTCACCGGCGGTCGGGCGACGGCGGGAATCGCTCGGGCCCGCGCCGACATGGCCGCAGCCGAGGCCGGCGGCGAGGCCGTTCAAGGCCAGGTCGTCACGGCGGTGGTTCAGGCCTATGGCGACATGCTCGCGGCCGATGAAGTGCTGAGGCTGTATCGCGCGCTGGCGGCTCAGATGACGGAAATCGAGCGACAGGCGCGCGAGCGCTTCCGGGCGGGAGAAACCCCGAGCACGGACGTCGCCCAGGCCGCGTCGCGCGCCGCCGAGGCCCGCGCCGATCTGGCCCGGGCGGAGGGCATGCAGGTGTCCGCCCGCGCCCGTTATCGCAATCTGACCGGCCTGGAGCCGGTGGATCTGCAGCCGATTCCGCCCAATCCGCCCCTGCCCGCCTCCCTTGAGGACGCGATGGCGACTGCGCTCGGCGCCAGTCCCGCCCTGCGGCGGGCGCAGGCCGATGTCGAGGCGGCCGAGGCCGGCGCCCGCGCCGCGCGCGGCGAACGCCGGCCCACCGTCAGCGCCTTCGTCGAGGCGGGATCGGTTCGGGATCAGTTTTTCCCCGACTATCGCGCCGACAGCGCGACCGTGGGGATCCTGGGACGCTGGACCCTGTTCAGCGGCGGCCTGACGTCGGGCAGGATCGCCGAGACTGCCGCCGATGTCCGCGCCGCCCTTGCCCGCCTGCGCGCCGCCCGCATGGGCCTGGAGGAACAGGTGCTCTCCGCCTGGCAGGACATCCACACCGCCGAACTGGTGGCCCAGGCCTCCGACGAACAGAGCACGGCCGCAGACCAGGCCCTGACCAGCGTCCGGCACGAGGTCCGCGTCGGTCTGAAGCCGCAGATCGACCTGCTGAACGCCGAACGCGAAGCCGCGGCCGCCGCCGCCGCCGCCGCCCAGGCCAGGACCGCCCGGATCGTCGCCGCCTATCGGCTGAGGGCCCTGATCGGATCGGCTTGAGATCAGAGCCGGTGATCCGCTTCCCAGACCGAGCTTGCCCGGACCTTCGGCACGCGACGAGGGCGTCAAGCCGCCGCTGGCGGAGTTCTCGATTTTAAACCGAAGTGGCGCACCCGACACGATTCGAACGTGTGACCTTTGCCTTCGGAGGGCAACGCTCTATCCAGCTGAGCTACGGGTGCGTGGTCGGCGAGAAGGCCGGAAGAGGCCGCTTACAGCAAGCGGCGGGCGGCCTCAATCCCCGAATACGCAGATGAGGGGCGGATACCGTTCCAAACTGGCGTCGGTGCGAAATGCCGGAGCGCGCCCACGGCCTCAAGCAGCGCGAAGCGCGGTAGGCCCCCAAAAGAAAGCCATAGGGCGCCTGGGCCCTATTGCGCGGTCATGCCGCCGTCGATCTTGAATTCGGACCCTGTGACGAACCTGGATTCGTCGGAGGCGAGATAGAGGACGCAGTACGCCACGTCGTCCGGGTCGCCGATCCGCTTCAGGGGAATGCCGCGGGTCAGGCGTTCGTGGGCCTTGGCCTCGTCGCCGCCGGCCATGGCGATGAAGGGATCCAGGATCGGGGTCTTGATGAAGACCGGGTGGACAGAGTTGCAGCGCACGTTCCAGTCGGCCTTGGCCGCCTCGAGCGCCAGGGTCTTGGTGTACATCCAGACGGCGGCCTTGGTGGCGTTATAGGCGCCCATGCCGGGGGCGGCGACCAGGCCGGCGATCGACGAGATGTTGATGATCGAGGCCGGTGCGGCGGCGCGCAGGTGCGGCATGGCGTATTTGGCGCCCAGCATGATCGAGCGCAGATTGATCTCGTACTGACGTTGCCAGTTGTCGACCGTGTCCTGTTCGACGAAGGCCAGGGGGCCGCCGACGCCGGCGTTGTTGACCAGGACCGACAGGCCGCCGAGGTCGGCCACGGCGGCGGCGATCACCTGTTCCCACTGGGCTTCGTCGGCCACGTCGTGGGCGTAGGCGAAGGCGGCGCCGGGGATTTCGGCGTTGATGCGGGCGGCCAGGGCGGCGGCGCGGTCGCCGTCGATGTCGGTCAGGGCCAGGCGGGCGCCCTCGCGGGCCATCATGAAGGCCATGGCCTCGCCCAGGCCGCCGGCGGCGCCGGTGATCAGGACGGTCTTGCCGGCGACGCGGCCGGGGCGGGCGTGGGGAGCGCTCACGAGTTCGCCCCCGTTTCGGCGGCGGCGCGATCGATGAACCGGGCCAGGGCGACGTCCTTGTCCGTCACCCCGTCGGCGTCATGGGTGGTCAGCAGCACCTCGACGCGGTCGTAGACGTTCGACCATTCCGGATGATGGTCCATCTTGTCGGCCATCAGGGCGACGCGGGTCATGAAGCCGAAGGCGGCGTTGAAATCGGCGAACCTGAGTGAGCGCGCGATCGCGGGGCGGTCGCCGTCGTCGGCGCGCCAGGCGGGCAAGGTTTCGAGCGCTTTCGCGACCTCGATGCGGACGTCGGTCATGGGGCTTCCTCTTTTTTCCAAGGCGTAAGGCGTTCGGGAGAGCGCCGCAAGCGTACAGGCGACGCCGCAACATGACCCCGAAAGGGTCGCGGAACGCGGGATCAAGCTTGGGCGTTGGGCGTGGACGAAAAGCGTTGCTGCTGACGTCGGATGTAGAGGAAAGAGGATGATGGACAATCTGTGGATCGCCGCCCTCGATCCGGCGGACCGCGAGCGGATCAAACCCTATCTGGAGGAACGCGAGGTCGCGCGTGGCCAGATGCTGTACGACGCCGGCGAAGCGGTCGATCAGGTCTGGTTCCCGATCAAGGGGGTGGTGTCGCTGATGACCGTCCTGCCTGACGACAAGACGGTGGAGACGGCCGCCATCGGCCGCGAGGGCCTGGTCGGGGTGACCTGCGGCCCGTTCAACGCCCGGGCCGCCAGCCGCGCCATATCCCAGGGCGACGGCGTCGCCGCCTGCTGCTCGGCCGCGGCGTTCGGCGCGGCGCTGGACGCCAGCGAAACCCTGCGCCAGGCCCTGTCGCGCTTCACCGAAGGCCTGATGGCCCAGGTGCAGCAGGTCGCCGCCTGCAACGCCCAGCACCGGCTGGACGAGCGGCTGGCGCGCTGGCTGCTGACCCTGCACGACCGGGCCGAGGACGACCGGATCGACCTGACCCAGGCCGACATCGCCGGCATGCTGGGCGTGCGGCGCGCCACCGTATCCGAGGTGGGCACGGTGCTGGAGGACAGGAAGCTGATCCAGCGCGGCCGCGGCTGGGTGCGGGTGCGGGACCGCGACGGTCTGGAGGCGGCGTCCTGCGGCTGCTACGGCCTGATGCGCCAGGTGATGAAGGATCTGGCCCTGCCCCAGCCGGAAGCCGGGCCTGAAGCCGGATCCGAAGCGGCCTGATCGCGTGACGGGCGGCTCGCGACGCGCTAGACCCCCGATATGACCGACGCCTCCTCCCACGGCCCGCATTCGTCGGGCGACCGTTCCTCCTTCGGTTTCCGCGACGTCGACGCGCGCGAAAAGGTCAAGATGGTGCGCGGGGTCTTCGACTCCGTCGCCTCGAACTACGATGTGATGAACGACCTGATGAGCGTCGGCGTCCATCGGGTGTGGAAGGACATCGCCGCCGCCAAGCTGAACCCGCGCCCCGGCGAGACCATTCTGGACGTGGCCGGCGGCACCGGCGACATGGCGCGGCGCTATTCCAAGATGGCGCGCGCGGCCCAGGAGCGGCGCGGCGGGGCGGACGCCTCGGTCATCGTGCTGGACTATAACGCCGAGATGATCCTGGCCGGGGTCAACAAGGGCGGCGAGCCGGAGATGAGCTGGTCGGTCGGGGACGCGATGAACCTGCCCCTGCCGGACGCCTCGGTCGACGCCTATTCGATCAGTTTCGGCATCCGCAACGTGGCCCATATCGACAAGGCCCTGGCCGAGGCGCGGCGGGTGCTGAAACCGGGCGGGCGGTTCCTGTGCCTGGAGTTCTCGCGCCCCACGGCGGGGCCGGTGCGCAAGCTCTATGACGCCTGGTCCTTCCACGCCATTCCGCGCATCGGCGGCTGGGTGGCCAAGGATCGCGACAGCTATCAGTATCTGGTCGAGAGCATCCGCCGCTTCCCCGACCAGGCGGCCTTCAAGGCCCTGATCGAAGAGGCCGGGTTCAAACGGGTCTCGGTGACCAATCTGTCGGGCGGCATCGCCGCCATCCACCACGGGTGGGCGATCTGACCGGCCGGATCTATCGCACGGCTCCGCCGCCGCCCGCCGCCGTCGCGGTGCGCAACCCCGTGGCCGCCTTCCTGCGCCTGGTCGGCTGGCTGTGGGTGCTGGCGCGCCACGACGCCCTGATCCCGCGCGAGGTCACCCCCCTGCTGCCGGTCTGGGCCCGGCCCTTCGCCCGGTTCGTGCAGATGCTGTCGGGTCGCGACGGGCGCGAGGGGCGGCCGGGCCAGAGGCTGGGCAAGGCCTTCGAACATCTGGGGCCGGTGGCGATCAAGCTGGGCCAGGTCCTGGCCACGCGGGCCGACATCTTCGGCATCCAGTTCGCCCGCGACCTGGGCCGGCTGAAGGACGCCCTGCCGCCCTTTTCGCTGGAAGAGGCGCGGCGCGAGATCGAGAAATCCCTCGGTCGATCGGTCGAGAGCCTGTTCATCGACCTGAGCCCGCCGGTCGCCGCCGCCTCCCTGGCCCAGGCGCACCGGGCGACCCTGGCCGACGGTCGGGCCGTGGCGGTCAAGGTGCTGCGGCCGGGGGTCGAGCGGCGGGTGGCCGACGGCCTGGACGCCATGCGGCTGGGCGCCGCCCTGGTCTACCGCCTGGTTCCCCTGTCGCGCCGGCTGGAGCCCCAGGCCTTCGTCGAGACCATCGCCAATTCGCTGGAGCTGGAGCTGGACATGCGGCTGGAGGCGGCGGCCGCCAGCGAAATGGCCGACATCCTGGCCAAGGACGGCTATATGTCCGCCCCCGCCGTCGTCTGGGACGGGGTCGGCAAGCGGGTGCTGACCCTGGAATGGGCGCAAGGTCTGCCCATGACCGACCCGGCCCTGGCCGAGCTGCCCGGTCTGGACACCGACCTCCTGGCCGACAATGTGGTGCGCGCCTTCCTGGTTCAGGCCCTGGATCACGGGGTGTTCCACGCGGATCTGCACGAGGGCAATCTGTTCGCCAGCGCCCCGGCCCATCTGACGGCCATCGACTTCGGCATCGTCGGGCGACTGGGTCCGGCCGAGCGGCGCTATCTGGCCGAGATCCTGTGGGGCTTCATCAGCCGGGATTACGACCGGATCGCCCGGGTCCACTTCGAGGCCGGCTATGTGCCGCCGCACCATTCGGTCGAGACCTTCGCCCAGGCCCTGCGCGCCGTGGGCGAGCCGGTGATCGGCCGCGCCGCCAGCCAGGTGTCGATGGGCCGGCTGCTGGGCCAGCTGTTCGAGATCACCGCCCTGTTCGACATGCGGCTGAGGCCCGAACTGATCCTGCTGCAAAAGACCATGGTCTCGGTCGAGGGGGTGGCGCGCCGGCTCCAGCCCGACCACGATCTGTGGAAGGCGGCCCAGCCGGTGGTGGAGCGGTGGATTCGCCGCGAGCTGGGGCCCCAGGCCCAGGCGCGCGACGCGCTGAACGAGGTGATCGCGGCGGCGCGGGCCCTTTCGCGCCTGATCCAGGATCCGCCCGCCCCGACGGCGATGGTCATCGAAAAGCCGAGAACTCCGGCTTGGGTCGCGGCTTCATTGACGGTCGCGGTCGTCGCGGCCCTGACGGCCCTGGGCCTTTCGCTCTGGCCCTATCTGCACTGACCGGAGCCTTCGCATGAAGACCATCCTGATCGTGGCCCTGGCATTGACCGCTGTCGCCGCGCCGCACGCCGCCCTCAGCCAGGTCGCGGCCGGCGCCGTGGCCAACACCTTCGACGGCGCAGCCCCGGCGGCCCAGGTCCCCCCCGTTCAAACGCCCACCCAGGCCCAAGCCGAACCTCAGACCCAAGCCCAGGCACCCGACATCGCTCGTGCGGAAGAAGCGCTGCGCAACGTCATCGCCTCGGCCCAAGGCGCTGGTTTCAACTACGCCGTCTTCACCCCCGACCTGGGCGGGCGCATGCGCCAGCTGGCGCCCCAGCTGATCCCCCTGATCAAGAGCTTCGGGGAGGTCCGCTCCGTCGACTTCGTGGCGGCCGAAGGCGACGCCCAGTTGTTCCGCATTACTTTCGACAACAAGGTGACCGAATGGATGATCCTGTTCGATCCCGAAGATCGGATCGCGGGCCTGCGTTTCCGCCCGGTCGAAGAGTGATCCGAGCCTAGTCGAGCGACGGTCGGCCCCGCCCCGACTTGATCGAGGCGCGGCTGGTCTTGGCCTTCAGCCGGCGCTCCTTCGACGCCCTGGTGGGCCGGGTCGGGACGCGGAAGACCGGCTTGATCGAGGCCTCGTCCACCAGGGCCTGCAGCCGTTCGATCGCATCGGCGCGGTTGCGTTCCTGGGTGCGGAAACGGACGGCGTTGATCAGGATAACCCCGTCGAGCGTCAGCCGACTGCCGGCCAGCTTCATCAGCCGCGCCTTGACTGGTTCGGTCAGGCTGGGGGAGTTTTTCACGTCGAACCGCATCTGGACGGCGGTCGCGACCTTGTTGACGTTCTGCCCGCCGGGGCCGCCGGCGCGATAGAAGCGGAACTCCAGCTCCTCCTCGGGAATGACGGTGCTCATGAGGCGGCCTTGCGCGCCTTGACCACGGCCTGGTCCAGGGCCTGGAGGAAGCGCGACCGGTCGGCGGCCGAGAAGGGCGGCGGGCCGGAGGTGGCCACCCCCATCGACCGCAGATGCTCGCCCACCATCCGCCCGGCCAGGGCCGAACCGATGGAGTCCGGGGTGAAGGCCTGGCCGTTCGACTTCAGCGCTTGGGCCCCGGCCTTCAGGCAGCGGTCGGCCAGGGGAATGTCGGCCGTGATCACCACATCGCCCACACCCGCCCGTTCGGCGATCCAGTCGTCGGCCACGTCGGGGCCTGCGTCCACCACCACCTGTTCGATCAGGGCCTCGCGCGGCACCTGCATCCAGCCGTTGGAGACCACATAGGTCTTCAGCCCATAGCGCCGCGCCACGCGATAGACCTCCTCCTTCACCGGGCAGGCGTCGGCGTCGATGTAGAGGGCGGTCGGCATGGGCCTGACCTAGCGCGGACGGGGGTGGGGCGCCACACCCTCCCTCATGCGACCGGCGACGGGGGCTCCAGAGGGAAGACGATCTCCACCTCCAATCCTTCACTCGCCCAGTTGCGGCTCAAGGCGCCGCCCAGTTGCCGGGCCATATTGGTTTGCAGCGAAGAGCCGAAACCTTGGCGCGTCGGCGCACTGACAGGCGGGCCGCCAACCTCGCGCCATCTCAGGGTCGCCTGACCGTCCTTGATCGCCCAGTCCACGCAGATGCGACCGCCGCTGCGGCTGCAGGCTCCATATTTGCTGGCGTTGGTGGCGAGCTCATGCAGCAGCATGCTGAGGGGCTGCACCTGTTCGGGGGACAGATCGACCGGCGGACCCTCGACCTCCACAGCCTCTTTCGGACACAGGGCGTCCAGTTCTTCCCAGACGACGTCCTCCAGCCGCCCGCCCTCCCAGCGCCGGCTGGCCAGGGAGGTCTGGGCGCGGGCCAGGGCGCCGATCCGGCCCGCCAGGACCGACTTGTAGTTTTCCAATTCGTCGGCGCGGGTCAGGCGCACCAGGGACTGGACGATGGCCAGAAGATTGCGCGCCCGGTGGTCCACCTCGTGCATCAGCAGGGCGCGGACCTCGGCGTTGCGCTTTTCCTCGCTGATGTCGCGGGCCTCGATCACGGTCCCGATCACCTGGGCGCCCTCGCCATGGATGGGGCTGGCGGTGAAGGCGACGGGATAGAAGCCGCCGTCCTTGTGGACGAAGACCTCCTCCCCCTGGACGCCGGCCCGCTCGGGGAAGGCGCGGTCGATGGCGCATTCGGACAGTGGGAAGTGGGATCCGTCCGGACGGGTGTGGTGGATGACGTCGTGCAGCGGTCGCCCGGTGGTCTCCTCGAAGGCGTAGCCGGTCAGTTTTTCCGCCGCCCGGTTCATGAAGACGCAGTGCTGCCGGTCGTCCATCAGGAAGACCGCCATGGTGGTATTGTCGAGGATGACGTCCAGCCGCTGGGCCGTGTCGCGCAGCTGCTGCTCCACACGCCGGTATTCGGTCGTGTCCTGGATGGCGGCGTAGAAGACCGGGTCGTCGCCGTCGTCGAACAGCTGGAGCTTGACGGAGACGTCGTATTCGGACCCGTCCTTGCGCCGATGGACGGTGTCGAAGTCGAGCCGATCGACTTCGCCGGCGAGGAGCGGCCGGATCAGAGCCAGGAAATCGTCACGGCGTATGCGGGGCTTCAGATCCCAGGGCGTCAGGCGGGACAGTTCGTCGGCGCTGTAACCCAGATTGTCCCGGGCGCCCTTGTTGACGAGTCGAAAATAGAAGTCCTCGACGCCGAAGACATAGACCTCGCTCGCGGCCTCCTCAACGATCCGCCCCAGGCGCTCGCTGGTCACCGCGATGGATCTGGTCATGCCCGGCGCCTGTCTCCGATGGTTCGGCGAACCTAGATAAGCCGCCTCTCTCTGGCAATGATTTTGATTATAAGGAGAAAATCAGTGCGAAGGATCGAAACAGGATGACCCAGGATCAGCTCTCGGACCGGTTCGGGCTTCAGCACGCGGCCTCGCGGGCGGAGGGGGCTGCGTCGGCCCAGGTGCGGCGCGGGCGGCTGGAGACGCTGAAGGCCCTGGTGCTGGAGCGGCGCGAGGCCTTTGCGCGGGCCATAGATGCGGATTTCGGGGCGCGGTCGGCGATGGAGACGGGGCTTTTGGAGGTCACGCCCCTGATCCGCAGCCTGGACCATGCGCGCGCCCATCTGGGGCGGTGGATGCGCGACGAGCGGCGTCCGGTGGACCTGATGTTCCAGCCGTCGCGGGCCTGGATCCGGCATGAGCCCCTGGGCGTCGTCGGGGTGATCGCGCCGTGGAACTATCCGCTGCTGCTGGCGCTCGGGCCAACGGTCGACGCCCTAGCGGCGGGCAATCGGGTGATGATCAAGCCGTCCGAGCTGACGCCCGCCTTCGGCGCCCTGCTGGAGGCCGCCGTGGCCGAGCGGTTCGATCCGGCGGTTCTGACGGTGGTCAACGGCGGGGTGGACGTGGCCCAGGCCTTTTCGCGTCTGGCCTTCGACCATCTGGTCTTCACCGGTTCGACGCGGGTGGGGCGCGAGGTGATGCGGGCGGCGGCGGAGAACCTGACGCCGGTGACGCTGGAGCTGGGCGGCAAGTCGCCGGCGGTCGTGGCGCCCGACTATCCGCTAGACAAGGCGGCGCGGTCGATCGCCTTCGGCAAGTTCCTGAACGCGGGCCAGACCTGTATCGCCCCCGACTACGCCCTGGTTCCGGCCGGTCAGGTCCGGGCCTTCGCCGAGGCGGTGCTGGATCAGGCGCAGCGGGCCTATCCGACCCTTCAGGACAATCCCGACTACAGCGGGGTGATCAGCGACCGTCACCGGCTCCGGCTGCGCGAGGCGGTGGCGGCGGCGCGGGCGGCGGGGGCCGAGGTGCTGGAGCACCCGGATGCGGGCGACGGGAACAACGGCAAGATCGCCCCGACCCTGGTGCTGAACCCGCCGAGCGACGGCCTGCTGATGCAGGAGGAGATCTTCGGCCCGGTCCTGCCGGTGGTCGGATACGACAGCCTGGATGAAGCCCTGGCCTTCGTGGCCGCCCGGCCCCGGCCCCTGGCCCTGTACGGCTTCACCAACCAGGCCCGGACGCGCGACCGGATCCTGGGTTCCGGCCTGTCGGGCGGCGTGACCCTGAACGGGACCATGCTTCATATCGCCCAGAACGACCTGCCGTTCGGCGGGGTCGGCCCCAGCGGCCTGGGCGCCTATCACGGGCCTGAGGGCTTCAAACGCTTCAGCCATGCGCGGGCGGTCTATGACGTGGGGCCGGTGAACGCCTTTGAACGGCTGGGGCCGCCGTGGGACGGGGCGGCGGGCCGGCTGGCGCGCGCGGCCCTGCGGTTTCTGGCCCGGTAGGCGGAGACGAAAAAGGGCGGAACCGTGCGGCCCCGCCCTTTCCGTTCGGACCTGAAAGGCCGTCAGTTGCGATAGGCCGGCGGCATCGGCGTCTGTTGACGATAACGGTTGCGCAGCAGCAGGGGCCGGCTGGTCAACGGTTGCTCGACCCCGTCGATGAAGACGGCCGAGGGCTGGCTGAGCGGCTCCAGCGGGTCGCCGGACCAGACCACGACGTCGGCGGCGGCGCCCGGCGCGATCTGGCCGAACTGTCCGGCCATGCCGAAGATCTTCGCCGGATTGACCGTCAGGGCGGCGATGGCGGCGCCGTAAGGCAGGCCGTGGGAGACGGCGTTGCCGGCGTTGTAGCGGGCCTCGCGGGCGCGGTGGGTCGAACCCTCGTTGCCCTTGATGGCGATGACCACCCCGGCTGCGTTCAGGGCCGCCGCATTCTCCATCCGCGCCGCCCGCATCTCGAAATCGCTGGGCAGGTTGGAGATGGGGTTCAGCAAGACCGGCACGCCCGCCGCCGCGATGTCGCCGGCGACCAGCCAGCCTTCCTCGGCGCCGTCCAGAATCAGCTTGATCCCTTCCTCGCGCGCCAGACGCAGCACCTGCTGGATGTCGGACGCCCGGTGGACGGTGACGATCAGGGGCATCGAACCGTTGGCGACCGGGATCAGGGCCTCCAGGTCGGCGCGCGACAGGCTGAGGTCGCGCAGGCCCGCCCGCTCATAGGCCGATTTGTTGCGGGCGTAGAGGCGGACCTCGGCCAGGGTCTCCTTGAACAGGACGAACTGGGCCCCGCGCGCGCCGCCGGCGATGTCGGCCCCGGCCTCGCCGAAGGGGGCGACCATGGCCACGCGCGGCTTGACCAGGATATTGGCGTCCTGACCCAGGTCGATGACCGCCGCCTGACCCGCGAACAGGCCCGGCGTCTGATAGCCGCCGTCGCCGGCGCCGGCCGTCTCGTCCTCATGGACATGGCCGCCCGATGAGCCGGGGTGTTGGGGCACGACCACGGCGCGGGTGATGCCGCCCAGACGCGCCACCGGCAGGGTGAAGGACCAGGGGTCTAGGCCGTAGGAGATGTCGAAGGCGGCGCTGAGGGTGTTGGACGCATTGCGCAGCTCGTTGGTGCCGCCGACGGCGCCGACCTCGGTCCCGGCCAGGCCGGAATCGACGGCGACGAAGCCGGGGGCGACCGTCTTGCCGGTCGCGTCGATGACGCGGGCGCCGGCCGGGGCGGCGGCCGTTCCGACCGAGACGATCTTGCCGTCGCGGATCACCACCGTGCCGCGTTCGATGACGGAGGTTCCGGTCAGAACCCGGCCGCCCGTGATCGCCACGGTGTCCTGGGCGACTGCAGGCGCGGCGACAGACAGGGCGGCCACTGCGGCCGCAAGGATGTGAGGCAGACGCATCAGCGGGCTCCTTCGGCGACGTTGGCGGCGGTCAGGCCATAGCCCGGCTGGCCCAGCTCGAAATCGCTGGTCGGCTGATAGGCGGGGTCAGTCCGGTCGAAGGTCAGGGCGCCGTCGATGAAGACCTGATCCGCACGGGCGTAGATCGAAAAGGGATCGGCGCTCCAGATCACCACGTCTGCGCGCTTGCCGGGCTCCAGCGAGCCGGTCTGGTCGGCGACGCCGATGGCCCGGGCGGCGTTGGAGGTGATCCAGCTGATGGCGTGTTCTTCCGAAATGTTCAGCCCGGCGCGGCGACCGGCCGACAGGGCGGCGGCGGCCTCCTGATTCAACCGTTGAGTCAGTTCGGCGTCGTCGGAATGGATGACGGCGCAGGAGCCTTCGGGCGCGTCCACCAGGGCGGCGTTCTCCTCGATGGCGTCGAGCGCCTCCATCTTGAAGCCCCACCAGCCGGTCCACATGGCGGCGCAGATGCCGTTCTGGGCCAGTTGGGGGGCCAGCTTATAGGCCTCGGTGGCGTGGTGGAAGGTGGTGATGCGGTAGCCGAACTCCTTGGCCATATCCATCATCAGCGCCATTTCGTCGGCGCGGTAGCAGTGGTTCTGGATCAGGATCGAGCCGTCCAGCACCCCGGCCAGGGTCTCGTTCTGCAGGTTACGGGTCGGGGGCGAACCCTCGTGATCCGCCTGCCACTTGTCCCACTTGGCCTTGTATTCGCGCGCGGCGATGAAGGCGGCGCGATAGCCGGCCATATTGCCCATGCCGGTCGCCGGGCTCTGGTTGCGGCCGCCATAGACCCGCGACGGGTTCTCGCCGCAAGCCATCTTGAGCGTATAGGGGGCTTGCGGAAACTTCATGCCCTGCATGGTGATGGAGGGCGTATTGCGGATGGTGACGCCCCGGCCGCCGAACAGATTGGCCGAGCCGGGCAGGATGTGGAGCGTGGTCACCCCGCCGGCGCGGGCGGTGTTGAAGCCCGGATCCTGGGGCCAAAGCGAATGTTCGGCCCAGACCTGGGCGGTGTTCGGGCTGGTCGCCTCATTGCCGTCGCTCATGCCCTGGACCCCGGGGGACGGATAGACGCCCAGGTGGCTGTGGACGTCGATGATCCCCGGCGTGACATAGCGGCCGCGCGCCTCGATCAGCCGATAGCCCGCAGGGACTGGGGTCGAGGCGTCGCCGACGGCGGCGATCTTGCCATCAGTGACCACGACCACGCCGTTTTCGATCTTGCGGTCCGTCCCGGTCAGGACCGTAGCCCCGACCACGGCGAAATTCTCGCGCGGCAACGGTTGATAGGTCGAAGGATAGGGGTCCGACCTCGTCGCCGGGTCCAGCCCGGCCGCCAGGCTCCTGTCCTTGGCCGGGGCGGTCCCGCCCTGGTCCGGCTCCGTCGTGGCGCAGGCCGACAGGCCCAAGGCGCACGCCAAGGCCGCGAGGCCGACGCCCCGCAGATGATGTCTGATCATCAGATCCCTCTCCCGACGACACGCCAGCCCCGGCGTGTCTTGCAGCTGTCATAGAAGGGGCTCGCCGCCCGGCCGTCAAAAGATTTCGACGTTCTTTCTCGATCGCGCCATGCTCGCACGGCCGGGGGAGTTGTGTTGGGCCGGTAAGGCGACCATCTGGGGTTCTAAGGCTCTTCGATACACGGACTTCCCCATGACCTTCGCCGACCCGACCCTGGACCCGCGCCCATCCGGCGACCTGATCAAGGAAGGCACGGACGCCTCCTTCATGAAGGACGTGATCGAGGCGTCGAAGACCCAGCCGGTGATCGTCGACTTCTGGGCCACCTGGTGCGGCCCCTGCCGGACCCTGGGCCCGGCGCTTGAGAAGGCGGTGCGCGCCGCCAAGGGGGCGGTCAAGATGGTCAAGATCGACGTCGACGCCAACCCGGCCTATGCGGGCCAGCTGCGCGTGCAGTCGATCCCGACCGTCTACGCCTTCGTCAACGGCCAGCCGGTGGACGGCTTCCAGGGCGCCATTCCCGAAAGCCAGATCAAGGCCTTCATCGACAAGCTGACCGGCGGCCAGGGCGGCTCCGCCGAGACGGCCCAGCTGCTGGAGCTGGGCGAAGAATCGCTGGGCCTGAACGACTTCGGCGGGGCAGCCCAGGCCTTCGCCCACGTCCTGTCGATCGAGCCGGAGAACGAAAAGGCCATCGCCGGCCTGGCGCGCGTCTATATGGCGGGCGGCGACGTCGAACAGGCGGCCCAGACCATCGCCATGGCGCCGGCCGAGTCCAAGGAACCGGCGGTTCAGAGCGTGCGGGCCCAGCTGGCCCTGGCGGCCAAGGCGCCCGCCGGCGCATCGGCCGAGCTGGAAGCCAAGGTCGCGGCCGATCCGAACGATCATCAGGCGCGCTTCGATCTGGCCGAAGCCCAGAGCGCGGCCGGCGACTTCAAGGGCGCGATCGACAATCTTCTGTCCATCGTCCAGGCCGATCGCGAATGGAACGATCAGGCCGCGCGCAAACAGCTTCTGGTCATCTTCGAGGCGGCCGGCCTGGGGTCGGACGTCTCCAAGGACGGGCGCCGCCGCCTGTCCTCCATCCTCTTCTCCTAGGGCGGACAGCTCCATGCCCCAGGGCTATGTGCGCGCTTTGGACCTGCCCCAGGTCATTCCGGTGTTTCCGCTGGGCGGCGCCATCCTGTTGCCGCGCGGACAGCTGCCGCTGAACATCTTCGAGCCGCGCTATCTGAACATGGTGGACGACGCCATGGCGGGCGACCGGATCATCGGCCTGATTCAGCCCAAGGGCGGGACGCCGGCCCTGCCCGGCCTGTCTTCGGTCGGCTGCGCCGGACGGATCACCGGCTTCGCCGAGACGTCGGACGGGCGCTATCTGATCACCCTGACCGGGGTGTCGCGATTCCGCGTCGCGGCCGAACTGCCGACCAAGACGCCGTATCGACAGGTGCGGGCGGCGTTCGACGCCTATGAGGACGATCTGGCGCCCCCGCCCGAGGAGCCGGATTTCGACCGCCACGCCTTTCTGGACGCCTTGCGGGATTATATGGCCCACCGCGCCTTGGACATCGACTGGGACACGGCCGAGACCGCGCCTATGGAGGCCCTGGTCAACAGCCTGGCCATGGCCCTGCCGTTCGAACCCGCCGAAAAACAGGCCTTGCTGGAGTCGATGAGCCTGATGTCGCGCGCCGAGGCCCTGACCGCCCTGTTGCGGATCGACGCCGCCGACGGGGGCGACGACTCCGCCTCGTCGATCCAATAGGCCCGCCCATATGGCGCAAAGCGCGCCGTGACCCTAAACAGCCTTTCCGACCTGGTTTTCGCAGACGACAGGAGCCCTCATGAGCGACGCCTTCCAGACGCCGGTTTCCGTCGACCCCCGCCTGCTCGAGGTGCTGGTCTGTCCGGTGACGCGGGGCCGCCTGACCTATGACCGCGAGGCCGGCGAACTGATCTCGCCGGGCGCCAAACTGGCCTACCCGATCCGGGCGGGCGTGCCGATCATGCTGGCCGAAGAAGCCAGGCCCCTGGACTGAACCGCAACAGACGAAGACGAACCCTCGGCTCGGGCGCCTCGCGCCGATCGGGCCCAAGCAGCGCAAGGCGCGATAGGCCCCAGACACCATGACCCTCAAAGTCGCCATCCAGATGGACCCGATCGAGGCCGTCAATATTGAGTCCGACACCACCTTTCTGATGGCGGAAACGGCCCAGGCGCGCGGGCACCGGCTGTGGGTCTATGATTTCCGCACCTTGGCCCTTGACGAGGGTCAGCTCTACTGCCGCGCCCGTCCGGTCGCCGTTCGTCGCAAGGCCGGCGACCATGTCGATTTCGGCGAGCCCGTTCGGCTGGACCTGGGGCAGGACGTCGACGTGGTCCTGATGCGTCAGGACCCGCCGTTCGACATGGCCTATGTGACCGCCACCTATCTCTTGGAAACGATCCACCCTTCGACCCTGGTGGTCAACGATCCGGCCGAGGTGCGTTCGGCGCCGGAGAAGCTCTTGGTCACGCGCTTCCCCGACCTGACCCCGCCGACCCTGATCAGTTCCGACCCCGTCCAGCTGGGCGACTTCCACCGGCGCCACGGCGAGGTGGTGCTGAAGCCCCTGCATGGGGCCGCAGGCTCGGGCGTGGTGCGGCTGAAGGCGGACGATCCCAATCTGGACGCCCTGATCGAAATCCACGCCATGGGATCGCGCGATCCTCTGGTGATCCAGAAATTCATTCCCGCCGTGTCCAGGGGCGACAAGCGCATCCTGCTGGTGGACGGCGAGCCGGTGGGCGCCATCAACCGAATTCCGGCCAAGGACCAGGTCCGGTCCAACCTGCGGGTCGGAGGCACGGCCGCGCCGGTCGAGCTGACGCCGCGCGA
The DNA here is from genome assembly GCF_058681525.1 of Brevundimonas sp. AVps4. Taxonomy (NCBI): domain Bacteria; kingdom Pseudomonadati; phylum Pseudomonadota; class Alphaproteobacteria; order Caulobacterales; family Caulobacteraceae; genus Brevundimonas; species Brevundimonas sp. AVps4. The sequence goes on along the minus strand of NZ_CM178741.1, from coordinate 670,835 downwards.
TCTTGAAATCTGCGCCGCCATCGGTCCGACCCTCAAGGCGCGGGGTCTGATCTTCGTCGGGATCGACGTGATCGGCGACTGGCTGACCGAGATCAACGTCACCTCCCCCACAGGCGCCCAACAGTTGAAGACCTTCACCGGCGTCGACGCCACGGCGCGGATGTGGGAGGTCATAGAAGCGAAACGCGCCGCACAGGTTGCGTAATCGCCACTTGAATTAGAGTTCAGTTCATGGTTCGTTCCTCGCTCCAAGGGGGGACGGAGCCATGGTCGCGCGAGTCGTTACGGTCGCCTTTGACGGGGTCGAGGCGCGGCGTGTGGACGTCGAGGTCCAGCTGGTCGGCCAGGATCAGCAGACGGTGTTCAACATCGTCGGCCTGCCGGACAAGGCGGTGGCTGAAAGCCGCGAGCGGGTGCGCGGCGCCTTCGCCGGGATCGGTCTGGCCCTGCCCTCACGGCGAATCATCGCCAATCTGGCCCCCGCCGACCTACCAAAAGAAGGCAGCCATTTCGACCTGCCCATCGCCCTGGCCCTGATGGCGGCCATGGGGGTGATCGGGCCGGACGCCCTGGACGGCTGGGCCGCCATCGGCGAGCTGGGGCTGGACGGGCAGATCGCCAGGGTCGGCGGCGCCCTGCCGGCCGCCGTGGCCGCCGACGCCCTGGGCCTGGGTCTGATCTGCCCGGAAGCCACGGGGCCGGAAGCCGCCTGGGCCGGCGGGGCGCGTATTCTGGCGCCGCGGTCCCTGATCGCCCTGATCAATCATTTCAAGGGAAGCCAGGTGCTGCGCGCGCCTGAGCCCGGTCCCCTGGCCGGCGGCAAGGCCGTGCCCGACCTGCGCGAGGTCAAGGGCCAGGAAGGCGCCAAGCGGGCGCTGGAGATCGCGGCGGCGGGCGGCCACAATCTGCTGTTCATCGGCCCGCCCGGATCGGGCAAGTCGATGATGGCCCAGCGCCTGCCCGGCCTGTTGCCGCCCTTGACCTCGCAGGAGCTGCTGGAGACCTCCATGGTCTGGTCGGTCGCCGGCCTGATCGAGCGGGGCACCCTGACAAGGGACCGTCCCTTCCGCAGCCCGCACCATTCAGCCTCGATGGCGGCCTTGACCGGCGGGGGTCTGCGGGCCAAGCCGGGCGAGGCGTCGCTGGCCCATAACGGCGTCCTCTTCCTGGATGAACTGCCCGAATACAGCGCCCAGGCCCTGGACTCGCTGCGGGCGCCCCTGGAGACGGGCGAGATCGTCGTGGCCCGCGCCAACGCCCATATCCGCTATCCGGCTCGGTTCCAGCTGGTGGCGGCGATGAACCCCTGTCGCTGCGGCATGGGCGGGGCCGGGCGCGGCGCCTGCGGCAAGGGGCCCCGCTGCCAGCGGGATTATCAGAACCGGGTGTCCGGCCCGATGTTCGACCGGATCGACCTGACGGTCGAGACGCCGCCCGTCACCGCCGCCGACATGATCCTGCCGCCCCCGTCCGAGGGCACGGCCGAGGCCAAGGCGCGCGTCGCCGCTGCACGCGCCCTGCAGGAAGACCGGGTGCGGGCCGCAGGCCTGGATCCCGCCCAGGGGCTGAACGCCCGGGCCTCCGGCGAGGCGCTGGACCGGTTCGCCACGCCGGACGAGGCGGGGCGGATGCTGCTGATGCGGGCGGGCGAGGCCGGGGGGCTGACGGCGCGGGGCTGGACCCGCACCCTCAGGCTGGCCCGCACCATCGCCGACCTGGACGGCTGCGACGGGGTCTTGCGCCGCCATGTCGCCGAGGCCCTGATCTATCGCCGCAACACGGTCGGCGCCGAGGCCGATTTCGACCGCCGCGTCGCCGCCCGCTCCAGCCTGGCCGAGGCCGCCGGTCGGGCGGCCTTCATCCACGATTGATCCAGGGCCTCTTGAAGCGTCCTTAACTCCGCTCGGCTTAGACGTCGTCCCCTCGCAGAGACGGAACAGACCATGGCGCGGCGGGCGGCGACGAAACGAACCGAAGGCTCGGCGGCGACGGCCGATCCGGCCCAGCAGTTCCTGCGCCTGATGAGTCACGAGATGCGCACCCCCCTGAACGGGGTGCTGGGCATGATCCATCTGTTGCAGCGGACCCGATTGGACGGCGCCCAGCGCGCCTATGCCGAGAACGCCCGCCAGTCGGCCGAACACCTTTTGGGACTGGTCAACGACCTTCTGGACTATGCGCGGCTTGAGGCCGGGGCGCTGGAGTTCGACCTGGCGCCGGTCGATGTGGAACCCCTGGTCCGCAGCGTCGCCGAACTGCTGAGTCCGCGCGCCCATGACAAGGGGCTGGAGATCGTCTGGTCCGTCGGCGCCGACGTGCCCGACATCAGGGCCGACGAGGGCCGGCTGAAGCAGGTTCTGTTCAACCTGGCCGGCAATGCGGTCAAGTTCACCGAGACCGGCGGCGTCTACATCGCGGTCGAACGGCGAAACGGCGCCGGCGGGGCGGCGCACCTGGCCTTCATCGTCGATGACACGGGCCCCGGCGTGCCGCACGAAGCCCACACGCGCATCTTCGAAGAGTTCGGCCACGCCGACGTTTCCGACGCCGTGCGACATGACGGGGCGGGCCTGGGGCTGGCGGTTGTCCGGAAACTGGCGCGGGCCATGGGCGGGTCTGTCCAGGTCGCAGACCGCCCGGGCGGCGGCGCCCGCTTCTGTTTCGAGGCCGCCTTCGATGTCGTTCCCGGTACGCGAGGCCAGCCTCTGGCGGGCCTGACCGTCGCCGTCCGCTCGCCCAACCCCTTCGTCCAGGCCGCCGCCATCGCCCAGATCGAGGCGTCCGGTGGGCGGTTCGCCGCATCGGCGCCGGTCGTTCTGGTCGATCACGTCGGCGCCTTGTCCGGCGACTTGGCGCTTCCGCCATCGGACGGCCGGGGCGTGATCCTGCTGAAACCGTCCGAGCGCGATCTGATCGCGCGCTACCGCGCCCAGGGCTTCCACGGCTATCTGATCAAGCCTCTGCGCCGCGCCTCCCTCGCCGAACGGGTGCTGGCCGTCGCGGCCCAGGACGATCCCATGCGCGAGGCCGGCGCCGCCTCTCCGGCGGCTGAGGACGACCGGGTCGTCCCTGCCCGCTTCGCCGGGACGCGGGTCCTGCTGGCCGAGGACAATCCGGTCGGCGCCCTGCTGGCCCGCACCCTGTTGCAGCGCGAGGGCTGCATCGTCGAAAGCGCCGCCAGCGGTCAGGAGGCCGTCGCCGCCCTGGCCCGCGCCCGTTATGATCTGGTCTTCATGGACATGCGGATGCCGGGCATGGACGGCCCCGCCGCCGCCCGCGCCATCCGCGCCACAGGCGACACCACCCCCATACTGGCCCTGACCGCCAACGCCTTCGCCGAAGACCGCCGCCTGTGCCTGGAGGCGGGGATGGACGACCATCTGGTCAAGCCGCTGGACGCCGAGGCCCTGCGCGCCGCCCTGACCCGCTGGACGAAGCGCGACATCCGCGCCAAGGTCGGCTGAGTTAACGGCGTCCGTCTCCGGCCGCCGCCGGAGCCGTGCATGACCGACCAGACCACCCCCGCCGAACCCGCAAGCCGTTTCGGCGGCCTGGCCGTCTATGGCGAGCGGCGCGTCTTCATCATGCTGCTGCTGGGGTTCTCGGCCGGTCTGCCCAATCTGCTGATCTTCGACACCCTGACAACCTGGCTGCGGGAAAGCGGCCTGACGCTGGAGGTGATCGGCTTCTTCGCCCTGGCCACCCTGTCCTATTCGCTGAAGTTCGTCTGGGCGCCCCTGATCGACCGGACCGCCGTCCCTCTTCTGACGCCCCTCCTGGGTCACCGTCGCGCCTGGATGCTGGTCACCCAGGGCGTGATCGTCTTCGGCCTGTGGTCGATCTCCACGCTGAACCCGGCCGACGCCCTGATCGCCGTCGCCGGTTTCGCCGCCCTGGTCGGATTCTTCGGCGCCACCCAGGACATCGTCATCGACGCCTGGCGGATCGAGGCGGCCGACGACAGCCGCCACGGCGCCATGGCCGCCGCCTACCAGATGGGCTACCGCGTCGCCATGATCGTCGCGGGCGCCGTCCCCCTGATCCTGGCCGATCTCTACAACTGGAACCTGTCCTACGCCGTCATGGCGGCCCTGATGGGTCTTGGGATCGCCGGCGTCCTGTTCGCGCCCCGCGAAAAGGCCCATTCGATCCGCCCCATCCCCGTCGGCGACGTGCCGTCGCGGCCTAGGCTGGAGGTGCTGGAGTGGGTCGCCCGTCTGGCGATCATCGGCGTCGCCGCCATGTTCCTCGGCTCGGGCCTGACAGGCCAGTCCGCGCCGCTGAACGCCCTGTTCGGTCTCTTCGGCCTGGGGGCGGAGGGCCAGGCTGCGGTGAAGGCGGCGTTGTCGGCCAAGCCCGAAGGCGTCTATCTGCAGTTCGTCTCGGTCTTTCTGGGCCTGGGCGTCATGGTTCTGGCCTGCTGGCCTCTGCCGGGACTGAAGACCCGCCCCGGCGCCTATCTGGCCGGATCCTTCGGCCAGCCGGTGGCCGACTTCTACAAGCGGTTCGCCGGCGTCGCGACCCTGATCCTGGCCCTGATCTGCGTCTATCGCCTGGCCGACTTCGTGCTGAACATCATGCCGCCCTTCTATATCGACCTGGGCTTCACCAAGACCGAGCTGGCCGAGGTGCGCAAGGTGTTCGGCGTGGTCATGACGACGCTCGGCGTCTTCATCGGCGGCTGGTCGGTGGCGAGGCTGGGCCTGATCCGCACCATGGTCATCGGCGCCTTCATGAGCCCGGTCTCCAACCTGGTCTTCGCCTGGCTGGCGACCCAGGGGCACAGTCTGTCGGCCCTGACGGTGGCCATCGGCGTCGACAACGTCTCTGGCGGCTACGCCGGGACGGCCCTGATCGCCTATATGTCCAGCCTGACCTCGATCGGCTTTACGGCCACCCAGTACGCCCTCTTCACCTCGCTGTACGCCCTGCCGGGCAAGCTGATCGCCTCGCAGTCGGGTCGGATCGTGGAGGCCTCGGCCCGGGCGGCGGAAGGGAACGGCCCCTTCGCGGGCCTGCGCGGCCTATTCGCCAATCTACAGGAGGGCGTGTTGACCACCGGTGCGGCGGCCAGCGGCGTGACGCCTGCGGCCCTGGGCGCCGGCTATGTGGCCTTCTTCCTCTATTCGTTCGTCATCGGCCTGTTCGGCATCGTCCTGGCCTTCGTCGTGGCCGGAAAACAGACCGCGCTTCAGGCCCGTCAGACGGCCGAAGACGTGGATCCCGCCGTGGCGGCGACCGAGGGCCAGCCGTCCTGAAATGCGAAGGCCCGCTGGTACGGACGGGCCTTGCGGATCATCCGATCAGTGTTTCGCCCGTTCCGCGCCCGAGCTGACGGCGGATCCGGCGGCCGAAACGTCGCGGCCGACGCCGGCGATGGTGTTGCAGGCCGAGACGGCCAGGGCGGCGGCGACGAGAGACAGGGTGATGATCTTGCGCATGGCGAACCTCGTTTATGGTCAAGCTCCGCACGAACGCCCAAGCTTGGCCTTGGTTGCGCATCTCTGTCGCAAACAATGGATTTTCGCCGTCGTTCGAGGCTAAAGGGCCGCCATGTCCTTCACCGCCTCCCCTTTTCTGGCCACCGTCCTGACCATGTTCCCCGAAGCCTTTCCGGGCCCGCTCGGCGTGTCGCTGATCGGCACGGCCTGGCGCGAGAAGGGGCTGTGGACCCTGGATACGGTTGACATCCGCGCCTTTTCCACAGATACGCGCGGCTTCCTGGACGACACCCCTGCGGGGGGCGGTCCGGGAGCCGTGCTTAAGGCGGACGTGGTGGCTCGGGCGGTCGATAGCCTGCCGGGGCCGAAACGGCCGCTTTTGTACATGAGCGCCCGGGGTCGGCCCCTGACCCAGGCGCGCGTCAAGGAATGGGCGACAGCGGACGGAATCGTCGTGCTGTGCGGCCGTTTCGAGGGGGTGGATCAACGGGTGCTGGACGCCCGGGGGTTCGAGGAGGTCTCGGTCGGAGACGCGGTCCTCGCCGGCGGCGAGGCGGCGGCCATGGTCGTGATCGAGGCGTGCGTAAGACTGATCCCCGGAGTGCTCGGTTCAGGCGACAGCCTGTCGTCCGAAAGTTTCGAGGACGGGCTTCTGGAGCATCCGCAGTACACGCGACCGCGGACGTTTGAGGGGCTTGAGATTCCCGAGGTGCTGCTGTCGGGCGACCATAAGAAGGTCGCCGAATGGCGTCAGGCGCAGCGGGAGCAGACCACGCGGGAGCGACGGCCGGACCTCTGGCAGGCGCATCTCGCCAACTCACAGGTAAAGAGCGCCAAGCTCGAGGAGAAATGACATGAACATCGTTCAACAGCTGGAAGCTGAAGAAAAAGCCCGCGTCCTGGGCGACCGCAAGATCCCGGACTTCCAGCCCGGCGACACCCTGCGCGTCAATGTGAAGATCAAGGAAGGCGAGCGCGAGCGCGTCCAGGCCTTCGAAGGCGTCTGCATCGCCCGTGACGGCGGCGGCGTGAACGAGACCTTCACCGTCCGCAAGATTTCGTTCGGCGAAGGCGTCGAGCGGAAGTTTCCCATTCTGTCGCCGAACGTCGAGTCGATCGAGGTGAAGCGCCGCGGCGTCGTGCGTCGCGCCAAGCTCTATTATCTGCGCGACCGTCGCGGCAAGTCGGCCCGGATCGCCGAGCGTCAGACGGTTCGTCCCGCCAAGGGCGTGGTGGTCCCGGAGACCGGCGCCGCCGACAAGGGCGACGAAGCCTGATCCCAGGCGCGTTCGCAAAACGATAAGGGCCCCGGCGGCGACGCCGGGGCCTTTTTCTTTGTCCGGCGCGCGCCCCCTTACTGCGGAAACAGCGGATTGGACGCATCCCTCTGGCCTTCCAGACTGTGTTTCAGGCCTTCCATCTGATCATGGCCCGTCTTGATGGAGGCGTAGGCGCGGCGAATGGTTTCGCGGGTGGTGGCCGAGATGGCCGTGTCATCCAGAGCCTTGTCGAACTTTGCGGCGATGAACCCCTCGCCGCTGTTGATCGACCCCACCACGCTGTCGTCATTCCTCAGCAGGGCGTGTTTGACGTCCAGAAAGGCGCGGTGGGCCTTGGCCAGGATGGAGCCGTGAGCCTCGGGGTCGCCGCCCAGTCCGGACACGGCGGCCGACAGATCCTCGACCACCTGGCGGCGCTCCTCGCTGCGGCGTTCGAACAGGCTGCGGAAATGGGGGTCGTTCGTCTCTTCGGCCGCCTGGGCGTAGCCGTCGGCGCTGTCCAGGGTGGTCTCGATCAGGCCGTTCAAGACCTTGATGTCATGGGCGTTGGGATTGCTCATTGCGTCGGCTCCTCCGCTTAGGCGGTCAAGCGGACAATGGCCGGACGCGGCGAAGGTTGCCGGATGCGGCGCCGCGCCCGATCAACAGGCCGTCAGAGGGCGGTCCGCAGCGACCACAGCTCAGGAAAGCACCGCTTGGTCAGGGTCGTGGCCAGATAGGCCGCCCCTTCCGTTCCGCCCGTCCCACGGCGCCGGCCGATGATGCGCTCGACCGTGACGACGTGCTTATGTCGCCAGGTCAGCAGGGCGTCGTCCAGGTCGACCAGCTTCTCGGCCAGCTGATACAGGGCCCACCAGCGCTCTGTGTCCCGATAGACCTCGAGCCAAGCCGCCTCTACCGCCTCGGACGGTTCATAGGGCTGGGTCACGTCGCGGTTCAGCACGGCCTGCGGCACCGGCAGGCCGGCCTTGGCCAACTGGGCCAGGGCGTCGTCATACAGACTGGGCGACGCGATCGCCGCCTCCAGCGCCGCATGGGCCTGGGGTCGGTCCACATGGAACTTCAGGAAGGCGGGGTCCTTCAGCCCCAGCATGGCCTCGAAGCGACGGAACTGGTCGCTCTGGAAACCGGAGGACGCGCCCAGCACGCCCCGGAACCGCAGATAGTCGGCCGGGGTCATGGTCGCCAGAATGTCCCAGCTCTGGGTCATCACCGCCTGGATGCGGCTGACCCGCGCCAGGCTCTTATAGGCGGGGACCAGGTCGCCGGCCCGCACCAGGGTCTGGGCCAGGGCCACTTCGTGCAGCATCTGCTTCAGCCACAACTCCTTGGTCTGGTGGATGACGACGAAGAGCATTTCGTCGTGCTGATCCGACAGCGGATGCTGGGTCGAAAGCAGATCGTCCAACGCCAGATAGCCGGCGTAGGTCATGTCGCGGGATTGGGTCATGCGCCGCTATCGCCCGCGGCCGGGAAAGGCGCAAGTCCGCCTATTGCTGACCCTGGCCCGACACATTGGCGGCCATCTGGCGGCCAGCGTCGAAGGCGTCGCGCGCGCCCTTATAGATGAAGCCGTAGGTCGGATAGACGGTCGTGCCCAGGCCGTTGATCGGATTGTACCAGACCTTGACCTGGGACCAGTCGTTGGCGGGCGAGACGTCCACGACGGTGACGTTTTCCTCGACCTTGCCGCGGCTGCCGCCCCAGTTGGCGTGGGTCACGCGCACCACCCGGTCGGTCAGAATGTCGGAAACGACGGCGACATGGCCGCGGCTCATACGGCCTTCGGGGCGGAAGACCAGGACCGAACCGGTCTCGGGGGCCTTGCCCGTGCGGAACTTCTCGGCGGCTTGACGCCACCAGGTCCAGGCGTCGCCGAAGATGTTGATGCCCGAGAACATGCGGGCGAAGGTCACGCACTGCCAGTAGGGCTCGTCAGCCTTTGCATGGGAGGGAACTGCGCCCAATGCAAAAAAACCGAGGGTCGCCGCAACCGCGGCGGCTTTGAGCCGTTTTGTCATGCTGAGGCCGTATCCCGACTGCCGATGGTGTTTTTAGAACACAGGCTCTCAGGATTCGACAACCGTTTTCGACATACCGCCGTCAGGCGACGGATGATGTGCCGTGGCGCTTGACACGGGTTCGCGTCGCTTAGTCAACCCCCTCAAAGCCTGTCGCGCCGGGCGTTCGACCAGGTGATAGGAGACAGCGGCGACGACCGGTAAAAGGGCCAGAATCGCCAGCCACACGAAAATTTGAAGTTGCTTGTCTGGAGCCTCTGTCAGCTTCGCCGCCAGACCTACGGCCAGCAGATTCCATGGCACGCAGACCATATAGACCGAATAGCTGATCTCCCCCAGATAGACGGCCGGGCGCGAGGCCAGCCAGCCGGCCCTCGCATTGGGCAAGGCGGCCAGGGCGAGGATCAGAGCGCCGGCGCACAGGACAGTGATCCCATCCCACAGCCCCAGGGCCGCACTGCCCATCATCAGGACGAAGGCGATCGCCGCGCCTGCCCCCGCCGCCGGGGCGGACAGCTGCGCCCCGGCCTTGCGATAGACCAGATAGAGGGCGCACCCCAGGGCGAAACAGGGGACGATCCGAAGAGCGCCCCAGCGAATGGTGGCCTCCGTCAGGGGAAAGCCCGCCGTCTGTTCGAACACGAAATAGAGCACCGTCAGAAAGGCCGCCGTTCCCACCACGGCCGCGACCGGCTTGTCGCGCAGACGCCAGAAGACGAAGGCGAACAGGGGAAAGCACAGATAGGCGAACCATTCCGCCGAGATCGACCAGGACGGATGGTTCCAACCGGCCACCGGCGCCAGACCCCAGGCGTGGAGCATCAGCAGATTGGCGGGAAGCGACGACCAGGACAGGACGTTGGCGTCCACGCTCATTCCCGCGATCAGGGCCGCCGCCGCCAGCCCGCCGACCCCGATCAGGGTGGCGAGATGCAGCGGATAGACCCGGGCGATCCGCGCCCACAGGAAGCCGCGATAGGAAAACCGCTTCTCGCCCGCCGCCTGAAGATAGACGTGGCTCAGAATGAAGCCGGACAGGACGAAGAACAGTTCGACGCCCAGATAGCCTTTGGCGACCACGGCCGTCTGCGGCGCCCCGGCCAGATTGGGCCAGAAGGTGTAGACGGCGACCCACAGGGCTGCGGCGAACCGCAGGGCGGTCAGGGGACGAAGGTCGGCAGGCGTCTGAACCGGGGTCATGGTCTCACCTTGGCACGTCAGGCTTTGCGAACCATGAAGGGCGCAAGAACGGCGCCTGCCGCCTTTTGCCCCGACCGGAGCCCTAGCCGACCCATGCCCCGTGGAAGCCGGCCGGCAGGGCGAAGTCCGCAGCCCAGCTGACCACCGGACCCTCCTCGATCCGGGCGGCGTCGAACACATGCAGTTCGGTGCGACCGGCGTCCAGATTGACGGAGGGTCCGATCAGCCAGGCGTCCCGCTCGGTTGTCACGCCGGGCTTGGGCGCGAACAGCACCTCTTCAACGACCTGATGGCGGCCGAAGGTGAAGCCTTCGGATCGACCCGTCTCCCAGTCCTGCAAGGCCAGGCCGGTGGGCAGAGGCCGACCGCGCGTTTCTCCGCCCGTATGGACGGTCAGGCGGCGCCTCAGCCCCCGACGGCGCGGATCGCTTTGGGGAAACTCCCCGACCGCGTTGGAGCGCGTCATTTCGGCCCGCCCGTCAGGTCGAAGGGTGATCAAGGCCAGGGTCGCCGGATCCCCTGGAACTGTGCCCTGCCCCTCCACCAGCACCCTCGCCCCATCGACGGCGAAGCGCGGATCCTCGCCGGCGGCGACGTCGAAGCGAATGGTCCCGTCCGCCTCGGCCCAGGCGTCGCCCAGGTGGAAGTGGAAGAAGCCGGGCAGTTCATAGATCCTCCGCCGGCTCAGATCGTCCTTGTCCAGCACCATGACCTGGGTTCCCGCCTCAGGCCGCCAGACCAGGCCGTTGATGATCGGCGTCGCCTGGGTCTCGAACAGCCAGGGCTGCATCACCAGGATCAGATGCCGGTCCGTCGCCGTGAAATCGTGCATATAGCTGGCGCGCGGCAGACGCAGGACCTCCGCCTGATTCAGTCCCCCGTCGGGATTTAGCCGCCAGATCACCGCCCGATCGCCTGCCGCGCCGACGTTCCAGATCGAGCCGTCCGGTCCTCGACGCGGGTGGGCCTGGAAGGGCATGCCCTTCAGATCGCTCCGCAGGGTGACGAACGCCTGGGTGGACAGGTCGGCGGCGTCCATGGCCAGGGGCGACCCGCCCTCCCACAGGGCCCAGATCCGATCGCCCGCGGGCATGACCCCCGTATTGGCGGCGTTGGCGTCGTCATTGGAGCCGACTCGCGCGCGGGCGTCGCCGCGTGTGCCGAAGCCGGGGGTGACGACGGCGTCCAGCTCCGTCTCGGTTCGGCGCTTCGGCGTATCGGCGAAACGAGCCTCCAGCGTGGCCTGACCGTCCTGAATCCTAAAGGCCCGCATCAGGCCGTCGCCGTCGAACCAGTGGGTCGCCGATCCGCCCGGCCGACGGAAGCGCCCCGGCCCATTGCGATAAAGCACGCCCTCCAGACCCGCCGGCGCGCGGCCGTGGATCAGGCGCAGGGCGTGACGGGGCGCGTCGGCCTCGACATCGCGCGTCGCCAGGGCCCAGTCGGCCTTCAGTTCGGCGACGGCGTTCAAGGCGGCGGCCGCGCGCGTCATTTCGGGTGTGGCCACGGCGGCGGACAGGGCGGCGGCGCCCATCAGAAAGGCGCGGCGGGAGGGGATCATGATCAGGCTCTTGAAGTTGAAAACGGCAGGTCGGCGGCGGGATCTATTTCAGCGTAATCGTCTGTTCGACCGACCCGGCCGCCGGGAAGCGGGCGCGGTCCCAGGAGGCCGGGCCCATATTGCCGACCGCATTGTTGGAGAAGGCGAAGGGCTCGGTCGGCATGCCGAAGGGATTGGTGTTCATCCGCCCGTCTGCGTTCAGATCGTGGAAGGCGCGCACCGCATAGTCGCCGTCGGGCAGGTCGTCGAAGGTGACGCGGGTCTCACCTGCTGCGGCGTCCAGCTGGGCCGCCTTGACCGGTCGGCCCGCCTGATAGGCCTCGGCGCTGTCGAAGACGGCGACCATGATCCGGCCTTCTGCGGCCGCGTCCGGAAAGACGATGGTCAGGTCGGCGGCGAAGGCGGGCGCGGCGGCGAGAGCGGCGACGGCGGCGGAAAGGATGAGGGCGGAGAACTTCACGGCGGCGATCCTGTCGGGGTGAGAACCGACGGCCGGCTCTCGATGACCGAACCGTGCCGCCCGTCAGCCGCCGCCGCCAGCGGACTTGCGGCGCTGGACAGCCGGTTTTCGCCAGTGACCGTGCGCCGCCGCCGGCGAAGCGTGAACGCCCACGTCGGATCCGCCGCGCAAAGAAAAAGGCCCGGAACCTGGGTTCCGGGCCTGTCTCTGTGTGTGCTTGCAAACCCGGACCTAGTCCAGGGTGCGCTTGATCTCTTCGACCGTGAAGCACTCGATGTAGTCGCCTTCCTTGATGTCCTGGAAGCCCTGGAACTGCATGCCGCACTCCTGGCCCGAGGGCACCTCGTTGACCTCGTCCTTGAAGCGTTTGAGCGTGTTGAGCACGCCCAGCTCCAGCACCACCACGTCTTCGCGGATGATGCGGACGCGGGCCCCCTTGCGCACGACGCCTTCGGTGACGCGGCAGCCGGCGATCTTGCCGACCTTGGAGATGTCGAAGACCTGAAGCACCTGGGCGTTGCCCAGGAAGGTTTCGCGTTGCAGCGGCGCCAGCATGCCCGAGAGCACGCCTTTCATGTCGTCCAGCAGGTCGTAGATGATCGAATAGTAGCGGATCTCGACCCCCTCGCGGTCGGCCAGATCGCGCGCCTGTTTCGAGGCCCGGACGTTGAAGCCGAGGATCGGCGCCCCGGCCGACTTGGCCAGGTTGACGTCGCTCTCGGTTATGCCGCCGGCGCCGGAATAGACGATGCGGGCGCGGACCTCGTCGTTGCCCATCTTCTCCAGCGAGGCGGCGATGGCTTCGCCCGAACCCTGGACGTCGGCCTTGATGACCACCGGCAGCTCGTTGATCTTCTTGGAGCCCAGCTTGGCCATCATGTCGACCAGCGAGACCGAGCCGCCCGAAACCTGGGCCTTTTCGCGCTTCACCCGCTGACGATATTCGGTCAGCTCGCGAGCGCGGGCCTCGGAATCCACCACGGCGAAGACGTCGCCCGGCGACGGCGCCTCGTCCAGACCCAGGATCTCGACCGGGACGGAGGGGCCGGCGTCGGCCAGCTGTTCGTTGCGTTCGTTCAGCAGGGCGCGAACCTTGCCCCAGGCGCCGCCGGCCACGACGATGTCGCCGCGCTTCAGCGTGCCGCGCTTGACCAGGACGGTGCCGACGGGGCCGCGGCCCTTGTCCAGCTTGGCCTCGATGACCACGCCCTCGGCCGAACGGTCGGGGTTGGCGCGCAGGTCCATGACCTCGGCCTGGACCAGGATGGCCTCCAGGAGGCCGTCCAGGTTCATCCGCTCCTTGGCGGAGACCTCGATGATCTGGGTGTCGCCGCCCAGGCTCTCGGCGATGACTTCGTACTGCAGCAGTTCGTTGACGACCTTCTGCGAAGTAGCGCCGGGCTTGTCCATCTTGTTGACGGCGACGATCAGGGGGGCCTCGGCCGCCTTGGCGTGCTGGATGGCCTCGATCGTCTGGGGCATGACGCCGTCGTCGGCGGCCACGACCAGAACCACGATGTCGGTCACATTGGCGCCGCGCGCCCGCATGGCCGAGAAGGCGGCGTGGCCGGGGGTGTCCAGGAAGGTGACCTTCTGGCCGTCTTCCAGACGCACCTGATAGGCGCCGATATGCTGGGTGATGCCGCCGGCTTCGCCGCCCGCCACATCGGTGGTGCGCAGCGCGTCCAGCAGCGAGGTCTTGCCGTGGTCGACGTGGCCCATGATGGCCACGACCGGGGCGCGGGTCTCGGTGGCGCCCTCGTCGTCCGCCTCGGCGATGAAGCCGGTCTCGACGTCGGATTCGGACACGCGCTTGACCGCCATGCCGAACTCCTCGGCCACCAGTTCGGCGGTGTCGGAATCGATCACGTCGTTGATCTTCATCATCATGCCCTGCTTCATCAGGAACTTAATGATGTCGACGCCGCGCACGGCCATCCGGTTGGACAGCTCCTGCACGGTGATGACGTCGGGGATGACCACTTCACGCGGACGGTTCGGCGCGTCGGTCGATCCGCCCTTGCGCTTTTCCTTCTCGCGTTCACGGGCGCGGCGGACCGAGGCCAGCGAGCGCATCCGCTCGGCGGCGTCGCCGTCGCCGACCACGGACTGGATGGTCATCCGGCCTTCGCGGCGCTTGGGTTCGCCGCGGGTGCGGCTGACCGCCTTGCCGGCGTCGGAGAAACGCTTCTCACGATCGTCGTCGCGACCCACGGGACGGCCGAAGCCGGCGCCGGGCGCGCGGCTGGGACGGGCCACTTCGGGGGTGGCGGGCGGGGCGTTCGGAGCCGCTCGGCCGCCGGGGCCGGTGCGCGGGCCGCCGGGACGGGCGGCGCCGGGAGCCGGGCGGGGGTTCAGGGCCGAATAGCGGACCGGCTCGGCCGGCTTGGCGCCCTGGGGACGCTGGCCGCCGGGGCCGGGGCGGCCGCCCTGGGGACGGTCGCCTTGCGGACGCTCGGACGACTGGGGACGATCTGAATAGGACCGGTCGCCGCCGCCCATGGCCTGTTCGCGGGCCGAACGGCCGCCGAAGGCGGGGCGTTCCGGCGCCGCACGCTGCGGATTGCCGGGCTTGGGCGCGCGTTGGCCGAAGTTGACGGTCGGACGCGCCGGGGCGGCGGGACGGGCAGGCGCCGGCGTCGGAGCGACCGGCGCCGGGGCGGGCGCGGACGCAGCCGGCGTCGGAGCTGGGGTCGGCTTGGGCGCAGTCTTGACCGGCTGAGGCGCGGCGGCGGCCAATTTGGCGGCCTCGGCGCGGGCGGCCTCGGCTGCGGCCTTGGCGGCGGCGGCCTCTTCGCGCGCGGCCTGGGCGGCGCGTTCATTGGCGGCGGCGCGCTCACGCTCGGCGGCTTCGCGCGCGGCCTTTTCAGCGGCGGCGGCGCGTTCGCGTTCGGCGTTGGCCTGGGTCGCCAGGGCGATGGCGCGGCGACGGGCCTCCTGCTCCTCAGGCGACAGACCCCCGCCGGCGGGCTGGGCCGGGCGCTGGCCCTGCGGACGCGGCGCCTGTCCCGCCTGCTGCGGGCGAGCGACATCGAAGCCTTGCGGGCGTTGCGGCCCGCCGGCGCCGGGGCGTCGCTTGGTCTCGACCACCACCGTCTTGGATCGGCCATGGCTGAAGCTCTGCTTCACGGTGCCGGTCGAAACCGATCCCGCGGCGCGCGGCTTCAGGCTCAGCGGCGCCCGCGGCCCCGTCTGGGACGGCGTTCCGCCGGTGTTCGAACCCTGGCCTTGGTTGGTCTTGTCGTTTTCGTCGCTCATCCGGTCGCTTTACTTGGGGCGGAAAAGCCCGCCGTCGTCTCAATACCCATAAACGGCCGTGAGCCCGTCTCCGCCCCTGGAGACAGGCCCTCGGCCGCCAAAATCCTCAGCTCGCCCCACCGTGATTAAAATCAGTCGGGGGTGCGCCCGCCGGTCCGTCCTCGACACCGGAAATCTCCCAGTGAAGGGGGCGAAGCGGCCGAAATCCAGCCAGTCGTTCGACCTCTAGGGTCCACCGATCGGCGCGTCCGCCCGCAAGCAGGACGGCGTGTATCGCATTTTCCAGCCCAAGGGCCAAACTCAAATCGTCCGCCGTAAAGGCGCCGCAGACCTTGGCGGTCTGATGGCGGGCCAATGCGAGGATTTTGCCACGGCCGTCGGCGGCCCCGTCGGAGGCCTCGATCACCCAGTCGGCCTTGCCGGCCCGCAGGGCCGCAGCGGACTTTTCGAAGCCTGAGATAAGCACGCCTTCGCGCCGGGCAAGACCCAGCTGGTCCAAACAACGCCGGACCAGCAGCCGCTCGACCAGATCCGCCAGATCGGCCGGCGCGGTCAGCTTCGTCTTTGCGGCGCGCGTGAAGCCGTTCTTCTTGACCGCCGCCTCGACCGAGGCGCGGCTGGCTTCGACCCACAGGCCGCGACCGGGCAGTTTGCGCCCCAGGTCGGGAACCACCTGACCCTCGGGCCCGGCGACGAAACGGATCAGACGAGATTCGTCCATGACCTGGTGGCTGACCAGGTCCCGGCGTTCCCTATCGATCGTCGCGTCGCGCAAGCTCATGAAAGGCCAGGTCTCCCATCACGTGTTCGACGGTTCGGCGTCGTCGGACACCTGGCCTTCGCCACCGGCCTCGCCGAACACCTGGTCGGGATCGTACTCGCCCTCGGCGTAGTCGCCCTCGTCCTCATACTCCGGCTCGGGCTGCGGCAGTTCCGAGGCGTCGATCCAGCCGGCGGCCACACGGGCCTGCAGGATCAGCAGCTCGGCCTCTTCCTGGGCCAGGTTGAAGCTTTCCAGAACACCCGGGACCTTGACCCGTTCGCCGTTCTTCACCTCGTAGCCGCCGCGAATTTCGTCGGTCGCCAGATCGGCCAGATCCTCGACGGTCTTGACCCCGCCTTCGCCCAAGGCGACCGCCATGGCGAGAGTCACGCCCGGCACGTCCAGAACCGCGTCCTCAACGCCGAGTTCAGTGCGCTTGGCGTCCAGTTCGGCGGCCTTCTTGTCCAGATATTCGCGGGCGCGGGTCTGAAGCTCCTCGGCCGTCTCCTCGTCGAAGCCCTCGATTTCCGAGACCTCGTAGGGGTCGACATAGGCCAGGTCTTCCACCGTGGCGAAGCCTTCGGTGACCAGCAGCTGGGCGATGACCTCGTCCACGTCCAGGGCTTCCTGGAACAGGGCGGTGCGCTCGCCGAACTCGCGCTGGCGACGCTCGGAGTCCTGGCTCTCGGTGATGATGTCGATCTGCCAGCCGGTCAGCTGGCTGGCCAGGCGCACGTTCTGGCCGCGACGGCCGATGGCCAGCGACAGCTGTTCGTCGGGCACGACCACTTCCACCCGGCCGGCTTCTTCGTCGAGCACGACCTTGGAGACTTCGGCCGGGGCCAGGGCGTTGACGATGAAGGTGGGCTCGTCCGGGTTCCACTGGATGATGTCGATCTTCTCGCCCTGCAGTTCGGCGACGACCGCCTGAACGCGCGAGCCGCGCATGCCGACGCAGGCGCCCACGGGGTCGATCGAGCTGTCGTTCGACAGGACGGCCATCTTGGCGCGCGAGCCCGAGTCACGGGCGGCGGCGCGGATCTCGATCACCCCGTCATAGACTTCCGGCACTTCCTGGGCGAACAGCTTGGCCATGAAGCCCGGGTGGGCGCGCGACAGCATGACCTGCGGGCCCTTGGCCTCGGGCCGGACGTCGTAGATGTAGGTGCGGATCCGGTCGCCGATGTTGAACACTTCGCGCGGGATGGACTGGTCGCGGCGCATGACGCCCTCGCCCCGGCCCAGGTCGACGATGGTGTTGCCGTATTCGACGCGCTTGACCGTGCCGTTGACGATCTCGCCGACGCGGTCCTTGAACTCTTCGTACTGGTTGGCGCGTTCAGCCTCGCGGACCTTTCCGGTCACGACCTGGCGGGCCATCTGGGTCTGGACGCGGCCGAACTCGAACGGCGGCAGCTGTTCGACATATTCCTTGCCGACCTCGGCCTCGGGGTCGCGCTTCAGGGCGTCGCGCAGACGCACCATGGCGCTGTCGTTGAACTCCTCCAGCTCGTCTTCCGGCTGCCAGTCGTCCTCGACGATGGTGACGTGACGGGTCAGGGACAGTTCGCCGGTCTTGTGGTCGATCTTGGCGCGGATGTCGTGATGGGCGCCGTAACGCGACTTGGCGCCCTTCTGGATCGCCTCCTCGATCGCCTCGATGACGATCTCGCGGTCGATGTTCTTCTCTCTAGCCACGGCCTCGGCGATCTGCAGCAGTTCGAGGCGGTTGGCGGAAATACCGGTGACGGCCATCAGGCTTTGTCCTCAGAAGGGGTCGTGGTGTCGGTGTCAGCGTCGTCGGCTTCCCCTTCGGGCAGGCCGTCGTCTTCAGGTTCGCCGCGAGCGGCGCGGATGGCGGCGCCCCGTTTCATCAGGGCGTCGGTCAGGACCAGCTTGGCGTCGGCCAGCCAGTCGAAGGGGATCAGGGCGGTGTCCTCCTCGCCCTCCAGGTCGATCAGGACATTGCCGTCCTCGAACCCGGCCAGCACGCCCTTGAAGCGTTTGCGGCCCTCGATCATCCGGTCCGTCTCCAGCCGCGCCTCCTCGCCCTCGAACAGGTCGAAGTCGATGGGACGGGTCAGGGGCCGGTCGATGCCGGGAGAGGAGACCTCCAGCAGATATTCGCCGGAGATCGGGTCGGCGGCGTCGAACACCTCCGACACGGCCCGGCTCAGCTTGGCGCATTGCTCCACCGAGATGTCGTGGTCGGACGGGCGTTCGGCCATGATCTGCAGGCGCTGGCGCTTGGAGCCGCTCATCAGACGAACGCGCACGACCTCGAGCCCGAGCGACTCCGCGATCGGGTCGATCAGCTCCAGCAGTTGGCGGTCCTGGGCGGTCTTTGCGCGCAAGCGGCGAATGTCCAAAACAAAAGCGGCGGTCCGTCCGGGCCGCCGCTTTGAACGACGCCGTTGGACGCCGGTCTAACGATGTGGAGCGCCATATAGGCCTTTCACATTCGCTTGTCAGCCCCAATCGGCGCCCACCGACCGCGACAGAGGCGGAAATAGAGGGCGCCGGCCAGAAACCCGCTCGTCAATATGCCGGCCACGCTGGCCGCCAGCATCGCATCCCATGCGGAAAAAATCCCCTCGGAGCCCGGCTCGATCTGAGCTCGGAACATCCAGGGCGCCATCAAAAATCCGACGGCCGGCGCTGACGCGCGGCAGATCAGCGAAACAACGACGTAGGCGCCCGCGCTTGCACATCCGGCTAGGCCCCAGGCCCACCAGGATCGCGCTTGCAGGCTCCGCTCCGCGAGCCAACATCCGACGCCGCCGAACAGGAGGGCGGGGATGAGGCCCCACAGGGTCACAAGAATGAACAGGGCGATGAGGCTGACGACGCCCGAGAAGATTGCGTCGATCGACACGCCGCCGCCTTCGACGCCTCCGGTGAGCGCCTGCGGAATGGAGGCCAGCAAAACACAGGCGAAAAAGGCGATCAGGGAAAGACCCGGCGCGTAGAGGACGCAGGCCGCCAGGTGATGGATGTTTGGTCCGGGACTGCTTCGCTTCATTTCGCATTCCCCGGCGCCCGACACAGCCGACCGAAGAATGCCGCGCTCACCTCAGATTGCAACCTTCCCTACTCGATCAAACTGAGTCGCCCCAGATAATCCATCTTGCCCAACGGCACGCCCGCCTTGCGCAGGATGGCGTAGGCGGTCGTGACGTGGAAATGGAAGTTGGGCAGGACGAAACTGGTCAGATAGCCCAGGCCGTCGAAGTTCATCTCCCGGCTCGGCGTCTTCAGGCGGATCGGCCGGGCCTCAGCGCCGGCGAAGGCGGCGGGGTCGACGCTGTCGATGAAGGCCAGGGTGCGGGCGATCCGGTCCTTCAATTCCGCGAAGGTTGTCTCCGTGTCCGCCATGGAGGGATTGTCGACGCCGGCCAGCCGCGCCACGGCGCCCTTGGCCGTGTCCGAGGCCAGCTGCACCTGGGCGACCAGGGGGCGCATGTCGTCGTGCAGCCGGGCCTGGATCAGGATTGTCTCGTCGAAGCCCTCCGCCAGGGCCTTGTCCAGGAAACCGGACAGATTGGTGAGGCCGCGCGCCAGAACGGGCGTGGCGAAGTCGTAGATCGAGAGGGTCATTCAAGGGCTCCGGTGAAGACGGCCTAAGCTGGTCGGTTCATCGCCGCCGCGCCAGACCGTCATCGACGAAGCCGCCTAGAATTCCTCCCAGCCGTCTTCGGCGGGAGCGGCCTGTTGGGCGGGCGCGGCGCCGCCGCGGCCCAGGGTCTTGAGGGCTTGGACCATTCGATGGGCCGGCTTGGCCGGTGCGGAAGACGCAGGCGCGGGCGCAGGGGCGCGGGCGGGGGCGGCGGCGACCTGGGCCGCTGAGCCGACCTTGAACCGGGCCACCGAGGCCTGGAGCGACTGGGCCTCCTGGGCCAGAGAGTGGCTGGCGGCGGTCGACTGTTCGACCATGGCCGCATTCTGCTGGGTGACCTGGTCCATCTGGTTGACGGCCGTATTGACCTCGGCCAGGCCGATCGCCTGTTCCTGGGCCGAGGCCGCGATTTCCGACACCAGTCCGTCGATCTCGGCGACACGGTCCACGATCCGCTGCAGGGCCTCGCCGGTCTGGCCGACCAGTTTCACCCCCGAACCGACCTGGGTGCTGGAGGTCGAGATCAGGGTCTTGATCTCCTTGGCGGCCTCCGCCGACCGCTGGGCCAGGGCGCGGACCTCGGAGGCCACCACCGCAAAGCCGCGACCGGCCTCGCCCGCACGGGCCGCCTCGACCCCGGCGTTCAGGGCCAGAAGATTGGTCTGGAAGGCGATCTCGTCGATGACCCCGATGATCTGGCTGATCTGGTCCGACGAGCCCTCTATGGCCTGCATGGCCTGGACGGCGTCGCGAACGATGACGCCCGAGGTCTCGGCGTCGCCCTTGGCGGCCTGGACCACGTCCGAGGCCTGGCGCGCGCCCGACGCCGTCTTGTTCACCGTGGCGGTGATCTCGTCCAGAGCCGCCGCCGTCTCCTCCAGCCCCGCAGCCTGCTGTTCGGTGCGCCGCGACAGGTCGTCGGCGGCCTGAGAAATCTCTCCGGCGCCGGAGCGGATGCCGGCGATATTGGCCACCACCACCGAGACCGCCTGTTGCAGCTGGGCGATGGCGGCGTTGAAGTCGGACTTCAGTTGGGCGGCCTTGGGCGCGAACTCGGTGTCGATCCGATAGGTCAGGTCGCCGTCCGCCATGGCCGCCAGACCCCGGCCCAGGGCCTCGATCGTCACCCGGTCGGCTTCGGCCTCCGCTGCCTTCTCGGCCTCGCGGGCGGCCCGCTCCTGCTCGCTCATCGAGCGCTGCGAAAGCGCCTCCGCCGCCAGACGCGCCTTCTCAATGGCGGCGTCGCGGAAGGTCGCGAGCGCCAAGGCCATCTTGCCGATCTCGTCGCCGCGCGCGACGCCCGGAATCTCGGAGGCCGTATCTCCCTCCGCAAGGCCGCGCATCCGCCGCTCGAGCGCCACCACGGGCCCCGACACCGACCGGCCGATGAACCAGCCCGCCGCCCCGACCGCCAGCAACACCAGCAGGGCCATGGAGCCCAGGGCCAGGGCCGACTTGCCCACAGCCGCCGCGATCTGGTCGGTATAGACGCCTGAACCGATCACCCAGCCCCAGGGCGCAAAGCCCTTCACATAGGAGATCTTCGGCGAGGCCCCGTCCTGGTTCGGCTTGGCCCACTGGTAGTGGACGAAGCCCTCGCCGTCCTTCTGCACCACGGCGACGAATTCCTTGAACATCAGCACGCCGTCAGCGTCCTTGTTCTCGCTCAGATCCTTGCCGTTCAGCGCCGGCTTCATCGGGTGCATCACCATGGTGGGATGCATGTCGTTGATCCAGAAATAGTCGTCCTGGCCGTACCGCATGGCCCCGACCGCCGCCTTGGCCGCCGTCTGGGCCTGATCCCGGCTCATCCGTCCGGCCGCCTCCTCGCCCTGGTAATAGGCGACCACGCTGTGGGCGATCTCGACGGACTTTTTAGTGCGGTCGGCGATGTCGTCACGCATGACCGCATCCAGCCGGAAAAGGGCCAAGGCCGTCACCACCAAAAGGCCCACCACCGTCACAAGCGCCAGCAGATTAATCCGCCCGCCGATCGTCAAAGCCTTCATGGTTGTTTCCCTAAGCATCGGACCATGCCTAAAGAACGAGGTTAAACGGGGGGCTATGAGGGGGCTAGGTAGATACCCTTATGCGACAATCAGCCCCGCACAAGTTCCCTCAGGCCGCCTTCTGATATTCCAGGAAGATCGGCGCGGTGTCGCCCAGTCGCTTTTCCTCATAGCGGGTGATCACATGGTCCGACGGGGCGACATGCCAGTCGGCCTCGGCCGCTCCGATCCGCTTCAGCCCCGGCGCCCTCTCCAATCGCTCCAGCGTCCATTCCGCATAGTCCCGCCAGTCGGTGACGAACCGCAGCGTCCCGCCGGGCTTCAGAATGCGGGCGAAGGCCTGGGCCGTCTCGTCCTGCAACAGGCGGCGCTTGTTGTGCCGGGCCTTGTGCCAGGGATCGGGAAACAGGATCAGCACCCGATCGACCGAGGCGTCGGGAAGGGCCTCGACCAGGTCGCGCGCGTCGTCGGCGTGGATGCGGACGTTCTCCAGCCCGCCTTCCTCGACATGGCGCAGGGCCGAGGCGACCCCGTTCAGAAAGGGTTCGCAGCCGATCACCAGGACGTCCGGCCGCCGCGCCGCCTGGGCCGCCATATGTTCGCCCCCGCCGAATCCGATCTCCAGCCAGACCTCGGCGGCCTCGGGCATCATCCTCAGGGGGTTCACCGGCCCCGCCTTCGGGTCCGGCGTGGCGATCCGGGGGAGCAGGGTCTCCATCAGGGCGGCCTGACGCGGCTTGATGGGTCGGGCCTTGATACGGCCGAACGACCGCAGCGGCCGCTCCAGATGCGGATTGTCGTCCTCGGGGGGCAGGTCGGGCTTCATCCGCCTGCCGTTAGCCGTCCGGAACCCCGGCGTCCATAAGCGACGCCTCAGCGCGTGGCGCCCGGCTTCCACTTGACGTCATTGGCGCCGTTGGCGTTGGCGCGGCGCCCGGCGACGAACAGATGGTCCGACAGCCGGTTCAGATAGCGCAGGGCCGCGCCGTTGACCGCCTGCCCCGCCTCGACCAGACGCACGGCGTCCCGCTCGGCGCGACGGCACACGGTGCGCGCCACATGCAGATGGGCCGACAAGGGCGAACCGCCGGGCAGGATGAAACTGTCCAGCGGCTTCAGGCTCTCGTTCATCCAGTCGATCTCCTGTTCCAGCCGCTCGACCTGGCTGTCCAGAATTCGCAGCGCCTCCCAGGCTGGGGGCGGGTCCAGCGGCGTGGCCAGATCGGCCCCCAAATCGAACAATTCGTTCTGAATCCGCCCCAGCATGGCGTCGATCCGGTCGTTCTGGCCGCTGCTGAGCCGGGCCACCCCCAGGACGGCGTTCAGCTCATCCACCGCCCCATAGGCCTGGACCCGCAGATCGGTCTTGGACACCGGCGCGCCCGAGGCCAGCCGCGTCAGGCCCTCGTCCCCGGTCTTGGTGTAGATCTTGTTCAGCGTCACCATGGACGACCCCCGCTCAAGACGCCGTCGCCTTCCACAGCATGCCGATCACCAGAAGCAGGACCGCCAAGGCCTGCAATCCGACCCGCCAGCGCATCAGCCGGTTGGAATGGCTGCGCGCATAGGCGCCGCCGCGAAACAGAGAATACAGCCCCAGGCCCAGCGTCACCGTCACGGCGGCGATGGCGAGGAGGATCAGAATGTCCAGCATCTGCATGGACATCCTTTTAGGCGTGTCGCGCTTCCGGCGCCAGCATCGGTCGAATTGGCCGCCAGCTAAGCCATTGGTGACGATTTGTGGTGCAAGGTGCCGGGCATGACCGATCGCGCCGTCCGAAATCTCGATCACCTGAGGGGCTCGGCCTCCACCGCCCGCGTGCTGAACCTGCTGAAGGTGTGGGAAGAGAACGGCGACAGCCGGGCAGACGGCGCCCTGCGCAATCCCGACTGGGCCGCACGCCCGATCTTCCGCACCCCGGTGCTGAACCGATCCCTGATCATCAAACACCGGCTCCGACGCAACGAGACGGACCTGTTCACCGGCCGTCGCCATGTGGCGACCAAGGTGATCATTCCGATCGACGACGAGGATCTGAAGACCGGCGGCCGCTATGTCTTCGTCAATCAGATCGGCTTCGAACGGATGATGATGGAATCGTTCGGCGTCCCCGCGACCCACGCGGACATCGTCACCCTGCGCCAGATCGACCGCCTGCCGTCGCTCGACCCCTTTTTGCTTCGCGAACAGCTGCGCCGGTGCGGCCTGGAGCCGGCGCCCTGCTATTTCTCGATCAGCGAGAGCGATCTTCAGCGGATGACCACCTTCGTCCGGGGCGAGATCGAACCCCTGGTCAGCCTCAGCCTGGGCGCAGGCAACAGCGAAGCCGCCGATTCAGCGGCGCGGATGACGGCCAAGATCCTGTCCAACACCCCTGGCGACCAGCTGGAGGCCCTGCGCGAGACCCTGCGTCTGGCCCCGGAACAGTATCAGGAAGGGGTCTTCTGCTGGAAAGGCTTCCTCTACTACAAATGGACCCTGTCGACCCTGCTGGGCGAGGTGGCGGCCGTCGCCGAGGCGGTGCGCACCATCAAGCCGGTCGGTAAGGTCGATCGACAGGCCCGCGAATATCTGGACCGCAGCCGCGCCGTCCTGCGGGGCCGCATCATTCGCACCTGCGACGAGGTCAGCCGCACCCTCAGCGTCTATGACGACGCCTACGCCCGGCTGACGCGCGAGGGCAAACCCATCGCCTTCCGCGACTTCCTGCTGGACGCCCCGTCGATGTTCGCCCGCCTGGGCGACCAGCTGGGCGCGGTCCAGCACATCGTCAGCTATTGGCGTTTCCGCTTCGGCGCTGGCGCCCATCCGGCGGGGGTGGCCGAGCTGCTGGACATTTTCATGGACTTTGAAACCGGCCTTCTGGGGCGCGGCGAAAGCCCCGACGACATCATCGTCCTGGCGGCCTGAACGCCGCCGCGCCGGCGTCTCAGTGCGCCTCGTCCCAGTTGGGGGCGGCGCGGGCGTCGACCACCAGGGGCACGGTCAGGGCGACGGCGGGGTCCGAAGCGGTTTCCATCACGCGCTTGATGACGGGAATGGCGCGCTCAGCCTCCGCTTCTGGAGCCTCGAACACCAGTTCGTCATGGACCTGCAGCAGCATGCGGGTCTTCAGTCCCGCCTCGGCCAGGGCCGCGGGCATGCGGATCATGGCGCGACGGATGATGTCGGCGGCGGCGCCCTGGATGGGGGCGTTGATGGCGGCGCGCTCGCCGAACTGGCGTTCGGCGCCGGATTTGGAATGGATGGCCGGGATGTGGATGCGGCGGCCAAAGACGGTGGAGACGAAGCCGGCCTGGCGGACCTCGGCCTTGGTCTTGTCCATATAGGTTCGAATGCCGGGGAAGCGGTCGAAATAGGTCTTGATATAGGCGCCGGCCTCGCCCTGATCGATGCCCAGCTGGGCGGCTAAACCAAAGGCGGAGATGCCGTAGACGATGCCGAAATTGATGGCCTTGGCGCGGCGGCGGGTCTCGGACGGCATGCCCTCGACGGGGACGCCGAACATTTCGCTGGCGGTGGCGGCGTGGATGTCCAGCCCGGCCTTGAAGGCGCGTTTCAGCTCGGGGATGTCGCCGATATGGGCCAGAAGGCGCAGTTCGATCTGGCTGTAGTCGGCGCTGATCAGCAGATGGCCGGGGGCGGCGATGAAGGCCTGGCGGATTTCGCGGCCGGTCTCGGTGCGTATGGGGATGTTCTGGAGGTTGGGATCGCTGGAGGCCAGACGGCCGGTCGAGGCGGCGGCCAGCTGATAGGAGGTGTGGACGCGGTCGGTCCGGGGGTCGGCGGCGGCGATCAGGGCGTCGGTATAGGTGCCTTTCAGCTTGGACAGCTGTCGCCAGTCCAGAAGGACACGCGGCAGGGCGTGGGTCTGGGCCAGGTCCTCCAGAACGCTGGCGTCGGTGCCCCACTGGCCGGAGGCGGTCTTCTTCCCGCCCGGCAGATTCAGCTCGCCGAACAGGATGTCGCCGATCTGGCGGGGAGAGCCGATGTTGAAGGGACGGCCCGCAATCTCATGGGCCTGGGTCTCCAACTCGGCCATGCGCAAGCCGAATTCGCTCGACAAACGCTTGAGGCGGTCGGGATCGATGCGGACGCCGGCGGTCTCCATCTCGGCCAGGACGGCGGGCATGGGCCGTTCAAGGGTCTCATAGACGGTGGACAGGCCCTCGCGCGCCAGCCGGGGCTTTAGAATGCGCCACAGACGCAGGGTGACGTCCGCATCCTCGGCGGCGTAGGTGGTGGCCGACTTCAGAGCGACGTGCTTGAAGGATTTCTGGCTCTTGCCGGTCCCCGCCACGCTCTTGAAGGGTATCGGCTCGTGGCCGAGGTGGAGCCGCGCCAACTCGTCCATCCCGTGACCGTGCAATCCGCCTTCCAGCACATAGGAGAGCAGCAGGGTGTCGTCATAAGGCGCGACCCGGATTCCGCGCCGCGCCATGACCGCCAGATCATATTTGGCGTTCTGCAGCACCTTCAGGACCGACGGGTCTTCCAGCAGCGACTTCAGCTTCGTCAGGGCCGTCGCCTTGTCCAGTTGCTGAATAGGCTCGCGCGGCTCGCCCGCTTCCCCGAACAGCCCGCCCTCGCCCGCCTGGGGCTCATGCTCATGGGTCAGGGGGATGTAGCAGGCTTGGTTCGGTCCGACCGCCAGGGATACGCCGCACAGGCCGGCGTGGGTCGCTGACAGGGCGTCGGTCTCGGTGTCGAAGCCGACCACACCCGCCTCGGTCGCCCGCGCGATCCAGCGGTCCAAAGCCTCTTCGGTCTGGACGCATTCATAAGCCTCGAGATCGAAGGACTGGGCCTCGGCCGGCCCGTCCGCCGTCTGGCCATAGCGGGGCGTGGCCACCGGGGCGTTCAGATTGGGCGCGCGTTTGGGCGCGAAGGCGGAGGTTTCGCTGGGCCCCGCCTTGCCGTCTCCGACCCGACGCTGCAGCGACCGGAACTCCATCTTGTCCAGAAAGGCCGACAGGGTCTCGGGATCGGGATCGCGCACGGCGAAATCCTCGATCGGCTCCGGCGCCGGCGCATCGCAGGTCAGGCGGACCAGTTCGCGCGACAGGCGGATCTGGTCGGCGAAATTGATCAGGGTCTCGCGGCGTTTGGGCTGTTTGATCTCCCCAGCCCGCGCCAGCAGGGTGTCCAGGTCGCCGTATTCGTCCAGCAACTGCGCC
This sequence comes from Brevundimonas sp. AVps4, assembly GCF_058681525.1. Taxonomy (NCBI): domain Bacteria; kingdom Pseudomonadati; phylum Pseudomonadota; class Alphaproteobacteria; order Caulobacterales; family Caulobacteraceae; genus Brevundimonas; species Brevundimonas sp. AVps4. Next base: position 644,048 of record NZ_CM178741.1, on the reverse strand, counting down.
GCCGTCTTCGGGCCGATGCCGGGCGCGCCCGGCACATTGTCGACGCTGTCGCCGATCAGGGCCTGAAGATCGACCATCTTTTCCGGCCCGACGCCGAACTTTTCGAACACCTCGGGCTCGGCCAGACGCCGATCCTTCATCGGATCCCACATGACGACGCCGCCGCCGATCAGTTGCATCAGATCCTTGTCGGAGCTGACGATCACCGCCTCGCCTCCCGCGTCGCGGGCCTTGCAGGCATAGGTGGCGATCAGATCGTCGGCCTCATAGCCGGGCAGCTCGACGCAATGGACGCCGAAGGCCGCCGTCGCCTCGCGCACCAGAGGAAACTGCGGCACCAGATCTTCGGGCGCCGGCGGGCGGTGGGCCTTGTACTGGTCGTACAGGTCGTTGCGGAAGGTCTTTTCCGAATGGTCGAAGATGGCGACCAGATGGGTGGGTCCGTCGGCGCCCTTCATGTCCTTCAGCAGCTTCCACAACATGTTGCAGTAGCCCTGGACCGCCCCCACGGGCAGGCCGTCCGACTTTCGCGTCAGGGGCGGAAGGGCGTGATAGGCGCGGAAGATATAGGCCGAGGCGTCAATCATCCACAGCCGCAGGGCGGGTCCGTCCTGGGTGAGCGGGCGGTCCTGGGAGGGGGCGGCGTCGGAAGCGGAAGCGTCGGTCATGGCCGGAACATAGGCGGCCCGAGCCGCCGCGTCAGCCGTCAGAATTCCGTCCAGCTCGATCCCGGATCGCGCTGACCCGGCTGCGCCTGTTGCTGGCCCCAGGTCACGATCATGAACAGCTTGTGGCTGCGAATCCGGTACTGTCCGATCATCGGCAGAACCGCGCCCAAGGGCGCTCCGGTCTTGGCCTCATAGAGAAAGCCGGAGAATTCGGCCACGCCCGCCCGGTCGCGATTGCTGTAAACCGACAGCTCCGGCAGCGAGACGACGTTGAAGTTCTCGTTGATCGGAATCCGCATTTCGGGAATGCCGAAGACGCGGCGCATCTGCTCCAGCGCCAGGGCGCCGGTGCGGATTTCGAACACGGCGTCGGCGTCCTCCCGGGTGCGGGTCAGCCGATAACCGGCGTCCGACAGGGCCCCGCGGATTGCGCTGATGGCGTAGCGGGAGTTTTCGGTCTGGAAATAGGTCTCATCGACAAACACGGTCGCGCCGGTCGGAAGCGGCAGGGACAGGCCCTCCACCGCCTTGTCTGCGGCCCGGGCCAGCAGCAGGTTTTCGGTCGCCGTGCGGCCGATGTTGGATTCCGTGGTTGAGGCGCAGGCCGAGGCCAGAAGGGCTGTCATCGAAAGGGCGGCGACGAGGCGCGCCGACGTCGCGCGAAATCCGCCCATCACCAGCTCCCCGTATTGGGCATGGACGCCCAGGGCTCGGCCGGCGTCAGGGGCGGACCGTCCTGAAGCAGTTCGATCGAAATACCGTCCGGTGAGCGGACGAAGGCCATATTGCCGTCGCGCGGCGGTCGGTTGATCACCACGCCCCCGTCCATCAGCCGCTGACAGGCGGCATAGATGTCATCGACCTTATAGGCCAGATGTCCGAAATTGCGGCCGCCCTGATAGGTCTCCGGATCCCAGTTGTAGGTCAGTTCCAGCTCGGGAGACCGCTCCGCCGCCGACTGCTCCAGATTCTTGGGCGCCGCCAGAAAGATCAGGGTGAAACGTGCCGCTTCATTCTCGGTGCGACGCACCTCCTGAAGCCCCAGCAGATCGCAGTAGAAATGCAGAGAGGCGTCGAGGTCGCGAACGCGGACCATGGTGTGCAGATAGCGCAACTCTGTCTCTTTTCAGTTCAAAGGCGGGGTCGAGCGTCTCTTACAGCGGCTGAGCGGCCAAACCGCAGCCTCAGTGCGCCTCGGCCGCGCGGGCGGCGGGGCTCAGATATTCGCTTTCGTCATGCGGCTGGGCCGACAGGACGAAGCGACGGTCGCAATAGCCGCATTCGACGAAATCATCCTCGCCCATGTCCATATAGACCAGCGGATGGCCCAGGGCGCCGCCGCCGCCGTCGCAGGCGACACGCTTTGTCGAGACCACGATCTCTTCGGGGGGCGGAATGATCGCATCGGGGTGGCGGGGCGGCATTATTCGGCTCGTATCTTGGCGAGGAGGCGTCGGACGCATACCTATGCGGCCCATTCGGCGGCGTCAAACCGCCGCGCCCCTTCCTGTCCGATCAAAGCCCGACCGAATGACCGACCCCACCACCCTGCCCGACAACGCCATTGAGGTGCGGGGGCTCAAAAAGACCTACGCCGGCTCCAAGAAGGCCGCCCCCAAGACCGCCCTGCACGGCGTGGACCTGGCGGTGAAACGCGGGTCCGTCTTCGGACTCCTGGGCCCGAACGGCGCCGGCAAATCGACCCTGATCAACATCCTGGCGGGGGTGGTCAAGAAGTCCGAGGGGACTGTGACCATCTGGGGCCGCGACATCGACAAGGAGCCGCGTGACGCCGCCGCCGCCTTGGGCGTGGTGCCTCAGGAGATCGTCGCCGACGTCTTCTTCACCCCGCGCGAGTCGCTGGAGGTTCAGGCGGGCTTCTACGGCGTGCCCAAGAACGAACGCCGTTCCGACGAACTTCTGGCTGCGCTGGGCCTGTCGGACAAGGCCAACGCCTATGTCCGCGCCTTGTCCGGCGGCATGAAGCGTCGCCTTATGGTGGCCAAGGCCCTGGTCCACAACCCGCCCATTCTGATCCTGGACGAACCGACGGCGGGGGTGGACGTCGAACTGCGCCGTCAGCTCTGGGCCTATGTGCGCCAGATCAACGCCGAAGGCGTGACCATCGTCCTGACCACCCACTATCTGGAGGAGGCCCAGGAGCTGTGCGACACGATCGCCATCGTCAATCGGGGCCGGGTGGTGGCCTGTGAACCCACGCCCCAGCTGCTGCGCCGACTGGACAGCCGCAATGTGGTGGTCACGCCCGAGACGCCGCAGGAGACGCCCCCGGTCCTGAACGGCTTCCAGGTCGCGCCGCGGGCGGGCGGAGCCTTCGCCGTGACCTATAAGAAGGGGCAGTCGTCGGTGGAGCAGGTGATCAATGCGGTCCGCGCCGCAGGCGTCACCATCGCCGACATCACCACCGAGGATCCCGACCTGGAGGACGTCTTCCTGGCCCTGACCTATGGGGACGCCAGTCAGGTCGATCCGACCAGGGACTAGAAGGGGGCGAAGACAATCAGACGACGGCGCCGAACGGCCCGCTCATGAAGGGGGCCGGTTAGAGGTCAAGAACCGGCGGATTCGTGCGACGCGAGCGAGAAAAAGGCGGCTCGCAAAGGGAGTGCGGCGGCCCCCGCCGCCGAGGCGTCGCCAAGGATCGGCGACGCCTCGACCTTCGGGACAGGGCGGCAATGCCCGCGACGTTGCGGGTTGGTGAAGCGCAGCCGTTCGATCAGGCGAAGAGCCAGGGCGTGAGGCAGCCGCCCGCCCAGGACGATCCCGCCGGGATCCAGCACGCCCGATATGGCGGAAAGCACCAGGTTTAGCGGCTGTTCCGCCGCGTCCAGCCACTGGTCGATGATCGGATGATCGGCGGGGAAGTCGGCCAGAAGGTCGCCGAGCGACGCCCACCGGTCGCCGTCGCCAGCCTGCATCATCCGGAGCAGGGCGGTCAGATTGGGTTGGAACCAGTCAACGGGTATGACAGAGGCGAACTCGCCTGCATTGCCGTTGTCGCCGCGCAGGGGTTCGCCTCGCACGACGACGCCACCGCCGAATCCTGCCGAGAAGTACAGATAGGCGAAATTGTCCAACCGGCGCCCGACGCCGAACATGGCCTCGCCGATGGCCGCCGCCGTGCCGTCGTTCTCGATCCACACCGGGCCGTCGAAGGCCTTGGAGAGAATCCCGTCCAACGGTTGAAGGGCCCAGGCGTCCAGCGCAGGCGGCGGGTTGAGGCGGGCCCCGTCACCGATGAAATATCCCGTCACGGCGGCGCCGACGCCGATCCTTTGAGAGGCGGACACGCTCGCCTGGGTTTCCAGATCTCTGACGAGCTTCTGCATCTCGGCGATGGCGGCCGTCAGGGACACGTCGCGGATCGGGATCTGGCGACGGGCCAGGATCGAGCCGCTCAGATCCATGACGGCTGCGGCGACGGCGTCGGTCATGACGGAGACGCCGACCGCGTGAAGCGCCTTTGAATTGAGACTCACGGGAAGACCCGGCTTCCCACGACCTGCCACGACGGGCGCGCCTTCGATCAGCAGGTCGCGCTGCAAAAGAGATTCGACCAACCGAGCGATCGACTGTTCCGTAAGCTCAGTGGCGCGCGCCAGTTGCGCGCGCGTCATCGGCCCGTCCCGGCGCAGCAGGGACAGCAGCCGACGTTCGTTGGCCGTCGCCGTGCGTACGCCGTCCTCACGCAGGAAACGCGGCGCGATTGATCCGTAACCGACTCCCACCATAGACGGATGCATAGCGGAAACGGCCAGCTAAGCACCTACCTTATGGTCGGGGCGGCGCAGGAATCCACCGCACCTTGTACAAATGCATGTCGTTGATCGGGACACGGACGACGCGGCCGTCTTGCATGACCGAGAAGCCGAACGCCCACCAACGTTCCTCAGCCTTGACCCAGGCCAGACGACCCTCGGCGTCGACGTCGACGGATTTGACCTGCAGCGCAGGATTCAGCGGCTCCAGAGCCTTGAAGGCGTTGGCTTCGGGATCGAAGCGCCAGGCTCCGTCGTGGGTCGTGACCAGATAATCCGATCCGTCGGCTGCCCTGGACAGATCATGTCCGTCGCGGGCGCCGGGCAGCGTCCACCGCGCCGTCTCCTGAAGTCGCGGCTCGTCACCCTCCCAATCCACCAGGGCGAAGGCCTGGATGGTGTCGTGCGATAGGGCGAAGAGACGTTGACGCTCTGCGTCCCAAACCGCCCCATGACCCGACGGCAATGGCAGGCTGAGAACCGGCTTTTCGCCGTCCGTGAGATCGTAAACGTTCAGTCGATCACCCCTGTCGTGAATCGAGAGCGCCACGGCGATGCGATCGCCGGGCAGGACGGCGGCCGAATGCGCCATGGGCGCTTCAGCGCGAAAAAGCACGTCTCCAGACGCACCGTCCAGCAGTACCACGCCCCCCGTTGAGGCTGTGATCAGCACACGACCATCGGCGACGGGCTTGCACTCATCGATCTTTTCCAAGAGCCCCGCGCGAAACCCCTGCGGCAGGTTTTCGGCCTCCGAGGCGTCCCAGCGCCAGGTCTCGCGCGGTCCTTCGGCGGCGAGTTCATAGCGCCGGACCTGATCATCTCCACAGGCCAGAAGGGCGGGCGAAGCGGAGAGCGCCGATGCGAGGGTGAAGAGGGCGGAGAGGATCATGGAGGCTCCTGAAAGTGACCCGGAACCTATAACGACGGATCATGTCATAAATATCTCACTATGAGTGAGTAAATGGAGCGCATCCCGATCACGGAGGCCCACATGTCGGTTCGCCACTCTTCGCTTCGTCAACTCTGGTTGGCGTCCACCGTTCTCTTCGCAACGCCGACGGTGGCCCAGACGGTCCCGACCGCTCCCGCCGCCCAGTTGGATGAGATCGTCGTCACCGGGGTTCGACTACAGGCGCAGAACGAAATCTCGACGAAGCGCACGGCCGCGATCATCTCGGATTCGATCAGTTCGGACGAAATCGGCAGCTTGCCGGACTTTGGTCTGGGCGAGGCGCTCGAACGGGTTCCAGGGGTCTCGACGGTTCAGAACAATGACCGCGGCGAAGCGCAGTTCTTGTCCATTCGCGGCTTGAACGCCGATTACAATCTGGTCCAGGTCGATGGGGTCGCCCTTCCGGCCAACGAACTCGGGCGCCGCAACGTTTCGCTCGACGTCATCCCCTCGTCGCTGGCGCGGCGGGTCGATGTCTCCAAGTCCGTGACCCCGAACATGAACGGAAACGCCATCGGCGGCGCGGCCGACCTCGTGACCCGCAGCGCCTTTGACGGACGCGGCGATCTGTTCATCGCTGGACGGTTCGATATTGGCGTTTGGGACAACGAACGGCATTTCAGAGACGGCGGACCGTCCGGTCAGGGCGAGGTCGTGGTCTCCAACACCTTCGGTCCCAACAACCGATTTGGCTTCGTCGTGTCGGCGAGCCGCTATATCCGCGATTCTTCGTCACTGAACTCGGCCGTCGACAACTATAGTTTCTTTGATCCGGTCACCCATGCGCGACTGGCTTTGACGGCGCCGGGTCTTGATACGGCGGACGTCGCGCCTCAGCGTCGTCGTTGGCTGGCCTACGACAACGTGCGTAAGCGAGAGGGCGTGTTCGGCAAGTTCGAATACCGTCACGGCGGCCTGGAGGCGCGCCTCACGGCGGCGGACTTCACCCATACCAACGATGAGGACCGCCAGAGCAACATCCTGATAGCGAACGGCAATCCGGTATCGGCCAGCATTTCCGCCACGGGGGGAAGCGTGACTTCCGCCAACGCCCAAGTCGATCTGGTCCAATATGACCAGGCGCGCGGCATCCGATATGTCGATTTCCGGGTGCGCTGGGCGCCCGGCGCGCGTCAGTTCGTCGATTTCGGCTTGAACGACGCCGTGGCCACCTACCGCCAGGACGCGCGTCTGGCGACTTATCGCATCGCCAATACGACGAACCTCGCCTTCACCTATGAGATCGAGCGGGGCGCGTTTCCTTATTTCGACGTGGCCAACCCGGCCTTCGCCTTCGATCCCGCCAACTACCGGCAGTTTGAATACGGCACCACGCTGGACGACGCCCGCGAACAGGCCAAAACCGCGCATCTCGACTGGGGCTTCAACGTCGATCGAACCGACCGCGGCCTGGGTCTGCAGACAGGGGCCTATGCGCGTCGCCTTGAGCGCAGCTACGATAGGGGCGTTGACAACTACCGGCCGCTGAGCTCCAGCGACTATCGCCTGTCCGCAGTAGGCCGGTTGTCCGACTACTCGCCCTTCAATGCGTGGGGGACACGAATTCTGATCGTTGATTCAGGCCTGGCCCGGGCGTTCTTCGAAGCCAACCGGGCGGGTTTCGCGGCGACCCCGACGAATGCGGCCGGCAGCATCTCCGCCGACTATGACATCGACGAGGATATTGACGCGGGCTACGCCATGGCGCGGTTCGGCGCCGATCGCCTCACCGTCTCAGGCGGCCTGCGCTACGAGCACACGAAACTCCGGTCCGGTTCCGCCGCCCTGACCGCCGGCGCCTACCTTTATGGCGTTCAGGAGACAGACTATGACGACTGGCTTCCGTCATTCCAGGCCAACTACGATCTGACCGAAAACCTGAAAGTCCGCGCCGCCTGGAGCCGGACCATTGGGCGGGCCAACTATGACGACCTCGCTGCGCGCGAAGTGCGGACGGTCAACACCGAGGGCGACTACACCATTCAGGGCGGCAATCCCTTTCTCAAACCGCGCCGGTCGAATAACGCGGATCTGAGCCTGGAATATTACGCGGGCCGTGACACCATGGCCTCGGTCGGCGTTTTCGAGAAGGATGTTTCGGACGAGATCATCGTCCTGCGGTCCACGGCAGACGAAATCATCGACGGCTCGCTGGAATCCGTCACTCGCGTACGTCCCGTCAACGCTGGCGACTTCAAGGTCCAGGGGATCGAGTTCAACCTGGTGGTTTCGCGCATGGACTTCCTGCCGACCCCGTTCCAAGGGTTAGGGGTGTCCGCCAATCTGACGTTGTTGGACGGGACGCCGCCCAGTGTCGCCATGAGCGACTTCACGCAACGTCGCCTGCCGGGGCTGTTTGAAAGCGCCGACCGGGTCGGCAACCTCAAGGTCTTCTACATCTCAGGCCCCTTCACGGTGCAGGGCGCCTGGAATCATGTCGGCGACATGCTCTATTCGGTGTCCAGCAGCGACCCGCTGCAGGACCGGATCGTTGAAGCCAATGACAGGTTCGACGCCCAGGCCCGGTATCGCCTGAGCCGGAACCTCACGCTCGTCGCCCAGGCCAAGAACCTGACCAACGAACGCCGCCGCAGAATGTTCGGCCCCGACTTCGGCCTCTTGCGCGAGGAGCTCGACAACGGCCGCGCCTTCTATGCCGGCGCATTGTTCAGGTACTAGTTCAGCTCAGCCAGAAATTCGAAAATGGCCGCCTTGGCCTCCGGCTCGTCCAGCATGGGGGCGTGGCCGATCTGGGGAACCTCGACATAGGCCATGTCCGGCGCCGCCTTACGCATGCGCGCGGCGATGTCGGCGCTGAGCAGGTCCGAGACGCCGCCGCGCACCAGCAGGGTCGGCCGGTTGCGGGCCAGCCGCCGGAACATGGGCCACAGATTGGGAACCAGGGCCTTGGCGCCCGCCGCCCGGATGGGCACGGAGATGTCGGGATCATAGTCCAGGCCGATCTCGCCGTCCGGCCCCTGGCGGAAGATGCGTCGCGCGAAGGCGTCCCAGTCCGCATCCGAATAGTGGGGGAAGGCGACGGCGTTGATCCGCTTCGCATAGGCCGCCGCGTCCGCCCAGCTGTCGATCTCGACCGGCTGTCCGCTGTAGGCGGCGATGCGCGACAGACCCTCGGGCGCCACTTCCGGGCCGATGTCGTTCAATATGGCGGCGACCACCGCCTTCGGCCGCAGGGAGGTCAGGGCCATGGTGATCAGCCCGCCCATGGAGGTGCCCATGAAGACCGCGCGGCCCACGGCCGCCTGGTCCATCAGCGCCAGCACGTCGGCCGCATAGACGTCCGGTCGATAGGTCATCGGATCGGGCGCGCGGTCCGACAGTCCGCGTCCGCGCACATCGACCGCCAGGACCCGCCGCCCGCTCTGGGCCAGAAGCGGGGCTATCGCTTCGAAGTCGGCGCTGTTTCGCGTCAGCCCGTGGATGGCGATGACCGGCGGCCGCGCCGGGCCGGGACCGGGCGCATAGTCGCGGGCGAACAGATCCAGGCCGTCCGGCGATTTCCAGCGACGTTCGACATAGGCGGCGGCCATAGTCACGGGCGGTCTCCTTGAACCGAGAAGCCGCCACAGTAATTCACCGCGCGAAGAATTGCGATGGCGTCAGGCGCCGAGCAACTCCTTCACAAAGACGTCCAGGTCGCCGCCCTCGAACAGAAAACCCGAGACCCCGGCGGCGCGGGCCGCCGCCATGTCGGTCTGCTGGTCGCCGATCATGAAGGACCGCGCAGGGTCGATCTGATGGTCCGCGATCGCCCTCAGCAGCATGCCGGGGTTGGGCTTTCGGTCAGGGTGATCCGGATGGCGATAGCGTTCGTCCTGGGCGTCGGCATGGAAGGGACAGGCGTAGACGGCGTGGATCACCGCCCCGTCCTGGGCCAGCCGTCTGGTCAGCAAACCGTTGAACGCATGCATCTGATCTTCGCTGAACAGACCGCGCGCGACGCCCGACTGGTTGGTGACGATCACCGCCAGATAGCCCAGCCGATTCAGCCGGCGCACCGCCGCCGAGGCGCCGGGAATCAGTCTCAGATGCTCAGGCAGATGGGGATAGCCCGAATCCTCGATCAGAACCCCGTCGCGATCCAGAAAAACCGCGGGAACACCAGTCATGCGTCTTGTCTCGAACGTAGTCGCATCGACGCCGCAGGGCGCGGCGCAAAGGGACGATTAGAAAAGGAAGCTGGCTTAGGATGCGGACGAGCCGGCGCCAAGAGCGGCCGAACGCCGCCCTAGAGCATGATCGTTTCAGGCGGAGCCGCGAGGCGGTTCCTCCTCAACGGATCAGGCTCTAACGTTGCAAAGGGCAACGCGAAGTGACGCAGCCCCGTTTGGCCCCTGGGACTGATCTTGCTAGGAGGGCGGCCATCCTCGCGGCCGATCCGTCGGTCCGCCGCCCCCGAATCACCGTGGAGAGCGCCCGCATGATCCCCTTCATTGACCTCCAGGCCCAACGCCTGCGCCTCGCCGGCAAGATCGAGGCCGCCGTTCAGGACGCCGTCGTCGGCGGCGCCTGGGTCATGGGGCCCCAGGTCCGTCAGTTCGAGGCCGACCTCGCCGTCTTCGGCCAGGCCAAGCATGCGCTCGGCTGCGCCAACGGCACGGACGCCCTGGCCCTGCCGCTGATGGCCTGGGGCGTCGGACGCGGCGACGCGGTCTTCGTGCCCAGCTTCACCTTCGCCGCCACAGCCGAGGTCGTGCCATGGTTCGACGCCGAGCCGGTCTTCGTCGATGTGGACGCGAACACCTACAACATGGATCCGGCCGCCCTGGAGCGCGCCATCGAAGGGATCAAGGCCGAGGGCCGCCTGACCCCGCGCGTGGTCATCGCCGTCGATCTGTTCGGCCAGCCGGCGGACTATCCGGCGATCAAGGCGATCTGCGACAGGCACGGGCTGAAGCTGATCGCGGATTCGGCCCAGGGTTTCGGCTGCACCGTCGGCGGGGAGCACCCGCTGAAATGGGCCGACATCACGACCACCAGCTTCTTCCCGGCCAAGCCCCTGGGCTGCTACGGCGACGGCGGGGCGGTTCTGACCAATGACGACGAACTGGCCCAGCTGATCGATTCCGTCCGGGTGCACGGCAAGGCCGTGGCGGTGGACCTGAAGGACCGCGTCTTCGATCACGACCCCAAATATCTGAACATGCGCATCGGCCTGAACAGCCGTCTGGACACGATCCAGGCCGCAGTCCTGATCGAAAAGCTGAAGGTCTTCGGCGAGGAGATCGAATGGCGCAACCGCATCGCCGCCCGCTACAATGAAGGCCTGCGCCCCCACGTCGCCAAGGTTCCCGACGTCCCGGCGGGCAATGTCTCCAACTGGGCGCAGTACACGATCGAACACCCCGACCGCGACGGCCTGATCGCCCATCTGAAGGCCCATGACGTGCCGACCGCCGTCTATTATCCGATCCCGCTGCACCTGCAGCCGGCCTATCAGCGCTTCCCCCAAGGCGCCGGGGGTCTGCCCGTCACCGAGCGGCTGAAGGACGTCGTCGTCAGCCTGCCCATGCACTCGGACCTGGATGAGGCGACCCAGGACCGGATCATCGCCGCCGTCGCCGGCTACAAGGGCTGAACCATGCCGAACACCCCCGTCCTCAAGTTCGGCGTCGCCGGCGTCGGCGTCATGGGCCGCAACCATGCCCGCGTCGCGGCCGAGATGCGCGAGTTCGACCTGACCACGGTCTTCGATCCCGATGCGGTCGTCGCCGAGGGCGTTGCGGCCGCCTATGAGGCGACCCCGGTCACGACGGCCCAGGCCTTCGTCGACGCCGGCCTGGACGCCGCCGTCGTCGCCACGCCCAACCGCTTCCACGCCGAAGTCGGGGTGGCCCTGTTGGAAAAGGGCGTCCACGTCCTGGTCGAAAAGCCCATCGCCGCCACCGTGGCCGACGCCCAGCGGATGATCGACGCCGCCAAGGCCAATGACCGCGTCCTGATGGTCGGCCAGGTCGAGCGGTTCAATCCGGCCGTCGAGACGGTCAAGCGGGCCGTCGCCGACGACGAGATCATCTCCATCCAGATCACCCGCGTCGGCCCCTTCCCGCCCCGCATGGGCGAGGTCGGGGTGGTCATCGATCTGGCGGTTCACGACATCGACATCATCCGTCACCTGACCGGCTCGGAAATCACCGAGGTCCAGCCGCAACTGGCCCGCACCCGCGCCGAGCGCGAGGACACGGCCCTGCTGCAGTTCCGGCTGGACAACGGGGTGATCGCCCACATCACCACCAACTGGGTCACCCCCTACAAGACCCGCACCCTGCAGGTGGCCACCAAGACCAAGTTCGTCGTCGCCGACCTGATCACCCGCCAAGTTACCGAATATTTCGGCCAGCAGCCCGACGGCTCCTATTCGACCAAGATGCTGAACAGCTGGCCCGCCGAACCGCTGAAAAAGGAGCTGGAGGCCTTCGCTCGCGCCATCCACACGGGCGAGACCCCGGCGGTCACGGGCGAAGACGGCCTGCGCAATCTCGAGGTCGCGCTGCGCTGCCTGGGCGAACACTGATCGGGACGAGGCCTAAAGTCGCCGCAATGGAGAGGAAGGAAGGAGGCATGCGCACGCCCCTCGCCGCCCTTTCCGTCGCCCTGCTGACCCTGTCGGCGGCCGCCCCTGCCCATGCCGACACCCGCTATTTCTCCTACAACGCCACAGATCGGATCACCCAGGCCCTGACCAAGGGGATCACCCTTCAGGTGAGGCGCGGCCTGTTCGGAGCGGTCGCCATAGAGCGGCTGTTTTCGACCACCGCCCGTGGATCGGCCGACCTGTCGCGCGGCGGCCCTGATGCGGCCCGCCGGCTTCTGCCGGAGGGGGCCAAAGGCGCGGACCTCTATGAAGTCCAGCAGGTCGGCGACGGGCGCGGTCTGGCCCGCGCCCTGTGTCCGGGGGCCGATCAGGTCTGGCTGGCGGCAAGCCGCATCCGCGCGCCACGCCCCCTGACCTTGAACGCAGTCGGTCGCTGGGCCGACGGGACCCACCGCCATTGCGTGACCCTGACCTATGAATGGCGTGGAGAGTGGCAGACGGCGCCGGCCTCCCCCTTCGCCGACGCCCCCGGCGCCTGATTGGGCGAACCCGCCTTCCAACCGCACCGCTTGATCGCCTAGTCTGGCGATCGGCCGAACCTTCGGAGATGACGGCGATGCGATGGGCCCTGCCCCTGGCGGTTTTGATCGGCCTTGTCGCCGCCCTTCTGACCTGGACCCGCCTCGGTCCGGCCGCGCCGCCGGTGACCGACGTCCCGATCGTGGTCTATCTTCTGGACAACGGCTTTCATTCCGATCTGGCCTTGCCGCGCGCGGCGCTTGAACGACGAGGCGGCGCCCTGGGACGGGCGGTTGAGACCCTGGCGCCGGGTGACTGGATTCTGGTCGGCTGGGGCGACGCCCGATTCTATGTCGATCAGAGCCCGATCTCCGACCGCCTGCCCGACGGCGCGCGCGCCTTCTTCCGGCCCGGCAATCCGTCCGTCGTCATGTTGGACCCGGAGGCGGACGACCCGCGCGCGCGACACGCCCCCGATCGGCGGGCCGCCCTTCATCTGACGCCCGTCGCCTTCGACCGGATGGCGGATCGGATCGAGGCGTCGCTGGACCTGTCGAGCGGCGCGCCCCGCGTCGCCGCCGCCCGCCCCGGCGACGACGCCCGCTTCTTCGCCAGCCGCGAAACCTTTTCCATCCTGCATCTTTGCAACCACTGGACGGCCGGCGTCCTGAACGCCGGCGGCGTGACGATCCGCCCCGCGCGGTCGATCTTTTCCAGCGAGGTGATGCGGTCCGTCCGGGCCGCAGAACTGGACACGGCGGTCCCACACGCCTAGACCGCCCGCCTTTCGCTTATCCGGCCGGGTCCGAACCCCGGCGGGCGATGAAGAAGGAGCGGCCGATGGCCCGTAAGCAACACACCCGAAATTCATCCGGCCTTGCCGGTCCCAGCCAGCGCCAGCTGCGCGCCGGCGAACTGATCCGCCACGCCCTGGTCGACATCCTGCGCGAGGAGGACATCCACGACGAGGCCCTGTCCGGGGTCTCGGTCACCGTGACCGAGGTCCGCCTGTCGCCGGACCTGAAACACGCCACCTGTTTCGTCGAGCCCCTGGGCGCGGGCGTGGAGACCGCCCCGGTCGCCGGCCATGAGAGCGAGATCATCAAGGCGCTGAACGTCCACGCCAAGTTCCTGCGCGGCCAGCTGGGCCGCCGGCTGGACATGAAGTTTACTCCCGACCTGAAGTTCCGCCACGACGAGAGCTTCGACGCCGCCAGCCACATTGACCGTCTGTTCGACGACCCCCGCGTCCGCGCCGACCTGGAACGCCGCGACGAGGACGAGGGCCAATGATCGTGTGGTGCGCCCGGTTCTCCACCTTAGCGCTTGCGGCTTTGGTGTCAGGATGCGGAAGCATCAAGGAAGGAAACCCTTTGCTACTGCCTCTCGCTATACCCGTGATCGTCGGGGCCGAGGCGGCGATGATGCTCGGCAACCCGAACAACGGTGCGTCCCGCATAGAATTTCTTCCCCCAACCTGGGATCCCTTCGTCGGCGATGGTGCTTGGACAGACTCTCGTGGGCAGCGCCTGATCGTCGGCGATGGTCGCGTTCGCGCTGAATTCAAGAAGTGCATCTTAACCGCGCGCCTCGCTGGAGCACGCACAGCGACCGACCGATCCGGACTTCAGTATCCTCTCGAAGAAGTCGTCCTCACGTCCAATGCTCAGGATGGATGTCAAAATTGGCCGGTTCCCGCAAAGGTCGATATCGAGATGTGGCGGACTCCGGGCTATCAAGACGAAATCCAGGTGAGTTTTTCTAACCTGGGGCTGACAATGATCTATTATCCGAAGGGCAAGTGATGGGCCGTCGGAAGAAGGGCGACGTCGTCGACGGCTGGGTCTGCCTGGACAAGCCGTTCGAGATGGGATCGACCGAGGCGGTCAGTCGCATCCGCCGCCTGTTCAACGCCCAGAAGGCCGGTCACGCCGGGACCCTGGATCCGCTGGCCAGCGGCGTCCTGCCGATCGCCCTGGGCGAGGCGACCAAGACCGTGCCGATGATGATGGAGGCGAAGAAGGTCTATCGCTTCACGATCAACTGGGGCGTCTCGACCGACAGCGTGGACCGGGAGGGCGAGATCATCGGCCGCTCCGACGTGCGCCCGACCCTGGACCAGGTGAAGGCCGCCTTGCCGGCCTTCGTCGGCGAGATCGACCAGACCCCGCCGCGTTTCTCGGCCATCAAGGTGGACGGCGCCCGCGCCTATGATCTGGCCCGCGACGGGGTGGATTTCGAACTGCCGTCCCGGCGGGTGGTCATCCATTCGGCCGAGGCGACGGCCGCGCCGGACGCCGATCATGTCGAGATCCGCATCCTGACGGGCAAGGGCGTCTATGTCCGTTCGCTGGCGCGCGACCTGGCCTTGGCCCTGGGCGCGGAGGGTCATGTGTCAGCCCTGCGGCGCGAGCGGGTCGGGCCCTTCAGCACGGAAAACGCCGTCACTCTGGATTCTCTGGAGGAAATGGTGCATAGGGGCGCCGCCTCGGAAGGCTTGCTTCCCGTCGCGACCGCTCTGGACGACATCCCGGATCTGGCCGTGACGGAACAGGACGCCTTCTCGCTTCGGCAGGGACGACCGATCGTTCTGCTCCCCCGTCAGGTGGAAACCCTCAAGACCCGTCTGTCAGACGGCTCGCGAACGGTTTCAGCCTTTCAGGGCCAGACCCTCGTCGCCCTCTGTCAGTTGCGGGCCGGCCGGTTAGAACCCGACCGCGTTTTCAACCTCTAGGCCCGGGCCATTCGGCAAGGGCCGAGACCCCACGGCCTCAAGCAGCGCGAAGCGCGATAGGCCAAGAAAGGACTCCTTCGATGTCGATCACTGCTGAACGCAAGAACGAAATCATCGCCGACAACGCCCGCACCGCCGGCGACACCGGCTCGGCCGAGGTTCAGGTCGCGATCCTGTCGGAACGCATCGCCAACCTCACCGAACACTTCAAGACCCACAAGAAGGATAACCACTCTCGCCGTGGCCTTCTGAAGATGGTGTCGCAACGCCGCCGTCTGCTCGACCACCTGAACAAGGTCGACGCCGGGCGCTATCAGGCGCTCATCGCCAAGCTGGGTCTGCGTCGCTAAGGGCGCGGCTCTGTGTAAGACTGTATGACGAGGCGCGGGCGGTCACGTCCGCGCCTCGTTGTGCGATTAGAACCGACCTGCGCGCCGCAGGACTTTAACGGCGCAGACGCGAGGGCCGAGCCGGTCCTCACCCGGGTCTCCGCGATGGCGCGGCGACCTTTGGATCGAAGGACTGAACGCCGACGCATCCGCCCAATGATGGGACCCCGCACGGAATACGCCGTCCGGGATACGAAAGACGAAATATGTTCGATATCAAACGCAAGACGATCGAGTGGGCCGGACGCCCGCTGACTCTGGAGACGGGCCGCATCGCCCGCCAAGCCGACGGCGCCGTGCTGGCGACCTATGGCGAGACCGTGGTTCTGGCCACCGTCGTCTACGGCCGTTCGCCCAAGCCGGGCCTGGATTTCTTCCCCCTGACGGTCAACTATCAGGAAAAGACCTTCGCCGCCGGCAAGATCCCGGGCGGCTACTTCAAGCGTGAAGGCCGTCCGACCGAGAAGGAGACCCTGGTCTCCCGCCTGATCGACCGCCCGATCCGCCCCCTGTTCGTCAAGGGCTTCAAGAACGAGACCCAGGTCGTCGTCACCGTGCTGCAGCACGACCTGGAGAATGATCCGGACGTCCTGTCGATGGTCGCCGCCTCCGCCGCCCTGACCATTTCCGGCGTGCCCTTCATGGGTCCGATCGGCGCCGCCCGCGTCGGCTTCATCGACGGCGAGCTGGTGCTGAACCCGACCGTGGACCAGATGGAAGGCTCCGAGCTGGACCTGGTGGTCGCCGGCACCCAGGACGCCCTGATGATGGTGGAATCCGAAGCCAAGGAGCTGTCGGAAGAGACCATGCTGAAGGCCCTGATGTTCGCCCACGCCGGCATGCAGCCGGTGATCGACGCCATCATCGACCTGGCCGAACACGCCGCCAAGGAGCCGTTCGACTTCCAGGCCGAAGACCATTCCGACGTCGTCGCCGCGATCAAGAAATTGGTCGGCGAGGAAATCAAGGCCGCCTACGCCCATCCGGGCAAGTACGAGCGCCGCTCGGGCGTCGACGCCGCCAAGAAGAAGGCCGCCGAAGCCCTGGTCAAGACCGACGACAAGCCCGAGGGCGTCGACAGCTCCAAATTCTCGGCCGCCTTCAAGGAGTGCGAAGCCGAGGTCCTGCGTCGCGACATCATCGAGAACGCCCACCGCGTCGACGGCCGCGCCCTGGACAAGGTCCGCGCCATCGTCTCGGAAGTCGGCGTCCTGCCGCGCACCCACGGTTCGGCCCTGTTCACCCGCGGCGAAACCCAGGCCCTGGTCGTCGCCACCCTGGGCACCGGCGAGGACGAGCAGTACATCGACAGCCTGCAGGGCACCTATAAGGAAAGCTTCCTGCTGCACTACAACTTCCCCCCCTATTCGGTGGGTGAAGCCGGCCGCATGGGTTCGCCCGGTCGTCGCGAAATCGGTCACGGCAAGCTGGCCTGGCGCGCGATCCGTCCGATGCTGCCGAAGAAGGAAGACTTCCCCTACACCATCCGCCTGGTCTCCGAGATCACCGAGTCGAACGGCTCGTCCTCGATGGCCACGGTCTGCGGTTCGTCCCTGGCCCTGATGGACGCCGGCGTGCCGCTGGTCCGTCCGGTCTCGGGCATCGCCATGGGTCTGATCCTGGAGCCGTCGGGCGAGTTCGCCATCCTGTCGGACATCCTGGGCGACGAAGACCACCTGGGCGACATGGACTTCAAGGTCGCCGGCACCTCGGAAGGCATCACCTCGCTGCAGATGGACATCAAGGTCCCCGGCATCACCGAGGAGATCATGAAACAGGCCCTGACCCAGGCCTCGGCCGGCCGCCTGCACATCCTCGACGAGATGTCCAAGGCCATGGACGCCCCGCGCGCCTCGCTGGGCGAGCATGCGCCCAAGATCGAAACCATCAAGATCGCGGTCGACAAGATCCGTGAAGTGATCGGTTCGGGCGGCAAGGTGATCCGCGAGATCGTCGAGAAGACCGGCGCCAAGGTCGACATCGCCGACGACGGCACGATCAAGATCGCCGCCAACGACCAGGAGAAGATCGACGCCGCCAAGGCCTGGATCCAGTCCATCGCCTCGGAACCGGAAGTGGGCGCCATCTACTCCGGCAAGGTGGTCAAGGTCGTCGACTTCGGCGCCTTCGTGAACTTCTTCGGCGCCAAGGACGGCCTGGTCCACGTGTCCCAGATTGCTCTGGAACGCGTCGCCAACCCGGCCGACGTCCTGTCGGAAGGCCAGGAGGTCAAGGTCAAGTTCCTGGGCTTCGACGACCGCGGCAAGACCAAGCTGTCGATGAAGGTCGTGGACCAGACCACCGGCGAAGACATCACCGACAAGATCAACGCCGAACGCGCCGAACGCGGCGAGGAGCCCCTGTCGGAAGACACCGGCGGCCGTCCCAAGCGCGAAGGCGGCGATCGCGGCCGTCGCCGTCGCGACTGAGCCTCGGCCTGAGGTTTGAATGACGAAGGCCCCGCCGGCGACGGCGGGGCCTTTTTCATAACAGCCGTCTCAAGAGCGGCATTCGGCGGGCGGATCCTTGTCCCACAGCTTGCAGGACCGGTCGATCTCGCCCCGGATCAGGGCGCAGGGATTGTCGGCGTGGCAGGGCGGATGGGTGGCCGGGCTGACCTTGATGCAGCGCTCGACCAGACGCGCCGCCGCCGCCTCGCCGATATCCGCGCGGCATGCGGTCTGGGCTGCGAGGCCTCGTTCAGCGCCCGTATCGGGCTGATCCGAAGACGCCGGACCCGGAGCCGTCTCTGCTATGGTCTGCGCGCCCGAACCGGGGTCCGCAGCGGGCGCGGTCCTGTCCTCCCCGGACTGGCAGGCGGCGACCGCGAGGGCGGCCGACAGGGCGAAACAGGCGGACAGGAAAGGGCGCATCGACATCTCCGGGCTGAGGGTCATAGCCACGATGACCCGCCTGTTGAACGCACGAAACCCCTTAAGAGCGCACCGCCTCCAGCGCCGCCTTCTGCAGGGCGAACAGTTCGGCGCAGCCGGTCTCGGCCAGGGCGAACAGGCGGTCGAACTCGGCGCGGGTGAAGCCGCGCTTTTCGCCCGTGGCCTGGATCTCGACGATCTGGCCCGAACCGGTCAGGACGAAGTTGGAATCGGCCTCGGCCTCGGAATCCTCTTCATAGTCCAGGTCCAGCACCGGAACCCCGTCGCAGACGCCGCAGGACACCGCCGCCACCTGGTCCAGGATTGGATCAGCCTTCAGCACGCCTTCGTCGCGCAGATAGTTGAGGGCCGAGGCCATGGCGACCCAGGCGCCGGTGATGGCGGCGGTGCGGGTGCCGCCGTCGGCCTGGATCACGTCGCAGTCCAGCACCACCTGACGCTCGCCCAGCGCCTTCAGATCGACGACGGCGCGCAAGCTGCGGCCGATCAGGCGCTGGATCTCCTGCGTCCGACCCGTCTGTTTGCCGGCGGCGGCTTCGCGGCGGCCGCGGGTGTGGGTGGCGCGGGGCAGCATCCCGTATTCGGCCGTGACCCAGCCCTGGCCCTTGCCCCGCATCCAGCCGGGAATGGTCTCCTCGACCGAGGCCGTCACCAGAACCTTGGTGTGGCCGAAGGTGATCAGGCACGAGCCCTCGGCGTAGCGATTGACGCCGGTCTCGATGGTCACGGGACGCAGCTGGGCGTCGGTGCGTTGCGAATGGCGCATGAGATGAGTCCTTGGAAGCTGGGGCGGCGGTGATTATCCTGAAAACGTGAGCCTGTATGCCCCCAAAACCCCGCCGTTCGACGGCGGTCCGGCGACGGGCCAGTCTCTGGCGGGGCTGGCCGGCCTGGACGCGCGCGCGCGCGACATCTTCCGGCGCATTGTGGAGAGCTATCTGGAGACGGGCGAGCCGGTGGGGTCGCGGACCCTGTCGCTGGGCGGGATCGCCCTGTCGCCGGCCTCGATCCGCAATACGATGCAGGACCTGACCCTGGCGGGCCTTCTGGCCTCGCCCCACGCCTCGGCGGGGCGGATTCCCACCCATGCGGGTCTGCGCCTGTTTGTCGACGGCCTCTTGGAAATCGGCGACCTGACCAAGGAGGAGCGGCGCGAGATCGACGCCCGCCTGGCCGGCCGGGGCCGCAATTTCGAGGCCGCCCTGGACGAGGCGTCCAATCTGCTGTCGGGCCTGGCGGGGGGCGCAGGCGTGGTCTCCAGCCCGGTGCGCGACGCCGGGGTCAAACATGTTGAGTTCGTGGCGCTTGGCGGCGATCAGGCCCTGGCGGTCATCGTCGCCGACGATGGCACGGTGGAGAATCGGATCATGACCCTGGCGGCGGGGGTCACCCCCTCGACCCTGACGGAGGCCTCCAACTTCCTGAACGCCCGGCTGCGCGGCCGGCCCTTCGCCGAGGCCAAGCGGGAAATGACCCAGGAGCTGGAGATCGCCCGGCGCGAGCTGGACCAGGCCGCCGCCCGGCTGGTCGAGGACGGTCTGGCCGCCTGGTCCGGCGGGCCGGACCGCGAGCGGGCCCTGATCGTGCGGGGTCGGGCCAATCTGCTGCAGGACGGCGAAGGCCTGGCCGATCTGGAGCGGGTGCGGGTCCTGTTCGACGATCTGGAGCAGAAGGAACAGCTGATCGGCCTGCTGGACGGTGTGGATGCGGCGCAGGGGGTGCGGATTTTCATCGGCGCCGAAACCCGTCTGTTTTCACTTTCGGGTTCCGCCGTGATCGCGGCGCCCTATATGAGCGGCCGACAGCGGGTTCTGGGCGCCATAGGCGTCATAGGACCGGCGCGACTGAACTACGCCCGTGTCATTCCGTTGGTGGACTATACCGCCCGGGTGCTGGGCCGGATGCTGGACGGGAAAGAAACGTGAGCGACAAACCCCAGAACGATGAGCTGAACGGAATGGAAGAGGCGGAACTGAACGCCGAACACGGACTGGACGCCGAGCCGTCGGACAATCTGGCGCCGCTGGACGCCGTGATCGCCGAGCGGGACGAGTGGAAGGACCGCGCCCTGCGCGTCGCCGCCGAGATGGAGAATCTGAAGCGCCGTTCAGAGGCCCAGCAGAACGACGCCCGCGCCTACGCCATCCAGCGCTTCGCCAAGGATCTGCTGGGCGTGGCCGACAATCTTGAGCGCGCCCTGATGGCCGCGCCCAAGGACGCCGAAGGCGCCACGGCCGGTCTGGTGACGGGTCTGGAAATGACGCAGAAGGCCCTGCTGCAGGCGTTCGAGACCAACGGTCTGAAGCGGGTCGCGCCCGAGGCCGGCGAGGCCTTCAATCCCCATCTGCACCAGGCCATGATCGAACAGCCGTCGGACACGGTGCCGGGCGGAGCCGTGGTCCAGACCATGCAGTCCGGTTTCGAACTGTTCGGCCGCACCATCCGCCCGGCCATGGTGGTGGTGGCCGCCAAGGGATCGGGCGCCCAGCCGTCGAACCCCTATGGCGGCGGCGGCGAACCCCAGACTCACGCCTTCGACGGCAAGGCTTGATCACCGCCCTCCTCTGAGGGAGTTTGAGCTAGTGAATAGTGCTGGTGAGCGGCAGGTGAGCGAGGCGTTCGGCACGACGTTCGAGGCCGCACAATTCTCGCTCACCTTCACCAGCGCCGACACCCCCTCAGAACCGGCGTCGCCAGCCCCCGATCAGGGCGAACTCGGGCGCGGCGTCGGCGGTGTGGCGCGGCTCGCGGCTGGCCACGGCTTGCAGTGACAGGCTGGAGCCGTCCCTCAGACTGCGTTCGCCGCCCAGGATGAAGTCGATCTGACGCCCGCTGGGCGCCGCCGAGAAGCGGCGCCGCGAATAGGTCAGGGGGGCGAAATAATCGACCGGCACGTCCGCCAGCCAGGCCGAAAAGGTCCCCCGCTCCATCCGGAGCGGCTGTGAGACGGTGAAGCTGATCCGATCGCACAGGGCGGTGCAACCCGTCAGCAGGGCCAGCCGCCAGTTGGAGCTGATCGCCGCCCCGTCCGTCGAGAGGAAACGGCCTTCGGTCTCGGTGGCGCCCACGCCGACCTCGCCGAGCAGGGCCAGACCCGGTCGCAGGGCCCAGTCCCCGCCGACCGCATAGAAGCGGGTCCGCGACGGCAGGGCGAAGTCGGAACCGCCCGGGATGAAGGCGCCCAGGGGCCCCAGCCGTTCGTCCAGGGCGCCCAGGCTCAGCGACAGGCCGCCGTCGGCGCCGCGCCAGGCCAGGGTGGCGCGGCTGTAGGTCGAGGCCTCTTCTTCGACCCGACGCAGCGGCATGCGGCGGTCGCCCCCGCCGCTCTCGGCCGCCAGGGTGAAGGCGCCGAGCCGAACCTGACCGCGCGCAGCATGATCGGCCTGGGCCAGGGCGGCGAAACCGTCGCCCGCCGCGCCCTTGAACGGAGAGACGGCGCCGCCGCGGCCCTGCCAGGTCGCAAAGTTCAGGCGGCCGATCTCCAGATCCAGCAGGGCCTCCTGGCGGGGCTCCTCGCCCAGCCAGGGCGCGTCGGTCAGGTCGCGGCGGCCCGTCACCGCCTCGACCGGTTCGTCAAGCTGGGCCGCCGTCAGGCTCAGCCGCCCGCCACGGGGCAGGCTGAGGCTGGTCGTGGCGGTGCGGCTGGGTTCGAAAGGCGCCGCCTGATAGGAGCGGCTGGGCGCCGTCGGATAGGCGCCGCCCAGTTGGACCGCGAACATTCGGTCGTAACTGTCAAACAGCACCGTTTCGAGCGCCGTCTGGCGCGCAAAGGCGTCGCCGAAGGCCGAGCCGACGAAACTGCCGGGCTCCGTCGCGGCGACCAGGGTCGCGCCGTCCGCCAGGGGCACAGAGGTGGTCCCCGCCGGCTGGAAGGCGCGCGCCAGGTCCAGAAGGCCGCGGCCATAGACGACGTCGGTCCCGGCGTCCCCGGCGTCCCGCGCGGTCTCTATCAGCAGGGACAGGGCTTGGCGCCCCGTCAGATTGGGAAAGGCGTCCATCAACAGGGCCAGGGCGCCGGCGACGTGCGGGGCCGAGAAGGAGGTGCCGCTGACCCGCCAGCAGCTGGTCGTATCGCAGCCTGTGACGATGGCCTCGCCCGGCGCCGAGATATACCCCGCCGCGGCCACCCCGGCCCTGTTCGAAAAGCTGGACATGGCGTTGGAAGCGTTGTGCGATCCCACCGCGATCACGGCGCCGGCGAAACGGGGATCGACGGCGTAACGCGCCGGCCAGCCGGGATTGGCCTCGCCGTCGTTTCCGGACGACGCCACGATCACCGCCCCGGCATTGACCGCCCGCAGAAGCGCCGCCTCGAAGGCCGAGCCCAGACGGTCGTCGCCGCCCAGGGACATGTTGATGATCTTGACGCCCTTGGCCACGGCGTAGTCCAGGGCCCGGACCAGATCCGAACTGCTGAAACAGACGTCGGTGTTCTTCTCCTCGCAGTCGGAAATGTCAGTGCGGATCGACAAGATCGTCGATTCATAGGCGACGCCGATCGTGCCCTGGCCGTTGAAGTTGGAGGCGATCACCCCCGAGACCCGTGTCCCGTGGCTGCTGTCGGCGACATAGGGCGTATTGCGGCCGGGAACCACGTCGGTCGAGGCGGCGGAAATCCGCCCCGCCAAATCCGCCGTGTCTCGGCTGACGCCGGAATCAACCACGGCGACCGTCACACCGCTCCCGGTGGCGCCCGCCCGCCACGCCGCCTCAGCCTTCACATTGGCCACGCCATAGTTGCGCTCATATTCGGCGGACGTGGTGGACGGCGGCGCAGGGGGAGGTGGCGGCGGTGGAGGCGGGGGAGGGGGAGGAGGAGGAGGAGGAGGGGGAATCACCGGCGTCACCGAACCGGAACCGCCTCCTCCGCCGCCACCCCCGCCGCAGGCCGCCAGCGGCAGGGCCAGAAGACCGACGCTCAGCAGAATCGTCCGCTTCAACCGTTTTCCGACCACGTCGTTCCTCCCGAGCCGCGCGGTCGGTCGCCGCGCCTTCACCCAGTAACCGCCTAATTCTTTAACGCTTTATCGAAAACCGCGAGCAGTTTGGCCCAACCGTCCTTGGCCTCCGCCTCGGCGTAGCTGGCGCGGTAGTCGGCGTGGAAGCCGTGCGGGGCGTCGGGATAGACGTCGATCCGGCTCTGGGTCTGACCGGCGCGGGCCAGGGCTTGGCGCATCCGCTCGACGCTGGCCAGGGGAATGCCCTGGTCCTGACCGCCGTAAAGGCCGAGCACCGGCGCCTTCAGGTCGTCGGCCAGATCGACCGGCCAGGGCTGGCCGGACGAGACCTGGGCCGGGGTCGCGTCCGCCGCCGGCGCCAGACGGCCGTACCAGGCCACGCCCGCGCCGATGGCGGCGAAGCGCGCCGCCGCCTGCCACACCACCTTGCCGCCCCAGCAGAAGCCGGTGATCCCGACCTTGCCGTCGCGCGCCCACAGCTGCTGGCTGGCCCATTCCAGGGTGGCCGATAGGTCGCCCATCACCTGTTCATAGTTCGCCGCGCCCACGATCTGCATGATCCGGCCCATGTCGGACAGGGGCGCCGGATCCTCGACCCGGACGAAGAAGGCCGGGGCGATGGCGGCGTAGCCCTGTTTGGCCAGGCGGCGGCAGACGTCCTTGATATAGTCGTGGACCCCGAAGATCTCGGACACGACGATCACGACGGGGAAGGGGCCGTCTCCGGCCGGACGCGCCACATAGGCCGGCAGTTGAAACCCGTCCGGCGCCGGATAGGCGACCTCCGCCGTCTCCAATCCGGCGGCGTCGGTGGTGATCGGCTTGGCCTCCCTGGCCAGGGCGGCGACCGCATAGCCGGAAAAGAACAGCCCCCCAAGCGCCCCCACCGCCCCCACCGCCCTGCGGCTGAGCTTCAGATCATCGGCGGTCTGGCCTTCGGGACGGATCAGGGTGGTCATGGGACGGCTCCAGAAACGGGGGAGCCGCCAGACCATCACGCCCTCGTTTCAGCGTCCAGTCACGAACGCGAGGACGCCGACTATGGGAAGAAGGGCGCTCAAGCAGCGAGCGACCGCGTCGCGAGCGATAGCGCCCTTCTTCCCCAAGAGGTCAGTGCCGGAAGACCCGCACGCCCGTGAAGGCCATGGCGATCCCCTTCTCGTCGGCGGCGGCGATGACTTCGGCGTCGCGCATCGAGCCGCCGGGCTGGATCACCGCCGTGGCCCCGGCCGCGACGGCTTCCAAGAGGCCGTCGGCGAAGGGGAAGAAGGCTTCCGAGGCGCAGGCCGACCCCTCGGCCAGCGAAGTGGTCAGACCCTTGGCCTCGCCGGCCTCCTTGGCGCGGATGGCGGCGATACGGGCGCTGTCGCGGCGGTTCATCTGGCCCGCGCCGATGCCGGCGGTCTGGCCGTCCTTGGCGTAGACGATGGCGTTGGACTTGATGTGTTTGGCCACGGTGAAGGCGAACAGCATGTCCTGGATCTCGGTCGGCGTCGGCTGGCGCTTGGTCACGATCTTCAGGTCCGACGGCTTGATCAGCGACCGGTCGCGGCTCTGGACCAGGAAGCCGCCCGCGACGGAGCGGAAGACCTCGCCCGGCCCGTGCGGATCGGGCAGGCCGTCGGTGATCAGCAGGCGCAGGTTCTTCTTGGCGGCGAAGACGGCCTTGGCCTCGTCGTCGGCGCCGGGGGCGATGACCACTTCGATGAAGATTCCAGTGATGGCGCGGGCGTCGTCGCCGTTCAGCGGCCGGTTGACGGCGATCACGCCGCCGAAGGCCGAGACGGCGTCGCATTCCAGCGCGCGGGCATAGGCTTCCGACAGATCCTTGCCCACGGCCACGCCGCAGGGGTTGGCGTGTTTGACGATGACCACGGCGGGCTGTTCGAACTCGGCGACCAGCTCATAGGCGGCGTCGGCGTCGGCGATATTGTTGTAGCCCAGCTCCTTGCCCTGGACCTGGGTCGCATAGGCCACGCCCGGCCGGCGCTCGCCGGTGCGGTAGAAGGCGCCGGTCTGGTGCGGGTTCTCGCCATAGCGCAGGGTCTGGGCCAGAGAACCGGCGATCGACTTGCGGGCCGGGGCGGCGTCCTCGACCTGCTGGGCGAACCAGGCGGAGACGGCGGCGTCATAGGCGGCGGTGCGGGCGAAGGCGCGGGCGGCCAGCCGCTTTCGCAGGGCCAGATCGGTCGAGCCTTCCGCCTTCAGCGCCTCAAGGATCAGGCCGATGCTCTCGCCGTCGACGGCGACGGCGACATAGCCGTGGTTCTTGGAGCCCGAACGGATCATGGCCGGGCCGCCGATGTCGATGTTCTCGACCGCCGCCTCGAACGAACCGCCCGCCGCAACGGTTGATTCAAACGGATAGAGGTCGATCCAGACGACATCGATGGTGCCGATGCCGTGGTCGGTCATGGCCTGGGCGTGGTCGGCCGCGTCGCGCACGCCCAGCAGGCCCCCGTGGACCACGGGGTGCAGGGTCTTGACCCGGCCGTCCATCATCTCGGGGAAGCCGGTCAGATCGGCCACGTCCTTGACCGGCAGGCCCAGTTTGGCGATCGCCGCCTTGGTGCCCCCGGTCGAGACCAGTTCGACGCCCAGGTCGTTCAGGGTGCGGGCGACCTCTTCCAGCCCGGCCTTGTCGGACAGGGAGATCAGGGCGCGTTGCGGCTTGACCCGATCAGGGGCGGGGGGAAAGTCGGGAGCGGCGGGCATGGCGGCGTCCG
Source organism: Brevundimonas sp. AVps4 (assembly GCF_058681525.1). Lineage (NCBI taxonomy): Bacteria > Pseudomonadati > Pseudomonadota > Alphaproteobacteria > Caulobacterales > Caulobacteraceae > Brevundimonas > Brevundimonas sp. AVps4. Next base: position 617,870 of record NZ_CM178741.1, on the reverse strand, counting down.
TGAAGGCTGGGGGAGGATGGGGCGCCCTCTAGCGCCAAACGGCCGCCTCGTCACCCCACGGACGGTTTCTGACGAGGATCAACTCGGATCGCCGCTCGCGCCCGCCGGGCTCAGCTTCCAGCGGATCTTGGTCTCGCTGTCGGTGCGGGCCGATCCCCGCACGACGATCTGCAGCGATCGGCGGGTCAGCCCGGCGTCGATATGGACGCTGGGCTCTATGGCCACGTCGGGGCCGTCGGTGCGGAACCACCAGCCCCGGCCCGAGGCGCCGCGCAGCAGGATCGAGCGACGGTCCCGCGCCAGCGAGGCCTGAACCCCCGGCTCCAGATGGAAGCGGATGGCGTAGGGGGCCGCGATCTGGCGGATCACCTCCTTGCGGCCGGGCGTCGGGAAAAGCTTCTCCTCCGCCCGCAACTCGTCCAGCCTCTGGTCCAGATACAGGCGCCGCTGATGGTTCAGGCCGAAGGCTTCGTTCCAGCCGTCATGCTCCATCTCCAGCCAGACCGCGCCCTCGGCTTCCCTCTGGTCGGTGGTCACATGGATCGGCGGCCCGACCAGGCGCGGTCCCAGAAGTTCGCCCTTCCAGCCGCCCAAGGGTTCGTTCAGCGACCGCTCGCCCAGGGTCAGGGTCGAATGGCCGGGGGTCAGGCGCAGGGCCTGACGATCGGTGGCGGCGGGGGTCCAGCCGGAGCCGGTGACCAGACGGTCCTTGCCGCAGGCGATCTCCAGCGCCAGCGGCTGGGCGCAGGCCGTGGCGCCCCAGGCGCCGCGCGCGGGCGAGGCGGCGTCAGCGATGATGGACAACAGGGGGCTGGCGATCCGCACCAAGCCGCCGATCCGGCCGACGGGGGGATGGGTCCGATCGGCTGAGCGCGCCGTGGCGGCGGCCTCGTCATGGGCGCGGGCGGCGGCCACGCGGCCGGCCGATGAGGGACCGCCGCCTTGAAAACCGGCCAGCCGCCCGTCGGGCAAGGTCAGAAGGCGCAAGCCCTGGGTCAGGCGGTCGATCGCCTCCGACACAGGCTGCGGCGTCGGTTCAGACAGCTGGGCCAGGGCGTCGTCGAGGGTCAGGAGGTCCAAGAGCAGCTCCAGCCCCGCCTCCGGGCTGCGCGACGCATGCGAACCGTCGTCGTGAACCGTGACGCGCAGCGCCCCCGCCAGACCGCCCAGCGCGCGGCGTCTCAGCCCCTGACCCGGCGCGCCGGCCAGGACGCAGCCCCCGATGGCGGCGGCGGTCAGACGCTCGGCCCGGGTGGCCAGGCCGCCCGGCGGACGCAACAGCTGGCGCGTCTGGCGCGCCAGACTGTCGGCCAGCCTCAATCGTTCCGCCTCGGTCGCCACCGCCCCCATGCGGCGGGCGGCGCAGGCCAGGTTGATCACCCGGCGCGGCAGAATCTCCGGCCCCCAGGCGAAGGGCGACCAGCGGGCGAAGGCGTCAGCCCAGGCCAGGGTCAGGCGCAGGGCCTCGCGCGCGCCGCGCTCGCCCTGGGCCATCAGGGCCGGCAGCCAGTTGAAGGCGTGCAGTTCGACGGCGAAGGGCCGCGACGGACTGGGTCGGTTCCACGGATCGGACGGCGGCTCCACCTCCATGGAGGCGCCGGCCAGGATAAAGCGCCCGACCAGCAGGTTCTTGCCCGGGGCGGAATCGTGCGGCCGGAAATCTCTCGGCGTCGCCGCAAAGGCCGTGACCTTGCCCCCGCCCAGCACCGGGCCCAGGGTCAGACCATAGCCGGGAAGGCCGTAAAGCTCGATCCACAGTTGACGGGTGATCAGACGCCCGGCGATGGCGGGCCAAAGACCGGCGCTGGTCGCCGCCTGCCCCGCCCGGACGGGCGTGCGGACCGGCGCGCCCGGAAGGCCCGGAATCTGGCCCGAGGCGACGTCCGGCGTCTCGGCCTCGCGCCGCGGAGCGAAGGGACCCAAGGGGCTCACCCGGCGGTCCAAGGGTTCGGAGCGGACTTCAGGGCCGCGATATTGGCCGCATAATCGCCCTTGAAGACGAAGGAGCCCGCGACCAGGGCGTCAGCCCCTGCGGCGACGCAGGCGCCCGCATTGGCCGAGGTCACGCCACCGTCCACCTGAAGATGAGCCGCCGACCCGGCCCGATCCAGAATGGCGCGCGCCGTCTCGATCTTCTTCAGCGAACTGTCGATGAACTTCTGGCCGCCGAAGCCCGGATTGACCGACATGATCAGAACCAGATCCACCAGATCGACCACCTCTTCCAGGATCGACAGCGGGGTGGCGGGATTAAACACGACGCCCGCCTTGGCGCCGAGCTGGCGGATGCGGCCCAGGGTGCGGTGCAGGTGCGCTCCGCTCTCAGGGTGGACGGTCAGGACGTCTGCGCCCGCCTCGCGGAACGCTTCCAGCCACGGATCGACCGGCGCGACCATCAGATGGACGTCGAACGGCAGACGGGTGTGCGGTCGGATCGCCTTCACGATGTCGGGACCCAGGGTGATGTTGGGCACGAAATGGCCGTCCATCACATCGATGTGGATCCAGTCGGCGCCGGCGGCTTCCAGAGCGCGGACTTCTTCACCCAGGCGCGCGAAATCGCTGGCGAGGATGGATGGGCAGATCAGGGGTGCGGCCATGGCCCCTCGGATAGGACGGCTTGCCCACGGGGGCAAGCCGCCGACCGTCAGGAAATCCGCTCCAGCCGTGCGGCGAAGAAGCCGTCCAGGCCGCCGCGTTCGGCCCATTGGGACGGCAGAATGCGCAGCCAGCCTTCCGGCGTCAGGGCCTCAGCCGGGGCGCCGACGGCGGCGGGGTCGGCGGGAACCGTGCGAAAACCGGGGTTGCGGCGCAGGAAGGCGATCACCTGGGTCTCCCCTTCCTCGCGCTCCAGCGAACAGGTGCAATAGACCAGACGGCCGCCCGGCTTGACCCGTTCGGCGGCGGCGTCGAGCAGCCGGTGCTGGACGTCGGCCAATTTGGAGACCTCGGCCGGCTTGGTGGCGCGCAGAACCTCCGGATTGCGGCGGAAGGTGCCGGTAGCGGTGCAGGGGGCGTCCAGCAGCACGGCGTCGAAGGCGCGGTCGTCGCCCCAATCCTCGGCCGGAACCGCTATGACCTCAGTGGTCAGGCCGGTGCGTTCCAGGTTCTGGGTCAGGCGTTTCAGACGCGGGGCCGAACGGTCCAGGGCCACCACCGAAGCGCCGGCGGCCGCCAGCTGCAGGGTCTTGCCGCCGGGGGCGGCGCACATATCCAGGGCGGTCTCGCCGGGCTTGACGTCCAGCAGGCGGCCGGGGACGGCGGCGGCGGCGTCCTGAACCCACCAATCGCCGGTCTCGAAGCCGGGCCAGGCGGCGACATCGCCGCGCCGGCCGGTGCGGACGGTTCCGCCCCCGCGACCGGCGTGCAGGACCTCGCCCTCAACCGCCTCTGCGACGGCGGCGGGATCGACGCCGGGCTTTAGGCTGAGATCGGTCGGCGGCTCCTCGCGCGCGGCCAGGGCTAGGCCGGTCAGGGCCGCCTCGCCATAGGTCGCCCGCCAGCGGGCGGCGATCCAGTCGGGCAGATTGCTCTCGGCCGTGGTCAGGCCGGGGCCGTCGCGGCCCACGCCGCGCAGCACGGCGTTGACCAGGTTCTTGTACGGCCGTGTCTTGGGGTCGCGTTCGGCCAGTTTCACGGCCGTGGAGACGGCGGCGAAGGCCGGGGTCTCCAGCACCAGGGTCTGGGCCAGGGCGATGCGCATCAAGGTGCGCACGGCCTCGGGTGGCGACTTCTTCAGACGCCGGTCCAGGATCTGGTCGATCTCGCCCAGACGCCGTAGGGCCGCCATGGCCACCGCCCGGGCGAAGGCGCGATCGACCGGCGCCAGGGCGCGGGCGGCCGGCTGGGACAGGGCTTCGTCCAGTCCGTTGCGTCGCTCCAGCGCCGCGTTCAGCAACAGGCCGGCGACGAGGCGGGCCTCCACCCCGATATCGTCCTGGTGCGGGGTTTCAGACAAGGCTTCCGAGGCAGAAGCGGGACGCGGCCTGCCCTTGGTCGCCATCCGGCGGCCCCGCGCCTCGGAGTTCTGGCCCGGCCGGGCGCCCGGCCTCAAACCGCCACCTGGGCGCCCAGCTCGACCACGCGGCCGGGCGGGATGTGGAAGAAGTCGGTCGGATTGGCGGCGTTGCGCATCAGGAAGATGAACAGCCGGTCCTGCCACAGGGGCATGCCCTGGCGCGCCGACGGGATAAGCGACCGGCGGCCCAGGAAGAAGCTGGTCGACATGATGTCGAACTTCAGTCCCTGTTTGCGGCACAGACCCAGGGCGCGCGGCACGTTCGGCGTCTCCATGAAGCCATAGGTGATGGTCAGCTTCTTGAAGTCGTCATTGATCGGCTCCATCCGCACCCGATCCGCCTCCTTGACTCGGGGCCGCTCGGAGGTGCGCACGGTCAGGATGACGTTCTTCTCGTGCAGGACCTTGTTGTGCTTGAGATTGTGCATCAGGGCGACCGGGGCGACGTCGGGATCGCTGGTCAGGAAGATGGCCGTGCCGGGCGCGCGGTGCGGCGGCCGGGCCTGAAGCATCTCGATCAGGTCGGTCAGAGGCAGGCTGTCCTTGCGGGTCTTGGTCGTCAGTATCTGAGTGCCGCGCACCCAGGTCCACATGATCAGCACCAGACAGGCCCCCAGCACCAGCGGCATCCAGGCGCCGTCGGGGATCTTCAGCAGGTTGGAGGTCAGGAAGACGCCGTCGATGAAGGCGAAGGGGATCAGGGTTCCGGCGACCGCCCACATCGGCCACTTCCAGCCCTTGGTGATCACCGAATAGCTCATCAGGGTGTTGACCAGCATGGTCCCGGTGACCGCCACACCATAGGCGGCGGTCAGATTGTGCGAGCTCTGGAAGACCACCAGCAGCAGCAGGACCCCGATCATCAGGAAGGTGTTGACCGCCGGCACGAAGATCTGGCCCGCCTGGGTTTCGGAGGTGTTGCGAATGTCGATCCGGGGCAGCAGGCCCAGCTGCACCGCCTGCTGGGTGACCGAGAAGGCTCCGGTGATCACGGCCTGGGAGGCGATGACGGTGGCGGCGGTGGCCAGGATCAGCATCGGCCAATAGGCTATCTCCGGCACCATGTTCCAGAAGGGATTCTCAGACGCGCCGGGATTGTCCAGGATCAGGGCGCCCTGGCCCAGATAGTTCAGGGTCAGGCAGGGCAGGACGAAGGCCAGCCAACCCATGCGGATCGGCGCCTTTCCGAAATGGCCCATGTCCGCATACAGGGCCTCGGCGCCGGTCACGGCCAGAAAGACGCTGCCCAGGATGACGAATCCCAGGAAGCCGTCATTGATCAACAGCATGACGCCGTAGTGGGGCGACAGGGCCCGCAGAATGCTGACGTCGTCGAAGATGTGATAAAGACCCAGCCCGCCGAGGCTGAGGAACCAGACGGCGGTAATCGGGCCGAAATATTTGGCCAGGCTGGCGGTGCCGCCCGACTGAGCCATGAACAGGGCCACCAGAATCCCGGCCGAGATCGGCACGATGAAGGGATCCAGACGTCCAGCCAGGCCCGGCGCGTCCTGAAGGCCCTCGACGGCCGACAGCACGGAAATGGCCGGGGTGATGATGCCGTCGCCATAGAAGAGGGCCGCGCCGCAGACGCCCAGAATGAAGATCCAGGCGCTGCGCCGTCCGACCGCGTGCTGGGCCAGGGCCATCAGGGACAGGGTGCCGCCCTCGCCCTTGTTGTCGGCCCGCATCAGGAAGAAGACGTATTTGAACGTCACCACCACCATCAGGGCCCAGAAGGCCAGGGAGACCACGCCGACCACGGCCAGGTCGCCGCCCACGCCCGACCGGGCATGGTCGATCGCCTCGCGCAGGGCGTAGAGCGGGCTGGTGCCGATGTCGCCGAACACCACGCCGATCGCGCCGACCGTCAGGGCCCAGAAGCCGCCGTGTTTGGCGATCTGGCCTGCTGGAGCTTGGGACTCGGGTCCCGTGGCGTGGGTGGACTTGTTCGGCGGGTTCGACGCGGCGGGGAGAGCGCCCGCGTCGTGGGGAGTGTCCCCGGCCATGCGTATCCTCCGGGTCGTCGACGACAGGTCGAGCCCTTCAAAGCGGCGAGCCTTTAGGCTCATTCCGCGTCCGCTTCAATCGCGGCGCGCGGGATTCGGTTTCTCCAGACGGGCGGAGATTTGTGATTCGGCGCGCGAACGCCTATTTTCCCTTCAGGAACACGATCATGTCAGACAGCCAGCGCTTCCCCGTCGCCGCCCACGCCCTGGCCTATATGGCCCACAAGGGCGCGTTTTCGCCTGACCGCGCGGCGCCCAGCGGCGTTCTGGCCTCCTCCATACCGACCAACCCGGTTGTGGTGCGCCGGGTCACGGCCCTGCTGGCCAAGGCCGGTCTGATCGCCACCCGCCCCGGCGCGACCGGCGGCTCCTGGCTGCTGCGTCAGCCGCAGGACATCCGGCTGGACGAGGTGTTGAAGGCCGTCAACGGTTGCGCCCACATCGGCTCGCCGCCGTCCGGCGCCAAGGGCTGCCCGATCAGCGAACATATCCCGCGCCAGGTGGCCAAGGCCCTGACCGCCGCCGACGAGGCCGCGACCGAGGCCCTGTCCAAGATCACCATCGCCGATCTGCTGGCGGAAAATCCTGTGTCCCTGGCGGCCTTTACGCCGCACAAGTCCTGCCCTGTCGCGGCTTGACGCCCCGATGAGCCGAACGGTCCTGATCACCGGCGCCTCGGCTGGCATCGGCGCCGCCCTGGCCCGGACCTATGCGGCCAAGGGCTGGAACCTGATCCTGACCGCGCGACGCGAGGGGCCGCTGACGAGGCTGGCGGACGAGTTGACCGCCGCCTACGGTGTGACCGCGACCGTGATCCCCGAGGATCTGTCCGATCCGACGGCCCCGCAACGATTGATCGCCGCCGTCGCGGCGCGGGGCCTGACGGTTGACGGCCTCGTCAACAATGCGGGCTTCAGCCGGGTCACAGGCTTCCTCGACACCGACCTCGCCGCCCACCGGGCCATGATCCAGGTCATGCTGACCGCGCCGGTGGAGCTGTCGCGCCTGGTCCTGCCCGGCATGGTCGGGCGGGGCTTCGGCCGGGTGCTGAACGTCGCCTCGCTGGCGGGCCAGATGCCGGCGACGGGCGGCGACACCCTGTATGGTCCGATCAAGAGCTTCCTGATCAAGGCCTCCCAGGGCCTGCATCTGGAGACCCTGGGGACGGGGGTCCATGTGACGGTGCTGAACCCCGGCTACACCCTGACCGAGTTCCACGACGTCAATGGGTCTCGCGATCAGGTGTCGCGCGCCTATCCGGCCTGGATGTGGATGGACGCCGGCCGCGTGGCGCAGATCGGCTACGACGCCTGCGAGGCGAACCGGGCCAGCGTGACGCCCGGCGTCATGAACAATGTCATGGCGGGCCTGGCGCGCGTCCTGCCCGACGGTCTGGCCCTGAAGATGGTGGCGAACCACGCCAGGCGGCTGGAGCGGCTGTAGGACCGCTCCAGGCCGAGGTCAGATATGGATCGCGTGGCCCAGGGCCCGCAGGGACGCCTCGTGGAAGGCTTCGCCCAGGGTCGGGTGGACGTGGATGGTCCCGGCCACGTCTTCCAGCACCGCCCCCATCTCCAGCATCTGGGCGAAGCTGTTGGACAGTTCCGACACATGCTGGCCCACGGCCTGGATCCCCAGCAGCCGGTGGTCGGCCTTGGAGGCGATCACGCGCACGAAGCCGCCGTCCTCGCCGGCCTCGATGGCCAGGGCCCGGCCGATGGCGGCGAAGGGGAAGACGGCGGTGATCACATCGTCGCGGCCCTCGACATCGCTGGGACCCAGACCCGCCGAAACAATCTCCGGCTCGGTGAAACAGACGGCGGCGATCGTCGTGGGATCGAACACCCGGTCGTGGCCGGCGACGATCTCGGCGACCACCTCGCCCTGGGCCGAACCCTTGTGCGCCAGCATCGGTTCGCCCGTCAGGTCGCCGACAGCCCAGACATTCTTCATGCTGGTGGCGCAGCGGTCATCGATCTTCACGAACGGACCGGCCATGGCCACGCCCATGTTCTCCAGACCCCAGCCCTGGGTGCGCGGACGACGGCCGACCGTGACCAGCACCTTGTCGGCCTCCAGCTGCAGCGGCTCGCCGTCCTTGGTCGTGATCGACAGTTTTCCGTCGCCGAAGCCGCCGGCCCGCGCGCCCAGGTGTAGCTCTACGCCGTGCTTCTCCAGCCATTTGGCGACCGGGTCAGTCAAAACCTTGTCATAGAGCGGCAGGATGCGGTCAGCCATTTCGACGATGGCGACTTCGGCCCCCAGCTTCCTGAAGGCGATGCCCAGCTCCAGCCCGATATAGCCGCCGCCGACGACGACCAGCTTCTTGGGGACCTCCGACAGGCTCAGCGCCTCGGTCGAGGAGATGACGTCGCCGCCGAACGGCAGGAAGGGCAGTTCGACCGGCTCCGATCCCGTCGCCAGGATGACGTGTTCGGCGGTGATGCGGATGTCGCCTTCGTCGGTCTTCACAACGCAGGTCTTGGCGTCCTCGAAGGCCGCCCAGCCCTTGATCACCCTGACCTTGGCCTTCTTCAGCAGGGCCGCGACCCCGGCGTTCAGCTTGCGGACGATCCCGTCCTTCCACGCGACCGTCTGTTTCAGGTCGATGGCCGGCTGGGCCGCCGTGATGCCCAGGGTCCCGCCCCCGGCCGCCTTGGCCACGGTCTCGAACTTGCCCGCCGCATGGATGATGGCCTTGGACGGAATACAGCCGACGTTCAGGCAGGTCCCGCCTAGCCCATCGCCGCCGTCCACCAGCACAGTGTCCAGCCCCAGTTGGCCGCAACGAATCCCCGCGACATAGCCGCCGGTGCCCGCGCCGATGATCAGGACTTTGGTTTTGAGATTCTGAGTCATTATTCGTCCGCCGCCAGTTGGAAGTAGCGTTTAGGATAGAGGTAGTCTTCGCCAGACAGATCCCACACACGCCACATGCCGCGTTCAAGAACCGGCGCAGCCCAGTAGACATCCCCAACGATGAGATCGATGTGGGGACCGTCATCTGGAGATGTCCCTTCCAAGATCACGTACTGCGCATTGTTCAAGCAGCGCACTCTGACTAGGCCGTCGGTTCGCATCACATCCACAGTGTCGCGGGCTGCTCCAGCAACCCCTTGATCCGCTGGACGAACACCGCCGCATCATGCCCGTCGACGATCCGGTGATCGAAGCTGGACGACAGGTTCATCATCTTGCGCACGACCTTCATCAGAGTTGGTAGGGCGCACGAACTCCCGGCTCATCGGCCGGAAAGTCCTTGGTGTTGCGGGTGACCAACAGCCGCCCCGTCGTCTGGGCGGCTGCCCAAATGACGGCGTCGGGGAATTTCAATCGGTAGGTCTGACGCAGAACGACCGCTCGCTCGGCCACAGCGTCGTCGAGGCCTATGACTATGAAGCCGTCCAAAAACTGTCGGGTATGGTTGTAGGACTCATCCGCCGCACCGACCATGACTTCAATCCAGGTCACGATGCTGATGGCCGGATTCTCGTAGCGTCCGATCTCGGCGGTCGCCTGTGGGTAGCCCTTCAGGTGATCGACGAGAATATTGGAATCCAGCAGGGCCGCTACCATTCGCTGCGGAGCCGCTCTTGGTAGGCGAGGCCGTCTTCACCGTCCTTGCCCCATATCCCGAAAGACTCTTCGAGGGTCGCTTTCCGACCGTTCCGCGCGACATAGTCGTCGATGGCGGCGCGGATCACGGCGGCGCGCGGCCGCTGCTCGCGCTTGGCGAGCTCGTCCAATGCGGCGACCTGGGTCTCATTGGCGTCCACGAGAATACGCATCTCAAGCCTCCATGATATATGATGTGTATATCATGTCTGCGCACTCACATCCACAAGGTCGCCGGCTGCTCCAGCAGCCCCTTGATCCGCTGAACGAAGACCGCTGCATCATGGCCGTCGACGATCCGGTGATCGAACGACGACGACAGGTTCATCATCTTGCGCACCACCATCTGGCCGTCCTTGACCACGACCCGTTCGGCGATCTTGTTCGGGCCGACGATGGCGACCTCGGGGTGGTTGATGATCGGGGTGTGGACCACCCCGCCCAGGGTTCCCAGCGAGGTGATGGTGATGGTCGAGCCCGACAGTTCCTCGCGCTTGGCCGAACCGTCCTTGGCCGCGCCGGAAACGCGGGCGATCTCCAGCGCCGTATCCCAGGCGTCGCGCGCCTCGGCGTGGCGGACCACCGGCACCATCAGGCCGTTCGGCGTCTGGGCGGCGATGCCCAGATGGACCGGAGCGTGCTGGGTCAGGACGCCCGCCTCGTCGTCATAGGTGGCGTTGATCTGGGGCTGGTCGCGCAGGGCGACCACGATGGCGCGGGCGATGAAGGGCAGGACGTTCAGCTTGGGCTGATCCTTTTGCTTCGTCGCGTTCAGGTGCGCGCGCAAGTCTTCCAGCGCCGTCATGTCGATTTCCTCGACATAGGTGATGTGGGGAATGCGGCGCACGCTCTCGGCCATCTTCTCCGCGATCTTGCGGCGCAGGCCGATGATCCTGACCTCGGTGGTTCCCTCGGCCTTGGTGAAGGTCGTGCCGCCTGAGGCGGGCGCCGTCGTCGGAACTGATCCGCCGCGGGCGATGAAGCCGTCCAGATCCTCGTGGGTGATCCGTCCGGCCGGGCCGGAGCCGGGTACGAAGGTCAGATCGACGCCCAGGTCGCGCGCGCGGCTGCGCACGGCGGGCGAGGCCAGGGGGCGTTCGCCGGGGGCCCGGCCGGTCAGGGCGGGGGCGGCCTTGCCCCCCTCCCCCGCTGCGCGGGTGCTCCCCCCAGGGGGGGGAGATTTCTGAGCGTTCGCCGGCGTCGATCCTCCCCCCTTGGGGGAGGCGACGGAGGGGGCCGGCGCCGGCGCCGCGACATTGCCCTTGCCCGCGACATTGAAGCTGACCAGGGGGCCGCCGACGGGGACGGCCTTGCCCGGTTCGCCGTGCAGGGCGACGACGACGCCCGCCACCGGCGAGGTGATCTCCACCGTGGCCTTGTCGGTCATGACCTCGGCCAGGATCTGGTCTTCCTCGACCGCATCCCCGACCTTGACGTGCCAGCCGACCAGCTCGGCCTCGGCCGTGCCTTCGCCCACGTCGGGCAGTTTGAAAACATGGTTGCCGGTGGGTGCGGCGTCAGCCCCCTCCGTCGCCTTCGGCGCCGCCTCCCCACTGGCGTGGGGAGGAGACGATGCGGCGACTGTCTCCTCCCCGCGCGTAGCGGGGGGAGGTGGCTCGGAGCGAAGCGGAGAGACGGAGGGGCTCTCCTCCGCATTCCCCGCCCCCTCGACCTCGAACTCGACCAACGGCCCGCGTACCGGAACCATGGCGCCGGGCTCGCCGTGCAGGGCGACGACCTTGCCGGACACCGGGGCGGTGATCTCGACGGTGGCCTTGTCGGTCATGACGTCGGCGACGATCTGGTCCTCGGAGACCGTGTCGCCGATCTTGACGTGCCAGCCGACCAGTTCGGCCTCGGCCGTGCCTTCGCCCACGTCGGGCAGTTTGAAGACGAAACGACCCATCTTATCGACCTCCCGACATGACGCTCTTCACGGCGTCTGAAACCCGTTGCGGACCGGGGAAATATTCCCATTCGAAAGCATGGGGATAGGGCGTGTCCCAGCCGGTGACGCGGGCGATCGGCGCCTCCAGGTGATAGAAGCAGCGCTCCTGCACCAGGGCCGACAGTTCGCCGCCGAAGCCCGAGGTCTTGGGCGCCTCGTGAACGATGACGCAGCGGCCGGTCTTCTTCACGCTGGCCTCGATGGTCTCGATGTCCAGCGGCACGAGGGTGCGTAGGTCGATGACCTCGGCGTCCACGCCCGCATGTTCGGCCCCGGCCAGGGCGACCCAGACCATGGTGCCGTAAGCCAGGATGGTGACGTCGTTCCCGTCTTGCATGACGCGCGCCTTGCCGATCGGCTCGACATATTTTCCGGTCGGGACCTGGGCCAGATCCTGCGCCTTCCACGGCGAGACCGGCTTTTCGTGCCAGCCGTCGAACGGGCCATTGTACAGGCGTTTCGGCTCGAAGAAGACGACCGGGTCGTCGTCCTCGATCGCCGCGATCAACAGGCCCTTGGCGTCATAGGGGTTGGACGGAATGACGACCTTGAGGCCCGCGATATGGGTGAACAGGCTCTCGGGGCTCTGGCTGTGGGTCTGGCCGCCGAAGATGCCGCCGCCATAGGGGCTGCGGACCACGATGGGGCTGGTGAACTGCCCGCCCGAGCGATAGCGCATCTTGGCCGCTTCGGAGACGATCTGGTCGTAGGCCGGGTAGATGTAATCGGCGAACTGGATCTCGACGACCGGACGCAGCCCATAGGCCCCCATGCCGATGGCGGCGGCGACGATGCCGCACTCGCTGATCGGGGCGTCGAAGCTGCGGGTCAGGCCGTGCTTCTGCTGCAGCTTGTCGGTCACCCGGAAGACGCCGCCGAAATAGCCGGCGTCCTCGCCGAACGACAGGACGTTCGGATCCTCGCCCATCTTGACGTCGATGGCCGAGTTCAGCGCCTGGATCATGTTCATCGGAACGACGCCGGCGCCGGTCGCCTCCGAGGCGGGAGCGGCGTTCTGATCGACCATGTCCGACTCGACGCCGTCGGTGCGATCCGCTTCGGTGAAGGTCGTTTGCTCGCTCATGGTCAGACCCCCACCTCGCGGCGCTGTTCGATCAGGCGCCAGTCTTCGGTCGCATAGACCTCCTCGAACATGGTCTTCACGCTGGGGCGCGACTGGCCCAGGGTGCCGATGGCCTCAGCCTCCTTGCCGGCGGCGCGAACCCGTTCGACCGCCTCCTTGAGCGCCGCCGTGTGGCGCTCGTCGTCCCATTCACCGATCAGCGTCAGATGCTGGCGCAGCCGCTCGATCGGATCGCCCAGCGGCCATTTCTCGTGCTCGTCGCCGGGGCGATAGCGGCTGGGGTCGTCGGAGGTCGAGTGCGGAGCGCCGCGATAGGTGAACAGTTCGATCACCGTCGCGCCCTGGTTCGAGCGGGCGCGCTCTTCGGCCCACTGGGTCGCGGCCCACACCGCAAGAAAGTCGTTGCCGTCCACCCGCAGGGCCGGCAGGCCGTAGCCGATGGCCTTGGAGGCGAAGGTGGTCTCCAGCCCGCCGGCGATCCCCTGGAAGGAGCTGATGGCCCACTGGTTGTTGACGATGTTCAGAATGACCGGGGCGCGATAGACGCTGGCGAAGGTCAGGGCGTTGTGGAAGTCGCCCTCGGCGGTCGCGCCGTCGCCGATCCAGCTGATGGCGATCTTGTCGTCGCCCTTGTAGGCGCTGGCCATGGCCCAGCCGACGGCCTGCGGCACCTGGGTGCCCAGATTGCCGCTGATGGTGAAGAAGCCGTAGTCCTTGGCCGAATACATGATCGGCAGCTGGCGGCCTTTGATCGGGTCCGCCGCGTTCGAATAGATCTGGTTCATCATCGCCGTTAGCGGATAGCCGCGCGCGATCAGCAGCCCCTGCTGGCGATAGGTGGGAAAGCCCATGTCCTCGCGGCTCAGCAGCATCCCCTGCGCCACCGCAATGGCCTCCTCGCCGGTGCACTTCATATAGAAGCTGGTCTTGCCCTGACGGTGGGCCCGATGCATCCGGTCGTCGAAGGCGCGGGTCAGCACCATGGCCTTCAGGCCCCGGCGCAGGGTTTCGGGGTCGAGCCGGGGGTTCCAGGGGCCGACGGCGTTTCCGTCCTCGTCCAGCACCCGGATCAGACGAAAGGCGTGATCGCGCATCTCATAGGGCGCCGTCGCGACATCCGGTCGATCTACGGCTCCGGCGGGGTCCATCGTCAGATGGCTGAAATCCGGCGCGTCGCCCGGTCGACCCGAGGGTTCAGGCACGCGCAAAGAAAGGGGGCGACTGTTCTTTTGGCTCATTTTGTCGTTCATGCGGGCGTCCGGTTCCGTTCGGAGGATGCGTCCGTGTTTCCTCTGGACGTGTGATAACACGGCCCCTAAGCAGGCGCTCGCTCAAATTGACCTTGCGAAATCCCGATTTAGGGTATTTTATTTCGCCATAACCATAATCGGAGAAACGCATTGGCGGACGAACTCGATCCCATCGACGCCCGGATCCTGGATATCCTGCAACAAGACGCCGGACTGTCGGTCGCCGAAGTGGCGGATCGGGTCGGCTTGTCGGCCTCGCCCTGCTGGCGGCGCATCAAACGGCTGGAAGATTCCGGCCTGATCACCAAGCGCGTCACCCTGCTGAACGCCAAGCTGCTGGGCCTGGATTTCGAGGTCTACGCCATCGTCAAACTGATGCTGCCCTCGGCCGAGAACCTCGACATCTTCGAGGCGGCGGTCGCCAAATGGCCGGAAGTGGTCCAGTGCGCCACCATCACGGGCCGCGAGGACTATGTGCTGCGAATCATCACCTCCGACATGCACGCCTTCGACAAGTTCCTGCGCGAAAAGCTGCTGGCCCTGGGCATCGTCTCAGACTGCGAGAGCCATATCGTCACCCGCGGCGTGAAGAATGTGACCGCCCTGCCTCTTGGCATAGTGACCCCTCACGTCGGATAAGACCGTTCGGCGGCGTCTTCCGCCGAGGGGATGCCGAACATGATCGAACTGGTGATCGACGCGCGCCGTAAGGACCTGGGCGGGTTCGAGGTCGGCCGCGTCCTGCCCTTCCATTCGCGCCGGATGGTCGGGCCCTTCATCTTTCTGGATCAGATGGGTCCGGCCGAGTTCGCGCCGGGGTCGGACGCCATCGACGTGCGGCCGCATCCGCACATCGGCCTGTCGACCCTCACCTATCTGTTCGAGGGCGAGATCCTGCACCACGACAACCTCGGCTATAACCAACCCATTCGCCCCGGCGAGGTGAACTGGATGACGGCCGGCAAGGGCATCGTCCATTCCGAGCGCACCGATCCACTGAAGAAGAGCCGCGGCGGGCCGATGCACGGCATGCAGGCCTGGGTCGCCCTGCCCGACGAGGCCGAGGAGATCGACCCCTCCTTTCATCATCTGGGCGAGGACGCCCAGCCTTCCTATGAGAACGGCGGCCTGTTCGCGCGTCTGGTGGCCGGAGAAGCCTATGGCGCCAAGGCGAGCGCGCCGGTGTCCTCGCCCCTCTTCTATGTGCACTGGGAGCTTCAGCCCGGCGTCCGCACCGCCCCGCCTCCGGGAAAGGGCGGCGGCGGCATGAGCGAGCGGGCCCTGTTCGTGGCCAAGGGGGCGATCGAAGTAGGCGACCGCACCTTCCATGAAGGCCAGATGATCGTTCTGGAGCCGGCGGCCGAGCCGACGGTCAAGGCCCTGACCCAGGCCAGCGTCATGGTCCTGGGGGGTGAGCCGGTGGGCGAACGGCTGATCTGGTGGAACTTCGTCGCCTCCAGCCAGGCCCGCATCGACCAGGCCAAGGCCGACTGGAAGGCCGGTCGGATGAAACTCCCGAGCGAGGACGATCTGGAGTTCATCCCCCTCCCGGAGGAGCCGGTCCAAGCCCAGGCCGCCCCGGCCCCGGTCGAACCCAAGCCGACGGATCCGGTCTGAGGGCGCAGCCGCATTCTCACTCCCCGTTCGGGGAGGGAGAAACGGATGACTTGTCCTCCCCCATTTGCCCCCGCCCCTGCAACCGGCTAACGCGTCGCGCATGAACTTCGCATTCGACGCCCAGGTCACCGCCGCCCTGTTCGACAACACCGGCGCCGTCTTCGCCCTCGGCGACGGCTCGGTCCGGTTCGCCGACGGCGCGACGGTCCAGGCGCATGACGGCGCCGTCCTGTGCGCCGCGGTCCATCCGTCCGGCGACGGCGTCGTCACCGGCGGCGACGATGGTCGGCTGGTCTGGAGCCGCCGCGGCGCCGAGCCGGCCGTCCTCGCCGAGGCGAAGGCCCAGTGGATCGACGCCGTCGACGCCTCGCCAGCGTCGGGCCTGATCGCCTTTTCCTGGGGGCGCACCCTGTCGGTGATCGATCCGTCCGAACCGGGTTTCCGGCGCGACTTCCAGCATGAACGCACCGTCTCCGGCGTGGCTTTCGAGCCCAAGGGGCGGCGCATCGCCGCCTCGACCTACGGCGGCGCGGCCCTCTGGTACGCCCGGATCGAGAAACAGCAGCCGACCAGGCTGAGCTGGGCCGGGTCGCACACCGGCGTGGCCTTCTCGCCGGACGGCGCCTTCGTCGTCACCACCATGCAGGACAATCAGCTTCACGGCTGGCGGCTGAAGGACGCCAAGAATCTGCGGATGGGCGGCTATCCGTCCAAGGTCCGCTCCCTGGCCTTCCTCGCCAACGGCCAACTCCTGGCGACGTCCGGGGCGCAGGGCGCCGTGCTTTGGCCCTTCATCGGCTCCAACGGCCCGATGGGCCGCGAGGCGACCGAGATCGGCTATGACGAGGCCAGCCTGATCAATCTGGTCTCGGCCCGCGTGAACCACGGCCTGTTGGCCGCCGGCCTGACCGACGGCCGGGTCTGGGTCGCCCATCCGGCCGCCCAGGGCCTGAACGTCGTCAAGGCCGACAAGGGCCCGGTCATCGTCGCCCTCTGCCTCAGCCCGGCGGCTGATACGGTCGCCTGGGCCGACGAGGACGGGGCCGCCGGGGTGGCGATCCTCTGATGGCGAGGTGGCCTCGTCCATCCTGGCTCCGGGCGGTCGTCATCGCCGCCGCCATCCTGACCGCCGTGCCGGTCGGCGGCGTCCTCTGGGTCGCCCTCTTCCCGCCCCTGCCCACCATCCTGATGCTGCGCCAGGCCGTGCGCGGCGAGGGGCTGGACTACCAGTGGCGCGGGCTGAAGCAGATTTCGCCCCATCTGGTCGACGCCGCCATCGCCGCCGAGGACGCCCGCTTCTGCAGCCACCACGGCTTCGACATGGAGGCCATCCAGAAGGCGCTGGATCATAACGCCGAGGGCGGGCGCATCCGGGGCGGCTCCACCATCAGCCAGCAGACGGCCAAGAACGTCTTCCTGTGGCCCGGCCGCGACTGGATCCGCAAAGGCTTTGAGGCGGGCTACACCGTCCTGATCGAGACCGTCTGGTCCAAGCGGCGGATCATGGAGGTTTATCTGAACGTCGTCGAATGGGCGCCGGGCGTCTATGGCGCCCAGGCGGCGGCGCAACACTGGTTCGGCAAGGACGCCGCCGACCTGACCCGGCGCGAGGCGGCGCGCCTGGCCGCCATCCTGCCCGCGCCGCGCCGCTACAAGGCGGCCGCACCCGGCCCCTATGTCCGTCGCCGCGCCGCCCGAATCCAGGCCGCCATGGGAACGGTGCGCAATGACGGACTGGACAGCTGCGTCCGGCTCTAGCAGGCCGCAGGCCGACAGCCTGCAACACAGTCGGCTGAACCGCCCCGCTTGACGCGGCGCCGCCCCTGGCCTCTCCTGCGCCCGCTGTTCAGGAGATCCATCATGAAGCGTCAGATGACGACCGCCGCTGCGGTCTGCGCCCTCGCCTTCGCCGCCGGCTGCGCCGCCGCCCCGACCCCGGACAAGGCTCTGCCGCTTCAGGCCGAAGCCGGCGCCCAGACCTTCACTCCCGCCCCGGTCACCGCCACCGGCCTGAGGGCCGACTACCCCACGACCGCCGAAGGCGCGACCCAGTTCGTCGCCGACGCCGAGGCCAAGATGCTGACCTTCGGCGAATACGCCGCCCGGGTGCAGTGGGCCCGGGCCACCAACATCACCTTCGACACCATGTGGCTGGAATCCAAGGTCAACGCCGAGGCGACCGAACTCCAGGTCCAGTTCGCCAACCAGGCGGCCAAGTTCAACGACGTCGCAGTCGATCCGGTGGTCCGTCGCAAGCTGAACCTGCTGCGACTGGGCATCGTCCTGCCCGCCCCCAACCGGGCCGGCGCGGCCGAGGAGTTGTCGCAGATCACCACCCGTCTGGATTCGACCTATTCGACCGGCAAGTTCGACTTCAAGGGACGGCAGATCACCCTGGACGAGGCCTCGCTGATCCTGGCCGACAGCCGCGACCCGAACGAAACCAAGGCCCTGTACGAGGGCTGGCGCACCATCTCGCCGGTGATGAAGAACGACTACGCCCGCATGGTCGAGATCGCCAACGAGGGGGCGCGCGAACTGGGCTTTTCCGACACCGGCGCCCTGTGGCGCTCGGGCTACGACATGCCCGCCGACGACTTCGCCGAGGAGACCGATCGGCTCTGGGCCCAGGTCAAGCCCTTCTACGAGAACCTTCACTGCTATGTCCGCGCCCGGCTGAACGCCAAATACGGCGACGCCGTTCAACCCGACCACGGCCCGATCCGCGCTGATCTGCTGGGCAATATGTGGTCGCAGCAATGGGGCAATATCTATGATGTCGTGGCCCCGACCAGCGGCGGCGCCTCCAGCTACGACCTGACCGAATTGCTCAAATCCGCCGACTACGACCCGGTGAAAATGGTCAGGACGGGCGAAGGCTTCTACGTTTCGCTGGGCCTCGATCCTCTGCCCCAGACCTTCTGGGAACGCAGCCAGATCGTGCGCCCCCGCGACCGTGAGGTCGTCTGCCACGCCTCGGCCTGGGATCTCGACAACGCCGACGACATCCGCATCAAGATGTGCACCAACGTCAACGGCGACGACTTCTACACCGTCCACCACGAGCTGGGTCACAACTACTACCAGCGCGCCTACAAGAACCAGCCGATGCTGTTCCGCAACGGCGCGAATGACGGCTTCCACGAGGCCATCGGCGACTTCGTCGGCCTGTCGGCCCTGACCCCCACCTATCTGAACCAGATCGGCCTTTTGAAGACGACGCCGGGGGCGGAAGAGGACATTCCCTTCCTGCTGAAGATGGCGCTGGACAAGATCGCCTTCCTACCCTTCGGCCTGATGGTGGACCGCTGGCGCTGGGGCGTCTTCTCCGGCGAGACCACGCCGGACCAGTACAACGCCGCCTGGACGGCGGACATGCTGAAGTATCAGGGCCTGGTTCCGCCCGGCCCGCGTCCGGCCAACGCCTTTGACCCCGGCGCCAAATACCATGTGCCGGGCAACACCCCCTACACCCGCTATTTCCTGGCCCACATCTACCAGTTCCAGTTCCAGCGCGCGGCCTGCAAGCAGGCGGGGTGGACCGGCCCGCTGCACCGCTGCTCGGTTTACGGGAACAAGGACGTCGGCGCCCGTTTCAACGCCATGCTGGAAATGGGCCAGTCCAAGCCCTGGCCCGAGGCGCTCGAGGCTTTCACCGGCGAGACGCGGAACGACGCCTCGGCGGTCGCCGACTATTTCGCCCCTTTGAATCAATGGCTGACGGTCCAAAACCGCGGCCATGACTGCGGTTGGTCGCAGGCCTGAAGACGGTCCTTAGGCCGGGTCTGTTAACCGCGATCCGTCAGCCTTCCTTTAACCGCATGAGGCCATTGTGGCCTCATGCGGGCGGCGCGCGCCTGTAAGGAAGCGACGACATTGGCGCCACAACCGATCCATAAGGTCCTCAGCGGCCTTCGGGCCCTGGCCTTCCGGCTGGGCGGCGACCGGCGCGGCAATGTAGCGATCATCTTCGCTCTCAGCCTGCCCGTCATCGTCATGCTGGCCCTGGGCGGCGTCGACATTCACCGCATAACCACGGCCAAGGCCCAGTTTCAGGACGCCCTGGACGCCGCCGCCCTGGCCGCCGCGCGGTCTCCCTATACGACGCCGGAAGAGCTGAAGAGCATCACCCTGGTCAATCTTCGCGCCAATCTGAAGGGGATTGAGCTCGAGCCGGTTCAGGACGGCGACGTTCAGGTCGCCATGAACGACAAGAGCGTCGTCATCGCCACCGCTCAGGGGCGGGTAAAGACCCTGGTCGCCAACATCGTGCTTCCGCCCTACGGCCAACTGCTGGACGACACCCTGCCCGTCTCGGTGCGATCCGAGGTCAACCGCTCCTCGCGCGATGTGGAGGTGGCCCTGGTCCTGGACATCACCGGCTCGATGAACGACTGCGCCGCCAGTTGCTCCAGCGGCCGCAAGATCGACAATCTGAAGTCGGCGGCCAAGGAGCTAATCGACATCGTCGTCCAAGACAACCAGTCGCCCTTCTATTCCAAGGTGGCCCTGGCTCCCTATTCCATGGGCGTCAATGTAGGCGACACCTATGCTGATAGGGCGCGCGGAGCGCTCGGCTCCAGCACCCAGTCCATCACCGCAGCGACCTGGCTGACGGGCTCGGTCAAGACGATCACCGGCATCACCCGCGCCTATACGGCCGTGGTCACCGCCTCTAACCACGGCTTCAAGAACGGCGACATCGTGACGATCTGGAGCGCGGAAACGATGGCACCCCTGAACGGCGTCGCCCTTACGGTGGGCAACGCCACGACCAACACCTTCAGCCTCCTCGGCAAGGACAGCCGCTACTATTCCGCCTTCTCAGGCCGGGCCTATGTCGCCAAATGCGCCCGGGCGGACTGCAACATCGTCATTACAATGGCCCGCCACGGCCTGTCGCCCGATGGGGACGCCGCTGTCCTGAGCGGCATGGGCGGCCTCAGCCAGTTGAATGACATCGGTTTCCGCGTCGCCGGCGTCAGCGCGACCACGGCGACCTTGGCGCTCGACGCCTCTCAAGCCCAATTGGCGAACGCCCCCATGGGCGGAGCCGCCTATACGTCGGGCGGCCAGCTGGTCTGCGGCGTGGACGGCTGTTCGAACCGAGATTTCGTCAATGCGGCAGGAACCTGGACGCGCTTTCCCGGAACGACCTGCGTGTCGGAAAGAGCCGGGGCGCAGGCCTATACGGATGCGGCCCCGTCCACCTCGTCCTGGGTTGGACGAAGCTACGCCGGAACCGGCAACGCCTGCCCGGCCTCCCGAATCGTCCCCCTGACCAACGTCAAGAAGACCCTGACCGACGCCATCAACGGAATGTCGGCGGTCGGATCGACGGCGGGCCATATCGGTTTGGCTTGGGGCTGGTATCTGGTTTCGCCGACCTTCGGCCTGTGGTCAGGCGCAGGCGCGCCCGCCGCCTATGACTCGACCAAGACCTTGAAGGCCGTCGTGCTGATGACCGACGGGGAGTTCAACACCCCCTATTTCCGGGGCGTGATCGCCGGAGACGCAGGGGTCGGCAGCGGCGGGGCGGACACCCATATCAACCAGCCCGCCACCAACGGCTCTTCCTTCGACCAAGCCTATCGGCTCTGTCAAAACATGAAGGCCGCCGGCGTCATCGTCTATACGGTCGGCTTCGATATCGGCGCAGCCCAGAATATGACCGGTCCGATCGATTCCGCCGGCGAGCTGATGGCGCGGTGCGCCACCAACCCCGACCGGGCTTTCCAGGCGTCCAGCTCCACCGACCTTTCCGACGCCTTCCGAGACATCGGACGGGACATCACCCGGCTGCGCATCTCCCGCTAGGGACGACTCGCCTCAGAGCAGGCGGATTTCGCGCAGACGTTCGGTCAGATAGTCCTCTGCCAGAATGGTCTTGCCGGCATAGCGATCGGGATTGTCCGGCGTGATCGTGCTCGGCAGCGTCTCAATCGGGAAGTCCGGGTTGAAATGCAGGAAGAAGGGCGTCGAATAGCGGGCGAAGCCCCGACGTTCGGGCGCGGGATTGACCACCCGGTGCGTCGTCGACGGCAGGACGTGGTTGGTTAACCGTTGCAGCATGTCGCCGATATTGACCACCAGGGCGCCCGCCGGCGGCGCAATGTCCAGCCAGCTGCCGTCCTTCTCCTTCAGCTGCAGCCCAGCCTCTTCGGCGCCCAGCAGCAGGGTGATGACGTTGATGTCCTCGTGGGCGCCGGCCCGCACGCCCGGCGCATCGGCGGGCACCGGCGGATAGTGCAACATGCGAAGGACGCTGTTGCCCATCTCGACCTTGTCGTCAAAATAGTCGTCGCTCAGCTTGAGGTACCGCGCGATGGCCCGGAGAATGCGCCGCCCCAGCGCGTCGAGATCCTCATACATGCCGTAAAGATGGTCGCGGAAACCGGGCACCTCCTCGGGCCAAAGGTTGTCTCGCATGAAGCGGCGGTACGGATGGTCCTGCGGCAGTTCGCGACCAACGTGCCAGAATTCCTTCAGATCCACGGCGGTCGCCCCCTTGGCCGCCTCGACACCGAACGGGGTCAGACCCCGCGCCCCGCCGGTTCCCGGCTGGTGGTACTGGCGTTTGGTGGCTTCCGGCAGGGCGAAGAAGGTCTTGGCGGCGTCGATCGCGGCGGCAATACGCACCTCGTCCAGACCATGGTCGGCCACAACCCCAAAGCCGAACCGGGTGAAGGAGGCGCCCAGCTCATCGCTGAACGCCTGAAAATCCTTGTCATACAAGGTCATGGAGACAGGGGTGATGGTTGAGGCGGCGGTTGGGGCCGAGATCGCGCTCACGGGCGTCGTCCTTGTTCAGACAATGTGCGGCGGTTCCTTACCCCCATTCCGCGCCCCTGTCAGGTTCAAGCCGTCGGTCCCGCAAGAACCGCTCGCCCGTTCACCTAAGGTACAGCTTGGAACCTAGACAGTAGGGGGGCGTTTCTCGCGCCAGACTGCCAATCGGAAGGACCAATCCATGCGCGCCAAGATTTTCGTCGCCGGTGTCTCCATCGCCGCCCTACTGGGCGCGGCGGCCTGCACCACCACCGACCCCTATCGCTCAACCCCCGTCCGCAACAACACCGGAACCGGCGCCATCGCGGGCGCCCTGGGCGGAGCCCTGCTCGGCTATCTGACCAATACATCCAACGGCGAACAGGGTCGTAAGAACGCCCTGATCGGCGCGGGCGTCGGCGCGCTGGGCGGCGCTGCGGTCGGTCAGTATATGGACCGCCAGCAACGCGCCATGGAGGCTCAGCTCTCCGGCACCGGCGTCGGCGTGGCGCGCCAGGGCGACAATCTGGTGCTCCGCATGCCGTCCGACGTCACCTTCGCCACCAACCAGTATTCGATCGACCCGCGCTTCCTGCCCGTGCTCGATGACGTCGCCCGGGTGCTGCAGGAATATGATCGCTCCACCATCGACGTGATCGGTCATACGGATTCCTCGGGTGGCGATGCGATCAACCAGCCCCTGTCGGAGCGCCGCGCCAGCAGCGTGGCGGCGGAACTCGTGCGTCGCGGCGTCCTGGCCGAGCGCCTCTATGTCGCCGGCGCCAGTTCCCGGAAACCCGTGGCGTCCAATGCGACTCCCGAAGGCAAGGCCCAGAACCGCCGCGTCGAGATTCTGATCCGGCCTTTCACCGGCTGAGGCTTTCAGAACAATCCGCAATCCGGAAGGCGGCGTCTCGCGACGCCGCCTTTTGTCCGCCTGACACCGTTCCGTGACTTGCATCCCCGCGCGCGTCGTGATCCTCCCAGAAGGACGTCGGGGGAGGAACCATGACGCCGGATGACCGGGACCTGGCCAAGAGTCTGACACTCGCAGCAGTCGCTGTGATCTGCGCCGTCCTGAGCGCCACCCTCGTGATCACGGCCGGCGAGGCCCTTCTCGCCCCCTCTCTGCCTACATCCGCCGCGCAAGCTCCGGCTCTGGCCAGTACAGCCGGCTGAGACGCCGCGCCGCCCCTCCGTCCTCTTCGCCGCCACATGCTGGAAAACACGGCACGGGGGGCGACCTGTCGCAGACACCCCCTCCGCAAACAGAAACGCCGCCCCCTTTCGGAGACGGCGTTCAGCTCTTCAGCTTCGAGATCGGCGGGATCGACCCGGTGAAACCGGGTCGATCCTTCGCCTGTCTTAGAAGTTGATGTCGATGGTGGCGCGACGGTTGAGCGGTTCGCGCACGCCGTCGGCGGTGGGCTTGGCCAGGGCGGTTTCACCCTTGCCGTCGAGGGCGATGACGCCGCCGTTGACGCCTTGGGCGACCAAGGCGTCCGCGACGGTGCGCGAACGACGGTTCGAGAGGCCGAGGTTATAGGCGGCCGAGCCCGAGGTGTCGGTGTAGCCGACGATCAGGACGCGGGTCGGACGGCCCGTCTTGGCGTAGTTGGCGGCCTGGGTCACGACCGAGCGAGCCTCAGCCGTCAGGTCCGAGCGATCCCAGTCGAAATAGACCACGAACTGACGCGCGGCCGGGGTCTGCGGAACCGGCGGCGGGGGCGGCGGGGGCGGAGGCGGCGGAGGCGGCGGGGGCGGCGGAGGCGGCGGAGGCGGCGGGGCCGCTTCTTCGGCACCGAAGCTGTAGCGCAGGCCCAGGGTCACGGTGTGCGACTGGTCGTAGTCGCCGTCCCATTCGCCGAAGGCGGTGGCGCCGGCGCCCGTGCCGGCCGTGGTCGATTCCCACGAGGCGTCGCCCGTCAGATAGCGGTAGGTCAGGTCGATGTTGGCGCGGTCGCCAATGGCCCAGGCCAGACCGGCGATCGCCTGAGCGGCGAACTTGGTCGAGCTGTCGTCAATGGCGAACGCGGCGCCGCGGTTAGCGCGCAGATTGCCGATGGTGTCGACGTTGACGCGGTTCACGCCGGCGCCCAGGCCGACGAAGGGACGCACGCCCCAGGCTTCATAGCCGAAGTCATAGATGACGTTGGCCATCAGGGTGGCGGACTCGATGTCGCCTTCCGGAGAGAAGCAGCCGCCCGTCGCCGGGGTCAGGTTGCACAGGCCCTGGGTGCCCGAAACGGCGCGCACCTTGCCGATATCGCCCGAGCGGTAGCCGCCTTCGAGCTCGACGCGCCAGTTGGGGTTGAAGCGATAGCCGAGGCGAGCAAAGGCCGCCCAGCCGTCGTTCACTTCATAGTTCCAGTTCGCGCCGGTGGTCGACGACTCGGCGTTGATGTCGTCGATGATGTGGTAGCCGGCGTCGATCGCGCCATACCAACCGTTGGGATCTGCCGAGGCCGCGCCAGCCGACAGGGCCAGGGCGGCCGCTGCGCTGGAGGCCAGCACGATAGTCTTCATACGCATAGGGTATAGCCCTCCGCCTGTTAGAACCTAGGGCGGATCTTACCGCCTAGGCGGCTCTTATCAGCGTTGCCGTGGAAGGTCGAGGCTGAAACTTGACGACTCAAGCCTTGAAATGAGGCGCCGTGCCATTGATGCTACAGACGAAATTGGCCGTCACAAGCGGTTTTCGTCCGCGTTCAGCCGTTTTGGCCTCCGCCTTCCACAGCGGCGCGCAGGTCTTCAACTCGCCGGGGAAACGACCTGCATTCCCAGCCATTCCCCCACCAGAGCCGGCTTTTCGGCACCCTCGATCTCGATCGTCAATTCATGTTTAAGAAGCCAGCGCCCCTCGCCCTTGTCGGTTGCATCCAACAGGCGGAACCGGCCCCGCACGCGAGATCCCGCCGGGACGGGCGCCAGAAACCTCAGCCGGTCGAAACCGTAGTTGACGCCCATGGTCAGACCATCCAGCGGCGCCACGGCGTCATAGCTCATGGCGGACGCCAGACTCAGGGTCAGAAAACCGTGAGCGATGGTTCCGCCGAAGGGCGTCGTCCTCGCCGCCTCGGGATCGACGTGGATGAACTGATGGTCCTCGGTGCAGTCCGCAAAGGCGTCGATCCGATCCTGACCGATCTCGAACCATCGGGACACCCCGACTTCCTGACCGATCAAGGCGTGAAAATCCTGGGTCCGGGTCATGGCCGTCTTCTCCTCCGTCTCTCTATTTTCCAAGACCTTGACCCAGCTCCGGAGCAGTGAAAAGGGTCAACCCTCGAACCGCCCCTCAATGATCGCGGCGTAAAGCGCGGGATCGACATTGCCGCCGGACAGGATCAGGCCTGTCGTGCGGCCCGCGCCCTCGATCTTTCCGGCCAGCAGGGCCGCCAGGGACACCGCCCCGCCGGGCTCCACCACCAGTTTCAGATGGCGGAAGGCGAACCGCACCGCCTCGGCGACCTCGGCGTCGGACACGGTCAGGGCGCCGGCCAGGCGGCGGTTGATCGGCCAGGTCAGGACGCCGGGCATGGGCGCCATCAGGGCGTCGCAGATCGAGGGCGACCCCGCCGGGCGCCCGACCCGTTCCCCGGCCGCCAGCGACCGGGCCGTGTCGTCATAGGCGTCGGGCTCGACCACCAGGACGCGGGTCTCGGGGCTGCGCTCGGCCATGACCAGATTGATCCCGGCCATCAGCCCGCCGCCCGAGGCGCCGCACAACAGCTGATCCATCGGCGCGTCGGCCTGGTCCATCATCTCCAGCGCCGTCGTCCCCTGGCCCTCGATGATGAAGGGATCGTCGAACGGCGGCACCAGGACGCAGCCCCGCTCGGCGGCGATGGCGGCGCCGATTTCCTCGCGGCTCTCGGTCCAGCGATCATACAGCCGCACCTCCCCGCCGAAGCCGATCACCCCCTCGACCTTAACCTTTGGGGAATCGGACGGCATGACGATGATCGCCGGCGTCCCCACCAGGGCGGCGGCTGCGGCCACCCCCTGGGCGTGGTTGCCGGACGAAAAGGCCACCACCCCGCGTCTCTTCTCCTCGGCATTCAGCCGGCTGATGCGGTTATAGGCGCCGCGAAACTTGAAGGCCCCGGCGATTTGCAGGTTCTCCGCCTTCATCAGAACCCGGCCGCCGACCACGGCGTTCAGGGCCGGGCTCTCGATCAGGGGCGTGCGGACGGCGACACCGTCGATCTGGCGGGCGGCGTCGAGAACGCCTTCATAGCTGGGCAGGTGCGTCGTCATATGCTCCCCTTAGCCCGACCGCAGGCGTCGCCCAAGACGGCGCAGGGAGAGAAAGACAATGAGCCTGATCCTCGCCATCGACCAAGGCACGACCTCGACCCGGGCCATCGCCTTCGAGGTCCGGGACCACGACCTGCGCCCGGTCGCCGTCAGCCAGATCGAGCTGGCTCAGCATTTCCCCCGCTCCGGCTGGGTCGAGCATGACGCGGGCGAAATCTGGTCCGCCACCCTCCAGACCTGCCGCGAAGTGGTGCGCCAGGCGGGCGGGGTCGACCGGTTCGCCGCCGTGGGCCTGACCAACCAGCGCGAGACGTCGGTGATCTGGGACGCCGCGACGGGGGAGCCCCTGCACCGCGCCATTGTCTGGCAGGACCGCCGCACCGCCGAGGTGACCGCCCGCCTGACCGCCGAGGGGCGTGAGCCGGGTGTCCAGTCCGCCACCGGCCTGATCCTCGACCCCTATTTTTCCGCGACCAAATTCGCCTGGCTGCTGGACGCCGTGCCCGGCTCGCGCGAGCGCGCCGCGCGGGGCGAGGTGAAACTGGGCACGATCGACGCCTGGCTGATCTGGAAACTGACCGGCGGCCGAGTTCACGCCACCGACGCCGCCAATGCGTCGCGTACAGCCCTGATGGATCTGAAGACGGTGGAATGGCGCGACGACCTGTGCGCCCTGTTCGACGTGCCGCGCCAGGCGCTCCCCGCCATTGTCCCCTGCGCGGGCTGGATCGGCGAGACCGATCCGGCGCTGTTCGGCCGCCCCCTGCCCATCGCCGGATCGGCGGGGGATCAGCAGGCCGCCCTCGTCGGCCACGGCGCCCTTACGCCGGGCGACGCCAAGATCACCTACGGCACCGGCGCCTTTCTGGTGGCCAATGTCGGCGCCGAGCCGGTGGCCTCGACCCGCCGTCTCCTGGGCACCCTCGGCTACCAGGCCGAGGGCCGCACCGCCTATGCGCTGGAGGGGTCGATCTTCTCGGCCGGTTCGGCGATCCAGTGGCTGAGGGACGGGGTCAAGCTGATCTCCGAATCCCGCCAGTCCGAAGCCCTGGCCCAGAGCCTGGCCGACAACGGCGGCGTCTATCTGGTCCCCGGCTTCACCGGCCTGGGCGCCCCCTGGTGGGAGCCGGAGGCGCGCGGGACCGTGGTCGGCCTGACGCGGGATTCGGGCCCGGCCCATTTCGTCCGCGCCGCCTTGGAAGCCCTGGCCTATCAGACCCGCGACCTGCTCGACGCCCTGGCCCAGGACGGCGCTCCGCCCCTGAAGACTCTGAAGGTCGACGGCGGCGTCACCGCAAACAGTTTCGCCATGCAGTTCGTCGCCGACATCTGCGAGGTCGAGGTCGAACGTCCGGCCTTCCAGGAGATGACGGCCCTGGGCGCTGCGCGTCTGGCGGCCCTGGGCGTGGGTCTGATCTCTGATCTTCAGGCCTGTCCGGCCGAGGCCCCGGCCTGCTGGAAGCCCCGAATGAGGCCTCAGGAACGCGACCGTCTGCTTTCAGGCTGGCGTCGCGCGGTCAAGGCCGCCATCATCGCCGCGCCGGAGCGCGCCTAAGACGCGGGCGGCTCTAGGGAAACGCTGAAAGAACCGACTGGGCTGTACATGACCGACGCCTCCGCCGCCGACGCGCCTCTGCAGGATGCTCAAACCGCCTTTTCCGGCACGCGCGAGGTCGATCCCCGCTACCGGCTGGACGAGGCGGGGCTGGACGCCTGGATGACCGAAAACGTCGCGGGCTACGCCGGCCCTCTGACGGTGCGCCAGTTCAAGGGCGGTCAGTCCAATCCCACCTATGAGCTGACCACCCCGACCGCCGCCTATGTGCTGCGCCGCAAGCCGCCGGGCCTGCTGTTGCCCAGCGCCCACGCCGTCGATCGCGAATTCCAGGTCATCTCCGCCCTGGCCGCTCAGGGCTTTCCCGTGGCCAGGCCCCACGCCCTCTGCCTGGACGAGGGCGTCATCGGCTCGATCTTCTATGTGATGGACAAGGTGGAGGGCCGTATCTTCTGGGATCTGAAACTGCCCGGCCTCAGCCCCGCCGAGCGCCGGGCCATCTATCACGCCCAGACCGACGCCCTGGCCCGGCTTCATGCCTTCGATCCCGCCGCCATCGGCCTGGCCGACTATGGCAAGGCCGGCAACTATTTCGCCCGTCAGGTCGGCCGCTGGACCAAACAGTATCGCGCCTCGGAGACCGAGGCCGTTCCCGCCATGGACCGACTGATCTATTTCCTGCCGACCAGCCTGCCGCCGGAGGGTCCCTGCCGCATCGTCCACGGCGACTTCCGCCTGGACAATATGATCCTGGCTGAAGATCGGGCGGACGTCCGCGCCGTTCTGGACTGGGAGCTGTCGACCCTGGGCGACCCCATGGCCGACTTCTCCTATCTGCTGATCGCCTGGGCCATCCCCGCCAGCCTGCGAAACGGCCTCGCCGGCGCCGATCTGGAGGCCCTGGGCATTCCCTCGGTCGAGGAAACGGTGGACCGCTACGCCGCCGCCACTGGGATGCGACCTGCCGATCTCGAGTGGCTCTACGCCTATAATCTGTTCCGTCTCGCCGCCATCTGCCAGGGCATCGCCGGCCGTGTCCGCGACGGCACGGCGGCCAGCGCCCACGCTCGCAGCATGGCCGCCCAGGTCGGGCCGCTCAGCGAGGCGGCCTGGACGTTTGCCAAGAAGGCGGGGGCCTGATCCGCCTCGGCTTCAGCCGTCTCGATCCGCCCCGCCGGACCCGGAGGTCGGCCTGCGGACGGCGGCGCCCAGAATGCGCCGATCCGCCTTGTCCTGAATCATCACGACCACAGCGTCCTCGTCCCGCGTCTGAGGCAGGGGGTACAACATCGGCCGGCCCCGCCAGTCGCCCAGGCGCGTGACGTCGCGGACCACATTCAGCTGGCGCACCTCGCGGCCGCGGTTTTCGCCGCGACCGACCTCGACCACCTGGACGCCGGGCGTATAGGTGACGGCCAGAACCTCGGCCCCGCCCGCCGGGACGCGGCCCGAGCCGACGCCGACCTGATCGCCGCCTTGGCGGAACTCGATCTCGGGCGGCCAAGCGCGGCGGCCCGCCGCCTCGAGGATGGCGGTCTCAAGCTCAGGTCCGCGCACGCCCGAGACCTGTCGGCGGCCGTCGATGACCACCTGGGGCGTGGAGACGCCGCGCTGACGCAGGGCGGCGCGATAGGCCCGCTGGCGCTGAGAAAACTCAGGCCGGGCGAAGGTGTCGGTCCAGCCCAGATAGTCCCAATAGTCGACCCCGTAGGTCAGGGCGATGACGCGCGGCTCGGCCGCAGCCCGTTCGACCGTGGCATTGGCCTCCAGACAGGCGCCGCACCCCTGGGCGGTGAACAGTTCGACCACCACCGGCGGTCCGGCGGCGACGGCGTGCCGCCCCGGCCGCGAGGCGGCGGGCTGGGCGACCGATCCAGCGCATAGGGCGGCGCCCGCCGTGATTGCCGCTGCAATGATCCCGATCCTGTGTCTCATGGCGACGTTCTTAACCGCCGGGCGCGCAGGCGGGGGTCATAAGTGCGTGACCCTCGCCTGCGGCGGCGTTCAGTCCATCAGCTGCTGGGAGAGATAGACATAGTGGCGGGCCCAGCGCCGCGCGTTGGCCACGGGGTCGGCGTCGTTCGAATGGCCGCCGGCCGTGTCCTCATAATAGAGATGGTCGTGGCCCTGGTCGCCCAGCCGGGCGGCGAACTTGCGCGCATGGCCCGGATGCACCCGGTCGTCGCGGGTGTTGGTGGTGATGTAGACGCGCGGATAGTCCACGTCCGGCCGCAGCTGCTGATAGGCCGAATATCGGGCGATCCATTCCGCCTCCTCAGGAATGCGCGGATCGCCGTATTCGCCGATCCAGGAGGCGCCGGCCGGCAGCTCGTGATAGCGCAGCATGTCGATCAGCGGGCTCTCGATCACTGCGGCGTTGAACAGCTCCGGATGCTGGGTGATCGACACCGAGGTCAGGACCCCGCCGTTCGACCGGCCATAGATGCCCAGACGACGCGGGCTGGTGATCCCGCGCCGCTCCAGGTCGCGCGCCACGGCGGCGAAGTCGTCGAAGGCCTTCTGGCGGTTTCCGTCCAGGGCCGCCTGGTGCCAGTCGGGCCCGAACTCGCCGCCGCCGCGGATATTGGCCTGAACGAAGACCCCGCCCCGCTCCAGCCACAGCTTGCCCATCTCGGGCTTGTAGGCCGGGTTCAGACTGACCTGGAACCCGCCGTAGCCGAACAGGATCGTCGGGTTCGACCCGTCCAGCCTCATGTCGCGCGGGCGGGTGATGAAATAGGGGATCCTGGTCCCGTCGGTCGAGGTCGCCTCGTACTGCTCCACCACATGGGTCGAGGCGTCGAACTTGGCCGGGGCGGATTTCAGCTCGGTCAGGGTGGTGGAGCCGACCGAGGCGAGGCTCAGGGTCGGCGGGGTCAGGAAGCCCTGGGTCGAGACGAAGACCTGGCCCTTGGACTTGGAGGAGTCGCCCAGCCCCACCGCGATGTTTTCTGGCGTCGCCACATCCTGGCGGCGCCAGCCGAATTCGCCCCGGTTCTCGAAGATCGCCAGCCGCCCGGCCACATTGTCGGACAGGGAGGCGACGACCTGGCGATCCAGCACCCGCACGTCGCCCAACGACTGACGGGCGGCCGGCTCATAGATCAGAAGGGCCTGGTTGCTGACGCTCAGATCGTCGCGGTCGGACCGCAGATGGTTCAAGGGTATGGAAAGCAGGGAACCGGGCTTGTAGGCGAGGCCGTTGAAGGTCCAGGCCTCGTCATTCGAGACGATCAGCAGGCCCCCCTGCGCTCCGAAGACGCTGACCCGGTCCGGCAGGGCCAGTTTCACCGTCGATCCGTCATGGGCCATCATCCAGGTTTCGGAGCGGAAGGTGTCCAACGGGCGGGTGATGATCACCGCCGTGACCCGGCCGGTCTTGTCGCGATAGACCGCCGGGCTGACGCCGTAGCCGCCGTCCAAGGCGTCGCCGCGATAGTCTTCGACCGCCTGGGCCAGGGTCTGGCCCCGCTTCAGGGTCTTGACGATGAAGGGATAGCCGGACTCCGTCAGACTGCCGGGTCCGAAGTCGGTGGCGACCAGGAGCGTGTCGCGGTCCAGCCATTCGATCCGGTGCTTGCCCTCGGGCAGGTTGAAGCCCCCGTCCACGAAACGCTTGGTGGTCAGGTCGAACTCGCGCACCACCACCGCATCCTTGCCGCCGTCCGACAGATTGATCAGGCAGCGGGTCTCGTCCGGCGCCAGGCAATCGGCGCCCTTGAACACCCAGTCCTTGCCCTCGGCTTTCGACAGGGCGTCGATGTCCAGCAGGGTCTCCCACTGCGGGGTCGCGGTGCGGTAGCTCTCTAGCGTCGTGCGACGCCAGACGCCCTTGGGATTGGTCGCGTCCTGCCAGAAGTTGCCGACGCCGTCGCCGAGGAAGGACGGGCTGGGAATCCGGTCCGTGGCGGTCAGGATCGCCTGGGCCTCGGCCCGGAAGGTCTCATAGCGCGGGTCGCCGGTCAGGACGGCCAGGGACTTGCGGTTCTCCTCGGCCACGAAAGCCATGGCCTCAGCCCCGTCCACCTGCTCCAGCGCCAGATGGTCGTCGGCCGCCGCGACGCCGGCCGGGGTCAGGTCGCGGGGGAAGTGCGGCGGGGGAGCGTCGTTGGTCGATACGACGACTTCATCTGAACCGATCTCAACGGGCGTGCCCGCACAGGCCCCCATCAGAAGCGCCGGAATGGCGGCGGACAGGATCAGTTGACGCATCTAAAAACTCCGCTCATCCCGGCGAAAGCCGGGACCCAGATCTTTGGGCGTTCGGCGCCGCCCATTCGTACTGAACTCGATCCCAGCCGCCGAACCTCGCGAAAGCACTGGGTCCCGGCTTTCGCCGGGATGAGCGGAAAGAAAAGACCCTATTCCTTCGCCGGCGTGTCCATCAGCCGGCGCGACAGATAGGTGTATTCCAGCGCCAACCGCCGCGCCGTCTCTTGCAGGTTGGCCCCCGCCGCATGGCCGCCGTCGGTGTTCTCATAGAAGAGCACCGGATAGCCCAGCTCTTCCAGGCGCGCCGCCGCCTTGCGGGCGTGGCCCGGATGGACCCGGTCGTCCTTGGTCGAGGTGTGGATGAAGACCTCCGGATAGGGCTGGCCCGCCCGCAGGTTTTGATAGGGCGAATACTGCTGGATCCAGGCGCGCTGCTCCGGAATCTCGGGATCGCCGTACTCGCCGATCCAGCTGGCCCCGGCTAAGAGCTTGTGGAAGCGCAGCATGTCGAACAGGGGCACCTGAATGACGGCCGCATTGATCAGGTCCGGGCGCTGGGTCAGCATCGCCCCCATGAACAGGCCGCCCTGCGAGCCGCCCATGATCCCCAGCTTCGGCTGGCTGGCGATCTTGCGGGCGATCAGGTCCAGGGCCACGGCCTGGAAGTCCTCGTGCGCGCGCTGGCGGTTCTGCTGCAGGGCCGCCTCGTGCCAGCGCGGGCCGAACTCGCCGCCGCCGCGCGTATTGGCGATGACATAGACCCCGCCCCGCTCCAGCCACAGCTTGCCGATCGTGGCCGAATAGCCGGGCAGCAGCGAGCTTTCGAAGCCGCCGTAACCGTACAGCAGGGTCAGGTTGGACCCGTCCAGCGGCATGTCCGCCTTATGGACCACGAAATAGGGGATCATCGTCCCGTCGGCCGAACGGGCCTCGTGCTGCTCCACCGTCATGCCGGTGGCGTCGAACTTGGCCGGCATCGACTTGACCTGATCGACCGCTCCGGTCGCCGCATCGGCCAGCCACAGACTGGACGGGTTCAGATAGCCGGTGACGCTGACGAAGACCTTGTCGTCGATCTCCGAGGCCGAACCGACGCCGACCGAGACGTTCTGCGGCAGGTCCAGGGTCGAATAGGTCCACTCGCTCTCGCCGGGACGATAGACCCGCACCGAACCGCGCACATTGTCGTACAGGGCCACGACCAGGGTGTTGCGGGTGGCGTTCACCCCCTCGACCGCCTGACGTTCCGTGGGACGCAGCACCAGGACGGCGGGGGTGGCGGGGTCTTCCAGCCAGGCGTCCAGCGGCCAGGCGATCAGGTCGCCGCTCTTGAAGTCCTGCCCGGACGGCGCGGTCCAGTCCTGTTTCAGCGACACCACCAGCTTGCCGGCGACCAGGCCGGTGATGTCCGACTTGGCCGGCAGGGCCAGTTTGACCACGGCCCCATCGTCGGTGACGCGATAGGTCTCGGACGAATAGAAGTCGATCGACCGGTTGATCAGGGTCGCCTTCAGCACCCCGTCCGCGTCGCGCAGCGTATAGCCGGACACCGACACATCCGTCGGCTCGCCCATGAACAGGACGTCGGCCTGATCCAGATTCTCGCCGCGCCGCATCCGCTTGACCACCATCGGATAGCCCGAGTTGGTCAAGGTGCCGGGGCCGAAGTCGCGCGCGACCAGAAGGGTGTCCTTGTTGATCCAGCTCGCCCCGCCCTTGGATTCCGGCAGATAGATCCCGCCTTCGACGAAGCTGCGGGTCACGCTGTCGAACTCGCGCAGGGTCACCGCGTCCTTGCCGCCGTTGGACAGGCTGATCAGGCAGTAGCGCTCTTCGGGGGCCAGGCAGGTCGAGCCCTTGTAGACCCAGTTCGCGCTCTCGGCCTCGGCCAGGGCGTCGATGTCCAGAACCGTCTCCCACTGGGGCTCGGCGGTCTTGTAGGAGTCCAGGGTCGTGCGCCGCCAGACGCCGCGCACATGCTGGGCGTCCTGCCAGAAGTTGTCGATATGGCCGTCGTGGGTGAAGCCCGGCGCGGGGATGCGGTCGCGCGACTGGACGATCTCCAGCGCCTGCTGGTGCAGGGTTTCATAGCGGGGATCGCCCTGCAGCACGCCCAGGGAATGGGCGTTGTGCGCCTTGACCCATTCCATGGCCCGCTCGCCCTCGACCTCCTCCAGCCAGACATAGGGGTCGCTCGCCTCGCTGGTCGCGAAGGCGGGGGCGGAGGAGGCGGTCTGGGCCATGGATACCGAGGTCAGGCTGGTGGAGGCGAGAAGGGCCGCGAGCACGGCGGCGGATGAGCGGATCATGGACAGTCCCCGGAATTGAAGACCGGCACCTTAACGGCGGTCGGCCGGGCGACAAGGCGACGAATCCGCCCTTACGGTTTTGTCATCTTTCTCAACCCTCGTCGGGGATGCAGATCAGGTTCCCGCAGGCCTTGCAGTGCACCGCGTCGGGATCGTGCGTCTGGAGGCCGCAGCGGTCGCAAGGGTGGCGGACCTTGTGCGGCTTGATCAGGGCCTGGGCCAGACGCAGGAACAGGGTGATCCCCACCAGCATGATGGCGATGGACAGAAGCTTGCCCAGCGGCCCCGGCAGGGTGACGTCGCCGAAGCCGGTCGTCGTCAGGGTCGCCACGGTGAAATAGAGGGCGTCGATATAGCCGCTGATCCCGTCGTGTCCCCGGAAGGTCGCATAGACGAAGCCGGTCACGACGAAGACGAAGGTCACAAGGCCCGACAAGGCTCGCACTATGGCCTCGACGCGGGTGTCGTCGAACCGCGCGCCCACCGTGCGCCAGAAGAAGTCCGAGTTCAGCAGGGTCCAAAGCCGCAACATCCGCAGGAAGCCGAGATTGAACAGCCAGGCCGGGAACAGCAGGGTCGCCAGGACGAAAAGATCCAACCAGACGATCGGCTTCTTCAGCCAGTCGCGAACATCCGAATAGGCGTAGGCCCGCGCCGCCAGATCGGCCGCCAGCAGGGCGGCGATCAGATAGTCCAGAACATAGAAGGCCCAGCCCATGTTCTTCAGGATCGGAGCCGCCAGGAAGAAGGCGATGATGGCGAAGTCGATGACGATGACCGTCAGCCGGAACTTCACCGCCGCCGGCTGACCGCCGTGATAAAGATATCGGAGCCGTGCGCGCAGTCGCAGGCCGTCGTCCTTGGAGTCGGTTTCGGTCTGGGACACAGCGGTTTCCGGACGGCGGGGATTGAGCCTATATGGCCTGCATGACCCGTCCTTTCGTCAAGATGAACGGCGCCGGCAATGACTTCATCGTCATCGACGCGCTGAAAACCCCGTTTCGTCCGACCGAGGACCAGATTCGCGCCCTGGCCGACCGGGCCACAGGCGAGGGGTTCGACCAGCTGATCGCCATCGAACCGTCCGACACGGCAGACGCATTCATGCGGGTCTGGAACGCCGACGGCTCCATGGTCGAGACCTGCGGCAACGCCCTGCGCTGCGTCGGCTGGCTGTTGATGCAGGCCAAGGGTTCCGACCGGGTGGTCATCGACACCGCCGCAGGCCCGACCACGGCGTCCCGCGCCGGCGACCACAGGGTGACGGTCGATATGGGCCGGCCCCGGCTGAACTGGACCGAAGTCCCCCTGGCCGAAGAGATGGACACGCGCGGCATCGAGCTTCAGCTCGGCCCCATCGACGCGCCGATCCTGCACACGCCGGGCGCCGTCTCCATGGGCAATCCGCACGTCGTCTTTTTCACCGACCGGCAGGACGACGC
Organism: Brevundimonas sp. AVps4; assembly: GCF_058681525.1. Classification (NCBI taxonomy): domain Bacteria; kingdom Pseudomonadati; phylum Pseudomonadota; class Alphaproteobacteria; order Caulobacterales; family Caulobacteraceae; genus Brevundimonas; species Brevundimonas sp. AVps4. Next base: position 581,783 of record NZ_CM178741.1, on the reverse strand, counting down.
CTTCGTGACCGGTTCCGGCTCCCTGGTCGAACACCACCCCCTGTTTCCCGAAGGGGTCAATGTCGGCTTCGCCCATGTGCTGGACCGGGGCCACATCCGGCTTCGGGTCTGGGAGCGGGGCGCCGGCCTGACCAAGGCCTGCGGCACCGGCGCCTGCGCGGCCCAGGTGGCGGCCGTCCGACGCGGTCTGACCGACCGTAAGGCCACGGTCGTGGTGGACGGGGGCGAGCTGACGATCGACTGGGACCCGGCGACGGATCATGTGCTGATGACCGGCCCGGTCGAGGTCGAACGCACGGGCGCGCTCGCCTTCTGAAAGCCCGGTGGTTGACGCTGACGCGAAGGGAAACTTGCGCGCGCGTCTGTGAACCTTCCGGGGCGTCAAGGCTTGGCGCGGCCCTTCCCAAGCTCTAGGACACGAACGGTTACAGCTGCGCCGAACCCTGGACGTCCCGATGCCCGATCTGACAGAAAAACAGACCTTCTCCGACCAGGAGGCGCTGGATTTCCACCGCATCCCCACGCCGGGGAAGATCTCGATGGCCCCGACCAAACCGATGGCGACCCAGCGCGACCTGTCGCTGGCCTATTCGCCGGGCGTGGCCGTGCCGGTCCTGGCCATCGCCCAGGATGCGGACAAGGCTTACGAATACACCTCCAAGGGCAATCTGGTCGCCGTCATCTCGAACGGCACCGCCATCCTGGGCCTGGGCAATCTGGGCCACATGGCCTCCAAGCCGGTGATGGAGGGCAAGTCGGTCCTGTTCAAACGCTTCGCCGATGTGGACAGTTTCGACGTCCAGGTGAAGACCACCGATCCGGACGAGTTCATCACCGTGGTGAAGAACATCGGCGACACCTGGGGCGGCATCAATCTGGAGGACATCAAGTCCCCCGAATGTTTCGTCATTGAGAGCGAACTTCAGGACCTGCTGGACATCCCCGTCTTCCATGACGACCAGCACGGCACCGCCATCATCTCCACCGCCGGCCTGATCAACGCCTGTCATGTCGCCGGCAAGCGGCTGGACGAGGTCAAGGTGGTTCTGGCCGGCGCCGGCGCCGCAGGCCTGTCCTCCATCGCCCTGATGAAGGCCGCCGGGGTCAAGGCCGAGAACACGGTCATCTGCGACAAGGACGGCGTGGTCTACAAGGGCCGCGAACACGGCATGGACCAGTGGAAGGCCGCCCATGCGACCGACACGCCCCACCGCACCCTGGCCGAGGCCATGGTCGGCGCCGATGTGGTGCTGGGCCTGTCCGCCAAGGGCGCGATCACCAAGGAGATGGTGGCCTCCATGGCCCCCAATCCGATCATCTTCGCCATGGCCAACCCCGATCCCGAGATCACGCCGGAAGACGTCAAGTCGGTCCGGTCCGACGCCATCATCGCCACCGGCCGCTCGGACTATGTGAACCAGGTCAACAACGTCCTGGCCTTCCCCTATCTGTTCCGGGGCGCCCTGGACGTGCGGGCGCGCCGGGTGAACCATGAGATGAAGGTGGCCTGCGCCCAGGCCCTGGCCGCCCTGGCGCGCGAGGACGTGCCGGACGAGGTCGCCGCCGCCTATCGCGGCCGCAAGCTGAAGTTCGGCCCGGACTACATTATCCCGACCCCCTTTGATCCCCGGCTGATCTGGTACATCCCGCCCTTCGTCGCCCAGGCGGCGATGGATTCGGGCGTGGCCCGCGTCCAGATCGACGACATGGACGCCTATCGCAATGCCCTGCGCTCGCGCGTCGATCCGTCCGCCGCCCTGATGCAGAAGATCAACTCGGCCGTGCGCGGCGGACCCAACAAGCGCATCGTCTTCGCCGAGGGCGAGGAGCCGGCCGTCATCCGCGCCGCCTGGGGCTTCAAACAGGCCGATCTGGGCACCCCCATCCTGGTCGGACGCGAGGATCTGATCCGCCAGAACGCCGCCGAGGCCGGGCTGAACTTCGACGATCTGGGCATAGAGATCACCAACGCCCGCGTCTCCGGCCACAATGTCGAGGACACCGACTGGCTGTACGAGAAGCTGCAGCGCCGCGGCTATCTGCGCCGCGACGTTCAGCGGATGATCAACCAGGACCGCAACTATTTCGCCGCCACCCTGGTCGCCAAGGGCCGGGCCGACGCCATGGTCGCCGGCGTCACCCGCAACTTCAACATGGCCCTGAAAGAGGTCCAGCGCGTCCTGGACGTGGACGACACCCTGATCGGCCTGTCGATCCTGCTGGCCAAGGGCCGGACCCTGTTCGTCGCCGACACCACCATTCACGAACTGCCGGACGCCGCTGAGCTGGCGGACATCGCGATCAAGGCCGCCGAGACGGTGCGCAAGCTCGGTCGCAATCCGCGCGTGGCCTTCCTCAGCTATTCCACCTTCGGCAATCCGCCCGGCGACCGGGCCGAAAAGGTTCGCGAGGCGATCCGCATCCTGGACAAGAAGGGCGTCGACTTCGAATACGAGGGCGAAATGCCCCCCGAGGTCGCCCTGGATCCGAAGGGCCATCCCGCCTACGCCTTCAACCGCCTGACCAAGCCGGCCAACGTCCTGGTCATGCCGGCCATCCACTCGGCCGCCATCTCGACCAAGCTGGTCCAGGCCTTGGGCGGCGCGACCGTCATCGGACCGCTGCTGGTCGGGCTGGAGAAGCCGGTCCAGATCGTCTCCCTGGGCGCTTCGGTCAGCGAGATCATCACCGCCGCCACCTTCACCGCCTATGACGCCGGCCCCGCCTTCCAGGGCTCGGGCCTGACCTCGGCGCCGCGTCCGCCCGCCGCCGTGGTCGAAAAGCCGAGCACGGCGGTGCCCCCCACCGTCTGATCATGAGCGAACCCGGCCTCTTCCCCCCCGCCGCCCCCCCGCCCCGGCGGGTGGAGCCGGGTCTCTATCTGGTGGCGACGCCGATCGGGAACCTGCGCGACATGACGCTCAGGGCGCTGGACGTGTTGGCCGCCGCCGACCTGGTCCTAGCCGAGGACACCCGCGTCACCGCCAAACTCCTGTCCGCCTACGGACTGAAGGCGAAGCTGGAACGCTGCGACGACCACGCTTCCGGTCGTGCGGCCGAACAGGCGATCGAGCGCCTCCGGAGCGGCGAGGTGGTGGCCTTGGTCTCCGACGCCGGCACGCCCCTGGTGTCCGATCCCGGCTTCGTCGTCGCCCGCGCCGTCATCGCCGAGGGCCTGCCGGTCCACCCCATTCCCGGCCCGTCCAGCCTGCTGGCCGCCCTGTGCATCGCCGGCCTGCCCGCTGACCGCGTCCTGTTCGCCGGCTTCCTGCCGCCCAAGACCGCCGGGCGGACCGCCGCCCTGGAAGGGCTGAAAGGCCAGCGCCAGACCCTGGTCTTCTTCGAAAGCGGGCCGCGCCTGCGCGACAGCCTGACCGACATGGCGGCCGTTCTCGGCCCTCGCCCGGCCGCCGTGGCGCGTGAATTGACCAAGCTGTACGAAGAATGCGTGCGGGGATCGCTGGACGAACTGGCGGTCGATCCCCGACTGGATGCGCCCAAGGGGGAGATCGTCGTGGTCATCGGCCCCGGCGAGGCGGAGGAGGCGACCCAGGCCGACGCCGACGCGGCCCTGACCGACGCCCTGACCCGGCTTTCGACCGGAGAAGCCGCCTCAGAAGTCGCCCGCGCCCTGGGCCTGAACCGCAAGACCCTGTACCGCCGCGCCCTGGAGCTTCAGGGCAAGTGAGCCCCCGCCTGCCCCGCCCGACGCCAGAGCGACGTCCGAAGGCGGCCTGGCGTCAGGCCAAGGGGGGCGCCGCCTTCAAGGCCGGCCATGCGGCGGAATGGATCGCCGCCCTCTGGCTGATGCTGAAGGGCTATCAGATTCTGGGGTTTCGGCTGAAGACCCGCTCCGGCGAGATCGACCTGCTGGCCCGTCGCGGCCGAATCCTGGCTGTGGTGGAGGTCAAGCGCCGCTCCCGGCTCGACCTCGCCGTCCTGGCGCTGAAGCCCACTCAGCACGATCGGCTGGTTGCGGCGGGCGAGGCCGTCCGCCGCAACCGCCCGGCCCTGCAACCCCTTGAACTGAGAATTGATATGGTGGCGCTGGCTCCCAGTCGATTTCCGCGTCATCTTCGCGGCGTTCAGAGGCGCGGGAACTGAAGGGATCGCATGACCCGGGAAGAAGCCGAGGCCATCCTGACGTCGGCCGGTGAGGGCGGCGACGAGGGCTTCCCCCTGCTGGAGGCGGCGATCGCCTGCGCCATCCACGATCATCCCTTCCGTGACCCCCAACCCGTCCGCACCCTGGCCCGCAGCGCCTGTGAAAGGCTGAAGGAGCGGGTCGGGGGCGAAAGCCCGGACGAGGCCCTGTCCGAAACCATGGCCGCCGACCTGCGTCTGAACGGCGACCTGCTCCATTACGACCATCCCGCCAATACCGACCTGATCGAGGTGGCCGAGCGGCGGCGCGGCCTGTCCGCCGCCCTGGCGGTCTTCTATCTCCACGCCGCCCGTGCGGCGGGGCTGAAGGCGGCGGGTGTGGACTTCCCCGGCCATTTCCTGGTCCGCGTCGAGACGGCCGAGGGTCCGGTCGCGCTCGATCCCTTCAGCCAGGGTCGGCTGGTCCTGCCCAGCGAACTGACCCGGCGGGCGCTTCGGGCCGGTCTGACGCCGCACGTCGCCGACCGGCTGGACCTGTTGATGGCCCCGGTCAGCGACCGTCAGGCCTTGATCCGGCTGCAGAACCTGCTGTTCAGCCGCGCCATCCGCAGCCACGACTATGAGGCGGCCGAACGCTCGGCCCTGCGCCGGGCCCTGCTGGACCCGCAAGACCACCGGCCCTGGCTGGACGTCGCCGCCGCTCGCGAGAAACAGGGCGCCCTGACCGGTTCCCTGGAGGCCCTGTCTCGGGCGCGCGGCCTTGACGGCGTCGAAGAAGCGCGTCGATCGACGACCTTCGAGCGCGTCCGAATGCGGCTGAATTAGACCGGTTCGCCGCGCAGCAGCCGCGGCAGGTCGCCGGTCGCCCCGCCCGCCTCCTGCATGAAGGCCCGGCGCAGCGGCCCGATTCGGTTCACCGCCGCCATCCCCAGATCTCGCATCAGCCGGACCGGACCGATGTCGTTGGAGAACAGCCGCACGAAGGCGTCGAAGCCGGCCGCCAGGGCCGCATTGTCGAACCGGCGCCAGCGAGCGTAGCGTTCCAGCACCGTCTCGGCCCCCAGGTCCTCGCCCAGGCGCGCGGCCTCGGCCAGAACCTCGGCTAAGGCGGCGGCGTCCTTCAGCCCCATGTTCAGGCCCTGGCCCGCCACCGGATGCACCCCATGGGCGGCGTCGCCGATCAGGGCGAGGCGCGGCGCGACCAGTTTTTCGGCCAGGCTGAGCGACAGCGGATAGACGAAGCGCGGCCCCTCGACCGAGACCCCCTCCAGAAAATCCCCGAACCGCCGCATCAGATGCGACTGGAAGGCCGCGTCCGAGGCGTCGCGCAGGGCCTCGGCCCGCCGCGTCGTCTCGGTCCAGACCAGGCTGGCCCGCTGATCGGTCAGGGGCAGGATGGCGAAGGGGCCGCTGGGCAGGAAATATTCGTGGGCGACATTGCCGTGGTCGCGGCCCAGCCGGACCGTGGCCACCACCCCGCTCTGACCATAGCCCCAGCCGACCGTCTCGATCCCGGCGGCGCGGCGCACGATCGAGCCCCGGCCTTCCGCCCCCACCACCAGGGCGGCGGTCAGAATCGACCCGTCGGCCAGGGTCACGGTCGCCTTGCCCGCATCCCGCTCGACCGAGACGACCGAGGCCGGCGCCCGCACCTCGATCCCCGCCGCCGTCACCGCCTCGGCCAGGGCCGCGCGGATCCGCCGGTTCTCGACCATATAGCCCAGGGGCTCGCCCCCGGTTCGCCCACCGATCTCCTCGGCGTCGAAGCGCAGGAAGGCCGGCGACGCCGCCCGGCTGGCCGCGCCCGGCCGACGGCCGTCCGTGACGAGAATGTGATCCATCCGGCAGGCGTGGGGCCGCAGGGTCTCGCCCAGGCCCAGGGCGTCCAGCATGCGGAAGGTGGAAAAGGCGATCGCCGTCGAACGCCCGTCGAAACTCGGCGCCAGCTGGGCGCTGAACGGCTGGGGATCGACCATCACCACCTTCAGCCCGCCCTGCGCCGCCGCCAGGGCGAAGCTCGCCCCGGCCAGGCCCGCGCCGGCGATGATGATGTCGTAGCGTTCGGTCTCTGCCATGGCAGGCTTGTCGCGCCGCACGCTCAAAAGGTCCAGAGGACGGTTTGTCTCCGGCTCCTGGTAAATGAGCCCTTAACCCTGGGGATGCGACAAGGCGGGTCGAACGTCAGCCGCCCGGAAGGTCTCGCCTTTCATGTCCACCGCCCTCGCCGTCGGCCGCCAGGCCTGGATCAGCGCCCGCATCCTTTGGGAGGCGCCCTTTGTCGTGCGTTTCCGGGGTGTGCTTCAGGCCCTGCTGGCGACCCTGCTGCTGATCGCCCTGATCTCCTGGAATCCGGCGGACGCCAGTCTGAACGCCGCCTCCAGCCTGCCGACCACCAACTGGCTGGGGGCGAACGGCGCCCTGTTTGCGGACCTGTTCATGCAGTCCCTGGGCCTGGCCGCCTGGCCCGCCGCCCTGCTGGCGATCGCCTTCGGCCTGGCCCGCGCCATCGGCGACGCCATCCAGCAACGTCTGAAACCCAGCCCGATCAAGGCCCTGTCGGCCACGGCCGGAACCCTGCTGTTGTCCGGGGCCCTCGCGGCCCTGGCCGCCCCCGCCGCCTGGCCCTTAGCCGCCGGCCTGGGCGGTCTGTGGGGCGACGCCTTCACCGGCCTGACCGCCCAGGGCCTGGCCGCCCTGAGGATTCCCGGCGGGCGGATCATCGCCGGATTGCTGTTCCTGGGCGGCGGCCTGTGGCTGACGGGCTTCGCCATCGGCTTGCGCGCCATGGACTTCATCGACGCCCTGCACTGGGGCCGCTCGCTGCGCGCCCCCGCCGCGCCCCCGCCTGCCGTCGCTGCCAAAAAGCCGCGCGCCCCCGCACGCGAAAAGGCGGCGCCCAAGCCCGAGGTTCGCACGCCCGCCCCCGCCCCGGACGCCGCCGTCGCGCCGGATCAGGACGCCGACGGTCCCCAGACGGCCTATGACGACCTGCCGCCCTGGGAGGAGGAGCCCGCCCCCGCCGCCCGCGCCGCGCCGCGGGCGGTCGAACCCCGCGTGGCCGCGGTCAAGGCGCCCAAGCCGCGCAAGGAAGATGTCGATCAGCAGGCCTTCGTCTTCGACCGTCCCGAAGGCGCCTTCGACCTGCCGCCGCTGGGCATCCTCACCAAGCCCGCCCAGCGCGTCGGTTCGGTGGATGAGGACTCCCTGAAGCAGAACGCCAAGATGCTGGAAGGCGTGCTGCAGGAATTCGGCGTGCGCGGCGTGATCGACCAGATCCGCCCCGGCCCCGTGGTCACCCTGTACGAGCTGGTCCCCGCCCCCGGCGTGAAACACGGCCGCGTGGTCGCCCTGGCCGACGACATCGCCCGCTCCATGTCCGCCCGCGCCTGCCGGATTTCGGTGGTTCAGGGCAGGAACGCCATCGGCATCGAACTGCCCAACGCCAAGCGCGAGACCGTCTATCTGCGCGACCTTCTGTCCAGCGCCGAATACGACAAGAAGGGCCACCTGCTGCCCCTGGCGCTCGGCGAGACCATCGGCGGCGAACCCTATGTCGCCGACCTGGCCCGCATGCCCCACCTCTTGATCGCCGGCACCACCGGCTCGGGCAAGTCGGTCGGGGTCAACGCCATGATCCTGTCGATCCTGTATCGCCACAGCCCGGCCGAGTGCCGCTTCATCATGATTGACCCCAAGATGCTGGAGCTGTCGGTCTATGACGGCATCCCGCACCTGCTGGCCCCGGTCGTCACCGATCCGAAGAAGGCCGTCGTGGCCCTGAAATGGACGGTGCGCGAGATGGAGGACCGCTATCGCCGCATGTCCAAGCTCGGCGTGCGCAATGTCGCCAGCTACAACGAGCGCGCCCGCGAGGCCCAGGCGAAGGGCGAGCATTTCGAGCGCACCGTCCAGACCGGCTTCGACGACCAGGGCCGCCCCGTCTATGAGTCCGAGAAGATCCGTCCCGAGCCCATGCCCTATCTGGTGGTGGTCATGGACGAGATGGCCGACCTGATGCTGGTCGCTGGCAAGGATGTGGAAGGCGCCGTCCAGCGCCTGGCCCAGATGGCCCGCGCCGCAGGCATCCACCTGATCATGGCGACCCAGCGCCCGTCGGTGGACGTGATCACCGGCACCATCAAGGCCAACTTCCCGACCCGGATTTCTTTCCAGGTCACCTCCAAGATCGACAGCCGGACCATCCTGGGCGAACAGGGCGGCGAACAGCTGCTGGGCCAGGGCGACATGCTCTATATGGCCGGCGGCGGCCGCATCACCCGCCTGCACGGCCCCTTCGTCGACGACAAGGAGGTCGAGGACGTCTGCAAACACCTGAAGGCCCAGGCCGAGCCCGACTATCTGGACCTGATCACCGACGAACCGGACGGCGACGGGGACGGCGGTTTCGACGAGGGTGGAAACGGCGGCCCAAATGGGAGCGGGAGCGACGATCTGTACGACCGCGCCGTCGCCGTCGTAACCCGCGACCGCAAGGCCTCGACCTCCTACGTCCAGCGTCGTCTGCAGATCGGCTACAACCGCGCAGCCTCCCTGATCGAACGGATGGAGCAGGAAGGCGTGGTCAGCCCCGCCAACCACGCCGGCAAGCGCGACGTTCTGGCCGGCCCGCCGCCGATGGTGTGAGCCAAGCCGAGGAACGGCTGCGCCTTCGAGCCGTTGTCTGACCCGCCGTCGCGTCCAAGCTTCAGCATTTTGATGAACAGGGCTTCATCGGAGCGCCGGAATATGGTCAGGCTCGCGTCATTCCGACGCCAAGCCGATCGGGCAAGACGGCGGCATCGCTGACCATCCCGAACGGGAGACTGACTTCATGACCACCACCGCCGTCGCCGAGAGCCTCGCCGCCCCGATCGACGCCGCCGTCGATTCCCAACGCCGCGCCCTGCTGCTGGGCGCCGGACTTGTGACGGGCTTGGCCGCCCTGGGGATGTTCGACGCGGCCCAGGCCCAATCCAATCTATCGGCCGAGGATCGGGCGGTGGTTCAACGGGCCCAGACCTATCTCCAAGGCCTGACCTCGGCCCAGGGCACGTTCGTCGAGACGGGTCCGGGCGGACAGCGCCGCGAGGGCCGGTTCTATCTGCAGCGCCCCGGCAAGATGCGGTTCGAATACACCAATCCGGCCGGTCTGCTGGTCGTGTCGGACGGCTACAACGTCAAACGCTATGATCCGCGGCTGAACAATTTCCAGCAGGTGCCGCTGGGACGGACGCCCCTTTCGACCTTCCTTGCGCGCAATGTGCGGCTGGACCAGGGCGTCCGGATCGACCGCGTCACGCGGATGCAGTCCGGCGCCTTCGCCATCACCGCCCGCGACGCCAATCGGCCCAACGACGGCCAGGTGGTTCTGGCCTTCGCCGGTGATCCGATCCGCCTGCACGAATGGACCATTTCCGACGCCCAGGGATCGCGGACCCGCACTCAGCTGACCTCGCTTCAGCCTGCCTCCGGCTTGGCGGCCAGCCTGTTCCAACTGCGAGACCCTACCCGCCGACCCGGTCGGAACTAGCGCCTGTAAGAGCGGAAGTCGCGAATCACCGGTATCCGTCCGTTGCCGGAGAATCACGGCCAAGCGAGAAATGTGACAATTTGACCTTTTCCTTCGGTCGTGACATCTAGAACACAGAGCGGCGGCGGCCGCTCTACCGCCCGGATGCATCCCCCTCCCCGGCGGCGAGAGAGACGAAACTGGATCGGCCCGGCCCGCAGAGGCCGGGCCTTTTTTCTGGGTGGTTCTTCCGGAGCGCGGCCTGTTAAAGCGAAGCATGACCCTTCGCCTCGCCACCTGGAACATCAACTCCGTCCGCCTGCGCATCGATCAGGTCGCCCGGTTCGTCGCCGAACGGGCTCCCGACGTTCTGATGCTGCAAGAGATCAAATGCACGACGGATCAGTTCCCGCGCGCCGCCTTCGAAGAGATGGGCCTGCCTCATATGCGTGTCGCCGGCCAGAAGGGTTGGCACGGGGTGGCGATCGCCAGCCGCCTGCCGCTTGAGGACAGCGAGACCTTCCAGGTCTGCAAACTGGGCCACGCCCGTTGCGTCTCGGCCCGGGTCGCCGGGATCGACGTTCAGAACTTCTATATTCCCGCCGGCGGCGACGTGCCCGACCGGACGCTGAACCCCAAGTTCGATCACAAGCTCGACTTCTACGAACAGCTGACCGAGATCGTCGCCCGACAGGATCGGTCTCGCCCCCTGGTCATGGCCGGCGATTTCAACATCGCACCGGGCGAGGGCGACGTGTGGAACCACCGCTACATGTCCAAGATCGTCAGCCACACGCCGATCGAGGTGGAGGTGCTGAACCGACTTCAGGCTACAGGCGGCTTCGCCGACGTGCTGCGCGACCGTTTCCCCGAACCGCAGAAGCTGGCCAGCTGGTGGAGTTATCGAGCCGCCGACTTCCGCAAGTCGAACCGCGGCCTGCGCCTGGATCATATCTGGACCTCGCCCGGCCTGACCCCGGCCGTCATCAAGGACACGGCCCGGATTCATGATGACGTCCGCGAGTGGGACCGGCCGTCCGACCATGCGCCGGTGACGGTCGATTTGTCCGTCTGACCCCGACAACTGTCCCACAAGCGTCGCACAAGCTTAGCCTTTCAGGCGCATAGCTTTAGGCAGCCTGTCATTGACCCGCACTAAGGAGCCCGCGCCGCCCATGGGGGCGCGGCCTCATTAATCGGATTTCCAATGACCATTTCAGGTTCGTCCACTCGGCGCGCCCTTCTCGGCGTTTCCTGCAGCCTCGCCGCGCTCTGCGCCGGCGGTTCGGCCTGGGCCCAGTCCGAGACCGCTACCGGCCCAGCCACCTTGCAAGAGATCGTCGTGACCGGCGCCCGGCGCGCCCAGACGGTTCTGGTCGAGGAACGCCAGGCGACCGGCGTCGTGGACGCCATCGCCGTCGGCGACGTCAGCCTGAACCCCCAAACCACCATCGCCGACCTGGCCAAGCGCCTGCCCGGCGTGTCGGTCAGTCAGGACCAGGGCCGCAACCAGTCGGCCACCGGCGAAGCCCAATACGTCGCCATCCGCGGCTTCGACACCAGCTTCAACGCCTATACGCTGGACGGCCTGCGCCTGCCCCAGACGGCCGGCGGCCGCTCGATCTCGCTGAACCTGTTCAGCCCCTTCGCCATCCAGACCATCGGCATCGAAAAGACGCCGGATGCGACGCTCGACGCCGACGCCATCGCCGGTATCGTCAATCTGGTCACGCCGACCGCCTTCGACTTCGGTGACCAGATGCTGCGCCTGCGCGCCGTCGGCCAGATGGCCGAACTGGCCGAGGATCGCGGTCAGGACAGCCTGGGCGGCGCAGTCGGCGTGGACATGGCGCGTCGCTTCGCCGACGGTCGCCTGGGCGTCTATGCTTCCGCCTATTACGAGCAGAAGGACAGCGCCGCCGAAAGCGTCGCTGTTCAGAACGACTACAAGACTTCCAGGGCCAATGTCGGCTCGGCCCGCGAGAATGAGAACGCCCTGTCGGCGGACGGTCTTCAGTGGAACTTCTTCAACTCCACGGTGGAACGCTACGGCGCCACGGCCTCTCTGGACTATCGCACCCAGCCCTTGGACCTGTTCGCCCGGGTCAACTATGCGACCTACACCAACACCAATACGATGAACCAGACGGGGCTTCGCAGCGAGCGGACCTCGGGCCAGACCAATCCCAATCCGGGCGGCGCCAACTACAACGCCGCCGGCGACTACACGCCCTACGGCATCAATCCGGCCAACTATTTCCGCGTCGAGGACGTCGAACAGGAGCTGCTGTCGGTCCAGACGGGGGGCAAGCTGCGCTTCGGCGACTTCACCGCCTCGCTGGAAGCCGCCTATGCCGACGGCCGTCTGGACTCGCCCAATACGATCGAGGCCGCCTGGCGAGGCGTCGCCTATAACGGCGCGACGGGCAATACCGGCGCCTCGACCGAAGGGCTGAAGCTGGACCTGTCGGACCCTCGCTGGCCCATGCCGGTGCTGTCGGCCGGCGCGACCGCCTATGTCGCCAGCCAGGACCGTCCCAGCCAGATCTATGTCCAGCAGGGCTACGGCTATCTGTCGGAGGTGAAGAAGACGGTGAAGGGCGACCTGACCTGGGCCGGTTCCGGCGTGCTCGCCAGCGCCTCGGTCGGCGGCTTGTACGAGACGGCCGATCAGGACGGCCGCAGCCTGGCCCCGGACGACACCCGCTACCGTTTCCGCACGTCCTTGCAGGCTGGAACCGTGGACGGCCCGTCGATCGGCGCGACGCCCGGCCGCCTGATCACCGACTTCATGGACCACGGCACGGTGCGCCCGGTGAAGCTGGTCGATCGCCGCTTCGTCGAAAACGAACGCGATCTGTACGGCTCGACCGTGGTGGTTTCGCAAGAGAAGCTGAACCAGGGCCTGTCGGACAGCCGGGAAGACCGGACGGCCGCCTTCGCCGCCGCCACCCTGAAACTGGCCGGCGGCGCCCTGGAGATCACGCCGGGGGTCCGCTACGAGGACAACCACTTCGAAGCCCGCTTCTTCGTGAAGGACGCCGACGGCGCCCGTTTCGCGACCGCAGATCGGGATTACGACCATGTCGATCCCAGCGTCATCGCCGCCTGGCGTCCCAGCGACGCCCTGGTGGTGCGGGCGGCCGCGCGTTCCAGCTACAGCCGGCCCGCGGGCAGCCAGCTGGCGGGTCCGACCACCGTCAGCCGCGACCCCGTCACCAACGCCGTCATCAGCATCAGCCAGCCCAACCCCGATCTGAAACCGGTCGAGGGCTGGAGCTATGATCTGGGTCTGGAATGGTACGCCGTCGGCTCCAACCTGCAACTGGCCGTCTACCACAAGGATCTGGACAATATCGTCGTGCCGACCGCCCTGCGGACGGGCACGAGCAAGACCAGCGACGGCGTCATCCTGATCAAGCCGTTCAACGGCCTGGGCGGCTCCGCCACCGGGATCGAAATGGGCGGTCGTTATGTCCTGCCGGTCGACGGCTGGATGGACGGCCTGTCGCTGGGCGGGAACCTGACCTATCAGCAGACGGAGGCCGAATACCGCCTCTCCTCGACCGACATCCGCAAGAGCGACCTGCCCCAGGCGCCCGAGCTGATGTACAATCTGGAGGCCGGCTATGAGCATGGGTCGCTGCGGGCCAGCCTCTGGTACAACTACACCGGTCGTCGCCTGGACACGGTTCAGGACAGCCAGCCCGACATCTACATCCAGCCGTCCAAGGAGCTGAACCTGGGCGTGGCCTTGACCCTGGCGCCCGGACTGGAAGTGGGGGCTGCGGTCCGCAACCTGACCGACGAACCGACCCGTTGGTCGACCGTCGGGGCGGGCGAACGCTATGTCTCGCCCGACCGCAAGGGCGGCTATCTGGAAACCGGCCGGGTCTTCCAGGTCAGCGTCAACGCCACCTTCTGATCCTTCGGGCCCAGTCGATTGACGCTCAGGAGGGCGGCGGAGCAAATCCGCCGCCCTCTATCGTTTCCGGATAGGCGAACCGGGCCTTCAATAGACGGCGACGCGACGGGGCGGGGGCGCGGAAACCGGCCGTGTCTTGCGCTCCAGCGCCTCGGCCGCCTGAGCCAATCGCTCGACCGCCACGTCCAAAACAGGCTCCGGCAGAGTATAGGGCAATCGCAGCCGATGTTCGAAAGCGCCGTCCACGCCGAAGCGCGGACCGGACGCCAATCTCAAGCCGCGCTCGGCCGCCTGGACCGCCAGGGCCGAGCTGATCGGCGCCGGCAGTTGCGCCCAGACGGACAGGCCGCCCGCCGGCCGGGGACAGACCCACTCCGGCAGCCGTTCCGCCAGCCGCATCCGCAGATGGTCGCGTCGCGCTCGCAGCAGAGGCCGTCGCGCCGCCAGACCGGCGCCGCCGTCGCCCAGCAGTTCGACCGCCGCCAGCTGCTCCAGGATCGGCGCGCCCAGGTCGAAACTGGCGCGGCTTTGGGCCAGGCGCTGGATCACCGCCCGGTCCGCGCGAATCCACCCGATGCGCAACCCGCCCCAGACGCTCTTGGACAGGGAGCCCAGGCGCACGACACGCGGCGCATCGACCGCCGAGGCCGTCAGGGCAGGCGGGCCGCTGAGGGTCAGCTCCACCAAGGTCTCATCCAGCACCAGCAGAGTCTCGCACCCTTTCAGCCCCGCCAGAAGCCGCAGCCGATCCGCCGCCCGCATCATCCGCCCGGTCGGATTGTGATGGTCTAGGACCAGATAGGCCAGGGGCGCGCCACTGGTCCGACAGGCGGCGATCAGACCCTCCACGTCCCACCCCTCAGTCCCCGCTCCCGCCCCGGCGTCGTCCGGCAGGGCGACCGGCGTGGGACGCGCGCCGGCCGCGAGAATGGCGTCCAGCGCCTGCGGATAGGTGGGATGGTCGAAGACGACCGGCTGACCCGGCCTGACCATCAGCCGCAGCAGATGAACCAGTCCATTGTGAGCCCCGTGGGTGATCAGGATCTGGGCGGGCGAGGTCGGCAAGCCGCGCCGCCGATAGGCGGCCGCCACCGCCTCGCGCAGGGCCTCAACCCCCGAGGCCTCATAGCCGTGGCCCGGCAAACGGGTCGGCAGCCGCTCCAGAGCCCGGACATAGGCGGCGTGAACGCTGGGATCGGCCGGCAGGACGGCGGCGGTCAGGTCGAGGACCTCGTCCGCGCGGGAAGAGGTTCTGGCTTCAGTAAGGCCGCGCGAGCCGCCCGTCGGCGCCTCACCCGGCAGGCTGGTCCGCGCCGAGGCGCCGCGTCCCCCTGTAAGAAACCCGTCATCCCGCAGTCGTCCATAGGCGGCCGACACGGTCGTACGGCTCAAACCCAGCGCCTGCGCCGCTTCGCGCTCTCCCGGCAGTCGCGCCGCCAGAGGAAGCCGTCCGTCCAGGATCAAAAGTCTGACCGCTCCGGCCAACTGACGGTAGGCCGGGCCGGCGCCCGGCGCGCGCCAAGCGCCCAGGTGGCGGATCAGAGAGGCTGTACCGATAGACCGCGAGGACATGGGGCCAGAATGACAGAACTGGACCTTTTTTCCAAAGCCAGTTTAGGCGAAACGCCGCTCATGACCCGCCGCCTGATCCAACTCTTCCTGGGCCTGAGCCTTTACGGCCTGTCCATCGGCCTGATCGTCAGGGCGGATCTGGGTCTCGACCCTTGGGACGTCCTGAGCCAGGGCATTTTCGAACGATTCGCCGAACCGGCCGGTCTCGGCTTCGGCATGGTGGTCAATCTGATCGGTATGGCCGTGCTGCTGCTGTGGATTCCGCTGCGCCAGAAGCCGGGAATAGGCACGATCGCCAATGTTCTGGTCATCGGCTCGGTCGCCGGCCTGGCGCTGAGATACATTCCGGCGGACCCGGTCCTACCGGTTCGGAGCCTGTTCCTGGCGACGGGGATCGTGCTGAATGGCGTAGCGAGCGGCGCCTATATCGGGGCGGGCCTGGGTCCAGGACCGCGCGACGGCCTGATGACAGGTCTGGTCGCCCGCACCGGCTGGCCGATCAAGGCCGTGCGGACCGCCATCGAACTGACCGTCGTCGCCGCCGGCTGGGCCCTGGGCGGCTCGGTCGGGGTCGGGACGATCCTCTACGCCCTCGCCATCGGCCCGCTGGTCCAGATCTTCCTTCCGGCGTTCACGGTCGGAAAGGAGGACGGGCGGAAAACGCTTCCTGGCGGAAAACCGACGCGTCCAGCCTAACGGGCGCCTTGTTCGGAACCCCTCAGGGCTGGAGCCGATAACCGCCCGCGTCGGTCAGCAGAAGCCTGGCCTGACCCGGCTCAGGCTCGATCTTCTGGCGCAGGCGATAGATGTGGGTTTCCAGGGTGTGGGTGGTGACACCGGCGTTATAGCCCCAGACCTCGGTCAGCAGCTCCTCGCGCGACACGGGCTTGGCGCCGGCGCGGTAGAGATACTTCAGGATGTTCGTCTCTTTTTCCGTCAGCCGCACCTTCTTGCCCTTGGCGTCCATCAGAACCTTGGCGGCGGGCCGGAACTCATAGGGGCCGATGGAGAAGACGGCGTCTTCCGACTGTTCGTGGCTGCGCAGATGGGCGCGGATGCGAGCCAGCAGGACCGCGAACCGGAAGGGCTTGGTGACATAGTCGTTGGCGCCTGCGTCTAGGCCCAGGATGGCGTCGGCGTCGGCCGACTGGGCGGTCAGCATGATGACCGGGGTGGAGACCCCGTCCTTGCGCAGCAGGCGGCAGGCCTCGCGGCCGTCCATATCGGGCAGGTCGACGTCCAGCAGGATCAGGTCTGCACGGATCTCGCGCCCCATACGGACGCCGTCCGCTGCGGTCGAGGCCTGCTGGGTCTTGAACTCTTCGTGCAGATTCAACTGCTCGGCCAAGGCCTCGCGCAGGTCGTCGTCGTCATCGATGATCAGGATGGTCTTGGGCGTGGGCATGGACAGACAATGGCGAGGCTTGGCCCCCGCGCCAAGGCTTGGGGGTGCGAATTCACGTCGAGTTACGGCCTAGAGACTGTTTCGGATGGTTTTCGTTCCCCGAACAACGCCGTTCCCAGCCGGACATGGGTGGCGCCGCAGCGGATCGCCGTCTCGTAATCTCCGCTCATCCCCATGGACAGGACCGACAGGCCATTGTCCTCGGCCAGCCGCGCCAGAAGCCGGAAATGGGGTTCAGGCGGCTGATCGGCGGGCGGAATACACATCAACCCCTCGACGGTCAGCCCATAGGTCTTCTGCGCCGTCGCGATCAGAGCCTCGGCGGCGTCGGGCAGGACGCCGGCCTTCTGCGGCTCCGCCCCCGTATTGACCTGGATCAGCAGACGAGGCGATCGGCCCCGTTTCGCCGCAGCCTCGGCCAGGGTCCGCGCCAGCTTCTCCCGGTCCAGGGTCTCGATGACGTCGAACAGGGCCACGGCGTCTTCAGCCTTGTTGGTCTGGAGCGGCCCGATCAGACGCAGCTCCAGCTCCGCCCCGCCGGGGCGGCCGTACAGGCCGTCGGCCCAACGTCCCTGGGCCTCCTGCACTCGGTTTTCGCCGAACACCCTCTGGCCCGCCGCCCTCATGGCCGCGATGGCCTCCGGCGGCTGGGTCTTGGAGACGGCGGTCAGAACGACGGTTTCGGGATCGCGCCCGACGGCGCGACAGGCCTCTGCGATACGGGCGCGGACGACGGCCAGCCTGTCGGAGATTGCGGCGGCATCGGTGGACGGAGACGCCGAAGCGGGAGAAGAAGAGGTCATGATCCTGCCGGCCGGTTACAGCGACGATGCGCGCATGCTCTGGGATGCGGCCACCGCTCTAAACCGCGCCGCCGCCGCTGTCAGCCCGGCGGCGGCGCGTCTGCCGCCGCTGCTGTTCTTCACCGACCCGGCGCGCACCCCCCGCCCCTGGGAGACGGCGGCCCGCCTGCCGCCGGGATCGGCCGTCGTCTATCGCGCCTTCGGCGCCGATCAGGCGGTCGAGATCGGCCGTCGCCTGCGCGCCGCGACGCATGAGGCCGGGGTTGAACTTCTGGTCGGAAAGGACGCCGATCTCGCCGACGCCGTATCGGCCGACGGCCTGCATCTGCCGGAGAGAGAAGGTGATCGCGCCGCCGATGTGCGAAGACGGCGCCCGGATTGGCGGCTGACGGCGGCCTGGCACGGCGCCGGACCGCCGGCTTCAGGCGTGGAGGCCCTGATCCTGTCGCCGGTCTTTCCGGCTGGGGGCGCGTCGGCGACCAAGCCGGCCCTGGGGGCGCCGGCGTTCAAAACCCTGGTCCAAAGCGCCGGGGTTCCTGTTTACGCCCTGGGAGGATTGCGTCCGGACCGGGTTGCTCTGCTGACGGGATCGGGCGCCTGTGGCCTGGCGGCGGTGGAGACGATCCAATCCGCCTTCGGCGGCGTCAGAACTTGAAGATTGTTTCCAGACGGACGCGGGGCTGGGTGCGGGCGCTGGTTTCCGGCGCTCGGGCAGGATCAGCCTCCGGCGAGGCCACAGCCGCAGCGGCGCCGACGCGCAGACGGTCGTTGAGCCGGTAATAGGCGCCGGCTTCGACGTCTCCCCAGTCCGTCTCGCGGCCCACAGGCTGGTTCAGATTGAAATCCAGGGCCCAGCGTCCGCTGTCGTTCAGACGCAGGCCGCGACGCTGCTGCGCGGGGGCGTGGCGCTGAGCCGACTGGGCTTCCGACAGGGACAGGCCCGAACTGCGTGACGCTGCGCTCTGCGCAAGCACAGGCGTGGCGGCGAGCACAGCCGTCGCCGCAACCAGTCCAGCCGAGAAACCGCCGAAACGCATTCCAAACCCTTCGAACGCCGCCGACGGCGACGCCTTCAACCCTGCCCCGGCGCTTTGGGCCGTGAACGCCGCGATTAGACACCGGGGGCGCTTCCGGTCAACGCAACGTTGGCGCCGGGGCGGGGTTCCTCTGCATTGTTGCACCGCGATGTGGCTCAAGCGTCACGAGATTCTGGCCAAAACCGTCGTCTCCTCCGCCGCGAGACCGCTCCCGCGACGTCTCACGGCCGAGTTCGCCTTGTCATCGCCCCTTTTGCCCGTGTTATAGAACAGCGCAACGGCGCAGACCGTCAGAGCGACGCCGCGCGCGCGTGGGGGCGAGGGCCTTCACGTCCCTGAGTTTACGGAGACTTCCTTGATGAGCCTCAACAAGGCCCTGGTTCGCGGCGTCGCTGTCGCCTTGGTCTCAGGCTTGGCCCTGAGCGCCTGCTCCAGCCTCCCCTTTGTCGGAAACGGCAAGAAGAAGGCCAAGACGGACGTGCAGCAGGGCATCGGCGTCAACGGCTATCTTTGGCGCGCCTCGCTGGACACCCTCAGCTTCATGCCCCTGCTGACCGCCGATCCGTGGGGCGGGGTCATCAACTATGACTGGTACATCAACCCCCAGACGCCGAACGAGCGTTTCAAGGCCACCGTCTTCATCCTGGACACTCGCCTGCGCGCCGATGCGCTGAACGTGACCGTGACCAAGGAGATCAAGGGCGCCGACGGTCAGTGGACCGCCGCTCCGGTCGCCGCCCAGACCGAGGCCGACCTGGAAAACGCCATCCTGACCAAGGCGCGCCAGCTGAACCTGTCTAATGCGGGCTAAAGCAGGCTAACGCCTGCTTTAGCTTTCCCTGTAGGTGCTACCGCCCTTCGGGCTACTTGAGCGCTTTTTTGGTGCTGTCGCTCTTCGGGCTGTTTGAGCACTTTTTGGGTGCTACTGCCCTTCGGGCTACTTGAGCACCCTTTTGCGCCTGGCGCCGCCCGAAAGGCGGTTTGAGCGCAAATCTGCTTGGGCGCTGTCGTCCTTCGGGCTAGTGAGCCGGGAGGGCGGCAGCGCCCTTTTGACTTCAGGACGACCGTGGCCCGTTACGAACCCAAGACCGCCGAACCCCGCCAGCAGGCCCGCTGGGCCGAAGCCGCCGCCTTTGTGACCAAGGACACCGGCCGGCCGAAATACTATGTGCTTGAGATGTTCCCCTATCCGTCGGGCAACATCCACATGGGCCACGCCCGCAACTATGTGATGGGCGACGTGGTGGCGCGGTCCAAGCGCGCGCAAGGCTATGACGTCCTGCACCCGATGGGCTGGGACGCCTTCGGCATGCCGGCCGAGAATGCGGCCATGGAACGCGGCATCCACCCCAAGGGCTGGACCTACGACAATATCGCCCAGATGCGGGACCAGCTGAAGCTGCTGGGCCTGTCGCTGGACTGGTCGCGCGAATTCGCCACCTGCGACCCCGAATACTACGGCAAGCAGCAGGCCTGGTTCCTGGAGCTGTATCGGCGCGGTCTGGTCTATCGCAAGGACGGGGTGGTCAACTGGGACCCGATCGACAACACAGTCCTGGCCAATGAGCAGGTGATCGACGGGCGCGGCTGGCGTTCCGGCGCCGTGGTCGAGAAGCGCAAGCTGAACCAGTGGTTCCTGCGCATCACCGACTATGCCGACGACCTGATCGACGGGCTGAAGACCCTGGACCGCTGGCCCGAGAAGGTCCGGCTGATGCAGGAGAACTGGATCGGCCGCTCCAAGGGTTTGCAGATGACCTGGGCCTTCTCCGGCCAAGCCCCCGCCGGTTACGAGACCGGCGTCGAAATCTACACCACCCGGCCCGACACCCTGTTCGGCGCCAGCTTCCTGGGCCTGGCCCCGGATCACCCCATTTCGAAGCAACTGGCCGAGGCCGATCCGCGCGTCGCCGACTTCATCGCCGAATGCCGCAAGGGCGGCGCCTCCCAGGCCGAGATCGAACAGGCCGAAAAGATCGGCTGGGACACGAGTCTGAAGGTTCTGCATCCCTTCACCGGCGCCGAAATCCCCGTCTGGATCGCCAACTTCATCCTGTCGGAATACGGCACGGGCGCCATCTTCGCCTGCCCGGCCCATGACCAGCGCGACCTGGACTTCGCCCGCAAATACGACCTGCCGGTGATCCCGGTGGTCCGCCCCGAGGGCGCCGGCGACGACTTCGCCGTGGGCGACGAGGCCTATACGGGCCCCGGCTCCATCTTCCATTCCGACTTCCTGGACGGACTGGACATCGAAACCGCCAAGGCCGAGGCGATCCGCCGCGTCGAGGCGGCCGGGACCGGCCAGGGCGCGACCATCTATCGGCTGCGCGACTGGGGCGTGTCACGCCAGCGCTACTGGGGCTGCCCCATCCCGATCATCCACTGCCCGTCCTGCGGCCCGGTGGAGGTTCCGGCCGACCAGCTGCCGGTCGAACTGCCCGAGGATGTGACCTTCGACGTGCCCGGCAATCCGCTGGACCGCCATCCGACCTGGAAACACGTCAAATGCCCGTCGTGCGGCCAGGATGCGACGCGCGAGACCGACACGCTCGACACCTTCGTCGACTCCAGCTGGTATTTCGCCCGCTTCACCGACCCGAAGGCGGCCGAGCCGATCAACACCGAGGCGGCGAACCGCTGGCTGGCGGTGGATCAGTATATCGGCGGGGTCGAGCACGCGGTCCTGCACCTGCTGTACGCCCGGTTCATCACCCGCGCCCTGTCGGACGCCGGCATGCTGGCGGTGAAGGAGCCGTTCGCGGGCCTGTTCACCCAGGGGATGGTGGTCCACGAGACCTATTTCGAAGGCCAGGACGAGGTCGGAAAGCCGCGCTGGGTCGAACCCACCGACGTCCGCATCGAGACGATCGACGGCCAGCGAGTCGCCACCCGCCTGTCGAACGGCGCGCGTCTTTCGATCGGCGACATCGAGAAGATGTCCAAGTCCAAGAAGAACGTCGTCGCGCCTCAGGAAATCCTGGAAAGCCACGGGGTGGACGCCGGGCGTCTGTTCGTCCTGTCCGACAGCCCGCCCGAGCGGGACGTGCAATGGACGCCGGGCGGGGTCGAGGGCGCCAGCCGGTTCGTGCAGCGGACCTGGAGCCTGTTCGACGCCTATGACCCCGGCTTCGCCGGCGAGGACAAGGCCAACGCCGAACTGCTGCGAGAGACCCACAAGGCCATCAAGGCCGTGTCCGAGGGGGTCGAAGGCTTCCGCTTCAACTCGGCCATCGCCAAGCTCTACGCCTTCGTCGCCGCGGTGCGTGACAGCGCCCAGGCGGGCGGCGAGGCCAAGCGTCAGGCCCTGTCGGCCCTGGCGCGCCTGATCGCCCCCTTCACCCCCCACCTGGCTGAAGAATGCTGGACCCGGCTGGGAGAGGACGGGATGGTTCTGGACGCGCCCTGGCCGGTGTGGGACGCTGCGCTCGCGGCCGACGACGAGGTGGTTCTGCCCATCCAGATCAACGGCAAGCGTCGGGCGGAAATCCGCGTCGCGCGCGGCATGGAGCCGGCCGAGGTCGAGGCCCTGGTTCTGGCCGACGAGACGGTTAAGGCGCGTCTGGAGGGTCTGAGCGTGAAGAAGATCGTCGTGGTCAAGGACCGGATCGTCAATCTGGTGGCCGGCTGATGCGCGTCCCAACCAGTCTTGCCCTACTAAGCGTCCTGGCGCTCTCCGCCTGCGGCTTTACGCCCATGTACGCCGAGCCGGGCATGGGCTCGCCCCTGCGCCGGATCGCGGTGACGGCCCAGGACGACCGACTGGGCTATCGCCTGCGTGAACAGCTGGAGGACGCCCTGGCCTGGGACCGGTCTGCGGCGCCGCTTTACCGGCTGACGACCCGTGTCGAACAAAACCGGCGGCCCCTGGGGCGCCGGATCGACGACACCGCCACCCGCTATGAGCTGACGGTCAAGGCGACCTGGACCCTCACGCCCGTCGCTGGAGGCGCGCCCGCGACCGGGGTGGAGACCGTCACCACCACCTACGCCGCCGACGACCAGCCCTACGCCGCCATCGCCGCCCAGCAGGACGGTGAAGAACGCGCGGCCGCCGAACTGGCGCGTCTGATTCGGCTGGACCTGATGCAGGCCCTGTCGAACCGGTGATTCTAGCCAAACGCCCCGAGATCGACCGCTTTCTGAAGGCGCCCGATCCGGCGATCCGGGCGGCGGTGATCCACGGCAAGGATCGCTCGGGCGTCGCCGAACGGGCCGAGATCCTGTGCAGGGCGATCACCCCGGACCTGAACGACCCCTTCAACGTCACCGTCCTGACCGACAGCGACATCGACAGCGACGAAAGCAGGCTGGAAGAGGCCCTGACGGCCATGTCCCTGATGGGCGGTCGCCGCCTGGTGCGGATCCGGCTGTCGGCGCTGAAGCCCGGGGTGGACAAGGCGGTGGCCGCCGCCGTCAAGATCCATGCCGAGGGCGGCTATAATCCCGACGCCATACTGGTGGTCGAGGCCGACCAACTGGGTCGTGAGTCCGCCCTGCGCAAGACGGCCGAAAAGGAAAATGGGGCCGTCGGCATCGTCTGCTATGAGGATGAGACTGGCGACGTGGCCCGAATGACCCGCGAGGCCTTGGCGGCCGACAAGGTGGGGCTGACCGCCGACGCCCTCGATCGTTTCGTGGCTCGCCTGCCGCGTGAGCGGGGTCTGATGCGCCAGGAGATCGAACGCCTGGCCCTGTTCATCGGTCCCGGTTCCGGGCGGACGATCGACAGCGAGCTTCTGGACCAGCATCTTGGGGTCGAGCCGGACGCCTCCCTGTCCGACGCCGCGCTCCAGGCCTTCGGCGGGCGGCCCGGCCCAGCTCAAGCGGGTCTGCGTCGCGCCTTCGCAGAGGGGGAATCCTCGGTCCTGGCCGTCCGATCCGCTGCCCTGCATCTGGGGCGGCTGCGGCGGATCAATATTCTTCAGGCCAACGGGGCCGGCGCCAAGGAGGCGGCCAAGGCGGCGGGCGTCTTCTGGAAACAGGAGGCGGAGATGCTGCGTCAGGCCCGCGCCTGGCGTCTGGAGGCGCTGGACGAGGTGCTGGACAGCGTCAACACCGCCGACGTCGCCACCAAGACGACCGGCATGCCCGACCAGCTGATCGCCGAACGCCTGCTGCTGGAGATCGCCGGACGGGCTAAGCGTCTGGGGCTTTGAGCGGGGCTGCTGCGGCTCAGCCTCGCTTTGACGCCTTGCGGAAGGCGGGCTTGGCCAGGGCCATGTTGCGGGCGGCCACGCTGCGCTCGTCGCCGGCGGACGGAGCGCCGGCTGGACCGGCGAAACCCTGGCCCGCTCCGCCCTGCCGGCGCGCCTTTTTGGCGGCCAGCGCCTGTTTCAGATTTTCGGCGGCGGTTGGCGGCGGAACATTATCGGTCATTCCACCTGTCTAGCACATCGCGGGGCTCAGCCGCGCA
This sequence comes from Brevundimonas sp. AVps4, assembly GCF_058681525.1. Classification (NCBI taxonomy): domain Bacteria; kingdom Pseudomonadati; phylum Pseudomonadota; class Alphaproteobacteria; order Caulobacterales; family Caulobacteraceae; genus Brevundimonas; species Brevundimonas sp. AVps4. The sequence goes on along the minus strand of NZ_CM178741.1, from coordinate 558,012 downwards.
TCAATCGACGGCACAGGTCGTCGAGCTGTTCCAGGGAGCCGTAGCGAATGGTCAGCTCGCCCTTGCCTGCGCGGTCGTTCAACTGAACGGACAGGCCCAGGGCGTCGGCCAAATCCTGTTGCAGGGCGGCGACGTCGGCCGTTCCTTCCTCGCTGGGCGCAGGCTTGGCCTTAACCGGTTTGGGGGCCTCGGCGGCGCGGCGAGCCAGGGCCTCGACCTGGCGAACGTTCAGCCCCTCATTATAGGCCTGCTCGGCCAGGGCGCCGGCGTTGGGCGCCGTCACCAGGGCGCGGGCATGGCCGGCCGTCAACTTGCCGTTCCGTACGTACCACAGCACTTCTTCAGGCAGTTGCAGCAGACGCAGGGTGTTGGCCACATGGCTGCGGCTCTTGCCGACGATGCCGGCGACCTGATCCTGGGTGCGGCCGAACCGCTCCATCAGCATCCGATAGGCGTCGGCTTCTTCCAGCGGATTCAGATCGGCGCGCTGGACGTTCTCGATGATGGCGACTTCGTAAACCTCGACGTCATCCATTTCATGGACGACGATCGGCACCTCCGTCAGCCGGGCCGCCTGGGAAGCGCGCCAGCGGCGCTCACCGGCGATAATCTGCCAGACCCCCTCCTCCTTGGGATGGGTGCGGACCAGAATCGGCTGAAGCACCCCCTTGTCACGGATGGAGGCCGTCAATTCATCCAGCTGTTCCTGGGTGAAGATTTTCCGCGGCTGATCGGGATTGGGCTTCAAACTCTCGATCGGCACGCGCTGCACGCCCGAAGGCATGGCGGCGTTGGGCGCCGTCGGCGCCTCGATGTTCTCGCCCATCAGGGCCGACAGGCCGCGGCCCAGACCTCTTTGTCGTTCAGCCAAAATACTGTTCCGTTTCTTCTTCTAATCAGGCGTGTAGCGGCCGTTCAGGCGGCCAGCTTCTGGCGCTGGCGTTCGCGCTTCACCACTTCCTTGGCCAGGCGCAGATAGGCCTGACTGCCGGCGCATTTGAGATCATAGATCAGGGCGGGCTTTCCGAACGACGGCGCCTCGGCGACCCGAACATTTCTCGGGATGACGCTGTCGTAGACCTTGTCGCCAAAATGGGCGCGCACGTCATTGGCGACCTGGCCCGACAGGGCGCTCCGCCGATCGAACATCGTCAGCACCAGCCCCTGGATTTCGAGAGACGGGTTCAGGCTCTGTTTGACCATGTCGATGGTCCGCATCAGCTGGCTGAGGCCTTCAAGGGCGAAGAATTCGCATTGGAGCGGCACAAGAACCGCATCCGCTGCCGCCATGGCGTTCAGGGTCAGCAGGTTCAGCGACGGCGGACAGTCGATCAGCACATAGTCATACGCGGTAGGGCCGTCGTCATGCTGCCGAAGAGCGTCCCTCAAGCGATAGGATCGCCGATCCGCCTGGCTCAACTCGATCTCGACCCCAGACATGTCCGCATCGGCAGGGACGATCCAGAGCCCCGGAACAGTGGTTTGGACGGCGGCGTCTTCGATAGAGCGCTGATCCACCACCACATCATAGATGGTGACCCGTCGTGTTTCACGTGGAACGCCCAAACCGGTCGAGGCATTGCCCTGGGGGTCCATGTCGACGATCAGCACCCGCTTTCCGATAGCGGCCAGGGCGGTTCCCAGATTGATCGCCGTCGTGGTCTTGCCCACGCCGCCCTTCTGGTTGGAGACGGCGAGAACACGGGCAGGCAGTTTGTTAGTGCTTGGAACGGGCACGACGAACACTCCGGACGGTCACGATGCGGCCGCGCGGGTCGCTTTGCGACGGGGCCAGTTCAGCCTCGAAATGCCAGGATTTACGGGCCTCGATCAACTCGGATTCGACCCTTTCCCCCTTGAGGAACAGACCTTGTGCACCCCTTTCAAAGTAGGGCTGTGCATAACCCAGCAGCCGCTCCATCGGGGCCACGGCGCGAGCGGTCACCACGTCGCATTTTATGGTCTGATCCTCCGCCCGGCCGTTGATCACCGTGGCGGGCAAGGCGAGAGCATCGACCGCCTCCTGCAGAAACCGGCAGCGTTTTCCCAGGCTGTCGATCAACCAGACTCGGGCGTCCGATCGCCCCTTCAGCAAGATCGCCAGGACCACGCCGGGAAAACCCGCGCCGGCGCCGAGATCTGCCCAACTGCGCGCCGTAGGGGCCATTTGCAGCAGTTGCGCGCTGTCCCAGGCATGGCGGTTCCAAAAATCCGGCAGGCTGTCCGGCCCAACGAGATTCATCACCGCGTTCGCCTCGCCCAACCGCAGGCGAAAGGCCTCCAGATCGGCCATCTGCTCATCTGAAGCGCCGGCCTTGCTCTGGAAGGCAGCCATCTCCCCTTCCAGCATCAGGCGACCGCCTCGACCTTGGGCGACTTTTTGACATGGGCCAGCAGGGCCGTCAGGGCGCCCGGCGTCATGCCCTCGATACGCCCCGCCTGGCCGAGGGTGCGGGGCCTGATGCGGCTGAGCTTCTCGCGCACCTCATTGGACAGGCTGCCGACGCCGCCATAGTCGAGATCGGCTGGCAGGATCAGATCCTCCTCGGAGCGCAGGGCCTGGGCGTCGATCGCCTGGCGATCGAGATAGTTGGCGTATCCGGCGTCGATTTCGATCTGCTCGCGGACTTCAGGCTTCCAGTCCGCGATGGCCGGGATGGTCGGCATGAACTGTTGCAGGGTGACGCCCGGAAAGGCGAGCAGTTCACGCATGGAGCGGCGACGGCCGTCGGCGTTCACGGGAATGCCCAGGGCATTGGCCTCTTTCGGCGTGAAAAGCGTTTCACGTGAAACACGGCTCGCCAAGGCCAAGGCTCCGGCCTTGTCCGAAAAGCGCGCCGCCCTGTCGGAGCCGACGATCCCCAGCTTCATCGCCAGCGGCGTCAGCCGCTGATCCGCATTGTCGGCCCGCAGCGTCAGACGGTATTCGGCCCGGCTGGTGAACATTCGATAGGGTTCGGTGACGCCGCGCGTCACCAGGTCATCGACCATGACGCCGATATAGGCTTGGTCCCGACCCAGGATCACTGGATCTTGGCCCGCCGCCGCCCGAGCGGCGTTCAGCCCGGCCATCAAGCCCTGAGCCGCCGCCTCCTCATATCCGGTCGTCCCATTGATCTGGCCGGCCAGATAGAGACCGGGTCGTTTCTTGACCTCAAGAGCGGCCGTCAATTCGCGCGGATCGACATAGTCGTATTCAATCGCATAGCCGTAACGGAAGACCTCAACAGTCTCCAAACCGGGGATGGTCCGCAGGAAGGCCTTCTGGGTGGCTTCGGATACGGAGGTTGAAATCCCGTTGGGATAGACGGTCGGGTCATCCAGGCCTTCCGGTTCGAGGAAGATCTGATGGCTGGTCTTGTCGGCGAACCGCACGACCTTGTCCTCAATCGAGGGGCAGTAGCGGGGGCCGCGCCCGGACAGACGCCCTCCATAGACTGCGCTCTCACCCAGGTTCTCGGCGATCAGGCGATGGGTCTGTTCGGTCGTGTGGGTCACGCCACAGGCGATCTGGGGAACCGTGATCCGATCCGTCAGAAAGGAGAAGGCGCTGGGGATCTCGTCGGCCTCCTGCATCTCCAGCCGGTCCCAGGCGATTGTCCGCCCATCCAGCCGCGCCGGCGTGCCGGTCTTCAACCGGCCCATGGTCAGGCCGGCGGCGTGCAGATCAACGGCCAGACCCGTCGACGGCGCCTCGCCGTGCCGGCCTGCCGGAATACGCTCATCGCCCCGATGAATGACGCCGTTCAGGAAGGTGCCGGTCGTCAGGACGACAGCAGCGGCTCGAATCCTCTCCCCTGCCCCGGTAATCACGCCCGTGACGCGGTCGCCGTCCAAGATCAGCCGCTCCGCCGTGCCGGCCATCAGCGTCAGGTTCGCCGTCTGGGCCAGCTCCGCCTGCATGGCTTCCCGATACAGGCGTCGGTCGATCTGGCTGCGTGGTCCCCGAACGGCGGCGCCCTTGGACCGGTTCAGCAGTCGGAATTGGATGCCCGAGGCGTCCGCCAGACGGCCCATGATCCCGTCCATGGCGTCGATCTCACGCACGAGATGCCCCTTGCCCAGGCCGCCGATGGCGGGGTTGCAGGACATTTCACCGATGGTCTCCAACTTCTGGGTCAGAAGCAGGGTTCGGGCCCCCGCGCGTGCAGAGGCGGCGGCGGCTTCACAGCCGGCGTGGCCGCCGCCGATGACGACGACGTCGAACGAATTGTCGCTTGTGGGGATCATGGGCGCCACATAGGCCAAAAAGCCGGATTTCGCCAGAGGCGAGCGCGCGCAACGGCCACGACAGGGTTCGCTGAACGTAGTCCTACTTAAGGCGTTTCACGTGAAACATCGGTATTACTTGCCGATGCAGAAGGTCGAGAACACCTCGCCCAACACCTCTTCGACCCCGATCTCGCCGGTGACGCGTGAAAGGGCTTGAGCGGCGCGGCGCAGATCGTCGCCCGCCATTTCGGGAGAGACCTCCAGCGCCGCCAGGCCCGTCCGTACGTCCGCCAGAGCCTCGCTCAGCCGCAGCCGATGACGTTCGCGCGTGATCGCTGGGAAGTCCGCCCCCGACAGATCCCGCTCCAATCGCGCGGCGATCCAGTCATGAAGCTCACCCAGGCCTGCGCCGGTATGACTACTTACGGCGATCTGATCCCAGCCTTGGGAGCGGATATCGGCCGATCCCAGGTCGCTCTTATTGGCCACGATCAGATCACCCGGCCGAACATAGCCGGCGGCCACGCCTTCCACGTCGCCGGGCGCTCGAACCCATAGCCTCAGATCCGCCCCCTCTGCGCGCGCGCGCGCGCGCCGCACCCCTTCCGCCTCCACCGGGTCGTCGCTGTCTCTCAATCCGGCCGTGTCCGACAGGGTGACGGCATAGCCGCCGATCACCAGTTCGGCGTCCAGAACATCGCGCGTCGTTCCGGCGATCGGCGTGACGATCGCCGCCTCGCGCTGGATCAGGGCGTTGAACAGCGACGACTTACCGGCGTTGGTCTCACCAATCAGCACGATGCGATAGCCGTCCCGAACGCGCTCTCCTCGCGCCCCGTCCTCGACGGCGCGGTGCAGATCGCGCGCCAGCTGCTCGAGCACAGGCCCCGCCGTCCGCGCCAGATTGTCCGGCACCTCCTCGTCGGGAAAGTCGATCTCGGCCTCGACCAGGGCCAGGGCCTTCAGCAAGTCGCGACGGAAACCGGCGTAGGTCTCGCTGAGCTTCCCGTCCAGCTGACCCAGAGCCTGTCTCGCCTGGGCCGCCGTCTCAGCATCAATCAGATCGGCCACTGCCTCCGCCTGGGCCAAATCCATCCGGCCGTTCTGAAAGGCGCGGCGGGTGAACTCACCCGGCTCGGCGGGCCGCAGTCCCAAGGCGATCAGGGCGCGACTAGCCGCCTCGACCACCGCACGGCCGCCGTGCAGATGAAGCTCGGCAGCGTCCTCGCCCGTATAGGAATGGGGTGCGACGAACCGAAGGACCAGGGCCTGATCAATGGCGACGCCATCATGATTCAGCTCCCGGACCGAGGCCAGCCGCGGCTTCAGCCCCCCCGCGCCCAGGGCTTTCAGCGTCGGCGCGACGGTCGGCCCCGAAAGACGCAAGACGGCGATGGCGCCTCGGCCGGGCGGGGTGGCGAGGGCGAAGATAGTGTCCTGGGTCATGGTCTCAGGGGCTTCTCCAACTGCGGAGAAACCTGTGGCTCACTTCACCGCCGCTTCCATCAACCGCCGAAACTGATCCTGCGCCTGAAGGCCGAAACTGGTCCAGGTCTTCAGCAGTTCGTCCGGCTGCATGGCGGCGACATTGGCTTCCATCCGCTTGGTCATCTCGGCCACCATGGCCTCATTCAGCGGGGCGACGTCAGGCAGTCCCAGAAAGGCGCGCGCCTCCGCCGGAGTGCAATCGATCTCGATTTGAACCTTCATGCCGCCGTGCCTCCTGTTTCACGTGAAACCATCAGATGACGGATCAGGTGTTCATCGACTGGAAGAAGTCCGCGTTGTTCTTCGACTGACGCAGCTTGTCGAGCAGGAATTCGATCGCGTCCTGCGGACCCATCGGATTCAGGATGCGGCGCAGCACATAGGTCTTGGCCAGCTGGTCCTTCGGCGTGATCAGGTCTTCCTTGCGGGTGCCGGACTTCAACACGTCGATGGCGGGGAAGATGCGCTTGTCGGCCACCTTGCGGTCCAGCACGATTTCCGAGTTGCCGGTGCCCTTGAACTCTTCGAAGATCACCTCGTCCATCCGGCTGCCGGTGTCGATCAGGGCCGTAGCGATGATGGTCAGAGACCCGCCCTGCTCCACATTCCGCGCCGCGCCGAAGAAGCGCTTGGGCCGTTGCAGGGCGTTGGCGTCGACGCCGCCGGTCAGAACCTTGCCCGACGACGGGACGGTGGCGTTATAGGCCCGGCCCAGGCGGGTGATGGAGTCCAGCAGGATCACGACGTCCTTCTTGTGCTCGACCAGACGCTTGGCCTTTTCGATCACCATCTCGGCGACGGCGACGTGGCGCGTGGCCGGCTCGTCGAAGGTGGAGGCCACGACCTCGCCCTTGACGGTCCGCTGCATGTCCGTGACCTCTTCCGGCCGTTCGTCGATCAGCAGGACGATCAGGAAGACCTCCGGGTGGTTCCGCTCGATCGACTTGGCGATGTTCTGCAGCATCACCGTCTTGCCGACTCGCGGCGGCGCCACGATCAGGCAGCGCTGGCCCTTGCCCAGGGGGGCGACGATGTCGATGACCCGACCCGAACGGTCCTTCAGGGTCGGATCCTGGATTTCCATGTGCAGCCGCTCCTCGGGATAGAGGGGCGTCAGGTTGTCGAACAGGACCTTGGTCTTCACCATCTCGGGGTCTTCGAGATTGATGGTGTCGACCTTCAGCAGGGCGAAATAGCGCTCGCCCTCGCGCGGCGCCCGCACGGCGCCATGGACCGTATCGCCCGAGCGCAGGCCGAAGCGGCGGATCTGGGACGGCGACACATAGACGTCGTCCGGGCCGGGCAGATAGTTGGCGTCCGGGCTGCGCAGGAAGCCGAACCCGTCGGGAAGGATTTCCAACACGCCGTCGGCGATGATCTCGACCTCTTCCTCAGCCAGGGCCTTCAGGATGGCGAAGAGCAGATCCTGTTTGCGCAGGTTGGAGGCGTTCTCGACCTCCAGCTGTTCGGCGAAGGCGACCAGGTCGGCCGGGGTCTTCTCATTCAACTCGGCCAGGGTGATCCGGCCGTTCGGCACCACGGGCTCGCCGTCCTCATCCTCGTCCGCCGTAGTGTCCACGCCCGAGTCTGCGCCCGCCGCCTCGCCGGCCTCATGCGCGGCGCCGTGATGGGTCGGGGCTTCGGCCTCGATTTCGGTCTCGGGAGTGTCGGTGACGTCGGTCATGATACAGGCTCGCGGACGCGCGCACGGAACCGCACGGCGTCAGGTCTCTGGAAATGTCTGGCCTTTCGGCCGAAGGGGGGCACGACGGTCTCCCGCTGGTCGAACCGGCGGGCGTCGCGAAAAGAGAGGGACCGCTGGACGGACCGAACGGTTCACCACCAGCGGAACCACAGGCGAGAGGTCAGGTCAAGCGGAGCCGCTCACCCGAACGTCCACTCCGTGGTGACCGACAGCACCATGATGATGGCCAGGACGAACGGGACCTCGTTCGTCATCCGCCAGAACTTGCCGGAATATTTCGACGTCCCCGCCGCGATCTTCTTGCGCTGCGCCGCCAGGAAGCCGTGCCAGCCGCTCAACAGCAGGACGCCGATCAGTTTGGCCACCATCCACGGCTCGGCCAGAAGCGCCGCCCCCCGCGCCGAGACGTCGATATGGATCAGCCACAGGCCGAAGCCCCAAGCCAGGATCATGGCCGGGTTCAGGATGATGCGCAGCAGCCGCGTCTGCCACAGCCTCAGCAGGGCCTGCATCTCGCCGCGCAGGGGCTCGGGCTTGGCGTTCTGCTCGACGTCATAAGCATAGAGCCGCGGCAGGAACAGCAGACCCGCCATCCAGGCGATCACCGCCAGTATGTGCAGGCCCCGGGCCAGATCGTACAGGTTCACGCTGCGCTCCTTTCGTTACGACAGGGACAGGCCTTCCAGTCCGTCTGACAGCCCAGACCGAAGGGAGCGACCCCCGTGCGGCCCAGGGCGTCGATCGTCGCCGCCGCCAGGGCCTCGATGAACACGGGCGCAGTGCCGACCGCCGGCGCGCGCAGATAGGGCCTGACCCCCTTATCATGGGCCAGTTCGCCGTATTCGATGTCCAGCTCGACCAGGGTCTCGATGTGTTCGGAGACAAAGGCGATGGGGGTGATGACCACCCCGACCCCGTCGCGGCCGGCCTGTTCGATCGCCTCAGGCGTGGACGGCCCCAGCCATTTCATCGGTCCGACGCGGCTCTGGTAGCAGAGGGCATGGTCGATGGGGCCCCGGTCGCGCTCGATGGCGGCGACCACGGCGGCGACGGTCGTCTCGACCTGTTCCTGATAGGGGTCGCCCTTGCCGCTGACCAACTTCTCCGGGATGCCGTGGGCCGAGAACAGCACCCGCACCGGTCCGTCGCCCGCCTCATCCAGTTTGGATGCGATCGCCTGGGCCTGGGCCTCGACCCAGCCGTCGGCGCGAGGATAACAGCAGACCGTCCGGCTGACGCCCGACCCGGCATAGGTCTCGTTCCAGATCTTCAGCGAGGACTGGGTCGTCGTCGTCGAGAACTGCGGATAGAGGGGCAGCAGCACCACCTCGTCGGGCGCGAAGGCCGCCACCTCGACCGCCGTCTGATCGGTCAGCGGCCGCCAGTAGCGCATGGCGATAAAGACCCGGACCTCGTCCCCGGCCAACCGGGCGTTCAGCACCGCCTCCAGGGCCTCAGCCTGCAGCCGGGTTCCAGGCAGCAGGGGCGACCCGCCTCCCATCAAGGCGTAGTTGGCCTGGGCGCTCGCCTCGCGCCGGCTGGAGATCAGCTTCGCCAGGGGCGTTCGCACGATCCCCGGCAGGCCGATGATGGCCGGATCATTGAACAGGTTGAACAGGAAGGGCTTCACCGAAGCCTGATCGTCGGGTCCGCCCAGATTGAACAGCACCACCGCGATGCGGCGGCCCGGCAAGGGTTGGGTCATTGGGCGCCGATCCTTTTCAGAACCTGTTCGACATGGTCGATGGGCACGTCGGGCAATATGCCATGACCCAGGTTGAACACCCACGGCCCCTGGCCCCATGCCTCCATCAGCTGATCCACCCGGCGGTCCAACAGTTCGCCCCCGGCCCGCAGCAGCAGGGGGTCCAGGGCACCCTGGATCGGCTTGATCTGCTGCACCCGTCTGCCGACTTCCAGCGGACAGGCGGTGTCCAGGGCGACCGCATCGACCTCGACCGCCTGGGCATACCGCTCCGCCAGGGCTGCAGAGCCCCGTGGGAAGCCGATCAGGGGCACGGTGACGCCCAACTCCCGCGTGCGCTTCACAAGCGCCTGGTGGGGATTCAGGACCAGCCTTTCGAACAGATCGTCGGGCAGGCCCTCGGCCCAGCTCTCGAAGATCTTCAGCACCTGGGCGCCAGAGTCGGCCTGCATCTTCAGATACCGGGCCGTCGCCTCGACCAGGACCTCCAGCGTCTCATCCACCCGCCTGGGATCGGCATAGGCGTAGGTCCGCGCCGCCGCCCGCTCGCCCTTGCCGATGGTCCGGGCTTCGCCGTCCAGCATATAGGTGGCCACGGTCCAGGGCGCGCCGGCGAAACCGATCAGGGCCCGCTCCGGCTCGAGCGCCGCGCGCACGATCGACAGGGTTTCGCCCACGGCGGACAGATGCTCGCCTGCGCCTGCGGCCAACTCCATCATCCGGCCCGGAATGGGCATGGCGCCTAAACGCGGTCCCTCCCCCGTCTCGAACCACACGTCCTGACCCAGGGCCTGGGGGATCAGCAGGATGTCGGCGAATACGATGGCCGCATCGAAGCCGAACCGACGCATCGGCTGGAGCGTCGCCTCGGCGGCCATTTCCGGGTTCAGGCAAAAACTGATGAAATCCGGCGCCTCGGCCCTCAGTCGGCGATACTCGGGCAGATACCGTCCCGCCTGGCGCATGAACCAGACCGGCGGTCGATCCAGCGTCTCTCCTCGGAGAGCCCGGATCATCATCGGCGCCTCTTGGGGCGTCTGAACGGCGTTCTGGGTCGGATCGGTCATGCCGGACGATTAAGGTCACAGCCCCCCGCTCTCAATCCCTAATCAAGTTAAGAATTAAAAGATTCGTAGTGGCAGGTAGGGCGGTGGAACGGCGGGGATGAATGCGGCGGCTGTGGCGGAACAAAAGCGGATATCCACGCGCCTCCAGGCGCCGTCGGGGATGCGGAACAGGATTATACGGCCGGTGGACAATCCCTAATGAAACCTTAACGGCAAAGGCTTTGCGGGGCGTTCGGCCTGTGAACGAGGTAAACCGGCGTTAACCCTTCATTAGGATTTTCCACAAAGAGGCGGAAAACGGTTTTCCGCCTTGGGATGAACCGGGGCCGGAGGGTTTTCGTCGTCCACCCTCATCCCCGCTCGCCGCCGTCGCCGTCTGGGTCTAAGGAGAGAAACGCCCGGACGGTCCCCAGCCATCCCCAGGGCGCGACCCGTCCTTCAACAGAGAGACGATCCCCGAATGAGTCCTGCGCGACCCGCCGCCGCCCGCCCCGGCCCTGCCCGCCTGGCCACCTATTTTCACGTGCATCTGGTGTCGGACTCGACCGGCGAGACCCTGAACGCGATGGCCAAGGCGGTGACGGCGCGGTTCGACGGCGTCATTCCGATCGAACATATCTACGCCCTGGTCCGCTCGGAAAAGCAGATGGACCGGGTTCTGCAGGAGGTGGAGGCCGCGCCGGGGGTGGTGCTGCATACCCTGGTCGACCGCCAGCTGCGCGAACAGTTGGAGGAGGGATGTCGCCGGCTGGAAATGCCCCAGATCGGCGCCCTTGACCCCCTCGTCGGGGCCATGTCCCGCTATCTCGGCGCGGCGGCCCTCTCGACCCGCGTAGGGGCGCAGCATGCTCTGGATCACGACTATTTCAATCGGATCGCCGCGCTCGATTTCGCCATGGCCTATGACGACGGTCAGGGTACTCTGGAGCAGTTGGAGGGCGCCGACGTCGTGCTGTGCGGCGTCAGCCGAACGTCCAAGACTCCGACCTGCATCTATCTGGCCCATCGCGGCATCCGCGCCGCCAACGTGCCCCTGGTGCCGGGCCAGGAGGACGGAGAGCGCCTGACCCAGCTGAAGAATCCCCTGGTCATCGGCCTGACCGTCTCGCCCGACCGGCTGGTCCAGATCCGCCGCAACCGGATCGAAAACCTGAACGCCAACCAGTCGTCCACCTATACGGACCAGGACGCGGTTCGAGAGGAGACGATCAAGGCCAAGCGCGCCTTCGCTCGGCGGGGTTGGCCCACCATCGACGTCACCCGGCGTTCGGTGGAGGAGACGGCGGCCGCCATCACCAATCTGCTCAGCGAGCACCGCACCCACAAGATCGGAACCAGCTGGTGACGGCCGAGACCCTGATTCTGGCGTCCAAGAGCGCCGCCCGCCGCACCATGCTGGAAAACGCCGGCGTGGCTTTCGACATCCGCATCGCTGATGTGGATGAGGAGGCGATCAAGGCCGTCTCGACCGATCTGGACCCGGCCGCCCTCGCGGTGCGTCTGGCTGAGGCCAAGGCCCTGGCGGTCTCGCGCGACGATTCAACCGCCTGGGTTCTGGGCGCGGACCAGACCCTGGCCTTCGCCGGGGGGCTGGTCTCCAAGGCCCAATCGCTCGAGGCCGCCCGCGCGCGGCTGGAATCCATGCGCGGCCGCACCCACCATCTCCATTCCGGCGCCGCCCTGGCGATAAAGGGCGAGATCGTCTGGTCGGGCGTGGACACGGTCGAGATGCGGATGCGCGACTTCTCCGACGCCTTTCTGGACGCCTATCTGGCCGCAGAGGGCGAGGCCCTGCTGGCCTGTGTCGGCTCCTATCGGCTGGAGGGACTGGGCGCCCAGCTGTTCGAGGCGGTGGACGGCGACTATTTCACCGTCCTGGGCCTGCCCCTGTGGCCGGTCCTGACTGAGCTGCGTCGCGTCGGGGTCCTGTCCGCATGAGCCGTCATCGCATTACCGGCGCCGCCCTGGTCGCCGGCATCGCCGGCAAGCCGGTGGCCCATTCCCTGAGCCCCGTCATCCACAACGCCTGGCTGGCGGCCGGGGACATCGACGGCGCCTATGTCCCCTTCGCCCCCGCCGATGCGGCGGGGTTCGAGGCCCTGGTCGCCGCCGGCCGGGCCGGTCTGATCCAGGGCCTGAACGTCACCGCCCCGTTCAAGGAACAGGCCTTCGCCCTGGCCGACCAGGCCACGGCGGCGGCCCGGCTGACCGCCTCCGCCAATATTCTGACCTTCGACGGCGACCGGGTCTCGGCCGACAGTTCGGACGGCGTCGGCCTGATGCTGGGCCTGAAGGAGCAGGCGCCGGATCTGGCGCTGAAGGGCCGCCCGGTCGTCCTGCTGGGCGCGGGCGGCGCGGCGCGGGCCGGGGCCGGCGCCCTGGTCGAGGCGGGCGCCGAGGTTCGGATCGTCAACCGCTCGCGCGACCGGGCCGAGGCCCTGGCGGCCGATCTCGGCGCCTCGGTCCGCGTCATGGCCGCGTCTGAGGCCCTGGACGGCGCCGCCCTGGTCATCAACGCCCTCAGCGTCCAGCCGGATTTCGATTTCGACGCCGTCGCCCCCGGCACGGTGATGATGGACATGACCTACAAGCCCCTGACCACCCCCTTCCTGGCGGCGGCGCGGGTGCGGGGCCTGCCGACGGTCGACGGCCTGGCCATGCTGATCGGCCAGGCGGCGCCCTCGTTCCGGGCCCTGTTCCGCCGACCGCCCCCGCCGCTGGATCTGCGCGCCCTGCTGACCGCCCATATGGATCAGACGGCATGATCCTGCTCGGCCTGACGGGTTCCATCGGCATGGGCAAGTCGACGACGACCGCAATGTTCGCCGACCTGGGCGCCGTGGTCTGGAACGCCGATGACGCCGTGCACCGCCTCTACGCCCCCGGCGGCGCGGCGGTCGAGCCGGTCGGCGCGGCCTTTCCCGGCGTGGTCGTGGACGGCGCCGTGGACCGCGTCCGCCTGGCCGAGGCCCTGGGGCGGGACGAAACCGCCTTCCGGCGGCTGGAAGCCATCGTCCATCCCCTGGTGGCCCAGGGCCGGGCGGGCGATCTGGCGGCGGCCAGGGCCATGGGGGTAAGGCTGGCGGTCCTGGACATTCCTCTGCTGTTTGAAACCGGCGGCGACGCCCATGTCGACGCCGTGGTCGTGGTCACCGCCGATCCGGAGGTCCAGGCCGAACGGGTTCTGGCCCGCCCCGGCATGACCCGCGACCGGTTCGAGGCCGTTCTGGCCCGCCAGCTGCCCGACGCGGAAAAACGCGCCCGCGCCGACTTCGTTATCGACACCGGCCACGGTCTGGAGCCTGCCCGAGCCGAGGTCGCCGCCGTGGTTCAGACCGTGCTGGATCCGGCGTGGATATCTCCGCGTCGCCGCGCGGGGGCTCTTTCACCGTCTGACGAACGGGGCCATTAAGGCGCGATGGCGCGCGAGATCGTTCTGGACACCGAAACCACCGGCTTCGACCCCAAGACGGGCGACCGGCTGATCGAGGTCGGCTGTATCGAACTGCTGGATCTGCTGCCGACGGGCCGCACCTTCCACCGGTTCGTCAATCCCGAGCGGCTGATCCCGCCGGACGCGATCCGCGTCCACGGCATCACTGACGAGAAGGTCAAGGACGCCCCCAAATTCCACGAGATCGTCGACGATCTGATCGAATTCATCGGCGACGCCCCGATGATCGCCCACAACGCCGCCTTCGACCGCAACTTCATCGACTTCGAATATGCGCGCTGCGGCCGGCCGATCACCGGCGAGGCGCGCTGGATCGACACCCTGAAACTGGCCCAGACCCGGTTCCCGGGCATGCCCAACTCGCTGGACGCCCTGTGCAAGCGCTTCAAGGTGTCCCTGGTCGAGCGGACCCTGCACGGCGCCCTGATCGACGCCCGTCTGCTGGCCGAGGTCTATCTGGAGCTGCGCGGCGGCAAGGAGCGGGTGCTGGACCTGTCGTCGACCCCGGCGGCGAGCCGCGGCGCGACCGGCGCTGTTCAAGCGGCTGCTTACGGCCCCCGCCCCCGCCCCCTGGCTCCGCGTTCGACGCCGGAGGAGCAGGCGGACCATCTAGCCTTCCTGGCCGAGACCCTGAAGGACCGGTCGCTCTGGGCGGCCTACGGCGTCGGGGCCGACGAAGAGGCGGCGGCCTGATTCCACGCGCCTCGGCCGAAACGAAAAAGGCGGCCCCTCTGAGGACCGCCCTTCCCTCGTCAATTTGGGTTCGGCTCAGGCCTGGCCGGTCTCGACCGGCTGCTGGGCGATCTGCTGCTGGCGCGCGATATAGATGGCGGCGAAGTCGATCGGGTCCAGCATGAAGGGCGGATAGAAGCCGCCGTCGGCCGTGGCGCGGGCGATGATTTCGCGGGCGAACGGGAAGAGATAACGGGGGCATTCGATCAGCAGCAAGGGCTCAATGTCCTGCTCCTGGACGTTCGCCAGCTGGAACAGACCGCCATAGACCAGTTCGACGTGGAAGACGGCCTGGTTCTCGTGGGTCGCCTTGACCGACAGCTTCAGGTCCAGTTCGAACAGACCGTCGGGGCGGCCTTGGGCCGACATTTCGACGCCCAGGTCGATCGCCGGCTTGCCGTCGATACGCAGGGATTCCGGGGCGCGCGGGTTTTCGAACGAAAAGTCCCGCACATACTGGGCCAGGATGCGGAAGCCGGGGCCTGCGGGTTGACCCTGCTGAGGCTGGGCCGGTGCGGGGGTGTCGGCGGGCGGAGCGGCGTCGGTCATGGGCGTGTTCGATTGCGAAAAAGGGCCGATAGGGCCGGAATAAGGCGCCGCGACTAACACGTCGGGGCGGCCGGCCGCAATGTCGCACCTGCGCCGGGGGGCGCGCCGCGCCTTGCTTCCTCCTATATCAGCCCCTAATCGTCTCCCTCGCGCCTTCTCATTCGCGCGCCGACATTCAGGAAGTCCCCTTGCCGGTCCAGTTCCAGATCGTGATCTTCGCCGTCATCGCGGCCTTCGTCCTGTTCCAGCTCTACAATGTGCTGGGCAAGAAGGTGGGGCGACAGCCGCAGGAGGACGCCAAGACCTTGGCCACGCCCAGCCCGACTGCCCCCGAGGCCTCGAAGACGCCGGCCCTGGACGCCGCCCTTCTGGCGTCGATCGCGGGTTTGAAGGCGCGCGATCCCGCCTTCGATCCGCACCGGTTCCTGGAAGGGGCGCGTCAAGCGTATGAGACCATCGTGCGCGGCTACGCCGCCGGCGATCGCGCCGCCTTGAAGCCCCTTCTGACGCCGACCGTCATGGCCTCGTTCGAGGCCGGCATCGCGGCGCGGGAAACCCGGGGCGAGACGGAGACGGTCGAATTCCTCTTCCCGCCCCGCGCCGATCTTGAAGGCGCCACGGTCCAGGGCGACAAGGCCGTGGCCAAGGTCCGTTTCCTGGCCGAACTGCGCAGCCGCGTGACCAAGGCCTCGGGCGAGACCGCCGATTTCGTGACCGGCGAGCCCCTGGTCGAGGAACGCCGTACCGCCGAACACTGGACCTTCGAACGCAGCCTGGGCGCCGCCGATCCCAACTGGGTCCTGGCCCGCGTCGAGCCGGCCAGCGCCTGATGTCGGCCTCGCGCCGGCTCGGCCGGCGGACGGCGCGTCTGTGGCCCCTGCTGGCGGTGGCCGCCTGCTCCACGGGGCCGGCGATCACCCCGCCACTTCCTCAGACGCCGCCGGCGTCCCGGCCCTCGGAGACTGAGTCGGGTCCCCGCCCCTATCTGCCCACGCCCAGCCCCGCCGACGGCGTCAGCCCGGCGGTGCTGCCCGGCTGGAACGACGAGGATCATCTGGCGGCCTTTCGCGCCTATGTCGGCGGCTGCGCCGCCGCGCGGGATGCGGCCGGCCGCGCCGTCTGCAGCCGCGCTCAGGCCATGGCGGCCGCTCCCGTCACTCCGTCCGACGCGCGGGCCTTTTTCGAAGCCCGTTTCAGCGCGGTCCCGGCTCAGACCTCAGACGGGCGTCCCGGCCTTTTGACCGCCTATTTCGCTCCGGAATATTCGGCCCGCCGCGCCCCGGACGCGGAGTTTTCGGCGCCCGTCCTGCCCAAGCCGGCCGATCCCCGCGCCGCCGGCGACCGGGCGGCCATCGAGGCCGACGCCCGCCCCGACCAGGCCCTGGCCTGGATGCGGGCCGAGGACCTCTTCTTCCTCCAGATCCAGGGCTCCGGCTATCTGACCTTCGAGGACGGAACCCGCGCCCGCGCGGCCTACGCCGGCGACAACGGCCGTCCCTTCGTCGGCATCGCCCGGCCGATGGCGCGCCAAGGCCTGCTGCCGGAGAACGGCACGTCCGGAGAGGCGATCCGCGCCTGGCTGGCCGACCATCGCGGACCCGAGGCCCAGGCCGTCATGGCCCTGAACCCCCGCTACATCTTCTTCCGGCTGGACCCCGACGACGACGGCCATCCCGCCGGGGCGGCGGGCCTGCCCCTGATCGAGCGCCGGGCGGTGGCGGTCGATCCGTCCCAGTGGCGCTACGGGGACCTGGTTTGGCTGGAGGCGGACGGCGGAAATCTTCGCGGCGCCACGACCTCCTATCGCGGTCTGGCCATGGCCCTGGATACGGGCTCTGCCATTCGCGGCCCGGTGCGGGCCGACCTCTATATGGGTCGTGGAGACGCCGCCGGCGCCGAGGCCGGGACGGTGCGCCATCCCCTGCATATGTGGCGGCTGATCCCCAAGGGCTGAGGACGCCGCGCTTCGGCCTGGGCGGTCCGTCGGGTCGAAAAAAAGGTGTCCGATGTGTCCGATCTGTCCGACGGCCTTTGATTTCCATGAAGAAACTGTCGGACACCGACCGGACTGTCCGGTGTCGGACGCGCTCTGCCCTCTTGGCGATGTCAAAGACCGGGGCGCCATTATAGGCGCGGCTGAAGGGGCGCCGGGCAGATCCTCGATCGGATCTGCAAGCCTCTGAATTGGCGCGGCCTTAAGTCGGAAATCGCGCCGAGCCGCTCTTCCCGCGTCAGAGGGCCTTAATGCGGCGACCGGGTTCATCACGGCGAGCACGGCGCATTCACAGCGGTCACGACGCCATCAGTACGCGCCGTGTTCGCCGTGACCTCGTCGTGCCCCGTTGTGATGAACCCACCCTCAATCGGCGTTCCGCCGCCAGACGGTTTCCCTTCCGCTGACGCGGGAAGGAAGACCGACACTCAATGGAATAGAGTCTTCAACGTCCGAGGCGCTTCTCCTAGATTGGCGCTAGGCTAGGTCCTCGATCTCCGCCTCGGTCAGTTCGCCGGGGACGATGGTGACGGGCAGTTTGCGGCCCCCTACATGGGCGCCCTGTTTCAATATGGCGGAGACCAGGGGGCCGGGGCCGCGTGAGCCTGATCCCGCCGCCAGGACCAGGATCTTGATGTCCGGATCGTCGCCCACGACCTTCTTGATCGCCGCCTGGGGCTCGCCCTTCTCGATCAGGAAGACCGGCGGCGCGCCCGATCGCTCCATCGCCTCCTCGCCCAGCCGGTTCAGCAGGGCCTCGGCCTCTTCGCGCTGCTGCCGCTCGATCTCCTCGCGCGCGCCGGACCAGTGGGCGTCGCTGTGGGACGCCAGGACACGCAGCATGACCACCCGCCCGCCGGTGGATTTGGCCCGCCGGCAGGCGAAGCGCAGGGCGGCTTCGAACTCAGGACTGTCGTCGACGACGACCAGGAACTTTCTCGGCATGACGGCCTCCCCAGCCGGTTTTCCCTGACGGAGGAGGCCGGGATGCGGCCCCCTCGTCAAGTCTCGGCCGCAGCCGGTTCAGCCCTTGCCGGCCGCAGAGGCCAGGTCGCGAATGGTGGCGTTGGCGATCGTCAGCTTGGCGAAGGTCCAGCCTGCGCCCGACTGTTCGATCTCGTCCACCGAGGCGCGAACCCCCTCGACCACCGCCAGTTTCGAGCCGATCCACGCGTCGACGGCCCCCTCGGCGGCGTCTTCGCTGATCCCCACCGAAGCGTCCGACGCCCGCGCCACGGCGCGCGTCAGCGTCGCCTGTTCGGTCATCAGATCCTCGATCAGGCGGCGAACGGCCAGGCGATCGAAATGATCGACCGACGGGATCGAGCCGGCGGCCGCGCGCAGCCGGTCGAAATCGAAGGCGGCGCCCACCTGGTGGTAGAGCCGGGCCATGGCGGCGACCGGCCAGCCCGTCTCCTGAGCGATGTCGCCGATGTCGGCGGCGGCGACCAGGGGCCGCATCACGCCGATCCGCCGGGTCAGATCCTCCGGCGCCCCGTGGTCGGCGAAGGTCTTGACCCGTTCGTCCAGTCGTCCCTGTTCGAAACGGGACAGGACCGGCGCGCCCTCGGCCTGGAGCGCGTCGGCGACGGGGCGATAGCGGTCGATCAGCGCCTGGACCGAAGCGCCGTTCTTGGCGCGGCGCGCCAGCCAGAAGGTCTGGCGGCGCAGGACCACGGCGATCTCACGATAGAGGGCCGTCTGCGCCTCGGCGGAAATCTTGAGATCCAGGTTCGAGACGGCGTCCCAGGCCTCATCCAGCCGGAAGATGCGCCGCGCCGCCTCGAAGGCGATGATCAGGGCGGTGGTGTCGCATTCCGCCGAGCCGCGCAGGCGGTCCGGGAAGGTCGGGCCGCACATATTGACCACTTCGTTCGACAGGACCGTGGCGATGATCTCGCGCCGCAGACGGTGGCTCTTCATCTGCGGTTCGAACCGGGCCAGGGCGTCGGGGAAGTAGCGCACCAGAATCTGCTCGAAGAAGGGATCCTCGGGCGCCTGGGACGCCACGATCTCTTCGGACAGTTCCAGCTTGGCGTAGGCGGTCAGGACCGCCAGCTCGGGCCGCGCCAGAGGAATCCCCGAGGCCATCATCTCCTTGATGCGGGCGTCGGAGGGCAGGCCCTCGACCTTGCGGTCCAGCTTGCCGCGCGCCGACAGGCTCTGCATGAACCGCTGCTGGGCGTCCAGGGCGCCGGCCCCTTCCGCCTGTTGCAGGGTCAGGGCCAGGGTCTGGTCGTAGTTGTGGGCCAGAACCTTGCGCCCGACCTCTTCGGTCATGGAGGCGAGCAGCGGGGTCCGCTCCTCGGCCGGAAGGACGCCGTTGGTCACGGCCGAGCCGACCAGGATCTTGATGTTGACCTCATGGTCCGAGGTGTCCACGCCCGCCGAATTGTCGATGGCGTCGGTGTTGATGCGCCCGCCGTTCTGACCGAAGACGATCCGCCCGGCCTGGGTGAAGCCCAGATTGGCCCCCTCGCCCACCACCTTGACCCTGAGTTCGTCGGCGTTGATCCGCAGGGCGTCGGTGCCCTTGTCCCCCACCTGGGCGTCGGTCTCGGCGGCGGACTTCACATAGGTGCCGATCCCGCCCAGATACAGCAGCTCGGCCGGCGCCTTCAGTATGGCGCGGATCAGGCTGACCGGGTCCAGCGCGTCCTCGGCGATGTCCAGAACCGCCTTGATCTCAGGCGTCAGCTGGATCGACTTGGCCGAGCGGGAGAAGACGCCGCCGCCGGCCGAGATCAGGCCCTTGTCATAGTCCTGCCAGGACGAGCGCGGCAGGTCGAACAGGCGTTTGCGCTCCGCCCAGCTGACTTCGGGGTTCGGATCCGGGTCGATGAAGATGTCGCGATGGTCGAAGGCGGCGACCAGCTTGGTCGCCTTCGACAGCAGGGCCCCGTTGCCGAAGACGTCGCCGGACATGTCGCCGACGCCGACCATTGTGAAAGGCTCGGTCTGGATGTCCTTGCCCAGTTCGCGGAAGTGGCGCTTCACCGCCTCCCAGGCGCCGCGGGCGGTGATGCCCATGGCCTTGTGGTCATAGCCGATCGAACCGCCGCTGGCGAAGGCGTCGCCCAGCCAGAAGCCGTAGGACGCCGAGACGCCGTTGGCGATGTCCGAGAAGGTCGCCGTGCCCTTGTCGGCCGCGACGACCAGATAGGGATCGTCCTGCTCCCAGGCGACCACATGGGCCGGACGGGTCACCGCGCCGTCGGCGGCGATGTTGTCGGTGATGTCCAGAAGGCCCGACAGGAAGGTGCGATAGGCGCGGATGGCCTCGCCCTGAACAGCCTCTCGGTCCGTCGTGCGGGGCAGTTGCTTCGGATAGAAGCCGCCCTTGGAGCCGACCGGCACGATGACGGCGTTCTTGACCTGCTGCGCCTTGACCAGGCCCAGGACCTCGGTGCGGAAGTCGTCGCGACGGTCCGACCAGCGCAGGCCGCCCCGCGCGACCGGGCCGAAGCGCAGGTGCACGCCCTCGACGTGCGGCGCCCAGACGAAGATTTCGCGATAGGGCTTGGGCAGGGGCAGGTCTTCCAGCTCGCTGGAGGCGATCTTGATCGAGATGTGCCGCTTGGGCAGGCCGTCAGCGTCCTGCTGGAAGTAGTTGGTGCGCTTGATCGCGCCGATCAGGGCGGCGATGCGACGCAGGGCGCGGTCGTGGTCCAGGCTCTTCACCGCCTGGAGAAGGGCGGTGATCTGGGCCGTCAGGGCGTCGACGGTCTCCTGGCGGGTCTCCACGGCGGCGCCGTTCGGCTCGAACTTGGCCTTGAACAGGGCCAGCAGGGCGCGCGACACCTCGGGATATTCGCGCAGGGCCTCTTCCTGCACGGCCTGGGACGGGTCCAGACCCGTCTGCTGACGATAACGGGCCAGGGTGCGGATCAGGGCGGCCTCGCGCCATTCCATCCCAAGTTCGATCACCAGTCGGTTGAAGCCGTCGCTCTCGGTCAGGCCGCTCCAGACGGCGGCGAAGGCGCGCTCGAACGGCCCCTTGACGTCCGCGAAGACCAGATCCTCGCCGCGCGGATCCTCCATCAGGAATTCATGGACGTGAATCTCTTCCTCGCCCATCGGCCGGATGGAATAGCCGTATTCCTCCAGCGTCTTCAGGCCCATGTCCGTCATGATCGGCAGGACGTCGGACAAGGGGACGGAGGGGCCGCGACGATAAAGCTTGAAACGGAACTGAAGCGGACTGTCGTCGAGATTGCGGAAGGCCCGGACCGCCACGGGCTCGCCGGCGCCGACCTGGCCGGTGGCGTTCAGCCGATCCATCTCACGCAGATCGACCGCCGCCTCATCGGCGTCATAGCGGTCGCGATAGGCGGCCCCGAAGGCGCGAGCCCAGCGTGCGCTGAGCGGGCCGACCTCGACATCAGCCACCTCGGCCCGCCGCAGGGCGGCTTCGAACCGTTCGATCCAGCTGCGACCGGCCTCGGCCACATCCTGTTCCAGCTGGGCTGCATCGGGAACCGGATGTTCGCCGGGCGTCACGCCGATGATGAAATGCACCCGAACCAGGGGCGCTTCCGAAAGCTGGGGATACCAGGCGGAGACGCGTCCGCCCCAGGCGCGGGCGACGATCTGGCCGATCCGTTCGCGCACCGAGGCGTCGAACTTCTCGCGCGGAATGAAACACAGGACCGAGACGAAGCGGTCGAACGGATCCTGGCGCGTGAACAGGCGGATGCGCGGCCGGTCGTAGAGGTGCAGAATGCCCAGGGCGATGGACAGCAGCTCGTCCTCGCTGATCTGGAACAGCTCATCGCGCGGATAGTTGTCGAGGATGTTCTTCAGCCGCTTTTCATTGTGGCTGCCCGGCGCCTTGTCGGCGCGCGACAGGACGTTGGCCACCTTGCGGCGGATCAGCGGGGTCTCGGTCGCCAGACGGTCATAGGCCTCGGAGGTGAACAGGCCCACGAACCGGGTTTCGCCGGTCGCCTTGCCGTCCGGCCCGTACCGCTTGACCCCGACATAATCCATATAGGCCCGGCGGTGGACCCGCGAACGGGCGTTGGCCTTGGCCACGGTGACGGGGTCGCTGAAGTCCAGCTGGCGGCGCATCTGGCGCGTCAGGACGGCCGGTTCGGAGGCGCGGCGCAGAACGGTGCGTTCCGGATCGGCCAGAATGCCCAGGCCGGCGCCCGACTGGCTCAGGGGGGCCTCGGCCTCATAGTCGCCGTCGGCCCCGCGCGGATAGTCGTAGTCGCGTGCGCCCAGGAAGACGAAATGGTCGCTCTTCAGCCATTTCAGGAAGGCGATGTTTTCTTCCAGTATGGCCGGATCGACCGCGGGCGGAGTGGTTTCCAACCTCTGCACGGCCTGGCGCATCAGGGCGGCCATCGCCTCGTGGTCCTCGACCGCGGCGTGGACGTCGCTCAGGCTCTGGGCCAGGCCCTCGCCCAGGGCGTCGCGGCGTTCCTGGGGCACGGGATCGATGACCAGGATGATGACCGACAGTCGGCGTCCGTCCAGCGCGACGACGGGGTGGAAGAGGGCGCGCACAGAGACCCCGGCCTCGGCCAGGACGCCCATGACGCTGTCCACCAGGAAGGGGGCGTCGTTCTGGACGATGCGGACCAGGTCATAGTCCAGGGCCTGGCCGTCGGCGCCC
Organism: Brevundimonas sp. AVps4; assembly: GCF_058681525.1. Lineage (NCBI taxonomy): Bacteria > Pseudomonadati > Pseudomonadota > Alphaproteobacteria > Caulobacterales > Caulobacteraceae > Brevundimonas > Brevundimonas sp. AVps4. The sequence goes on along the minus strand of NZ_CM178741.1, from coordinate 535,487 downwards.
GACAACGGCCCCACGGTGATCAGCGGCGGGGAGCCGGCCGGATAGTCGCCGGCGGCGCGCCAGGAGGCGGCGAGCAGGGCGGCCAGATCCTCGCCGTCCAGCTCCGGCGTTTCGTCGGCGGCGTAGTCCTCGTGCGCCTGAGCCAGGAAGGAGCGCTCCGCCTCGCCCGGGCTGGTTCCCAGAATCCGCGCGAATGAAGCTTCCAGCAGGGCCGGGGTGATCGGCTGAACCGTTGCAGAGCGCGGATCGAGGGCGGTCATGGACTTCCAGTCTCGGGCGACGCGGCCGGGGCCGCTGGGGGCTGGCGCGACGCAGCGCCACACCGCTGACTAGGCCAGGACTGATCGCTCGGGAAGCCCCTGAGGGGCGAAGATTCTCATGAACAGCGTTCAGGTTGGAAGGGTTGTGCGGCGCCGCAAACGAGAAGGCCGCCGAGTGGGGGAACTCGGCGGCCTGCGCGGACCGACGCATGGGGAGGGGAGGGGCGTCGGCCTCGCTCGGCCGCGGTCGGAGGGGGGATGGCCGCGGCGTTGACGATCAGATGGGCGGTCCGGGGCGGGTTTCAAGAGGCCGGCGTCACAGGTTTCTCTGCGGCCTGACGCCGCACGGCGGCCTCAGGCTTCGTCAGCGTCGTCCTTGGAGAATGAGCCCCGCCTGTGATGCGCCGTCTTGTGTTCGTCCGCATAGGGCTCGCCGTCGCCCGACAGCAGGACGGCCATCCAGCGCGAACCCTTGAACTCGGCCAGGATCGCCATGGCCATCACGGCCAGCGGGGTCGACAGGAACATGCCGACCACGCCCCACAGCTTGCCCCAGAAGGCCAGGGCCAGCAGGACCACCACCGGGTCGATGTTCTGGTTGTCGCCCTGCATGCGCGGCTGGACCAGATTGCCGACGATGAACAGAATGGTCTGAAGCCCCACCAGCAGGATCAGCGCCGGCCAGTAGCTGGGGAATTGCACCAGGGCGAACAGGGGCGGGGCCAGACCCGCCACAGCCCCGCCCAGAACCGGGATGAAGCCGACGATGAAGATGACGAAGGTCCAGAACTCCGCGTTCTGAAGCCCGACGGCCCGCATCAATATCCAGGCTGCCGCGCAGATCAGGGCCCCGGTCACGGTCTGGACCCACAGATAGCCCTCGACCCCGCCGCGGACGCGGTTGAACACCGCGATCGCTTCGTCGCGCTGATGCCTGTGGGGGAACATGGCGATGATCTTGCGCCGGAAGCCGATCTGCGAGGCCAGAAGAAAACCGAGATAGACCAGGACGAAGAAGGCGCCCGAGGCGATGCCCTGCACCTGAAAGGCCACGGAGGTCAGATAGCCGCGCAGATCGACGCCGTTGATCAGGTCCTGGGCCGTGGGCGGATTGTTCAGCCGGATCAGGGCGTAGACGTCGCGGATGATCTGGTCGATGCGCGGCCCGATGTTCTGCGACACGCCCGACGCCTCGCCGAAGAATCCGGCGGCGCCGTTCACTATGATGGCGATGGAGGCGAAGAAGGCCAGGACCACCAGCAGCAGGGCCGCTGTCCCCGCCCAGCGGTCGTTCAAAGGAGTGCGCGCCGCCACGGACCGCTTGACCCCGTCTATCATGATCAACAGGAAAACGGCCATGGCCAGGGGCGTCAGTATGTCGCGCAGCCAGTAGAGGGCCGCACCGGCCGCGACGGTGGCGATCAAGACCAGGGCGTTTCGCGAAACGGCCGAAGACTGCATGGTGATGGGGCTCTTCATGGCCACCCTTGTCGGTGGGGCGAAGAACGCCGTCAACCGGCCTTGAAGGCGGCGGTTCCGACCCGCTCGCGACTGCGCTAGACCTTCGTCCCGCTTCTGGAGACCTTTCGATGTCCGACACCCCCGCCGGTCTTTTCCTTGGCCAGTCCGACGAAGGCCAGGACCAGGCCCTTCTGTTCCATCGGGCGAACCGCCACGGCGTGGTCGCCGGGGCGACGGGAACCGGCAAGACGGTGACGCTGCAGATCCTGGCCCAGGGCTTTTCGGACGCGGGCGTCCCGGTCTTCTGCGCCGATGTGAAGGGCGACCTGTCGGGGATTTCCCAGATCGGGACGCCGAACGAAAAGCTGCTGGCCCGCGCCGCCGACATGGGCCTGGCCCTGACCCCGTCCGCGGCGCCCACGGTGTTCTGGGATCTTTATGGTCAAAAGGGCCATCCGATCCGCACGACGGTCTCCGAGATCGGCCCGGTGCTTATGGCGCGGATGCTGGACCTGAACGAGGTCCAGGAGGGCGTGCTGACGGTGGTCTTCCACGTCGCCGATCAGGAGGGGCTGCTCTTGTTGGACATCGACGATCTGCGCAGCCTTCTGGCCTATGTCGGGGAGAACGCCGAGCGGATCGGACGCGAGGTCGGCCATGTCGCCCCAGCCTCGATCGCCGCCGTTCAACGGGCGATTCTTCAGCTGGAACAGCAGGGGGGCGCGGCCTTCTTCGGCGAGCCGGCCCTGAAGCTGGAGGACGTCATCCGCGTCGGCCTGGACGGACGGGGCCAGGTCAATGTGCTGGATTCCACCCGGCTGATGAACAGTCCGCGTCTGTATGCGGCCTTCCTGCTGTGGCTGCTGTCGGAACTGTTCGAACAGCTGCCGGAGGTCGGAGACCCGGAGAAGCCGCGTCTGGTCTTCTTCTTCGACGAGGCCCACCTGTTGTTCAACGACGCGCCGCGCGCCCTGCTGGAAAAGGTCGAACAGGTGGTGCGGCTGATCCGGTCCAAGGGGGTCGGCGTCTATTTCGTCACCCAGAATCCGGCCGATATTCCCGACAGCGTCCTTTCGCAGCTGGGCAATCGCATCCAGCACGCCCTGCGCGCCTATACGCCGTCCGAACAGAAGGGGCTGAAGGCTGCGGCCCAGAGTTTCCGCCCCAACCCCTACTTCGACACGGCCGAAGCCATCCAGGCCCTGGGCGTCGGTGAGGCCCTGGTCTCGGTTCTGGACGACAAGGGCGCGCCCACGGTCGTGGCCCGCACCAGGATCCGGCCGCCCGCCTCGCGGCTGGGGCCGGCGACCGAGGCCGAACGCGCCGCCGTAATCGCCGCCAGCCCGGTCCAGGGCCGGTATGAGCCGGTCCTGGACCGCGAATCCGCTGAAGAAGTGCTCGCCGCCCGCCACGCCGCCGTCGAACGGGAGGCCGAGGTCCAGGCGGATCTCAAGGCCCAAGGCCGGGTCAAGGGGGGAGCAGGGGCCGCCCAGGACCATGACGGGGACGATGTCCGACCGGCGCCGGCGCGGCGCAAGCGAACATCCAATCGGCAGACCCCGATGGAGGCCCTGACCAAGTCCGTGCTGCGCACGGCCGGATCGACCCTGACCCGCGAACTGCTGCGCGGCGTTCTGGGAAGCCTGCGTCGGCGCTAGAGCCTGATCCGTTGAGGAGGAACCGCTACGCGGTTCCGCTGAAACGGTGAATCAGGCTCCAGATTGAAGCGAGAGCCTGATTCACGCGTCTGTCGGAACCGCCTCGCGGTTCCGTCCGAAACGATCAGGCTCAAGCGTTTAAGACTTGCAAGCCGTCGGCGTCGTGCGCATCTCCGGCCCATGTTCATCCAGACCGAGCCCACGCCCAATCCCAATGCGTTGAAGTTCCTGCCCGGCCGGGAGGTCTCGCCGTCGGCTACGCTGGAATACCGGACGATCGACGAGGCGACCGCCTCGCCGCTCGCCGAAGCCCTGTTCGAGCTGGAGGGGGTGGAGGCCGTCCTGTTCGGCGCCGACCATATTTCCGTCGTCCGCAGCGTTTCCGGGCCGGACTGGTCCGAGATGAAGGCGCCGATCCTGGGCGTCATCATGGACCATTTCGTCTCGGGCGCGCCCCTGACGCGCGGTCAGACGGGCGAAGCCGATCAGAACGTCGAGGCCGACAGCGAGATCGTCGCCGAGATCAAGGCCCTGCTGGACAGCCGCATCCGCCCGGCGGTGGCCCAGGACGGCGGCGACATCCTGTTCGATTCCTTCGACGAGGCCACCGGCGTCCTGTCCTTGCGGATGCGCGGCGCCTGTTCGGGTTGTCCGTCGTCCTCCGCCACCCTGAAGGCGGGGGTCGAACAGATGATGCGCCACTATGTGCCTGAGGTGACGCGGGTCGAGCAGACGATCTAGGGCGATCCCGCTTTAAATTATCGCCAGACGTGCAAGGAGGCGCCATCTTTAACTTCTGATGGCGCGCTTCGTCCCTGATCCTCACGTTCTCCGTCTCGGCGAGGCCCTCGCCGCCCTGCGTCGCCAACGCGGCCTGTCCCAGGCCGAGGCGGGCGCTCGACTGGAGATGACCAGCCAGGGTTGGGGCCTGTACGAGGCCGGTCGTCGGCCGGGCCTGTTTCGGCCGGATGTCCAGAGGCGTTTGACCGGCGCTCTGGACTCCACGCCCGAGGCCCTGGCTCTGCTGGCGGCCGGCGGTCCGGACGCGGCGCCGGCCGGTCCTGCGGCCGGTCTCGAAGCGCGGGGTCGCGCCTTCTCCGGCGCGTCCATTCCCCAGACCCATCGGCTTGAAGTGGCCGACGACGCCCTGTCGCCCTGGGCGGATCGCGGCGTCGTTCTGGAATATCGGCCAGGTCGCCCGCGACCGGGGCAGGGCTGCGTAATCCTGACGACCGACGGTCAGCGGCTGGCGCGCATTTTTGATCGCTCGGCCGCCGACGGCCTGCATGTGCGGGGCGCTGGCGGTCTGGAAGGGAAGGAAGTCATCGACCCCAGCCGGGTGGCGCAGCTCTGCTTGGTCACGGCGCGCCACGAGCCATGAAACGAAAAGGTTGCATACCCGGACAGGTTGCGCCATCTTCGAGCCATGAACAGCCGACCCGCCGCTCCCCGTCGGAACGCCCGCTCAGTCGAGGCTGTGGACCTGCATGTGGGGGCGCGGATCGCCGCTCGGCGTCAGGCCCTGGGCCTGTCTCAGACGGCGCTGGGCGAGATGGTGGGGGTCAGCTGCCAGCAGGTGCAGAAGTACGAAGGCGGGCAGAACCGGATATCGGCCGCCCGGCTGCACAATCTGGCGATCGCCCTGTCCATGCCGATCAGCGCCTTCTTTCCGGCGCGGGCGGAGGCCGGCGAGCCGACCGACCTCTCGATCATGCGAACCCTCGCCGCCACGCCGGAAGGCCTGGCCATGGCCGCCGGCTTCGCCGCCATTGAGGACCGTTCCGTAAGACAGGCCCTGACGCAGCTGGTCGAGGTTCTGTCGCGCGCGGCCTGACGCACGGTCTGAGCGGCGGCTGAGGGCGGGTTGAGGCCGCAAAGCGATTTCCCATCCGCCTGTCAGCCTCTAGAAGGCCGGCATGAGACTCTTGGTCATTGATACGGCGCTGGGCGCCTGTACGGCGGCGGTTTTTGAGGACGACCGGCCCCTGTCGGTGCGGTTCGAACCGATGGCCAAGGGCCACCAGGAACGGCTGGGCGGTCTGGTGCGCGACGTCATGACCGAGGCGGGGGGCGGTTTCGATCGTCTTGATCGGATCGGCGTCACGGTCGGGCCGGGCTCCTTCACTGGTTTGAGAGTGGGCCTGGCCTTCGCCCAGGGTCTGGGCGCCGCCCTGGGGCGGCCGGTCGTGGGGGTGTCCACGCTGGACGCCCTGGCTGATCCCCTGGCGACGGCGGGCGTCCCGGTCGCGGCCCTGATCGACGCCCGGCGGGGTCAGGTCTACGCCAAATTCTTCTCGGACGGCCGGACCCTCGGCCCGGAAGAGGCCCTGCCCTTGGAGGCGGCCGCCGACCGCATCGCCGCTCTTGGGACGAAGGTTCAGGCGGTCGGCAGCGGGGCCGGTCTTCTGAGCGAAGCCTATCCTGAGCTGAGCCTGGCCTCGGCCGATCCCGTCGTCGCCCCCGCGCCGACGGCCCTGGCTCGGCTGACCCGGTCAGTCGATCCCGCCGCCCATCCGCCCCGGCCCCTGTATCTGCGCGCGCCCGATGCGGCGCCGCCTACCCGTCTGCCGGGACAGCCCCGCCAGACCGCGCCATGACGCGTCCCGATCCCGCCGCCCTGGCCGAGGTGCATGCCCAAGCCTTTCCGGCGCCCTGGAGCCGGGACGAGTTCGCCGCCCTGCTGGCCCAGCCCGGCGTCTTAGCGGTGGTCGAACCGGACGGCTTCATCCTGATCCGGGTCGTGCTGGATGAGGCCGAGATCCTGACCCTGGCGGTGCGGCCTGAGGCGCGGCGGGCCGGCCTAGGCGGGAGACTGGTCGGTCAGGCGTCCGTCGCCGCCGCCAAGGCCGGGGCCGTGCGCCTGTTTCTGGAGGTGGCCGAGGACAATGCGGCCGCCCGCGCCCTTTACGACCGCGCCGGCTTCCGCCCGATCGGGCGACGCAAGGCCTATTATGCGCGGCCCGACGGCGGTCGAACCGACGCCCTGGTGCTGGGACGCGATCTTGCGATGAATCCGGACACGGCGCCGCTTCCCTGAAGCGGCCTGAGCCCCTATTCTAGGCCTATGGACCGGATTGAAAAACTCTGCGCCGACCGCGGCATGCGTATGACCGAACAGCGCCGGGTGATCGCCCGGGTGCTCTCCTCGGCGGAAGACCACCCCGATGTGGAGGAGCTGTATCGCCGCGCCTCCTCGATCGATCCGCATATTTCGATCGCCACCGTCTATCGCACCGTGCGCCTGTTCGAAGAGGCGGGCGTGGTCGAGAAGCACGACTTCGGCGACGGCCGCAGCCGCTATGAAGAGGCCGGCGACGACCATCACGATCACTTGATCGACACTAAGACCGGCGAGGTGATCGAATTCTTCGACGCCGAGATCGAAAAGCTGAAGTCCGAGATCGCCGAACGGCTGGGGTTCGAACTGATCGGCCACAAACTGGAGCTTTACGGCGTGCCGATCGACGGCGCCGAACCGTCCAAGCGTGAAGGGCTCATCTTCAAACGCCATGCCGCGCGCGTGGCGTCCGAAGACGTGGATGCGGGCTGAAACCCGGTCTTGTTCTCGCCGGTTCGGGCGATCATAAGCCCGACATGACCGAGACCCTGGTTCCCAAAGCCGAGGCCGCGCAGAACACGCCGTCCAAGCGGCTGTTCATCAAGACCTACGGCTGTCAGATGAATGTCTATGACAGCGAGCGCATGGCCGATGTGCTGCGGCCGCTGGGCTATGCCGTGACGGAGGAGGTCGAGGCGGCCGACTTCGTCATCCTGAACACCTGCCATATCCGCGAGAAGGCGGCCGAGAAGATCTATTCCGAGCTCGGCAAGATCCGCGAACTGCGCGACCTCAAGCGCCAGACGGGCGGCGACATGACCATCGCCGTCGCCGGCTGCGTCGCCCAGGCCGAGGGCGAGGAGATCATCAAACGCCAACCGGCGGTCGACATCGTCGTCGGCCCCCAGGCCTATCACCAGCTGCCCGAGCTTCTGACCCGCACGGCGCGGGCTCGGGGCGAACGGATCGGCGCCGACTTCGCGCCTGACGACAAGTTCGACGCCCTGCCGGCCGCCCGTTTCAGCGAGGGGCCGACCGCCTTCCTGACGGTGCAGGAAGGCTGCGACAAGTTCTGCACCTTCTGCGTGGTGCCCTATACGCGGGGCGCAGAATGGTCGCGGCCCCTGGCCTCAGTGCTGGAAGAGGCGCGACAGCTGGCCGGTCGCGGCGTGCGCGAGGTCACCCTGCTGGGCCAGAACGTCAACGCCTATGACGGCGAGCGGCCGGATGGGCGCAAGTCCAGCCTGGCCGAACTGGCCTACGCCCTGGCGGAGATCCCCGGCCTGGACCGGATCCGCTATACGACCAGCCATCCCAACGACATGTCGGACGACCTGATCGCCGCCCACGGCGATCTGGACGCCCTGATGCCCTATCTCCACCTGCCGGTTCAGGCGGGCTCGGACCGCATCCTGCGGCTGATGAACCGCAAGCACGGCCGTCAGACCTACCTCGATCTGATCGCCCGCATCCGCGAAGCCCGGCCCGACATGGCGCTGTCGGGCGACTTCATCGTCGGCTTCCCCGGAGAGACGGATCGCGAGTTCGAGGAGACGCTCGATCTGGTGCGCCAGGTCCGATACGCCTCGGCCTTCGCCTTCATGTATTCGCCTCGTCCCGGCACCCCAGCCGCCGGCATGGGCCGTCAGATCGAGCCCGAGGTCGCCAAGGAACGGCTGCACCGGCTGATTGACCTAGTGACAGAACAGCAGACGGCCTTCAACCAGGCCCAGGCGGGCCGGACCCTGAATGTCCTGTTCGACCGCAAGGGCCGCCATCCCGATCGCCGCCAGGCCATCGGTCGCTCGCCCTATCTCCAGTCGGTCCATGTCGACGACGCGGATCATCTGATCGGCCAGATCGTTCCGGTCGAAATCATTTCCGGTCAGCAGAACAGTCTGACGGGCCGGCTTGTCGCCCCAGGGGCGGCGGAAAAGGAAAAGGCGGCCTAGTGGCGAGAGAGTCCGAGTTCGTTCCCCTGAATGACGCCGAACTGAGGGCGGTGATCGGACCCAACAGCCGTCACGTCGCCCTGATCGAGGACGCCTTCAAGGTTCTGGTCGAGGCGCCGGGCGGCGGGGTCTCCGTCAATGGAGGTACGCGCGACCGGGCCGACGCCCGCCGCGTCATTGAGGATCTGGCCAAGCGCGCCGCCTTGGGGGCCGAGGTCACAGAGGCTGATGTGCGCGCCGCCCTGGGTCAGGCGCGGGGCGGCAAGGGCGCGCCGGGTCTGGCGGCGGCGGGCGTCTCCCTGCCCGGCGGCAAGCGCGGCGCCATCGTGCCCAAGACCAAGGCCCAGGCCGCCTATGTCGACATGCTGGGCCGGTGCGAGCTCAGCTTCGGGGTCGGCCCGGCCGGCACGGGCAAGACCTTCCTGGCGGCCGCCTACGGCGCCTCCCTGCTGCGGCGCGGCCAGGTGGACCGGCTGGTCATCACCCGCCCGGCGGTCGAGGCGGGCGAGAAGCTGGGCTTTCTGCCCGGCGACCTGAACGAAAAGGTCGATCCCTATCTGGCCCCAATCTGGGAGGCGCTGAACGACATTCTCGGCGCCGAGGACGTGCAGCGCCGCCGCGACAAGGGCGAGATCGAGGCCGCCCCCATCGCCTTCATGCGCGGCCGCACCCTCAGCCACGCCTTCGTCATCGTCGACGAGGCCCAGAACACCTCGCGTCTGCAGATGAAGATGGTCCTGACCCGTCTCGGCGAGGGGGCGCGGATGGTGGTGACGGGCGACCCGTCCCAGATCGATCTGCTGAACCCGCGCGATTCCGGCCTGGCCCATGCCCTGCGGATCCTGGACGGGGTCCAGGGCGTCGGCATCCTGAGGTTCGCGGCCGAGGACGTGGTGCGCCACGCCATGGTCGAGCGGATCGTGCGCGCCTATGACGCCGACGCCGCCCGGTCCCGTCCGACCCCGGACCTTGAAGACGCCGAATGATCGACATCGAAATCGAGGCCGAGGCCTGGACCGCCGCCCTGCCGGATGTCGCAGCCGCAGCGGAACGGGCCGCAGCGGCGGCCCTGGGCGCCGTGGCGGGCGACATCGTCGTCCTGCTGACCGACGACGAGGCGGTGCGGGATCTGAACGCCCGGTTCCGAGACAAGGACAGGCCGACCAATGTCCTGTCCTTTCCTGCGCCCGAGAACGCCGCGCCGCATCTGGGCGACATCGTCCTGGCCTATGGCGTCTGCGCGACCGAGGCGGAAGTTCAGGGCAAGAGCCTGTCGGACCATCTGAGCCATCTGGTCGTCCATGGGGTGCTGCACCTGTTGGGCCGCGATCACGAGGATGAGGCCGAGGCCGAGGCGATGGAGGCCGAGGAGCGCGAGATCCTGGCCGAACTGGGCGTCGCCGACCCCTATGCCGCCGATGTCTCTGTAGATGGGCAGGACTGACCCTATGTTTCCCGACGCCGCGCTCGACCGTTTCGCCGCCCGCGTTCGCGCCCTTCCCGAGAAACGTCGCGCCTGGACCTGGCGTCTGATCCGCATCGGTCTGGCCTTGTCGGCCGGGGCGGGGACGGCCCTGGCCCATCCGCCGTTCGGGGTGCTGGTCGGCCTTCTGGGCTATCCGCTGCTGATGATCCTGTCGGAACGGTCGGACACCCCGCGCGGCGCCTTCTGGATGGGCTGGCTGGCGGGCTTCGCCTATTTCTTCATCGGCTGCTGGTGGGTGGCCGAGGCCTTCTTCGTCAATCCGGAACAGGCCTGGATGGCGCCCTTCGCCGCCAGCCTGCTGCCGGCCGGCCTAGGCCTGTTCTGGGGCGTCGCCTGCGCCCTCTATCGCCGGTTCGCACCCATAGGCGTCGTTCGGGTCCTGTTGTTCGCCGCCCTGTTCTGCGCCGCCGAATGGCTGCGCGGCCATGTGCTGACCGGCTTTCCCTGGAACCCGGCTGGGGCGACCTGGCGGGCGGGCGGCGGCATGTCGCAGTTCGCCTCGGTGGTCGGAGTCTATGGACTGAGCTTGATCACGGTGGCCTCGACCGCCGCCCTGGCGCCCCTGGTCGGACCCGGCGCAGCGCGCGGCCGCCTGATCTCGGCGGGGTCCGGCCTTCTGGTTCTGGCCGCCGTCGGCCTCTTCGGCGCCGTGCGGCTGGCCCAGGCCGAGTTGCGGGTCACCGACACCGTGGTTCGCCTGGTCCAGGCCGACGTTAAACAGGAAACCAAGTGGTCGCCCGAGGCCTATCGCTCCATCGTCGATCGCTACGTCGCCCTGACGGGACAGCCGGCCGCCCGAACGCCCGACGTGGTGGTCTGGCCTGAGGGCGCCCTGCCGGCCTCGGCCAATGACGTCTTCGCCTCGGCGGATGCGGCCGCCATCGCCGTCGCCGTGCGGCCGGGGCAAACCTTGATGATGGGGCTGGCGCGGGGCGAACCTGATCCAACGGCCCCAGAGGGCGCCCGCTATTACAACAGCCTGTTCGCCCTGGTGGACGAAGCCGGGCCGGGCCTGCGGATCGCCGCCGTCTATGACAAGCATCGGCTGGTGCCGTTCGGCGAATATCTGCCGCTGGGTTCGATCATGACGGCCGTCGGGCTTCGCAGCCTGGTTCACATGCCGAGCGATTTCTCCGCCGGGCCCATTCCTGCGCCCATCCGCGTTCCGGGCGTTCCGCCGGTCCAGCCGCTGATCTGTTATGAAAGCCTTTATCCCGGCTTCACGCCGGGGGCGGCCGGGCGTCCCGACTGGATCGTCAACGCCTCGAACGACGCCTGGTTCGGCGCGACCTCGGGGCCGCGCCAGCATCTGAACCTGGCCAGCTATCGCGCGATCGAGACCGGCCTGCCGATCGCCCGCGCCACGCCCACCGGAATTTCGGCCATGATCGACCCCTGGGGCCGGATCGTTCAGAATCAAAGGCTTGATCCCGGCGTCGCCGGGGTGGTCGATGCGCCCTTGCCGCGCCCGACGGCGGTGACCCCCTACGGCCGATGGGGCGACGCGTTCTTTTTCGCGGGTCTTCTGGCCGCCCTGGCGATTTCCCTTTTCGCCGGCCGCCGTCCCGGCTTGTGGCCGTTGACCTCTCCCACTAGGCTTCGCCTTAGGGGCTGACAGCGGGACGAGGGGAATCGGGATGGCGCGCGAAAAACTCGAGGAGCCCCATCCCGTCGATATCCACGTCGGCCGCCGCGTTCAGGAGAAGCGTCTGGGCCTGGGTTTGACCCAAAGCGCCCTGGCGCGCGCCTTGGGCGTCAGTTTCCAGCAGGTTCAGAAGTACGAGAAGGGCACGAACCGCGTCTCGGCCTCGAAACTGTTCGAAATGGCCGACTTCATGAAGGTGGAGATTCCCTACTTCTTTTCGGGCTTTCGCGTGGCCCAGGCCAGCGTGGGCGAGGAGGAGGCGCCCGCCTTCGACCACGAGCCCCGGATGACCAAACACAGTGTCGAAATCGCCCGTCTGGCGCCGCATCTGCCCCTGCGAAATCAGAAGCTGATCCTGGACATGATCCGCGAGATGCTGGGAGACGCCGCCGAAAAGCCGAGCTGAAGGCGGTCAGCCGACGGCCGTGATCTCCACCGTCCGGCCCGCCACCACCACCTCGTCGCCGATGCGCCGGCCCAGAACGGCGCGGGCCAGCGGCGACACATGGCTGACCGAACCCTTCGCGGGATCGGCCTCGTCCTCGCCGACGATGCGCCAGGTCTGGGATCGCCCGTCGTCGCGCTCGATGCGGACCGAACCGCCGAAACGAACGCGCCCGTCGGCCTCGCCCGGCTCCACCAGCTGGGCCGATGCCCTGCGGGCCGACCAGTAGCGCAGATCACGGGTGGCGCGGGCCATGGCGGTCCGATCGCTTTCGATCGACCCCTTGATCTGGGCGGCGGCGTAGGCGGCGCGCGCGGAGGCCAGTTCGGCCTCGATTTGGGCCAGGCCTTCGGCCGTGACCAGGTTGGGGTGGGGCGAGATCGGCCGGTCCGCCAGGTCGGCGGCGGTGGCTTCCAGATCTTCTTCTCGGGTGAAGGCGACGCTCATCGGCCGAACATAACCATCCCGCCCCCTATAGCCAGCGTCGCGGTGAGCGGGCAAAGCGGGGCGATGACCCACTCCGACCGCCAAGCCGAGCCCGCCATCCATGTGATCGGCGCCGGACCGGCCGGCCTGACGGCCGCCGAGCACCTGGCCCAGGCCGGATTGAAGGTGGTGGTGCATGAACAGACGCCGTCTCCGGCGCGAAAACTGCTGATGGCCGGGCGCGGCGGTCTGAACCTGACCCATTCGGAGCCGATGGAGCGCTTTCTGAGCCGGTACGGTCCGGCGGCTGAAACAGCGAGGGCCTGGATCGCCGACTTCGGGCCGGATGATCTGATCGCCTGGGTCGAGGGCCTGGGCCAGCCGACCTTCGTCGGTTCCAGCGGGCGCGTCTTCCCGCGCGCCATGAAGGCCTCGCCCCTGCTCCGTGCCTGGCTGGCGCGGCTGGAAGGGCTGGGCGTCGAAATCCGCACGCGGTCGCGCTGGATCGGCTGGTCGGGGCCGGATCTGGTGTTCGAAACGCCTGACGGCGAGCGGCGAGTGCGGCCTGACGCCGTCGTCCTGGCCCTGGGCGGCGCCAGCTGGCCGCGTCTGGGGTCGGACGGCGACTGGAAGCCGTGGCTGGAGGCCCAAGGGGTGGCCGTCGCCCCCTTCCGCCCCGCCAACGTCGGCTTTGACGTGGATTGGTCCGCCGCCTTTCGCGCGCGGTTCGCCGGGCGGCCCCTGAAGCCCGTCTCGGTCCGCCTGAGGGATCGAACGGTGCCGGGCGAGGTCATGGTCACGCGCTATGGACTGGAAGGCGGGGCGATCTACGCCCTGTCCGCGGCCCTGCGTGAGGCGATCGAGGCCGACGGTCAGGTCGAAATCCACCTTGATCTGAAGCCCGGCCTGACGGTCGAACAGCTGGCGGAGCGCCTGGCGCGGCCGCGGGCCAAGGCCAGTCTGGCCACCCACCTGCGCAAGACGGCGAAACTGGACCCTCTAGCCGTCGCCCTCCTGCGCGAGACCGGCCCCCTGCCGGCCGATCCTTTCAGCCTGGCGCAGCGCATCAAGGCCGCGCCCGTGCGGTTGACGGGGTTCCAAGGGCTGGAGCGGGCCATCTCCACGGCGGGCGGGGTGGCGCTGGAGGCGGTGGACGCCCGCTCGATGTTGATCGCCAGGCCGGGCGTCTTCGTCGCGGGCGAGATGCTGGACTGGGAGGCGCCGACCGGCGGCTATCTGCTTCAGGCCAGTTTCGCCTCAGGCGTCGCGGCCGCGCGCGGCCTGCTCGACTGGTTGGGGTCGAAGGGCTGAGAGACGGCTCCGGCTCAGTCGGCCGCCTCTACGGCTTGCGGCCGATCCAGCTGCAGTTCGGGCGGGGCGGCGGTGGTGGCCGCGCCCAGCGGCAGATGAAGGATGAAGGCGGCGCCCTTTCCGGGTTCGCTTTCCACCTCGGCCCAGCCGCCGTGCAGTTCGACCAGGGCCTTGACCAGGGCCAGGCCGACGCCCGGTCCGCCCCGCTCGCGCCGGACGAAGCGATCGAACACATGGGCCTGCAGATGATAGGGGATGCCGCGCCCCGTATCGGAGACGGTCAGCCGTACCTCCGACGCGCCGGCCTCGGCCGTCAGGGTGACGGCCCCGCCTTCGGAAACGGCGCGGGCGGCGTTTTCCAGCAGATGATCCAGGGCCTGGCCGATCCGGTGCTCGTCGGCCCGAATGGGGCTGAGATCGGCGGCGCAGGCGACGGTCAGGACGGCGCCGCGCCCCTCGACCTTGGGCCGGACCTTTTCGGCCGCCTCGTTCAGCAGGTCGCAGACCCGGACGTCGCCCAGCGACAGCTCCATCTCGCCGGCGTCGATCTGGGCCATGTCCAGAACGTCGTCGATCGAGCGGGCCAGCTGGACGGCGGCGACGCGGATGGCGCCCGCATGCTGGCGGCTGCGCTCGGGCAGATCGCCCATCGTCTCCAGCAGTTCGGAATAGCCGACGATCGTCGTCAAAGGCGTGCGGAGTTCATAGGAGACATTGCCCACGAACTCGCGCTTCAAGGCCTGGCTTTCCGCCAGGGCCTGTTCGCGCTGAACCAGGGCCTGTTCCAGGCCCCGACGGGCCGTCACGTCGGAAAAGGCGACCAGGGTGGCGCCGTCCGGCAGGGGGCGGGTCTGCCAGGCGGCGATGCGGCCGTCGATCGTGCGCCCCTCGCCCGAGATGGCGATGCGGCTTTCGGGGTCCGGATCGGCGACGCGGGCCTTCAATCCCAGCCACAGGGCCGGATCGGGCAGGACGGCCTTGCACAGTTCGGCCAGGGCGTCGAAGTCGATCGAGGCGGCGATCCGATCGCCGGGCAGACGCCAGAAGCTTTCGAAGGCTTCATTGTGCAGCCGCAGCCGTCCGTCCGAGCCGAAGACGGCGACGGCGTCGTTCAGCTTGTCGAGCGTCGCCCTCTGCACCTGGATCTGGGCGTTGAACCGGCTGCGCAGATTCAGTTCGTCGGTGATGTCCGAGAAGATCAGCAATATGCCGCCCAGCGGATGGGGCTGGCGCACGACCCGGAGCGTCCGCCCGTCGGGCAGGGACCAGCTGTCGTCCGGCGCGGCCTGGGACGCGCCGTAGAATTCCAGTTCGCGGGCCTTCCATCCGGCGTAGTCCACGACCTCCGGCAGGCGGCGGCGCTGGCGCAGCCGGTCCAGCAGCTCGGCATGGGTCGGCCGTTCGTCCAGCCAGGCGGGGTCCAGGTCGAACAGGGTCTGGAAGGCGGTGTTGTGAAAGGCCAGGCGTTTGGAGGGGCCGAAGATGGCGACCGCATCGGCGAGGTGGTTCAGCGTCTCGTCGTGGGCGTCGACGTGGCGGCGCAGGGTGTCGCGGGTCTCTTCGGCCTCCGTCACCTCGATGGCGAAGGCGGTCACGGCGCCGCCGGCCGCCGGTTCGGCGATGATCCGCCAGGCCCGGCGATGGCCGCCGCCGGTCGTCCAGCGGAACCCTTCCTGACGCAGCCCCAGCCGGCCCGCCTCGGCGATCAGGGCGTCGGCCCCGCGGTCGAACGACAGGCCCTTGTCCAGCACCTCATCCACCGACTGGGCGCCGAGCTCGCTCAACCAGGCGCGGTTGGCCCAGGCCAGTCGTCCGGCGCCGTCCACGATCCAGGTCGGAATCGGCGAGGCGTCGCCCAGCAGAGACAGGCCGCTCTCGGTCGCATCGGCTCCGGTCAGGACCACGCGGGACGCCGGCGACAGGCGCAGCCAGGCGACCCCGCCGGCGACCCGGCCTTCGACGCGCCAAGGCTCGATGTCGCCGAGGTCGATCAGGCTCTCGAACGCCTTTCCGGCCTCGACCAGGGCCTCGATCGAAACCGCATGGCTCAACCTCAGCCGCGTCAGTATGGCCTGGCCCGCCTCGCCCTGATCCATGCCCGACCCCACGGCGGCGTCCGAGGCGGTCAGTCGGGCGATCAGTTCGGCGGGGCCGATGGGCGCGCCGCTCGCCTCGCCTTCGGCCGTCAAGGCCAGGCTCACGTCGTCGAAGGCGCGCAACATGCTGTCGTGGCGGCTTAGATCGGCCTGGGCGGCGTCACGGTCCCGCTCGGCGGCGGCGACGGCGGCGCTCAGACGCGCGCGCAGCCGCAAGGCCCAGGCGCTGACGCCCAAGGCCAGTCCGGCTGCGCCTGCAGTGGCGACATAGGCGATGTCGGCCTCGGCCATTCTTGTCCTTGAGTCCCGCGCCCTGATTCGCCTTTACCATACCTCAATGCAGCACGAAAAAGTCAGACCCTCCGATCGCGTCATCGCGCCCCGTTGCGCGCCCCGCCGACCGGGGCGATAGCGGACGGATGACAGAGCCCGCTCCCGACCTTTTCGCCCCCTCCCTGGACGATTTCGCGCGTCTGGCCCGTCAGGCCTTCGACGCCCTGCCGGCCGAGTTCAGGGCGGCGGCGGGGGAGGTGGTGTTCCGCATCGACGACTTCGCCGACGAACAGACCCTGGCCGAGATGGAGATCGAAGACCCCTTCGAACTGACCGGCCTCTATTACGGTGTGGACATCGGGCGGCGCGACAGCCTGGGGCCGGCGCCCGAGCCCTCGCGGATCTTCCTGTATCGCCGCCCCATACTGGACGAATGGTGCGAGCGCGGCGACGTGGGCCTGGCCGAGCTGATCGCCCATGTCCTGATCCACGAGATCGGCCACCATTTCGGCCTGTCCGACGACGACATCCACGCCATCGAGGACGCCGCCGACTGAAGCTTCAGGAGGCGGCGGGATAGGGGGTGGTCACGGCGCCGGAGATCATGCCAGGGATGGCTTCGCCCAGGCCCAGCAGGATGAACTGGATGGCCAGGGCGCACAGGATCAGGCCCAGCACCTTGACGATGATGGCCATGCCGACTTCGCCCAGCACCCGGCTCAGATAGCCGGTGAGGGCGAAACAGATGCAGGAGACGACGCAGGCGGCGGCGATGGCGACGACCGAGCCCGCCATGCCGGCGTAACCCAGTTGAGCGGCCTCGCCCGCATTGATGATCACGGCCGAGATGGCGCCCGGACCGATCATCAGCGGGATGGCGAAGGGCACGACCAGACGCTGGAACCGCCGGCGGGCGTAGCCGCGCACATCCTTGCTGTCGCTCAAGGCGTCCTTGTCGGCGAACATCGCCAGAAAGTCCCCGCGCGCCATGTCCAGCCCCAGGAACAGCAGCAAAATGCCCCCGGCGATGCGGAAGGCCGCCAGGGAAATGCCGAAGAACTGCAGCAGGCCCAGGCCCGTGAACAGGAAGAAGCTGAGGAACAGCATGGCGAACAGGCAGATCAGGGCCGAGACCGAGATCCGCTGACGCAGGGTGGCCCCGGCGGTCGCGGCGGCGAAGATCGGCAGATTGCCGATCGGGTCCAACAGGGCGAACAGGGTCACGAACAGGTTGACACCCAGATCGACCGCGTTCATCGCCTCGCCTCGCTCTTGAAATTCAACACGCCGGCCGCGCCGACGCACCTTCAGCGTCCCGGCATAGCCGCTCAGCGCGAGTCCGTCGATGACCCAGGTCCAAGCCGTCGCCCCCAATCGCGGTCCCGACGAACGGATCATCTGCGCCCTGGACGTGCCGACGGTCGCAGAGGCCGCCGCCCTGGTCGGGCGGGTTCAGGATGCGGCGGGCTTCTACAAGATCGGACTGCAGCTGTTCGCCGTCGGCGGCATGG
The DNA here is from genome assembly GCF_058681525.1 of Brevundimonas sp. AVps4. Lineage (NCBI taxonomy): Bacteria > Pseudomonadati > Pseudomonadota > Alphaproteobacteria > Caulobacterales > Caulobacteraceae > Brevundimonas > Brevundimonas sp. AVps4. The sequence goes on along the minus strand of NZ_CM178741.1, from coordinate 517,905 downwards.
AGCTGGCGCGCGACCTGAAGGCCGAGGGCCGCAAGGTGTTTCTGGACTGGAAGCTGCACGACATCGGCGCGACGGTCGAAAAGGCGGCGGCGAATCTGGCGGCCTCGGGTTGCGACCTCCTGACCGTCCACGCCCGGCCCCAGGTCATGGCGGCGGCGGCGCGGGGCGTGGCCGGATCAGGGCTCAAGGTTTTGGGCGTGACCGTTCTGACCAGCCTGACGGCCGAGGATCTGGCGGCGGACGACCACAGTCTGTCGCCGGCCGAACTGGTGGAGCTGCGTGTGCGGCAGGCGCTTGAGGCGGGGATCGACGGGGTGGTCTCCAGCCCGCAGGAGGCGGCCCGGGTGCGCGAGATCGCACAGGCCGCCGGCCGGCCCGACTTTCTGATCGTGACGCCCGGCGTTCGGCCTGCGGGGTCGGCCCTGGACGATCAGGCCCGCGCCGCCACGCCCGAGGCTGCGCTTCAGGCCGGCGCCACCCATCTGGTGATCGGCCGGCCGATCACGGCGGCGGCCGATCCCCGCGCCGCCGCCCTGGCCGTCGTCGAAAGCATCGCCCTGATCTGATCAGCCGCGCTCGCCCGGTTCCTGGGCGTAGTACTGGCGGGGCGGGGCTTGCGGCGGAACATTGCCGGGCGGCGGCAGGTCGCCGTAATAGTCCGTCGGCGGCGGAGGGGGAGGCGGCGGCAGGGGTTCAGGCTCCCCGTAGATCGGCGGGTATTCGACATAGGGCGTCGGCGCCGGAACGGACCCTTCCTCCCTATAATAGCCGCCCGCCTCATAGGCCCGCTCTTCATAGGCGCGCTCTTCGTAGACGTGCGCCTCATAGGCGTCTCGGCGGCTCAGGTCGCGCCGATCCTCGTAGCGCATCTCGCGGTCGTGACCGGGATACGGCGGGCGGCAGCCGCAGTCGATCGGCGGGTGAGGCCGATAGGGGCGCCAGCCGATATAGTCGCGACCGAAGCCATAGACCGGATAGCCGACAGGGGCGCTGACGGGCGCAGGCCCCACGAAGACCACCGCCGGGGCGGACGCATAGTTCCCGCCGACGGCGCCGCCCTCGGCATAGCCGCCGCCGACATAAACGACCCCGCCCCCGCCTCCGCCTCCGCCGTGACGGCTGAAGCTGTACGACTGGGAATAGGCGCGGGCGTTGATCGCCGAATAGGCCGAAGCCCCGGCGTAGGCCGAGGCGTTGGCCCCCGCATTCGCATTCACGTTCACATTGACGTTGCTGTTGTGGCCGCCGCCGTAATGACCCCCGCCGGGGTGTCCGCCCCGATGCCCGCCGCCGCAGCCTCCACAGCCGCCGTGAGCGCCGGAAGGACCGCCCGCCAGAGCGGGTGCGGCGGAAAGCAGGAGGACCGCAGACGCGGCGGCGATGATGGGCTGTGTCATTGCGGGACAGACTCCTTGACCTAAGTCTTGTCTCGGCAATTGTCGCGCCGTCGTCGCCCGTCAGAAATCGACGGCCAGGCCCTTTTTCTCCCAATCGCCGTAGCGGGTCGGTTCAGGCCCCGTCGGACCGCCGTATTCGGTTGCGGCCGCCGCGGCCTCCCGGGTCGTGCGACGTTCAGCCGCCTCGAGCAGGGCGCGTCGGGCGACGTCGCTCAGCGGTCTTTCGGGCGTGGCGTGGGGGATTTCGGCGTTGAAAGTCGGGGCGTCCTTCTCGTCCGCCGTCGCTTCGGCCGGGTCGGGGGTGGGATGTTCGGTCACAGGTCGGCTCCCTTGAGGACGGCGGCTCATGGCCTCAAATAGTCGATCAAAGCCGCGACGCCACAAAAAGCCGCCGACGGTCCCGGAACGACGATGAACCATCTGAAGACCTTCATTCTTCTGGCCGCCCTCACCGCCCTTTTCGCGGGGCTCGGCTATCTGATCGGCGGCGCGACCGGCATGGCGATCGCCCTGGTCTTCGCCGGCGGCATGAATCTGTTCAGCTATTGGAACGCCGACAAGATCGTCATGAAGATGTACCGGGCCCAGCCGGTCGATGAGCAGCATCCCAATGCGGTGGTCCGCAACTATGTCGCCGACGTGCGCCAGATGGCGCGCGACGCCGGCCTGCCCCAGCCCCAGGTCGCCATCATCCCCAGCGACCAGCCCAACGCCTTCGCCACCGGCCGGAACCCTGAACGCGCCGCCGTCTGCGCCACCACCGGTCTTCTGGACATGCTGACCCGCGACGAGGTGCGCGGCGTGATGGCGCACGAGTTGGCCCATGTGAAGAACCGCGACACCCTGATCATGACGGTGACGGCCACCATCGCCGGGGCCATCGCCGCCCTGGCCAATTTCGCCCTGTTCTTCCAGGGCGGCGACGACCGCGAGCGGCCCGGCGGCCTTATCGGAACCCTGGCCCTGATGATCCTGGCGCCCATGGCGGCCGGCCTGGTGCAGATGGCGATCTCGCGCAGCCGCGAATATGAGGCCGATCGCGTCGGGGCGGAGATCGCCAATGACCCTCACGCCCTGGCCTCCGCCCTGCAGAAGATCGAGGCCTACGCCAAGCGGATCCACAATCCGACGGCCGAGCGCAATCCCGCCTCCGGACAGCTGTTCATCATCAACCCCCTGGCCGGGCGCGGGGCGGACAATCTGTTCTCGACCCACCCGGCGACCGGAAATCGCGTTCGGGCTCTGGTGGAACTGGGCGCGAAGATGGGGATGCGGCCGCGCCAGGCGGCGCCCGCGTCCGCCCCGGCGGTTCCGATCTCGGCGGTCCCCGCGACGCATCGGCGCCTGACGACAGGCGTGCCCGCCACGCCGGCCGAACCGCGCGGTCCCTGGGGTTGAGCGTCGCGCCGGGCCTTTTGGATTTGCACTTCAGTCGAGGATTCCGTCAGATAGCAAACTAAGCCAATCAGGGGGTCCTATGTCGCGTCTGCTCGCCTTCGTTTCCGCCGCCGCTCTTCTGGCCACGCCGGTCGCGGCCCAGTCCGTCAACCGGACCACCGTCAACGGCATCATCGACCAGGGGCTGAACCACAGCCAGGTGATGCAGACGGCCGCCTATCTGACGGACCGGATCGGCGGGCGAATGACCAATTCGCCGCAGATGCGGGAGGCGGAACGCTGGACCCAGCAGCAGTTCCGCGACTGGGGCCTGTCGAACGTCCGGGCCGAGGGGTTCGAGTTCGGGCGGGGCTGGTCCATCGTCCGCTCCAGCGCCCGCATGACGGCGCCGCGACCGCTGGACCTGAGGGCCATTCCGGTGGCCTGGACGCCTTCGACCAACGGGGTGATCAGCGGCGGCGTCATCGTGGCGCCGATCTCCAAGGTCGAGGATTTCGACAAATGGCGGGGCAAGCTGTCGGGCAAGATCGTCATGCTGTCCCAGCCCGGCACGGGGTCCGAACCGACCGAGCCGGCCTTCAAACGCTGGACCAGCGCCGAGCTGGCCGAGCGCAACACCTATGTCCAACCCCAGTATTCGCCCGCTGCGATCGAGCGTCAGCTGAAGACGGCCGATTTCGCGGCGCGGCTCGACGCCTTCCTGGTCGAACAGGGCGCCCTGGCCTGGGTGAGGATTTCCCAGCGGGACGGCGGCCTGCTGCACGGCACGGGCTATACTTATCAGGTCGGCGCGACGCCCAAGCTGGCGGGCATGGAGCTGGCGGCTGAGGACTATCGTCGTCTGGCCCGACTGGCCCTGACCGATACGCCGCCCACGCTGGAACTGATGAGCGAGGTCCAGTTCCATGACGAGGACGTCAACGCCTACAACATCCTGGCCGACATCCCCGGCAGCGGGGGAACCAGCGAATACGTCATGGCGGGCGCCCATCTGGACAGCTGGGTCGCTTCGGACGGAGCGGTGGACAACGCCGCCGGCAGCGCAGTGGTCATGGAGGCCGCACGCATCCTTAAGACCCTGAACGTGAGGCCCAAACGCACCATCCGTTTCGCCCTATGGAGCGGCGAGGAACAGGGCATCCTGGGCTCTTTGGCCTATGTCGACAGGCATCTGGCCACTCGCGCGCCCTCGAACGATCCAGCGTTGGCGAACCTGCCGAACAACCGAACCTGGCGCAGCCGCTGGCCGATCGAGCCGCGCGAAGGCTATCGGGATCTGGTCGCCTATTTCAACCTGGACAACGGCTCGGGCAAGATTCGGGGCATCAACGCCGAGGGCAATGTGGCCGCAGTCCCGATCTTCCAGGAATGGCTTGCGCCCTTCGCCAGCATGGGGGCGACCACCGTGTCCCTGCGCCCTTCGGGCGGCACCGACCACGTCTATATGCAGACGGTCGGCGTGCCGGGGTATCAGTTCATTCAGGATCCGCTCGACTATTCCAGCCGCCTGCACCACACCAGTATCGACAGCTATGACCACCTGAAGCCGGAGGACATGCGTCAGGCGGCGATTATCCTGGCCAGCTTCCTGCTGAACGCGGCCAACCGCGACGAGCCCCTGCCGCGCATGCCCCTGCCGACCGAGCCGACGCCGACCGATCCCTTCGAATATCCGGCGGACTGAAGTTGGACTCCCTCTCCCGGCGGGAGAGGGCTTGAGCACACGGCGGCGGAGCCGTCGTCTTTGTGCGATCCGAAGGGCGGCGCGAAGCAGCCGAAGGGTGAGGGTTCGGTGGGTGCGACTTGGCGCACCGCCTGTCCCTCATCCGTCCGCTTCGCGGCCACCTTCTCCCAAAGGGAGAAGGAAGTTTCAGGTCACCCCCGCTCCACGCACATCGCCACGCCCATTCCCCCGCCGATGCACAGGGTGGCGAGGCCCTTCTTCGCGCCGGACCGCTTCATCTCGAACAGAAGCGTGGTCAGGATGCGCGCGCCCGAGGCGCCGATGGGGTGGCCGATGGCGATGGCGCCGCCGTTGACGTTGACCTTGGCCGGGTCGAGGCCCAGCTCCTTGACCACGCACAGGCTCTGGGCGGCGAAGGCCTCGTTGGATTCGATCAGGTCCAAATCCGCGACCGTCCAACCCGCCTTTTCCAGCGCCTTCTTCGAGGCGGGGATCGGCCCCGTGCCCATGATCGACGGATCGACCCCGGCGGTGGCGGAGGCGGCGATGCGGGCCAGGGGCTCAAGCCCCCGCGCCTTAGCCTCTTCGGCGCTCATCAGCACCAGGGCGGCGGCGCCGTCGTTCAAGCCCGAGGCGTTGGCGGCCGTGACGCTGCCGTCCTTGGCGAAGGCGGGCCGCAGCTTCTGCATCAGCTCCAGGGTGGCGCCGTGGCGGATGTATTCGTCCTGGTCCACGACCACGTCGCCCTTCTTGCCGGGGATGACCACCGGGGCGATCTCCTCGGCGAATCTGCCGGCCTTCTGCGCCGCCTCGGCCTTGTGCTGGCTGGCCAGGGCGAACTCGTCCTGGGCCTCGCGGGTGATGCCCCATTTGTCGGCGATGTTCTCGGCGGTCTGGCCCATGTGATAGCCGTTGAAGGCGTCCCACAGCCCGTCCTTGATCATGGTGTCGATCAGGGCGACGTCGCCCATCTTGTGGCCCGTGCGCAGCTGCTGGGCGTGGGGCGCCTGGCTCATGCTCTCCTGTCCGCCGGCGACCACGATCCCGGCGTCGCCCAGGGCGATCTGCTGGGCGGCGACGGCGACGGCCCGCAGGCCCGAACCGCAGATCTGGTTCAGGCTCCAGGCCGGGGCGGACTGGCGCACGCCGGCGCCGACCGCCGCCTGACGCGCCGGGCCCTGGCCGGCCGCAGCCTGAAGCACATGGCCCAGGATCACCTCGTCCACCTCATCACCCGCGACCCCGGCCCGCTCCAGCGCCGCCTTGATGGCGATCTCGCCCAGCTTGGAGGCGGGCAAGGACGACAGGGCGCCGAGGAACGACCCGACGGGGGTGCGGGCGGCGGAGACGATGACGACCTCGGTCATGGGATTTCACTCTCTGCGGAATTATCGAGTGGCTCTTTTGCCGCATATGGGCGGCTTCGTCACCTGTCGGAGGAAACACCGCCTCGGATTCAGTCCTTCGTCATCCTGACGGCGCATTGTGTCGGAACGATAGGGACGATCTTGGATTTGATTGGCCATGCTGGGAACGCTGAAACGCCTTGTCACCCATGTCTGCACGCCGGACGAGCTGGACATGATCGAGCACTATCAGACCCGGGCCGAAAGGCTGGCGGACCTCTGGGTCCATGCGGTGGGTCTGATGCTGGCGGCCGTCGGCGGCGTCGTTCTGGCGGGCTTGGCAGGGGTCTATACGGGGGTCGGAGGCGTTCTGGCCACGGCCATCTACGCCCTGTGCCTGATCGGCATGCTGACCGCCTCGACCCTGTACAACTGGACCAACCCCTGCGCGGCCCGTCCGGTGCTTCGTCGCCTGGACGAGGCGGCCATCTTTCTGATGATCGCCGGCAGCTACACCCCCTTCACCACCCAGAGGTTCGAAGGCCTCTGGTCGATCGGCTTCACCGCCCTGATCTGGACCCTGGCCTTCGTCGGCGCGGGGGTGAAGCTGTTCGCGCCGCGCATTTCGGACCGGTTCTGGAGCGCGGTCTATGTCGTTTTCGGCTGGCTGGCCGTCGCGGCTCTGAAGCCGATGGTGGAGACGGTCCACCCCGTCGCCCTGGCCCTGCTGGTTCTGGGCGGGTTGATCTATACGGCGGGGGTTCTGGTCTTCATCAGCCCCCAGGTGCGGTTCCGCCGCGCCATCTGGCACGGTTTCGTCGTCACCGGGGCGACGGTGCATTGGACGGCCGTCCTGGTCGGCGTCGTCCTGGCTCCGGCCATGAGCCACTGAGGCCTTCCGTCGCCCTTGAGATCAGCCTCTAGCGCTTCGCGCCGCAACGGACGATAGTGGTGCGTTGCAAAATCGCGAGAACAAGCGTGGCTGACGAAAACACCAAGGGCGGAAAGACCGGCGAAGGCGATCAGGTCGTCATCAAGAAGTATGCGAACCGGCGTCTCTACAATACGCGCAGCAGCACTTATGTGACCTTGGACGACCTTGCGGCCATGGTGCGCGAAGGGACCGAGTTCGTGGTCTATGACGCCAAGACCAACGACGACCTGACGCGCCAGATCCTGACGCAGATCATCTTCGAAGAGGAAAGCCGGGGCGAGGCCCTGCTGCCGGTCCAGTTCCTGCGTCAGCTGATCGGCTTCTACGGCGGCTCGATGCAGGGCGTTCTGCCCTCCTATCTGGAAATGTCCCTGACCAATTTCAGCCGTCAGCAGGAGCAGTTCGCCAGTCAGATGAGCCGGGCCTTCGGCGCCGGCGCCGGCGCGACCCTGATCGAGGAGGCGGCCAAGACCAATATGGCCGTGTTCGAACGGGCGATGCAGATGTTCCCCGGCTTCGGCTATGGCCGAAGCGAGCCGGCCGCCCCGCCGGCGGCGGAAACCAAGGCGGCCGCAGACAGCGACGCCCTGGAGGAGATGCGCCGCCAGATGGACGAAATGCGCGCCCAGATCGACCGTCTCGCCGAGTCCAAGCCGAAATGACCGATCGGATCCAGGCGGTCAGCGGACCTGAGCGCGTGGATCGCCGCGAAGGTGAAAGGCGCGAGCGCGAACGGCGCGCTCAGCAGGCGGCGGCCAAGGCCCTGGTCCCGGCGCCGCTGACCGAGGCTGAGGCCGAGGCTGCAACGGGGTCCTCGGCAAGACCTGCCGTCCATACGGCCGGCGAACCCGGCGCGGCGGCCTTTGTGGCCCAGCAGATGGGCCAGAAGGGGCAAAGGCGCGGCCTGAAGGGCGGTCCTCCGGTTCTGAACGCCGCGCGCGCCGCCTATTTGGGGGCTGAGTATTCGGGCGAGGCCGAGCGACGGCCGCCGGTCGGGCGCGCGTCCAAGACCGACGTCTGATCGGGCGTTAGGCGTCGGGCGGCACGGAACTTGCTGAAGGCGTATCGAAACGCCTCCGCCAGGACACGCCATGCCCGCCGCCCTCAGCCTCGCCGCCAAGGTCTTCGACGTCGCCGTCGTGGCGCTGATCTTCACCGCCTTTTCCTAAATCGTCTTTTCGCCGCCCCGCGCACCGGCCGTCAGTTGGCTAGGTCGAAATCCTTGCGCGACGCGATGATGGTCACGATGAAGCCGGCCAGCACGTCCAGCAGGATCATCACCACGATCAGAAAGAAGGTCGAGGTGGCGAAGCCGCGGATCAGCAGGAATTCGACCAGGACGATGATGAACAGGACCATCGACAGGGCGTGATTGACGATGGCCACCCTCTGGCTCGACGTCGATTTCACCAGTTCGAAGAACAGCAGGATCAGGCCGACGAACAGGATCAGGTCGCCCGAGCCCACATTCCACTGGGCCCCTGACGCCATGGGAATGGAGAACAGCGGATCACGCAGCAGGGCGTCGGCCTGGCTCATGCCGCCGTTTCCGTCTGCGCCGAACAGCACGACGATATTGTAGAGGACCACCGGGATCAGCAGCAGGGGTATGGCGATCAGCATGGCGGCTCCTCTCCCCGGCGCAACGGCTGCGCTTCTTAAGTCTGATTAACCCTATTGCGTCCGTTCGTCACCTGCGGGGAAAGCCGCCTGCCCGGCTAAGGGCGGACGGGGCGGGGCGGCCGAGCACCGCACCGATCCAGCGCGCCGTTTCGATCAGGGCGTCCAGATCATAGCCGGTCTGAAAACCCGCGCGCTCCAGCATATAGACCAGATCTTCGGTGGCGATGTTTCCGGTGGCGCCGGGCGCGAAGGGACAGCCGCCGATGCCGCCGACCGAGGCGTCCAACACGTCCACCCCCGCCTCCACCCCGGCATAGGCGTTCGCCAGCCCCGTATTGCGCGTGTCGTGGAAGTGCAGGCGAAGGCGCGCATCCGGCGCCGCCCGGCGGGCGGCCTCGACCTTGCGCGTGACCGCCCAGGGATCGCCGGCTCCGATGGTGTCGGCGAGGGCGATCTCACCGACGCCCAGGGCGCCGATCGCCCCGACCAGGTCGCCCACCTGCTGAACGGAGACCTCGCCGTCGAACGGACAGCCCCAGACGCATGACAGGGTCGCCGACAGAGACGGGACGGCGTCGGACGTCTGGCTGTTGTGACGGCGGGCGACGATCTCGCCCAGCATCGACAGCTGGTCCTTGACGGCCAGGCCCTGGTTCTTCAGGCCGAAGCCGTCGGTGGCGGAAAGCGAGACATTGACCTCGTCCACGGCCGTGGTCAGGGCGCGATCATAGCCTCGGCCGTTCAGCACCAGACCGATGCGGCTGCGTCCGGCTTCGTGAGGCAGGGCCGCCATCACCGTTTCCGCCCCGGCCATCTGCGGCACATATTTAGGATGGACGAAGGAGACGGCCTCGATCCGCCGGGCTCCGGCCGCCTCCAGCCGCCGCACCAGCTCGGCGCGGACGGCGGGGTCCAGCACGGCCTTTTCGTTTTGAAGCCCGTCACGGGGCCCGACCTCGACGATCTGGATGAGGCGGCTCATCGCGTCGCCGCCGTCGCGGGGGCGGCTTGCGTCGCAGGCTCCGCCGTGCGGGGCGGAGGCGCATAGACGGTCAGGCTCACCTCGTCTCCGGCGGAATAGTTGTAGCCCCGCACCACGCCGACCGCCCGGCCCGCCACACCCAGCCGCCCGGCGGCGGCGCGGAAGGCGTCGGCGTCTCGCCCTTCGACGATGGCCGGCCGCCCTTCGGCCAGGGCGCGGGCGGCGCCTTGGGCGTCCGTCAGATCCGTGTCCCGACCGGTCAGGAAGACGAAGCTGGGCTCATGGAAGCCGGTGATGGCGACCGGTCCGGGCGTGCGGCCCTGGCGGGGATGCAGGTCGGCCGCCTCCAGGGTCTTTTCCAGCCGAGGTGCGATGGCCAGGGGACGCAGCTGCCGGATCGTGCCCGACAGGGCGGCGTGGGCCACGATCCCAAAGGCCAGGGAGGCGACGAGCGCCGCCGCCGGCGCCCGGTTCAACAGCAGGAAGCCGCCGACAGCCGCCGCCGCCAGGGTCGATCCGACCGTCAGAGCCGCCCAGGTCTGGGCCGTCGAGGTGCCGTAGACGGTCAAGCCATAGACGGTGATCGCGCAGATCAGGACGGCGGCGAACACCGCCAGGACCGCGCCGGTGATCCGCGAGACCTTGCCGATCGGCCGGGCCAGGGCGGCGGCGGCCAAAAGGGCCAGGGCGCCGAAGGTCGGCAGGGTGTAGTGCCACAGCTTGGTCGGGGCCAGTTCGAACATCAGCCAGCCGGGAACCAGCCAGCAGACCAGGAAGCGGATGGCCGGTTCGGCCCGACGGGACCAGCCGGTCGCGACCGCGGCAGGCAGCAGCAGGGTCGAGGGGAAGAACAGCAGGGGCGCGAGAAGCACATACATTCCCGGGAAGCCGGAATGGCTTTCATGGGCCCCGGCGATCTTGGGCGCCAGGTCGCCGCCGATGGCTTCGCGCCAGAAGCCCCCGTCGGTGGCTATGGTGATGGCGATCGCCCAGGGGCCGACCATCAGGGCCACCAGCGGCAGGCCCCAGCCCCAGCCCAGCCGGCCCAGCCAGCGGACGTCCCGGTCCCAGATCGACAGGGCCAGGATCGCCAGGGCCACGACCAGAAGGCCGATCGGCCCCTTGATCAGGATCGACAGCCCCAAGCCCAGCCAGAACAGAAGCTTGTGGGGCCGGATCGGTCGTTCCCCGGCTCGGGTCGCCATATAGATTCGCGCCAGGGCGGCCATGGCCAGGGTGGTGGCGCCGCACAGCATGGCGTCCGTCTTGGCGATCCCGGCCTCGGTGGACAGAAGGAAGGTCGCCCCCATGATCGCGCCGCCGAAGAAGCCGACGCGCGCGCCCAGCAGGGCCGAACCCGCCCAGGCGACAGCCCAGGCGGCCAGCATGGCCCCCAGGAGAGAGGGGATCCGATAGGGGGCGATCTCGCGATCCTCGGGGTCCGAGGTCAGGGCGACGGCGGCGGCCTGCAGCCAATAGATGCCGACCGGCTTCTTCCAGCGCGGCTCGTCCTGGAAGCGGATGTCCACATAGTCGCCGCTCTCCAGCATCTGGACGGTGGCCTGGGCGAAGCGGCTTTCGTCCCGATCCAGCGGCGGCAGGAGCAGCAGGCCCGGCAGGCCGGCGACCAGCGTCAACAGGGCCGCCAGCAGGGGGCCTCTCCAGCCGGCGATGCGGCGATCCAGATCGAAGCTCTTCATGAGAGACTCCTTACACGGGGACCGGGCCGGCGTCAGCCGTCTCCCCTAAGCCGTCGATCTCGTCTATGGAGCGGCATGACCGCCCAAATCGCTCCTGACGCGCCCCAGATCTCCGTCGTGGTTCCCGTTCACGACGAGGCCGGCGCCGCCGTGCCCCTGGCGCGTGAAATCGCGGCCGCCTTCGCCGGCCGGTCCTATGAAATGATCTTCGTCGACGACGCCTCCAGGGACGCGACCTTGGCCGAGCTGAAGGCGGCCATGGCCGAACTGCCGACCTTGCGGGTTCTGGCCCACGGAACCAATGCGGGCCAGAGCCGGGCGGTGCGCACCGGGGTGCTGGCGGCGCGGGGATCGGTGGTGGTGACGATGGACGGCGACGGTCAGAACCCGCCGGCCGATGCGCCCCGGCTGGTGGACGCCCTGCTTGCGGCCCCCGCAGACGTCGGTCTGATCGGCGGGCGACGGGCCAAGCGCCAGGACAGCGCCGCCAAACGCCAGGCCTCGGTCTGGGCGAACCGCATCCGTCGTCGGCTGCTGGGCGACGACGCCGACGACACCGGCTGCGGGCTGAAGGCCTTTCGCCGCGACGTCTTCCTGCGGCTTCCCTATTTCGATCACATCCACCGCTATCTGCCGGCCCTGATGATCCGCGAGGGTTACCGAAACCAGTATCTGGACGTCGATCACCGCCACCGCGAAACCGGCCGGTCGAAATACACCAACTGGGGCCGGCTGAAGGTCGCCTTCGCCGATCTCTTGGGCGTCATGTGGCTGAAGAGCCGGTCGCGCCGGCCGGGGGCGATCTCCGAATTCTGAGCGCGATAATCCAGACGCTCACAGAACGGGCGCGACAATAGAAAAGGGCGGGACCTCGCGGTCCCGCCCTTCTGCATTTCAGCGTCGGAAGGCTTGGACTTAGAAGTCCATGCCACCCATGCCGCCCATGCCGCCCATGTCAGGAGCGGCGGCGCCGCCCGACTTCTTGGGGGCGTCGGCGACGGCGGCTTCCGTGGTGATCAGGATGCCGGCCACCGAAGCGGCGTCTTGCAGGGCCGTGCGGACGACCTTGGCGGGGTCGATGACGCCCATCTTGACCAGGTCGCCGTACTCTTCCGTCTGGGCGTTGAAGCCGAAGGAGGCGTCGTTGTTCTCCAGCACCTTGCCGACCACGATCGAGCCTTCGACGCCGGCGTTTTCGGCGATCTGACGGATCGGGGCCTGCAGGGCGCGACGGATGATGGCGATGCCGGCGTTCTGGTCGGCGTTGTCGCCCTTGACGTCGGCCAGGATCTTGGAGGCCTTCAACAGGGCGATGCCGCCGCCGGGAACGATGCCTTCGTCAGCCGCAGCGCGGGTGGCGTTCAGGGCGTCGTCGACGCGGTCCTTCTTTTCCTTCACTTCGACTTCGGTCGAGCCGCCGACGCGGAGAACCGCGACGCCGCCGGCCAGCTTGGCCAGACGTTCCTGCAGCTTTTCCTTGTCGTAGTCGGAGGTGGTGTCTTCGATCTGGCGCTTGATCTGGGCCACGCGGGCTTCGATGTCGGCCTTCTCACCCACGCCTTCGACGATGGTGGTGTCGTCCTTGGTGATCGAGACCTTCTTGGCCTTGCCGAGCATGTCGAGCGTGACGCTCTCCAGCTTGATGCCCAGGTCTTCCGAGATGACTTGGCCGCCCGTCAGGATGGCGATGTCTTCCAGCATGGCCTTGCGGCGGTCGCCGAAGCCCGGCGCCTTGACGGCGGCGACGCGCAGGCCGCCGCGCAGCTTGTTGACCACCAGGGTGGCCAGGGCTTCGCCTTCGATGTCCTCGGCGATGATCAGCAGCGGACGGCCCGACTGCACCACGGCTTCCAGGATCGGCAGCATGGCCTGCAGCGAGGTCAGCTTCTTCTCGAACAGCAGGATCAGCGGCTCTTCGAGAACGGCCTCCATCTTGTCGGCGTTGGTGATGAAGTAGGGGCTCAGATAGCCGCGGTCGAACTGCATGCCTTCGACGACGTCGACGGTGGTGTCGGCGGTCTTGGCTTCCTCGACGGTGATCACGCCTTCATTGCCGACCTTGGCCATGGCCTGGGCGATCAGCTCGCCGATTTCGGAGTCGCCGTTGGCCGAAATGGTGCCGACCTGGGCGATTTCCGAGTTGTTGGAAACGGGCTTGGAGTTGGTCTTGACCTCTTCCAGGACCAGGCCGACGGCCTTGTCGATGCCGCGCTTCAGATCCATCGGGTTCATGCCGGCGGCGACGGCCTTCAGGCCCTCTTGCACGATGGCTTGAGCCAGAACGGTCGCGGTGGTGGTGCCGTCGCCCGCCTTGTCGTTCGTCTTCGAAGCGACTTCGCGGATCATCTGGGCGCCCATGTTCTCGAAGGCGTCTTCCAGCTCGATTTCCTTGGCGACCGAGACGCCGTCCTTGGTCGAGCGCGGGGCGCCGAAGGACTTCTGGATCACGACGTTGCGACCCTTCGGACCCAGGGTCACCTTGACGGCGTTGGCGAGGACGTTGACGCCGCGCAGCATCTTGTCGCGCGCGTCGGTGTTGAACTGTACGATTTTAGCGGCCATGCGGGCAGCTCCTTTTGTGTGAGTGGCGAGTGGTTAGTGGCGAGTGGCGAGGATCTGAGATTGGGGCGACGGCGGCGGTTTCGTCCGGAAACCTGCTCGCCACTCGCCACTGATCACTCGCCACTGAGGGCTGAGCCTTAGCTCAGCACTCCAAGCACGTCCGACTCTTTCATGATGATCAGGTCTTCGCCGTCGATCTTCACTTCCGTGCCCGACCACTTGCCGAACAGGATGCGGTCGCCGGTCTTCAGCTCCAGGGCGTTGACCTTGCCCGAGTCGTCGCGGGCGCCGGGGCCGACGGCGACGACTTCGCCTTCCTGGGGCTTTTCCTTGGCGGTGTCGGGGATGATGATCCCGCCCTTGGTCTTGGATTCTTCTTCAACGCGCTTGACCAGCACGCGGTCGCCGAGCGGACGAAACGCCATCGGTTGTCTCCCTTGATCCCCCAAATGGGGCGATTTGAACAATGGGTCAGCCTCTCCGCGACCGCCGTTTTAGCAGCCGACCACGGAGAGTGCTAACGCGAGCGGGAGTTAGTCAGAGGGCGGCGGGGCGTCAAGCGCCGCCGCGTGTGAAACTTCCGCGACGGATGAACGCGCGATGAACCACGGCCTCCGAACCCGTTCAAACGGCGCGCGCTAAAACCACCTCAACGCTCGCGATCCCCGGAAGACGCGAGGCGATTCAGAGGAGACGGACCATGTCCAAGCTGTTGAAAATCACCGCCGCCGTTGTCGCCCCCGCCGCCGCCCTGGCCTTGACCGCCGCCCCGGCTTCGGCCCAGTCGCGTGACCGCGACGACACCGCCCGCAACGCCCTGATCGGCGCCGCCGTCGGCGGACTGGCGGGCGCCGTCTACGGCAATGGCGACGGAACCTATATTGCGGGCGGCGCCTTGGCCGGCGCGGCCTTGGGCGCGGTAGCCTCGTCCAATCGCGGATCGGACTGCGGCTATTATCGCGGCGGCCAATGCTACCGGAACCAGGGCCACTGGGAACGCGAGCACGGCATCAACAGCCGCGACCCGCGCTGGGAGCAGCGCCGTGATTATCGCGACTGGCGCCGCGACCAGCGCTATGACCGGCGCGACGAGCGCCGCGACTATCGCTACGATCGCCGCTGGTAGACTGCGGACGTGAAATTCAGAAGGGGCGCCTTATCAAGACGCCCCTTTTGTCATGCCGCGTCCCGACGCGGGTCCCAATGCGGGAAGGGATCCTCCAGCCTGGCCCAGCCCTCGGGTCCGCGTTCCATCTCGAACCGGCTCAAAAGGGCGGCGTCGAACAGGGAGGTCAGCAGATCGCGGTTCATGTCCTTGCCGATCAGGACGATCTCCTGACGACGGTCGCCATAGGGTTGTCGCCAGACGGCCTCGATCGCCTTCAGCCATTCGGCGTTGTCGTCGGGCCAGCGCTCGCGCGGCGCCGAAGCCCACCACAGTCCGCCCCATTCATGTTCGGTCACGGCCCCGGCCTGGCTCCAGGAACCGACATAGTCCATCCGGCTGGCCAGCCAGAAGAAGCCCTTGGAGCGCCAGACGCCGGGCCATTCGCGCTGCAGCAGGTCATAGAAGCGCCGGGGATGAAAGGGTCTGCGCGCCCTGTAGACGAAGGTTGAGACGCCGTATTCCTCGGTCTCGGGCGTCACCTCGCCGCGCAGGGCCTGGGACCAGCCGGCCGCCTGTTCCGCCCTTTCCATGTCGAACAGGCCCGTGCCGACGACCTGATCCAGGGGCACGGCGCCGCGCACTGCCTGGATGATCCGGGCGCGCGGATTGAACTGGGCCATCATCGCCTTCAGCGTCCCGAGTTGGGTCGCATCGAGCAGATCGCACTTGTTCAGCACGATGACGTCGGCGAACTCGATCTGGTCCATCAGCAGATTGGCGATCGTGCGTTCGTCGTCCTCGCCCAGATGTTCGCCGCGGGTCTTCAGCCGGTCGGTCGAGGGATAGTCGCGGTGGAAGTTGAAGGCGTCCACCACCGTCACCATGGTGTCGATCCGGGCCAGGTCCGACAGGCTGAAACCGTCCTCGTCGCGAAAGTCGAAGGTGGCGGCGACCGGCATGGGTTCGGATATCCCGGTGGATTCGATCAGCAGGCAGTCGAACCGACCCTCGCGCGCCAGCTTGCCGACCTCGATCAGCAGGTCCTCGCGCAGGGTGCAGCAGATACAGCCGTTGGACATCTCAACCAGCCGTTCCTCGGTCCGCGACAGGTCCGCCCCGCCGCCGTCGCGCACCAGGGCGGCGTCGATGTTCACCTCGCTCATGTCGTTGACGATGACCGCGACCCGCAGCCCGTCGCGGTTCGCCAGGACGTGGTTCAGCAGGGTCGTCTTGCCGGCCCCGAGAAAGCCGGACAGGACGGTGACGGCCAGGGTCTTGAAGCTCGGACATGACGGCGCTCCACGGCTGCTGCGCCGAGCTTGACCACAGCCCGGCGACTGTGAGAGTTACGTTATATTATAACATGCATAGTCAGCAAGGTTTTCCATGGCGGTCGGCGCAGTCGTCCAGGGGCAGGCGCCCACGGTCTTCACCACCCTTTTCGAGCCGCAGGTGCGGATGGCGATCTGGTCGCGGCCCAGTCCCATGCCGCCGGACGCCTTACCCCCGCCGGACTTCACCGCCGACTGCGACGGGCGCTGGATCGCCACGTCCGGTCCGGCGCCCGAGTGGTTGCTGCAGGATATAGAGGGATTGGCGGAGATTGTGGCGGCGATAAGCGGATGCGACGCCTGGCGGGCGCGCTGCGAGACCGTGACCCGCCGCGCCTGCCCGCGATTTCATCAGGACGCCGTGCCGGTACGCCTGATCGTCGCCTATGAGGGGCCGGGGCCGGAATGGGCCTTCGCCGGCGAGATCGGCGAGGATCTGGACGGGCGCCTGATCGGCACGCGTCGTCGGGTCCGCACCCTTCGCCCTGGCGACGTCGCCGTCATCAAGGGCACGGCGCCGGGCTGGGAGGCCTGGCCGGACTTGCCGGTGGTCCTGCACCGCTCGCCGCCGGCCGGGAGACGCACCCCCCGGCGCGTCCTGACGATCGACGCCGCGCCGGACCGCGAGGACCGGGTTTGATCAGGGTCGCGAACGCGCGCGTCCGATCAGGCCGAGATGAGTCACGCCAAAGGCTTCAGGCGATTTCAGCCCATACCCCAGGGCGCGATCCAGGCCGATATGGGCCAGCCAGATTAGGGCCACGGACGTGGCTGAGGGGATGGATGCGGCGAGCCCCACGGCTCCCAGCACGAGGGGGCCGATCAGGCTGTGCGCCAGATTATAGCCCAGGGCGCCGAGACTCGGCCCCGCCAGATAGGCTGCGAAACTGACGTCGGGCGCCAAAAACAGGACGGCGAACAGGATCCAGCTGGCGTCCATATGGGCGTAGGCCGCCAGGGCCGCGCCGAAAAGCGCCAGGGCCTCGACCCTTTGCCAAGTTGCAGCGACGACCTTCATTGCGACAGGCGTCGCATCAGGGCGGCGGTAGAGGGGTCCAGTGCCTCGGACGGTCGTCCCGCCTCCACATCCTTCAGGATCGCCTTCGCTAGGACCTTGCCCAGCTCTACGCCCCATTGGTCGAAGCTGTTGATGTCCCAGATCACGCCCTCGACGAAGGTCTTGTGCTCATAGAGGGCCAGAAGGGCGCCCAGGGTCTGGGGCGTCAGACGGTCCATCAGTATGGCGGTCGAGGGGCGGTTTCCGGTGAAGGTCCGGTGGGTCGCCAGACGGGTCGCCTCTTCTTGCGACAGGCCCTGGGCCAGGCCTTCCGCCTTGGCGGCTTCGGTGGTCTTGCCCAGCATCAGGGCCTGACCCTGGGCCAGGGCGTTGGACCAGAGCGGCGATTCCGGCGCGTCTCCATGGGTCTTGGCCACGATGACGAACTCGGCCGGGACGATCTGGGGACCCTGGTGGATCTGCTGGAAGAAGGCGTGCTGGCCGTTGGTGCCGGGCTCGCCGAAGACGACGGGGCAGGTCTGGCGCGTCACGGGGGTTCCGTCGCGATGCACCCGCTTGCCGTTCGACTCCATCTCCAGCTGCTGCAGGAAGGACGGCAGGCGGCGCAGGGCGTGGGCATAGGGGGCCACCGTGCGGGCCGGCCGGTTCAGGCCGTCAACGTTGAAGACCTGGGCCAGGGCCAGAAGGATCGGGGCGTTCCGCTCCAGCGGGGCCGAGACGAAGTGATCGTCCATGGCCGCCGCCCCGGCCAGCATGGCCTCGAACACGTCCCAGCCCAGGGCGATGGCGCACGACAGGCTGACCGCCGACCACAGCGAATAGCGTCCGCCGACCCAGTCCCTGAACGCGAAGGTGCGGCCGCAGCCGAAGGCCGCCGCCTTGTCCGGCGCCGCCGTCACCCCGATGAAGTGTTTCGTCATGCCTTCGACCGGCAGGGCGGCCGCCAGCCAGGCCTTGGCCGCCTCGGCGTTGGCCAGGGTTTCCTGGGTGGTGAAGGTCTTGGACACCACCACGACCAGGGTGGTCTCGGGATCGAGCCCCGTCAGGGCCTCGGCCATGTCGCGGGGGTCGATGTTGGCGACGAAACGCAGGTCGATGGACGGCTCCAGCGGCCGCAGGGCGTCCCACACCACGCGCGGACCCAGGTCCGAGCCGCCGATGCCGACATGGACGATGGCTTTGAACCGTTTGCCCGTCGCCCCCGCCTCGGCGCCCGCGCGCACGGCTTCGGCATAGGTCTTCATGTCGGCGCGCACCGCGTCCACCTCGGCCGAGACCGGCTCGCCCAGGGCCTTGAAGTCGGCGCCGGCCGGGGCCCGCAGGGCCGGATGCAGCACGGCCCGGCCCTCGGTCAGGTTGACGGCCTCGCCGGCGAACAGGGCGGCGCGACGGCCCTCGACGTCGCAGGCGTGGGCCAGGTCCAGACAGGCCTCGAAGGCGTCCCGGGTCCAGCTCTGTTTCGACAGATCCAGATAGAGACCCGCCGCCTCGACCGACATCCGCGCCAGCCGGTCCGGATCGGCGGCGAACTGGTCCACGATACGGGCTTTGCCCGCCGTTGCGGCGGCGGCGTCGAAGGCGGTCCAGGCGTCGTTGCGGGTCATCAGTCGTCCTCGGGAGGAGAAATCTTGGGAAGACAAGGAAGGTAAACACTCGTTTACGGGTCGAGCGTATGCCGGTTCAACGTCCTAGCCGACGCTGAAACAGGAAGTCACCCATGTCCTGCGGCCTTGCTCTCACGATCGCCCTGACCCTGTCCAATCCCGCCGTGGCCCTGGCGGCTGATCAGCCCGCTGCGGCCGCCGGCGCCCCCGTGTCCGTGGCGGCCGAGCCCCTGTTCGCCGACATCGTGGCCCGGTCCGGGAGGCTGAAGGCGATGGTCGACGGCTGGGCGGCGTCAAAGGCTGCGGACGACGCCGGTTTCTTCACCAGCCAGGCCTTCACCGGCTTCAAGGCCCAGGCGGACGAACTGGCGGCCCTGGACCTGCAGGGCCATCTGATTCTGAAGGAACGGGGCACCGACGGCGATCTGAAATGCATCCTGCGCGGCATCTCCGAGGACATGCCGAAAAAGGTCCAGGCGGTTCAGGCCGCCGCTACCCCCGCAGAGCGCGCTACGGCCCTGTCGGAACTGTCCTATTTGCTGAACGACAATGTCGAAGTGATCACCGCCCCGCCTCAGCCTGAGGTCTAGCGAGCGAAACCCCGACCTCTGCGGGTTGCGGGTTGCGGGGGTGACGGTGCGGGTGCAGGCTGGGGGAAACCGTTTCCGGAGTCCCCATGGCTGGTCTTGTGCCCCTGATCGCCGTTGCCGCATCAATGGCCGCGTCAATGGTCGAATCCGCGACCGTTCCGCTCGGCGCGGTGCGCGGGGCCGAGCCGGTCGCCCTGGCGCAGCGGATACTGCCGCCGGAGACGGCGGCGCGGATCGAGGGCGGCCTCGTCCGGCGACAGTGGCTTCCGGGTCAGAGCTATTTCATTCGCTTCGACGAGCGCCCGAGCGTCCATTCGGACGGCCTGTGCCGCCGCACCTCCCACGTCGCCTCGGCCGGGGCGCCGCGCGTGGGCGAGGAGGCGGCCGACGACACGCCGCTGGCGCTGACGCCTTTTCAGACCGTCGTCTTCTACGCCCCGACCTATCCGAACCTCGCCTCTGATGCGGGGTGTCTGTCAGAGGGCGGCTGGATCGGCGCCCCGGAGCGCGAGCTTGAACCGACCCTGCGGATGCTCGACCGGCTGACGCGGGCGATGGCGCGGGCCGCCGGCCCCGACGAACTGGGGTTCGCCCTGTCCTGTCGTTCGGACAAGCCGGAAGATTGCGCTGATCCGCGACGCGCCCTGGCCGACCTGCCGCTGGATCGGCTGCTGGGCGTTCGGCTGAAGAACACCGTCTATCAGGAAGAGCCGACCGAGGGCCGGGTGCGGGTTCGAAAGATGCAGCCGGTCGTCGACGACCGCTGGCCCGAGGCCGAGGTCCATTTCGACAGCACGCCTCCGGACGGCCAGTCGTGGATCGTGGTGCTGAAGGGCATCGACCGCCTGGAGGCGGTCGAGATCCGGAGGACGCTGGTCATCCGCCACTGAGCCGCCGCATCCGACGCTCGCCGCGTCTTCACCGTCCCGTCAGCGCTTCGACCACCACACCCTCGGTCAACAACTGCGGCAGGATGCGGGGTTCGCCGCCGGCGGCGGGATAGAACAGATACAGGGGCACGCCCGAGCGGCCGTGACGCTCCAGTTCACGGCTGATGGCGTCGTCGCGGCGGGTCCAGTCGCCGACCAGATAGAGGGCGTTCGACGCCTTCAGGGCCTCGGCGACGCGGGGCGAGGACAGGGCGGCGCGCTCATTGATCTTGCAGGTGACGCACCAGTCGGCGGTGAAGTTCACCAGGACCGGACGGCCGGCCGCCTGGGCGGCGCGGACGGCCTCGGCCGACCAGGGGGCGGCTGTGAGAAAACCAGTCTCGGCCGCCGCCGCAGACGGCGGCCGAGTGGCGGCCAGACCGGCGAAACCGACGGCGAAGAACAGGGCCAGGGTGGCGGCGACGGCGCTGACCACGGCGGTCCCGCCCTGGGCCCGGCGCGCCTGGTTCATACCGGACAGCCACAGGCCGAAGGCCAGCATCAGGCCCGCTGCAAGGACCAGGGCCAGGGCCTCGGGCCCCGTCTGGCGCGAAAAGATCCAGACCAGCCACAGGGCCGCGCCGTACATGGGGAAGGCCAGCAGGGCCTTCAGCCGCTCCATCCACGGCCCCGGCCGGGGGAAGCGTCGCAACAGGCCGGGCGACAGGCTGATCGCCACATAGGGCAGGGCCAGGCCCAGGCCCAGCATCAGGAAGATCGCCAGGGCCGCGGGCCAGGGCGCCAGCAGGGCTGCGCCCAGGGCGGCGGCCATGAAGGGGGCGGTGCAGGGGGCGGCGACGACCACGGCCAGCACCCCGGTGAAGAAGGCCCCCACGCCGCCGGGCAGCCGCGACAGGGGACCGGCGCCGGCCCCCTGCAGCCCAGCCCCAACATGGAAGACGCCCGACAGGTTCAGGCCGACGCCCAGCATCAGCAGGGCCAGGCCCGCGATCACCGCCGGCGACTGAAGCTGGAAGCCCCAGCCTATGGCCTCGCCGCCCGCGCGCAGGATCAGCAGGGCGCCCGCCAGAACCAGGAAGCTGGACAGGACCCCGGCCAGGAACAGCAGGCCGTCGCGCCGGGCCTCGCCGGCCTGATGGGCCGAGGCGGCCAGGGCGGCGGCCTTCATCGCCAATATGGGGAAGACGCAGGGCATCAGGTTCAGGATCAGTCCGCCGACGAAGGCGAACAGGATCGACTGCAGGATCAGGCCCGCGCCGGTCCCTTCGGCGGGGGGGACGACCTCGTCGCTGAGGGCCGCGCCGCCGGTTGTTCCGGGCAGGGGGGGACCGGGCCGGGCCGTGATCTCCCAGGCGCCGGCGTCGGTGGCCAGGACGCCGGACACCGGCCGGGTCAGGCCCTGGGCCTTCAGACCGGCGCCGGGGGTCAGGGTCAGGCTCAGCCCCCGGGGGCCGGCCTGGCCCGACTGGGCCGCAGCATGGTCGATCACGCCGCCGTCATAGGGATAGAAATAGGCCTGGGTCACGCCCGGCGCGCCGCCCATGATCTCCGCCAGCGGTCCGCCCGCCGCCGACAGGGTCAGGACGCCGTTCTCGAGCGCGGCGCGCGCCTCGATCCCGGCAGGGCGGGGCGCGGCCTCGAGCACGGCCTGGAGCGCCCGACCGTGATCCGGGTCCAGCGGCGGCGCCCCCTCCCGGATCGGCAGGTCCAGCCTCAGGCTCATCTGCACCGGCACGCACATCTGGTCGCTGCACACCAGGAACAGGGCGTCGGCGACCAGGGGCAGGGTGGTGCCGGGTCGGGCCGAGGCCGGGATCTCGATCGGCACGGGCAGATAGACCTCGCCCGAATAGCCGTAGTTGACCAAGCTCATCAGCCGCTGGCGGGTCGGCAGGGGCCAGACGATGTCGCCGGCCTCGACCCCCGGCGGAAGGCGCCAGTTCAGGGTGGTGGGGCCCCCGGAATCGCCGGGGTTGCGCCAATAGGTGTGCCACCCCTCGGCGATCTGCTGTCGCACCGCCACCACGGCGGTGGAGCCCGGCGCCGCCCAGCGCGTCAGAGGAATGAGTTCCGCCCGGATGTTCTCCTCGCCCTGAGCGCCCGTCTCGACGGGGGCTTGGCTTCGGACCTGGGCCAGGGCCGGAGAGGCCAGGCCCAGCAGCAGGCCCAGGTTCAAGACCAGCAGCAGGCGCACCCCGAATCTGGAGCCGTCGCGGAGCCGGCCGGCCTTGAACAGGATGGAGAAAAGAAGGCGCATGATCGGCCTTTTAGGCCGGGAGACCGCCCCTGTCAGGGCGCCTTTACGGGATCAGCGAGGATGGGCGTCGATCGCCACCTCGGTGCGGCGGCGCAACGGCTCGGCAGCGCCCTCGGTCGTGACTGCGCCGACGTCCCCGGCGGCGGCCACGTCGAAGACGGGGGCGGGCAGGCCCGCGGTGTTCAAGGCCTGGGCCACGGACCGCGCCCTCTGTTGAGAGAGGCTGAGGTTGGCCGCAGACCCGCCCGTGGCGTCCGCGAGGCCCAGCACCTGGACCCGCCGAACGTCGCAGGTCTTCAGCACATTCGCCGCCGCCGTGATCGCCTGATCGGCCGCAGGCGTAAGCCGAGCCTCGCCTTCACGGAAATAGATGTCGAACCGCACCGGCGCGCACGGCGATTCCCCCGTCACGATTGCGTCTCGCGACGGCGCGGTGGCGCAGGCCGACACGGCCGCGGCCAAACCCAATGCCGAAATCGTCAGATATCTCATACCGTCCCCCTCGGTTGTGCGTCTGCAGACGCAAAAAGGGCGGCCCGTCGCCGACGAGCCGCCCGGTTGAACGGACGCGAACCGTCTCGCGCCCGTTCAGAAACCCTGAGGCTCAATAGCGCCGTTGGCCATTGTCCCAGTAGCATTCGTCCTGGCGGTTGTCGTAGCAGTAGTAGTAGCGACCCTGGCTGTCGCGATAACGCTGCTGGTTGTTGCGGTCCGCCTGAGAGCCGCGCACCGCGCCGGCCGCACCGCCCAGGGCGCCGCCGATCAGGGCGCCGGTGGCCGCATTGCCGCCGCCGACATTGTTGCCGATGACCGCGCCCGCCACGGCGCCGAGGCCCGCGCCGATGGCGCCCTGGCGCACCGTCTGGTTGGTGCCGCCGTAAGGATCGCTGGCGCAGGCCGAAGCCAGAAGACCGGCGCCGGCTATGGCGATGATGGCCTTGTTCATGGTGAATTCCTTTATCCTGGGTTCGCCCCGAATACGAGAACGCTGGACTCCCGCACCGGTTCCCTTGTCTATCACTGTTCCGCTGAAGCGGCTAAAATCGCCGCACGGCAGTCAAGCTTATGGGGGCAGGACGATGCGATTTTCCACACTGACGCGGGCTTCGGCCGGCGCCGAGGGACCGATCTGGTCGCGGCCTCGCAAACGCAAGCGCAGAGTCTCGGCGGCGTCCCTGGTCAACACTCTGCTGGTTCTGCTGGCCTTGATCGGCGCCCTGACGCTGGTTCTGTCGATCAGGGCGGGTTCGGTCGAGACCGCCGGCCGGACCATGGACGGATGGATCGCGACGGCCTGGGCCCACGGTCAGGCCTTGATCGGCCGAACGCCCAGCCCCAGCCGCTGAAGCGTCAAAGCGACGTTCGAGTCATGCTGAGGGGAACGGCTCGGCTTGGCAGGCGTTCGGCCCGACATGACCGACATCCTGAGCTCTGAGCCCGACACAGGGGAGGGCGGGCCGCGCCCGGACGCGGGCCGCGTCCTGACGCCTCATGCGTCGCTGAAGCGGTTGGTCATTCTGGTGAATCCGCTGTCAGGCGGCGTCGGACCGCGCGCCGTCGCAGAGGTCGAGGCGATCCTGGCCGACTATCAGGTGGAGAGCCAGGTCATGCTGTTGCAAGGCGGCGGCTTCGACCAGGCCATCGCCGACGCCTTCGCCGCAACGCCCGACGTCATCTTCGTTCTCGCCGGGGACGGCACGGCCCGTTCGGTGGCGGCCAAGGCCAGGCCGGACGGTCCGATGATCGCCCCCCTGCCCGGGGGCACCATGAATATGTTGCCCAAGGCGCTTTACGGCACCGGCGATTGGAAGGCGGCCTTGCGCCACGCCCTGGAGGAGGGCGAGCCCCAGACGGTGTCCGGCGGCGAGGTCGGCGGGGAATATTTCTACTGCGCGGCCATCCTGGGGTCGCCGGCCCTGTGGGCCCCGGCGCGCGAGGCGATGCGGACCGGAAAGCTGAGACTGGCCTGGGCCTATGCTCGACGGGCGTTGAGGCGAGCCTTTTCCGGCCGATTGAGGTTCAGCCTGGACGGCGGCGGCCGTCGCCGCGCCGAAGCCCTGGTGTTGATCAGCCCGATGATCTCCAAGGCGATGGAGGAGCCGACGGGGCTTGAGGCGGCGGCCCTGGACCCGTCGGACGCCAGCCAGGCCTTCCGACTGGCGGCGACGGCCCTTTTCAGCGACTGGCGCCATGATCCCGCGGTCTCGACCCGCCCCGCCAAGCGGATCGACGTCCGCGCCCGGTCCAAGATTCCCGCCGTGATCGACGGCGAACCCCTCCTTCTGAGCCCCGAGGCGACGGTGCGGTTCATTCCCAAGGCGTTTCGCGCCCTGGCGCCCAAACCCCCCGCCGCCGAGGACAGTCTGTAATGGGGCGTATTCTCCAGTTTTCCGATGTTCATTTCGGATGTGAGCACAAGGGGGCGGTCGCCGCCGCCCTGGAATACGCCCACGCCACGCCCAACGACCTGGTCCTGATCACAGGCGACATCACCCAGAAGGGCTATCCCAAGGAGTTCGCGGCGGCGGGTCGTTGGATGCGCGCCATGCCCGAGCCGCGCTTCGTCATCGTCGGCAACCACGACGTCCCCTACTGGGACGCGGTCGCAAGGCTGTTCCATCCCTGGAAAGCGTTCGAGACGGCGACCGGGTTTCCCGCCCACGACGGCCAGTTCTGCAATGAGACCGTCATGGTGCGCGGCGTCGTCACGGCGCGCGGCTGGCAAGCTCGGCCCAACTGGTCAAAGGGGGTCATCGATCTGGACCAGACCCGGCGCGCGGCCGAGGCCCTGCGGCAGGCGCCGATCGGGGCGCTGCGCATCCTCGCCTGTCACCATCCGCTGATCGAGATGATCGGGGCGCCGATGACCGGTGAGGTCAAGCGCGGGGACGAGGCGGCGCTGATCTTCGCCGAGGCGGGCGTGGATCTGATCATGACGGGCCATGTCCATGTGCCCTTCGCCCTGGCGATCGACCTGGCGGATCGCTGTTCCTATGCGGTGGGTTGCGGAACCTTGTCGCATCGGGAGCGGGGATCGCCGCCCGGCTTCAATCAGGTGGAGTGGGACGCCAAGACCATCACGGTCACCGCCCTGGCCTGGGACGGCGCGGCCTACAGGCCGCATCAGGTGTGGAGGCTTCCGCGTCGCCAAGACACCCGCCGCGCGGCGACGGCGCCCGATCCGAACGCGCCGGGCATGCTGGAAAAGGCGGCGGTCTGACGCCGCCCTTCCATCTCGGCCACGGCCCATAAGGACCTCGGCATGAAGAAAGGGCCGGAACTCGCGTTCCGGCCCTTTCCGTTTTGAAGCTCGACGCCCTTTACAATCGAGGCGCGCCGCGTCCGCGAAGTCCGCCGGCCACAAGGGCGATGACGAACAGGATGATGGCGATCACGGCGATGAATTTGGCGATCTCGAACGAGAAGTTCGCGATGCCGCCGAAGCCGAGAACGGCTGCGATCAAAGCCACGACCAGGAAGATAATTGCCCAGCGAATCATGGGTTTAGCTCTCCTGCATTGATGTTTCCGACGGCGGCCTCGCAGCCGTTCGTCCGTCGGTGGATCAACGTTCCCGGTCGCGGGGCGTTCCGCCCGCGACAGAGAAAGGAAAGACTATCGCCGCCGGCGACGGCCGTAGCCGCGATGCTCCATCTTGCGGTCCGCCACCATGCCGGCCACGATCGCGGCCAGGGCGGGATTGCGCAGCAGCAGGAAGGCGGCCCCCAGTCCGCCGACCACCCCGATGACAGGGCGCTCGCGCACCATATGCAGGATCTTGCCGGCCAGACCCTCCGGCTCCTCCTCCTCGTCCTCATCGTCCCCTTCGGCGCGCTTCAGGAAGACGAGGGCGACGATCAGGGCCGTCAAGGCGAACAGGCCGAAGGTGATGGCGGCCGCGCCCAAGGGCGTGGTCATCAATTGGAGGGCGTAGAACACAGCGACGCCCAGGAAGATGACGGCCAAAAAGACGCTGGCGGCGACCACGGCGGTCGCCACGGCGCGCTTGAGGATGCCCTTGAACATCAGCGGCGGCGACCGGCCAGCAGCATGCCCAGCACCAGACCGACGCCCAGGGCGATGGCCGTGGACTGGAGCGGACGCTCCTGCACCCGTTCGACGACATAGCGCTGGGCTTCGTCCAGGCGCTCGGCGGCGTCGTCGTAATATTCGCGGCCCCGAACGCGGGCGGCGTCGTAATAGGTGCGGGCCTGTTCGCGCACTTCCTCGCTCTTGGCGCGCAGGCGGGCCTCGGCCTCCTCGGCCTTTTCGCGCAGGCGCTGGGTTTCTTCGCGAGCGCCGGCCTTCAGATCCTCCTTCAGGGTCTTCAGATCGGCCTTGATGTCTTCTCGAGCCTTGGTGGTGGCCATGATGCGCGCTCCAGTTTCAAGCTTGGCATTAGAATAGGGAACCCCGTCTGCCAACGCCACACCCCTGTCGAGGTTCCGTCGTCGCCAATGTCGGTGAAGGCCTCGTCACCTCCGTCCCGGCGCCCTAGATTGGCGCCATGACCGCCTTTCTGTTCGAGCCCCCACCCCAGCCCAGCCTGCCGATCATCGGCGATGCGCGACGGTTTCCCGTGCGGCGGATTCTGTGCGTGGGCCAGAACTACGCCGCCCATGCGCGCGAAATGGGGTCGGATCCCGAGAAGCAGACGCCCTTCTTCTTTTCGAAGCCGGCCGACGCCGTGGTGACCGACGGCGCCGACCCGGCCTACCCGTCCGCGACGGCCCAGCTGCACTATGAGGCCGAGCTGGTGGCGGCCATCGGCGAAGGCGGGCGGATCGTCGGCTGGGCCGCCGGTTGCGATCTGACCCGACGCGATCTGCAGGCCCAGGCCAAGGCGGCCGGCCGCCCCTGGGACGCCGCCAAGGGGTTTGATCAGTCGGCGCCCTGCGGCGCCATAACCCTGGGCGCCCTGCCGAAGCCGGACGGGTCCATCGTCCTGACCGTCAATGGCGAAACCCGCCAATCCAGCGTCCTCAGCGACATGATCCTGAACCCGGACCAGATCGTCGCGGCGGCGGGCGGGCTGTGGACGCTTCAGCCGGGCGACCTGATCTTCACCGGAACCCCGTCCGGCGTCGGGCCGATCGTGCGCGGCGACAAGGTGGCGGTCGCCATCGAGGGTCTAGCGCCCCTGAGCTTCGAGATCGTCTGATGATCCTGCACGGCTATTGGCGGTCCGGCGCCAGCTATCGGGTCCGCATCGGCCTGGGGCTGAAAGGATTGGCTTATCAGACTGCGGCCCTTGATCTGCGCAAGGGCGAACAGAAGGCCCCCGCCTTTCTGGCGATCAATCCCCAGGGCATGACCCCCGCCTTGCAGCAGGGGGAGACGGTCCTGACCCAAAGCCCGGCGATCCTGGAATGGCTGGAGGAGACCCATCCCGAGCCGCCCCTGTTGCCGAAGGACGCCCAGGACCGCGCCCAGGTCCGGGCCATGGCGGCCCTGATCGGCTGCGACATCCATCCGCTGAACAATCTTCGCGTCCTGACCGCCCTGCGTCAGGAGTTCGGCGCCGATCAGGCGACGGTCGACGCCTGGGCGGGGCGCTGGATTACGCCGGGCTTCGACGCTCTGGAGGTCCTGGTCGCGCGCCACGGTGCGGGTTGGAGTTTCGGCGATCGTCCCGGACTGGCGGACTGCTATCTGATTCCACAGCTCTATTCGGCGCGGCGGTTCAATCTGGCCCTGACGCCCTGGCCGCGCCTTCTGGCGGTCGAGGCCGCCGCCCAGGCCCATCCGGCCTTTCAGGCGGCCCACCCGGACCGGCAGCCCGACGCCGACGGCTGAGCGCGCCCGACCCATATCGGCGGTCGATGAGTAAGACTCGCGTAAGGTCTTGATCAACCTCCCTTAAGCTTTGGGGGGCATGATCGGGGGGTGACGCAGTCCCCACCCTCTCCCTCGGCGCCATCGCCGGTCGATCGCCTGGCCCTGGCCGTGGTGACCGAGCCCGAGCGCGCCGCCAAGCCCCTCATGGCCGCCCCGTCGGGCGCCCGCGAGGACGCGATGCGTTTCCTGTTGCAGACGGGAGCGGACGCGGGGGTCAAGGTGATCGCGACCAAGCCGACCGGCGACGGCGAACGGCTGTTGGGCCAGGCCTGGCCCTTCCCCTCCCCCTTCCGCGTCACGGTTCGCACCGTCGGCCTGGGCGAAGGACTGGATCGGGTTGAGGCGCGGGCGCGCCGCTCCTTGGAACGTCTGGGCCTGCCGCGGGGCGAGGCCCTGCTGGTCAACAATCCCGCCGACCTGGCCGGCGCCGAGGGGCGGGCCCTTTGGGACCGGCTGCAGGCCTTGAAGGCCCGCGGCCTGTTTCGCAGCATCGGCTTTTGCGCCACGGTCGAGGACGGACCCGTCCTCCTAGCCCGGCGCCTGGAGGCCGATGTGGTTCAGGTCGCCTGCAATCTTCTGGATCAGCGCGCGGCGGCCGAGGGAATTCTGGATGAGATCAAGGCCCTGGGGGCCCAGGTCCACCTGTCTTCGGTCTTCGCCGGCGGCCTGTTGTTCGCCCCCGGCGACGATCTTCCGGCCCATTTGACCGGCTATGATCAGGCCCTGTCGCGCATCCGACGGCGCCTGGCGGAACGGCGCTGCGATCCGATGCAGGCCGCCCTGGCCTACGCCTTTTCTCTGGAGGCGGTGGACCGGGTGGTGGCCAGCGTGGCCTCCGCCGCCGAGCTGCGCGCCATATTGGCGGCCGCCCATGCGCCCGGTCCCGACCTGGACTGGTCGGAACTGGCGCTGGAGGCGCCGGCGGCCTTCGCCGCCGACGCCCGCAGCCTGATCAGTAGCGCAGCCTGACCCCGACATAGGCCGACCGGCCGGGCTCTCCATAGCCGAACACCTGCTGATAGTGTTCGTCGCCCAGGTTCTCGATCCGCGCCGTCAGGGCGACCTTGTCCGTCAAAGCGTAGGCCGCGTTCAGATTGGCCGTGACGAAACCCTTGCGGACCACAGTCGAGAAGCCGCCGGAATCGTCCTGATCGCCTTCCGCCCGCACGGTCAGGGCGCCCGACAGTCGATCCCCCGTCCAGCCTAGGGTCGCCGAACCGGCGTGTTCGGGCACGCGGAGCAGACGGGCGCCCGTGGTGCGGTCCGCAGCGTCGGTCCAGGCGTAGGCCAAGGTCAGGTCGAAACCGGCGCCGAGGCGCGCGCGGCCTTCCAGCTCGAGCCCGTCCGACCGCGTCTTGGCGACGTTGACGTAGCGGCCGGCGGAATAGGTGATCTGGTCCTCGACGTTCAGCCGATACAGGGTCGCGCGTCCCTCGAACCGACCGCCGGCGGAGGCCCAGCCCAGGGCGATCTCGACGCTGTCGGCCGTCTCCGGCTTCAGCGCGGGCCACGGCTGGGGTGCGAAACAATAGTCGCACACCGCCTGGCTGACGGTCGGCGCCTTGAAGCCCGTGCCATAGGCGCCCGACAGGATGAAGCCGCCGGCCAGATCATAGGCCGCCGAAATCCGGCCCGTGGTCTTTGAGCCGAAATCGTCCGTGTCGTCGTACCGCAATCCGCCGCTCAGGTTCAGCGGGCCGGCGTCATACCGGGCCACGCCGAACACCGAGGTTATCGACAGGTCGCGCGACAGACCTGACGACAGGGCCGCCGAGGCCTCGTTGCGTTCGACGCCGAAGGCGTAGTCCACGCCTTGCGCCTGACCGTCCGCCTGCCAGCGGTAGGCCTGACGGTCGCCGCTGAAGGTCGAGCCGAAGCCGTCGCTGTAGGAGGTGCGCTCCAGATCGGAAGCCGAGATGCTGAACTGATGATCAAGACCGAAAGCCTGGGCCGTTACCCGACCGAAGCCCGACCACTGTTCACTGTCCTGGGCGTCGCCGGTGTCGGCCAGCACATAGTCGGGCGCCGGGAAGCCGTCGATGTCGGCGTGGCTGTCGTTCCAGCGCGCCGCGCCTTCGACCTTGACCGCGTCGGACAGGGCATAGCGGCCCTTGGCGCCCAGGGTCGTGCTGCGAAAGCCGTCGGTCTCGGGATTGCCGTCCGCCTTGTCCGCCGCCGAAATCCCGTCGGTCTGGAAGCGCGAGACATAGGCGCTGAAGGCGTAGGTCTCATTGGCGACGCCGGCCGACAGACGACCGCGCACCGTGTCGAAGCTGCCCGCCTCGGCCTCGGCGCGAACGCCGTCGATGTCGCGCGTGGTGAAGGAAATCACCCCGCCGATGGCGTCCGATCCCCACAGGGACGACTGTGGACCGCTGAGCACCTCGATCCGGTCGATGTCGGCCAGTTCGAAGCTGGAGAAGTCATAGGCGCCGTTCGGTTCGGCCGCATCATTGACCGGCGCGCCGTCCACCAGCACCAGGGTCTTGCCCGGCGTCGCGCCGCGCATGCGGACCTGGGCGATCCCGCCGAAAGCCCCCGTTCGCGTCACCGACAGGCCGGGCACGTCGGACAGGATGTCGGCGGCGAAGACGGCGCCGCGTTGCTCAATGATCCTGGAATCGATGACCCGGGCGCCGGGCGTCTCGGCGACGATGGCGGGCAGGCGGGTGGCGGTGACCACGACCTCGTCCAGCTGGGACGCCTCATCGGCGAAAGCGGGTGCGGCGATGACGGCGGCCATGGCCGCCGTCGATGAAAGAATGGAGCGCTTCATTGTGAGCGATGTCCCCGTATCGGCCCGGCGAATGCGCGCGCAGGGTCGTGACCAGCGAGCCGATCCGCCCGGCCGCGAGGCCGGGACGACGCAAGATCGGGTCGCTTCCACGGAGAAACCGCGCCTCTGTCTGGTCCCGGACAGGAGCGAGCGACGTCGGCGGCCAGGTCTCCTGGCTTGCGGGTCATAAACCGCCGTCCTCGCCTTCCCAGTCACCCAGTGGCGCCGAGGTTGAAACCCCCGGACGAACGACGCTCTCGCCGCCTACAGTTGCGGGCACAGCCACGGCGTCTCACCGTGTTCCCTTAACCGCCTAGCGCGGCCTATCGCAGGGCCGAC
This sequence comes from Brevundimonas sp. AVps4, assembly GCF_058681525.1. Taxonomy (NCBI): domain Bacteria; kingdom Pseudomonadati; phylum Pseudomonadota; class Alphaproteobacteria; order Caulobacterales; family Caulobacteraceae; genus Brevundimonas; species Brevundimonas sp. AVps4. The sequence continues at coordinate 486,529 of NZ_CM178741.1, read as the reverse complement.
AAGCCTGTGCAAGAGCCGGTTAACGGGCTTGAGCGCCAGGGCGCGATCCGTCACCCTGTCGCGAGATGAACGCCCCTGTCTCTCACCCGCCCGAAATCGCCGCCTCGCTGGAGGGCGCGACGCCCTTTATGGCGCAATATCTGACGGCCAAGGCCGGACAGCCGGACGCCATCCTGTTCTTCCGCATGGGCGACTTCTACGAGCTGTTCTTCAGGGACGCCGAAGTGGCGGCGGCGGCGCTCGGGATCACCCTGACCAAGCGGGGCAAGCACCAGGGCGAGGACATCCCTATGGCCGGGGTGCCGGTCCACGCCATGGAGGGCTATCTGGCCCGGCTGATCCGGTTGGGTCACAAGGTGGCCATCTGCGAACAGCTGGAAGATCCCGCCGAGGCCAAGAAGCGCGGCGGCAAGGCCGTGGTCCATCGCGGCGTGGTGCGGGTGGTGACGCCCGGCACCCTGACCGAGGACAGTCTGCTGGACGCGCGCGGCGCCAACCGGCTGGCCGCCGCAGCGGTGCGCAAGGGTCGGGCGGCCGTGGCGGTGGTCGAACTGTCTTCCGGCGCTGTGGACAGCGTCGCCTGTTCGCCGGAGGATCTCGGGGCGACCCTGGCCGCCTTTCGCCCGTCCGAGGTCCTGGTCACCGACCGGATCTATTCCGACCCGACGACGCGGGACGCCCTGGACGGGTCCGGCGGCGTGGTTCAGGCCCTGGCCTCGGCCATCGCCGAGCCCCAGGCGGCGCGGACGCGGGTCGAGCGGCTGTACGGGGTTGCGGCCCTGGACGGGTTCGGCGCCTTCGAGGAGGCCGAGGTCTCGGCGCTCGGCCTGATCGCCGCCTATCTGGAGACGACCCAGGCCGGCAAGGTTCCGGCCCTGGCCCCGCCCCGCCGTCTGGGCGAGAGCGGGTTTCTGGCCATCGACCCGGCGACCCGGGCCAGTCTGGAGATCGACCGGACGCAGAGGGGCGAACGCGAAGGCTCGCTGTTGGCCTGTATCGACCGCACCGTCACCTCGGGCGGGGCCCGGGCCCTGGCGGAACGGATCGCCCGGCCGCTGCGCAACCCCCTGGCGATCAATGAACAGCTCGACGCCGTCGAATGGCTGCTGGAGCGGCGCGATCTGCGGCGCGACCTCCGCGACGGTCTGAAGGCGTCGGCCGATGTGGCGCGGGCGGTCGGACGGCTGGCCCTGGGGCGCGGCGGTCCGCGCGATCTTGCGGCGGTGCGCGTGGGCCTGTCCGTCGCCGAGGGGATCGCGGGCCTGTTCATCGGTCAGGTGGACCCGCTTACCGGCCAGCCGCGCCGCATCGCCCTGGCCCTGGACCGACTCAGCCTGTCGCCCGAGGTGTCGCGGCTGAAGGCCGATCTGATCGACGGCCTGGTGGACGAACCGTCGCATCTGGCCCGCGACGGCGGCTTCGTGCGCCCCGACTATCGCCCCGAACTGGACGCCGCCCGCACCCTGCGCGACGACAGCCGCCGGGTGGTGGCCGATCTGGAGGCGCGGGCGGTCGCCGAGTCCGGCGTACCCTTCAAGGTCAAGCACAACGCCGTCCTGGGCTATTTCCTGGAAACCTCGGCCAAGGCGGCGGAGGGTCTGTTGCGGGCCGGGCCGGACAGTCCCTTCATCCACCGTCAGACCCTGGCCAGCCAGGTACGGTTCACCACGGTCGAACTGTCGGAGCTGGACGCCCGGATCAGCCAGGCCGGTCACCGCGCCCTGGCCATCGAGGCCGAGACCTTCGAGGGCTGGCGGCGCGAAGTCGCCCGCCTGGCCCAGCCGCTGCAGGCGGTCGCGGAGGCTCTGGCCGAGCTGGACGCCCATGCGGCCCTGGCGGAATGGGCCCAGGAGGCCGGGGCGACTCGGCCGGTGGTGGACGACAGTCTGGTCTTCTCGGTCGAGGCCGGGCGGCATCCGGTGGTCGAGGCGGCGGTCAAGGCGGCCGGCGATCCCTATACGCCCAACAACGCCCGGCTGGACGGGGCTGGATCGGACTGCGCCCGGCTGGCCATCGTCACCGGGCCGAACATGGCCGGCAAATCGACCTTCCTGCGCCAGAACGCCCTGCTGGTGATCCTGGCCCAGGCCGGGGCCTTCGTGCCCGCGCGCGCCATGCGTCTGGGCGTGGTCGACCGGCTGTTCAGCCGCGTCGGCGCCGGCGACGACCTGGCGCGGGGCCGGTCGACCTTCATGATGGAGATGGTCGAGACCGCCGCCATCCTGACCCAGGCCACGCCGCGCAGCTTCGTGGTTCTGGACGAGATCGGCCGGGGCACGGCGACCTATGACGGCCTGGCGATCGCCTGGGCCACGGCCGAGGCCCTGCACGACGTCAACCGCGCCCGCACCCTGTTCGCCACCCACTATCACGAGCTGGCCCAGCTGGAGACGCGGCTGGACCACGTCTGCAACCTGTCCATGACGGCCAAGGAATGGAACGGCGACCTGGTCTTTCTGCACGAGGCGGCGCCGGGGGCGGCGGACCGGTCCTACGGCGTTCAGGTGGCCAAGCTGGCCGGGGCGCCGGCCGCGGTGGTGGCGCGGGCCAAGGCGGTGCTGGAGCGGCTGGAAGGGGAGAAGGCCGCTGCGGCCCGCCTGGACGACCTGCCGCTGTTCGCCGTGGCCGAGCCGGAGCCGGCGCGCGCGCCCTCCAGGCTGGAGGCGGCCTTGCAGGCGGTGGACCCCGACGCCCTGACGCCGCGCGAGGCTCTGGAGACCCTCTACAGGTTGAAGAGCCTGGCTGACTGAGAAGGTCGGCCCTTGCCAGGGATAGAAATCCAGACCCTGTTCGGTAACAGTCGTGGTCCGCCAGACCGAATCGCTGAGGATCGGCCATGAAGCCCAGCGCGCTTTCCCTTTCGGGCAAGACAGCCTTGATGGTCATTACGGCCCTGGGCGTCCTGACCCTGGTGCTGACGGCCGTCGCTGCGGTCCTGCTGACCCGCGACGCTGAGGCCCAGGCCGCCGAGCGTCAGGAGGCCAATATGCGGGTCGCCTGGGACGTGCTGGCCGATTACGGCGACGGCTTCACGGCGCGCGACGGCAGGCTGTATGTCGGATCGACTCCGATGAACGACTTCGTCGAGCCCGTGGACCGGATCAAGGCCCTGGTCGGGGGAACCGCGACCGTCTTCCTGAACGATCTGCGGGTGACGACCAATGTGGTCAAGGATGACGGCTCCCGCGCCGTGGGCACTCGGCTGAAGCCCGGCCCCGTCTATGACGCGGTGCTGAAGGCGGGCGAACCCTATCGCGGTCAGGCGGACATTCTGGGCAAGCCTTATTTCGTCGCCTACGACCCGATCAAGACCGCTTCGGGTCAGACCATCGGCGTGCTGTACGTCGGCATCCCCAAGGCCGACTTCATGGCCCCGGTAAACCAGGTCATCTCGGCCCTCGTCCTATGCGGCCTGATCGCCGCCCTGATAGGGGTGGCGCTCTGCCTGCTCGCCTCTCGCCGCATGTTCTCGCCCCTGAAGGCGCTTTGCGATCGGATGGAGGCCCTGCGACAGGGCCGGACCGACTTCGACGCGCCCTGGGCGGCCCGTCAGGACGACATCGGCCAAATCGCCCGGGCGGTGGTCGCCTTCCGCGAGGCCGCCGTGCGCCAGAAGGCCACGGAAGCCGAGACCGAGGCCATGCGTGAGGCCGCCCGCGCGACGCGAGAGGCGGGAGAGGCGGAGCGGGATCGTCTGGCCGAGGAAGACGCCCGGGTCGCCGCAGCCCTCGGGGAGGGCCTGTCCGCCCTGGCGCGCGGCGATCTGAGCCACCGGATCACCGCAGACTTCGCTGAGCGCAGCCGCCAGCTGAAGGACGACTACAACGCCGCCGTGGACACCCTGGCGGCGACCATGGCCGACATCATCGACCTGGTTGAGGCGATGCGGGCGGGAACATCGGAGGTGACGACCGCGACCGACGACCTGTCGCGCCGCACCGAAAGACAGGCCGCCGCCCTGGAACAGACCGCCGCCGCTCTGGACCAGATCACGGTCACGGTGCGCAAGACTGCGCAAGGCGCCCGGTCCGCCGCCGACATCACCGCCGAGGCCCGGAGCGGCGCCGCGACGCGAGAGCAGATCATCGCCGAGACCACAACCGCCATGGGCGAGATCGAGGCGACCTCGGGTCGGATCGGGCAGATCATTGGGGTGATCGACGAAATCGCCTTCCAGACCAACCTTCTGGCGCTTAACGCCGGGGTCGAGGCGGCGCGGGCGGGCGAGGCCGGTCGCGGTTTCGCGGTGGTGGCTTCAGAGGTTCGCGCCCTGGCCCAAAGGTCGGCGGAGGCCGCGCGGGAGATCAAAGACCTGATCGCCGCCTCCAGCGCCAGCGTCGGCGAAGGCGCTCGACTGGTGTCCCAGACCGGTGCGGCCCTGACCGCCCTGATCGGCCAGGTGGCCGAAATCAACCAGCTGGCCGGCGAGATCGCCGCCTCGGCCAAGGCGCAGGCCGAGGGGCTGGCCGAGGTCAATACGGCCGTCAACCAGATGGACCAAACCACCCAGCAGAACGCCGCCATGGTCCAACAGACCACCGCCGCCAACCAGGCGCTCAGCCAGGATGCGGAACGGCTGGCCGAACTGGTGTCGCGCTTCCGTCTGGGCGACGGGGCGCCATACGGCGACGCTCAGGACGAACGGACGGTCTGGGCCGCCTGAGCGGGATCGAACAGGCGCAAATGAAAGGCCCGCCCGGAGCCTCCGGGCGGGCCTCGTCGCATCGACTGAGAGGTCGATCGGAGCCGGATCAGGCCTGCATCATCCAGCCTTCGACGTCCATGGCCGCCTGACGGACGGCTTCCGAACGGGTGGGGTGGGCGTGGCAGGTGCGGGCGATGTCTTCCGAGGCGCCGCCGAAGCTCATGGTGACGGCGGCTTCGTGGATCATTTCGCCGGCCTGGGGGCCCATGATGTGGACGCCCAGCACCTTGTCCGTCGCGGCGTCGGCCAGAACCTTAACGAAGCCGTCGGTCTCGTGGTTGATCTTGGCGCGGCTGTTGGCGGTGAAGGGGAATTTGCCCTTCTTGTAGGCGACGCCGGCGGCCTTCAGCTGATCCTCGGTCTGACCGACCCAGGCCACTTCGGGGAAGGTGTAGACCACGCTGGGGACCAGAGCGTAATCGACGTGGCCGTATTTGCCGGCGATGGTGTCGATCACGGCGACGGCGTCTTCCTCCGCCTTGTGCGCCAGCATCGGGCCATGGGTCACGTCGCCGATCACCCAGACGCCGTCGGCGACCTTGAAGTGATCATGGTCGATGAAGCCGCGCTTGTCCGGCGTGACGCCGATGGTCTCCAGACCCAGGCCGTCCGTATAGGGCCGGCGGCCGATGGCGACCAGGACGACGTCGCCCTTCAGGGTTTCGGCGGCGCCGCCGGCCGAGGGCTCGACCGTCAGCTCGACCCCGTCCTTGCCCGACTTGGCGGCCGTGACCTTGGCGCCCAGTTTGAACGCCATGCCCTGTTTGGTCAGGGTGCGCTGGAAGGCGGTGGCGACCTCGGTGTCCATGCCGGGGGTGATGCGGTCCAGGAACTCGACCACCGTCACCTCGGCGCCCAGACGGCGCCAGACCGAACCCAGCTCCAGGCCGATGATGCCGGCGCCGACCACAATCAGCTTCTTGGGCACGGCCGGCAGGGACAGGGCGCCGGTGGAATCGATCACCTTGCCCGCTTCGAACGCGACGCCCGGCAGCGGAGTGGGCTCCGAGCCGGTGGCGATGACGATGTTCTTGGCCTCCACCGTCTGGACCGAGCCGTCGGCGGCGGTCACCTCGACCTTGCCCTTTCCGACGATCTTGCCCTTGCCCTTGATCCAGTCGGCCTTGTTCTTCTTGAACAGGAACTCGATCCCCTTGGTCAGGGCGGTGACGCTGTCGTCCTTGGACTTGTGCATCTGGCCCAGGTTCAGCTTGGGCTGGACCTCGATGCCGATCTTGGCGAACTCGCTGTTGGCGGCGTCGAACATTTCCGAGGCGTGGAGCAGGGCCTTGGACGGCATGCAGCCGACGTTCAGGCAGGTGCCCCCCAGGGTGGCGCGCATCTCGACGCAGGCGACCTTCAGGCCCAGCTGGCCGGCGCGGATGGCGGCGTTATAGCCGCCGGGCCCCCCGCCGATGATGACGACGTCGTAGGGAGCGGGGGCTTCGGCCATGATATCCTCTGGTCTTCTGGCGCGCGGGAAAAGCGCGCGGACACTAGCGCCGACCCCGCACGGGTCAACCGCCGCGCATCATATGGGGCGCGGAATCGACCTTTGCAGGGGGTCAGACGACCGGCTCGGCCCTGGTCTGCTCCTGCGGCGACGGCTCGGGCTGGGCGCCGGCGGCGCCTTCAGGCGTCAAATCCAGCGGCAGGGTGATGGCCACCTCAGCCCCCTCGCCCGGGGCGCTCTCCACGGTCAGGGCGCCGGACGCCTGTCGGGCGAAGGCGAAGGCCTGAGACAGACCCAGCCCCGCCGCGTCGCTTCGGGTGGTGAAAAAGGGTTCGGGCGCGCGACGCAGAGTGTCCGAATCCATGCCGGGGCCGGAGTCGCGCACGCTGAGCCGCAGGTCGCCGGCCGAGGCGATCGCCAGACGAACGGCGACCGATCCGGCGCCGTTCGAGGCCTCGACCGCATTGCGGGTCAGGGCGATGACCGCCGCCTCGAATGCGACGGGATCGACCCGCGCCGGCGCGGGCTGGTTCGGGGTCTCGATCATCAGATCGACGCCCGGTCCGGCGATCTGGCGCAGCCGGCCCTCCAGCCCCGCCAACAGGACGCCCAGGTCCAGGCGGCGCAGCAGGGTGCGGTCCTCGTCCTGGGAGAAGGCGCTCAGCCGGCGGGTCATCTGTTCGCCGCGTCGCCCAGCCGTCAGGGCCGCCTGGCCCAGCCGGCGGACGCGGTCAGGATCGTCGGAGTGGCGCAACAGCATGTCCAGGGCGGAGGTCATGACGTTCAGCAGGGCGGCGAAATCCTGCGTCACACCGCCCGCAAGACGCCCGACATTGGCCATGCGGCGTTCGGCCTCCAAGGCCTCACGCAGATCGCGCTCCGCCTTTTCCGCCTGGGCCAGCGCCTTTTCATGGGCGAGCGCCTGGGCCTCCTGACGGCGGGAGAATTCGGCCTGGGCGGCGGTAAGGGCGGCGGCGACCGCGTCGGAGGCGGCCGCATCGTCGTTTGCCTCGGCGAGGGCGGGCGCAGCCGGGGCCGTATCCTGGGCCTCGGACACGGGCGAGCCGGCCAGAAGGATCGCATCCGCAGCGTCCGCCTCGTCGGTCAGAGGCAGGAGGGTCCAGCGGATCGCCGCGCCCTCGGCGTCGATCGTCTCTATCGGAGGGATATCCTCGCTCGGAGCGGTCAGAACGGCTCTGAGGGTCTGGCGAGCCTCGACTCGGCGGTCGGGCGGCAGGAACAGGTCGGCGAAATCGGCCCCGGCCACGCCCTCGCTGCGGCCCAGCATGACCAGGGCGGCGCGGTTGGCCTGGCGGATCGCGCCGTCGGCCCCGACCACCACCAGGGCGCTGGAGGCGGCGTCGAAGACGCGGTCGGACAGGCTCGGTCCCGCCGGGCGCGCCGAGGGCGCGGCCGGGGGCGCCGGCGGAGGCGTCATCGGTTCGATCGCCGGGGTGGTCAGGACGTCCGTCTCGACGATGGCGGCGATCGAGCCCGTGATCTGGCCGTGCTCGTTCTCGATCGGCATGGCCGTCACCGAAACCAGCATCTTCTTGCGGGTCGCCGCATTGACCATCAGGTGCTGAAAGCCGCGCACCGTCTGGCCCCGCAGAGCCCGTGCGCTGGGAAGGAGGTCGGGCGGCACGGTCTTGCCGTCCGGAAAGGTGATGCCCCAGGTGGCGGAGTGGAACCGCAGCCCCAGGAGTTCGGCGTCGCGACGGCCCAGCAACTGATGCGCGGCGCGGTTGGCGAAGACGAACTTGCCCGTCTGGTCCGTCTCGACCATGGCGACGGGAACGGCGTTCAGGGTTTCGAACAGGCGGCGATCCGAGGACTCCGCCACCTTCTGAACGATGTCCAGCTGATCCGTCGCGCTGGCGTGGCGCACCCGGTTGGCGATGGCGAACCAGATGGCGATGACCGCCGCGACATTGCCGAAGCCCGCCAGGAGTCCAAGCACCAGGGTCCAGTTGACCTCGCCTTCGAGGAACATCAGTCGATCCGTCTCAATTTGGGGCTCACATCCCCCGCATCGGCGTCCCCGTGCAAAAGGCGAACCGGTGAAGCGGAGACTTAGCGTGTTAACCACACGACATCGCGACGGGCGTCGTCAAGCCGTTCCAACCCTCTCAGCCCCAACGAAAAAGGGGCCGGACGTCGCCGCCCGGCCACCTCTATTCGCGGCTCGGCTGAGCCTTACAGTTTGAAGCGAACGCCGAAGAAGACGTTGTAGCCGAACTTCTCGTACTCATAGGTCCTTTCCTTGACCCCGTAGTAGCGGACGCCCGCCGAGTCGGTCAGGTTCTTGGCCTCGCCGAACACTTCGACGCCGTTGCCGAAGTCGTAGCTGGTGGTGAAGTCCAGCTGACCGCGACCTTCGACATAGAGATCCTTGCCCGGATTGGTCGCGTCGATCGCCTCCAGGAAATCTCCGCGGTGGGTGTAGGAGATCCGCGCGCTGAACCCGTACCGCTCATAGAAGAGAGCGGCGTTGTAGGTTTCGTCCGACTGACCCGGCAGGGCGAAGGTGTCGCGACCGGCGAAGGCGCGGCTGGTTTTGATTTCCGCATCCGTCAGGGTGTAGTTGGCGAAGACGCCGAAGCCGGACGCCCAGCCCGGCAGGAAGTCGAACGTCTGCTGCCAGTTGAACTCGACGCCGGCGATGTGGCCGTCGCGCGCATTGCGGGCCTCGGTCACCTGGGCGACCGTGCTGGTCGGGGTGACGTAGGGCACATTGTCCGTCACCAGGGTGAAGCGGTAGTTGGACAGGTCCTTGTAGAAGGCGTTGGCCGAGACCACGCCCAACGGACGCAGATAGTATTCCAGGCCCAGATCGACGTTGTTCGAAAGGGTCGGCTTCAGATCGGGATTGCCCCGTGTCACGGTCGTGCGGCCGCTGTCGGTCGTTTCCAGAACGCGCGGCACGATGTCCGTATAGTCCGGGCGCGAGATGGCGCGGGTCAGGGCGAACCGTCCGATCAGCTGATCGCTGAAGCTGTGGCGCAGCGTCAGATTGGGGAAGAAGTCCGTCTGATCGCGATCGACCGTGACCGGGGTCTGGGCGCCCGACAGGGCGACGCTGGTCGCCGACCCTTCGAAGTCCGTCTTCTCGACGCGCAGACCCACGAGGACATTGGTTGCACCAAGGTCGAACTTGGCCTGAGCGTAGCCCGCCAGGATGTCTTCGTCGGCGGTGTAGTCGGCCGTGATCGACTGAGGAACGCGACGCACTCCAGCGGCCGGATCGGGATTGGTCGAGGTGGTGCGGATGCGATCGAAATAGTCGGAGACCAGACCGGCGTCGAACTTGAAGCCGAGGTTGTAGTCGTAGTTTTGCGACGGACGATCGCTGAGCAGCGTAGCCAAGGCGCCAGGATTTGCGGCGGCGGTGCGGTCGCGGAAACGCTCCTCATCGGCCGTCACTTCGCGGGTGCTGTACTTGGCGCCGAACTTGAGCTCGACTTCTCGCCCGCCGATGACCGTGGGCAGTTCGAGGTCGGTCTTGAAGGCGACGTCGTCCTGTTCGGTCGAGTTGGACCGGAAGGTGTTTTCCCGGAAGCTGTAGTTGCCGGCGTTTAGATAGAAGCCGGTGGGCTCGCTGAACACCGAATAGGTCGGCTGGTAATGGTCGGCCGTATTGTAGGACAGTTGCGTGGCCGAGGAGCGATAAACCAGTTCATCGCGATGGGGATAGGTCTGTTCGCTGTTGGCGAACGACAGGGTCGCGTCCCACACCAGGCCGTTGGCGAAGGTGTGTTCGCCGCCGAGCGAGACGGTGGAGATGTCGTTCTCTTGGGTGCGGTGGCGAAGCTGCTTGTAGATGCGCGCGTTGTTGAAGGTCGCGCTGGTGTCGGTCGAGCCGGGTTGCAGGGCGCCGTCGCTATAGGTCAGATTTAGCGTGTTGCGGAACTCGTCGTCGCGGAACTGGGCGTAGGAGCCCTTCAGCCAAACTCGGGTGGCTTCGCTGGGCCGCCATTCCAGGGCGCCGGTCGCGGCCTTGCGCGTCCGCTCGGTCTCATAATCCTTGAACAGGCTGTTTTCCAGACCCCACACCTGACCGCCGCCCTGGGCTGTCGTTCGGTTGATCAGGACCCACCCGTTCTCGACATTGTCGGGGCGGCGGTTGGTTTCGGAATAGCTCAGCGAGACCAGGGCGCCGAAGTTTTGGTTGGCGCCGAATACGTTGGAGGCCGTCAGGCCGCCGCGATAGTCTTGACCGCCGTAGTCATTGTAGCTGCCGCCGGCGTAGCCGCTGACCGCCAGACGGCGCTGGTCGAAGGGCGAGCGCGTCTTGATGTTTACGGCGCCGGCGATGGAGTCCGCATCCTGGCTGGGACGCAGGGTCTTGGAAACCTCGACGGTGGAAACGATGTCGCTGGGCAGGGTGTCCAGATCGACCGCACGTGTCGTCGGGGACACGGCGGGGATGGCGACGCCATCCACCGAAACGGCGGTGAAGCTGGAGGGCGCGCCGCGGACGTTGATGTAGCGGCCTTCGCCCTGGTCGCGCTGGATGGCGATCCCTTGGACGCGTTGCAGGGATTCGGCGACGTTGGGGTCAGGGTAGCGGCCGATGGCGTCGGCCGACAGGACGTTGACGGTGCCGTCGGCGTTCTTCTGCTGGTTCAGCGAACGGGCCACGCCGTCGGTGATGACGCCGGTGACGATCACGTCACTGACCGTTGCGGCCTCAGCCGCGCCCAGGGCGATGGCGACTTCGGTTCCACCTTGAACCACATTGACGGTCTGGCTGGCCGAGGGCTGGCCGATGTAGCGCACGTCCAGAACCGCCGTACCGGTCGGCAGAACCAGGTCGAACTCGCCCTGGGTGTTGGTCACGGCGCGTTGGCCGGTAGCGCGAACGACCACCTCCGCACCCGGGAGGGCGTCGCCGGCGGCGTTGGTGACCCGTCCGTGAACCACTTCGCCGGCGACGGCGACCGAGGCGGCCAGGGCGGAGCTCTCATAGGCGTGAGCCGGCAGGGCGGCGGTCACAGCGGCGAGCGACGCGAGCGAGGCGCCCGCGAGGAGATGGAATTTCATGACGATGTCCCCAATGCCGGGTTCAATCCCGACGAATACAGCCGCGCTTAGCGCCGAGCGGCGAAAGGATCGCGACGGTTCAGCGACGCTTGCGGATCGGTTCGGCGTCGCTGGTGTGACAAATCGTCAGTAAGCTGGCGAATCATCGTTCTGTCGTCTCGAAAACGTCACTCATTCGCCGTTGACGCCGTGCGGCGTCTTGCGGATCAGGCGCTTCTCATTCCTTAGGGGGATATCATGAAGGTCAATCAAGGCGCCGTTTGGTCCGGGATCTCGATCTCCGCACTCCTGCTCGCGGCTTGCGCGACCCATGAGGTGGATTTCCAGGGCGAAGGCGAAGGCTTCGTGGGGCCGGGGGCGGAGGTTCAGGCGGTGCTGGAGACCCCCTCGGTCGGCACGGCGGGCCAGGACGCCGCCGACGACCCGGCCGTCTGGGCGTCGTCAACCCCGGTGACGGTCGGGGGCCAGACCACGCTCGGTTTCGTCGCCGGCACGGACAAGAAGTCGGGTCTTTACATCTACGGCCTCGACGGGCGGATCCTGCAATTCCTGCCGGAGGGCCTGCTGAACAACGTCGATCTGGTCGAAGGTCTGACCGTCGAGGGCCGTCCGCAGATCGTCCTGGGCGCCAGCGACCGCACGCCGGGCAAGACGGGGGTGTCTCTGTATCTGTTCGACCCGGCGGGAACCGGCGACAACCGCGTGCGGCCCTGGGGCGCCGTCGCCACGGACGTGGTCGAACCCTATGGTTTCTGTTTCGCGCGTCGGGGCGATGAGGTCCATGCCATCCTGGTCGGGCATGAGGGCGAGCTGCGCCAGTTCATCCTGAGCGTGGACGCCGCCGGCCGTCCGGCGTCGCGCGAGGTGCGCCGGGCCGAGATCGGTTCGATCTCCGAAGGCTGCGCCGCCGACGAGGCGACCGACGCCCTTTATATCAACGAGGAGAATGTCGGCCTGTGGCGCTATGGCCTCAATCCGGCGACGGGCGCCGCGCGCACCCTGGTCCAGCCGATCGCCAAGGATCGCCTTGTCGCCGACGCCGAAGGGCTGACGACCCTGACCGATGGAGACAAACGTTATCTGATCGCCTCCAGCCAGGGTGATTCGACCTTCCCCGTCTGGCGCATCGACGGCGCGGCGCCCGAATACCAGGGGCGGTTCAAGGTCGTGGACGGGGCGGTGGACGGGATCACCGGCACCGACGGCCTGGCCGCCGCCGGCGGCGCGGTCGGCCCCTTCCCCGAAGGGGTGGTGGTGATCCAGGACGATGTGAACGACGTCGGGACCCAGAATTTCAAATATGTGGACTGGCGCGACATCCGCCGCGCCCTCGGGCTCTAGAACCCGCCGGTTCTACTGATCCTCGTCGAACTTGCGGGCGACGAGGTCCGTCAGGGCCTCGATCGCTTCCTGGGCGTCGGAGCCTTCGGCTGAGACCTCGATCTGGCAGCCGATCCCGGCGCCCAGCATCAGCAGGCCCATGATCGACCTGGCGTCCACGGTGACGCCGTCGCGCGAGACATGGATCTCGCTGTCGAAGCTGGACGCCAGCTTGACGAACTTGGCCGAGGCGCGGGCATGCAGCCCCCGCGCATTGCAGATGTCCAGTGTGGCGGTGACGCTCATTTCTCGCCTGCAAGCACCCAGGACGCGACGGAGATGTATTTGCGACCGGCGTCCTGGGCATGGGCCACACAGGCCTCCAGCGTCTCGCGCCCGCGCACGCTGGCCAGTTTGATCAGCATGGGCAGGTTCAGCCCGGCGATGACCTCGGCATGGGTCTGTTCCATCACCGAAATCGCCAGATTGGACGGCGTGCCCCCGAACATGTCGGTCAGCAGGATGACGCCGTCGCCGTCGTCCACGGCGGCGGCGGCGTCGACGATGTCGCGCCGCCGGCGCTCCATGTCGTCTTCGGGCCCGATGCAGATGGCCGCCACCCCGCGCTGCGGGCCGACCACATGCTCCATCGCCGAAAGAAACTCCGAAGCCAGCCCTCCGTGGGTGACGATAACAAGGCCAATCATGAGAACGTCACTCGCATCCCCCGAAACATCCCCGGACCCCTCCCTGTCCGACAGGGAGGCCGGACGCGCCCACCTCGGGACCGCAAGGGCCGTGTCATAGACTCGTTGCGCGCCGGTTCAAAGCGTTCCGAGCGCGACTGCGACCATCTCGACGGCGGACGGGGGGCGGGGGTCCAGCGCCAGGAGCGGCAGATCCACCCCCGCGAACCGGCGGGTTTGCGTCTCGGGCAGGCGTTCGACCGCCTCGGGCACGCAGGCGACGGCCATGACGACACGGGCGATCCAACGTGTTCTGGCGGACACGATTCCGACCCCGCGCGCCTCGATCCGCCCGGCGATCGACTGGGGCGCCGTAGCGTAAAGCGAGCCGCCTGAGGCCCAGACTCGGGTATAGTCGTCGCTGACCAGTCGCCAACCGCGTCCGATCAGCCGCAGCGCCAGATCGCTTTTTCCGGCGCCTGAGGGCCCCAGGATCATCACCGCCCGCCACACGCCCTCGCCCGGTCCGCGCCGAGCCACCGTGGTTGCGTGGATAGGGGCGGCCTCGGTCACGGACGGCGGCCGTTCGCCGGCAGGGCCACCACGAAGCGGGCGCCCAGGATGCGGTCGCCCTCCGTCATATTCTCCGCCCAGGCGCGTCCCCCGTGCGCCTCGACGATCTGGCGGACGATGGACAGGCCCAGACCTGAGTTCGATCCGAAGGCCGCGCCCTTGGGTCGCGAGGTGTAGAAGCGTTCGAATACCGTCTCGAGATTTTCGGGCGGCACCCCCGGCCCCTGATCCTCAATGCGGATCCGGATCGGCAGCTCGCCCTCCGTCTCTTCCAGGGTCACGCGCACCGCTCCGTCGGCGGGGCTGAAGGAGCGGGCGTTGTCGATCAGGTTGCGGAAGACCTGGCCCAGGGGGCCGTCGCGCCCCACCACCCGCAGCGCCTGAGCCGGCGGATCATACAGAACCGGAATGTCGCCGGGCTTGGCCGTCGTCTCATAGACGTTGACGATGTCGCTGAGCAGGGTGTTCAGGGCGATGGGGCGGGGGCGGTCGCGCGACAGCTCCGCATCCAGCCGTGAGGCGTTGGAGATGTCGGTGATCAGCCGATCCAGGCGCCGCACGTCCTGCTGCAACAGGGCGGTCAGCTTTTCGCGCTGAGCGTCCGTCTTCACCAGGGGCAGGGTCTCCAGGGCCGAGCGGATCGACGTCAGCGGGTTCTTGATCTCGTGGGAGACGTCGGCGGCGAAACGTTCGATCGCGTCCATCCGGGTGGACAGGGTGTCGGTCATCGATTCCAGCGACCGGGCCAGGTCGCCGATCTCATCCTTGCGGTCCTCCAGATCGGGAAGAGAGATGGATCGGGCCCGTTGCAGCTTGACCCCGTCCGCCGCCGCCGAAAGCCGCATGATCGGCCGGGCCACGAACAGATGCAGCAGCAGGGAGGCCAGGAGATTCACTCCCAGGGCCACCAGGGCGAAGGGCACCAGGGCGCGCCTCTGGGCGCCGAGAATCTCATCGACATTGCCGGCCTCGAGGGTCAACACCCCCAGGACCTGACGCACATGGCGGATGGGGATGGAGACGGAGACGACGCGATCGCCCGACTCATTGCGCCGGAGCGTGGTCTGGGGCGCGCCGGCCAGGGCCAGCTCCACCTCGGCCGTCACCTCGCGCTCCGCCGCGTCCTTCTGTTCGGCCCGACGCGCGTTGACGCGCGCCAGATCGCCGGGCGCCTTGGAACCCGCCGGCCGGGCGGGCGGCAAGGCCTGGCCGGGGATGTTTTCGGTGACCTGATAGCTGTCGATGACCTGCAGGCCGTTGATGTCGTACAGGCGCACCCGCTGGCCCTCGGGCACGAAGTTGTCGCGCAGCCAGCGGGCCGCCTCGCCGACGTCCAGCTCCGGCGTGGGCTCGCCTCGCGTGATGCTGAGCTGCCCCAGCACGTTGCCGAGCAGCTCGGCCTGGACCTTCAGCGATTCCTGGCGCGCCTGAATCAACCCCTTGCTCCATTCATTGAGCAGGAGGGCGCCGCCGAACAGGATCAGCAGGCTCAGCAGGTTGAGGGCGAGGATAAAGCCGCCGAGCCGCGAACCGCCGAAGCGGAACAGCGGCCGTCGATGAGGCTCTTCCTCGGCCTCGCGGCCGGGAAGATCAGCTTTCGCGGTATCGGTAGCCGACGCCATACAGGGTCTCGATCGCGTCGAACTCGGGGTCTACGGCGCGGAACTTCTTGCGCATCCGCTTCACGTGGCTGTCGATGGTGCGGTCATCGACATAGACCTGGTCGTCATAGGCC
Organism: Brevundimonas sp. AVps4; assembly: GCF_058681525.1. Classification (NCBI taxonomy): domain Bacteria; kingdom Pseudomonadati; phylum Pseudomonadota; class Alphaproteobacteria; order Caulobacterales; family Caulobacteraceae; genus Brevundimonas; species Brevundimonas sp. AVps4. The sequence goes on along the minus strand of NZ_CM178741.1, from coordinate 471,014 downwards.
GCGTCCATCAGATTGTCGCGGCTCTTCACGAAGCCGGGGCGCTGGGCCAGGGCCTGAAGCAGCAGGAATTCGGTGACGGTCAGCTTCACCGGCTTGCCGTCCCAGGTCGATTCGTGGCGGGCCGGGTCCATGCTCAGCTTGCCGCGCTTGATCGCCTTGCCGGAGACCTCGGCCGAGGGCTCGGGCTCGACGCCGTCGGCGCCGGTGCGACGCAGCAGGGCCTTGACCCGCTCGATCAGCAGCCTCTGGCTGAACGGCTTGTGGATATAGTCGTCGGCGCCGAGGTTGAAGCCGAGAATCTCGTCGATCTCTTCGTCCTTGGAGGTCAGCATGATGACCGGGAGCTGCGAGGTCTGGCGCAGCCGGCGCAACACCTCCATCCCGTCCATGCGCGGCATCTTCACGTCGAGAATGGCCAGATCGGGCGGCGTGCTCTCCAAGGCCGCCAGACCCGATGCGCCGTCGTGATAGGCGGTGATCTTATGGCCATGGCTTTCCAGCGCCAGCGAGACGGACGTCACGATGTTCTCGTCGTCGTCGACCAGGGTGATGTTGGCCAAGGGGTCTTCTCCTGAACTTCCCGTTCCCGAAACCGAGAACGCACGGCAAGCGTAACCGTTCGATCACGGTCACATTAGGGCCAAGACAGATGGGCCGCCAAGCCGCAGGTTTCAACGACGGCGATAGGCGGATGGGTCAAAAACTAACAATTTAGCCGGGCAACGCCGCCTTAAAGCCTTGGCGTCTAGGGTGGTCGTATGGCCGGCCCAATCCATTATGAAGTCTATGTCCGAAGGACCGCTCCGGCGGCCTGGGCCCTGCTGATCGCGACCGAAGACCGAAAAACCGCGCTGGAAACCGCCGAAGAGCAGTTTCAGGCCAAACAGGCCGTCGCGGTGCGGGTCACCAAGGAGACGCTGGACCCCGAGACGATGGAGTTCAACAGCCTGACGATTCTGAATCTCGGGCTGCCGGAGGAGAAGTCGAAGAAGAAGCCGGAAGCGGCGGCTCGTCCGGCTTGCAGCTCGCCCAAGGAACTCTATGCGCCCCATGCTCGGGCCCTGATCGGCCGCGTCCTCGAGGACTGGCTGAAGCGGCACGGGGTGACCGCCTTCGAGCTTCTGCACCGGCCGGATCTGGCGGAACGGCTGGACGCCTCGGGCGTCGAACTTCAACATGCCGTTCAGAAGGTGGCCGTCCCCGAAAGCCAGGCCAGCGGCCAGGATCTGCACGGGATGGTGCGCCACTACCAGCGGCTGGCCGACGCCACGATCTCCCAGCTGATGAAGGCGGGGCGGAGCGGCCAGTTTCCGTCACTGGACGGTCTTTCGATCGCCGATGTGGCCCATCGCCTGTCGGGATCGGCCGACCGGGCCTTCATCATGGGCGGCGTGGCGGCCCAGGCCCTGGCCGATCGTCAGGGCGCACGGGCGCGGCTGGACCGGCTGATGGATCTGATGGATGGAGCGCCGACGGAAGGGCCGCCGCGCGCCCTGGTCGCGAGCGTCGTCGAGCAGATTGCGACGGAGATGCTGGCGACGCGGTCGAATCTGGCGGACATCCTGGGTCCGTCCTTGGATCACGGAGCCACTCTGGCGGCCCTGGTGCGTATGGTGGCGCCCAAGGAGGTGGAGCGGCTGATCGCCCTGGATCCCCGGACGGGGCTTCTGACCCCGCCCGTGGACGGCCCAGCAGCCCGGCTCGGCAGCCGGATCGCCGCCGGCGACTTTCCGCGTGTGTCGGCCGCCTTGGCCCGATTCATAACGCGCGAACTGTCCAGTTCCCGCCGCCTGCGCCCCGCTGATCCGGCGGGCGAGATCGATATTCTTCGAACCCTGGCCATGGCCCTGACGGCCGCTTCGGGTCGGCTTTTGAGCCTGGAGGAGGTTCAGAACGCCTTCGTCGATCGGTCCAGGAGCCTGGTCACGCCCGACTTCGTCGCCTCCTATGTTCAGTCGTGCGCGACCGTATTGGCCGAGGCCGAACATCTGACGCGGCTTTGCGAGAATGTGACCGGCGCCGCCAACAAGCGGGCTGCGGCGCGATGGCTGAGCGGCTGCGTCAAGTCGGTGAGGCTTGAGGCCGAGCTCCGGCAATCGACTCCGGGCGGTCCAAACGCCTCGCAGAAACTGCTCACTCTGGCGCGGCTGCAGCGCTCGGTGCGCGCGGTGCAGTTGGGAGAGATCGACGAGCGTGAGATCGCCGCCTCGATCGGGACCTTGGGCGGAACCCTGGAGGCGGACGCCGGCCTGATCAGCCAGATCGCCCGCGCCTCGGCCGCCGTGACGCAGAAGCTGGGCGTCCTGCTGAGAATGGCGGCCGGCGAGACGGCGCCTCTGGGACCGGCCGCCGATCGCGCCCGGGCGGAAGCGCTGCGCATGCTGCGCGCGTCCGAGGTCAAGGACGCCCTGAGCGTCGAGCCGGAGGCGTCGGCTGCGCTGAACGCCCTGATGCCGGCCGCCGGGATTCGGCTTTAGGCGTCAGTCGAAAATGTCGAAGATGCTGTCGCGCTTCTTCTTCTTGTAGTGATAGCCGTCGTCGCGGCGGCGATCGTCCCTGTAGCCCTTGACCTCTCCATAGTCGGACGGCGCGTTCCAGGGGCGGGTCTGCGGCGAGGGGGCGGGGGCGGCGGCGCGTCCTTCATCGACGGCCGAGGCCATCAGGGTTTCCAACTCGCCGCGATCCAGCCAGACGCCGCGGCAGGTGGGGCACATGTCGAACTGAACGCCGTTCCGATCCAGGCTCTGCATCGGGCTGTCGTCGTTGGGGCACATCAGAAGGGGCATGGCGGGGCTCCGGTCGGTTGACGATCGGGTGCGACGCGACGGGAAGGCAGGGGGTCCGAGACCCGTCGCGTCGATGCACCCGTGCGGTCCGACATCGCATCGCACGCCCAGGGGAGGGGAAACCCGGCCGCGACGACGCCAGAGGGGCCCGTTCCGCAAACCCAAGCTAGGGGGTCGGCGTCTGCGCCGCCATGCGTCGTGGCGCCACAGGGCGCGGCTTGATCCTGCTCTCGCTTCAATCTGGAGCCTGATTCACCGTTTCAGCGGAACCGCGAAGCGGTTCCTCCTCAACGGATCAGGCTCTAGCAGACTTGGCCGGCGGCCCAGCCTGAAGACCAGGCCCACTGGAAATTATAGCCGCCCAGCCAGCCGGTGACGTCCACCGCCTCGCCGATGAAATAGAGGTTGGGGACGGACTTTACGGCCAGAGTCTGCTGGTCCAGGGCGGCGGTGTCGATCCCGCCCAGGGTGACCTCGGCCGTGCGGTAGCCTTCGGACCCCACAGGTTTCACCGTCCAGGCGTTGACCGCCTGGTCCAGCCGCCGCAGGGCCTTGTCCGACAGATCGGCCAGATTGCCCGCCACGCCTTCGCGCGCGCACAGGTTCTCGGCAAGGCGACGCGGCACGATCTGGGACAGGGCGGTGTGGACCGCCTGGCGTCCGTTCGCCGCCTTGGCGGCCTTCAGCACCTCGAACACGTCGTGATCCGGGGCCATGGCGGCGACTATGGGCTCGCCCTCGCGCCAGTAGGAGCTGATCTGAAGTATGGCCGGACCGCTCAGGCCGCGGTGGGTGAACAGCATGGCTTCGTCGAACCGGGCCTTGCGCGTCTTCTCGGCCGGGGCCGAGGCCACGCGGGCCTCCACCGCCACCCCGGCGAGCGGCGCCAGGGTCTCCAGCAGGCCCGCCTCGAATGTCAGCGGCACAAGAGCGGGACGGGTCTCGGTCACGCGGATGTCGAACTGGCGCGCGACCTCATAGGCCCAGCCGGTCGCCCCCATCTTGGGAATGGACTTTCCGCCTGTGGCGACCACCAGCGAGGCCGTCGCGATCTCGGACCCGTCAGACAGGCCGATCGACCAGCCCTCGCCCTTTCGGGCGATCCGATCGACGCCGGTCTTCATCCGCAGCTCGACCCCGGCCTCCGCCAGGGCGTCGGTCAGCAGTCGCACGATCTGTTTGGCGCTGCCGTCGCAGAACAGCTGGCCCAGGGTCTTCTCATGCCAGGCGATGCCCGCCTGATCGACCCGCTTTATAAAGTCCTGGGGGGTGAACCGGCGCAGGGCCGAGGTGGCGAACCGGGGGTTTTCACCCAGAAAGTTCGCCGGCCCGCAGCCCAGATTGGTGAAGTTGCACCGTCCGCCGCCGGAGATGCGGATCTTCTCGCCGGGATTGGCCGCGTGATCGACGACCAGAACCCGACGGCCGCGCCGCCCGGCCTCGGCGGCGCACATCATGCCGGCGGCGCCGGCCCCGACCACCAGGACGTCGAACGACGCCCGGCTCACGAGACCGGCTCCGGAAGGCGGTTCTTAGTAGCGGTAGTGTTCGGGCTTGAACGGCCCTTCGACCGGCACGGAGATGTAATCGGCCTGTTCCTTGTTCAGCACGGTCAGCTTGGCGCCCAGCTTGCCCAGGTGCAGGGCCGCGACCTTTTCGTCCAGGTGCTTGGGCAGGGTGTAGACCTTGGTCTCATAGGCCGACTTGTTGGTCCAGAGTTCGATCTGGGCCAGGGTCTGGTTGGTGAAGGAGGCCGACATCACGAAGGAGGGGTGGCCCGTGGCGTTGCCAAGGTTCACCAGACGGCCTTCCGACAGCAGGATGATCTTGTTGCCGTTCGGGAACTCCACGTGGTGGACCTGGGGCTTGATCTCGTCCCACTTGAAGTTCTTCAGGCCCGCGACCTGAATCTCGGAGTCGAAGTGGCCGATGTTGCAGACGATGGCGTTGTTGCGCATCCGGCGCATGTGGTCGACGGTGATCACATCCTTGTTGCCGGTAGCGGTGACGAAGATGTCGGCCTTGTCTGCGACGTCGTCCAGGGTCTGGACCTCATAGCCTTCCATGGCCGCCTGCAGGGCGCAGATCGGGTCGATCTCGGTCACGATCACGCGGGCGCCGCCCTGACGCAGCGAGGCCGCCGAGCCCTTGCCCACGTCGCCGTAGCCGCAGACCACGGCCACCTTGCCCGACAGCATGACGTCGGTGCCGCGACGGATGGCGTCGACCAGGGATTCACGGCAGCCGTACAGATTGTCGAACTTCGACTTGGTGACGCTGTCGTTGACGTTGATGGCCGGGAAGGGCAATTCGCCGCGCTCCGACATCTGGTACAGGCGGTGGACGCCGGTGGTGGTCTCTTCCGACACGCCGCCGATGGCGTCGCGGATGGCCGAATAGAAGCCGGGCTTCTCCTTCAGATACCGCTTCATGACCTTGTAGAGGGCTTCTTCTTCCTCATTGGTCGGGTTGTCGAGGACCGAGGGGTCCTTCTCGGCCTTCGGACCGAGCACGCACAGCAGGGTGGCGTCGCCGCCGTCGTCCAGGATCAGGTTCGGATAGCCGCCGTCCGCCCATTCGAAAATCTTGTGGGCGTAGTCCCAGTATTCCTCCAGGGTCTCGCCCTTGACGGCGAAGACCGGGGTGCCGGCCGCGGCGATCGCGGCGGCGGCGTGATCCTGGGTCGAGAAGATGTTGCACGAGGCCCAGCGCACCTCGGCGCCCAGGGCTTCCAGCGTCTGGATCAGAACCGCCGTCTGGATGGTCATGTGCAGGCTGCCGGCGATCCGGGCGCCCTTCAGCGGCTGGTCCTTGCCGAACTCGGCGCGCAGCGCCATCAGGCCCGGCATTTCCGTCTCGGCGATGGCGATTTCCTTCTGGCCCCAGTCGGCCAGAGAGATGTCGCGGATGATGTAGTCGGTCATGGCAGGGGCTCCTGGCCGTAAGGGGGTATTGCGCGCCTCATAGCCCGGCAGGTCTGAAGGAGCAATAAACATATAAGGATGTCCTTATATGCAAGGGTGTAGCCGTTTATTAAGCGCCGCGCGTTAGGGTCACGCCATGGAACGCCGCGCCCTCCTCGGTCTCGCCCTTGTCGCAACGGCCGCCGCCTCGGCCTCGCCGGAGCCCGCCGCAGCCTCTTCGAGCAAGGAGGGCGGCGGCGCCTCCGCCGAAACCTATTTCCGACTGCCGGTCGTCACCGCCTCCATCGCCGGGCTGACCGGGCGCCGAGGGGTTCTGTCGATCGAAACCGGTCTGGACGTGCCCGACGCCGCCCTGCGTCTTCGCGCCCAGCAGTCCACGCCCCGCCTCCGCGCCGCCTATAACACCGCCGCTCAGCAGTTCGCCGCCGGCCTGCGGCCCGGCGCGGCGCCCGACATCGACCGCCTGGCCGGCGCCTTGCAGGCGGCGACCAACGCCACCCTGGGCCGCCCCGGCGCCCGGTTGCTGCTGGGCACGGTTATGGCGATCTGACCGCTCGTCTCGGACGGGCGGGCGCGTATCAGAGGAAGGAATAGGGATCGACGTCCACGGCCAGCCGGACCGAGGCGGGAACCTTCACCCGCTGCAGCCAGGCACGCAGAAAGGCTTGCAGATCGACGTCGCGATCCGCGCGCACCAAGAGCCGCTTGCGCCGCCGCCCGCGCACCAGGGCCAGGGGCGCGTCGGCGGGGCCATAGACCTCCAGCCGTTCGGCGTTGGGAATGGCCTGGGCCAGGTCGGCGGCGGTCTTCTCCACAGCCTGAGCATTCTCGCTGGACAGGACGATCGCCGCCAGCCGGCCGAAGGGGGGCAGGGACGCCGCCTCCCGCTCGGCCATCTCCGCCTCGACGAAGGCGTCCCGGTCGCCGGCCGCCAGGGCCTGAAGCACCGGATGTTCGGGGGTCCAGGTCTGCAACAGGGCCCGTCCCGGCCGATCCGCCCGGCCCGCCCGTCCCGTCGCCTGGGCCAAGAGCTGATAGGTGCGCTCGGCCGCCCGCAGATCGCCGCCCCTCAGGCCCAGGTCCGCATCCACCACCCCGACCAGGGTCAGGCGGGGGAAGTTGTGGCCCTTGGCGGCCGCCTGTGTGGCGACCAGTATGTCGATCTCCCCGTGCGTCATCCGCTGGATCAGGGCCCGGGCCGCTTTGGCGTCGGGCGCGGTGTCCGAGCTGAACACCGCCGTCCGCGCCTCGGGAAACAGCTGGCGCACCTCCTCCTCGACCCGTTCGACGCCGGGACCGACCGAGACCAGACTGTCTTCGGCCCCGCACGACGGGCAGAGTTTCGGCCGGGCCATGGAGAAGCCGGTCAGGTGACAGACCAGTCGGCCGGTGTAGCGATGTTCGACCAGCCAGCTGTCGGTGTCCGGCGCCGTCAGCCTGTGCCCGCAGGCGCGGCACAGGACCACGGGGGCATAGCCGCGCCGGTTCAGGAACAGCAGCGTCTGTTCGCCGCGCGCCAGGGTTTCGCCGATCGCCTCCCTCAGGCTCTGCGACAGCCAGGTCTGCGGATCCGGAGGCGCCGCGCGCAGGTCGATCAGGTCGATGTCCGGCAGGACGGCGGTCCCATGCCGCGCGCCCAGCTTCAACCAGTCGTAGCGGCCGTTCTGCGCATTCCACAGCGTCTCCAGCGACGGGGTCGCCGAGGCCAGGACCACGGCCGCCCCCTCGATCCGCGCCCGCGCCACGGCCAGGTCCCGGCCGTGATAGACCAGACCCTCTTCCTGTTTGAACGACCCGTCATGCTCTTCGTCGACGATGATCAGCCGCAGATTGACGAAGGGCAGGAACAGGGCGGACCGGGCGCCGACCACGATATTGCAGCGGCCGGCGATCGTCGCCTCCCACACCTGGCGGCGGCGGGGCGGGGCGACGCCGGAATGCCACTCGGCGGGGGCCGCGCCGAAGCGGGCCGCGATCCGTTCGATCAGGGCCTGGGTCAGGGCGATTTCAGGCAGGAGGATCAGGATCTGCGCCGCCGGATCGGCGCGCAGCACCCGCGCGATCGCCTCCAGATAGGCTTCGGTCTTGCCGGACCCCGTGACCCCGTCCAGCAGAAAGGGTCGAAACCCGCCCTGGGTCGCCCCGGCCGCCAGGGCTGAAGCCGCCGCCGCCTGGTCGCCGTTCAAGGTCGCCGGCGCATGGTCGGGATCGGGCGGGGCGAAGGCGGCTTCAGCGGCGATCTCGACGATCTCCAGAACCCCCTCGTCGATCAATCCCTTCACCACGCCCGCCGACACGCCGGCGTCCCGCGCCAGGTCGGCGGCCGTCATTGATCGCGCGCCCAGGGCCTCCAGCACGCCCGTTCGCGCGGGGGTGGCGCGGGCCGGCTGACGGTCGCCGACCCGCCGCACCCTCCGTTCCGGCCGGGGACGCGGCGCGCGCAGACCCTTCAGCGCGGTGGCCGCCATCTCGCCGGGCGGGGACAGGGTCCAGCGCCCGGCCCATTCGACGAAGTCCATCACCCCTGCCGGCAGGGCGGGGTCGTCCAGTTTCGAGTCCACCGCCTTCAGCCGCCGGTTCGAGCCGGTGGTCTCGAACACCTCGGCCACCACGCCCCGGATCAGGCGCGGACCCAAGGGGACGGCGACCTGATCGCCGCGCGCCAGGCTCAGCGCCTCGGGAACTTCGTAATCGAAGGCTTCCGGCACGGGCAGGGGAATGAGGACTGAGGCGACTTTCACCGAACTGCGCCCTCGGCTATGAAGCCGTCCATGAAACTCTTTCTCGATACCGCCGACGTCGCCGTCATCAAGGACATGGTTCCCACCGGCATGGTGGACGGCGTCACCACCAATCCGTCGCTGATCGCCAAGTCGGGTCGGAACATCGCCGAGGTCATCGCCGAAATCTGCGCCCTGGTCGAGGGCCCGATTTCCGCCGAGGCCGTCTCGCTCGATTTCGAGACCATGGTCAAGGAGGGCGACAAGCTGGCCGCCATCGCCCCCAATGTGGTCGTGAAGCTGCCCCTGACCTGGGACGGTCTGCGCGCCTGTCGCGTCTTCACCGACAAGGGGATCAAGACCAACGTCACCCTGTGCTTCTCCGCCGCCCAGGCCCTGCTGGCGGCCAAGGCCGGCGCTACCTTCGTCTCGCCCTTCGTCGGTCGGCTGGAGGACAACGGCGCCGACGGGATCGCCCTGTTGGAAGAAATTCGGGTGATGTACGACGTCCACGGTTTCGAGACCCAGATCCTGGCCGCCTCGCTGCGCAACGTCGCCCATGTGGCCGCCGCCGCCGTGGCCGGATCGGACGCCGCCACCTTCGGCGCCGACACTTTCAAGGCTCTGGTAAAGCACCCGTTAACCGACAAGGGTCTTGATGCCTTTGTGGCGGACTGGGCCAAGACCGGTCAGTCCATCCTGTAACTCGCGCGTCACGGAGAAGGTCTGTTGAGCGGCTCATTGGACCTTTTCGAAACCTCTGAAGCGGACGCCGCCCCGGGCGACGGTCTCCACTGGCCGGATGTTCGCGGCTGGCTGCAGGCCCATCCCCAGATGCTGCTGGACGACCGGTCGCTGCTGGAGGAGATCGGCCTGCGCCCGCACGGTCGCAATGTGATCGAGTTCGGCGCCGCCGCCCTGACGCGGCTTGAGGCGGTGGTCGAGCGCGAGGCCGGCGCCCGGCGCGAGGTCGAGATGATCGCCCGCGCCAATTTCGCCGCCCAGACCCAGACCCACGTCGCCGCCCTGGATCTGATGGAGGCGCGCAATCATTCCGATCTGGCGCGTCGCCTCGACGCCGCGGCCCAGGGCCGGTTCGGCCTGGCCGGCGCCGCCATCGCCCTCGAAAGACCCGGCGGGGTGCCGTTCGGCTGGCGCGGACTGGACGCCGGCGAGGTGGACCGCCTGCTGGGCGACCACGGCCTGAGCTGGCTGGGGCCGATGTTCGACGGGCTCGACCTGTTCGGCGCGGCCGGCGATCAGGTGAAGTCGGTGGCCCTGGTCCGCATGGCGCCGCATCTGACCCCCGGCGAACCGCCCCGACCCTGCCTGTGCGCCTTCGGCTCGCCTGAGCCCGAGGGTTTCACCCCCAATATGGGCTGCGAACTGGCGGCCTTTCTGGCGCGGGTGGTGGAGCGGATGGCCGAGCGATGGCCGGTGTTGAACTGACTTTCCGTACTTCGCTCACCGTCACCCTCGGGCTTGACCCGAGGGTCGGACGCTCCGTCGCAAATGCGTACGGGTTGGCGCACGATCCCCGCCATTCGCCTCGTTCAACGCCCGATCCTCGGGTCAAGCCCGAGGATGACGGACAGGAAACGGGCGAATGACCGCCGCCGAGGCCCTCCACGCCTGGCTGGAGCATCTGGCGCACGAGCGACGGCTGTCGCCCCGCACCCTTGAGGCCTACGGCCATATCGGCCGGCTCTATGTCGCCTTTCTCGAACGCCATCGCGGCGAGACCCTGACGCTGAAAGGCCTGGGAACCATCACCGCCGCCGAGGTGCGCGCCCATTTAGCCGACCGCCGCAGCGGCGATCACCCCTTGGCGGCCCGATCCCTGAGCCAGACCCTGTCGGCCGTTCGGGGCTTTCACGCCTTTCTGGACCGGCGGCTGGACACGCCCGCCCCCCAGCTGGCTCTGGTGCGCGGTCCCCGGATCAAGCCGTCCCTGCCCCGCCCCGTCAGCGAGGACCAGGCGCGCGGCCTGCTGGCCGAACCCGACGCCGATCCGGACGCCGAACCCTGGGAAGCCGCGCGCGACCGGGCCGTCCTGACCCTGCTGTACGGCTGCGGCCTGCGGATTTCCGAAGGCCTGTCTCTCGTCCGCGCCGATGCGCCCCTGGGCGAGACCCTGCGCATCGTCGGCAAGGGCGCCAAGACCCGGGTCGCGCCCGTTCTGCCGGCCGTCCGCGCGGCGGTGGACGCCTATCTGGCGCTGCTGCCCTTCCCGCTCCAGCCGTCGGACGCCCTGTTCCGGGCTCGGCGCGGCGGCCCGCTCAGCCCGCGCCACGTCCAGGCCTCGGTCCAGCGACTGCGCGGGCGGCTGGGCCTGCCCGAACGCACCACCCCCCACGCCCTGCGCCACAGTTTCGCGACCCATCTGCTGGGGGCCGGCGCCGATCTGCGCTCGATCCAGGAACTGCTGGGCCACGCCAGCCTGTCCACCACTCAGAAATACACCGGCGTCGATGCGGAGCGCCTGTTGAGCGCCTATTCCGCCGCCCATCCGCGCGCGAGCGGCGCCTGACGGATCAGGGCGCCGTCGTCGCGACGGGCGTGCGCATCGCCAGGATTTCCCGTGTCCGCCGGGTGATGCCGTAGAGGACGCCGGGCTCGCTCTCGTCCCAGTCGATCGCCTGACCCTCGGCCTCTATGCCGAGGGTTTCCAGATGATCCAGAATTCCCCCGCCTTCGGGCAGGGCGACGACATAGAGTTCGGGCCGGTCGTGGCCGGTCAGATAGAGACGTCCGTCCGGTCCCCAGCCGCCGCCGGAAATGCTCATCGGCGCAATCCGCTCCAGAATGGAGACCGGCAGCCCCCAGGCCTCCAGCCGTCGCCATTGGTCGTCGAACCGCACCAGGGTGGTGTGGCGGTGGTCGCGCGGCGCCTCGCCCCCGCGACCGTCATAGTTGGCGAACATGGCCCACCAGGCGCCGTCATGTCGATCGACCCAGGTGATCGAACCCGTCCCCATGCCCAGGGCGACGCTGCGCTTGTGATGCAGGTCGACGGCGTCGAAGACCTCCACCGTGCTGATCTGAGGAACGGCGGGAAAGTTGGAGCTGGCGCAGACCAGTTCGCCGTCGATCAGGGCGCAAGAGTTGATGTGCGGAAATCGGGCTCGGTCACCGGTCCATTCGGCCTGTTTGGCGCCCGTCTTCTTGTCATAGCGCACGATCGACCAGTTGGAGACGGCGTAGACGTCATCGGGTCCCACGGCCACGCCTTGGCGCGCCTCAGCGGGGTAGCGCCGCAGAGTCCGAGCTTCGCCCGACAGGACGAGCGGCGCAACCGCGTCGCCTTCGGCCGTCGGTGTGGCCTGGGCGGCCGAGACAAGCAGCGACAACAGGACGGAGGCGAGCATGACAGGCGTTCCTCAAAAGGACAGGGGCCGCGTCCCGGAGAAGGCGGCCCCTTTGATCGTCGGGATTAGAAGCTGGCGGACAGACCGACCCAGTAGGTGCGGCCGTAGTTGGCCGATTCCTGAAGATAGGTTCGACCCGGGCCGGTCACTTCCCGGCGTCCCGAGTTCGACAGGTTCTGGCCTTCGACGAAGACGGTGAGGCCGTTGTCGAAGCGCCAGCTGACCGAGGCGTCATAGACGTGGCGGCCCTTCCAGTATTGGTCGGCGTTCGGAATGGTGTCGTTGATCGTTTCCAGGAAGCCGCCGATATAGTTGTGCGAGACGCGGGCCTCGATGGGGCCGCGCTGATACCAGATCGATTCATTGGTGGTGGTCGCCGGCTGCTGGAACAGACCCGTGTGACGCTTGCCCGCCGTGGTCAGGAAGGTGAACTCCGTGTCCAGGAAGGTGGCGTTGGCGCTGACGCCCAGGCCGTCGAACGGCGCCGGCAGCATGGTCAGGGCCTGCTGGAAGGCGACTTCGACGCCGCGAATCTTGGCCGTTTCGGCGTTCGTCGGCGTCGAGACGATCACCGCCTCCACGCCCCGGCCCACGTCCAGGTTCTGGACCGAGCTGAGAGTGAAGATCTCGTTGGCGATGTCCTTGGTGAACAGGGCGACCGACATCAGCCCGTCGGTCGGATAGTATTCAAACGACAGGTCCAGACCTTCGCTCTCGCGCGCCTTCAGGCCGGGGTTGCCGCGGGACAGGGTCGGCTGCGAGCCGTCGAAGCTGATGCTCTCGCTGGCGGCCAGCGAACCGAAGTCCGGCCGGCCGATGGTGTTGGTCCAGGCGGCGCGGACGACCATGTTCTGACGCAGATTCCAGCGCAGGTGCAGGCTGGGCAGCCAGTTGTCATAGTCGCCGCTGTTCGACACCGGCGTCAGGACGCCGCCGGATAGGCGGGCGGCGTCCGAACTGACCTCGGTCTTCTCATAGCGCAGTCCGCCCAGCAGGGTCAGGTCGCCGACCCTGTAGCTGGCCTGGGCGTAGCCGGCGAAGACGTCCTCGGTGACGTCATAGTCGCCGGTCGGGGCGGCGGTCTTGACGTTGAAGCTGTCTGCGTTGGCCGCATAGAAGGCCTCCGCCGTCGCCACGTCGATACGCGGCGTCAGACGATACTGCCCTTCGATCAGCTTGTCCGGCCCCGGACGATCGACCTGATCCAGGGTATAGATGAAGCCCGGCTTGGTCGTGTAGTCGGTGCGGCTGGACCGATAGCTGCGATCGCTGGAGCGCCACACGGCGCCGACCTTCGCCTTCAGGTTCCGCGTCTCGCCGCCGTCGTCGAAGGCCAGGTTGAACCGCGCCTGGGTGGTGTCTTCATCGGTCCGCAGCAAGGACACGCGCCGTTGCTGGAGATTGAACAGAGTTGGGTCGCGGAAGGCCGTCGGATTGGTCGGCGTGAACACCGGGAAAAAGTTCGAGGTGTCGTAGCGGAAGCCGAAGTTGGCGTTCGACGCCGTGCGGAACTCCATCGAGGTGTTGGGGGTCTCTGAGCCCGCCTGTGAATAGACCAGATCGCCGTCCAGCCGCCATTGCGGGGCGGCGTCCCACCGGAAGGCGGTGCGGCCCAGGCCGATCTCGCGACGGGTGATGGGCTGGTTCAGACCGATGATGTTGCGCCCGGTGGCGAAGGTTCCCGAGGTGCGGGTCTGGTTGGTCACATTGCCGACCGGCTCGGTGCGGAACTCGGTCCGCTCCTCATCGTCCTCCATCCGGGCGTACAGGGCCGAGGCCTCCCAGCGGAAATCGACGCTCGGCCGCCATTCCAGCTTTCCGTTCGCGCCCGAACGCTGTTTGGTGTTGTTGTACCAGAACAGGCGCAGTTGGGTCGGCACCTGGATTCCGTTGCCGGTCGGAGCGCCCGAGTTCACCGGCTTGCCGGCCGCGTCGTATTCGCGGATCGAAGGCGCGGCCGACTCCGCCTGTGGAATGTCGTAGTCGAGCTGCTCGTGGGAGGCGCCGATCACCACGCCCCATTCGTCGGCCGCGCCGAAGCGGCGACCGGCTGCGAAGGCCAGGCGATAGGACGGATCGTCGTTGCGGACGTCGCCGTGCTGTTCATAGACGCCGTAGGAGGCCATGCCGTTGAAGAAGGGTTTGGCTGCGTCGAACGCGCTGCGGGTGGCGACATTGATCACGCCGCCGATGGCGTTGCCGTCGTTCTCGGGCGTGACCGTCTTGATCACCTCGACCCGGCCGGCCATCACGGAGGGCACGATGTCCATCGGCACGGTGCGGGCGCTTTCATCTACCGAACCCACGAAGGCGCCGTCGATGGTCGTGCGGTTGTAGGTGGAGGCCAGGCCCCGAAGGATCGGCCAGCGCGGCTCGCCCTGATCCTCCATCACCGAGACGCCGGGAATGCGGCGCAGGGCGGCGGCGGTATTGTGGTCCGGCAGCTTGCCGATGTCGTCGGCGGAGACGGCGTCCATCACCTCGAACTCAGCGCGTTTCACGGCGATGGCGGCGCGCTGCGCCTCGCGCTGGCCGGTCACGACGATCTCATCGACCTCGGCGGTCGGGTTGTCCTGAACCTGGGCCTGGGCGCTGGCCGCAAGTCCGGCGCTGATCAGGGCGGTGGTGGCGAGCAGAAACCGTTGCCGGCTCTGTGACGAAAAACACATGTTCTATCCCCCAACGTCGAATTTCGACGGGGCTCGCATAGGGGGCGGAGGCGACGTGCAGGCGTCTGTTCTGTGTCGCGCCCGACAACAGTGGGTGGAGATTCGATGGCGATTTCGCCGCTACGCGCCCTTTGCGACCCGAGCTTGTGCGGAGATTGCGACAGTCGGTCGATTGTCGAAGCCTGGGCCGCCTCGGCGCAAACGGGACGTTAACCGAAGCGGCGCACCCTCTTATCAATGTGGCCGCCGGAAACGTCTGGTCGGCCGTGGAGGGCCGGCCCATGTCGACCAAGATGACTTCGAGCGTGCGTCGTCACAGCGACCATTTCGAACCGCAGGACACCGATCCGCACGAGCAGCGCCGCCTGCGCGGCCAGTTGGAGCAGATCGACTACGCCGCCTATGTCGCCAATAAGGAGCTGATCGGCCACACCCTGACCGGTCTGGACGCCGCCTCGCTTCAGAAACTGGCCGTGCTGACCGCCGGCGCCCGCGCCAAATGGGGGGCCGAGGCCCTGCGTCTGGCCCATTCGGGCTCGCCCGTCACCCCCGACCAGGTCGCCCGCCTGACCGCCGCCCGCACCGCCTTCGACGAACTGGCCGAGGTGTATGAGGCCCTGCGTCGCATGGTCGAGCGAGGCTATGTGGTGCTGAAATAGGCTCTAGGGACGCCTGGTGGAGCCGAGGGGACGCCAGAAGGTTCGGATTCGTCGGTCATGGGAAGGCTCTGCGACTCGGGCATTCGACACGATCAACAGAGTCCGATGTCTGATGGCGGTCAACGTCCCGAACGGCGCCGCATGACCGTCTTTGACGTTGCGGCTCCGGGCGGCCACAACATCAGCAAGCCGTAGTCGAATGGCTACGTCCGGTTCAGGCGTGCACTACGCTCTCCTGACGGTCTGTCTGGACCGTCTTCAGCGTGCGCGAGATCGCCGTCACAGTGGTCGTGGAGGCACGATGTAGCCGTGCGGTGGCACGGATGCCCAAACCGTCGATCAGCGACCTCCTGATCGCTTCCAGACGGTCTTCAGGCATGGGCTTGCGACCGGACTTTTTGGTCGTCCGCCGAAGGCCGCTCAATACGCGCTCGCGGTGAATTGCTCTTTCGAATTCGGCGAAGACGCCGAGCATCGAGAACATCATCCGACCCGAGGAGGTCGAGGTGTCGAGGCCCTGCGTGTGGACGTAGAGGTCCACATTCTTGGTCTGGATGTCGCCGAGGAAGTGGATCAGGTCGGGCAAGCTTCGTCCGATCCGGCAGACCGAGAAGCACGCGATCAGATCAAAATCTCTGCGCGCCACTCCCTTCAACAGGTTGTCGAAGCCGGGTCGTTTCTCACGGCCCTTGGCGCCCGAGATGCCCTCATCGAGGAAGGTGGCTACGATCTCCCAGTCCTGCCTCTGGGCGACCGCTCGTAGATCGCGAAGCTGGTTTTCCACGGTCTGGTTTTTGTCGGCCGTCGAGACACGACAGTAGAGGGCCACGCGCTTGGTCAGGGTCATCTCCTCCGAGATCGAGGAGATCATCGTCTCATGAATCGGCGAGGTGTCACCCAAAACGGATGGTGTCAGGAACATCGACGCACGGCTCTGTGCGCGGCCCTGAAGCCCGGATTTACGGGACGCTGAAGGACCGGTTTTCAGGGGTGTTTGGGAGAACGGCTATTCCGGCTCGCCCTCTATGAATTTCCTGCGCCGCTCTGGATCGGTTTCTCCGATCAGGTCGAGCACGAAGATCGCGGCGTCCTGCTTCTTCTTATTGATCCGCTTCTTCGGTGAGGCTGGGACAGCGGGGGCCGAAGTCGGCGGCGCAGGAGGCCTGAGGCGCCCCCTTCCTGATCCCTCGTTTTGAGTGAGAGTCCGTTTCATCAAGGAGACGGACGTGAAGAAGAGCAGGTTCAACGAAGCGCAGATCATAGGCGTGCTGCGCGAGCAGGAGGCCGGAAGCCCGACGGCGGAGGTATGCCGAAGGCACGGGATCAGCGAGCAGACCTTCTATCGGTGGAAGGCGAAGTACAGCGGCATGAGCGTGTCGGACGCCACGAAGCTGAAGGCGCTGGAAGACGAGAACCGGCGGCTGAAGAAGCTGCTGGCGGAGTCGATGCTGGACGTGTCGGCGCTGAAGGATCTTCTGGGAAAAAACTGATCGGGCCTGCAGCGCGCAGAGCGGCCGTGCTTCGTCTGATGGCGGAGCGCGGCTTCTCCCAGAAGCGCGCCTGCGGGCTGGTTCAGATCGATCCGAAGACGGTGCGTCGCGAGCCTGAACAGGGCGATGTGGAGGTGCGCGAGCGCCTGCGCAGCCTGGCGGCTGAGCGCCGCCGGTTCGGCTACCGGCGCTTGGGCATTCTGTTGCAACGGGAGGGCCTCAGCATGAACAAGAAGCGGCTGTTCCGGCTCTATCGGGAGGAAGGCTTGGCGGTGCGACGGCGACGGGGCCGCAAGCGGGCCACCGGAACCCGTGCGCCCATGGCCCTGCCGGACGGCCCAAACCAGCGCTGGTCGCTGGACTTCGTGGCCGACAGTCTGTCGTGGGGCCGACGCTTCCGCATCCTGTGCATCGTGGACGACTTCACGCGCGAGGCCCTGGCTCTGGTGGTCGACACCTCGATCGGCGGCTCACGCATGGCGCGCGAGTTGGACCGGCTGATCGCCCGACGCGGGCGTCCGGCCATGATCGTCAGCGACAACGGGACCGAGATGACCAGCCGGGCCATCCTGGAATGGACCAACCGCACCGGCGTGGCCTGGCATTACATCGCGCCGGGCAAGCCGCAGCAGAATGGCTTCGTCGAAAGCTTCAACGGCAGGCTCCGCGACGAGTGTCTGAACGAGGAGGTCTTCGCCACCCTGGCCGAGGCCCGCGCCGTCATCGAGCGCTGGCGCATCGACTACAACCACGTCAGGCCGCACTCGGCGCACGGGGGACTGACCCCGGAGGCGGTGCGCCTGAACCCCGCGGCCGTTCGGCTGCGCAACTTGATCAGCTCCGCCGCACGGCCGCTCCCGTCGGCGAAGCAGATCGGCTATCAACCCCCTGGACTCTCATAATGATCGAGGGACCAGAGGGGGGCGCCTCAAAGGGGCCGTTTGGACGGTGTGTGCGGCGAGGTGGTGCTACAGCCTTGGGGCGGTGAACTGACTGAAGGGGAACGCTTTTTCGACGGTCTCTTACGAGCCGTGTGTAGCAGCGTGATGTCAGAATTCTCGCCTGAACCTGTCCAAACCCTTGTGGAACAAGGATTTGGTGGAGCCGAGGGGAGTCGAACCCCTGACCTCGTCATTGCGAACGACGCGCTCTACCAACTGAGCTACGGCCCCGTTCCAGTCAGGAGCAGGCCTCCAGGCGAGCGCGGGACATAGAAGGCGGGCGGGCGTGGTGTCAACGGGCTTGTGCGCGCAATCCGCGCAGGCGACCGCAGAAGATTGTCGGATGGGCGGGGGACGGCTAGAAGCCGAGGTTCGCGCCTTGCAGGAGAATACATATGGGCACCGCCCTGGTCTGGCTTGTGAACACCGTCATCGGCCTGATGGTCTGGTTCATCATCATCCAGGCGATCTTGAGCTGGTTGTTCGCCTTCGACGTGATCAACCATCGCAACCGGTTCGTCAGCCAGGTCGCCGACTTCCTGGACCGGATCACCGCCCCCATTCTGGAACCCTTCCGTCGGATCATTCCGCCGCTGGGCGGGATCGACATTTCGCCCATCGTCGTCCTGCTGCTGCTTCAGTTCGTCCGCATCCTGTTCAACGCCTCGGCGGCCCCGGTCCTGATCGGCATGTTGGGCTGAGGCGCCACGGCGGCGGGAGATTCCGACGCGAGACGGCGATTCCGCCCTTGCGCCCGGCCGCCAGCTTCCTAAAGGTGCCGGCCCCGACCATTATTGACCACGGTTCATGAGCACGATCACCACAGTCGCCGTCCTGGGCGCCGGACAGATGGGCGCAGGCATCGCCCATGCGGTGGCCCTGGGCGGCTATTCGGTCCGACTCTACGACGTGGCGCCCGCGCGGCTGCCGCTGGCCCAGGGCGAGATCGCCGCCAGCCTGTCGCGCCACGTCGGCCGCCATCTGGTGACCCAGGCCGAGGCCGACGCCGCCCTGGCCCGGATCGCCGTCACGACGGACATGGCCGAGGCCGTGTCTGACGCGGACCTGGTCATCGAGGCGGCGCTGGAGGACGAGGCGGTCAAGAAGGCCCTCTACGCCGAGGTCGCCCCCCATCTGGGCCCGCAGACCCTTTTGGCCTCCAACACCTCCTCCATTTCGATCACTCGACTGGCCTCGGCCTCGGACCGGCCCGACCGGTTCATCGGCCTGCACTTCATGAAGCCGGCGCCGATCATGCGACTGGTCGAGATCGTGCGCGGCATCGCCACCTCGGCCGAGACCCACGCGGCGGCCGTAGACTTCGCCGAGAGCCTGGGCAAGACCACCACCGACGCCGAGGATTTCCCGGCCTTCATCGTCAACCGGATCCTGGTGCCGATGATGAATGAGGCGATCTTCGCCCTGTATGAAGGGGTCGGCAACGTCGCCTCCATCGACAAGGCGCTGCGCCTGGGCGCCAACCATCCGATGGGGCCGCTGGAGCTGGCGGACTTCATGGGGCTGGACGTGGTCCTGGCCATCATGAACGTCCTGTACGACGGGCTCGCCGACAGCAAATACCGCCCCTGTCCGCTGCTGGTGAAATATGTCGAGGCCGGCTGGCTGGGCCGCAAGAGCGGGCGCGGCTTCTATGACTATTCCGGCGAGACGCCGGCGCCGACGCGATGAGCCGGTTCGAGACCTATGCCGACCTGCCGGGCCAGGCGACCATCCAGTCGCGGCCGGCGCCGCTCTATCCGATCCTGGCCTCTCTGGCCGGCGCCGCCTGGCCCCCGCTGATTCTGACCCTGCCCTTCTGGCCGCCCAACGCGATCGGGATGGGGCGTGACATCGACTGGCGGATTCTGGTGCTGCTGATCGGTCTGGCGGCCGTTCCTGCGGGCCTGTGGCGGATCAATCAGGAGCGCCGTCGCGAGGGTCGGCCGGGGTCGCGGCTGGGCGTGGTCTGGCGTTTCATGCTGTTCGGCGGCCTGACCGCCGCCCTTGTCCAGGTGGTCGTCAGCCTGGCCATGGTGGTCATGGGCTGGCTGGAGGCGGGCGACCTGATGCAGGGTCTCGGCGCGGCCGAGACGACCCTCCTGATCTTCGGCGTGGGCGGCCTGCCCATCGCCATGATCGTCGGGGTCAGCTACGCCCTGTGGGCGGGTCTTTGCGTGGCCTTCATTGCCTTTGAGGCGCGGCCGACGATCGAGGTCGGGCGGCGTCGCTAAGATTATCCGAGCGCCGCTCAGGCGCTGAAACGCTTCGGGGGAGGCTGTGAATGTCGACGGTGAACCAGACGACGGAACCGACCGGATTGGCGCCGGTCGAGGCGCCCGCCCGTATCGCTTCTCTGGACGTGATGCGGGGGCTGGCGGTCCTGGGCATATTGGCGGTGAACGTCGTCTCCTTCGGCCTGCCCTTCATGGTCTATGGCGATGCGGACCTCAGCCCCTTTCCTGTGACGGGCGCCAACGCCGTGGCCCGTTGGGCGATGGACGTCTTCTTCCACCAGAAGTTCATCACCCTCTTCGCCATGTTGTTTGGCGCTTCGATCTTTCTGGTGGGCGGTGAACGAAGCGATGCGGCGCGGGGGCGGCTGCTGCGCCGGCGCCTGTTCTGGCTGGCTGTGATCGCCCTGATCCACGGCCTGGCCTTCTGGTACGGCGACGTCCTTCTGCTCTACGCCTGGTCCGGCCTGTTCGTCATGCTGATGCGGTCCTTCTCCGCCCCCGTTCTGATCGGGGTCGGGCTGGGGGTCACCCTGGCGCTGGGGGCGATGCAGGCGGGGTTGAGCTGGCTGATGGTCGCCGGCCCCGCAGAAGTGGTCGAGGCGATGAAACAGGGCCAGCCGCAGAACAGCCAGGAGGCCGTCGCCGCCGCCATCGCCGCCTATCGCAGCGGCTGGGCCGGGGCCATGGGCCAGAACCTGACCGCCTGGTTCTTCCTCCAGGGCGCCAGCCTGGCCATGTTCGTCTTTTCGACCGTCGCCCTGATGATGACCGGCATGGGTCTGTTCAAGGCGGGTTTCCTCAGCGGCCGGGCGCCGACCTGGCTCTATCTCTTCGTCCTGGCGGTCGGGAGCGCGGTCCTGGCCCTTGTGGCGACGACCCATTGGACCGAAATCATGGCCGCGCCCGACGCCCATCCGACGCAAGGGCTGGCGGAGGCGGTCGCGGCCTTCCCGATCCTGGTGACCCTGGCCTATGTCAGCCTGATCGTGCTCGTGACCACGCGCGGACCGGCCTGGCTGGTCGCCCCGCTTCGGCCGGTGGGGCAGATGGCCCTCACCAACTATCTGAGCCAGACGCTGATCATGACCACCCTCTTTTACATGCCTTGGGGGCCGCGTCTGTTCGGTCAGGTGGACTATGTCGGCATGTGGGGCTTGGTGGCGGCCGTTTGGGCGGTCCAGCTGATCTGGTCTCCGCTGTGGCTGGCGCGGTTCAGAATGGGGCCGCTGGAATGGGTGTGGCGCTGCCTGACCTATGGGCGGCGCGTGCCGATCCGAAAAGCCGCCTGATCGCGCTTTTATCAGCGGCGTGAAAAGATTAACTGAGGAGCATGGCCGCCCCGGACACTCCCGCCGAAACCTTCAAACGCGCGCTCAGCCACGCCGCCCGCGCCCTGGCCGAGCAGCCTGAGCTGGAGGTGGTGTTCGGGTCGGACGGACCCAAGCTGGCTGGCGGGATACTGACTCTGCCGCATCCCCCACGCGACCCCTCCGGTAACGAGAGCGCGTCCCTGCGAGGCCAGGCCGACCGCCTGGCCCTGCGTTTGGCCAATCATGACGCGGGGATCGACGCCCGTATGCGCCCCGCCGACACCCAGGCGGCCGAGGTTTTCGACGCGGTTGAACAGGCGCGGGTCGAGGCGGTGGGCTCCGAATTCCTGGCGGGGGTCAGGGACAATCTGGACGCCGCCCTGGTGACGCGGCTGGAGAAGACCGGGGCGCTTCGCATCCTCGAGCCCGAACGGGCGCCGGTTTCGGAGGCCGTGGCTCTCCTGGTGCGTGAACGGCTGACGGGCCGGCCTTCGCCCGACGGAACCAAATCCCTGCTGGATCTGGTTCGAGCCGGCATAGAGGCCAAGGCGGGCGATCAGCTGGACGCCCTGACCGCGACCGCCGGCGACCAGGCTCTGTTCGCCGAAAAGATGCGCGAAGTGCTGCGCGCCCTGAACCTGGATCCCGGCGACGGCCAGGGCGAGGACGCCTCGGACGACCCGGGCGATCAGGAGCCGGATCCCCAGGAGCCCGACGCCGACGATCAGCCGGACGAGGACGAGGAAGAGGAGGGCGGCGAGGGCTCCCAGTCCATGGAGGGCGACGCCGACGATCAATCGTCGGAGCAGGAGCGCGAGAGCCGCCCTGAGGGCGCGCCCGCCGATCCGGAGGGCGACGGCGCCGAGGACGGGCCGGAGCTGAACGAGGGCCAGCAGCCCAATCGCCAGCAGACCGCCGACGACGGCCGGGCGGTCGACTTCTACCGCGTCTTCACCACCGCCTATGACGAGGTGGTGGACGCCGCCGACCTGTGCGATCCGATGGAGCTGGAGCGGCTGCGCAATCTGCTGGATCAACAGCTCACCCTGCTGGCCAGCGTCGTCTCGCGCCTGGCCAATAAGCTGCAACGGCGGCTGCTGGCCCAGCAGAACCGCGCCTGGACCTTCGATCTGGAAGAGGGGATGCTGGACACGGCCCGGTTGACCCGGATCGTCACCGACCCGACCGCGCCCCTGTCCTTCAAGGCCGAGAGCGAGAGTCCGTTCCGCGACACGGTCGTGACCCTGCTGCTCGACAATTCGGGTTCGATGCGCGGGCGGCCGATCATGGTGGCGGCGGTCTGCGCCGATATTCTGGCCCGCACGCTGGAGCGTTGCGGCGTCAAGGTCGAGATCCTGGGCTTCACCACCCGGGCCTGGAAGGGCGGACAGAGCCGCGAGGCCTGGATCAGCGCCGGCAAACCCGCCAATCCGGGCCGGCTGAACGACCTGCGTCACATCATCTACAAGGCCGCCGACGCACCCTGGCGCCGGGCCAAGAAGAACCTCGGCCTGATGATGCGCGAGGGCCTGCTGAAGGAGAACATCGACGGCGAGGCCCTGCAATGGGCGCACAACCGCCTGCTGGCCCGCACCGAGCAGCGGCGCATCCTGATGGTCATCTCGGACGGTTCGCCGGTCGACGACTCGACCCAGTCGGCCAACGCCGCCCTCTATCTGGACAAGCACCTGCGCCAGGTCATCGCCGAGATCGAGGATCGCTCGCCGGTCGAACTGTTGGCCATCGGCATCGGCCATGACGTGACCCGCTGGTACCGCAAGGCCCTGACCATCGTCGACGTGGAACAGCTGGCCGGCGCCATGACCGAAAAACTGGCCGAGCTGTTCGAGGCGGACGTCGCCGCCCCGGCCGCGCGCCGGCCGCGTCAGAAGATCGCCGCATGAGACGTCGTCTACCGCGTCTCGCGGCGGCCTGGTCGGCCCTGGCCCTGACGGCCTGCGCCGCGACCCTGGGCCCGCCCCAACCGTCCCTTTCAGACGAAGACGGCTGGTCCTTCGCCGCCGCCGAGTTGAAGCCGGTCGGTCTGGGCCTGCCCGGGGCCGTCCTGGCGCCCGGCGTGCGTTTCGCGGGCGGGATCGAGATCGTCGCTGGCCTGGGATCGCCGCTGCATGGGCTTTCCGATCTTAAACTGAGCGGAGGCGGCGGCTTTGTCGCCGTATCCGACGCGGGGGACCTGGTTCGCGGCCGCCTGCGGCTCAACGCCCAGGGGCGGCTCGTCGGCGTCGATGGTCTGGCGTCTCACCGGCTGGCCCTGGAGGACGGGACGCCGATCAGCGACAAGCGCGACGGAGACGCCGAGGGTCTGGCCCTGACGCAATCAGGCGACCTGCTCGTCAGCTTCGAACGTCGCCATCGAATTTGGAATTACGGCCCGCTGTCGGCCGTGCGCGCCCCCCGACCGGTTCCGTCGCCCGCCGTCGCCTTTGCGGACAATGAAGGCATGGAGGGCCTAGCCGCTTCGCACGCTCAGACAGACGGCTGGCGCGCGGTCGGCGAAGGCGGCGGCGTCTGGGACTGCACGATGAACGGCTGTCGCACCGTCGTCTCGCCGCCGGCCGAGGCGCCCCGCGATTCCGACTATCGCTTCACCGGTCTGGATCGCGATCCGTCCGGCGAAGGCTGGTTCGTGGTGGAGCGCCGCTATACGCCGCCGATCGACATGCGGGGCCGGGTGCGGCGCATGGCGGCAGATGGGTCTTTGGGACCTGCCTTGATCGAACTGAAGCTGCCCGGCACAACGGACAATTTCGAAGGCGTCGCGGCCGAGCGGCGCGGCCCGACGACCCGGCTCTATCTGCTGTCGGACGACAATGCCAATCCGGCCCAGCGCACCCTGCTGCTGGCCTTCGACATTCGCTAGATCGGGCCCTGGATCAGGCCGCGCCCGCCCATTGGGATTTTTCCGGCTCGGTCTCGACCGCCAGCAGGGCCTTGACGAAGGCGTCGCGCCAGATGCCCACGTCGGTGTCGCGCACCACCTGCATCAGGGCCTCCCACCGCCGCACCCGCTCGGCCAGGGGCATTGTCAGGGCCTTCTGGATGGCGTCCGACAGCTCCTCGCGGCTGTAGGGATTGACCAGAAGCGCCTCACGCATCTGTTCCGCCGCCCCCGCGAACCGGGACAGGATCAGGACGCCGGGATCGTCGGGGTTCTGGGCGGCGACATATTCCTTGGCGACCAGGTTCATCCCGTCGCGCAGCGGCGTCACCAGCCCAACCCTGGCGGCGCGATAGATCCCCGCCAGCTGGTCGCGGCGGTAGGTGCGGTTCAGATAGCGGATCGGCTGCCAATCCATGTCGGCGAAGGCCCCGTTGACCCGCCCGGCCAGGGCGTCCAGCCGCGCCCGCATGTCCTGATAGGAATCCACATCGTCCCGCGAGATCGGCGTGACCTGGAGCAGGAAGACCTCGCCACGCATCGACGGATTGTCCTGCAAAAACTGCTCATAGCCCAGCAGCCGCTCCTCCAGCCCCTTGGAATAGTCGAGCCGGTCCACGCCCACGATCATGGCGCGGAAGGCCGCCGAGGCCGCCATCCGATCATAGGTCCGGGCCCCGAGGGTCGAGTTCTTCGCCGCCAGGAAGCCGTCCACATCGATGCCGATGGGGAAGACGCCGGTCTGAACCCGGCGGCCGAAACATTCCAGCCCGCCATGACCGAACAGCTCGCCCTGGGCCTCGCTGACCACATAGTCGGTGAAGAGGTCGCACCATTCGCGCGTATGGAAGCCGATCAGATCGAAGTCGAACATGGACTCCACCAGCCGCCGGTGATGCGGCAGGGTCACCAGCAGCTGGCGCGTCGGCCAGGGGGTGTGCAGGAAGAAGCCGATCCGGTTGCGGACGCCCAGACGACGCAGATCCCGCGCCATGGGGATCATATGGTAGTCGTGGATCCAGATGACGTCGTCCGGCTTGATCACCGGCGCCAGAACCTCGGCGAAGCGGCGGTTCACCCGCTCATAACCCTCGCCGTAGGAGCGTTCGTACTGGGCCAGGTCGATCCGGTGGTGGAACAGCGGCCACAGGGTCTTGTTGGCGTAGCCGTTGTAATATTCCTCGACGTCCTGGGGCTCCAGATCGACCAGTCCGACGGTCACGCCGGCGCGGTCCTCCACCTTCATCTCGCCGGTGAAGCTGTCGATCGTCTCTCCAGACCAGCCGAACCAGAGGCCGTCGTATTTTCGCAGGGCCGCAGACAGGGCCATGGCCAGGCCGCCGGCGGAGCCCGCAGCGGGATCGGTCGGGGCCGAAACCCGGTTGGATACGACGATGAGACGGCTCATGACTTCACTTCGGCAGCGATCCCAGCCCCGGGACCAGAAAGATCAACGCACGTCGGTCCAGGATCGGCTCAACATCACGGCGCAATTGATGATCCCGACCAGGGAGTAGGTCTGGGGATAGTTGCCCCACAGCTCCCCGTCCTCGACGGAAATGTCTTCGCTCAACAGGCCGGCCTGGGTGCGACGGGCCAGCATCTCTTCGAATATGGCGCGCGCCTCCTCCACCCGGCCGTTCTGATGCAGGGCTTCGATGAACCAGAAGGTGCAGAAGTTGAAGGCCGTTTCGGGCTCGCCGAAATCGTCCGGTTCGACATAGCGAAACAGGAAGGGTCCTTTTTTCAGATCCCGCTCGATCGCATCGAAGGTGGCCACCTGGCGCGGATCATGCGCGTCCAGAAAGCCCAGATCCGTAAGTTGCAGCAGGGAGGCGTCCAGTTCGCGCCCGCCGAAACTGGCGGCGAAACGCCCCTCGTCCGTCAGGAAGGTCTCCGCCTCGATCCGCTCTCGGATGGCCGCCGCCCGCTGACGCCAGACGTCGGCGCGAGCCTGCAGGCCCAGATGATCCGCCGCCTTGGCCAGACGGTCGCAGGCCGCCCAGCACATGACGGAGGAATAGGTGTGAACCCGCGCGATGGTGCGGAACTCCCAAAGCCCTGCGTCGGTCTGGTCGTGCATGGCGAAGGCCCGCTCCCCGACCTTCTCCAGAGCGTGGAAATCCTCGATCGTTCCGGGACGCAGCAGGCGCTGGTCATAGAAGGCCTGGACCAGGGGCAGGACGATCTGGCCATAGACGTCGTGCTGCAGGTGCTCATGGGCCTGATTGCCGATCCGCACCGGCTTCATGCCGCGATAGCCCTCGACCGTATCGACGATGCTCTCGCCGATGCCCGGCTCCAGCCCCACCCCATAGACCGGCTGGACATGGCCGCCGGCCGAGGCGTCAACCAGATTGCGCAGATAGCCCAAGTAGTTCTCGAGAATGTCGACCGCCCCCAGCCGGTTCAGCGCCCGCACCGTATAATAGGCGTCGCGGATCCAGCAGTAGCGATAGTCCCAGTTGCGCCCGCTCTCTTTGAATTCGGGAACGGAGGTGGTCATGGCCGCGACGATGGCGCCGGTCTCTTCATAGGCGCAGAGCTTCAGGGTGATGGCCGCACGGATGACGGCCTCCTGATAGTCCAGCGGCAGATAGAGTTTGCGGACCCAGTCCTGCCAATAGGCGACCGTGCGGTCCAGCGCGGCCTGAACCCCCGGTCCCACATCCTGATCATAGCCCTCGTCCGGGCCGAAGAAGAAGGCGTGCGGCCGTTCCAGCCGAAAGATCCGCTCCTCCAGGACGTGAGAGACGGGACAGTCGGTCGTCAGACGGAAGGTGACGTCCGGGCACAGGAAGCGGATATGGTTCGAGCCCGAGGTGTGGGGCGCCCGCCGCGCGCCCCAGTCGGACGAGGGGCGCAGCCGGACGCGGATACGCGGCGTGCCGTGCAGCGGTCGAATGATCCGCCCGAAGGCGAGGGGGCGGTAGGTTCGCGAATGTTTCGGATGGCGCGGGGCGAAGTCGATGATCTCCACCGCGGCCCCGTCTTCGGCCGTCAGAACGGTCTTGAGCACCGGCGTATTGCGGACATAGGCCTGGCTGACGTGTTTCAGCCCCTCCAGCTCGACGGACCAATAGCCATGCTCGGGCGCTTCTCCGTTCATCAGGGCCGAAAAGACGGGGTCGCCGTCGACGCGCGGGGCGCAGGCCCAGACGAACCGGCCCTGACGGTCGATCAGGGCGCTGATCGCGCAATTGCCGATGGGGAAGAGATCGAGATTGGGCGTCATCGATTCAGGCCCCCGCCACCGCTTCCAGCCAGGTCAGGACGTCGTCCACATCGTCCAGGCGATAGCGGGCCGCGGTTTCGCGCTCAGGCCCGACGAGCACGCCATAGCCGCCCAGGGCGGCGGCGGCCTCGAAACCATGTTCGTCGGTCAGGTCGTCGCCGAGCATGACGGGGGTCGCCCCGTTGAACGGCCCCTCCTGCATGAAGGCGGCGACGGCTGTGCCCTTGTCGGCGCCCGGCGTCTTCAACTCCAGCACCATATGGCCAGGCTGCAGCGTCAGGCCCGTCTCGGCCTGCAGCTGCCGGGCCAGTCGCTGCGCCGCCGCGCCCTGGTCAGGCGCCAGTCGATAATGCAGGCCCGCAGAGACTCCCTTGTCCTCGACGATCACCCCCTGCCGGTCAGCGGCGAAGGCGTGAAAGGCGTCCAAAGCCCTGGCGACGGCGGCGTCGGCCGTCGTCCTCTGGACCGGGCCGCCTTTCAGGCGACGCTCCAGTCCATGAACGCCCGAGGCGGACTCTAGGGCCCGGTCGGTGATCCGGTCGATCTCTCTTATGGTGCGGCCGCTGACCACGGCCACCCGGCCGTCGAGGCGATCCTGCACCGCCTTCAGCACGGCCGTGCGGCGCGCCACGGGACCGACCTCGTCGGGAGTCGGCGCCATGGGCGCCAGGACGCCGTCCAGGTCGAGAAACAGGGCGATTCCCTGGGCGACGACCGGCGGTCGGGGCAACAACAGATCGGCGGCTCCGGCGTGAGACGGCATAGGTATCTGACTCTTTACGGCTTCCCCAGGCCCTATAACGCGCCAAAGCGGCAAAGGTTGACCCGAAAGCGACAAAGTCGTCTGAAAGAGGCTGTGCGCGCCGCCGAGGGGACTGTCTGCGGCCGTGCGTTGAAACAAGGAGAGCCCGGCCGCGGGCCTGACGAAACATGACCGAGATCGCCCATTCTTCGTCCGAAGACATAGCCGCCATGACCGGCCGCGCTCGCGAGGTGATGCGGCTGAACATCGAGGCGCTGGAAGCGCTGGAGCGGACGATCGACGTCTCGATCGCCCGGGCGGTGGATGTGATCATGAGCCGTCCCGGCTATGTGGTCGTCACCGGCATCGGCAAGTCCGGCCATATCGGCGGCAAGATCGCCGCCACCCTGGCGTCCACCGGCACCAACGCCTTCTTCGTCCACCCCGCCGAAATGAGCCACGGGGACCTGGGCATGCTGCGCCCGGATGTGACGGTTCTGGCCATTTCCAACTCGGGCGAGAGCCGCGAACTGCGCGATCCGCTGATCTTCTGCCAGCGCAACGGCATTCCGGTCATCGCCATCACCCAGCGCCCGACCAGCTTCCTGGGCCGCAACGCTGCGGTCTGCCTGACCATGCCCAAGGTGGCTGAGGCCTGTCCGAACGGCCTGGCGCCGACCACCTCGACCCTGATGACCCTGGCCCTGGGCGACGCCCTGGCCATGGTGCTGATGGACCGGCGCGGGTTCAGCGCCCTGGATTTCGGTCTGCACCACCCCGGCGGCGCCTTGGGCATGAGCCTGCAAAGCGTGCGGGAATGGATGGGCGACAACGCCGCGGCCCCGGCCAGCGTGCCGCTGAACGCCAGCTTCAGCGAAGTGGTCTCAGCCATTACGGAAGGCCGAAAGGGGGCGGTCGCCGTCTTGAAGGCGGACGGCGCCTTGGCGGGGATCGTCACCGACGGCGACCTGCGTCGCGCCTTCCAGCGCGACATCACCGGCCTGACCGCCGCCGACATCATGGGGGCCAATCCGATCACGGTCGATCCGAACGCGCGGATGAGCGACGTCGTCGACCTGCTGACCGCGAACAAGATTTCCAATCTGTTTGTGGTGGAGGAGGGGCGGCCGACCGCCATCGTCCATATCGCGGAACTGATGCAGGCCGGCTACGTCGCCTGAGCCGCTGATGATGCGTATCCTCTATGACGCCAGCCGGCTGATGAGCCGGGCCGAACGTTCCGCCCCCACCGGCGTCGATCGTGTCTGTCTGGCCTATGCCGAATGGCTGCTGTCACGGCCCGACGTCGTCACCCTGCCGGTTCGCGGGCGCAAGAACCGCCTGGTCGCCGTCCAGCCCGAGTGGTTCCGGGACTTCGTGGTCGATCTGCGCGCGCGTTGGAGCGGGGCGGGCGTCGCCCCCGCCGACGTGGCGCATGAAGCCTTGTTGCTCGAGGCTCTGGCCGCCCCCGCCCGACCCGCAGAGTCTGTCATCAGTCCCCCGCCCCCGCCGGAGCGTGAGAAGCCGGCGGACAAGGGACGGGTGTTGAAACAGTTCTTCAAATCCCGTCACGTCGCGCCCCTGCCGGCCGCCGACCTCTATCTGAACGTGGGCCATACGACCCTGCATCAGGCCGACGCTCTGAGGGATCTGGAAGCGGCGGGTGTGGAACGGGTCGTTCTGATCCATGATCTGATCCCCATCACCCATCCGGAGTTCTGTCGGCCGGGCGACGGCGCCAAACACCACGCCCGAGTGACCCACGCCCTGCGTCACGCCAGTCGGGTGATCGTCAACTCGGCCTATACCCGCGACGAGTTGCGGGCCTTTGCGGCGCGAGAAGGTTTGCCGCAGCCGCCGGTCCATGTGGCGCACCTGGGCCTGGAACCGGCCTTCGTCGCCGGCGATGCGGTGGCGACCAGCCGTCCTTATTTCGTCCATGTGGGCACCATAGAGGCGCGAAAGAACCTGGCCCTGTTGCTGACCTTGTGGCGGCGGCTGGAGGAACGGCTGGGCGAACGCACCCCCTCCCTGGTCCTGGTCGGGCGCTACGGCTGGGAGAATGAGGCGGTGCTGGATCATCTGCAGCGCTCGCCCAATCTGCGGGGGATCGTTCACCAGGCGGCCAACCTGTCCGACGAGGTGCTGGCGCGGCTGATGCGGGGCGCGCGGGCGGTGCTGGCGCCGTCGTCGGTCGAGGGGTTCGACCTGCCTGCGGTCGAGGCGGTGGCCATGGGCCGCCCCCTGATCGCCTCCGACATTCCGCCGCACAGGGAACTGACGCCCCAAGCCGAGTTGATCGATCCCCTGGACGGGCTGGGCTGGCTGGCGGCGATTGAGCGGGCGACCATGACGTCTCCGCCCGCCGCCTCGGAGGCTCGCGCTGCGCCGTCGTGGGAAGCCCATTTCGACATCGTCGCTCGGGCGGTCGGCCTGGCGGCGGCCTCGCCTCTGGCGGGCGGTGCGAAAGGCGGGTAATCAACGCGCGAACAAGGGCCGATCCGTTTCCATGACTCGCACCATCCTGCCGCTTGCCATCGTCGCCATCCTGAGCGGGTGCTCCACCCTGCCGCGCGACGGACCCTCGGGCGCCTCCATCGACGCCGGGGCTTCGACGCCCCAGGCCCTGGGCAGCTACGCCCTCGTGCCCCTGACCTATGAGGTGACGGAGCGGATGAAGGCGGTGCCGCCTCAGTTCTTCGGCACCCTGGCGGCCGCTTCCAGCGAACAGCCGGTCGATGTGATCGGCGAGGGCGATACGCTGGCGATCTCGATCTATGATCCCTCAGGCGCCCTGTTCGGCGGCAGCCTGGGCGGGACGTCGGCTTCGTCGCGCACGGTTCCCAGCCTGTCCGGCGGGTCCCAGGCCTTGCCGGGGGTGACGGTCGATCGCAGCGGTTCTGTTTCCGTGCCCTTCGCCGGTCCGGTTCGCGTCGTCGGCCTGACCTCGACCCAGGCGGCGGCCGCGATCCGCCGGGCCCTGGCCGGCAAGGTCGCCAACCCCCAGGTCCTGGTCGGCATCGCCGGCAACGCCTCAAACACCGTCAACGTCCTGGGCGACGTGCGCCAGCCGGGGCGCGCGCCGCTGGGCGTCAACAGCGATCGGATTCTGGACGTCATCGCCGCCGCCGGCGGATCGGCCCGCCCGACCGACGATCTGACGATCAGCATCCAGCGCGGCGGGCAGACCTACACCGCCCCCCTGTCGGCCGTGACGACCGAGTTCAGCGAGAACGTGCGCCTGCAAAGGGGCGATGTGATCAACGTCCAGTACAAGCCGCGTCGGTTCTCCACCTTCGGCGCTCTGAACGCCGTTACGCAGGTCGACATGCCCGCCGGACCCATGACCCTGACGGGCGCCATGTCCAAGGTCGGAGGGCTGAACACCGCCACCGCCAACGCCCGGCGCGTTATGGTCTTCCGCTTCGAGCGACCGGAGGTGGCCCAGGCCCTGGGAATCAACCAGCCGGCCACGCCCAAGGGGGTGCCGGTGGTCTATCAGCTGGACTTCAACAACGCCGCCAATGTCTTCGCCGCCACCAATCTGGAGATCATGCCCGAGGACGTGATCTATGTGCCCCTGGCCGGCGCCGCAGAGGCGCGCAAATTCTTCGAGTTCGTTCAGAGCGTGACCCGCGTCGTCTATGACGTGTCGGTGACCAGTGCGATCAACGTCGACTGACGCCCGTGCAGGCGTGGCTCGCCCTTCTGTCCCGGCTGACGGGGCGCGCCGCCGCAGTCGCGACTGATATGGTCGAACAGGCCGGCGCCGCAGACCCCTTCGTCCGTCCTGCGGAAATCCCCTCGGAGGCTCCCTCGCCTCTGGATCAGGCGCTGGACGAGATTGAGGCGGGCGCCCTGGAGGTCTACGCCCGCGCCGGCCTCCCGACCCGCCCCGGCCATTATCGTCAGGCGCCGAACCAGACCGTCTGGGATTTCGTCGCTGCGAATCTGGCGCCTCAGGCGCGGTTCGCCCTGGCCTTGGAGCATCCGCCGGAGACGGGTTGGCGCTTCGCCCGGCTTCAGGACCTGGGCGCGCGATCCAATCGTCCCGACCTGCGCGCGGCGTCACGGTTGCTGAACGAGATCGCCGATCTGCGCCTCGCACGGAGGGGTGTTCTGACTGAAGATCATCTGCTGGTCGCCATGGAACTCGGCGGGGCCTGGCGGGCGTTGAGGGACGCCAAGGCCGCGCCTGCGTCGGCGGCCCCACCCGCACCCAAGCCCCGCAAGACGCCCCGCAAGCCTTCGGCCAAACCCTCGACCGAACCGACAGCCATGCCCCCTAGGAAGCGCCGGTCCAAGGCCGCCTCCGCTGCAACGGCGTATAAGCCCGCCAAGCCGGGCTGAGGCGGGCGGCCCGTTTCTGCAGGCGGCGTAACTCGCAACAATATTGCCGGCTCTGTTTTGTATCGCGCAAACTTGATCTAAGAGCGAGCTGTCCTCGAACGCCAGAGCCTCCCATGTCCGACGCGCCCCAGTTCCCCCCCGAAACCCAGCCGGTCGGCCGGATCATCGCCATGCCGGCCGACACCAACCCCGAAGGCGACATCTTCGGCGGCTGGTTGCTGGCCCAGATGGACGTGGCCGGCGCGACTCCTGCCTTTGAACTGGCCCAGGGACGCTGCGCCACCGTGGCCCTGGACGGCATGGTGTTTCACCAGCCCGTCTCCGTCGGCGACGAGGTCAGCATCTACGCCAAGGTCGTCGGCACGGGCCGCACCTCGATCCGCATCCATGTCGAGGCCTGGAAGCGGTCGCGCGGTCAGCCGCTGGCCACGTCCGTGCGCGTGACCCAGGGCGTCTTCACCTATGTGGCCATCGACCAGTACCGCAAGCCGCGCCCCCTGCCGGGCAAGGAATAGGCGGAAATCTTGACCTCGCGCCGGGGCGCGCCTACGTCCCGACCATGGCCATCCGACGTATCCTCACCATCGACAACGCCGCCGACCTGGCGATCCTGAAACAGGTCTCCAAGCCCGTCGCGGGCGTCGACGACGCCGTGCGCGCCCTGATGGACGACATGCTGGAGACCATGTACGCGGCGCCGGGCATCGGCCTGGCCGCCGTTCAGGTCGGCGCCCTGGACCGGGTCATCGTCATGGACCTGGGCGATCGCGACGGAACCGTCTGCGAAACGGAAGAGGAAGACACGCCGGAGGCCGCCGAGGCGCGCCGCAACCCGCGCTTCTTCGCCAATCCGGAAATCCTGTGGGCCTCGGACGAGCTCTACACCTACGAAGAGGGCTGCCTGTCCATTCCCGAGTATTTCGACAAGGTGGAACGGCCGGCCCGCGTTCGCATTCGCTATCTGAACCGTGAGGGTCAGTCGGTGGAGGAAGAGGCTTCGGGCCTCTACGCCGTCTGCATCCAGCACGAGATGGACCATCTTAACGGCGTGCTCTTCATCGACCACCTGTCGCGGCTGAAGCGGGAACGCGCCGTGACCAAGGTCAAGAAGGCCGCCAAGGACAGGATCGCCGCCTGATGACGAAGCGCAGCCCCCGCCCCATCCGCCGCGGCCAGTCCCTGGTGATCGACACCCAAGGGCGCCGTCGCCTGACCCGCAGCCAGAAGATCGGCGTCGCCGGGGTCGCGACCCTCGCCGGCGTGGCCTTGCTGGGCGTGGTGGCGGGCCTGCTGCTGGACCGGCTGCTCGATTTCGACGACGCCCTGGACGCCGGCGGCGAATGGGATGAGGGCGGCGGCGTCTTCACCCGCTGGCAGTAAACCTCTAAAGGCGTGCCCATGCGCCTCGCCTTCATGGGAACTCCCGATTTCGCCGTGCCGTCCCTGGCCGAGCTTCTCGCCTCGGGCCACGAGATCGTCGCCGTCTATTCGCAGCCGCCGCGCCCCAGGGGGCGGGGCCAGAAGCTGACGCCCTCGCCGGTTCACGCCTTCGCCGAAACCATGGGCCTGCCGGTCTTCACGCCTGAAAGCATGAAGTCGCCCGAGGCCGTCGCCGACTTCCAGAGCCTGGACCTCGACGCCGCCTGCGTCGTCGCCTACGGCCAGATCCTGAACGCCGAGGTGCTGGCCGCGCCCCGACTGGGCTGTCTGAACCTGCACGGCTCGCTGCTGCCCCGCTGGCGCGGCGCGGCGCCGATCCAGAGGGCGATCATGGCCGGCGACGCCGAGACCGGGGTCCAGATCATGCAGATGAGCCTGGGCCTGGACGAAGGCCCGATCCTGCTCAGCGAAATCATGGACATCCGGCCCGATGACACGGCCGCCAGCCTGTCCGAGCGCATGGCCCATGTCGGCGCCGCCCTGTGGCCCCGCGCCCTGGCCGCCATCGAGCGCGGCGGCGTCACGCCGACGGACCAGGTCGGCGAACCGACCTATGCGAAGAAGATCACCCCCGCCGAGGCTCGGATCGACTGGACCCGTCCGGCGGCCGAGGTCGACGCCCATATCCGCGGCCTGTCGCCCTTCCCCGGCGCCTGGTTCGAGGCGCCTTCAGACGCTGGTCCGGTTCGGATCAAGGCCCTGCTGTCGGCCTTGGCCGACGGATCAGGTGCGCCCGGCGCGGTGCTGGACGACGCCCTGACCGTGGCCTGCGGAACCGGCGCTGTGCGGCTGATCCGGGTTCAGCGCGCGGGCAAGGCGGCGCAATCGGCCGATGAGATGCTGCGCGGCTTTGCCCTGCCGGCCGGGACTGTGCTCGGCTGATGCCGCGCTACAAGCTGACCCTGGAATACGACGGCACGGCCTACAACGGCTTTCAGGCTCAGGAGGACCAGCCGACGGTTCAGGGCGCGGTCGAGGCCGCCATACTGGCCTTCTCCGGCGAGCGGGTGCGGATCGCCGCCGCCGGCCGCACCGACACCGGCGTTCACGCCACGGCCCAGGTCATCCACGCCGATCTGGAGCGCGACTGGCCGGTGGACACCGTCCTGAACGCCGTCAACGCCCATCTGATCAAACAGGACGTCTGCGTCCTGTCGGCCGAATACGCGCCCGATCCCGACTGGCACGCGCGGTTCTCCGCGACCGGCCGGGGCTATCTGTACCGGATCCTGAACCGCCGGCCTCAACCCGTTTTGGAGCGCGACCGCGTCTGGCACGTCAAGAAGAGCCTGGACGCCGAGGCCATGCACCATGCGGCCCAGGTCCTGGTCGGCCTGCACGACTTCACCACCTTCCGCGACGTGGGCTGCCAGTCCAAGTCGCCGGTCAAGACCCTGGACGTGGCGCGCGTCAGCCGGTTCGGCGAGGAGGTGCATCTGGTCTTTCAGGCCCGCAGCTTCCTGCACCGCCAGGTCCGGTCCATGGCGGGCACCCTGGTGGAGGTGGGGCTGGGCCGCTGGACCGCCCGTGACGTCAAGGCGGCGCTGGAGGCGAAGGACCGCGCTCGGTGCGGCCCCGTCGCCCCCTCGGCGGGGCTTTATCTCAGCGGCGTGCGCTACGACTGAACCCCGCCTGCGGATCGGGTCAGCCGCGCTGCTGAACCAGGACCTCGGCGATCTGGACCGCGTTCAGGGCCGCGCCCTTCCTCAGATTGTCGTTGGAGACGAATAGGGCGAGGCCGTGCTCGACCGTGGGATCGGGACGCACCCGGCCGACGAAGACCGGATCCTGGCCTGCGGCCTCCAGCGGGTTCGGCACGGCCGTGACCACCACGCCCGGCGCCTGGGCCAGCAACTCCAGCGCCGCCTCGACCGAAATCGCGCGCTCGAACTCGGCGTTGATCGACAGGGAGTGGCCGGTGAAGACCGGCACCCGGACGCAGGTGCCCGAGACGGGCAGGCCGGGGATCTCCAGGATCTTGCGGCTCTCGTCGCGCAGCTTCAGCTCCTCGTCGGTATAGCCGTCCTCGCCCAGCTTGTAGTTCAGGGCCACCACATTGGCGGCGATCGGCACGACCCACTTTTCCGGCGCGCCGAAGTCCACGGCCCCGCCGTCGCGGGCCAGGGCCGCGCCCTGCCCCACGATGGCGCGCGCCTGGTCCTCCAGCACGCGGATGCCCTCGATCCCGCCGCCCGAGACAGCCTGATAGGTCGAGACCGTCAGACGCTTCAGCCCCGCCGCGTCGTGCAGAGGCTTCAGCACCGGCATGGCGGCCATGGTGGTGCAGTTGGGGTTGGCGATGATCCCCTTGGGCAGGTCAGCCAGGGCGTGGGGGTTCACCTCGGCCACCACCAGCGGCACCTCGGGGTCGCTGCGCCAGGCGGACGAGTTGTCGATCACCACCGCCCCAGCGGCCGCCACCTTGGGCGCCAGAGCCTTCGAGGTATCCCCGCCGGCCGAGAAGAAGACGATGTCCAAGCCGGCGTAGTCCGCCGTCGCCGCATCCTCGACCACAACGTCGGTCTCGCCGAAGCGGATGGTCTTGCCCGCCGACCGGGCCGAGGCGAACAGGCGAAGCGAGGCCAGGGGGAAGTTCCGCTCGGCCAGCAGGCCGCGCATCATCTCGCCGACGAGGCCGGTGGCGCCGACGATGCCCACACGGGGCGGATTGGACGGGGAAAAGGACATTCAGGCGTCTCCTGGGAGGATGGAGGCGCGGGGTTCAGCCGGATCGACCGCCCCGCGCATCGGCGGGGCTTGGGATCGGGGTTCGGCGCTTCAGACCTCGCGCATACCCGAAACCGCCCCGCCGAAGCCGGTGGTTTTCAGGGTAATCGCTTTGGTCATGGAGGCGGTCACGGCCAAGCTCTCTAGGGCCGAAACTGCGATGTGTAAACCTCAGACGGGCGGGGCGGTCGTCTGCAACAGGGCCTGGCGGCGGCGGACCCGTTCACGCCAAGCCGTATAGAGGCCGCTGGCGGCGATCAGGGCGGCGCCGGCCAAGGTGTCGGCGGTCGGGGTGGTCTTCATCAGCCAGGCGCCAAAGGCGACCGCGCCGAGGATCTGCAGATAGTCGAACGGGGCCACGACGGCGACGGGCGCCTTTTGCAGGGAGGCGGTCATCAACAGCTGGGCGACGCCGCCCGCCACGCCCGACCCGGCCAGGAGGGCGAAGGTCGTCAGGGCGTGCATCCGGCCGACGAAGGGCAGAAGCAGGGCGCCGACGATGGACGAGCAGACGAAGAACCAGAAGACGATCGCCGCCACATGTTCGGTGTCGCGCAGCTGCCGCAGGGTGATCGTGACCGCCGCCGTCAGGAGGGCGGCGGCCAGGCCGAAGCCGACGCCGGCCAAGGGCAAGGGGGTTGAGCCCGCCCCGGAAGCCAGAGACAGGGGGCGGGTTACGATCAGCACGCCGATGAAGCCGACCGCCACCGCCGCCCAGCGCCGGGGGCCGACCGCCTCCTTCAGAACTAGGAAGGACAGGATGGTGGCGAAGATCGGGGCGGTGAAGCTGATGGTCGTGGCCTCTGCCAGCGGCAGAAGCGTCAGGGTCTGGAAGACGCACAGAATGGAGGCGACGCCCAGGGCGCTGCGGCCCAGATGCGCCAGGGGGCGGCGCGTGGCCAGGCCCGTCAGTCCGCCCGGCTGGGTCAGCACCCAGATCAACACCACCGGCAGGCCGAAGAAGGCGCGGTAGAACAGCATCTCCGGCGCGGTGACCCCGTCCAGGGAGGCCAGTTTCAGAACCGCCGCCATGATGGAAAAGGCGCCCGCTGCGGCGATCCGAAGGGCGATGCCCCTCGCAATGTCTTCGCTTCCGGTCGTCTTGCTCATGCCGCTCCTGTCGCACGAACCCATAGGCCTTCGCGTCGCCGCCGCCCACCCCGGCGGAGCGATTTCCATCCGGCCGCGTTAAGCCTGCGGATCGGCAAGCTTCGCTGCAACATCGACAGGGTTGGAGGCGCTCTATGGAAAATCTGCTGGATCAGATCGGTCAGTTCCTCAACGGCCTGTTCAACCTGGCCAGCGCCGGTTTCGACGGCGTCAATCAGGTCATGGGTCTGATCATCGCCGTGATCGCCGCTTTGATGATGGTCGATTGGCGATCCTTGGGATCGACGGCCTTGGGGGCGACCCTGGTTCATCTGATCGTCGTGGCCGTCCTTCCCGTCCTGAACGGCGGCGACTTCGCCCTGCCGGCCATCCTGACGGCGGGCTTTTGGTTGACGGGTCTGGCCCTGTTCCTGGGCTACGCCATCGTCATCGCCGTCTTCTTCTTCATCAAGACCTTGCTGACGGGCACGGCCTTCGGGCGGCGCAGGGTGCTGCACTGAGTTCAGCGGGCTCGGGGGGCCAGGCGCGGCTTCAAGCCTGACGGAAGCCCAGCACGTCCTGCATGTCGTAAAGGCCGGGTCGGCGGGTGCGAACCCAGGCGGCGGCGGCGACCGCGCCCTTGGCGAACAGCGACCGGTCGATCGCGGAATGGCTGAGGGTCAGGACCTCGTCCTCAGAGGCGAACAGCACCGTATGTTCGCCGATGATTCCGCCGCCCCGGATCGAGGAGAAACCGATCTTGCCGGTCTCGCGCTCCCCCTGGACGCCGTCATAGGGTTTGGAGCGGATCTCGGCCAGATCCGTAAAGCGGCCCTCGGCGGCGGCCTCGCCCAGCATCAGGGCGGTGCCGGAGGGAGAATCCACCTTGCGGCGGTGGTGGGCCTCGGTGATCTCGATGTCCCAGTCCTGGGCGTCCAGACGCTGGGCCGCATGCTGGACCAGACCGATCAGGATGTTCACGCCCAGGGAGAAGTTGCCGCTCTTGACGATGGCGATCTTCTCGGCGGCCTTCATCAGCTCGGCCTCCTGTTCCGGAGTGAAGCCGGTCGAGCCGATCACCAGACTAGGACCGCCGCGCGCGGCCGCAGACTGGGCCAGGGCGACCGAGGCGTCGGGCGTGGAGAAGTCGATGATCACGTCGCACAGGGAGATGTCGGCGGTCTCGCCCCAGTCGAATCGGGCGGCGACGACCACGTCCTCGCGGGCGTCCAGCACCTGGGACACCGCTCGACCCATCCGGCCGCGATAGCCGGAAATGCCGGCGTGGAAGATGGCGCTCAAGCCGCGTTCTCTTTCGACCCGTCCGCATCCTGGCTGCCCAGAATGTCGGCCCAGAAACGCTTCGCCTTGCCGGCGAAGCTGGAGTTCCGGGGGTTCTGCGCCTCGCCGAAGGACAGGGCAAGCTCTTGTAGCAATTCCTTCTGGCGCGGCGTCAGGTCGGTCGGGGTCTCGACGAACAGTTCGACGACCAGATCGCCGCGCGCGCGGCCGTTCAGATGGGGCATGCCCTTGCCCTTGATCCGCACGGTCTTGCCGGTCTGGGCGCCGGCGGGCACCTGGACGGCGGCCTTGCACTTGCCGTCGCAGGCGTCGGAGACCAGGCAGGGGGCGTCGATCTCGCCGCCCAGGGCCGCCACCGTCATCGGCACGGGCACGGTGACCAGCAAGTCGAGGTTGTCGCGCTCGAACAGGTCGTGCGGCGTCACCGACAGGAAGACGTAGAGGTCGCCGCGCGGGCCGCCGCGCTGGCCGGCGTCGCCCTCGCCGGTCAGGCGGATGCGCGAACCGTCGTCGACGCCGGCGGGGATCTTCAGGTTCAGGGTGCGGGTCTTCCGCACCTGGCCGTGCCCGTGGCAGGTCGTGCAGGGGTCGGCGATCATCTGGCCCGCGCCGTGGCAACGGGGGCAGGTCCGCTCGACCTGGAAGAAGCCGTTGGCCTGGCGCACGCGGCCGGCGCCGTTGCAGGTGGTGCAGGTGACGGGCTTGGTGCCCGGCTTAGCCCCCGAGCCCTCGCAGGTCTCGCAGGTCAGGGTGGCGGGGACGTCGATCTGGACCTCGGCCCCGCGATAGGCCTGCTCCAGCGAAATCTCCAGGTCGTAGCGCAGGTCCGAACCGCGCCGCGGTCCGCCCTGCTGGCCGCGGCCCTGGCGGCCGCCGAAGGCGTCCCCGAAGGCGTCGCCGAAGACCTGGGAGAAGATGTCGTTCAGGTCGGAGAAGCCCTGGCCTTGGCCGAAGGGATTGCCGCCCCCGCCGCCGTTGACCCCGGCGTGGCCGAACCGGTCATAGGCCGCCCGCTTCTGGTCGTCGGACAGAACCGTATAGGCCTCGGAAATCTCCTTGAACTTGGCCATGGACTCTTCCGAGCCGCCGTTCCGGTCCGGGTGATGGATCATCGCCAGCTTGCGATAGGCCGATTTCAGGCCGGCGGCGTCGATCGTCCGCTCGACGCCCAGAATTTCGTAATAGTCACGCGCCATCGGGCGTCAGTCCTCATTACTTCCCCTGCCGCCCGGCCCGAACCTCTGCGGGTTCTGGGAGAGACGGTGTCCCGGCTGACATGGGGGCCGGAACGCTTGATGCAAGTTTCATGAAAAGACCCCGCCTATCGCAAGACAAGCGGGGCCGTATCATTTCAGCGACCTGTTGCGGAT
Source organism: Brevundimonas sp. AVps4 (assembly GCF_058681525.1). NCBI lineage: Bacteria > Pseudomonadati > Pseudomonadota > Alphaproteobacteria > Caulobacterales > Caulobacteraceae > Brevundimonas > Brevundimonas sp. AVps4. The sequence goes on along the minus strand of NZ_CM178741.1, from coordinate 430,759 downwards.
CAGGCGCTCTTCTTCTCGTCGGTGTCCGAGACGTCCTCGAACTCCGCATCCACCACGCCGTCGTCAGCCGGCTGGCCTTCGGCGGGCGCGCCTTGTTGGGCGGCGTACATGGCTTCGCCCAGCTTCATCGAGGCCTGGACCAGGGTGTTGGTCTTGGCGCGGATGTCCTCGGCGTCCGTACCCTCGCGGGCGGTCTTCAGATCGGCCAGAGCGGTCTCGATCGCGGTCTTGACGTCGGCCTCGACCTTGTCGCCGTGGTCGGCCAGGGCCTTTTCGGTCGAGTGGATCAGGCTGTCGGCGGCGTTCTGGGCCTCCACCAGGTCCTTGCGGGCCTTGTCGGCGGCGGCGTTGGCCTCGGCTTCCTTGACCATCTTCTCGATGTCGGCGTCCGACAGGCCGCCGTTGGCCTGGATGCGGATCGACTGTTCCTTGTTGGTCGCCTTGTCCTTGGCCGAGACGTTGACGATGCCGTTGGCGTCGATGTCGAAGGCGACCTCGATCTGCGGCATGCCGCGCGGCGCCGGGGGGATGCCCATCAGGTCGAACTGACCCAGGAGCTTGTTGTCGGCGGCCATCGGGCGTTCGCCCTGGAAGACCCGGATCGTCACGGCCGACTGGTTGTCGTCGGCGGTCGAGAAGGTCTGGCTCTTCTTGGTCGGGATAGTCGTGTTGCGCTCGATCAGGGGCGTGAAGACGCCGCCCAGGGTCTCGATGCCCAGGGTCAGGGGCGTCACGTCCAGCAGCAGCACGTCCTTGACGTCGCCCTGCAGAACCCCGGCCTGAACCGCGGCGCCCAGGGCCACGACTTCGTCGGGGTTCACCCCCTTGTGCGGCTCCTTGCCGAAGAAGGCCTTCACGGCCTCCTGCACCTTGGGCATGCGGGTCATGCCGCCGACCAGGACGACCTCGTCGATGTCCGACGCCTTCAGGCCGGCGTCGGCCAGGGCCTTCTTGCACGGCTCGATGGTGCGGGCGACCAGGTCGTCGACCAGGGCCTCCAGCTTGGCGCGCGACAGCTTGATGTTCAGGTGCAGCGGGCCCGAGGCGTTCATGGTGATGAACGGCAGATTGACCTCGTACTGAGTGGTCGAGGACAGTTCCTTCTTGGCCTTCTCGGCCTCTTCCTTCAGGCGCTGCAGGGCCAGCTTGTCCTGGCGCAGGTCGACGCCCTGCTCCTTCTTGAACTCGTCGGCCAGATAGTCGACCAAGCGCAGGTCGAAGTCCTCGCCGCCCAGGAAGGTGTCGCCGTTGGTCGACTTCACCTCGAAGACGCCGTCGCCGATCTCCAGGATGGAGACGTCGAAGGTGCCGCCGCCCAGGTCATAGACCGCGATCTTCTGACCGTCGTTTTTCTCCAGGCCATAGGCCAGAGCCGCGGCCGTCGGCTCGTTGATGATGCGCAGGACTTCCAGACCGGCGATCTTGCCGGCGTCCTTGGTGGCCTGGCGCTGGCTGTCGTTGAAATAGGCCGGGACGGTGATGACGGCCTGGGTCACCTTCTCGCCCAGATAGGCCTCGGCGGCCTCCTTCATCTTGGTCAGGGTGAAGGCCGAGATCTGTTGCGGCGAATAGTCCTTGCCGTGGGCGCGGACCCAGGCGTCGCCGTTCGGACCCTTGACGATCTCATAGGGCACCATGCCCTTGTCCTTCGCCACGACGGGATCGTCGAAGTTGCGGCCGATCAGGCGCTTGATGGCGAAGAAGGTGTTGGCCGGGTTGGTGACGGCCTGACGCTTGGCCGGCTGACCCACCAGGGTCTCGCCGCCGTCCTGAAGGGCGACCACCGAGGGGGTGGTGCGGGCGCCTTCGGCGTTCTCGATGACCTTGGGATTCTTGCCGTCCATGACGGCCACGCAGGAGTTGGTGGTGCCGAGGTCGATGCCGATAATCTTGGCCATGGGCGTACTGTTCTCTCCGTATCGGCGGGCGATGCGGCGGCCTTCGATGAAGCGCCGCGCGTGACCGCCCCCTGTGGGTTGGCGTGATGGTGCCGGATAGCCCCAAATTTCTCGGGGTTTCTCCGAAGCTGGCCCCGATATGGGAAAGTCCCATACGGCTGCAAGGGCGTTCTGCGATTCAGCGATGCGCCGGCCCCGGTTTTCCCGCAGGATGAGGCCATGTCCCCGGTTTCAGCATGATTTCAGAGGTCAAAACCGCCGTCGAAGGCTTTCGTCTATGGCCCGGCGCCCTGGACGGTCCGGCCCAGGCCGACCTGGTCGATGCGGTGCTGGCGCGTCTGGAGGCTGCGCCCCTTTATCGGCCGACGACCCCGGGCGGGCGGCCGTTTTCGGTGCAGATGAGCAATTTCGGGCCGCTGGGCTGGGTCTCGGACCGCAGCGGCTATCGCTATCAGCCGACGCACCCGCAGACCGGGCGGGCCTGGCCGGATATTCCGCCGGTGCTGCTCGACCTGTGGCGGGCGACCGTCGGCGGGCCTCAGCAGCCGGACGCCTGTCTGGTCAATCTGTACCGCGAGGGGGCGAAGATGGGCCTGCACCAGGACAGGGACGAGGCGGACCTGACGGCTCCGGTTCTGTCGGTGTCGCTGGGCGACGCGGCCCTGTTCCGTATCGGCGCGGCCGAGGGCGGTCGCACCGCCACGCTGCGGCTGGACAGCGGCGACGTCTGCGCCCTGACCGGTCCTGCAAGGCTGGCGCGGCACGGGGTCGACCGCGTGCTGGCGGGCTCGTCGCGCCTGATCCCGGGCGGGGGGCGGCTGAACCTGACCCTGCGCGTGGCGGGGATCAGTCCTCGATGACCTCGTGGGCGCCGGCGCCGCCCAGGCGCCAGTAGCCGGCGGCCTTCATCGACTTGGCCGAAAAGCCGAGCGCCAGCATGCGTGTGCGCAGGGCCTTGGCTACGGCGGATTCGGCGGCGATCCAGACATAGGCGTCCTTGCGATCCACCTCGGTCATGGCCCGATCCGCCGCCGTCAGCAAGGCGTCGGAACGGCCTCGGGGCGCGCCGTCGCGGATCGCCCAGGTGACGGCGACGTCTGCGGCGCTTTCGAAGGTCCAGGTCGAGTCCCTATCCGCAACCTCGACCACCACATGGGCGCGCGCGCCGGCGGGCAGTTCCTCCAGACGGCGGGCGATGGCCGGAAGGGCGGTCTCGTCGCCGATCAGCACATGATCGGCATAGGCGGTGGGGACGATGAAGGAGCCGCGCGGCCCCCCGACGCCCAGGACCGAGCCGGTCTTCGCCGCCATGGCCCATTCGGTCGCCGGACCGCCGTGGCCGGTGACGAAGTCCAGGGTCAGGCGACGGGCGGCGGCGTCATAGGCGCGGGGGGTGTAGTCGCGCATCACCGGGCGCGGCTCGGCGAAGACTGGACCGTCCGGCCCGAGCGTCGGCAGGACCGGCGCCTGCCCCTCGGCGACCGGGAAGATCTTCACATGGTCGTCGAAGCCCAGGGAGACGAAGCCGTCCAGATCCGCGCCTTCCAGCACGATGCGGCGATAGGTCGGCGTCAGATCCTCGATCAAGGCGACGGTCAGGGTGCGGAACTTCAACTCGTGCCGCACGCGACGCGGGATGCGCAAGAGCCCGGTCATGCCTGTTCCACCCTGTCGGCGGCCTCGGTCAGTATGGCGGCGATGGCCTGGATCTGGGCCTCGGTCAGGGCGGTCTCGCCCGTCAGGCGGCCGTGAATCGTGTGGCGCAGGCGGCCGATGGCGTCCTGGATGGCGGTCGGCCTGAGGGCGCGGGCGGCGAACTTGTCCATCGTCGCCTCCGCGGCGCGCAGGATCGCTTCGTTTTCGGCCAGCAGGGCGCGCCCAGCCTCGGTGATCGAATAGAGTTTCTTGCCGCCCTGGGCCTCGGACTCCAGCGCGCCCATTTCCTCCAGCAGGGCCAGGCTGGGATAGATGACGCCGGGGCTGGGCGAATAGGCGCCGCCCAGTTTCGTCTCGACCGCCTTGATCAACTCATAGCCGTGGCTGGGCTTTTCCGCGATCAGCGACAGCAGAACCCAGCGCAGGGTTCCATGGTCGAACAGGCGGCCGCCGCCGTGGCGTCCGGGCCCATGGCCGCGCCCTCGCCCTTCGCCGCCCCAGCCCGGACCGAAGCCCGCGCCGCGTCCGCCGCGCATGCCTCGCCCCAACCCCATTCCGAAGCCGTGGCCGAAGCCGTGACGGCCGTGTTTTTCGCCGCGTCCGTTGCGGCCGTGGAACATCCCCGTGGTCCTCATCATCGCTTCCTTTTCGATATATCTATTCATGAGTTTTCAGATATATCGAAATATCGAAATCCGCAAGGGGGGCTGGTTTTCGGCGCGCCGCTGCGGCGTATGTCCAGGATGGACGATCTGAAACGCCGCTGGGCCCGCCTCGAACCCCACCTGACCGTCGTCGGGCCCGACGACGACCGGCCCCGCCCAGTGGTCCTGCTGTTCCACGGCTGCGGCGGTCTGCGCAGCCATCTGCCCCGCTATGCGGAGGCGGCGAAGGCGGCCGGCTGGCGGGCCTTCATCGTCGATTCCTACGGGCCGCGCGGATGGGGCCGGGCCTTCACCCTGACGGCGGTCTGCACCGGCCTGGCCTTCCGGGGATACGAGCGGGCCGGCGACGTCCTGGCGGCGATCCAGGGGATTTCGGCCCGACCGGACGTGGACGCGACCCGGCTGGCCCTAGCCGGCTGGAGCCACGGCGGCTGGTCGATCATGGAGATGATGAGCGCCGGCCCTGCGCCCAACACCCTGGGCGTGGCCGATCCCGGCGCGGCCGACCTGTCGGGCGTTCGCGCCGTCTGGCTGGCCTACCCCTATATCGGGCCCTTCGCCTTCAACCGGATGAAGCCGTGGCGGCATTGCCCCCGGGTGCTGGCCGTCACCTGCAAACGCGACCATCTGACCACGGTGCGCAACGCCGAACTGGTCAACGCCATGATCCGCAACTGCGGCGCCGAGGTCGAGAGCTGGGTCGCCGCCGGCACCCACGCCTTCGACGAACCGACCAACAACGGCCCGATGCGCCACGACCCGGACCTGACCGAGGAATCCCTGCGCCGCTTCCGCGCCTTTCTGACCGACGTCGCGCCGCACGTCTGAAAAATACCCCCAGCTCCCGTCTTGACGTCGGGCCCATCACGTAACAATTGAAGTTACATGAAAAGGGACTCCCGCCTCTCCAACATTCTCCACGCCCTGCTGCACATGGCCGAGTACGAGGCGAGGACCGGCGCGTCCATGACGTCGGATCAGCTGGCTGTCTGCCTGTCGACCCATCCAGTCGTGGTGCGCCGGACCATGGCGGGTCTGCGCGAACAGGGGCTGGTGGTCTCGGAAAAGGGGCGTGGTGGCGGCTGGCGGCTGGCCCGGCCCCTGGATCAGGTCACCCTTGGCCAGGTCAATACGGCCCTGGGCGAGCCCGGTCTGTTTCCCGAAACCCCGCCGGTCGAGGCCGACGGCTGTCTGGTCGAGGCGGCGGTCAACGACGCCCTGGCCGAGACCTACGCCGAGGCCCGCGCCCTGCTGGTCGCACGGCTGAACGAGATCACCCTGGCCGATCTGGCGGCGGACTTCGCGCGCCGAATGGCCGACCACCCAAAAAGGATCTGCTGAATGCCCGTCTCAACCTCCATCGTCCCGAGTGAGCCCATGCCGCACGACGCCCTGATCCTGGGCGGCTCCTACGCCGGCCTGTCCGCCGCCCAGCAACTGGTCCGCGCCCGTCGTCGGGTGCTGGTCATTGACGACGGAAAGCCGCGCAACAGGTTCGCCGCGCGCGCCCACGGGTTTTTGAGCCAGGACGGCAGGCCGGGGGCCGAGATCGCCGCCGCCGCCCGCGCCCAAGTGGCCGCCTATCCGACCGCAGCCTTTCGCATGGCCGAGGCGGTCGAGGTCGAGCGGATCGACGGCGGCTTTTCGGTCGTCTTCGCCGACGGGACGCGGACCACCGGCCGCCGTCTGCTGCTGTCGCACGGGGTCGAGGACGTGCTGCCGGACATTCCGGGCGTCAAGGAACGCTGGGGCCGGACGGCGCTCCACTGTCCCTGGTGCCACGGCTATGAGATCGGCGGCGGCTCGATCGGGGTGCTGGGGCGCGGCGACCATGCGGTCCAGTACGCCGCCACCGTGGCGGAGTGGGGCCAGGTCACCCTGTTCATGGGGCTGGAGGTCGGACTGTCGCCCGAGGACGCCCATCTGCTGTACCGGCGCGGCGTGACCATCGAGACCACGCCCATAGAGCGGCTGGAGGGGGACGCCCCCACCCTGACGGGCGCGCGCCTGGCCGACGGGCGGTTTGTGGCGTTAAAGGCCCTCTTCGTCGGCGCCCAGATCCAGGTCGGCAATCCTTTCGCCGAGCGCCTGGGGTGCGAAATGACCGACACGCCCATGGGCCGGGTGATCAAGGTGGACGGGATGCAGCAGACGACCCAGCCGGGCGTCTTCGCCGCCGGCGACCTGGCGCGGGCCGCGTCCAACATCACCCTGGCGACCTCGGACGGCATGATCGCCGGCCACGCCCTGTTCCGCTCGCTGGTGGAGGAGGAGACGCAGCGCGCGGCCTGATTGGCGCGGCGACAACATGTCGCCTTCCGCGCGAGTCTGATCAGGCTAGGTTGTGCGCATGCAAGTTTCCGCCAAGACATCCATCGCGCTCAAAGGGCTGCTCGTTCTGGGCGGCCTTGTTGCGCTCGTCGGGGCGGTCGGCATTCTCGGCGCGCCGGTCTTCATGGCAATGGCGCTGAACGGCTAGGTCAGCCGATCGTCGCGATCGTCGTGATCGTCGCGCGTACGGAATGGGCCATTTCGCAATGGTCGTGGGCCTGGTGGTGCAAGGCGTCCAACTCGTCCTGCGTCGGCACGCGACCCGTGAAACTGGTGCATGGGTTCAAGGTCACTTCGGCGATATAGCCGCGCCCTTGGTCGTTCTTGCCCATCTTGCCGAAAGCCTCGTCGACATAGGTGTCGACCACCAGGCCGGCGTTGGCGGCGAAGGCCAGGAACCACAGCATGTGGCAGCTGGACAGGGAGGCGATCATCGCCTCTTCGGGATCGACGGCGGAAGGATCGGACATCGGCAGGGGCACGCTGGCCGGCGCCGACGACCCCGGCACGACCGTCCCGCCGTCGAAGGTCCAGGAATGGGCGCGGCTGTAACGCTTGTCGAGGAAGGGCTGATCACCGCGGCTCCAGGCGACCTTCGCCTCGTACTTGCCCATCACGTCCTCCAGAAGCCGACCATCTTCTTGACCTCTTCCACCACCGGATCGGCGATTTCGGCGGCGCGCTCGGCCCCGGCCTTCAGCACCCGGTCGATCTCTACGGGATCGTCCATCAGCCGGCGCATCTCGGCCGTGACCGGCGCCAGGGCCGAGACGGCGAGGTCCGCAAGAGCCGGCTTGAAGGCGCCGAAGCCCTGGCCGCCGAACTGTTCGATCACCTGTTCGCGCGTCAGCCCGGCCAGGGCGGCGTAGATGGCCACCAGGTTCTTGGCCTCCGGCCGGTCGTTCAGCCCGTCCAAGGTCTCCGGCAGGGGCTCGGGATCGGTCTTGGCCTTGCGGATCTTGGACGCGATGGTGTCGGCGTCGTCGGTCAGATTGATCCGGCTGTTGTCGGACGGGTCCGACTTGGACATCTTGGCCGCCCCGTCGCGCAGGGACATGACGCGCGTCGCCGGCCCCTGGATCACCGGTTCGGGCAGGGGGAAGAAGCCGGGAACGCCGAAGTCGTTGTTGAACTTGGCGGCGATGTCGCGGGTCAGCTCCAGATGCTGTTTCTGGTCCTCCCCGACCGGCACTTCCGTCGCCTTGTACAGCAGGATGTCGGCGGCCTGGAGCACCGGATAGGTATAGAGGCCGACCGAGGCCCGCTCCTTGTGCTTGCCGGACTTCTCCTTGAACTGCGTCATCCGGTCCAGCCAGCCCAGGCGGGCGACGCAGTTGAAGATCCAGGCCAGTTCGGCATGGGCGCGCACGGCCGATTGCGGGAAGATGATCGACCGGGCCGGATCCAGACCCGAGGCCAGATAGGCGGCGGCGATCTCGCGCGTCTGGGCCGCCAGCTTCTCGGGCTCCTGCCAGACGGTGATGGCGTGCAGGTCGGCGACGAAGACGAAGACCGGCGCGCCCTGGTCCTGCAGTTCGACGAACCGCTTCAGGGCGCCCAGATAGTTGCCCAGGTGCAGGGCGCCGGAGGCCTGGATGCCGGACAGGATGCGGCGCGGGCCGGTGTAGAGGGCCGGAGGGGTTTGATCGGTCATGGGGTCGGGTCTCGGAAAGTCGGAATCAGGTGTGACGAAGGGGGCGGCGGTTCAGCCGCGCCATCGCCAGGTGGAGATCAGGCCCGAAAGGATCATGGCTCGCGCTTATCGTCTCGGCGGAGTTCAGTCCAGACCGGAGACGGCCGAACCGCCGGGCTCGCGGCGCAGGGTGGCCTTCAGCTCCGCCACGGTGACGGCGCGGAAGGCCAGAAGACAGACGCCATAGACGCCCGCGCCCAGGCCGCAGACCACGAGCACGGCGATCTCCTTGGCCAGAAGCAACCGGCTGAGCAGTCCGTAGTTGATCCCCGCCAGCAGCAGCAGGCCGGCCATGACCGCGCTGGCGGCCAGGACGCGGGAGAGTCTGGAAACGAAGGCCGGCGACGGCCGCCAGCTGTTCTCGCGAACCAGAACCCCGGCCAACAGGCCGACATTGATCCAGGCCGAGACGCTGGTGGCGATCGCCAGGCCCAGCACCCCGTCCCAGCCCTGGGCGCTGAACCAGAAGAACAGGCCCGAGCCCAGGATGACGGTGATGACCACGCTGACCACCGCGAAGATCATCGGCCGGCGCGTGTCCTGGCGCGCGAAGAAGGGCGGGGTCAAAACCTTGGCCAGGACGAAGGCCGGCACGCCCCAGGCGAATTGGCGCAGCACATCGGCGGTTCGGGCGGCGTCGGCGCTGGTGAAGGCGCCGCGCGTCACCGTGGCGTCGATGATGAAGAAGGGGATGACGAACAGGGCCACGGCGGCCGGCAGGGTGAAGGCCATGGCCAGGTTGATCCCGTCATCCAGCGTCTTCTGCCCGCCCACGTGATCGCCGGAGACGAAGGCCTTGGTCAGGCGCGGCACCAGGGCCAGGCCGATGGCGACCCCGACCAGACCCAGGGGAAGCTGGTACAGCCGGTCGGCGTTATAGAGCACCGACCGCGCGCCTTCGTCCGATCCGGTCAGGAACTGCGACACCAGGGAGTTGATCTGCAGGGCGCCTCCCGCCAGGGCGCCGGGCACGGCCAGAGCCAGGGTGTGGCGGACATTGGGCGTGATCCGGGGCAGGCCGATCCTGAGCCGCACGCCCAGCCGCCGCACGCCCCACCACAAGAGGCCCGCCTGAATGACGCCTGACACCGTCACCGCAGCCGTCACCATCAGCAGCACGGTCTCCTGCGGGATCGGCAGGAACATCGGCGGCAGCAGGGCGGCCAGGGTGCACAGGTTCAGAAACACCGGTACGGCGGCCGACAGCGCAAACCGTCCGCCGGTGTTCAACACCCCTGACAGCAGCGAGGCCGCGGTCATACAGGCCAGATAGGGCATGGCCAGCTGGGTCGCGATCACAGCGGCGCGCAGCACCTCGGGTCGACCCTGATAGGCCGACAGCAGCCAGGGCATGATCCAGGGCATCACCACCTGAAGCAGGATGCAGAAGCCGGCGACCACCGCCAGCATGAAGCTGAGCGCCTCGGATGCGGTGACGGCGGCGGCCTCTTCGCCCTCGCGCGCCCGGACCCCGCCGTAGACGGGGACAAAGGCCTGGGCGAAGGCGCCCTCGGCGAACAGGCGGCGGAACATGTTGGGCAGCATCAAGGCCGTGGTGAAGGCGTCCATCATCGGCCCCTGGCCGAAGCGCGCCGCCAGCGCCATGTCGCGGACAAATCCCAGAATTCGACTGCCCAGGGTCAGGCTGGACTGAACCAGGGTGTTGCGGGCGAGGCTCATGCGGACCGGGGGAGGAAGGCTGGAGAAAGGCGAGGCTTAGCGCGCTTCCGTCGGCGGCGATACGGATTTGGCGCGGGTCCGCCGCCCCAGTTCGGAGACGTCGCGCGCGCTGGCGCGGGCCGAGGCGACCTTGCGGCCCTCCGGCGCCGGGGCGCGGCTGTCCAGTACCGCTTCCAGGGCCGCGCGCAGTTCGGCGACCCGCTGTTCCGAGGTGATCTTCCGACCCTTGCGATCGACCACATAGAAGCTGTCCACCGCCCGCTCGCCATAGGAGGCGACATGGGCCGAGCGGATGTTCAGCCCTTCGTCGCTGAAGACCCGCGACAGGGCCGCAAGCAGGCCGGGCCGGTCGGCGCCCGAGACCTCGACCACGGTGGCGGTCTCGCTGGCGTGGTGATCGACCATGACCACGGGCCGGACCTCGAAGGCGGCCTTTCTGGCGTTGCCGGCGGGGGCGGGCGCCTTGCCGATGCGGCCCTCGCCGCGCGCGGCCTTCTCCAGCGCCTCGATCAGGGCGTTCAGCCGGCGCGGCTCGGCCTGGCCGTAGGGCAGGCCCGCCCCGTCCTGAACCCGAAAGACGTCCAGCACCACTCCCTCGTCCGTGGTCGCCACCCGGGCGTCCGTGACGTCGGCGCCCAGGGCGGCCATGGTCTGGGCCAGGTCGGCGAACAGGCCGGGCCGGTCCAGGGCGGCGATGGAGATTTCCGTGGCCTGGACCGGCAGACCCTCGACCGGCGTCAGGGGGGCGGCCTGGGCGGCGGCGCCGGTCTGGCGCGCCCGCTCCACCAGGGCCGGATGGGCCGCCAGCGGATCCGCGCGCGCCACGTCTTCGCCCCGGAACAGGGCGGCGACCTGGTCATAGAGGGTCCGCATCAGTTGGCCCTTCCAGCCGTTCCAGACCCCCGGCCCAACGGCGCGGATGTCGGCCACGGTCAGGACCAGCAGCATCCGCAGCCGCTCCGGATCGCCCACCAGTTCGGCGAAGGCGCGGATGGTGCCCGGATCGGACAGGTCGCGCTTCTGGGCGTAGTCGGACAGGGCCAGGTGGCTGCGCACCAGCCAGACCACCAGTTCGATGCGGCGCGGATCGACGCCCAGTCGCTCGCAGGCCCGGCGCGCGGCGATGGCCCCGTCCTCCAGCTGGCCGCGCTCGCCCCCCTTGCCGACGTCGTGCAGCAGCATGCCCAGCATCAGGGCTTCCATGTCCGAGATCAGGTGCACGATCTCGCTGGCCATCGGGTGGTCGGCCTTCAACTTGCCCCGGGCGATGTCGTTGATGACGCCGATGGCCTGGAGGGTGTGCTCGTCCACCGTATAGGCGTGGTACATGTTGAACTGGGTCTGGCCGACGATCCGCCCCCATTCCGGCAGGAACCGCCCCAGCAGCCCCGTCTCGTTCATGATGGTCAGGGTGCGATAGGGCCTCTGACCATGCGCCAGGACGTCAAGGAAGGCCCGCGACGCCACCGGATCGCGTCGCAGACGGGGCGTCACCAGCGACAGGGAGCGGGTCACGGCGGAGAAGGCGTCGGGGTGCAGGTCGAGATCGTGCCGGTCGGCGCAGACGAACAGGGTCAACAGCTTGACCGGATCGCGTTCGAACACCGAGGCGTCCTCGACCGACAGCCGCCCCTGGTCGATCCAGAAGCCCTCGATGTCCAGTTTTCGGCGACTGGGTCGAAAGGCGATCAGGCGCGACAGACCCTGGGCCGTCTTCTGGTGCCGCGCCTCCAGCTTGGCCGACATGGCCCGCGTCAGGGCGCCGACGTCACGAGCGTAGAGGAAATAGCGCCGCATGAACCGCTCGACCGCCGGCTCGTCGCCCCGACCCTGCCAGCCCATGCGCCGGGCGACCTCGGGCTGCATGTCGAAGGTCAGCTTCTCCTCCGCCCGCCCGGCGACCAGATGCAGATGGATCCGCACCCGCCACAGGAAGTCGAAGGCGTCGTCGGACGTCCGGCGTTCGCGCGGGGTGAACAGTTCGTCCATCACCGCCGCGCCCAGTCGGCTGTCCGGCGCCAGGGATCGGGCGATCCAGTACAGGGTGTTGAGGTCGCGCAAGCCTCCCTTGCCGTCCTTGACGTTCGGCTCGACCTTGTAACGGGTCACGCCGGCCTTCTGGTGCCGGGCGGCGCGTTCCTCCAGCTTGGCGGCGATGAAGGGACGGGGGTCGGCCTTGGCCACCATGTCGCGGAACCGGCCGATCATCAGCTCGGACAGGCGCGCGTCCCCCGCAAGATGGCGCGCCTCCAGGAGGGTGGTCCGCACCGTCATGTCCGTGCGCGACAGGCTCAGGCACTCCTCCACCGATCGCACGGAAGGCCCGACCTTGATGCCCAGATCCCACAGAACATAAAGGACGAATTCGATCACTGTGCCCCCGCGCGGCGTCGCCTTGGCCGGCCGCAGGAACAACAGGTCCAGGTCGGAATAGGGCGCCAGCACGCCCCGGCCGTAACCGCCCACGGCCACCAGGGACAGACGCTCGCTCTCGACCGGGGAAACCGGGAACAGGACCTCGGTCGCCACGCGCCACAGGGCCGACAGCATGTCGTCGGCGGCCCTGGCGTAGAGGCGGGCGACTTCCCGCCCCTTCATTCCGCCGTCCAGCTTGCGCTCGGCGCGATCGCGGGCGACGTCATAGGCTTCGCGCAGAACGACAGAGACCGCCGCGCGCGGGTCTTTCGCGCGGGCGGCCTCGTCAAGGCGGTCATCCAGACTGGGCGGAACGAGGGTCATGTCCGGCCCATATAGGCGCCGAACCCCTATGCGTCAGTGAAGGATTATTCGGGGCGAACGCGCTTCTTGCGGAACGACGGGTTCAGCACCTGTTTGCGCAGACGAATGGACTTCGGCGTCACCTCGACCAGCTCGTCGTCGTCGATATAGGCGATGGCCTGTTCCAGCGACATCTGGCGCGCAGGGGTCAGGCGAACGGCCTCGTCCTTGCCGGCGGCGCGGACGTTGGTCAGCTGCTTGCCCTTGATCGGGTTGACGTCCAGGTCGTCCCAGCGCGCGTTTTCGCCGATGATCATGCCCTGGTAGGTCTTTTCGCCGGCGCCGACGAACATGACGCCGCGATCTTCCAGGTTCCACAGGGCGAAGGCGGCGGTTTCGCCGTCGGAGTTCGAGATCAGCACGCCCTTCAGACGGCCGGCGATGGCGCCCTTGTGCGGCTCATAGTGGCTGAACACCCGGTTCAGCACGCCCGAACCGCGCGTATCGGTCAGGAATTCGCCCTGATAGCCGATCAGCGAGCGCGACGGGCACTTCAGCTGGATACGGGTCTTGCCCGCGCCCGACGGGCCCATGTCGGTCATTTCGGCCTTACGGGCCGACAGCTTCTCGATGACGATGCCCGAGAACTCGTCGTCGACGTCGATCATGACGTCCTCGATCGGCTCCATCTTCTCGCCGTTCGGACCTTCCTGGAAGACCACGCGCGGACGCGAGATCGACAGTTCGAAACCCTCGCGGCGCATGTTCTCGATCAGAACGCCCAGCTGCAGTTCGCCGCGGCCGGCCACCTCATAGGCGTCGCCGCCTTCGGTGGTGGTGACGCGGATGGCGACGTTGGCCTCGGCCTCCTTCAGCAGGCGGTCGCGGATGACGCGCGACTGGACCTTGTCGCCCTCGCGACCGGCCAGGGGGCTGTCGTTGACCGAGACGGTCATCGAGATGGTCGGCGGGTCGATCGGCTGGGCGGGAAGGGCCTCGGTGACTTCCAGGGCGCACAGGGTGTCGGCCACGGTCGCCTTGGACATGCCCGCGATGGCGACGATGTCGCCGGCCTCGGAGCCCTCGTCCAGCGGCTGGCGCTTCAGGCCGCGGAAGGCCAGGACCTTGGTGATGCGACCGCGCTCGATCTCCTTGCCGTCGCGGTCCAGGGCCTTGATGGCCATGCCGGGCACGGCCTTGCCGCTCTCGATCCGGCCCGTCAGCAGACGGCCCAGGAAGGGGTCGGATTCGATCAGGACGTTCAGAATCTGGAACGGCTTGTCGACGTTCTGCTGCTGCTTGGGCGGCGGGACGTGACGGACGATCAGGTCGAACAGGGGCGCCAGATTGTCGTTCGGCTGGTTCAGGTCCAGCGTCGCCCAGCCGTTGCGGCCCGAGGCGTAGATGTGGGGGAAGTCCAGCTGTTCGTCGGTCGCGCCGATGGCGGCGAACAGGTCGAAGGTCTCGTTGTGGACCCGGTCCGGATCGGCGTGGGCGCGGTCGACCTTGTTGATGCACAGGATGGGGCGCAGGCCCATCTTCAGCGCCTTGGTCAGGACGAACTTGGTCTGGGGCATGACGCCTTCCTCGGCGTCGACCAGCAGGACGCAGCCGTCCACCATGCCCAGGATCCGCTCCACCTCGCCGCCGAAGTCGGCGTGGCCGGGGGTGTCGATGATGTTGATCCGGGTTTCACCGGCCTCGCCGTTCCAGAGCACCGAGGTGCATTTGGCCAGGATGGTGATGCCCCGTTCCTTCTCCTGGTCGTTGGAGTCCATGGCGCGCTCGGTCGTCGCCTCATTGGCTCGGAAGACGCCGGACTGGGCCAGAAGTTGGTCCACCAGGGTCGTCTTACCGTGGTCGACGTGGGCGATGATGGCGACGTTGCGCAGGTTCATTTGATAATCGCGAAAAGGCGCGGCCGAGATGCGGGCGGCCGCTGGTCATGAAAAGGCGTGCAGGGAGCGCGCGCCTCTTACAGCCATGTGGACGGAAAGACCAGAGCGGGCGTTTCGCCGCCTGCCGCCGCCTTACCGATATTTCATTCCGGACGCCGCATCCGCGCGGTCGAGCCCACTCCTCTACCCCTCGACGGCGTGACCGTTTGGACAAGGGAGACGATGATGACGGGCTTAATGGGATTGATGCTGGCGGCGGCCGTTCTGGCGCCCGGCGGCGCGCCGGACATGCGCGTGGACGCCAAGGGGCTGAGCATGGGCCGGACGGGGGACGCAGCGGTTCTGGCCGATCGAATTCAGACGGCCAGCCGAGACTGGTGCGCCCAGCATCGGGCGGTTCTGACGCCTAGCGACCTGGGGCTGCCGCAGGTGTGCGAGCGGGAAATGCGGCGCCGCGCCTATTATCAGCTGCCTGCTTCCGAACGCCGCCTGTTCGTCAAGGCCGGCGGGCGTCGCCTGCTGAACCAGTTTTAGAGACGACGCACCATATAGCGGGCGTCGGCGCCGTAGCTGGCCAATTTGGCGGCCATGCCCGGCGCCGTCTGCTCAACGAAGCCGTGGCGGGACCAGAAGGCGACGGCGTCATTGACGGCCACCAGGGCGACGGCGGGCCAGCCGTCCTCCGTCGCCTGTTCCGCCAGCCGTTCGACCACCGCGTGCGTCAGCCCGCCGCCCCGCGTCTCGGGGTGCAGGGCCAGGTCGTGCAGATAGAGGACGGCCGGGGCCGTCGGCAGGCCTTCGATCACCGTGTTCAGCGGCGGCGCCCCGTCGGCCCGCCAGGGATAGGCGATCAGATAGCCCTGCGCCGGGGCGTCCCCGTCCGCCAAGACGAAACAGCCACGCGGATACAGCGCCAGCCGGTTCTCGAAACAGGCCCGCGCCTCGAAATGATCGGGGAAGGACAGACGGGCGACCTCGACCACGGCGTCGATGTCGCTCGGCCGCATGGGCCGCCAGACTAGCTGGGGCAGCGCGCGTTCAGCGCCGCCTTCTGGAACCGCCATCGAATAATCCTCTCCTGGCCGTCCAGCACGCCTTCGATCCGGGCGTTCAGGACATCGCCGTCGCGTTCATAGACGACCCGTTTTGGAAAGTCGTCGTCGGCCGCCTGTTCGAACACCACCCGGCTGGGCCCGGAGACGATCACCGGAAAGACGGCGGCAGGCTGGCCCTCCGGCTGGGCGAAATAGGCCAGGGGCGCGGCCGGGTTCGGATCGACCGGGGCGATGCGCGACAGCTCCCACCCGGCCCGTCCGCCGCGGACGGTCAGCGAGGTCCCCAGCATCAGGTTCAGGCGTGGATCGGTCCAGGTCTCGGACACTTCGCGGCCCGGTTCGCAGGACAGCCAGTAGCCGGCCATCCAGCCCAGATCGGGACGCAGATCCGGCGCGGTCTGAAGGGCGGCGGCGAGAAGCAGCGGGGTCAGCATGGTGGGTTTCCCTCTCCGGTCGATGTCGACAGGCTAGGCGGCGTGCGGGCTCGACGGCTTGTAGGTTTGCGACGCTATGGCTCGGGCCAGGGCGTGCTGCTCCCGGGCCCATTCCGTGGCGGTGCAGCCCAGGAAGCGCCGGAAATCGCGGGCCATCTGCGGTTGGTCGAAATAGCCGGCCTCAAGCCCGCCTCGAGCCAGCTCTGAGCCTCGCCGTCCGGCTGCGCGGCGTGGTCGAATACCCGGCGAAAGCGGAAGACGGACCGCAGCAGGCGGGGCGAGACACCGACCCGGTCGGCGAAGCGCCGCTGAAGCGCCCGTTGCGCCCCCGACGACCGAGGCGGCGCGGGCCGCTCGGCGGCCGCCTCATCGATCTCTGGGCGAACGATCGGGTCGATCGTCCAGTCCCCGTGCTGCTTCTGGCGGGTCAGCCAGGCGACGAAGGCCTCCGCCTGGCCCGTCGGATCGCCCGGCGGCGGATCGAACCCGATGAGGCGTTCGACCATGTCCAGCCGTCTGTCGGTCGCCTCGACCAGCGGTCGACCCAGAAAGTCACGCGCCCCGTCCGGTTCGAACCGGACGGACACCAGTTCGATGGGACCGGTCGGCTTCATGGCCAGGGGACAGGTCATCTGTCCGGCGAACAGGGCCGGGGGCTGCAGGCGGAAAGCACCGTCCTCGCCCTGTTCGGCGTAGGGGGCGCCGAGGTCGAACACCAGTTCGGGGCAGCCGTCAGGCGCGATGCGCTGGACGGTTGGACTGGGATCGGGGGCGGCGTAGGTCCAGATCACGCGGACGAAGGGCCGCAGGGCCGCTGGCGGCGCGAACTCCTGATACCGCTCCTCCCCCGAGGTCACCTCAGTTGACCTTGGAGGGGTCCGGCGGCGGGGCGGGCAGGGGGGCGACCGGGACGCCGTCCTCCTTCAGCTTCTTCACCTCGGCGGGCGTGGCCTCGCCGTAGATTTCGCGCTTTTCGGACCGGCCTTCATGGATGTCGCGGGCCTCGCGGGCGAAGGCGTCGCCTACATAGTCGAAGTTGGCCTCGACATGGGCGCGCACCTCGCGCGCGGCCTCCATCATCATGGTCTGCATCCGGGCGGCGATCTCGGGCGCCGCGTCCGACTTGCGCGTGCCGCTGACCGCGGGAGCCATGATCGCCTTCTGCACCGAACGCGAGCCGCAGAAGGGGCATTCGACCAGACCGCGCGCGGCCTGGTCGTCATAGTCGGCGGACGAGCCGAACCAGGCTTCGAAACCGTGGGCCTGGTCGCAGTTGAGGGCGTATCGGATCATGAGGGTTGGGGCTGAATCAGCGGGCGGGCAGAAAGTCGCGGTCGTGGGTCAGGGCCGGCACGGCCGTTCGGGCCTTGGCCGTCGCCTCCATGTCCAGCTTGGCCTTAAGAATGCAAGGTTCGTCATGATCCGCCTTGGCCAGAATCTCGCCCCAGGGGCCCACGACCGTCGAACGGCCCCAGGTGCGGCGGCCGTCCTCATGCAGGCCGCCCTGGGCCGGGGCCAAGACGAAGGCGCCGGCTTCTATGGCGCGGGCGCGCAGCAGCACCTCCCAATGGGCTTCTCCGGTCGGAACCGTAAAGGCGGCGGGCACGGCGATCATTGAGGCCCCGGCCTTGGCCAGCTGGCGGTGCAGGTGGGGGAAGCGGATGTCGTAGCAGATGGTCAGACCCAGCCGGCCCCAGGGCGTGTCGGCGACCGCCGCCCCGTCGCCGGGCCGCACTGTGGCGCTTTCGCAATATTTTTCGCCATTGGGCAGTTCGACGTCGAAGACGTGCAGCTTGTCGTACCGGGCCGTGATCGCGCCCGCCGGATCGACCAGCAGCGACCGGTTGGCCGCTCGCCCATCGCCCGTTTGGCCGGACCGAACGAGGGCCGAGCCGATCAGAAGCCAGATCCCCAGTTCCGCCGCCAGACGGCGCAGACCCAGGACGGCGACGTCGGCCTCTTCATCCTTGATCGCGGCGTCGCGTCGGTCGCGGCGCTGTTCCAGGACATTGGTCCCTTCCGGCGTCAGGACGAATTTCGCCCCGCCCGCCGCCGCCTCGCGGATCAGGGGCTCGACATGGGCCAGGGCCGCCTCGGCCGTCGCCGGCGTGCGGGTCTGGATCAGGGCGATGTCGAGCCCGCCGCTCATCGCATCAGGCCGTCAGAAGCGGGTCGAGCTTGCCGTCGCGGTCCAGGGCGTGGATGTCGTCCGAGCCGCCGACGTGCTGACCGTCGATGAAGATCTGGGGGAAGGTCATGCGCCCGCCCGACTTCTCGACCATCTCGGCCTTCTTGTCGGGGTCGTTGGAGGCGACGATCTCATGATAATCGACTCCCTTCTTCTTCAGAAGCGCCATGGCGCTGTAGCAATAGGGGCAGCCGGGCTTGGTGTAGATGACGACGTCGGCCAAATCAGAACTCCAGATTAAGCATGTCCCTCAAGCAGCGAGCCGCGCGGGGAGCGATAGGGACTACATAGTCAGTTCACGGGCGTTTCGCACCCGCGCGATCACGGCCAGATCCACGGCCCGCGCCCCGGCGTCGAGCAGGGCGCGCGTGCAGGCCTCGCCGGTCGCGCCCGTGGTCAACACATCGTCGATCAGAAGGATGCGGCGCCCCTTCAGGCGGCGTCGCCCGGCCTCGGTCACGGCGAAGGCCTTTTTCACATTCAGCCGTCGGCCGCGGCGGCTCTTGCCGCCCTGGCTCGCCGTATGGCTGGCCCGGATCAGGGCGTCGGGCAGATAGTCCAGCCCCGCCCTTCGGGCCAGGGGGCGGGCGATCTCGGCGGCCTGGTTGAACCGGCGCGACAGCAGTCGCAACGGGTGCAGGGGCACGGGGACCACGGCGTCGGCCTCAGCGACCAGTTCAGCGCCCGCTCGGCTGATCCAGCGCGCGAACAGGGCGGCGAACTGCTGCTGGTCCCCGTGTTTGAAGCGCAGGATCAGGCTTCGGGACGCCTCGTCATAGACGCAGGCGGCGCGGGCGCGGGCGAAGACATAGGGTTGGGCGATGCAGGCTGCGCAGCGGGTTTCGGCGAAAGGGCCGCCGTCGAATTCGAAGGCCGCGCCGCAGCCGTCGCACACCGGCGCCTCCAAGAACCGTATGCGGCTCCAGGCGTCGGGCGTCAGGCCGGCAGCGGCCGTGGCCTCGGGGCTGTCATGCGCCAGGGGCGGCAGGACCAGATCGGCCAGTCCCCGCGCGAAGTCCAGGCCGGCCCGCCGCAAATGACGCGCCGCCCCTTCCCAGGCGCGCCCCAAACCCCCATCCTGAAGGTCCATGAGCCTTTCCCCCTCCTCCGGCCCCGACGCCGTGCCGCCGACGACCGCCCCCCCGCGCATCTTTGACGCCGGGCGTCGAGAGGCGCGACTGGCGCGGTCCGAAAGGCGGCTGACGCAGGCCGATTTTCTTCACGTCCGCGCGGCCGAAAACGCGGTCGGCAGTCTCGAGGCCATATTGCGCGACTTTCCCGTCGCGGTCGATCTGTCCGCCCATCCGGGCCCCTTCGCCCGGGCCCTCGCGTCCAGCGAAGCGGCGGATCGGGTGGGGCGGATCGTCGCTCCGACCTCGCGGGCCGAGCGGGCCGCGCCCGGTCGCGACGCCCTGCCGCTGGAAGACGGGACGACGGATCTGATCGTCTCCCTGCTCAATCTCCACTGGGCCAACGACCTGCCCGGCGCATTGGCCCAGATCCGGCGCGCCTTGAAACCGGACGGGCTGTTTCTGGGCGCCTTGTTCGGGGCGGGCGCCCTGAAGGAGCTTCGGGCCGTCCTGACCGAGGCCGAGCTGGCCGAACGCGGCGGGGCCCAGGCGCGTGTTTCGCCCTTCGCCGACGGTTATGACGGGGCCGCCCTTCTCCAACGCGCCGGCTTCGCCCTGCCGGTCTCGGACGTGGACCGTTTCGTGGTGCGCTATCCGGACATGTTCGCCCTGGTCCGCGATCTCCGCGCCATGGGCGAGACCAATGTGCTGCACGGGCCGATCCGCCCCCTGAATCGCGCAATCATCAGCCGTGCGGCGCATCTTTACGCCGAACGCTACGGCGACGCGGACGGGCGGATCTCCGCCACCTTCGAAATCATTCACCTGGCCGGTTGGAAGCCGCACGAGAGCCAGCAGAAGCCGCTGCCGCGCGGCTCGGCCAAGGTCCGGCTGGCCGACGCCTTGGGGGTCAAGGAGTTGACGGGGGAGGAGGGCGATCCGGCTTGATCGCGCTGCGGGAACGCGTCAGCGTCCCAGGGCGTCCGCGATCTTCTGCATGACGTCTTTGTAGAGGGCGCCGTTGGCCCCCCCCAGGGCGTTCAAACCGCCCAGGATGGCGACGAAGATCAAGCCGCAGATCAGACCGTATTCAATGGCGGTCGCGCCGCGCTCGTCGCTCAGGAACCGGGCGATGAATCCGTTCATGTCCCGCTCCATGGACGGCGGTGGTCACAACAGGTCGCGCAGCCAGGCGACCAGGGGTTCGTCGGCCGGCGGCATGGGATAGTCCGAAAGCTGGTTCGGTCTGACCCAGGCCAGGGCGTCGTGTTCGCGCGCGGCGACCACGCCGTCCCAACGGCGACACAGATACAATGGCATCAACAGGTGAAAAGAATCATAAGCGTGGCTGGCGAAGACGAAGGGCGCCAAGCAGGATTCGCTGACCTCTATGCCCAGTTCCTCGCGCAGTTCGCGGATCAGGGCCGCCTCGGGCCGTTCGCCGCGCTCGACCTTGCCGCCGGGAAACTCCCACAGGCCGGCCAGCGTCTTCCCCTCGGGTCGTTTGGCGATCAGCACCCGTCCGTCGACGTCGATCAGGGCCACGGCGACGACGAGGACGGTGGGGATGGCTTCAGTCATTCGTCGAACAGCTTTCGTAGGTCGTAACCCGCATAGACGACGTTCAGCACCAAGAGACCGTCGTCGCGGATCTGGTAGAGAAGATGAAGGCGGCGCGCCGCCAGCCCCATGCGCAGTCTTGGATCGCCGCCGACAGCAGGACAGCTTTCGGGATACTCGCCTATTCGATCGAGCAACTGACCTAAGGCGCCGCGCAACCTGCGAGCCCCCGTAGGGCTTTCTTGGGCGATCGAAGCCATCAAATCGGTGAGTTGAGCCTGCGCCCTTGCCGAAAGTCGGATGTCAACGCCCACTTTTGGCTTCGAATCCGTCAATCAATCGATCAAGATCGGCCAACACTTCTGTGGCGGCTCGCGCGGGCGCCGCCTCGGCGTCCTCAATGGATCGTGCGACCCAGGCCATAGCCGCCGCCGAAGGAGAGGGGCCACGCAGGTCGTCGATCAGTTGCTGGCTGACCATCGGCCCGTCCATACGAGCATAGGGATCGAATGGCTTCGGCTTCGCGCTCATGCCCTCACCTTACCACGAAATCAGCTGCGATAATCGCCGTTGATTTCGATATAGCCCTTGGTCAGATCGCAGGTCCAAACCGTGGCCGAGGCCCGGCCCGCGCCGACGTCGACGGTGATGTCGATTTCGGGCTTCTTCATATAGGCGGTCATCTTGGCCTCGTCGTAGGTCGGCGAGGGGGCGCCGTCGACGGCGGCCTGGTGAGGGCCGAACCTGATCGCCAGCCGGTCGCGATCGACCGGCTCGTCGGTCTTGCCTACGGCCATGACCACCCGCCCCCAGTTGGCGTCCTGGCCGGCGATGGCGGTCTTGACCAGGGGGCTGTCGGCGATCGACTTGGCCAGCTTGCGGGCCGAGGCGGGGCTGGCGGCGCCGTCCACCGTCACCTTGACGAACTTGGTCGCGCCTTCGCCGTCGCGCACCAGCTGGTGCGCCAGGTCCAGCATCACCTTGTCCAGGGCGGCCGAGAAGCTTTTCAGACGCCGGTCCCCGACCCGCCCGATCCGCGGCGCGCCCGAGGTTCCGGTGGCGAACAGCAGGGCCGTGTCATTGGTCGAGGTGTCGCCGTCCACCGTCACCGAGTTGAAGGTGGTGCGGACGTGCAGGCCCAGGAGGGCCTTCAGCACGTTCGGATGGATGTCGGCGTCGGTGACGATGAAGGCCAGCATGGTCGCCATGTCCGGGGCGATCATGCCCGACCCCTTGGCGACCCCGGCGATCCGGACCTTATACCCCTCGATCTCGGCTTCGGCGTAGGAGCCCTTGGGGAAGGTGTCGGTGGTCATGATGCCGCGCCCGGCGCGGGTCCATTGCTCCGACGGATGGATGTCGGCGTCCAGACCCGCCTCGATGTCCGGCAGTTTGGCGATGATCTTCTTTTCGTCCAGCACCACGCCGATCACGCCCGTCGAGGCCATCATGACGTCCCGCTGGCGGCATCCGAACCGTTTGGCCACCTCAGAGGCCGCCCGCCGCGCGGCGTCGGCGCCGGCCTTGCCGGTGAAGGCGTTGGCGCAGCCGGCGTTGACCACCAGGGCGCGCACGTCCTTGCCGCCCTCGGCCCCGCCCAGATGCTTCTTGCACCAGTCGACCGGCGCCGAGCCGATTTTGTGGCGGGTGAAGACCCCGGCGCAGCTGGTGCCGCGCGCGAACCGGAAAACGACCAGGTCGTCGCGCTCATGCTTATAGAATCCGGCGCGGGCCGTGGCGATCTCGACCCCGCCGATAGGGGGAATGGTCGGGAAGGGCACAGCCAGGGGCGAGACGGCCAGGCCGGGCTTTCCGGCGGGCGTGGCGGCCGGCGCGGCGGCGGCTTCGGCCGGACGCGTGGCGCGCTTCAGGGCTGCAGCGAAGGGGTCCAGCGCCTTTTCGAACGCCTGTTCGATCTTTTGGCCGGTCGTGGGGGTCTTGGTCATGTCAGGCGGCCGGTGAGAGGGGAGTGTCAGACGCGGAAGGCGGGGCGGGAGCCGGGGCGGGGCGGGTCAGGCCCCCCGACGGCGCCGACGCCGGCTCCTCGTCACCCGCGCCGGAACCGCCGGGCAGCAGAATATCGACCTTGGCCTTGTCGCGCAGCTGTTCCAACAGGCGTCTCACCCCTTCATAGGTCAGGTAGCGGACGATTTGCGGCCGAGCCTGTTCCAGAGTCGGCGGGTTTTCCTTGCGCCGGTCCTCGACCCGCAGCACGGCCCAGCCGCCCTCGGTCTGGAAGGGACCGACGGTCGAACCGGCCGGCTTGTCACGCAGGGCGCCGGCATAGGCCTGGGGCATGACGTCCAGGGTGGAATAGCCCAGGTCGCCGCCAGAAAAGCGGGTGGCCTCGTCGATCGACCGCTCCATGGCCACGGCCTCGAAGCTGGCGCCCTGGCCCAGAATGCCGATGACGGCGTCCGCCTCGGGCTTGGTGCGCGACAGGATCAGGCGGACCCGGATCTCCTCGGACGTCTTCGCCAGGCGCAGCTGCTCATTGTAAAGCGTCTGGATCGCCTGATCGGAGATGGCGCCGTTGACGACGCTCTCGACCAGCATGTCGCCTAGAATCCGTTCGCGGGTCGCCTCCAGCCGCCGCTGCGCCAGAGGTGAGGCGTCCAGGCGACGGCGCTCCGCTTCGCGCGCCAGCAGCTTCTGATCGACCACCTCGTCCAGAACCCGGCGGAAAAGCTCGGAGGTCACATCCAGGGGCTCGCCTTCCCCGACCAGACCCTGCGCCACCGCCTCGCGCTTGACGTCCGAGGCCCAGATGATCTGGTCCTGAACCTTGGCTACCTGCCGGTCGCCCGGCTGCGGCGCCCGATCGTCGTCGCCGCCGCGCGAACAGGCGGCCAGCATCATCGCCAAGGCCGTCGCGGCGACCAAGGCGATGCCGCCGACCGATCCAAGGCCCCCTCGGGAAGGGGCGTGTCGGAAATGGAGGCGCCGGAATGGGATCAAGGGGACGCTCCGTCGAAGGCGGCCGAAAGCCCCCGCGTTGACAGGGGTTAGGGCGGTGCTTAAGTCCCGCCTGCGCCCAAGTCGAGGGGTTTTGATCGTCTGCGCGGCCCTTCGCGCGCGCCTGTGTCGGCGCGGCGGGGTCGTCATCGGTCCGAACGCCGCTTGGGGCGCGATCCTCGCCGCCCCTCACGGGATTTCAGAGCCGCTCCTTAATGACGCTCGACCTTTACCGGATCTGACATGCTCGGCTTCGCCAAGAAACTCTTCGGCTCTTCCAACGACCGCAAGGTCAAGGCTTTCCAGGACCATGCCCAGCGCATCAATGCGCTAGAGCCCAAGTTCGCCGCCCTGTCGGACGACGAGCTGCGGATGATGACTGACGCTTTCCGCGACCGTCTGAGCAATGGCGAAAGCCTGGACAAGATCCTGCCGGAAGCCTTCGCCGTCGTGCGCGAGGCGTCCAAGCGGGTGCTGGGCCAGCGTCAATATGACGTCCAGCTGGCGGGCGGCATGATCCTGCATGAGGGCGGCATCGCCGAAATGCGGACCGGCGAAGGCAAGACCCTGGTCGCCGTGGCGCCGGTCTATCTGAACGCCCTGGAAGGCAAGGGCGTCCACGTCATCACCGTCAACGACTATCTGGCCCGCCGCGACGCCGAGACCATGGGCCGGGTCTATCGCTTCCTGGGTCTTGAGGTCGGGGTCATCGTCAACGGCCTGTCCCAGGGCCAGCGCCAGGCCGCCTACGCGGCCGACGTGACCTACGGCACCAACAACGAGTTCGGCTTCGACTATCTGCGCGACAACCTGGTCTATGACCGGCGCGAGATGGTGCAGCGCCCCCACAACTTCGCCATCGTCGACGAGGTCGACTCCATCCTGATCGACGAGGCGCGCACGCCCCTGATCATCTCGGGCCCCACCGAGGATCGGTCGGACCTGTACAAGGTGCTGGACGCCCTGATCAAAGATCTGATCAAGGACAAGGACACCTATGAACTGGACGAGAAGCAGAAACAGGTTCTGCTGACCGAGCTGGGCTCCGAGCGTCTGGAAGAGGCCCTGGAGAAGGGCGGCCACTTCGCCCCCGACACCACCGGTCTTTATGACGCCGCCAACATCAGCCTGGTCCACCACTCCAACCAGGCCCTGCGCGCCAACACCCTGTATCAGCGCGACAAGGACTATATCATCAAGGGCGGCGAGATCATTCTGATCGACGAGTTCACCGGTCGGATGATGACCGGCCGGCGCCTGTCCGAAGGCCTGCACCAGGCCATCGAGGCCAAGGAAGACGTCAAGATCCAGCCCGAGAACCAGACCCTGGCCTCAGTCACGATCCAGAACTACTTCCGCCTGTATCAGAAGCTGTCCGGCATGACCGGCACGGCCGCGACCGAGGCCCAGGAGTTCGGCGACATCTACAAGATGGAGGTGCTGGAGGTGCCGACCAACCGGCCGATCCAGCGCAAGGACTATGACGACGAAGTCTATCGGACCCATGCGGAAAAGAGCCAGGCCATCGCCCGGCAGATCGCCGAATGCCACCTGGCGGGCCAGCCCATCCTGGTCGGCACGGTCTCGATCGAGCGCTCCGAACAACTGTCTGAGCTGCTGCGCACCTATGAGTACAAGGTCGAGGTCTCGCGCAAGCTGAAGCCCCAGTACGAGGGCAAGGCCAAGGAGGCCGAGAAGATCGGCGACGCCGCCTATGAGATCACCTATGAGACCAAGCTGCGCGGCATTCCGCACTCGGTCCTGAACGCGCGCCAGCATGAGCAGGAGGCCTATATCGTCGCCGACGCCGGTCTGCCGGGCGCGGTGACCATCGCCACCAACATGGCCGGCCGCGGCACCGACATCCAGCTCGGGGGCAACCTCGAGATGAAGATGCAGAAATGGCTGCTGGAACAGCGGAACATGGCCGTCGAGGTCACGCCCGAGATGCACGCGGCCAAGGAGGCCGAGTTCAAGGCCGAGATCGCCGTCAACCGCGAGAAGGCGCTCGCCGCCGGCGGTCTGTTCGTCCTGGGCACCGAACGCCATGAGAGCCGCCGTATCGACAACCAGCTGCGCGGCCGCACCGGCCGTCAGGGCGACCCCGGCGTGTCGAAATTCTATCTGTCCTGCGAGGACGACCTGCTGCGCATCTTCGCCGGCGATCGTCTGGACTCGATCATGAAGACCTTCGGGGTCGCGGAAGGCGAGGCCATCACCCACCCCTGGCTGAACCGCGCCATCGAGACCGCCCAGAAGCGGGTCGAGACCCGCAACTATGACATCCGCAAGAACCTGCTGAAGTATGACGACGTCGTGAACGACCAGCGCAAGGCCGTGTTCGAACAGCGCCAGGAGTTCATGGATTCCGAGGATCTGTCGGAACTGGTCGGCGACTTCCGCCGCGACGTGGTGTCCGACCTGGTCGAACGCTACATGCCGCCCAAGGCCTATGCCGAACAGTGGGACATCGACGGCCTGGATGAAAAGGTCCGCTCGACCCTGGGGCTGGAGCTGCCGCTCCACGACTGGGCGGCCGAGGAAGGCGTCTCCAACGAGGAGATCGAGGAGCGGCTGCTGGCCGCCGCCGACGCCCGCGCGGCCGAACGTCTGGAGCTGATCGGCGCCGAACAGACGCGCGGCCTGGAAAAGCAGTTCATGCTGCAGATGATCGACATGCAGTGGCGCGAACACCTGGTCCATCTGGACCATCTGCGCGGCGTGATCGGCCTGCGCGGCTACGGCCAGCGCGATCCGTTGCAGGAGTATAAGACCGAGGCCTTCAACCTGTTCGAAGGTCTGCTCTACGACCTGCGCCACAACGTCACCCGCTGGCTGATGACGGTGGAGTTCCGCTTCCAGGCGCCGCCTGAACTGCCTGAGTTCCAGGAAATCCACCTGAACCCCGGCACCGGCGAAAATGAGATGGCCGATCCGGCCGCTCAGAACCCCGAAGGCCAGCTGATCGGCGACGACCGGTCGAAACTGCCGGTCGAGGCGCTTCCGCCGGGCTGGGAGATGACCGGCCGCAATGCGCCCTGCCCCTGCGGCTCGGGCCGCAAGTTCAAACACTGCCACGGCGCCCTGATCTGAGCCTTTCGGCGCGGTAAGGACGAAAAAGAAGGCCCGGAGCAAATGCTCCGGGCCTTTGTCGTTTGCGACTGACGAGGCTCTTACTGGGCGGCGCCGCTCGCCGAGCGAACCTCGACCGGCAGGCCCAGGGCGTCGAGCTGGGGCTTGACCACCGAGGCGTCGCCGACGACCACCCAGACGAAGCGGGACGGGTCGAGCGCGGCCTGGGCCGCGGCGTCCAGTTCGGCCGTCGTCAGGGCGTTGGTGCGGGCGGCCACCGTTTCCGGATAGTCGTCCGGACGGCCCAGCATGTCGTTGACCCGCATGGCGTTCAGAACCGCCAAGGAGGTTTCATAGCTGCCGGCCAGACGGCGGGTATTGCCGTTGACGGTCCGCTCCAGCTCAGCCGGCGTCACGCCCTTGCCGCCCTTCAGGAAGTCGTTGAACTGGGCGTTCAGGGCGGTGATGGCCGGCCCGGTCTGGTCGGCCTGGACCGGGGCGGTGATCAGATAGGGCACGCGGCCGACGAAGCCGGCGGTCGAGGCGTTGACGCCGTAAGACCACCCCTTGGTCTCGCGCAGGTCCGAGTTGATGCGCGACAGGAAGTCGTTGCCCAGCACATTGTTGGCGGCGTTGAAGACCAGCAGGTCGTCCGAGCCCTTGGCCGACAAGACCGTCCCGCCCATGATGTAGGACTGAGGCGACTGCGGCCGGTCGATCAGCACGATCTTCGACGGGGTCGCGGGGATCGGCGCGGAATAATCCTTCACGCCCTTGGGGGTGGCCGAGGGGACCCAATGGCCGAACTGGGCGTCGAGCAGAGGCTTGATCTCCGCCAGAGGCTTGTCCGAGACCACGAAGATCTTGGCGTTGTCGGGCCGGATCCACTCGGCGTAGTCGGCGCGGATGTCGGCCTCGGTGATGGCCTTGACGCTGGCCTCGTCGCCGTTGCCGCTGAACGGGCGGCCATAGGGGTTGGCCGAGCCGTAGATCAGTTCGGGCAGGGCGCGATTGGCCAGGGCGGCCGGCTGGGTCCGTTCCGCCGCGATCCGCGCCAAACGGGTGGCGCGCAGCCGCTCCAGCTCGGATGCGGCGAAGGCCGGGGTCTTGACCACCTCGGCCAGGAGAGCGACCGAGGGCTCCAGGTTGGGCGTCACGGCCGACAGCTGGACCACCGACCGATCCATGGTGGCGCCGGTGGAGATGGCGGCGCCGAGGGTTTCCTGCGCCTCGGCCAGCTGGGTGGCGTTCAGATTGCGCGTACCCTCGTCCATCAGGTCCAGCATCAGGGTCTGCAGCCCCAGCTTGGACGCCTCGTCGGCGGCGATGCCCGCGTCGAACTCGACCGCGATCTTGGTCGCCGGCACGGCGTCGCGCTGGGCGTAGACCACCTCGACCCCGTTCGACAGGCGCGTGCGCTCCACAGTGGGGAAGTCGACGTTGGCGACGGCGGCGATCTCGGGCTTGGGCATGCGGGCCACGCGCTTGATCGGGGGCGCCGGGGTGCGGTTGGCGCCCGAGGGAGCCTCCGCCGCCTCCTGATAAGCCTCACGCTCGCCCGGCAGGGTGGTCAGTGTATAGGCCGGACGGGTCAGCCACTTCTGCATGGCCGCCTGGACCTGGGCGGGGGTGGCCGCCGCATAGGCCTGGAGCTCCTTCTTGTAGTGCTCCGGATCGCCGGCGTAGAGCTGGCCCTCAGCCAGGGCCACGGCCTTGCCGCCGAAGCCGCCGACCTGTTCCAGACCTTGAACCGTGCGCGAGACGTACTGGGTCTTGACCCGTTCCACCTCGGCCGCCGTCGGGCCGTTGGCGATCAGATCGTTCAGGATCTGGCGGGCGCGGGCCTCGACGGCCGCCGGGTCCTGGCCCGGCTTCACGTCGACGGTGATTTCGAACATGCCGACGCGGTGGAAGGCGCCGTTGTTCGCGCTGACCGAGACGGCGGTCTGCTCCCCGCGCACCAGTTCATTGTCCAGCCGCGAGCTGGCCAGGCCGCCCAGGACCGAGGCGCCGATGCTGAGCGGCACGGTGTCCGCGTCCAACAGGCCGGGCACGGCCCAGCTGATCTGAATTCGGGCGTTGGAGACGCGGTCGTGGGTGGTTTCGCTGACCGGCGCCGGCAGGGTCGGTACGGAGGCCTGGGCCGGGGTGTTGACCGGGCCGCGCGGAATCGGGCCGAAATACTTCTCGGTCAGCTCCCGCGCCTTGGCCGGGGTGATGTCGCCGGCCAGGACCAGGACGGCGTTGTTCGGACCATAGTTGGAGCGGAACCAGTCCCGCACCGTCTCCATCGAGGCCGCGTCCAGGTCGGCCATCGAGCCGATGGTCGAGTGGCGATAAGGGTGGCCCTCCGGGAACAGGGCCTCAAGCTGCTTGTATTCGTTCAGGCCGTAGGGCTGGTTGTCGCCCTGGCGCTTCTCGTTCTGGACCACGCCGCGCTGCAGATCGAGCGTCTCCTGGCTGATGGCGCCCAGCATATAGCCCATCCGGTCGCTTTCCATGAACAGGGCCTGTTCCAGCGCCGGGGTCGGAACCGTCTCGAAATAGTTGGTGCGGTCGAACCAGGTGGTCCCGTTCATGTCCGTCGCGCCCATGTTGCGCATCGGGGTGAAATAGCTGCCCGGCGCATTCTCCGAGCCGCCGAACATCAGGTGTTCGAACAGGTGGGCGAAGCCCGTCTTGCCCTCAGGCTCGTCCTTGGAGCCGACGTTGTACCAGACCGATACGGCCACGACCGGGGCCTTGTGGTCTTCATGCACCAGAACGGTCAGGCCGTTGTCCAGGGTGAAGCGGGTGTAGGGAATGTCCACCTCGGCGACCAGTTCGGACACCGGTGCGGCCCGCAGGGCGGGCGCGGCGGCCTGGGCCGAGGCTGCGGGGGCCGACACGGCGGCGTTTGAGGCCCAGACCGGGGTGGAGACCGCCAGAAGGGCGGCGGCGGCGACGAAGCAAGAGGCGCGACGCATGGGTTCGACATCCTTGGTGACAGATGGACGACGACCATAACGACGGTCGATCCACTGGCAACGCGACCGAATGAACATGAACAAAGCTTCATCTTTCGGTGGGGCCGCCCCGGAAAAGGTTGCATCGCCGGACCCCCGGTCTTATGCGCGCGTCAATTCTCCCCATCGCGCCGTCGAGTTTACCGAAAGAGCCGCCATGTCCGCCCCCGCCGACAAGCCCGTGAAGAAAGTCGTCCTCGCCTATTCGGGCGGCCTGGACACCTCGATAATCCTGAAGTGGCTGCAGACCGAATATAACGCCGAGGTCGTGACCTTCACCGCCGACCTGGGCCAGGGCGAGGAGCTTGGCCCCGCACGAGAGAAGGCGCTGAAGCTGGGCATCAAGCCCGAGAACATCTTCATCGACGACCTGCGCGAGGAATTCGTGCGCGACTTCGTCTTCCCGATGTTCCGCGCCAATGCGCAGTATGAGGGCGACTATCTGTTGGGCACCTCGATCGCCCGCCCGCTGATCTCCAAGCGCCAGATCGAGATCGCCCGCCAGGTCGGCGCCGACGCCGTCTGTCACGGCGCGACCGGCAAGGGTAACGACCAGGTGCGGTTCGAACTGGGCTATTACGCCTTGGAGCCCGATATCCGCGTCATCGCCCCCTGGCGCGAATGGGCGTTCCGCAGCCGCGAGGCCCTGCTGGACTTCGCCGAGAAGAACCAGATCCCGATCGCCAAGGACAAGCGCGGCGAGGCGCCCTTCTCGGTCGACGCCAACCTCCTGCACTCCTCCTCCGAGGGCAAGGTTCTGGAAGACCCGGCCGTCGAAGCCCCCGAGTTCGTCCACCAGCGCACCATCTCGCCCGAGGACGCGCCGGACAAGGCCACGATCATCGAGATCGGTTTTGAGAAGGGCGACGCCGTCTCGATCAACGGCGAGGCCATGAGCCCGGCCACCCTCCTGAACGCCCTGAACCAGTACGGCCACGACAACGGAATCGGCCGTCTGGACCTGGTCGAGAACCGTTTCGTCGGCATGAAGTCGCGCGGCGTCTATGAGACCCCCGGCGGGACCATCCTGATCGCGGCCCACCGCGGCATCGAAAGCATCACCCTGGACGGCGGCTCCATGCACCTGAAGGACCAGCTGATGCCTAAATACGCCGAGCTGATCTACAACGGCTTCTGGTTCTCGCCCGAGCGCGAGATGCTGCAGGCGGCCATCGACAAGAGCCAGGAAAAGGTTTCGGGCACGGTCAAGGTCAAGCTGTACAAGGGCAATGTCTCGGTCATCGGCCGAGAGAGCCCCAACAGCCTGTACGACCAGGACCTGGTGACCTTCGAGGAAGGCGTCCAGGCCTATGATCACAAGGACGCCGCCGGCTTCATCAAGCTGAATGCGCTTCGCCTGCGCGTCCTGGCTAAGCGTCAGGCCCGCGAGGGCTAAGGCGCGACGTCTGACCGGGCGATTCTGAAGATCGCCCGGCTCCGGTCGTCGCTCACCCAGATCGACCCGTCGGACGCGACTGCTAGAGCCACGGGCGATCCGCGCGGTTGACGGCCCGCGACCGCGTCCCAGCCCGGCGTCAGCACCTTGCCCCTGATACTGGGCGCGCCGGCCGGATAGGACAGGGCGCCGCGCGGATAGATGGCGTAGCGGCCGCCGATGTCGGTCAGGGGACGGCCCTGCGCGTCCGTCTCGGCCGCCACGATCCGCCCGCCCGCGCGGCGGTAGCCGTGCCAGGTCATCAGCAGCCGGCCGCGCAGTTCGGGGAACATCGCTCCGTCGTAATAGATCAGGTCCAGCGGCGCCGCGTGGGGCGGCAGCAGGGCGACCGGGCGGTCACGCTCGCTGCACCGCGCCTGGGCCGCGCTCCAGCCCGGCAGGGGCGTGGCCAGATCGACGCAATAGGGCCAGCCGTAATGGCCGCCCTGACGCAGGACATTGATCTCGTCATACGGATGGTCGGGCGTGGTCAGATCGACCGAGTTCTCCCCCTGGAGGATCGTGCCCGACGGGTGCCGGACCAAGGCGATGGAGTTCCTCAGGCCCGAGGCGAAGACGGTGCTGGCCTCAGCCCAGCGGCCGTTTCCAAGATAGGCGTGACGTCGCACCTGGGCCGTCGCGGCGCTGTCAACACAGGCGCCCGACGCATTGACGCGCGCCCGGCCTCTGGCGTCGATACAGCGGTCGCTGGGTGCGCCGACATTGACCAGCAGGGCGCCGTCGCCGTCGAAGACGAAGCTGGACAGGGGATGGCGGTTCTCATGCAGCCGATTGTCCGGCAGGTCGCCGATCACCGTCCGCACCGTCGCTGCCGGATCGGCCGCATCGGGATCCAGGGTCAGGATGCGGTTCATCTCGGACACATAGATCCGCCCGTCCGGCCCGCGCGCCGCCGTGTGGGGCATGGACAGGCCCCGGACCAGTCGTCGCCAGCGCGGGGCGCCGCCTTGATCGAACGACAGCCGCCAGACGGCGCCGCGGCCCGGCTCCCACCCGCCCAGGTCGGTGACCAGCCAGTCGCCGCCGTCCAAGGGCAGAAGGCCGCGTGGCATGCGGGGCCCCTCGCCGCCAGCGCCCTGCCAGACCAAGCCAAGACAATAGCCCGGCGCCGTCCGCACCGTGGTCGCAGGCCGACCCCCGCAGCCGCCGTCCACCGCATAGACGCGGTCGGCGGCGCGGGCGTCGTCGGGCCGTCCCAGGCTGAGGATCAGCGACAGGGCGACGACCGGAAGCCAGACGGGACAAGGACGGGCCATGCCTCATCTGATACGGCCAAGCCGGCCGCTAGGCCAGCAGGATCCACAGGCCGGTCGCCGCGAAACCGGCGGCGGCGGCCAGCCGGATCCACTTCAGCGGCAGCTTCTTCGCCGCCGTCTCGCCCAGCAGGACGGCGGGCCCGTTGACCAGCATCATCCCCAGGGTCGAACCGGCGACCACCACCGGCAGATTCTCGAATCGGGCGGCCAGCATGGCGGTGGCCACCTGGGTCTTGTCGCCCATCTCGATCAGGAAGAAGGCCGAGGCGGTGGTCCAGAAGATGGCCCAGAAGCCGCGCTGAACCTCGCCCTTCTGTTCGTCCAGGGTGTCGGGGATCAGGGCCCAGGCCGCGAAACCCAGAAAGGCGAGGCCGACGATCCAGCGCATCCACTCGCCCGTGATGAAATGGGCCAGGACGGTGCCGGCCAGGGCGGCGAAGGCGTGGTTCAGCAGGGTGGCCGCCAGAATGCCCAGGATGATGGGCGTGGGCCGTCGCCAGGTCGCCGCCATCACGATGGACAGCAACATGGTCTTGTCCCCGATCTCCGCGATGGAGACCAGGCCGGTCGAAATGAGGAAGGCTTCCAACGGGAACCTATATGCGCGGGAGCCTCGGCGGACGGACCTGTGGCGTTCGCAGCCGAGCCCCGCATGGACGTCCCTGCGAAAGCCGCCGGTCTTGCCGTGATCCGGATCTGAAAGACCCTGGACCGTTCCCGCGCCATCCTCTCCGGGAGAGGAAGTATGTTGACGCGGGCCCCGCTGATGGTTGCGGGCGGCTACTCCCCGATGACGGGGCGGGGTTTAGGCCAGGAGGCCGGAAATGAAAAGCTGATAACGACTCGCAAGAAGGGGTTCAGATCAGACCCTGCCGCCTGGCCTCGGCCGTGAGGCCGTCGCGGAACTCGGGCGCGGCGAGGGCGATCAGGGCGCGGGCCCGCTCGCCGGTCGATCGGCCCTTCAGGTTGGCCCACCCGTGCTCGGTGACGACGATATGCACGTCGTTGCGGGGCGTGGTGACCGGGCCGTCCAGCCGGGCGACGATGCGCGAGCAGCTCCCCCTGGCCGCCGTCGCATGACAGGCGATGATCGACTTGCCGCCGTCGGAGCCATAGGCGCCGCGCACGAAGTCCAGCTGTCCGCCCGAGGCGGTGAACTGGCGGCCGTTCAGATACTCCGAACAGCAGGCGCCGCTCAGGTCGATCTGTAGCGTGGCGTTGACCGAGACCATCCTGGCGTTGCGGGCGATGACGGCCGGATCGTTGACATAGGAGACAGGCCGGGCCTCCAGCCCCCGGTTCTCGTGCAGGAAGTCATAGGTGTTCTGGTCGCCCATCGAGAAGGCGAAGACCCCGACGCCGGGGTGCAGGGTCTTGCGGGTATGGTTCGCCACCCCGACCTGCATCAGCTCGACCAGGCCCGGTGTCAGCATTTCGGTGTGGACGCCCAGGTCGCGGTGGTTCTTCAGGGCGTCGCAGACGGCGTTGGGCAGGGCGCCGATCCCCATCTGCAATGTCGCGCCGTCCTCGACCAGGTCGGCGATGATCCGGCCGATGGCCAGGTCGGCCGGTTGGGGCTCGGCCCTGGGCACGGCCAAAAGCGGGGCGGCGTGTTCGACGATTCCGGACACCCGGGAAACATGGACGGTGCAGTCGCCGTACACGCGCGGCATATGCGGATTGACCTCGACAATGATCGTCCGGGCCGTCTCCGACACCGGCTTGGCGTAGTCGGTATTGGTGCCGAAGGAGAAGAAGCCGTCCGCGTCCATCGGCGAGACGGTGCAGACCAAGGTGTCGACGTCGACCTCGTCGCACAGCAGGCGGGGCGACTGCTGGAAGCCGGTCGGGATGAACTGGACCGGGCTGGGCCGCCCCTCCTCGAAGGCACGCTGCTCCAGCCGGCGTTCGACGGCGCTGTGGAACAGGCTCCAGGGCCGGATGCGGTCCATCAGTTCGTAACGCAGCACCGTATCGCCGGCGATCGCGGTGGAGAGCAGATAATAGAGGTTCACATCCTCGACCTCGCCCCGCTCGGCCCGTTCGGCCAGGGCCTTCAGCAGGGCCGGGGGCTGGGACACGCCCAGGCCCATGGCGATCCTGGCGCCGGATCGGATCAGGGCCGCAGCCTGGTCCGGCGTCTTCAGCCGCTCGGCGTAGAGGGCGGCGTGATCCATGGCGTCTCTCCCGTCTGCGCGCCCCTGTTCGGACGCGGCGTCGTCGTCCCCGACTATGCGGCTTCCTGCGGTTGAGCGGGTTCTAGACTTTGGTCGGATCGCCGGGCGTCTCGTCCGCCGTCGGAGACGGTTCGTCCTGCAAGGGCGCCCGGCGACGCTTTTGCCAACGCGCGACCCCATAGGCGACCAGCCACAGAAACATGGCCCAGGCCGAGCCCACGGCCCAGCCGGCGAAGACGTCCGTCGCCCAGTGGGCGCCCAGATAGATGCGGGTCAGGCCGACCAGCAGAGCCATGACCATGCCGACGCCCAGGACGAAGATCTTGAACCGCCTGCGAGGAAAGGCGCGGGTCAACATGACGGCCACGCTCAGATAGAAGACTGTCGCGAGCAGGGCGTGACCGGAGGGGAAGCTGGCGTTGATCGTCTCGACCGCCTGAAGCGCCTGGGGCGGACGCTCGCGTTCGAACACCGCCTTCAGCCCCTCGCTCAGCATGACGCCGCCCGTCAGCCCCAGGACCAGCAGCAGGGACGACAGCCATTTCCTCTGGCTCAGCAGAAAGAGGACGACGATCAGGGCGAACAGGCCCAGCACCGATATGCCGCCCAGCGATGTGAGGTCCGCCGCCGCCTCCTTCAGCCACCACGGCCCCCAGGGGCGGCCAGGATCGTCGGCATAGGGCCGCATCAGGCCAAGCACCTGACGATCAAAGCTCTGACCGTCGGCCTCGGTCATGTCGTCAGCGATCTCGACGAACGCCGTCACGCCAAAGGCGACGACGAACAGGGCCGTCAGAGCGGCCGTCTCGGCGCGAGCGACCGTCAGCAGGCGTATCAAAAAGGGACGGAGGTCGGAAACGGCCATGGGGCGTCGAAACGGCCAAGCTGGACCGAAGTTCCGATCACGCCTTCGTGATGTCGCGGCCGCGAAGGCCCGTGAGGGGTTTGCTGGCTTGCGCGCTGAACTTTCCCCAGGCGAGGCCGACTTGTCCGACCGATTCGCCGACAAAGCGAGCGTCAAGACGTTGACGGCTTATTAGGCATGTGCGCCCTATATGTGGGCTCGGGGAGCGTTGGAGCCACTAGATGATGTGGTTACGGCGCAGGTGGCTCTAGGCAGTTTATTGTTCAGGACGCAGATGACTATGGCTGGCGGCGAGGCTTTGAAGACAGCGGAATTCCAAGGTGTTGCGACGAACGCGGCGCCTGAGAAACCGCATCTGACCGTCGTGAAATCGGTCCAGGTGGATCGTTCGCGCGACGCCCTGCTGACCGATTTCGGCAAGAAGACGCTGGAGGACCGCTACCTGCTGCCGGGCGAGAGCTATCAGGACATGTTCGCCCGCGTCTCGACCGCCTTCTCGGACGACGCCGATCACGCCCAGCGCCTGTACGACTATATGAGCCGCCTGTGGTTCATGCCGGCGACGCCCGTCCTGTCGAACGGCGGCGCCGATCGCGGCCTGCCGATCTCCTGCTTCCTGAACGCGGTCGGCGACAGTCTGGACGGCATCCAGAACGTCTGGAACGAGAACGTCGCCTTGGCCTCGAACGGCGGCGGCATCGGCACCTACTGGGGCGGCGTCCGCTCGATCGGCGAGAAGGTCAAGGGCGCGGGCAAGACCTCGGGCATCATCCCCTTCATCCGCGTGATGGACAGCCTGACCCTGGCGATCAGCCAGGGGTCTCTGCGTCGCGGCTCGGCCGCCGTCTATCTGGACATCCACCACCCGGAGATCGAGGAGTTCCTCGAGATCCGCAAACCCTCAGGCGACTTCAACCGTCGCTCGTTGAACCTGCACCACGGCGTCAACGTCACCGACGAGTTCATGGAGGCGGTGAAGACCGGCTCCACCTTCGGCCTGCGCTCGCCCAAGACCGGCGAGGTGCTGAAGACCGTCGACGCCCGCTCGCTGTGGACCAAGCTGCTCGACATCCGGATGCAGACCGGCGAGCCC
Organism: Brevundimonas sp. AVps4; assembly: GCF_058681525.1. NCBI lineage: Bacteria > Pseudomonadati > Pseudomonadota > Alphaproteobacteria > Caulobacterales > Caulobacteraceae > Brevundimonas > Brevundimonas sp. AVps4. The sequence continues at coordinate 394,034 of NZ_CM178741.1, read as the reverse complement.
TATATGATCTTCTCCGACACGGTGAACCGCCAGATGGCGCCGCACCAGAGGGAGCTGGGGCTGAAGGTCAAACAGTCCAACCTGTGCGCCGAGATCATGCTGCACACCGGCCGCGACCACCTGGGCGTGGACCGGACCGCCGTCTGCTGCCTGTCGTCGGTCAACGCCGAGACCTTCCTGGAATGGCGCGAGGAGCCCCGCTTCGTCGAGGACCTGATGCGCTTCCTGGACAATGTTCTGGAAGACTTCATCCGCCGCGCCCCGCCGGCCATGGCCGCCGCCGTCTATTCGGCCAAGCGCGAGCGTTCGGTGGGCCTGGGCCTAATGGGCTTCCACTCCTTCCTGCAGTCGCAGGGCGTGGCCTTCGAGAGCGCCATGGCCAAGTCGTGGAACATGCGCCTGTTCAAGCACCTGCGTCGCGAGGCCGACAAGGCCAGCCGCGTTCTGGCCGAGGAGAAGGGTCCCTGCCTGGACGCCGAGGAGCGCGGCGTGATGGAGCGGTTCAGCCACAAGCTGGCCATCGCCCCGACCGCCTCGATCTCGATCATCTGCGGCGGGACGTCGGCCGGCATCGAGCCGATCCCGGCCAATATCTACACCCACAAGACCCTGTCGGGCTCCTTCGCCGTCAAGAACCCCTATCTGGAGCGTCTGCTGGACGAGAAGGGGATCAACACCGAGGCGGTCTGGAGCTCCATCCTCCAGCACGAGGGCTCGGTCCAGCATCTGGACGCCCTCAGCGAGGACGAGAAGGGGATCTTCAAGACCGCCTTCGAACTGGACCAGCGCTGGGTGGTGGAACTGGCCGCCGACCGCGCCCCGGAAATCTGCCAGGCCCAGTCGCTGAACCTCTTCATCCCCGGAGACGTCAACAAGTGGGACCTGCACATGCTGCACTGGTCGGCCTGGGAACGCGGCGTGAAGTCCCTGTACTATCTGCGATCCAAGTCGGTTCAGCGCGCCGCCTTCGCCGGCGCCGAGGACAAGGCCGAGGCCGAGATCGACCCGAACCAGCCAGACCTCTTCTCCATGCCCAAGACCGACTACGACGAGTGTCTGGCCTGCCAATAGGCCTCCTGCGCCGCAGCACCTGGCGTGAAAGGGCTCCGTGGTCACGGAGCCCTTTTTTCGTGTTCGGAACTCGCCACAAGGCGCGGCGTTGAAAAACGACCAAAGAATGTCGTGAAAATGTCTGTTGGACTCCCGCCCTGCATGGTGCAAGCTGGAGAACAGCGGACGGTGGGGAGACCGAATGCGTGTAGCGGCCTGGTTGTTTGGAGTGGCAAGCGTGCTGGCGTCCGCCGGCGCGGTCGATGCTCGCGCCCAGGCCTGGGTCCCCGACGCCTTTGACGCCGCACCCGAAACCGGATCGAACGTCACGGCTCGGTTGAACGAACAGCAGAGTTTTCGGGTCTCTCCCGACGCGCCCTTCGGCCCTGAGATCGAGATGAAGACGCCCCTGGCGATCTCGGGTGAGGCTCAAGGGATCGCCGCCAGCACCCGCCGCGACATCTGGATCGACCGCCAAGGCTTCACCGATCGGCTCAGCCTAGAGACCGCGGGCCGCCTGACACGCGCCGACGGCTCCCCTCTGCCGGTCACCCTCCAGGACCGGGCCGTTTTGGAGCCCGAAGCCTATGATCTGCGCTATGTGCGCGGCTTCCGCAGCGCGGTCGGCCGCACGGCCTCTGGCCTGGAGGTCAGTCTGACGCCCCATGCCGGCGTCGGCCTGGGCAGCGAGGGCGGATCGGCCGAGGCCGGCGCCACTTTGAAGATCGGCGAGGGGCTAGACCGCCTGGCGCCCGACGGCGACGCCCGGTTCGGCCAGCGTCCGCGCTGGTACCTGTATGCCGCCGGCTCGGGCCGCGCCGTCGGCTATAATTTCGCCCGCACTCGCGACGGCGACTACGCTCGATCCGGCTACACTCAGGACCGCGGATCCTTCCTGGGCGACGCCTCCGTGGGGGTGGCCTATCGCCGTGGCGCGGTCCAGACCTCGGTCGGTCTGGTCTATCGCGAAATCGACGCCGGCAAGGGGCTGCGCGGCATGAACGGGCTGGACACCGACGTGGATGAGGGGCTGATCGCCTTCCAGCTCTCGATCAAGCCTCGCCGCTGATCGCGTCCGGATCGGGGCCTCAAGGCGCTTCCGACACCGCGACCCCCTCCCGTCGAGGATCGGCCCCGCCGTCCCAGCGGCCGTCGCGCCACATCGCGCCATGCAGGCCCGAGGTCTCCGTGGCGTTGGGCCTCAGCCCCATGCCGGCCGCTCCCAGGGCTTGGGCGATGTCCGGCGGGATCTGCGCCGTATCAGCGCCGACCGAACCGCCCCGCACCACCAGATTCGGCAGGGCGATCGCCTCCTGGACCGGCAGGTTCCAGTCGATCATCCCGACCAGGGCCTTGGCCACATAGGCCAGGATGCTGGACCCGCCGGACGACCCGATCGCCCCGACCAGACGCCCCTGTCGATCCAGGATCAGAACGGGGGTCATGGACGAGCGCGGCCGCTTGCCCGCCGCTACGGCGTTGGCCGCCGGATGGCCGTCTTCGGACGGGGTGAAGGAAAAGTCGGTCAGCTGATTGTTCAGGAAGAAGCCCTCGACCACCCGCCCGTCGCCGAAGATGCTTTCGACCGTGGTGGTCATGCTGACCGCATTCCCGTCCGCATCGACGATGACCATGTGCGAAGTGCCTCCGGGCTCGGCCGTGGCGTCCGCGCTGCGCGGTGCAGAGCCGGGCGGCGCGCCCGCCGGAACCGGCCCGTCGATTTCCGGGACCAGGGCCGCGCGCTGGGTCACATAGGCCGGGTCCAGCAGCCCGGCGACCGGCACCCCGACGAAATCGGCGTCGCCGACATAGCGGTCGCGGTCCGCATACATCAGTCGTTGCAGGCGCCCGAAGGCCACCCAGGCTTCGGGGCTGTCGGCCCCCTTCTGGATGTCGGGCGTGTGTTCCGCCATGGCCAGAAACTGCAACAGGGCCACCCCGCTGGACGGCGGGGGCGGAACGCAAATCAGATAGATCCGATAGGGCCGGCACAGGGCGTCCCGGCGCAGCGGACGATAGGCGGCGATGTCCGCCTCGGTCAGGCCGCCCGGCCGCGGACCCTCGGCGACGGTGCGGGCGATCTCCTGGCCGATGCGTCCCCCGTAGAAGACGCCGGGCCCCTCGGTCGCCAGGGCTTGAACCGTCCGGGCGTAGGCCGGATTGCGCATCACGTCCCCGGTCCGGTAGCGGCGGCCGTCTGGGCCGGTGAACAGGGCGGTCGCCCAACGGGTCTTGGCCTGGGGCGATGACCCATTGATCATGCCCGCCAGGCGCGGACTGACCACAAAACCGTCGCGCGCCAGCCGTTCTGCGTCGTCGAACAGATCGCGCCAGGCCAGCCGTCCCTGATCCTGATGGGCCATGGCCAGCATGGCCACCGCCCCCGGCGCTCCGGCCGATCGGCCCGACAGTATGGCGTCGATGAAGGGCAGGGGCTCGCCGTCTTCATAGAACAGTTCGGGCGTGGCCGAGGCGGGGGCCGTCTCGCGCCCGTCATAGGCGGTGATCCGGCCGGTCTTGGCCTCATAGCTCATCAGAAAGGCCCCGCCCCCCAGGCCCGACGATTGGGGTTCCACCAGCCCCAGCACCGCCTGGACGGCGACCGCCGCATCCACCGCCGAGCCGCCCCGGCGCAGCACCGTCATCCCGGCCTCGACCGCCAGCGGGTTGGCGGCGGCGACGAACGGCCCCCGCGCGATCGACGGGGCCCCGGCCGGGTCCGACCGCGCCTCCAGCGAAGGCGCCGCGGCCGGGGTCTGGCATCCGGCCAAAAGCGTCGGAACGGAAACCGCCGCGACCAACAGGGACACGAGACGACGACGCAAAAACAACATTCAGGCGGTCCGACAGGGGGAGAGGTCCGGGCGACGTGGCCCGCCAGGGGACCACGCCGATCAACCCCGCTACAGAAACTGCATTCCCCCGCTTGCGTCCACCCCGTTCAGCGGCTAAAGACCCGCCCTCGCCGCAAGGCAGACGCACCCGTAGCTCAGCTGGATAGAGCACCAGACTACGAATCTGGGGGTCAGGAGTTCGAATCTCTTCGGGTGCGCCATTTCGGTTTAAAAAACCGAGAACTCCGCCAGCGGCGACGTAACCCCCAATTTCACTGGACGCTAAGGCCCTTAGAAGCTCGGCTCCCGAACCGATTGCTGATGACGTCGCGCGAGAGCGCTTAGGTGACGCCGCCAATGTCGCAGGGGGCGCTCTGATCTGTCATGTGCTGGTTTCCTGTCGAGATATTCGATAGCAAGACCGAAGTCTTTTTGATCAGAATGGGAGCGTTGCCGTCGAATGTCGTGCTTGCCACCCGTCGGCTTGACCCTGCTTCGCACGCCGCGCCTCGGCGATGCGCGAGGGTGGTTTATGGAGACCTATTCTGAAATCTGGGCGGAAGCCGCCGGCGTTCGCGTACGCTTCGTCCAGGATAACCAGTCCTTTTCGGCGGCTGAAGGCACGATCCGGGGGCTGCATTATCAGCGACCGCCGCACCCCCAGGCTAAGCTGGTGCGGTGTGTGCGCGGCTCCATCATGGACTATGCGGTGGATGTCCGGCGTGGATCGCCGACCTATGGCCGCCACGTGGCGGTGCGGTTGACCGCGGATGGGGGCGAGCAGCTGTTTGTGCCGGTCGGTTTCGCACACGGCTTCATCACGCTCGAGCCGGATGTAGAAGTCGCCTACAAGGTCAGCGACGTCTATGCGCCCGACTGTGACGGCGGTCTTGTCTGGAACGACCCCCAGATCGGCATAGATTGGCCCTTGCCGCCCTCGGGCGCCGTTCTTTCGGACAGGGACAGGGCCTTACCCGCCTTGGCGGATTTCCACAGTCCGTTCGAGTATGACGGTCGTCCGATGGAGCTCTTGCCTCCACTGTGATCCGGGAGAGACAATCGATGCGTATCCTGGTCACCGGCGGCGCCGGTTTTATCGGCTCGGCCCTGGTGCGGCGGCTGATCGCGCATACGGACCATGAGGTCCTGGTCTATGACAAGCTTACCTATGCGGGCGTACTGAGTTCTCTGGAGCCGGTGGCGTCCAGCAACCGCTATTCCTTCGTCCAAGCCGACATCTGCGACGCCGAGGCCGTGGCCAAGGCCATGCGGGACTTCAAGCCTGACGTCGTCGCCCATCTGGCGGCCGAGAGCCATGTGGATCGTTCGATCGACGGGCCGGGCGCCTTCATCCAGACCAATATGGTCGGGACTTTCGTCATGCTGAACCAGGCCCTGGGCTATTGGCGCGGCCTGGACGAGGCCGCCAAGGCGCGCTTCCGCTTCCACCACATCTCGACCGACGAGGTGTTCGGCTCGCTGGGCGACGAGGGCTTCTTCACCGAGACCACCCCCTATGATCCCCGCTCGCCCTATTCTGCGTCCAAGGCCGGGTCGGACCATCTGGTGCGGGCCTGGGGCCACACCTACGGCCTGCCGGTGCTGGTGACCAACTGCTCCAACAACTACGGCCCCTATCACTTCCCTGAGAAGCTGATCCCGCTGATCATCATCCGGGCCCTGAACGGCGAGCCCCTGCCGGTCTATGGCGACGGGTCGAACGTGCGCGACTGGCTGTTCGTCGACGATCACGCCCGCGCCCTCCAGGCCGTGTTCGAGACCGGCACGCCCGGCGAGACCTACAACGTCGGGGCCAATGCCGAGCGGAAGAATATCGAGGTGGTCACCGCCATCTGTTCGATCCTGGACCGCTTGCGGCCTAAGGCCGAGGGTCAATACGCCGACCAGATCACCTATGTGACCGACCGTCCGGGCCATGATCATCGCTACGCCATCGATGCGTCGAAGATCCGGTCCGACCTGGACTGGACTCCGTCTGTGACCTTCGAGGAAGGGATCGAGCGGACCGTGACCTGGTATCTGGAGAACCAGACCTGGTGGCAGGACATTCTCGACGCCCGCTATTCGACCCAGCGCCTCGGTGTCGCCAATGGCTGATCCGGTCCACATCCTGATCACGGGCGGGGCCGGTCAGGTGGGACTGGAGCTTCAGGCCGCCGCCTGGCCGGAGGGCGTCGTGCTGCACGCCCCGACGCGGGCCGAACTGGACTTGGGCGACGCCGCTTCGGTGCGGGCCGCCTTCGCCGCCACGCCTTTCGCGGCCGTGATCAACTCCGGCGCCCATACGGCCGTGGACAAGGCCGAGACAGAGGTCGCCGCCGCCTTCGCCGCCAACGCCATGGGACCGGCGGTTCTGGCCGACGCGACGCGCGAGGCGGGGATCCCGCTGATCCAGGTCTCGACCGACTATGTGTTCGACGGGTCCAAGGATGGTCTCTATGTCGAAACCGATCCGGTCGGGCCTCTGGGCGTCTATGGCGCCTCGAAACTGGCCGGTGAACTGGCGGTGCGGGCCGGCAATCCCCGCTCTGTCGTGTTGCGCACCGCCTGGGTGCTCAGCGTCCACCGCGCCAACTTCCTCAAGACCATGCTGCGCCTCGCCGCCGACCGACCGGCGCTGCGGGTGGTGGGCGACCAGCACGGCTGCCCGACATCGGCGCGCGACATCGCCGACGCCTTGAAGACCATCGTCCTGAGAATGATCGCTGACGCCGACGCCCCGACCGGCGTCTATCAGTTCGTCAACGTCGGCGAGACCACCTGGGCCGGACTGGCCCAAGAGATCTTCGCCCTCAGCGCCGCGGCCGGCGGCCCGTCCGCCACCGTCGACGCCATCCCTTCGTCCGAATACCCGACCCCGGCCCGGCGCCCGTCGAACTCGCGCCTGTCGACCGAGAAACTGACCCGTGACTACGGGATCGCGCCCCGCCCCTGGCAGGTCGCCGTCGCCGAGATCGTCCACGAACTGCACGCCGAAAGGACCGCGCCATGAAGGGCATCATCCTGGCCGGAGGAACCGGCACCCGCCTGCATCCGATGACCCTGGTCACCTCCAAACAGCTGATGCCGGTCTACGACAAGCCGATGATCTATTATCCGCTGTCGACCCTGATGCTGGCCGGCATCCGCGAGGTGCTGATCATCTCCACCCCGCGCGACACGCCTAGTTTCCAGGCCCTGCTGGGCGACGGCTCGCAGTGGGGCATGGAAATCCAGTACGCGGTCCAGCCCTCCCCCGACGGTCTGGCCCAAGCCTACATCATCGGCGCGGACTTCGTCGGCGACAGCCCCTCGGCCCTGATCCTGGGCGACAACATCTTCTACGGCCACGGCGTCACCGACCTGTTCACCAGCGCCATGAGCCGACCGGACGGCGCGACCGTCTTCGCCTATCATGTTAACGACCCGGAACGGTACGGCGTAGTCGAGTTTGACGAACGCATGCGCGCCCTGTCGATCGAGGAAAAGCCCAAGGCGCCCAAATCCAACTGGGCTGTTACAGGTCTTTATTTCTACGATAACGACGTGGTCGAGATCGCCCGCAGCCTGACGCCGTCAGCCCGGGGCGAGCTGGAGATCACCGACGTCAACCGCATCTATCTGGAGCGCGGGAAACTGTCTGTGGAGATCATGGGGCGGGGCTACGCCTGGCTGGATACGGGCACCCCGGACGCCATGCTCGACGCGGCCCAGTTCGTGCGCGTGCTGGAGCAGCGCCAGGGGTTCAAGATCGCCTGTCTTGAGGAAATCGCCTATCAGCAGGGTTTGATCGAGGCGGCTCAGCTTGAACGACTGGCCAATCGAATCGGCGCCGGCGCCTACGGGGAATATCTGCGCAGTCTGCTTAAGGTCAGGCCTTAGAGCCTGATCGGCGTCAGATTAGGCCGAGAGCCTGATTCTTCAGCCCGAATCCGGCCCGCGATGAAGTCGGATGCAAGGCGTCCTGAGAGTCAGACGTCGCGCCATTCCCTATAACCGCTTCACCAGCCGGCCGAGATTATCCCTGGGCGGCGCGCAGGCCGTCGGCGGAGGCTTGCTGGAGAGCGGGCCGTTTTTGGCCGCCGGAGGCGATGATGCGGTCGATCCGGGCTTTTTCGGCGCGGAAGGCGGCCAGGTCGGCGCCGGACAGTTCGGTGCCTTCCTGAGTTTTGACGCCGGCCGGATTGATCCGCTGACCGTTGCGCCAAATTTCGTAGTGAAGGTGCGGACCGGTGGAGGCGCCGGTCGAGCCGACATAGGCGACGATCTGGCCCTGGCTGACCCGCTGGCCGGCGCGGATGCCGGCGCCGTAGCGGGACAGGTGGCCGTAGCCGCTTTCCAGACCGTTGTTGTGGCGAATGCGCAGCCAGTTGCCGTAGCCGCCCCAGCGGCGCGCCTCGACCACCACGCCGTCGGCGGGGGCGACGACCGGCGTCCCGGTGCCGGCGGCGAAGTCGATGCCCTGGTGCATCTTGCGATAGCCGGAAATCGGATGGGTCCGGAAGCCGAAGCCCGACGACACGCGCCGGAAGTTCTGCAGCGGGGTGCGCATCATGGCCGAACGCAGGTTCTTGCCCGAGGCGTCGAAGAACTGCGCCTCTTTGGCGCCGGCCGGCTTGAAGCGATAGAAGGTCACGCCGCGCAGTTCGGCATAGACCAGATCGCCCACGGCGACGGTGCGGCCGGCCTCGGTCACGTCCCGGTCGAAGACCATGGTGAACTCGTCCGAGGCGCGGATGTCGCGTTGCATGTCGAACTTGGTGGCGAACAGTCGGCTGGCGGCGCGGACGATGGAGGCGGTGGCGCCCAGTTCGCGGGCGCTGGCGGACAGGGAGCGTTCGACGTCCCCCTTCAGCACTACGGTCTCGTGGGTGACCTTTTCCTCAAGCGAGCGCAGGCGCAGGGCGCCGTCGAAGCTGCGCGACACCGTCAGCTGGCTGGCCGGGCCGGTTCGCATGGTCAGGCCGATCAGGCGGGCGTCGCCTCGGCCGTCGCGCGGCTTGGCGATGGCGGTCTCGAAACGAAGGCCGGCGCGCAGATCGGACAGGTCGAAGGCGTTGGCGACGGTGGCGGCGACGGCGCTGGCCTCTTCCGGGGCGACGCCGGTGCGGCGCACGGCCTCTTCAAAGGTTTCGCCGCGACGGATCTGGACGGGAACGGCCTCCGGGGCGGTCATGCCGGCCGGAGCATTGGCGGCGGCGAAGGCCTGAACCTCCATGGCGGCCATCTGGGCCGAGGAGGGGACGGGAACTTCTTCAGCCTTGGCGGGTTGATAGACTCTGCCGGCCAGAAGCGCCACCGAGACCGCGGCGGCGGCGGTCAGAGCGTGCGGGGCGAGGCGCATCGGCTGTCGGCGAGGGTCGAACTGAGCCATCGGTCTCGTCGTGCTGCAACGCCAAAGGCGTCAAACCATAGTCACCAAACTGCGCCGCATTCCTGAAAATGCGAAGGCTAGGCCTATACCTCGCCTGTTCCACTTTGGGAAGGCGGTTGCTTACAAGGCGTTAAGAGACGGCTCAAGCCCGTAAGGGTGCGTAGTCGTCCTGCCCCCGTTCTATAGGTCGCCCTCTTATCGCCCCGCTTGGCTGCAACGGAAGATGAGAACGGACGTTGCGGATGCGCGTCTTCAAGGCGACGCTTGGGGCGTAAATCTTCATCGGGGGCAGCGATGGCGGTCTGGAAAATGGTTCTTTCGCTTTCCGGTCTGGACGCTTGACCGATACGACGACGCCATCCGACCGGTCGCGTCCGCCGTCCCGGCGGAACGATCCGCTGCGTCGGCTCGGCCGCGTCGCCGGCGTTGTGGTGCTGGTCGTCGCCCTCCTGCTGGCGGCGCTTTATCTGAATCGTCGAGCGGCGGCGCGCGAGGTCCTGGTGGGTTGGCTGGACCGGCGCGGGGTCCAGGCGGAGGTCGAGGTCGAGCGGATCGAGCTGGACGGCTTCGTCGGGCGTGTCCGCATCGGCGATCCCAAAAATCCGGACGTGACGGTCGAGCGGGTCGAGGTGGACTACGCCGTGGCCTGGCCCTGGTCGAAGACGGGGCTGGGAGTGACGCCCAGCCGCGTTCGACTGGTCAGGCCGGTGATGCGCGCCAGTTGGAAGGACGGGAAGCTGGCGTTCGGATCTCTGGACCCGGTGATCAAATCCTTCACGGGCGGCCCGCCGCGTCCGGATGCGCGCGCGCCCCTGATCATCGTCGAAGACGGCCGGGCGCTGTTGGAGACGGACTACGGCGCCGTGCGGATTCTGGGCGATGCGCGGGTGGACGACGGCAAGCTGACGCGGCTGAAGGCGGCGGTTCCGGCGACCGTGCTTCAAAGCGGCGAGGTTCAGGCCCAGGGGTTCGCCGCTGCGATCGATCTGACGACGACCGGCGACCGGGTGAAATTGAGGTTGCGGGGTGAGGCCGAGCGTTTCGTCGGCGCCGGCCTGAGCGGGCGTCGCGCCCTGCTGAGCCTGGACGGAGACCTGCCTTATCCGGATTTGAAGACGCGACGCGGCGATGGTCGCGCGCGCCTCCATGCGCGTTTGACGGGCGAGGTTCTCGGCCTGGGGGCGACCCAGGCGCGTGATACAGAGATCCAGGCCCGGTTCGACGGCCGAACCGCCGGATGGATCGAAGACTTCCAGCTGGACGGCGAGACCGGCCTGGCCTTGACGGCGGCGGCCGTGGACGGCCCCGGCCTGAAGGCGACGCAGGCGCGGGTCCGAGCCGAAGGCGGACGCCTTGAGGTCAAGCGCGCAGACGCCCTGGGCTGGGGGCTGGAGACGCCGCTGGTCCTGACCGCGGAGGCCGGCGCGGCGGGCGGGGTCGAGACGCGCGGTCTTTCGATCCGTTCCGGAGCCTTGACGTTGGGCGGGCGCGACGCGGCTTTCGAGGCGACCGGGCCGGTCAAGGCCGGTTTCGACCGTATCGGCTGGGGCGACCTGACGTTAAGGCGTGGGACCGCCGATCTGAGCCTGGACGTCGTCAAGGACGAGGCGGTCCGCATCGTCGCCCAGGGCGCGATCCGGTCGGCGGACGGCGCCTGGCCCCTGTTCGGGCCGGTTGGGCCCGACGACATCGCCGAACTGGCCGAGATGAAGCGGGCGTTGGGCGGTTTCGCCCTGAACGCCCCGGCGGTTCGCCTGGTCACAGGGTCGGCCGGGACGGAGGCCAGCGTCCTGCGACCGGTCACGGCCAAGCCCGCCAACGGCGGCGTGTTGACCCTGTCGCAGCCGGCGGGCCAGACCGCCTACGCCGCCGAGCCGGGACGGCTGGGCGGCGGCGCGCTGAGGCTGGTGGCGACGCGGGGACGGGGACTGCCGGAAATGGCGGTGGACGTGCCGCAGTGGCGGCTGACCGACGCCGGCTTCGAGGCTCAGCTGGACGGCCGTGCGCGACTGGATTTCGACGTGGCGCGCGGGATCGACGCCAGGACGCGGGGGCTTCTGGCCCTTGCGGACGGACGGATCACCTACACCACCCCCGAATGTGTGGACCTGACGGTCGAACGGCTGGAGCTGGACGAGAACGACGTCCATGAAGTCGCCGGCGCCCTCTGTCCCACGGACGCGCCCTTGCTCAGCGCCAAGGAGGGGGTCTGGCGCGTCGTCGGCGGCTTTGATCGCCTTTCGGCCCAGGCGCCCTTCCTGGGCATGCGGTTCGAAGGGGCCGCCGGTCGGGTGACGGTGGACGGCGCATCCTCCGGCGTGGGGCTGACGGCGACGGTGACCCAGGCGCGGGCGGTGGACGCCCTGACCCCGAAGCGGTTCGAACCGCTCGCCGCCGTCGGACAGGTGCGGCTGGCCGAGGAGGTGTGGCGCGGCGGTTTCGACCTGGAAGGGACCGGCAAGGCGGCGGGGGCCGCCATGGGGCGCTTGACCCTGACCCACGACGGCCGCAGCGGCGCCGGCGGCCTCCAGATTTCGGTTCCCCAGGTGACCTTCGTCGAGGGCGGCCTGCAACCAGCCATGCTGACGCCCCTGGTTGCAGACCTGGTGCAGTCGCCCGTGACCGGTTCGGTCGCCTTCGAGGGCCGGTTCGACTGGACCAAGACCGCCGAACCCACGTCGAGCGGGCGTCTGAGCGTGCCGGGGCTGGACTTCGTCAGCCCGGCCGGGGCGGTCAAGGGCGTCAAGGGCGACATCGTCTTCACCAGCCTGACGCCGCTGATCACCGCGCCGGATCAGAAGCTGACGGTGGACAGTCTGGCCGTGGGGACGGAGGCGACGGATCTGGACCTGACCTTCGCCGTCGACGCAGCCGGGATCAAGATCTCCGCAGGCTCGGTTCAAGCCGGCGGCGGCGTCGTCTCGGTGGAGCCGTTCGTCGTGCCGCTGGACGCCGCCCAGCCCTATGACGGGGTGGTGGTGCTGGACCGGGTCCAACTGGGCGATGTGGTGGCCGACACCGGTTTCGACGACAAGGTGGTGCTGGATGCGGTGGTCTCGGGCCGTCTGCCCTTCACCATGGACCCCAAGACAGGACTGACGATCCGCAACGGGAGCCTGGCGGCGGTTCAGCCCGGGCGGCTGTCGATCAAGCGCGAGGTTCTGACCGATGTGGACGCCGGCGGAGGCGGGGCGGAGGTGCCGCCGAACATGGTCGAGGATCTGGCCTATCAGGCGATGGAGAACCTGGCCTTCGACGTGCTTAGCGCCGATGTGAACAGTCTGGACGGCGGGCGGCTGTCGGTCCTGTTCCGTATTCGCGGCCGGCACGCGCCGCCCCAGCGTCAGGAACTGCGTCTGACCCTGGCGGAGCTGATCAGTCGCGAATTCCTCAAGCGGGAACTGCCCCTGCCGTCCGGCACCCAGATCGACCTGACGCTGGATACGACCCTGAACGCCAATCAGCTGTTCTCGGATCTGCTGGCGGTGAATCGCGCCCGCCAAGGGCAGCAGGAAGAGGCGGCGCCGTGAGCCCGGCCATTCAGAGACCGTTCACGCGCAGCCGTGCTATTGCATCTTCAAACCTGATCGAGCCGGAGTCTAAGCCATGATCACCAAGCGCCAGTTGGCCGGACTGGGCCTCGGAGCCGCCGCCGCCGCCGTCGTCGGCTGCGCCCCGACGGTCCGTCTGGAGGTTGCGCCCATCCAGATCTACGCCAAATTGGACGCAGACGTGCGTGTCCGGCTGGATCAAGAGTTGCAGCAACTGCTGCAACAGAACCCCAACCTCTTCTGATCGCCTCGCTTTTTCCTGAAAGGACAGGCTGACATGAGCTTTCGCAGATTTATCGCCGTCGGCGCCGTCGCCGCCGCCGTCTCCATGGCCGGCGCCGCCCTGGCTCAGACCAGCGCCCAAAAGGCCATGATCGATCAGGCCAAGGCCGCCGGGGTCGTGGGCGAACAGGCGGACGGCTATCTGGGCTTTCGCACCTCAAGCGCCGACGCCGATCTGCGCGCGGCCGTCGAAGCGACCAACGCCGGCCGCCGCGCCGCCTACGCCCGCAGCGCCGCCGAGGCGGGCGCCACCCCCGACGTGGCCGGGGCCCGGATGTTCCAGAGCCAGCTTCTGCCCCGGATTCCGGCCGGCCAATGGTATCGAAACGCCCAGGGCCAGTGGGTCCAGCGCTGAGGTCTTGAGCGGCCTGACGCCTCAGGCCGCCGCTCGCCGCGCCGAAAGCGCGGGCTTCAGCAGTCCCTCCGCCAGGGCGCGCACCACCGGCACGGCGACGGCGTCGCCCATCAGCTTCAGGGCCGCGCTCTGGCTGGGCGGCAACAGATAGTCGTCCGACACGCCCATCAGGCGCGCCGCCTCGCGGCCGGTCAGCCGCCGCACCCGGGCGCGTCCCTCGTCGCAGACGACGACATATTGGCGCGACGAACCGCCGGCGGGCGTTCTGAGGCAGCCCGCCAGGCCGTCGAACCGGATTTCGAGCCGCTGGACCTTGCGGCCGTTTTCTCGGCGAACCCGGCGATAGGCCGCGCCGACCGTGCGCCGGCCCGAGGCGATCGCCGCCTCCAGCCGGGCGCGGTGCAGCGGAGCGGCCAGGGCCAGGATCGCCTCGCCGTCGTCGAGCCAGACGGCGGTCTCGTCCGGTTCGAGCAGGGCGTCGAGATCAAGATTGCGGCGCGAGGGGACCGGCAGGCTCCACCAGGTCCAGGCGTCACGCGCCGCCTGCGGCAGACGGGCCTCAGCCGCGATCAGCCGGGACGAGTGGAAAGGCCCGTTCGGCGCGCGCGTCTGCGGCGCCGCCGCAGCAATCTCTTCGGCCATGGCGACGACGAACAGACGCGGGCGCGACTGGGGCAGCCAGTGGGCGGCGTCCATCTCCAAGGCCCCGATCCGCCAGCCGCCGGCCGCCATGGCCGTGCAGACGGCGGCGAAGTCCTCGCCCTGCGCTGCGCCCGAGGTCAACAGACCGATTACATTCTCCAGAACGATGATCCCGGGCGCGCGTCCCTCGCGCGACAAGCCCTCGATCAGACGCCAGAAACCCCAGAAGGCGCCGGACCGCCCCGCCGTCAGCCCGCCGCGCCCACCCGCCAGGCTGACGTCCTGGCAGGGGGACGAAGCCCAGGCCAGGTCCGGCGCGCCGGGCAGGTCCGCCGTCGTCAGGTCCCAGACGTCGCCCAGATGAAACGGGATCCGTGGATGATTGGCCGTGAAGGCGGCCGCCTTGGCCCGGTCCATGTCATTGGCGAAGACGGTCTCTATTCCCGAGACGCCGCCGGGATTCGCCCCGTTCAGGCCGAGGCCGGCCAAACCGCCGCCGGCGAAGAACTCGTATGCGGTCAGGCGAATCGACATTCCCGCACCATAACTCAGCCGCCGCCCTTGACCGAAGAGGATGTCGCCCACACTTGCTGGCCAATCGAGAGAGGTCTCCGCATGCGCCCGATCCCCGCCGCCCTGACGGCGATCATTCTGGTCCTGCCCCTGCTGGCGGGCTGCTATGATCGCAAGGATCAAGCGCCGGAGGCGGCGCCGCCGCCCGAGCCCGCCCCCGTGCTGGCGGGCGTCGATCTGGGCAAGCCGGTGCGCGCTCTCGGAACCGAACCCTTCTGGAGCGTCGAAATCACGCCGGACGGCCTGACCTATACCCGTGTAGATCAGCCGGCGCAGCATGCGCCGAACCGGGGCGCCACGGTGCAGGGCACGGTCGCCACCTACGCCACCTCTACCGATCTGAACGAAGCGCTAAACGTCGTCCTGATCGCCACCGAATGTTCGGACGGCATGAGCGATCGCACCTATCCGCTGACGGCCAAGGTCGAGATCGGCGACGACACCCTGACCGGCTGCGCCGCCTCGGTGGCGGCGTTGGAGGCGGCGCCGGCCCCCTGAAGCGTCCCAGCCGCAGGCGTCAGGCGGCGGGTCTCACCACCAGTCGGCTTCGCGCAGGGTGCGGGCGTAGCGGCGGCTGACCGGGACGTTCAGCCCGCCCTCCAAGGTCAGGGTGGCGCGGCCGTCGCCCCGGTCCACGGCGCGCACGGCCGAACGGGCCACCCACCAGCTGCGGTGGGTGCGGGCGCCCTCCAGCCCCTCCAACTCTTCGACCGCGTCGGACAGGCGCATCAGGATCAGGTCCGAGCCGCGATCGGTGTGAAGGCGCAGATAGTGGTCCTCGGCCTGAACGGCGTAGAGGGTCGCGCCCTTCAGCCTGGGCGGCAGGCGATCCAGAAAGCGCGCCGGACGGGTCGGCTGGCTGGGCGGCGCGGCGTGGGTCTGGACCGGCTGGGCGCGCCCCAGGAAGACGTTGACCGTCGTCACCGCCAAGGTGACGATCAGCACCGGGCCGAACAGCTGGGGCAGGGCGGCCAGCGGATAAAGGCGCTGGACGAAGAAGAGGCCCGTCGCGGCCCAGATGATCAGGCTCAGCGGGCCGGTGATCACCGCCGTCATCAGGCCGACCGTCAGCCACGGCCGGTCGTCCACCTCGATGAAGCGGGTGACCAAACCGCTGCACAGATGGCCCCAAAGACCGCCCAGGATCATCATCAGAACCCAATAGGCCAGCCGTTCCAGATAGGGCGCGCCGGCGCTGCCGAAGGCGCCGGTCGAGGCCAGGAAGACGCCGACCAGGACAGCCACGACAAGCCCGCGCAGAAAGGTTCGACGGCGGTCGGCGGCGGGTGACGTCATGAGGGCCTTCTGTCTTCCAAGGCCGATCTGAAACCATGATTTCCTTCAGGGCGGAAGGGGGCGGACGTTCGCGAAGTCGATGTGGTCGTTCGCGCAGAGGCGGGTGCGCGGCGATCGCAGCCCCGTCAGGAAGGGGGCGAGTTTTCCCGGAGCCTTCGTCCCATGTCCCGTCTCGCCCGTCATCTGCCGTCCGCCGCCGGTCTCTTCCTGCTGGGCGTTCCGATCCTCATCTATCTGACCCGAGACAATGGTCAGATCGCACGGCTGGATTTCCGTCCGCACGCGCCGAAGCTGGACCTCTTGGCCGCCGCGCCGACGGCGATCCAGGTCCATGTGGCGGCCGCCCTGACGGCCCTGGCGATCGGGATCGTGCTGCTGATCGGGGTGAAGGGCACGCGGCTGCACCGGACGCTGGGCTGGGCCTGGGTGGCGGCGATGGGAACGACGGCGATCAGCTCCTTCTTCATTCACGCCATCAATCCCGGCGGACCTGCGGGCCTGTCCTTGATCCATCTGCTCAGCGGTTGGACGGTGGTCGGCCTGCCCATGGCGGTCTACGCCGCCCGTCGCCATAGGGTGCAGGCCCATCGGCGGGCCATGACGTCGATGTTCGTCGGAGGACTGATCGTGGCGGGCCTTCTGACCTTCCTGCCCGGCCGGCTGATGTGGGCGGTCTTCTTCAGCTAGAAGGCGACAGCCCCGCCACGGCGCGAAAGCCGGCCGCCGCGAACCGGACCATATAGTCGCCGGCCGTCTGAAGATCCCCGGATCGGGCGCGACCGCCCGACAGTCGGTCCAGACGTCCGGTCTCGCCCAGGGTCAGGGTCAGGGCGCCCGACAGATTATGATAGCCCCAGTAGAGATCGACCTCGCTGGCCTCGGGCAGGACTTGGGCAATCAGTTCGATCAGCCGCCGGATGGCCGGGTCGAAATACCGGGCCATGGTTTCACCGCCGAAGGTCGGGTTGGCGTTGGTCTGGGCCACCAGGGCGGAATAGTGTTTCCAACCCGGCCCGCCCTTGAGCGACCATTCGAACGGCGGTCGCAGAAAGGCTTCCAGCAGCCCCTCCAGCGTCATGGGCCGACCGGTCTCCTCAGCCTGGGCGGCGTAACGGTTGATGGCGGCGACCCGTTCATTGTTCCAGACCTCGGCGCGACGCAGAAAGACCGCGTCGAACAGGTCTCGCTTGGCCCCGAAATAATAGTGGACCAGGGCGGTGTCGACGCCGGCCTCGCGCGCCACCTCGCGGATGGTGACGCCGTAGAAGCCGTGTTTGGAAAACAGATCCTCGGCCGCATCCAGGATCAGCTCGCGGGTTTCACCCGCCGCCTTGGCCTGGGCCTTGGGCGGACGGCCGCGCCGCGCAGGCGTCGCATCCGGCGCGGCCGTCTTGCGCCGGGCGGCGGCGACGGGACGGGGCGCGGCGGGGATCTGGCTCATGCGGCGACGCTAGAGCATGATCGTTTCGGACGGAACCGCTTTGCGGTTCCGACAGAAGCGTGAATCATGCTCTCGCTTTAATCTGGAGCCTGATTCACCGTTTCAGCGGAACCGCGAAGCGGTTCCTCCTCAACGGATCAGGCTCTAGGCCAGGGCCGGCGCCGGTGCAACGGCGCCACGCTGCACGGTCCGTGTGGGCGGATGACGACGTTGCGGCAGCCCCGGGGTTTGACAGACGGTCGAAACCGGGTCAGGTTCAAGAAAATCATTGAACGCTGAATAAAAGCGTCAACCAGGCTGGAAACGACAAAGGGGTTAAGGATCATGAATCGTCATGTGAAGTGCGCGCTGCTGGCCGGCGCGGCGTGGGGCGTGCTGGCGGGGGCCACGGTCGCCCAGGACGCGGAGGCGACCGCTCAGGCCGCGAATGCTCAGGACGCCGCCACCGTCGACGACATCGTCGTCACCGCGCGCCGCCGCGCGGAAAGCCTGCAGGATGTGCCTGTCGCCGTGACCGCCGTCACCGGCGAACAGCTTGAGGCGCGCGGCGCCCTGGACATCACCGAACTGGCGCGCTCGACGCCCAGCCTGACGCTGAACGCCGCGCGGGGCTCGAACTCGACCCTTATCTCCTTCATTCGCGGCGTGGGCCAGCAGGATCCGCTGTGGGGCTTCGATCCCGGCGTCGGCCTGTATATCGACGACGTCTATGTGGCCCGTCCGCAGGCCGCCGTTCTGGACATCTTCGACGTGGAGCGGGTCGAGGTGCTGCGCGGACCGCAAGGCACGCTTTATGGCCGCAACACCATCGGCGGCGCCATCAAATACGTGACCAGCCGCATCAATGCCGACGAGCCCGAGGGACGCCTGCGCGCCTCCTACGGCAGCTATAACCAGCGCGACGTGATCGCCAGCGCCCAACTGCCCTTCAGCGACGAGTTCAAGGTCTCGGCCGCCTTGGCCCGCTATCTACGCGACGGCTACGGCAAGAACCTGAACACCGGCAACGAACACTACAACAAGGACGTGACCGCCTTCCGCGCCAGCGCGGAGTGGAGCCCGACCGACAGCCTGTTCTTCCGTCTGGCCGGCGATCTGGTGAACGACGACTCCAACGCGCGCCACGGCCACCGCGAGTTCGCCCCGTCGCCCGCCGATGTCTATGACACCAACGCCGGCGCCGGCGACAAGAACCGCGTCCAGACGCGCGGCGTGTCGCTGACCGGCGAGTGGGAGATGAGCGACATGTTCACCTTCAAGTCGATCACCGCCTATCGTGAAGGCCTGACGCGCGGCAATATCGACTTCGACAACCTGCCCCAGCCCATCCTCGACATCCCCGCCGCCTATGACGACGACCAGTTCAGCCAGGAATTCCAGGTTCTGGTCAGCGCGGGCCGTCTGAACGGCGTCGCCGGCGTCTACTATATGGACGCCAACGCCTCTGGCGCGTTCGACACCGTCGTGGGTCTGGCCAATCTGACGACCCTGACCTCGGGTTCGGTGGCGACCAAGAGCTACGCCGTCTTCGCCGACTTCTCCTATGACGTCACCGACGCCCTGTCGGTCTCGGTCGGCGGTCGCTTCACCAAGGACGAGAAAGAAGGTACGGTCTTCCGTCAGCGTTACTTGGGTATCCGCAGCCCCTATTTCGGCAATACGACTGCCGTGCCGTTCTTGGGCGAGGCTCCCCGCACCAACTACACCCGCACGCGCGAGTTCGAGAAGTTCACGCCCCGCATCGCGGTCAACTACAAGTTCGGCCCCGACCTGACGGCCTATGCCTCGTGGGGCGAGGGCTTCAAATCGGGCGGCTTCGACATGCGCGGCGATGCGGTCCTGTATCCCGCCACCGTCAACGGCTATGCGCCGGAAACGGTCGAGACCTACGAGATCGGGCTGAAGGGTTCGCTGCTGGATCGTCGCCTGACCTTCGCCACCGCGATCTTCGATTCCAGCTACGAGAACCAGCAGATCACGACCCAGTATCCGGCCGGCGCGACGATCGCCTCGGTGGTGGACAATGTCGGCTCGTCCTCGATCCGCGGTTGGGAGTTCGAAGGCCGCTTGCGCGCCACCGACGCCCTGACGTTCAACGCCTCGCTGAGCTACATCGACGCCAAGTTCGACGAGTTCCTGGCCTACATCCCGACAGGCCCGCTGAACACGACCTGCCCCACAGTTGTCGGCTGTTTCGTCGATGTGTCGTCGCAGCGCGACTTCCAGAACACGCCGGAATGGACCGGATCGATCTCGGCCAACTACAACTGGGTCATGGAGAACGGCTCGTCGATCGCCTTCATCCCGTCGATCGCCTATCGCGGTGCCTACCAACAGTTCGAGACGCCCGCGCCGCTGCTCGATCAGGATGCCTACTGGATGTATGACGCCAGCATCGTCTGGACTTCGTCCGATGACCGCCTGACCTTCGGCGTCCACGGCAAGAACCTGGGCGACGAACGCTATCGCGTCGGCGGCTACACCTTCCCCGGCGCCCTGACCGGCGACTCGATCATCGGCTTCTACGGCCCGCCGCGCACCGTCACGGCGACCCTGGGTCTGAAGTTCTGATCCCCATTCATCACGCCTGACGACGAGGGGCGGCGGTCTCCGGGCCGCCGCCCCTTTTCGCTCCGCCAGGCCTATTTTGCACAGGGCGGACTTGCGGCTAGGCTCTCCGCAACGAACAACAAGACGCCGAGGGGAAACGCCGATGACGACGGAGACGCTGACGGTCCAGGATGCGCGGCCCGAGCGGCCTGAGCGGCCCGGCTACCGCTACTATGTGCTGGCGGTGCTGATCCTGATCTACATGCTGAACTTCCTGGACCGGCAGATCATCGGCATCCTGGCCGCGCCGCTGAAGGAAGAGTTCGGCATGTCCGACAGCCAGTTCGGTCTGTTGGGCGGCATCGCCTTCGCCTCGGTCTATTCGACCCTGGCCATTCCCCTGGCCTGGCTGGCCGACCGGTTCAGCCGGGTCTGGATCATGACCGGGGCGCTCGCCGTCTGGTCGGGCTTCACCGCCCTGTGCGGCATGGCCGGCTCGTTCGGCCAGCTGTTCCTGTGCCGGATGGGGGTGGGCGTGGGTGAAGCGGGCGGGGTGGCGCCGGCCTATTCGCTGATCGCCGACTATTTCCCGCCGCATCAGAGAGCGCGGGCCCTGGCCGCCTTCGCCTTCGGGATTCCGCTGGGCATGGCCGCGGGCACCCTGGTTGGGGGACTGCTGGCGGCGACCTACGGCTGGCGCACGGCCTTCATCGTCGTCGGCCTGTCGGGTCTGCTGGTCGCGCCCCTGCTGCGGCTGACGGTCAAGGATCCCAAGCGCGGCGGAACCGATGCAGTGAAGACCGAAGCCCAGGTCGCGGCTCTGGCCGCCGCGCCGGTCGGGACGGATCGGGCGGGCAAGATCGCGGCCCAGATCATGCTGGGCCTGGGCGCCGGTCTTCTGGTCCTGGGGGGGCTGGACTGGCTGCTGGGTCTGTCGCTCGGCAATCCGCTGGTGCTCGGCTTCGGCGGCCTGCTGGCTGGGGTGATCGGCGCCTCCTTGATGGTGGCGCGGCGCACCGCATCGGTGGTGATCAAGAAGCCCAGCTTCTGGCTGCTGGCCCTGGGCGCGGCCTCGTCGTCCGTCTGCGGCTACGGCGTCGCCGGCTGGTTGCCCCTCTTCTTCATGCGCAGTTTCGACCTGAGCCTGCGCCAGACCAGCTGGTACTATTCGGGCATCGCCCTGATCGGCGGCCTCCTGGGCATTTGGCTGGGCGGAATGATCGCCGACAAGCTGTCGAAGAAGGGCAAGGGCGCCTATCCCCTGACCCCGGCCGTGGCCTTTCTGATCTCGGCGCCCTGTTTCATCCTGGCGATGAACTCCCCCTGGCTGATCGGCCTCGTCCTGCCGGGCGGGGGCAGCCATGCGCAGCAGCTGATCCTGGCCTTCCTGATCTTCCTTCTGCCCACGGGGTTGAACCTGGCCTGGCTGGGGCCGATCACGGCGGCGGTCCAGCATCTGGTCCCGGCGGCCATGCGCTCCACCGCCTCGGCCCTGTTTCTGCTGATCAACAATCTGCTGGGGATCGCGGTCGGCTTCTACTATTTCGGCTGGATGAGCGACCTCCTGGCGCCCCGGTTCGGAGAGGAGAGCCTGAGGTGGGCCATCTACACCGGCATGAGCTTCTATGTGCTGGCGGCCATTCTGCTGTTTGGGGCCTCGCGGACGCTGAAGCGGGACTGGGTGGACTAAAGGGTCATAATCAGACGGTTGCACCTGCGAAGGCGCGGGGCCTATAAGCCCCGCAAACTCTTCCCAGCAAAGATTGCGGCGGTCTCCATGAACATCCACGAATATCAGGCCAAGCAGGTTCTCAAGGGCTTCGGCGCCCCCGTCGCCGCAGGCGTGCCCATCACCTCGGCCGATCAGGCCGAGGCCGCCGCCAAGCAACTGCCTGGCCCGCTCTATGTGGTGAAGTCGCAAATCCACGCCGGGGGCCGCGGCAAGGGCAAGTTCAAGGAACTGCCGGCCGACGCCAAGGGCGGCGTGCGTCTGGCCTTCTCGATCGAGGAAGTCGTCGCCCACGCCAAGGAGATGCTGGGCAACACCCTGGTCACCGCCCAGACGGGCGAGGCCGGCAAACAGGTCAACCGCCTCTATATCGAAGACGGCGCCGACATTGATCGTGAACTGTATTGCTCGCTGCTGGTTGATCGCGCCTATGGCCGCATCGCCTTCGTCGTCTCGACCGAGGGCGGCATGGACATCGAAACCGTCGCCCACGACACGCCCGAGAAGATCCAGAACATCGTCATCGACCCCGCCACGGGCGTGACCGAAGCCGACGTCGCCGCCATCAACGCCGCCTACGGCCTGACGGGCGCCGCAGCCGAAGACGGCAAGTCGCTGTTCCCCGCCCTGTACAAGGCCTTCGTCGAGAAGGACATGGACATGCTGGAGGTGAACCCGCTGATCGTCATGAAGGACGGCCATCTGCGCGTCCTGGACGCCAAGGTCAGCTTCGACGGCAACGCCCTGTTCCGCCACGAGGACATCCGCGCCCTGCGCGATGAGACGGAAGAAGACGCCAAGGAAATCGAAGCCTCCAAGTGGGACCTCGCCTATGTCTCGCTGGACGGCAACATCGGCTGCATGGTCAACGGCGCCGGCCTGGCCATGGCGACGATGGACATCATCAAGCTGTACGGCAAGGAGCCGGCCAACTTCTGCGACGTCGGCGGCGGCGCCGGCAAGGAGAAGGTCGCGGCGGCCTTCAAGATCATCACCGCCGACCCGAACGTCCAGGGCATCCTGGTCAACATCTTCGGCGGCATCATGAAGTGCGACGTCATCGCCGAGGGCGTGGTCGCGGCCGTGAAGGAAGTGGGCCTGAAGGTGCCGCTGGTCGTGCGTCTGGAAGGCACCAACGCCGAACTGGGCAAGAAAATCCTGAACGAGTCCGGCCTGACCATCCAGGCCGCCGACGACCTGGACGACGCCGCCCAGAAGATCGTCGCGGCGGTCGGCTAAACGTCAAGAGATCGTCTTTGATGCTCTGACGGCGGCGCTGCTTGCAGCGTCGCCGTTTCTCGTTGCGGAGGGCTGCGACGCCCCGCCATAGTCGTCGCCTATGGACGGAGGGAGCCTTGCCGGATTTCGAAGTGGTCGCGATGGCTTTGGCGCCCGCGCGTCATCTCGCGGCCTTCACCGACCATTATCGGGCTAAGCACCCGGCGCGGATCAGAATCTATTTCGACGGCGAGGATACACCTGACCCGGTCCAGGTCGGGCTCGATCCCAAGGATCTTATAGTCTGCGACGCGGCCTTCTGGGCGACGCGCGGTGGTCGGCCCCAGGCGGTCGAGGATCGCCAGAGGGTCGTCTATGCCGAGGCCTATTCCACCCTGGCCTCCGATTGGCTGCTGGTCGTGGACATCGACGAGATGATCCTGGGCGATGTCGACGTCTCCGCTGTGCTCGGCGCCGTGGCGGCCGAACGCGAGGCGGTCATCTTCCCCTCGCTCGAGGCGGTGTGGCGGGCCGGCGACGACCTGACGCGCGAGTATGGAGCCACGCTGGCGCGCAAACCCTATCACGGCCCTTTGTCGGACCAGTTCGCAGACCTGATCTATCCTGGACGCGGGCGCTTCTTCGTTCGTGGTCTTCTGGCGCATCACATGGGCAAGCACGCGGTGCGGCGTGGCCTGCCTGACGTCATGGTCTGCATCCATGAGTCCAAGCGCGGGGACCGGCCGTTGAAGGCGGCGCGGGCGCGCGATCCCGGGACGGGGCGCACGGCCTGGCTGCTGCATCACGACGCCATCGGCTTGGACGCCTGGCGGGCCAAGTGGGACCGGCGCGTCGCGGCGGGCGACACCGCCGAAATGGGGCGCCGTCGCCGCCGCCAGCAGGCGGCCTATGTTCAGGCGCGAGAAGCGGGTGAGGAAGCCGCCCTGTTCGCGGACCTCTACGCCCTGAAACCCTGGCAGCAGGCGATCTTGCGACGGCTCGGGTTGTTACTGAATATCTGACCGGGCTTGCCTGGTCTGTCCACGCGGCCTATGTGCTCCACATAACCCGTGTAAGCCGCCCCGCTCGCGAACATGACCCGCAACATCACCCTCGCCATAGATGACGCCCTGCTCGACAAGGTGCGTGTTCTGGCCGCTATGAAGCGGACCAGCGTCAATGAGATGGTGCGCGGTTTCCTGGCTCGACTGGTCGAGGAAGAAACGGAACACGACGAGGCGACCGAAGCCTTGCTGAAGCTGGCCCGCGAAAGCGAAGGCCGGATGGGCGACTGGCGCCCCGCCAGAGAAGATGCATATAGCGGCGAGCCTCGTTTTGATCGCTGGCGCTGACGTCTTCCTGGACACCAACATCCTGATCTACGCCGCGCTCGGTTCTGTCGATGAACCGGCGAAGTACGATCGTGCGCTTGAGCTTCTGACCCGACGCTTCGGCACCTCGGGTCAGGTTCTGGCCGAATTCTATGTCACCGCCCAACGCAAGGGTGCGCGCCCTCTGACTCCGGAGGAGGCGCAGGAGTGGGTGTTTCGGTTGTCCAAGAAGCCTTTCCAGCCCATCGACTACAGGGTGGTCCGTAGCGGTATCGAGAACGCCCAGCGTTACATGATTTCCTACTGGGACGGCGCCATCATCGCCGCCGCCGAACGGCTGGGCGCCAAGGTGCTCTATTCCGAAGACCTCAATCACGGTCAGACCTATGGGTCGGTCCGTGTCGAAAACCCCTTCCTTCCCGCCTAACCCAACAAGCGAGACCCCATGTCCATCCTCGTCAACAAAGACACCAAGATCATCGTCCAGGGCCTGACCGGCAAGACCGGCGGCTTCCACACCGAACAGGCCCTGGCCTATCACGGCACCCAGATGGTCGCCGGCGTCCACCCGACCAAGGGCGGCACGAACTGGACCGGTTCACACGGCGAAACCCTGCCGATCTACGCCTCGGTCGCCGAAGCCAAGGACGCCACGGGCGCCGACGCCTCGGTCATCTATGTCCCGCCGTCAGGCGCCGCCGCCGCCATCATCGAAGCCATCGACGCCGAAATCCCCTTCATCACCTGCATCACCGAGGGCATTCCGGTGATGGACATGGTCAAGGTCAAGCGCCGGCTGGAAGGCTCCAACTCGCGCCTCTTGGGCCCGAACTGCCCGGGCGTCCTGACGCCGGACGAGTGCAAGATCGGCATCATGCCGGGCAATATCTTCAAGAAGGGCTCGGTCGGCATCGTGTCGCGTTCGGGCACCCTGACCTATGAGGCCGTGTTCCAGACCACCAATGAGGGCCTGGGTCAGACCACGGCCGTGGGCATCGGCGGCGACCCGGTCAAGGGCACCGAGTTCATCGACGTGCTGGAGATGTTCCTGGCCGATCCCGAAACCACCTCGATCATCATGATCGGTGAAATCGGCGGCGGGGCGGAAGAAGACGCCGCCCAGTTCCTGATCGACGAGGCCAAGAAGGGCCGCAAGAAGCCGATGGCCGGCTTCATCGCCGGTCGCACGGCGCCCAAGGGCCGCACCATGGGCCACGCCGGCGCCGTCGTCTCGGGCGGCAAGGGCGATGCGGAATCCAAGATCGCGGCGATGGAGGCCGCCGGCATCCGCATGTCGCAATCGCCGGCCCGTCTGGGCAAGACCCTGGTGGAAGTGCTGAAGGGCTGAGACCCGTAAGCGGCGTAGGCATCGCCTCACGCATCAAAAATGCCGGTCTCGGCAGGATTGGACGCCCTCGGCTTCGGCCGGGGGCGTTTTTCTTTCGGCATGCGACCAATTTCTCACCGAATTGCCCCGTTTCGGTCATGACCCATAAGGAAAGCGGGCCTATATGACGGGCGCGCCCCTCACGGAGATGTGTCCGCGGGGGCCAGGGAATAGACGAGAACAATGGCGGACGATGCGGGTCGGCTGAACCAGGTCTTTGCCGAGACCTCCTTCCTCTACGGGTCCAACGCGGCCTATATCGAGGAGCTGCACGAGAAATGGGCCAATGATCCCGGCTCGGTCTCGGCGGAATGGAAGGCCTTCTTCGACCAGTTGCGCGACAACGCCGCCGCCGTGAAGGCCTCGGCCGAGGCCGGCGGCTGGGGCCGCGCCGCCGTCGCCGAGCCGACCGAGGCGACCGCCGTCTTCGACGGCCGCTGGCCGGCGCCTAAGCCTGATCCCAAGAAGCCCGGCGCCCCGGCGCCCGCAGCCTCCAAAGCCGCGCCGACGGAAGCCTCGCCCGAGGCGATCCGCGCCGCCGCCCACGATTCCATCCGCGCCCTGATGCTGATCCGCAGCTATCGCGTGCGCGGCCACCTCCAGGCCAATCTGGACCCCCTGGGCATCGAACAGCCGGTCGAAAATCCTGAATTGACGCCGGAATTCTACGGCTTCAGCGGCGCCGACCTGGATCGGCCGATCTTCCTGGACGGCGTCCTGGGCCTGCAGACCGGCACCATCCGCCAAGTGCTGGACATTCTGAAGCGCACCTACTGCGGCAATATCGGCATCCAGTACATGCATATCGCCGAGCCGGAGGAGAAGGCCTGGCTTCAGCAGCGGTTCGAGGGGCCGGACAAGTTCGAGCAGAACGCCTTCACCAAGGAAGGCAAGCTGGCCATCCTGAACAAGCTGATCGAGGCCGAGGGCTTCGAGCGCTTCCTGCACAAGCGTTTCCCCGGCACCAAGCGGTTCGGCCTGGACGGCGGCGAGGCCATGGTCCCGGCCCTGGAGCAGGTGATCAAGCGCGGCGGCAATCTGGGCGTCGACGAGGTGGTGCTGGGCATGGCCCACCGCGGCCGCCTGAACGTGCTGGCCGCCGTCATGGGCAAGCCCTACAAGGTCATCTTCCACGAGTTCCAGGGCGGCTCGGCCGTGCCCAGCGACATCGAAGGCTCGGGCGACGTCAAATATCACATGGGCGCCTCTTCGAACCGAGAGTTCGACGGCAACCACGTCCACCTGTCGTTGACCGCCAACCCGTCCCACCTCGAAATCGTCAACCCGGTCGTCCTGGGCAAGGCGCGCGCCAAACAGGCCTTCGACATCCGAGAGGCCAACGCCGGCAAGCCCGAGGCCGAATGGGCTCTGGACCGCTCCAAGGTCGTACCCCTGCTGATCCACGGCGACGCCGCCTTCGCCGGCCAGGGCGTGGTGGCCGAATGTTTCGCCCTGATGGGGCTGAAGGGTTACCGCACCGGCGGCACCCTGCATTTCGTCATCAACAACCAGATCGGCTTCACCACCAGCCCGCGGAACTCGCGCTCGTCGCCCTATCCGTCGGACGTCGCCCTGATGGTCCAGGCGCCGATCTTCCACGTGAACGGCGACGATCCGGAAGCGGTCGTCTTCGCCGCCAAGGTGGCGACGGAATATCGTCAGAAGTTCCACAAGGACGCGGTGGTGGACATGTTCTGCTATCGCCGGTTCGGCCACAACGAAGGCGACGATCCGACCTTCACCCAGCCGCTGATGTATTCGAAGATCCGCGCCCAGCCCTCGACGCGCGAACTCTATTCCCAGCGCCTGATCGCTGAAGGCGTGATCTCCCAGGCCGAGGTCGACGCCGAGATCGAGCGGTTCGAGAAATTCCTCGACGAACAGTTCGAGGCGGGCAAGACCTTCAAGGCGGACAAGGCCGACTGGCTGGACGGCCAGTGGAAGGGCATGGGCGCCGCCAAGGAAGAGCTGCGCGGCGATACGGCGGTGCCCCTGGCCAAGCTTCAGGACCTGGGCGCGCGCCTGACCACCATTCCGAACAGCGTCGACATGCACAAGACGCTGAAGCGGGTCATCGAGGCTCGCCGCGAAGCGGTCTCGACCGGCGAGGGCCTGGACTGGGCCACGGCCGAGAGCCTGGCCTTCGCCTCACTGGTGGACGAGGGCTTCCCCGTGCGCCTGTCCGGACAGGATTCGGTGCGCGGCACCTTCTCCCAGCGCCACTCGGGCATCATCGACCAGACGACCGAAGAGCGGTACATGCCGCTGAACAATCTGCGTGAAGGCCAGGCCAATTTCGAGGTCATCGACTCGGCCCTGTCGGAAGAGGCGGTGCTGGGCTTCGAGTACGGCTATTCGCTGGCCGACCCGAACACCCTGGTGCTGTGGGAAGGCCAGTTCGGCGACTTCGTGAACGGCGCCCAGGTGGTGATCGACCAGTTCATCACCTCCGGGGAACGCAAGTGGCTGCGGATGAGCGGCCTGACCATGCTGCTGCCGCACGGCTATGAAGGCCAGGGGCCGGAACACTCCTCCGCCCGCCTGGAGCGCTTCCTCCAGGCCTGCGCCGAGGACAATATCCAGGTCGCCAACTGCACGACCCCGGCCAACTATTTCCACATCCTGCGTCGCCAGATGCACCGGCCGTTCCGCAAGCCGCTGATCCTGATGACGCCCAAGTCGCTGCTGCGGCACAAGAAGGCGGTCTCGCCGCTGCGCGACCTGGCCGAGGGTTCGTCCTTCCACCGCGTGCTGCACGACGACGCCCAGACCCGCCCCGAGGTCGCCGGGATCAAGATCAAGGCGGACAAGGACATCCGCCGCGTGATCCTGTGCTCGGGCAAGGTCTATTACGACCTGCTGGACGTGCGCGAGAAGAAGATGAAGGAAGGCCAGGCGGTGGACGACGTCTACATTCTGCGTCTGGAACAGTTCTATCCGTGGCCGATCCAGTCGCTGCGCAAGGAACTGGCCCGCTTCCCGAAGGCCGAGCTGGTCTGGTGCCAGGAAGAGCCGAAGAACATGGGCGGCTGGACCTTCGTCGATCCGTGGCTGGAGCTGACGCTGGACAAGCTGGACGTCGCGGCCAAGCGCGCCCGCTATGTCGGCCGTCCCGGCTCGGCCTCCACGGCCGCCGGCCTGATGAGCCGCCACCTGAAGGAGCTCGAGGCCTTCACCAACGAAGCCTTCGCCTGATAAGCGTTTAAGACAGACCTAGAGACAGCTGGACCCGACATGGCCGACATCCTGACCCCCGCCCTCGGTGAATCCGTCACCGAAGCCACCATCGCGAAATGGACCAAGAAGGTCGGCGACGCGGTCAAGAAGGACGAACTGCTCGTCGAACTGGAGACCGACAAGGTCTCTCTGGAAGTCGTGGCTCCGGCCGACGGCGTCTTGGGCGCCATCAACGCCGCCGAGGGCGACACCGTGGCGCCCGGCACGGTCCTGGGTTCGGTGACCGAAGGCGGCGCGGCCGCCGCCCCGGCCGCTGCCCCCGCCAAGGCCGCCAAGGGCGAGGCCAAGGCGGCTGCAGCCGCCGCCGCTTCCAGCATCGACATCACCGTGCCGGTGATGGGCGAAAGCGTCGCCGAGGGCTCGATGGGCAAGTGGCTCAAGAAGAGCGGCGAGGCGGTCAAGAAGGATGAACTGCTGGTCGAGATCGAGACCGACAAGGTCGCGGTCGAGGTGTCGGCCCCGGC
The DNA here is from genome assembly GCF_058681525.1 of Brevundimonas sp. AVps4. Classification (NCBI taxonomy): domain Bacteria; kingdom Pseudomonadati; phylum Pseudomonadota; class Alphaproteobacteria; order Caulobacterales; family Caulobacteraceae; genus Brevundimonas; species Brevundimonas sp. AVps4. The sequence continues at coordinate 364,720 of NZ_CM178741.1, read as the reverse complement.
GGACGGCGTCCTGACCATCGCCGCCGACGAAGGCGCGACCGTCACGCCGGGCCAGAAGATCGGTTCGGTGTCGGGTTCCGGCGCTGCTGCGGCCGCGCCCGCCGCCGCCCCGGCGCCTGCGGCCGCTCCCGCCAACTCCGGTTCGGCCCAGGTGTCGAAGAACGAGACTCTGTCGCCGGCCGTCCAGCGCGTGGTCGCTGAAAACAACCTGGATCCCAAGGCGATTTCCGCCACCGGACCCAAGGGCAATATCACCAAGGGCGACGCCATCGCCGCGATCGGGGCCGCTGCGGCCGCTCCGGCGCCGGCCGCCGCACCTTCGGCCCCGCGCGCTCTGGCCCCGCGCGAGGAGCGGGTGAAGATGACGCGCCTGCGTCAGACCATCGCCCGTCGCCTGAAGGAATCCCAGAATACGGCCGCCCAGCTGACCACCTTCAACGAGGTGGACATGACCAACGTCATGGCCCTGCGCGCCCAATACAAAGAGGTGTTCGAAAAGCGCCACGGGGTGAAGCTGGGCTTCATGTCCTTCTTCACCAAGGCGGTGGTCGCCGCGCTTCAGGAAATCCCGGCCGTCAACGCCGAGATCGACGGCACGGACATCATCTACAAGAACCACTATGACATCGGCGTCGCCGTCGGCACCGACAAGGGTCTGGTGGTTCCGGTGCTGCGCGACGCCGACACCCTGAGCCTGGCCGGCATTGAAAAGGGCATCGGCGCCCTGGGCAAGGCCGCCCGCGACGGCGCCCTGACCATGGACCAGCTGCAGGGCGGCACCTTCACCATCACCAACGGCGGCACCTATGGGTCGCTGATGTCGACCCCGATCCTGAACGCGCCGCAGTCCGGCATCCTGGGCATGCACAACATCGTCCAGCGTCCGATGGCCATCAACGGCGAGGTCAAGATCCGGCCGATGATGTATCTGGCCCTCAGCTATGACCACCGCATCGTCGACGGCAAGGAGGCCGTGACCTTCCTGGTCCGGATCAAGGAGCTGCTGGAAGACCCGCAGCGGGCCCTGCTGGACCTGTAAGAAACTGAAAAGGCGGCGATTTCGCCGCCTTTTTTGTTGGGCCTGATGTCGGGCCGAGCCCGTAGTGTCGAATATCGACGTTTGTGTCTTGGCGACGTCAGAGGTGGAGTCATTGCGTGACTACGGGTTCTTCCGCACTGACAAACCGCCCAAAAGGCGCGCCCTATTCTCGCCATGGAATGGGCGGCGCGCGCGATAGGGGTGTTCTACGTCTTGGGCGGTCTGATGCTTCTGTATCAGGCCTGGCTCAACTGGCGTCTGCAAAGGGCCTTGTCGGACCTGGTCGCCATCCCCGTCGCCGAGCAGTTCGGCGATAGCGTGATTGTTCTGGCCGGTGTGCTGGTCATGCTTTCTGGCGCAGCCCTGGCGGCCCTCAGCGGCTGGGCTGTCGTCGCCTTCATGGCGGGATGGACGGTCCAGGCGCTGTACCTGCTCTGGACCGATCATGTCTCTCGTATCGGGGAGCCTGAGGCCGTCAGCGGACGCCGCCAGTCAGTCCACGCCTTTACCGGCTACACCGCCGCCACCGGGATCGTCCTTTGGCTCCCCACGGTCGGCGTGCTGGGCTGAATAGGGGCGGCCTGGACGTGGCTGCGACGACAGTTTGGCAAGGGCGGCAAGGTCCCGGCAGGGTCGCACACGATCATCGTTAAAGAAACCGAGCCCGATCCCACGCCAAGGGGAGGCGCGGACGACGCGGACCCAGGCGAAAACCAGGCCTAGCCGAACTCGGCCTCCAGATCGGCCAGGCGGGCGGCCTGGTCCTCGGCGATCAGGGCGTCCAGCAGGGGGTCGATGTCGCCCTCCAACACCTGGGGCAGGCTGTGCAGGGTCAGGCCGATGCGGTGGTCGGTCACCCGCCCTTGCGGGAAGTTGTAGGTGCGGATCCGTTCGGACCGGTCGCCAGACCCCACCTGGGACTTGCGCGAGTCGGCGCGGGCCAGATCCTTGGCCTGGCGCTGCATGTCGTACAGGCGGACCCGCAGGTTCTTCATCGCCTTGTCCCGGTTCACGTGCTGGGACTTTTCGGACGAGGTGACGACGATGCCGGTCGGCAGGTGGGTGATCCGCACGGCCGAGTCGGTCTTGTTGACGTGCTGACCCCCCGCGCCCGAGCTGCGGAAGGTGTCGATGCGGATGTCCTGGTCGCGGATCTCGATCTCGACATCCTCGACCTCGGGCAGGACGGCGACGGTGGCGGCCGAGGTGTGGATGCGGCCGCCGGCCTCGGTGGTCGGCACGCGCTGGACCCGGTGGACGCCGCTCTCGAACTTCAGTCGGCCGAAGACGCCTTCGCCGGTGACGGTGGCGACGATTTCCTTGTAGCCGCCGGCGTCGCCCTCGGAGACGCTGTCGACCTCGACCCGCCAGCCCCGGGTGGAGGCATAGCGCGAATACATGCGGAACAGGTCGCCGGCGAACAGGGCCGCCTCGTCTCCGCCGGTGCCGGCGCGGACCTCCAGCACGGCCGAGGCGTTTTCATCGGCGTCGCGCGGGGCCAGCAGCAGGGCCACGTCGCGCTCCAACTGCGGCAGCCGCTCGGTCAGGGCGCGCAGCTCCTCCTGGGCCATGGCGGCCATTTCGGGGTCGGACGCCATCGCCTCCAGATCGGCCATTTCGGCGCGCAGCCGGGCCAGGCCCTGGACCGCGTCGGCGACCGGCTTCAGCTCGGCGTGTTCCTTGGACAGACGGACGATCTCGGCTCCGTCGGTCGCCGCCCCCATCCGGGCCTCCACCTCGTGGAAACGGTCGAGCACCTGATCGAGACGGGCCTGGGGCAGACGCAAGGCGGAACCATCCTGGGACAATGAGAGGGGCCGTCCTTAGCCCGCCTGGGGGGGCGATGTCGATCATCGCAACGCCGCCCGGCGCCGGGTTCGTGAACTATGATAACGATGGCGTCAGCCGCGGTGGCGAACGTCATGGTCCGGGTTTAGCTGGCCGTGGAGTCGCCGACGCTGTGAGAAGGACGCCATGTTCGACCGCCTGCCCCATCGCGCTTCTGAAACCCCCTACCCCATCCGGTCGGCGGAACCGCCGGTCGATCATGACGTGGAGGAACTCTGCCGCCTCTACGACCGGCGCCTGGCGGAGCGAGGGGGCGATCTGTCGCCGAGCCGCAGGCGCGAACTGGATGCCCTGGCGGTTCGATACGGCCTGGCCGTCGACCGTACCGCCGCCATGGTCTGGCGCGATCTGCGCGCCGTCATCAGCCGGACGGTGGGGCGGGCGTCGGACCAACCGGTCGCCGAACCGGCCCCTGCGCCGACCCAGACCCCAGCCCCCGTCGAAACAGGCCCCCTGACGGTGCTGGTCGTTGAAGACGATCCAGACGCCGCAGCCGCCTTGACCGAGCTTCTGACCGAGGCCGGGCACAGGGTGGTCGGGCCGTTCCACAGCGCGGCGCCGGCTGAGGCGGCCGCGGCGCTGTACGCCATCGACGCCGCCCTGTTGGACGTCAATCTGTCGGACGGGGCGACGGGAAGGGGACTGGCGGAGCGATTGAAACGGCGCTGGGACATGCGGGTGGTGCTGACGTCGGGTGACGTCGAGGCGGTCCGCCGCGCCGATCCGGCCGAGACTGTCGTGTTCAAACCCTATACGGGGGCGCAGATTCTGGCGGCCCTGGCCGGTAGGCGACGCGAGGACTGACGGCGGGCGCTTGCGTCCGGCCGGTGGGCGGGCGATCAGATGGCATGCTGTCGAACCGATCCCGCTACGCCCTCCGCGCCATGGTGCATCTCGCCGGCCTGCCGGGCGGGGGACCCGCCACCATCGGTGAGATCGCCGAGGCCGCCGCCGCGCCGCGGAAGTTCCTGGAGGCGATATTGCTGGACCTGCGTCGGCGGCATCTGCTGGTGTCCAAACGCGGGCGAACCGGCGGCTACGCCTTGGCGGCGCCGGCCGACCGCATCAGCTTCGCCGACGTGATCCGGGCGCTGGAAGGGCCTTTGGCGCTCGCCCCCTGTGCCTCCCGCACCGCCTTCGGTCCTTGCGAAACCTGCCCCGATGTGGACACCTGCCCTTTGCGTTCGGTCTTGCAGGACGGTCGGGACGCAGTGGCCGCCGTATTCGAGACGCGAACCCTTCTGCAAGCCGCAGCGAAGTTTTCTCCTATTGACCCAGTAGGAGATAAAGCCCCAACCTCGTGACCCTCTGGAGGGGCCATGCAAGACTTCCTGCTGTTTCTGTGCGTCGGGTTCTTGGCCCAGGTCGTCGATGGCGCCCTGGGCATGGCCTATGGGGTGATCTCCTCCACGGTCCTGCTGTCGTTCGGCGTGCCGCCCGCGACGGCGTCGGCGAGCGTTCATGCCGCAGAAGTCTTCACCACGGCTGCGTCTGCGGGGTCGCACACGGTGAACAAGAATGTGAACTGGAAGCTGTTCGCCCCCCTGGCCCTGGGCGGGGTGGTCGGCGGCGGCCTGGGCGCCTTCGTCCTCACCAGCATCGACGGCGACCTGATCAAGCCCTGGGTCACCGCCTATCTGGCGATCATGGGCGCGGTGATCATCTGGCGCGCCACCCGCCAGACCCGCGCGCGGCTGTTTCCGTTGAGACTGGCCGGTCCCCTGGGGGTGGTCGGGGGCTTCTTCGACGCCATTGGCGGCGGCGGCTGGGGGCCGACGGTCACGACGACCCTGGTGGGCTCGGGTCAAGACCCGCGCGCCTCGATCGGCACTACCAATACGGCCGAGTTCTTCGTCACCTCCGCCATTTCCGCCACCTTCCTGGCGGCCCTGCTGACGGGCCACTGGGACCAGGCCGAGGGCGTCGCCACCCACGCCATGGCGGTGCTGGGCCTGATCCTGGGCGGGCTGATCGCTGCGCCCTTCGCCGGCGTCATCGCCCGAATCGCGCCGCGTCGGGTGCTGACCTATGGGGTCGGGGCGGTGGTGCTGCTTTCGGCGGGCTATCAGGCGCTGAGGCTGTTCAAGGTCATCTGAGGCGAAGCGGCGACGACGGCGGGCCGCCGTCGCCGAAAGGCGGCTTAATGCGCGCGGGCGCGGAAGCGGGTCAGAAAGGCCTTGATGTTTTCGCGAATGGACGCCTCGTTCGCCATCCGCAGACGTTCGACCCCCATGAAGGCCTGGCCCATGGTCGCCGTCCCGGTGGCGGCCACCGTTTCATCGAAGACGGTGCGGTCTGCTTGGGACACCGTGTAGCGGACCTGGCTCGTCACCGACATGTCGAAGCCCGCCAGGGGCTGCTTCAGGTCGATCAGAGAGGCCGCGACCATCATGGGCGGCCCTTCGCTTCCCATGTAGCCGGCGGCGGCTAGGGAATTCTCCAGCGCCGTCTTGAAGTCGGCGTTGGAAACTTGGGACGTCCACATCGGATTGGTGGCCTGACCGCCGGAAACGGTCACGGTCGTCACCGAGCGATAGCCCAGATCGCCTGAAGAGGCGGTCAGACCGGCGGTGGCCGGCAGGGTCATCATGGCGGGGTTGGACGGACTGGCGCAGGCGGCTACGCCTAAGAACCCGGCCGCGCAGCCGGCCATGGCGAGACGACGCAACATCATTGTTGGGTCGCCGCCTGGGCGCCTGCGGCGGGCGCGGCGGCGCGTGCGGCGGCTTCTTCGGCCGGGGTGCGCAGGGTGACGATCAGCGGATTGGGCTTCAGATCATTCATGGCGCCCGAGGTGGCGTCGATCGCCCCGCCGATCAGGCCCCCGATCAGGATGTTGCCCGCCATGGCCGTGCCGCCGGCGCCTGACACGCTGCTGGTGATGTCATGGGTCTGCGAAACATAGCCGTCCTTGGACACGGTGATGCGGAATGCATCCTTGCGCGGCATGCGGAAGGTGCAGGGCGTAGCCTGGCATTCGAAGCCGTTCGAGGTGCTGACCTGCGCGCCCGGCGGCGTGCTTTGGACGGTGAATTGTTGGCTCGAGCCGCGCGTCACGGTAGCGCAGGCCGGCAAAGACAGCGCCACGCCGACAAGCGCGAGCGCGCGCACGCCCATGTGCGCGGGATTACGGAATTTCATGAAGCCCCTCAATGGATTGCAGCCCGCCCTCCCCAGGCGGACTTACGGCCTAGGTTGCACTTGGGATCCGAGCCGTCAATGAAGCGGCGTCAAATTTATCCAAAATGACACAACTGGAGGGCGCGCGACCTATTCAGCCGCCTGAAGCTCCGCCGCCCGCGCCGCCTCCAGCTCGGCGGCCTTTTGTTCCACCAGCTCCACGATATGGTCGATCATGCCCTCATTGGCCTGTTTGTGGGCGATCTTGCCGTTCAGATAGACCATGCCCGCGCCCTTGCCGCCGCCGGTGAAGCCGATGTCGGTATAGAGGGCTTCGCCCGGGCCGTTCACGACGCAGCCGATGACCGACAGGCTCATCGGCGTCGAGATATGGGCCAGCTTCTCCTCCAGCAGGCCGACCGTCTCGATGACGTTGAAGCCCTGACGGGCGCAGGACGGGCAGGCGATGATGTTGACGCCTCGGTGACGCAGACCCAGCGACTTCAGGATGTCGAAGCCGACCTTGATCTCCTCGACTGGATCGGCGGCCAGAGAGACGCGGATGGTGTCGCCGATGCCCGCCCACAGCATGGAGCCCAGGCCGATGGACGACTTGATCGTCCCTGTACGCAGCGGCCCCGCCTCGGTCACGCCCAGGTGCAGGGGGCAGTCGATGGCGTCCGCCAGCTGCTGATAGGCGGCGACGGTCAGGAAGGGATCCGACGCCTTTACCGAGATCTTGAACTCGTGAAAGTCGTGGTCCTGCAGGATGCGGGCGTGGTTCAGGGCGCTTTCGACCATGGCGTCGGGGCAGGGCTCGCCGTACTTGTCCAGCAGCTCCTTTTCCAGGGAGCCGGCGTTGACGCCGATCCGCATCGAACAGCCGTGGTCCTTGGCGGCCTGGATGACGTCGCGGACCCGGTCGGGGCTGCCGATATTGCCCGGATTGATCCGCAGGCAGGCGGCGCCCGCCTCGGCCGCCTCAATGCCGCGCTTGTAGTGGAAATGGATGTCGGCGACCAAGGGAACCTTGGCCTCGCGAACGATGGTGCGAAACGCCTGGGTCGATTCGACGTCGGGGCAGGAGACGCGAACGATGTCGGCGCCGGCCTCTTCCAGCTGGCGGATCTGATCGATCGTCGCCGCCGCGTCGGACGTCGGCGTATTGGTCATAGACTGGACGCTGATCGGGGCGTCGCCGCCGACCAGGACGGAGCCGACGCGGATCTGACGGCTCTTGCGCCGTTCGATATGGCGCCAGGGACGGACGTGGCCGAGTTCTGAAGTGTGGTCGCTCATCTCCGGCCCATATAGGCGCTTTGCGGCTTTGCGACCACCGGCGTGACGATCAGTTCGCCGTCACGGCGGCGCCGACGCCGGGATTGGCGGCCGCGTCAACGGGCGGCGCGGCGTCCTGAGTGCGCAGAAACTGAGCCGAGCGTTCGGCCTGAAGCTGGGCCTGACGGCGCGCCTGCTCCTCCGCCACCTGCCGGGCCGCCTGTTCGGCGCGGCTGTTCAGCTGGGTCAACGGGGTCAGAAGGGCGGGCAGGACGCCGCTATGCTCGCCGTTCAGATAGACGTCGAAGGCGGCTGGATCAGACACGTCGATCGTGGCGCTGACGCCCATGGGGGCGCGCCAGGCCTCTCCCGGCGCCATCTGCCGGGCGAACAGGGCCTGACCCCCGCCCAGCCTAACCACCAGCGCGCCGGCCTTCTTGGCCTGAATGACCACCTGAGAGGCGGTGGCCGGGGCGCCGTAGACGGCGCCGCGCGGATTGAACGCCTTCTGAACCGGGGCGGCGTCCGCCGCCTGGGCCGCCGCGATCACCGCCGGATCGTTCGGATCGATCCCGGTCAGCTGGGCCTCAAGGCCGGGCGTGACATAGAGGGCGGGCGTCGTCTGGTCCGGCGGCGCAGCCCTGGGGGCGCCCAGCGCGATCGGGGCGGCCTGGCCGGGCACCTCGCCCAGCCGCCAGCTTTCCGGCACGGCGGCGATGTCGGACGGGCGGACCTCCTGGTGGATGTTGAGGCGCTGAAACACGTTCCAGCCGATCAGGGCGACGGCCACTATGGCGACGAGGCCGATGATCCGCGGCGAATAGCGTTTGACGTCCTCAAAGGCGATGCCGATCGGCGCCTTCAACGGGGCGGAGGTGTCCGGGCTTTCGCGCTTGAACCGCTCCACGGCCAGCTGTTCGTCCAGCCCCAGGGCCGCCGCATAGCCCCGCACATAGCCGATGGCGAAGACGCGCGAGGGCAGGGACGACCAGTCGTTCTGCTCCAGAGCGATCAGGAAGCGGGTATGGACCTTGGTTTCGGCGGAGAGATCGGCCAGGGACTTTCCCGACTGTTCGCGGGCGCGGCGCAGGCCGTCGCCCAGAGTCGCGGCCTCGGTGATGGAGGGCGCGAGGTCCTTCCAGTCCGGATGAGCCTTGAACTCTTCGGGGGCGTTCCCCGCATCCAGCGCCATGACGCCTGACCCCACACTCGGAACGACAGAGAGCCGCCCCGTACTCGCAACGGACCCGTCCGGTAGCATGTCTTCGCGACGGGACGCGCCTCTCCCCTTCGGCGGACCCCATGCGTTCTGTGGATAAACCATATCGTCAGCCCCATCAACGGCGTTTCCCGAATCGGGATGCGCGCGCCAATCCTCAGGCGGCGACGTTCAACTTCCGGGCCAGGGATTCGATCTCGTTGCGGATCGAACCGGTGGAGAGGTTCAGCAGATTGTTCAGGCCGCGCCGTGCGGCCGTCAGATCGGCCGACAGGATCATCCGTTTGACCGGCCCGACCCCGCCCGCAGGCGCCGACAGGCGGGTGAAGCCCAGGGTGATCAGGGCGAAGGCCTCCAGCGGCCGGCCCGCCAGCTCGCCGCAGATCGAGACCGGGGTGCCGGTGTCGGCGCACGCCTTCTGGATGGTCTGGAGCGCACGCAAGGTGGGCGGCGACAGAGGGTCGTAGCGGTCCGACACCAGGGGATTGGTCCGGTCGGCGGCGTACATGTACTGGAACAGGTCGTTGGTGCCGATCGAGACGAAGTCGGTCAGGGGCAGAAGCGCGTCCAAATGCCACAGCAGGGACGGGCATTCGACCATGGCGCCGACGCGCAACAGGGCGGGCAGGGCGCGGCCGCGCCGCCGAGCCCAGGCGCATTCGACGTCGACCAGTTCGCGCGCGGCCCGGAACTCGTCCACCGTCGCGATCATCGGGAACATGACGCGCAGTTCGCGGCCCGCCGCCGCCGTCAGCAGGGCCCGAAGTTGCATCCGCAGCAGGGACGGCCGGTCCAGGCCCAGGCGGATGGCGCGTCGGCCCAGGGCGGGGTTCTCCTCCCGCTCGGCCTCCAGATAGGGCAGGACCTTGTCGCCGCCGATGTCCAGGGTGCGGAAGGTGACGGGCCGGTCGCCGGCCGCGTCCAGCACCAGCTTGTAAAGGGCCGTCTGGGCGTCCAGCCGGGGCAGTTCGTCCGAGACCATGAACTGGAATTCGGTGCGGAACAGGCCGATGCCTTCCGCCCCCGTCTCGTTCAGATTCTCCAGATCCACCGCCAGGCCGGCGTTGGTCAGAAGGCTGATCCGCTGGCCGTCCAGGGTCACGGCTGGGGTGTCGCGCAGCTGGGCGAACTGGGCCCGGCGCTGGTCGCGCACGGCCATCCGCGACTGGACCGCCTCGATCATGTCGGGGCGAGGGCGCAGATAGGCCTCGCCGGTCTCGCCGTCGGCGATGACCATATCGCCTTCCGACAGCCGGTCGCGCAGTCCCATCAGACGACCGACGCAGGGAATCTGCAGCGCGCGGGCCACGATGGCGGCGTGGCTGGCCGCCGATCCCTCTTCGAGCAGCAGGCCCTTCAGCTTGTCGCGCGGATATTCCAGCAGATCAGCCGGACCCAGGTTGCGCGCCACCACTATGGCGTCGTCGGGCAGTTCGCGCTCGCCGGGCTTGTCGCCCGCCAGCACCCGCAGCAGCCGGTTGGCCAGGTCTTCGAAGTCGTGCAGCCGCTCGCGGATATAGGGGTCGCGCGCCTGGGCGAAGCGGGCGCGGTGTTCGTTCCTGACCCGGTCCACCGCCGCCTCTGCGGTCAGGCCGTTCCTCACCGCCTCTTCCAGCGACCGGTTCCAGCCCCGATCGTCGGCGAACATCCGATAGGTCTCCAGCACCTCGAACGACGGCCCGGCCAGGCCCTGACCCTTGTCCAGCATGGCGTCCAGACCGGTCTTCAGCGAGGCCAGCGCCAGCTTCAGCCGGGCCTCCTCCAGACCGGGGTCCTCCGCCAGCAGTTTTTCCGGCGGCAGGGGCGCTTCGTGCAGCACCACATGGCCGAACGCCAGGCCATCGCCGAACTTCTGGCCTTTCAGCCGTTCCGGCCGGTGCGGCGCCAGTTCGACGTCGCGCAGCTCCTCCTGGTCCAGCAGTTCGCCCGAGGAGACGGTTTCGGCCAGGACCATGGCTATGGTCTGGATGTCCTCGACCTCGTCCTCGTCATAGCGCCGCTCGGTGCGGTTCTGCACCACCAGCACGCCAATGGCGCGGCCGCCGCGCAGCAGCGGGGCGCCCAGGAAGGCGTGATAGGGGTCTTCGCCCGTTTCCGGACGATAGGAGAAGGCCGGATGCGACGGGGCGTCCGACAGACTGATCGGCTGGGCGGTCCGCGCCACTTCGCCGACCAGACCCTCGCCGGGGCGCAGCCGGGTGTTGTGGACGGCGCCGGGGTTCAGACCTTCGGTCGCGAAAAGCTCCAGCTCGCCCGAGGCGCGGCGCAGATAGATGGAGCAGACCTCGGCGACCATCGACCGGGCAATGATCTGCACCACCATGTTCAGACGGTCCTGAGCCGGGGTCGCGCCCGCGCCCGCCCCGCCCAGAGCCTCGCGGATCTGGCGCAGGAGGTTGCGTGGTCCCCTGGTCATCGCGCCGCCTGCCGGCATCATGGCTCCCGCGCCTCGGCGCCGCAGCGCCCGTTCAAATCACCTATACAGCGTCCAGGCCGTAAGCCGAATGGAGGGCGCGCACGGCCAGTTCGGCATAGGCGGCGTCGATCAGCACGCTGATCTTGATCTCCGAGGTCGAAATGGCCTGGAACTTGACCCCCTTGTCGGCCAGGGCCTTGAACATGGTCTGGGCCACGCCGGCGTGGCTGCGCATGCCGACCCCGACGACGGAGACCTTGGCCACGTCCTCGTCGACGCGGATCTCCTCGAAAGCCAGGTCGGCCTGGGCCGCCTTCATGATGTCGGCGGCGCGCACGGCGTCGCGGCGGCCGGTCGTGAAGGTCAGGTTCACCGTATTGGCGGTGCGGGCCTGGCTCTGGACGATCATGTCCACATTGACGTTGGCCTCGGCCAGACGGGTGAAGACGTCTGCGGGAGCGTCCACCCGGTCGGACAGGCCCAAAAGGGTGATGCGGGCCTCGTCACGGCTCATGGTCACGCCGGACACGATGCGTTTTTCCACGATCTCCTCCTCGTCGCAGATCAGGGTTCCGCCCTTGTCGGGCATTTGGCCGGACTCGTCCGGTTCGATGAAGCTCGACAGAACCCGCACAGGCACCTGTTTGGCCATGGCGAGTTCGACCGATCGGGTTTGCAGCACCTTGGCCCCCAAAGAGGCCATTTCCAGCATCTCCTCGAAGGAGACCTTGTTCAGACGCCGCGCGCGGCTCTCGATGCGGGGATCGGTCGTATAGACCCCGTCCACGTCGGTGTAGATGTCGCAGGGGCAGGACAGGGCGGCCGCCACGGCGACGGCCGAGGTGTCGGATCCGCCCCGGCCCAGGGTGGTGATCTTGCCGTCGGGGGTCACGCCCTGGAAGCCGGGCACGACGGCGATTTCGCCGGCGTCGACGGCGGCGCCCAGTTTTTCGCCGGGGATGTCGACGATCCGGGCGCGGCCGTGGGCGTCGTCGGTGACGATCGGCACCTGCCAGCCCATCCAGGACCGGGCGTTCAGACCCATGTTGCGCAGCGTCATGGCCAGGAGGCCGGACGTCACCTGTTCGCCCGAGGCCACCACCACATCATATTCGTCGTCGCTGAGCGGCAGGCCGGCGGCGGCCGGGCCGGCGCCGTCGGTCCAGGCGACCAGCTCGTTCGTCTTGCCGGCCATGGCCGAGACGACGACAGCCACCTTCTTGCCCGAGGCGGCCTCTGCGGCGACGATCCGCGCCGCGCGACGAATGCGTTCGAGGTCCCCCATGGAGGTGCCGCCGAACTTCATCACCAGTCGTGTGGTTTCGGGCCGCGTCATCGTGGCGTTCCGCCCCCTGCTTGCGTGAAAGGGCGCGAAGGTCCATCCCTCGCGTCATGACCGCTTCTAGCGACGCCGCACCGTCTCGCCTACCCCGCGAAGGGCATGGTTTTTCGCAAAATTCGCCCGAAGGCGCATTCGGCGCATCGATTGACCCGGCCGACGTCGCCCGCTTCTCGGCCCAGGCGGCCGAATGGTGGGATGCGCACGGGCCGTTCGCGCCTCTGCATCGGTTCAATCCGGCGCGGTTGAAGCTGATCCGCGAGCAGCTGTGCGCCCGGCTGGGCCGGGATTCGCGAGCGCGCCGCCCGTTCGAGGGTCTGGCCCTGCTGGACGTCGGCTGCGGCGGCGGGCTGATCGCCGAGCCGATGCGGCGGATGGGCTTCACCGTCACCGCCATCGACGCCTCGACCGAGAACATCGGCACAGCGCGCGCCCATGCCGAGATGGTCGGGCTGGACATCGCCTATCGCCCGGCGACCGTTGAACAGATGGAGGCGGAGAAGGCGGGGCCGTTCGACGTGGTCCTGACCATGGAGGTGATCGAGCATGTCGCCGATCCGGAAGGCTTCGTGCGCGCCTGTTCGCGCCTGGTCCGGCCGGGCGGGGTGATGATGGTCGCCACCCTGAACCGCACCCTGAAGTCCCTGGCGCTCGGCAAGGTGGCGGCGGAATATGTGCTGCGCTGGGTGCCGGCCGGGACGCACGACTGGCGCCAGTTCCTGAAGCCCCAGGAGATCCGGGCCATGCTGTCTCAGGAGGCTGTGACCGTCGAGGGGCCTTACGGCCTCAATTACGATCCGCTGACCGACCGCTGGAGCCAGAGCGACGACGCGGGGATCAACTATATGATGGTGGCGACGCGGAACGCATGACCGGCGTCGTCATCACGGGCGGACCCGGTTCGGGCAAGACCAGCCTGATCGAGGCGCTGGCTAACCTGGGTTACGGCGTCGAACCCGAGGCCGGTCGGGCGATTATACGCCGGCAACAATCGGTGAACGGTCCCGCCCTGCCTTGGCGAGACCGCACCCTGTTCGCGCAGCGCATGTTCGAGCATGACATCGAAGCGCATGACCGCAGTCGATTGGCCGACGGTGTGGTCTTTCACGATCGCGGTCTCCCTGACGTCATCGGCTATCTGACTCTGTGCGGTCTGCAAGTCCCTGATCATATGTCTGAGGCGGCGCGCACCCTGCGCTACCATCCGACCGTGTTCATCGCTCCGCCCTGGCCCGAAATCTTTGGACAGGACGCCGAACGACGTCAGGATTTCAACGAGGCGAAGCGCACCTACGAGGCCATGGCCATGGTTTATCCCCGCTATGGATATCGCCTCGTAGAAATGCCGAAGGCGACCGTCGCTGAGCGGGTCGCCTTCGTTCTCGATCAGATCGTCTGAGCCGCCGTCACACCTTGGCGGCGCGGCTCCGCGTCCAGGCGTACAGGCCGACCACGGCGACGGCGAAGCCGACGATCCCCGCCAGCATGGCCGGCCAGGTCGAACCCTCGGGCAGCATGGCGAACGGCGCGTCGTCGCGGGTGGCGACGATGACCCCGGCGGTGAAGACGCCGAACAGGCTTTCGCCCACGATCAGGCCCGAGGCCAGCAGCACGCCCATCCGCCGCGCCACATCGGCGTAACGGGTGCTGGACACGGCCTTGTCGTAGAGCCAGCCGCAGACGGCGCCGATGACCAACATGGTGGTGACGGCGGCCGGCAGATAGAAGCCGATGCCGACGGCCAGGGGCGGCAGCTTGATCTTCTTGCCGGTCGCCTTCTCCAGCACGGCGTCCAGGATGATGATGACCACGCCGATCACCGCGCCCAGGCCGATCAGGTCCCAGCGCAGGTCGCCGCCGATGACGCCGCGCGCCAGGGCCGAGATCAGGGTGGCCTGAGGCGCCGCCAGGGTCCTGGCCCCCTCGACGATGGCGGGCGGGCCGCCCTCGAAGCCGAAGGCCTGGTTCAGAAGGTTCAGGATCAACGGAATGACCAGGGCGCCGGCGCCGACGCCGACGATCAGGGCGACCTGCTGGCGCCAGGGCGTGGCCTCGACCAGCTGGCCGGTCTTCAGATCCTGGAGATTGTCATTGGCGATGACGGCGACGGCGAAGACCACGGCGGTCACGATCAGGGCGAAGGCGATGATGGACGGATCGGCGGGCACGCCCGCGATCGCCATCACGCCCAGCATCAGCAGGGAGGCGATCACGACGGCCAGTATGCCGACGCCCGAGACCGGGCTGTTCGAGGAGCCGATCAGGCCGGCCATGTATCCGCAGATGGCGGCCACGGCGAAACCGATCAGGACGACATACACCAGCCCGCCGATCACCAGCAGGGGCGTCGATCCGGCCAGGGCCGGGGCGGTCTGGGCGAACCAGGCCAGAAGGCCGGCGATGCCGATCAGACAGACGAGCGAGATACCGCCCACCAGCTTGATCGGCAGATCCTGTTCGGTCAGTTCCAGCGCCTCGCCGTGATTGCGGCGGGCGTTGGCGGCCAAGGCCGAGGTCAGGCCGCCGACCAGGGGACCGGCCAGCTTGATCAAGGTCCAGATGGCGGCCACGCCGATGACGCCGGCGCCCATGAAGCGGACTTCGCGGCTCCAGACCCGTCCGGCCAGCTCCTCGGCGCCCGTCCCGGCGGGCAGGGTGGAGGCGATGGAGGGGATGCCGTGCGCCGTCAGCCAGGCCACGGTTTCGGGGCTGGTCAGGATCGGCACGGCGATGGCCCAGGCCAGGATCAGGCCGAACAGCTGGGCCAGGCCGACCGTCAGGCCGATCAGGTGGCCGGCGCCCAGAAGGGCGAACTGCATGCCGAAGCCCATGCCGGTGGCCCCGCCGCCCAGGGCGGCCGGAAGCTTGAAGAACTTGGCGGCCTCGCCGGCGAAGACGCGGCCCGCGACCAGCAGGGCGTAGCCGGCCGAGACGACGGCGCCAGCGACCACGACCCAGAGGCCGGACTTGTTCTCGCGCACCGCGCTCTCGGTCTGTTCGGCCCCGCGCGAGCCGACCTTCAGCACCTCGGCGGCGGCGACGCCTTCGGGATAGGGCAGGCCGCCGCCCGTCACCAGGGCGCGGCGCAGCGGGATGGAGAAGGTCACCCCCAGGACGCCGCCCAGGATGCAGATGGCCACCGACTGCCAGAAGGGAAACTCCAGCCACCAGCCGATCATCACCAGGCCCGGCAGGACGAAGATGATCGAGCTCATGGCCCCGCCGACCGAGGCCACGGTCTGGACCGTCATATTCTCCCAGATGGTCGAGGTCTTGAAGGCCCGCAGCACGGCCATGGAGATGACCGCCGCCGGAATGGCCGAGGCGAAGGTCAGGCCGACCAGAAGGCCCAGATAGGTGTTGGCGGCGGTGAAGATCACCGCCAGCAGGCAGCCCAGCACAAGGGCGCGAAGGGTCAGTTCAAGCCGGCCCTTTCGGGTTTGGGGCGCAGCGACGGCGTCAGTCATGAAGATCGGTTCCCACGTTCGACCGGGACGTAAGCCCATTACGGTCGCTGCGGCAACTGGTCACGCTCAGCGGACTCCTCAGGCGGGGAGGGGCTGGCTCCAGCGAAGGCGCCGGCGCGCCCGCCGAACCAGGCCCGGGGCGGCCACCGTCACCCGATAGACCCCCGCCATGACCAGGGCCGTCAGGGCCCAGGACAGCAGGATGTCGGACAGGAAATGCCCACCGAAGGCCAGCCGGTTCATCGACAGGGCCAAGGCGTAGACGAGCCCCAGCGGCAGGACCGCCGGTCGCCACCGCGCCGGAGTGACCACCAGCAGGACGCCCACTATCCAGGCGGCGCTGGAGCCCTCGCCGGAGACGAAGGAGCAGTTGGACTGGCAGGCGTCGCTGATCACCCAGGCCGGGGTAAAGGCCGCGTCGCCGCCGAACTGGTCGATCTGGACCGGGCGAGCGCGCCCCCAAAGGCTCTTGAACAGCAGATTGACGACCAGCCCCGGTCCGAGGGCCAGGGCCGCGACGGCGAACATCGCCCGCCGCGCTGCGGCGCCGACGGAACGCCCGCGCAGGGCCCGCCAGATCAGGCGGCCGATCACCCCCAGCAGCAGGAGGGCCAGGACCAGGGTGGAACTCTTGCGCAAGGCCTTGAGCACGGGATCGCCCGCCAGGAAGAAGCCGGCCTCAGGTCGGTAGAAGAAGCGGCTCACGGCGATGTCCACGCCTGGAAAGACCAGAAAATAGGCGCTGATCGCCAGGACGGCCGCCGCAGCCAGAACAGCTGCGTCGTCGCGCGAGAGGCGAAGGCGAGCGCTCAAGTCCGTCCAGGACGAGAGGCGCAGACGCGGCGCGGGCGTGATGACGGACTGAGACACATTCCCCCCGGATTGGTCTGGAGACGCCAATGCCAGAGTGCGGTGTCGTTCCCGCGTCATTACGAACAATGTTTTCCAAACATCGGGGCGAGCACGGACGATCGACTTGGCCTAGGTTCCAAGACCGGCTAGGAGCGCCCCATGCCTGAACTTCCCGAGGTCGAAACCGTCCGGCGCGGCCTGACGCCGGTGCTGGCGGGCGCGCGTCTGTCGCGGGTGCGGATCAACCGGCCCGACCTGCGCTTTCCGTTCCCGGAAGGCTTCGTTGAGCGGCTGGAGGGGGCGACGGTCGAACGCGTGGACCGGCGAGCCAAATATCTGCTTCTGCCCCTGTCCACCGGCGAGACCTGGATCACCCATCTCGGCATGACCGGCCGTTTCACCCTGGACGGCGCCCAGCTGGGCGAGTTCGAGGAGGCGGCGCCCATCGCCGGCAAACATGAGCATTTCAGCGGCTGCGCCGTGCGCGACGGCGTCGCGACCCGCATCGGCTATGCCGACGCGCGCCGGTTCGGCTTCATGGGCCTGATCCCCACCGCCCAGGTCGAGACCCATCCCTGGTTCGCCGGCCTGGGGCCGGAGCCGCTGGGCAACGGCTTTTCCGGCGCCCATCTGGCCGAGGCCTTCGTGGGCAAGACGCAGAACGTCAAGATCTCCCTGCTGGACCAGAGGATCGTCGCCGGCCTGGGCAACATCTATGTCTGCGAGGCCCTGTACCGGGCCCGGATCTCGCCCCTGGTCGCGGCCGGATCGCTGTCGAAGGCGCGGCTGGAGACCCTGGCCTCGGTGGTTCGCGACGTGCTGAACGACGCCGTCGCCGCCGGGGGATCGACCCTGAAGGACTTCGCCAACGCCGAGGGCGGCCAGGGTTATTTCCAGCATCGGTTCGACGTTTACGGCCGCGAGGGCGAGCCCTGTCGGGGGGAGGGCTGCACGGATACGGTCGCCCGGATCGTCCAGGGCGGACGCTCCACCTTCTACTGCCCGTCCTGCCAGAAGCGCTGAGGCGGCCGGCCGTCATGACGAACGGCCCTCGATCCTCTATGACCGGCGTCAACAGAGGAGACCGCACATGGCCGATGCCTATTCCACCCTTCTGATCGAACGCTGCGCCGACGGTTACGCCGTCGTCACCCTGAACCGGCCCGAGGCGCTGAACGCCCTGAACTCGACCCTGTTCGGCGAACTGGCGGCCTTCCTGGATGCGGTCGAGACGGACGACAGCGTGCGCTGCCTGATCCTCACCGGCTCGGCCAAGGCCTTCGCCGCCGGCGCCGACATCAAGGAGATGGCGGACCAGTCCTACGCCGACATGTTCAAAGGCAACTTCTTCGCCCTGGGCCATGACCGGATCACCCGGTTCAGAAAGCCGATCATCGCGGCGGTGTCGGGCTATGCCCTGGGCGGCGGCTGCGAACTGGCGATGTTGTGCGACTTCATCATCGCCTCCGAGACCGCCAAGTTCGGCCAGCCCGAGATCAATCTGGGCGTGGCGCCCGGCATCGGCGGCTCCCAGCGGCTGACGCGCCTGGTCGGCAAGTCCAAGGCCATGGACATGATCCTGACCGCGCGGATGATGGATGCGGCGGAAGCCGAGCGCGCCGGCCTGGTCAGCCGCGTCGTCGCCCCCGAGGCCCTGCTGGACGAGGCCCGCGCGGCGGCCGCCAAGATCGCCTCGCAAAGTCCCCTGGCGGTGATGATGAACAAGGAGATGGTCAATGTCGCCCTGGAGACGACCTTGACCGAGGGCGTCCGTTTCGAACGTCGCCTGTTCCACTCCCTGTTCGCCTTCGACGACCAGAAGGAGGGCATGGCCGCCTTCGTCGAAAAGCGCAAAGCCGACTTCAAGGGGCGGTGATCCAAGGCCGCGACCGTCAACCGATCGCCGTGATCCGGCGTTAGGAGGGCGTCATGCGCCGCCTTCTGCTCTCGCTCCTTGCGATCCTGACCCTCGTCCTGCCGGGCCTCGCCTTGGCTCAAGCCCCAGCCCCAGCCCCAGCCCCAGCGTCTCTGGCCCCCGCCTTCCGCTCTGATCGGATCATCGTGGAGACGCGAGGCGCGGGGCCGGACGTGATCTTCATCCCCGGCCTGGGATCGACCGGGGCGGCCTGGCGGTCGACGGCGGACAGGCTGGAGGGCCGCTATCGGGTTCATCTGGTGACGATCCGCGGCTTTGGTCAGACGGACATCGGCGCCAACGCCCGCGGCGCCCTGGCCGCCCCGGCTGCGCTGGAGATCGAACGCTACATCCGCGAGCAGAGGCTGTCCCGGCCCGCTCTGATCGGCCATTCGCTGGGCGGTCAGATCGCGCTGCGCGTGGCGGCGGACATGCGTGGCCGAGTCGGGCGGGTGATGGTGGTCGATTCCGCCCCCTTCTTTCCGGCCCTGGTCGATTCCCGCGTCACGACGCGCGAGGTCGAGCCCTTGGCTCGCCTGGGCTATCAGGCCCTGATGCTGTTCGGCGACCAGGCGCTGAAGGGCCAGGTCTCGGCCCTGGGCGGGGACTTGGGTCTGGCGGGCGACATGGTGTTCGACGGCCTGGGTCTTCAAGGCGGCGACCGGCGCGTTCTGGCCCAGGGGCTGTACGAGGCCCTGACCGTAGACCTGCGGCCTCGGCTGCGCGACGTCACCGCCCCGGTGACGGTGGTCTATGGCTGGACGCGGGATACGAACAATCCGCGCAACCGGCTGGAGGGGCTTTACCGCTACGGCTTCTCCACCCTGCCGCGTCCGGCCCAGTTCGTCCGCATCGAAGGCGCCGACCACCAGGTGATGATCGACCAACCGGCCCGGTTCCAGGCGGCGGTGGAGCAGTTTCTGGGATAGGCAAAGATCTTCCCCCGCTTGCGGGGGAAGTGTCAGCTCGTCGAGCGCAGCGAGACGGCTGACGATGGGGGAAGTTCCGCTTCTGCAAGAGGCCGTGTAAAAACGTGCTGAGCGACGGCGGGGCGGAGGTTGAGACGAAGCGCAGGACGCCTCGTGCTCAGGCCCGGATCGCCTCCATCAACGGCCTGGTTCCCATCACCGCCATCACCCGCTTCATATTGTAGGCCAGGATGTGGAGGCTGATCTCGGTCTTCACGTTGGGCAACCGCTTCATCAGGAAGTGGGAGTGGCCCATCCAGGCCTTAATGGTGCCGAACGGGTGTTCGACCAGGCTTCGCCGTTCACGCATGGCTCTGGGCCTCAGGTCCATTCGGGTTTGAAGGGCATCGATCACCGCTTCATGCTCCCACCGCGTGACCTTTCGTTCGACCGCAGGCGTGCACTGAGCCTTGATGCTACAGCCTGTGCAACTGGCCCGATCCCAGTACCGATGCAGCGTCATGCCTCTTTCGACGACGGTCATGTGGTACGGAAGCAGGGAGCCGGCCGGGCAACGGTAGACGTCTTGATCTGGCAGATAGACGAAGTCCTGCTTGCCGAAGCGCCCATTCGCCTTTGCGCCTGACGTCAGCGTCTTTGGCACGAAGGGCGTCGCGCCCAGGGCCTCACAGGCCAGGATTTCTTCGCCGGAGAAGTAGCCCCGGTCCGCCAGCACATCGAGCCTCTCCACGCCCATGGCCTCCTTGGCCTGACCCGCCATGTTCGCCAGCTGTTGCTTGTCCGAGCCGGTCATCACCACCTCGTGGGCGACGATCAGGTGATGCTCGCCCTCGACGGCGGATTGGACGTTGTAGCCGACGATGCCACTCCCCCGGCCTGACGTCGCCATGGCGCGGGCGTCGGGATCGGTCAGGGACACCTGGCCGTCCGGCGACGCCTCGACCTCAGCCTCCATGACCTTCAGCATCGCCATCTGGGCGCGAAGGCGATCGATCTTCTCGACCAGCCTCACCGACCGTGCCTCCACGCCATCCCCCTCGTGCCGATCGGCCGTATCGAGGTCCTCGAGGTAGCTGGCGATGTGCTCGGCAACCTGCTCGATCCGCCGCTTCACCTTGTAGGCGGTGAAGTTCTTGTCGCGGGTGTTCACCGCCTTGAACTTCGAACCGTCGATGGCGACGAGGGCCGATCCGAACAGGCCCAACTGTCGGCACAGCACCACGAACTGCGCACAGGCCGCCTGGATCGCAGGGCCATTCTCGCGGCGGAAGTCGGCGATGGTCTTGTGGTCCGGCGCCAGCCGCCCCGTTAGCCACATCAGTTCGACGTTGCGCTGCGCCTCACGCTCCAGTCGCCGGCTCGACTGCACCTTGTTCAGGTAGCCGTAGACGTAGAGCTTCAGCAGCATGGCCGGGTGGTAAGCGGGCCGTCCCGTCGCTGCGGGCGTCATCCCCTCAAACCCCAGCCCCTTCAGATCCAGCTCGTCGACGAAGACATCGACCACCCGGACCGGATTATCCTCGGCCACATAGTCATCAAGACACTCGGGAAGCAGCGTCTGCTGCCGGCGATCTGCACCCTGAACGAAGCGGCTCATACCCACCTCCTGCTGACCTCAGAAGGCTAAGCTAATTCGCTCCATACCAAGACGTTTTTACACAGCCTCGCAAGAAAGAAGACTTCCCCCTCCGACCCTGGTTCGCTGCGCGAACGCCGGGCCACCTCCCCCGCAAGCGGGAGAGGGTCTTATTGGCCTTTGGCCTCGCGATAAATGTGATCGGTCACGGCGGGAAGATCGTTCAGCACGTCGCGGGCCGGAATCCGCAGGGTGCGTATGCCCTGCTCGAGCAGGAAGGCGTCGCGGCGGGCGTCCTGCGCCGCACGCCTTTCATGACTTTCGCCGTCGATCTCGACCGCCAATCGCGTGCCCGCGCAATAGAAGTCGAGCACATAGGGGGCGATTGGATGCTGACGGCGGAACTTCAGCCCGCCCAATTTCTCGCCCCGCAGCGCCTGCCATAGCTGTACCTCGGGCAGGCTCATGTCCCGCCGCAGATCGCGCGCCTTGTCGATGATGTCGGACGGACGACCTTCTTCGGGCTCCAGACCCTGCGCCAACGTCTCCAGCACCCCCTTGCCGTAGCGGTCCAGTTTCGACTGGCCGACGCCGGGCAGGGCGGCCAGGGCGGTCAGGTCGCCCGGTTCGGCCTGGGCGATCTCCAGCAGGGTCTTGTCCTGGAAGATGACATAGGGCGGGACGTGCTGTTCCGAAGCACGGTCGCGGCGCCAGGCGCGTAAGCGCTCGAAGCGGGCGCGGACGTCGGCGTCCATCGTCTCCAGGGCGGCGTTGCGGCCCTCGCCAGAGCGGTCGCGGCGGCCCGAACTGGAACTGGAGGCGCGCACCGGTGCGCGGCGCACCTCGATCCTGCGCTCGGCCTTGTACACGGCGCGCACCGCCTCGGGGTCGCCCAGGCCGACCAGGGGCTTGCCGTCGTTCGGATCCTCGACCAGCAGGCCCTCGAACAGCAGGTGGTCGATGATGTCGCGCCAGCCGTTGGGCGAGACGTCGGCGCCTATGCCCCAGGTGGACAGCTGCTGCTCCCACGGCTGTACATCCTTGGTGCGGCTGGTCAGGTGGTCGATCACCCGGCCCCGGCCGAAGCGGCCGCCCAGACGCTGGACCGCCGCCAGGGCCTTCTGGGCGGGGACGGTGGCGTCATAGGTCTGGGGCGGGTCGCCGCAGATGTCGCAGACGCCGCAAGGGGCCGCGTCGGTCTCGCCGAAATAGCGGCGCACGGCCTGGGCGCGGCAGACGGCGCCGTCCAGCATGGCGAACAGCTGGCGAGCCTTGCGCACCTGAACCTGTTTGACCTCCTCGGCCATCGGGCGGCCGTCCAGCCTGCGCAGGGTCCAGGCGATGTCGGACGGGCCGTACAGGGTGATGCCCTCGGCCGGTTCGCCGTCGCGCCCGCCCCGACCGATTTCCTGCCAGTAGGCTTCCAGGCTGCCGGGCGGATCGGCGTGGATGACGAAGCGGACGTCGGCCTTGTCCACCCCCATGCCGAAGGCGATGGTGGCCACCATGACGGCCCCGTCCTCGGCCAGGAACCGCTCCAGCCGCCGGTCGCGCTCCTTCGTATCCATGCCGGCGTGATAGGCGATGGCGTTGGTTCCGGCGTCGCGCAGGGCCTGGGCCACGCGTTCGCAGCCGTCGCGGCTGCCGCAATAGACCACGCCCGACTTGCCGCGCCGTTCGCGCACCAGTTCGATGACGCGGGCGTCGGTCCTGGCGCGCGAGGCGCTCTCCTTGCGTTCGGCCGATAGCTGCAGGTTCGGGCGGGCGAAACTGTCGACGAAGACCCGGGCGCCCTCCAGCCGCAGCGAGCGCAGGATGTCGTCGCGGGTGCGGGCGTCGGCGGTCGCGGTGACGGCGATGCGCGGGACGTTGGGGAACCGTTCGGCCAGCAGGCCCAGGTTGCGATAGTCGGGGCGGAAGTCGTGGCCCCACTGGCTGACGCAGTGGGCCTCGTCGATGGCGATCAGGCTGAGGGGCAGTTCGGCCAGCCGATCCATCATGGCGCCCGCTGCCAGACCTTCGGGCGAGACGTAGAGCAGGTCGAGGTCGCCTGAGCGGGCGGCGGCCCAGATGGCCGACCGTTCGTCCAGCGAGACACCGGAATCCAGCCGGGCTGCAGCGACCCCCTGCTGTTTCAGGGCCTCGACCTGGTCGGTCATCAGGGCGATCAGGGGCGAGACCACCAGGCCCAGGCCGGGGCGCAGGATGGCCGGGATCTGATAGCAGACGCTCTTGCCGCCGCCGGTGGGCAGGACGGCCAGGACGTCGCGCCCGGCCAGGACCTCGGCCACCACCTGGCTTTGCAGGCCGCGGAAGTCGCCATGGCCCCAGACGCGCGACAGCAGGGAGCGGGCGTCGGCCAGACCGGGGGTCGTGGCGGGGCGGGGCTGGGTCTGGAGGGCCGGCATCCGAAGGTTGTGCACTCTTTGTTCCGGCCTGCGAAGCCCCTTTGACCGCTTTCACGGCCGAGCGGCTGACGCGGCTGGGGACGGATCAGTGCGCGGGCGAGGGGGCGAACTGGCCGCCGACGCGATAGCGGTACAGATAGGAGGGCGCGATCGACTCCATGCTGGCCGGATGGACGACGCCCAACGCGGCCAGACCCTCGGCGTCCGGCGAGACCACATTGTCCTTCTGCAGCATGACGACCTGATCGCGGGTCAGGGGCGGGGTCAGACCGATCAGGCTGACGGTCTGGAGCAGCGAGCCCAGCAGCCGGGCGACCGGGAAGGGAATGGGGGCCAGCAGACGGTCGCGACCCGTCTCGCGTTTCACCAGCTCCAGCACTTCGCGGAACGTAAAGATATCCGGTCCGCCCAGTTCATAGGTGCGGCCGGCCGCGTCGCCGCGGGTCACGGCCCGGGCCACGGCCTCGGCCACATCGCCGACATAGACCGGCTGGAACCGGGTCTTGCCGCCGCCGATCAGCGGCAGGGCGGGCGCCAGGGTCGCCATGGCGGCGAACCGGTTCAGGAAGCCGTCGTCGGCGCCGAAGACCAGCGAAGGACGCAGGATGACGGCGTCAGGATAGACGGCGCGGATCTCGTTTTCCGCCTCGCCCTTGGTGCGGGCGTAGGCGGAGGGGCTGTCGGCGTCGGCGCCGATGGCCGAGATCTGGACGACACGTTCGACGCCGGCCGACTTGGCCGCCTGGGCGATGTTCTTGGCGGCCTCGACGTGGGCGCTCTTGAAGCCGCGCTTGCCGCCGCCGTCGTGCAGGACGCCGACCAGATTGACCACGGCGTTCGAGCCGCGCACGGCCGCCGCCACGTCCTCGGCGCTGGTGACGTCGCAGCGCATGAACTGGATCTGGCCCGGATCGCCGGCCGGCTGGACCTCGATGGCCAGAACCGGGTTGCGCACCGCCACGCGGATGCGCCAGCCGCGACGGGCCAGGGCGCGCACCGCCTGGGCTCCGATGAAGCCCGAACCTCCGAAGAGGGTCACGACGCCGGGGGCGAGGTCAGCCATGGGAGAAGCTCCAGTGAATTCCGTGTCGGCGGGATAGCCGATGGGGCGTCGCATCGCAACGCGGGCGACCCGGTCCGGGCGGATGAAACGAAAAACAGAGTCCGATTTGTCCGATTTGTCCGATCCGCGCCGTCGTCCGCTCCTGAAAAAGAGTGTCCGATGTGTCCGATGTGTCCGATGTGTCCGGTTCGCGCGGTCGTCCGCTCCTGAAAAAGAGTGTCCGATGTGTCCGATGTGTCCGGTTCGCGCGGTCGTGCGCTCCCAAAAAAGGTGTCCGAAGTGTCCGATGTGTCCGATCCGATCTCTTCGCCCGTCCGCCGCCTCCGCTCGTCCCCGTCGATCCGCGACTGTCGCACGGCGGGCGGCCCAGGGGCGTAGAAGGCGGGTTTGGAGTCCTAACCGGTTGGAAAGGCTGAGGGCGGCTTGGCGATCGAGCGGCGCTCGCCCATTTAAGGCCCATGCAGATTTTCACCATCGGATATGAGGGGGCGACCCAGGCGGAGGTGATCGGGCGGCTGAAGGGCGCCGGGGTCGATCTGCTGATCGCCGTCCGGGCGGTCGCCGCCTCGCGCCGCGCCGGCTTTTCCAAGACGGTCCTGGGCGAAAGCCTGAAGGCCGAGGGGATCGACTATCTGCATCTGCGGGGGCTGGGCACGCCCAAGGCCGGTCGCGACGCGGCCCGCAAGGGCCATGTCGCCGAGATGCGCGCGATTTTCGCCGACCATCTGGCCGAGCCCCAGGCCCAGCTGGAGTATGCGCGGCTGAAGGATCTGGCGGGTGAGAAGCGGGTGGCTCTTCTGTGTTTCGAAGCCGATCACGCGGGTTGCCACCGCGCGGTGTTGGCCGAGCGACTGGCGGAGGAAGCGGGCGCGAGCGTGGTCAATCTGTAGGGGCGGGGGGCGAGGAAGACCTTCCCCCGCTTGCGGGGGAAGCAGCAGGTCGTGGCGCGAAGCGCCACGCCTGACGATTGGGGGAGTTTTTCTTCTGAAATAAGACTCCCCTCTCCGACCCTGGTTCGCTTCGCGAACGCCGGGCCACCTCTCCCGCAAGCGGGAGAGGGTCTTTTGCTTTACGGCCGGCCCACCAGGTCGTCGACCGAGCCGCTGGTCACCGGGTGATACAGGGGCCGGGCCTCGGCGTAGATGCGGCGGGCGATGGGCCGGCCCCAGTCGCCCTCGTTCCACAGGGTCTGGAACAGGGGCAGGACGAATTTGCGCCGGCCCTGGCTGGTCAGGAACCGCTCGGCCGTGGCGACCGCGGGCTGATAGCGGTGGGCCAGGGCGATCTGGAGCCAGGCGAAGGTCAGTTCGCTGTTGCCCTCGTTCGCCAGGTTCAGGGTGCGCTCCATGTCCGCCAGCTGGGCGTCGGTGAGCCAGTCGCCGCTGCCGTTTCCAACCGGGGGGCGCCAGCCGAGGAAGCGCTGGCGCTGCTGAGTGTTCCACTCCTTCCAGGGGACGGCCGAGGCGGGGCCCTTGCCGACAAAGAAGGCCCATGCCGCGTCATCGACCGGCTTGAAGGCGTTCGAAACGGGCGCGACGGCGTTGGACGGCAGGCCGGGCTGATAGACCCAGGCGTCCAGCTGAAGCTGGGATTCCAGGGCCGCGTCGCCCTTCACCAGATGGGTGCGGATGTCGTCCAGGAACATGGCCGTGGTCATGGGGCGATAGGCGTTGCGGTCGAAATAGCCGCGCAGCCAGGCGTCGAACCGATCCCGGCCCACGGTGCGTTCGACCGTCCGCAGGAACAGGGCGCCCTTTTCATAGGCGATGTCGTTCATGCCGTCGTCGGGGTCGCGGCCCTTCAGGTCCAGATGCAGGCGGGTGTCGGGCGCGGGCAGGGACTTCAGCGTGTCCTGCAGGCTGCCCCAGCCCAGGACCTGTTCCTGCATGGCGCGGTCATGACCATAGACCGACTCCATGATCCGGTTCTCGAAATAGACGGTGAAGCCCTCGTTCAGCCAGAAGTCGTTCCAGGTGGCGTTGGTCACCAGATTGCCGGACCAGGAGTGGGCCAGTTCGTGCGCCACCAGCGAGACCAGCGACCGGTCCCCGGCGATGATGGTCGGGGTGGCGAAGGTCAGTTTGGGGTTCTCCATCCCGCCGAAGGGGAAGGAGGGCGGCAGGACCAGGAGGTCGTAGCGGCCCCAGCGATAGGGGCCGTAGAGCTTTTCGGCCGCGTCCACCATCTCGGCGGTCGGCTCCAGCTCATGGGCGGCGGCGCGCAGGCGGCTGGGCTCGGTCCAGACCCCGGTGCGTTCGTCGAAGGGGGCGAAGGCGATGTCGCCGACGCCGATGGCGATCAGATAGGGCGGGATCGGATTGTCCATCCGGAAGCGCCAGGTCTTCATGCCGTTGCCCGCCGGCTCGCCGTTCGGCGTCAGATGGTCGGCGCTCATGACCACGGTCAGGTCGGCGGGCGCGGTGATGCGGGCCGAATAGGTCTGGCGAATGCCGGGGCTGTCCTGGGTCGGCACCCAGGTGCGGGTCAGGATGGCCTGGCCCTGGCTGAACAGATAGGGCTTTTGACCGCCCGCCGTCTGGCTGGGCGACAGCCATTGCAGGGCCGCCGCATCGGGCCGGGTCGAATAGCGGACGGTGATCTTGCGCCGCTCGTTGGGGGCGAAGGCCGGGAAATAGACGGTCAGGGGCTGGCCCTTGATGGCGTCATTGTCGCCGACGACGTAGCGCAGCGGCTGGCCCGAGGCGTCGCGCACGTCCTGAATGTCCAGATTGCGGATGTCGAGCACGATCTCGTTCGCGCCGGGGACGGCCAATATGTCCAGGGTCGCCGTGCCTGACAGGGTCTTGGCGTTGAAGTCGGCGGTCAGGTCCAGGGCCACGTCCACGACGCGGGCGATCTCGGGCCGGGCGTAGGTGTGGCTGTCGACGGCGTCCGGGCCGGGGGCGGGCGCGACGGCCGGCGGCGCCAGGGCCGCGCTTCCGGTCGTGGTCGAACAGGCCGAAAGACCGAGGGCCGAGGCGAGGGCGAGGGCGGAGACGAGGCCGAGGGCTTTGCGCGTCATCGAGGCTTTCCGGGACAGATCATGAGCTTGGCCCGGAGAACGCGCGGAAACGGCGAAAAGATCAAGACTCGCTCCAGAGCATTCGGCAGCGCAGTGGGACCGGTCAACGCCCCTGCGCCCCCGAGAGACGGGTTCGTCACAACGGGCACGGCGAGGGTCACAACGGACACGACCAGGCCGTGCCGGTTCGGCAAGGGCTTGCCCGCCTGCGGCCGTGAAGCCGCAGATTGATCGACGGTCTGGACATGGAGCCGAAAGGCCGAGGCGCGTTCGGTCCCGTCGTGTTCTTCGTGGCCCTCGCCGTGCGCGTTGTGACGAAGGCCATCCAGGGCCGCGCCTTTTCAAGCCCGATGGCTTCAGCCTTGTGGTGCGGGCGGCTGGTGATGGGCCCGGAACAGCCGGCCTCGCTCGGCGAACAGGACCAGGGCCAGGGCCGTCAGGCCGAAGACGGTGAAGCCCAGGGACATGGGCACGGTGGTGCCGTTGAACTGCTGACCCACCGCAAAGCCCAGCAGGGAGCCGAAGACGGTGGAGATGAAGCCCTGGATCGAGGCGGCCGTGCCGGCGATATGGCCCATGGTCTCCATGGCCATGGCGCCGAAGTTCCCGGCGATCAGGCCGAAACAGAACATGGTCAGGGTCTGGAGGACGGCGAAGGTGATCAGGGTTTCATGGCCGCTGAGGGCCACCGCCGCATGGACCGCCGAAACCGTGGTGAAGCCGATCAGGGCGGTATGGGAGATCTTGCGCGAGCCCAGCCGCACCACCAGTCGGGCGTTGACCAGGGAGGCGACCGCTATGCCGCCCGCGATCAGGGCGAAGACGGCGGGGAAGGCGGCCTCGGCGTCGAAGACGTCGGCGAAGATCTGCTGCGAGGAGTTGATGAAGCCGAACAGGGCGCCGGTGATGGCCGTCATGGCCAGGGTGTAGCCCATGGCGGTGCGGTCGGTCAGGGCGGTGCGATAGGCCGAGGTCAGGCGTTTGACCTGGATCGGCAGACGATCCTCCGGCTTCAGGGTCTCGGGCAGGCGTAAGGATGCCCAGACGATCAGACCGACGCCGATCAGACCCAGGCCGGCGAAGATCCAGCGCCACGGCCCGACCAGCATGATCAGTTGCCCCAGGGACGGCGCCAGGATCGGCACGCCCAGGAAGACCAGGAAGCTGAACGACATGACACGCGCCATGGTGCGCCCCTCATAGCGGTCGCGCACGATGGAGACGGCCAGCACCCGGGTGCAGGCGCTGCCCAGCCCCTGGCCGATCCGCGCCAGGATCAGGGTCTCGAAGGTCGGGGCCAGGGTCGCCAGCAGGCTGAACATCACATAGACGCCGACGCCGAACAGCAGCACCGACTTGCGTCCGAACCGGTCTGCGACCGGACCATAGATCAGCTGCGCCGCGCCGAAGCCCAGAAGATAGGCGGTCACCACCCACTGACGGCTGTTTTCGTTCGCCACGCCCAGGTCGGCGCCTATGGCGGGCAGGGCGGGCAGCATGGAATCGATCGCCAGGGCGTTCAGCGCCATCATCAGGGCGATCAGACAGACGAACTCGACGAATCCGGGTTCTCTTCTGGCGGGGGCTGACGCGGCGGAAACGGACATCCGGGCCAGATGCCCCGCCGCGCCGCGAACCGCAACCAGTCGCCGGCTATAAATTGCTGCAATGCAGCGAAATCGAGGTTGAACGCCGGGCGCCTCGCCAATGTCATGAAGCTTCGCTAGAGGAAGTCATGACAGAACAGATGACAGCACAGGCGGCGCTGGACCGCCTCGAAACCCTCTACACCCAATCCGTGACCAACCTGCGCGACGCCGTGCGGGATTTCGTCAACACCGGCGCCCGGCCCGATCCGGTCCAACGCGCCGAAGGGGTGTTCGCCTATCCCGAACTTCGCATCCGCTGGGACGGGGATCGCCCCCAGGACCTGGAGCCGCGCGCCTACGCCCGGCTGGCCAAACAGGGCGTCTATTCCACCACCGTCACCCGGCCCGACCTGTTCCGCCCCTATCTGACCGAACAGCTGGGCCTGCTGGAACAGGAATACGGCGCGACCTTCGAGGTCGGGATCTCGAACCAGGAAATCCCCTTCCCCTATGTGACCGACGGGCTTGAGGTGGCGCTGGACCGGTCGATGACGGCGGCCCTGGCGCGCTGGTTCCCGACGACGGACCTGGCCCATATCGGCGACGAGATCGCCGACGGCTTGTTCGACATGGGCGGCGACTTCCCCCTGTCGCATTTCGACGGCCTGCGAACCGACTTCTCCCTGGCGCGGCTGAAACACTACACCGGAACCCCGGTGGACGACGTCCAGTCCTATGTCCTCTTCACCAACTACAATCGCTATGTCGACGAGTTCGTGCGCTGGGCCATCGAACAGCTGCAGACGCCGGGCACGCCCTATCAGACCCTGTCCTGCGCCGGCGGGGTGGTGATCACGCGCGACACCCCCAATCCCGAGACGGCGATCAACGACACGGCCTGGAAAAAGCACCAGATGCCGGCCTACCACCTGACGGCGCCCGGCCATCAGGGGGTGACCCTGGTCAATATCGGCGTCGGCCCGTCCAACGCCAAGACCATCACCGACCACCTCGCCGTCACCCGCCCGCACGTCTGGCTGATGATCGGCCACTGCGGCGGCCTGCGCGCCAGCCAGTCGATCGGCGACTATGTGCTGGCCCACGCCTATCTGCGCGACGACCATGTGCTGGACGCGGTCCTGCCGCCGGACATTCCGATCCCCTCGATCGCGGAGGTCCAGCGCGCCCTCTATGACGCCACCAAGTCGGTCAGCGGCATGCCGGGCGACGAGGTCAAGCTGCGGCTGCGCACCGGCACGGTGGTCACCACCGACGACCGGAACTGGGAGCTGCGCTATTCCAAGTCGGCGCTTCGCTTCAACCAGAGCCGCGCCGTCGCCATCGACATGGAAAGCGCCACCATCGCCGCGCAAGGCTACCGGTTCCGAGTGCCCTACGGCACCCTGCTGTGCGTCTCGGACAAGCCGCTGCACGGCGAGATCAAACTGCCGGGCCAGGCCAACCGCTTTTACGAAGGCTCGATCTCGGAGCATCTGCAGATCGGCATCCAGGCGGTCGGCCTGATGCGGGACGAGGGACCGAAACTCCACTCCCGCAAGCTCCGCGCCTTCGACGAGCCGCCGTTCCGTTAAGAGGGGCGCGATAGACCCTCTCCCGCTTGCGGGGGAGGTGGCCCGGCGTTCGCGCTGCGAATCAGGGTCGGAGGGGGAGGTTTCACTTGAAAAGAAGACTTCCCCCATCGTCAGCCGTCTCGCTGCGCTCGACGAGCTGACACTTCCCCCGCAAGCGGGGGAAGGTCTGTTCGCTGTCGCAGATTAAGAAAGCGCTTTACAATGCAAAGCGCATTGTGCATCCTGTGATCATCGGATTTCAGGAGGAGTTCGCCATGACGCGCGACACGCAGACGATCCAAGACGACATCGCCTATATGCGGGCTTTGGCTCACGAAGGTCGGCACGCGCCCCTGCTGGCGGGCCCCATACTGGTGGCTGCGGCCATCATCTTCGGAGGCGCCAGCCTGGGGCAGTGGGCGCTCAAGACGGATCTGATCGCGCTGAATCCCTGGGCGGCGCTCTGGCTTTGGATCGGTTCGGCCCTGGTCTTCGCGGCCGCCCTGGTCGTGCTGATCGGGCGGATGAAGGGACGCCCCGGCTATAATTCGTCGGGCAATCGGGCGGTGGGCGCGGCCTGGTCCGGCGTGGGCTTCGGCATCTTCGTCACCTGGTTGGCCCTCACCGCCCTGTCGGTGAAGAGTGGAAGCTGGGCCTGGATGGCGGTCATGCCGACGGTGGTTCTGACGGCCTATGGATCGGCCTGGATGGTCGCGGCGGCCATGACGCGCGTGCGGTGGATGAGCGTCACGGCCCTGATGTCCTACGTCGGCGCCGTCGCCGTCGCCTGGTTTGCGGACAGTCCGGCCATCTATCTGGTCTATGCCCTGGTCCTGGCCGCCGTCGCCCTGGTCCCCGGTCTGATCCTGATGCGGCAGGAACCGTCGGAGATCGTCTGATGGCGGACGACTTCGACATCAGCCGGATCGACGACGTCATCCACGGGCGGATCCGGCTGGGGATCATGGCCTATCTGTCCGGGGCCGAGACGGCCGATTTCAATACGCTGAAGACCCGGCTGCAGACGACCGACGGCAATCTGTCGGTCCATCTGAGGAAGCTGGAGGAGGCGGGGTTCGTCGCCGTGACCAAGAGCTTCATCGGCCGCAAGCCCCTGACCCAGGCCCGTCTGACCGAAGACGGCCGCGCCGCCTTCGTCGCCTATCTGGACGCCATGGCGGGGCTGCTTCCGGCGCGCTAGAAGCGGTGCATGAGCGACCGTCTCCACGCCTTCGAGGCCATCGACAACTTCCGCGACTATGGCGACTACGCCACGGCGGCCGGGCGACGCATCCGCCCCGGCCGCCTGCTGCGTTCGGGCCATCACGCCCGGGCCAGCGACGCCGATCTGGAGCGGCTGAAGGGGTTCGGCCTGGGGGCTGTGGTCGATCTGCGCCGACCGGGCGAAAGGCGCGACCAGCCCTCGCGACGGCATGACGGTTTCGACGCCCTGGTGATCGAGGGCGGGATCGACGACGGGGCCGAGGCGCCCCACATCACCTTCCTGAAAACGGCGGACCTGACGCCGGATTCGGGTCGGCGTTTCATGACCCAGACCTATCGCAGCCTGCCGTTCGACGCCGCCCACATCGACGTTTTCGGCCGCTATTTCCAAGCCCTGGGACAGATGGGGGGCGATCAGGACCGACCCGTGCTGATCCACTGCGCGGCGGGCAAGGACCGGACCGGCTTTCTCGCCGCCTTGACGCATCATCTGCTGGGCGTCCGCCACGACGACCTGATCGAGGACTATCTGCTGACCAATACGGCCGTCGATCTGGTCGGTCGCGCCCCCGCCATTGCGCGGCGTCTGCACGAGATGACCGGCCGTGTCGCCTCCGACGACGCGGTGGTGGCCTTCCTCGGGGTGGAGGCCGCTTATCTGGACGCCGCCTTCGCCGAGGTCGAGGCGCGATACGGATCCCTGGACGCCTATCTGGAACAGGCCCTGGGCGTCGACGCCGCCCTGCGCGCCCGCATCGAGGCGCGGCTGTCGGCGTGAACGGCGCCCTGACCCATGTGGTCGTCCGCGATCATCCGTGGACGGACCCCTTGGCTGTCGCGGCCGGGATCGGTGGGACGGACGGCGCCCTGGCCCTGCTGTCGGACGGCGGTCCCGGCGGCCGCTGGTCCCATGTGGCGACGGCGCCGGATCGGGTTCATGTGGGCGGGGTCGAAGCCGATCTGTTCGACCCCCTGCGCGATCCGGCCTGGAGCGCAGGGACGGTGGGACTGGCCGCCTATGACGCGGGCGCGCGACCGGCGACCGGCGAGCGGCCCCTGGTGTGGCCCGACCTGATCCTGGCCCGCTATCCGGCCATGCTGAGCTTCGACCATCATCAGCGGCGTGTTCGCGCCGTCGGCCGGGGGGCGACGGCGGCGCAGGCCGAGGCGGCGGCCGTTCAGGCGTCGAAATGGCGGGCGGCGGCGGTCACGCCTGCGACTCCCGACGCTCCGGCCGAGACCTTTGCGGCCGAGGCGCCGGACCAGGCCTATCGCGACTGCGTGGCCGAGGTGGTCGCCCGGATCGCGGCCGGTGAACTGTTTCAGGCCAATATCGCCCGCGCCTGGGGCGGCGCGCTGAAGCCAAAGGCCGATCCGTTCGACGTCTTCCTGCGGCTGCAACAGGGGCGGGCCTCGCCCTACGGCGCCTTCTGGCGGATCGGCGATCGGGCCCTGGTGTCCAATTCGCCTGAGCTCTTCCTGGCCTTGGACGGCGAGGCCCGGCGCATCGAGGCGCGGCCGATCAAGGGCACGCGCGCCCGGTCGGCCGACCCCCTCGAGGACGCGGCCCTGGCCGCCGCGCTTCAGGCCAGCGCCAAGGACCGGGCCGAAAACCTGATGATCGTCGATCTGATGCGCAACGACCTGGCCCGCGCCTCGCGCGTCGGCTCGGTCGCGGTCGAACGACTGTTCGCGATCGAGAGCCATCCGACCGTCCACCATCTGGTCTCGACCGTGGTCGGCCGGGCCGAGCCGGGGGTGACGCCGGCCGACCTGCTGGAGGCGACCTTCCCGCCGGGCTCGATCACCGGGGCGCCCAAACACCAGGCCATGAAGGTCATCGCCGAATATGAGCCGCCGCGCGGCGCCTGGTGCGGGTCGCTGTTCATTCTGGAAGACGGCGGGGGGCTGACCGCCTCGGTCCTGATCCGCACCGCCGCGTTCGAGCGCCGGGACGAGTGTTGGACCTTCCGCACCCTGGCCGGCGCCGGAATCGTCGCCGACAGCGACCCTCAGTCCGAACTTGCCGAGACCGAAACAAAGATCGCCGCCCTGAGACAGGCTCTGACGGGTCAGCAGTCCGTACAGGCGATCTGCGTCACCTCGCGCGGATTCAGATAGGCGCGGCGGGTGAAGCTGGCGGACGGCAGGAAGCGCTGGAACGGCGAGGCGTAGGTGTAGCGGGCCTCGGCGATGATGATCGACGACCCGACCGGCAGGAGATCAGCGGGAATGTCGGCGTCCGCGACGGTGAGTCGGCCGCTGAGGGCCCCACTCCCGCCCGAGGCCGCCCAGCTGCGGCTCCAGTTCACCGTATATTTGGTCGTCGTGTCCCGGCTGACGCTGCTGACCCTCTGTTCCAGCGAGGCCGGGGCGAAGGGCGCCATGATGGAGGGGCCCACCAAAAAGACGTTGTCGATGTCGGCCTTGGTGATGTCGCGGGACTGGGCGGTCAAATCCGCGACCGAAGCGGCCACATGGCTGGTGCGACGCACAGCCATATAGCCCTGACACAGATCGACCATGCCTGCATAGAACAGGATCATGACCGGGGCGATCAGGGCGAATTCGACCGCAGAGACCCCGGTCTCGTCGCGCGCCAGCCTGCGCATCAGGGACCGGCGCATCAGAAGGGCTCGTTGCGGAAGGCGGTGGTGGCGGAGATCATGATCTGTCCGGGCCCCGCGGCGCTCACGGACTGGGTCAGGGCGGGCACGATCATCGGCTGTTTGTACCAGACACGCGCGACGACCAGATTCTGGGCCGCGCCGGGGTCGTAGCCGGTCTTGGACAGGTCCAGGACGCCGTTCTCGTCCTTGGGCGGGTCGATATTGTCGGAGAATTTGGCGACGACCCGGACATCGACGGTGGCGCGGGCGGCGCAGTCGCTCTTGAACACGCTCATCTGATCGCAGAAGGCCTGTTTGAACCCAGCCTGATCCAGACCCTTGGCCTGGGCCTCGCCGGTTCGGATTTCGCGGCTGACGGTCAACAGGGCGTTTTCGGCGACGGCGTCGGTGATGAAGACCAGACCCAGCTGGAAGATCGAGAACAGCAGAAGAAAGAAGGGGGTGGCGACCAGGGCGAACTCCACCGCCGCCGCGCCTTCACGGTGACCGGCGGAGCCGCGACGGGGAGAACGATCCAGCGCCGCCATGGATCAGGGCGCCGAGGCCGGGCCGGTCGCGGCGGCGCCGGCGCGCAGGCTGGGGGCGCAGGAGGCGCCGCAGGTCATTTCCGTGGCCTGGGCCCCGCGCCAGACCCGAACCGATCCGGTCGATCCGCCGGTAACCACGATCTCGCGCTGGAACAGGGTGCGGCCCACGCCGTCGACCGCCACCACCTCGGTCACCCCATAGCCCTTTCCGACGATGAACAGGGTGTTGGCGTCCACCACGGTGACGTCGGCGATCTGAGGATTGGCGACGATGACCGAGGCGGCGGCGCCCCGCAGCTGGACGCGCGCGGAGCGGTCGATCTCGACATTGAGCGCGCCGTTCGGGCTCTGGGCCTGGGCGGGCAGGCCGGCCAGGGCGAGGACGGCGGTGATGACGGCGATGGAAAAGCGGGGCATCGGCGGCTCTGAAACAAGGGCGCGCATCAGCGCGGACGCGCGCATGATGGCCCAGGCTTCCTCAACAAAGGCTGAAGTTCGTCGATCCGGGATTTTCTGTGGTGAATCCGCAGGTAACTAAAAACCGTGACCTGCCCTTAACGCCTCTTGGTCATTCTAACCGTGCGTTTTGGGGGTCAAGCGGGCTACCGGCTCCCCCCGCCAAGTTGCTCGCTAGACATTTACACAAGGGAATTCACCATGACTAAGTTCATCTCGCGTTTCGCTAAGGACGAATCCGGCGCCACCGCCATCGAATACGGCCTGATCGCCGCTCTGATCGCCGTCGTGATCATCACCGTGCTCGGCACCGTCGGCACCAACCTGAACGCCCGTCTGAAGGAAGTCGCCACGGGTCTGGAGAAGAAGGGCGAATAAGACGCCCGACGTCTTGAAGCCTGGGAAGGGCCGGAGCGCACGCTCCGGCCCTTCTTCTTTGCGGCGCGGCAACCCGGCCTTAATCCGCCCGTGCCAGCATGGGGTCATGGACCTTCTGAGCCTTCCCTTCCTGGCCGTCTTTCCGATCCTGATGGTGGCCACGGGTCTGCACGACCTGACCACGATGCGGATTCCGAACTGGATCTCCCTGGCCCTGCTGGCCGCCTTCTTTCCGGCGGCCCTGCTCGTCGGCCTGACCCTGCCTGAGATCGCCGTCCATCTGGGCGTCGGCTTCGCCGCCCTGATCCTCGGCATGGGCCTGTTCGCCCTGAACTGGATCGGGGGCGGGGACGCCAAGGCCCTGGCTGCGGCCTGCCTGTGGTTGGGGTTCGGCGATCTGGGGCCGCTGCTGCTGTGGATCGCCCTGGCCGGCGGCGGCTTCTGCCTCCTGCTGATCCTCGCCCGCCAATACTATCCTCTGCTGTCTCCGCTCCCGCCGCGCCTTCCGTGGGTCGCCCGCCTGCTGGAGCCCAAGGGCGATATTCCCTATGGCGTCGCCATCGCCATCGGCGCCCTGCTGACCTTTCCCGAGGGCGACATGGTCGTTCGCGCCTTGGCGGTTTCTTGAGGTTGCGCAAGCGGGCGTCGCTTAGGAAGCGTTAACTCTCGGGCCTCATGATCGTTAACGGTAGGGGGCGAGGATCATGTCCGGCTCGCCGCGCCTGCCGGAGATCGTCTGGATGAAGCCCGCCCGCATCGTCGTCCTTTGCATCGCCGCCGTGTCCGCACTGGGCCTGGCTCTGGTCGTGCGCGCCATGGGGCAGGGCGAGCCCGCCGCGCCGGCCGCCGCCGCGCCTGTCGAGGCGCGCCCCATGGCCAAGATTTTGGTCGCTGCCCGCGATCTGGAGCCCGGCAAACGCCTGACCGACGGCGACCTGTCCTGGAAGGACTGGCCGGTCGATCAGTTGAACCCCGCCTTCATCAGCGACGGCTCCGTCCCGCTTCCCGCCGCCGCCGACAAGCCGGCCGAGGCCAAGCCCGCTGATGAAAAGGCCGTCGCCGACAAGACCGCCGGCGCGGTTCAGCGGGTCGGCGAGGCCGCCGGCCGCCTGGTCGGGACCGGAGTCAAGTCCGACTATGTCGGCTCGGTCGTGCGCGAACCCATTCTCGCCGGAGAGCCGATCGTGGCGCGCAAGATCGTGCGCGCGGGCGACAGCGGCTATCTGGCGGCCTATCTGGAGCCCGGCATGCGCGCCATGGCCATTGCGGTCACGGTGGAATCGGCCGCCGGCGGCTTCATCCTGCCCGGCGACCGGGTCGACGTCGTCCTGACCACCCAGAAAGAGAGCACAGGCTCGGTGGAGGGCGCCGGATCGGGCGGCAAATATTCGTCCGCCACCGTGATGCAGAACGTCAAGGTGCTGGCCATCGACCAGTCCACCCGCGTCGGCGACGACGCCCAGGCCGTGGTCGGGGCGACCGCCACCCTGGAGGTCCGCCCCCAGGACGCCGTGCTTCTGGCCCAGGCCAAGTCCGAGGGCGAACTGTCCCTGTCGCTGCGCTCCTACGCCGATACGGCGGGGCCGTCCGGCGCGACCGGAGCGCCCCAGGCGGCGGCCCTGACGCGCAACGTGCGGGTCTATCGCGGCGGGACGCCTGAAACCGTGGTGACGCCATGAGAGCCTCGATCCTGTCCAAGGCCGTCCTGATGGCGGTCGTCGCCGGCCTGGTCCTGGCGCCGGCGGCCGGAACGGCCCAGACGCGCGCCGCCGTGTCGATGGGGACGGCGCCGCGGCTGATCAACCTGCCGCGCGGCACCTCCTTCGCCGTGGATCTGCCGGCCGACGCCCGTGACGTGATCGTCTCCAATCCGCAGGTGGCCGAGGCCATGCTGCATTCGCCGCGCCGGATCACCGTGATCGGGATCGCGCCGGGTGAGACCGACGCCGTCTTCCTGGACGCCGCCGGCCGCACCATTCTGAGCCTGCGCGTCCGGGTCGATGCGGGCGTCAGCGCCCTGCAGGACACCCTCAGCCGCGTGGCCCCCGGCGGCGGCATCCACGCCGAGGCCGTCAACGACAGCGTCATACTGACCGGAACGGCGGACAGCCCGGCCCAGGCGGCCCAGGCGGCCCAGGTCGCCCGCGCCTTCGTTTCGGCCCCGGAAAAGGTGATCAATATGATCAGCGTCTCCGGCTCGGACCAGGTGACGCTGAAGGTGCGCGTGGTCGAGGTGCAGCGCAGCAGCCTGAAGCAACTGGGTTTCAACGCCGACATTCTGAAGGGCTCGGGCATCCACTCCTACGGCTTCAGTCGGCCGAACACCTACGGAGTGAACGGGGCGGCGGCCGGGGGCGGCGGGCTCTGTTACAATCAGACGGGCGGTCGGACGACGAACGGGACCAGCACGGTCTCCAGCGGCAGTCAGACGAGCGCCGGCTCGAACGCCAGCGCCTCCCAGACCTGGACGGGCGCCCCCTTCCCGACAACGGTTACGGTCACCGACGTCAACGGCAATCTGGTTCAGGTCCCTGGAACGGCCCTGGCCCAGGCGTCGACCGGCTCCTCGAGCGCGGCCTCGGTCTCGAACGCCATCCAGGATATCGCCTCCACCGCCTTCCGCACCATGACGGGCACGAACGCCACCGGCTGTCTGGAGGCGTTCGAGCGGGTCGGTCTGGCCCGGACCCTGGCCGAGCCCAATCTGACGTCGGTGAACGGCGAATCCGCAAACTTCCTGGCCGGGGGCGAGTTTCCCCTGCCGACCGGGCGGGATCGGGACGGCAACATCACCGTGACCTACAAGCCCTACGGCGTGGGCCTGGCCTTCCGGCCCATCGTCCTGTCGGGCGGCCGCATCTCGCTTCAGGTCAAGGTCGAGGTGTCCGAACTGACCGAACAGGGCGGGTTCACCATCGGCGCCGGCACGGCCTCGTCCATCACCCTGCCGGGCCTGACCGTCCGACGCAGCGAAAACACGGTCGAACTGCCGTCAGGCGGCGCGATGATGATCGCCGGCCTGTTGCAGGAAAGCACGAGGCAGGCGGTCGATTCCCTGCCCGGCATGACCAATCTGCCGGTGCTGGGCTCCCTGTTCCGCTCGCGCGACTATCTGAACGGCGAGACCGAGCTGGTCGTCATCGTCGAGCCCTATATCGTCAGTCCCACCTCGCCGGATCGGATGCAGACCCCTGCCGACGGCCTGCGGATCGCCACGGATTCTCAGACCATCCTGTTCGGACAGCTGAACCAGGTCTATGGCGCGCCCGC
This sequence comes from Brevundimonas sp. AVps4, assembly GCF_058681525.1. NCBI lineage: Bacteria > Pseudomonadati > Pseudomonadota > Alphaproteobacteria > Caulobacterales > Caulobacteraceae > Brevundimonas > Brevundimonas sp. AVps4. Next base: position 325,584 of record NZ_CM178741.1, on the reverse strand, counting down.
TCCCGGACCGGCCGGTTCAGGCGCCGCCTGGCAGGGCGCCGTCGGCTATGTGATCGAGTGAACTCATGACCCGTCTCTCGTTCTTGCCTCTCGCCCTGTTGGCCGGCGCGGCGCTCGGCCTCTCCGCCTGCGTCGGCGGCCCGGCCAGCCTGGGCGGTGAACCGCCCCTGACGCCGGCCTCCCGCTATGCGCTCCAGGTGGAGACCGGCCTGGACCGGATCGCCCTCGCCGTTCACGACGACGGCCTTTCGGCCAATCAGAACGCCGCCCTGGCCGCCCTGGTCGAACGGTTCGCCGCCGCCGGCGCCGGCTCTATCATGATCGAGGCGCCGGCCGGGGACGATCCGGTCGCGGCCCAGACCGCCTACGCCGTGCGCGACGCCCTGGCGCGCCTGGGCGTGGAGGGCGATCGGCTCCGCATCCTCAGCTATTACGGACCCAATCCGCGCGCGCCGGTCCTGGTCGGTTTCGAGACGGTCCAGGCGGCCGTGCCCCGCTGCGGAACGGCCTGGGGCAATCTGAGCCGGACCGGGGACAACAGGTCCTCGTCCAACTTCGGCTGCGCGGTCAACGCCAATCTGGCGGCCCAGATCGCCGACCCGCGCGACATTGCAGGGCCGCGCGCCATGACCCCCGCCTCGGCCGGGCGGCGCACGGTGGTGTTCGACAAATACGCCGCCGGCGAAAAGACCGCCGCACCCCAGGAGACGCTGGTGGAGAGCGCGCGCATTTCGACGGCGGTGGACTGAGCCTGATGAACCCCGCCGCGCCTCGCCCCTTCGACGCCCTGGACGACGGATTCGACGTCGATATGGACTTTTCCGAGCCGTCCGCCTTCCCGACCTCGGACGCCCGATCGGCCGCCTTCCTGAGCGCCGGCGCCCATCCGGCCCAGCCGGCGCCCTCCGGCGGAGGTTTTTCGCCCCAGGCCCCTGCGCCGTCCAGTTTCAATCCCGTCGGCGAGATGGTGGCCAGGGCGCAGTCGACGCTTGCGCCCGCGCCTGCGGCGACGCCCCATTCGGCGCCCGCTCTGGCGCCCATGATGTCGGCCGAGACCAGCCTGGCGCCCGTCGGCGCCATAGGCGAGGTGTCGGTGCCCCGCATCGCCATCCATGTTTTCGCCGAACGTCAGGACACCCTGGCCGCAGCCGAGCGCGCGGCCCAGGACCGGCGCCTGTCGCGCGCCACCACCCAGATCCGCATCGGCGGGGTCATGGGGGCGGTCGAGACCTATCGTCATGAGCCGACCCCGCCCCTGATCATCGTCGAATGCCTGAAGGACCCCCAGACCCTGCTGTGGGAGGTGGATCAGCTGGCCGAGGTCTGCGACGCGGGCACCAAGGTGGTGGTGATCGGGGCGACCAACGACATCCTTCTGTTCCGCGAACTGATGCGGCGCGGCGTCAGCGAATATCTGGTCGCCCCCCTTCAGCCCCTGCAGCTGATCGCGGCGATCGGCGGCCTGTTCAACGATCCGGCCCAGCCCTTCGTCGGCCGCTCCATCGCCTTCGTCGGCGCGCGGGGCGGGGCGGGCGCCTCGGCCGTGGCGCACAACACCGCCTATGCGATCTCTGAGCGGATCGGCGCCAACACCGTCATCGTCGACTACGACCTGCCGTTCGGCACGGCCGGGCTGGACTTCAACCAGGATCCGCTGAACGGGGTGGTCGACGCCTTGGGCCAGCCGGACCGTCTGGATGCGACCCTGCTGGACCGGATGATGGTCCGCTGCACCGACAAGCTGAGCCTGTTCGCGGCCCCGGCGACCCTGGACACCGACTGGGACATCTCCACCGAGGCGTTTGAAGAGGTCACGACGCGTATCCGCGCCACCGCCCCCTTCGTCATCCTGGACCTGCCGCATCTTTGGTCGCCGTGGATGCGCCGCACCCTGATCAGCGCCGACGAGGTGGTGGTGGTGGCGACCCCCGATCTGGCGGCCCTGCGCAACGCCAAGAACATGATCGACCTGGTCCGTCAGGGCCGGCCCAACGACGCTCCGCCGCGTCTGGTGCTGAACCAGGTCGGCGTGCCCGGCCGGCCGGAAATTCCGGCCAAGGATTTCGGCGCCGCCCTGGGCGTGCATCCCAGCCTGATCATCCCGTTCGACGCCAAGACCTTCGGGGCGGCGGCCAACAACGGCCAGATGATCCTGGACGCCGGCGCCAAGACCAAGGCGGCCGAAGCCTTCCAGACCCTGGCCCAGATCGTCTCGCGCCGAGAGCTGCCGGCTGCGGCTGCAGGCAAGCCCGTCAAGGCGGCGCGACCCGCCGAGGAGGACAGGGCGTCCAAATCCCTGTTCGGCTCTCTGTTCAAGAAACGCTGACGGATGTTCGGCAAACGCACAGGTCAACCCGGCGTCGTCGCGGCGCCCCTGCGCGAGGCGCCCTCTGCCGCGCCGCCCGCCGCCACGGGTTTCGACGCGCCCCTGCGTCAGCCGACGCCCGGCGTCCAGACCGAGGCCTTCGCCTTCGGCGGGGCTGACGAGCACGCCGAGGCCGGGCGCGGTTTCGGCGGGATGGACCCGGCCGCGGCCGCTCCGCCCAAGCCGGACCGCCTGGACGCCCTGGCCGCCCGGCCCCCCTCAGCCCCCGAGGCGGCGCCGCCGCCCCCTTCGGCAGCCAAGGCTGCGGGCCCCCGGCCGACCGCCGGTTTCGAACAGTTGAAGAAGGCTCAGGCGGTCGCCGAGATCGTCCGGGAACAGAGCGACTATTATCACGCCACGAAGACCACCATCTTCAATGCGTTGATGAACACCATCGACCTGGCCAATCTGGCTCAGCTCGACAACAAGACGGCGTCGGAAGAGATCCGCGACATCGTCGCCGAACTGGTGGCGATCAAGAACGTCTCCATGTCGGTGGCCGAGCAGGAGCATCTGGTCCAGGACATCGTCAACGACGTCCTGGGCTATGGGCCGCTGGAGCCGCTGCTGGCGCGCGACGACATCGCAGACATCATGGTCAACGGCGCCGGCCGGGTCTTTATCGAGGTGGGGGGCAAGGTCCAGCTGACCAATGTCCGCTTCCGCGACAACGCCCAGCTGATGAACATCTGCCAGCGGATCGTGTCTCAGGTCGGTCGCCGCGTGGATGAATCCAGCCCCATCTGCGACGCTCGCCTGCCCGACGGCTCGCGCGTCAACGTCATCGCTCCGCCCCTGGCGATCGACGGACCGACCCTGACGATCCGCAAGTTCAAGAAGGACAAGCTGACGATGAAGAATCTGGTGGAGTACGCCTCCATCAGTCCCGAGGGGGCGCGCGTCCTCGGCGTCATCGGCGCTTCACGCTGCAATCTGGTCATCTCGGGCGGCACCGGCTCGGGCAAGACGACGCTGCTGAACACCCTGACCGCCTTCATCGACCCGACCGAGCGGGTCATCACCTGCGAAGACGCCGCCGAACTGCAACTCCAGCAGCCGCACGTCGTGCGCCTGGAGACCCGGCCGCCCAATCTGGAGGGCCAGGGCCAGATCACCATGCGGGATCTGGTCAAGAACTGTCTGCGGATGCGGCCCGAGCGGATCATCGTCGGCGAGGTGCGCGGACCCGAGGCCTTCGACCTGCTCCAGGCCATGAACACCGGCCACGACGGCTCGATGGGCACGCTGCACGCCAACTCCCCGCGCGAAGCCATCAGCCGGATGGAGTCGATGATCACCATGGGCGGCTACGGCCTGCCGTCCAGGACCATCCGCGAGATGATCGTCGGCTCGGTCGACGTCATCATCCAGGCCGCGCGCCTGCGCGACGGCTCGCGCCGCATCACCCACATCACCGAGGTGGTCGGGCTGGAGGGCGACGTCATCGTCACCCAGGATCTGTTCGTCTACGACATCACCGGCGAGGACGAGAACGGCAAGATCATCGGCCGCCACCGCTCCACCGGCATCGCCCGTCCCCGCTTCTGGGACCGCGCCCGTTATTACGGGCTGGAGCGCGAGCTGGCCGACGCCCTGGACGCGGCGGAGTAGGGGCATGCTGCCGATTCTCGCCGCTGTTCTGGCCTTCATCACCATCGGCGGCCTGGGCTGGGTCTTCGTCGGCGGAGACGATTCCTCGAGCCAGGCGCTGAAGCGGGCCAACAAGCTGGGCGAGACCAAGCGAAACGCCGCCACGGCGCGCAGGGCGGCGGCCGCGGCCAGCACGCCCGAGGCCCGCCGCAAACAGATCGCCGAACAGTTGAAAGAGGCCGATCGCCGCGAGCGCAAGGCCCGCGCCACCATGTCGGTGCGGCTGAAACAGGCGGGCCTGAGCATAGGCGTGCGGACCTTCTACATCGTCAGCGCCGTCGCCGGCGGGATCGCGGCCCTGCTGGGCCTGGTGTTCGGGCTGCACGTCATTCTGGCGCTCGGTCTGGGCGTGGGGGTGGCGCTGGGCCTGCCGCGCTGGATCGTCAGCTTCCTGGCCAAGGGCCGGATGAAGAAATTCTCCCTGGAGTTCCCCAACGCCGTCGACGTCATCGTGCGGGGCATCAAGTCCGGCCTGCCGGTCCACGAATGTTTCAAGATCATCGCCCGCGAAAGCCCGGCGCCCCTGGGGCCCGAGTTCAAGCTGCTGGTCGAGGGCCTGGGGGTCGGCATGACGCTGGAACAGGGGCTGGAGCGGATGTACGAGCGCATGCCGTCGCCGGAGCTGCGCTTCTTCACCATCGTCATCGCCATCCAGCAGAAGACCGGCGGCAATCTGGCCGAGGCCCTGGGCAATCTGTCGGCGGTTCTGCGCGCCCGCCGGATGATGGCCGAAAAGGTCAAGGCCATGTCGTCCGAAGCCCTGGCTTCGGCCGGGATCATCGGCTCCCTGCCGCCGGCCGTCATGGCCATGGTGATGTTCACCAGTCCCGGCTACATGATGTCCCTGTTCACCGACATCCGCGGCAACGCCCTGTTGCTGCTGGCGGGGGTTCTGATGGGACTGGGCGTCTTCGTCATGAAGCGCATGATCTCGTTCAAGATCTGAGGCGGGGACATGGACGGTTTCATTCGCTTCATCACCGACCCGCAAAACCTGCTCAGCATAGGGGTGGGGGTGCTGGTCTTCGCCACCGTCCTGACCCTGCTGTCTTCCATGACCCGGGGCGTTCAGCTGGACAAGCGGATGAAGGCGGTTTCGGAGCGCCGCGACGACCTGAAGCGTCGCTCACGCGCTGCGATCCAGTCGGGCCAGGGCGCGCTGCGCCACAGCGATGACGAGGGCTTCAAGAAGATGCTCGTCGACCGGCTCAACCTGACCAAGCTGCTGGAAGACCCGAAGGTCGCCGACCAGATGGCCCAGGCCGGCTATCGCGGTCCGCGACCCTTGACCACCTTCTACTTCTTCCGCTTCGCCTCGCCCTTCCTGTTCCTGGCGGCGGCGGTCTTCTATCTGTTCGTGATCAAGATCGTCGACTGGCCGACGATGAACAAGATCAGCGCCTGTATGGGCGCCGTGGTCGCCGGCTTCTATGCGCCGAACCTCTATGTGAAGAATCGCATCGCCAAGCGCCGGGCCTCGATCATGCTGGCCTTTCCCGACGCCCTGGACCTGCTGCTGATCTGCGTCGAGGCCGGCATGTCGATCGAGGCGGCCATCGCCAAGGTCAGCCAGGAGATCGGCACTTCCTCGATCGAACTGGCCGAGGAACTGTCCCTGCTGTCGGCCGAGCTCAGCTATCTGCCGGACCGCCGCATGGCCTATGAGAACCTGGGCCGGCGCACCAACCATCCGGGCGTCAAGTCGGTGGCGGTCGCCATGACCCAGGCCGAGACCTACGGCACGCCCCTGTCCTCGGCCCTGCGCGTCATGGCCAAGGAGAATCGCGAACTGCGCCTGTCGGCGGCGGAGAAGAAGGCTGCGGCCCTGCCGGCCCAGCTGACCGTGCCGATGATCCTGTTCTTCCTGCCGGTCCTGTTCATCGTCATCCTGGGCCCGGCGATCCTGAACATCATGGACACCATGGCCAAGGGCTGAAGCGTCAGCCTTCTGCGGCGGCCTTCAATCCGTCGACGATGGCCTGGTGCGCCTCGCGCAGGGCGTTTCTGTGCTTGTCGTGGAACAGTTCGCCGCGCAGGCCCGCGAACTTGTGGCCCGACGAGACGATGCAGCGCCCCTTCTCCAGCTCCTCGATGTCGATGTAGCGCAGGGTGCGGAACAGAAAGCCCCGGTTCTCGGTCCAGACCAGCCGCACATAGGGCCGCCATTCCGCGACCCGGGCCGCCGCCCGCCGCTCGCCCTGGCCGGGAAAGGCCTCGGTGATCGCCAGCTGGCCGCCAAAGGCGATGGCGCCCTCCACATCGGTCTCGTGCGGATTCCAGCGGTTCCAGCCGGGCAGGTCCGAGACCAGCTCCCAGAGCCGGTCAGAGGTCGCCTGCACCCCGGCGCGTCGTTCGATCTTGGCGTCTTCCATGGCGCCGATCTGACACGGCTGGACGGCGGAAGGAAGACGTCTCAGTCGGGAACGACCATCTTCAGCCGCCGCCCGTCGTCCAGCCCCAACCGCGTCTTGACCTCGAACAGGTCGGCGCCGGCCGGAATGATCAGCAGCTTCTTGGGCTGGGCCGTATTGACCGCGACCACGGCGCCCTTGGGACAGATGTCGAAACAGTCGGCGCTGGTGACGGTCAGCGCCCCCTTGCGCCCCTTCTTGCCCTTCTTCAGGTGCAGATATTTCCGCAGGGCCTTCTTCAGGGTCAGGTCCCCGTCCGGCCCGAAACCGCCGTCCAGCTTCTTGGAGCATTTGCGGCAGACCAGGACCACATCCTTCCACTCGGTCTTTGCGCTCTTGAACTCTTCGACGGCCATGATTCGAGTGTCGCCGAGCGATGGTCGTTGCACAAGCGGAATGGGTTCGTCGTCTCCTCCCCGCCTAGCGGGGAGGTGGCGCGGCGCTTCTTCAGCGCCGTGACGGAGGGGCTGCTGACCCGGACTCGGTGCGGCGGACAGGCCCCTCCACCGCTTCGCGATCCCTCCCCGCAGAGCGGGGAGGAGACGGATATGACTACAACCGCTCGAACACCGTCTCGATCACCCGGCGATAGACGGCCGTCAGCGCCTCCAGCTCCGCTGTCGGCACCCGTTCGTCGATCTGGTGCATGGTCTGGCCGACCAGGCCTAGCTCCAGCACCGGGCACAGGGCGCGGATGAAGCGGGCGTCGGAGGTGCCGCCGGTGGTCGAGGCTTCGGGGCGGCGCCCCAGCTGGGCCTCGACGGCGTCCTGCACCGCCTCCACGAAGACCCCCGGCTCGGTCAGGAAGGCCTCGCCGGAACACAGGTGCTCCAGAGTGATCTGCAGCCCGGTCTCGGCCTGCATGGCCCCGGCCTCGCGGTTCAGCCAGTCGATCAAGGCATCGCCCGTATGGCTGGGGTTGAAGCGGATGTTCAGCCGCGCCCTGGCCTCGGCCGGAATGATGTTGGTCGCCGGATTGCCGATGTCGATGCTGGTGATCTCCAGGTTCGACGGCGGGAAGCTCTCATAGCCGTCGTCCAGGACATGGTCGTTCAGCCGGCTCATCAGCCGGGCGATCACCGGCGCCGGATTGGCCGCCCGTTCGGGATAGGCGACGTGGCCCTGTTTGCCCGTCACCGTGATCCAGGTGTTCAGCGAGCCGCGCCGCCCGACCTTGATCATGTCGCCCAGGTGCTGCGACGACGAGGGTTCGCCCACGATACAGGCGTCGATCACCTCGCCCTCGGCCGCCAGGGTCTCGACCACCCGTTTGGTGCCGTGCAGCGCCGGGCCTTCCTCGTCCCCGGTGATCAGGAAGGAGAGGGAGCCCTTCGGCTCACCTTCCGCCAGCACCTGGGACACGGCGGCGACCCAGGCGGCGATCCCGCCCTTCATGTCCACCGCGCCCCGGCCGTACAGCAGGCCGTCCCTGACCTCGGCGTTGAAGGGCTGGGCCGACCACTGCTCGGACGGCCCGGTCGGCACCACGTCCGTATGGCCGGCGAAGCACAGGTTGGGCGAGGCGGTTCCGCGCCGCGCATACAGGTTCTCGATCCGCGCATGGACCCCTTCGCCCCCCGGTCCCTCGAAGGCCAGGCGCCGGCAGTGGAAGCCCAGGGCCGTCAGATGGCGTTCCAGCACGTCCATGGCCCCCTCGTCGGCGGGGGTGACGGATGGAATACGGATCAGGTCGCGGGTCAGTTCGACAGGATCGATCACAGGAGTTGATGCGCGGCTCATGCGCCTATGCTTTAGGGACATCGCGCAACGGGGAGAAGGCCCATGCCCAAGATCGACATCGACAGCGCGCCCAGAGGCGACGGCACGACCTATCCGGACGCGTTCGCCGGCCCCTGTCTGTCGCGCCGCCGCTGGAAGCTGGGCGATGCGGCGGGCCTGACCCAGTTCGGCGTCAACCTGCTGCGCCTGCCCGACGGCGCCTGGTCCAGCCAGCGCCACTGGCACGAGGCCGAAGACGAGTTCGTGATGGTGGTCGAGGGCGAGGTCGTCCTGGTCGAGGAGGACGGCGAGACCGTGCTTGGCGCCGGCGACTGCGCCGGGTTCAAGGCCGGCGTCCCCAACGGCCACCGGATCGAGAACCGATCCGGTCGTGACGCGGTTCTGCTCGAGGTCGGCACGCGCAGCCCGACCGTCACCCCTTGCGACTACCCCGACATCGACATGGTCCTGCCCGCGGGCGCGGACCGCTATTTCCACCGCGACGGTTCGCCCTATCCGAAGTTCCCCAGACGCACGTGAGCACCGAAACCCTCGACACCGCCCCCGCCGCCCCGCCGGTTCCGCCGCCTCCGCCCGAGGGCCCCGACAGCCCCTGGGGCATCCGCGATTTCCGCCTCCTGTGGTTCGGGCGCGTGGTCGCGGTTCTGGCCATCCAGATCCAGTCCTCGGCCCTGTTGTGGCAGGTCTATGAGATCGCCCGGCGCGATCATCCGATCGAGGAGGCCAGCCTGTATCTGGGCCTGGTCGGCCTGTGTCAGTTCCTGCCGCTGCTGGCCTTCACCCTGCCGGCCGGGGCCATGGCCGACCGGCGGGACCGCAAGCGTACGGTCTGGATCTCCATCCTGGTCGAGGCGGCCTGCGCCGGGTCGTTCCTGGCTATGGCCCTGCACGGAAACCCGCCCCTGTGGGGGCTGCTGGCGGTCGCGGCCCTGTTCGGCGCCGCGCGCGCCTTCCTGGCGCCGGCCAGCCAGGCCTTCCTGCCGATGGTGGTGGGGCGCAAGGCCCTGCCGCCCGCCATCGCCGCCCAGTCCATCGCCTTCCAGACCGGGGCCATCGCCGGTCCGGCCCTGGGCGGGGTGATCGTGGGCGTCAATGTGCCCCTGGCCTATGCGGTGTCGCTGGGGATGTTCCTCTTGGCCGTCGCCGCCTTCATCCTGATCCGCACCAGCGGCAAGCCGGCGCCCCAAGCCAATCCGCTGTCGCCGATCGACGCGGTCAAGGAGGGGCTGGCCTATGTGTGGAAGACCAAGATCGTGCTCGGCGCCATTTCGCTGGACCTGGTCGTGGTCCTGCTGGCGGGGGTGGCGCTTCTGACGCCGATCTTCGCCCGCGACATCCTTCATGTCGGCCCCCAGGGCTTCGGCCTGCTGCGGGCGGCCTTCGGCGTCGGCGCCATGGGCATGGCCATCTATCTGAGCCGCTTCCCGATCCGACGGAACGGCGGGCGCTGGATGTTCTCGGCCGTGGCGGTGTTCGGCCTGTGCACCCTGACCTTCGGCCTGTCCAAGATCGTCTGGCTGTCCGGCCTGGCCCTGCTGATCGGCGGGGCGGCGGACATGATCAGCGTCAATGTGCGCCAGACCCTGATCCAGCTGGCCACGCCCGACCATATGCGCGGGCGGGTCTCGTCGGTCTCCATGCTGTTCATCGGCGCCTCGAACGAACTGGGCGAGGCCTATTCCGGCGTCATGGTCCGCATGTTGGGCGCGGTCGGGGCGGCGGTGTTCGGCGGCTTCGGAGCGCTGGCTGCGACCGGCGCCTGGTCGGCGATGTTCCCGGGACTGAGGAAGGCGGATCGGCTGACGTGAGGGGTTAGTGGCGAGTGACGAGTGACGAGTGGCCAGAGAGGCGGGGCTGGCTCGCCACTCGCCACTCGCCACTAACCACTCCCTTAATCACCACCCCCTGAAATGCTTCGACAGCTTCAGGCCCTGGTTTTGATAGTGGCTGCCGCTCTCGCCATACAGGCGCACAGGGCGCTCCGTCAGGGGTTCATAGACCAGGCGGGCGACGATCTGGCCGTGCTCGAGCAGGAACGGCGTATCGTGGGTGCGGACCTCCAGCACGCCCTTGGAGCCGGCGCCGTGCGCCTCATCCGTGCCGAAGCCAGGGTCGAAGAAGCCGGCGTAGTGGACGCGGAACTCGCCTACCGACGGGTCGATGGGGGTCATTTCGGCGGCCTGATCGACCGGAATTTCGACGTCGTCGGACGAGGCCAGGATGTAGAACTCGCCCGGATCCAGCAGCAGTTCGCCGCGACGCAAGGACAGGGGCTCCCAGAAGTCGCGCGGGTCGTGGCCGTCGATATGGTCCAGATCCACCACCCCGGCGTGGCGGCGCCCGCGGAAGCCGACGATGTCGCCGCCCTGCAGATCAACGCCGACCGAGCGGGTCTCCAGCTTGGGCGGATCGCCGGCCTTCAGCCTGAGTTGGTTCAGCCGGGTGCCGGGTCGCACCAGGATGGAGAAGGTCTGGGGCGCGACCTCCATATAGAGGGGGCCGTCATAGCCCTCGGCCACATCGTCGAAACTGGCGCCCTGGTCGGTCAGCAGGCGCACGAAGACGTCCACCCGGCCGGTCGAGGACTTGGGATTGGCCCGCGCGATCAGCCCCTTGGGCAGGTTCAGCCGCTCCTGAAGGCGCACGATATAGACGCAGCCCTTTTCCAGCACGACCCCGGCGTCGGTGATCACGATCCGGTGCATGGCCACGTCGGCGATCCGTTCCTCGACCTTGCGCCGGCCGGGCAGGAAGGAGGCGCGCACGCGCCAGGCCTGGTCCGACAGGCGCAGGTCCAGGCTGGCGGGCTGGACCTGGTCATGATCGAACGGGGTATCGGACGTGATGGCGCCGGCGGCGATCAGGGTCTCGATGGACTGGGCGGGCAGGATGCCGGGACGGGGCGCTTGGAAGAAACTCATGGCGTCAGTCTCACACGGTTTTCGCGACCTGTCGCCAAGTCGCGCTTGCGGCCCGCGCGCGGCGGGGCGAGCATATAGCCCATGCACGATGGTCCTGCCTATACCGCCGAAACGAACGGCATACTGATCCGGGTGCGGCCCAGCTATTTGGCGGGCCAGTCGGACCCGGACGAGGGCCGCTGGGTCTGGGCCTATCAGGTCGAGATCGTGAACCTGAGCGGGACGACGGTCCAGCTGATGGCGCGCCGCTGGACCATCACCGACGGCCACGGCCATGTCGAGGAGGTGCGCGGCCCGGGCGTGGTGGGCGAACAGCCGGTCATCGAACCGGGCGGCAGCTATGCCTATGCGTCCGGGTGCCCCCTGCCGACCGACAGCGGGTCCATGGTCGGGGCCTATTATATGACCGACGCCGAGGGGCGCAGTTTCGAGGTCGAGATCCCGGCCTTCTCGCTGGATACGCCCGGTGCGCGGCGGGTGTTGAACTAGGGTCTACGAGTCGACGGGGTATTTCCGCCGCAGCAGGCGCACTCTCGCTCGGCGAACGGGCGGCGTCAGGGAGATGGCAAGGCCGACCAGACTGGCGGCCATCCCGACAAAGCCGGAGACCATGAGGTCGTGCGTCACACCCAGCGCGACGGGAAATCCAAGCGCGGCCGGAAGTGCGGCTCCAACGACGATGACGCGGTCCGGTATGCTCATGACGCCACCCTGCCGTCGTCGGTTAAAGAACTCTCTAACATCCGCCTGTGGCTCTGCGCGCCCAGGGGGCGTTTTCTGATGGGGACGCCGCAAGCAAGCCGGATGGGGCTGCGTCAACCCGGATGAACCGCAGCCCCGCCCCCTAGAGTCTCGCCGGCCGCTTGCGCGAACCGGCGAGGGGGAGGTCGGCTCCATAAGGAGCATCTGTGACGCGGGCATGACCCGCTTCATTTTAGTGCGCTATGTTCGCGACGCGGTCGCTCACGACTTGAGCGCAGAGCGCCGCAGCCGCGCGGCGCTCAAGTCGCGCGAAGCGCGGTAGCGCCTCCAAACATGTCGCCCTTAGATGTAGCGCCGCAGGCTGCGGGCCAGGTCGGACGAGCCGTCCTTGCCGCGCTTGACCTGGGGCTGGTAGGCGACGCGGGCGTGTTCGACGCAATAGACGCCTTCCGAGGCGCGACGGCCGCAGAAGCTGAACTCGCGCGACGACGGATCCCCGATCGGCCATTTGCACATATGGGCGCCCAGGGTCATGACCGTAGCCGTGCCCGGCAGGTCCGGGATCGGGGCGGGCGCCGGAGCGGCCGGTTGAACCGCCTTGGGCTGGACCACTTCCAGGCGGCGCGGCGCGGCCGGCTGGGCGGCCGCCGTCGCGGCCGGGGCCGCAGGGCGCGGGCGGGCGGTGCGGAAGGTCGCGGCGGTGCGGGCCGGCTGGGACGGGGCGGCCCGGCCCGACAGGCCCAGACGGTGAACCTTGCCGATCACGGCGTTGCGGGTGACCCCGCCGCCCAGTTGTTTGGCGATCTGGCTCGCGGATTGGCCTTCCAGCCAGAGCTTCTTCAGCGCGCCTACGCGGTCGTCAGTCCAGCCTGCGGTCATGCCACCCTCCAGCGAGTTTGGATTCAATATCTAGGTTCAGGCTCCCCCTCTGGGGTCTTGACCTACCACTAATCGTAAACCAGCCGTTAACAGACGCAATATGTGCGAATCGCACTGTCCACAGAAACCAGATGTTGAATCGCTCGAGTGGCGAGTGGCGAGTGGCGAGTGGCGAGTGGCGAGTGGCGCCTGCTGCGTCCGCCGTCTCTGAGCCTTCCGGTCGGCGATGGTTCGCACTCTGAACGCCCGCGCCTTCTCGCCACTCGTCACTAACCACTCGCCACTCCCTTGCGCAGCAAGGGCGCAAAGCGCATCTGGCGGCTCATGACCGAGACCACGCCCGACCTGATCGCCACCCGCCCGTCCGGACTGCCGCAGCCGCGGCGCTATCCGGGGATCAACTGGATCGGGGTGCAGACCCTGTATCTGCGCGAGGTGCGGCGGTTCTGGAAGGTGGGGGCCCAGACGGTGGCGGCGCCGGTGGTGACGACCCTGCTCTATATGCTGGTCTTCGTGGTCGCGCTTCAGGACGCCCGGCCGCCGCTGCACGGCACGCCCTTCGCCCTGTTCGTGGCGCCCGGCCTGATCATGATGGCGATGCTGAACAACGCCTTCGCCAACGCCTCGTCCAGCCTGATCCAGGCCAAGATCATGGGCACGGCCACCGACTTCCTGACCCCGCCGCTCAGCCCGCTGGAGCTGACCCTGGGCTTTACCCTGGGCGCGGCGACGAGGGGCGCGGTGGTCGGTCTGGTCACGGCCCTGTGCGTCCTGCCGTTCGCGCCGCTTGGCGTCGCCAATGTGCTGGCCATCGTCTGGTTCGCCCTTTCGGCCAGCTTCATCATGGGGATGACCGGGGTGCTGGCGGGTCTGTGGAGCGAGAAGTTCGATCACCTGGCGGCGGTCCAGAACTTCATCGTCATGCCGATGACCTTCCTGTCGGGCACCTTCTATCTGGTCGAGAACCTGCCCGAACCCTTCCGCACGATCAGCCGCTACAACCCCTTCTTCTATCTGATCGACGGTTTCCGTTACGGCTTCATCGGCCATGCCGAGAGCAATCTGACGGTCGGCGTGATCGGATCGGCCGTGCTGATGGTTATCATGGGGACGATCTGCTGGCTGGTGTTCCGTTCGGGCTGGCGCCTGAAGAGCTAGCCCGCTAACTCTGGCGGATCACCCTGGGGAGGTCCGCCATGCTGTTCCGTTCGCTCGTCGCCGCTGCGGCGCTTCTTGTCGCCCTTCCGGCCGCCGCCCAGGATTCCGGGGCCGCGATCCAGACCGCCGCCGCCGCCTTCGTCAGGCCGACGAACGCCGAGCGCATGGCTGTCATCGTCGATCAGCTGACGGCCGCCGGCCTGCCGCATGAAATCCAGACCTTCGAGGGCGGCAATCAACGCACCGGTCCCATGGCCGGCTCGAACGTCGTCGTCACCCTGGGCGACGGCCCCAAGGACATCGTGCTGACCGCCCACTATGACGCGGTGAAACTGCGCGACGGCTCGATGTCGCAGGGGATCGTCGACAACGCCGGCTCGGTCCTGGCCATGATCGAGGCGATGAAGGCGCTGAAGGGCCAAACGACCGGCCACCGGCTGATCTTCGTCATGACCGACCAGGAGGAACTGGGCCTGATCGGCGCCAAGGCCTGGCTGGAGAGCCACGACAAGAGCCGCATCCACGCCGTGATCAACGCCGACGTCGCCGCATACGGCCGCACCGTCATGTACGGCGAGAACAACGGCGCCCAGTCCGGCTTTGTGCTCACCGCCTTGCGCAGCCAGTGCGCGGAGCAGGCCGTGAACTGCATCGCCTTCCCCGTCTATCCGCCCAGCGACGACCGGGTCTTCTCGGCGGCCGGCGTGCCGGTCGTCTCGCTGGGAACCCAGGACGCGATCGGCGCCCACCAGATGTGGCTGGCCTTCAACGGCGGAGAGGACAATGGCCTGAAGGAGGGCTTCGTCCCGCCGGTCTTCCAGCGCATCCATTCGACCGAGGACAAGCTGTCCTATCTGAACGGCGAGGACGTGGCCCGCTTCGGTCGCTTTATCGCCGACCTGACGCTGCGGCTGGATCGGGCGGCGCCCTGACGAAAGCCCATGGCGCCGGTGTTGACTAACACCGTCACTCATCCGACAACCCTTGTCCCTATGAAACCGGCTCCGTCGCGCCTCGCGTCGGGGCCGTATCGCTTTTGGAGGTCTTAGTCCCGTGTCCACGAACCATCTGATGGGTGTCTACAATCGCGCGCCGCTGGAAGTGGAACGCGGCCGAGGCGCTCGCCTGTGGTCGACCGACGGGACCGAATATCTCGATTGCGTCGCCGGCATCTCGACCAACGGCCTGGGCCACGCCCACCCCGAACTGGTCCAGGCGGTCAAGGATCAGGCCGAGAAGCTGTGGCACGTGTCCAACATCTTCCGCATCCCGGGCCAGGAGGCCCTGGCCGACGCCCTGTGCGAAAGCAGCTTCGCCGACGTGGTCTTCTTCACCAACTCGGGCACGGAAGCCGTCGAATGCGCCCTGAAGACGGCGCGCAAATATCACTCGGCCAAGGGCCATCCCGAGCGGATCGACATCTACGGCTTCGACGGCTCCTTCCACGGCCGCACCTACGGCGCCATCAACGCCGCCGCCAACCCCAGCTATACCGAGGGCTTCGGCCCCGCCATGCAGGGCTTTCACCAGCTGAAGTGGGGCGACCACGAGGCGATCAAGGCGGCGATCGCCAGCCCGACCACGGCGGCGATCATCGTCGAGCCGGTGCAGGGCGAGGGCGGCTGCCGCGCCATGCCGGAGCAGTGCCTGCGCGGCCTGCGCGACCTGTGCGACCAGCACGGCGTCCTGATCATCTTCGACGAGGTCCAGTGCGGCATGGGCCGGACCGGCAAGCTGTGGGCCCACGAATGGGCCGGCATGTCGCCCGACATCATGGCGGTGGCAAAGGCCCTGGGCGGCGGCTTCCCCATCGGCGCCTGTCTGGCCACGGCCGAGGCCGCCTCGGGCATGACGGTCGGGGTGCACGGCTCGACCTTCGGCGGCAATCCCCTGGCCATGGCCGTGGGCGGCAAGGCCCTGTCGCTGATCAACACGCCCGAGCTGTTGAACAACGTCAATGAGGTCGCGGGCTATCTGAAGCAGCAGCTGGCGGGTCTTCAGTCGCGCTTCCCCGAGGTGATCGTCGACGTCCGCGGCAAGGGGCTGCTGATCGGGGTCAAGCTGGTTCCGAACAATCGCGAGTTCATGGCCTTGGCGCGCGACACGCAACAGCTGCTGATCGCCGGCGGCGGCGACAACTGCGTGCGCCTGCTGCCGCCGCTGAACCTGACGCTCGACGAGGCCCGCGAACTGATCACCCGGTTCGAAGCCGCCTGCGAGGCCGCCCGCGAGAGGTGGGCCGCCTGATCGGTTTCATCACAACGGGCACGGCGAATGCACCACGGCCACGACGGGAGGGAGCCTGTTTCCCCGAAAGTGAACGAGGTCGGTCGCGCCGTTATGGACGCGGCCTTCGCCGTGCATCGGGAACTTGGGCCGGGCTTGCTGGAGTCGGTTTACGAGCATTGCCTCGCCAGCGATCTGATGCGTGCGGGTCTTGCCGTTGAACGGCAGGTCGCCATCCCCGTCCACTACCGCGAAGACCGATTGGATGTCGGTTTCCGGCTCGATCTACTGGTGGAGAGTCAGGTGATCGTCGAGGTGAAAGCGATCGACGCCCTGGCGTCGATCCATACTGCTCAGATACTCACCTATCTGAGGTTTAGTCAGATCAGATTGGGCTATCTGATCAACTTCAATACGCCCAGACTAAAGGACGGCTTTCGCCGTCTGGTTTTATGATCTCACCGGCCGCCTTCCGTCGTGTTCGTCGTGACGCCGTTGTGCTCTTTGTGATGAAACTTTTTTCGCCTCGACCGGATCACACATGACCCGCCACTTCCTCGACATCCATCAGTTGGACGCCGCCGACCTGCGCGCCATTCTGGACGACGCCCACGCCCGAAAGGCCGCCCGCAAGGGCTGGCCCCAGGGGCGTCCCGACGCCGACGCCCCGGCCAAGGACCGCGTCCTGGCGATGATTTTCGAGAAGAACTCGACCCGCACCCGGTTCAGCTTCGACGCGGCCATCCGCCAGCTGGGCGGCGCCTCCATCATCGCCACCGCCTCGGACATGCAGCTGGGCCGGGGGGAACCCGTCGAGGACACGGCCCGCGTCCTGTCGCGCATGGTCGATGCGGTGATGATCCGCGCCAATCGGCATGAGGACGTCGAACGCTTCGCCCGGGTTTCGACCGTGCCGGTGATCAACGGCCTGACCGACCGGTCGCACCCGTGCCAGATCCTGGCCGATCTGCAGACGATCGAGGAACATTGCGGCCCGATCGCGGGCAAGACCGTCGCCTGGGTCGGCGACGGCAACAATGTCTGCCACAGCTTCATGCATGCGGCGCCCAGGTTCGGCTTCCACCTGAACGTCGCCTGCCCGGCGGAATACCATCCCGACCTGCGCGATCTCGAAAAGGGCGGGGCCGCCGTGACCCTGACCAGCGATCCGCGCGAGGCGGTCAAGGGCGCCGACGTCGTGGTCACCGACACCTGGGTCTCGATGGGCGATCAGGACTATGAGGCGCGCCTGGCGGCCTTCGAGCCCTATACGGTGGATGAGGCCCTGATGGACCTGGCTGATCCGAATGCGGTCTTCCTGCACTGCCTGCCCGCTCACCGGGGCGAGGAAGTGACCGACGCCGTCATCGACGGCCCCCGCTCCCTGGTCTGGGACGAGGCGGAGAACCGCATCCACGCCCAGAAGGCGGTGCTGGCCTGGTGTTTCGCAGGCTGATGAAAAAGGGGCCGGGATGAAAACCTCGGCCCCGCTTCCTCTATCCTAGCTCAGGTTCACGTCCGACACGCCGCCGACGTCCGGCTGGGTCTTGGTCAGATTGGCCTTCATGACCTGGTAGCCGAAGCCCAGCGCGCCCTTGTCCGACACCCAGACCCGGCCGTCCTCGGCGTCGAAGCGGATAAGGGTCAGGTGGGGGTCGTCCTTGCCGTCCGGGTACCAGGCGGCCACGACCGGGTTCCAGTATTTGTCGATCCGGGCGCGGTCCTGGTCGATCGACAGGGCGCCGTGGATGCAGGCCTGAACCTTCTGGTCCTTGGCCTGGTAGCAGAACATGCCGGCCTGACCGCCCACGGCCACGTCACGGGCGAAATCGGTGTCGTCGCGACTGAAGAACCAGATGGTCCCGGTCTCGGGCTCGCCGAAGCCGGTCATCGGCTGATGGTGGTAGCCGGCCTGGTCCAGGCCCAGCATGCCGGTGTTGGAGTCCTTCAGACTGTCCCAGAATTCCTTCTCGGCCTGGGCAGGGGTCAGGGTGTCGGCCATGTCGTGCGTCTCCTTTTGGGGTCGCGGAGACAATGGTCGGGCTCGGATCGGGTTCCTGACGGGGGACGGCTCAGGGAATCCAGGGCGCGCGTTCGGCGCCGAACAGGGTCGCCAGATGAATCAGCAAGAGCAGGGCCAGGGCCGCAGCGCCCAGCATGATGAACCGCCAGGGCGTCATTCGCGGCCCCTTGAACGGATTGGGCGGCTGGGCGCCCCGCCAGCCGGCGAAGACCATGACCGCCAGGGCGGCGACCAGCAGGATCAGTGTGGCGTTCAGGTCCATCGGCTGCACCTGCCCAAGCCCGGTCGGTTGCGCAAGGGAAGTCTTGCCGAAGTCTTAATCTTAAGGCGACGTTAACCCTGATCGGCCCAGAAACACAGGGTGCGGCGAGATTTCCACAGGCTGGAGAGAGGCCGCAACATCTTGCGGTTAACCACACGTTTACACCCTCGATATTGGCGTTATAGCCTTGCCGCATGGGTCGGGAGCCGAATCAGTGAGCGCAGCCGCGCCTTGGAGTGTTAAGGGCATCGACCCGAAAGCCCGCGAGGTCGCCAAGGATCTCGCGCGCCGTTCAGGCATGACCCTGGGCGAGTGGCTGAACTCCATGATCATGGACGACGAGGAAGAGGGCTACGCCACGCTTCCGCGCCGCGGTCCTGTCGCCGACACCTATGACCGCCGCCATCGCGCCCGCCGTCTGGACGACGCCTATGAGCCGTCGGACGAGAAATGGCAGAGGGTCAGCGCCTCGATCGACGCCCTGGCCGCGCGGCTGGAGGCGGCCGAGCGCCGTTCGACCGTCGCCATCCAGGGGGTCGATCAGGCCGTCGCCGGCCTGGTGCGTCGCCTGGACGGTCATGACGCCCAGACCAAGGGGCAGGCCCGGCGCATTGACGACATCGCCGAGGAGCTGCGCGAAGGGCACCGCCGTCTGCGCGCCTTCGAACGGGACACCGGTCCTCAGGTTCAGGAGAGCTTCGGCAAGGTCGAACAGTCCATCGGCGCCCTGGCGGGGCGGCTGTACGACATCGAAGAGCGTCAACGCGCCGGCGTGGCGGATCTGCGTCAGCGGATGGAGGCGGTCGAAAAGGCCGCCGGACCCGGCGCCGGCTCGGATCTTCTGGCCCAGGTCGGGGCGCGTCTGGACCAGGCGCAAAGCCGCACCACCGAGGCCCTGAAGGCGCTGGAACGGTCCTTCGCCGATCTGGATCAGAGGCTGCGCGCCGCCGAGGGCCGGGTCGAGCCGGAAGGGGCCCGCGACGCCGCCCGGTTCGAGAAACTGGCCGAGACCCTGTCGCGTCAGATCGACAGCAACCGCGCCGAGATGATGCAGCGGCTCGACGCCGCCGAGACGGGTGCCCGGATCGACCGGATCGAACGGGCGGTTCAGGCCGTCAACGACCAGGTCCAGGCGTCCGAGCGCAAGGGCGCCCAGGGGTTGGAGGCCATGGGCCGCGAAGTCCTGAAGATCGCCCAGAACCTGAATGCGCGGATGCAGGCCGCCGAACGGGCGGGCGCCGATCAGGCCGAGGCCGTGACCCGCGCCGTCAGCCGCAAGGTGGACGAGGACCTGGCGCGCCATTCGGCCCAGGTCGATCAGACCTTCGCCCGCCACGTCGATCGGGTCGAACAGAGGCTGACCGCGACTGAGGACCGTCACGCCCTGGCGCTGGAGAAGCTGGGCGGGGAAATCACCCGCATCTCCGATCAGCTCAGCGACCGGATCGTCCAGTCCGAGCGCCGTTCGCAGCAGGCGCTGGACGACATCGCCCGGCGTCTGTCGGAAAGCGCCGAGAAGATCGAGCAGCGTTACGACCGCGCCTCGGGCGAACTGGCCGAGCGGATGCGGCTGAGCGAGGAGCGCACGGCCCGTCTGCTGGCGGAAGCCCGCGAGAGCATCAGCGCCCGTCAAGCCGGTTCCGCCGACCGCCCCGCCTTTGAAGACCGGGCCGCGCCGACCGCCGACATCGCGGTCGGGGCGGGGGGATGGGACATTCCGGAGGCCGAGCCCAGGCCCCGCGCCGTAGCGGCGCGGACGGCCCAGGCCGCCGTCTCCGCCCCGGTGGAGCCGGACTGGCGCGCGGCCGTCTTCCCCGACGATTCCTTCGACGACGGCGACGACTGGTCCAGCGATGCGGCGGCGACGCCCAAGGCGGCGCCCTTCCCCTCGTCCTTCGCCGCCGCCCCGGCGACGCCCGAACCCGAGCCTGAACCCGTCACGCCTGCGCCCGAGCCCGCGCCTGTGGTCGAGGCCGCGCCGGTCATTCAGCCGTTTGGCGGCTTCGGCGGGGCCGATGTCGAGGATGCGCTGGACGCCACGGCCCCGGCTGCGACCTCGGCCTTTGCGGCTCCGGCTTCGGCGGAGACCCCCGACCTGGAGGTATCCGCACGCGAGGATGATTTCGGCGGCGAGACGGAGTTCGTCGATCCCCGGCGTCTGCGCGCCTCCATGGGCGCCGCCGCGGCGGCGGGCCGGGCCTCCTCGACCCGCTCCACCATCAACGCCGCCCGCGCCGCCATGACCGTCCCGACCCCGGTCGAGGCGCCGCGCCAGGGTTTCGGCCTGGCGCCGAAACGCGGCGGCAAGTCCAAGCTGCAGGAACGTCTGGACAAACAGGCCGCCCGCGACGGTTCGACCGTCAAAAAGGCCTTTCTGGCCTCGGTGACGGCGGTGGCCCTGACGGGCGGCGCCTATGCTTCGCTCAGCCTGGCCGACGGTTCGGGCCTGCCTGACATCAACCTGCCCGGCCTGTCGGGACGCGACGCGGCGCCGGCGGCGGCCGAGCCGGCGGCCTCGCCTCTCGCCATGGCGGTGACGCCCGCCGACGCCGTTCCGACCGCCGAGGCGGGGGCGGAGGCCTATGACCGCGCCGTGGAACAGATCGAGAGCGGCGATCCGGAAGGCGTCGAAGCCTTGAAGAAGGCGGCCAACCTCGGCTACGCCCCGGCCCAGACCTATCTGGGACAGCTCTATCTGGCCGGGGCGGACGGAGTCGCGGCCGATCCGGTCGAGAGCCGCCGTTGGGGTCGTCGCGCGGCCGAGAACGGCGACCCGCGCGGCATGCACCTGTACGGCATGCAGCTGTATGAAGGCGACGGCGGAGCGGCCAATCAGGCGGAAGGCCTGATCTGGCTGGTGAAGGCGGCCGAACACGGCCTGCCGGACAGCCAGTATAATGTCGCCCGCATCTATGAGACGGGCGCCGACGGGGTGGCCAAGAATCTGACCGAGGCGCTGAAGTGGTACATGATCGCCGCGCGCGGCGGCGACAGCGAGGCTCAGGCGGCGGTGAACCGTCTGCGCCCGACCGCCAGCGCCACGGCCCAGCGCGCCGCCCGCACCGCCGCCGAGGCCTTTGTGTCGCAGCAGTCCGCCAAGGCGACGGGCTGAGGCCGGCTTTCGGATCAAAGCCCCAGACCAGGGTGGCGGCGCGCCGTCCCCGTCGCTAAAGACCAGCTGTCGCCGTTCGGCGCTTTCCGTTTCGCTCCAGCCGAAGGCGCGTCCTTTGGATATCTATCTGCCGATCGCCGAGGTTTCGGTGAACTGGCCGACCCTGGTGATCCTGGGGGCGGTGGTCGGCTTCGTCTCGGGCCTGTTCGGCATCGGCGGCGGCTTCCTGATGGCCCCGATCCTGGTCTTCCTCGGCATTCCCCCGACTGTGGCGGTCGCCAGCCAGGCCAGCCATGTCGTGGCCTCCTCCACCTCGGGCGTGATCCGCTACGCCGGCCAGGGGGCGGTCGATTTCCGCATGGGGTTGGTGATGGCGGGCGGCGGCGCCGTCGGCGCCTTGGCCGGGGTCGAGCTGTTTCGCTATCTGCGGCTGCTGGGTCAGGCGGACCTGGTGGTGGCCCTGTCCTATCTGGTCTTCCTGGGCGTCATCGGCGGGCTGATGCTGAACGAGAGCCTGACCGAAATCCTGCGCCGCCGCCGGGGTCTGCCTGCGCCCCGCAAGGAGCGCCGCCGGCCCCTGTGGCTGTACGGCCTGCCGCTGAAGATGAAATTCCCCAAGTCGGGCCTCTACATCAGCGCCCTCCCGCCGTTCGGCCTGGGCGTTTTCGCAGGGGTGCTGTCGGCGATCATGGGGGTGGGGGGCGGCTTCATCCTGGTGCCCGCCATGCTGTACGTCCTGCGGATGCGGGCCGGCGCCGTGGTCGGCACCAGCCTGTTCCAGATCATCATCACCACCGCCATCACCACCATTCTTCAGGCCGGGCGGAACCAGACGGTCGACATCGTCCTGTCCACCATCCTGCTGCTGGGCGGGGTCGTCGGGGCCCAGATCGGCGCCCGGTTCGCCGGTCGGTTCCGGGCGGAAGAACTGCGGGCGGCCCTGGGGCTGATCGTTCTTCTGGTGGGAATCCAGATGGGGCTGGAGCTGTTCGTCCGGCCCAGCGACATCTTCCTGATCGCGCCCGGGGTCGCCGACTGATGCAGGCGCTTCCACCCCCTCCGCCCGCGATCGAGGCTCCTCTCACGCTTCCGGCGCCCGACCGGTCCGAGGCCACGACCGGGGAGCTGCGCGTCGCGGCCGCCCTGACCGACGCGCGGGTGCGGGTCGATTCCAGCTTCCGCGGCGCCTCGATCGTGCTGTTCGGCGCCGTCTTCAATCCGACGCCGGAACCCGCCGATGTGGTGGTGGTGGTGCGCGGACCGGACGCGCCCGTGCGTCTGGTCAAGAAGACGCGCAACATGGGCGTCTGGCTGAACAGCCGCCCTGTCCTGTTCGAGGGGGCGCCCGGCTTCTACATGACCGCCTCGACCCGGCCCCTGTCCGAAATCGCCGAGTTCGGCCAGCTGCGGCGGCTGGGGGTGGGGGTCGATCACCTGAGGATCGACGCGCCGGAGGAGAGCCGCACCGTCACCCGCTACGGCGTGCGCGACGTGGTGGTCAGCCGTCTGGGCGACGACTATCTGGACTGGCGGCGCGCGGTGATCCGGCTGAAGGAGGCGGCGGCCCTTTACGACACCGATCCCAAGGGGGTCGAGTTCGTGGACCGTGGCCTGTTCCGGGCCGAGGTGAAACTGCCCACCGTCGCCCCGACCGGCAAATATTACGCCGAGGTCTGGCTGTTCCAGGACGGGGAGCCCCAGTCGGTTTCGAACCTGACCCTGACGGTGGAGAAGGTGGGTCTGGAGCGAGACATCTATGAGTTCGCCCATCGTCGGCCTTGGCTTTACGGCCTGGTCTGCGTCCTGCTGGCGGCCCTGACGGGCTACGGCGCCTCGCGCGTCTTCAGTCGCCGGAACTGAAGCCCAGTTCGGCCCGCAGGGTCTCGGCCGTCAGGCCGCCGGCGCGCAGTTCCGCCAGGGTCACGGACCGATCCCGCTTGGCGTAGCGCCGCCCGTCCGGCCCGGTCAGCAGGGGGTGGTGGCGATAGACGGGGGAGGGCCAGCCCATCAGGGTCTGGATCAGCCGCTGCACATGGGTGGCCTCGAACAGGTCCTGGCCTCGGATCACATGGTCGATCCCCTGCACGGCGTCGTCATGGGCCACGGCCAGATGATAGGCGACGCCCGCGTCCTTGCGGGCCAGCACCACATCGCCCCCCGCCTCGGGCCGCACCTGGATCACGCCGGTCTCGCCGCCCGGTCCCGTCCCTTCCTCGACGAAGGTCAGGCCCCTCCAGACGGCCTCCCCCAGCGCCTGGCGCGCCCGGTCCAGCGACAGCCGCCAGGCGAAGGGCCGGCCCTCGTCCAGAAACCTCGCCTCCTCCTCCGCCGCATGGGGGCCGGGGCGCACCGCCTCCATCGCCCCGTGGGGCGCATCGCCCAGGCCGTCCAGGATGTCCTTGCGCGTTCGGAAGCACCGGTACAGAAGCCCCTGACGCCGCAGATGGTCCAGAACGGCGGCGTAATCGTCCAGATGCGCCGACTGGCGCCGCACCGGCGTCTCCCAGTCCAGCCCCAGCCAGGCCAAGTCCTCCAGAATCCCGACCTCGAACTCCGGGCGGCAGCGGGTCGGGTCGATGTCCTCGATCCGCAGAACGAACCGCCCCCCGGCCCTCCGAGCCGCCGTCCAGGCGGTCAGGGCGGAAAAGGCGTGGCCCTTGTGCAGGCGGCCGGTGGGGGAGGGGGCGAAACGGGTGGCGAACATTTCCCTGATCCTAGCGGTTTCCGGACCCGAACGGCGCCCCGCCCTTTTCGAGAGCCCACATCGGTCCCAGAGCCTGATCCGTTGAGGAGGAACCGCTTCGCGGTTCCGCTGAAACGGTGAATCAGGCTCCGGATTAGAGCGAGAGCATGATTCACGCTTCTGCCGGAACCGCCTCGCGGTTCCGCCTGAAACGATCATGCTCTAAGCGTGGGCGATGCCCGTCGCCCCGACAGTCCAGGATATCGCCGCCGCTCGAGACGCTCTGGCCAAGGCCGATCCCGCCCTGGCGCGGGCCCATGCCCAGACGCCCGCCTTCGAATGGCGGCTGCGGCCTGGCGGCTATGAGGGTCTGTTCCGCATGATCGTGGAACAGCAGGTCTCGGTCGCCGCCGCCGCCTCCATCTGGGGGCGCACGGTCGAGGGGCTGGGCGGGGCCGTGACGCCGGAGGCGGTGCTGGCCCACGACGTCGAGGCGCTGCGCGCCTTCGGCCTGTCGGGGCAGAAGGCGCGCTACGGACGCGAGATCGCCCTAGCCCAGGTGGAGGGGCGGATCGACCTGGATCATATGCAGACCCTGTCGGACGAGGCCGCGATCGCCGCCCTGACCGCCATCCGGGGCGTCGGCAAATGGACGGCCGAGACCTATCTTATGTTCTGC
This sequence comes from Brevundimonas sp. AVps4, assembly GCF_058681525.1. Taxonomy (NCBI): domain Bacteria; kingdom Pseudomonadati; phylum Pseudomonadota; class Alphaproteobacteria; order Caulobacterales; family Caulobacteraceae; genus Brevundimonas; species Brevundimonas sp. AVps4. Next base: position 300,773 of record NZ_CM178741.1, on the reverse strand, counting down.
GAGGGGCGGCTGAACGTCTTTCCCGGCGGGGACGTGGCCTTGCAGGAGGCCATGCGCTGGGCCGACCGGGCCGAGGTCCGGCCGAACGAGAAACAGGCCTATGCCCGGGCCGAGCGCTGGCGGCCGCATCGCGGGGTGGCGGCGCATCTGCTTTGGGGATGGTATGGCGGGGTGCGGCGCGGCGAGATCGCGCTGGAGGATCACACGTCATGACCCCGCTGGACCCCGCCCTGACCGAGCCGCTGCGCAACCCCCAGACCGTGCTGGCGGCCCTGGACTTCGCCGGGGTGGCGGTCTTCGCCGCCACGGGCGCCCTGGCGGCGGCGCGGGAAAAGCACGACGTCGTCACCTTCGCCTTCTTCGCCGCCATCACCGGCGTCGGGGGCGGGACCCTGCGCGACCTGCTGCTGGGCCTGCCGGTCTTCTGGGTCCAGGACTGGCGCTATATGGCCGTCTGCCTGTCGGCGGCGGTGGTGCTGTGGCTGATCGGCCAGAGGGACTGGCGGTTCCGCGCCCTTCTGTGGCTCGACGCCGTCGGCCTGGGCGCCTATGGGGTCATGGGGGCGGCCAAGGCCGAGGCGGCCGGGGCCCACCCGCTGATCTGCATCGTCATGGGCACCTTGACCGCCTGTTTCGGCGGGGTGGTGCGCGACACCCTGGCCGGCCAGCCGTCGATCCTGCTGCGGCGCGAGATCAATGTCACCGCCGCCATCCTGGCCGCGACCCTCTATATCGTCCTGAGGATGCCCGAGACGCCGATCTGGCCCGCCGCCATCGTCGCAGCGATCGCCGGCTTCATGCTGCGCGCGGGCGCCCTGCGCTGGGGATGGACCCTGCCGGGGTTCCCGGCGCGAAATTGACCCGGTTTCGTCGTCTGTTCGTCATGGCGACGTCTTCGAATCGGCGTTAGGCTATCGACCTCTGACTAGGGAAGGAGATCCGTCTTCAATCCTGTCGCCTCCATATCCTCCGCTGTGAGCGGGAGGGCCTGATGCAGGTTCTCCATCGACCGCCGTCGGGCTTTCCGGCCCTGGTGCTGAATGCGGATTTTCGGCCCCTGTCCTACTATCCGCTGTCGCTGTGGCCGTGGGAGGAGGCGGTCAAGGCGGTCTATCAGGACCGGGTGGACGTGGTGTCCCTGTACGAGAAGGTGGTGCGCTCTCCGTCGATGGAGATGCAACTGCCCAGCGTCATCGCGCTCAAGACCTATGTGGATCAGGATCGCAGCCCGGCCTTCACCCGGTTCAACGTCTTCCTGCGCGACGGCTTCGCCTGTCAGTATTGCGGCGCCTCCACCGAACTGACGTTCGACCATGTGATCCCTCGGTCCCAGGGCGGACGCACGACCTGGGAGAACATCGTCGCTGCCTGCGGCCCCTGCAACCTGACCAAGGGCGGGCGGACGCCGCGCCAGGCCCTGATGCCGATCCGGCGCGAACCCTACCGCCCCAACGCCTGGCAGCTTCAGGAGGCGGGACGGCGTTTCCCGCCCCATTATCTGCACCAGAGCTGGCTCGATTACCTGTACTGGGACATCGAGCTGGAGCCCTGAATTTCGTCGGATCGCGGCGTCAGGCGAACCGGCCGGAACGCCGGCGGTCCAGGCCGGCGGGCTCGGCGCAGGTCTTCCAAGACACGGCATGAACCTTGTCGCGCCCCAGGACGGCGGCCATCGGTTCTGAGCCGAACAGGTCCGCTATGGCCGGATCGCAGACGTCCAGTCCGCCGGTGAAGGCGCCGAAGGCCGGCAGGATCAGGCGCGATCCGTCGGTGATGAAACAGGGGCGGCGAACGCCGCGGCCATAGGCGACCACGCGGGCGGCGGGATGCAGGTGGCCGGCGACCTCGCCCTGGCGGTCGTCCGTCCCGGTGCGGGGCTCGGGCTCGTGGGTCAGGCGAAGCCCGCCCAGCCGCATCTCCGCCAGGACCACGCCGGGCAAACCGAGCGTGGAGGCGGTCAGGGCTTCACGGTCGTGATTGCCCTCCAGCCAGGTCCAGTCGCGCCCGGCCGCCAGCCGGTCCAGTCGGAGGCGGTCTTCCACCGCCATGCGTGGCACGGCTTTTCGGTCATGGAAGCTGTCGCCCAGCAGGATGACCCGGACCGGGTCCAGTTCGGCGATCTCGGCTTCCAGCCGGTCCAGGGTGGCGCGGCTGTCGTAGGGCGGCAGCATCTGGCCGCGCGCGGCGAAGGCCGAGCCCTTTTCCAGGTGCAGGTCCGCCGCGACCAGGGTGCGATGGGCGGGAAGCCACAAAGCCCCGGAACAGCGCAGCACGCAGGTCTCGCCCGCGATCTGGACCCGCAAGGACCCGCAGGGCTTGCGCGTGGGGGACAGGGTCTGGCGCAGGGCGGCGTTCACGGCGCCGCCTCGTCCATGACCTCGGCGATCAGCTGTTCGGCGCTTTCGTCCAGGATCATTTCGGCGGCGTCCCCGCCGACCCGCTCGCGCCCGATCTGGACCAGGACCGGCACGCAGAAGGGCGAGGGGCGGGTCAGGGGCTGATGACGGATGCGACCCTCGATCCGCGTCAGCATCTGGCCCAGCCGCGCCACGTCCAGCAGGCCCGAGGCGGCGTCGGCGCGGGCGGTCTTCAGCAGCAGATGGTCGGGCTGATGGCGGCGGAGCACGTCGTAGATCAGGTCGGTGGAGAAGGTCACCTGCCGGCCGGTCTTTTCGGCGCCCGGCTGGCGGCGCTCGATCAGGCCCGAGATCAGGGCGCAATTGCGGAAGGACCGCTTCATCATGAAGCTCTCCTCCAGCCAAGCCTCCAGATCGTCGCCCAGCATGTCCGGCTGGAACAGGGCGTCCAGGTCGATCCGGTCCATCGGCTTGATCGACCAGACGGCCAGGGAATAGTCGGTGACGACGAAGCCCAGCGGCCCGACGCCCAGCCGGTCCAGCCGTCGGGTCAGCAGCATGCACAGGGTGGTGTGGGCCAGATTGCCCTCAAACGGATAGGCCACCAGGAAATGCCGGCTGCCGCGCGGAAAGGTCTCCACCAGCATGGATTCGGCGTCAGGGATGGCGGAGCGCTCGGCCTGGAGCTCCAGCCATTCCTGCACGTCCGGCGGCAGGACGCGCCAGTGGTCGGGGTCCTGAACCATCGTCCGCACCCGATCGGCCAGTGAGGTGGACAGCGGAAACTTGGACCCGCCCCAGGAGGGGATCTTGGGCTCCTTGTCGTTGGCGTGGGTGACCAGGGCGTCGGTTCCGACGATGCCCTGAAAGGCCCAGACCTGGCCTGCGAACAGGAAGGTGTCGCCGGGCGTCAGCTGTTCGAAATACCATTCCTCGGCCTCGCCCACCTTGCGGCCGGGGACCAGCTGTCGCGCGGCGCCGCCCCGGCGCCCCGCGACCCGCACGTTCAGGGTTCCGGCCGAGACGATGGCGCCGACATTCATCCGGTGGCGCTGGGCGATATGTTGGTTGCGCACCTTCCAGCGGCCGTCCGGCGTCCTGACGATGCGGGCGAACCGGTCGTAGGTGCGCAGCGCATAGCCGCCGGTCGCGACGAAATCGACCACCTCTTCGAACTGTTCCCAGCTCAGGCCGCGATAGGGGCCGCAGCCGGTGATCTCGTCGTACAGGGCCTGCATGTCGAAGGCCTCGGAGCAGGCCACGCCCATCACATGCTGGGCCAGCGTATCCAACGTGCCGATATGGATCGGCTCCCAGTCGAAGGCGTTGTCGGCGACCGCCTCGCGCGCCGCCTGGCATTCCAGCATTTCGAACCGACTGGCGGGGACCAAGAGGGCGCGCGACGGTTCGTCCAGCCGGTGGTTGGCGCGGCCGATCCGTTGGACCAGACGGCTGGACCCCTTGGGCGCCGCCATCTGGATGACCAGATCGACGTCGCCCCAGTCGATGCCGAGATCCAGCGTCGAGGTGCAGACCACGGCCCGCAGGTCGCCCCGCGCCATGGCCGCCTCGACCTTGCGTCTTTGTTCGGCGGCCAGGGAGCCGTGGTGCAGACCGATGGGCAGGCTTGCATCATTGATTTCCCACAGCTGCTGAAAGACGAACTCCGACTGCCAGCGGGTGTTGACGAAGATCAGGGCCAGGTTGGCGCGCTGGATGGCGGCATAGACCTCGGGGATGGCGTGCCGGCCGGTGTGCCCCGCCCAGGGCACATGGCCCTCGGAGATCAGCACGTCGATGACGGCGGGAGCGCCGGGATCGCCCTTGACCAGGCGCACCAAATCTCCCCCCGATGGGGGGAGGGGACCAGGCGAAGCCTGGTGAGGGGGGCTTGCTTCGGACTCGGCGTCAAGGTCGGCCCCCTCCACCGCTTCGCCGTCCCCCTCCCCCAATGGGAGAGGATTGAAGCGCGGCGCCAGCCATCCCCGGATCAGGTCGGGGTTTTCGATCGTCGCGCTCAGACCCACCCGGCGCATCCCGGGGGCGAAGCTCTGCAATCGCCCCAAGCCCAGCGACAGCAGGTCCCCCCGCTTGCCGCTCCAGATGGCGTGGACCTCGTCCAGCACGACGCATCTCAGGTCGGCGAAATAGGACCGGGCGCCCTCCCAGGCGCAGAACAGGGCCAACTGTTCCGGCGTGGTCAGCAGGATGTCGGGCGGGAAGTCGCGCTGACGCTGGCGTTTCGACTGTTTGGTGTCGCCCGTCCGCGTCTCGACATGGATGTTCAGCCCGATCTCGCGGATCGGCGTCATCAGATTGCGTTCGACGTCGGTGGTCAGGGCCTTCAGCGGCGACAGATAGAGGGTGTGGACGCCCGAGCCCGGCCCTGTCTGCGGCTTGGGTCCGCGTTCCGCCAGCTCGACCAGACTGGGCAGAAACCCCGCCAAGGTCTTGCCGCCGCCGGTGGGCGCGACCAGCAGGGCGTGCGCCCCCGCCTGGCCCGCCGCGACCATTTCCAACTGATGACGGCGGGGCGACCAGCCGCGCCCGGCGAACCAGTCGGTGAACAGGGGCGGAAGCGTCGTCATCCGCTCCACGGCGACAGCAGGCGGCATCCGCTGTGTTCGAAATGGCGGACATTTCGGGTGACGAGGGTCAGGTCGTAGGCAAGGGCTGTCGCTGCGATCAGTTCGTCGATCAATCCGACTGTCACGCCCTGACGTCGATAAGCTTCGGCCAGGACCGCCCAGTTTTCGGAAACCGAAAGATCGACCCTCAGGATGCGATCCTTGAAATCTGTAATCATACCCTCGATGCGCGCCTCTATAAGAGCGCGCTTCCGACCAGGGTCGAGCTTTAGGGCGCCTCTTCGCATCTCTGCGATCGACAGGACGCTGAGGTGAAGTCGGTCATCGAACAAGTCTTCGGGGGAGCCGACGGAGTCGAGCCAATTCAGAAATCCCTCATCAGGCCGAGTTTTCAGCGTCTCGCTGATGGCGTTGGTGTCGAGCAGAAATTTCAAAAGGAAAAGTCGCGGCTGGGGCGAGGATCGCGCTCGATCTCCACGTCGTCGAGACGCGGCCCGGTCAGAAGCCATTCCTTGAAGGTCGGCTTACGTTCGCTCAGTCGACGAAAGTCCGCTTCTGTGATCAAGGTGACACGACTGTGGCCTGCAACGTCAACCGTCTGCGGACCTTCCGCCTCAACTTTTGCGGCCATGGCGGCCAGCCATTCGGTGGGATCAATCGGCTTGTTCACGGCGATCTCCTCGTTTGGACGACATATAGAGCCAGAAGGCCGGCGAAACCAGATGTTCCCGTTCCGTTTCGCGGTCGGCGTCGCTATGTTGAGGCCGTGTCCGACGAATCCGTCATCGCCGAATCCCGCCTGAGCGGCGCCGAGCCCTGGCTCGACCTGCCGCCGGCGCTTGCCACCCCGCCGGGCGCGGGCGCGGTGTGCGACGACCAGGGGGCGAGGAAGATCGGGCGGGGGGCGGCCGAGGGTTTCTTCACCGGCGGGCCGGTGCTGGTGGCCCATGCCTCGCTGACGGCGCGGCGGCTGGGGCTGACGCCGCCGTCTCGGTCCGGCGACCTGATGGATGTGCTGGAGCTTTACGCCTTCGTGCGGCCCGCTCAGTTCTGCGCGCCCTCGCCGACCGGCCTGGCCCTGGTCCTGGGGCTTGCGGAGCCGAAGTCGCCGGAGGCGCAGGCGGCGGTGTTGCGTGAAGCGGCGGCCGAGCTGCTGCGTGAGCTGGCGGCGCCCGCCTATCCCGAACGTGAAGCCGCCTATGTCCTGGCCCTGACCCTGCAACGGGCGGGCTGGGCCTGGGGCGAGCGGGTGGTTCAGGCCCTGGAGGCGGGCGGGGTGCGGGCGCGCCAACATCGGGGGTCGGGCCTGGACGTCTGGTCGCGTCTGACCGAGTGGGAGGACGAGGCGCCGCGCGGCGAGGCGGGGTCGGCGCCGGTCGACAGCGAGAGCGCCCGCATCCGGCTGGAGAAGCTGCTTCAGGCCTCGGGCCTGGACGAGACGCGGCCGACCCAGTCAGACTACGCCGCCGAGGCCGCCTTCGCCTTTTCGCCGCGCAATGAAGAGGGGCGGCCGCGGGTGCTGCTGGCCGAGGCGGGGACGGGCACGGGCAAGACCCTGGGCTATCTGGCGCCGGCCTCTCTCTGGGCCGAGCGGAACCAGGGGGCGGCCTGGATCTCGACCTATACGCGGGCCCTGCAACGCCAGATCGACCGGGAAAGCCATGCTCTGTGGCCCGATCCGGAGGAGCGCCGCCGGAAGACGGTGATCCGCAAGGGGCGCGAGAACTATCTGTGCGTTCTTAATCTTCAGGACATGGTCCAGGCGGCCCAACTGGGGAACGGCGACCTGATCGGCCTGGGGCTGGCGGGTCGGTGGGCGCTGCACACGCGCGACGGGGACATGACCGGGGGCGACTTCCCCGGCTGGCTGTCGGGCCTGTTCGCCGTCCCGCCCGCCCACGCGGCCGGCGCGGCCAATCTGGTCGACCGACGGGGCGAGTGCGTCCACGCCGCCTGCCCCCACTACCGCACCTGTTTCGTCGAAAAGACCATACGCGCCAGCCGTCGCGCCGACCTGGTCATCGCCAACCACGCCCTGGTCCTGACCCAGGCCGCCTTCGACGGGGCGCGCTCGGCTCGGGGGCAGCAACAGGACGGAGAGACGGCGGCGCTGAAGCGGATCGTCTTCGACGAGGGCCACCATCTGTTCGACGCGGCCGACAGCGCCTTCTCCGCCTGCCTCTCGGGTCAGGAGGCGGCCGAGCTGCGTCGCTGGATTCGCGGACCCGAGGGGCGGGGGCGGCGCGGACGCGGGCTGGAACAGAGGCTGGGCGATCTGGTCGGGGACAATGAGGTGGCGCTGAAGGCGCTTCAGGACGCGATCCGCGCGGCCGCCGCCCTGCCCGGCGAGGGGGTGTCCGGCCGGGTGGCGCCGGCCTCGGGCGAGGTCAATCCGATCGGGCCGATCGAGGCCTTTTTAGCCGCCGCCCTGGATCAGCTGCGCGCCCGCACGGCGGAAACCCCTTACGGCGGGGCCGAGTTCGGCATGGAGTGCGCGCTCAAGCCCGTGACCGAACCCGTGGCGGAGACGGCCCGCACCGCCGCCCAGGCCCTGGCGGCGGTCGAGGCCCCGCTTCTGGCCCTGGCCCGGCATCTGGAGGATGTCCTCGACGACGAGGCGGCCGAGCTGGACGGGTCGCAGCGGTCGCGGATCGAGGGGGCCTTGCGCGGGCTGGACCGGCGCGCCCGAATGACCCTGCCGGGGTGGCGTTCGATGCTGGCGGCGCTGGAGGACGGCGGAAGCGAGCCTGATCCGGACTTCGTGGACTGGCTGTCGGCCGAGACCGCCTTCGGCCGCATCCATGACGTGGCTCTGCGGCGTCACTGGATCGACCCCACCGTCCCCCTGGAGGCGGCGGTGATCGCCCCGTCGCACGGGGTGCTGGTCACCTCGGCGACCCTGTCGGACCCCTTGCAGGAGGATCCGTTCGATCTGGCGCGCCTCAGGACCGGCTCGGCCCGGCTGATCGAGCCGCCGCGCACCCTGAAGGTCGAGAGCCCGTTCGACTATGCGGCCAACAGCCGGGTCATCGTCGTCAACGACTTGGTCAAGGACGATCCGCGCCAGACGGCGGCGGCGATGCGCGAACTGTTCCTGGCGGCCGGGGGCGGGGGGCTGGGCCTGTTCACCGCCATCCGTCGGCTGAAGGCGGTCTATGAGCGGCTGGGGCCGGACCTCGCGAAAGCCGGAGCGCCGCTTTACGCCCAGCACGTCGATCCGCTGGAGGTGGGCGCCCTGGTCGACATGTTCCGGGTCGAGGAGAACGCCTGCCTGCTGGGCACGGACGCGGTGCGGGACGGGGTGGACGTGCCCGGCCGGTCCTTGCGAGTCCTCGCCTTTGATCGCGCGCCCTGGCCGCGCCCGGACCTGCTGCACAAGGCGCGGCGCGAACGGCTGGGCGGCCAGTTCGGGCAGGGCAGGGGCTATGACGACGCCCTGGCCCGCGCCCGCATCGCCCAGGCCTTCGGCCGGCTGATCCGCCGTGCGGACGACAAGGGGGTCTTCCTGATGCTGGACGCCGCCACCCCGACGCGGCTGTTCGCCAGCCTGCCGCCTGGGATAGAGGTGCAGCGCATGAGTCTGGCCGACGCCGTCGCCTTGACCCGTGATTTTCTTCAGACGCCGCAGACCGAGACCGATTGAGATGTCGAAGACCACGCCCGCCACCGTCGCCCTCGCCAAGGCGGGCGTCGCGTTCGAACTGTTTCCCTATTCCTATGATCCCGATGCGCCGCGCACGGGGCTTCAGGCGGCTGAAGCCCTGGGGCGGCCGCCGGAAGAAGTTTTCAAGACCCTGATGACCCTGGCGGACGGGGCGCCTGCCTGTGTCGTCATTCCCTCCGACGCCGAGGTCAGCATGAAGAAGCTGGCCGCCGCCCTCGGCACCAAATCGGCCCAGATGATGAAGCCCGCCGACGCCGAACGGCTGACGGGCTACAAGGTCGGCGGGGTCAGTCCCTTCGGTCAGCGCAAGGCCGTTCCGACCCTGTTCGACGAGACGGCGGCGCTGTTCGACCAGATCCTGATCAACGGCGGCCAAAGGGGGCTGCTGCTGGGCCTGGCGCCGGACGAGGCGGTGCGGGCGGCGGCCGCGCGGCTGGTCGATCTGACGGCCTGACGCCTTATGCGGCCGGGGTCGGTTGGGCTATAGCGGCCTTGAACCGGAGTTTGCATGACCCAGCCTTCGACCCCGCGACACAGCCGCGCCGGCCTTTACGGCCCCTTCATCCTGGTGCTGATCGCCCTGGCCGCCTGGACGGGGTGGTGGTTCTATCTGACCCGCCGGATCGACGCGGGGCTGGAGGCCCAGGCGGCGAAGCTGCGCCAGCAGGGGTGGGAGGTCCGCTACGCCGACAAGCGGATCGTCGGCTGGCCGTTCCGCGCCCATGTGCGCCTGACCCACGTCACCGTGGCCGCGCCTTCGGGCCTGGCCCTGGCGGCGCCGGAGCTGGAGGCCGAGGCCAACGCCTATCAGCCGACCAAATGGGTGGTCGCGGCGCCGGAGGGGCTGGTCCTGACCCGCGCCGGCAAGGGCAAGGTGGCGGTCCACGGCGACGCGATCCGCATGAGCGCCAGCGGCATTGATCAGCGCTGGCCCAATCTGGCGCTGGAGCTGGTCAATCCGATCTTCACAGCCCTGCCCCAGGGCGAGCCCTTCCCCATCGCCCGGGCGGCGCGGATCGAATTCTACACGCGGCCGCATCTGGAAGGCTCGACCGTCGCGACCGACGACATCGACGTCATGTTCCGACTGGTCGACGGCCAGGGACGGCGCGACGGGCCGGTCGAGGGCTTCGCCCAGGACGGGCAGCTGACGACCCAGCTGGAGGCCACGATCGGTCAGGCCAGTCTGTTGAAGGGGGGCGACGCCGCAGGGGTCTTTTCCGCCTGGACCAAGGGCGGCGGGACCTTTCGCAATCTGCGCGGGGATCTTCAAGCGGGCGAAAGCCGCGCCACCCTGAGCAGCGACGTCCTGAAGGCCGACGCCGACGGGCGGCTGACCGGCCAGGTGACGCTCCAGTCGCAAAGGCCGCTGCCGGCGCTTTCGGGCCTGGTGGCAAGCCGCAGCCGGCCCGGCGAACGTCTGGGCGCGGTCGGGGCCGCCGCTGCGGCGGGCGCCGCCCAGGCGGCCGGGGGCGAAGAGGTTCCGCTGACCCTGGTCTTCCGCGACGGCCGGACCTGGCTGGGGCCCTTCGCCCTGGCCCCTGCGCCCAAGCTGTTCTGATGGCGTTCCTGAACGAACCCCCGGCCGATGCGGCCCTGGACGCCCTGGACCGCGCGGTGGTCGAGGCGGTGCGGGCGCGCCTGGCCGCCGGCCCCAGGACGCGCCTGGACGCCTCGGCCCTGAGTCTGCGCGCGCTTCTGGCTGGGGCGCAGCCTGTCGATGCGAAGGTGCTGAAGGCCCTATGGGGGCGGATCGAGGCCGCCGTCGGGCCGGCCCTGATCACCAGCGGCGGCCTGGCCCAGGCGCTGGCGGCTGACCGGTACGGCCTGGGCGGGCGGCCTCTGCCGGCCGAAGAGGCGCTGAAGGCCGCCGAGGACGGGGCGCGGGCTCTGATCGACCTGTCGTCCGATCGTCCCTGGTGGGGCCGGCTCCTGGCCCGGCCGGAGCTGAAGATCGCCGCGGCCCTGCCGGACGACGCCCGCGCCCGTCCCCAGGCCTTTCTGGTGACGCGCGAGGGGTCCGGGCCGACCGGAGAGGATCGGACCTTCTGGGTCACCGACAGCGGCTGGTCCGACACGAAGATCGTCGAAGCCATGGGCGAGGCCGGGCTGGTCGCCGATCCTTTGGCTGCGGCAGGCGGCTTGAAGCTGTTCGCCCTGGCAGGCTATGTGCAGGCCGAGGACGGGCGGCTGACGAACGCCCCCGGCCGCCTGACCGGCGTCATCGGCGCCGCCCCCATCTTCTGAGATCAAGGTTTTCCATGACCGACGCGCCCCAGGGCCCCCAGCCCAAGCCCGGCATCCTCGACATCGCCCCCTATGTCGGGGGCAAGTCGTCCATCGCCGGCGTCGCCGAACCGATGAAGCTGTCCTCCAACGAGAACATGCTGGGCGCCGGCGAAAAGGCGCGCGCGGCCTATGAGGCGGCGGTTCGCAACATCCACATCTATCCCGACGGGCGGGCGACCAAGCTGCGGACGGCCGTGGCCCAGACCCACGGGCTGGAGCCCGAGCGGCTGATCTTCGGCAACGGCTCGGACGAGGTCTTCGCCCTGCTGAACCAGACCTATCTGACGGCGGGCGACAACATCGTCTGCGGCCAGTACGGCTTTCTGGCCTATCGGATCAGCGCCAAGGCCTGCGAGGCCGAGGTCAAGCTGGTGCCCGAGCCCAACTACAAGGCCGAGGTGGACGCGCTTCTGGCCCAGGTCGATGAGCGGACCAAGATCGTCTATGTCTCCAATCCGTCGAACCCGACCGGCAGCTACAACTCAGGCGAGGAGATCCGCCGTCTTCACGCGGCGTTGCCGGCCCACGTCATCCTGGTGATCGACGAGGCCTATGCCGAATATGTGACCGAGCCGGACTGGGAGACGGCCTTCCCCCTGGCGAAGGACGCCGAGAACATCGTCGTCACCCGCACCTTCTCCAAGATCCACGGCCTGGGCGGTTTGCGGATCGGCTTCGGCTATGCGCCGCTGAAGGTGGCCGAGGCGATCGACCGCATCCGGCTGCCGTTCAACGTCTCGGTTCCGGGGCTTGAGGCGGCGACGGCGGCCCTGGGCGACGAGGCGCACCAGCAGGCGTCGCGCGAGCTGATCGCCACGTGGAAGCCGCGCCTGACCCAGGCCCTGCGCGGCTTCGGCCTGGAGGTCCTGCCCAGCGCGGGCAACTTCGTCCTGGTGCTGTTCGAGACGGCCGAACGGGCGGCGGCGGCCAGCGATTATCTGAACGGCAAGGGGATCATCGTGCGGCCGGTCGGCGGCTACGGCCTGCCGCAGGGCCTGCGGATCACCATCGGCACCGAAGACCAGAACCGCGCCGTCATCGACGCGTTCAGCGAGTTCGCGGCGACCTGATCGGTCGCCGCATTCCGCTTCAGCCGCCGAAGCGACGGGCGAAGAAGACGCCCGTGCGGATCGTGTCGTCTTCCTAAGACAGGGGGCTGTCGGCCACGTCGCCCAGCCGGCGCTCATAGTTGATCAGGGCGCCGGCGCCCCATTTGTCGTTCAGCGGGACCAGCAGGAAAAGGCTGGCGCCGGCGCCTTGCAGGCCGCTGCCCGGCGAATAGGGGGCGATGCCGTTCCGGGCGGCCTCTTCGGGGCTGACGCCGTAATAGGCGTCGGCCAGTTTGGCGTCGCCGCCGCGCGCATAGACCGAGACATTCATCAGGCCGATCGGCGTCACGCGCTGGTGGCCGACCGAGGCGTAGTATTCCGTACCCTCGCTGACGTCCGACACGTCGCGGCTGACCCGGCCGCCGACCACGATGTTGCCCGGCAGGCGCTGAAAGGCGTAGGCGGCGACGTCGGCGCCGAAGTCCGGCCGATCCAGGTCCAGGCCCTCGATGTCTTCCGGCGAAAAGCGAGGGCGCAATTGCAGCCCGGCGCGGAAGCTGTCGGTCTTGATCGCATTCCAGCCCAGGCCGTCGATGGCGTTCAGATAGATGACGTCGCGATAGTTGGCTGAGACCCAGGGCACGACCCGCGTCTCAGAGCCGGTGTCGCCGCCGCTGTCCTTGCTGTAGAGGGCGCCGACGCCCAGATCGACGGTCCAGCCGTCGGGTGCGGGGCGGATCTGCTCATAGGGCTGGGACTGGGCCAGGGCGGCGCCCGCAGTCAGGGCGGCGGCGGTGAAGGCGGCGGCGGTCAGGGCCAGGCGGCGCAGGGACATGGGGGAGCTTCCTCGTACGGGATCGGTCACCCCATACGTTCGAGCGCGGCCTTTGGCTCCAACAGGGCGGCGGAAGCCGTCTCGATGCGACTTTCCAGCAACGCCATCATCTGTCCGCGTTTCAGTCCGGCGGGGATGGGCTCCAGGAACTCGAACACCACCGTCCCCGGATAGCGGCGGAAGCCGTGGGCGGGCCAGTGGACGCCGGAGTTGGTGGCGACGGGCCAGCAGGGGCCCTCCAGATCGCGATAGATGGCCGCGACGCCCGGTTTGTAATCGCCGGGGACGCCGGGTGCGTTGCGCGTGCCTTCGGGGAAGATGACGATCTGACGGCCCTCGGCCAGGCGGTCTTTGGCCTGGCGCGTCATGTCCTTCAACGCCTTGGCGTGACCGGCGCGATCCACGGCGATCATCTTGGCGCGCCAGGCGAACCAGCCGAAGAAGGGCAGGGGCATCAGCTCCTTCTTCATGACGAAACAGGCGTCGGGCAGGACCGCCAGCAGGGCGACGATGTCCAGCATCCCCTGGTGTTTGGAGGCGATCAGGGCGGCCCCGGTCGGGGCGTTCTCCAGCCCGCGCACCTCCACCTTGACCCCGGCGATCCAGCGCAGCCCGAACAGGGCGACCCGCGCCCAGAGCTTGCACACGCCTTGAACATAGCGGTGCGGCGCCAGCAGCACGGGCGACAGGCCGATGGCGATGATCGGCATCGACAGATAGAGCCAGGCGGTGAAAAGCAGGGAACGCAGGGTGTTCACTTAGGCGGGGGCCTTTTCGGTCGGGGCGGAAGCTTCGGGCTCTGAGGCTGAGGCTGGGGCTGGGGCTGGGGCTGGGGCGTCGCGGCTGAGCCGCCGAACGGCCTCGCGCCCCAGGGCGGCGAGGTATTTCATATATTCCAGGGTCATCCGCCGGGCCGTGACCGTCGCGCGCCACCAGTGCCGATTGTCCAGCGACGGGGTCGAGACGGCGTAGGGGGTCAGTTTCACCCCCGGCGCCTGGCCCCGGATCTCCACCAGGGAGCGGGGCATGTGATAGTCGGAGGTGACGACGATCAGATGGTCATAGCCCTTGGCCCGCGCCCAGGCGGCGATCTCCTGGGCGTTGCCCACCGTGTCCTCGGCCTCGAAGCCCAGATCGACGCAGCAGTTGAACAGGCGGCTTGAGCCAGGGGTCAGTTCACGCAGTTCGCGACGGCGGACCTCGCGGTTCACGCCCGAAATCAGCACCCGTTCGCCCTTGCCCTGCTCCAACAGGCGGATGGCGGCGTTGACCCGTTCGGACGAGGGGCCGGTCAGGGCCACAATGGCGTCGGCGGGGGCGGGCTCTTCCGCCGGGGTCAGTTCGCGCACCCGATGGGCGAAGGCGAACAGGCCGACCAGCCAGATCAGGGCGACGACGCCGATGACGACGAGCAGTCTCATGCCTTCCCCCTGCCTGAGCCCAGCACCTGCATGGCGGCGAATCTGGCCGCGACAAGCGCCACCGTAGCCGCCAGCAGCGGACATGGCGAGAGCAACAGCAGATCCCCCCAGGTCACGGGCAGGGCCTGGGTCAGGCCGCCCGATCCGCCCAGGAACCGCACAAAGGCCAGAAGCAGGGCCGCCAGCACGGCGCCGACGGCGCCGGCGCCGGCCGCGATCAGGGCGAACCGCCGTTGGAACAGCCAGGCGATGCGCCCGTCGGTCGCCCCGTTCAGGCTCAAGGTCTCGATCACGCCCCGTCCAGCGGCCAGGCCGGCGCGGGTGGCGTAGGCGATGGCGGCGGCGGCGGCGAAGGCGATCGCCAGAAAGGCCGCGCCCGCCAGAACGGTGATCAGGGCGGCCGACCGTTCGACCTCGCCTCGCCACAGGCTGTGGTCGTCCACCGTGGCGTCCAGACCGGCCTCGGCCAGGGCGCGGCTCAGGGTCACGGCGCTGGCCGGGGCGTCGGGGTCCAGCCGGACCGTCACCAGATGCGGCAGGGGCAGGTCGGGCAGGACGGCGTCGCCCAGCCAGGGCCGCAGCAGATCCTCGGCCGCCTTGCGGTCAAGGGCGGCGGCCTCTTCGACGCCGTTGACGCCCGCCAGGGTTTCGGCGGCGCGGGCGGCGGCGGTGTCGCCGCTTTCGCCGACACGGGGCCGCACCTGAACGGTCGCCTCGGCCCCCAGCTGACGCGCCCAGCCGTGGGCGGCGCGGTCGGCCGCCGAGGCGGCGACGGCGGCCAGACAGGCCAGGAAACACAGGACGGCGATGACCGTCATCAGCCAGGGCTCGCCCGCAGCGGCGGGGGGCAGCAGGCCGGGTCGACGTCGGGGAAGGCTCCGGGCCAGGATCGACGGCGTCATGCCGCCATCCTGCCGGCTTCGCTCAACCGGCCCTGGTCCAGCTTCAAAACCTTGGCTCCCGACCGTTCGGCCAGGGCCTGATCGTGGCTGGCGATCAGGACGGTGGCCCCCAGGCGGTTCAGCGACTGAAACAGGCGCAGCAGCTTGTCGGCCATGACGGCGTCCACGCTGCCGGTCGGTTCGTCCGCGACGATCAGGCCGGGACGGGTGATGACGGCGCGGGCGATGGCCAGCCTTTGTTTCTCGCCGCCGGACAGGGCGGGCGGTCGGGCGTCCATCCGGCGGCCCAGCCCGACCCATTTCAGCATCTCTTCGACATCGGCGGCGTACTCGGCCTCGCGCCCGCCCGCCAGCCGCAGCGGCAGGGCCGCATTGTCGAAGGCGGACAGATGGTCCAGCAGGCGGAAATCCTGAAACACCACCCCCATGCGGCGTCGAAAAGCGGGAATGTCGCGCCGGTCGATGTGTGAAACGTCGGTCCCGAACAGGCGCAGGCTCCCCTTGGTCGGCCGGTCCGCCAGGGTCAGAAGCCGCAGCAGCGACGACTTTCCGGCGCCGGACGGTCCGGTAAGGAAGTGGAAAGAGCCTCGCGTCAGAATGAGGTTAACGTCTCGCAGCACGTCGGGCGCGTCCGCATAGCCGAAACCCACGCCCGACAGGCGGGCGGTCTCGGCGACGGGGGCGGAATCGGCGGCGCTGGGGGGCGGGGACGGCATAGGGTTTGTTTTCAGGGACAGGGCGTGGACCGCGCCTTTACGGGAGGGGGCGACAGCCTCGCAGTCAGCCACATGATACTGACCTGCCCCGCCTGCGCCACCAGCTATTTCATTCCCGACGACGCCTTGGGGGCGAACGGCCGCAAGGTCCGCTGCAAATCCTGCGGCGAGGTGTGGCGGGCGAGCCCCGATGAACCGCTGGAGCTGAGCGTCGCGCCCGAACCGCGCGTCATCTCTGCGCCCGAGCCGGAAGCCGTCTCTGAGCCCGCCAGCCTGGCCGAAACCCCGGCGCCGGAACTGCCCAAGGCCTTCCGCGCCCGCGCCGAACAGCAGCGACGCCTGCGTCGGGCCGCCACCCACGGCGTGGTCTGGGCCGGTCTGGCCAGCGTCTTCGTGGGCCTGATCGTTTCAGCCTTCCTGTTCCGGATCGAGGTGGTCGACGCCTTTCCCCGCGCTGCGGCCGCCTATGCCGCAGTCGGCGCCCCGGTGAACCCCGTCGGCCTCGACTTCGAGGCCATGAGCGCCAAGGAGGTTCCTTCGCGGCCCGGCATGGTCCTGGTCTCCGGGGCCCTGCGCAACGTCCGTGACACCGAGATCGTGGCCCCGCCGGTGCGGGTGGCCCTGCTGGACGAACACGGCGCCGAGATCGGCTTCAAGCTGGTGACCATCGACGCTGCGCCGGTCCTGCCCGGCAAGGTGCAGGGCTTCGCCGTCCTGATCCCCGACCCCGGCGGACACGCCGCCGACATCGGCGTCAACTTCGTCACCGCCGAGACGCCGCACGCCGCGCCGGGCAAGGCGCACGGAGCGCCGAACGGCCACGCACCGGCTCCCCACGGGTCGCCCGAAAGCCATGGAGACGAAAGCCATGGGGCCGAGGCCCACGGCGAGGCCCATGCGCCGCCCGCCGCCGCCCACGCTCCGGCCGATCATGGGCCGGCCGCCGCCTCCGAAGGCCACGCGCCCGCCAACGCCCATGCGGAACTGGCGCCGGCCTCCAACGGCCTGCGTTCGGCGGTGGCGCCGGGGATGGGCGGCCGTCAGGGCGCTCCGGTCGAGGCCCGACCCCTCGCGACGGTGGACAGGGCTCATGGGGAGGCGGTATCCGCCTCTCATGGCTGATCCTTCCCCCACGCCGACCGTTCTCCTGGCCGAGGCCGACATCGCCCGCATCGTGGCGGACCTCGCCGCCCGCATCGCCCCCGTCACCGACGACGAGACGGTTGCGGCCGTCCTTCTGACCGGGGGGCTGTGGTTCGCCGCCGACCTGACCCGCGCCCTGTCCCGCATCGGCCGCAACGTTCGTTTCGACGCGCTTTGGCTCGCCTCCTATGGAGACGAGAAGACCAGCCGGGGCGCGATCGACGTCTATGCGCCGTTCCAGCGGCCGATCGCCGGGCGCAAGGTGCTGATCCTGGACGACGTCTTCGACACCGGCCTGTCCTTGGCCGAGGCGGCGCGGATCGCGCGCGAAGGCGGGGCGTCCGAAGTCCTGACCTGCGTCTTCGCCCGCAAGCCCTGGCCCGCCCCCCGCGCGCCCGAGCCGGACTTCGTCGGCTGGGAGGCGCCGAACCGGTTTCTGGTCGGCTACGGCCTGGACAACGCCGGCGGCCTGCGCGGCCTGCCGGACATCTGCGCGCTGGACTGACGATAAAAGCGGCCGGTTCGGCGTTGACTCTGAGACGCCCTTCCGTATATGTCGCCGCTCTTCGCCCCCGGGGGTCCTCCCGGAGGGCGTATTCTTTTTTGCGTTTGCGCTGAGGCTTCAACATGTACGCGGTGATCAAGACCGGCGGCAAGCAGTACCGGGTTCAACCGGGCGACACCATCGTCGTCGAAAAGCTCGACGGCGACGCCGGCGCTGAGCTGAAGTTCGACAGCGTCCTGATGCTGGGCGGCGACAACGGCGTGACCGTGGGCGCGCCCCTGGTCGACGGCGCCTTCGTCGGCGCAACCCTGATCGAGACCCGCAAGGGTGAGAAGATCAAGATCTTCAAGAAAATCCGTCGCCAGGGCTATCGCCGCACCAACGGCCATCGCCAGATGGAATCGGTCCTGCGCATCACCGGCATCGAAGGCGCCGGCCAGTCCGCCAAGTGGGACGGCAAGGTCGAGCTGATCACCAAGGCCGAGATCAATCTGCGGGCCCGCGGTCTCGCGACCCGCGGCGCGACCTCGTCGCTGGGTTCGACCGAGACGGTCGTGACCGAAGCCGACGGCGCCGACGTCAAGGCCGCCGTGGTCGAGAGCTCGGCTCCCGCCAAGAAGGCCCCGGCCAAGAAGAAGGCCGCGCCCAAGGCTGAAGCCGCCGGCGACGAAGCCTAAGACATTCACCGGCGCCCCGGCGCCAGACCAGTTAAGAGAGACGTCCTCAAGTAGGCCGACAGGCCGCTAGGACACTCAGGAAAGACGGAGCGGCAAGATGGCTCACAAGAAATCCGGCGGTTCGTCGCGCAACGGTCGCGACTCTGAGTCGAAGCGCCTCGGCGTGAAGAAGTTCGGCGGCGAGCGCGTGCTGGCCGGCAACATCATCGTGCGTCAGCGCGGCACCACCTTCCACCCGGGTGAGAACATCGGCATGGGCCGCGACCATACCCTGTTCGCCCTGACAAACGGTGCGGTGAAGTTCACCACCAAACGCGGCGGCCGTTGTTACGTGTCGATCCTTGCGGCGAATGACGACGCCGCCCAGGCGCTCGCCGCCGAGTAACGCAGTCTGGAACACTCCGGATCGCGTTGCTCACCGAAGCAGCCGATCCGGACCAGGGAACTATTCCGCGGGGAGTCTGGATCACCAGGCTCCCCGTTTGCGTTTCCCCGCCTCGAAGACCGCCCGAGCCCTCCAAGGAGGCGGTCCGAACGGAGGCGAACGCCATGTGCGTCATCGAAACCTCTCCCGTCGTGGAGACCCGGCGCCTGATCCTGCGCGCCCCTGCGCCGCAGGACGCGCCGCGCATCGCGGCCTTGGCCAATGATCTGGACATTGCGCGCATGACCAAGCGAATGCCGCACCCGTTCCGCATCGAGGATGCGGAAGACTTCGTCATTCAGGTCGCCTCCCAGGACCCGGCGCGGGCCAACACCTTCGTCATCGAGCATGAGGCGGAAGGGCCGATCGGGGTGATCGGCCTGTTCGAAGGCGAGGACCGGGTGCCCGAGACCGGCTATTGGATCGGCAGAGACTATTGGGGGCGCGGATTTGCGACCGAGGCGCTGGACGGCGCCCTTGTCTGGGCCGGACGGCGGTGGAAGCGGCGCGCCCTGGTCGCCGGCCATTTCGCCGACAATCCGGCGTCGGGCCGGGTGCTGGAGAAGGCGGGCTTTCTCTATACGGGAGAGACCCGCCGCGCCTGGAGCCGCGCGCGGGGCGCCGAGGCGGACACGCGGATGATGGTCTGGTTGGCCTGAGCCGCGCCTCTCGATCAGCCTGCCAGGCCGGGGCCGTAGACCACGGCCGCTCCGACCAGGCCGGCCAGCAGCATGGCGGTCGCCCCGGCGATGAAGGCGGCCGCCGTTCGGGCGCGGCGACGGCGCGCGCCGCCCGCCCGATACTGGCGAACCAGGATCATCGGACCCCGGGTGAAGGCTTCGGACCCGATGATATTATGCTGGGACATCAAGACCCTCCCCTGATCTTCGGCGACAGGCGGGGATAAGTCGGGGCCGGTCGCGGCCAGAAGATGGCGATCCCCGTTACCGGAATCGCAACTTCGTGAGCTTCATCCGTACGAAGACGGTTCTGCGGCTCAGCCGCAGAAGACCAGTCGCCCGTCGTAGGTGCGGTAGTAGCCGCCGACCGGGTCATAGGAGCGATAGGAGGCGCGGCACCAGGCGACGCGATAGGGATCGCGCGCCGCGCCGTAGCCGTAACCCCGTCCATAGTCCTGGCCGTAGCCGACGCCGCCGCCGGGATAGATCAGGTCAGGGCGACCGTAGGCGCCGGGATAGACGCCGGGGCGGCCATGGCCGTAATCCGGCGCCCAGCGGCGATCGCGCCAGGCCCGATCGCGGACCGGCCGCTGGTCGCGCCAGGCGGCGCCGCAGTCGCTGCGGCCGGCGTCCCAATAGCGGTCGCAGCGATAGTCGCCCGGCCGATCCGCCTGGCCGTTGAAGTCGTAGCGGCGGTGGGCGTCGCGGCGCCAAGCCCGGTCCTCATGACCATAGCCGTACTCATAGGTCCGGTAGGAGCCGTAGCTGGAATAGGTCTGAGCCTGGGCCTGGGTCGGGGCGGCGACCGAAAGACCGGCCGACGACAGGAGGAGGACGGCGAGGATCGGGGCGGGTCTCATGTCAGTCTCCCTGAACGGGGCCCGGCGGTTCGCCGGGCGGAGGATCGTGGGGACGCTACGGATCAGCTTACAGGGTGACGTTGACGACGCGGCCGCCGCGCGTGTCAACGCGCCGCATCAGGACCAGGGGCGGCTCGTCGCCCGTCCGCACCGGCACGATCAGGAACCAGCCGCCGTCGGGCAGGTCGCTGAAACGGAACCGGCCGTCGCGGCAGGGCTCGGATCGGACAAAGCCGGTGTAGTCGGCGCTGGCGTCGGGCACGGTGCGGGCCCGCACCACGGCGGCGGGGACGGCGGCCCGGTCGGTGGAGCCGTAGAGGGTGCGGAAACGGGCGCGGGTATAGGGGGTCTCGGGCGTCAGGCCGGCCGAGGCGACGCAGGCGTAGGACTTTCCGTCTTGGGCGTAGGCGACGCGGCCCTCTATGGCGGCCTGGCCGGTGCGCTGGGACCAGGCGAAGTCGGCCGCGTTGAAGGCGGCGGGGCCGCCGGTCGGGGCGCCGGCGGGGAAGGTCGTGGGGGCGCAGGCCGAAAGGGCGGCGGCCGCGACGGCGGCCAGGGCGAGGGGGCGGATCGACATGGGGGCTTCCTTCCGAGAATCCGGCCCCAGGGGAAGGGCCGGGATGCGACGGTCCATTATCGCACGACCCACAACGCCCTCGCCACGGTCAAGGTTGCACCCTCTGGACCCGGAACCGACAAAGCGCGAAAGAGGCGGCGGAAATGCTCGGGCGCAGCGCCCGGCAGGCAGTACTGGAGCCCGCCTATATGACCGTCACCTTCGCCGATATCGAGGCGGCCCAGGGCCGGATCGCCGGTCAGGTGGACCGCACCCCGGCCCGCTACTCGCGCAAGCTGTCGCAGCTGACGGGGGCCGAGGTCTGGGTCAAGTTCGACAATCTGCACTTCACCGGCAGCTTCAAGGAGCGCGGGGCGCTGAACCGGCTGCTGATGCTGACCCCCGAGGAGCGCAAACGCGGTGTGGTGGCGGCCAGCGCCGGCAACCACGCCCAGGCCCTGGCCTATCACGGCGGACGGCTGGGGGTGCCGGTCACCATCGTGATGCCGGAGGGCACGCCCTTCGCCAAGATCAACGGCACCCGGTCGCACGGGGCGACCGTGGTGATCGAGGGGCTGGACTTCACCGGCTCGACCGAGGCGGCCAAACGGCTGGAGGTCGAGAAGGGTTATGTCTTCGTCTCGGCCTTCGACGACGAAGGCATCGTGGCGGGCCAGGGGGTCTGCGCCATCGAATTCCTGGAGGATGCGCCGGATCTGGAGGCCCTGGTCATTCCGATCGGCGGGGGCGGGCTGATCGCCGGCTGCGCCATTGCGGCCAAGGCGATGAAGCCGGACATCAAGGTGTTCGGGGTCGAGGCGGCGCGCTATCCGTCCTTCACCGCCAAACGGGCCGGAAAGCCCCCGGTCTGCACCGGCCAGACCATAGCCGAGGGGATCGCCATCAAGGCGGTGGGCGACATCCCCTTCGCCCTGGCCAATCCGCTGGTGGACGAGGTCTTCGTCTGCGAGGAGGCGGACTTCGAACGGGCTGTGGCCCATTACGTCACCTATGAGAAGACGGTCTCGGAGGGGGCGGGCGCGGGCGGTCTGGCGGCCCTGCTGGCCTACCCCGAACGGTTCAGGGGGATGAAGGTCGGGCTGGAGCTGTGCGGCGGCAATATCGACGCGCGGATGCTGGCGGTGGTGCTGAACCGCGAGATGGTCCGTGAGCGGAGACTGATCGTCTATCGCATCCTGGGCGACGACCGGCCGGGCATGTTGTCGGCCATGGCGGCGGTGATCGGCGGCCTGGGCGGCAATATCATCGACGTGGTCCACAACCGGCTGGCCCTGGACGTGCCGGCCAAGGGCGCCGAGTTCGACATCATGGTCGAAACGCGCGATAGCGCCCACGCCGACGAGATCGGCGAGGCCTTGAAGGAACGCGGCTATGAACTTCGGATGGGGTAAGGCGGCGCTGGTCGCCGTTCTGTTGCTGGCGGGCTGCGGCCGGTCCGAGCCGGTCGATCCGAACGCGGGCAAGGCCGAGGCCGTCGCCTTCCTGGAGAAGAACGCCAAGGCGGAGGGCGTCGTCACCCTGCCCAGCGGCCTGCAGTACAAGGTCGTCCAGTCGGGTCCGGCCGGCGGCGTCAGCCCGGACCGCAACGATCTGGTCAAGGTCGATTACGAGGGCAAGCTGATCGACGACACCGTCTTCGACAGCTCCTTCGCGCGCGGGGCGCCGGCCATCTTCACCCCCGAGGAGGTGGTCAAGGGCTGGACCGAGGCCTTGCAGAAGATGCATGTCGGCGACGAATGGATCCTCTATGTCCCGCCCGAGCTGGGCTATGGCGAACGCGCCAGCCCCAAGATCCCGGCCAATTCGGTGCTGATCTTCCGGCTGAAGCTGTTGGACGTGGCCAAGGCGCCGGGCGGCGGATCGGGCGTCGGGACCGCGATGGGGTGAGGCCCGCACGATCCGTCTCCTCCCCACGTCGTGGGGAGGAGACGAAAAAGCGCACTGCGATTTTTTTGAGTGCACTTTCGTGCAGATTTTTGCGATCGGCTCGCAGCGTCGCGGTGAATGTCAAAGATCAGGACGGCAGTATAACCGTCTCGGCGAGCGCGGTGGGTTGAAGAGCGCTGATTTCGAGCAAGCTTTTGAAATCGTGTCCGTCCATCGCGTGGGTCATGAGGACCAAGCCGTTTCGGACCGCCGCCATTCCTCCAGAACCTGGGGATCGGTTTCGGTCGTCGCCTGGGCCAAGGCCGCAAATTCGGCGGGCGGCGTCAGCTGCGACAGGGCCCAGACGGCGGCGCCGCGCACCAGGGGCGAGGGGTCAGCCAGCAAGGCTTTCGTCGGGGCGATCAGCGTCGCGTCACCCGAGTTTCCCACGGCGTAGAGCACGTTCCTGAGAAACCGATCCCGGCCGATCCGCTTGACCGGGCTCTTGGCGAAGAGGGCGCGAAAGGCGGGGTCGTCCAGCCCCAGCAGGTCGTCCAGGCGTGGGCTTTCAAGGGCCGGGCGGGGCTGAAGCCGGATCTCGCGGGCCTCTTGCGCGAACTTGTTCCACGGACAGACGGCTAAACAGTCGTCGCAGCCATAGATGCGCGATCCGGTCAGGGTGCGGAACTCGACCGGCCAGGGACCGCCGAATTCGATGGTCAGGTAGGAGAGGCAGCGTCGGGCGTCGAGCTGGAACGGGGCGGGGAAGGCCTTGGTGGGGCAGGCGTCGAGACAGGCGGTGCAGCGGCCGCAGTGTTCGGTCTCGGCCGCGTCCGGCTCGATCTCGGCGGTGGTCAGGATCACGCCCAGAAACAGCCAGTTGCCGTGGGTGCGGCTGAGCAGATTGGTGTGTTTGCCCTGCCAGCCCAGTCCGGCGCGCTGGGCCAGGGGCTTTTCCATCAGGGGGGCGGTGTCGACGAAGACCTTGATGTCGGCGCCGTTGCGGGCGGCGATCTGGCCCGCCAGCTGTTTCAGCCGGCCCTTGATGACCTCATGATAGTCGTCGCCGCGCGCATAGACCGAGATGTAGCCGGTCGAGCGGTCGGCCAGCTGATCCAGCGGGTTCTGGTCGGGGCCGTAGTTCATGCCCAGGACGATGGCGGTCCTGGCCTCGTCCCACATGGCGGTGGGGTGCCGGCGGCGGTCCAGGGTGGTCTGCATCCACGCCATGTCGCCATGCCGGCCCTCGTCCACGAAACGCCGCAGCCGCTCGCCCGCCGGCCAGGCGTCGGCCGCCGAGGCGAAGCGGCAGACGTCGAAGCCGAGCTCGGTCGCGCGCCGGCGGATGAAGGTTTTCAGGCGGTCGGACACGGGGCGGGGATAGCACGAAATCGGGCGAGGAAGACCTTCCCCCGCTTGCGGGGGAAGTGTCAGCGCGTCGAGCGGAGCGAGACGGCTGACGATGGGGGAAGTTCAGCCTTTGGCGACACTTCCCTCTCTGACCCTGGTCCGCTGCGCGGACGCCGGGCCACCTCTCCCGCAAGCGGAGAGGATTCCGGGGCGGTCATTCGGTCGATGCGGCGCCGTCGAACAGCTCAAGAATTTGGGCCTGGATGTCGGGCGACCACGGGGCGATCAGGGCGGCGAGCCGGTCGCGATCTGCGGCGAACAGGGCGCGGCTGGCCTCTTCGAAGGCAGGGGCGTCGCCGGCCATCTCGACCATGAAGCCATAGGCGGCCTCGGTGCGGCGGCGCCGCGCGTCGTCGTCTGCGCCGGTCTTGCGGGCCTGGTCCACCAGACGCCGCAGGGCGGCCGAGGCGCCCCCCGGCTGGCTGGCCAGCCAGTCCCAGTGGCGGGGCAGGAGCGTGACCTCGCGCGCGGCGACGCCCAGGCGCGGACGGCCGCGCCTGGCGGCCGGAGCGGCTTCTGTCTCGCGGAGGTCCAGGTCGACCGGCCGACCGGTCGCCAGATCGAACACGCGCAGCGCGGCTTGAGGCGCCGCCTCCAGGGCCTTGCGCAAGGCGGCCGCTACAGCGGCGTCCGAGCCTCTGGCGATGCGGCGGGGGCCGTCGAACAGAACCAGATTGCGATTTTCGTCGCCCATGTATTTACCCGGATGAAATTAGTCGTCATATTTATACCCGGATAAATAAGAGAGCGCCATGACCCAGACAGATCGCAAGACCCTGATCGCGGAATATAAGGAGCGGCCGACCATCGCCGGGGTCTATGCTGTGATCTGCAGCGCGACGGGCCAGGTCTGGGTCGGCAAGAGCCGCCACATCGACACCGAACAGAACGGCCTGTGGTTCGCGCTGCGTCACGGCGGCAGCCCCTATCGGTCGCTCCAGGCGGCCTGGAAGGCGCACGCACCCGAGGATTTCCGCTTCGAACAGCTGGACCGTCTGCCGGAGGACGTCTCGGACCTGCGCCGCAAGGATGAGCTGATCAGTCGAGCGAAGCTGTGGATCGCGCGATTGGGGGCCGAGGCGCTTTAGAAGTCCAGATCGGCATACCACCCCGACGGCGGCACGCCGACGAAGCGGTCGGCCAGCAGGGGGCGGAAGCAGGGGCGGGATTTGACCTTGGAGTACCAGAGCTTCAGCGCGGGCCAGTGGGTCCACTGGACCTCGCCGAAATAGTCCAAGACGGACAGGTGGGCGGCGGCGATCAGGTCGGCCTGGGACAGCCGGCGGCCGGCCAGCCAGTCGCGGGCGGCGACCAGGTCTTCCAGCATGGCGAGGTGGGATTTCAGGGCGTCGCGGCCGTGGCGCAAAGCGCGGGCCTCGGGCGGGCCCAGTTTGAGCAGGGGTTTCTCCATCCGCTCGTGCAGAAGGACGGCGTCGACTTCGTCGGTGAAGCGGCGCTCGAACCAGCCGGTCAGGCGGCGCGCTTCGGCCCGTTCGGCAGGGTCGGCGGGCAGGAGCAGGGGGGACTTCTGCTGGTCCTCGATCCAGCCCAGGACGGCGGGCAGTTCGCACAGGGTCAGGGGGCGACCGCGGTCGGTCGTCTGGACGACGGGCGGCAGGCCCGAGGGGTTCAGATCATTGACCGGGCAATCATCTTCCCACGGACGAACAGGCGTATCGGTCCATTCGATCCGCGCCTCGCCCAGGCCCAGGCGCGCCGCGCGCGAGGCGGGCTGGAAGGGGAAGTGGAACAGGACGCAGGAGCCGGACATAGGCCCTAGATGCGCCCGCACCCGTTAATGTCCGTTTACCGCATCGGCGGGGCTGTCAGGACCAGGGGCCTTTGGGCGGGGCCGGCGGCGTGTCCGCAGCAGGGGGCTGGGCCTCGGCGGCGGGCGCCGGTTCGGACGCGGCGGGGGCGACGGCGCGCCGGCGCGGGTCGGCGTGGATCAGGATGTCGGCCGTGGGATAGTGGCTGAGCACGCGGCGTTCGGCCTCGACGACGATGGCGTGGGCCGCCTCCAGACGCAGATCGGGGTCCAGATCGACATGCATCTGGATCATCATGACCGAACCGGCCATCCGGGTGCGCAGCTGGTGGACGCCTTGGATGCGGGGGTCGGCCAGCACGGCCTGGGCGATGGCGGCGCGGTCGCTTTCCGGGACGGCGCGGTCCAGCAGATGGTCGGCGGCGGCCCTCAACATGCCGATCGCGCCCCAGAACAGCCAGACGGCGACCACCAGTCCGGCGGCGGCGTCCAGCCCCGGCGCGCCGAGGAAGGCGCCCGAGATCACCCCGACCAGCACCACCAGATTGGAGGCCAGGTCGGCGGCGTAATGGGCGCGGTCGCCCGCGACCGCCAGGGAGCCGCTGGCCTTCAGGGCGCGGGTCTGCATCCAGACCAGCCAGGCGGTGACGGCGATGGAGGCGATGACCACCCCCACGGCCCAGCTTCCGGCGGTGACGGGACGCGGGTCGAAGATGCGCTGCAGCCCCTCCCAGCCGATGAACAGGGCCGAGGCGAAGACCAGACCCGCCTGGACCAGGGCCGCCAGGGCCTCGCCCTTGCCGTGGCCGTAGCGATGATCCTCGTCCGGGGGCGCGGCGGCCCAGCGCACGGCGAAGAAGGTGGCCAGGGAGGCCGCCAGGTCCAGAACCGAATCCGTCAGACTGGCCAGGATGGAGACCGAGCCGGAGGCGCCCAGGGCGAAGGCCTTCAGCGCGATCAGGGTCAAGGCCGCCCCGACTGACAGCCGCGTGATGCGGCGCGTGGCCAGATGCGGATCCTCCGAAGGGGGCGGGGCGGGCGGTCGGGCGGGGGCGGGCGTCGGCGTCATCGGCTGGTCTTGTCGCGCAATCGTGGCGGAAAGCCAACCGGGGCGCTCATTTGGACTGGTCCAACTGGATCGGGCGCGTCATTAGGATTAAGGAGACGAAACGGCGCTATGCCGGTCTCCGTTCATACGGGGCATCGGTCGTAGTCGTGGGGGCGGCATGGACGCTGACGAACGCTGGATCGCGAGACATGAGGCCCTGACCCGGCTGGGGGTCAAGGCCCAGACCCTGTACGCCTATGTCAGCCGGGGGCGGATCGCCGCCCGTCCCGACCCCGCCGACCCCCGCAGAAGCCTGTACGCCGCCGCCGACGTGGCCCGCCTGTGCGGCGACGGGGCCGAAGGCGAGACCGAGGTGCGGGCGCCGGTCGTGGGGGCGGCGGCGCGCGGCGAGGCCGACATTCAATCCTCCGTAGGCCTGATCGCCGAAGGCCGGCTGTTCTATCGCGGTCTGGACGCGGTGCAGCTGGCTGAGACGGCGACCGTCGAGGCGGCGGCCCGCCTGCTGTGGGACGTGCGGGACGGGGACCCCTTCGTCGGACTGAAGCCGCGTATCGATCCGATCGTCGGCGGTTCGACCCAGAGGCGGGTTCTGGCCGTACTGGGCCGTCGCGCGATCGAGGACCGCTCCCTGCGCAGCCACGACCCGGCGGGACTGAAACAGGAGGCGGCCTCGCTGCTGAACGAGGTGGTGGACAGCGTCTCCGGCCCCGGCCCGCGCCTGTATCTGCACCAGCGTCTGGCGCGCGGCTTCAAGGCGTTCGAACGCGACAGCCATCTGATCCGCCGCGCCCTGGTGCTGGGGGCCGACTGCGGTCTGGACGAGGCGGTGCTGGCGACGCGGGCGGCGGCCTTCGGCGGCGCGCCCCTGGCCGGGGCGGTCCTGGCCGGGATCACCACCCTGAGCGGCGCCCCCCTGGGCGAACTGGGCGAGGTCGTGGCCTATGTCGGGGAGGCGCGGCGCGACCCTTCGGGCGCGGCGCGACGCTGGCTGGCCCTGAAGGGCGGGGTGCCGGGCTTCGAGGAGACGGCGGCCTTCGGCCGGGTCGATCCGCGGACGCGACCCCTGCTGGAGGCGACGGGGCTGCCGGCGGACCTCCAGGCCCTGCTCGCCGAGGGCGAGGCGGCGGCGGGCCGGCCGGCCGGCTTCCATCTGGCCCTGGCCCTGATCGCGCGACGGCTGGACCTGGGGCCGACGGGAGCGGGCGACCTGCTGCTGCTGGGGCGGCTGGTCGGCCTTTTGGCCCATGCTGTGGATCAGGCGACGGACGGCTCGCCTATCCGGGCGCGATTGCGCTATGTGGGGCCCGAGCCGGGCGCGCACTGACCTCCGGCCTGTGACGGGGACTTCATGTCGGATTGGCTTGCGGCGATCATTCTCGGCCTGGTCGAAGGACTGACCGAGTTCATTCCGGTGTCCTCCACCGGGCACATGCTGCTGCTGGGCCATTTCATGGGCTTCCAGAGCGCGGGCAAGACGTTCGAGATCGTCATCCAGCTGGGGGCGCTGCTCGCCATTATCAGCGTCTATTTCAAACGGCTGTGGACCCTGGCGACGCGCTGGCCCTTCGATCCGGAGGCCCGGCGGTTCCTGATCGGCCTGCTGCTGGCCTTCGCCCCGGCGGTGGTGATCGGCTTCCTGGCCTACGACTTCATCAAGACCGTGCTGTTCGAGACGCCCCAGGTGATCTGTATCGCCCTGATCGTCGGCGGGGTGATCCTGTTGGCCCTGGACCGGATGGACAAGCGGCCCCAGTGGCTGGACGCCAGCCAGTATCCGATGCGGGTCTATTTTCTGATCGGCCTGTTCCAGTGCCTGGCCATGATTCCCGGCGTGTCGCGATCCGGCGCCACCATCGCCGGCGGCCTGTTGCTGAAGACCGACAAGCGGTCGGCGGCCGAGTTCAGCTTCTTTCTGGCCCTGCCCACCATGGGGGCGGCGGTGGCCTATGACCTGCTGAAGAACCACAAGACGCTGGACTTCAGCGACGTGGGCCTGATCGTGGTGGGCTTCGTGGTGGCCTTCCTGACCGCCCTGGTGGTGGTGCGCTTCCTGCTGGACTTCGTGTCCAGGCACGGCTTTGGCCCCTTCGCCTGGTGGCGGATCGTGGTCGGAGTGGTCGGGCTGGCCCTGTTGCAGGCGGGGTTCTGAGGCCCCGGCTGGCGATTTTCGCGTTCACCATCTAAGGGGCGGGCATGAGCACGCTTCTTTACGGCCGACCGCCGGTCGTCTTCGATCCGCCCAGCACCGGCGCCGGCGCCGCGATCCAAGTCTCGCCCCTGATCCCCGGCTCGACCGCCCTGGAGGCTGTGAGCGAAGGCTCGGTCGACGAGATCATGATCTACGCCCCGCCCGGCGTGCTGGAGCGGCGCTACACCCTGGCCCTGGCGCTGAGGGCGCTGAAGGTCGGGGGGCGGCTGGACGTCATGGCCTTGAAGGACAAGGGCGGGTCGCGGCTGAAGAAGGAGCTGACCGGCTTCGGCGTCGAGGTGGGCGAGACGGCCAAGGCGCACCATCGCCGCTGCGTCGTGATCAGGCCCGAGGCGATGACGGGTATCGACGCGGCCATAGCCGAGGGCGCGGCGCGGATCGTGCCGGGGCTGGAGGCCTGGTCCCAGCCGGGGATCTTCGCCTGGGACCGGATCGACGCGGGCTCGGCCCTGTTGGCGCAGCACCTGCCGGCGCTGAAGGGGGCGGGCGCCGACCTGGGCTGCGGCTATGGGGCTCTGGCGACGGTGGTCCTGCGGTCGCCGGGGGTGACGGGCCTGCGGCTGATCGACCTGGACCGCCGAGCCGTCGAGGCGGCGCGGAAGAATGTCGAAGACCCACGGGCGAGCTTTGAATGGGCCGATGTGCGGACCCTGCCCGCCGGAGGCGACCTGAATTTCGTCGTCAGCAATCCGCCCTTCCACGACGGCGGGGCCGAGGATCGACGGCTGGGCCAGGCCTTTATCCGCAAGGCGGCGGAACTGCTGAAGAAGGGCGGGACAGCCTGGATCGTGGCGAACCGGCACCTGCCCTATGAGGCCGAGCTGAACGCCGCCTTCGGCCGGGTGCGACTGGTCGCCGACGAGGGCGGGTACAAGCTGTTCGAGGCGGTGAAGTGAGCCCGCGCTCCCGCAGCCCGAAGGGCGTCAGCGCATGAAAAGGACCCCCACGTCGCGCGTCGATCGACTGCTCGGCTCGATGGGCTACGGGTCGCGGGCCGAGATGGCGCGGATGGCCAAGGCGGGCGGGATCCTGCTGGACGGCGCGGACCTTACCGACGTGTCGAGGCGGATCGCCGTGACGCCGGACCTGCCGAGCCGCATGGAGATCGACGGGGAGCCGCTGGATCCGGTGCAGGGTCTGGTGATCCTGCTGAACAAGCCGCTGGGCATGACCTGTTCCCATAAGGAAGAGGGCGCGCTGGTCTATGATATCCTGCCGGGCCGGTGGCGGCGGCGCGATCCGGCCATCTCGACCATCGGACGGCTGGACAAGCAGACCAGCGGCCTGTTGCTGCTGACCGACGACGGCGACCTGCTGCACCGGGTGATCAGTCCCAAACGCCATGTGGCCAAGGTCTATCGCGCCGGACTGGCGCGGCCGCTGACGGGGACGGAAGGGGCGCTGTTCGCCTCCGGCGAGCTGGTGCTGGAGGGCGAGGACAAGCCGCTGGCGCCCGCCGTGCTGGAGGTCGTGTCCCCGACCGAGGCTCTGCTGACGGTGACGGAGGGACGCTATCACCAGGTGCGCCGCATGTTCGCCGCCGTCGGCAACCATGTGGAGACCCTGCATCGCGAGCGGCTGGGCGGGCTGACGCTGCCGGCCGATCTGGCGCCGGGGCAGTGGCGGCTGCTGACGCCAGAGGAGATCGCGCTAATCTTCGACTGATTGGACATTGGACGGTCAGATGGCTATCTTGATGGCCATGTCCAGCTACTCCGTCGCCGAAGCCAAGAACAACCTGCCCAAGCTGCTGGATCGCATGCTGGCGGGCGAGGCCGTGACCATCACACGGCGCGGCGTGCCTGTGGCGCGACTGGAGCCGGCGCAGGAGGTCGAGCCGACGTCAGGGCCGATGGACATGGACTGGCTGAAACGTGTGCGGATCAAGTCTGAAGCCGAGATGGACTCCGTAACCCTCTTGCGCCGGATGCGGAACGAAGAGATTTGACCGTCTATCTGGACACCAGCGTCCTGATGTCCCTGTTTCAGACCGACAAGCACACTGAGCGGGCGTCGGTCTGGATCGCGGGTGTCGATGCCTTCGTCATGAGCAGTTGGGCTCTCACAGAGTTTTCCTCCGCCTTGGCGGTGAAGACTCGTATGCGCAATCTGCGCGACAGGGATCGGCGCGAGTTCGAACTGCAACTGGACCAATGGTTGAGAGGCAGGGTCGTCCTTTCTGTGGTTGACGGTGACATGGTGGAAGCGCGGCGCCTGGTGAAAAACGACGTGAGATTGCGCGCTCCCGATGCGCTTCATCTCGCGCTGGCGGCGAGGCATGGCTGCAGCCTGGCGACTCTTGACGAGGACATGGCCACGGTCGCCACCGACATAGGGCTGACGGTGATCGTCCCATGACGATCAAGATCAAGATCTGCGGCCTGACGACGCCCGACACCCTGGACGCCGCCCTGGACGGCGGGGCGGATTTCGTGGGGGCGGTGGTGTTTCCCAAGAGCCCGCGCCATCTGGCGCCGGAAGCCGCCGCCGACCTGTTCGAGCGGGCGCGGGGGCGGGCGAAGATCGTGGCGGTGACGGTCGATCCGGACGACGCCCTGCTGGAAGAGATCGCGCGGACGCTGAGGCCGGACTTCATCCAGCTGCACGGGGCGGAGAGCCCGGCGCGGGCGGAAGCCGTGCGGGCCCTGACCGGGGCGGGGGTGATCAAGGCCCTGCCGATCCGCCATGGCGACGACTTCGCCGCCGCCGACGAATGGGATTATCACGCCGATCATCTGATGTTCGACGCCAAGCCGCCGGAGGGGTCGGTCCTGCCGGGCGGGGTGGGGCATAGTTTCGACTGGACCCTGCTGGCGGATCGGGCCTTCCGTCATCCGTGGTTCCTGGCGGGGGGGCTAAATCCCGACAATGTGGCCGAGGCGCTGCGGATCGCCGGGGCGCCGATGCTGGACGTCTCCTCTGGCGTCGAAAGCGCGCCGGGTGTTAAGGACGCCGACCGGATCGCGGCCTTCATCCAAAACGCGCGCCGGTCGTAATTACGACGCCTCTCCGCGTGAAAGTCGAAACCGTGAACGCTCAAACGCCCATCCAAGCTCCTGATCCCGCCCAGCCGCTGTCCAACGCCTATGCCTGGCCGGACGCGCAGGGACGGTTCGGGCCTTACGGGGGGCAGTTCGTGGCCGAGACCCTGATGCCGCTGATCCATGAGCTGGATGCGGCCTATAAGGCGGCCAAGGCGGACCCCAGTTTCCAGGCCGAACTGGACGGCTATCTGACCCACTATGTGGGTCGCGAGAGCCCGCTGTATTTCGCCGAGCGGCTGACCGAACATTTCGGCGGGGCGAACATCTGGCTGAAGCGCGAGGATCTGAACCACACCGGCGCGCACAAGATCAACAACTGTATGGGCCAGATTCTGCTGGCCCGGCGCATGGGCAAGACCCGGATCATCGCCGAGACCGGCGCCGGCCAGCACGGCGTGGCCTCGGCCACCGTATCGGCGCGGTTCGGCCTGCCCTGCACCGTCTATATGGGGGCGGTGGACGTGGAGCGGCAGCAGCCGAACGTCTTCCGCATGCGTCTGTTGGGGGCCGAGGTCTTCCCCGTCACCGCCGGCGCCGCGACCCTCAAAGACGCGATGAACGAGGCGATGCGCGACTGGGTGACCAACGTCTCGGACACCTATTACATCATCGGCACGGCGGCGGGTCCGCACCCCTATCCGGCCATGGTGCGCGATTTCCAGTCGGTGATCGGCAAGGAGATCAAGACCCAGTCGATGGCCCGGATGGGCAAGCTGCCGGACGCCGTCGTGGCCTGTATCGGCGGCGGATCGAACGCCATCGGCGCCTTTCACCCCTTCATCGACGATGCGGCCGTGCGGCTGATCGGGGTCGAGGCGGCGGGCCACGGGCTGGACACGCCGGACCATGCGGCCTCGCTGAAGGGCGGGCGGTCGGGGGTGCTGCACGGCAACCGGACCTATCTGTTGCAGGACGAGGACGGCAACATCGTCGAGGGCCATTCGATCTCGGCCGGGCTGGACTATCCCGGCATCGGGCCGGAGCACGCCTGGCTGCACGACATCGGCCGGGCCGAATATCGCTCGGCGACGGACAATGAGGCGCTGGAGGCCTTCCAGCTGTGCTCGAAGCTGGAAGGCATCATCCCGGCCCTGGAACCGGCCCACGCCCTGGCGCGGACCGGCGAAGTGGCGCGCGAAGTCGGCAAGGGCGGCGATGTCGTCCTGCTGATGTCGGGCCGGGGCGACAAGGACATCTTCCAGGTCGCCCGTCATCTGGGAGTGGAATTGTGATCCGCAGCCTGTCGGCGATCGCCGCCGCCCTGAGCCTTTCGACGGCCGTTCAGGCCCAGACGCCGGTTGAGGTTAAACCCGCCGATGTCGCCCTGCTGCCGGGCGCGCAGCTTTCGCCCGATTGCGGCGGTCTGAACAATCTGGCCGGCCGGGCCTGGTGCGTCACCGCGCCCCTGGGTCAGGTCGGCGCCCTGGCCGAGGCCTATATCGCCGATCTGGAGACCAAAGGCTGGCTGGCGGCGGGCGGCGACGAGAACCGCGTCGTCCTGATCAAGCGTCGCGAGGGCGGCGGTTGCGACGGTATGCAGATGGTCGCCTTCTACGACACGTCCAAGGTCGCCGTCGCCGAACTGCCCGCCTATCTGGGCTTCGCCACCATTCCGGGCGACGTGTGCGCTCAGGCCGCCGCCGCCGAGAAGCCTGCTTCGGACACATCGACCCAATGACCACCGCCCGTATCGACGCCTGTTTCGCCGCACTGAAGGCCGAGGGCCGGGCGGCCTTTATCCCCTATGTGATGGGGGGCGATCCGTCGCGCGAAGAGGCGCTGGCGATCCTGAAGGGGCTGCCTGCCGCCGGGGCGGACATCATCGAACTGGGCTTTCCGTTCAGCGATCCGATGGCCGAGGGGCCGCCGATCCAGCGGGCGGCGATCCGAGGCATGGCGGCGGGTTTCGGCCTGCGCTCGACCATGGATCTGGCGCGGGAGTTCCGCAAGGACGACCAGACGACGCCGATCATACTGATGGGCTATCTGAACCCGATCGAGAGCCTGGGATACGACGCCTTCGCCGCCTATGCGGCCGAGTGCGGCGTCGACGGGCTGATCGTGGTGGACTGCCCGCCGGAAGAGGCCGGGCCGCTGATCGAGGCGCTGGACAAGGTTTCGATCTCGCTGATCCGCCTGGCGACGCCGACCTCGGACGACGACCGGCTGAAGATCGTGGTCCAGGGCACCTCGGGCTTCGTCTATTACGTCGCCGTCGCGGGCGTGACGGGCGTCAAGGAAGCGAACGCCGACGTCGTGGCGCCGGCGGTGGAGCGGGTGCGCAAGGCCTCGGGCCTGCCGGTCGCGGTCGGCTTCGGGGTCAAGACGCCGGAGCGGGCAGCCGAGATCGCCCGCGTCGCCGATGCGGTGGTGGTCGGCTCGGCCTTGGTGGACGAGGTGGCCGCCGCCCTTGAGGCCAATGCGCCCGCCGCGCCGCGCGTCCTGGCCCGGGTCAAGGCGCTGGGCGACGCGGTTCGATCGGTGACTAGTGCTTCCGTGACGGAAACCGTCTAAGAGCCCGCCCATGGTCGAGAAGAACAAACCCCAGGAAAAGCGCGGCGGCTGGCTGAGCCGTTTCGCGCCCGGCGTCCGCAAGATCGTTTCGCGCCGCGACACCCCCGACAATCTGTGGGTCAAGGACCCCGACACCGGCGAGATGCTGTACCGCTCGGACCTGGAGGCCGCCCTGTGGGTGACGCCGTCGGGCCGCCATATGCGGATCGATGCGCCGACGCGGCTGAAGGCCACCTTCGACGGCGGCGTCTATGAGACGATCGAAACGCCGGACGTGCCTGAGGATCCGCTGAAGTTCTCGGACGGCAAGTCCTACAAGGACCGGCTGAACGCCGCGCGCAAGGCGGCGGGGCGCAAGGACACCATGGCCATCGGCTATGGTTCGGTCGGCGGCCAGAAGGCGGTGGTGATCGTTCAGGACTTCACCTTCATGGGCGGGTCGCTGGGCATGGCCGCGGGCGAAGCCTTCATCAAGGCGGCGCGCGAGGCCGTGACGCGTGAGGTTCCGCTGGTCTGTTTCACCGCCGCCGGCGGGGCGCGGATGCAGGAGGGCGCCCTGTCGCTGATGCAGATGGCGCGCACCACCCTGGCCATCGAAGAGCTGAAGTCGGCGAAACTGCCCTATGTGGTGGTGCTGACCGACCCGACCACGGGCGGGGTGACCGCCTCCTACGCCATGCTGGGCGATGTCCATCTGGCCGAGCCGGGCGCCTTGATCGGCTTCGCCGGTCCGCGCGTGATCGAGGCCACCATCCGCGAAAAACTGCCGCCGGGCTTCCAGCGCGCCGAATATCTGCAGGAGAAGGGCATGGTCGACCGGGTCGTGACCCGCGCCGATCTGCCCCAAGTCCTGGGCCGGATCCTGTCCATGCTGATGGGCGGAAATCGCCAGGCGGCCTGACGGGCGTGGACCCCATCTCCGAACGGCTGCGCGCCCGACATCCGCAGCGGATTGATCTGTCGCTGGATCGGATGCGCGCCCTGTGCGCGGCCCTGGGCGATCCGCAGCATCGGTTGCCGCCGGTGGTCCATGTGGCGGGGACGAACGGCAAGGGATCGACCGTGGCCCTGATCCGGGCCATCGCCGAGGCGGCGGGGCTGAAGGTCCATGCCTATACTTCGCCCCATCTGGTGCGGTTCAACGAGCGGATCCGGCTGGCGGGGCGGTTGATCGAGGACGATCATCTGAACGCCATCCTCGACCGGATCGAGGGCGTGTCCGGCGAGGCCACGGTGTTCGAGAGCACCACCGCCGCCGCCTTCCTGGCCATGGCCGAGACCCCGGCCGACCTGGCGGTGATCGAGGTCGGCCTGGGCGGGGTGCTGGACGCCACCAATGTGATCGAACGGCCGCTGCTGAGCGTGATCACCCCGGTCGACTATGATCATGCCGAGTTTCTGGGCACGGACCTGGCCGGGATCGCCTCGGAAAAGGCCGGGGTGCTGAAGGCGGGGGCGCCGGCCGTCATCGGGCGCCAGCGCGAGGAGGCGTTCAAGGCCATCGAACGCCGGGCCGCCGACGTCCATACGCGGCTGACGGTTCTGGGTGTGGATTTCGACGCCTGGGCCGAGCGGGGCGGCATGGCCTTCCAGACGGCGGACCTGTTCATGGACCTGCCGGCGCCCGCCCTGGCGGGAGCGCACCAGATCGACAATGCGGCCGTGGCCATAGCCGCCGCCCTGGAGCTGGATCTGCCGGAAAGCGCGATCGTCGAAGGGCTGAAGGCCGTGCGGTGGCCGGCGCGGCTGCAGCG
Source organism: Brevundimonas sp. AVps4 (assembly GCF_058681525.1). Lineage (NCBI taxonomy): Bacteria > Pseudomonadati > Pseudomonadota > Alphaproteobacteria > Caulobacterales > Caulobacteraceae > Brevundimonas > Brevundimonas sp. AVps4. Next base: position 264,452 of record NZ_CM178741.1, on the reverse strand, counting down.
GATCTCGACCGGACCCTATGGGCAGGCGGCCAAGGCGGCGGAGGCGGAGCTGTGGCTGGACGGAGGGCACAATCCCCATGCCGGACGGGCGCTGGCGGCTTTTCTCGCCGAGCGTCAGGCGCGGGCGCCGCGCCCCCTGGCCCTGATCTGCGGCATGCTGGGCAATAAGGACGCCGGTGGTTTCTTTGCGGCCTTGAAGGACAGCCAGGCCACGGTCTTCACCGTCGGCTTCGACGGGGCGGCGGCCGAGCCTGCGGCCCTGGCGGCCGTGGCGCGCGGCCATGGTCTGGCGGCGACCCCGGCGGGCTCGGTGGGCGAGGCCCTGGACCTTGCCTTGCGGTTCGGTGCGGGCCGGGTGGCGATCTGCGGGTCGCTGTATCTGGCGGGCGAGGTGCTGGGCGCCAGCCCGGAGACCTGGCCCGTCTAGCGGGTCATCCAGGGTTTGGACTTGCCCGCCGCGATGCGGGCGGCCTGTTCGCGCTGGAAACGTCCGCCCCGCGGCGGCTTGGGCCGAGCCTCCAGCTTGGCGGTCTTCAGGCGCAGGGCCTTCTGAACCGGGGTTTCGCCGGGGATGTCGTCGGGGAGGTCGGCGGGCGGAGTTTCGTCGCTCATAGGCGGCCTTCTAGCAAAAACGCCCGTCGGTCGGTACCGGCGGGCGTCTGTCGTTCAGATTTCGTCCGAGATCAGGCGGCGTCGGCCTTGACGCCCGCCTCGGCCAGCCATTCGACGATCTTGCCCTTGGGCATGGCGCCGACCTTCATCGAGGCCATCTGGCCGTCCTTGAACAGCATCAGGGTGGGGATGCCCTTCACCCCCAGTTTGGACGGGGTCAGGGGGCTGTCGTCGATATTGATCTTGGCGACGGTGACCTGACCGCCCAGTTCGTCGGCGATCTGTTCCAGGGCCGGGCCGATCTGTTTGCAGGGGCCGCACCATTCGGCCCAGAAGTCCACCAGGACGGGGGTGGAGGATTTCAGGACGTCGGCGTCGAAGCTTTCGTCCGTGACTTTGACTGTCGCCATAAATGGCTCCTTGGGCCCTATCGCTCGGCGCACGGCGCCTCGCGACATCAGCGCGAATGGGGTTGGCCGGATCCGTCCGGGTTCGGCCGCAGATGTGGGAGCGAATCGCGGGCAATTCAACTGCCGCCGTCGCTCCCCCTCCCTCTCCGTCCGTCATCCTCGGGCTTGACCCGAGGATCGGATGATCCGCCGCTCGTGCGAAGACGGCGACGCACAGCCCGATCGACGCCCGTCCTCGGGTCAAGCCCGAGGATGACGGAGGGTCAGGGCGCGAGCGCCGCGTCCAACATCGCCTGCGGGATCGGCATCAGCTTGGGTCCGTCGGTCCAGACAAGGGCGGCCTCGACCGGGCGGTCGGGATAGAGGCGTTTCAGCACGGCGACATAGACGGCGGCCTGGAGCACATAGGCGGGATCGACCCGGTCCAGGGCGTCGGGGGCGGGGCGGTTGGTCTTGTAGTCGATGACCAGCACCCGGTCGGGCGTGACCACCAGCCGGTCGATGCGGCCGTTGATCGCCACGCTCGACGGGCCAGGCAGGGCGCCGGTCAGGGCCACCTCGGCGCGGGAGCCGGGGCCGAAGACGGGGGCGAAGCGGGCGTCGTCCAGCACGGAGAAGGCGGCGGCGATCATCTCGGCGCGCTGGGCCTCGTCCAGATCGGTCTCGCGCGCCAGAAGGCGGCGGGCGGCGTCGGGGCGGTCGGCGGGCGCGATCTCGGGCAGGCGCTCCAGCAGCCGGTGGATCAGGTCGCCGCGGCGGAACCGGCCCAAAGACGCGCCGCCGGCCGCGCTGCGGGCGAGCGGCGAGGGGGCGGGGATGCGGACCTGGCCTTCCATCCGCGACGGCGCGGCGAAGCGGGCGGCGGCGTCGGGCGGGGGCGGCACTGCGGCCCAGGCGGGCAGGGCGTCGGCGGAGGCGGTCGCGGCGGCCTGGGTCGGGCGATGTTCGGGATCGACGCCGAAGCGGCGGACGCCGTTCTCCACCTCGCGCACCTGATCCCCCAGCCGGTCGAAGGTCTCCTCGATCACCGACCACCAGCTGCCGGCCTCGGCGCCCCGGCTGGAGGCGCGGCCCATGACGATGACGCGGTCCCGCGCGCGGGTCAGGGCCACATAGAGCAGGCGCAGGGTCTCGTCGTCGGTGCGGGCCTGGCGCGCGGCACGAGCGTCCGCCGAGGCGGGGCAGTCGTCACGGGCCGAGCCGGGCGCCATCAGCCAGGCTTCGCCTTCGCCCTCGGGCGTGACGGCGGGCATCAGGGACGGCCCCTGGGCCTTCGCCTTCATGGTGGTGTCGGGCAGGATGACGATCGGCGCCTCCAGCCCCTTGGCGCCGTGGACGGTCATGACGCGGACCTCGCCGCGCGCCCCCTCAAGTTCGCGCTTCACCTCGACGTCGGCGGCCTCGAGCTGGGCCAGGCAGGTCTCCAGATCGATCGCGCCGCGGTTCTCGGCCGCCAGCACCTGGTTCAGGGTCTCGTCTATGGTTTCCTCGGCCTCGCGGCCCAGCCGGGCCAGGATGCGGGCGCGGCCGGAGAGCCCCAAGTCGTCCACGCGGTTCAGGGCCTGGGAGAAGAAGGCGAACGGGTCGCCGCCGCGCGCCGCTATGGCGGCCTGGAGCGTGTCGCGCGCGCGGGTCCATTCTGGCCGTTCGTGCGCCCGGTCGCGCAGGTCGCGCCACAGCTGGCCGCCCTTGCGGTTCTCGCGCCCGGCCAGCGCATAGAGGCCGTCCTCGTCCACGTCGCACAGGGGGCTGCGCAGCACCTCGGCCAGCGACAGGTCGTCGTCGGGGAAGAGGGCGAAGCGGGCCAGAGAGATCAGGTCGTCGAAGACGATATGGCTGGACAGCTTCAGCCGGTCGGCGCCGGCGACGGGGACTCCCTCGGTCTTCAGCGCGCGGATGATCTCTTCGAAGGTGGCGTCGCGGCGGCGGACCAGGACGATATAGTCGCCGTAGCCGGCGGGGCGCAGATCCCGCGTTCGGCTGTCGAAGACGGCCAGGCCGCTTTCGACCTGGCGACGGATCTCGCGGGCCAGGTCGCGGGCCAGGCGCTTCCTGGCGCTGCCGGCGCTCTCCTGATCGACCGGATCGTCCCAGGCGTCGGTCTCGGGCGCGGGCTCGTCGAGGAACAGGGGCCACAGGTCCACCGCCCCGTGCTGGCCGATGCGGGCGGGGATATGGCGGGCGATGTCGCCCTGGGGGCCGGTCAGGGCGCGGGTGCGGTCGGGATCGGCGAAGACGGCGTCGACGAAGGCCAGCACCTCTTCGGTCGAGCGGTAGGAGGTGTTCAGCTCCGGCCCCGCGAAGGGCTCGCCGGCGCCCTCGGCCAGGGCCAGGAAGTCGGCCCGCTCCTGGCGCAGCCGTTCCGGCCGGGCGCCCTGGAAGGAGTAGATCGACTGTTTCTCGTCGCCGACGGCGAAGACGGTGCGGCCCGACGTCTGGCCGGAGTAGAACTCCCCGGTGAGGGCGCGGACGATGGCCCACTGGTCGGGGGCGGTGTCCTGGGCCTCGTCGATCAGGACGTGGTCGACCCCGCCGTCCAGCTTGTACAGCACCCAGGCGGCGGCCCCGCTGCGAGTCAGAAGGGCGGCGGCGCGGGCGACCAGGTCGGGGAAGTCCAGCGCGCCGCGCTGGGCCTTGGCGGCCTCGTAGAAGGCGGCGTGGGCGCGGGCCAGGGTCAGGACCTTGATCGTGTCGTCGGCGACCTTGGCCTTCCTCAGGGCTTCGCGCGCGGCGAGGAATTTGGTCTGGAGGTCCAGCAGCCAGCCGACCGCCCCTTGCGGCGCCGACTTGGTGCCCATGCTTTTTCGCGGCTCGCCCGCCTGGGTGCAGAAGACGCCCGCCAGGGCGGCGAAGCCGGCGTAGGGCGGGGCCGCGACGCTCATGGCGTCGGCGATCTTGCGGTCGTTGGTCGAGCCGGTCGCCATGGCCTCGGCCATGCGGTTCCATTCGGCGGGGTCGATCCAGGCGACGAAGTCCCGCTCCAGATCTTCCAGGCTGCGGCCCGTTTCGGCCCCGGTCAGGGCGTAAGGGTCGGGCGCAGTCCCCGCCTCGACGCGGTCGATATAGTCCAGCAGGTCGGCGCGCCTGGCCTCGACCATCGACAGCAGGGCCTGGAACCGCTGCCAGTCCAGTTCGACGGCGAAATGGCTGTAGGCCTGGCCGATAGGGCCGTCCGGGTCGGCGACGGCGGCGCGGGCCAGGTCTTCGCGCGCAGCATGGCTGAGGGCGGCGGCGGCCTGGTCTTCCAGCACGGTGAAACGGGGCGAGACTCCGGCCTCCAGCGGGAAACGACGCAGCAGTTTTTCGCAGAAGGCGTGAAGAGTCTGAATTTTCAGCCCGCCCGGCGTCTCCAGCGCGCGGGCGAACAGTTTGCGGGCGCGGGAAAGCGCCGCGTGATCCATCGTCTGCGGGTCGCCGTCGTCCAGCCGGGCCAGTTCGCGCGACAGGGCCGCGTCGTCCAGCACGGCCCAGCCGCCCAGCTGGTCGAACAGCCGGGCCTGCATCTCGGCGGCGGCGGCCTTGGTGTAGGTGACGCACAGGATGGCGCCGGGATCGACCTGATCCAGCAACAGCCGCGCCACCCGGTTGACCAGGGTGGTGGTCTTGCCCGAGCCGGCGTTGGCGGTGACGAAGACGGTCAGGCGCGGATCGGCGGCGACGATCTGGGGGGACACGCTCATTCTTCGTCCCCGTCGCCGATCACCGACCATTCCCAGACGCGGGCCAGATGGTCGTAGTTGCCGCCCTGGGCGCCCATGAACTGGGGCGCGGCCCAGGAGACGTAAGGGGTGTTCGGGTCGTCGAAGCGAGCGACGCGGCGCTTCAGCCCCTCCAGCGCCGCCTGGGCCATGTCGGCGGCCTCGGCGCCCGAGGCGCGGGTGATGACCTCGCCCGCCGTCTTGCGCCCGACCACGCGGACATAGGTCAGTTCGTCGGGCGTGACGGGGCCTTTGGCGCTCTCGAACCCGCCGTCGGCCAGGATGGCGGCGGTCAAAGTCAACTGCGGGGCGAAGCCGGACTTGACCTGTTTGGCGGATGGGGCTGCGCCGGTCTTGAAGTCCATCACCGCCGCCCCGTCGGACGACAGTTCGATCCGGTCCGCGAAGGCCTTGACGGTGAAGGGGCCGGCGGGGGCGTCGAAGGTCATGGCGCCCTGTTGCTCGACCAGGATTTCGATCCCGCGTGCACGGCGGCGGCGCTCGAAATCGGTCAGCCAGCGGGCGCAGTTGCGGGCGAGCGGCGCCTCGCGCGCCATGGCCGCATCCTCGAAACCGCGCGCGCCCAGTTCACGCAACAGGTGGTCGTGCAGGACGGCCTCGCAGTCGTCGGGCAGGTCATGGGGCCAGTCCAGGGTCAGTCGTTCGACAGCGGCGTGGACGGCGTCGCCACGGGCGAGCGCTTCGGCGGACGCGCCGGGACGCTCCATCGCCTCCAGCCCCAGCACCCACAGGGCGTAGATGGCGTAGGGGTCGCGCACCCAGCGTTCGATGCGGGTGACATAGAGGCTGCGCGGGCGGCGATGCACCGGCGGGCGCGGCTCGGGCCGTTTGGCGAAGCGCGGCGGTCCGGGCGGCGGCGCGTCGAGCGCGCGGGCCCAGTCCAGGACGGTGCTGGGGCGGGGCAGGTCGACTCCCGCCCCCCGCGTCAGCATCTCCAGCCGCCACAGCCAGCGGGAGCGGACGGCAGGCTGACCGCCGCGTCGTTCACTGTGGACCAGAATCACCTCCTCGGCGCAGGCGGCCTGGACGAAGTCCTGTGCCGTCTGGCCCAGGCGGCGTTCGGGCGGGGGCAGGCCCAGGGCCTTGCGCATCGGGCGCGACAGGAAGGGGTCGGTGGGCGCGGCCTGGGGCCAGACGCCTTCCTCCAAGCCGGCCAGGATCATCCGGTCGGCGCGCACAAGCCGCGCCTCTATGGCCCCCAGGATCCGCAGGGACGGATGGGTGGCGCCCCCGGTGCGGACCACGGTCTCGCGCACCAGGGAGGAGGTCAGCTCGGCCAGGTCGGCCCGGTCGATACGGCCCAGGGCGGCGCCCCCCTCGATCAGGCCGGACAGAAGGGCGGCGGCGGCCTCGCCGTCGGGGCCGGCCCAGGCGTCCTGGCCGGCCAAGGTCTCGATCAGGCGCGTCAGGGCGGAGGCGGCGACGTTCAGGTCTGCGTCGGGGGTGAAGACGGCGGTAGCGGTCTCGACGGCGGTTTGCAGACGCTCGACCAGGCGGGTGGCGGCCGACAGGCGTTCCCGTTTCCACTCGGGCGGAGCCTTGCCGCGCCGGTCGGGCTGAACGGCTTCCAGCAGACGGCGGCGCACGGCGGCGAAGTCGCGGGGGCGCGGGCCGCGCAGGGCGTGTTCCTCAAGCCCGGCGACGGCGGCGGCTTGAGGCGCGTCGCCCAGGTCGAACCGGACCAGCGGATGTTTGATGACGGCCAGCAGCAGATGGGGCTGGACCGGATCGGCGATCCAGCGGGCGCACAGATCGACCAGGGCGCCGGCGGGCAAGCGCGACAGGGGGCTGCCTGCCGAGGAATCCGGGATGACGCCCCAGCGCTCCAGTCTTGCGGCGACGCGGCGGCCCAGGGCCTGGTCCGGCGTCACAAGCGCGCAAGTCTTGCCCGGCGTCTCCAGCGTCTCGCGCATCATCAGGGCGATGGCCGTTGCGGCCTCCTCCTCGGCGCGGGCGGTCAGCAGGGACAGGCCTTGCAGACCTTCGGCTATGGGGTCGCGGGCTTCGCCGCGCGCGGCGGCGGTCGAGCGGAGGTCGCGGATGGCGCGGCGCCAGTCGTCGGTGGCCTCGGCAGGCCGCAGGGCCTCGTTGACCAGGCGTTGGCGGGCCTGGCCGCGGGCGAGGGCGGCGGGCGGCTGGGGCGGGGCGAACCAGGGGCGGACGTCGGCGCGGGCGACCTCGACCCGGTCCAGCAGTCGTTTCATCGCGCTCTGCGGATGCTGTTCGTCCAGCCGGTCCCAGACCGCCGCGTCGAGATCCAGGTCGAGACCGGGCAGGACGACGCAGCCCAGGGGCGCTCTGGCCACGGCGCCCAGGACGTCGGCGGCGGCAGGGACGGTGCCGGTCGAACCGGCGGCGATGACGGCCTGGGTCGGGGGCGTGCGGTCCCACAGTTCGGCGAGGCGACGCAGAAGCGTGGCGCGGCGCCAGGCCGGATCGACCAGACCCAGTTCGGCGAGGCGTCTGGGCCAGGCCTCGACCGCCAGGTCCAGGAACTCGGCCGAGCGTTCCCAGTGTTCGGCCATTTCGCCGTCGACCAGGGTCGCGATCCGTTCGGGGTTCTGGACCTCTTCCAGTTGGCAGGAATCAAGGAAGCCGCCGAGCGCGTCGGCCAGATCCAGGGCGCGCATCGGCGTCAGATCGCTGTCGAACTGTTCGACGATCATCCGCGCCATCTCGAACCGGCGGGTCAGGGCGGGGATGGCGGGCGGCAGGTCCAGACCCAGGGCGCCGGGGGTGAAGGGGGGCTCGTCCTCCTCCAGGTCGCCCAGCGGCCGGACCTGGGGCAGCAGGATGGGGCGGCCCTGGGAGAGTTTAGACAGGGCGCCGGCGAAGGCGCGGGCGGCGCGGCGGTTGGGTAGAAGGAGGGTGGCGTCCGACAGGGTCTCGGGCGGCAGATCGCCCAGCCAGGCCAGGACGCCGGCGGCCAGGTCTTCGAGGAAGGGCCGGTGGGCGGGGACGGCGTACCAGCGGGGGCCGGCCGCCGTGAAAGGGTCGAAGGGAGGCATGGCGGCCATCGTCATACCCCTCGCTCACAATCCGTCATCCTTGGGCTTGTCCCGAGGATCCATAGACTCGGTCGCGGCCGGTGCGCACCCTTTGAAACCGGGCGTATGGATCCTCGGGACAAGCCCAAGGATGACGAGGAAAAAACAGGTGTCGTCATCCCACTCCCGCCAGTTTCACCTCGGCCTCATCCCGGGCCTGGGGATCGCCGACGTGCATCCAGTCGCCGTCCAGGACGCAGCCGTAGAGACGGCCTGCGGCGGCGGACTTGCGCCACAGGGGGCTTAAGGAAAAGGGGCCGTCGGGGCCGTGGTCGGCATAGCCGGGGCGGGTGATGTGGACGCCCATATAGGCGAAGGGGGCGGAGGGGGCGTCGCCGCGGAAGGTCAGTCTCCCGTCGTCGGCCAGGAAGAAATCGCCGTCGCCCTCGAAGCCGATGGAGCCTTCGAGGCGGGCCAGCAGCAGGGCGGCGTCCATCGTGTCGGGGTTCCACAGGCGGATCAGGTCTGACAGGGCGTCGCCCCGGTCGATCCAGACGCTGTCGATATTGGCGACGAAGACGGGGTCGTCGCCCAGCAGGGGGCGGGCCTTCTTCAGCCCGCCGCCGGTCTCCAGCAGTTCGGCCCGTTCGTCGGAGATGAGAATGCGGGGGCCGCGTGTGCGCGCGGCCAGATGGGCTTCCAGCCGGTCGGCGAACCAGTGCACATTGACGACCGCCGTCTCCACTCCGGCGTCGGCCAGACGGTCCAGCACATGGTCGATCAGGGCGCGGCCCGCCACCTCGACCAGGGCCTTGGGCCGGTCGTCGGTCAGGGGACGCATCCGGGTGCCCAGGCCGGCGGCCAGGACCATCGCAGTCTTGGGAGCGTGGGTCATGCGCGCGCCTCGGCAGGAACGTAACGGTCGAACCAGCGGGCGACGGGCGCCAGGGCCGGCTGGTCCAGATTGGCGTTCAGATGCCGCCACATGCGCGGCAGGAACTGACGATAACGGGGCTTGCCGTCGCGCGCGATCAGCCGGGCGAAGATGCCGATGATCCGCGCCTCGTTCAGGGCGGCGAGCCCCGCGTAGTCGGCCATGAAGGCGGCGCGGTCCACCTGGGGGCGCAGGGCGAAATAGCGGTCCAGGGCCTCGGCCTCCAGCGCCGGCGACACGTCGCGGCGGGCGTCCTGAAGCAGGGAGTGCAGATCCCAGGACGGGTGGGCGCGCACCGCGTCCTGGAAGTCGATCATGCCGACGCGGGCGGGGCCTTCACGCTCGGGCAGCCAGATCAGGTTCTCGGCGTGATAGTCGCGGTGGGCCATGACCGAGGCCCCGGCGGCGCCCGAGGCGACGATCGGCGCCCAGGCCTCTCGCCACTCCGCCACGGCGGCGGCGTCGAAGGCGACGCGCGCGTCCAGACGGGGCAACCAGTCGATGAACAGATCGGCCCCGCCCTGGAGCGCCGTCTCGTCATAGGTCAGGAGCGGCCAGTCGCCGCCGGGACCGGTCAGCACCTCAGGCGGGGTCTCGGCCTCGTGCAGGGCGGCCAGGGCCTCGATGGCGGTCAGATAGAGGGGCGTCTCCTCGGCGCCGTCCTCGATGACGCGGGCGAACAGGGCGTCGCCGAAATCCTCCAGCACCGCTAGGCCGTTGAGCGCGTCCAAGGCCGGGATTTCAGGCGCGGACAGACCCAGCGACTTCAGATGGGCGGCGACGGCGGCGAAGGCCTCGATCCGACCGGCCGACAGGCGGGCGACGGCGTTCCAGCCTGCGGCGTGACGCTGCTCGGGCGTCCAGGCCGGATCGGCGGGCGGGCTCTCGGCGGCGGGCGCCTGGTCCATCAGCATCAGGGTGGGGCCGCCCGGCGGGGTCAGCCGTTCGTAGCGCCGCGTCGAGGCGTCGCCCGGCAGAGGCGCGCGCGCAGCCTCGGCCAGGCCGGCGGCGGCCAGGAAGTCGAGGCGAAGCTGTTCGCGATCAGAGACGGACATGGTCGATCAGGTCTTCCCACCGGCCTACGCCGGAAACGGTCGCAACACGGCCGTCGCCGTGTTCGGAAATCTCAATGACAAGGCGGTCGGGCCCCAAGAACCGGCCCGGGTCTTCGCCCAGCCGTTCGGGCCATTCAATGAGGGCGCAGCCCTCGTCCAGGGCCTCGTCCAGGCCGATCTCGAACGCCTCTTCCGGCCGGGTCAGGCGATAGAGGTCGAAATGGGCGACGGGCAGGTCGGATTCATAGAACTGGACCAGGGTGAAGGTGGGGCTCGGCACCTCCTCGTCCGGCGTGGTCAGGGCGCGGATCAGGCCGCGCGCCAGGGTGGACTTGCCCATGCCCAGCGGCCCGTACAGCAGCAGGCTGTCGCCCGGCGCCAGAAGGGGGGCGATGACTTGGCCCAGACGGGTGGTGGCCTCGGCGTCAGGGAGTTCGACCTTCATGGGAAGACCGCGTCTGGATCGGCGGCCAGGGTGCGTTCGGTGAAATGTTTCAGCGCCACGGTGGCCTTTACGGCGTCCACGTCCAGCCGTTCGGGCGGGATGGGGCGGCCGACCAAGATATCGAAAGGCTTGCCCGCCTTGTTCAGCAGTTCGTGGAACAGGGTCACGTCGCGCAGCTCCTGCGAAACCTTGTCGAACAGGTGGAACAGCCGGCTGTAGGGGCCGGCGACGTGCATGGGCACGACCGGCGCGCCGTATTTCCGCGCCAGGGAGGCGGCGGTCGGCGCCCATTCGGGGTCGGTCAGCAGGCCGTCGGCGCCGACGCGGGCCAGACGGCCGGCGGGGAACATGACCACGCAGCGTTCGGCTTCGAAGGCCGCCTTGGCGGCGTTCAGCGTCGCGCGGGTCTTCTCGCGGGTGCGTTTGTCGTGAACCCATTCGACCGGGATCACCGTCTCGGCGAGCCGGGGCGAGACGCGCAGGGCGTCGGCGTTGGCGAAGAAGACCGCGTCGAGACGGCGCCGTTTTACGGCGTCATAGACCGCGACCCCGTCGGCTATGCCGGTCGGATGGTTGGCGACGACGACGCACCGGCCCGTCGCGGGCAGGCGGTCCAGAGGGGACGCCGTCACCTTCAGCCGAAGCAGGTCCGACACATAGTCCAGGCTCTCGGAGCCCGAGCGGTCACGCACAGCGTCGGCCATCCGCACGGCCGCCTTGTAGTTCAAGATCGAATAGAGCAGCGGGCGCACCGCCGGCCACAGCGGCGAGGCGGTCAGACGGGGCGCACGCTCGGCGATCAGCACATCGACGATGTGGGGCGAGCGGCGGACGGGAAGGGCGGCGGAATTCATGGACGACCGCTTGTCGCCGGTTCGGCGAAAGGGAGCAAGCCTACCAGAGCCGGGCCACGCCGAAGCCGTCGAACAGGGTTTCGTTCGAGACCAGGGTCAGGTCGTTGAGCAGGCCCTGGGCGATCAGCAGCCGGTCGAAAGGGTCGCGGTGATCGCCGGCCATCCGACCGGCCAACTCAGCCTCGGCGACGGAGATCGGCAGGCCGTGCAACCCAAGGCGGGTTATCGCGCCGCCAAAGTCCTTGGCGAGGGAACTTGCATGGGGAAGTTTGCCGATCCGGTGCTTGATCGTGACCTCGATGGCGGAAACAGCGCTGACGTAGATTTTGGTCGAACGATCCTCAAGTCTCGCTCGGACCCCTTTGGGCAGGCGCTCATCGCCAAAGGCCAGCCACAGAAAGGCGTGTGTGTCGAGCAGCAGGCTCAATCTTCACGGCCTTCCCACAGCCTCAGTTCCTCCTCCGGCAAAGGATCGAAGAAGCTTTCGTCGAAGCCGCCTTCTTCCCGCAGAGCGCCGAAACGCCGAGCCGGCGGCGCTGGAAGCGTCGGCTCCAAAGGCGTCAGCCGCACCGCCGGCTTGTCGCCGCGGGCGATCACCACCTCTTCGCCGCGTTCGGCGGCGGCGATCAGTTTGGACAGGTGGGTCTTGGCGTAGTGGACGGTGACGGTGGTCATCTGCCGCTCCTTGGTCCAACCATCTTAGCTAAGTCGTCCGCCCACAGCAACTTCCGCCCGGCGAACGAGGGTGCTACGCCTCGCCGCTGCAAGCTTTGCGAGGACTGCTTCATGCGCCACCGTTCCCTCCTGTTCGCCGCCTGCGCGGCCGTCGCCTTCTCGGGCGCCCTGATGAGCGCCGCTCCGGCCCTGGCCCAGGTTCCGCCCGCCCCGGTTCCGGCGCCGGCCGCGACGCCTGACGCCTTCACCTATCAGGACATGATCTCGGCCAACCGGCTGGGCGATCCGCAGGTGTCGCCGGACGGCCGTTACGTCGTCTATTCGGTGACGACGACGGATGTGGAGGCGAACCGCCGCAGCGGCAGCCTGTGGATATTGGACCTGGAAACGCCGGACGCCGCGCCGCGCCGGCTGGCCATTTCGGACCAGGCCGCCAACACCGCCCGCTGGGGCGCCGACGGCAATCTGTATTTCCTGTCGGGCAAGTCGGGGACCAGCCAGGTGTGGCGCATCGCCTCGCCGACGGCCGCGCCGGTGCAGGTGACCAATCTGCCGCTGGACGTGAACGCCTATCGGATCAGTCCCTCGGGCGACAAGGTGGCGGTGTCTCTGGCCGTCTATCCGGACGCCGCCGACCTGAACGCCTCGGTCGAGACAGGCGAGGCCGTGGCCGAGCGGAAATCGACCGGCCAGGTCTATGACCGGATGTTCGTGCGCCATTGGGACACGTGGAACGACCACACCCAGAACCACCTGTTCGTCCAGTCGATCGGCCGCAACGGCCAGGCGACCGGCAATCCGGTCTGGGTCACCAAGGGCTTCGACGGGGATACGCCCTCCAAGCCCTTCGGCGACGAGAGCGACTTCGTCTTCACCCCCGCCGGCGACTCCATCGTCTTTTCGGCGCGTCTGGCCGGCAAGAGCGAGCCGTGGAGCACCAATTTCGATCTGTGGAAGACCAACGGCCTGAGCGGGGACGGGACCTTCACCAACCTGACCCAGGACAATCCCGCCTGGGACGCGGGCCCGGTGTTTTCGCCGGACGGCCGCACCCTGGCCTATCGCGCCATGGCGCGTCCGGGTTTTGAGGCCGACCGCTATCAGATCGTGCTGATGGACGTGCAGTCGGGCCAGAAGCGCGAGATCGCCTCGAACTGGGATCGTTCGGCCGACACCTTGCAATGGTCGCGCGACGGCCAGACGCTTTATACGACCGCCGGCGACGTCGGCTCGACCAGGCTGTTCGCGGTGGATACGCGCAACGGGGTCGTCACCCCGGTCACCGGACCCGGCCATGTCTCGGCCTTCCAGCAGACGCCGTCGGGCTTCGTCTTCGCCCAGGACAGTCTGAAGTCGCCCAGCGATCTGTATTTCAAGACCTATCTGGGTCGTGAAACGCCGCGTCGCCTGACCCAGGCCAATCCGGCCCTGGAGGCCAAGGCCTTCGGGGACTACGAGCAGTTCAGCTTCCCCGGCTGGAACAATGAGACGGTCCACGGCTATGTCATCAAGCCGGTCGGCTATGTCGAGGGTCGCAAATATCCGGTCGCCTTCCTGATCCATGGCGGCCCCCAGGGCTCGTTCGGCGACAGCTGGTCCTATCGCTGGAATCCCGAAACCTACGCCGGCGCCGGCTATGCGGTGGTGATGATCGATTTCCACGGCTCGACCGGCTACGGCCAGGCCTTCACCGACGCCATCAGCCAGCACTGGGGCGACCGGCCGCTGGAGGACCTTCAGAAGGGCTGGGCGGCGGCTCAAGCGAAGTACGCCTTCCTGGACGGCGCCAACGCCTGCGCCCTGGGGGCCTCCTACGGCGGCTATATGATCAACTGGATCGCCGGCAACTGGTCGGACGCCTTCAGGTGCCTGGTCAATCACGACGGGGTCTTCGACACCTTCGGCATGGGCTATTCGACCGAGGAGCTGTGGTTCACCGAGTGGGAATATGGCGGCACGCCGTGGGACAGGCCGGAGGGCTATCAGAAGTTCAACCCGGCCAACCATGTCGAGAACTGGAAGACGCCGATGCTGGTGGTCCAGGGCGACCTGGACTTCCGCATTCCGACGGCTCAGGGCCTGTCCACCTTCACCGCCCTGCAACGCCGCGGAATCGACAGCCGCCTGATCGTCTTCCCGAACGAGAACCACTGGGTGCTGAAGCCGGCCAACAGCCTGCAATGGCACAATGAGGTGTTCGGCTGGCTGAACAAACACCTGGCCCCCGCCCAATAGGGGCGGTGCTCCGGAACGACGCCGGAACGACGAAGGGGCGCAGCCGCAAAGGCCGCGCCCCTTTTTTAATGCGCGACGGGGTTAGAGGCCGGCGCGGTCCTGGGTCGAGGAGACCAGCCGCTCGTACTGCCGCTCGGTCATGCAACGGGGCGCGGCCCAATGTTCACCCGCCCGGCGCGCGGCCATGGCGTCCTCCGCCGTGACGAAGACGGGCGCGGCGCCGAACTCGCGCTGGTAGGCGCGCCGGGTGGCGGCGTCGGTTTCACAGATCATCACCGGCTGGACGGCAGAGCTGCGCGTCTGAGCGCGGTCGAGTTCGGCGCGAACGGCCTGAAGACGGGGCTTATCCTGCGTTTCGGGCTGGGTTTGGGCGTGCGCCAGACCGGGCGCGATCAAGGCGGCGGCGATCAGGGCGGGGGTGATCAAACGGGTCATCGGGCATCCTCCTACGGCCTGAATTAAAGTCAGGACTCGGACCAAATATGCGCGCATTTTCTACAATGTAAAGCTATTGCGAAAAATATGCGGTAAACGGACCAATATCGAGGCGGATGAGGCGGGCCCGAAAGGGGCGGCGGCGCCAAAACCGCCTTGGGGCGTTGTCTCTGCTTCTGGAGCCCCGGCCCTTGCCCAAGATGTTGAACTGGAACGCCTTAAGGACGCGGATCGGCGCGGGCGCCGCCTCGGCCAAGGCGCGCGCCGTCCAGGGGCGCGACTGGATCAGGCGCAATGATCCCGTCTACGCCGCCGTGCGCCGCCCGGGACCTGCCGAATGGTGGGCCGGCGGCCTGACCCTGTTTCTGATCGCCGTCGTCCTGATCTTTCTGGCCTGGTTCGACTGGAACCGGCTGAGGGGACCGATCGGCCGTTGGGCCTCGGCGGAATATCACCGCGACATCGCCATCGACGGCGATCTGAATGTTCATCTCTTCAGCTGGACCCCCTCGGTCAGGGTCCAGGGACTGAAGATCGGCGGCCCGGACTGGGCGCGCGATCGCGATACGGCCCGGATCGACACGATCGAGGCCTCGGTGCGGTTACGGCGCCTGCTGGCGGGTCAGGTCGAAATGCCCCTGCTGCGCTTCACCCGGCCCCAGGTGGTGCTGATCGCCGCCGAAGACGGCCGCAAGAGCTGGGCTTTGAACGCCGACCGCGCCGACGACGGCCAAGGCATGAAACTGCCGGTGATCCAGAAGCTGGTCATCACCGACGGGCGTCTGGTGTTCGAAGAGCGGCGGCGCAAGATGACCCTGGACGCGGCCGTCGATGCGCACGAGGGCGCGGACGGCGACGCGGGCTTCCTCCTGCAAGGCGAAGGGACGGTCAACCGGTCGCCTCTGACGCTGCGCATCGAAGGCGGGCCCTTCATCAATATTCGCCGCGACCGGCCCTATCGCTTCAAGGCCCGGATGGCGGGAGCGGGCTCCAGCCTGACCGCCACGGGCGCCGTCACCCGGCCCTTCGACCTGGGTCGGTTCGACGCGACCCTGACGTTGGAGGGGCGCGATCTGGCGGACCTCTATCTGCTGACGGGCCTGACCCTGCCCAATACGCCCCCCTATCGGCTGAGCGGCGCCCTGAAGCGGAACGAGGCCGTCTGGACCTTCAACGACTTCGACGGCCGGGTGGGGGCGTCGGACCTGTCCGGCGACCTGCGGGTCCAGGGCGGCGGCCGGCTGCGGGTCGAGGCCGAACTGGCGTCGCGTCGACTGGACATCGACGACCTGGCGGCCGTCCTGGGGGCGCGGACCGTCACCAATGCGCGCGGAACCGAGACGGAGGCGCCCGTGGCGAAGGGCGGAAAACTGCTGCCGGACGCGCCCCTCCAGACCGAACGGCTGCGCCAGATGGACGGCAGCCTGACCTATCGCGCCGCTGCGGTGAAGGCCAATGAGCTGGACGTGCGGGCGGTGAACCTGGGCGCCGAGCTGAAGGACGGGATATTGAACCTCGACCCGATCAGCTTCGACTTCAATCGCGGGGCGCTGAACGGGACGGCGCGGATCGACGCCACCCAGGCGCGGCCCTACAGCCGGGTCGACCTGCGGCTGAGCGGCTATCCTCTTGAGTCCATCGTGCCCGCCCGGAACGGCGCGCCGCCGCTGACGGGTCATGCCCTGGGCCGCGCCCGACTGGAGGGACCGGGCGCCTCGGTCCACCAGTTCGCCGCCTCGTCCAAGGGCACGATCAGCCTGGTCGTGCCGGACGGGCGGATGCGGGCCGCCTTCGCCGAACTGTTGGGCATCAACGCCAGCGCGGGTCTGTTGAAGCTGCTGAGCGGAGATCAGTCGACCGCCCAGATCCGCTGCGCCGTCGCCGATTTCAACGTCAGCGGCGGGACGGCCGCCGCCAAGACCCTGGTCATCGACACCGATGTGGTGCTGGCTCAGGGCGGGGGGACGATCGACCTTGGGCAGGAGACGCTGAACCTGCGGATCGACGGCGAGTCCAAGAAGCCGCGTCTGCTGCGGGTCTGGGCGCCCATCACCGTCCAGGGGCCGCTGACGGCGCCCCGCGTCGGGGTGGACGTCGGCGCCGTGGCGAGCCAGGGTGGCTTGGCCGGCCTCCTGGCCACGGTGGCGGCGCCGGTGACGGCCCTGTTCGCCTTCGTCGATCCTGGTCTGGCGGAGGATGCCAACTGCGGCCAGCTGATCGCCGGCGCGCGATAGGGCCTTCCGGAAAAGAGTCTCGACGGTGTGAGCCGATCCGCCTCGTCGGGCGTATTGAGGTCCATGGATCGGATCAGATGACGCGCCGGGGCCTTTTCGCGCCCGCCCTGGGACTGGTGGCGGCGGCCTGTTCGCCCCTGAGCTCCCCGGCGCTTTCGCCGCTCGGCCTGTTGAACAGCCTGGGGCCGCGGGATGCCGGCGCGCGTCGCGTGGCGCGCGACCTGCCTTACGGCGACGACCCGCGCCAGCGCATGGACCTCTATGCGCCCAAGGCGCCGGGTCCCCATCCGGTCCTGGTCTTCTTCTATGGCGGGGGCTGGGATTCGGGGTCGCGCGACCTGTATGGCTGGGCGGCGCAGGCCCTGGCGGCCCAGGGGTTCGTCGTCGCCCTGCCGGACTATCGTCTGGTTCCGCAGGTGGTCTTTCCCGCCTTCGTTCAGGACGCCGCCGCCGCGACGGCTGCAGCGGCCGAGGCGGCGGCGGACCACGGCGGGGAGCCGCGCCGCCTGGGCGTGCTGGGCCATTCGGCGGGCGGCTATCTGGCGATGATGATCACCCTGGATCGACGCTATATGGCGGCGGTCGAGCGGCCGGACCTGATCCGGGCCGCGGCCGGTCTGGCGGGACCTTACGACTTTCTGCCCTTCGATGTGGCGGCGTCCCGCAACGCCTTCGGCCGGGCGCCCGATCCGACCCTGACCCAGCCGATCACCTTCGTCCGCCCCGACGCTCCGCCGATCTGGCTGGGCCACGGCACGGCGGACGTCGTGGTCCATGACGAGGACACCCGCCTGCTGCACGCGCGCCAGCGCGCCGTCGGCGGCCGGTCTGAGGCCAAGCTCTATCCCGGCCTGAATCACGCCGATCTGGTGGCGAGCTTCTCGCCCCTGTTTCGCGCCAAGGCCCCGGTTTTGAAGGATGTGACCGGATTCCTGCGACGCGCCTTGGACCGGGACGACGAAACACTTGCTTAAGCACAAAAGCATCTTTTCAACACTGCGACTTAGTGGCAAAAGCCTTCGCAGGTCGAACCTGTATCGTACCTCGATCTTCCACGGCCTGTTCCGAACCTGACTGGCTCCGACGCGGCGACGCGCCGAACCTGACTGGCTCCGGTACAGGCCGTGCAGTGTCGGCCCGGCGTAATCGCCGCCCCGATCGCGCCGCAGAGGCGACCCTTCCACATCACAGGTCCGGCCGTCCGGCACGCGCATTACGGCGGCGATCGTTCCGGCGCGTCCGCTATTCGACACCCGGAAACATCGGCCGGCAGGTCCGGTTACCTCCGCATCCCAATCAAGGAGCGGATGTATGGCTGTGATGACAGACGACGTCTGGCGCGAGGTGTTCGTGACCGGACTGAAGAACGCCCATGGGGTCGAACATCAGGCCCTGGCCCTGATGGAGCGGCAGATCGAACGCGCCAAGAACTTCACCGAGGTCGCCGATCAGCTGACGGCGCACCGGGCCGAGACCGAACAGCAGATCACCCGGCTGGAACACCTGCTGGGACAGTTTGACGAGACGCCTTCCGGCCTGAAGGACGCCGCCCTTTCGCTGGGCGGATCAATGGCGGCCATGGGCCATGTCTTCGCCGAGGACGAGATCCTGAAGAACGCCTTCGCCAACTTCGCCTTCGAGAACTATGAGGCGGCCGTCTACAAGGGGCTGATCCTCCTGGCCCGGCACGGCGACTATGCCGCAGCGCTCGATCCGCTCGCTGCGACCCTGGAGGAGGAGCAGCGGATGGCCCGCTGGGTCGACGAGAGCCTGCCGACCCTGACCGAGAAATATCTGCGTCTGAAACGCGACGGCGAAAACCCCAGCCGTTGATCGGCTACGCAATCAAGGATTGACCCATGTTCATGCACAACAAGAAGCTGATGTATACGGTGCGGGTGGCGGAGCCGAATCCCGGCCTGGCCACCCTGATGCTGGAGCAGTTCGGCGGGCCGCAGGGCGAGCTGGCGGCGGCCATGCGCTACTTCACCCAGGGCCTGGCCGACGAGGACGTCAATCGGCGCGACATGCTGATGGACATCGCGACCGAGGAACTGAGCCATCTGGAAGTCATCGGCTCCATCGTCGCCATGCTGAACCGCGGCGCCAAGGGCAAGCTGGCTGAGGCGGCCGAGGAAGAGGCGGATCTCTACGCCAGCATGACCTCCGGCGGAGACAGCCACACCATGTCGATCCTCTATGGCGGCGGCACGGCCCTGGTGAACTCGTCCGGCGTGCCGTGGACGGCCGCC
This sequence comes from Brevundimonas sp. AVps4, assembly GCF_058681525.1. Taxonomy (NCBI): domain Bacteria; kingdom Pseudomonadati; phylum Pseudomonadota; class Alphaproteobacteria; order Caulobacterales; family Caulobacteraceae; genus Brevundimonas; species Brevundimonas sp. AVps4. The sequence continues at coordinate 245,605 of NZ_CM178741.1, read as the reverse complement.
TATATCGACTCCATCGGCGATCCGGCCTGCGACCTGCGCTCCAACATCGCCGCCGAGGCTCGCGCCAAGATCGTCTATGAACGACTGATCAATGTCACCGACGATCCGGGGATCAAGGACGCCCTGTCCTTCCTGATGACGCGCGAAGTGGCGCACCAGAAGTCGTTCGAAAAGGCGCTCTACGCCATCCCCGCCAACTTCCCTCCCGGCAAGATCCCCGGCCGGCCGGAGTTCGCCGACAAATATTACAACATGTCCCAAGGCGAGGGCGACGCCTCCGGTCCCTGGAACGAGGGCGAGCAGTGGGAGGTGGTGTCCGATCGCGAGATGCAGATGGCGGTGGACGGCGGCGACGGCCACGCCACGGTCGAGATGGACGCCAAGGCGGGCAAGGCGGTGGAAGCCTTCATGAGCCGGACCATGTCGGACCCCGAGTCGGACCCCGTGACCGGCGCGGACCTGGGCGCAGGGGCGGGCGCAGGTCGGACGACCCCGATCGAAGACTGAAGAGACGAGAAGAGAGACGGCGGGCGCGGCTGCGGCGGCGTCCGCCGGATCTGATCTTTGGTGCGGGTGGTCGGGCTCGAACCGACACTCCTCTCGGAACTGGATTTTGAGTCCAGCGCGTCTACCAATTCCACCACACCCGCACAGGCGCGAAGGCACCGCTCCTATACCGGCCTCGGCCGCAATTCAACCGCGTCGGCGTCGGCCCACCGTCAAGCGGCGGGCGGCGCCGCGACCTCCACATGGGCGTCGGTCCCGCCGGCGAGGATGCGTTTGGCGCGAATGTAGATTTCGACGCGCTGCATGACGATCAGCCCCATGGCGAAGACCAGGAAGGCGTCGGTCACGGCCATTGCGTTCAGATGCCACTGGGCCGCATGACCTTCGATCAGGTCGCGCAGGGCCGTGCGGCCCGCGAACAGGGCGACCAGCAGGATCAGCCCCAGGGGCGAGGCCTGAGCCATGAGGCTGCCGTCCGGCTCCTTTTCGATGGCCACGGTCTTGCCGCGATACCAGCCGGCCAAGCCCCCCAACAGTCCGCCCAAGGCCAGGATCGCCCAGCCGGCGGGGCCGAACGGCGCGTGGACCGCGCCGGGCGCCTGGGTCGAACCCCAAAGGCCAAGCGCGATCAGCGGCAGGACCACCGCAGGCGTCACCCAGATGAACTTCAGCTTCAGCGGCCGCCGCCGCCGGTTCCGCAGCAGGACAAGCGCCAGGACGGCCGGGAAGACCAGAAGCGGGATCAGTTTTTCAGGCGGCATGTCGTTCTCCGGGCCTCCCCCCGGAAGCCGACGCGGCCCAGCCTACACCCGTCAGGACCCGGCCGGAAGCGGGGCCACCGTCTGTTCGATCGCGCCGAAGATGGACCGGTGGTGATCGTCCAGCATCTCGATCCGCACCGTGTCGCCGTGGGTCAGGAAGGGGGTTTCGGGCGCGCCGCGCAGGATCGTCTCGACCGTGCGGACCTCGGCGATGCAGGAATAGCCCAGGCCGCCTTCCGTGACCGGCTTGCCGGGTCCGCCGTCGGCGTCGCGGTTGGACACCGTGCCCGAGCCGATGATCGTTCCGGCCGACAGGGACCGGGTCTTGGCCAGATGGGCGATCAGGGTTCCGAAGTCGAAGGTCATGTCGACCCCGGCGTCGGCCTTGCCGAAGTCCTTGCCGTTCAGCTGGACCGTCAGTTCGCCGTGCAGCCTGCCGTCCTGCCAGCGGTCGCCCAGGGCGTCGGGGGTGACGAAGACGGGCGACAGGGCGCTGGCGGGTTTTGACTGGACGAAGCCGAAGCCCTTGGCCAGTTCGGCCGGGATCAGATTGCGCAGGGAGACGTCATTGACCAGGCCGACCAGGCGGACGGCGGCCAGGGCCTCGTCTCGCGTCGCGCCCTGGGGCACGTCGCCGGTCACGACCACGATCTCGGCCTCCAGGTCGCAGCCCCAGGCCGGATCGGCCAGCGGGATGGGATCGCGGGGAGCCAGGAAGCCGTCGGAGCCGCCCTGGTACATCAGGGGGTCGGTCCAGAAGCTTTCGGGCATTTCGGCGCCGCGGGCGCGGCGCACCAGTTCGACATGGTTCACATAGGCCGAGCCGTCGGCCCACTGATAGGCGCGGGGCAGGGGAGAGGCGGCGTCCCTTTCGTGGAAGCGGCCGCGCGGCACGGCCTCATGCTCCAGGCTCTCGGCCAGGGCCGCCAGCTGGGGGCCGCAGCGGGCCCAGTCGTCCAGAGCCGCCTGGAGCGTGGGGGCGATCAGAAAGGCGTCGGTGAACCAGTGCAGGTCCTGCGAGACGACCACGAGGCGGCCGTCGCGGCCGTGCTTGAGCGAGGCGAGTTTCATGCCCAACGCCTAGACCGAAATCGCGCCGGGGGGAACAGAGGGAGGGATCAGTGGACGCTGCGGCCGTGGCCGGGGGTCTGGCCGCCGGGGCGCGGCGTGGACAGCTGGCGGTGGGCGGCGCGCAGTTCCTCGATCCGCTCCTTGCGGCGGCACCAGTGGTCGTTGAACTGGGCCACGGCCTCGCGCAGGGCGGCCAGCTGTTCGGCCTTTGTCATCTCTCGCTCGATCTCCTTCTCGACCGGCTTGGCGGGAGCGGGCGGCGGGACGGGCTGGGGCGGGAGCGGGGCGTAGGGGGGCTTGTCCAGCACGGCGACGCCGGGGGCTTGGGCGGGGCCGGATTCATCGGCGGGGGCGTGCTCCACGCGGTCACCCTTGATGACCACATGGCTGTTGGAGACCACGGTCACATTGGCCGGGACGGCGGGGTGAGGGGGGGACGGACGGTGGGCTTCTTGGTCGGGCTTGGCCGTCGGCTCTTGCGGCGGCGTCTCTTCCTTGGGTTTGACCGTCTCCTTGATCCGGCCCTTCAGGGCGTGATCGACGGCTTTCAGCGGCTTGGACGGCCCCTCGGCCAGGACGACGACGGCGCCCAGACAGTCGTCATAGGTGGCGCGCAGGGCCTTGGCGGCGCCGACCAGGGCGTCGCTGTTGGCGGTCATGGCTGCGTGGCAGGCGCGGTCGACGGCGCGCCAGATTGATTCGGCGGCGTCGGCCTGGGTGGTCGAGGCGCCCTTGCCGGCCCGCCAGGCCAGGACCGTCAGACCCAGGATCAGGGCCGCCAGCAGCAGGAGCAGCAGCGGGTGGACGCCAAGGAGTAGAGTGGAGTCAACGGGTTCTAACGCCGCCGGATCGGGTGTCTGGAAATCCTGCGGATAGTTGGAGACGCTCGCCGACATGCCGCACCCTGTCTGACCCCTTGTTCGCCGAACCATGATGCCGCAGCGGCGAAGCCGGGCCAAGAAAAAGGTTAACGACAGCCCTCAGGCCGCAGGGGTCAGCAGGGCCCGGGCCTCGGCGCCGGTCCGGGCGGCGCGGTCGCGCACCTCGACCTCGACGATGACGCCGCCCTCGGGCTCGACCGCCCACAGATAGCGACGCTCGACCTCGACCGTGCGGCCGGAGGGGGCGAAGCCCTCGAACGTATCGCCCCAGGGGGTGATCTTCTTCAACTCGACGAAGGGCATGGCGCAGGCGGCGTCCAGCTCCTCCTCGGCCATCTTGGTCAGTTCGTCGTCGGTGGGTGTCATGGGGTCAGTCTTACAGGAGGAAACGGCTTTTTGCTTTCGTCATCCTCCGGGCCGCGCAGCGGAACCGGGGGACCCAGCGGCGCCGAAGGCGAAATCCATCCGCCGCAAGAACGCTAAGGGGCGAGTCCGCGACAGGTTCGCGCTCGCGCGCGCCGCTGGGTCCCCCGATCTGCGCCGCTGCGCGGCTTGTCGGAGGATGACGAAAGAGGAGGTCAGTCTTCGTCGGCGTATATGGCGACGCGGGTCGGGGTATTCGAAGACACCGCCCCCCGATACATGCCCGAGGTGTTCATGGCGAAGGCGGGGGTTCCGGTCAGGCCCATGACGATGACGCCGCCGTCGCCGCCGATCGAGCCGACGTCGGCGATTTCGCCCTCCGCCGCCGCCTGGACGGTCGCGCCGTCGGCGGTGCGGCGGCAGATGTCGCGGGCGACGGTGGAGCGGATGAAATATTCGCCCGAGCCGGTGGCCGAGACGGCGCAGCCGTCGGCGTTGGAGGCGTAGGTGCCCGCGCCGATGATCGGCGCGTCGCCGACCCGGCCCCAGCGTTTGGCGGTCATGCCGCCGGTCGAGGTGGCGGCGGCGAGGCGACCCTGGCTGTCCAGGGCCACGGCGCCGACCGTGCCGAACTTCTTCTCGTTCAGGGGCGGGGCGACGCTGGCGTGGGGGGCGGCCGATCGGTCGACGGGCGCGGGGGCGCCGGCGGGACGGTCGGGGATGGGCAAGCCGGCCTCGGTCAGGGCCTTGACCAGACCCTGCCAGCGGCGCTCGGTGAAGAAGAAGGACGGGTCGACCTGCTCCAGCCCGACCGAGGCGGCGAAGGCGTCGGCGCCGGGGCCGATCAGCATGACGTGGGGCGACCGCTCCATCACCGCCCGGGCGGCGGCGACCGGGTGGCGGGTCGCAGTCAGGCCGGCGACCGCGCCGGCGGTCAGGTCCGATCCGTTCATGACGGCGGCGTCCAGCTCGTTACGACCCGCTGCGGTGAAGACCGCCCCGCGCCCGGCGTTGAACAGGGGATCGTCCTCCATGACCTCGACGGCGGCCTGGACCGCATCCAGCGCCGAGCCGCCGCCTTTCAGCACGGCCGAACCGGCGTCCAGGGCGGCTTGCAGCGCGGCGCGATAGGCCGCGTCCTGCGCAGGCGTCAGGCTGGACCGCTCGATCACGCCCGCCCCGCCATGGATGGCGAGGGACCATTGCGGCGCGGCGTCCTGGGTCTCGACCTGGGCATGGGCCGAGGAAAAACACAGTGCAAAGAGTGCAATCAGTCCAGAACAGGCGATGCGCATGGTGAAGTCCCCGTCCGGCGACAAAACCGGGTGCAATTGGTGCACTTTACTTCAGAGGCGCCGGTCTGTCGCAGTGTAACGCCGTGCGCGGGCGTGTCAGCCCGTCAACGTGAGAGGGCGCCGCCGAGGAGTGGAGGAGCGCTTTGCGGCGGATAGGCTGGGGCGCAAATCGACCCGTGGCGGACATTGCCGAGACCGGGACGGGCGCGTAATGTAAAGCACCATCTTGGGGTGAGATATGGCCGTTCCCCTCGCCAATAACCTCATTCGTGCGGTCCCGTTTTTCAACGTGCGCGACATGGATGCGTCCTTGCGCTTCTACTGCGATGGACTCGGCTTCGAAGTAAAAATCAAATGGTGTCCAGACTCGCCCGATAAGATTCGTTGGTGTCAGCTTGAGGCGGGCGCCGCCGCCCTGATGTTGCAAGAGTATGTTTTAGGTCACCAGCCAGAAGGCGAACGCGGATTGGGCGTATCCGTCTGCTTCATGTGTAAAGATGCGCTCCGCATTTACCGCGATGCGGTGGACAAGGGCCTGTCGCCACAAAAACCATTTGTGGGAAATGGCTTGTGGGTGGTGGGTTTCCGGGATCCTGACGATTATGACATTGTGTTTGAAAGTCCGACTGACGTTGAAGAAGAAGTGGAATACGACCCCAACGTCCACGGTTGACCGACCGTAAACGGCTAAAGGGGCGTCATCTTCCCCGATGGCAGGCAAGTGTCTGCCTCCCACCCGTAGCCAACACCCATCCGGACCGCTCTTCGTCAAAGACCGATCTCGCCCGCCTCACCCCCGGTGGTGCAGGCGCTTCCACACTTGATAGCCGACGATGGGGGCGAAGCCGCAGATCAGGGCGGCGATCAGGACCGTCCAGAAGCCGCCCTCCAGCCAGAAACGCCCGGCCAGGGCGCCGGCGCCGGCCGCAAGGGCCGGGCCGAGCCAGGGCAGCCAGGTCGGCGGCCGCATCTTCATTCAGGCGTCGACCTTGATGACGCCGCGACGGATCTGGTCCAGCTCGATCGAGTCGAACAGGGCCTGGAAATTGCCGTTGCCGAAGCCTTCGTTGCCCTTGCGCTGGATGATCTCGAAGAAGATCGGGCCGAAGGTGTCCTGGGTGAAGATCTGCAGCAGCAGGCCTTCCTCGTCCGAACCGTCGATCAGGATGCGGTTCTTGCGCATCCGCTCCACGTCCTCGCCGTGGTTGGGCAGGCGTTTGTCGATCAGTTCGAAATAGGTCTCGATCGTGTCCTGGAAGTCCACGCCGCGGGCGCGCATGGCCTCGACCGTCTCGAAGATGTTCTCGGTGGTCAGGGCGATGTGCTGGATGCCTTCGCCGTTGTAGCGGCGGATGAACTCCTCGATCTGGGAGTTTTCGTCCTGGCTCTCGTTCAGCGGGATGCGGATGGCGCGGTCCGGCGCGATCATGGCCTGGGAGAAGAGGCCGGTCGCCTTGCCCTTGATGTCGAAATACTTCTGTTCCTCGAAGTTGAAGACCGAATTGTAGAAGCCCGACCAGGTGCGCATCTGACCGCGACGGACGTTGTGGGTCAGGTGGTCCAGGACCTCCAGGCCGACGTTGTTCTTGCGCTCGGCCTCTTCCCAGCCCTCGATCTCGTCCCAGGCGTCATACAGGGAGCCGGCGTCGCCGTACTGGTCGATGACGTACAGCAGCGAGCCGCCGATGCCTTGCAGGATGTAGGGATAGTCGCCCAGGGCGCCGCCGTCGGCATCCGTCGCGGCCACGGCGCCGCGCTGGAGCGCCCCCTCATAGGCGGCCTTGGCGTCATTGGTGCGGAAGGCCATGCCGTTGGCCGAGGGGCCGTGATCCCTGGCGAAGTCCGCCGCCTGGCCCTTTGGCGAGCGGTGGACGAGGAAGGAGATGTCGCCCTGTTTCAGGCGCACCACGTCGGTCTTGGGGTTCACATGGGTCTTGGTGAAGCCCATCATCTCCAGCCGCGCGATCATCGCCTGGGGCTCAGGGCCGGTGAATTCGACGAATTCGAAACCGTCGACGCCCAGGGGGTTCTCCCGGTCGATCTGTTCCGCCGTCGGTTGATGGGGGTTGGGGGTCATGTCGTTCATGGCGCGTCTCCCGCGTAGCGTTCTGAGGCGGGCTTAACCGAAAGGGGCCGCCGATTGGCGCGGAACCTAGTCGCGGATGACGACAGAGCCAAGGCGGTGCCACGGGGTCGTGATGCGGAGGGCGTTCTGATGGACATCCGCAATCCTGGCGTGCCAGATGGATGGCCATTGGGGGAGGCAGACATGGACTATCTAAAACGCGCGCCGTTTGGCGGACTGTTCCTGGTCACATTCACGGTGGCGGCGACGTTTCAGGTGTTGATGGCCCTGTTGGGACTACTTCTCGCATTTCTGTCGCCCGGCCTGTTCTTCATGAACGGCGCTCCGGCCACTTCGCCTGTACAGGCGGTCGGCGTTCTCCTGTTTCTTCTGGTCGTCGGACTGGTCGTCAACGCCGGAATATCGGCCATAGGCGCCCTGCTGTGGATGGGCGTCCGGATCGCACTGCCAAAACCCGCCTCCGTTTAAGACGGGGTTCAGCCCGGCAGCAGCCGCGTCGCCCACTCGGCGCCCAACAGCAGCCCTGTCGCAACCGCGCCCAAAATCGTCAGCCAGGCCGTCGTCACCGCCGCCCCGGCGATCACGAACAGGCCGTCGCGCTGGATCAGGCCGACCGACAGCAGGGCCAGGGCCACGGAGGGGACGGTGTTGGTCAGGGGCAGGACGATGGTGGCCGTAGCCAAGATCATGAAGATCGCCGCCAGCTTCTCGCCCGGTCCGTCGGCGAAACGCCGCAAGCGGGGGCGCGACAGCCGGTCGATCCAGCCCAGTTTCGACTCGGCGAAATCGGCCATGGCCTTCAGCCAGGAGCCCTTGGCGCGCAGCTTCAGGAACCAGCGCGGCAGCCAGGGCTCTTCGCGCCCGACCAGCATCTGTGCGGCCAATAGAATGACGATGACGCCCACGACCTGGGGCACGCCGTACAGGCCCGGCACCAGGCAGGGGATGGACAGCAGCAGGATCAAAAGGCCGTAGGCCCGCTCGTCCAGCCGGTCGCGGACCTCGTCCAGGGTCAGGCCGGCGTCGCCGCCCTCGTCGGACAGGCGACGCAGCAGACGGGTGATGTCGTGGCTGACGTCGTCAGCCTGGGGGGATGGGCGGGGCGCGGTCATCTGAGGGGCTTAAACCGCAACCGCTTCAGTCGCGAGCGTTGCGGTGTCGCAGCGGGTGACGGCGAGACCGGGTCTTGCTAGGGCGGGGCGGTTCGAGGAAATCTCCATGCTTCGCAGACTTTATGACGGCGTGTTCGACCTGGCGCGCCATCGCCACGCCACGCCGGCCCTGGCGGCGGTCTCCTTCGCCGAGAGTTCCTTCTTTCCCATTCCGCCCGACGTCATGCTGGCGCCGATGATCCTGGCCCGGCCGGAGCGGGCCTATGTCTACGCCGGGGTCTGCACGATCGCCTCGGTTCTGGGGGGCGTGCTGGGCTATGCGATCGGCTATTTTCTGACCGACGTCGGCCTGGCGATCCTGAGGTTCCTGGGCCATGCCGACGGGCTGGATCATTTCCGCCAGTGGTTCGCCCAGTGGGGCCTGTGGGTCATATTGATCAAGGGGCTGACCCCCATTCCCTACAAGCTGGTGACCATCGCCTCGGGCCTGGCGGCCTTCAGCTTTCCGGTCTTCATGGCGGCGTCGGTCGTGACACGGGGCGGGCGGTTCTTCCTGGAGGCCTGGATTCTGAAACGCTGGGGCCAGGCCATGCTGGCCCAGGTGGAAAAGCGCCTGGCTCTGTGGTCGGGGACCGGCCTGGTTCTGCTGGTCGGCCTGATAATCGCGGTGAAGCTTCTGTAAGTCGACGCGGAGACCGGACCGGAGTAAGACCGTTTCGCAATGAGAAGCCTCTATCGCCTGTTGACCCGTTGGTGGACCGCCTTCGCCCTGGCCGCGTCGCTGGCCATGCTGGGCGCGGCCCATGGGTTCGAACGGTTCGCGGGCCTGGCGCCGTGCAACCTTTGTCTGAAGCAACGCGAGGTCTATTGGTGCGCCGTGGCCGTAGCGGCCGTGGCGACGGCCTGGACGGTGCTGAGCGGCGGGCGACGCGGCACGCCCCGGATCGCCGCCTTCCTGCTGGCGGCCGTGTTTGCGACGGGCGCGATCACCGCCGTCTTCCATATGGGCGGCGAATACAAGTGGTGGAGCCTGCCGGCGACCTGCGTCAGCAGCGGGTCGGTCGATCTGGAGAGCCTGACCGCCCTGGCCCTGGGCACGGGGCCGGCCCAGAGGGTGGCCATGTGCGATTCCGTGGCCTGGAGCTGGCTGGGCCTGTCGATGGCCGGTTGGAACGCCCTGATCTCCCTGGCGTTGGCCGGGTTCAGCATGCTGGCGACCAAACGCCCCAAGGACGCCCGCGCCCCCCGCTTCGAAAGGGCCTGATCCCATGACCGACGCCGCCCCGCACACTCCTCTGCCCCGCCCGGGCCTGGGCGCGGACAGGGCGCGGATGGACGAAATCCTTCGCGTCGATCACGCCGGCGAATATGCGGCGGTCCTGATCTATCGCGCACAGAAGGCCGTGTTCGAGGGGCGCAAGGCGCGCGGCGACATCGTGCGCGACCTCGGCGAAATGCAGGATCAGGAGGCGGTTCACCTGGCCCGGTTCGAGCGACTGCTGAACGAACGCCGCGTGCGGCCGACGGCCATGACGCCGCTGTGGCGCATCGCCGCCTCGGCCCTGGGCGCCGGCACGGCCCTGATCGGCGAAAAGGCGGCCCACGCCTGCACCGAGGCGGTCGAGAGCGTGATCGAGAAACACTACGCCGACCAGATCGCCGAGATCGGCGACCGCGACCCGGCCCTGGCGGCCGAGCTGAAACAGTTCCGGGACGAGGAGCTGGCCCACCACGATCACGCCGTCGAGCACGGCAGCCGCGAGGCGCCGGCCTATCGGCTGCTGAGCGGGGTGATCAAGGCGGGATGCCGCGCGGCGATCAAGATCAGCGAGAAGGTTTGATCCCGCGCCACCGTTACCCTCGGGCTTGACCCGAGGGCCGGGTGGTCCGCCGCATTGCGCTAAAGGCGATGCACAGCCCGATCCACGCCCGGTCCTCGGGTCAAGCCCGAGGATGACGGATTTGGAATGGGGCGTGGCCGCCTCAATAAATCTCGAACAGCCCCGCCGCGCCCATGCCGCCGCCGACGCACATGGTGACGACGCCGTATTTGGCCCCGCGCCGCTTGCCCTCGATCAGGACGTGGCCGGTCATCCGGGCGCCCGACATGCCATAGGGGTGGCCGATGGAGATGGCGCCGCCCGAGACGTTCAGCAGCTCGTCGGGGATGCCCAGGGTGTCGCGACAATAGAGAACCTGGACGGCGAAGGCCTCGTTCAGCTCCCAGATGCCGATGTCGTCCACCGTCAGCCCGTGGCGCTTCAGCAGCTTGGGCACGGCGTAGACGGGGCCGATGCCCATCTCGTCCGGCTCCACCCCCGCCACCGCCATGCCGCGATAGGCGCCGAGCGGCTGAAGATTGCGTTTCACCGCCTCGCCGGCCTCCATGATCACACAGGCCGAGGCGCCGTCGGACAACTGGGACGCATTGCCGGCGGTGATGTATTCGCCCTGCTGGATCGCCTCGCCGCTGCCGAAGACGGGTTTCAGCGCCTTCAACCCTTCCAGAGTGGTTTCGGGCCGGTTGCCCTCGTCCTTGGACAGGGTCACCTCTTTCGAAGCGGTCTCGCCGGTGGCCTTGTCCGTGACCAGCATGGTGGTCGTCATGGGCACGATCTCGGCGTCCAGTCGCCCTTCCGCCTGGGCCGCCGCCGTGCGCTGCTGGGACTGAAGGGCGTATTCGTCCTGGCGGTCGCGGCTGATGTTGTAGCGGCGGGCCACGACCTCGGCCGTCTCCAGCATCGACATATATATATGGGGCGCCAGCTTCAGCAGGGCCTCGTCCTTGCCGCGGTACAGGTTTATATACTGGTTCTGGACCAGGGAGATGCTCTCCAGCCCGCCGCCGACCGCCATCTTCTGCTGGTCGAAGATCACCTGTTTGGCCGCCGTGGCGATGGCCATCAGGCCCGAGGCGCATTGACGATCCAGGCTCATGCCCGGAACCGAAGACGGCAGACCGGCCGCCAGGGCGACCTGGCGGGCGACATTGGTTCCGGTCGAGCCCTGCTGCAGGGCCGCGCCCATGATCACGTCCTCGATCTCGGCCGGCTCGACGCCGGCGCGCTGGACCGCGTGTCTGACGGCATGGGCGCCCAGCTGTTGGGCCTGGGTGTCGTTGAAGGCCCCGCGATAGGCCCGGCCTATCGGGGTGCGGGCGGTGGAGACGATGACGGCTTCGCGCATGGAGAGTCCTTCCCGGTTTCGTTCGCCGCTTTGGAGGCGCGGCCGTGTTTCCTCATGGGCGGAACTTAGGCACCTCCCCCTGCGGTAAGGCAAGCGGAGAGGCTCGAGGGGCCGTCGGCGCACAGGTCTTTTGTGTTGAAACGGCGCCACAGTCGCCACATTGTTCGCAGATGCGAGGGAACCGCAGCCGCAGCCTGCCGTTCGGCTCCTGAACGTCGGGCGGACAGCTCGGCTTCGGGCATTTTTTACAGAACGAGGAAGCTATGAAGCTCAAACTTCTCGCATCCGTCGCTGTCGCCGGGCTGTTCTCAGCTGGCGCGGCCTCGGCAGATCCCAACGGTTGGTATGGCGCGATCGACGCCGGCTACCACATGATCGACGACATCAACGCCGAGTCGTCGACCACCGGCGCGAACTGGAACTATGAGGTGAACAACGGCTGGGCGGCCTTTGCTCGCCTGGGTTATCGCTTCAACCCCAACTGGCGCGTCGAGCTCGAAGGCGGCTACCGCTCGGGCGATATCGGCAAGGTGCGCGCCGTTTCGGGCACCCAGGGCCTGTGCAACCTGACCCCGGCGACGGGCGGCTGCTTCTCTCCGGAAGGCGACATCGAGTCCGCCACCCTGATGGCCAACGTCATCTATGACTTCGGCTATGAAGCCTGGGGCGTGCGTCCCTTCGTCGGCCTGGGCGCCGGCGTGAACCGCGTCAACGTCGACACCATCGGCAATCTGCGCGCTAACCGCGGCGCCGCGTTCGCCATTGACGACAGCTCGACCAAGTTCGCCGCTCAGGCGATCGCCGGTCTGGCCTGGGCCATTGGCGACCGCGCCAACATCGACCTGACCTACCGCTATCTGACGGGCGACGCCTCGTGGGAATCGACCACGGCCGGCACGGGCGCCGGCGCCACCGCCTTCGGCGAATGGGACGGCGACTACGATCAGTCGCACACCGTGACCCTGGGCCTGCGCTACAGCTTCGGCGCCGAAGAAGCGGCCCCGCCGCCTCCGCCGCCTCCGCCGCCCCCGCCGCCCCCGCCGCCTCCGCCCCCGCCGCCCCCGCCGCCGGTTCCGCAGACCCCGGCCGCGCGTCAGTTCGTGGTCTATTTCGACTGGGATCGCTCGGACCTGACGGCTGAAGCCCGTTCGGTGGTCGCTCAGGCCGCCAACTACGCCAAGACGGGCCGTCCGACCCGCGTCCTGATCGTCGGCTACACCGACACCTCGGGCTCGGCCGCCTATAACGTCGGCCTGTCGAACCGTCGTTCGCGCACCGTCGCGGACGCCCTGGTCGCCCAAGGCGTCAACGGCGGCGTCATCGCCCTCGACGGCAAGGGTGAAACCGCCCTGGCCAAGCCCACCGCCGACGGCGTGCGCGAACCGCTCAACCGTCGCGCCACCATCGACATCAACTTCTAAGACAGGCAAGACTCGGTCTGACATCGTCAGATCGGGTCTCGTTCTTGGAAGTCTGTCAGCGTAAAGTTGGAGAGCCGGCGCCCTTGCATTCCGGGCGTCGGCTTCTTCGTGCGCCTGCCTCAGCCGCCCCCGCAATTTCCCCATCGCTCAGCTTTAGTGGGTTGATCCCCATGCGGCTAAGCGCGACAAAGCCCTCGAACAATCTCTCTTGCGCCAGACGACTTGATCGGAGAGGTGAGGCGACCCGGCGTTGTATGATCGCCAGGCCAGACGGCGTGGAACCCCTTAGATGGTCGATTTAAGACACTCCAATCGAACCTTCTTGGGCCGGCGGCGCAGGCGCTACCGGCTTCGCGGAGAGGTCATGAGCGCGCCTCGACCTCAGCTTCGCCTTCGCACCCCCACGCCGCAGCGGGCGGCCGAAATCTCCGTCTTCCCCACGCCTCAAAGAACCAGCGCGGAGGCCGGGCCAGGTCGTGCGATCCAAAGCTTGGATGGCCGGAGATTCCTTATCGTCTCGGCGCCGTTCGGGCCGTTCGGCGTCGCCTTGGCGCAGACTCTCGAAGCCCGCGGCGCGACCGTCCAGCGAATGATCTTCAATGCGGGCGACGCCTTGAACTGGCCGCGAGCGGGGGGAAGGGTGTTCAAACACTCCGCCCAGGTCTGGGCTTCGCGACTGGCGGAACTGACGGCCGATTTCACCGATCTTCTGCTGTTCGGCGAGGGCGGCCCTTACAATCGCGCGGTTCTGTCCGCGGCGGAAGGACTTGGGCCACGCGTTTGGGTGTTGGAGAACGGCTATTTCCGCCCGGACTGGATCACCGTCGAACAGAACGGCGTGAACGCCTCAAGCGGCCTGCCGCGTTTTAAGGACGGCTATCCGGAGCCGGCGCCGCTTTTGCCTGATCCGAAACCCGTGGGGCGAATCCTGCCGCACCATGTGGTCAACATCACCGCCTATCATCTGGCTCAGGCCGTGGGGGGCTTTCTCTTTCCGCGCCACGCCAACCACTACACCGCCTCTCCGCTCAGCCAGTGCCTGGGTCACGTCCGGCGATATTTCGGCCTGGCCCTTCAGTCGCCGTCGCGCAACGATGTGGAGGCCATTGCGGCGCGGGGCCCCTTCTTCATCGCCTGTCTTCAGCGGGAGGGCGACGCCCAGCTGCTGCGCTACTCTCGCTATGCCGACAATACGGCCTTCCTCGCCGAGGTGATGACCAGTTTCGCCGTCCATGCGCCCAAGGCGGCGCGGCTGGTGATCAAGAACCACCCTCTGGACCCGGGCCTGATCGATCTGGAAGCCGTCACGCGACGCCTGGTCATCGAGCGGGAGCTGCAAGGCCGGGTCGATTTCATCGACGGCGGAAACCTGGCCCAGCTGTGCCGCGCCTCTCAGGGCATGGTGGTCAACAACTCTTCGGCCGCGCTTTCGGCCCTGGGATTTCAGACGCCGGTCAAGGTGTTGGGCGACGCCTTCTTCGACTTCGACGGTCTGACGGATCAGCAGGGGCTGAACGCCTTCTGGTCCAAACCCCAGGCCCCGGACCCCGCCCTTTTCGCCCGGTTCCGCGCCCATGTGATCGCCCAGAGTCAAGTCAACGGCAATTTCCACGAGCCGCGCGCCATTCGGCGCACCGCCGAGGGCGTAGCGGACGTGTTCGAGCGGGTTTCCTGAACAAAATTTGCGCTTAAGGGCGTCAAGGGTGTGCTCTCTGAGCCACCCAAGGGCGCTGTCACGACTCTGACACATATGTGTCACCTAGCGTTACAAGATGGATCGTACACGGGGCCGGATTTAGACGTGACGACCACGTTTCCGACTTTTTTGGTCCACCAGCTGGGGATAGCGAATGACCTTCCGTAAATTGGCGTACGGCGTTTCGGCCGCCGCCATCATGATGTCGGCCTCGACGGCCGTCTTTGCTCAAGAGACGACCGGCGCCATCCGCGGCCGCATCCTGGACGGCTCCGGCGCGGCCGTGGTCGGCTCGGTGACCATCGTTCACGAGCCCACCGGCACGACCGTCACCACCATGTCGGACTCGTCGGGCTTCTACAGCGCGCGGGGTCTGCGCGCCGGCGGACCGTACACGGTGACGGTTTCAAGCGCGGCCGGTGAAGGCGGCATTCAGCTGGACAGCATCGGTGTGGGCGACGCCGTCAACGGCGACGTGATCGTCAATCAGGCCGCCGCCGAGCTGGAAGCCATTACGGTGACCGGCCAGCGCTTCTCCAACGACTTCGGCTACGGCACCGGCTCGAACTACGGCGCGGGCGACATCGCCGCCGCCGCCTCGATCAGCCGTGATCCGAAGGACATCGCGCGCCTCGATCCGTTTGTGACGCTTGACCCCTCGAACGATGACGCCCTGTCGTTCGCCGGCACCAATACGCGCCAGAACCAGTTCACCGTCGACGGCATTCGCCAGAACGACGAGTTCGGCTTGAACGGCAACGGCTATCCCACCCAACGGTCGCCGATCT
Source organism: Brevundimonas sp. AVps4 (assembly GCF_058681525.1). NCBI lineage: Bacteria > Pseudomonadati > Pseudomonadota > Alphaproteobacteria > Caulobacterales > Caulobacteraceae > Brevundimonas > Brevundimonas sp. AVps4. Next base: position 230,438 of record NZ_CM178741.1, on the reverse strand, counting down.
CCATCGACGCCATTCAGGCTTTGAACGTTTCGGTGGCGCCCTTCAGCGTCATCAACAACGGCTTTGTCGGCGGTTCGATCAACGCCGTCACCAAGTCCGGCACCAACACCTTCTCGGGCTCGGCCTTCTATGAGAAGTCGGACGACAGCCTGCTGGGCGACCGGTACTGGGGTTACGGCCCGCGCGGCAACGGTTTCCGCGCCCGCCAAGACTATAACCGCGTCTTCGACGAAAAGACCTGGGGCGCCACCCTGGGCGGTCCGATCATCCGCGACACCCTGTTCTTCTTCGCGTCTTACGAAAAGTTTGAGTCGCAGTTCTCGCTGAACGAAGGTCCGGTCGACGCCGGCTTCGCAAATCCGATTCCGCGCATCACCACTTCGGCCGTCGAAACCTTCCGGCAAGGCGCCAAGACGCGCTACGGCTATGAAACCGGTTCTTTCGTCAATGTGGCGCCTCCCGTCCAGGACGAGAAGTACCTTGCGAAAATCGACTGGAACATCAACGCCAACCACCGGTTGGCCGTGACCTTCCAAGAGACGACCGGCACCTCGTTCAACGGTTCGACCACGTCGGCCTTCATTAACGGCGGCTCGACCACGCAGCCGCGGTTGGCGCTGGAATCCAGCCAGTATGTCAAGGATGAGCGCCTCACGACCTGGAACGCTCAGTTGAACTCGCAGTGGACGGACGCCTTCTCGACCGAACTGCGGGTCGGCTACAAGGAAACTGAAACCACCCAGCTGCCTGTCGGCAGACTGACTGTCGGCCAAGTCACGGTCAACGTTTCCGATCTGGCGGGTGTTCAAGCCGGCTCGGGCACGCCGCAAATCCAGTTCGGCGCCGACAACTTCCGTCACGACAACTATCTGTACAGTGAAGTGAAGAACGCCGAACTGATCGGCCGCTATAGCTGGGGTTCGCACGACTTCATGGCCGGCGCGCGGATTGAAACGCGCGACTTCACCAACGTCTTCGTGTCGCAGTCGCTGGGTCAGTGGACGTTCAACAGCTATGCCGACTTCCTGGCCGGTAACGCTTCTGGCCTGATCATTCGCGGCGCGGTCAACCCGACCGGCGGCACCGTTCCCGCTCGGTTCGGCACTGCGCGCGACGGGGCTGTCGAATTCGGTTACGACGTGAACTCGCTGTACGCCGAAGACACTTGGCAGATCAGCGACACGCTTCGCCTGAATTACGGCCTGCGCTACGACTGGTTCGCCATGGACGACCGTCCGGTGCTGAACACCAACTTCCGCACCCGCAACGGTTTCGACAACACCGCCAATCTGGACGGTCGTGACCTGCTGATGCCGCGCCTGGGCTTCAACTGGACGCCCAGCGACTGGTCGATCTCGGGCGGCGTCGGTCGCTTCTCGGCCATCGGCACCAACGTCCAGATCGGCAACCCCTTCGGCAACGACGGCGCGCGGATCACCAATGCGGTCTGCACCGGCGCCATTCGGGGCGTGACGGATCTCTCCGTCGTTCCCACCGGCGCGAACTGCACCTTCACGCCCGGCAACGGCAGCGTGGTGGCGCTGGATCCGAACTTCGAAATCCCCAGCGCCTGGAAGTACAACCTGACGGTCGCCCGCGATTTCCGCCTGCCGCTGATCGAAGACTTCCGTCTGCAGGCGGACGTCATCCGTACGGATTTCGAGAACGCCCTCTATTACCGAGATCTGCTCGCAACCCGCTCGGGTTCAGCGCCGGACGGTCGTCCGGTCTATACCCACCCGACCGGCCCGGTGGTCTTCGATCTGCTGCTGGATAATCTGAAGGACGGCGGATCCTCCACCTCGGTCGCTCTGACGGGTCAGAAGACGTGGCGCGACGGTGTGTTCGAAGGTCTGGACGTCCGCAGCACCTACACCTACACGGAATCGGAAGACGGCAATCCGATGACCAGCTCGCAGCCGGACTCGTCCTATGTCCGCTTCGCTTCGGCTGATCACAACAACCCGGTGCTGGCGACGTCGGACTACGAAATCCGTCACAAGTTCACGGTCAACGCGAACTACACCCGCGCCTTCTTCGGCGACAACGAAACGTCCATCAACGTCTTCGCCCAACGCCGCTCGGGCCTGCCCTTCTCCTACGTTTATCATAGCAGCCGCACGGGCAACTACGACAACGATTTCGGCAACGCCGTTCCGCAGTCGTACTCCGGCGCCCTGGGTACGTCGAACCAGCTCTTCTACGTGCCCCAGACCGACGGCAACGGCGTCGTCACCGCCACGAGCGATCCCCGCATCACCTATGCGTCGGGCTTTAATCTGACGGACTTCAACGCCTTCCTGAACAACACGGGTCTGATCAAGTACGCCGGCTCGATTGCGCCGCGGAACGCCTTCCGCACCGGCGCCGTCACCACGGTGGACCTGCGCCTGTCGCAGGAAATCCCGGTTCCGGTTCTGCCGACCGGTAAGCTGAAGCTGTACATGGACATCGAGAACTTCGGGAACCTGCTCAACGAGAAGTGGGGCGTTCTGGAGCAGTATCCGTTCTATCGCGGCGTCGGTACGGTTGTGCTGAACTGCCAGACGGCCGGCGTCGCCTCCTCCTGCGCCGCCCCCAATGCAGTGTACCAGTACTCCTCGCTGCAAAGCGCAGGCGCTGCCGGAACGCCGCTCGGTGGTGAGGCTAAGCGCCCGAACGCCCAACTGCCGGCCTCGACCTGGCAGATTAAGTTCGGCGCCCGCATCTCGTTCTAAGTGAAGCGAGCAATGTGCTGACGAAGGGCGGTCCGTTCGCGGGCCGCCCTTTTTCTTTGGCCGCAGCCCCTTGGCGTCCGGCGCCGTTGAAGTCGGGGGCGGTTGGGGCCATATGGCGCGGCTCGCGGATCGCCCGCCCGTCGCCTTCGAACCCTGACAGGACTCTCGCCCGCCCATGACCGCTCCTCTCCCCGCCGAATGGGCTCCGCACCGCGCCATCTGGGTGGGCTGGCCCAGCCATGCCGAATACTGGTTCGAACCCTTCGAACAGGCCCAGGACGAGGTCGAGGCTCTGGTGCGGGCCCTGGCCGGGCCGGGGCGCGAACGGGTGAAGCTGATGGTCGGGGCGCCGGAGCTGGCGGAGGGCGTGGGGGCGCGTTTCGCCGACGGCGCGAACGTCGAGGTGGTGGCGGGCGTGTTCGGCGACGTCTGGCTGCGCGACACCGGTCCTCTGTTCTGGGCGGGATCGAAGACGGCCGCCGCCTTCCGCTTCAACGGCTGGGGCGAGAAATATGTGATGCCCGGCGACGAGACGGTGGCCGAACAGATCGGCGTTCATTCCGGCGCGACCCTGAGCTGGAACGACTTCGTCATGGAGGGCGGATCGCTGGATCATGACGGGGAGGGCACGGTCCTGACCACGCGCCAGTGTCTGCTGAACCCGAACCGCAACCCGGGCTGGAACCAGGACGAGGCGGTCGCGACCGCCGCCCTGGCAGCCGCCGTCGGGGCGAAAAAGGTGCTCTGGCTGGGCGACGGCCTGCTGAACGACCACACCGACGGCCATGTCGACAATCTGGCGCGTTTCGTCGCACCGGGTGTCGTGGCCTGCCCGATCGCCTGGGGTCGCAACGATCCGAACGCCGAAGTCTATGACGCCGTGGCCCGCGACCTGTCGGGCATGACCGACGCAGCGGGACGCAAGATCCGTGTGCTGAGGATCCCGTCGCCGGGCCTCGTCCTGGACGAGGACGAGCGCCCGATCCCGGCCAGCCACATGAACTTCCTGATCGCCAACGGGGCGGTGATCGTGCCGACCTATGGCGACGACGAGGCGGCGCGTTTCGCCTGCGAGGCGCTGAAGACCGCTTTTCCCGATCGCGAGATCATCCCGCTTCCGTCCAAGGCTATCCTGACCGGCGGCGGCTCGTTCCACTGTATCTCCCAGCAGGAGCCCGCATGACCCGCACCATCACCGTAGCCGGCATCCAGACCTCTTACGGCGAGGACATGCAGGCCAATATCGCCAAGACCGTCGGCTTCATCCGCGAAGCGGCGGCGAAGGGCGCGCAGGTGATCCTGCCGTCGGAACTGTTCCAGGGGCCGTATTTCTGCGTGTCGCAGGAGGAGCACTGGTTCAGCCAAGCCTATGAGTGGCGCGAGCATCCCTGTGTCACGGCGTTGGCGCCGGTGGCCAAGGAGCTGGGCGTGGCCATTCCGGTCTCGATCTTCGAGAAGGACGGGCCCCAGTACTACAACTCGCTGGTCATGCTGGACGCGGACGGCGAGGCCCTGGGGGTCTATCGCAAGAGCCATATCCCTGACGGCCCCGGCTATCAGGAGAAGTATTATTTCCGGCCGGGCGATACGGGCTTCAAGGTCTGGAAGACCCGGTTCGGCAAGGTCGGGGTCGGCATCTGCTGGGACCAGTGGTTCCCCGAGGCCGCGCGGGCCATGATGCTGATGGGCGCCGACGTGCTGATGTATCCGACCGCCATCGGCACCGAGCCGCACGACGCCAGCCTGCACACGGCCGAGCCGTGGCGTCGGGCCATGCAGGGCCACGCCGTGTCCAACGCCGTGCCGGTGGTCGGGGCCAATCGCATCGGCCATGAGACGGTGACCGAGGTCGGCCAGACCTTCTACGGCCATTCCTTCATCGCCGATCAGCAGGGAACGCTGGTCGAGAGCCTGGGCGCCGAGGAGGAGGGGGTGCTGGTGCACCGCTTCGACCTGGACGAACTGGACCAGTACCGCGCGGCCTGGGGCTTCTTCCGCGATCGGCGGACGGATCTGTATGGCGCGCTGACGGGCGGGGCGTAGGTTCCTTTCGTCATTCTCCGGCGAGCGTAGCGAGATCGGGGAACCCAGCGGCGCGCGATAGCGCGAACCTGCCGCGGACGAGGTTTTTGCAGTGGTGCGGTGGACGCATCGCCTTCGGCGCCGCTGGGTCCCGGTCTGCGCCGCGAAGATGCGGCTTGCCGGAGGATGACGACAAGTTGGGGTTAGTCCCGCATCCCCTCAACCGCAGCCACAAGTCGCGCAAGGTCCGCCGACGACGACAGCCGGTGGTCGCCGCCGTCGATCAGGTCCAGGCGGACGTCGCCGCCCGTCAGCCGCTCGATCAGTTCGACCTGATGGCGCCAGGGCACCACGTCGTCGGCCCGCCCCTGGAGGATATGGACCGGGGCGGCGATGTCGATGACGCCGTCCAGCAGCAGCCAGTTCCGCGCCTCCTCGAACATGCGACGGGTCAGGACGTATTCGCCCAGGCCCTCCTCGACGATCAGGGTCTCGCCCTCGCGCACTATGGCCTGGCGCTCGTGGTCGGCCAGGCCCGGCCACATCAGCCGTTCGGTAAAGTCCTGGGCCGGATTGATCAGAACCAGACCCTTGATCCGCTGTGGCCGCGCCAAGGCCGCCAGCAGCGAGACCCAGCCGCCCATCGACGAGCCAACCGGGATGACCGGGCCCGACAGGCTGTCGATCAGGGCGATCGCATCCTCGCGCCAGCGGCCGATCGTGGCGCGGCGCCAGTCGCCCGACGACTGGCCGTGGGCGAAATGGTCATAGCGGATGAAGCTCCAGCCGCGGTCGCGCGCGGCGGCGTCCAGGGCAAGGGCTTTGGTTCCCTCCATGTCCGATCGGAAGCCGCCGATCCAGACGACGGTGGGGCCGGAGCCGTTGACGCGCCGATAGGCCAGAGTTTCGCCGTCGGGGCGGGGCAGGGATTGGAGGTCGGTCATGGTCGGTCTTTTGCCTCGACTTTTCTCTTCCGTCATCCTCGGGCTTGACCCGAGGATCGGCGGTGACGCACACGGACGGCTGAAGGCGGCGACAGTCGCCACTCCATCCGCAGTCTTGTCGCGGCGCCCCCGATCCTCGGGTCAAGCCCGAGCATGACGGTGTGAAAGGTCAGTCGTTTGTCCGCACCCCAGGTCCTGTTCGTCACCTCCAACCGCATCGGCGACTGCGTCATTTCCTCGGGCGTGATCCGCGAGATCGCGCGCCAGGTTCCGGGGGCGCAGATCACCGTCGCCTGCGGTCGGCCGCCCGCGCCCTTCTTCCGCAATGCGCCGGGCGTGGTCCGGACCCTCGTGCTCGACAAGAAGAAGATGGCCGGTCACTGGGTCGATCTTTGGAAACAGGTCGTCGGTACGCGCTGGGACCTGGTGATCGACATTCGCGGTTCGGCCCTGGCCTATCTGATCCCGGCGAAACGGCGCATCGTCTACAACCGATCCTGGGAGACCGGCCTGCGCAAGGTCGAGATGGTGTCGCGCCTGATGGGCGCGGACCGGCCGCTGGACCCCGAAATCTTCCTGGACGACCAGGCGCGGGCCGAGGCCGCCGCCGTCATCGATCCGCAGCTGGCCGGCGGCGCCGGTCCCGGACCGATCATTGCGCTCGCCCCCATCGCCCACCAGCCGGGCAAGAGCTGGCCCGCCGACCGCTGGGGCGCCCTGGTCGAGAAGCTGAAGGCCGAGCCCCGTTTCGACGGCTGGCGCTTCATGCCCGTGGGCGGACCGGGCGACCGGCCGCCGGCGACCCCGGCCCTGGAGGCGGCGGGGCTGCGGGGGATCGACTTCGTCGGCAAGGGCGACATACTGGCCTCAGCCGCCGCCATCGACCGGGCCGATCTGTTCGTCGGCAATGACTCGGGCCTGATGCACGTCTCGGCCGCCCTGGGCCGCCCGACCCTGGGCCTGTTCGGGCCCACGGAATGGTGGCTGTACGGGCCCTGGGGGGCCAAGACGCGCACCGCCGCCTCGAACGAAACGCGCGGCCAGTTCGCCCCGATCGAGGACCTGACGGTCGATCACGTCTTCGAGGCCGTGCTGGCCCTGCACGACGCCTATATCGCCGGAGCGCCCGCCGAGCCTTGAAAAATAGGGCTTCCTGACGCATATTGCCGGGCGAGAGGGGACCGTGGCCACAGCCGCGCCCGTTCGCTCATCACGACACACGCCTTCTTTGACCACATAAGGAAACGACGCCCATTCGCCGTCCCATGCAAGCGCCACCCGTGAAAGACGGGCCGCGTATGAACCAGGATATCCGCGCCCCTCGCGTTCTTCTCATTGACCAGAACGGGGAAAAGCAGGGCGTCATGCCCACCTCCGCCGCTCTGGAAGCCGCCGAGGAAGCCGGGCTGGATCTGGTCGAGATCGTCTCCACCTCCGAGCCGCCGGTGGCCAAGATCCTCGACTACGGCAAGCACCGTTTCCAGGAACAGAAGAAGAAGGCCGAGCAGCGCAAGCGCCAGAAGGTCGTCGAACTGAAGGAGATCAAGCTCCGTCCCAACATCGACACCCACGATTATGAGGTGAAGGCCAAGGCCATGCACCGCTTCTTCGACGAGGGCGACAAGGTGAAGGTCACCCTGCGCTTCCGCGGTCGTGAAATGGCCCACCCCGAACTGGGCATGAAGCTGCTGAACAAGGTCCAGGCCGATTTCGACGAAATCGCCAAGGTCGAGTTCGCGCCCAAGATGGAAGGCCGCCAGATGATCATGATCCTGGCCCCGCGCTGATCGACCGATTCATCGCCGAGTTCTGAAAGCCCCGGTCGGAAACGGCCGGGGCGTTTTCTTTTTTGCGTCCTGAGCGAAGAGGTCTTGCAACCTGGGCTTTGAGGGTCTGAAAAGGAGCCGGGACTCGGGGGAGGACGGGCGTGGTGTTCGGATTGAGGATTTGGGCGGCCGCCGTGGCGGTCGCGGCGGCCGTGTGCGGGGGCGGTGCGATTCCGGCTCAGGCTTCGGCTCAGAACGCGCCGCCGCTGGAGGCCTACGGCGCCTTGCCGGCGATCGAATATCTGGAGCTGTCGCCGAGCGGCGATCGCCTGGCCCGCATCACCGTCGCCGGCGAAATCCGCGCCCTGGTCGTTACGGATATGAGCGGCGGGCTCCTGTTCGTCGCCGACGTCGGGGATGTGAAGGTCCGCGACCTGCGCTGGCTCGGCGAGGACAAGGTGCTGGTCGTCACCTCTCGCACCGAGAGCATCGCCTCTCTGGGGGTGCCCAGGTCCGAACTGTATTTCGGTCAGATCCTCGACCTTCAGACCCAACGAATGGTCCAGGTTCTGAACCGGACGCCGGACGTGCTGGCCGTTCTGTACGGCCCGGCTACGATCCGTCGCTCGGATGAGGGCGCGACGCTTTATGCGCGCGGCGTCAATCTGGTGACCAATCAGATCGATCTTCACGCCATCAGCCTGACCTCCGGGCGCGGCCGTCCCATCAAGGGCATGGACCGGGAGATCGAAGACTTCGTGCAGGACCCGTCCGGCGACGTGATCGCCATGGGCCGCTATGTCGAGCGCAGCAAACAATGGACGCTGCGCCTCAAGCAGGGGAATTTCTTCCGCGACGGCTGGTCGACGGAGGCGCCGATCGACACCCCGGCCTTCTATGGTCTGGGGCGCAAGGCGCGCTCTATCATCATCGGGGCCGATCGGCCCGATCTGGCGCCGGCGGACCCGGAGGCGGAAACCTTGGACGTTCTGTTCGAGGTGGATGTGGACACCGGCGAATGGAGCCCGCTGCCGTTCGAGCACCATCCTGACTTTCTGGTGCATCATCCCGTCACCCAGCTGCTGATCGGCGCGGGCCGGACGGAGGAGGACGGGGTCCACTATGAGTTCATCGACGCGGATGCGGCGCGTCGCTGGGCCGCCATCGAGCGGGCCTTTGCGGGCAAACGGCCCAAGCTGGTGTCGTGGAACGACGCGCAAGACCAGATTGTGGTCTTCACGGATCAGGGCGAGGCGGGTGTCTATCAGCTGATCGACTTCCGCCGCGGCGTGGCGGAGATTCTGGCCGAACCCTATCCGACGGTCCTGCCCGAACAGGTCGGCGCGACACGACTGGTGACCTATAAGGCCGCCGACGGATTGGAGATCCCCGCCTATCTCACCCTGCCGCCGGGCGTAGAGACGCCCAAGGCCCTGCCTCTGATCGTCCTGGCCCACGGGGGGCCGGCCGCTCGCGACGAGGCGGGCTTCGACTGGTGGGCCCAGGCCCTGGCGTCGCGCGGCTATGCGGTGCTCCAGGCCAACTTCCGCGGCTCCACCGGCTACGGCCGCAGCTTCATGGAGGCCGGCTACGGCGAATGGGGCCGCAAGATGCAGACCGATCTGTCGGACGGCGTCCGCTGGCTGGCCTCCGAAGGGATCATCGACCCAGAGCGTGTCTGCATCGTCGGCGCCAGCTACGGCGGCTATGCGGCCATGGCGGGCATGACCCTTGATGCGGGCGTCTATCGCTGCGGCGTGGCGGTTTCGGGGGTGTCGGACCTGCGCCGGATGGTCAATTGGGAGGCCCGGCAGGAGGGGCGCAACGACAGCCAGACGGTACGCTACTGGAACCGGTTCATGGGGGCGGCGCGGCTGAACGACCGGGCGCTGGACGCCCTGTCACCGGCCTATCTGGCCCAGGCGAGCGCCGGCCCGCTGCTGCTGCTCCATGGCCGTGACGACACGGTCGTTCCGATCGACCAGAGCCGGATCATGGCCGAGGCTCTGCGTCGGGCGGACAAGCCGGTCGAGTTCATCGAACTGCAGGGCGAGGATCACTGGCTGTCGCGCACGGAGACGCGCCACAAGATGCTGAGCGAGACGGTTCGTTTTCTCGAGAGGCATAATCCGCCTGTCGCGAACTGAAGCCGCAAGGCGGGGGCGCATGCTGGCGCTTCTCGCGGGCCAAGCGCCGCGCTAAGGCTTGACCATGAGCCAGACGCCGTCTTCGCCTCCCGCCGTCCGCGCGCCCGCCCTGGCGGTGCTGTTCGCGGTGGTCTTCATCAATCTGGTCGGGTTCGGCCTGGTGGTGCCGCTGCTGCCCTTCTTCGCCCAGAGCCTGAAGGCCGAGGCCTGGCAGATCACCCTGATGTTCTCGGCCTATTCCCTGGGCCAGTTCTTCGCCGAACCCTTCTGGGGGCGGCTGTCGGATCGGGTGGGGAGAAAACCTGTGCTGCTGGTGACGCTTGTGGCCAATGCGCTGGGCTATCTGATGCTGGCCTTCGTGCCCAATATCTGGCTGGCCGTCGCGGTCAGGCTGTTCACCGGCCTGGGGGCGGGCAATATTTCGACGGTCCAGGGCTATGTGGCCGATGTGACCCCGCCGGAACAGCGGGCGGGGCGGATGGGGCTGATCGGCGCCGCCTTCGGCCTGGGCTTCATCGTCGGGCCGGGGCTGGGCGGACTGCTGACCCAGCCGCAGCTGGGGCGGCTGGGCTATCAGTTGCCGATTTTCCTGGCCGCAGCCCTGGCGGCCCTGGCGGCCATCGGAGTGATGGTCTTTCTGCGCGAAAGCCGGGCCAAGGCCGATCCGGCGGCGGCGCGTCCGGCCTTCCTGGCGGGGTTGAAGGACGCGCGGACCAATCCGGTGGTGTCGCGGGTTCTGGTCGTCACCCTGATCTATATGGCCGGCTTCTCGGCCATGGAGAGCGTCTTCGGCCTGTGGTCCGAAAGCCGCTACGCCTGGGGTGCGCGCGAGGTGGGGCTCAGCTTCATGATCGTGGGCGTGATTTCGGTCCTGAATCAGGGCTTCCTGGCAGGGCGGCTGGCGCGCCGGTTTGGGGAGGCGCGGGTGCTGGCGGCCGGCATGCTGCTGTTCGGAAGTTCGCTGGTGCTGCAGGTCCTGGCGCCCGTCGCCTGGTTCCCGGCGACGCGGCTGGAGCTGGGCGGCCTGTCCCTGCCGGTGGTCCAGGGCTGGGTCATTCCCCTCGTCATGGCCGTGGGCGCCTGCGGCATGTCCCTGGCCATGCCCAATATCTCGGCCATGATCAGCCGGGCCTCGCCGCCGGATCGGCAGGGGGCCATGCTGGGGCTCAACATGGCCTCCAGCTCGGTGGCGCGCATCTTCGGCCCCATGGTCGCTGGGGGCCTGTTCTCCGGCCTGGGGCATGACTGGCCCTTCCTGATCGGCGCGCTCTTGACCGTTCCGGCGGCGGTGATGGCGCTGAATGCGGGGAGGGTTATTCGCAAGGTCGATGACGGCGTGAAAGCCCCGGCCTGACTCATCTTGCGCTGGCCTCGGTCTTCGCGTAGAAGCCGCGCCTTCGCGTACCGAACCGCCGGGCGAACAGGCATGCCTGGGCGGTTCATAACTCTGGAGAGACACCTCACCCGACGGGCTCAAGCAGTCCGAAGGACGGTAGCCCCTCCAACAAGGAGACTGAAATGCCGAAACTGAAGACGAAGTCGGGCGCCAAGAAGCGCTTCAAATTCACGGCCACTGGCAAGGTGAAGGCCGGGGTTGCGGGCAAGCGTCACCGCTTGATCAGCCACAACTCGAAATACATCCGTCAGAACCGCGGCACCGAGACCATGTCCGACGCCGACGCCAAGAAGATCAAGTCCTACATGCCGTACGCCTGATCGGCGCGCGCTGTACGAACTGATCCAACCCAAAGAATTTGAAGGAATAGCGACATGGCTCGCGTGAAACGTGGCGTAACTTCGCACGCCAAGCACAAGAAGGTTCTGGAGCAGGCCAAGGGCTTCTCCGGCCGCCGCAAGAATACGATCCGCACGGCCAAGGCCGCCGTCGACCGCGCCGGGCAATACGCCTATCGCGACCGCCGCGCCAAGAAGCGCAACTTCCGCGCCCTGTGGATCCAGCGCATCAACGCCGCCGCCCGTATCGAAGGCTTCACCTACAGCCAGTTCATCAACGGCCTGAACAAGGCCGGCGTCGAGCTGGACCGCAAGGTTCTGGCCGCCATCGCCGCCGATCCGACCGGCTTCAAGGCGATCGCCGACAAGGTCCGCGCCGCCCTGGCCTAAGCCGGGTCTTCGCGACAAGGATCAACGCCCGCTCCGGTTCGCCGGGGCGGGCGTTCTTCGTTTCAGGAAACGCTCAGGCCGCCGCCGCCTCGTCCTTGGCGTCGGCCAGGACCAGGCGAATGGCGTTCAGCAGGGCGTCGGGCTGGATCGGCTTTTGCGCCACCCCGTTCATGCCGGCGGCGACATAGTCCAGCTCGTCGCGCTCGTCGGCGTTGGCCGTCAGGGCCAGGATGGGCAGGCGGGCGGCCGGTCCGGGCAGGGCGCGGATGGCGCGGGTCGCCGCGATCCCATCCATGACCGGCATCTTGATGTCCATCAAAGCCAGGTCGAAGGGGCGGTTGCTGACGGCGTCCAGCGCCTCCTGTCCGTTCTCGGCCAGTTCGACCGTGCAGTTGAACATCTCCAGCAGCTTGGCGGCGACGAAACGGTTGGCGGCGTTGTCGTCGACCACGAGGACATGCAGGGTCTCGTGCGGGGTGGGCTCTGCCATCGGAGCGGCGGCGGCGGCCTCTTCGGCCGCGCAGGCGGTCAGGGGCAGGACGACATGGAAGCGCGCCCCGCCCTGGGGCGAGACGCTGAGGCCGATGCTGCCGTCCATCCGCTCGGCGATCTGGCGGCAGATGGCCAGGCCCAGACCGGCGCCCGCGCCTTCGCGCCCCGCCTTGCCGATGTTGAAGGGCTCGAAGATGGTCGCGGCCGCCGTTTCGGGCACGCCGGGGCCGCTGTCGTCCACCGTCAGTTCGACCCTGACGCCGTCGCGGGTCGTATGGCTGGACAAGGTGACGATGACCCCGCCGCTCTGGGTGAATTTCAGGGCGTTGCCGACCAGATTGTTCAGCAGTTGCTTGATCCGCATGCCGTCCGCCCGGACCCAGGGGCTGGCCTCGAATTCGGTGCGGACGGTCAGGCTCAGCGCCTTCTCCTCGGCGCGGGCGCGCCAAAGGGCGTCGATGTCGAAGGCCACGGCCGACAGGTTCAGCGGCTCTTCCTCCAGGGTCAGCATTCCGGCCGAGGCGCGCGACATGTCCAGCGCGTCGGTCAGCAGCCGCAGCAGGCTCTGGCCGGAATCGATGACGGTGCGGACATAGGGGCGCAGCTCTTCCTGTTCGAGCTTCTTCTCCATCAGGGCCGCGACGCCCAGGACGCCGTTCAGGGGGGTGCGGATCTCATGGCTCATGACCGCCAGGAACTCGGACTTGGCGCGGCTGGAGGCGACGGCCTCGGCCTCGGCGGCGGCCAGATCGCGGGCCAGGGCGCCCATCTCCTCGGCGCGCTGGCGGTGCAGGGCGGCGCCGGCCTGGACGATCTGCAAGCCTGTGCCGACCCCCAGGTAGCGGCCGTCGGCGACGACGATGAAGCCGCCCAGGAGGGCCCCCAGTTCGGCCGCGCCATAGGCTTGAAAGAAGGTTTCGGCGCTGGTCGAGGCCTCGGCGATCGGCGCATTGCGGTCCATCAGGCTTTCGGCCGGCTTGCGCGCATAGAGGGCGCGGCCGAATTCGGCCGCCATCCGAAGGGTGAAGGCGTTGCGCTCGATCAGCCCCAGGGGACGGCCGTCGTCACCCACCACCGCCAGGGCCAGGGTGTTGGGCTCGGTCTGGAAACGCTCGAACACCTCCGCCCCCAGGGTGGACGGAGCGACCGGCGCAATCAATTCGACGAAATCACCAATCAGCGGCATTCGGCCCCCCTTATGTCCACGCAGGCGGGCTTAACCGTCGAACTTTAACATCGGCTTTGCCGTTCATGAAGCTTTCGAGGCGGGTTTCCGACAAACATTCAGTAATCGGACAATATTCGGCTCGGTGTAGGCGAGACCGCCGATCTGGGCTAATTCACGCCGATGAAATCCCGTTTCTCTCTTTTCGGTCTGGTCCTCGTCCTGCTTTGTGGGATCGGCAGCCCGGCCCTCGCCCAGGATCGAAAGGTGGCCGTGACCTTCGACGACCTGCCCTATCAGGGGCCGGCGGCGGCCCTGTGCGACCCGGCGCAGCTGATGCGGTTGACGACGGATTTCCTGGCCATGCTCAAGCCGCTGGATACCCATGGGACGGCCTTCGTCAACGACGGGCGGGTGTGCGAAGCGACGCGGGCCTCGACCCTGCCGACGGTTCTGAACCTGTGGCTGGACGCCGGGCTCGACCTGGGCAATCACAGCTTCAGCCATATCAACATCCACCAGACGACGGCGGAAGCCTATCTGGCCGATGTGGACGCCGGTGCTGCGACGACACGGGCCGCGCTTCAGGCGCACGGGCGGACCCTGCGCTGGTTCCGCCACCCCTATCTGTTCACCGGCGAGACCCAGGAAAAGCATGACGCCATCGCCGCCGGCCTGGCCGAGCGCGGCTATACGGTCGCGCCGGTCACGATCGACAACAACGACTGGATGTTCGCCGACGTCTATCGCAAGGCCGAGCAGCTGGGCGACGCGGCGCTGAAGCGGCGGATCGGCGAGGCCTATGTGGCCCATATGACCCGGGTGCTCGACTTCTACGAACCCTACAGCGCCGAACTGACCGGCGGGCGCGAGCCGGCCCAGGTCCTGCTGCTGCACGCCAACAGCCTGAACCAGGCCTATTATCCGCAGATCCACGCCCTCTATCTGGCGCGCGGCTATCGGTTCGTGACGCTGGAGGAGGCCCTGGCGGACCCGATCTATCAGCACGCCGACACCTATGTCCGCGCCAATGGAATCTCGTGGCTGCACCGCTGGACCAGCACCGAGGGCAAGCCCATCCGCTGGGAGCCGGAGCCACCGGCCTGGATCGTCGCGGCGAACAAGGCGCCGGCCGCCGAGCTTGAGGCCATCGCCGGGGCGCAAACCGCGCCTTGAAGGGTGACGAAACGGCTGCGGCCCGCTAGAGCCTGATCGGCTGAGGAGGGATCGCTTCGCGATCCCGCTGAAGCCGTGAATCAGGCTCCAGATCAAACCGAGAGCATGATTTACGCTTCAGCCGGAACCGCGAAGCGGTTCCGTCCGAAACGATCATGCTCTAAGGCACGGGCCAAATGACCGATCTCGCCACACTCGAACTCGACCTGATCAACGCCATCGGCGGCGCAGAGAGCGTCGCCGCCCTCGAAGAGGTGCGCGTCGCCGCCCTGGGCAAGTCCGGCTCCGTCTCCGGCCTGCTGAAGGGAATGGGGGCCCTGAGCCCCGATGAACGCCGCGAACAGGGGCCGATGATCAACGGCCTGCGCGACCGCGTCGCCGCCGCCATCACGGCCAAGAAGACCGAGCTGGAGGCGGCCGAACTGGACGCCCGGCTTCAGGCCGAGCGGGTCGACCTGACCCTGCCGGCCCGTCCGCGTCGCAAGGGCGGGGTGCACCCCACCATGCAGGTGATGGACGAGATGATCGCCCTGTTCGCCGAGATGGGCTTCGCCGTGGCGGAAGGCCCGGACATCGAGGACGACTTCCACAACTTCACCGCCCTGAACTTCCCGCCGAAACATCCGGCGCGGGAGATGCACGACACCTTCTTCCTGAAGCCCGATCCCGAGACAGGCGAGCGCAAGGTGCTGCGGACCCACACCAGCCCGGTGCAGGTCCGCACCATGATGTCGCAAAAGCCGCCGATCCGCATCGTCGCGCCGGGCCGCACCTTCCGCAAGGATTCGGACGCCACCCACACGCCGATGTTCCACCAGATCGAAGGTCTGGTGATCGACCGGGACATCCATATGGGCCATCTGAAGACCACGCTTCAGACCTTCATCGCCCGCTTCTTCGAGCTGGACGCGGTTCAGGCGCGCTTCCGTCCGCACCACTTCCCCTTCACCGAACCCTCGGCGGAGATGGACATCCGCTGCGACCGCTCGGGCGGGAAGCTGGTGTTCAACACCGGCGACGACTGGCTGGAGATCCTGGGCTGCGGCATGGTGCATCCCAATGTGCTGAAGAACTGCGGCATCGACCCGGACGAATATCAGGGCTTCGCCTTCGGCATGGGGGTGGATCGGCTGGCCATGCTGAAATACGGCGTGCCCGACCTGCGCCCCATGTTCGAGGCCGATACGCGCTGGCTGGCGCACTACGGCTTCTCGGCCTTTGCGGCCCCCAATCCGGCTTCGGGCCTGAGCTGAATCATGAAGATCGAAGACGACACGCTGAAACTGCCCCTGATCGGGGCCGGTCCCGCCTATCAGGGCGTCCACATCTGGCTGCCGCAGCTGGTCATTGAGGCCGCGCAGCGCGGCGAGGCGATGATCGCGGGCAAGACCTTCCGCGACTGTTTTCTGGAAGGGCCGGCTGTGCTGCTGGCCGTCGGCGGGTGCAGCTTCGACGGCTGCAACATGGGCGACGCCATGGGCGACCCGCGTAATCTGCTGCTTCAGCCGGTCGGTCCTGAAAAGGTCACCGGCACGGTCGCCTTCCAGGACTGCAGCTTCGTCAACTGCCGCTTCCTGCGCGTGGGCTTCACCGGGACGCCGGAGTTTCTGACCAATATTCAGCAGGTTCTGGGCGGGGTTCCGGCATGAAGTTCACCCTTTCCTGGCTCAAGGATCACCTCGAGACCGAGGCCGACGTCCATCAGATCGCCGAGGCCATGACCATGGCCGGGCTGGAGGTCGAAGAGGTTCTCGACCCCGCCGCCAAGCTGGCGCCCTTCACCGTGGCCAAGATCCTGTCGGCCGAACGCCACCCCAACGCCGACCGGCTGCAGGTCTGTCAGGTCGAGACGGTGGACGGGATCAAGGAGATCGTCTGCGGCGCCCCGAACGCGCGGGCGGGCCTGACCACCATCTACGCCCCCATCGGCGCCTATGTGCCGGGTCTTGGCGTCACCCTGGTCGAGAAGCCGGTGCGCGGCGTGGTGTCCAACGGCATGCTGTGCTCGGCCTCCGAGCTTGAGCTGGCCGACGAAAGCGACGGCATTCAGGAACTGCCGCCGGAGATCCCGGTGGGAACCCCGGTCGCCGGCCTGTTCGGCGCCGAGCCCGTCATCGACTTCGAGGTCACGCCGAACCGGCCCGACTGGCTGGGCGTGGCGGGGATCGCGCGCGATCTGGCCGCCGCCGGCGTCGGCAAGCTGAAGCATTTCGACATCGCCGTGGTGCGCGGGGGCTTTCCGTCGCCGATCAGCGTGCGGCTGGACGCGCCCGAGATGTGCCCGGTCTTCGCCGGTCGGGTGATCCGGGGCGTCAAGAACGGCCCGTCGCCAGCTTGGCTGCAGAAACGCCTGACCGCCATCGGCCTGCGCTCGATCAACCGTCTGGTCGATGTGACCAATCTGATCGCCTATGACCGCGCCCGGCCGCTGCACGTCTATGACCTGGCCAAGCTGTCTGGGACCGAGATCGTGGTGCGGGGCGGACAGGTTTCGGCCGGGACAGCCCATATCGAGGGCGGCGAGCCCGAGCATCTGATCGCCCTGGACGGCAAGACCTATGCGGTCTCCGCCGCCGACTGCGTCATCGCCGACGCCGGGGGCGAGCGCCCCATCGGCCTGGGCGGGGTCATGGGCGGCGAAAGCACCGGCTGCGACGACGACACCACCGACGTCTTCCTGGAAAGCGCCTGGTTCGACCCCCTGGTCATCGCCCAGACGGGCCGTGCGCTCGGCATCCATTCCGACGCCCAGTATCGGTTCGCGCGCGGCGTCGATCCGGTCTCGGTCACGCCGGGGCTGGAGCTGGCCACCCGCCTGATCCTGGACCTGTGCGGCGGCGAACCGTCCGAGATCGTCTTCGTCGGCGAGCCCCCGGCTGGGCCGGCGCCCTTCGCCTTCGACCCCGCCTATGTGAAGCGGCTCAGCGGCATGGACCTGCCGACGGATCGGATCGGGACCATTCTGGGCCAGCTCGGCTTCCTGGTGCAGGCCGCCCCGGCCGGTCAGGCCGAGCCCTGGATCGTCACCCCGCCGTCGTGGCGGCGCGACGTCGAGGGCCGGGCGGATCTGGTGGAAGAGGTGGCGCGGATCGAGGGCTTCGACAGCCTGCCCGACACGCCCCTGCCCGAGGTCGCCCCTCCCGCCGGCGGGGTGCTGAACCCCCGCCAGGCCCGCGTCCGGACGGCGCGCCGCGCCTTGGCGGCCCTGGGATACGCCGAGGCCGTCACCTGGTCCTTCACCAAACAATCGACCGCCGCCCTGTTCGGCGGCGGGGATGATCGGCTGGTGCTGGAGAACCCGATCGCGGCCGATCTGGACTGCATGCGGCCCTCGGCCCTGCCGAACCTGATCCAGGCGGCGGCGAGGAACGCCGCGCGCGGCTTCGCCGACGCCGCCCTGTTCGAGATCGGCCCAATCTATCTGGGCGACGGACCGGCGGATCAGCGCACGGTCATCGCCGGCCTGGTCGCGCCCCACGCCGCCCGCCACTGGGCCGGCGTCGGAGAGGACGCCCTGTTCGCCCTGAAGGCCGATCTGACCGCCGTGCTGGAGGAGATCGGCGCCCCGGTCGCCTCGCTGCAACTGGTCCAGGGCCAGAACCGCGACTGGTGGCACCCCGGCCGTTCGGCCCGCCTGCAACTGGGCCCGAAGAATGTGATGGTCGAGTTCGGCGAGCTGCATCCGCGCGTGCTGAAGGCGCTGGACGCCGACGGTCCGATGCTGGCGTTCGAAATCGTGCTGGACGCCGTGCCCGAGCCGCGCGGCCAGAAAGGCAAGAATGGGTCGGGCAAGGCGCGGGGAACCGCCGACCTGTCGGCCTTCATGCCCCTGACCCGCGACTTCGCCTTCGTGGTCGAGGAAGCCAAGCCGGTCGGCGATCTGGTCCGGGCCGCAGCCGGCGCCGACAAGGCGCTGATCGCCGACGTCCGGGTGTTCGACGTCTATCGCGGCAAGGGGGTGGACGAGGGCTTCAAGTCCGTCGCCCTGGAAGTCGTGATCCAGCCGCGCGACGCCACCCTGGCCGAGGCCGAGATCGAGGCCCTGACCGCCAAGGTGGTGGCGGCGGTCGAGAAACAGGGCGGCAAGCTGCGCGCCTGATTTATCGGGCGGATCAGCCCAGGCGTTCGCGCGCCTGGGCCGTGATCTCCAGGCTGCGGATGCGCGCCGCCTTGTCGAACATCATGCCGGTGATCATCAGCTCGTCCACCTGGGTCAGGGCGATGAAGTCCGACAGCTGCTTTTTGACGGTCTCTGGCCCGCCGACGGCGGAATAGGTCAGACGGCTGCGCGCGCTCTCGATCTGCTGCGGGGTCAGAACGGCGGCGATGTCATCGACCGGCGGCGGCAGGCGTCCGGGCTTGCCGGTCGAGAGCCGGGCGAAACTCTGCTGCATCGAGGTGGCCAGGCGGACCCCCTCGTCGTCCGTCTCGGCGGCGAAGACGTTCAGCACGGCCATGGCGTGAGGGGCCGCCAGCCGGTCGGACGGGGTGAAGTTGCGGCGATAGAGGGCCAGGGCCTCCAGCAGAAGTTCCGGCGCAAAATGGCTGGCGAAGGCGTAGGGCAGGCCAAGCTGCCCCGCCAACTGGGCGCTGAACAGGCTGGAGCCCAGGAGCCAGATCGGCACGCGAAGCCCCGCGCCCGGCACGGCCCGGACCGGCTGGTTCTCGGCGGCCGGCTCGAACCACTGGATCAGTTCGACCACGTCGCGCGGAAAATGGTCCGCCCCCTCGAAATAGCGGCGCAGGGCGCGCGCCGTGGCCCCGTCGGTTCCGGGCGCCCGGCCCAGGCCCAGGTCGATGCGGCCGGGATAGAGGGTCTCCAGGGTGCCGAACTGTTCGGCGACCACCAGGGGCGCGTGATTGGGCAACATGACCCCGCCCGAACCGACCCGGATTCGGTCCGTCCCCGCCGCGACATGACCGATGACGATCGCGGTCGCGGCGGAGGCGATGCCCGGCATGTTGTGATGCTCGGCCAGCCAGTACCGCTGATAGCCCAATCGGTCGGCCGCCTGGGCCAGGGCCAGGGTCTCGTCGAAGGCGCGACGGGCGTCGCCCCCTTCGACGATGGGGGAGAGGTCGAGAACGGAAAAGGGGATCATGACGCTTAGATCGGAAGCGGCGTCGGGGGTTCAAGGGGCGCGGGGCGGAAGGCGCGGCGGACGGGAACCTGAAGACGGTCACAGACCTTTGACGCAGTGAGACAGAACAGGAGACGGCGCCATGACCGACATCGACAAGGACGCGGAAGACAAGGGCGCAGAATCGGAACTCGAAGGCCGGGACTCCCGTGAAGCTCAGGACATGGGCGAGAAGCCCGACCTGGGGCGCAGGGGCGACGCCCTGATCGAGGCGCTGGACGGTTCGGACTCCGGTTCGGACCTGAGGGCGGGCTCGCTACGCGGCGGCTCGGCGAGCGGGTCGGACGACGATCCCGACTCGGCGGTCATCAATGAGGCCCTGGCGGCCGAAGGGCGGGCGGAGGCCGACCCCCAGTCGCCGTCGAACGCGGAGCCGAACGCCGTCGCGGAGTCCGGCCGCCGTTTCACCGGCGAGGCGGGCGATCCGGTCGAGGGCGGGCGCGGCGGCGACTGAACGCCTTGCTGGCGCCGCATCCTTAGGCCACGGTGCCGCCTCGACTAAGGGTCCAAGGGACGATTCCCCGATGATACGCCTTTCGGCGGCCTCGGCCGCCTTCTTCATACTGATGCTCGCCGCTTGCAGCCGAGAGGATGAAGCCCACCCGGTTCAAGGGCGCGCCGCTGCTGCGCCGGCTGAGGCGGGACCGGCTGAGGCGCGCGACGCGGCGATTCCGCCCCCGGCCGAAGCCGCCGCCCCCGCCTCAAGCGGCGGCGTTGAGCCCGCCGCGCCGGGGGCGCCCGACTACGCCGCCCTCTATCCCGGCGCGGTCATGGATCAGCCGGGGACGACGGCGACCGGACCGCACGGAGACGGCGGCCTGGTCACCTTCCGAACCTCCGCCAGCCCCGATGAGGTGGTGGCCTTTTATCGTGAACGGGCCGAACAGGCCGGCCTTTCGTCCGTCATGGGGATGAACCAGGGCGACGCCCGCGCCTATGGCGCCGCCGGCGGCCCGGCGGGTGCGACCAATATCCACGTCGTCGCCGCACCCGGCGAAGGCGGAGAGACCTCCGTGCAGCTGAGCTGGAGCGAAGGGCGGTGAAGCCGTTCGCCGCCTCATTCGCGGCGGTTCTGACGACAGCCTTCGTCCTGTCGGCCTGTGCGGGCGCGGGGCGGCCGTCCCCCGCGCCGGTCTTCGTCCTGGCCGACAGCGGCTATCTGTCGCCCGAGGCCTTGGCGCGATTGGCTGAGGCCGCGCCGTCCGCTCCCGATGCGAACTCGGCCGCCGACCGCCAAGACCGCGACCAGTCGGACCGGTTCCGGGCCTTGGAACAGTCGGATCGGTGGCTGCTGGCCACCGCCCACGCCGAGCTTCGTCCGCCCCTGGCCCTGCAACATTTCGACTGCGCCCTGGGGCTTCGGCTGGGAGGCGATGCAGAGACGCCGACGCTGGATCGGATGGCGGCCAAGGCGTTTCACGATGTGCGGACCGTGTCCGAACAGGTCGCGGCCCGCGCGCGTCGCGCCCGGCCTGTGTCGAACGATCCCGACCGCCCGGCCTGCGAACGGCTGACGCCGGCGATGCGCGACAGCGCCGCCTATCCGTCCCTGGGCGCGGCGGCGGGCGCGGCCTATGCCGAGGTCTTGGCCGCGCTGGAGCCGGATCGTGCGGGCGCGGTGCGCCGCATCGGCCGTCAGATCGGCGTAAGCCGAATGGTTTGCGCGATGAACTCTCCCAGCGACGTCGCGGTCGGCGCGGCCCTCGGGCGGGCCGTCGCCTTACAGATCATCGCCGCGCCGGCCTTCCAGGCCGAGGCGGAGGCGGCGCGGCGAGAGCTGGAGGCGCGCCGCGCCGCCGGCCTGACCAATCCGGGATGCGCCGCCGAACGGGCCGCCCTGGCGGCGACGGCCGCTGACTGAAATGGTCGGCCTCCTGCTGCTGTCCTTGCTGGCGCCGATCGACGACCGTCCCGCCGCCAGACCGTGCACGCCGCAGGAGGTGCGCGACCTGACCACCCCCTCCGACCGCCCCTATCGGCTGCTGTGTCGCGCCGTCCTGGCGGGGGCGAACGTGTCCCGTCCGGTCCTGATCGAGGGGGCGGAAGCCTCAGGCGCCGGTCTGGACTGCGGCGGCGGGACGATCCGCCAGCCGGGTCAGGCGACCGCCCAATCCCCCACCGTCGCCGTCTGGTCGCGCCAGACGCCGCAGGGGTGGAGCCGGCCGATCGGCGCGGTGGTGCGCCACTGCACCGTCGTCGGCAACATCCGCATCTGGGGCATGGGGGCGGGCGGGTCGATGCGGGATCTTCTGGCCTCGTCCCGCCGCCCGGACCACACGACCGCAGCCCAGGCGGCGGCTCCGTCCGAGACCGTGCTGGAGCAGGTGCGGTTTCAGGCGACAGGGACCATTCCCCTCTATGTCGGACCAGGGGTGACGCGGACGACCGTCCGGGAATCGCGCTTCACCGGCCGTTCGGTCTCCACCGCCGTCTATCTGGACGCCGAAAGCGCGGGCGCCCTGATCCAGGACAACGACTTCGTGCTGCGCACCGGACGCGAAATGATCGCCGTGGACGGGTCAGGCGCCAATCGCATCATCGGCAACCGGTTCGCCCTGGGCGGTCGGGGCGGGATCTTTCTGTACCGCAACTGCGGCGAGGACGGGGTGATCCGACACCAGACGCCGTCCTATAATCAGATCACGGACAATAGCTTCTCGGACGCGGGCTGGCTGCGGCCTCGCACGGTGGTGGTCGGCGCGCGTGAGGGAAACCGGCGCTATTGCGCCGATGACGCGGGCTATCCCTTCGGTTCCAGCGCCGACGACCGCGACGGGGCGGTCGGCAACCGGGTCGAGCGGAACCGGACGAGACGCTGAAGGGGGCGCCGACGGCTCGCTCTTGCGAAACGGAACCGCCTCGGTCCTTAGTGGCGAGCGAGAGACTTCGGGGATGGATCGCATGCGGCTGGTCTTGTTTTTGGCGGCTCTGACGGCGGCCCTGGGTCTGGCCGTGCTCACCACCCAGACCCCTCGACCCCAGCCGGCGAGCGCGCCGGCCGCCGCTTTTTCCGCCGAAAGGGCGATGCAGGACGTGCGGCTGATGGCGCGGGCGCCCCGGCCGGTCGGCTCGACCGACCACGCCCTGGTCCAGGCCTATCTCTATGGCCGGATGGCTGAGCTGGGTCTGTCGCCGACGTTCCAGGCCGGCGCCCTGTCTCCGGCGGCCGTGCGGCGGCTGGAGCGGAACGGCCTTTCCACGGAAGGGGTCTCAGCCGTCAATCTGGTCGGCGTCCTGCCCGGCCGGAACCCGCGCCTGCCTCTGGTGGTGCTGATGGCCCATTACGACAGCGTGCCGGGGTCGCCGGGCGCGGCCGACGACGCCGGCGGCGTGGCCGCCGTTCTGGAGGCGGTGCGGGCGATCAAGGCGCGGGGCCCGGCCGAGCGGGGCCTGATCGTCCTCCTGACCGACGCCGAGGAGCTGAACCTGGACGGGGCGCGGACCTTCTTCAGCGAACATCCGCTGCGCCACCGGGTGGGGGCGGTGGTCAATCTGGAGGCGCGGGGCGGCGGCGGTCGGGCCCTGATGTTCGAGACCGGACCCGGCAACGCCCAGACCGTCGATCTGTACGCCCGGGCGGCGCGGCGAGCCGAGGGCGGGCCGTCCAGCAATGCGCTCGCCGTCTTCGTCTATCGGCTGATGCCCAACGGCACCGACTTCACCATCGCCGCCGACCGGGGATTGGCGGGGGTCAATCTGGCCTTCCTCGGCCGCCCGGCTCAGTATCATTCGCCCAGTTCGACGCCGGAGGCTCTGGACCAGGGCAGCGTCCAGCATATCGGCGCCCAGGCGCTGGAGACGGCCGACGCCCTGTTGCGCGCGCCGACCCTGCCCCAGGCGACGCGCAACCTCGTCTATTCCGACGTCTTCGGCCTGGGGCTTCTGCGCCATGGGCCTGAGACGGGCTGGGGCCTGCTGGGTCTGGCCCTTGGGCTCACGGCCTTCGCCGCCTGGGGCGCGCGCCATGCGACCGGCCTGACCTGGAGACAGGGGGTGAAGGGCTTCACCGGCGGCCTGTGGCTGTTGAGCGTCGGCATGGTGGCGGCCCAGGCGGCGCGGGTTCTGGCGGGGCCGATCGGCGAGCGGATCGACTCCGCCGAGACCTACTACATGATGCTGCGCCGCCTGCCGTGGATGGAGGCCGGCGCGGGTCTGGCCGTCCTGGCGGTCCTGCTGGCCCTGACGGCCGGGCGGGCCCTGATCGGGCGGCGGTTGCTGGCCGGGGTGGTCGCGGCGGCCGCCGTTCTGGCGACGGTCCTGGGCGGGGTCGATTATCTGGTGCTCGGCGCCGCCGTGGTCGGCGTCGCCCTAAGCCTCTGGCCGGACGGCGAGGACGAGACGGTCTGGGGCGGCTGGCTGGGCGCGATCGTCCTGGTGCTGGTTCTGGGCGGCCTGGTTCAGGCGATCGCCCCCGAGGCGGCCCTGCTGTTCGTCTGGACCGGCCTGGCGGCGGCCTTCGCGGCGGCTCTGGCCGCCCTGATCGGCGCCCGGCTGGAGCGGTGGGCGGCCCTGGCGCCGGCGGCCGTGGTCACGGTCCTGGTCGGCGGCTGGCTGTTCGGCCTGGGCCATTTCATCTTCCTGGGCGTGGGCATGAGCCAGGCCTGGGCCCTGGCCCTGATCGCCCTGCTGATCCTCGTCCTGGTCCGGCCCCTGGCGCCGATGCGGGGGGAGCCGTCGGGAACGCACAGCCCTCGGAGTCACACCCTCGCGGGCCTGTCGACGGCCGTGCTGATCCTGGGCTGCGGCCTGTCCCTCGCTGCGCGCCATGCCGAACCGGCTTCGGCTGTGGACGTCGTCGCCGAGTGATGCGTCAGAAACGGACGTAGACCCGAAGAGATTTGTCGGTCTCTGATGAGAACATCTTGTGAACCGGAACAAACCGTGCACATAGTCGGCCTCACCAAAACGGGGGCGGGTCCATGGCGGGTCTCTCCCAAGCTTCTGACGGGAATCATGGCAAGGGAGACGAAGGCAATGGCACAGGCGGCTTTGAAACTGGTGGGTAAGGAAGACGGCGAAAAACAACGGGCTCTGGAGGCGGCGATCGCCCAGATCGATCGCGCCTTCGGCAAGGGCTCGGTGATGAAACTGGGCAAGGCCGGGGTTGTGGCCGAGATCGAAAGCGTCTCGACCGGCTCGCTGGGTCTGGATATGGCGCTCGGCATCGGCGGCCTGCCGGTCGGGCGGGTGATCGAGGTGTTCGGCCCGGAATCCTCGGGCAAGACCACCCTGGCCCTGCATACGGTGGCCGAGGTGCAGAAGAAGGGCGGCGTCGCCGCCTTCGTCGACGCCGAACACGCCCTTGATCCAGTCTACGCCCAGAAGCTGGGCGTGAACCTGGACGATCTCTTGGTGTCCCAGCCCGACGCCGGGGAACAGGCGCTGGAGATCGTGGACACCCTGGTGCGCTCCGGCGCGGTGGACATCGTGGTGGTCGACTCGGTCGCGGCCCTGACGCCGCGCGCCGAAATCGAGGGCGAGATGGGCGACAGCCTGCCCGGCCTTCAGGCCCGCCTGATGAGCCAGGCGCTTCGCAAGCTGACGGCCTCGATCTCCAAGTCCAAATGCATCGTCCTGTTCATCAACCAGATCCGCCACAAGATCGGGGTCATGTACGGCAGCCCCGAGACGACGACGGGCGGCAATGCGCTGAAATTCTACGCCTCGGTGCGCCTGGACATCCGCCGCACCGGCGCGATCAAGAACCGCGACGAGGTGGTCGGCAACACCACCCGGGTCAAGGTGGTCAAGAACAAGGTCGCCCCGCCGTTCCGCGAGGTCATTTTCGACATCATGTACGGCGAGGGCATCTCCAAACTGGGCGAGGTCATCGACCTGGGCGTCAAGGCCGGGGTGATCGAGAAGTCGGGCAGCTGGTTCAGCTATGACTCGACCCGGATCGGCCAGGGCCGCGAAAACGTCCGCGAATTCCTCAAACAGAACCCCGACATCGCCGCCTCGATCGAAAAGGCGGTGCGGGCCTCGACCAACAAGATCGCCGACGAACTGCTGGGCACGCCCGAGCCGGACGAAGGCCAGGATCTGGAAGGCTGAGCCTCTCCGGACCTTAAGGATACTCCGTCGCCCCAAGCGACCCGCCACCGACCCCGCGAGGGGCGGCGGAGCGACCCGTCCGACCTCGTGTCGGGCGGGTCTTTTTTGGCCTGCCGCGCACTCGCGTGATCTGAGGCCAGGAATTCACCTTTCCGCTCATCCCGGCGAAAGCCGGTACCCAGTTCTGTCGCTCCGCAATGCGTTGGACCAAAAGCGGTGACTTGCAGACACGCTGGATCACCCAAAGCACTGGGTCCCGGCTTTCGCCGGGATGAGCGGAGAAGGGGCAGCACCAAGCCAAAACGGGCGACCCGAAGGCCGCCCGTTCCGTCTTCTGTTGATGTTCGCAGCCGATCAGGCGGCGGCCTTCTCCGGGGCGAACCTGCCGTAGAAGGTCTCGTTCTTGGCGGCCATGTCGCGCAGCAGGTCCGGGACCTTGAACCGGTCGCCATAGGTCGCGGCCAGGCGATCCGCCGTTTCGACGAACTTGGCCAGGCCGATGCCGTCGATCATGCTGATCGGGCCGCCGGTCCAGGGCGCGAAGCCCCAGCCCAGGATGGCGCCCAGGTCGGCCTCGCGCGGGTCGTCGATGACGCCCTCGGCCCAGCAGCGGGCGACCTCGACGGCTTGGCGATACAGCAGGCGGGTCTTCAGCTCGTCGATCTGGGCGAAGGCGCCGGGCTCCTCGGGCGCATCGATGCCCTTGGTGGTCGGCGCCAGGTCGCTCAGCCCCTTCCAGATCGTCTTGGGCTTGGTGTCATAGTCGTAGAAGCCCTTGCCGTTCTTGCGGCCGTAGCGTCCGCCCTCGACCATCTTGGCGACAATGTCGGCGCCTTCGGTCGGGACGTATTTGTCGCCCAGGTCCAGCGCCGTCTGTTTGGCGATCTTGTAGGACAGGTCCAGGGCGACGTCGTCGTGCATCTCCAGCGGGCCGCGCGGCATGCCGGTCATCCGGCCGACATTGTCGATCAGGGCCGGGCCGTAACCCTCCTCCAGCATGGCCATGCCTTCCATCAGGAAGGTGGAGAAGCAGCGCGAGGTGTAGAAGCCGCGCGAATCGTTGACCACGATCGGCGTCTTCTTGATCTTCAGGACGTAATCCAGCGCCTTGGCGATGGCGGCCTGACCCGTCTTCTCGCCCAGGATGATCTCGACCAGCATCATCTTGTCGACCGGCGAGAAGAAGTGGATGCCGATGAAGTCCTCGGGCCGCACGCTGGCCTCGGCCAGGCCGGTGATCGGCAGGGTCGAGGTGTTGGAGCCGAAGACGGCGCCTTCGACCAGCTGGGCCTCGGCCCGCTTGGTCACATCGGCCTTGATCTCGCGGTTTTCGAACACCGCCTCGATCACAAGGTCCGACCCCTTGATGTGGTCATAGTCGGTCGTCGCCGTGACCAGGGCCAGGGTGGCGTCATACTTCTCCTGGGTCATCTGACCGCGCGACAGACGCTTCTTCAGCAGCTCCTCGACATGGGCCTTGCCCTTGTTGGCGGCTTCCTGGGTCTGGTCGATCAGCACGGTCTCGATGCCGGCCATGACCTGCACATAGGCGATGCCGGCGCCCATCATGCCCGCGCCCAGGACCGAGACCTTCTTGGGATCGGATTTCGGCACGCCGGCGGGCCGCACGGCGCCCTTGTCCAGCTCCTGCTTGGACAGGAACAGCGAACGGATCATGGCCTGGGCCTGGGGCGTCATCAGGGTCTTGATGAAATAGCGGGTCTCGATCCGCAGGGCCGCGTCCATCGGCACCTGGGTCCCTTCGTAGACGGCCTTCATCAGGTTCACCACGGCCGGATAGTTGCCGTAGGACTGTTTGCGCAGCATGGCGTTGCCGACCATGAAGTTCTGGATGCCGGCCGGGTGATAGGGGCCGCCGCCGGGCAGTTTGAAGGACTTGTCGTCCCAGGGCTGGACGGCCTTGCCGCCGTTCTTGATCCAGGCCTTGGCCGCCTCGACCGCTTGGCCCTTTTCGACCACCTCATGGACGATGCCGGCGCCCTTGGCGTCGTTCGGGCGGAAGGACTTGCCCTCGCTCATCGCCATCATGGCGTTCTGGACCCCGACCAGACGGGTCAGACGCTGGGTGCCGCCGCCGCCGGGGAAGAGGCCGACCTTGATCTCGGGCAGGCCCAGCTGGATCTTGTTGTCGTTCTCGACCACGCGGTAGTGGCAGGCGAGGGTGAACTCCAGCCCGCCGCCCAGGGCCAGGCCGTTGATCGCCGCCGCCACCGGCTTGCCGCAGGTCTCGAGCGCGCGGAAGGCGCCGTTCAGCGCCCAGCCGGCGTCGAAGGCCTTCTGCAGGTCGCCGCCGCCGGAAAGCACGCCGCCCGCCATGTCGCCCAGGTCCGCGCCGGCGCAGAAGCCCGAGGCCTTGCCCGAGGTGATGACGGCGCCCTTGATGGTTTCGTCGGTCTTGATCCGTTCGACCAGTTCCGGGATCTCCTTCATCACCGCGCTGGTCAGGGTGTTCATCGAACGGCCCGGCACGTCGAAGGCGATGACGGCGATGCCGTCGGCGTCGATGTCGATCTTGAAGTTTTCCATAATCTCTCTTCCTCAGATCCTCCCCCAGCGGGGGAGGGGGACCGCGAAGCGGTGGAGGGGGCCGCCGCCGACGCCGGCGATGGGTTCGCCCCCCTCAGTCAGCTTCGCTGACAGCTCCCCCGACGGGGGAGCAATGGATCAGACGCGTTCGATGACGGTGGCGGTGCCCATGCCCCCGCCGATGCACAGGGTGATCAGGGCCGTCGATTTGTTCGAGCGCTCCAGCTCGTCCAGCACCGTGCCCGTGATGATGGCGCCGGTGGCCCCCAGGGGGTGGCCCATGGCGATGGCGCCGCCGCAGACGTTCATCTTGTCGTGCGGGATGTTCATGGCCTGCATGTAGCGCAGCACCACGGCGGCGAAGGCCTCGTTCAACTCCCACAGGTCGATGTCGTCGGTCGTCATGCCAAGCTTGCCGAGCAGCTTCTTGGACACATATTCGGGTCCGGTCAGCATGATCGACGGTTCCGAGCCGATCGAGGCGCCGCCTAGGATCTTGGCGCGCGGCTTCAGCCCCAGGGCCCGGCCGGCCTCAAGCGAACCGATCAGCACGCCCGCCGAACCATCGACGATGCCGGAGGAGTTGCCGGGGGTGTGGACGTGGTTGACCCGCTCGACCTCGGGATAGCGCTGGTTGATCACGCTATCGAAGGCCATTTCGCCCATCATGGTGAAGGAGGGGTTCAGTCCGCCCAGGGTCTGCATGTCCGTGTTCGGACGAATGGTCTCGTCGCGGTCCAGAATGGTCAGGCCCAGCTGATCCTTCACGGCGATGACCGACTTGTTGAACCGGCCCTCGGCCCAGGAGCGGGCGGCGCGCTTGTGGCTTTCGACCGAATAGGCGTCCACGTCGTCGCGGCTGAAGCCGTACTTGGTCGCGATCATGTCAGCCGAGACGCCCTGGGGCACGAAATAGGTCGGGAAGGCCGACGAAGGATCGGTCGGCCAGGCGCCCATGTCCGAACCCATGGGCACGCGGCTCATGACCTCGACCCCGCCGCCGACGGCGAAGTCGGACTCGCCCGACTTCACCTTGGCAGCGGCCATGTTCACGGCTTCCAGGCCCGAGGCGCAGAAGCGGTTCACTTGAACCCCGGCCGTATATTGCGACCAGCCGGCGGACAGAACGGCGGTGCGGGCGATGTCGGCGCCCAGTTCGCCCACGGGCGTGACGCAGCCCAGGATGACGTCATCGACCTTGGAGGTGTCCAGGTCGTTGCGGTCGCGCAGGGCCTCCAGGACCTGGGTCGCCAGGCTGAGGCCGGTGATCTCGTGCAACGAGCCGTCCTTCTTGCCCTTGCCGCGGGGTGTGCGGACGGCGTCGTAGATATAGGCGTCAGCCATGACAGGGAGTCTCCATCTTTGGGCCGGAGCGACGTCGCCCGGAAAGGGCGGCGCGGCTTACGGCCGGGTCGGATCAAAGCTTGGTCGCCAAGAACCCTACGTTTACGTCAACGTCAAGTAACAAGGCGCGTGAGGCGGTCGAGGCGCGGCGCCCCAGCCGTCAGTCGCCGGGGATTCGGCTGGCGACGCCGCTGATCCGGCAGGCGTAGTCGGTCTCTGGACGGCCGGTCTGCAGACCCGTGGTGACCAATATCCCCTGCCGCGCCGTACAGCGCGCCTCCAGGGCGTCCAACTCGGTCTGGTAGCGGTTTTCGACGCCGGTCGAGGCGCAGGCGGCGATCAAAGGCAGGGCGACCAGGGTCGCCACCCAGATGCAGGATGTGGCGTGGCGCATGGCATTCTCCTATGGGCGAGGCCCGCAGGGGCGGGCCCGCGCTTCGCTAAAGACTACTCGGCCGCAGCCAGTCGGACCAATTTTCCGTCGCTCTCGTCGGTGATCGCCCAGACGGCGCCGTCTGGGCCGATCGCCACGTCGCGCACACGCTCGCCCAGGTCGGTCAGCAGCCGCTCTTCCCCGACGACGCGGTCATTTTCGATCACCAGCCGGGCGATATGCTTCTCCTTCAGCGCGGTGACCAGCAGATCGCCGTCCCAGGCCGGGAACATGGCGCCCTGGTAGAAGACCGCCCCACCCGGCGCGATGACCGGATCCCAATAATAGACGGGCTGTTCCGTGCCGGCCTTCTGGGTCGCGCCGCTGTTGATCGCGCCGCCCGCATATTCGACGCCGTAAGCCGCGTCGGGCCAGCCGTAGTTCAGGCCCGCCCTGTCCAGATTGACCTCGTCGCCGCCGCGCGTCCCGTGCTCGATGGTCCAGATCGCGCCCGTGCCGGGCTGGACGGCGATCCCCTGGACGTTGCGGTGGCCCAGGCTCCAGATCTCGGGCAGGGCGCCGGCGCGGCCGACGAAGGGATTGTCCTGGGGAGCCGTGCCGTCGGCGTTGATGCGGATGGTCTTGCCCATGTGCGAGCCCAGATCCTGGGCCTGGGGCCGCATCGGCCGGTCGGAGCGTTCACCCAGGGTGATGAACAGCTTGCCGTCCGGCGCAAAGGCCAGGGACGAGCCGAAATGTTTGTCGCCGTCATAGGCGGGCAGGGCGCGGAAGACGACCTGGACATTGTCCACCCGCGCGCCGTCGTCGGACAGCCGCCCCCGTGCGACCGAGGTGGCGTTGCCGCCGTCCCGAGGCTCCGCATAGCTCCAGTAGATCAGACGGTCCTGGGCGAAGCCGGGGCTGACGACGACGTCCAGCAGGCCGCCCTGGCCGCGCGCATCGACGCGGGGCAGGCCCTGGACCGGTTCGCCGACTTGGCCCTGGGCCGTGATTATCCGCAGCCGGCCGGGCTTTTCCGTCACCAGCCAGCGCCCGTCGGGCATCAGGGCCAGGCCCCAGGGATGCGACAAGCCCGAGGCGACCACGCTGTGGCGCATCGCCTGTTCGGTCTTCACCCCCGGCGCCCGGGTCTGGCCGGGGAAGGCGGGCTGCTGGTCGGGATTGTTGGCGGGCCGGGTCTCCAGCGGGGCGCCCGACTGGCCGGATGCGGAGGCGGTCTCTCCGTTCGCGCCGCAGGCGGCGGCGAGGACGAGCAGGGCGGTCGAGGCGGCGAGGGCGATGGGGCGCATGGGCGGCTCCGGGCGGGTTGGGGGCGTCGGTAACGAAGAAACCCCAGCGTTATCTGTCCGCTCCTGCCCCGTCTTGCGCCCTATCGCCGCACGATCTGCATCGACACGACTTGAACCGCGCGCGCGACGGCGATATAGGCACGCCTCTTTCGCGCTGGCCCAGGCCTCGCGAAGGCCCGGATGCGGGATACGACTGGGTAGCTCAGATGGTTAGAGCGGTGGATTCATAACCCACAGGTCGGCGGTTCGATCCCGCCTCCAGTCACCACCTTCCCCTTGTTCTCCGACATCGACGGTTCGGCCACAGGCGCAACCGGTACGCCCCTGCGGCGTTCACCGGCGGACAACCTTGACCGGAGAATTCGCATGACCATCCGCAAGTCGATGCTGCTGACCGTCGCCGCCGCATTCGCCCTGGGGGCCGCCGCCTGCACCCAGGCGGAGCAGGAAAAGACCGAGGCCCATGCCGAGGCGGCCGCCGACAACACCGCCGAGGCGGCGTCCCAGGCCGGCGAAGTGATCGAGTCCGGCGCCATGAAGGCGGCTCAGGCGATCGAGAGCGGGGCCGGCAAGGTCGCCGACAAGCTGGAGGAAAACCAGGCCGAGGCCGCCGCCGAAGGTCGGCCGGGCGCCGTGGACCCCGCGACCGACCGGCGCGTGCCCGACGAAAACTGAGGCTCCCCCCGGATCAGGCGGCGGGCGCGCCTTCCGCCAGCAGGGCGTCGATCAGGGCGTGGGCCTCGGGGCTGTTCCAGTCGGCCTCGCCTGCAAAGATCGCGCGGATGCGGCCTTCGCGATCCAGGAAGACGGTCTGGGGCATCTTGCCCTTGCCCGGAAACTCGAACGGCAGCTGGAAGCGGATGTCGCTGTACAGCGGCAGAGGCTCGTGCACGTCGATGAAGCTCCTGGCGTCGGCCAGGGCGTCGGCGGTGGCGTCGACATTGATCGGCAGGACGATCAGGTCCTCGTTGGTCTGATAGGACCGGGCCAGGGCCGCTAGGGTGGGCATTTCGGTGCGGCAGGGGGCGCACCACATGGCCCATAGATTGACGACCACCACCTTGCCCTTGAAGGCCGAAAACCGCACGGCCGTGCCGTTGCGGTCGCGGAACATATATTCGGGCGCGGGCTTGAGTTCGGACGGCGTCTGGAGCGCCGCCAGCGGTCCGACGGCGAACCGGGCCAGATCGCTTTTTGCGACGGGCGTCGTCTGGGGTTGCGCCTTCTGCCTATGATTGGCGTATAGCGACATCGCCAAGCCGCCGGCGCCGGCGAGCGTGCTGATCAGCACCAGAGCGCCGACGACCGCCCAGATCGCCTTTCTCGAGCCACTCATGACCGACGCCGCCTCCGATACCGCCCAAGTCGATGCTTCTAAGGCCCCGGCGAAGCCCGCAGGTCAAGACATGTGGGGCGGCCGCTTTTCGTCGCGCCCCGCCGAGATCATGCAGGCGATCAACGTCTCCATCGGGGTGGACCGGCGTCTGTGGCGTCAGGATCTGGCCGGATCGCGCGCCCATTGTCGGATGCTGGCCAAACAGGGCGTGATCCAGTCGGCGGACGCCGAGGCCATTCTGAAGGGGCTGGACGCCGTCGAGGCTGAGATTCTGAACGGAACCTTCCCCTTCCGCGACCAGTTCGAGGACATCCACATGAATGTGGAGGCCCGACTGTCCGAGCTGATCGGCGAGCCGTCGGGGCGGCTGCACACCGCCCGCAGCCGCAACGACCAGGTGGCCCTGGACTTCCGCCTGTGGGTCCGCGACGCCTGCGACCGCTCGACCGCCCAGCTGAAGGCCTTGCAGGCCGCGCTTCTGGACCGGGCCGAACAGCATGCGGCCGACCTGATGCCCGGCTTCACCCATCTGCAGACCGCCCAGCCTGTGACCCTGGGCCATCATCTGATGGCCTATGTTGAGATGTTCGGCCGCGACGCGGGCCGGTTCGCCGACGCCCGGACGCGGATGAACGAAAGCCCCCTGGGCGCAGCGGCGCTCGCCGGTTCGCCCTTCCCGATCGACCGCCATATGACGGCGGCGGAACTGGGTTTCGACCGGCCGATGGCCAATTCGCTGGACGCCGTCTCGGACCGCGACTTCGCCCTGGAAAGCCTGGCCGCCGCCTCGATCACGGCGGGCCACCTGTCGCGGTTAGCCGAAGAGATCGTGGTCTGGATGACGCCGATGTTCGGCTTCGCCACCCTGCCCGACGACCTGACCACCGGTTCGTCCATCATGCCGCAGAAGCGCAATCCCGACGCCGCCGAACTGGTGCGCGCCAAGACCGGTCGGATCATGGGGTCGCTGGTCGCCCTGTCCACCGTAATGAAGGGCCTGCCGCTGGCCTATTCCAAGGATATGCAGGAGGACAAGCCGCCGGTGTTCGAGGCGTTCGACGCCCTGGACCTGGCCCTGGTCGCCATGACCGCCATGGTCTCGGCCTTGCGGCCCAATACCGAACGGATGGCGGCCGCAGCCGGCGCCGGCTTTTCGACCGCGACGGACCTCGCCGACTGGCTGGTGCGCGAACTGAACCTGCCCTTCCGCAAGGCGCACCACGTCACGGGCGCGGCGGTGAAACAGGCGGAAGCCCTGGGCGTGGACCTGTCGCAACTGCCGCTGGAAGAAATGCAGAAACTCGAGCCGGGGATCACGGAAGCGGTTTACAAGGTGCTGACCGCCGAGGCTTCGTGCCGGAGCCGTCAGAGCTATGGCGGCACCGCGCCGGAACAGGTCCGCGCGCGTATCGCCGACTGGAGAGCCCGCCTATGAAGAAGACCATGATCCTCGCGGGCCTGCTCGCCCTGTCGGTCGCCGGCTGCGGTCGTATGGCCGATCTGGAATCGCCCAGGCGCGAGACCGAGCGGGCGCCCCGCAGCAGCCGCGCCCCCAGCCTGCCCGAGCCGGCGACCATCAACCGGCCGTCCAGCAGCGTGCCGATCGACGGCGGCCCCTCCAATCCCTTCGGCGCCAATCCCGCCGCCAACGACCCCCGCTAGGCCGCCTTGCACCATTTCGATCTCAAGAACGGCGCCTTGCACGCCGAGGGCGCGCCGCTGGAGCTGATCGCCGACGAGGTGGGCACGCCCGTCTATGTCTATTCGACCGCGACGCTGAAGCGGCACTACGGCCTGCTGCGCGCCGCCGCCGACGCCCACCGCGACGCCCTGGGCGAGGCCCTGATCGCCTTTGCGGTCAAGGCCAACTCCAACCTTTCGGTCCTGGCGACCCTGGCCCGGCTGGGTTCGGGCGCCGATACGGTTTCGGAAGGGGAGATCCGCCGGGCCCTGGCTGCGGGGGTGCCGGCCGACAAGATCATCTTCTCCGGCGTCGGCAAGACCGACATGGAGATCGCCTTCGCCATCAGCGTCGGCGTGCGCCAGATCAATATCGAATCCGGGGCCGAGTTGGACCGGCTGATCGCCGTCGCCGCCTTGATGCAGGCCGCCCCGGCCGTCGCCGTGCGGGTCAATCCGAATGTCGGGGCCGGCGGCCACGCCAAGATCACGACGGGCGGCAAGGGCGACAAGTTCGGCGTTCCGGTCGAGGAGGCGATGGCGCTCTACGCCCGCGCCTCGGCCTCGCTCCACGCCACGCCCGTGGGCCTGGCCTGTCATATCGGCAGCCAGATCACCGACCTGGCGCCGCTGGAGGCGGCCTTCACGATCCTGGCCGACATGACGCGCGAGCTGAGACGCCAGGGCCACGCCGTGACCCGGCTCGACCTGGGCGGCGGTCTGGGCGTGCCCTACGCCGGCGGGACGGAGCCGCCGTCGCCGGCCGACTATGTCGCCATGGCGGCCCGCGTCCTGGCGGGACTGGAGGTCGAGGCGGCTTTCGAGCCCGGCCGTCTTCTGGCGGCCAACGCCGGGGTGCTGCTGAGCCAGGTGATCCAGGTGAATGAACGCTCGGACGGCCGCCGGTTCCTGGTGCTGGACGCGGCGATGAACGATCTGATGCGTCCGGCCCTCTATGACGCCTATCACGACATCCGGCCGGTCAATCCCCGGCCCGGCGCGGCCCGACCCTATGATGTGGTCGGCCCCGTGTGCGAGACCGGCGACACCTTCGCCCGCGACCGGCTCCTGCCGCCGCTGGAGCCCGAGGATCTGGTGGTCTTCACCGGCGCCGGCGCCTATGGGGCCGTCATGGCCAGCGAATACAACAGCCGGCCCCTGGTCCCCGAGGTTCTGGTGGACGGCGAACAGTGGGCCGTGATCCGCCCCCGCCCCACCTATGAGGAGATGCTGGACCGCGAGCCTTTCGCCGACTGGCTGTAGGGGCGATTTGGGCTCGACTGTTATAAAGTAACAAGCTATAGGGCCGGTCATGTCCCCGCCGTCCGACCCGCCTGTCCTGCTGTCTCTCCTGGGAGGCGGCTTCGTCGCGGCCTTCCTGCATGCGGCCCTTCCGACCCACTGGCTGCCCTTCACCCTGGTGGGGCGGGCGCAGGGCTGGCGCGCGTCGCGGGTGCTGGCGGTGGTGGCCGTCGCCGGCCTGGCCCATATCGCCACCACCGCCCTGGTCGGCGGGCTGATCGTGGCGGCGGGCCTGGCGCTCGAGCGCTGGGTGGAGGGTCTGCTGCCGCATCTTGCCGCCGTCCTGCTGTTCCTGTTCGGCGCCTTCTATCTGGCGCGGGCCACGCTGAAACGCCCGGCCGTGGCGGGCGGCCCCGCGTTGGAGATCGCCGCCCCCGCCGTGTCGGACAAGGCGGCCTTCCTGGGGCTGGTGGCGATGATGGCCGTGTCCCCGGGCGAGGTTCTGCTGCCCATCTATCTGTCTTCGGCCTCGGAGGGGATGGCGGCCCTGGCCCTGTTGACCCTGATCTTCGCCCTGGGCACCATCGCCGGCATGGCCGTCTTCACGGCCCTGGCCAGCGCGGGCGCCTCGATCCTGCGGCTGGAGCGATGGGCGCGCTATGAAGGCGCGGTGCTGGGCCTGGCCCTGATCGGCCTGGGGCTGCTGGTCGCGCTGCACCAGCATTGATGGGATATTACATGATAACATTCAAAGCGTTATCATGTAGCAGCTTCGCTGTTTGCGGAATTGGCGTATAGGCGAGAGCCATGACAGCCCAGCCCGAAAACCCCTCCGCCCACCACGACCATGATCACGACCATGATCATGCGCACGACGGTCATCACCACGCGCACGGGGGGCGTCATCATCACCATCACGGCCATGGGCACGCCCATGGCCCCGTGGACACAGGAGACTGGCGCTACGCCGTCGGCCTGGCGGTCAATCTGGCCTTTGTGGTCTGCGAATTCGCGGCCGGGCTGATCGCGGATTCCACGGCGCTTCTGGCCGACGCCGGCCATAATCTGTCGGATGTCCTGGGCCTGGCCATGGCCGGCGGGGCGGCCTGGCTGGCGCGGCGCGGGGCGCACGGGGCGGCGGGCGGACGGAGCACCTACGGTTTCGGCAAGGCGACGGTCCTGGCGGCCCTGGCCAACGCCGTGCTGCTGATCTTCGCCTGCGGCGCCATCGCCTTCGAGGCCGTGCGGCGGTTTGCGGAACCGGCGCCGGTCGGCTCGGGCGTCATCATGACGGTGGCCGCCGTCGGCTTCATCATCAATCTGGGCACGGCCCTGCTGTTCATGAAGTCCCAGCACGATCTGAACGCGCGCGGCGCCTATCTGCACATGATGGCCGACGCGGGGGTATCCTTGGGCGTCGTCCTGGCGGGGGGCATGATTCTGCTGACCGGCTGGTCCGTGGTCGATCCGATCGTCAGCCTGGTCATCGTCGCCGTCATCCTGTGGTCGACCTGGGGCCTGCTGAAGGATTCGGTCCATCTGGCGATGGACGGGGCGCCGGACGACGTCGACATGACGGCGCTGGAACAGGGACTGTGCGCCCTGCCGGGCGTGCGCGCCGTGCACGACCTGCACGTCTGGGCCCTGTCCACGACCGAGACCGCCCTGACGGCCCACCTGGTCCACGACCGGACGGACGGCGACACGCTTCTGCGAGAGGCTCAGGCGGTGGCGCGACGCCATGCGATCCGCCACACCACGCTCCAGCTGGAGAACGAACCCCTGCCGGACTGTCCGGGGTGTTGAGCCGCTGCGCTTAAGCCTGATCGAAGGTCAGCGGGGCGCCCCAGAAGCGGGCGATCAGGTCCGACTGAGGCCCGGCCTGGCCGGTGGTCAGGAAGTCGCGGCGGCCGCCGTCGCCCAGGGCGTATTCGGGATGGCGGGCGAAGTAGCGGTCCAGGGCGTCGGCGACCGCCGTCGGCTGTTCGATCAGCGCCGTACCCGCCGGCAGGGCCTCAGCGAACAGTTCGGCGATAATCTCATAGTGGGTGCAGCCCAATATGGCCTTGTCCGGGTGGCGGCCGATGCGGCGGCGCAGGGCGTCGACATGATCCTTCACCACCACCGTCAGTTCTTCGACCGGGGCGCCCAGTTCGATCAGGCCGGCCAGGCCGGGGCAGGGTTCGCAGAAGACGGCGATGTCCTCGCGCCGTTTGTCGATCTCGATCTCGAACACGCGGCTGATGGCGGTGGCGGCGGTGCAGAAGACGCCGGTGATGTCCACCGCCTGGATCTTTTCGCCCTCCTGGGGGCGTTCGGCCTCGAAACTCCAGGGCAGGCCCGTCGCGGCCTCGATGGTGGGCACGATGATGCCCAGCACGTTCACAGGTCGGCCCAGCCGTTCGCGCAGGCCGGGGATCCAGGTCTGTTGCAGGCGGCGCAGGGCGATGGCGCTGGCGGTGTTGCAGGCCAGGACCACGACCGAGGCGCCGGCCTCGAACAGCCGCTCGCACCCGGCCTTGGTCAGATCGACGATCTCCTCGCCGCCGCGCCCGCCGTAGGGGGCGTGGGCTTGGTCCGCCAGATAGACGAAGTCGCGCTGCGGGAACCGCCGCGTCAGTTCACGATGGACGGTCAGGCCGCCCACGCCGGAGTCGAAAACGCCAATAGCCATAGGCGCGCTTTAGAACAGTGCGACGATCCTTCCAACAAGATTACGGGGCTTTAACGGGTCGGACAGGTGACGATCCGCCCCGGCGCGCCTAAGTGTGACCGCGACATGACCTTTTCACGGAGCATTCCATGCACAGACGCCAGCTTCTCATCGCGGGCGGCAGCCTGATGGCCCTCTCGGCCTGCGCCTCCACCGGCTCCGGCGCCGCCCCGGCCGGCTCGGCGCCCGCCGCCATGGACCTCGCCGAAGAGGCCCGGATCGCCCGCGCCGTCCTGCCCAAGGCGACGCCGAAGGCCGAACTGCTCCAGCCCTGGACCGGCCCCTATGACGGCGTGCCGCCTTTCGACAAGGTGACCCCGGCCAAGCTGCGCGAGGCCATGCTGGAAGGCATCGAACTGCAGCGCGCCGACATCGCCGCCATCGCGAACAATCCGGAAGCCCCCACCTTCGCCAACACCATGACGGCGCTGGAGCTGGCCGGCGAGCCGCTGGACCGCGCATCCAACCTCTATGGGGTCATGACCTCCAACATCGGCGGCGAGGCCTATGACGCCGTCGACACCGAACTGTCGCCGATCCTGTCGGCGGCCTCGGACGAGATCACCTTCAACGAAAAACTGTTCCAGCGCATCAAGACGGTCGCCGACAACGCCGACGCCATGGGCCTCAGCCCCCAGCAGAAGCGTCTGGCCGAACGCCGCCGCGACGCCTTCATCCGCTCCGGCGCCAATCTGGACGCGGCCGGCAAGGCCGAGCTGGGCCGGATCAACACCGCCCTGTCCAACGCCTTCACTCGCTTCGGCCAGAAGGTCGTCGCCGATGAGAACAGCTGGACCCTGATCCCCAACGAAGCCGGCGTCGCCGGCCTGCCGGCCTCGAACAAGGCCGCCGCCGCCGCGGCCGCGCGCAGCCGCAATCTGCAGGGCTGGGCCATTCTGAACACCCGTTCGGCCGTGGACCCCTTCCTGACCTTCGCCGACGACCGGGCCCTGCGCGAGCAGGTCTGGAAGAAGTTCGTCAACCGCGGCGACAACGGCGACGCCAACGACACCAACTCGACCATCGCCGAGATCGTGAAGCTGCGCGACCAGCGGGCCAAGCTGTTGGGCTATCGCAACCATGCGGAACTGCGGATGCAGGACACCATGGCCAAGACCCCGGCCAATGCGCAAAATCTGATGGACCGCGTCTGGGCCCCAGCCAAGGCCCGCGTCGCCGAAGAGGTCGCCGACATGAAGGCGATCGCCGGTTTCGACATCGAACCCTGGGACTATCTCTACTTCGCCGAGAAGGTGCGTAAGGCCAAGTACGACCTGGATCAGAACCAGCTGAAGCCCTATTTCGAGCTGAACGCGGTCCGCGCCGGCTCCTTCGCCATGGCCGAGCGTCTGTACGGCTTCAAATTCACCAAACTGCCCAAGGGTTCGGTCCCGACCTTCGAGCCGGACGTCGAGGTCTATGAGCTGCACGACAAGGCCACCGGCAAGCTGATCGGCCTGTATTACACTGACGACTACGCCCGTCCGGGCAAGCGTTCGGGCGCCTGGATGACCACCTATCGGTCCTTCTCGACCCTGGACGGATCCAAGGTGATCCTGGGCTCCAACAACAACAACTTCACCAAGCCCGAGCCGGGCGAGCCGGTGCTGATCTCGCTGGACGACGCCGAGACCCTGTTCCACGAGTTCGGCCACACCCTGCACTATTTCTCGTCGAACGTGACCTATCCGTCCTTCGGCAACACCCCGCGCGACTTCGTCGAATATCCGTCGCAGGTGCACGAGCACTGGGTGCTGAGCCGGCCGATTCTGGACGGCTATCTGAAACACTATCAGACCGGCGAAGCCATGCCCCAGGCCCTGGTGGACAAGATCCAGGCCTCGTCCACCTTCAACCAGGGCTATGCGACCGTCAGCTACCTGTCTTCGGCCATCGTCGACATGGATCTGCACACCCAGGCGACGCCTCCGACCGATATCGACGCCTTCGAAAAGGCCAGCCTGACGCGGATCGGCATGCCCAAGGAGATCGTGATGCGGCACCGCCTGCCGCAGTTCAATCACCTGTTCACGTCCGACGCCTATTCGGCCGGCTACTACAGCTATCTGTGGTCCGAGACGATGGACGCTGACACCTGGGCCTATTTCGAGGAGTCGGGCGACGTCTTCAATCCGGACATCGCCGGCCGCTTCAAGTCGATCATGCTGGCGCCGGGCAACACCACCGACCGGGCCGAGGCCTACCGCGCCTTCCGCGGCCGCGACCCCGACGTGGCGGCTCTGCTGAAGGTCAGGGGCTTCCCGGTTTCCTGATCCGGGGCCTGTTTGAGACCCCAACGGGCTGAATGACGTTTGCGGCCGGCGGAGCGATCCGCCGGCCGTTTCGTTTGCGCGCGGTCTGGCCTAAGTCGGGAGGACTGCCGAAGAAAGAAGAAGCGCCCATGCCCGTCGTCGCCTCCTACGTCTATCGCGACGGTCAAAGGGAGCGCGCCGCGCCTCTGACCCCCGAAGGACTGGCCCTGCAGCCCGGCGAGTTCGTCTGGATCGGCCTGCACGACCCGACCGACGCCGAGTTCGAGGTTCTGGTCCGGCGCTTCAACCTGCACCCCCTGGCGGTCGAGGACGCTCTGTCGGCCCATCAGATGCCCAAGGTCGAGGTCTATGGGCGCGAACTGTTCGTGGTCGCTCGGACGGCGGAAAAGATCGAGGACCATATCCAGTACGGCGAAACCCACGTCTTTGTGGGGGATGACCACGTCATCAGCATCCGTCACGGCTCGAACCGCGCCCACACGGCCCTGCGGACCCAGCTGGAGGCCTCGCCGGCCCAGCTGCGGGCCGGGCCGGACTTTGTGCTGCACGGCGTTCTCGACTTCATCGTCGACGCCTATGTGCCCATCGTCGATCATTCCGAGGACGCCGTGCTGGAGATCGAGCAGAGGGCGTTGGAGGCGTTTCTGTCGCGCAACGAAATCCGCCGCCTGTTCACCCTGCGCCGCGAACTGCTGAAGTTTCGCCGCATCCTGGGGCCGATGGAGGAGGTGGCGGGCAAGCTCCAGTCTCTGGACCTGCCCTGTATCGACCCCGACGTCCGACCCTATTTCCGCGACGTCGGCGATCATGTCCGACGGGTCAACAGCCGCCTGAACGGCCTGACCGAAATCCTGTCGTCCGTCTTTGAAGTCGCCAATCTGCTGGAACAGCAGAGGCAGGGGGTCATCACCCGCAAGCTCGCCTCCTGGGCGGCGCTGCTGGCCGTGCCCACCGCCATCGCCGGCATCTACGGCATGAATTTCGAACACATGCCGGAACTGCACTGGCGCTACGGCTATCCGGCCGTCATGGCGGTGATCGCCGCAGTCTGCCTCGGCCTCTACGTCGCCTTCAAGCGGACCCGATGGCTGTGAAGCGGAGAACCGGCGAGGGACGCAGCGCCCCTCGCCGGTTCGCCGTTCAGCCTTCGTCGGACGCCGTAGCGGCGCGCACGACGGGACGGGCGTCGCGCGAGGCGCGGACATATTCGACGCGGCGGACGCGCGGCAGCCGGCTCAGAGCCTCGGCCCGCACAGCCGCGCGGCAAGAGCGGCGATTGGTGATCTGGCCGGCGGTGAAGGCGACGTCGCGGCACAGACGCTCGGCCGCCTGATCGACGCGGGCGTCGAAGGCGGCGGCGCCGGCGGTCGAGGTCAGGTCCAGATCGCCGAAGGGGATCCGGGCTTCCTGAGCCAGGGCGGAGGAGGCGGACAGGACGGCGACGGCGAAGAGAACGGGGGAAAGAACCTTCATCGTTTTAGCTCCTAGGGAACGATAATCGCCCAAAGTGGCGATGAAGGCGCAATACCTTTCTTCTGTAACGCCGTAATGAGACTTGCGGCTCCGATCTGTGACGGTTGAATTAAATTGGATTTAGGGTGGCGGCGGAAATCAGCCGCTGTTCCTCAGCCCCGCCGCCACCCCGTTGATCGCCAGCAGGATTCCCTCGCGCACCCGCGGATCTTCGTCGCCGGCGCGGCGGCGGCGGATCAGCTCGATCTGCACATGGTTCAGCGGCTC
This sequence comes from Brevundimonas sp. AVps4, assembly GCF_058681525.1. NCBI lineage: Bacteria > Pseudomonadati > Pseudomonadota > Alphaproteobacteria > Caulobacterales > Caulobacteraceae > Brevundimonas > Brevundimonas sp. AVps4. The sequence continues at coordinate 188,132 of NZ_CM178741.1, read as the reverse complement.
GACATAGGGCATCCGCAGTCGGATCAGACGGTCCAGTTCCGGCTGGCCGCCCAGCAGCTTGTCATGGCCGGTGATGGCCAGGATGGCGTCGTGCGTCCTCTGCCATTCGTCGCGGATTTCGCCGAAGATGGCGGCGGCCAGACCCGCGTCGCTCACCAGGGTGGCGTATCGACGGGCGATGGTCATGTCCGACTTGGCCATGACCATTTCCATGTTCTGAACAAGAGTCTTGAAGAAGGGCCAGGCCTCGGCCATCGCCTTCAACTCGCCCATGTCGCAGCCCTGGACCGCCGAGCCGAAGCCGAACCAGCCCGGCAGCATGACCCGGCTCTGGGACCAGCTGAACACCCACGGAATGGCGCGCAGATCCTCGATCCGGGTCGAGGCGGTCCGCGACGACGGGCGCGAACCGATCTTCAGGTCGGCGATTTCGGCGATGGGGGTGGCGGCGCGGTAATAGTCGACGAAGCCGTCGGTCTCATAGACCAGCTTGCGATAGGCGGCCATCGACCGGGCCGACAGGTCCGACAGGGTGGCGCCGTGTTCGGCGGTGAAGGCCTGGTCCCGTCCCTGGCCCAGGGAGGCCAGCACGGCGCCGCAGGTCAGGGCGTCCAGATTGCGCAGGGCGATCTCGGGCTCGCCGTATTTGTTGGCGATGACCTCGCCCTGTTCGGTGGTGCGTATGCGTCCCTGGACCGTGCCTTCCGGCTGGGCCAGGACCCCGGCGAAGGCCGAGCCGCCGCCGCGTCCGACCGTGCCGCCGCGCCCGTGGAACAGCTGCAGCTTCAGACCGGCGGCCCGCGTCACCTCGACAAGGGCGCGCGAGGCCTCGTGCAGTTCCCAGCCCGAGGTCAGATAGGAGCCGTCCTTGTTGGAGTCCGAATAGCCGATCATCACCTCCTGCACGCCGCGCGCCTTGGCGACGGCGAGGGCCGAGGGCTCCTTCAGCAGCCGCTCCAGGGTCGGGCGCGAGGCCCGAAGGTCTTCGATGGTTTCGAACAGAGGCGCGGCCTGGATCGGACAGGCGGCGGGGTCTTCGGGCCGGTAGAGGCCCACCTCCTTCAGCAGCAGATAGACCTCCAGCAGGTCCGAGGCGGCGTCGGTCTTGGAGACGATATGGGTGCGGATCGCCTGGGGCCCGAAGGCCTCCAGGGCGGCGGCGGCGGCCTGGAGGATGGCCCGCTCCTTCAGGGTCTCGGCGGCGTAGTCGGCATAGGGGCTGAACAGCAGGCGGGGCGAGGTCAGTTCGGCCGCCAGGACGGCGAGCCGCCCCTCTTCGTCCAGGGCGGAATAGTCGTCGCAGACCCCGGCCGTCTTCAGCAGGTCGGCGACGACCCGCTCATGGACGTCCGAGTTCTGGCGCAGGTCCAGGGTCGCCATGTGGAAGCCGAAGATTTCCACCGCCGTGATCAGATCGTTCAGCCGGTCGTCGGCGAACACCTCGCCGTGGTGCGAGACCAGGCTGTCGCGCAGGATTCGCAGATCGGCCTCGAAGGCGTCTGGGCCGGGATAGGCTTCGGCTGCAACGGCCGCGCGGCGGGGGGGCTGTGCGCCGCCCCGCGCCTCATAGGTGGCGGCCAGACGCGCATAGACCCCGGTCAGGGCGCGGCGATAGGGCTCGTCCGCCCGGTGCGGCGACGGGTCCTGGGCGGCGTCGGCCAGGGCCGCCAGCTCGGGCGAAACCTCGGCCAGCTCGGCCGCCAGGCTGAGTTCGGCGCCCAGGGCGTGGACCTCCTCCAGATAGAAGCCCAGCACCGCCCGCGCCTGGGTGCGGAAGGCGGCGCTCAGCACCGCACCGTCAACGTTCGGATTGCCGTCCCGGTCGCCCCCGACCCAGGTGCCAACCCGCAGGAAGGGCTGAAGCTGGGGCGCCTCCAGCAGACGACGCCAGGCCGACAACTGTTTGGGCGCCACCCGCAGGAAGATGCGGTCCAGGAAGGAGACGACCGTGTCGATCTCGTCCTGCACCACCAGCCCCTGGGTGCGCACCAGCCGCGTGGCCCACAGGATGACGATCTGGCGGCGCAGGGGTTCGTTGATCTGGGCCGGCGAACAGGCGTCTCCGGCCTTGTCGCAGGAATCCAGCAGATCGGAGATGGCGGTGATCCGGTCGATGACGCTCTTGCGCCGCACCTCCGACGGGTGGGCGGTCAGGACCGGCGAGATCAGGGCCTCGTCCAACAGGGCGCGCACCGCCGCCTTGTCGATCTTCTGATCGGCCAGTCGCAGCAGGGCGCCCTCGGGGGTGTCGGGACGGGCGCCGGCCTCGGCCTGGTGCTGGGCGCGTCGGCGGGTGGCCCGGTCCTCGGCGATGTTGGCGAGCAGCGAAAAGAGGGCGAAACCGTGCGCCAGACCCGCCGCCTGATCCACGCTCATGGCGGTCAGCAGCTTCTCCAGCCGCTTGGCCGGATGGGAGGCGGGATCGCGGTGATAGGCGACGGACGCCTGGCGGACCGCCTCGACATGTTCGAACAGGGCCTCTCCGCCTTCGGCGCGAATGACCTCGCCCAGAATTCCGCCCAGCAGTCGGACTTCTTCGCGCAGGGCGTCGTCGGCGGCGGGGCTCATCATCGGCGAATATCCTCGGTCGGCGTGGGGAGAAGCCCATCTGAGGGGCCGCAAACACGCCCGTCAACGCACGATCCGTGACAGCCGCTCCCAGCTACAATCGTGGTGAACGCCCGTTAGGATTTCTTAACCGGGCGCATGGCAGCATGGGGGTGAAGGATTCCGCCCCGTGTCCATGTTCGCCAAACGCCAGTCCGCCCTCGCCGCCGCCGCCGGCGCCCCGCCGGCGCCCCGCGCCAAGCCGAGCCTGAAGCCCCTCGTCGCCGTGCTGAAGAAGCCGCCGGTGGTCGCGGCCCTGGCCGGCGTCTTCCTGCTGACCTCCACCGCCCTCTTCTTGACCGTCCTGGGCGACCCGCGCGCGGGCGCGCCTTCGGCCCGCATCGCCCTGCACCGGGCGCCGGCCGCGCCGGACGCTCCCGCCCCGACCGGATTCGAGGCCTTCTCCATGGGGGCCATGGGTCTTTATCAGGATTTGACGGGAGGCGGAGATACGTCCGGCGCGGCGGGCGGCGAGGCCTTGATCACCTTGCCGGACGGCGCTTCCGTCGCGGGCGGCGCCAGCTACAGCGCCCCGGTCCAGCCGGCCTCGCCCCTGCCCAAGGCGCCGATCGCCGGCCTGTCCCAGCCCGGCCCCAGCGGTCCCCTGCCGATGATCGCGCCCGACGGCCGCGTCCCGGCCCAGGCCTACGCCCGGCCCTTCCGCTCGAACGGCAAGCCGCGCGTGGCCCTGATCGTCGGCGGCCTGGGGCTGAACGCCGTCACCACCCGCGCCGCCATCGAACGCCTGCCGGCCGAGGTGACCCTCAGCTTCGTGCCCTATGCCGACAATCTCCAGTCCTGGATCGACCAGGCAAGGGCCCAGGGCCATGAGGTCATGCTGGAAATGCCGATGGAGCCGACCGGCTATCCCGACAACGACCCCGGCCCCTATACGCTTTTGGCCAACGGCACGCCCGACGACGTCGAGGCCAAGCTGGACTGGCTGCTGGGTCGCGCCACAGGCTATTTCGGCGTGACCAACTATCTGGGCGACCGGTTCGCCGGTTCGGACGCGGGCATGGGCGCCTTCCTGACGATTCTGCGCCAGAAGGGTCTCGCCTTCCTGGACGACGGCTCCTTCCAGCGCCGCCCCGGCGCCTGGGCCAGGGCCAGCGCCGACAAGGTGATCGACCAGACCCAGTCGCCCGCCGCCATCATCGGCGCCCTGAACAGTCTGGAGGCCCAGGCCAAGCTGCGCGGCTCGGCCATGGGGACCGGCTTCGCCTATCCGGTCACGGTCGAGGCCGCCGCCCGCTGGACCGCCGGCCTGGAGCAGCGCGGCCTGCAACTGGCGCCGGCGTCTGCGATGACGCTTCGGCCGGGGCGCTAGGAAGTGGCGAGTGGCGAGTGGCGAGTGGCGAGTAAGGACGCTCGCCGTCCGAGCGCACAGGTGCGTTCGTTCTTCCTCGCCAATCGCCACCCGCCACTCGCCACTCGATGACCGACCTCACCCTCTACCGCCCCAATGTCGGTGTCGTGCTGTTCAACGCCGACGGCCAGGTCTGGTACGGCCGGCGACACGCGACGCCGGGACCGCATAACTGGCAGTTTCCGCAGGGCGGGGTGGATGACGGCGAGGATCTGACGGCGGCCGCACTGCGCGAGTTGAAGGAAGAGACCGGCGTGACCTCGGTGGAGTTCCTCGCCCGGACCGACGACTGGATCCTGTACGACTTCCCGCCCGAGGCGATGGACAATCCCAAGGCCTGGCGCGGCTTCAAGGGGCAGCGCCAGCAGTGGTTCGCCTTCCGCTTCACCGGCCAGGACAGCGAGATCGACCTGCAGGCCGACGAGGAGGTCGAGTTCGACGCCTGGCGCTGGGGCGATCTGTCCGAGGCCTGCGACCTGATCGTGCCGTTCAAACGCCCGGCCTATGAACAGGTGGTCGCCGCCTTCGCGCACCTGGCGACATAAAAAAGGGCGGCGCGAACGCCGCCCTTCTCCAGTTCTGTGGGACCGATCAGGCCGCCTTGGGCTTCTCGGTCTTGCCCTCGATCAGGGGCTGGGCGCCGCCGATCTCGATCCGGCGGGGCTTCAGCGCCTCGGGCAGCTCGCGCTTCAGCGAGATCGACAGCAGGCCGTTGACCAGATTGGCCTCGGTCACGACCACATAGTCGGCCAGCTGGAAGCGGCGTTCGAAGTCGCGCTCGGCCAGGCCGCGGTGCAGATAGGTCTTCTGCGCGGCGGCGTCGTCATTGGCGGTCTTGCGCCCGGTCACGGTCAGCAGATTCTCCTTCACCTCGATGTTCAGCTCGTCGGGAGAAAATCCGGCGACGGCGATCTCGATGCGATAGGCGTTCTCGCCCGTGGTCTCGATATTGTACGGGGGATAGCCGCTGTCCTGGCTGGTCCGCGCGGCGGTTTCCAGCAGATTGGCCAGGCGGTCGAAACCGACGGCCGAACGGTACAGCGGGGTGAAATCATAGGTACGCATCAGCATCCTCCTGAGGATCAGCAAGGTTGAGCCGCCCGGCGATTTGCCCGGACGGTGGGAGTTCAGACCGACGACCCGAAACCGGCCTCGTCCGTCCGGAGAGCCCGACATCGGCGCTCTCGGAAACAAAGATGGGAGGCGCAGATCGGCCGTCAAGGGGCGCCCAGGCTGCGACCGAATGTCGGTGTCTCGGGATCGTCATTTGCGCCTGTCCTCAGGTCTCTTAAGGAAGGTGACCCGCACCAGGAGCCCGTCCCCCATGCGCCTTCATCTGCTCGGCCTCGCCGCCGTCCTCGTCGCCCTTCCCGCCGCCGCCCAAACCGTCCCAGCCCAGACGGAAGGCGCCTGGACCCCGCCGCGCTCGGCCCTGTCCAGCACCCTGCCGATCCTGGAGGAAGATAAGGCGCTTCAGGCCGCCGTCGCCGCCCCGACTCGCCCGGCCGAGGACCGCGCCCGCGACGCCGCCCGTCATCCTTACGAATCCCTGACCTTCTGGGGGCTGCAGCCCGGCATGACGGTGGTGGAGATCGAACCCGGCCGCGCCAGCTGGTGGCGGCATATTCTCGAACCCTACGCCGCCGCGACCGGGGGCCGTTATGTCGCCGTCAACCGCCCGCTGGAGTCCATGGAGGTCGCGCCCGGTTCGGCCGACTTCATCCTGGTGGCCCGCGCCTTCCACAACTGGTCGCGCGACGGCCGCACCGAGCCCTATCTGAAGGCGTTTTACGCCGCCCTGAAGCCGGGCGGCGTATTGGCGGTCGAGCAGCACCGCAGCGCCGAGGGGCTGAACGTCGCCGAGGTCGCCTCCACCGGCTATGTCCCCGAAAGCTATGTGATCCATGAGGCCCAGGACGCCGGCTTCGTGCTGGAGGCGCGCAGCGAGCTGAACGCCAACCCCAGGGATGATCACGACCATCCGTTCGGCGTCTGGACCCTGCCGCCGGTGCGCCAGTCCCAGGCCCGCGACGGCTCGGGCGCCCTGACCCCGGACCAGCGCGCGGCCTTCGACGCGATCGGCGAAAGCGACCGTATGACCCTGCGTTTCCGCAAACCCGAATAGTCCCTTTTGACCCGCGTCGCGAACGTGGGTAAGCCCGTTCGACCAAGGTTAGCCGGACGCGGGGGCCGGCTTCCGAGGGGGTGTTTTGATGGTTGATCTTTCTGCGACGTCCCACGGCCTGTCCCGCCGCTTCCTGCTGACCGGCGCGACCGGTCTGGCCCTGACCGGCCTGGCCGCCTGCGGCCGCAAGAAAGAGGCCGCTCCCGAGGCGCCGCCGGCCCCCTCCGGTCCGCCGGAAGGTTCGCTGGAATGGGCCGTCGCCGGCCCCTGGCGCGCCCAGGACCGGCCGCGCGACGCCTTTCGCCACCCGATGGAGACCCTGCGCTTCTTCGGCCTTCAGCCCCGTATGACGGTGGTCGAATTCTGGCCGGGCAGCGGCTGGTACACCGAAATCCTGGCCCCCTATCTGGCGCGCGGCAAGGGCAGCTATATCGCCGCCCTCTTTCCCGAGGGCCCCGCCGCCGACCCGGCCCAGACCGCGCTGAACGCCGCCTTCCAGACCCGGTTCAGTGCGGACAAGAAGCTGTACGGCGAGCCCCAGTTCACCACCTTCGGCGCGGCCTCCGGCCCCGTGGCGCCGGCCGGGACGGTGGACCTGTGCCTGTTCATGCGCACCCTGCACGGCTGGATGGCGGCGGGCATCGCCGAAAAGGCCTTCGCCGACGCCTTTGCGGCGCTCAAGCCCGGCGGGATTGTGGGGGTCGAGCAGCATCGCCTGGCGCCGGAAGAGGACCAGGATCCGGTGGCCGCCAACGGCTATGTCCAGGAAGCCTTCGTCAAACAGCTGGCGGCCGAGGCCGGCTTCGTCTTCGTCGCGGCCTCCGAGATCAACGCCAATGAGAAGGACACCAAGGACCATCCGTTCGGTGTCGACACCCTGCCGCCGATGCGTCTGACCGCTCCCCAGGGCCAGCCCGCCGACCCGACCTTCGACCGATCCAAGTTTGAAGCGATCGGCGAAAGCGACCGTATGACCTTGAAGTTCAGGAAGCCCGAGTGAACCGCGCCCAAGCCTTCGCCGCCAACGCACCTCTTATGGGGGTTCCCGGCGCGTCCTCGCCGCCCGGCGGCAAGGGCGAATGGTATCGGGGCGCCGGTGGCATGCGGTTGCGCGCGGCCATTTGGAAGCCGTCGCACCTGACTGCGGAACAGCCGCGCGGCACCGTGGTGCTCAGCCCCGGCCGCACCGAGCCGATCGAGAAATATTTCGAGGTTATCGGCAACTTCCTGGCCCGCGGCTGGTGCGTCCTGACCCATGACTGGCGCGGCCAGGGCCTGTCGGCCCGGCTGCTGCCCGACCGGCTGAAGGGTCATGCCCGGGCGGTGGAGGAGTTTCTGGACGACTACGGCCGGCTGCTGGACGCCTTCGAGGACCAGTGCCCCAAGCCCTGGATCATGGTCGGCCATTCGATGGGCGCCTGTCTGAACCTGCTGACCCTGCAAGCCGGGGAGACCCGCTTCTCGGGCGCCGTCCTGTCCAGCCCCATGCTGCGGATCAAGACCGGCAAACGGTCGATGTGGTCGGTCAAGCTGGCGGTGCGCTGGAGCATCCGCCACGGCCACGCCGGCGACTATCTGCTGGGCGACCCGGACGATCCGTTCGACCACACCTTCGCCGAGGACGCCCTGACCTCGGACGAGACCCGTTATGAGATGTGGCGCCAACAGCTCTACGCCTGCCCACACCTGGCCATCGGCGGCCCCACCTACGGCTGGCTGGCCTTCGCGCTGGACGCCGGCGAACGCGCGCTCAAGCCCAAGGCCCTCAAGACGGTCAAGATCCCGGTCGCCATCGTCCAGGCCGACGCCGACGACGTGGTCTGGAAACAGACCGCCCGCTGGGCCGCCAAACGCCTGGGCCGCGGCCGCTATGTCGAGGTCCCCGGCGCCAAGCACGAAGTCATTATGGAAGCCGACCCCATGCGCGCCGTCTTCCTCGACGAGTTCGACGCCATGGCGGAATATGTCTCCCCGCCCAAGGGGATTGCGGCCGATCCGTCGGCGCGGGTCGAGGACGTGACGGAAGAGACGCCGTCGGTGGCGTGAGGGGCGCGACGCCCCCCTGTCGTCATCCTCGGGCTTGACCCGAGGATCGAACGATCCGCCGCTTGTGCGAAGGGGCAAGCGCAGAGCCCGATCCGCGCCCGGTCCTCGGGTCAAGCCCGAGGATGACGACAGTAGAGATTTTTGCCGCTGAGGTTAGGGCAAGGTCGGACTTCGGCGCCTAGGTCCATTTCGCAAATCGACCCGTTGCGGACATTCAGTCGGGATCAGTCTGCTCGTAGATGTCGAGGTCCAACATGAGGCCGCGCTGGCCGATCATGAGCTGGGTTTCCGGCCTCAACGTCAGGCCATCGTTACCGGACGCGAGGAACACGCCGCAGAAGACGCGGCCCCGAAAGCGACCCGCGAGCGTTTGCCACGCCTCCAAGTCATCGTTCATCTTGGACAACAGAATCCCGATCTGAGCATCGAGATCGGCAGCCGGGCATCTTTCAGCCACGAGCCGCCATGATCCGGTTCTGGCGAACTTCTCAACCCCCTTCTCAGTGGTCCACGTTCCGCCTTTGGCAACGCCGACAGTCGGTTCACAGCCGAGCGCACGGGATATCTCGGACGGATCGAGATCGTCCCCGTAGAAACCTATAGATGCTACGGTGGAGTCTGGCGTTCCCATATAGGTAGCCTATCAGATCGACGTCCGCTTCCCACCCCTCGCAGACATCCCGACTTCCGTTGCTCAGGCCGCCGCCCGCTTCAACGTCACTAGCGCCTGCTCGATCAGCCGTTCATCCCCGACGGCCAAAATCTGCCCGCTCCCGTCCGGCGCCTCCCCGCGCCAGTTGACCACCCGGCCGCCGGCGGCCTCGATCACCGGGACCAGGGCGGACCAGTCCCAGGGTTTCAGGCTGGTTTCGGCCACCAGGTCCATCCTGCCCGCCGCCACCATGGCGTAGGCGTAGGCGTCGCAGCCCAGGCGGGCCAGGCGGGCGGCGGCGCGGACCTGGGTCCAGGCGCCCAGTTCGGCGCCGTTGAAGATGTTCGGATCGGTGGTCGAGATGACGGCCTCGGTCAGATGCTCGCACGCCCGCACGGCCAAAGGCGTCTCGGTTTCGCCGCGCAGCAGCCGGGCGCCGGACGGGCCGCCGATGAAGATTTCGTCCAGATAGGGCTGGGCGATCAAGCCCACGGTCGGCTTGCCGCCGACGCGCAGGGCGATCAGCGTGGTCCACAGCGGCAGGCCCGAGATGAAGGCCCGCGTCCCGTCTATGGGGTCCAGAATCCACACATGTTCGGCGTCGGGGCGGTCCTCGCCGTATTCCTCGCCGATCACCCCGTGGTCGGGATAGCGTTCGGCGATCAGGCGGCGAATGGCCGCCTCGGCCTGTTTGTCGGCCTCGGTCACGGGGTCGAACCCCTTGGCCCCGCCCTTGTCCTCATGACCGAGGTCGGAGCGGAAGAAGGGCAGGGTGACGCGCGCGGCTGCGTGCGCCAGTTCCACGGCGAAGGATTCGAACTCGGTCATGCGCGGCTCTTAGAGCATGATCGGTCGGGACGGAACCGAAAGGGGCCCGGCTGAGGCGTCAGATCAGGCGGCGACGTCCTTTGAGTCGTGCAGCGACTTGGCCAGGTCCAGCAGGCGGCGGCGCGGCCGCTCCTCCAGCTGATAATAGGCCTGGATCAGGTCCAGGGTCTCCTTGCGCGAGAAGACCTCCTGGGCCGTGGGCAGGCCGCCCTTGTTCTCCAGCGCCTCGGCGACGCCGTCATAGAAATAGCTGACCGGCGTCTCCAGCGCCTGGGCCAGCTGCCAGAGGCGGGCGGCCGAGATGCGGTTGGCGCCGCATTCGTATTTTTGAATCTGCTGGAAGCGGATTCCCACCTGCACGGCCAACTGCTGTTGCGTCAGCCCCAGCAGGCGACGGCGACGCCGCAGACGGCGGCCCAGGTGGAGATCGATGTCGGTGGCCATGGCCCCCAATTCCTCATCTGCAACCCGTCCCGAATTGGCACGGCTCGCCCGAAACCTCGCAATCGCCATGCCGGATCGGGCTTCGCAAGGGCTGGCGGCCCCTGTCCGGGAATCGGGACGGGGTTGCGCAACCCGATCGGGGCGGACGCATTTAGTCGGCAGCTTGGCTTTTGAAGGAAGGGACCAAACTTATGGGCATTATCGCCTGGATCATCATCGGCATCGTCGCGGGCTGGCTCGCGGAACAGATCATGGGTCGTAACCACGGCCTGATCACCAATCTGATCGTCGGCGTCATCGGCGCCCTGATCGGCGGCTTCATCGCCGGCGCCCTGGGCATCAGCTGGGGCGGCTGGATCGGTTCGACCATCGTCGCCACCATCGGCGCCGTGATCCTTCTGTTCCTGTTGGGCCTGGTCAAGCGTCGCGCCTGACCCCCGACTTAAGGCAATATAAGACGAAGGGGCGGTTCGCAGGAACCGCCCCTTCTTTTGTCCGGCTCGGATCACCGACACAGGAAAGGCGGCCGGCTGAGCCGACCGCCTTCCAGGATCAAGCCGTCAGAGGCTTGCCGCGATCAGCCCTGGGGGCTAGCCGGCGGGGTCGTCGGATCGCTCGAGGTCGCGGGGTCCGTCGGTTCAGTCGGCGCCGGCTCGGCGGGCAGGGTCGGCGGCGTCGGGTCCGCCGCGTCGGGCGCAGTCGTCGGCTCGGGCGCGGTCGGGGACGTCATGGCGTCGTCAGCGGGCGGCGTCGTCGCGTCGGGGGTGGCGGAAGCCTCGCCCTCGATGGCGGCTGCGGCGTCGAACTCAGCCTTGGTGTAATCCACCTTAACGGCTTCGCCTTCCTGGCGAATGCCGTTCAGCGGCACGGCGCGAACCTGGCCGTCCGCGCCGCGGACAGTCAGCTCCTGAGCGCCCGAGGCGTTGGTCTGAACGCCTTCCAGCTTGCCCAGCTCGCCGTCAGGGCCTTGCACCGAGACGCCCGGCGTCAGTTGCAGGCTCTGTTGGCTCGAAGCTGAGGCCGCGGCGTCTTGAGAGGCCGGCGGGGTCGAGGCGGCGTCTTGGGCCAGGGCCGGCGCGGCGATCAGAAAGGCGGCGGCGGCGCTAGTCAGAAAAGCGGTCTTGATGTTCATGGGACTATACCCTCGTACAAGCGGGCCCGGCGCCCGCATCGACCAAACCCGCCGTGTTACGGATTGTTTCACGCGCCTCTAAATGACCTTGGACCCGCCCCGGTTGGACGAGTCTTGGTCTATGATGGGGCGGAAAAGGCGAATCGGGGGGCTCTGTGAGCCAGAAGAACATCTATGGGCCTCGGCTCGTGCGGCGGCTGCTCGGGCTGGCCTATGAGCTGACGCCCCAGGTTTTCGCCGTCCTCGCCTTCGGCGCGGGGGCGCTGATGCTGATCTCGGCGGTGACGCCCGAGTTCGACGAGCGGTTGCGCCTGCTGACGGGCGTCGTCTCGCCCATACTGATCGACCTGTCGCATTTCATGGCCAGCATCGCCGGCTTTATCCTGCTGTTGCTGTCGGCGGGCCTGTGGCGGCGCAGGCGCGGCGCCTATTGGGCGGCGATGGCGGCCCTGGCGGCGGGGGCGGTCTTTTCTCTGCTGAAGGGGCTGGACTGGCGGGAATCGATCGATCTGATCCTCGTGGCTGTCCTGCTGGCGCCGTGCCGTTCGGCCTTCAACCGGCGTTCGCGTCTCAGCGAGCCTCTGCGGCCCGGCTGGCTGCTGCTGTTGATCGCCGTGGTGATCTCCATGCTGTGGCTGGGCTTTTTCGCCTATCGGGACGTGGCCTATTCGGACGAACTGTGGTGGCGCTTCCTGGTCGATCGCCAGGCTTCGGGCTTCCTGCGGGCCGGTCTGGTTCTGTCCCTGCTGACTCTGCTGGTCGCAGGCCGGTCTCTGCTCAGTTCGCCCGGCGCCGACAGCCACGGCCCGGCGTCGCGCGAGGAGATCGAACGCGCGCGTCAGGCGCTGGAGACGGCCGACGCCGCCGCCCCCGAAGCCTGGCTGGCCATGCTGGGCGACAAGGCCCTGCTGTTCAGTCCGTCGGGCCGCAGCTTCCTGGCCTATCGCGTGCGCGGGCGGCGCTGGATCGCCATGGGCGAACCCGCCGGCCTGACGACGGAGCGGCAGGAGCTGCTCTGGGCCTTCGCCGAAATGGCCGACAGCTACGGCGGCTCGGCGGTCTTCTATTCCGTCGGCGACGACATTTTGGGTGAACTGGCGACCATGGGCCTGGCCCTGCGCAAGGTCGGCGAGACGGCGGTGATCCGCACGGAAGCCTTCACCACCGAAGGCAAGGGCAAGCAGAACCTGCGAACGGCCCTGAACCGGGCCGAGCGGGAAGGGGCGCGGTTCGAAGTCCTGCCGCCCGGTTCGGCCCGGCCGCTGGAGGGCGAACTGCGGGCGATTTCTGACGCCTGGCTGGCCATGCACAATGGGGCCGAAAAGTCCTTCTCCCTGGGCCGTTTCGACATCGACTATCTGGACCTGACGCCGCTGGCGGTGATGCGCGAGGGCGACCGGATCGTGGCCTTCGCCAATCTTCTGGTCACGCCGGGCGAGGCGGCGGTGGATCTGATGCGCTATACGCCCGACGCCCCGCACGGGGTCATGGACTATCTGTTCACCCGCTGCGTCCAATGGGCCAAGGCGGAGGGGATCGCCGAGTTCGACCTGGGCATGGCGCCGCTGGCGGGGCTGGAGGATCGCCGCATCGCCCCCGTCTTCGCCCGTGTGGGCGCCCTGGTGTTCGAAGAGGGCGGCGCCCTTTACGGCTTCCAGGGCCTGCGCAGCTACAAGGGCAAGTTCGGCCCGGAATGGAAGGCCCGCTTCATCGCGGCGCCGGTCTCGACTCCTCTGCCGCTGGCTCTGCTGGACGTGGCCCTGCTGACCAGCGGCGGCTGGCTGGGCATGCTGGGCCTGCGCAAGGGGCGTTGACGTCGACGGCCGCCGCCGAAGCGGTCATGATGGCGCCATGTCATTTAAGCCCCTGTTCTCCCGCGCCCTGTCCCTGGCGCCCGGCCGTCTGCATTTCGCCGCCCACAGCCACCACCTGTGGCCTGACGCCTCGTTCGAGGCCCAGCAGCAGGCCTGGCTCGACGCCAATCTGCACGCGGACCGCAAATGGGACCTGATCTTCGGCGAGGTCATCCCCAGGGCCCAGGCCGAGGTCGCGGGCGAGCTGGGGCTGCCGTCGCCGGACAGTCTGGTCTTCGCCCCCAACACCCATGACCTGCTGCTGCGGGTCTTTTCGGCGATCGAGCGCCGGCCCGTGCGGATTCTGTCGACAGACGGAGAGTTCCACTCGTTCCGTCGCCAGGCCGAGCGGTGGGAGGAGGCGGGCCAGGCGGTCGTCACGCGCCTGCCCCTGGACCCGTTCGACACCTTCGCAGACCGGTTCGTCGCGGCGGCCGAGGGCGGGGGCTACGACTGGGTCGTCGTCAGCCACGTCTTCTTCCGCACCGGGGGACTGTTCGACCGGATCGAGGCTCTGGCGGCGCTGGCCCGGCCGGAAGGGCCCTGGGTGCTGATCGACGGCTATCACGGCTTCATGGCCACGCCGACCGACCTGTCGGGCGTCGCGGACCGGGTCTTCTATGTCGCCGGCGGCTATAAGTACGCCATGGCGGGCGAGGGCGCCTGTTTCCTGCACGCGCCCGACGGTTTCGGCGCCAGGCCCGTGATCACCGGCTGGTTCGCCGAGTTCGGGGATCTGTCGGGGCCGCGCGGCGGGGTTCAGTATCGCTCGGACGGCGGCCGTTTCTGGGGGGCCACCTTCGACAGTTCGGCCCTGTACCGGTTCAACGCCGCCCGCGGGATGCTGAGCCAGGCGGGGCTGACGACGGAGGACGTCGCCGAACACGGCCGGGCGCTGGCGTTGCAGTTCCAGGCGGCGGTCGGTGCGGGCGAGGCGGGTGTTTTCGGCGAGGCCGAGATTTTGAACCCCGTCGTCGGCGACGGGACGCGCGCCAGGTTCCTGGCCCTGCGTCATCCCAACGCCCAGGCGTGGCGCGCGACCCTGCTGGCGGCGGGGGTGGTGACGGACGTCCGCGACGACGTGATCCGCTTCGGCTTCGGCCTTTATCAGGACGCCGCGGACGTGGATCGGCTGATCGCGGCCTGCCGGGCGGTGTGAAGGCGGCGTGAAGGGGCGGGAGCCCGATCAGAAAAAGGTGCTGTCGTCCTGGGTCTTGGGCGTCGGCGCGGCGCGTGGCGTCGGCGTTCGGTTTGTGGCCTGCCCATTGGGGGCCGAACCCTGGGCGCCCGGCGTCGGCGCGCCTGGAGCCTGTGGAGCGGCTCCAGGCGGTGTGGCGGCCGGCGGAATGGCCGGCAGGTTTGGATAGGGCAGGGCGGAGGGATCGGAGCCCGGAGCGGGCGTTTCACCGCCGTAAGGCGCCGAGGCGGCGTCCGCATCGGGCGTGGCCGTCCCGACCCGATCCGGCGCGTTCAGGTCGTCGCGGATGAACGGCCAGGCGCGGTTGTCGGCGCAGCCGCAGGCCTTCAGGAATCCGTCCCGATCCCGCCACAGCACCAGCGGATAGGTGATCTGCACGCCTGCGTCCTTCAGCAGTTCGGTCAGGCGGGCGTCGAACTGACGACTGGCCTCGACCACGGCGGCGCGGGCCAGATTGCCGTCGGCCGCCGGAATGCCGGCCGCCGTCCATTCTCGCGCGGGTGTCTGGATCCAGCGCTGGTACAGCGACCAGTCGCGGGTCAGCCACAGTTCGGCGACGGTGGCCCGTTCGGCCGCCGTGGACTGGGCTGCGCCTTCCCGGTCGGCCCGGGCGAACAGGATGATGCGGGGCTCCACCCCGGCCGCCTTCAGCTTGTCGATCTCTTCGCGGACGTAACGCTGGGTCGAGGCGCTGTCGCGATAGCCGATGACATAGAGGGGTTCGCCCCCACCGCCGCCCGAGACCCAGGAAGCCTCGTCCAGCAGCTGCTGAATCTGGGCCTGATTGCGCGTGATGGTGACGGGCTGGAAGCGCGAATAGAAGTTCCAGTAGGCCCAATAGCCCGTCCCGGCCAAAACCAGACCGACCAGGGTGGCCAGAACCGACCATATCAAGAAACGACGCATCAGGCGGGGTGCTCCAGCTTCACCGTTGGCACGGTTAACGCATAGCATCGAAAACCGTTGTCCGCTTCATTCACGCAGACCCAGATCGCCGAAATCTCAGGGTGACGTGCGCGCGCCACATCTGTCGGGCGCGCGGCCGCCGTCAATCAGGGCTGCCAGCCCGAGACCTGATCCGCTTCGCTGTCGCCGGCCAGGGCGCCCCGGGTCTTCTTCACCTCGGCCCAGGCGGCGCGCAGCAGGGCGGGCACGCCCTCGCCGGACACGCCCGACACCAGCATGGGCCGGCGGCCCGCGACCGCCTCCAGGGCCTTCGCCTTCTCTTCGCGCTCCTCAGGCGACAGGGCGTCGATCTTGTTCAGCGCCAGGATTTCGGCCTTGTCGGCCAGGCCCTCGCCATAGGCTTCCAGCTCGTGACGGATGATCCGGTAGGCCTCGGCGACGTCCTCCTGGGTCCCGTCGATCAGATGGATCAGGCTGGCCGACCGTTCGACATGCCCCAGGAAGCGGGTGCCCAGGCCCGCGCCCTCGCTGGCCCCCTCGATCAGGCCGGGAATGTCGGCGATGACGAACCGTTCGGTCGGCGACAGGTCCACCATGCCCAGATTGGGCGCCAGGGTGGTGAAGGGATAGTCGGCGATCTTGGGCTTGGCCGCGCTGGCCGCCGACAGGAAGGTGGACTTGCCCGCGTTCGGCAGGCCCGCCAGGCCGATGTCGGCGATCAGTTTCAGCCTCAGCCAGACCCAACGCTCCTGGCCCTCCTGGCCGGGGTTGGCGTAGGCGGGCGCCTGGTTGGTCGGTCCCTTGAAGCGGACATTGCCCCAGCCGCCGTTGCCGCCCTTCAGCAGCAGCTCGACCTTGCCGGGCGTATCCATGTCCAGCAGCACCGTCTCCTTGTCCTCGTCCAGCACCTGGGTGCCGACCGGAACCTTCAGCACCACGTCCTCGCCCTTGCCGCCGTGCATCTGGCGACCTTGGCCGTGGTGGCCGGTCTGGGCCTTGAAATGCTGCTGGTAGCGATAGTCGATCAGGGTGTTCAGCCCCTCGACCGCCTCGATCCAGACGTCGCCGCCCTTGCCGCCGTCGCCGCCGTCCGGGCCGCCGTTGGGAATGAATTTCTCGCGTCGGAACGACACGGAGCCCGCGCCGCCGTTGCCGGAGCGGATATAGATCTTGGCCTGGTCGAGGAACTTCATCGCGGGCTTATGCCAAAAGACGACGGCGAATCACAGGCGCCATCAGTCCCTCTCCCGCTTGCGGGAGAGGTGGCCCGTCGATCGCGCAGCGATCAAGGGTCGGAGAGGGGAGTATCGCGACACTCCCCCCATCGTCAGGCGTGTCGCTGCGCGCCACGACCTGACACTTCCCCCGCAAGCGGGGGAAGGTCTCGGATCAACCCTTGGCCCAGACGCCGAACGGATCGCTCCAGTCCATGCCCAGCGCCTGGGCCACGGCCGGGTAGGTGATCTCGCCCTTCAGCACGTTCAGGCCGCGCGCCAGGTGCGGGTCCTTCTTCAGCGCCTCCAGACCGTGATCCGACAGGGCCAGGCCGAAGGGCAGGGTGGCGTTGTTCAGGGCTTCGGAGCTGGTGCGGGGCGCGGCGCCCGGCATGTTGGCGACGCAATAGTGGACCACGCCGTCGATCACATAGGTCGGGTCTTCGTGGGTGGTCGCGTGCGAGGTCTCGAAACAGCCGCCCTGGTCGATGGCCACGTCGATCAGGACCGAGCCGGGCTTCATCGTCTTCAGGTGCTCGCGTTTGACCAGCTTGGGCGCCGAGGCGCCGGGCACCAGAACGGCGCCGATCACCACATCGGCCTTGACCAGCTCTTCCTCGATCGCGCCGATCGAGGAATAGCGGGTGATGACGCGGCCGTTGGTGACCTCGTCGATATAGGCCATGCGCGGGATCGAGCGCTCCAGCACCACCACCTCGGCGCCCAGGCCCATGGCCATCCGCGCCGCGTTCAGGCCCACGACGCCGCCGCCCAGCACCAGCACCCGGGCCGGGGCCACGCCCGGCACGCCGCAGAACAGCAGACCCATGCCGCCGTTGTGCTTCAACAGGGTCTCTGCCGCCGAGAAGACGGCGATCCGACCGGCGACTTCGGACATGGGCGCCAGCAGGGGCAGGCCGCCGCGCGCATCGGTCACGGTCTCATAGGCGACGGCCGCGCATTTCGACGCCAGGAGGCCCTTGGTCTGCTCCGGGTCCGGCGCCAGGTGCAGATAGGTGTAGAGGATCTGGTCCTCGCGCAGCATCTCCCACTCGACCTTCTGCGGCTCCTTGACCTTCACGATCATGTCGTTGTTGGCAAAGACGGTCGCCGCGTCGGGGACCAGGGTCGCGCCCGCCTTCTCGTAATCCGCATCGGTGAAGCCGGCGCCCAGGCCGGCGCCGGTCTGGACCGACACCGAATGGCCGTGGGCCACATATTCGCGCACCGCCGTCGGCGTCAGGCCGACCCGGTGTTCGTTCTTCTTGATCTCGCTGGGAACGCCGACTCGCATGGGGCCTCTCCGTGAATGGGTCAAACCTCCGCCTCTCCTGGGCGGATCGCAGACGGCAGATATAGCGCCGAGCCGGACGCAGAATCCTGTTCATTTCAAGGCCTGAACGCCGTACATGCGAATTTTCTGCGAAGAGGTTGGCCCATGAAGACCGTTTCCGCCGTCGAACTGGACGGAACCGACAGGAAGATGCTTCGTCTGCTTCAGCAGGACGGCCGCATGACCAACGCCGACCTGGCCCGTCAGGTGGCCCTGTCCGAAAGCGCCTGCCTGCGCCGGCTGCGAGCGCTGGAAGCGGCCGGCGTGGTCGATCATTATGCGGCCGTGATCAGCGAACGGGCCGTGGGCCTGCCGATCAGCGTCTTCGTCACCGTCACCCTGTCGTCCCAGTCGGAGGCGGCGCTCAGCGCCTTCGAACAGGCGGTCGCCGCCGCGCCCGAGGTGATGGAATGCTATCTGATGACCGGGGGCGCCGACTATCTGCTGCGTCTGGTGGTGCGCGACGTCGATGATCTGGAACGGGTCCACGCCAAGACCCTGACGCGCCTGCCCGGCGTCCACCGGGTCTCGTCCAGCGTGGCCATGCGATCGGTGGTCAAGCGCGGGGTCCTGCCGGTCTGAGCCTCATCTCAACGCCAGGGTCACGGTCTTCACATCCACATATTCGTCTATGCCGTGGATCGAGCCCTCGCGGCCGTAGCCGGACTGTTTGACCCCGCCGAACGGGGCGACGGCGGTGGAGATCAGGCCGGTGTTGACCCCGCACATGCCCGCCTCGATGCGGCGGCTGAACCGCATGGCCCGATCCAGGTCGCGGGTGAACAGATAGGAGGCCAGGCCGAATTCGCTGGCGTTGGCCTTGTCCAGCGCCTCGGTCTCGGTGTCGAAGGCGAAGACCGGGATCATCGGACCGAACGTCTCTTCCTCGCGGAACAGGGCGTCGTCGCCGCCCAGGGTCACGGTCGGCTCGAAGAAGCGGCCGCCCAGCGCATGGCGCGATCCGCCTGTCAGAACCCGCCCGCCGTCGGCCCTCACCGCCGTCACATGTTTCTCGACCTTCTCGATCGCCTTGTCCTCGATCAGGGGACCGACCTTGACCCCCTCTTCGAAGGCTGCGCCCACCTTGATCTTCGCCACCTCGGCCGCCAGCTTCTCGGCATAGGCCTCGGCGACGGACCGCTCGACATAGACCCGGTTGGGGCAGACGCAGGTCTGGCCCGAGTTCCTGAACTTGCCCTTGATGGTCTCGGCGACGGCCAGGTCCAGATCGGCGTCGGCGAAGACGATCAGGGGGGCGGCCCCGCCCAGTTCCATCGACACCCGTTTCAAGGTCGGGGCGCACTGTTCGGCCAGCTTGCGGCCCACGCCGGTCGAGCCGGTGAAGGACAGTTTGCGGATCAGGGGGCTGTCCGTCAGCACCTTGCCGATCACGGAGGCCTCGCCCGTCACGATCGACAGGGCGCCGACCGGCAGGCCGGCCTGATAGGCGAGCTCGGCCAGGGCGATGGCCGTGAACGGGGTCTGGCTGGCCGGCTTGACCACGGCGGTGCATCCCGCTGCAAAGGCCGGTCCCAGTTTGCGCGTCAGCATGGCCGCCGGGAAGTTCCACGGGGTGATCAGGGCGCAGGGCCCCACCGCCTCGCGATAGGTCAGCAGCAGATGGCCCAGCGGGCTGTCCTGGGTCTCGCCGATCAGCCGCTCGGCCTCGCCGGCGAACCATTTGATGAAGCCGTTGGCGTAGGTCACTTCGCCCTTGGCCTCCTCGAACGGCTTGCCGTTCTCTAAGGCCATCAGGGCGCCCAGGCCTTCGAGGTTCTGATCAATCAAGGCGGCCCACTGGCGCAGAAAGGCCGCACGCCTGTGCGGATCGCCGCGCGACCAGTCGGGAAAGGCCTCGGCGGCAGCTTGGATCGCGGCGTCCGTCTCTGCGGCGCCCAGCTCGGGGACATGGCCGATCACCTCGCCGGTCGCGGGGTCGTCCACCGCAATGCCTGACCCGTTCGCCGGGATCGGCTCGCCGGCGATCAGGGCGTGCTGGCGCATCAGGGCGAGGCCGGCGTTCTTGGCGGTCTGGTTCACGATCAATCTCCTGAGGCTGTCCCGAAACGAACAAGGCCCCGACGAAGCGGGGCCTTGCAAGTCCGATGCGGCTCGCCTGTCGGGAAGGCGAGGCGGCGGCGGCTTAGTTCTTGGCGTCTTGGGCGGCGCCGGTCACGGCTTGGCCGGCGGCCTGGGTGTCGCGGCCCACGCCTTCGACGGTGTTGCAGGCGGCGGTGGTCAGGGCGGCGGCGGCGGCGACCAGGACAAAGATCTTACGCATGAGAAGGCTCCGGTTCAGCCGACATGGGGTTCTGTCGGTCTTGCCCTAGGAACGCGACGCCACGGCGGCGGTTCCCTCCGGCTTCAGGCCTTGTCGGCCGGGTCGGCGGGCGACAGGGCTTCGGGCGTGGCGAAGGTCATGCGGGCGATGGAGCCGCCGCCCGGCGCCTCCACGAACTCGGTCTCGCCCCGCAGCTGTTTGGCGAAGGCGCCCATCAGGGTCTGACCCACGCCAGCCTCGGCGGCGGCGGAGCCCCCCGGACCGTCGTCCTCGACTTCCAGAATGGACGTCTCGCCATAGACCCGGAAGCGGACCTTCAGCGCGCCGCCGCGACCGGCGAAGGCGTGCTTTTGCGCATTGTTGACGGCCTCGACCAGCCACAGGGCCAGGGGCGCCAGCTTGTCAGGATCGACATAGAGGGAATCGGCGTCCACCGAACTGACCACCACATGGCCGCGCACCGCCTCGCCGGCGATGAGCTGGCCCACCAGCTCGTTCAGGAAGTCGCGGGCGTCGGCGTGGCGGATGTCCTCGCTCTGGTACAGGGTGCGATAGATCAGGGCCAGGGCCGAAATCCGCTGGCGCGTGTCGCCCAGCGCCGCCTTGGCCGGGGCGTCGGTCAGGGCCCGCTGCTGCATCGACAGAAGCGAGGAGATGATCTGCAGATTGTTCTTCACCCTGTGGTGGATTTCGCGCATCAGCGCGTCCTTTTCGGCCAGGGAGGCGTTCAGCTCCCGGTCGCGCTGGGTGATGGCCTCGGCCATTTCGTCCAGGGTCCGAGCCATGACGCGGATTTCCGACGGGGCGTTCATGGCCTGGAGCGGCCGCACCGAAAAGCGACCGCGCGCATAGAGGGCGGCGATCCGTTCCAGATAGTCCAGCCAGCGGATGAAGATCCGCTCGGACAGCAGCATGACGGCGGCGAAGGCCGTCAGCCAGGCGCCCAGGGGCAGCAGAAGCGTGCCGATCGGGTTGAGCCGCGCCCAGGACAACAGTCCCGGCGCCGGCGCCGAGAGCAGGGCGTAGAGATCGCCCCCGGCCAGAACCGCTCCGGCGTAGTCGCGGCGCTGGCCCTGGCTGTCCTTGCCCGCAAAGACGGCCGAGCCCTGGTCTCGCGCCCGCTCCACCCAGCCGGTGACGTCCCCCCCGTCCGACAGGCGGAAGGCGGCGGGGTCGCTGGCGAGCAGCACCCGCCCTGCGGCGTCCGTCAGGGCCGCTTCGGACTGGTCGGGCAGGGCCGGATCGCGAGTGTCCGGCTGAAGCGCCGACAGGGGGATGACGGCCGCCATGGCGCCGTCGAACCGGCCCATCGGCCGTTCGGCCCGGATGGCGACGATCAGGGCGGCGGGATAGCCGGCGTAGACGGGGGCGCGAACCACCACCAGATCCTCGCCGCGGCGAAGCCGTTGGAACCAGGTCGAGCCCGCCGCCGGCGTCACGCCCGACCGCAATCCCTCGGGACGTCCGGAGGAACAGACCGCCTCGCCCGTCGGGCTCAGGCGATAAAGGCCCTCATAACCCTCCAGCCGATCGACCAGGGCGGTCAGGCGTGGCGCGCAATAGGGGCCCAGGGCGTCGGGGCTGAGCGCGCGCAGCAGAACCTGGGCGCTGTCCAGCCGCGCCTTGGCGCTGCCGGCGCTGCGTTCGGCGGCGAGTTGCAGATCGGTGCGGCGATCATCCGCCTGCCGGCGGAAGTCCGCCTGGGTCTGGATGACGATCAGGATCAGGATGGGCAGCAGGGCCAAGGCCATGGCCGTGCCCAGCCGGAAGCGAATGCCTTGGAACCGGGCCGAATTCCAGCGTCGTCCCAGGCGAGGCCTCGGCGCGGGGGCGTCGGATTGGGCGGCCTGGTTCACCGAGGCTCAGGACCGCGCGCCGGCCAGCCTGTCGGCCTCGCCGAGAATGGTGCGCATGGCGTCCCCGGCGGCCTTGCCGTCGCGGCTGTATCCGCCCTTTTCCAAGGTGGTCAGAAGCGCGCGGCGCGCCCGGCTGACGCGGCTCTTGACCGTGCCGACGGCGCAGCCGCAGATTTCGGCCGCCTCCTCATAGGCGAAGCCTCCGACGCCGACCAGGATCAGGGCCTCGCGCTGCTCGTCGGGCAGGGTCTTCAGCGCCTGACGCAGTTCGTCCAGGGCCACCGGGGCCTCGGGGTCGTCCACCGCCACCAGGGTCCGCTCGGCGGCCTCCTGGTCCAGCTGCGACTGACGCCAGGACCGGCGTTTCTCGGAATAGAACTGGTTGCGCAGGATCATGAAGGTCCAGGCCTTCATATTGGTGCCCATCTGGTAGCTGGCGCGCGCGTCCCAGGCCTTCATCATCGCATCCTGGGCCAGATCGTCAGCGGCCGTCGCATCGCCCGTCAAGGTGCGGGCGAAGGCGCGCAGATGCGGAATCAGCAGGACCAGTTCCCGCTTGAAGCCCTCATCATCCGCAGAGGCGGGTTTGGGCGCGGCGCCCAATCGGGACGTGCTCATGCGCCACCGTCCGACGCCTTGGCGTCGGCGCGCTTCAGAATATCCAGGAATTCGTCAGGCACGGGCTCGTTGACCACCTCGTCGAACATGTGCCGCAGCTTGACGCCGATGGCCTGTTGACGAAGGCGAGCTTCTTCGAGCCCCGCCTCCCCCGTGTTGCCGGCGCCCTTGCGCCGCGAGGAATCGGAAGAGTCAATCATAGACAGAACACCGCCCACCCAACTGCAGTGCAGAAATGCAGGTCCATTAACGGTCCCTCTGGCTCCGGGTTCCTCAGATGCGGTAATAAAAATCGACAGAGCGCAAGCGCTGCGGAACCGCATCGGGGCTTTGGCGTTTTCAGCCTCTGTATCGCTGTCGTCCATCCTCGGGCGCACAGCCTCTGTCGGGGACTATCCAGCATGAGCCTTCTGGCCAGACTTGCGCCGCATCTGCCCTATGTCCGTCGCTATGCGCGGGCCCTCACCGGCGATCAATCGACCGGCGACAACTATGTGCGGGTCGCGCTCGAAGCGCTGGCTGCGGGAGAGCAGCAGCTCTCGCCGGACATGACGCCGCGCGTCGCCCTCTATCACGTCTTCCACGCCATCTGGTCCTCGACGGGCGCCCAGTTGGAAAGCGGCTCTCAGATCGGCGCCTTGGGCGACGGCCGCGACGAGGCTTCGCGTCGCCTGATGCGGATCGCGCCGCGCTCGCGCCAGGCCTTTCTGCTGACGGCCTTGGAAGGCTTCACGCCTTCGGAAGCGGCCCAGATTCTTTCGGCCGATCCCCGCGACGTCGAGCGGCTGATCGCCGACGCCCAGTCGGACATCGACGCCGAACTGGCCACCGACGTCCTGGTGATCGAGGACGAGGCCATCATCTCCGCCGACATTCAGAGCCTGGTGAAGGAACTGGGCCACCGCGTCACCGGCGCTGCGACCACCCATGACGAGGCCGTCGAGGCGGTGGCTCGCCACAAGCCCGGCCTGGTTCTGGCCGACATCCAGCTGGCCGACGGCTCTTCCGGCATTGATGCGGTCAAGGACATCCTGAAGGACATCGACGTGCCGGTGATCTTCATCACCGCCTTCCCCGAACGCCTTCTGACCGGCGAACGGCCTGAGCCGACCTTCCTGATCACCAAGCCCTTCCAGCCCGAGACGGTGAAGGCGGCGATCAGCCAGGCCCTGTTCTTCCATCCGTCGCGCCACAAGGAAGCGGCTTAATCTCTGGCCCCCTGCGCCCGCCCAGGGCGCCGATGAAGCCCCGGCCGCCTCGGCGCCGGGGCTTTTTCCTATCAGCTGGACGGCTGGGTCGGGGCGTTGACGTTCGCCGCCTCTCCGGTCGGCACGGGCTGCGGCTCGCCGTTCGGGCCGGTCGGCGCGTCGGCGGCCCGCGGCGTCGCAGCATCGCCGCTGAAGGCGCGCGCATCGACCGCCTGGTCCCCGTCGTTGGCGTTGGTCTGGGACAGGCCGCCCTGGCTGAACATCCAAAGCAGACCCAGCAAAAGCGCCGCGCCGCCCAGGGAGGCGATAAGGATCAGCAGGATTCGGCTGCCGGATCGGCCCTGGCGAGCCGAGCGCGCATCTACGCCCTGACGATCGACCAGACGATCGTTGTTCGGTTGCGGTTCTTGGTGCGTCATGGTGTGCGTCCCGGCTGTTGCTTATGACCAGACACAACGCCGCCTGAGTAACGGCGTTCCTACCCGGGATCTTTCGCGCCAGGCACGAAAAAAAGCCGCCTGTTGTCGGGAACCGGGGTTCACCCACGCCGTTAGGAGACTGCGGAGGCGGCGACGCCCCCCCGACTTGAGATTGGCGACAGCCAATCTGCCGCCTCCGCACCTCATTCTCGATGATGCCACTTCAAAGGCGGTCCGCTTGGACCGCCTTTTTCTTTTCAACCCGGCCCTCGACCCGCGCCGCGCGCAGGGCCAAGATGATCCTCAAAGAAAACGCACGGAGAGAGACGCATGGTTTCCAACGCCAAGATCAATCGTCAGTGGGTGCTGCGTCAGCGGCCCAAGGGCCTGGTTCAGCCCGGCGACCTGGAGCTGGTCGAGACGCCCGTGCCGGAGGTGAAGGAATCCGAGGTGCTGGTCCGCACCGTCTATCTGTCGCTGGACCCCACCAACAGGACCTGGATGAACGATTCCGAAGGCTATCTGCCGCCTGTGGGGCTGGGAGAGGTCATGCGCGGCCTGACCCTGGGGGTGGTGGAGCACAGCCGGTCGGACCGGTTCAAGGTCGGCGACGTCGTCATGCCCGCCGCCGGTGGGTGGGCGGACTACGCCGTCGTGCCCGAAGCCGGGCTTCGGCCCGTGCACCGGGCGCCCGGCCTGCCGCTGACGGCCAATATGTCGGTCCTGGGCATGACCGGGCTGACGGCCTATTTCGGCGTCACCGACGTGCTGAAAGCCAAGGCCGGCGAGACGATGGTGATCTCTGCGGCGGCGGGGGCGGTGGGTTCGATCGCCGGCCAGATCGCCAAACAGCGCGGCTGTCGCGTCATCGGCGTCGCCGGCGGCCCTGAGAAATGCGCCTGGCTGACCGACGAACTCGGGTTCGACGCGGCGATCGACTACAAGAACGAGGACGTCGGCGAAGCGCTGGACCGGCTGGCGCCCGACGGAATCGATCTCAACTTCGAAAACGTCGGCGGCGACATCATGATCGCCGTCTTCAACCGGCTCAAGGTCCACGGCCGGATGGCGGTGTGCGGCCTCGTCTCATCCTACAACGCCACCAAGGCGCCGCCGTCGCCCAACTTCGCCCGGATCATCACCCATCGGCTCCATGTCCAGGGCTTCCTGGTTCTGGACTATGCGCCTCGCGCCGGCGAAATGGTCGCGGAGATGGGTCCGTGGCTGGCCGAGAGCAAGGTGAAGTGGAAGGTCCACGTCGATGACGGCCTCGAAGGCGCGGTGGACTCGTTGAACCGCTTGTTCACCGGCGACCACGACGGCAAGCTGCTGGTCCGTGTTTCCGAAGAACCAGGCTGAAGGATTTCCATGAGCGACCCCCTGCTCGTCCATTTCGAGGATCTGGAGACGGGGCAGGTCGTGCCCCTGGGGGCCTGTGCGGTCGATCCGGGGGCGCTCGACCTCTTCGTCGAGCGGTTCGCGCCCGGCTGGGACGCCGCCTATGGGGCGCCCGATGCGATGATCTACGCCCTGTGGAGCCGGTTGGCGGCCGAGAAGTCGGGCGCCTGGGCCCAGACCAAGGTCCTGGCGGTCGACGGGCTGCGTTATCTGCGCAATCCGCCGCCGGGCGAGCTGCTGCGGGGCCGGATGACCGTCATGGGCAAGGATCCGGTCGGGGACGGCAAGGGCATCGTCATCGCCCAACACGATCTGCTGGACGATGCCGGGCGGCTGGTCTTCTCCTGCCTGACCCGCGCCCTGTTCTCCCGACGCTGAAATTGAAAACGCCCGCCGGTGCGACCGGCGGGCGTTCTCTTTGACGTCAGGCCGAGGCTCAGTTGACGCTGGCCGGCGCCTGGCGGAGGAAGGCCAGGGCGATCAGGCGGTCCCAGCCCAGCAGCGACACCAGATGGGCGTAGATCTGGCCCAGGGCGCCGTTGTCGCGCAGCTCGGCCAGCTTCTCGGCCGGCAGAGCCCTCAGCTTGTCTTCCGACACGGCGTAATATTCGGCCAGCTTCTGGGGCGCGCCGGGCGTGCCGTCGGGGTTGCGCGGGGTGAAGACGGCTTCACGCACGTCCAGCAGGTCCAGGTCCTGGATCAGCTTGACGAAGGCTTCGGTGCGCTGACGCTCCTGTTCGAAGTTGTTGCAGAACTCCATCGCCATATTGGTGTAGTCGCTGGGCTTGCCCTCGACGAACAGCGGGTTCTGGCCGCCCTCGGCCACGATCGAGGCGCCGCGGTCGATGCACAGGATCAGGCGCTGATTCTGCTTGTCGTCGGCGAAGACGAACGGATAGCGGCGCACATAGGCGGGGATGTAGGCGTCGGGGCGGAAGTCGCCGTCGTCCGCCACGAACAGGTTCTCGCCCTGGCGCAGCCCCATGACCACGACCGGCTGGCGGTTCTCACCGGTGAAGATCACCGGATAGGACAGGGCGGCGGCGGCGAACTCGGTCACCGTCAGCGGCACGATGTTGGTCTGGCCGACGAAGGCGTAGGGCTTGTCGGCGGCGTTGACGCCCAGCGCGCCGTGCAGGGTCGGGTCCAGCGGTTCCGGCTTCGTATAGAAGAGGACGTTGCCTTCGAGCGGCGAGTTGTTCGTATCGGTCATGAGGAGCCAGGCGCTCTTGGAGTGGAATGAGGCGGGCCTTCTAGCCCAAGCCCGCCTCAGCGGCAAACCGCCCGATCAGGAACCGGTCAGAAGGCGTAGCTGACGCCGATCCGCAGGTTGCGCCCGGGCATGGGCGCGATGTCCTTCAGGAAGGAGGTATGCTCGCGCGCCTCCTCGTCCGTCAGATTGTGCGCCTCGGCGAAGACGGTGACGTCCTTGTCGGCGAACGGCCGAACCGCGCCGCGCAGATTGACCAGCGTATAGGCGTCGGTCGGCAGTTCGCCTTCCGCCAGCCGGTCCTGTTCGCCGACGTGGCGCACTTCGCCGGTCAGGTCCCAAAGCGTCGAGGTCCAGGCCAGGCGGGCGGTCGCCGACCAGGGCGGAATGCGCGCGGCCGGGCCCAGGTCGGTGTCGGCGCGGACATAGTCGGCCGCCCCCTCCAGCGACAGTTTGCGATCCCCGTCCTGCCACAGGGCGTAGGCGGCCTCGGCCTCGAAGCCGTAGAAGTCCGCGTCGGTCTGGACGAAGCGATAGACGGGGAAGGTCTCGCCCTCGTCGGTGGTGAAGTCTGCGCCGGTGCGGCGTTCGTCGATGAAGCCGTCGTACCAGGCCTTGTAGAGGTGCATATCCCCGGAGAACCGGTCACGGTCGAAGTGGACCGTGCCCTCCAGCGTGGTCACCTTCTCGGTGTCCAGGCCCAGGTCGCCGGTCTCATAGGCGGCGGTGGCGACGTGGACGCCGTCGGCGAACAGTTCGACCTCGCTGGGCGCGCGTTCCGTCCGCGACAGGCTCAGCCCCAGGAACAGGCCGGCCTGGGGACGCAGGAAGGCGGCGCCGCTGGCGGACCAGTTGTCGAACTGACGCTCCACCTCGGCCGTCTCGCCCAGCGGAACGGCGCTCAGGGTGCGGCGGTCATAGCGCAGCCCGCCCTCGAAGCCGTAGCGGTCGCGGTCATAGCGCTGGACCGTGTACAGGCCCTGTTCCTCGATCTTGACGGTCGGGACGAAGGCCTCCTCGCCGATCGCCTCGAAATTGCGCTCCAGGGCCTGGACGCCGACGGCGCCGTTCCAGCCGTTCCGCTCGCGCTGGACCAGTTCGCCGCGGGTCTCCCAGCCGTCGGAGTTGAAGACGGTGCCCGGCTCGCCCGGTCCTTCGAACTCGGTGTGGGTGTAGTCGGCGTGGCCGTAGGAGGCGCGGACCTTGGCGAAGGGGCCGGCGTCGAACCGGTATTCGCCGCGGCCGTCCCAGCGCTCCTGCTCCAGATTGATGAAGACCTCCGGCTCGGCGACCGTGCCGTACTCGCTTTCGGTCTTCTTGTAGGACAGGCCGACGAAGCCCTTGTCGGCGATATAGGAG
Source organism: Brevundimonas sp. AVps4 (assembly GCF_058681525.1). NCBI lineage: Bacteria > Pseudomonadati > Pseudomonadota > Alphaproteobacteria > Caulobacterales > Caulobacteraceae > Brevundimonas > Brevundimonas sp. AVps4. The sequence continues at coordinate 160,076 of NZ_CM178741.1, read as the reverse complement.
CCGCCGACGCCCCAGGCGTTCAGCTCGGACCAGGAGTTCGGCTGTTTGTCGCCCGCGCCGCGCGGCTCGCCGTCGCTGTCGGCCAGAACCTGGGACCGGGCGGGGGAGGGGATGTCATAATCGTCCGTCTTGCGGGTCACGCCGCTCAGGTTGAAGGCGAACCGGCCGGCGCCGACGGTGACATGGCCCGAGGCGCCGCGGCCGTCGTCCACGCTGGAATATTGGGTCGAGACCCGACCCTCGACCCCGCCTTCAGGCAGGGCTTCAGGGATGCGGTCGTCGATGATGTTGACCACCCCGCCGATGGCCGAGCCGCCATAGACCAGGGTGGCCGGGCCGCGCACGACCTCGATCCGATGGGCTTCGCCGGGATCGGTGGCCACGGCGTGGTCCGGCGAAACGGAGCTGGCGTCGATCTGGCCCAGGCCGTTGGTCAGCACCTGGACGCGCGGGCCGGACAGGCCCCGGATCACCGGGCGGCTGGCGCCGGGGGCGAAGTCGGTCGAGCGCACGCCCGGCAGGCCGTTGACCAGATCGCCCAGAGACGTCGCCGGGGCGATGGCCAGGGCCTGGTCGTCCAGCACGTCGGTGGCGATGGTGGTGGCGCGCTGGGTGACGCCATAGGGGGTGGCGGTGACGATGACGTCATCGACCTGGGCCGGACGGCCGGGGCCGGTCTGAGCCAGGGTCTGGGCGAGGGCGGCGCCGCCCAGGGCGCTCCAGGCGACGGCGGAAAGCAGAAGCGAGCGGGTGACGGTCTGACGCATGGACATCACTGGGGTTCAGGAGAGGAAGCGTTTCTGTTATGAGATAACATCACGGACTGCAAGCCGTGTTCTGTTGCGGCCGGGCTTATCAAGGATTAGCTGTGGCTCATGAACGCCGTCTGCGACCATGATCATCTTCATTCCGGCCTTGACGGCGCACGCCTGGACCGCGCCCTGTCCGAGGCGGAGGCGCGGGTGGTCTCGGCCGGCGAGCGCATGACCCCGCCGCGCCGCCGGGTGCTGTCGCTGCTGCTCGAGAGCGGCGAGCCGGTGAAGGCCTATGATCTGATCGCCCGGTTCGGCGAGGACGGACAGGCCGCCAAGCCGCCCACCGTCTATCGGGCGCTCGAATTCCTGGAACGCCACGGCATGGCCCATCGGATCGCCTCGATCAGCGCCTATGTCGCCTGCGCTGGCCAGGAGGTCGGGGGCAGCCATGCGGCCGCCTTTCTGATCTGCGACTGCTGCGGGGTGACGCGCGAGATCGACGGGCCGGGCCAGGACGTCATCGCCGCCGCCGGCGCCGCCGCCGGCTATGCGATCGCCCGCACCACGATCGAGGCGCACGGCCTGTGCGCCGCCTGCCGGGATGCGGCCTGATCATGGATGCGGCCCTGATGTCGCCGCCGCGCCGGCTCAGCGTCCCGATCGACAATCGATGGGGCGGGGGGCGGATGTCGGTCCTGGACTTCGGGGATCCTAAGCGTCCGGTCGATCTGATCTTCTCCCACGCCAACGGTTTCAACGCCGGCGCCTATCGCAGCCTGTTGTCGCCCCTGTCGACGTCGCTGCGGATCTGGGCTCCGAACCTTCGTGGCCATGGGGCCTCTGACCTGCCGGTGTTCGCCCGGCCCAAGACCAGCTGGCGGGATCACCGCGACGATCTTCTGGCCCTGATGGAGACGATCGAAGGTCCGCCGCCGGTCCTGGCGGGCCATTCCATGGGCGGGACCGCCTCCCTGCTGGCGGCGGCGGAGCGGCCGGACCGGGTCGCCAGCCTGGTTCTGCTGGACGCAGTGATCTGGCGGCGGTCCGCCATGCTGGTGTTCAACCTGCCCTTCGCCCACCGGTTTCTGTCCCGCATTCCGATCGCACGCGCCACGCTTCGCCGCCGCGCCCTGTTCGCCAGCCGCGAGGAGGCCATGGCCGCCTACCGCGGTCGGGGGGCGTTCAAGGGCTGGCCCGACATGGTGCTGGCCGACTATCTGGCCGAAGGCTTGGTGGAAGGCCCCGACGGCTTCACCCTGGCCGCCACCCCGGCCTGGGAGGCGGCCAACTACGCCGCCCAGGCGCACGATCCCTGGCGGGCGCTTCGCCTCTATCGCGGTCCAATCCGCATTCTAAAGGCGGAACACGGCGCCTTGACCCACGTGCCCTCGTCGCCGCGCGGCCTGCCGCACGTCTCGGTCGAGGTGGTGCGCGGCGGCGGTCACATGTTCCCCATGACCCACGCCGACGTGACGCGCGAGGCCCTGTTCGAAGCCGCCGTCTGAGGTCGGACGAATAATCGGGGGACAGGGCGGTCGCCCCCATGATAAGGCCGCCTTGAGCATAACCCCCGAGACGCCTCGCTTGCCCTTCTTTCACGCCGGTCCCGCGCCCCAAGGCGCCGGCCCCCGACCGGGGGCCCTTCGCGACGGGCTGATCCTGACGCCGGGGATGAAGGTCGGCCTGTTCGGCGGATCGTTCAATCCGGCCCATGAAGGCCACGCCCATGTGGCCGAGACGGCCATGCGGCGGCTGGGCCTGGATCGGGTGGTCTGGCTGGTCTCGCCCCAGAACCCGTTGAAGGACGCCCGCGACAGCGCCCCCCTGGCCGAACGGATGGCCTCGGCCCAGGCCCAGGCCAGGGTTGGCGGCCCGTCCATGATCGTCTCGGATTTCGAAAGCCGGGCCGGGGTGGTCTGGACGGTCGAGACCCTGCGCCTGCTGGTCGCCCGCCATCCGGGCGTCCATTTCGTCTGGGTCATGGGATCGGACAATCTGGCCGGCTTCCATCGCTGGCGGGGCTGGACCGACATCATGCGGCTGATGCCCGTGGCGGTGATCGCCCGGCCGGGATCGCAGCTGGACAGCCGCACGGCGCCGGCGGCCGCCCGCTTCGCCGCCTTCCGCATTCCGGCCGAACAGGCGGGCCTTCTGCCGACCCTGGCGGCCCCGGCCTGGACCTATCTGACGGCGCCCCTGAATCCCCTGTCCTCGACCGCCATCCGGGCCTCGAAGAGGCCGGACGCGGGCTCGTGATCCCGGCGCCGGTTCACGTTCGCCCCCATCCGTGCTAAGGGGCTGCTTTAGTCAATGCTCCTGGAGCCCTCCGCTGACCCCCTCGCCCGCGTATGACGCGCAAGACGCCGCCGTTTCGAACACGGCGCACGAGATGGACCCTATCGAACCTCTCCATTCCGAAGATGGATCTGAAACGACCGCCGCATTCGGGGATTCCGTCCCCCGCCCGGTCGGATCGACTCCGCTTGAAGAAGCCCTGCTGAGCCGCCTCGACGAGGACAAGGCTCAGGACATGGTCCTGATCGACCTGAAGGGCAAAAGCGCCATGGCCGACACCATGATCGTCGCCTCCGGCCGCTCGCACCGCCACGTCGGCGCCATCGCCGACCACTTGCTGCGCACCCTGAAGGACCAGGGCCTGGGCAAGGCCAAGGTCGAGGGCCTGCCGCACTGCGACTGGGTCCTCATCGACGCGGGCGATGTGATCGTCCACCTGTTCCGCCCGGAAGTGCGGACCTTCTACAATATCGAGAAGATCTGGGCCGTGGACTCGGCCCACCGCATGGTCCGCGACTAGAGGATGAAGCTGAGCATCGTCGCCATCGGCCGACCGGGCCGGGGGCCTGAGGCGACGCTCGCCGACGACTACGCCAAGCGCGCCACCCTGTCGGGACGCGCGCTGGGCCTCGGTCCCCTCGAACTGATCGACCTGGAGGCCAGGAAGCCGGGCAAGGCGCCGGAGGCCGAGCTGATCCTGGCCGCCGCCGAGGGGGCGCACCTGATCGCCTGCGACGAACGGGGCAAGACCTATTCGTCGCGCGCCTTCGCCGATCATGTCGCCAAGCTGCGCGATCAGGGCGAGCGGCGGCTGGTCTTCGCCATCGGCGGGGCGGACGGGCTGGACGAAAGCGTGCGCGCCGCCGCCGCCTCGACCCTGGCCTTCGGTCCCCAGACCTGGCCCCACGCCCTGGCCCGCGCCATGTTGGCCGAACAGCTCTATCGGGCCGTGACCATCCTGGCCGGATCGCCTTATCATCGCGACTGACATGGGCCGCGCCTCAGCACTCTCTCTCGCCCTGATGACGGGCCTGGTCCTCGCCGCCCCGGCGGCGGGGCGGCAGGCGTCTGAAAGCGAGCTGGCGCGGATCCAGGCCGACTATCGCGACGAGGCGGTGCGGGCGCGGCGCCTGCGCGCCGACGCCGAGGCCGCCAAGGCCGAACTGGCCCAGCTGGAGCGTCGGCTCGCCGCCCTGCGCGCCGACGAACGGACCGACGACCGCCAGATCGAGGACCAGAGGGCCCGGCTGAAACAGCTCAGCGAACGGGAGGCGGACCTGGTCACGGACCTGGCCCGCGAGCGCGGCGCCCAGGGGCGTCTGCTCAGCGCGCTTCAGATGATGAGCCGCCGCCCGCCGCCGCCGCTTCTGGTTCCCGCCGACAAGGCGATCGACACGGTGCGCGCCTCCATCCTGTTGAAGGCCATGACGCCCGAGCTGGAGCGCCGCGCCAAGGCCCTGGCCGACCGCCAGGCCGAGATCATGCGCATTCGTCGCCTGGCGGTCCTGTCCTCGGAACGGCTCTTGACCACCGAAAGCGCCCAGGGCGATCGCCGCGCCCAGATCGAGGGGCTGACCGCGCGCAAGACCGCCCTGACCGCCGTGCTGAACGCCGAGGCGCGCAGCGCCGAACGGGCGGCGCGGGCGCTGGAGGCTCGAATCCGCGACCTGGGCGGCGCCGTCCCCTCCGCCCAGGAGGCCGAGGCCGCCGAGGCCGAGACCGCGCGCCTGCCGGCCGGCCGCAACCGGCTCAGTCCGCCCGTGCGCGGCGCGCCGACCCAGACCTGGGGGGCGGGAACCTCGGGCTGGCGCTGGCGCGCCGACCGCGCCCCCGTCGCCGCCCCGGCTGACGCCAAGGTGGCCTACGCCGGTCCCCTGACGGGCTGGGGCCAGGTGGTGATTCTTGATCTCGGCCCCGGCTGGCGGGCGGTGATCGCCGGGCTGGAGCAGTTGGACGTCCAGGCGGACGCCCGGGTCTCCGACGGCCAGACCCTGGGCCGCAGCGGGCCGGACGGCGACGTCTATTTCGAACTGCGCCGGGACGAGCGCCCGATCGACCCCGGTCCCTGGCTGCGATGAGCGGCCGGATGCGCCCTCGGGCGACGATTGGCCTTGCTTTCCCGCCGGACGCTGATTTTATCGGACCGACGCCGCTCAGCCACGATTTCGTCGTGTCTGTGCGGCCCTACCCTCCCAACGGGCGCCTTCCATGATCGGCCCGACCGAAAGAGACCGAATGCGTAAACTGCTCCTCGTCGGCTGCGCCGCCCTGGTTCTCGGCGGCTCGGCCGCCGTCGCCACCAGCCAGACGCCCCGCAACGAAACCTTCCGCATGTTGGAGCTGTTCGGCGACGTCGTCGGCATCGTCGAACAGGCCTATGTGGTCCCGGTCGACAACAAGAAGCTGATCGAGGCCGCCCTCGCGGGCATGATGACGGCGCTGGATCCCCACTCCAACTATCTGCCGCCGTCCAACTATGACGAACTGCGCGAGCGGACCGAGGGACAGTATTCGGGCGTCGGCCTAACCATCACCTCCGAAGGCGGCCTGGTGAAGGTCATTTCTCCGATGGACGAAAGCCCCGCCGCCCGGGCCGGGGTCCAGGCCGGGGACGTCATCAGCGCCATCGAGGGCCAGAACGCGGCGGGCCTGACCGTCAGCCAGGTGTCGGAGAAGCTGCGCGGGGCGGCCGGGACCAGCGTGCGCGTCACCTTCCTGCGCGACGGCGAAGAGCCGCGCGAGGTGACCCTGACCCGCGAGATCATCAAGGTCCAGTCGGTCACGGGCCGGGTCGAGGGCGATTTCGGCTATCTGCGCGTCTCGACCTTCAATGAGAACACCGGCCGCGAACTGTCCGAGGCCATCGCCAAGATCAAGGCTCAGAAGCCGGGCGTGAAAGGCTATGTCCTGGACCTGCGCAACAACGGCGGCGGCCTGCTGAATGCCGCCATCGACGTGTCCGACGCCTTCCTGGAGCGCGGCGAGATCGTCAGCCAGCGCGGCAGGAAGCCCGAGCAGATCCAGCGCTATTCCGCCAAGCCCGGCGACCTGACCGGCGGCCTGCCCCTGGTGGTCCTGGTCAACTACGGCTCGGCCTCCGCCTCCGAGATCGTCGCCGGCGCCCTGAAGGATCACGAGCGGGCGACTATCGTCGGCCTGACCAGCTTCGGCAAGGGATCGGTCCAGACGGTCATCCCGCTGCGCCAGGGCCGCGACGGCGCCCTGTCGATCACCACGGCCCGCTACTACACCCCGTCCGGCGCCTCGATCCAGAAGATCGGCATCGAGCCGGACTTGGAGGTCGCCCGGTCCGAGGCCGAGGCCCGGATCGTCTCGCGTTCCAGCTTCATCTATTCCGAGGCCGCCTATGCGACGGCCCTGGACTCCTCCATCGGCGCGGAACGCAAGGGGCCGCACACCCCGCGTGAAGCCCCGGGCGAGGCCTATGACAAGGACAAGGACTATCAGCTGCAACGCGCCCTGGACGTCCTGCGCGCCGGCGGCGACCTGTCCAAACTGTCGGCCCCGCCGGAGGGGATTGTGGTGACCGAGCCGGGTTCGGAACCGAAGGCTGACGAGCCCAAGCCGGAGACGCCGGAGGACTGACCCCCCGCGAAAGGGCGTCAGGATCACGACCGCTCACGCCTCTCCGTCATCCTCGGGCTTGACCCGAGGATCGGACGAGGGGCGAGACGTGCGCCTGAACGCCCCCGCAGAGCGGCGGCGCGCCTGATCCTCGGGTCAAGCCCGAGGATGACGGAGAAAGGAGAGGGGTGACTCGCATCGGTTGCCTTTCCCCCCGTTTTCCTTCATAAGCCGCCGCTTCCGACGCAAGTGAACCTCGCGTCTCCACCCACACGACCCCCGCTCCGTCGGGACGAGGTGGGCGAGAACCCTCCGCCGACGTGATCGTCGCCGGGGGTCGTTGTCGTATGGAGCCGTTTCACCTGCGCCATATGAGGTAGTGAATGTTCGAGGCTCTGAACGAGCGGCTGACAGGCGTATTCGACCGGATCACCGGCCGCGGCGCCCTGTCCGAAAAGGATGTCGCCGAGGCGATGCGCGAAGTGCGCGTGGCCCTGCTCGAGGCCGACGTCGCCCTGCCGGTCGTCAAGGAATTCATCGCCTTCGCCACCGAGCGCGCGACGGGCGAAGAGGTGATCCGTTCGGTCAAGCCCGCCGATCAGGTGGTCAAGATCGTCTATGACGGCCTGATCGAGATGCTGGGCGGCGAAGAGCCGGTCCCGCTGAACACCAACGCCAATCCGCCCGCCGTGGTGCTGATGGCCGGCCTCCAGGGGTCGGGCAAGACCACGACCTCGGCCAAGCTGGCGCTGCGCCTGACCAAGTTCGACCGCAAGAAGGTCATGATGGCCTCGCTGGACACGCGCCGTCCGGCCGCGATGGAACAGCTGGCCACGCTCGGCAAACAGATCGAGGTCGCGACCCTGCCCATCGTGGGGGGCGAGAGCGCCGTCCAGATCACCCGCCGGGCCCTGCAGTCGGCCAAGCTCCAGGGCTTCGACGTCCTGATCCTGGACACCGCCGGCCGCATCACCCTGGACGAAGGGTTGATGAACGAGGTGGCCGAGGTCGCCGACATCGCCAAGCCGGTCGAGACCCTGCTGGTCGCCGACAGCCTGACCGGCCAGGACGCCGTCCGCACCGCCAAGGCCTTCCATGAACGTCTGCCCCTGACCGGCCTGGTCCTGACCCGGGCCGACGGCGACGGCCGCGGCGGCGCCATGCTGTCGATGCGCGCCGTCACCGGCCTGCCGATCAAATATCTGGGCGCCGGCGAAAAGGTCGATGCGCTGGACGTCTTCGACGCCCGCCGCGTCGCCGGCCGCATCCTGGGGCAGGGCGACATCGTCGCCCTGGTCGAAAAGGCCGCCCAGGACCTGGACCAGGCCAAGGCCGAAAAGATGGCCAGGAAGCTGGCCAAGGGCCAGTTCGACCTGGACGATCTCGCCGGCCAGCTTCAGCAGATGAAGCGGATGGGTGGGCTTCAGGGCATCATGGGCATGCTGCCCGGCGTGGCCAAGATGAAGGCCCAGATGGCCGACAGCGGCGTCGACGACAAAATGATCCTGCGCCAGGAAGCCATCATCTCCTCGATGACCAAGGCCGAGCGCAAGAAGCCCGACCTCCTGAACGCCAGCCGCAAGAAGCGGATCGCCGCCGGCGCCGGGGTCGAGGTCCAGGACGTCAACCGCGTCCTGAAACAGCACCGCCAGATGGCCGACATGGTCAAACAGATGGCGCGCGGCGGTCCCAAGAAGATGCAGCAGATGGCCGCCATGCTGGGCGGCCTCGGCGGCGGCGGGGGCATCCCCGGCATGGGCGGCGGCCCCGATCTGAACCGACTGAAGGCCCTGGGCGGCGGCAAGATGGCCGAGCCCTCGGCCGACGAATTGAAAGCCATTCAGGACCGCCTGGCGGGTCTGGGCGGCGGACAACTGCCGGGGGGGCTTCCGGGCCTGCCTGGCCTTCCCAAGAAATAACGACTTCCTAGAAAGAGACTTGAAATGCTGAAGATTCGTCTGGCCCGCGGCGGCGCCAAGAAGCGCCCCTACTACCACATCGTCGTCGCCGATTCGCACGCCCCGCGCGACGGCAAGTTCATCGAGAAGGTCGGCTCCTACAACCCGATGCTGCCCAAGGACGGCGCCCAGCCGCGCGTCGCCCTGAAGGTCGAGCGGATCGCCGAATGGCTCGGCAAGGGCGCCCAGCCGACCGACCGCGTCGCCCGCTTCCTGTCGCAGGACGAAACCCTGGGCGCCAAGGTGAAGTGGTCGCAGGGCAACAACCCGAACAAGGGCGCCCCCGGCAAGAAGGCGCAGGAGCGCGCCGCCGAACGCGCCCAGCGCGAAGCCGACCGCCTGGAAGCCGAAGCCGCCGCCAAGGCCGAGGCCGCCGAAGCCGCCGCCCGCGCCAAGGAAGAGGCCGAAGCCGCCAAGAACGCTCCGGCTGCTGAAGAGGCTCCGGCCGCCGAAGCCGCCGCTGAAGAAGCCCCGGCTGCCGAAGAGACCACCGAGGCCTAAGGCCTTCGGTCTCGACACGATCAAGGCGGCGTCCTGCGACGCCGCCTTTTTCATGCGCTACTAGACCCTCTCCCGCTTGCGGGAGAGGTGGCCCGGCGATCGGCGCAGCCGATCCAGGGTCGGAGAGGGGAGTGTTCTTCCAAGGAAGAGGACTTCCCCCATCGTCAGGCGTGCCGCTTCGCGTCACGGCCTGACACTTCCCCCGCAAGCGGGGGAAGATCTAGGACGACGGACCCAGACCATGACCCAGGAAAGAAGGCTCATCCTCGTCGGCCAGATCGGCGGCGGTTTCGGGGTGCGGGGCGAGGTGCGGGTGACCGCCTTCACCGCCGATCCCCTGGCCCTGACCGCCTATGGTCCGCTGTTGCGCGCAGACGGCTCGGTGGCCCTGACCCTGACCTCGACCCGGCCGGACAAGAACGGCGTCGTCGGCCGGGCCAAGGAGGTCGCCACCAAGGAACAGGCCGACGCCCTGCGCGGCCTGAAACTCTACGTCCCCCGCGACCGCTTCCCCGAGCCGGAGGAGGACGAATTCTATCTCGCCGACCTGATCGGCCTGGAGGTCCGCGACATCGCCGGCGCCGCCATGGGCTCGGTCAAGTCGGTCCAGAATTTCGGCGCCGACGACATGCTGGAGATCGCCCCCGCGACCGGCGGTCCGACCTGGTACCTGCCCTTCACCAAGGAAGCGACGCCCGAGCTGCGGCTTTCCGAAGGCTGGCTGACCGCCGCGCCCCCGACCGAAGTCGGCGAGCGCGAGCCGGACTGAGGTATTCGCGCCCAAGGGTGTTGCGAATGGCGCGGCGGGCGCCGACATAGGCCTATCGCAAAGCCGAGGCCTCGCCATGACCGACCTGTCCGCCTTCCCGATCACCACCCGCTGGCCGGCCCAGCATCCTGATCGGCTGCAGCTCTATTCCCTGCCCACGCCCAACGGCGTGAAGGTCTCGATCATGCTGGAGGAGATCGGCCTGGCCTATGAGCCGCACCTGATCGACATCATGGCCAATGAGACCTGGGGGCCGGAATATCTGTCGCTGAACCCCAACGGCAAGATCCCGGCCATCCTCGATCCCGACGGCCCGAACGGTCAGCCCTTGGCCCTGTTCGAATCCGGCGCCATCCTGATCTATCTGGCGGAAAAGACAGGCAAACTGCTCTCGAGCGATCCCGCCACACGGTACGAGACGATCCAGTGGATCATGTTCCAGATGGGGGCGATCGGCCCCATGTTCGGCCAGCTGGGCTTCTTCCACAAGTTCGCGGGCAAGGACTATGAGGACAAGCGTCCGCGCGACCGTTACGTCGCCGAAAGCCGCCGCCTGCTGGGCGTGCCGGAGACGCGGCTTGCCAATGAGGGCGGAGAACCCCGCGACTGGATCATGGGCGACTATTCCATCGCCGATGTCGCCACCCTCGGCTGGGTCCGCAATCTGATCGGCTTCTATGAGGCGGGCGAGATCGTGGGCTTTGCGGACTTCCCCCGCGTCGCCGCCTGGCTGGAGCGCGGTCTGGCGCGTCCGGCGGTGCAGCGCGGTCTGAACATCCCGGCGCGGAACTAGGCGCGACGGAGCAGGCGCCCCGCGCCCAGGGCCGCAAATCCGACGACCAGCCCCCAGAAGGCCGATCCCACCCCGAACAGGGCCAGTCCCGAGGCCGTCGCCGCAAAGGTCAGGACGGCGGCCTCGCGCGAGGGCGCATCGGCCGTCAGGCTCTGCAAGGCGCCGGTCAGGGGGGCGATCAGGGCCAGTCCCGTCACGGCCGCCAGCACGGCCGGGGGCATGGCGATGAACAGGCCCGCCAGCGGCGCGGCGAACAGGGCCACGATGAGGTAGAAGCCCCCGTAGATCACCCCGACGATCCAGCGTCGGCCCGCATCCGGATGGGCGTCAGGGCCGGTGCAGATCGCCGCCGTGATGGCCGCCAGATTGACCCCATGCGCGCCGAACGGCGCCGCGATCAGGCTGGCGATCCCGGTCGACAGGATCAGCCGATTGGCCGGCGGCGGATAGCCCGCGCTCTGCAACACCACCAGTCCAGGCAGGTTCTGCGCCGCCAGGGTCACCAGAAACAGCGGAAGGCCCAGACTGACCGCCGCCTTCCAGTCAAAGGCGGGGGCGACGGGCTCCAGATGTCCGAACAGGCCGGTTCCAGCGGGCAGGCCCAACTGTCCCCGCATCGCCAGAACCGCAAAGGCCGCGCCCAGCACGGCGGGCAGGGCCCAGGTCGGCCAAAGCCGCCGGAAGACCAGAAAGACCGCGATCAGCCCCACCGTCAGCGCCGTCTCGTCGGGCAAGATCTTGAACAGTCGCAGCACGAAGGGCAGCAGAACCCCCGCCAGCATGGCCGAGGCGATCGCCGACGGGATCCGCCCCGCCAGCCGTCCCAGGGCCGGGATCAGGCCGGTCAGGATCATCAGGGCGGCGGAAATGACGAAGGCGCCGACCGCCGTCGCCCACGACAGCCCCAGCGTCGAAGCGGCCAGCAGGGCTGCGCCCGGCGTCGACCAGGCCAGGACGACGGGTATCTTCAGCCGCCAGCTCAAGAGGGCGCCGGGAACGCCGATGGCCAGGCACAGCGCCGTGACCATGGAGCCGATCTGCCCGGCGTCCGCGCCCAAGGCCTGTCCCGCCTGCACCACCAAGGCCACGGTCCCGCCGAAGCCGATCACTGTGGCGACGGCGGCCGATGAAAAGGCTGAGGCGGGCGGAGGGCGCATGGAAAAGGCCGGAGCAGTCATGCCCCGGCCTTAAACCTTCACCGCAGATGGCGGAAGCGGGTTCAGCCCTCGATGTCTTCCGGCAGGCCCACGGCGTGGAAGCCGGCGTCGACGTGGACGACCTCGCCCGTGGTCGAACGCCCCAGGTCCGAGCACAGCCACAGGGCCGCGCCGGCGACGCCCTCCATCGAGGTCTCTTCCTTGATCAGCGAGAACTGGGCGCTCTTGGAGTGCAGGCCGCGCCCGCCCGAGATCCCGGCGAGCGACAGGGTGCGCATGGCGCCGGCCGAAATGGCGTTCACCCGGATGTTCTTGGGCCCCAGGTCGCGGGCGATATAGCGGGTCGCCGCCTCCAGCGCAGCCTTGGCCACGCCCATGGTGTTGTAGTTCGGAATGACCCGCTCGGACCCCAGATAGGTCAGGGTGATCAGGCTGCCGCCGTTCGGCATCAGCTTGGCGGCGCGACGCGACACGTCCACGAAGCTGAAGGCCGAGATATTCAGGGCCAGCAGGAAGCTGTCGCGCGTGGTGTTGTCGACAAAGCTGCCCTTCAGTTCGTCCTTGTTGGCGAAGGCCACCGAGTGAACGACGAAGTCGATCGTGCCGAAGGTCTTCTCCAGCTCGGCGAAGGCGGCGTCCATCGAGGCGTCGTCGGTGACGTCGGCCGGAATCAGCAGCTTGGCGCCGACGCTCTCGGCCAGCGGGCGCACGCGGCGCTCCAGGCTCTCGCCCAGATAGGTGAAGGCCAGTTCCGCGCCCTGGGCCGCCAGTTGCGAGGCGATGCCCCAGGCGATCGAACTCGAATTGGCCACCCCCATGATCAGGCCCTTCTTGCCCTTCATGAGGTCGCCGGTCGGCATGTCCCAGCCTTCGGATGTGGCCATGGTTCGTCTCCTGATGATTTGCCGGGAGGGTTAGCAGGGGTCGGCGCGAACCGGAACCCCCGCCGCCTTCCCTGGCGTCACAGCAGGGCCGAAACCGCCGCGCGGGCGGCCTCGCCCAGGTCCTGCCGCTTCAGGGCCAGGGCGACGTTTGCGCGCAACAGGCCGATCTTGTCGCCGCAGTCGTGGGTCACGCCCGCATATTCGACGGCGGTGAAGCTCTGGGTCGCCATCAGCCGCGCCATGGCGTCGGTCAGCTGGATCTCGCCGCCCGCGCCCTTTTCCTGCGTCGCCAACAGGTCGAAGATTTCCGGCTGCAAGATGTAGCGGCCCGAGATCGACAGGTTCGACGGCGCCGTGCCCTTGGCGGGCTTTTCGACCATGCCCTTCATGACGATGCGCGACCCGTCGCGGCTGACCGGATCGACGATGCCGTATTTGTGGGTCTGGTCCTCCGGCACCGATTCCACGCCGATGATGTTGCCGCCGGTCTCGGCATAGACCTCGGCCAACTGCTTCAGGGCGCCGGGCTGCGAATCCACGATCACGTCGGGCAGGATGACGGCGAACGGCTCATGCCCGATGATGTCGCGGGCGCACCAGACCGCGTGGCCCAGCCCCTTGGGCTGCATCTGGCGGGTGAAGCTCATCTCGCCGGCCGAGGCCAGTTCGGCGTTCATCATTTCCAGGATGTCGGTCTTGCCCTTGGCCTGCAGTTGAGCCTCAAGCTCGATCTGGTGATCGAAATAGTCCTCGATCGCCCCCTTGGAGCGGCCGGTGACGAAGACGATGTGTTCGATCCCCGCCTCTCGGGCCTCTTCGACGATGTAGGAGAGGATCGGCCGATCGACGACGTTCAGCAGTTCCTTGGGGGTCGTCTTGGTGCCGGGCAGAACCCGGGTGCCGAGGCCCGCGACGGGCAGAACGGCCTTGCGCAGACGCGCGGGCGTGGTGGTCATCAATGAATCCTGACAGCTATCCCGCCCCTCTTAGCCGGTGCGGGCCGGCGAAAGAAGGGGCGGGACGGCGGTCGGTTCCGCCTCAGCCGGCGGGACGCTGCATCGGGGTCAGGGCCGTAGCCGCAGCGCGCTGGGCCTGAAGCTGGTCTTCCGGCAGCGGGATCAGGCCGCGGTCGGCCAGATAGCCGCCCTTGCCCGCGGCGCCTTCCGACAGGAACTCCTGTACGAATTGCTGCAGGCCGGGGATGACGCCGATGTGGGCCTTCTTCACATAGATGTAGAGGCTGCGCGACAGCGGATATTCCCCGCTGGCGATGGTTTCGGCATTGGGCGTGACGCCGTCGATGGTCTCGGGCTTCACCGTGTCCAGGTTCTGTTCCAGGAAGGAATAGCCGAACACGCCCAGCGATCCGGGGGTGCGGCTCAGGGTCTGGACGATGGCGTTGTCGTTCTCGCCCGAGTCGATCCAGGCGCCGTCTTCACGCAGGGTGTGGGCCAGGGCTTCGAACCGGTTCTTGTCGGCCTTTTCCACGGCGGCGGTCGCAGGAACCAGCTTGGCGCCGGGGGTCATGCCCAGCTCCAGGAAGGCGTCGCGCGTGCCGGAGGTGGGCGGCGGGCCATAGACCTGGATGCGCTGGTTCGGCAGGCCCTTGTTGACCTCGTTCCAAGTCTTGGCCGGGTTGACGACGAACTGACCGTCGGCGCCCGGCACTTCCTTGGCCAGGCCTTCATACAGGTCGTTCAGTTCGAAGTTGAAGCTGTTTCCGTTGCGGGCGGTGGCGATGACGATACCGTCGAAGCCGATCTTCAGTTCGACGATGTCGGTCACGCCGTTCTTCTGGCACAGGTCGAACTCGGACGCCTTCATCGGGCGCGAGGCGTTGGCGATGTCGGGCGTGGTCGGACCGACGCCCTGGCAGAAGGCCTGAATGCCGCCGCCGGTGCCCAGGGATTCAACGCGGGGCGCGGCGCCGCCGGAGGTGCGGGCGAAGTTCTCAGCCACGCGGGTGGCGAAGGGGAAGACGGTCGAGGAGCCGGCCGCCCAGATGCCGGAGCGGGCGCTGGAGGCGCCGCCGCCGGTTCCGCCGTCGCCGCAGGCCGCCAGGGCCAGAAGGGCGGCGGCCGCCGTCGTCAGTTTCAGTGTGCGGATCATCGTGCGCTCTCCCTGAGCATCGGTTTGGCGACGGTTAGACCAGAGGATTGTGAAGGTTTTTCCGGCAATGAGCGCGAGGTCGGGGCCTTAGAGCAGGCGCTTGCGCATCACCTGGGACAGGGTGTCGATCAGGGTCACGGCGACCACGATGACGATGGCGATGGCGGCGACGCGGCTGTAGTCGAAGGCCTGGATGCTTTCGAACAGGGTCTGGCCGATGCCGCCCGCGCCGATCAGGCCCAGCACCGTGGCCGCCCGGCTGTTGGATTCGAACCGGTACAGGGCGAAGGAGGTCCACAGGGGCGCCACCTGGGGGAAGACGCCCCAGACGATCTCATGCAGCTTGCCGGCGCCGGTGGCGCGCACCCCCTCGACGGGCCCCTTGTCGATCGACTCGACCGCTTCGGAAAACAGCTTGGCCAGGACGCCGCCGGTGTTCAGCGCAAGCGCCAGCACCCCCGCCAGCGGGCCCAGGCCGACGGCGACGATGAACAGGGTGGCGATCACCAGGTCGGGGATCGAGCGCAGCAGGTCCATGACCCGGCGCACGATGAAGACCATCCAGCCGGGCGCGATGTTGCGTGACGCCATCAGGCTGAGCGGCAGGGCCAGGAAGACGGCCAGGAAGGTGCCCCACAGGGCGATCTGCACCGTCAGCCACATCTGACCCGCCAGGCTGGCGGTCGGCTGGGTGAAGACATGGGTGAAGGCGGTCCAGAAGTCCCCGGGCGGAAAGATGGCGCCCCAGTCGGGCCGCAGCAGATCCGCCCCATAGGTCGAGATGTTCGACGAGCCCGAGAAGAGCCGGCCGATGTTCTGCATGTCCACCTTGCCGAAGCTGGCGATCAGGATGATCGCCAGACCGCCCCACAGCATCAGGTCGAACAGGGTTGAGGACAGGGGCTTCTTCGGCGCGGCGGGAACGGCGTCCGGGGCCAGGCCGCCGCGGGCGGCCTTGTCGGCGGCGGCAATCTCGGCGGCGGCGTCGGTCAAGGCTGGACCTCGCGCTTGGCGCGCAGGGCGGCCAGTTCGCGTTCGGCGGCGGCCACGGCGGCCTGGTCGTTCTTGGCCTTGGCCTCGGCCAGCTTCTGGTCGGCGACCATTTCCCGCACCGGGTCCAGATAGGAATCGTCGGCGGCGCGGAACATCGAATAGTTCAGCCCCGCCAGCACCTGACGTTGACGGTCGGCTTCAGGCCCCTGGCCCTGGCCGTAGGTCAGGAAGAAGCTGCGCAGCTTCTCCTTCAGCACCGGGTCCAGGTCTTCGCGGATGACGATGCCCGATTCCGGGATCGGCGGAGAGACCCAGATGTCCTCGATCTGCGACGCCAGCTGCGGGTTCTCGCGGCGCATGAAGACGGTGTTGACCGAGTTGGAGGTGGCGACGTCGACCACGCCCGTCGCCACGGCGAAGGCGTTGGCCTGGTGGCTGGCCGAGCGCACGGTCTTGAAACACTGGTTCGGCACGATGCCGCGCGGATTGAACAGGAAGGTCAGGGGCGCCAGGGTGCCCGAGGTCGACTGGGCGTCGCCGATGCCGAAGTCGTACTGCTTGCCGCAGGCCAGAACCTTGTCCAGCGTAATGCCCGAACCCTTACGCACGATCAGGGTCGAGGTGTAGCTGTCGCGGCCTTCCGGATCGACGATCCGGGCGATGACCTCGCCCTGGGCGCGGTCCACGGCCTCCAGGGCCGGCTTGGCCGAGAACCAGGCCACCTGGGTCTGGTTGAAGCGCATGGCCTCGATCAGGACGTTGTAGTTGCCGGCGAAGAAGGGCTTCACCGGAACGCCGATCGCCTTGGACATGTCGTCCAGCAGGGGCTGCCACAGCGGGCCGGACGAGGCCTGGCCTTCGGCCGACAGGATGGAGAAGGTCAGTTCCGACGGCATGGCGCCGGACGCCTTCTTGTCCTCGCCGCCGCCGCACGAGGCGACGCCCAGCAGCAGGACCGCAGCGCCGGCCGCCGCGAACAGACGACGGGAAAGAGATGTGCGGGACAGGCTCATGCCTTGGTCTCCCAGAACGCGTCCTCGAATTCGGGACCGTAGATGTCGATGAGGCGCTGGTGGTCCAGGCCCGTGGCGGGACCGTCATAGACGATCTTGCCGCCCTGCAACGCAATGACGCGGTCGCAGTAGCGGATGGCGTAGTCGACCTGGTGCAGGGTGACGATCACCCCCATGCCGTCGCGCCGGTTCAGCTCGACCAGCAGCTCCATCACCTTGCGGGCCGACACCGGGTCCAGCGAGGCGACCGGCTCGTCGGCCAGGATGGCCTTGGCGCCCTGGACGATGGCGCGGGCGATGGCGCCGCGCTGCTGCTGACCGCCCGACAGGGTGTTGGCGCGCTGGCCGGCGTAGTCGCTGACCCCGACGCGGTGCAGGGCGGCCATGGCCCGGTCCTTGTCGGCCTGGGGCCACAGGCCCAAGAGGCCCTGCCAAGTCGGCAGGCGGCCCAGCGCCCCCAGCATGACGTTGGAGAACAGGGTCAGTCGGCCGACCAGGTTGAATTGCTGGAAGATCATGCCCAGCCGCGCGCGCGCCTGGCGCACGGCGCCGGTGACGCGGCCGTCCTTCTGCACCGTCTCGCCGAAGACGCTGATCGTCCCCTTGCCGGGGTCTATGGACTGAAGGCCGGTGATGGAGCGCAGAAGCGTGGACTTGCCCGATCCCGACGGACCGATCAGGGCCACCATCTCGCCCGAGGCGACGGAGATCGAGACGCCGTCCAGCGCCTTTCGCGATCCGAAGGTCTTCGACACGTCACGCGCCAGGACCAGGCCTGGGGCGGCGGCTGTGGATGAACTCATGAACTCGCTGGGAAGGCTGTGGCGAACGGGCGCCGCATGACGCGACCGGGGCGTTTGGGCAAGTCTTAATCGCACGTCCGGCGCAATCTCGTCCAGACCCCGTCGTCCCTGCGTCGTTGCAGCCTGGTGTCGCAGCGGCCCTGTCAGCGCGCCAGGGCGACCGCTTCCAGCCGTCGGATGTCTGCCTCGATGGGCAGGGCGGCGCGCGATCGCTCCACGGCCGCCTGGGCCAGGACGGCGACCGGCTCGGCCAGCCGCGGCGTGGCCGCCAGCGCCGCCAGAC
Source organism: Brevundimonas sp. AVps4 (assembly GCF_058681525.1). Classification (NCBI taxonomy): domain Bacteria; kingdom Pseudomonadati; phylum Pseudomonadota; class Alphaproteobacteria; order Caulobacterales; family Caulobacteraceae; genus Brevundimonas; species Brevundimonas sp. AVps4. The sequence goes on along the minus strand of NZ_CM178741.1, from coordinate 142,178 downwards.
CCTTCTGCAGCCGCATGGCCACGGCCAGATCGCCCGCCCCATAACGGGCGATCGGACCGAACAGGTCTTCCAGCAGGTCGTCGGCCGTGACCGCCGGCCCCAGCAGTCGGTCGCAGCGCGGCGGCCTGGGCCGGTCGTCTTCGGGCGTCTGAACCCAGACGTCCAGCAGCCGCACCCCCGTCCCGATCACCTGAATGGCCGTGCCGGGGTCGTTGACGCCGGGCGACAGGGCCTTGGCGGCGATCTCGCCCAGGACGATCAGTCCGAACCGCGGATCCTGGTCGAAGGAGCGCGAATCCCCCAGGGCGAAGGCCGAACGGAAATCGGCCTGGGCCTCTTCGTCGCAGGCCGCCAGGCTGATGCGCGCCAGCACCGCGCCGCGTCGTACGAAGGCGCCGGGAGGGGCGACGATCTCCACCTGACAGTCGCGCGCCTCGGCCATGGCCTGAAGCCGAGAGGGATCGACGTTCTGGACGTAGCCGGTGCAGGGGGCGACGATCTCGGCGCCCGTGGTCAGCCGGCCCTCCCGGCCGCCGAAGAAGGGGGCGTCGCGCCGCGTTTCCAGGGCCTTCAGCGCGCGCGCCTCCACCAGGTCGATCGTATGGCCGACCCGCGCCAGGCTGGACAGACGGTTGATCCAGGCCAGCAGCCGAAAGGCCACCAGCCCGACCATGGCCAGGCTGACCAGGAACAGAATGGCCCGCCCGTTCTGGCCGTAATAATGGGCGTTGATCGCCGTCACCGAGACGATGGCGTAGAGGAAGGCGCCGACGAAGGTGGCCAGAGCCTTCTGGGTCTCGTCGTCGGAGGTCACCAGGGCGGCGACGCGGGGGCTGGCGGCTGTGGAGACCGACGTATAGGCCGTCACCATGGCGCCGACGGAGAAGGTCGCCACGCCCAGCAGGCTGGAGGCCAAGATGGTCAGGATGGATTCGACCGACTCGCCGCCCAGTCGTTCGGCCATGTCTTTGGGCACCCAGGGGGCCAGGGCCGCAGCCAGCAGGGCGGCGGCCACCCCCACCCCGGCGTAGGCGGTCGCCTTGACCCACAGTTGGCGCGTCCATTTGCGCCACAGGAACAGCCACCGATTCATTGCGCCCTCCAGCCGAGGCAACGGCGCAGAACCGCTGCGGTTGCCTGACCGCCGTCAAGCTGACCGCCGTCAAAGAGAATTGTGACAGTCGATTCGGCCTCGAACCCAGGCCCTGTCACGAAAAAACCCCTTTACATGACAGTCCAATGCCCCCATATCGCGCCTTCCGGCGGACCCCGTAGGTCTGATGCTGCGCCGCTAACGCCGGTCTGGGTTTAACAATTAGCAGGGGGTTACGTGAATTGCGCACGTACCAACTTCCCCTGGACCTGGTCCGTGAGCGGTCCCCTGAGCGTCCCGTCGCCCTCGTGCGGCCGCGCTCGGTTTCCGTAGCGGCGCGCTGGTTCCAGGATAATCTGAAAGCCGACGTCTTCTATGCGGTGAAGGCGAACCCGTCCGCCTGGGTCATCCAGACCCTGGTTGAATCCGGCGTTCGCAGCTTCGACGTCGCCTCTCTCGCCGAGATCGAACTGGTCCGTTCGGTCAGCCCCGACGCGCGCCTGGCCTTCATGCACCCGGTCAAGAGCCGCTCGGCCATCACCAAGGCCTATTTCGACCACGGCGTGCGGACCTTCTCGCTCGACTGCGTGGACGAGTTGAACAAGATCCTCGACGCCACCGGCGGCGCCGACGACCTGAATCTGATCGTGCGCATGGCCGTCTCGGCCGACGGGGCCGCCTACACCCTGTCGGGCAAGTTCGGCGTGCCGGTCGATCAGGCCCCGGCCCTGCTCCTGGCCACGCGCCAGGCGGTCAAGAACGGGCTGATGGGCGTCAGCTTCCATGTCGGCAGCCAATGCATGCGCCCGACCGCCTATCAGGCCGCCATGGCCCAGGTCGGCCGGTCGATCAGCCGCGCGGGCGTGATCGTGGACATCGTCGATGTCGGCGGCGGCTTCCCCTCGGTTTATCCGGGCATGGTCCCGCCGGACATGAGCGAATACGCCGACGCCATCCATCGCGGCTTCAACGAAATGCCGGTGTCGGAAACCACCGAACTGTGGTGCGAGCCCGGCCGGGCCCTGGTCGCCGAATCCTCGTCGATCCTGGCCCGCGTCGATCTGCGCAAGGGCGACGCCCTGTATCTGAACGACGGCTCCTACGGCTCCCTGTTCGACGCCACCCACTCGCGCTGGCCCTTCCCGACCAAGCTGGTCCGGGACGGCGAGGCGTCGGGCGAGCTGAAGGCCTTCCAGTTCTACGGCCCGACCTGCGATTCGATCGACCATATGCCCGGCCCCTTCTGGCTGCCGGCCGACATCCGTGAAGGCGACTTCATCGAGATCGGCATGCTGGGCGCCTATGGGGTGGCCATGACGACCGGCTTCAACGGCTATGGCGAGCATGAGATCGCTGCGGTCGAGGACGCCCCCATGGCCTCCCTCTACGGCCTGGCCCCGCGTTCCATCCCCACCGTGCGCACCACGGCGGAAGAGAACGCCCGCAAGGTCGTGCGCCTGTCGCGACCCAAGGGCAAGGCGGGCCAGCGCAAGAAGGCCCGGCGCTGAGCGCGGACTGAGACGAGCGGCCGACCCTGCTGAGGGTCGGCCGTCTCACCTGCCGGATGTTTTATTCCCCGCCCTTTCGCCCGGCTTTCCTGCGACGGCCGTGAGCCAGGAACACCCGGACCCCCTGTGCGATGAAGAGCGCCAGCGCCAGGGTCATCAGCACTTCGGTCGCCGATAGAATCCAATCCCCGGTCTCGACCCGCTTCGGCAACAGTCCGAACAGTTCGCGCGCCTTGCCGACCTGCCTGTCTTCGCCGCCCGCTGTCTTTTCGCCGATCCAGTAGAACATCTGGCCCGCGCCGAAGACGCCGGTCATTCCCAGAAGAAGGTTCAGAAGCTGACCGCGTTCAGCGGCCTCGTCGTCGGCCGCCTTCTGCGCCATATCGGCCTTCTTCTGCTGGCGGCGGGCCAGGTCGCTGGCGTGGTCCTCCAGGCTCTGGATCGCCAGGGACAGGGCCTTGTTCTTGCGGCTGACGCCCCGCAGCTCCTCCAGCTTTTTGAACACGTCCCGCTCGGTGTCGTAACGGAAGGGATTGGCGTGTCTGAACCTTTCGTACTGGGCGAACTCGGCCAGCTTGGCCTGGTTGATGGCGAACTCGGCCTGGCTCAGCCGGTCCTCGCCGTCCAGCGGCTCTCGATCCGCCAGGGCGCGGATGCGGGGATCGTCGGCGGGCGCGCGCTCGTCCACCAGGGCCTCGATCCGATCGATCCGGGCCATGGTCTTCTGCTCATGCTCCCGCGCCAGGAACTCGTTGTGCAGGGCCAGGGCGTGGATCAGGAAGGCGTAGGGGCAGGCGCCGATATAGTCGTTGCCGATCTCCAGGCTGCGGCTCTTGGGCACATAGGTGATCATGGCCCGGTGGTTGGCGTAGCGGACGAAGAACCGCTCGTCGCTCTGTTCGGAACTGTCGGGATAGATGGGGTCGATGCTGTCCAGGATCTCCGAGGTATCCTGGTTCATGAAGTCTATGATGTTCTGGTTGAATCCCGCCAGGAACAGATAGTCCAGACAGTCCGCCCGCGCGATTTCGAAAGCGGGAAGGTGATGCTCGATCGGCGTCTCCAGCCGGGGGCGCGCCTCGGCTTCGTTCGGCTTGCGAAAAGCCTTGATCTGGACGGCCTGGCCGGTCCGCATCGCCTCGACGAAATCCGCCATCCGCGCCTGCGGCGTCGCCCTGTCCGAGATCGGCAGCCACCGGCCTTCGTCGCCGCGCGCCGGGTCCGGCGTCGGATTGCGACGCACGAAGACCCCGTCTTCCAAGGCGGCCTCATAGTCCGCCCGGCGCTCGACCCAGTTCCAGAACTCAGGATCAGCCCTTTCGCCGGCCTTGGTCCCTGCGGGCGGGGCGCCCAGATGCACCGCCTTGGGCGGTCGGCCGTTCACGGGCTTGGTCAGGGCGCGGATGCGGTCCTGATACGGGTCGTAACAGAGCGGCTGCACCATCCGCTTGCGCGGCGCCGGGATCTTCGTCGCCTCGTCCACCGGCATCAGCCGGTCGAAGAAGCGTTCGTCGTGCAGCATGAACATGAAGCGCGACTTGGGCGCCTTCAGCCCCGGCGTCTCCATGACGGGCGCCAGTTCCAGCAGACGGGTTTCGAAACCGGGCCTGGGCGGCTTGGAGGGATCGAGTTCCGCCGCCAGACGGGGGAACAGGCGGACGGCGTCGCGCTCGAACACCGTCCTGACGAACGGCCAGAACCGCTGGGGCTCAGCCTGGGTCGGGGCCTGGCCCTCAGGGCCGGTCGCTCGCCTTACCCTGATGTCGTCCAAAGGACCGATGTCCAGCTTGGTCTCGCTGAAGACGTCCAGGAAGGGGTGGGGATCGGCCTCGGCAGGCTTCAGGCGCTGCGGGTCCAGCACATATTCCTTGGGCGCGGCCAGCTTCTGCAGCAGGGACAGGAAATAATAGGTCGAGGGGTCGTAGCCCGAGCGCCGGCGACCCTCCGCATCCACATAGCCGCCGCCGTAATAGTGGCTGAAGCTGAGGTGGTAGCTCAGGGAGCCGTCGTTGTGGGACAGCCAGAACCGGCGCAGCCGCACCAGCCGGTCATCGTCCATTCCGGGCGGATGGGCGTGAAACCGCACCCCCTCGGTGGTCCAGGAGACGGACTTGGGCAGGCTGAAGATCAGGTCTTCATGGCTTCGGATGGCCAGCGCAGCCTCGTCCAGGTTCTTGATTCCCGCATCGTCCGCCGTGGACAGCAGGAACTCCTGCAACTCGCCCCGGATTTCGCGATCGGCGATGTCGTTCATCAGGGGGTCGATGGCGTGGCCCAGGGCGAGGGACGGCAGATGGTTCCTCTGGGTCCGGCGAAAGACGGGCGGCTCGATCCGCTCTCCGGGCGCCAGATTCAGGGCCTCGGCCACCCGATCCGGCCCGATATAGAGCGACAGGGTCCAATACAGGGCGCCCGAGCGCGCCTGTTCATAGTCGTCCGTCTCCGGCCGCTCGCCTCGCACCGTCATCGACCTGCGGCCTCCCTCGCCAAGTCCCGGAAACTGTCGAACCCCGTCCCCCGGCCGGACCGCAGCCGCGCCAGGGCCGGGGTCATCGGCAACAGGGCCGCCGGCTCCCGGCGCGCGGCCAGGTCGGCGATCTGGCGCTCGGCCGCTCCGCCCGGCGGTCCGGCCTCGCCCTTCAGCACCGAAATCCTGAAGAAGCTCTCCAGATGGTCGTGCAGCAGACCCGCATCCACCGCCTCGCCCGGATAGTCGACGGCGGCGTAGATCAGCCCGTCCTCATCGTCCTGATCCGCCGACAGGGCCGGCTGGACATAGGGAAAGTCCACCACCTCGGCTCCCATCCGCGCCCAGATCGCCAGTCGATCGACCTGATCCAGGCCCGAACGCAGGGTGTCGGCGGCGGCCTCCTCGGGCGTCAGGCGCAAGGGGTCGTTCTGTTCGATGAAGACGGCGGTCTGGGCGTTCGGACCGGCGTCCAGGGCCTGGGTCGCCAGTCGGCGCACCGCCGAAAGCGCCAGGCGCAGCAGGCCGCGCCCCCGCGCCGCCTCCTCGACATAGACATAGTTCAATGCGACCGCGATGTCCGGCGCCGAGGCCCGGTTGACGGCGGTGGCCAGGAAGTTGATCCCGCCCAGACGCGCGCCGCCTTCGTCCTCCAGCACCGCAACCAGTTCGCAGTGGGTGCGGCCGAACGCCCGGCGATGCGTCCGGTTCAGGGCCAGGCATTTGCGAAAACCCGCCAAATCCTCGCGCTCGTCCGGCAGGACGAAGGCCCGGTCATAGCCTTCGAAGAAGCGGGTCAGGATCGACGAATCCGGATCGGCCGAGGCGAGGGCGCGCACGCCCGAACCCAGGTCGATCGTCAGATCCGGCTGACTGTGCTGTTCCAACGGTCCCGCCCCCAAACAACGGCCAGTTGGCATGGGGCGCGCGGGCGACGCAAGCCCGCCGGACGGTTCAGGCCGCGCAGGCCTCGAACCCGGCCTTCAGCTCCGCCTCGTCCAGATCGCGGCCGATGAAGACGGCGCGGCTCCAGCGGCGTTCGTTCTCGCCCCATTCGCGCTGCAGGTCGCCCTCCAGGATCATATGGACGGCCTGGAAGACCAGGCGGCGGTCTTCGCCCTTCAGGTCGATGATGCCCTTGGCGCGCAGGATGTTCTGACCCTGTTCGCCCAGCAGACGGTCCAGCCAGGCGGTGAACTTCGCGCCGTCCAGCGGCCGGTCCAGCGACAGGGAAATCCCCTTGATGTCGTCCTGGTGGGCGTGACCGCGCGCCCCGTGGCTGTGGTCATGATCATGATGATCATGGTCATGGTCATGGTCATGATGATGGTGGTCATGGCCGCAGTGTTCGTCATGCACATGGCCCTCGGCGCCGTGCGGCGGGTTCACGAAGTCCGGCTTGACCTCCAGGATCCGGTCCAGGTCGAAGGCGCCCAGGCCCAGCACCTGATCCAGCGGCACGTTCGACCGTTCGGCCCGGACGATGGGCGCCAGGGGGTTCAGCGCCCGCAGACGGGCCTCGACCGCCTCCATCTCTTCCGGGGTCGCCAGATCGACCTTGTTCAGGATGATCCGGTCGGCGAAGGCCACCTGTTCGCGCGCCTCCTTGGAGTCGTCCAGCCGCGCCATCACGTGCTTGGCGTCGACCAGGGTGGTGACGCTGTCCAGCTGGGTCTTGGCCTTGACGTCCTCGTCGACGAAGAAGGTCTGGGCCACCGGGCCGGGGTCGGCCAGGCCCGTGGTCTCGACGATGATGGCGTCGAAGGCCGGCTTGCCGGGACGCTGGCGCTTCATCAGGCCCGAGACCACCCGGATCAGGTCGCCGCGCACCGTGCAGCAGACGCAGCCGTTGTTCATCTCGAACACGTCCTCGTCAGCGCCGACCACCAGATCATTGTCGATGCCGATCTCGCCGAATTCATTGACGATGACGGCGTAACGCTTGCCGTGATCCTCGGTCAGGATGCGGTTCAAGAGGGTGGTCTTGCCCGCGCCCAGATAGCCGGTCAGGACGGTGACGGGGATCTTGCCGCCCGAACCCTGGGGGGCGGCGGTCGAGACGGGGGCGTCGAGGGTGTCGGTCATGGCCGCTAGATGGCGGCTGAGGTTCCGTTTGGGAAGAGGGGCCTTAAGCCTTCTTCACGAACTCGGTGCGCAGGACCAGGCCGCGCACCTTTTCGACATTGGCCTCAATCTCGTCGGGGTCGCCGGTCAGGCGGATGTTCTTGACCAGGGCGCCGCGCTTCAGCGTCACCCCGCCCGAGCCCTTGACCTTCAGATCCTTGATCAGGGTCACGTTGTCGCCGTCGGCCAGGATGTTGCCGTTCGAGTCTTTGGTCACGTCTTCGGTCATGGCGAAGCTTCTAGCGAGGGGATCGCCAAATATCCACGCTAAAGATACGGCTATTGAACAGTGTCTCCTCCCCACATCGTGGGGAGGTGGCGCGGCGCTTCTTCAGCGCCGTGACGGAGGGGTTTGGTCCGCGAGAAGAACAGAGAACTGGAGGCGTAAAGAGCCCCTCCGTCTCTCCGCTATGCTCCGAGCCACCTCCCCGCAAAGCGGGGAGGAAACAGTTAATCCGGCACGTTCGCGTCCAGCTCGTCCAGCCAGACCCGCGCATTGCCGTCCGACGGGGCGCGCCAGTCGCCGCGCGGCGACAGGGAGCCGCCGGTCACCACCTTGGGGCCGTTGGGCAGGACCGAGCGTTTGAACTGGGCGGTCTGGAAGAAGCGGATCAGGAATTTCCGCAGCCAGGCCTTGATGGTCGCCAGGTCGTATTCGACCTTTTCATCGTCGGGGGTGTTGACCGGCCACTGTCCGGCGCCGGCGTCGCTCCAGGCCTGGTGCGCCAGGAAGGCGACCTTGGACGGCGCCATGCCGAAGCGGCTGATGTAGAACAGGAAGAAGTCGTTCAGCGCATAGGGGCCGACCGTCCCCTCGGTCGACTGAATCGCCCCGTCCTTGGCCGGAACCAGTTCGGGCGAGATCTCGGTGTTCAGAATGGCGTGCAGCGTCGGGCTCGCCTCGGCGCCGACCAGTTCGCGGTCCGCGACCCAGCGGATCAGATGGCGGATCAGGGTCTTCGCCACCCCGCCGTTGACATTATAGTGGCTCATATGGTCGCCGACGCCATAGGTGGCCCAGCCCAGGGCAAGTTCCGACAGGTCGCCGGTCCCCAGCACAAAGGCCCGGTTCTGGTTGGCCAGGCGGAACAGATAGTCGGTCCTCAAGCCCGCCTGCACATTCTCGAAGGTGATGTCATGCACCGGTTCGCCCGCCGCATAGGGGTGGCCGATGTCCTTGAACATCTGTTCGGCGGCCGGGCGGATGTCGATCTCGGCTCCCGTGACCCCAAGCGCCTTCATCAGGGCCCAGGCATTGGACTTGGTCCCGTCCGAGGTGGCGAAACCCGGCATGGTGAAGCCGAGAATATTGGTTCGCGGCAGGTTCAGCCGGTCGAAGGCGCGGCAGGCGACCAGCAGGGCCTGGGTCGAATCCAGCCCGCCCGAGACGCCGATCACCAGACGTTCGCCCTTGGTCGCCGCCATTCGGCGCATCAGGCCCTGAACCTGGATGTTGAAGGCTTCGTAGCAGTCCTGGTCCAGCCGTCCGGCCTCGTCCGGCACGAAGGGGAAGCGGTCCAGCGGCCGGATCAACTCGCTCTCCACCACGTCCTCGCGCGCCATGAAGGGCACGACCGTCGCGGCCTCCCCCTCGTTGCGGGCGCAGTCGGCGAAGGTGCCGTTTCTCAGCCGGTCCAGGCCGATCCGGTCCACGTCGATATCGGCGATCGTCAGATGGTTCTCCAGGGCGAACCGTTCGCCCTCGGCCAGCTTCGTTCCCAGTTCGTGGATGGTCGCCTGACCGTCCCAGGCCAGGTCGGTGGTCGATTCGCCCCAGCCCGAGGCGGCGAAGACATAGGCCGACAGGGTCCGGGCCGAATGGCTGGCGCTCAGCATGGCGCGCTCGTCCGCCTTGCCGATGACGATGTTGGAGGCCGACAGGTTCAGCAGGATGCGCGCCCCCGCAAGGGCGGCGCGGGTCGAGGGGGGCAGCGGCGCCCAATAGTCCTCGCAGATCTCGACCGCAAAGACGAAGCCCGGCCGGTTCACCGCCTCGAAGATCAGGCCCGGCGCGAAATCCACCGTCTCCCCGTTCAGCCGGATCACGTCCTCAGTCCGGGCTGTCGCCGGGGCGAACCAGCGCTTTTCATAATATTCGCGATAATTAGGCAGATAGGTCTTGGGCACCACGGCCAGCACCTCGCCCCCGCCCATCACGACGGCGCAGTTGAACAGGGCGTCCCCCTGCCGCAGCGGCGCCCCGACCACGGCGATCAGCTCATGCTCGGCCGTCGCCCCCCCGGTCGCCTGGGCCAGGACCGCGACCTGCCGCTCCACCTCGTCCAGCAGGGCCGCCTGCATGTGCAGGTCGTCGATCGCATAGGCGGACAGCGACAGCTCCGGAAACACCATCAGGTCCACACCCTGGTCCGCCGCCTGCCGGATCAGGGCCAGATGCGCCTGAGCGTTCGCGACCGGATCGCCCACATGGCTGACCGGCGTCGCCGCCGCCACCCGCACGAAGCCGTGGGTCTTGGGCGAGAAAAAGGGGTGGCTCTCGGTCATCGCATCGTCCGCATCACCCGGCCCGCGCCGGCCGAACCTCTATAGCGGGGAATGACGTACGGCGGGAATGGTTCGGCGGCCCCATTCCTCCCCCCCCCCCCCCCCCCCCTTGGGGGAGGGGGACCGCCGTAGGCGGTGGAGGGGGCGACGCCGCACCGCTGCCAGACGCTTCACGCCCCCTCCGTCTCGCCGCTTCGCGTCGATCCACCTCCCCCCAGAGGGGGAGGATTTCAGACGGCTTCACCGCGCCTCGTCCGGCCTCAGGGTCAGCACCCGCACCCCGTCCGCCGTCACCGCCACCGTATGTTCGAACTGGGCCGACAGCTTGCCGTCGGCCGTCGTCACCGTCCAGCCGTCGTCCTCGGTCCGCACGGTGCGCACGCCCTGGTTCAGCATCGGCTCTATGGTGAAGACCATGCCTTCCTTCAGGGGCAGGCCGGTCCCGGCCCGGCCGAAATGCAGCACCTGGGGCTCTTCATGCATCTCGCGCCCGATGCCGTGGCCGCAGTAGTCGCGCACGACCGAATAGCCGGCCGTCTTGGCGTGGCGTTCGATGGCGAAGCCGATGTCGCCCAGCCGGGCGCCGGGCCGCACGGCCCTGATCCCCTTCCACAGGGCCTCATAGGTGGTGCGCACCAGCCTGCGCGCCTGGGGTCCGACCGAGCCGATCAGATAGGTCTTGGACGAATCGGCGATGAAGCCGTCCTTCTCAAGCGTTATGTCCAGATTGACGATGTCCCCGTCCTTCAGCACCTCGTCCGCCGAGGGCACGCCGTGGCAGACCACGGCGTTTCGCGAACTGTTCAGCACGAAGCCGTAGCCGTACTGACCCTTGCTGGCCGGCCGCGCCTTCAGCTCATCGACGATGAAGGCCTCGACCCGGTCGTTGATCTCCAGGGTGCTCATCCCCTCCAGGGGCAGGCCGTCCAGATGGGTGAAGACCTGGGCCAGCCGCCGCCCCGCCTCGGCCATCAGGGCGATCTCGGCCGGGGTCTTGGTCATGCCGCCGCGCCCGACAGGTTCGGCGTCTCCACCCCTGCCGCCCGCAGCTCGCGCGCCATCAGTTCCTGAAAGCTCATCCCCGGATGGGTTTCGCACAACATGCCCAGCCTGATCCAGAAGGCGGCCTGGGCGTTGATCGACCGATAGGAGGCCTTGCTGGCCCGCCGCAGCTGTTCGTGCAGCTCATCCTCGATATTGACGATGCCCATGGGGTGGTCCTGATATGATTCGAATACGTTTCGTATATTTATTCCTCGCGGCGCGGCGCAAGCCGGCTGCGGGAGGTCCCCAGGTCCGAAGCGACGTCGCCTCTGCAATATCAATCGGTTGCAGCTGCTGGAGCCAATCGACCCTTCGCCCCGCCACACCGGCGCATAATGGGAATAGCGACGGAGGGGAGATGCAATCGGACACATCGGACACATCGGACACATCGGACACTGTTCTTCGCGCGCCGAGGCCGCGTCGCCGACCTTCCCGCGCCTGCCCTCTCCGACCCCGGTTCGGCTGCGCCGAACGCCGGCCTGCCTCTCCCGCCGATGGAAGAGGGGCGGTCCGCCCGACCGGACACATCGGACAGTTCGGACACTGTTTTTCCAAAGCCCGCCCCTTCGGCAAGGCGGCGGATCGACCGACGTCGCGAATGCGGGTGACGCCGGGGCTTGCGGGAGCTAAAGCCCTGTCATGACCGATACGCCGAAAAAGGGCTGGTTCCAGCGCCTGTCGCAAGGGCTCTCCCGCTCCTCCAAACAGATGACCGACCAGGTCGTCTCCGCCTTCGTCAAGGAGCCCCTGTCCGAGGCTTCGCTGGAGCAGCTGGAAGAGCATCTGCTGGAAAGCGACCTGGGCCCCGCCGCCGCCGCCCGCATCGTCGAGCGGTTCCGTTCCCTGAAGTTCGGCAAGGACGCCCCCGAACGCGAGGTCAAGGAGGCCCTGGCCGAGGCGGTCGCCGCCGAACTGGCGCCGCGTCAGGCGACCTTCGATCCCCTGTCCGGCCCCAAACCCTATGTGGTCCTGTTCGTCGGGGTGAACGGCTCGGGCAAGACCACGACCCTGGGCAAGATCGCCGCCGATCTGACGGCCAAGGGCGCCAAGGTGATGATCGTCGCCGGCGACACCTTCCGCGCCGCGGCCCGCGAACAGCTGAAGGTCTGGGCCGAGCGGGCCGGCGCCCATTTCGAGAGCCGCCGCGACGGGGCCGATGCGGCGGGCCTGGCCTTTGACGCCTATACCCGGGCGCGGGCCGAGGGGTTCGACGTGGTCCTGATCGACACGGCCGGGCGGCTGCAGAACAAGTCGGCCCTGATGGACGAACTGCTGAAGATCGTGCGGGTGCTGAAGAAGGTCGATCCGGACGCCCCGCATGACACCCTTCTGGTGCTGGACGCCACCGTGGGCCGTAACGCCCTGGCCCAGGAACAGATCTTCGGCCGCACCGCCTTCGTCACCGGGGTGGTGATGACCAAGCTGGACGGCACGGCGCGGGGCGGGGTGCTGGTGCCCGTGGCCCAGGCGTCCGACGCCCCCCTGATGCTGATCGGCGTGGGCGAGGGGGTGGAGGATCTGCAACCCTTCGACGCCCGCGCCTTTTCGCGCTCCCTGGTGGGGCTGGAGGACTGAGATGACCGACGCCCCCGCGCCTGCGCCCGAGAGCAAGAACCGCCAGTGGATCCGCCAGCTGGTCGATTTCGGGGCGCTCGCCGCCTTCATGATCAGCTATTTCACCACCCGCGACATGATCTTCGCGACCTGGGTCCTGGTCGGCGCCTCGGCCCTGGCCCTGGTCGTCGGCTATGCGGTGGAGCGGCGCTTCGCGCCCCTGCCGCTGATCACCGGCCTGTTCGCCCTGGTGTTCGGCATGCTGACCCTGTTCACCCACGACGACCTCTATGTGAAGCTGAAGCTGACGGTTCAGAACGGGCTTCTGGCCGTGGTGCTGCTGGGCTCCATCCCGCTGAAGAAATATCCGTTCAAGGCCCTGCTGGGCTCGGCCCTCCGGGTCAATGACGCCGCCTGGCGCACCCTGACCCTGCGCTACGGCCTCTATTTCCTGGCCGTCGCCCTGTTGAACGAGGTGTTCCGCAGCCCTGAGGCCGTCACGGCCGTCTGGCATGCTCTGGGGCGTGAGACGCCCAATCCCAACGACGTCTGGACCAGTTTCCGGGGCGTTCTGTGGATCGCCGCCTCCCTGTTCGGCCTGTCCCAGGTGCCGCTGATCATGAAGAATATGATCAAGGACGAAGAGCCGGGTCCGATCTCGCCCGATCCCGGCCTCTGATGGCGGAATGACGGGAGCTTACAGACAAAATGTCGCGTAACCGACATACTTCTCGCGTCAAATCGTAAAGCCCCGCTGATACGCATGCGGACGAAAGACACTCGGGGGACGGTCGATATGGTCAAGTCTGGCAAGGCGGCGCGGAAGGTCGGGCCGCTTGGAACCTCGCCCAGCCATCTGATGCACCGGGCCTTGCAGTTGGCGCTGGACATCTATTCCGAGGAAATGGGCCCCGACGGCCTGACCCAGCGCCAGTTCGCCGTGCTTGAGGCCGCCTCGCTGAAGGCCGGCCTGACCCAGACCGAACTGGTTCGGATGACCGGCATCGACCGTTCGACCCTGGCGGATCTGGTCACGCGGATGACCGCCAAGGGCCTCCTGGAGCGCGAACGCTCGACCCTGGATGCCCGCGCCAAGGCGGTTCGCCTGTCGCCGGAGGGCGCCGCCCGACTGGAGGCCGCCCGTCCCCTGGTCGAGACCGCCGACAAACGGATCATGGCCCTGCTGCCCAAGGGCCAGCGCGAAATCTTCCTGAACCAGCTGGCCGAGCTGGCCGCCGCCGCCGACGCCGCCCCCGACGCCGCTAAGGCTGAGGCCAAGGCCGCCAAGAAGGCCGCGAAACTGGCCGAGAAGGAAGCCAAGAAGGCCGAAAAGGCCGCCAAGAAGGCCGTCCGCCCCGCCAAGCCCGGCAAGGCCAAGAAGCCCAGGCTGAAGGTGGTCGAGGTCGCCTGACGGCGGGGAGGCGGCGAAACGGCTTGCGTCGCACGCCAGGGGCTGAGACCCTCCCGGCATGGCTGATCCGACAGGCCTGCCCGGAGGCGTGGTTCATGACCTGCCCGCCGATCTGGCGGAGGCGGTGAGCCGTGACGTCGCCGCCTGCGCCACCTGGATGTCGATCACGCCCCTGGCCCGTAACGAATGGATTTGCTGGGTCGAGTCGGCGAAGAAGACCGAGACCCGGCTGAAGCGGATCGACTGGGGCCGCGAGAACCTGAGCGACGGCAAGCGCCGCCCCTGCTGCTGGCCGGGGTGCCCTCATCGCGAGAAGGGGACGGGCGCGGCTTAGGCGGCCTTCGGGTCCGCCTCCCGTCCAAATCGCAAGGCCGGCCTCTGCGGCGTCCAGAACCCCTCCACCGCTTCGCGGTCCCCCTCCCCGCAAGAGCGGGGGGAGACAGTCGTCCGCTTCAGCGCTTCCTCAGCCGTTTGGCGTTGGCGACGGCGGTCTTGTGGATGGGGGTCAGGGCGGCGGTCTGGGCCTGGGTCAGTTCGGCGCTCAGGGTCAGGGTCTGGCCGGCGGCGCGGCTCCACCAGCCCAGGGCGTAGCGGAACTGGGCCTGGGCGGCCGCGGCGGGGGTCAGGGCGCAGGCGATCTCGGTCGCGGCCTGCATCGCCCGTGCCCCCTCGTCCAGGGCCGCCTGGCCCAGGCGTTCGCCGACGGCGCCCGCGCGAACCGACAGGGCGGCGGCGGCGGCGGCCAGGGCCTCGGTCTTCTCGGTCGTCATCAGCGACAGCTCGGCCAGATCCTGTCCGGCCGGATCGGTCAGCCCCTGAACCATTCGCCCGGTGCGGGCGGCGATCACCTGGGCCGAGGCGTTCAGCAGTTCGGCGCCCAGCACCGCCGGCGCGACCGCCGCGGGGACGCGGGCCCTGCGGCTCAGAACCCGGCTCCCGACACGGCTTGGGGCCGCGTCTCGGCCGCGAAGGCCGCGACGTCGGACAAGAGGGCGGGGACGGCCAGGTCGATGATGCGGCGGCCCTTTTCGGGGCTGGCCTGGGCGGGGTCGGAGCCGATGCGGCCGTCGGGGAAGCGGGCGCGGTAATCCAGGGCGTCGCGGATCGGGCCGCTGGGCGCGATCTGGGGGCTGTAGTCGGCCGTCTTGATCCGGTCGGGATAGGCGGCCTGGGTCACGGCGATCTCGGACGGGGTGGCGTGCATGCCGTGGCCGGTGGGGAAGATCTGGTTGCACAGGCCCTGGACGCCCGGCAGGTCCCACCAATTCTTGAGCTTCAGAACAAACGGAGGCTCCTCCTCCATGAAGCTCCATTCGGCGTAGATTTCCGAGAAGGTCGCCTCGATGGTGGCGACGTTTCCGCCGTGGCCGTTGAGGAAATAGATCCGCTCGAACCCGTGCCGGCTCAGCGACGAGACCCAGTCGGTGATGGCCGCCATGAAGGTGGAGGGACGCAAGCTGATGGTGCCGGCGAAGGCCAGGTGATGCTGGGCCATGCCGATGTTGAAGGTCGGCGCCACCGTCAGGGCGGCGTCGGCGCGCTCGGCCTCATGGGCGATGATCTCGGGGCACAGCCAGTCGGTGCCGAGCAGACCTGTCGGGCCGTGTTGCTCATTGGAGCCGATGGGAACCACGACCGTCTTGGACAGGGGCTGGTCCGACGCGATGCGGGCGTCGATCTCAAGCCAGGACGACAGGTGGATCAGCATGGGCGAACTCCTTTACGCAACCGTCTCACCTAGCTTGATCCAGCGTCGGCGCATAGGCCGTGACGAAGATCCTCGCGGCTTCTCGGGCGCGATGGGCGCGGCGCTCATCGTCGATCTGGGGCACGTTCAGCATAGACCGCAGATGGGCGTGACCCAGGACCAGGCCGGTGAACATCTCGGCCGCCTCGTCGGGGTTAGGCGTGTTCAGCCGACCGGCGCGGGTCTGTTCGGCCAGCCAGGCCGACAGCAGGCTCAGGCTGCGGCGCGGCCCGGCCTCATAGACCGTCTGGGCCAGTTCGGGCGCATCGGCCGACAGCAGCACCACGCCGCGCATCGAACTGACCTTGTCCGGGTGGCAGACCAGGGTCAGCAGGCCTTGGGCGAAGGCTTCGAGCACGACCAGGGGCGATCCGCTGGATCGCAGCGGGGCCACGATCGCCTCGGCCTTCTGGTTCGCCATGGCCCGGGCGATCTCCAGCTTGGAGGCGAAGCGGTTGTAGACCGTCTGTTTCGACACCCCGGCGAGACGGGCGATCTCCTCCATCGAAGCCGACAGGCCCTTCTCGGCGAACAGGGCGGCGGCTGCCTCCAGTATGGCCTCGCTCTTCTTCTCGTCGACCTGGCCCCGGCGGCGCGCCATCAGTGGGCGTCCGACGGGGGCGCGCCCGGCTGGGCCTTGACCGGCTGGGCCAGCAGGGTGACGAAGGCGGCCCCGGCGCACATGATGCCCAGCAAGGCGAAGGCGTCGCCGAAGGCCATGGTGGTGGCCTGTTTCTGCAGGATGCCATAGACGGCCTTCATCGCCGAAGCGGCCGGGTCGATGGTGCCGGCGAAGCGCTGGGCCATGCCGGCCATCATATTGCGCATGGCCTGGTCGCCCTGGGCGATGCCGCTGGTCAGTTCGCCCATATGGATGGCCGTATTGGTGGTCAGGCCGGTGTTCAGGATCGCCAGGCCGAAGGCGCCGCCGACATTGCGCGACAGGTTGACCAGGCCCGAGGCGTTCTTGACCATGTGCGGCGGCAGGGTGGCCATGGTCACCTGCTGCGAGGCGATCATGGCCAGCATGACGCCGACCCCGCGGAAGGCCTGGACCGAAGCGAACTCCCAGAAGCCCCAGTCGTCGGTGACGATCCGCGCCTCCCACATGCCCCAGGCGCACAGCATGAAGCCGCCGAACATCAGGATCCGCGCGTCCATCCGGCGCACCAGGCGCCCGGCGAAGGGGGCGGTGGCGAACATCGCAAGACCCGAGACGACCATGGTCGTGCCCACTTCCGATGACGAATATTCCCGCACCCGCCCCAGGAAGAGGGGCAACAGGAAGGTGCCGCCGAACAGGGCGAAGCCGACCGTGAAGGTCATGACGAAGCCGACCAGGAAGTTGCGGTTGCCGAAGGCGCGCAGCTCGACGATCGGCTGGCGATAGGTCAGGGAGCGCCAGACGAAGATCGGCCCGGCCACGGCGGCGACGACCGTCAGCATCAGGATATGGGTGTCGTCGAACCAGTCGTTCTTGGCCCCCTCCTCGAGCACATATTGCATCGACATCAGGAAGGCGGCCATCAGGCCCAGGCCCCACCAGTCGAACCCCTTGGCCAGGGACGGGTCGCCCTTGTCGAAGTTCCCATACCGTCCGACCAGGAAGAGGACCAGCAGGCCCGGCCCCACATTGATGAAGAACAGCCAGCGCCAGCTGAGCCATTCGGTCAGATGGCCGCCGAGCGTCGGGCCGACGGTGGGGGCCAGGGTGACGATCAGCCCCATGACCACGCTGGCCGTGACCCGCTTGTCCGGCGGAAAGGCGGTGAAGGCCACGGCGAAGACGGTCGGGATCATGGCCCCGCCGACGAAGCCCTGGATGGCCCGGAACAGGATCATCATGTCGATGGACGTCGACAGGCCGGTGGCCACGCTCATCAGGACGAAGCCGGCGCAGGAGGCGAGGAACAGCCGCTGGGTGCCCCAGAGCCGTGACAGGAAGCCGGACAGGGGGATCATGACGACTTCGGGGATCAGATAGGCGGTCTGGATCCAGCTGATCTCGTCGGCCGAGGCGCCGACCCCGGCCTGGATCTGGGGCAGGGAGGCGGCGACGATCTGGATGTCGAGGATGGCCATGAACTGGCCCACCACCATGCCGGCGAAGCCGAGCAGCAGCATGGTCCAGTTGATCTCGGGATGGCCGGCGACGGGGGCCCTGGCGTCGGAAGGGGCCCCGCCGGAGGCGGCGGGGTCTGCGGCGGTCACGGGCGGGGCGCCGTCAGAGAGGCCTCGGCGAAGCTCGGGCCGCCCTGGCTCTTCAGATCGACCTTGACGTCCACCGACAGACCGGGGCGCAGGGCCAGGTTCCGGTCGGCGCCGCTGACGACGATCCGAACGGGAACGCGCTGGGTGATCTTGGTGAAGTTGCCGGTGGCGTTCTCGACCGGGATCAGGGCGAACTCGGAACCGGTGGCGGGGGCGAAGCTGTCGATCCGGCCTTCGATCTTGCGGCCGGGGAAGGCGTCGGCGGAAATCTCGACCGTCTGGCCCAGCCGCATCCGGTCCAGCTGGGTCTCCTTGAAGTTGGCGACGATATAGGTCCGGGTCAGGGGCACGATCGACAGCAGCTGGGTTCCGGCGTTGACGAACTGGCCGGGGCGGACGCTGCGGGCCCCGACGACGCCGGCGATAGGCGCGCGGATCACCGTGCGTTCCAGGGCGATGCCGGCCTTTTCGACCTGGGCGCGGGCCTGTTCGACGGCGGCGACGCTCTGTTCGCGGGTTGAGCCCAGCACCCCGGCGGTGCGCTGTTCGGCGACCAGGGCGGCCTGGGCTTGGGCCACGGCGGCGTCGGCGGTGACGGCGGTGGCCCGTTCGGTCTGGATCCGCTGCTGCGAGACCCAGCCCTGCTGGGCCAGCTTGCCGTAGCGGTCGACCTCGGCGCGGGCCAGGCCGGCCTGGGCGCGGGCCTGGGCTACGGCGGCGGCGCGGGCGGCGACGGTCGCCTTCTCCTGCTCGGCCTGGGCGTCGACATTGCCGACGGCGGCGATGGCCGCCTGAAGATTGGCTTCGGCGCGGATCAGTTCGGCGCGCTGGTCGCTGTCGTCCAGCTTGACCAGGACCTGACCGGCCTCGACCTGCTGGTTGTCGCCGACCAGGACCTCGGTCACGCGGCCGGCCAGTTGGGGGCTGACCAGGGTGGTGTCGGCCTGGACGAAGGCGTTGTCGGTGCTCTCCCATCTCTGGCCGTTCATCCACCAGATGATCCCGCCCGCAATCAGGGCGAGGCCGACGATGACCGCGACGAACAGCGGCAGGCGTTTCTTCAGTTCAGGCGACATGGGACATCCGGGGGAGGGTGCGGCGTTTTGAAGCGGCGCTAAAATGGACGTCGCCGTCCAAAAATCAATGTCTGGCCGCAAGAATCCGGATCACGACCGGTTTTCGTGTATTTCCAGCCCATGACCGATCGTGTTTCCGCCTCTGATCCGCTGCCGTTCCAGGTCGACGTCGCGGTCGTCGGCGCGG
Organism: Brevundimonas sp. AVps4; assembly: GCF_058681525.1. Classification (NCBI taxonomy): domain Bacteria; kingdom Pseudomonadati; phylum Pseudomonadota; class Alphaproteobacteria; order Caulobacterales; family Caulobacteraceae; genus Brevundimonas; species Brevundimonas sp. AVps4. The sequence goes on along the minus strand of NZ_CM178741.1, from coordinate 123,248 downwards.
GAGCGGCCGGGATCGCCGCCGCACGCCGGCTGATGCGGCCCGGCCTGTCGGTTCTGGTGCTGGAGGCGCGCGACCGGATCGGCGGACGCGCCTGGACCGCGCGGGTCGAGGGCGAGGGCCTGGACATGGGCTGCGGCTGGCTGCACTCGGCCGACGACAATGTCCTGGCCGACCGGGTCGAGGCCGAGGGGCTGACGCTGGACCAGACCCCGCCGCCGTGGCGGACCCAGGCCTTCGACCACGAAATGACCCCCGCCGAACAGGCCGAGTTCGGCCAGGCCTTCGCCGCCTTTGATCAGCGCGTGTCGGAAGCCGCCGCCCTTTTCCGGGATGGGCGGGGCGAAGACCGACCGGCCTCCGACTTCTTCGATCCCGACTGCCGCTGGAATCCGCGCATGGACGCGATCTCGGGCGCTCTGAACGGAGCGCGGTTCGCCGAGGTGTCCAGCCTGGACTACGACGCCTATGGCGACACCGGGGTGAACTGGCGAGTGCGCGAGGGGTATGGCCGGCTGGTCGCCCGGCTGGGCGAGGCGGTGTCGGACGCCGTGGTGCGCGACTGCGCCGTGCGGCGCATCGACCGCTCCGGCCCCCTTTTGCGGCTGGAGACCAGCCGGGGCGAGCTGACGGCGCGGGCCGTGATCCTGACGGTCCCCAACAGCCTGATCGCCAGCGAGGCTGTGCGGATCGATCCGCCGGTTCCCGCCTGGCTGGAGGCGACGGCGGGCGTGCCCCTGGGCCTGGCGTCCAAGGTGCATATGACGGTGCGGGGCGCAGGCGATTTCCAGCCCGACACCCAGCTGTGGACGCGGACCGACACGGCCGAGACCGGCGGCTATCATCTGCGGCCGTTCGGGCGGCCGATGATCGAGGCCTATTTCGGCGCCGGACTGGCCTGGGGGCTGGAGGCGCAGGGGCCTGCCGCCCTGGTCGACTTCGCCGTGTCCGAACTGGTCGCGGCCCTGGGGTCGAACATGAGACGGCGGCTGGAGGCCGTGGCGGTGTCGAACTGGGGCGTCGATCCTTGGTCGCGCGGCGCCTATTCCCACGCCCTGCCAGGCCATGCGGGGGACCGGGCGAAGCTGCGGACGGCGGTCGAGGACCGGATCTTCCTGGCGGGCGAGGCGACGGCGCCGGTCTATTACGGCACGGCCCACGGCGCCTGGATGGAGGGTGAGCGGGCGGCGGACGCGGCCCTGAAGACCCTGGGTCTTGACCCGCGCCGCGACGACGGCGACAGCGAGGCATGACGCCGACCAAGGCCCAAAAACCCGCCGCCAAGGCCAAGACGCCCGGTCCCAAACGCCCGGCGGTCATGACCGGCGCCTCGGTTCCGGTGCTGCGCTGGCCCCCGGACGAGGACCGGGTCGAGACCATTTTCGAGCGGCTGTCCGGGATCATGCCCGAGCCGAAGACCGAGCTGAACTTCTCCAACCCCTTCACCCTGGTCGTCGCCGTGGCCCTGTCGGCCCAGACCACAGACGTCGCGGTCAACAAGGCCACTGACCGGCTGTTCCAGGTCGCGGACACGCCGGAAAAGATGCTGGCCCTGGGGGAGGAGGGACTGGTTCCCTACATCGCCTCCATCGGCCTCTATCGCGGCAAGGCGCGGAACGTCATCGCCCTGAGCCGGATCGTGCTGGAGCAACACGGCGGCGAGGTTCCGCTGAACCGGGCAGACCTTCAGGCCCTGCCGGGCGTGGGGCGAAAGACCGCCTCGGTGGTGCTGAACGAACTGGGGATCGAGGCGGCCATCGCCGTGGACACCCATGTCTTCCGCGTCTCGCACCGGCTGGGCCTGGCCAACGCCAATACGCCGGACAAGGTGGAGGCCCAGCTGTTCCAGGTCGTGCCGGAGCAATGGCTGCCCAAGGCCCACCACTGGCTGATCCTGCACGGCCGCTACACCTGCACGGCGCGCCGGCCCAAATGCCTGGCCTGCGTCATCGCCGACCTGTGCCCGTCGCGGGCGGGGCTTATGGCCCTGGGCGAGGCGGCGTCCTGAGGGGCTTCAGGCGGCGTTCGCCGCCTCTGCGGCTTCCATATCCGCATTCATCGTCTGCAGGATGGCGCGCAGTTCGGCGATCTGGGCGCCGGACAAGGGGAGGCGCTCCACCACCCGGCGCCGCACGCCCAGCACCTTCTCACGCAGGGACCAGCCCGCCTCGGTGGGCTCGACCCAGACCCGACGCTCGTCCTCGGCGTCGCGTCGCCGGGTCAGAAGGCCGGACGCCTCCATCCGCTTGACCTGAGGCGTCAGGGCGCCGGTCTCCATGTGCGTGCGCCGACCAATCTCGCCCATGGTCAGGGGACGCCCGCTCTCCCACAGGGCCAGCAGGATCAGATATTGGGGGTGGGTCAGACCCAGGGGGTCGAGCAGACGTCGATAGATGCGCGTCACCAGACTGGCTCCGGTCTGAAGCGCCAGGCACAGCTGGGCGTCGATCTCCAGATCGCGGAACCCGTCGGAACCAATCTGCGCCTTCGCCATTTCGCCCTCCTCGAGCCGCCAGGGGGCGCGAGTTTGCACCCAAACACAGGTTGTTAAGCACAAAACCTGAAAAAATCAAAAATATCAAACGTGATATAATCAATCATTAGGCAATCTCGCCGATAACCCTCCGACGAAGACACAGGAGTGTGGAATGTTCGGCACAGCGCAGAAGCGTCGCCAGCAACAAGAGCTTCAGGAACTGACCGGCATGGTCGCGGCGCTGAAGCGGTCGCAGGCGGTCATCGAATTCGCCCTGGACGGGACGATCCTGGAGGCGAACGAGAACTTCTTATCCGTGATGGGCTACCGCCTGGACGAGGTGCAGGGCGCCCACCACCGCATCTTCGTCGATCCGCAAGACGCCAATACGCCCGCCTACGCCGACCTGTGGCGCCGGCTGAATGCGGGCGAATTCATCGCCGACAAGTTCGTCCGCTACGCCAAGAACGGCGCGCGCGTGGTCATCGAGGCCAGCTACAATCCGATCTTCGACGTCGACGGAAAGCCGTGCAAGGTGGTCAAGTTCGCCACCGACATCACAGCCGTCGAGGCCGAGCGCGAGCGGCGTCTTGAGGCGGACCGTCTCGCCGCCCAGGTTCAGGCCTCGGTGGTCCAATCGACCGGGCGCGCCCTGTCCGCCCTGGCGGCCGGCGACCTGTCCTACAGGATCACCGACGCCTTCCCCGGCGAATACGCGGTTCTGCGCGAAGACTTCAACCGGGCGATCGCCGCCCTGGATCAGGCGGTGGCGGTCATTCGCGTCAACGCCGGCTCCATGCAGTCCGGCGCCAATGAGATCAGCAGCGCGGCGGAGGATCTTTCGCGCCGCACCGAGCGTCAGGCCGCCGGACTGGAAGAGACCGCCGCCGCCCTGGACCAGATCACCGCCACCGTGCGTCGGACCGCCGAGAACGCCCAGTCCGCCGACACGGTCGTGGGCCAGACCCGCACCCAGGCCGAGACCGGCGGCGCCGTGGTTCAGCGCGCCGTCTCCGCCATGGAGCAGATCGAGGCCTCCTCCGCCCAGATCGGCCAGATCATCGGCGTCATCGACGAGATCGCCTTCCAGACCAATCTTCTGGCGCTCAATGCCGGGGTCGAGGCGGCCCGGGCGGGCGAGGCTGGTCGCGGCTTTGCGGTCGTGGCCTCCGAGGTCCGCGCCCTGGCCCAGCGGTCCGCCGACTCGGCCCGCGAGATCAAGGCCTTGATCTCCACCTCCAGCGCTCAGGTCGAGTCCGGCGTCAAACTGGTGCGGGAATCGGGCGCGGCGCTTTCGGGCATCGCCACGCGCATCCACGACGTCACGCACCTGATGGCCGAAATCCGCGCCTCGACCCAGGAACAGGCCGTTGCCCTGGCCGAGGTCAACAACGCCGTCAACGACATGGACCAGGTCACTCAGCAAAATGCTGCGATGGTCGAGGAATCGACGGCCGCCAGCCTGAGCCTCAATCGCGAGGCGACCGACCTGGCCGAACTGGTCGGCCGGTTCCGACTGTCCGAGGGGCAAGGCGAGGCGGCTCCCGCGCCGATCCGCCAAGCCCAGGCCCGGATCGAAGCCTTCGCCGCCGAGACCCTGCGCCCTCGCCCGCGTCTGGTCGCTGCGGCAGGCGAGCGGCAAGCCTTCTAAAGGCGGTTTCGAACCGCTTCGGCGAATCCGGCGCCGTTCGCCGAGTCATGGTCCAGATAGAAGTCGGGCTCGATCAGCTCGGCCTCCATCAGCACCCAGGCGCCGGCGTCGTCGCGCGCCAGGTCGATGCGGGCGTAGAGCAGGGGCTCCTCGACCGCCGCCAGCACCTGTTCGGCCAGGGCGAATGCGGCCGCGTCGGGCGTCACGGTCGTGTAGAGGCCGCCGAACTGGATCTGGATGCGGAAGTCGCCGGGGACCGGCCGCTTGTTGACTGCATGGCTGAACCGGCCGCCGAAGAAGAGCAGGGAGGTCTCTCCCTCGGTCTCGATCGACTTCAGATAGGGCTGGATCATGGCCGGACCTTCCGGCGCCTCGGTCAGGGGCTGTCCCGGCGTCAGGCGCAGGGTGCGGAAGGCGCCAGCGGACACCGTCGGTTTTATGATGAGGGTCGGGGCGCCGGTTTCGGCGAAGGCGGCGTCCACCTGGTCCTGGGTGATCGCCTCGCTCCAGCGGGTCGGGGGAATGGGCACGCCCTTGTCCGCCAACCGGGCCAGATAGGTCTTGTCCGAATTCCAACCCAGGACCGAGGCCGGATTGGCGATCGGCAGGCCGGCCGTCGCCCAGGTCGCGCAGGCCTTCAGCCAGCGGGCGTGGTCGCGGTGATAGCCCCAGGCGATGACCGGCAGGATCAGGTCATGGCCCTCCAGCCCCGAGGCGTCCTCGACATGGTCGGTCCAGGGCGTGGGCGTGATCTCTGCGCCGGTCGTCTCCAGCGTGGCCTTCAGACGCGCCAACACCTCGGGCCAGCGGCCGATGTAGGATTTGTCGGCGGGGTCGGGGGTCAGGACGGCGATCCGGGTCATGCGCCCTGCCTATCGCAACCGGCCGATACATATAAGGGCTTCCTTATAGGTTTTCGGGTGACGTGCCGGTCTTCAACCGCTAAGGCGCGCCCATGACCCAGAACACCGCCCAATATGACGTCTGCGCCGTCGGCAACGCCATCGTCGACGTGCTCAGCCCCTGCGACGCCGCCTTTCTGACGGCCCAGGACCTGGCCCCCAACTCGATGCAGCTGGTCGACGCCGAACGCAGCGCCGCCCTGTATGACGCCATGGCGCCGGGCGTCGAGGCCTCTGGCGGATCGGCCGGCAACACCGTGGCGGGCGTCGGCTCCTTCGGCGGCCGGGCGGCCTATATCGGCAAGGTGGCCGACGACGTCCTGGGTCAGGTCTTCACCCACGACATCCGCGCCGCCGGCGTCCATTTCGACACCCCGGTCCTGACCGGCGGGGCCGACCAGGGTTTCGGCACCGGCCGCTGCCTGATCAACGTCCTGCCCGATGGGGCGCGGACCATGGCGACCTTCCTGGGCGCCGCCAATCAGCTGTTCGCCGACGACATCGACGAGGCCCTGATCGGCGCCAGCCAGATCGTCTATCTGGAAGGCTATCTGTTCGACCCGGCCCCGGCGCGCGCCGCCTTCGAACGCGCCGCCGCCGCCGCGCACAAGGCCGGCCGCAAGGTGGCCATCACCCTGTCGGACACCTTCGTCGTCGCCCGCTGGCGCGCCGAACTGCTGAGCTTCATCGAACAGTCGGCCGACATCGTCCTGGCCAATGAGGCCGAACTGGGCGCCCTGTTCGAAACCGATGATTTCGACGCCGCTGCGGCGAAACTGGCCGCCATTGTCGAGATCGCCGCCGTGACGCGCGGGGAGCAGGGCTCGGTGGTGATCAAGGGTGCTGAGCGCGTCGCGGTCGCCGCCTATCCGGTCGCCAAGGTGATCGACACCACGGGCGCCGGCGACCAGTACGCCGCCGGCTTTCTCTTGGGTCTGGCGCGCGGTCTGTCGCTGGAGGAGGCCGGGAAACTGGGCTCCCTGGCCGCGTCCGAAGTCATCGCCCACTGGGGCCCGCGCCCGATGGTGAAACTGGCCGACCTGGCCGGGGAGCATGGGCTGAGGGTGTAATCCGGACCTTCCCCCGCTCGCGGGGGAAGTGTCAGCTCGTCGAGCAGAGCGAGACGGCTGACGATGGGGGAAGTCTTCTTGCTTTAAGCAAGACTTCCCTCTCCGACCCTGGTCCGCTGCGCGGACGCCGGGCCACCTCTCCCGCAAGCGGGAGAGGGTCGTTTTGTGTCAGCTCTTCCACCTCAGGGTCGTGGGCTGGATCGGATTGACGAACGGCCGCCCTTCGGCGCGGCTCCTGGTCCATTCGCGCTTGAGCTGCTGGTACCATTTGGCCTGTTTGTCGGCGTCGTCGATCCAGATCAGGGCGGGGTCGTAGCGCAGGCCCTCGTTCTGCAGGTTCACCATGCCGCCGTCCTGTTTCAGGAAGGCGACCACCCCCAGGCGCAGGAAGGGCTTGGCCAGGTCGAAGACCCAGTGGTCGGACCAGAAGATCTGGGTGATGCGGGTCTTGGTGTCGCTGATCGGGGTCAGGCAGGTCAGGGCCAGGACCTGTTTCTCGCCCACCTGGATATGCTCCCAGCGATAGCCGGGCAGGCGGAAGGTGATCTCGGTCGCCGGGGCGCCGCCCAGGATCTTGTAGAGGCGGCTGTTGGACGAGGGGGCATGGCGCACCATGGCCCAGCCGAAGTCTACGGGTGCGAAGGCCTTGGCCTTTTCGTGCATCGAATGTTCGGACCGCCACCACCATTGCTGGTGGACATAGGGGCCGTGGGCCGGGTCCATCAGGCCGACGACGGCATGGTCGATATGGCTGTCGAACTCCATCCATTCGACCAGTTTCGGGCCGGATCCGACGACGCCGGGGAAGACGGGGGGCTCATGGTCCGGTTCTGACGGATTGCGGGCGTCCGAGGCCATCCAGACGAAGACCATGCCTTGGCTCTCGCGCACCGGATAGGACCGCACCTTGATGCGGTTCGCCTCGAACGCCTGATCCTCGACCAGGGACGGAATGGCGGCGCAGACCCCGTCGGGCCGGAAGCGCCAGCCGTGATAGGGGCATTCGATCGTCTCGCCCTCGCCGGGCTTCTCCACCAGCTTCCCGGCCGACAGGGGGGCGGCGCGGTGGGGGCAGATGTCGCGCATCCCATAGACGGCCCCCGCGCGGGTGCGGCCGATCAGGACGGGTTCGCCCATGATCTCATAGCGTTTCAGCCCGGCCGGGGCGACGTCGCGCGACAGGGCGACGAAATACCAGGCGTCGGCGACGAATCCCTTGCCGAACGGCTGGGCGCCGCTCTTGGACGGGGCGGCTTCGGCTTGAGGGGGCTGGACGGGAGCGGCGTCTGCGGGCTTCATGCGCGCCTCATAACAGAGGGACGCGGGGTCTGTCCTCACGAAGTCCTCAGAGAACTTCACAATGCAAAGTGAAGACGTCATAAGGATGGCTTCACAGGGGAGTTTCGCCATGTTTCGCGCCTTGAGTTTCGCTGCGGCCCTTTTCGCCGCCACCACGGTTCAGGCCCAGGCCGAAGCCCAGAACAGCCACGGGACCCATTCCGAGCACGGCTCGGCGCACGGCCACCACCATGCGGACTTCGCCTCCGACCGCATCCACGTCCGCATCGACGGCGACATGGACGGGCGCGACATCATCCTGATCCCCGGCCTCAGCTCTTCGCCGGAAATCTGGCAGGGGACGGTGGATCATCTGACGGCCCAGGACGGCGTCGGCTGGCGCGTTCACCGCATCCATGTCCAGGGCTTCGCCGGCGCCCCGGCCGAAGGCAACGCCCAGACCGGGGACGCCCCGACCCCCGTCGCCGCGCCGGTCGCCGACGAAATCGCCCGCTATATCCGCGAGAACAATCTGCCCAAGCCCGCCGTCGTCGGCCATTCGATGGGCGGAACCATCGGCCTGATGCTGGCCGCGCGCCATCCCGACAGCGTCGGCCGTCTGATGGTGGTGGACATGATCCCCTTCATGGGCGCCATGTTCGGCCCGCCCGGAACCACGGCCGACAGCGTCAAACCGGTCGCGGACCAGATCTGGGCCGCCCAGGCCAACAGCCCGCGCGAGGCCTATGTCGCCCAGGCGACCGCCTCCATCAACGGCATGATCAATACCGAAAGCCGCCGTGAAGAGGCGCTGGAGGACATGCGGACCAGCGATCAGAAGGTCTCGGCCGCCGCCTTCCGCGAACTGGTGGCGACCGACCTGCGCCCCGAACTGGCCAAGATCACGGCCCCGACCGAGGTCGTCTACGTCAAGTTCAACGACCCGCGCATGACGCCCCAGATCACCGACGCCGTCTATCAGATGTCCTACGCCGGCCTGCCGGGCGTGACCCTGAAGCGGATCGACGACAGCGCCCACTTCATCATGTTCGACCAGCCCCAGGCCTTCTACGGCGAGCTGGACGCCTTTCTGGCGCGATGAGCCATCCGGCGGCGGATCGGGTGATCGGCCTCTATCAGGATGGGGCCGAGGGCTGGATCGCCGACCGCGGCCCGTCCCTCTATGCGGGACCGAACGGTCCAAACGAGGCCGAATGGCTGGACCGGTTTGTCGCCGACCTGCCGTCGAACGCCCGTCTTCTCGACGTCGGCTGCGGTTCGGGCTGGCCGATCGGCGCGGCCCTGCTGGCGCGGGGGTTCAGGGTCGTGGGGCGGGATTCCTCGCCGGCCCTGATCGCCCATGCGCGCCAGACCCTGCCGTCCGGCGTCTGGGAGATCGCCGACATGCGGAATCCGCCGCCTGACGGGATGTTCGACGGCGTCCTGGCCTGGCACAGCCTCTTTCACCTGACGCCTGACGATCAATTGCGGGTTCTGCCCGCCCTGGCGAACCAGGTGGGGGCCGGCGGTCGGCTGATGTTCACCAGCGGCCCCGCCCATGGCGAAACGATCGGGGAATGGCGTGGCGAACCCCTCTATCACGGCAGTCTGGATCCCGCCGCCTATCGCGCCCTGCTGGCGGAGGCCGGTCTCTCAATGGAAGCCGACGGGGCCGAGACCGGCGTCTGGCTGGCCCGCCGCGCCATTCTTTCGGCGAAATAGCCGCTCACGCTGGCGTGAAGTGAGCGGGGCCGTTTCGGCGGCGGTTCATACGCGGTACACGTCGGTATGAGCTAATCCGCCTCAGCGCGGCATCTGAAGGAAAGTCATGGCGGGTCCAGGGTTCGGGGGCGGACAACAGGGGGGCGCAAAGCCCGCCCGCACGCCGTTGCAAAGGGCGCTCTATTGGGGCGCGGTGCTGGCGGTCTGGGGGCTGATCTTCCTGGTGGTCTTCTTCGCGGTGTTTGCGCGCGGCCTGCCCGACACCTCGACCCTGTACAATGTCGATCGCCAGCCCTCGATTACCTATCTGGACCGCAACGGCGCTCTGATCGCGACGCGCGGCACCCAGATGGCGCCGCCTGCGGATCTGGACGCCCTGCCCGACTATGTGCCGGCCGCCTTCATCGCCATCGAGGACCGGCGCTTCTATCACCACCCCGGCTTCGACCCCATCGGCATGATGCGGGCCATGGCCACCAATATGCGCGCCGGCCGGGTGGTCCAGGGCGGCTCCACCCTGACCCAGCAGCTGGCCAAGAACCTGTTCCTGACGCCGGACCAGAACCTGCGCCGCAAGGTGCAGGAACTGATGCTGGCGGTCTGGCTGGAGATGAAATTCTCCAAGAAGGAGATCCTGGCCCTGTATCTGAACCGGGTCTATTTCGGCGCCGGCGCCTATGGGATCGAGGCGGCGTCGCAACGCTATTTCGACAAGTCGGCCAAGGATCTGACGGTCGGCGAGGCCGCGCTTCTGGCCGGCCTGCTGAAGGCGCCCTCGCGCTATTCGCCGGTGTCAGAGAGCGAGCGGGCCGCCAACCGCGCCACCGTCGTGCTGAACGAGATGGAGGAGGCCGGGGTCATCACCGCCGCCCAGCGCGAACAGGCCGTGACCCAGCCCATCATCGTGTCGCGCACCCTGGCCACCCAGCACGCCCAGTATTTCATCGACTGGCTGGACCAGTCGATCCGGGGTCTGGTCGGCGAACCGACCGAGGATCTGGTGGTCGAAACCACCCTGGACCTGACCCTGCAGACGGCGGCCGAACGCTCTGTGCGCCGCATTCTGGACCGCGACGAGGGCAAGGGGGTGCAGCAGGCGGCCCTGGTGGCCCTGGACGGCGACGGCCGGGTGCGGGCCATGATCGGCGGCGGCTCCTATGCCGACAGCCAGTTCAACCGCGCCGTCGAGGCGCGTCGTCAGGCGGGTTCGGCCTTCAAACCCTTCGTCTATCTGGCGGCGGTCGAGGCCGGCTATACGCCCCAGACTCCGGTGGTCGATCAGCCGGTCACCATCGGCAACTGGTCGCCGAAGAACTATTCCAACACCTTCGCCGGCCCCATGCCCCTGTCCCAGGCGGTGGCCCAATCGATCAATACGGTGGCGGCCTCCGTCGCCGACCAGATCGGCCGCGACAGCGTCGCCCGGGCCGCGCGGCGCCTGGGCATCGAAAGCCGGATCGGTCTGGAGCCGGCCATGGCTCTGGGCGCCGTCGAGGTCTCGCCGCTGGAGATGGCCACCGCCTATGACGCCTTCGCCAACGGCGGCCGCCGGGTCGAGGCCTATGGCATCAGCCGCATCCGCACGCCCCAGGGCCGCGTCATCTATCAGCGCGCAAGCGGCCAGAGCGGTCAGGCCATCAACAATCCGCCCCTCTATTACATGAACCAGATGCTGCGCGGGGTCATGACCTCGGGCACCGGGCGCAGCGCGGCCATCGCCGGGCGCGACCTGGCGGGCAAGACCGGCACCACCTCCGACTATAAGGACGCCTGGTTCGTCGGCTACACCGGCGGCTTCGTCACCGCCGTCTGGGTGGGCAAGGACGACAACACCGCCATGCGCGGCGTGACCGGCGGCTCCTCGCCCGCCGCCATCTGGAAGGGCTTCATGGAGGCGGCCCTGCCGCGCCTGAATGCGCCCCGCATCCCCGACGGCCCCGCCATGCCCGAGGGCTGGGTCGCGCCGGACCCGATCGGCGACCTGATGTCGGGCATTGGCGAGGACGGTCTGCCGATCCAGCCGACCGACCCGGCGGCCGAGGGCGACCCCTATGCCGAACCGCCGGAGGCCGCCGCGCCGTCGGACCCGAAACAGCCGCTGGACCGGCCCAAGGCCCAGCCGACGCCGCGCGATCCGCCGGACCAGCAGCCGGAAGGCCGCCAACCGGCCGAAAAACGCAGCGATCCGCTGTTCTTCTGATCCTTCGGGGAAGCCCCCACAGACCTTCCCCCGCTTGCGGGGGAAGTGTCAGCTCGTCGAGCACAGCGAGACGGCTGACGATGGGGGAAGTCTAGCCTCTTGGAAGAAGACTCCCCTCTCCGACCCTGGTTCGCTGCGCGAACGTCGGGCCACCTCTCCCGCAAGCGGGAGAGGGTCTGGGACGCCGCCTACCGCCCCACCGCATGAAGCGCCGCGCCGTAGTCCTTCAGCCATTTGCGCCAGGGCCGGTGATCCCCCACCAGCCGCTCGACCACCGACCAATAGGCCGGGCTGTGGTCGGCGTGGACCAGGTGGGCGACCTCGTGGGCGGCGAGGTAGTCGATGACCGGGGGCGGGGCCATGATGACCCGCCAGGAATAGCGGATGGTGCGGTTGTGCGGGCTGCATGAGCCCCAGCGCGAGCGGGTGTCGGCGATCGACACCTGGACCGGCTTCTGACCCAGGGTCCGCAGATGGTGTTCGGTGCGTTCGACCAGGGTGGCGCGCGCCTCGCGCTTCAGCAGATTCTCGACCCGGCGGGCATAGGCCTCGCCCTCGCCGCCCGAGCGGATGACGGTTCCCTCCTCGACCAGCCGCGCCGCGCCGGCGCCGGGCGTCGCCTCCAGCCGCACGGGCCGGCCGCGCAGGGCGATGACCTGGCCCGGCTGCAACGGCCGGCTCCGGGGGCGCACGGCCAGGCGTTCGGCGATCCAGACGCTTTTCGAACGGGCGAAGGCCACGGCCTGGACCAGGCCGCGCTCGGTCGGGGCGATCACCACCGCCTCGCCGGCCCGGGCGTCGATCCGTACCGACAGGCGCCGCGCGCGCGGATTGACCGACAGTCTCAGCGTCGGGCCCGAACCGGGTTCGGGCCGGTCTTCGTCAAGCGGCAGCCGCTGACCGTTGCGATACGCCAAGTCGGGCCTCGTTCCGGGCGATGAAGTCGCGGACGCGGGGATAGATCTCCTCGCGGAAACGACGACCGTTGAAGACCCCGTAATGGCCCACGCCGGGCTGGACGTACAGCACCCTCTGATCCTCGGGGATGTTCGGGCACAGGCCGTGCGCCGCCTGGGTCTGGCCGACGCCGGAAATGTCGTCCTTCTCCCCCTCGACCGTCATCAGGCCGATGTCGGCGATCTTGCTCAGATCGACCTTGCGGCCGCGATGCTCCAACAGGCCGCGCGCCAGCAGATGCTGCTGGAAGACGATGTCGATGGTCTGGAGGTAGAACTCCTCGGTCAGGTCCAGGACCGACAGATATTCGTCGTAGAATTCCTCGTGCTTCTCCACCCCGTCGCCGTCGCCGGCGATCAGGCTGGTGAAATAGTCCCAGTGGGCGTCGCGGTGACGCTCCTGGTTCATCGACATGAAGCTGTAGAGCTGGACGAAGCCCGGATAGACCCGCCGTCCGAACCCCGGATAGGGCAGGGGCACGGTGTGGATCATGTTCGACTTGAACCAGGTGAAGGGCTTCTCCTCCGCCAGCTGGTTGGTCACGGTCGGCGACAGGCGGGCGTCGATGGGCGAACCCATGAAGGTCATCGAGGCGGGGCGGTTCTCGTCGCCGTCCTCGGCCATGATCGCACAGGCCGCCAGGACGGGCGGGCCGGGCTGGCAGACCCCGACGACGTGGGGCCGGCCGCCGATCTCGGCCAGCATCCGCCGGACATGGTCGATATAGTCGAAGAAGTCGAACCGCCCTTCCAGCACCGGAACCTGGCGGGCGTTGATCCAGTCGGTCACATAGACGTCGTGGTCCTGAAGGAAGGCCTCGACCGTGCCGCGCAGCAGGGTGGCGTAATGGCCGGACAGGGGGGCGACGATCAGGACGGCGGGACCGGACGCGGGTTTTTTGGCGCGCTTCAGATCGCCGATGTTGCGGGCGAAGCGGACCAGGCGGCACCAGGGGCTCTGCCAGATGACCTGTTCGACCGTGCGGACCGGCTTGCCGCCGATCTCGAGGGTCTCCAGCCGCCAGTCGGGCTTGCCGTAGCGGCGGGTGACGCTCTCGAACAGTTCGGCCGAGGCGTAGGCGGTGCGGGCCAGGGCCGTGTCCGCCGCCGGATTCAACGGCGAGCTCCAGAACCGGCGCGCCATCTGGGCGCCGAAGCGCCAGGGCAGGGCCGACTGATAGGCGAGTTCATGAAGGGCGTAGAGCATGACCATCCGTTGGGCCGCGCCGCGACCGGCGTCGGCGGGCCTCTTGCTGCACGGCAGCATACAGGGTTTCGCCCTTCGCGTCAGTTAATCGCAAAGGGGTGTAAATGGGGCGCAGTTCGACCTTCTCGCCGCCGCATGAACATGATCTGATAGGGCCGACGTTCGGGGCCGTCCCTTCGGAACCGTCTATCGGAAAGGTCTTGGAGCATTCGATGTGGGTCTCGCTGACCATCGCCGGCCTCATCCTGCAACAGGCGCCCGCCGCGGGTCTGGTCTCCTATGAGGAATCGGTGCGTTGCGCCGGCCTGACCCAGGCGGCGTCCGAGCTGGAGGGCGGAGAAAGCGCCGAGGGCCGCAGCCTCTATGACGCGGCCCTGTTCTGGTCCCTGGCGGCCATGCAGGCGGCGACGGCGGCCGGCAAGCCCGCCCGCGCGGCCGAGGCGGATCAGACCCGCGCCCGTATCGAGGCGGTGCGCCAGCTCAGCGCCGACGCCCCCGCCGCCCGCGCCGCCCTGCAGCGGTGCCGGCGCAAGACGCCGAACCTGAACTGACGCCGCAATGTCGGCTTGGGGCGGGGCTGAACGTTCGTGGCGGCGCTGCGTTTGCATGGGACCGACGGCAAGGGGCGTCCTTCGTCCCGATCCGGGATTTTAAGGCGTTCAATCCTATGTTCGAGTTCGGTCGTGATCTTCGCAAACTCTTCGCCCAGGCTCGTGAGAGCGAGGATCTGGGCTGGGTCGAACTGATCGGGGTCGATCTCCTGGCCGCCGAAGCCCGGCGCGAGGCTACCGACGCGGGCCGCGTCTCCTGCGCCCGCCCCTTCGACACCGAAGTCCGCGCCGCCGCCCTGTGGCGCGAGCACGCCCGCCGCAGCGGGGCGGCCGACAGCCTGACCCGCGCCGACCGTTGCGCCGACAGCCTGATCCGCAACGCCCAGGGCGACGACCAGGCCGCCCGCGCCGCCGGCGCCAAGGCGCAAGGGTTGATGCTGCGCTTCGACCTGTGCGGCGATCCGGCTCATCTGGACCGCGCCCTGGCCCTTGTGGCGGGGGCGGGGCGTCCGCGCCGATCCAAGACGGCCGCTGACCTGGCGGCGACCCACGCCCGGCTGAAGGCGCGCAAGGCCCGCCTGTCCGGCGATGCGAAGGCGCTGATGGACGCCGCCGCCCTGATGGATGCAGCCCAGCACGACCTGTCCGGCGAGGATGTGGACCTTCGTCTGGATCAGGCCGCCTTCGCGCTCGAGGCCGGGGTGATTCAGCGCGACCCCCGCCTGCTGGACCACGCCGGGCGCGACCTGGGCATATTGGTCGAGGGCGCCTCGCCTGATCACCGTCCCCTGACCCGGGCCCGCGCCCTGGCCATGTGCGGCGCCGGCCTGTCCGCCCTGGCGGCCCTGGCCGACCATGCCGAGGCCCAGGACCAGGGCCGCTCCATGTTTGAAGCCGCCGCCGACCAGTTCACCCCCGATCACAGCCCGCTGGACTGGGCGGCGATCCAGGTTCTGCGCTCCGGCGGCGACGCCCTGCCGCTGATGGTGCTGAACCAGGCCGAAGTCCTGACCCAGGGCCAGGGGCTGATCATCGGCGCCCTGGTCCGCGAGCGCCGGCTGGCGCGCGAGATCGCCCTGGTCGAAGCCATGGAAGACCGCGCCGGCCTGGACGTGCTGGAGGATCGGCTGCGCCGTCGTCTGGCCGCCGCCGCCCCGCTCGATTGGGCGGCCGACCAGATCAGCCTGGCCGGTGTGGCCCTGGCGCGTCGGCGCCTGGGCGGCCCAGAACCGCGCCGCCTGAACCTGATTCTGAACGAGGCCGTGCTGACGGCCCGCGAAATGGGCGTCCCCGCCCTGGCCGAACGCGCGGGCCTGCTGCTGTTGCAGTCGGGCCTTTGAAGCCTCAGCCGCCCATGGCCACGAAGGGGCCGTTCAGGAAGCGGGGCTTGCCGTAGGACAGGGGCTGGCCGTCGTCGGCCAGGACGCGCCCTCCGGCGGCCTCCAGCACGGCCTGACCGGCTGCGGTGTCCCACTCCGAGGTCGGACCCGAGCGCGGATAGGCGTCGAACCGGCCCTCGGCGATCAGGCAGAACTTCAGCGAGGAGTCCGTGCCCTGCCAGCGGGTGCAGCCGTGCCGGGCGGCCAAACGCGCGGCCTCCTCGTCGGTGACGCTGTGGCTCAACAGGGCCATCCCCTCGGCCGGCCGGTCGCGCACCTTGATCGGCCGCCATTCGGCGCCGGAATGGGCCTCGCCCTCCTGCTGTTCGCCGAACTGACGGCGAAAGGCGCCCTGGCCCGGCGCATCGGTGCGCCAGGTGGTCGCCGTCGCGGGCGCCGTGACCACCCCCGCGACCGGACGTCCGGCGTGGATCAGGGCGATGTTGACGGTGAAGGCTTCGCCGCCGCGCACGAACCCTTTGGTCCCGTCCAGCGGATCGATCAGCCAGAACCAGTCCTCGGCTTGGTCCGGGGCGCCGCTTTCGGCGACGGCCTCTTCCGCCACCGTCTGGACGCCGGGATAGAGGGCGGCCAGCCGTTCCAGGATCAGGGCCTCGGCCGCGCGGTCGGCCTGGGTCACGGGGCTGTCGTCGGACTTGGTCTCGACGGCGGTGTCGCTGCGCCAATAGGGCAGGATCAGGCGGGCGGCGTCTTCGGCGATCTCGGCGATTGCCAGGGCCAGGGCGCCGGAGGCCAGATCGCGCGAAAGGGTCTTGTCGGGTGTCGCGGGGGAGGGGGAGGTCGTCATTGCGGGCTCGATAGACCATTGAGCCGGTTCCATGAACCGGCAAATCACGTCAGCTTCTCTTGCGCCTCCTGACTGTGACCTGAACGCCGACGAGAGTATGCAGGCTCAATGATCCCGACCGACGCCGAAAACGACGCCCCGCCCGCCCTGGACCTGCCGTTCGAGGGGACGGAGCTGGCGACCTATGTGGCCGCCAAACTGTGCCACGACTTCATCAGCCCCTCGGGCGCGATCGTCTCGGGCCTGGACCTGATGAAGGACCCTTCGGCCCAGGACATGCGCGACGACGCCTTGGCCCTGATCGAACAGAGCGCCAACAAGATGGTGGCCCTGGTCCATTTCGCGCGGGTGGCCTTCGGCGCGGCGACCAGCAGCGAACGGTTCACCGCGCGCGAGCTGCGCGATCTGGTGGTCGGCATGACGGCGGGCGGTCGCGCCTCTCTGGACTGGCGAATCGAGGCGCAGGAGTTCTCCAAGCCCCAGGCGCGGGCTCTGACCAACCTCGCCTATCTGACGGTCGGGGCTCTGCCCCTGGGCGGCAATGCGGTGATCCAGTCGCGGGTCGCGCACGGCGCCCTCTTTCTTGAAGGATTCGCCGAGGGCGCGCGGGCCCGGCTGAAGCCCGAGGCCGTCGTCGGCCTGACCGGCCGGCGCCTGACCGAGGGTCTGCCAGGCCAATGGATTCAGCCCTATTGGCTGTGGCTGACGGTCAAGGAGGCGGGCGGAACCCTGCGAGTGGCGGTGCAGGAAGAGCGGATCGCCCTGGTCGCACGGATGCCCCTTTAGGTCGCCCGACAGGCGTTTCCCAACGACTCGTTAACTGGCGATCTGCCATATTAAGCGACGCACATCGGCCGATCGTCTCCGCCTGGGAGCCCGCCTTGAACTTCAAAACCTGCCTGATCGTCGACGACAGCCGCATCATCCGCAAGGTGGCGCGTCGGATCGTCGAAGGCTTCGGCTATGAGGTGGATGAGGCGGCGGACGGGGCCGAGGCCCTGTCCTACTGCACCGGCGTCACGCCCGACATGATCCTGGTCGATTGGAACATGCCGGTGATGGACGGGCTGACCTTTCTGCGGCGTCTGCGCGCCCTGCCCGAGGGCGGACGGCCCAAGGTGCTGTTCTGCACCATCGAAACCCGGCCCGAACGCATCGCGGAGGCTCTTGCGGCCGGCGCCGATGACTATGTGATGAAGCCGTTCGACGGCGAGATCCTTCAATCCAAGCTGACGGAGGTCGGCGCGATCGCGGCATGACTCCCGAGGACTTCGACAAGCTCCAGGGACTCTTGGCCACCCGCGCCGGCTACAGGCTGACGCGGGATCGCATGAATTTGGCCGAGCATCGGCTGGGGCCGATCGCGCGGCGCGAAGGCTACGCCAATGTCGAGGCCCTGCTGGCCAATCTGTGGGCCCATCCGGTCGCCTCCCTGGGCTGGGCGGTGATCGAGTCCCTGCTGAACCCCGAGACCTGGTTCCGCCGCGACCGCGCCCCCTTCGACGTCCTGGAACAGGAGCTTCTGCCCGCCCTGGCCAAGGCGCGGCCCGGCGGGCGGGTCAGCCTCTGGTCGGCGGGCTGCTCCACCGGGCAGGAGGCCTGGTCCATCGCCATGGCGGCCAAGGCGTCCGGCGCTGCGGCCGAGATCGTCGCCACCGACCTGTCGCAGCGTGCGATCGATAAGGCCCGCGCGGGCCTCTACACCGGTTTCGAGATTCAGCGCGGCCTGAACGCGCGGGCCATGCTGCGCTGGTTCGAACCGGACGAGGAGAACTGGCGGGTGCGTCCCGAACTGGCGGAGATCGTCCGGTTCGGCCGGGCCAATCTGCTGGACGAGCCGACGGACGAGATGCGGTTCGACGTCATCTTCTGCCGCAACGTCCTGACCCATATGGAGCCGTCGCGCCGCGCCCGGCTGCTGGACGGGCTGGAGCGCCGCCTGGTCGACGACGGCTGTCTGTTCCTGGGCCTGGATGAGCGGCTGGAAGGCGAGACGGTCGCCTTCCGCCCCGTCAGCGGCCGTCAGGGTCTCTATGTGAAGACCCCCGCCGCCGTCCGCCGCGCCGCCTGATCGGATCGCCTGAACTGATTCCGAGCCGATAAGGCTCAGCCCGCGTGCAGCTCCTGCTTGACCCGCTCCGCCAGGGTCTTGATGTCCAGCGGCTTGGGCAGGAAGGAGACCCCCGCCTCGTCCTGCAACAGGTCCGAAAAATCGCTCTCGGCATAGCCCGAGATGAACATGACCGGGGCGTCGCCCAGATATTTGCGCGCCTTCTTCAGCAGGGACGGGCCGTCCAGGCCGGGCATGATGACGTCGGAGATCATCATGTCGATCTGTCCGGCGTGCTCCTCGGCCAGCATCAGGGCCTCCTCGCCGTCGGCGGCCTCGATGACCTCATAGCCGCGCTGGCGCAGCAGGCGGGCGGCGATGCCGCGCACCGCGTCCTCGTCCTCGACGAACAGGATGCGCCCGGCGCCCGACAGGTCACGCGGCGCCTTGACCTTGACCTCGACCGGCTGGACCTCGGCCAGTTCCGCCTCGCCCGCGGCGGGCAGGAAGATGCGGAAGGCCGCGCCCATGCTCATGCCGTGGGGGCCTTCGATATTGCTGACCGAAATATGGCCCCCGGCCTGCTGGGCGATGCCGTAGACGGTGGCCAGGCCCATGCCGGTGCCCTCGTTCACCGCCTTGGTGGTGAAGAAGGGCTCGAAGATCTTGTCCACCAGTTCGGGCGGCACGCCGGGGCCGGTGTCGGACACCTCGATCAGGGCCACCTCGTCGGTCGGGGCGGCGGCCCAGCCCATCTCGCGCGCCTGCTGGGCGGTCAGGCGGCGGGTGGTGATGGTCACGACGGCGTCGCCGGGTTCGACCACGCCGCGCATGGCGTCGCGGGCGTTGACCGCCAGGTTCATCACCGCCGTCTCCAGCTGGCTCTTGTCGGCCAGAACGATCGGCAGGTCCCGGCCGTAGTCGGTCTCCAGCCGCACGTCCTCGCGCAGCAGCCGGCGCAGCAGTATGGCGAACTCGCCCACCAGCTCGCCCAGGTCCAGCCGTTCGCGCCGCACCGTCGACTTGCGCGAAAAGGCCAGCAGCTTCCTCACCAGGTCCGCCGCCCGGATGGCGGTCTGGCGGATCTCGTTCAGCCCCTCATAGGAGGGATCGCCGACCGGGTGCCGTTCCAGCAGGCCCGACAGCTGCAGCTGGATGGCCGTCAGCAGATTGTTGAAGTCGTGCGCCACCCCGCCCGCCAGCTGGCCCACGGCCTGCATCTTCTGGGCCTGGCTGAGCTGCAGCTCCATCGACTTCTGGGCCGAGACGTCGAACAGCCAGATGCGTTGGCGCTCGCCCTCGGGCGCCACATACAGATGCAGCATCTTGTCGGGATAGGCCCGCGCCACCAGTTCGATCGGGCCGGACGACCCGGCCGCCAGCTTGGCCCGCGCCTCGACCACGCCCGTCGGATCGAACAGATGGCCGAAGGCGGCGTCGCGCGCGGCGTTGGGTCCGGTCAGGATCGCCAGGGCCGCATTGGCCTCTTCCGCCCGGCCGGCGAACAGGTCCGAACCCGCGACGACGGCCGAGCCGAACGGGGCGCCGGCGGCCATGGCGCGGGCCTCGCCGTTCGTCCCCTGGGCCTGGGCCGGAACGGCGGCCAGCGGCAGGACCGCCTCGGGCGCGGCCCGCATCAGGAACCGGTCGGGGCCGGCCCGGCCGATCACCACCTCGAACTCGCGCGCCCCGATCTGGACGATGGCGTGGCCCGGCTCGCCCCGCCGCGCCTGGGCGAAGGCCATATAGAGGGCCTGGGCCGACTTGCCGCGGGGCAGGGCGGTGGTGGCGCCGTTGGCCTCGGCCCAGGCGCCGTTGAAGGCCAGGACCTGGCCCGTCTCCCACACCAGGGCGGCCGGCTCGGCCATGGCGTCCAGCAGTTCAACCGCCACGTCGCTGGACGGCTGGACCGTCTCGGCCCGGCGGAAACCGAACAGGGCGATCAGGGCGATCAGCCCCACGGTGACGATCAGGATCAGGCCCGGGGCCGAGGTCGGATTGGCCCGAAAGGCCGGATAGGCCAGGGCGGCGACCGTCGCCACCGCCCCGAAAGCCATCACGGCCGAGAGCAGGTCGAACGGAAGACGGCGTTTGGGCGTCATGCGGCCTCGCGAATCAGTAGGCTGATCATACGCTGAAATCGGGCGGCAAGCCTTACGGCGGCGTTACCGGCGTTTTCGCGACTGGAAGACGAAGCCGATGATCTTGGCGGCGGCCTCGAAATGCTCCTTGGGGATCACCTCGTCCACCTCGACCGTGGCGTAGAGCGCCCGCGCCAGGGGCACGTTCTCGACGATGGGCACGTCGTGTTCCTTGGCCACCTCGCGGATGCGCAGGGCCAGGGCGTCCACCCCCTTGGCGACGCAGACCGGCGCCCCGTCCCCCTGGTCCGGCTCATAGCGCAGGGCCACCGAATAGTGGGTCGGGTTGGTCACGATCACCGTGGCCTTGGGCACATTGGCCATCATCCGCTGGCGGCTGCGCTGCATGCGGATCTGCTTCAGCTTGGCCTTGACGTGCGGGTCGCCCTCGGTCTGCTTATAGTCTTCCTTCAGCTCTTCCTTGGTCATCCGCATCCGTTTGGCGAAGCGCATCTTCTGCCAGATGAAGTCGGCGCCGGCGGTGGCTCCCAGCAGGATGACGGCCGCCACGAACAGGGCCAGGGCCATGTCCCGCGCCAGGGGCAACAGGGCCAGGGG
The DNA here is from genome assembly GCF_058681525.1 of Brevundimonas sp. AVps4. Lineage (NCBI taxonomy): Bacteria > Pseudomonadati > Pseudomonadota > Alphaproteobacteria > Caulobacterales > Caulobacteraceae > Brevundimonas > Brevundimonas sp. AVps4. The sequence continues at coordinate 102,302 of NZ_CM178741.1, read as the reverse complement.
GCTCACCGTCACCAGGTTCTCGAACTCGCGCGTGTGGGGCTTCAGCACCATCCAGCACACCACGCATACGGCGATCAGCTTGATCAGGGTCTTGACGAACTGCATCAGGCCGTCAGGCCCGAAGATGCGTTTGAACCCCGACAGGGGGTTCACCGCCGACCACTGCGGCTTCAGCTTCTCGCCGGTGAAGATCAGGCCGGACTGGGCCAGATGCCCGCCCGCCCCGCCGATGATGGTGGCCAGCATGACGGCCCCCAGAAACGGGGTCATGGCCCACAGGGCGCGGGCCAACACTTGCGTCCCCGCTCCGGAATCCAGCATGCCCAGCATCTGGTGCGGGGCGGCGATGAAGGGCAGGAGCTGTTCGGCCATGGACCCGGCGAACCAGCCCCCGGCCCCCAGGATCACCGAGGCCGCCCCGGCGAGCGCCAGCACCTGACCCACGTCCTGGGACTTGGCGACATCGCCCTTCTTGCGGGCCTCCTCAAGTTTTCGGGGTGTCGCCTCTTCGGTTTTCGACTCGGGATCGGCGCCTTCAGCCACCGGCGCCTCCCATCACCCCGGCGGCGAACAGCTCGCCCAGGCGTCGATAGCGGTCGATGAAGACGGTCCCCAGCGCCCCCAGGCTGAGGGCGAAGATCGAAAGACCCAGGATCACGCTCAGGGGCGCGGCGGCGAAATAGACCTGGAACGACGGCATGACCCGCGCCACCAGGCCCGAGGCCAGGTTGAAGATCAGGGCGAAGACCAGAACCGGCGCCGACAGCTGAACCCCCAACAGGAAGCTGTCCCCCACGGTCCGCACCGCCATGGCGGTGAAGTCGTTCATCATCAGCGGCTGGGCCGGGGCGATCAGCCTGTAGGAGCCGACCATGCCGGCGATGAACAGATGGTGGGTATCGGTGGCGAAGATCAGCGTCACCCCGAACAGCATCAGAAACGAGGCGATGGTCGATCCCGGCTGGGCCTGCAGCGGATTGGCCGTCTGGGCGAAGCTGAGGGTGGTCTGCAGGGAGACGATTTCGCCCGCCGTGGTCAGGGCCGTCATCAACAGGCGCAGCAACAGGCCGATCATCAGGCCGGTCGTCACCTCGCGGATGATCCAGCCCACCATGCCGCCCAGGCCGTCGGGCAGACCGGGCAGGTCGGCCCGCACCACGGGCCACAGCACCAGGCTGATCAACAGGGCCAGGGACAGGCGGATACGCGGCGGCACATAGGCCTCGCCGAAGCCGGGCATGACCATCAGGATCGCCCCGATCCGGGCGAAGATCAGCCCGCCGGCCCAGACTTGGTCGGCGGTGGCCCAGCCGTCCATCAGACGCCCCGCGTCTCGGACCCGCCCACCCTACATGCCCGCGATGCGGGCGGCGATCTGGCGCATGAAGCCGCCCAACAGGGCGCCCATCAGCGGCAGGAACAGCAGCAGGGAGACGAAGATGGCGATGATCTTGGGCGCATAGATCAGGGTCTGTTCCTGAATCTGCGTCAGGGCCTGAAACAGACCGATCACCACGCCCACCACCAGGCCCACGATCAGCACCGGCAGGCACAGCTGGATCGTCAGCCAGATGGCGTCACGCCCCACATCCAGAACTTCCGCGCCGTTCATCGGCCGAGACTCCCGCAAAACACTGGGCAGAAAATGCCGGGAGGATGGTTAACGGGGAGATAACGGTGGCGGATCTCCTGAACCCCAGCCTCTCTTGTCTGTTCTATCATGGGTTGCGATATTGGGGCGCGCTGTCATCGAGGAGGGGCGATATGAAGAGGGAGGTGATCGCTCATCTGACCGAGACCTTCGAAGGTCACGCACAACAGACGGACGCGGGCGTGGACTATTGGCTTGGGCGAGACGTTCAACATCTGCTCGGATACGCCGAGTGGCGGAATTTCCAGAACGTCCTGTCAAAGGCCAAGACGGCCTGTGAGCTCTCGGGACACGAGATCGGGCACCATTTTGTTGACGTCAACAAAATGGTCGACCTGGGGTCGGGCGGGCGACGCCAGATCGATGACGTGATGCTCACACGGTTCGCATGTTATCTGGTGGCTCAGAACGGCGATTCTGCGAAACCTGAGATCGCTTTTGCGCAAAGCTACTTCGCCATTCAAACTCGTCGAGCCGAGTTGGTGGAACAGCGCATGCTCGAAGTGGAGCGTTTGCTTGCTCGCCGCAAGTTGACGCAGACGGAGAAAGAGCTGTCCGGAATTATCTATGAACAAACCGGCGAGAACCAGAACTTCGCTCTAATCCGTAGCAAGGGCGACGGCGCGTTGTTCGGCCGATCAACGCAGGCGATGAAGGCGACATGGAAGGTGCCGGACAGCCGTCCCCTCGCGGATTTTGCGCCCACCATCATCTTGAAGGCCAAGGATTTCGCGACAGAAATCACCATCTTCAACGCCCGCGCCCACGCCATGAGAACGGAAGGCGCCATTTCTTCCGAACATGTCACCAACAACAAGGCAGTCCGAAAAACCCTTTTGGACCGCGGCATTCGGCCGGAAGCCCTGCCTGCTGCGGAAGACATAAAGAAGGTTGAGCGCAGAGTGGCGTCGCACGATCGCAAGTCGCTCCAGAATCCAGATCGAATCGACGAGTAGATGGACGGCTGTTCCTGACCTTCTGCGGAAGGCGCTCCTATGGACCAGATGCGGCGCGCAACTTGGATACATCGGACAGATCGGACACATTTTTTCGCGCCCGCCGCCGATTTCCGGACACATCGGACACATCGGACACTGTTTTTCCCGGTCCGGCGTCTGACCGCGTCGCCGCAGCGTAAGGGGTAGGATTTTTGCTTTTCGTGTTCGGCTCGCTATAGGCCCTGTCATGACCGACGTCCCCCCCAAGACCGCCCGCGCCTCCCGTCTGACCCAGGCCGACGCCGAGGCGGCGGTGCGCACCCTGATCGAATGGGCGGGGGACGATCCCGACCGCGAGGGTCTCCTGGAGACCCCGGCGCGGGTGGCGCGCAGCTATCGCGAGCTGTTCTCGGGCTATGAGACCGACCCCCTGTCCTATCTGGAGAAGACCTTCGAGGAGACGGGCGGCTATGATCAGCTGGTGGTGCTGAAGGACATCCGCTTCGTCAGCTTCTGCGAACACCATATGCTGCCGGTCGTGGGCCGGGCCCATGTGGCCTATCTGCCGACCGACCGGGTGGTGGGCATCTCCAAACTGGCGCGGGTGGTGCGCGGCTTCGCCCGGCGCCTGCAGATCCAGGAGAAGATGACCGCTGAGATCGCCGAGGCCATCAATACGGTGCTGAAGCCGCACGGCGTCGGGGTGGTGATCGAGGCCGAGCACAGCTGCATGACCCTGCGCGGGGTCAATGCGCCGGGCGCCAGCCTGTCGACCAGCCATCTGATCGGCGTGGTCCGCGACGATCCGCGCACCCGCGAAGAGTTCCTGAGGCTGGTCCGGGGCTGAACCCGGCCCGTCTCTTGCGGGGGAGGGGGCCAAGGAGGCCTTCCCCGTGCCCTGGACCCTGATTTCGACCCGGAATGAGACAACCCCGATCGCTCGGGGCGGCTGGCTCGACGCCCTGCGTTTCATTGTGGCCTTCCTGATCATTCTGCACCACTTCCAGGCGGCCGGCCCGGTCCCGCTGGCCGAGGCGGTTCATCCGGTGTTCGAACGCGGCGGCTTCCTGCTGACCAACTTCTTCCTGATCGATTCCGGCTATGTGCTGATGCGGGTCTATGGGGCGGCGGTCGGCGGTGGACGGATGTCGCACGGCGACTTCGTCCTGAAGCGGGTGTTGCGGGTCGTCCCGGCCCATCTGATCATGGGCCTGTCTCTGGTCGCCCTGGTGCTGCTCAGCGCCTCGGTCGGGATCGCGCCCCGCAATCCCGAATGGTTCCGCTGGGACCAGCTGCCGGCCCAGCTGCTGCTGGTTCAGTCCTATGGGGTGTACGGCGGCCTGGGCTGGAACGCGCCGACCTGGTCGATCTCGGCCCTGATCGGCTGCTATCTGTGCTTCCCCTGGATCCTGCGCGGCCTGACGCGGCTGGGGCCGTGGAGCGCCCTGGCCCTGGGGATCGGCGGCTATCTGGTCGCCAACCAGCTGTGCTGGAGCCTTCTGGCCTATCCCGTCTATCAGATGCCGATGGGCTACGGCTTGATCCGGGCCCTGCCCCTGTTCGTCCTGGGCATGAGCCTGGCCTGGTTCGCCCAGTCGGTGTGGATCCATCCGCGCTTCGCCGGCTGGATCGGCATCGCCGCCTTCTGCGGCCTGGTCGTGGCCCAGGCCTTCGGCAAGACCGCCCTGGTCTCGCTGGCGATGATCTCGCTGATCATCCTGGCCGCCGGCGCCGTGCCGGTGCGCCGCCCGTCCAGGCTGGTGGAGACCGCAGCCCTGGTCTCCTTCTCCATGTTCATCTCCAACGAAGTGGTTCGCATCGCCTGGTTCGGCGTGGTCAATGCGGCGAACACGCGCTTCGCCCTGTCCGAGCCGGTCCAGTGGGTTCTGTGGGGCTGCGGCGTCCTGGCGGCCGTGGCCTTCGCCTTCGCCTTCCACTTCGCCGTCGACGACCGGATCCAGTCGCGCGTCCGCGCCTGGCTGAAGCGCCGCCGCGGCGGACGCCGGTCCGCCCCGGTCGAGGCCGGGCCGGTCATCTCCCTGGAAGGCTGAACCCTCGGTCAGTCCTCGTCGTCATCCTCGGCGACGTCGGGGATTTCGGGCGTGACGACGGTTGGGGCGATCGTCTTGATCTCGCCCAGCTGGGCGCCGGGAAAGGCCAGCAGCACCGCCTTGACGAAGGGATCGGCCTCGATCTTCTCGCGCTCGGCGGCCCGTTCCTTCCTCTGGCGTTCGATCAGGGTGTCGCCGCCGCCCTGGCCGTTGGCGGCGATCAGCCAGGTGCGGCCGGTCCATTCCTTCAGCCGGCCGGCCAGGCGCCGGGCCAGTTCGACCGGCGCGCCCTCGACGCTCTCATAGACGATGGCGCCCGGCTTGAACGAGACGGGTTTGACGAACCGCTCCACGTCCATCTGCAGGCCGACCTCGCGCTTCTCGCCGATCAGGGCCACGACCTGTTCGAAGGTCTGGGGATCGGGCAGGGCGGGGGCCGTGACGGGCCGCGCGGCCAGCTGGGCAGATGGTCCGCCCCCGCCGCCGGAGCCGCCTCCACGCGGGGCCGACCCGCCGCCCAGGGGCTCGCCCGACTGCAGTCGCTTCAAGGCTTCCTCCGGACCCGGAAGATCGGCCGCATAGGCCAGGCGAACGATAGCCATTTCCACGGCGTCGGCCGGATTGGGCGCGCGGCGCACCTCGTCCAGGGCCTTCAGCAGCATCTGCCAGGTGCGCGACAGGGTGGCGGCCGGGATGGCGGCGCCCAGGGCGGCCAGCTTCTGCGCCTGGTCATTGGGCAGTCGGGTCGCGTTCGGGCCCAGCATCTTGGCCACCGAGGCGGCGTGGCAGTGTTCCAAGAGGTCGTTGGTCACCTGCACCGGGTCGGCGCCGAAGCCGTAAAGGGTGCGGAAGCTCTCCAGGGCCTCGGGCGTGCGGCCGGCCATGACGCTCTCGAACAGGGCGATGGTCTGGCTGCGGTCGGCCAAGCCCAGCATATCGCGCACCGTCTCGGTCTTGACCGTCTGGCCGCGCTCGGCCTGGACCAGGGCCTGGTCCAGCAGGGACAGGCCGTCGCGCACCGAGCCTTCGGCGGCGCGGGAGATCAGGGCCAGGGCGTCCTGCTCGATCTTCATACCCTCCCGCTCGGCGATCCGGCCCAGATGATCGACCAGGATCTCGGGCTCGACCCGACGCAGGTCGAAGCGCTGGCAGCGGCTCAGAATGGTCACCGGCACCTTGCGGATCTCGGTGGTGGCGAAGATGAATTTGGCGTGGGGCGGCGGCTCTTCCAGCGTCTTCAGCAGGGCGTTGAACGCCTGCGTCGACAGCATATGGACCTCGTCCAGCACATAGACCTTGTAGCGCGCCTCGACGGGGGCGTAGCGGACGCTCTCCAGGATGTCGCGGATGTCGTTGACGCCGGTGTGGGAGGCGGCGTCCATCTCCATCACGTCCATATGCTGGCCGGCCATGATGGCGGCGTCGTGCCGGCCGTGGGCGGTCAGGGTCAGGGACGGACGGTCGATCGTCTCCGTCTCATTGTTGAGGGCGCGGGCCAAGAGACGGGCGGTGGTCGTCTTGCCGACGCCCCGCACCCCGGTCAGCATGAAGGCGTGGGCGATCCGGCCGGTGGCGAAGGCGTTGGTGAGCGTCCTCACCATCGCCTCCTGACCGATCAGATCCTCGAAGGTGCGCGGCCGGTATTTGCGCGCCAGAACCTGATAGGCGGCGCCGTCGGCGGCCGGATCCTCGCTGACGGCGGCGACAGGCGGCGGCGCGGGCGGCGCAGGCGCGACGACGGGCTCGGCCGCCGGGGCGGGGGCGCCGAACATGTCGTCGGTGTTCTCGTCGCGCTCGACGACGTCGTCCTCTTCCCAGGGCGGGCCGTCGAGATTCGGGTCGTTGTCCGTCATGGGCGAAGTCTTACAGCGGGTGAGCGGCGGGGCGAAGGGCTTCCTTCGGACCTTCCCCCGCTTGCGCGGGAAGTGTCAGGTCGTGGCGCGCAGCGACACGCCTGACGATGGGGGAAGTCACGTGTCCTGAAGGAAAACTTCCCTCTCCGACCCTGGTCCGCTCTGCGGACGCCCGGCCACCTCTCCCGCAAGCGGGAGAGGGACGCGAACACACGCGCTCAAGCCGCGAGCGACCGCGTCGCAAGCGTTAGCGCACCAAACGCGCTCAAGCAGCGAGCCGCCGCGCGGCGAGTGTTAGCGCACAAACAAAGGAAGTAGAGACCGCGACCCGAAGGGGAATTCGTTGTGGCTGCTGCCTTCCGGCCCTGACCAGGTTGGCGAAGCCTTCGCCCGCGATCTCCGAGGGGAGATATGACGGGTGCGGCGGACGGAATCAAGGGTTACAAGGCCGCATGGCTCATCAGAACGTCTTCTCCGGCAATCCGCTCGACCGCGCGGGCGATCTTCGCAACGACCCCGACTGGCTGGCGGAGCAAGAGGCCAATCCCGAGGCCCTGTGCATGGTGCTGTGGGAAGGGCGGCCCCTGGTCGAGGAGACGGCGGAGGGGCCGCGCCTGGCCTGGCTGTCGCTGAAACACGCCCGCGACATGGTTCCGGATCGCGACGTCTTTCTCGGGCTCTGGAAGGAAGCGCCGGTCTTCGCCGTCGAGTTCGAGGGCTCCGTCGATCCGGCCGAGGGGCCGGTGAAAGGCTTGGGAGCCTTTCATGAGATGCGCGCCGCCGCAGCCATTCTGCCGGCCCAGGACGCGGCCATGGCCGGCGGGGCCAAGAGCCTGTTCGACTGGCGCCGCAAACACGGCTTCTGCGCCAACTGCGGCACACTGAGCGAGACGGCTTCGGGCGGGTGGAAGCGGCGCTGCCCGGCCTGCGGGACCGAGCATTTCCCGCGCGTCGATCCGGTCACCATCATGCTGCCGGTCTATAAGGGCGGGGCCGAGCCGGTCTGTCTGCTGGGCCGCCAGGCGGCCTGGCCGGCGGGGCGGATGTCGGCCCTGGCGGGCTTCCTGGAGCCCGGCGAGTCGATCGAGGAGGCCTGCGCCCGCGAGGTCAAGGAAGAGGCGGGCCTGACGGTGATCGACGCCGTCTATCACTCCAGTCAGCCCTGGCCCTTCCCGTCACAGCTGATGATCGGCCTGATCGCCGAGGTCTCGGACGACCAGGCCCGGCCGGATCAGACCGAGCTGGAGAGCGTGGCCTGGCTGACGCGGGCCGAGGCGAGGGCGGTTCTGGCCGGCGCCCACCCGACCATTCAGGCCCCGCCGCCCTTCGCCATCGCCCACAGCCTGATCAAGGCCTGGGCGGAGGAGGCGTAGGGTAGAGACGTTATCTGCCCTCAGACCAGCGCCCGCGCCGCCTCCAGGTCGGCGGGATTGTCGACCGACAGGGGCGCCTCGTCGATCACGGCGGCCCAGATCTGCATCCCCATCTCCAGGGCCCGCAGCTGTTCCAGCTTCTCGCGCTTCTCCAGCGGCGACTGGGGCGCGGCGCAGAAGCGGTTCAGGGCCGCGCGGCGATAGCCGTAGACGCCGATGTGACGCCAGATCGGCGCATCGCCATACAGGGTCGAACGGGTGAAATAGAGGGCGCGGCCCTGACGCTCGGCCTCGCCCCATTCGTTGCTTTTCAGGGCCAGGACCGCCTTGACCACATCGGGATTGGCCCGGTCCGACGGATCGGCCTCTGCGGCGACCAAGGTGGCGATGTCGCAGGCCGGCTCGCCGTGCAGCACGGCCGCGCAGGCGGTCGCCAGGCCCGGATCGGCGAAGGGCATGTCGCCCTGGACGTTGATCACGGCGTCGAAATCGCCCTCGGGGTCTATGGCGTCCACGGCGGCCCGGATGCGGTCAGAGCCGGACGGCAGGTCGGGGTCGGTCAGGATCGCCCGGCCGCCCGCCGCCTCGACCACGGCCACGATCTCGGGATCGCCGGCGGCGACCACGACGGGCAGGCCCGAGGCGGCGGCCTGTTCATAGGCCCGCACGATCATCGGCCGGCCGCCGATGTCGGCCAGGGGCTTGTTCGGCAGGCGGGTGGCGGCCATGCGAGCCGGTATCATTATCAGAGGATTCATGGGTCTGGCGGGGCCTGTCCTGGTCGAGCGGCGCCGTCGCGTTCGTCGCGCCGGTTGCGAACCCTGCGCTACCGTGCAAGACGTGATCCGGCAAGGAAGGCTTCTCTGCGCAAGACGGGGAAGTTGGGAAACCTAGGGACGGGTGAGACGACGCGCATGAGCGGCGATCTAAAGTGGAACAAGATTTTCGGCGCGGCTCTGGGGACGGCCTTCGTCATCCTGGTCGTTCAACAGGCGTCGGGCCTGATCTATCATTCCGAACCGCCGGAAAAGATGGGCTATTTCGTCGATGCGCCGGATGAGGTCGCCGGCGCCGAACAGGCCGAGCTGCCGCCGGACTGGGGCACGGTCCTGCCGACCGCCGACCTGGCCGCCGGCGAGGCCGCCTTCGCCCGTTGCCAGGCCTGCCATAACGCGACGCAGGGCGGGGCGGACGGCATCGGCCCGAATCTGTACGGGGTGGTGGGCGGCCCGGTCATGCACCGCGCGGGCTTCGCCTATTCGGACGCCATGGCCAAGCACAAGGCCGAGGTGCCGACCTGGGGCTATGACCAGCTGAACAGCTTCATCACCGCCCCCGCCCGCTATGTGCCCGGCACCAAGATGTCCTTCGCCGGCATCCGCGACACCCAGACCCGGATCAATCTGATCGCCTGGCTGCGCAGCCAGGGCTCGAGCGGCTTCGCCATCCCCGCGCCCGATCCGGCCCGCCAGCCCGGCGCCGCCGCCCCCGCCGAGGGTGAAGCCGCCCCGGCCGAGGGCGCCCCCGCCACCGAGGCGACGGGCGAGGCCCCCGCCGTCGGCGAACCGGCGACCACCCAGGCGACCCCGGCCGCGCCACCCGCCGCCACCAGCCCGGCGCCGCCGAACAGCTGATCGCGCGCCCGACGGGCCGCCCTCATCGATCTTCGCCCGGCGTCTTCGGATCCCGGGCGTTTTTCGTTTCTAAAGAAGCGGTCGATCTTAAGGGCGCCGGTCGGGCCGTCGCCCCGAACGCCCAGTCGAAACGCCATGATGTGGCCTTTGGCGAACAAGTTTGAAAAACAAACAAGTCTGTGCAATACGTCTCTCGAACAGGGAGACGAGGATCATGACCGCAGACGACATCAAGACGGGCGAGCGCCTTCACGGCCTGGACGCCCTACGGGGCGCCGCCCTGCTCCTGGGTTTGGTGCTCCACGGCGCCATGACCTTCTTTCCGACGCCGATCTGGGTGGTGGTCGACGATCAGCGGTCGGTCTGGGCCAGCGGCCTTTTCTTCGCCATTCACCTGTTTCGGATGGCGACCTTCTTTCTGATTGCGGGTCTGTTCGCCCATATGATGCTGGCGCGGCGGGGGCTGGTGCGGTTCGGGATCAACCGGCTGGCGCGGATTGCGGGACCGCTGGCGGTCTTCTGGGGGCCGTCGCTGGCGGCCATTGTCGCGGTCCTGATCTGGAATGCGGGCCTACATGGCCTGACGGCGGCCGATGCGCCGCCGCCTCCGACCTATGACTGGACCAATCTGCCGTTGACCCATCTGTGGTTCCTGTGGGTCCTGCTGATCTTCTATGTCGGCCTAGTCGTCGTGCGGGCGCCGTTCGCGGCCCTGGACCGGCAGGGCGGCTGGGGGCGGGCGGTGGTGGATCGCGCGACGGCGTTGCTGGTTCAGCCGGGCGGCGCCGTCGTCCTGGGCGCGCCCCTGGCCCTGGCCCTGTGGCTGCATCCGAACTGGGTCGCCTTCTTCGGCGTGCCGACGCCCGACGCGGGCCTGATCCCCAACACCCCGGCCCTGGTCGGGTTCGGACTGGCCTTCGGCCTGGGCGCCCTGCTGGACCGGCGCCGCGACCTGCTCGAGCGGATCGCGGCGCGGTGGCCGCTTCATCTCGGCCTCGCCCTGGCGGCAGGCGCGACGGCCCTGGCTCTGGCGGGCGGTCCCAATCCCAGGTTGGAGCCTATCACCGATCCGGCGATCAAGGCGGCGGCGGCGGGCGCCTTCGGGGTCGCCGTCTACGCCTCCAGCCTGGCGGCGGTCGCCGTGGCCGTTCGGTTCTGCTCGGGCCACAGCGCGGTGCGGCGCTATCTCGCCGATGCGGCCTATTGGATCTATATCGTCCATCTGCCGCTGGTGATGGTCGGTCAGGTGCTGGTGCAGGACTGGAGCCTGTTCTGGCCGGTCAAACTGGCCTTGATCGTCGGCGGGGCGCTGGCGGCGTCGATCGCCGGCTATGAGCTGCTGATCCGCCACAGCTTCATGGGCCGCTGGCTGAACGGCCGCCGGGTTCCGTGGCGGCGTCGCCCGGTCGCCTCAGCCCCGTCGCCCGCCGAATAGCTTGCCAACCCCCGTCGCCGCGTCCATCCGAAGGACGCGCAAGCCGCAGAGGAATCATCGATGAACGACACGTCCCGCAGCTCGCCCGAGGCCGACTTGGCCTTCCTTCGATCGATCGTCCAGGGCGGGGGCGATCCGAGAGCCACACTGACCATGGGCGTCCTCTATCTGGCCGGCGGCCTGCTGTACGGGCTGCAGTGCCTGTTTCACCTCGGACAGGCGGCGGGGGTGATCCGCTGGCCCGGGCCGATCAGCCTGGCCTTCGTCACAGGCGTGACCGTCGCCTTCCTGCTGGTGATGGCCTGGGCCATCCGGGAGGACCGCAAGCGGCCCAAGGCCAGCCCCGTCGTCACCCGCACCCTGAACGCCGCCTTCAGCGGGGCGGGCATGGCCAATCTGGCCATCGTCATCGTCTTCGGCTTCGGCTCGGCGCGAGACCAGGACTTCGCCGTCTGGCTCTATTATCCGGCGATGATCTTCGCGCTCCAGTCGGCCGCCTGGTATGTGGCCTGGACGCTGAAGAAGAAGGGCTGGATGCTGGCGGCGTCGATCGGGGGATGGGCGACGGCGGTGGCCCTGGGGCTGTTGGTCCGCGAGCCCCTGGCCTATCTGCTCGTCGCGACGGCGGCTCTGTTCCTGCTGTTCGCCGGGCCGGGCTGGATCATCACCCGCGAAGCCTTGAAGGCCCGCCCCGCTGCGGACGCCGTCTGACCCATGGGGCTGAACGACCTGGGGCGAATCGACGAGGTCATCCACGGCCGGATGCGGCTGGGGATCATGGTCTATCTGGCCGACGTCGAGGCCGCCGACTTCACCGAGCTGAAGACGGTGCTGGAGGCGACCCAGGGCAATCTGTCGGTGCATCTGAAGAAGCTGGAGGAGGCGGGCTATGTCGCCATCTCCAAGAGCTTCGTGAACAACAAGCCCCTGACGCGGGCGGCGATCACGCTTGAAGGGCGCAAGGCCTTCGACGCCTATCTGGAGGCTCTGGGCGGACTGATCGGGAGGAAGGCGTGACGGTCAAGGTCATGGGCATCGTCAACGTCACGCCCGACAGCTTCTCGGACGGGGGGCGATGGGCCTCGACCGAGGCGGCGGCGGATCAGGCGATGCGGCTGGTCGAGCAGGGGGCCGAGGTGCTGGACGTCGGGGGCGAGAGCACCCGGCCGGGCGCCGAGCCGGTCAGCGAGGCCGAGGAGATCGACCGGGTCGTTCCGGTGATCGAGGCCGTTCGCGCCCGCTGGGGCGGCCCGATCAGCGTCGATACGATGAAGCCGGCCGTGGCCCGCGCGGCGGTCGCGGCCGGGGCGACGATGTGGAACGATGTGACCGCCCTGAGCCATGCGCCGGACAGCGCAGCCGTCGCGGCCGAGCTGGGGTGCGAGGTGGTGCTGATGCACATGAGGGGCGAACCCCGGACCATGCAGGCCGATCCCCAGTATGAGGACGTGGTCGCCGAGGTGCGGGCCTATCTGCTGGGCCGGGCCGAGGCGGCGACGGCGGCGGGGGTGGCGCGCGCGCGGATCTGGCTGGACCCGGGCATCGGCTTCGGCAAGACCCCGGCGCACAACATGGCCCTGACGGCGCGGCTGGGCGAGCTGGTCGCCCTGGGCTTTCCGGTGCTTTACGCCGCCAGCCGCAAGCGGACGATCCAGGCCGTCGATTCGACGGCGGTGGAGGCGACCGACCGGCTGGGCGGCTCGCTGGCCCTGGCCCTGGAGGGGGCGCGGCGCGGGGCGCGGATGGTGCGGGTCCATGACGTGCGCGAGACGGTTCAGGCGCTGAAGCTTCAGGCGGCGGTGGCGGCGGCGGAGTGACACGCTTGCCTGGTCCACGCTTGCTCGGGCGCGCCGACTGGGCCATCTGATCCCCATGTCCTGGGTTCTGTCGATCAATCCGTGGGCGACGCTGGTCGTCGCCGGCCTGCTGGAAGTGCTGTGGGCGTCCGGCCTGAAGTCCGTCAGCCTGCAAAGGCCGCTGACCTCGCTGGGGGTGCTGATCGCCCTGGCGGCCAGCATGATCCTGCTGTGGGTGGCGACCCAGAGGCTGCCGATCGGCACGGCCTATGCGGTCTGGACCGGGATCGGGGCGGTGGGCGCGGCCCTGGTCGGGATCGTCGTCTATGGCGAGCCGGCGACGGCGGTGCGGGCGGTGTGCATCCTGCTGATCGTAGCCGGGATCGTGGGCTTAAAGCTGTTCTCGGGGGCGCACTGATGAGCCTCGCTCAAGCAGACGCCGGCCGCGCGGTCGGCGGTAGCGAAAGAAAAATGGGACGGGTCCTGATCCTGGCGGGGTCGGACAGCGGCGGGGGCGCGGGGGTCCAGGCCGACATCAAGGCGGTGACGATGATGGGCGGGTTCGCCGCCACGGCGATCACGGCCATCACGGTGCAGAACACCCTGGGGGTTCACGGCGTCCATCCCCTGCCGCTGGAGCTGATCGCGGCCCAGGCGCGGGCGGTGCTGGAGGACATCGGGACCGATGCGGTCAAGACCGGCATGCTGGGCTCGGTCGAGGTGGTCGAGACGGTGGCGGCCCTGCTGGACGAGGCCAAGGCCCCGGCCGTGGTCGATCCGGTCATGGTGGCCAAGGGCGGCCATCCCCTGTTGCCCGATGCGGCGGTGGAGGCGGTGCGGCGCCTGATGATCCCGCGCGCGGCCCTTCTGACCCCCAATACGCCCGAGGCCGAGGCCCTGACCGGGCTTGAGGTGCATGACATCGACGGCCAGAGGCGGGCGGGCGAGGCCCTGCTGAAACTGGGCGCCCAGGCCGTGCTGATGAAGGGCGGCCATGTGGACGGGCCGACGGTGATCGACCTGTTGATGACGACCGAGGGGGAGACGGTGCTGGAGGCCGAACGGATCGACACCCGCCACACCCACGGCACCGGCTGCACCCTGGCCAGTGCGTGCGCGGCGGGCCTGGCCCTGGGGCGGCCGCTGGAGGTCGCGGCCGCCGAAGCCTGGGCCTATGTCGGCGAGGCGATCCGGCGGGCGCCGGGTCTCGGCGGCGGACACGGGCCGCTGGATCACGGCTGGCCCGTGCGGGGCTGAGGCGGCGGTCCGTCGGACACCGAAAAAAGGTGTCCGATGTGTCCGATCTGTCCGACGGCCATTGTTTTCACAGAGAAAACGGTCGAACTCCGATCGGACTGTCCGGCGGGGGCGCGCTCTGCGCGCGTTGCGATGTCAAAGACCGGGGGCGCCAGTATAGGGCCGTCGGGACGGGCGCCGGGTATTTCGCAGGCGGGCGCTCCAAGCCCTTGATGGGGCGAGAACTCCTTTCGGACGATGCGGGCGTAACGGCGACCGGCGCGCATCTGGGGATGAAGGCGGACGGCGTCTCCCCTTGATCGGATGGGAAGGGTAAGGGAGGCGGATGAACGCCACCCTGAGCCAGAAGCTGATCGACATCGTCCGCGCCGATCCCGGCCTGATGCACGTCTTGCGGACGGTGCGGGGGCTGGGCCTGCCCGACTGGCGGCTGGTGTCGGGCGGCGTCTATCAGGCGGTGTGGAACGCCAGGACGGGGCGGCCGGCGGGGTATGGGATCAAGGATTACGACCTGGCCTATTTCGACGGATCGGACCTGTCCTACGAGGCCGAGGACGGGGTGATCAAACGGGTCGCCGCCGCCTTTGACGAGCCCTTCCGCAGCCAGGTGGAGGTGCGCAACCAGGCGCGGGTGCATCTGTGGTTCGAAAACCGGTTTGGCGAACCCTATGAACCGCTCGGCTCGACCGACGAAGCCCTGGGCCGGTTCGTGGCCCCGACCTTCGCCGTCGGGGTGCGGCTGGAGGCGGACGACGCGATCACCGTGGCGGCGCCGTTCGGGCTGGAGGATGTGTTCGCCATGGTCGTGCGGCCGAATCCGAACCGGCCGGTCGCCAAGGGCTGGGCCAGGACCATCGAGAGTGCGCGTGGACGTTGGCCGGAGTTGACGGTGGTTGAATCCGTCTAGGGCGCGCATCCAGGGCGCGCGGCGACACGTATCGGCCGTATGACCCTGACCGACGTCCTCATCCTCCTGGCCCAGAACCTGGTCCTGATCGTCGCCGTGATGCTGGGGCTGTGGGGCGTGGCGCTGAGGCTGAAGGACGTCAGTTTCGTCGATGCGGTCTGGCCCCTGGGCATGTTGCTGCTGGCCCTGGTCACCCTGCCGCGGACCGACGGCGATCCGACGCGCAAGACCCTGCTGGTCATGATCTGCGCGGTCTGGGCGCTGCGGCTGGGGCTGCATCTGTTCGGGCGTTGGCGGGCCAGCGGGGCCGACGGCCGCTATGTGCAGATCGTCGAGGATCAGGAACGGAACAAGGGCTGGTCCTTCGCCAAGACGGCCCTGCTGTTCGTCTTTCTGCCCCAGGCCGTTTTGGCCTGGCTGACGGCCCTGCCGGTGCAGCTGGGCCAGGTCGCCGACGCGCCGGCGGCGGGGGGGCTCGCCCTGATCGGGGCGGGGCTGGCCCTGGCGGGGATCGTCATCGAAAGCACGGGCGACGCCCAGCTGGCGGCCTTCAGAAGCGACCCGGCCAACAAGGGGCGGGTGCTGGACACCGGCCTGTGGCGCTATACGCGCCATCCGAACTATTTCGGCGACGCCTGCGTCTGGTGGGGGCTGTGGCTGATCGCGGCCGAGACGGGCGTGGGCCTGTGGTCGATCGCCGGGCCGATCTTCCTGACCTTCACCCTGACGCGGTGGTCGGGGATCGGGATTACGGAGAAGGCGATCAACCGGTCGCGGCCGGGCTATGCGGACTATGTGAAGCGGACGAGTGCGTTTGTGCCGTGGCCGCCGAAGAAGGGGTGAGGTCCGCTTCTCCCCGTCATCCTCGGGTCAAGCCCGAGGATGACGACAAGGCATGGATCACGGACGGCGTGTCGGGACGAGGCGCGAAAAAGCCCCCGTCGCGAACGACGGGGGCTTTGAACCGAGACGTGACGGCGTCTTAGTTGGTGGTCGGGGTGTTGTGGGTGGTCATGCCGCCGTCGGCGTTGCCGCCCTGTTGCTCGATCTGGTCGGCGCGGCGGTCGGCGTTGTCCTCGACCTGGTCGGCCTGGCGGTTCAGGGCGTCTTCCTGGGCGTCGGTCGGGGCGGCGTCGGCCTGGGCCTCCAGCTGGTCGGCGCGGGCTTCGCCCTGGGCCTCGACGGCGTCGGCGCGGCTTTCGGCGGCCTTGTCGGCGGCGCTTTCACCACAGGCGGCGACACCCGACAGGACGAACAGGGAGGCGGCGGCGACAGCGATCTTTTTCATGACGTTTCCTTCCATTGTGGAGGCAGGGAAACGTCACGGCGGCGGTTCAGTTCACGCCGCCGTGAGCTTTTCGTGATCTCAGCCCTCGGCCTCGGCGAAGGCGACGCGGGCGGCGCCCAGGAGGGCGGCGTGTTTGTGCATGATCACCTTGGTCGGGATATCCTGCATGTATTCCTTGAACCGGCCCTTGCGCTCGAACCGCTGGCGGAAGGGGCTGGCCTTGATGAAGGGCAGGATGCGCGGGACGATGCCCCCGGCGATATAGACGCCGCCGCGCGCGCCGGTGGTCAGGGCGATGTCGCCGGCGACCGCGCCCAGGATGGCGCAGAAACGGGCCAGGGTGGCGCCGCAGGGGCTGTTGGGGTCGGCCAGGGCGGTCTGGGTGATCTGGGCCGGGTCGTCGATATGGGTCTCGCGCCCGTCGATCTCGGCCAGCGCCCGGTGCATGTTCAACAGGCCGGGGCCGCAGATCAGACGCTCGATCGAGACGCGGTCATAGCGGCGGCGCAGGATGCGCAGGATCTCGTCCTCGACCGGATCGCCGGGCGGGAAGCAGGCGTGGCCGCCTTCGGACGGCATGGCCATCTCCTTGCCGTGAGCGTCGCGCACCAGGGCCGAGACGCCGAAACCGGTGCCGGGGCCCAGGACGGCCACGGTCGAATGGGGATCGCCGTCGACGGGGCCGCCCAGGCTTTCCAGCTGGTCTTCCGGCACGATGGGGGCGCCCCAGGCCAGGGCCTCGAAGTCGTTGATCAGCTTGACCGGCGAAAGACCCAGGGTCGAAAGCTCGCTTTCCGACACCTGCCAGGGGGAGTTGGTCAGGTCGATGGCGCCGTCGGTGACGGGGCCGGCCACGGCGATGACCCCGCCGGTCGGCTTGACCTCGCAGCCCTCGATGAAGGCGGCGACCCCTTCCAGGAAGGTGGGATAGGTTTCGGCCGGGAAGCTCTCGTGGTGGTCCAGCACGGGCTTGCCGTCCACCATGCGGGCGACGGCGAAACGGGCGTTGGTGCCGCCGACGTCTCCGACGAGGAGGGTCTTGTCAGTCATAGGGTCGTTTCCTGCAGTCGGTGCGTCGGATCAGGCGTCGACGGTCCGGTCGACGAGATTGGGGTCGGGCGGGGTGTCCGTATGGGCCTGGGCGCCGGAGGGGAAGGCGAAGCAGACGGTCGCCCCCTCTTCCGCCGTGGTGACCACATGGCGGAAGGCGCCGAACAGTTCGCGGCCATAGCCCCAGGCCGAGCCCTCGGCATGGACGGCGGAGCGGGCGGCGGCGGGCCGGTCGGTCAGGCCGTCGATCCCGACGGTGGTCAGAACCCCGGCCTCGGCGTCCAGGCGGATGACGTCCCCGTCCTTCACATGGGCCAGGGGGCCGCCCGCCAACGCCTCAGGGCTGACGTGGATGGCGGCCGGGGTCTTGCCGCTGGCGCCCGACATGCGGCCGTCGGTGACGAAGGCGACCTTGAACCCCTTGTCCTGAATGACTGACAGGGCCGGCGACAGGCTGTGCAGTTCGGGCATGCCGTTGGCCTTGGGCCCCTGAAAGC
Source organism: Brevundimonas sp. AVps4 (assembly GCF_058681525.1). NCBI lineage: Bacteria > Pseudomonadati > Pseudomonadota > Alphaproteobacteria > Caulobacterales > Caulobacteraceae > Brevundimonas > Brevundimonas sp. AVps4. The sequence goes on along the minus strand of NZ_CM178741.1, from coordinate 84,572 downwards.
GCAGGACCACGACCACGTCGCGGAACAGTTTGCCGTCCTTGAAGGCTTGCAGCGCGTCTTCCTGGGTTTCGAAGACGGCGGCGGGGGCCTCGACGATGCGGTTCTCGGGCTTGACCGCCGAGACCTTGATGACGGCGCGGCCGAGGTCGCCCTGGACCAGGCGCAGCCCCCCCTCCTTGTCGAAGGGATCGGAGGCGGGGCGCAGGATGTCGCGATCGAGGCTTTCCTTGACCCCGTCGCGCCAGACCAGCTGGCCGTCCACCATCGACGGTTCCTGGAAATAGGCCTCGATGCCGCGACCCATGATGGTCGTGACGTCGGTGTGGATATGGCCGTGCTCGGCCAGTTCGCGGGCGACGAAGGCGACGCCGCCGGCGGCCTGGAAGGCGTTCACATCGGCCGAACCGTTCGGATAGACCCGCGCCAGCAGGGGGGTGACGGACGACAGCTCGTCCATGTCGGTCCAGTCGATCAGAACCCCCGCCGCCCGCGCCATGGCGACCAGGTGGATGGCGTGATTGGTCGAGCCGCCGGTGGCCAAGAGGGCCACGATCATGTTGACGATGGACTTTTCGTCGATCACGTCGGCCATGCGGCCCTCGCCGCTGCGGGCCAGTTCGACGGCGCGCTGGGCGGCGGCGGCGGTCAGGGCGTCGCGCAGGCCGGTGTCCGGATGGACGAAGGCGGTGGAGGGCATGTGCAAGCCCCCCAGTTCCATCATCATCTGGTTGGAGTTGGCCGTGCCGTAGAAGGTGCAGGTGCCGGGCGAGTGGTAGGAGCCGATCTCGCTTTCCAGCAGGGTCTGACGATCGACCTTGTTCTGGGCGTATTCGGCGCGGACGCGGGCTTTCTCCGCATTCGGAATGCCGGACGGCATGGGGCCGGCGGGGGCGAAGACGACCGGCAGATGGCCGAAGGCCAGGGCCCCCATGAACAGGCCGGGCACGATCTTGTCGCAGACGCCCAGCATCAGGGCGGCGTCGAAGGCGTCATGCGTCAGGGCCACGCCGGCGGACATGGCGATGACGTCGCGGCTGAACAGGGACAGTTCCATGCCGGGGCGCCCCTGGGTGACGCCGTCGCACATGGCGGGGGTGCCGCCGGCGACCTGGGCCGTGGCGCCGACCTGACGCACCGCTTCGCGGACCACGCCGGGGAAGCGCTCGAACGGCTGGTGGGCCGACAGCATGTCGTTATAGGCGGTGACGATGCCCAGGTTGGGCTTGGACCCGTCCATCGCCGTCAACTTGTCGGCTATGGTCTGGCCGGCGAAGGCGTGGGCCCAGTTGGCGCAGGAGAGCTTGGCGCGGCCGGCGCCGGAATCGCGGGCGGCGTCCATGCGGCGCAGATAGTCGGCGCGGGTCGCGCGGCTCTTCTCGATGATGCGGTCGGTGACCGCCGCGACAGTGGGATGAAGCGCCATATCAGCCTTCCTCCGTCCACAGAACTTCAAGGGGAACGTTCGCCGCGATCAGGGCGGCGATGGGCTGGATCTTGGGATCGCCCTTGGCCTGCTCTTCAAAGACCCGGCGTTTGGCGGCGCCCTTCAGGCCCAGGATCACCCGGCCGGCGGACATCAGATAGGGCAGGTTGATCGACAGGCGCTCGATCGTCGGCGCGGCGCCGTCGCGGCCGTGGGGCACGCCCAGCACCGTCGGCTTCAGCGTCGGGGTCAGAAGCGTCTTCAAGGTGGGGCTGTCAGGGAACATGGAGCAGATATGGCCATCCTCCCCCATGCCGAGAAGGACCGCGTCGAAACGCCCGCCCGCATCGGCCAGGGCGTGGGCGGCGACGATGGCGGCCCGGTCCACCGTGACCTCGGGCGTATAGAGGGGGATGAAGCGGGCGGCGGCCGCCTTGTCCTGCAACAGGACGTCGCGGATCAGCCGGGCGTTGGACTCAGGCGAGGTCTCGGGGACGTAGCGTTCGTCCACCAGGGTGACGGCGATCCTGGCCCAATCCAGGTCGGTCGCAGCGAGGCGGCGATAGACGGGGGCGGGGGTGGTCCCGCCGGGGCCGGCGAAGACGGCGGAGTCCTTGTCGCGGACGGCGGCGCCCAGGGTCTCGGCCAGGCGGGCGGCGATGGCCTCGGCCCAGGCGTCGACGGTGGGGAAGGTTTCGATGGGGTGGGTCATTCTAACGGTCCTCCCTTCCGTCATCCTCGGGCTTGACCCGAGGATCGGAGGCGGCGGCGAGGAAGATGTCTCGCGTCATCGCACCAGCGCGCGGAACGTCCGGTCCTCGGGTCAAGCCCGAGGATGACGGCGCCAAAAACTCACACATTGGTCGTGTTCCAGTCGCGGCCGGTGCGGATCATCAGCATGTCGGCGCTGTCGGGGCCCCAGGTGCCGGCGACGTATTCGTCGGGCTTGTGGCCGGATTCAGCCCAGGCCTCGGCGACCTCATCGACCCATTTCCACGCCTGTTCCGCCTCGTCGCGGCGGACGAACAGGGTGGAGTCGCCCGCCATGGCGTCCAGCAGCAGCCGCTCATAGGCGATGCGGCGGCGCGGGGGGGCGGCGGACTTGCCGTCCACGCCCCAGGACAGGCTCATGGTGATGGGCTGGAGCTGCATCCGCTTGTCCAGGCCGGGCCGCTTGTTCATCACCGTCAGGGAGATGTCCTCCTCGGGCTGAAGCTCGATGATCATGCGGTTGGCCGGCGCCTCGCCCTCTTCATCGTCGAAGATGGAGTGGGGCACGGGCTTGAACTGGATGACGATCTCGGTGCGCTTCTCGGGCAGGCGCTTGCCGGTGCGCATGAAGAAGGGCACGCCCGCCCAGCGCCAGTTGTCGATGTCGGCCCGGATGGCGACGAAGGTCTCGGTGTCGGACGGGGCGCCGCGCTCCTCGATATAGCCCTTGGCCGGCCTGCCCTCGGACACGCCCGCCACATACTGGCCGCGCACGGTGACGCGTTCGGCCTCCTCGTGGGTGATGGGGCGCAGGCTGCGCAGCACCTTGACCTTTTCGTTGCGCAGGGATTCCGGGTCCAGGTCGCTGGGCGGCTCCATGGCGACCAGGCACAGCAGCTGGAGCATGTGGTTCTGGAGCATGTCGCGCAATGCGCCGTACTCGTCATAGTAGGGCCAGCGGTCGCCGACCCCCACCGTTTCACCGATGGTGATCTGGACGTGGTCGATCGTCAGATTGTTCCAAAGCGGCTCGAAGATGGTGTTGCCGAACCGCAGGGCCGTCAGATTCTGGACCGTCTCCTTGCCCAGATAGTGGTCGATGCGGAACACCTGGTCCTCGCGGAAGGCGTGGGCCACGGCGTCGTCGATCTCGAGGAAGGACTTGAGGTCGCGCCCGACCGGCTTCTCCAGCACGATGCGGCAGTTGCGCTCGGCCAGTCCCGCCGCCTTCATCGCCGTGACGATGCGGCCGTAAAGCGAGGGGGAAACGGCCAGGAAGGAGGTGACCTCGCCGTCGCCTACCTTGTCCTTCAGCGGCTTCAGGCTGTCGGCCGAGGTGGCGTCCACCGCCAGATAGTCGAGCCGGGCCTTCATCCGGGTCCAGGAATGGTCGTCCCAGGCCTGATCCTGTTCGGCGCGAGCCTTCACCGCCTCATGGACCTTGGCGACATAGTCCTCAGCCGTCTCCTCGGAGCGGGCGGCGCCGATGATCTTCAGGCCGTCGGGCAGGAGTCCGTCGTGTTCCAGGAAGTAGAGCGAAGGCAACAGCATCCGCATCGCCAGATCGCCGCCGCCGCCGAACAGAATGAGAGCCGCCATCGAAATTCCCTCGAATATCCCATTTGTCGGGACGAACGCCTTTACGGCCTAGTCTTTGGGCCTTTGCCCGCTTCCGCCCGCGAGGCCAACACGTCCAGCACGTCCTGAAACACCATGTTACGGACATGGAGAAGCACCAAGAGGTGATAGATCAAATCCGCCGCCTCGCCGGCGAGTTCCTCATCCGGGCCGGCGACGCCCGCCAGGGCGGTCTCCACCCCCTCTTCGCCGACCTTCTGGGCGATGCGTTTGGGGCCTTGGGCGACCAGTTTGGCGGTCCAGCTTTCGGACGGATCAGCGGCGGCCCGCTCGGCGATAGTCTGTTCCAGCCGGGCGATGCGGCCGAGACCCGGCGCGTCGGCGGCGCCGAAACAGCTGGTGCGGTTCAGGTGGCAGGCGTTTCCGACCGGATTGACCGCCAGGACCAGGGCGTCGCCGTCGCAGTCGGGGGTGATCGAGACGACGTGCAGACGGTCGCCCGAGGTCTCGCCCTTTCTCCAGCGCCCGCCGCGCGAACGCGAGAAGAAGGTGGCCTCGCCCGACTGGATCGTCTCGTCCAGGGCGGCGCGGTCCATATAGGCCAGGGTCAGGACCTGGAGCGTGGCGGCGTCCTGGACCACCACGGGGACCAGGCCGTTTCCTTTTTCGAAGTCGATGGCAGCGGGGTCGATCATGGGGTGATCTCCTCAAAAATCCTCCCCCTCTGGGGGAGGGGGACCGCCCGAAGGGTGGTGGAGGGGGTAAGGGCGTGCGGGGTGTGGAACGTCAGGCGCCGGCGCGCGGGCGGGCCCCCTCCACCGCTTCGCGGTCCCCCTCCCCCAAGGGGGGAGGATTGCGGGGATCGGGTCACAATCTCATCTCCAGGCCTTCGCCCGCCAGATAGGCCTTCAGGTCCGGGATGGCGATGGCGCCGGTGTGGAAGACGCTGGCGGCCAGGGCGCCGGAGACGTCGGCCTGATTGAAGACGTCGCGGAAATGTTCGGGCGCGCCGGCGCCGCCCGAGGCGATCAGGGGGATGGTCAGGCGCGCGCGGGCGGCGGACAGTTGTTCAATGTCGTAGCCGCGTCGAACCCCGTCCTGGTCGATACAGTTCAGCACGATCTCGCCGGCGCCCAGGCTCTGGGCCTCGTCCAGCCAGTCCAGGGTGCGCTTGCCCGCGCGGCGGCGCGCGTCGGGGTCGCCGGTGTATTTGTGGACCACCCATTCGCCGTCTTCCAGTCGACTGTCGACGCCGACGACGACGCACTGCCCGCCCAGCCGCTCGGCCATTTCGGCGATCAGTTCAGGGCGTTCCAGGGCGGGAGAGTTGATCGAGACCTTGTCCGCGCCGTGGTCCAGGCAGCGGGCGGCCTGATCGACGCTGCGGATGCCGCCGGCGACGCAGAAGGGGATGTCCAGCAGCCGGGCGATGTCCTTGATCCAGCCATAGTCGAGGGTCCGGCCCTCGGGGCTGGCGGTGATGTCGTAGAAGACCAGTTCGTCGGCGCCGGCGTCGCGGTAGCGGGCGGCCAGTTCAGCGGCGTCGCCCATGTCGGTGTGGCCGACGAACTTGACGCCCTTGACCACCCGGCCGTCCTTGACGTCCAGACAGGGGACGATACGGCGCGCGGTCATGCCGTGGCCGCCGCTATGGCTTGCGGCAGGGTGAAGCGGTTCTCGTACAGGGCGCGGCCGACGATGGCGCCGTTGCAGCCCAGGGCCTTGACCGCGACGAGATCGTCCAGAGACGAGATGCCGCCGGACGCCTGAAGGACGACATCGGGGCGACGGCGGCGGATTTCGGCCAGCAGCTCCAGATTGGGGCCGGTCAGGGCCCCGTCGCGGCCGACGTCTGTGACCAGCAGGTGTTTGGCCGTGCCCTTGGGATAGCGATCCAGCGCCTCCCACAGGGTCGTTTCGGAAGACTGGGTCCAGCCCTTCAGGGCGGGGACGGGCACGCCGTCCTCGATCTTGACGTCCAGGGCCAGGGTGATGCGTTCGGGGCCGAAACCCTTGAGCCAGGCGGCGACGTCATTGGGCTGGGTCACCGCCAGGGAGCCGACGACGACGCGGGAGACCCCGGCCTCCAGCAGCTTGGCCACATCATTGGCGCTGCGGACGCCGCCGCCGGACTGGATCTTGATCTCGAGGGCCTGGGCCAGTTCGCCGATCAGGGCGTGCTGGCGCGCCTCGCCCGCCTCGGCCCCGTCCAGATCGACGATGTGAATCCACTCGGCGCCCTCGGCCGCGAAGGCGCTGAGGCGGGCGGCGGGCTGTTCGTCGTACTGCGTCACCTGGTCGAACTTGCCGTGCATCAGGCGCACGCAGACGCCGTCCTTCAGGTCGATGGCGGGGTAGATCAGCATGATGGATTCTCGGGCAGGCTCAGGAAGTTCCTGAGAATCGTCGCCCCGGCCTCGGCCGAGCGTTCGGGGTGGAACTGGCAGCCCCAGCGGTTGGCGGTGCGGACTATGGCGGGCACGGGGCCGCCGTAGTCGGCGCGGGCCAGGGTGGCGGGGCCGTCGGGACAGACATAGCCGTGGACGAAATAGGCGTAGGCGCCGTCGGCGACCCCCTCCAGCAGCGGGTCGTCTCGGTCGCGCCTCAGCCGGCTCCAGCCCATATGCGGCACGGGCAGGGCGCCCGCCGGCTCCAGCCGGGACACGGCGCCGGGGATGAAGCCCAGCAGATCGACGCCTTCGCCCTCCTGGCTGGTTTCGAACAGAAGTTGCTGGCCCAGGCAGACGCCCAGCAGGGGACGGGGGAAGGCGCGGATCGGTTCGACCAGGCCCAGTTCGGACAGGCGGCTCATGGCGTAACCGGCTGCGCCCACGCCGGGCAGGATGACCCGTTCGGCGTCTTTGATCACGGCGGGATCGTCGGTCAGGCGCACAGTGGCGCCGAGACGTTCCAGGGCGAACTGGACCGAGGCGACGTTGCCGGCGCCATAGGCGATGACGGCGACCTCGGTCACAACACCCCCTTCGTGCTCGGCACCGCATCGCCCTCGACCCGGATGGCCTGACGGAGCGCTCGGCCGAAGGCCTTGTAGACGGCTTCGGTCTTGTGGTGGTCGTCCTGGCCTGTGACCGAGATATGGACGGCGGCGCCCATGGCCTCGGCCAGTGAGCGGAAGACGTGGGCGGTCAGGTCGGTGCGGTAGTCGCCGATGAAGGGGGTGTCGAACGTGCCTTCGAACAGCGGATAGGGCCGGCCGGACAGGTCGATGGAGACCGTCGCATTGGCCTCGTCCATCGGCAGGACGAAGCCGTAGCGGGCGATGCCCTTTCGCTCGCCCAGCGCCTGTTTCAGCGCATGGCCCAGGGCGATGGCGCTGTCCTCGATCGTGTGGTGGGGGTCGGTGTGCAGGTCGCCCTCGCACTGGAGCCGCAGGGAGAAGCCGCCGTGGGCCGCGATCTGCTCCAGCATGTGGTCGAAGAAGCCGACGCCGGTCTCGATCTTGATGGGTCCGGGGGCGTCCAGGTCGACGGCGCAGACGATGCGGGTCTCTTTCGTATCGCGCACGGCCTGGCCGACGCGGGCCGGGCGGCGCTTGGCGGGCGTCAGGCCGAAAGCGGCCAGCAGCCGGTCGTTGACCTCGGGCTTGATCGAGACGGGCAGCCGCAACCGGTCGCCGGACAGGTCGGCCTCGATCCCATAGGTCTTCAGAGCGGCCAGGGCGGCGGCGGGGTCTTGCGGCCGGGCCATCAGAATGGGGCCGACGCCGGGCTCGATCGTCAGGTCGCGGCCCAGTTCGCGGGCCAGCCGCTCGCGCTCGCGCCGGACCGAGGCGATCCGCTCCGCGGTCTCGATCATCCGCGACGGATCCAGGGCCTGAAGCGCCAGCCGCACCAGGGGCTCGGGCAGGGCGTAGGGCTCCAGCACCGAGGCGAGGCGGGCCAGGGTCGGGGCCTGGGCGATGGCGGCGCCGACGCGGGCGCCGGCCAGGCCATAGGCCAGGGACAGGCTGCGCAGCACGACCAGGTTGGGCTGATCGGCCACGACGGTGGCGGCGGAGACGCTGTCGGAGAATTCGATCAGGCCCTCGTCCACCACCAGCAGGGCGGGGGCGACGCGGGCGGCCATTTCGGCGACGGCCTCGGGCGAGCCCAGGGCGCGGATGACGACGACAGTCGGTTCACCCTTGGCCGGATAGATGGCGGCGAGACGCTCATAGGGTTCGGCCTTGGGCGCCTCGACCGATCCGCCGTCGCGGGCGGCGAGGCGCCAGACCAGCTCCAGCCCGTGGGTCAGGCCGCGGACCGGCAGGACCTGGTCGACCGGGACGGCGTAAATCGCCGCCATGCGGGCGGGGAGGGCGGCGGCCTCGCCCGGATAGCGGTCCAGGCCCTCGCCGCCGGACACCAGCGGGGGATAGGGAGCGGGCAGGGTCATCGGGCGGCTCCGCTATGATCTTCCCCCGCTTGCGGGGGAAGTGTCAGGTCGTGGCGCGAAGCGACACGCCTGACGATGGGGGGAGTTCTGCGACTTGGCGAAACGCCCCTCTCCGACGCTGGTTCGCTGCGCGAACGACGGGCCACCTCTCCCGCAAGCGGGAGAGGGTCTTTAAAGGCGGCCCTCATCCCTCGCTCCTCAGATCCGCCGCGCGGGCGTGGGCTTCCAAGCCCTCCATCCGGGCCAGGCGGGCGGCGATGGGGGCCAGGGCGCGGGCGCCGGCCTCGGTGACCAGCTGGACCGACATGGTGGTCATGAAGCTGGACGTGGTGACGCCGCCCAGGGTGCGGGCGCCGCCGTCGGTCGGCAGGACGTGGCTGGGGCCGGCGGCGTAGTCGCCCAGGGTCTCGGCCGCGAACCGGCCGACGAAGACGGCGCCGGCGGCCTTGACGGCGGGGAGCAGGGCCTCCGGATCCTCGACCTGAAGCGCCAGGTGTTCGGGGCCGTAGAGGTTGATCACCTCGCAGGCGGCGTCGAGGTCGCGCACCAGGACGGCGCGGGCCTCGTTCAGCGAGGCGCGGGCGACGGCTTCGCGCGGCAGCGTCGCCACCTGGGCCTCAACCTCGGTCAGAATATAGTCGATGGTGGCGCGGCTGGTGGAGACCAGGAGAACTTGCGCGTCGGCGTCGTGCTCGGCCTGGCTGAGCAGATCGGCGGCGGCGATCTCGGGCGCGGCGTCGCGGTCGACGACGACCATCAGCTCGGACGGACCGGCGGGCATGTCGACGGCGGGGCCGCCCGGAAGAGCGGACGCCTGTTTCTTGGCCTCGGCCACATAGGCGTTGCCGGGGCCGAACAGCTTGTCGCAGGCGGGGATGACCCCGTCCTCCAGTTCGACGCCGAAGGTCAGGGCGGCGATGGCCTGGGCGCCGCCCATCAGCCAGAGGGCGTCCAGCTCCGCCTCTGCGGCGGCCAGGATCATGGCGGGGTGGACCCCGCCGGACTTGTCCGGCGGGGTCACAGCGACGCGCCGGCCCACGCCCGCGACGCCGGCCGGAATGGCCAGCATCAGAAGCGAGGAGAAGAGGGGGGCGGTGCCGCCGGGGATGTAGAGACCGGCCGAGGCGATCGGACGCCAGGCCAGTTTGGAGCGGACGCCCGGCGTGGTCTCGACGAAGTCGGTGTCCTCCGGCCGGGTCGCCTGGTGGAAGACGCGGATATTGTCGGCCGCCATCCGCAGGGCGCGGACGTCGGCGGGGGGCAGGGCGTTGCGGGCCTCGGCCACGATCTCGGGCGTGATGGCGATGCGGCGGGGCGGGGCCTTGTCCAGCTTCTGGCACCAGTCGGTGACGGCCGCGCCGCCGCGCGCGCGCACGTCGTCCAGAATGGCGCGGACCACCTCGGTGACGTCGCCGGCGGTGCGCTGGGCCGGGCGGGCCAGGGCCGCCGTCTTGCCGGCGGCGTCGAGGGAAGACCAGTCGATACGTTTGAAGGCCGTGGTCATCACATCATCTTCTCGATGGGCAGGACCAGTATGGCCGAGGCGCCGGCGGCCTTCAGCTTCTCCAGCGTCTCCCAGAAGACGGCCTCCTGGCAGACGGCGTGGACGGCGACCGCGTCGTCGCGGCCCGACAGGGGCATGACGGTGGGCGAACCGGCGCCCGGCAGGATGGCGGTGATTTCGTCCAGCGCCGCGCGCGGGGCGTTCAGCATGACGTATTTGGCGCCCTGGGACGACACGACGCCGGCCATCCGCTCGATGATGCTGTCCAGAAGGTGCTGCAGGTCGGGTTCGGGGGCGACGGGGGACTGGATCAGCACGGCCTGGCTTTCCAGCACCGTGTCCTTGGCGCCCAGGCCGTTGGCCTCCAGCGTCGCGCCGGTCGAGACCAGGTCGCAGATGGCGGCGGCCAGTTTCAGCCGGGGCGCGACCTCGACGGCGCCGCGCATGACGACGATGTCGGCCTTGACCCCCCGCTCGTCCAGGAAGCGGCGCAGGATCTTGGGATAGGAGGTGGCGATCCGCAGGCCCTCCAGCGAGGCCGGGCCTTCATAGGCCAGGGTCGGGGGCGCAGCGATCTTCAGGGTGCAGCGGCCGAAGCCCAGGGGCATGACGACCGACGCATTGGGACCGCCGTTGCGGCCTTCCTCCAGCACGTTCTCGCCGACGATCCCCAGGTCGCAGACGCCGTCGGCCACGAAGGTGGGGATGTCGTCGTCGCGGACGCGCAACAGGTCGATCGGATAGTTCTCGACCCGGTAGAGCAGATCATTGTGGCCCTTGACCCATTTCAGACCCGCGTCGCGGATCAGGTCGAGGCTGCGGTCGGCCAGACGGCCGGATTTCTGGACGGCGATGCGAAGCCGGCCCTGTACGGTGCTCATGTTCGGATACTCAGTTCGTGTTCTTCAGGCGGTCCAGGGCGATGCGGTAGCCCTGGTGCGGCATGTCTTTGAGGTAACGGGCGACGCGGACGACGGTGGTGGGGCTGGCGTGGGCCTCGGCCGCGATCTCGCGATAGGATTTGCCGCCGGCGTCCAAGAGGCGCGCCACCTGCCAGCGCTCGGCGAAGGCGCGCAGTTCCGCCGGGGTGCACAGGTCGGCCAGAAAGGCGTCCATCTCGGCGCGCGTCTGCATCGACAGCAGGGCGTCGTAGAGGGCGTCGCGGGCGGGCGGGGTCGTCATGCGCGTTCCACTATGCTGTAACAGTGGAACGGTCAAGGGCGATTAGTGGCGAGTGGCGAGTGGCGAGTGGCGAGTGGCGAGTTTGAAGACGGCGCCTTGTGCGGTCCAGCCAGGTTTCGTCAGTCCCAAGGATGATGGTTGAAAGCGGGGGCGTTTATCTCGCCACTCGCCACTCGCCACTCGCCACTCTAAACCACCCCCATGACCAAGATCCTGATCATCGGCGCCGGCCACGCCGGCGGCTCCGTCGCGGCCTTTCTGCGGCAGTACGGGCATGAAGGCCCCATCGTGCTGGTGGGCGAGGAGGATGCGCCGCCCTATCAGCGGCCGCCCCTGTCCAAGGCCTGGCTGAAGGGGGAGGCGGATCTGGAGGCGCTGCTGCTGCGGCCGCTGAGCTTCTATCAGGAGCAGGGGATCGCGTTTCGACCCTCGACTGTCGCCGTGTCGGTGGACCCGGAGGCGAAGACGGTCGCCTTCCACGACGGCTCGAGCGAACCCTATGACGTCCTGGTGCTGGCGACGGGATCGACGGCGCGCAAACTGCCGGTTCCGGGCGGGGACCATCCCGACCTGCTGGAGCTGAGGACGCTGAAGGACGCCGAGCGGCTGAAGGCCGTGCTGGGGCCGGGCAAACGGCTGGCGGTGGTCGGCGGCGGCTATGTGGGTCTGGAGGCGGCGGCCTCGGCCCGCGCCTTGGGCGCCGAGGCGGTGGTGATCGAACGGGCACCGCGCGTGCTGGCGCGGGTGGCGTCGGAGACCCTGTCGGCCTTCTTCACCGCCCAGCACCGGGCGCGGGGGGTGGAGATCATCACGGGCGCCGAGGTGGTCGCGGTCGCCCATGACGGCGTGACCCTGGCGGACGGATCGGCGGTGCAGGCGGATGCGGTTCTGGTCGGGGTGGGCGCCCTGGCCTGCGACAGCCTGGCGCGGTCGGCGGGCCTGCGTTGCGACGACGGGGTGGTGGTGGACGATCAGGCGCGGACCAGCGACCCGGCGATCTTCGCCGTCGGCGACATGACGCGGCGGCCGATTCCCGTGCACGGCGGGGTCTCGCACCGGCTGGAGAGCGTGCCCAACGCGCTGGAACAGGCCAAACAGGCGGCGGCGGCCATCGTCGGGCGACTGGGGCCGGCGCCGGAGGTGCCGTGGTTCTGGTCCGATCAGTACGACTTCAAGCTTCAGATCGCCGGCCTGCCGTTCGATGCGGACCGTCAGGTGGTGCGGGGCGATCCGTCGGCGGGGGGATTTGCGGTGTTTCACCTGAACGGCGACCGGGTGGTCTGCGTCGAGGCGGTCAATGCTCCGCCGGAGTTCATGGCGGGCAAACAGCTGATCGGAAAGGCGACGCCGGTGGATCCGGCCAAGCTGGCGGACGTCTCGGTTTCGATGAAGGCGGTGGGGGTGTGATTTTCACCCGACCTTCCACCGCTTGCGGGGGAAGTGTCAGGCCGTGGCGCGAAGCGACACGCCTGGCGATGGGGGAAGTCTTCTTGCTTTGAGCAGAACTTCACTCTCCGACCCTGGATCGCTGCGCGATCGACGGGCCACCTCTCCCGCAGGCGGGGGAGGGTCTGGTTGTTGAAGCTTCGCCGCAGTGCAACAAAACTGTTGCGCTTTTCGTTGGGTCGCGATCAAGCTGTGATCTCAACGCGGCGGGGGCGAATGACGAGAGCTTTCGACGAAATGAACGGCGGCGGATCCGGCGCGATCCGCGACAGCTACAAGACCCTGGCGGCCTGGCTGGAAAACGCCCCGCCGGACCTGTTGCAGGCGCGCTCGCGCCAGGCGGAGCTGTTCTTCCGCCGCATGGGGGTGACCTTCGCCGTCTATGGCGACGAGGAATCCAACGAGCGGCTGATCCCGTTCGACGTCGTTCCGCGCATCATCGGCGCCGACGAATGGGGCGGGCTGGAGAAGGGGCTGAAGCAGCGGGTCACCGCCATCAACGCCTTTCTGAAGGACATCTACGGACCGCAGGACTGTATCCGCGCCGGGATCGTGCCCGCCGACCTGATCCTGACCAATCCGCACTATCGGCCCGAGATGCAGGGGCGGCGTCCGCCCGGCGACGTCTGGTGCCATATCGCCGGGGTCGATCTGGTCCGCACGGGCGAGGACGGCTTCTATGTGCTGGAGGACAATGTCCGCACCCCGTCCGGGGTCTCCTATATGCTGGAGAACCGCGAGATGATGATGCGGCTGTTCCCCGACCTGTTCGCCGAACATGCGGTGCGGCCGGTCGAAATCTATACCGACATGCTGCTGCGTTCGCTCCAGGCCTCGGCGCCGTCGGGGGCGGGCGAGGATCCGACCATCGTGGTCCTGACGCCGGGGCCGTTCAACTCGGCCTATTACGAGCACAGCTTCCTGGCCGACAAGCTGGGGGTCGAACTGGTCGAGGGCGGGGATCTCTTCGTCAATGACGACACCGTCTATATGCGCACGACCGAAGGCCCCAAGCGGGTCGACGTCATCTATCGCCGCATCGACGACGACTTCATCGACCCCCTGACCTTCATGCCGGATTCGGCGGTCGGGGCGCCGGGGCTGATGTCGGCCTATTTCGCCGGGCGTGTGACCCTGGCCAATGCGGTCGGGACCGGGGTGGCCGACGACAAGGCCGTCTATACCTATATGCCCGAGATCATCCGCTTCTTCACCGGCGAGGACGCCATATTGAAGAATGTGCCGACCTGGCGCTGCCGCGAGCCGGAGGCGCTGAAGGAGGTGCTGGAGAAGCTGCCGGAACTGGTGGTCAAGGAGGTCGGTGGATCGGGCGGCTACGGCATGCTGGTGGGGCCCACCTCGACCCAGGCCGAGATCGAGGCCTTCCGCGCCAAGCTGATCGCCGATCCCGACGACTTCATCGCCCAGCCGACGCTGAGCCTGTCGACGGCCCCGACCCTGAACGGCGGAGCCCTGTCGCCGCGCCACGTCGATCTTCGGCCCTTCGTCCTGTCCAGTCCGGCCGGGGTGCGGGTCGCGCCGGGCGGGCTGACGCGGGTGGCGTTGAAGGAGGGGTCGCTGGTGGTCAACTCCAGCCAGGGCGGCGGAACCAAGGACACCTGGGTGCTGGATGTTTGATCGGACGAAAATCCTCCCCCGTCGGGGGAGGGGGACCGCGAAGCGGTGGAGGGCGCTCGCCCCAGACACCCTGTTTGCGTTTGGCCCCCTCCACCCCCCTTCGGGCGGTCCCCCTCCCCCAATGGGGGAGGAATAGATGCTCTCTCGCACCGCAGACAGTCTCTATTGGACCGGCCGCTATATGGAGCGGGCCGATTTTCTTGCGCGAATTCTGGAGGCGGCGATCCGCCTGGCGGCCCTGCCGGCCAAGGATCAGGCGACCGTCACCGCCTGGGCGGGGGCCATCGCCTCGTCGGGGGTGAAGTCGGCCTTCGACGCCACCGGCCGCACCGTGTCGGAGAAGTCCGTCCGCGAATATCTGGCCTTCGGAGCCGACAATACGACCTCGATCAAGGCCTGTATCACCCGGGCGCGGACCAACGCCCGTTCGGTGCGGACCGCCCTGACCATCGAGCTGTGGGAGGCGATCAACGGCGCCTGGAACGGGCTGAACGAACTGGGCGAGCCGACCCGCCGCGACGACTTCACCAACTTCCTGGACTTCGTGAAATCGACGTCCCTGGCGGTGGAGGGGGCCTCGTCGCGGACGATGCTCAGGAACGACGCCTACTGGTTCCTGCGGCTGGGCATGGCGATCGAACGGGCCGACAACACCGCCCGCCTGCTGGACGTCAAATACCATCTGCTGCTGCCGCCGGGCGAACGGGTGGGGGGACAGCTGGACTATTTCCAGTGGACCACCCTGCTGCGCGAGGTCTCGGCCCTGACCGCCTATCGCTGGGTTTACCGCGAGAGCGTGCGGCCCTGGCTGGTGGCGGACCTCCTGGTGCTGAACCGGCAGATGCCGCGGTCCCTGGCCAGCTGCCAGGGGATGATCGTCAGCTATCTGGAGAAGCTGGCCGCCGACTATGGCCGGCGCGGCCCGGCTCAGCGGCTGGCGTCGAACCGGCTGACCCAGTTCAACGAGGCCCGGATCGAGGACATCTTCCAGTCGGGCCTGCATGAATACATCCAGGGCTTTCTGAACGAGAACAACGCCCTGGGCGCCGCCATCCACGAACAGTATCTGGTCTGACCATGCGGATCCGGATCGACCACTCCACCCGCTACGCCTACGCCCGGCCCGCGCGGTTCATCGTCCAGGTGCTGCGGCTCACGCCCCGGTCCTGCGAGGCCCAGCAGGTGCGGGAATGGCGGATCGAGACCGACGTCGACGCCCGGCTGCGGCGCAGCGACGACGCCTTCGGCAATATCGTGCACAGCCTCTATACCGAGCGGCCGACCGACGCCCTGACCATCCGGGTGACGGGCGAGGTCTCGACCGTGGACACCGGCGGGGTGATCCGGGGGCAGAACGAGCGGCTGCAGCCGGGCGTCTATCTGCGCGACACCCGGCTGACCCAGGCCGATGCGGCCCTGATCGACTTCGCCCGGTCCGTGCCCGAGGGCGCGGCCCTGGAGCGGATGCACCGTCTGATGGGGGCCATCCACGCCGGCGTCGCTTTCGAGGTCGGGGCGACCTCCGCCACCCATACGGCGTCCGAGGCCTTCGCCATCGGTCGCGGCGTCTGCCAGGATCACGCCCAGATCTTCATCGCCTGCGCCCGGACCCTGGGCGTGCCGGCCCGTTATGTCTCGGGCCATCTGAACCGGTCGGACGGCCGGCACGACCAGGACGCCGCCCACGCCTGGGCCGAGGCCTGGATCGAGGACCTGGGCTGGGTCGGGTTCGACGCGGCCAACGGCATTTGTCCGACCGAGAACTATGTCCGCATCGCCGTGGGCCTGGATTCGCTGGGGGCGACGCCGATCCGGGGAACCAGCTATGGCGGCGGGGTCGGCAGTCTGACGGTGGCCCTTCATGTGCGGCCTGTGCAACAGGGCCGGCAACAACATCAGAGCCGGGGATGGTCCTGATCGTCATGTCGCGGGAATCTGTTAGCGTCTGCGGATTCGCGGAACGGGGAGCGGATAGGGGACAGTGACCTATTGCGTAGGCATGTTGGTGCACGAGGGGTTGGCGATGATCGCCGACACCCGCACCAATGCGGGCGTGGACAACATCTCGTCCTATCGCAAACTGCATGTGTTCAAGCGGCCGGGAGAGCGGGTGCTGGCCGTGGCGACGGCGGGCAATCTGTCGGTGACGCAGACGGCCCTGGCCATGGTCGCCGAAGGGGTCAAGCTGCCGGATTCGACCGGGCCGGAGACGCTGGAGACCGCGCCGACCCTGTTTCGCGCCGCCCAAATCCTGGGCCACGCTCTGGCGACCGTGCGGGCGACGATCAACACCCCCGCCTCGCCGGCCGCCGACGCCTTGAACGTCAACGCCTCCATGCTGCTGGGCGGCCAGATCGCGGGCGGCAAGATGGGGCTGTATCTGATCTACGGCCAGGGCAATTTCATCGAATGCGGGGCCGACACGCCGTATCTGCAGATCGGCGAGCTGAAATACGGCAAGCCCATTCTGGACCGGGCCCTTCATGTGGACACCCCCCTGTCGGAGGCGGTGAAGCTGGGGCTGATCTCGTTCGACTCGACCATCCGCTCCAACATCGCCGTGGGGCCGCCGCTGGATCTGATCGTGATCCGCCGCGACGGTCTGTCGGGGATGGAGCGTCGGCTGGAGGCGGACGATCCCTATTTCCGCGACCTGGGCCGGCGGTGGTCGGAGGCATTGGCTGCGGCGCACCAGGCCATGCCGGCGCCCACCTGGCTTGATCTGGGCGCGCAGACGGCGCCGTCTCGCACGATCAGCATCGTCTCGAATTAAGTTGCGACCTACTCGCAATCGCTCTTGTACGGCCCAATGAAGCTGGTTATTGCGACCGCATCGCAAAATCAGACCAAAAGGTCGCCAAAACATGTCCGACTCTCGCGCCGCCTCGCTTCGCGCGCTTCTCTTCGCCTCCAGCGCCGCCGGCATGCTGGTCGCCGCCCCCGCCATCGCCCTCGCCGCTGACGCGACCGCCGAAGACGGCGTGGTCGTCACCGCGGATCAGCAACAACAGCCCGCCAACCTGGGCACGATCGACGTCAACGGCCAGCTGAAGAAGCCTGCGCCGGTCAGTCCCGAATTCGTCGCGCCCCTGGTTGATACGCCCCGCGCCGTGACCGTCATTCCCCAGGCGATCATCGAACAGACGGCGGCCTCGTCGCTGCAGGACCTGTTGCAGAATTCGCCCGGCATCACCTTCGGCGCCGGCGAGGGCGGTCAGCCCTTGGCGGACCGTCCCTTCATCCGCGGCCAGTCGTCCGGCAACAACATCTTCGTCGACGGTCTGCGGGATACGGGCGGCCAGCAGCGCGAAGTGTTCAACCTGGAACAGGTCGAGGTGATCAAGGGGCCGGACGCCGTCTATTCCGGCCGGGGCTCCGGCGGGGGCAGCGTCAATCTGAGCTCCAAATCCCCGAAGCTGAACGCCTTCAACAACTTCAGCGCCGGTGTCGGGACGGACGGCTACGTCCGCGGCACGATCGACGCCAATATGCCGCTGGGTGAAACCGCCGCCCTGCGGATCAATCTGATGGGCGCCCAGGGCGACGTGCCCGGTCGCGACAGCGTCGATTACGACAAATGGGGCCTGGGCGTCAGCCTGGGGGCGGGCCTGGGAACCGGCTCGTCCATGGTCTTCAGCTACTATCATCTGACCAGCGATCAGACGCCGGACTACGGCATTCCGCTGTTCACCAAGATCCAGTCGCGCACGACCGAGTCCGGCGTGCTGGACGTCCCCTATGGCAGCTTCTACGGGCTGAAGGCGCGCGACTATCTGACCAATGAGGTCGACAGCTTCACCTTCAAGGCCGAGCACCGCTTCAGCGACCTTCTGACGATCCGCAACGTCAGCCGCTATGCGGAGACGCTGAACGACTACATCGTCACCAACCCCGGCGACGGCGGCTATGTCGGCCGCGCGGCCGACGGGACCTATTGGATGAAGCGGGGGACCAAGACCCGCTGGAACCCCGTCACCACCCTGGCCAATGTCACCGACCTGTACGGCCGGTTCGAGACGGGGGCGTTCAAACACAGCTATGACGTGGGTCTGGAGCTGACGCGCGAGCGGAACCGCAATGCGGCCTATTCGACCTACACCACCTCCGGCGCCGCCTGCCCGACGGGTCTGACCACAGTCTCCGGATCGCGGCCGACGGCGGCCAGCGCCCTGGGCGCCGACGACTGCACCCGCGTCTATGATCCCACGCCGGACGACGCCTGGACCGGCGTGATCAACCGTGGCCCGACCAGCTCCAACACCACCGAGACCATCGGCCTTTACGCCAACGACAGCATCACCCTGACCGAGCGGCTGATCCTGAACCTGGGCGTGCGGTGGGATCAGTATTCGGTGCGCGGCCTGAATGCGACGTCGAGCCAGACGGCCGGCGTCTGGACCACGGCAGGCTATACGGTCGTGCCCGAGCGGACCTGGGAGTTCACCAACTATCAGGTTGGTCTGGTGTTCAAGCCGACGCAGAACAGCAGCGTCTATGCGTCCTGGTCCACCTCCTCGACGCCGCCGACCATTTCGGCGGGCGACCAGAATGCCTCGGGCGGCACGGGCACGGTCGATGGCGTCGCCAACACCGTTCTGGATCCGGAAGACACCGAGAGCTTCGAGATCGGCGCCAAGGCCAATGTCTTGAACGACCGTCTCGCCCTGTCGGCGGCCGCCTTCCATCTGACCCGCAAGAACGCCCTGATCTTGGTCGAGCCGAACATCTTCCGTCAGGAAGGCGAGGTCGAGGTCAACGGCTTCGAACTGGGCGTGTCAGGCAGCATCACGCCGAAATGGACCGTGTTCGGCGGCTATACCTATATGGATTCCGAACTGACCAAGGCGGCCGTGGTCGTGTCGGGGACGCCGCCGGTCGCAAGCGTCAATCCGCTGCAAGGCCTGCCCCTGGCCAATACGCCCAAGAACAGCGCGAGCCTGTTCACCACCTATCGCCTGCTGCCCAAACTGACGATCGGCGGCGGCGTCTATTACACCTCCAAGTCCTGGGGCGGAAACCAGGGCGGGGCCGGCGGCGGGAACAACCGCGTCTATGCGCCCGAATGGACCCGCGTTGACGCCTTCGCCACCTATGACCTTTCGGACCGCGCCAGCCTGCAGCTGAACGTCAAGAACGCCACGGACGAGGAATACATCATGCGGACCAACGGGGTTCACCATGCCGACCCCGCTCCGGCGCGTCAGGCCATCCTGGCCTTGAACCTGCGCTTCTAAAGGCCTCTATCCCCGGCCTATAACTGGCGGCTCCGTCCTTCCGGCGGGGCCGCCTTTCTTTTCAGCGAGAGCGACGTGCTGCTGCAAATCCCCGAAGTCTTCTCCAAGGCCGAAGTGAAGGCGCTGCGCGAGCGGCTGGACGCCGGACCGTGGGCCGACGGAAACATGACCTCCGGCCACCAGTCGGCGACGGCCAAGCGGAACCAGCAGCTGCCGGAAGACTCCGACGTCGCCAAGGAGGTCTCGGCCCTGATCGTTCAGGCCTTGAACGCCAATCCCATGTTCGTCGCCGCCGCCCTGCCGCACACGATCTTTCCGCCCTTGTTCAACCGCTATGAGGGCGGGGGCGAGTTCGGCCGGCACGTGGACAACGCCATCCGCCAGCAGCGGGGCGGCGGTTCAATCCGTATACGGAGCGACCTGTCGGCGACCCTGTTCCTGTCCGAGCCCGAGGACTATGACGGCGGCGAGCTGATCATCGAGGAGATGTACGGGCCGCAGTCGGTCAAGCTGCCGGCCGGGAATCTGGTGCTTTATCCGTCCAAGAGCCTGCACAAGGTCATGCCGGTGACGCGCGGGGCGCGGGTCTCGTCCTTCATGTGGATGCAGAGCCTGATCCGGGACGACGGCGACCGCGAGATGCTGTTCCGCCTGGACGTGGCGACCCAGCGCGTGGCCCTGGAGAAGGGGCCGAAGGATCAGGCGGTGATCGAACTGACCGGCGTCTATCACAATCTGCTGCGGCGCTGGTCCGAGGTGTGACGTCCCGACCGCCCCGTCTGTGACCCCAGGGTCGCAGTCCGCTTTATAAGGTCGCAGGGCTGAACCAAGGCGGGGCTGGTCTATTGTGACCGGGATGTTCCAAGACGCGCCCCCCGCTCCGCCCGCCCAACTGTCTGAAATCACGGTGACGGCGGCCCGTCTGCCGACCGCCGCCGCCGACGCCGCCTTTTCGGTGGTGCGGCTGGATCAAACCGTGCTGGAGCGGTCCGTCCGGCTGGACGAGGCCCTGCGGACCGTGCCCGCCGTGTCCCTGTTCCGCCGCACCTCCAGCCTGGCCGCCAATCCGACGACCCAGGGGATTTCTCTGCGGGCCATCGCCCCGTCCGGCGCGGGCCGGACCCTGGTGACCCTGGACGGGGTTCCGCTGAACGATCCGTTCGGCGGCTGGGTGATCTGGTCCCAGGTCGCGCCGGAATCGCTGGAGCGGGTGGACGTCGTGCGCGGCGCGGGCGCGGGGCCCTATGGCGCGGGCGCCCTGACCGGGACCATCGCCCTGACGGAGCGGGCGCGCGGCGGGGTGCTGGACCTGTCGGTCGCCGAGCGGGGCGGGGCGCGGGCGGCGGGATCGGGATCGACGATGTTGGGCCCCGTCGGCGTGACCCTGTCGGGCCTGTATGAGACCAGCGACGGCTATACGCCCGTGCGCGGTGCGGCGGCGGGAGCGGCGGACAGGCCGCTGGACCTGGACAGCCGCAGCGCCGCCCTGCGGGTCGATGCGCCGCTGGACGGGGTGAATCTGCAAGGGGCGAACCTGTCCCTGCGCGCGGCGACCTGGGAAGAGGATCGCGGCTCCGGCCTGCTGAACGCTCGGTCCAACGCCAGCGGACACAGCCTGAGCGCCACGGCGGCCAAGGCGCCGCCCGTCGACGGCTATGGCTGGCGGCTGCAGGCCTGGCGCATCGAGAGCGACTTCGCCAACAGCTCCGCCTCGGTGGCGGCGGACCGATCGACCACGACCCCGGCCAATGATCAGTACAAGACCCCGGCGACCGGCTGGGGGCTGAACGCGGCCCTGCGCCGTCGCGTGGCCGAGATCGCGGGCGGGCGGCTGGAATGGGAGGTCGGCGCCGACGCCCGCTTCAACGAGGGTGCGACCAACGAGTTCTTCAGCAATCCCACCGGCGCGGGCTTCGCGCGGGGACGGCGCGCGGGCGGCGAGACCTCGGTGGCCGGGACCTATGTGGACGGGTCGTGGACCGGCGGGGACTGGCTGGTCGCGGGCGGTCTGCGCTACGACCGGTGGAAGAACGAGGCGGGCTTCCGCTACGAATACACGCTGGCGACCGGGGCGCCGATCCTGGACGAGACCGACGAGGACCGGTCGGGCGAGGTGGTCAGCGCGCGACTGGCGGCGCGGCGCGATCTGGCCGCCTGGCTGGGCGAGGGTTACGCCTGGCGGGCGGCGGCCTATTCCGGCTTTCGACCGGCGACGCTGAACGAGCTGCACCGGCCGTTCCGGGTCGGCAACGACATCACCGAGGCCAATTCGGGGCTGGAGCCCGAGACCCTTCGCGGGATCGAGACGGGCCTGGCCTTCGACCGGAGCGGCGTCGCCTGGGGGGCGACCGTCTTCTGGAACGAGATCGAGGACGCCATCGTCAATGTGACGATCGGCGAGGGACCGGCGACCTTCCCGCGCGCAGGCTTCGTGCCGGCGGGCGGCGTGCTGCGCCAACGCCAGAACGCCGGCACGATCAAAGCCTGGGGCCTGGAGCTGAACGGTTCGGTCCGGGCGACCGAGGCCCTGGCGCTGAACGCCGCCCTGTCCTGGACCGACGCCGAGGTGGACGGCGGGACGGCGGCGCCGCAGCTGACCGGCCTGCGTCCGGCCCAGGCGCCGGAATGGAGCGCGACGGCGGGCGTCGACTGGCGGGCGACGGATCGGCTGACCCTGGGTCTGGCCGCGCGCTATGAATCGGCCCGGTTCGACGATGATCTGAACAGCCGCACCCTGGACCCCGCCGTCACCCTGGACGCCCGCGCGGAATGGTCGGCCGGGGACGGGGTGATGATCTGGGCCGCCGTCGACAACGCTTTCGACGCGGATGTTGAGGTGTCTATGACCGGGTCCGACGTTGCGGGCTACGGCCCCACGCGCACGGTGCGGGCCGGGGTCAGGTTCAGCTACTGACGGTCTCTGCGCGACGAATTCGCCGCATCGCTTGCTATTGCAAACGGTTCGCAACAGTGGCACAGCCGTCCCGTGACTGAACTCGCCGCAGAAAACCAGATCGAGCCCACCTCAAGGGGGGCGAAAAAGCCGAAGGCGGCGCTGAACGGCGCGCGGTCCTTCTGGCTGAAGCAGCTGCATTCCTGGCACTGGATTTCGGCGGCCGTCAGCCTGGTCGGCATGATCCTGTTCGCGGTCACGGGCATCACCCTGAACCATGCGGCCTCCATTCCGGCCGAGCCGGTGACGGTCGAACAGACCGCCACCCTGCCGGCGCCCCTGCTGCAACGGCTTTCGGCCTATCCGCAGGAGACGACCGAACCGGTTCCCGACGCCGTCGCCCGCTGGTCGGCCGAGGCCCTGAAGGTTCAGATCGCCGGGCGGCCGACCGAGACGACGCCCGAGGAGATCTATGTCGCCCTGCCGATCCCCGGCGGCGACGGCTGGCTGACCATCGACCGGGCGACGGGCGAGGCGGTCCATGAAAAGACCACGCGCGGCTGGATCGCCTATCTGAACGACCTGCATAAGGGGCGGAATGCAGGCGCGGTCTGGTTCTGGTTCATCGACGTCTTCGCCGTCGCCTGCGTCATCTTTGCGGTGACGGGGCTGGGGCTGATGTGGCTGCATGCACGCGGCCGTCCCTCCACCTGGCCCCTGGCGGCGCTGGGCCTGCTGATCCCCGTCGTCATCGCCCTGATCTTCATCCATTGAGAGTGTAACGGATGCGTCTTCTCCCCATCGTCGTCACCACCGCCGGCCTGACCCTGGCCGCCGCCCCGGCCCTGGCGGCGGATCTGTCGGTCACGGTCGAAGTGCCGCGGCTGAACACCGCCTCCTATCACCGGCCCTATGTGGCGGTCTGGATCGAGAAGCCGGATCAGACGGCGGTTCAGACCCTGGCGGTCTGGTACCAGCAGACCCGCAACAATGAGGGCGACGGCAAGGACTGGCTGAAGGACCTGCGCACCTGGTGGCGCAAGGGCGGCCGGGCCATGAGCCTGCCCGCCGACGGGATTTCGGGCGCCACCCGCGCGCCGGGCCGCCAGACCGTCAACGTCCCCGCCGCCCGTCTGCGCGGGCTTCAGCCCGGCCAGTACAATCTGGTGGTCGAGGCGGCGCGCGAACTGGGCGGGCGCGAGGTGGTGCGCGTGCCCTTCCGCTGGGGCGGGGCCAATACCGCCGACGCCTCCGGCTCCACCGAACTGGGCGCCGTGCGCGTCACCGTCTCTCGCTGAGGAACAGACCCATGAAAAAGACCGTCGCGCTTCTGGCCTTCGCCGCCGCCCTGGCTGCGCCCCTGGCCGCCCAGGCGCACCGCGCCTGGATGGCGCCGACCTCGACCAGCCTGTCGGGCGCCGACGCCTGGGTCGGTTTCGATGCGGGCATGTCCAACGGGGTCTTCATCCCTGACCACGCCGCCATGCGGATGAGCGGCCTGGTGGTGACGGCGCCCGACGGCTCGACCGTCCAGCCCGAACATCTGATGCAGGCCCAGTACCGCACCACCTTCGACGTCCATCTGACGCAGAACGGCACCTATAAGGTCGCCAACGTCATGGGCGGCGTCATGGTCAGCTACACCCTGAACGGCGAACAGAAGCGTTGGCGTGGAACCGCAGCCGAATATCCGGCGGCCCTGCCCCAGGGCGCGACCGACGTCCAGGCGACCCGCACCGCCAGCCGGATCGAGACCTTCGTCACCCTGAACAATCCGACCGACACCGTGTTCAAGACCACGGGCGAAGGGCTGGAGCTGGTCCCCGTGACCCATCCGAACGATCTGGTCGCCGGCGAGGCCGCCAGCTTCAAACTGCTGAAGGACGGCCAGCCCGCCGCCGACCTGGACGTCGTCGTCGCGCGCGGCGGCCTGCGCTATCGCGACAATCCCGAGGAGATGACGGTCAAGACCGGCGCCGACGGCGTCTTCACCGTCACCTGGCCCGAGGCCGGCATGTATTGGCTGAACGCCTCGGTCCGCACCCCGGCCCAGGGCGAAACCCTGGGATCGAACGCCAACTATGTGGCGGTGATGGAAGTCCTGCCCTAAGCCGCTGGGCATGTCCGACACGCCCTTTTCGCGCGGTTCGCGCGCCGCCCCGCCCGTCCTCACCCTGGGAGACCCGGTTCCGCTTTCGGACCGGGTCGACAACCGCGTCCTGATCCCGCCGGTCGAGGGGCCGCCGCCCCGACCGCCCGGCGATCATATCCAGGCGCTGGACGGCCGGACCATGGGCACGAGCTGGAGCGTCCGCGCCATAGGGCCGCGCGGCCTGACCGAGGCGGCCCTGCGCGAGGCGATCGAGCGGGAGCTGGCGACGGTCGTGGCCCTGTTCAGCCCGTGGGAGCCGACCAGCGAGATCAGCCGGTTCAACGCGGCCCCGGCCGGCATGTGGGCGGTGTCCCAGCCGTTCTGGGATCTGGTCGATGCGGCCATGGACCTGGGCGACGAGACCAATGGGGCGGTCGATCCGACCCTGGGCGCCCTGGTCGATCTGTGGGGTTTCGGCCCGCCGGGACCGCGCGGCGCCCTTCTGCCCCTGCCCAGCGACGAAGAGGTCGAGGCGGCCCTGAAGGTCAGCGGCTGGGGACGGCTGCGGATGAACCGCGAGGCGCGCGGCCTGATGCAGCCGGGCGGAATGAAGCTGGACCTGTCCGGCATCGCCAAGGGCCATGCGGTGGACCGGGTGTCGGACGCCCTGACGGCCCTGGGCGCGACCTCGCACCTGGTCGAGATTGGCGGAGAGCTGAAGGGGCGCGGGGTCAAGCCTGACGCCCAGCCCTGGTGGGTGGAGATCGAGCGGGCGGAGGGCGACGCCTCGCCCCGCACGGTGGCGGCCCTGTTCGACCTGGCCATGGCGACCAGCGGCGACTATCGCCGCGCCTTCCGCCATGAGGGGCGGCTCTATCCTCATACGATCGACGGATCGACGGGGCGGCCGGTCAGCAACAATCTGGCCTCGGTCACCGTGCTGCACGCCTCGGCCATGAAGGCCGACGCCTACGCCAGCGCCCTGACGGTCATGGGGCCGTTCGAGGGGCCGGAGTACGCCGAAGCGATCGGTTTGGCCGCCCTGTTCGTCGAACGCACGCCGCGCGGCCTGGTCGAGCGGATGAGCCCGGCCTTCAAGGCCATGATGGAGGATGGGGCGGAGGCGGCGCCGGGGTGACGAACGATCCGTCCCGCTGGCTTCTGGCCCTGGCGGCCGTCGGCCTCTGGCTGGTCCTGATCGGCCTGATCGTCTGGCGCGAGCGCCGGGCGAAGGCGGCGGCGCGCGCCCGCTCCGAGGCCCTGGCCGGAGACGGGGAGGAGACGGTGCTTGTGGCCTTCGCCAGCCAGACGGGACTGGCCGAGGAACTGGCCTGGATGACCGCCCGAGCCTTGCAGGACGGCGGCTTGGGGGCGCGGGTCCTGTCGTTTGCGGACCTGGACCTGGCGACGCTGAAGGCGGCGGGCCGGGCCCTGCTGATCGTCTCGACGACGGGTGAAGGCGATCCGCCCGACAGCGCCGCGCGGCTGGTGCGCAAGGCCATGGGGGCGCCGGCCGACCTGGGCGGGCTTCGCTTCGGCCTGATGGCCCTGGGCGACCGCAGCTATGATCAGTTCTGCGGCTTCGGCCATGCGGTGGACGGCTGGCTGAGGCGCTCGGGCGCCGAGCCCCTGTTCGATCTGGTGGAGGTGGACGCCGGGGACGCGGGCGCCGTGCGCCACTGGCAGCATCAGTTGAACCAGATCACCGGTCGGGCCACGGCCCCCGACTGGACCCCGCCCGCCTATGAGCCCTGGCGGCTGACGCAGCGGACCCTGATCAATCCCGGCAGTCCGGGCGGCGAAGCCTATCATCTGGTCTTGGAGCCGGTCGGGACGGCGCCGCCCTGGTCCGCCGGGGACATCGCCGAGGTGGGGCTGCCGGAACGCGACGGCGTGACGCCGGGCGCGCGCGAATATTCGATCGCCTCGGTGCCGGCGGACGGACGGGTCGAACTGGTGGTGCGGCTGATGCGTCGGCCGGACGGAACGCCCGGCCTGGCCTCGGGGCGGCTGACCCAGGACCTGGCTGTGGGCGAAACCATCGACATGCGGGTGCGGACCAACCGCAGCTTCCACGGCCCGGAGGATCAGACGCCGATGATCCTGATCGGCAACGGCACGGGGATCGCGGGGCTGAGGGCCCATCTGAAGGCCCGCGCGGCCCAAGACGGGGGCCAGGGGAGCGGCGCCTGGCTGATGTTCGGCGAGCGGACCCAGGCGCACGACGCCTTCTTCGCCGCCGAGCTTCAGGCCTGGCTGGCGTCCGGCGTTCTGACCCGGCTGGACCGGTGTTTCTCGCGCGATCCCAGCGACGGCCGCTATGTGCAGGATCTGGTCGCGGCGGCGGCGTCGGACGTCCGCGCCTGGGTGGACCGGGGCGCGGCCCTCTATGTCTGCGGCAGTCTGGAGGGGATGTCCCAGGGGGTCCATGCAGCCCTGGAGGCGGCGCTGGGCGCGGAGGCCCTGCTGACCCTGCTGGAAGACGGCCGCTATCGCCGGGACGTCTACTGAAAAGGAGATCAGCGCCGCCCGACTGCTGCGTCTGCCCGACCGAACCGGAAGCGGCGCCGTCGAACACCCGCCGCCAGGCCGTCGACCGGCTGTTCGCCTTCGCCACGGTCTCGCTGGATGCCGGATGATCCGAATCGGGGACGGCGTCGTAAATCGTGGCGTCCGAGGGCGGACTTCCCCTAAAAGACGCCTTTCGTTTCCGATTGGACCGCCTCGCCTCATGACTGAATCGCCGCCCCGGATCGGAGGCATGGACGTCCAAGGTCTGGATGCCCAAGGTCTGGACGTCCAAGGTTTGGGCGATCCCGAGGACCCGGTCGTCCTGCTGATCGGTTCGCCCGAGCGGCTGTCGGCGGACGGGCGACGGTGGGTGCGGGCCCTGGTGGAGGCCGGGCGTCACGTGTTGCTGGCCCCGCTGGACGAGGCGGACGGGGAGGGGGCGGCGGTCGCCCTGCGCGCCCTTTTGACCGAACTGTCGTCCCGACCCGCCGTACTGTGTTCGGCCCAGACCCTGGCGGCGGTCCATCCGGCCCTGGTCGTGACCGGTCCGGCCCTGGTCAGCTGTCTGATCGTCGTCGGGGCGGCGCCGGATGCGGCGACGCCCGCAGACCTGCCGCGGCTCGATCTGGAAGCCGAACCGGCGGGCGAGGCGACCGAGGCGGCGCTGCTGGGCTTTCTGGAACGCCATGCGCCGCGCCAGGCCCTGCATTATCAGGCCGGGTCGGACGCCCGGACCCTGCGCGACGCCCTGGGCTGTTTCGCCACCGGGGTCACGGTGGTCACCACTCTGGATGAACAGGGCCAGCCGGTGGGGCTGACCGCCAACTCCTTCTCCTCGGTGTCGCTGGACCCGCCCCTGATCCTGTTCTGCCTGGCGCGCAGTTCGTCCAATCTGGAGCGGTTCCGGCGGGCCGAGCATTTCGCCATCAACGTCCTGCACATCGGCCAGCAGCCGATGTCGGGCGTTTTCGCCCGGTCGTCGGCCGAACGGTTCGACGGCGTCGCCTGGGAGAGCTGGGACACCGGCGCCCCCATACTGTCCGGCTCCCTGGCCAGCTTCGAATGCGCCACCCATCAGGTGGTGGAGGCGGGGGATCATCTGGTCTTCATCGGCCGGGTCACGCGCGCCCGGTTCGAGCCGCGCCGCGATCCCCTGCTCTATTTCCGGGGCCGTTACCGGCGGCTCCATTTCGCCTGAGCCGCGCCCGACCCGGTTCGCATCCCGGTTCACAACGGGCGGTCGGATCGCTATCTCAGGCGCCAAATCAAGAGGAAGCCCGCCATGTCCCCCGATCCCGCCCAAGATCCCGTCGTCATCGTCTCCTACGCCAGAACCCCGATGGGCGGATTCCAGGGCGTGTTGTCGGACGCCAAGTCCACCGACCTGGGCGCGGCGGCGGTGAAGGCGGCGCTGGAGCGGGCGGGTCTGGCGCCGGACAAGGTCGAACAGATCATCATGGGCTGCGTCCTGCCCGCCGGCCTGGGCCAGGCGCCGGCGCGTCAGGCGGGGCTGGGCGCGGGCCTGCCGATCTCGGCCGAGGCGACCACGATCAACAAGATGTGCGGCTCGGGCATG
Source organism: Brevundimonas sp. AVps4 (assembly GCF_058681525.1). Classification (NCBI taxonomy): domain Bacteria; kingdom Pseudomonadati; phylum Pseudomonadota; class Alphaproteobacteria; order Caulobacterales; family Caulobacteraceae; genus Brevundimonas; species Brevundimonas sp. AVps4. Next base: position 56,389 of record NZ_CM178741.1, on the reverse strand, counting down.
CAGGCGGCCATGATGGCCCATGACGCCCTGCTGGCCGGCTCGGCCGAGGTGATCGTGGCGGGCGGCATGGAGTCCATGACCAACGCCCCCTATCTGATGCACAAGCACCGGGGCGGCGCCCGCATCGGCCATGACGTCATTTCCGACAGCATGTATCTGGACGGTCTGGAGGACGCCTATGAGCCCGGCAAGCTGATGGGCCAGTTCGCCGAGGACACGGCCAAGGCCTATCAGTTCACCCGCGAACAGCAGGACGCCTATGCGGTCGAAAGCGCCGGCCGGGCCAAGCGCGCCCAGGACAGCGGCGACTTCGACGCCGAGATCACCCCGGTCGAGGTCAAGACGCGCAAGGGGGTGGTGGTCGTGGACCGCGACGAACAGCCGACCAAGTCCGACCCGTCCAAGATCCCCAATCTGAAGCCCGCCTTCGGCAAGGACGGCACGATCACCGCCGCCTCGGCCGCCTCCATCTCGGACGGCGCGGCCGCCCTGGTGATGATGCGCCAGTCCACGGCCCAGGCCCTGGGTCTGACCCCCATCGCCCGCGTCGTCGCCCAGGCCGCCCACGCCCACGAACCCAGCCTGTTCACCACCGCCCCGGTCTTCGCCCTGCAAAAGGCGCTGAAGAAGGCCGGCTGGACGCCTGAGGACGTCGATCTGTGGGAGGTCAACGAGGCCTTCGCCATCGTGCCGATGATCGCCATGCAGGAGCTGGGCGTCCCCCACGACAAGATCAACGTCAACGGCGGCGCCTGCGCCCTGGGCCACCCGCTGGGCGCCTCCGGCGCCCGCGTTCTGACCACCCTGCTGTCGGCCCTGAAGGCCCGCGGCAAGACCCGGGGCATGGCCGCCCTGTGCATCGGGGGCGGCGAGGCGACGGCGATGGGGGTGGAGCTGGTATAAGGGGCGGGCGGACCGACCGATCGTCCGCCGACGGAGAGAAGAGGCTCAGTGGGCGGCGCCGACGGGCAGGTGGCTCTTGTCATGCCGGCCCAGCTTGTCGATCAGGGTCCGCCCGGCCTCATTCATTCCGATGAGGTCGACCTGCGCCCCCTGACGGCGATAGCGGAACACGACCTTGTCCACGGCGGCCACGCCGGTCAGATCCCAGAGATGGGCGTCGGTCATGTCGATCTCGACGCGGGTCGGTCGGCCGTGATGTTCGAAGGCGGCGGCGAACACGTCGGCCGAGGCGAAAAAGAGATTGCCGGTCACCCGGTATCGCAACACGCCCTCTTGCGACGTCTCGATCTCCTCCACGCGAACGGTCTTGCCGACCTTGCGCATGAAGAAGACGGCGGACAGGATCACGCCCAGGACCACCCCCTTCGACAGGTCGTGGGTGACGACCACCGTCGCTGTCGTGGCGATCATCACCACAGACGACTGAAACGGCGTGGAGCGCAGTTTCAACACTGAACCCCAGTCGAAGGCGCCGATCGAGACCATGATCATCACCGCCACCAGGGCCGCCATGGGGATTTGGGCGACCCAGTCCTGAAGCACCAGGATCAGAAACAGCAGGAACAGGCCGGCCCACAGGGTGGACAGGCGGCCGCGGGCTCCGCTGGTCACATTGATGATCGACTGGCCGATCATGGCGCAGCCCGCCATGCCGCCGAACAGGGACGAGGCGATGTTGGCCATGCCCTGTCCGCGCGTCTCTCGGTCCTTGTCCGACGGCGTGTCGGTGATGTCGTCCAACAGATTGGCGGTCAGCAGGCTTTCCAACAGGCCCACAAAGGCCAGGGTCGCCGCCGCCGGACCGATGACGGTCAGCGTCTCCCAGGTCAGCGGCACGTTTGGAATATGGAACATCGGCAGGGCCGAGGGCATCTGGCCCATGTCGCCGACAGTGCGGACATCGAGCCCCGTCAGGATCACGAAGGCGCTGACGGCGACGATGGCGACCAGCGGAGACGGGACCGCCCTTGTGATCCTGGGCAAGCCGTAGATGATCGCCAGGGCCGCGCCGACGAGGGCGAAGGTCTGCCAGTCGGCGCCGATCAGCTCAGGCATCTGGGCCAGGAAGATCAGGATCGCCAGGGCGTTGACGAAGCCGGTCATCACGCTGCGCGAGACGAACCTTATGTAGCGGCCCAGCTTCATCAGGCCGATGAGGATCTGAAACACGCCGGTCAGCAGCGACGCCGCGAACAGATATTCAAGCCCGTGATCGCGCACGAGCCCGACCATCAGGAGTGCCATGGCGCCGGTCGCCGCCGAGATCATGGCCGGGCGACCGCCGACGAAGGCGATGGTCACCGCGATCACGAAGCTGGCGTACAGCCCGACCGCCGGATCGACCCCGGCGATGATCGAAAAGGCGATGGCCTCGGGGATCAGAGCCAGGGCGACGACGGTCCCCGCCAGCAGATCACGGCGTGGGTTGGCGAGCCATTGCTGGCGCACGGACGCAACTATTGTCATTGAGATTTCAGTGGGGATGACCCAAGGCTTGGGTCGGTTTCCTGACGGATCGGCGGTCAGGATAGCCACCCGCCTCCTAGCTGTAGGGGCAGGTCCAAGGTGAGGCCTCCCTCATGCCTTCAAGCCGCGCGTGAAGCAAGGGCGAAGGCTGACCGTCCTTGAGCCCTACGCCGCGAACGCCTGTTTCATCGGCGTCACCGTGCCCTCGGGCCGTTTCACCGGCAGGTCGAAGCTGACCACCGTGCCGACGCCGGGTTCGCTTTCCAGGGTCAGGCGGCCGCCGTGCATTTCGATCAGGGACTTGGTCAGGGCCAGGCCCAGGCCGGTGCCCTGGGTGGTCTTGGAGTGCTGGCCTTCCACCTGTTCGAACGGCCGGGCCAGGCGGGCCAGGTCTTCGGGGGCGATGCCGATGCCGGTGTCGGCGCAGGAGACCTTGACCCGCGCCTGACCGTCTTCGCCTTGCGTCGCCGCCAGGGTCAGGGTGATCCGTCCGCCGGCGGGGGTGAATTTCACGGCGTTGGAGATCAGGTTCAGCATCACCTGTTTCAGTCCGCGCTGGTCCGCCTCGATATCGGGCAGATCCTCGCCCACGACGCTCAGGGTCAGGTCCGCCTCCTGAACCTTGCCCCGCATCAGCCGAACCGCGTCCTCGCACACCCCCTTCAGCGACACCGGCTCATAGTACAGGGTCATCTTGCCGGCCTCGATCTTGGCCATGTCCAGGATGTCGTTGATCAGGCTGAGCAGATGCTGGCCCGACTTCAGTATGTCTGCGGCGTAGCCCTTGTATTTTTCGCCGATGGGACCGAACAGTTCGGCGGCCATGATCTCGGAAAAGCCGTTGATGGCGTTCAGCGGCGTGCGCAGCTCATGGCTCATATTGGCCAGGAACTCGGACTTGGCCTGGTTGGCGGCCTCGGCCCGGGTCATGGCGATCTCATATTGGCGCGCCAGCTGGGACAGCATTTGCTGGCTGGATTCCAGCTGGGCGACGGTGCGGCTCAGGTCTTCGACGGCGCGGCGGCGTTCGGCCTCTTCGCGCTTGATGGCGGTGATGTCGGCGGCGGTGACGACCGAGCCGCCTTCTGAGGTGAAGCGTTCGGCCAGCTGCAGCCAGCGGCCGTCGTGCAGTTCGACCTCGCGCAGGCCCGCCCGCCCGTCGGAGGGGGCGTGTTCGGCCTTGATCGCCAGGGCGGCGATCCGGTTCAGCTCGTCCTTCAGCGCACCGCGCCGGACCACGCCGGGGGTGAAGGCGAAGGCGTCCTCGAAGCCCTGGTTCCACAGGATCAGGCGGCCGTGGCGGTCGAACAGGACGAAGGCGTCGGAAATGCTCTCGACCCCGTCGCGCAGGCGGCTTTCGGCGGCTTGGGCGGCCGCCTTGGCGCGGCGGGCCTCGGTGATGTCCAGGGCCACGCCCAATATGGCGGAAAAGCCGGCCTCGCCCCGCGCGCCGCGCGCCTGGCCCCGCGCGTCGATCCAGCGGGTGCGCCCGTCCTCGGCCGCCACGGGGAAGGTGACTTCGAAGGCGCCGTAGGCTGCCGCCTGATCGAGGGCGTGGCGGACTTCGTCGCGGAACCGGGGATGGATGCGGGCCATGACGTCCTCGGCCCGCACCACCCCGCCGCGTTCGAAGCCGAGCAGGGTCGCCATATAGTCGGACAGGGTGACTTCCTCGCCCGCCAGGTCCCATTCCCAGACGCCGCACCGAGCCGCCTCGACCGCGACCCGGAACCGCCGCTCGGACGAGGCCCATTCCCGGCTGGCCCTGGCGCGTCGCAGGCCCTGGATAAGATAGAGGATCAGGACGCCCAGCCCCAGCAGCACGGGGGCGATCAGCACCCAGGCCTCGTCCAGCAAGCCGCCCCCCTCGGCCTTGGGGTCCAGCACCGTCACATAGGGGCCGCCCGGCGCGATCGGCGCGGCCGCGACCGCCCCGACGTCCCGCGCGGCGCGGGGCGAAGTCAGGGACGGCAGGTCCTTGGGCTCCACCCCGATCAAACCTTCGGCTGGCCGCCCCGCCTCGCCCGGCTGGGGCGAGGCCAGGATGCGTCCGGCGGCCGAGACGATCCGATAGGGGGGCGCAGCCGGCAGGTCCTGGGCCACATGGGCCTCCAGCCGCCGGCCGCCGGCCTGGGGCCCGGCCAGGGTCAGGGCGCCGGGCTTGCGCGCCCCTTGCGCCGCCACCAAGGCGCCCGAGGCGTCGACGACGGAAAAGCTGACATCCGGCGCCGCGCGCCGCGCCGCCTCGACCGCCGCCAGGGGGGCGGCGTCCTGTCCCAGGACGGGGGCGGCGGCGTCGAAGCCGGTCTGGGCGGCCTGGATCTGGACGGCGATCCGGCTGGCGGCCAGCTGGGCGTTAAGGGCCAGGTTTTCGCCGCGCAGACGATGGACCTCGCGGCCGGGCTGGCCGAGATGGCGCGTCATCATCAAGGCATAGCCGGTCGCGCCCAGGGCCAGGACCAGGACGCCGATGCGGATCCAGGCCGGGGCGCCGACGGGGGCGTGGTCGGAGGCGCGTCGTCCCCGTCCTTGCTGCCGCCGCTCCATGCCCCGCAAGTCGCTCTCCCGCCAAAATGCCGCTGATCAGGCGAATCTAGGCTGCGTCGCGGATTTCTGTCGAGACTTGGTTAACGGTTTCTGACCCGTCAGGCGGCGACGGCTGGGGATTGCGGCGACGTCTGCGCCTCCTGCGCCACGGTCACAACCGGATGAAGGGCGCTGCGGGCCTGGCGCGCCAAGTCCAGCACGGCGGGCGGGGCGTCTTCGGGCGCCTCCGCCGCCAGGGCGATCAGGCTTTCGGCCAGCCGCATCAGCTGGGGCGCCGCCGTGATCAGGCGCGCCTGAAACTCGATCCGTTGCGGATCGCGGTCGTATTCGGCGCCGGGCACGCGCCAGCCGCCCCAGTCGGCAGTGTCGGTGACGACCACGGGATAGGTGCCGGGCTGAGGGTGGTGCAGACAGTCTTCCTCGGCCTGCCACTTGTTGCGGGCGCGCAGCACGCGCCAGACGCCCAGGTCGCGGCTCGCGGCGTCCTCGGCCGCAGTCATCAGTTCGGAGGCGGCGAACTCCCGCCCCAGGCCGACGTCATAGGTGACGCGGACGGGCTCTTCGAACCCCTTGGCCCAGACCGGCTGGACCTTTTCGACCGTGGCCCAGGCGCCGACGCATTCGACCCAGACCCTCTGCCCCTTCTGGAACTGCGCGCGCGCCATGGCTGTCCTCCGGCCGTTTCAGCCGGGTAAGGATGAACGGTTCGCCTTAGCGTCGCGTGAGCGGACAGCGTTAACGCGAAATGCTCTCCAGGGCCTCGCCGGCGTACCGCTCCTTCACCCGCGTCGACAGGTCGCCCAGGGAGATCACGCCGACGATGCGGCCGTGCTTGTCCACCACGGGCGCGCGCCGAATCTGGCGCGAGGCCATCAGGTCCAGCACAGACTTCAGATCATCGGTGTCCAGCACGGTGTGCGGATCGCGCGTGATGTATTCGACGATCGGGGCGGTGGGCGCGGCCCCGGCGGCCAAGGCGCGGACCACCAAGTCGCGGTCGGTCACGGCGCCGATCAGCCGGTCTCCTTCGGCGACGGGCACGAAGCCGAAGTCGCCGCGCGCCATCCGTTCGGCCACCGCCTGGATCGTATCGCCGGGGCGCGCCAGATGGACGTCGCGGGTCATCACGTCGCGGATCTTCATGACGGGTCTTCCTTGTCTGACTGTCGCGCTGAAAACCCGTCGCGCGCATCGCGGTTCCGGCCTTACGGCGTCCGGGAAGGCGGCAGGTCCTTCGCCGCGCGGACCAGTTGCACGAACTCGGCCCGGTCGCCGTAGGGGTCGTCGCCGCGCGCGCCCTGGGCCTGTTCGACGATCTGATCCCAGCCGTAGTCGGCCGCCATCCAGGGGTCGTTCCTCAGCTTCTGACCGAAGGCGGCGACGGCCAAGGCCCAGCGCGTCGCTTCCGGCGGCTGGGCGCCGACGGGGCCGGTCGCAGCGTTGGTCAGGGGCTGCTGGATCAGCTCGGACCGGCTCTGGCCCGGCTGCTTGTAGCGGATCTGGATGAAGCCGATCTCGCCGTTCGGATCGCCGCCGCCGATCCCGATCCGATTGTCGGGATAGCGCCGCTCAGGAACCTGGGTCGCGCCGCCGACGGGGGTGATTTCATAGAGGGCGGTGACGCTGGCGCCGGAACCGACCTCGCCCGCGTCGATCCGGTCGTTGGCGAAGTCTTCCTCGTTCAGCAGCCGGGTTTCATATCCGATCAGCCGCCATTCGGCGACGCGGGCGGGGTTGAACTCGACCTGAATCTTGACGTCGTCGGCGATGGGGAAGGCGCCCTTGTCGAAGGCGGGCCCGAACAGACGCCGGGCCTCGCGCAGACTGTCGACATAGGCCGCGACGCCGTTGCCCGCCTGGGCGATGGCCTGCATCCGGGCGTCCTGATAGTTGCCCCGCCCGAAGCCGTAGACCGACAGATAGATTCCCGTCTGGCGCTTGTCGGCGACATAGTCCTCCAGCCGCTTGTCATCGGTGACGCCGACGTTGAAGTCGCCGTCGGTGAACATCAGGATGCGGTTGACCTTGTCACGGGCGAAGTTCGCCTGGGCCTGATCATAGGCGTTGGTCATGCCCGTCGCCCCCGCCGTGCCGCCCGAGGCGTAAAGGCTGGCGACGGCGCAGCGCATCTTCAGCTTCTGGTCTCCCGACGTCGGGGCCAGGGTCGTGCCGGCGCCTTCGGCGTAATAGGTGACGGCCAGGCTGTCCTGGGGGCGCAGCCGGTCGATGGCCAGGTTCATCGCCTTCTTGGCCAGGTCCAGCTTGTCGGGGCTGTTCATCGAACCCGAGACGTCCACCAGGAAGGTCAGGTTCAGCGGGCGCTGCTCGCCCTGCGGCAGCTCATAGCCTTGCAGGCCGATGTGCACGATCTGACGCCCCTCCGCCCAGGGCGAGGCGGCGACCGCCGTCGTGATGGCGAAGGGCCGGCTCCGGCTGGTCGGCCGCGCGTAGTCATAGTCGAAGGCGTTGATCAGCTCCTCGACCCGCACGGCGTCCCTGGGCGGCGCACGACCCTCGTCGATGAAGCGCCGAACGTTCGAATAGGAGGCCGTGTCGACGTCGATGGAGAAGGTCGAGACCGGCTGATCGCTGGTCCGCTTCACCGGATTGGGCGTCGCATCGGGGTAGCGTTCGGTGTCGGCGGGCGCGGGCGCCGGGGTGATCGGCGAAACCCGAAACCCGGTCACGCCCACGCTGCCTGTCGTCACAGCGGGCGGCGCAGGCGCCGGCGGGGGAGGCGGGGGAGGCGGTGGAGGCGGCGGAGGCGGCGGAGGCGGCGGCGGCGCGCTTGGCGCGCCATTGGCCTGAATCCGCGAGCCCGTCACCACGATCGGCGTGGCGAAGGATCGGGCGACCTCGCGCTGCGTCTGGGGCAGTCGAAAGCCGAAGGGGGCGCAGGCGGCCGGGGTGGGCTCGCCGTCCAGGGCCTTGCCCGAGGATGCGGGTCGGGCCTGGGCTCGGGCTTGGGCGAAGGCGGGGGGCGCCATCGGCGGCGCGGCGAGCGACACCCCCAGGGCGGCGACGGCGGTGATCCTGAAGAGACGCGACATGGTTCCTCCCTCACGTGTTTGCGTCACTCGGCGGGCGGGCTGGGGCGAAACTGTGGCGCCTCGGCCGCCGTTCGTTCGTCGAACAATGATTGTGTCCTCGGCGCCATCTCGCAATCTGAGGCGAGCCTCCCCACAATGGAGGCTGAGCTTCAAGGGTGCAGCATGGCCGAGCCGGCGTCGGGATTGGATTTGGGGGCGGCGGCGGCGCTGCTGGCGGCGGGGGTGATCGCCGTGCCCGTGTTCAAACGGGTCGGCCTGGGCTCGGTGCTGGGCTATCTGGCGGCGGGCCTGGCCATCGGTCCGTTCGGCCTGAAGCTGTTCCGCGAGCCCGAGACCATTCTGCACGTCGCCGAGTTCGGCGTGGTCATCTTCCTGTTCATCATCGGCCTGGAGATGCGGCCCAAACGCCTGTGGGGACTGAGGAAAGAGATTTTCGGCCTGGGCGCGGCCCAGGTGCTGTTCTGCGGCTTCATTCTGACTCTCACTGCCATGCTGGCGGGCTTCTCCGCCCCCGTCGCCTTCGTCGGGGCCATGGGGTTCGTCCTGTCCTCCACCGCCGTCATCATGCAGATGCTGGAAGAGCGCGGCGCGATCGCGGGCGGACCGGGCCAGCGCGCGGTCTCCATCCTGCTGCTCGAAGACCTCGCCATCGTGCCGCTTCTGGCCGTCGTCGCCGTCCTGGCCTCGATCCTGGGCGTGGCGAACGAACAGGCGCCGCCCCTGTGGCAGACCGTCGGCTTTGCGGTGGCGGCGGTCGGCGGGGTGCTGCTGGCCGGCAAATATCTGGTCAATCCGATCTTCCGTCTTCTGGCGCGCTACGGCGGGCGCGAGGTGATGACGGCTGCGGCCCTGCTGGTCGTCGTCGGCGCCGCCTGGGCCATGTCCCTGGGCGGTCTGTCGATGGCCATGGGCGCCTTCCTGGCGGGGGTCCTGCTGTCGGAATCCAGCTTCCGCCATCAGCTGGAAGCGGATGTGGAGCCGTTCCGGGCCATTCTGCTGGGCCTGTTCTTCCTCAGCGTCGGCATGTCGCTGGACCTGTCGGTGGTGGTCGCCGACTGGCGTCTGGTCGTCGGCGGCGTGGTCGCCTTCATGGCGGTGAAGGCTCTGGGCATCTATGCCGTCGCCCGCCTGTTCAAGGCTTCGCACCATGAGGCGGTGGAACGCGCGGCCCTGTTCGCCCAGGGCGGCGAGTTCGCCTTCGTCCTATATGGCGCGGCGGTGACGGCCGGTTTGTTCGACGCCCAGGTCGGGGCCATGATGTCGGCCATCGTCATCCTGTCTATGGCCCTGACGCCGCTGACCAGTCTGCTGACCCAGCGTCTCCTGCCCAAGCCGACCGTGTCGGCCGAAGATGCGGACGGCGTGGAATTCGCCAAGGATCTGCGCGGCCAGGTGCTGATCATCGGCTTCGGCCGTTTCGCCCAGGTGGTGTCCCAGCCCCTTCTGGCCCGCGACGTGGACGTCTCGATCATCGAAAACGACGTCGAGATGATCCAGGCGGCCTCCCAGTTCGGGTTCAAGGTCTACTACGGCGACGGCGCCCAGCTGCATACGCTGCGGGCGTCCGGCGCCGATGAGGCCGAGATCGTCCTGGTCTGCGTGGACAAGCCCGAGGTCGCCGATCGGATCGTCGAACTGGTCAAGTCCGAGTTCCCGACCACCAAGATCATGGCCCGCGCCTTCGACCGGGGCCATTCGATGCGGCTGATCCAGGCCGGAGTGGACTATCAGATCCGCGAGACCTTCGAATCCGCCCTGAAGTTCGGTGAACGCGCCCTGGTCGAACTGGGTATGGACGAGCATGAGGCGGCCGAGACCATCGGCGACGTGCGCCGCCGCGACGAAGCACGGCTGGACCTGCAACTGACCGGCGGCATTACGGCGGGCCGCCAGCTGATGCGCGGAAACATGCCGACGCCGCAGCCGGCCCCCTATATCAAGCCGCGCCGCGAGGGCCGGCTGTTGAACGAGGACGAGGCGGGTCCGTCCGTCCCGGCGGCCGAGGACGAACCCGTCGCATCCTGAGCCCTATTGGGCGGCCTGATAGCGGGCGCCGATCAGTTCGGCCCGGGCGCGCAGCCCCGCATCTTGGGACACTGCGGCGGCGATGGCGTTGAAACGGTCCACGGCCAGGCCCGAGCCTTGGACGGCGGCGGTCAGCTGGGCGCTCTGTTCCGGCGTGGCCTGGCCGTTCTGCACAGTGGCGGTGACGGCGCGGATCTTCTCCATGGCCTGGACGAACTGGGTCAGTTCGGCCTCGCTCACCCCGGCGGCGACGGAGCCGGGGACGGGCGGCGGCGCCTTCATGGCCCTGATCCGGGCGTCGATCACCGGATTGTCCGCAGCGGCGCGCGAAATGGCGTTGAAGCGCACGACCTCAAGCCCTGACTCCTGAACCGCAGCGGCCATTTCCGCCTGCTGTTCCGGCGTCGGCTGGGCGCCGTTCAGGGTGTCGCTGACGGCGCGGACGCGGGTGATGGCCGCGTCGTATTTGCGCAGTTCTTCGTCGGTGAAGGTCGAAGGATCGTTCGGATCGGCCGGGGCCGCCTGGGTCGGCGTCGTCTGGCCGGCGGGTTGATAGGGCGTGGCGGTTTGGGCCTGGGCGCCTGCGGCCGTCAGAAGGGCGGCGGCGGAGACGAGAAGGGCGAGGCGGGGCGCGCGCAACATGCGTGGTCCTTTCGATCTGGCGTCCACGAAAGCCGTCATCGACGACGACGACGCAATCACGTCGTCGCTCGCCCGCGACTGTGGAGCCTGAAAGGGACAAGAAGGCGGGGAGCCCGCTTAACCTAGGCGTTCGCGCCACGATCGCCACCCCGTCGGGCTGGAGAGCCGATCAAGGATGCGTTAGACGGTCGTGATCTGCGCAAGGATCACCCGTATGAAACGTCTCGCCATCGCCGCCCTGGCGGTCCTCGCCGTCGCCGTCCCCGCCGTCCAGGTCGACGCCTGGGGCAATACGGGGCACCGGCTGATCGGGGTGGCGGCGATGCGGGCCCTGCCGGACGACCTGCCCGCCTTTCTGAAGACCCCCGGCGCCGTCGCCGACGTCGGCGAACTGGCGCGCGAGCCCGACCGGTGGAAGGGCGCGGGCCAGCCGCATGACCGCGAGCGCGACACCGCCCACTTCATCGACCTGGACGATCAGGGGCGGGTCTTCGACCAGCGCGGCATGAGCTTGACCGCCCTGCCGCGTCTGAAGTCAGAGTATGACGCCGCCCTGACCCAGGCGGGTCTGGACGTCGACGACGCCGGCTATCTGCCCTACGCCATGATGGACGCCTGGCAGAACCTGGGCCGCGATTTCGCCTATTGGCGCGTGCTGAACGCCGCCGAAAAGCGCGAGACGAACATGGAGCGCCAGGCCTGGTACCGGGCCGACCGCATCCGCCGCGAGGCCCTGATCCTGCGCGACATCGGGGTGATGGGCCATTATGTCGGCGACGGCTCCCAGCCGCACCATACGACGATCCACTACAACGGCTGGGGCGATTTTCCGAACCCGGAAGGCTTCACCAATTCGCGCCAGACCCATGCCCTGTTCGAAGGCGCCTTCACCAGCCGCGTCGCCCGCCTGGACGCTGTCGAGGCCGCCATGCCCGCCGCCGATCTGACGGGTTTCGACGTCAAGGCGCGCACCGTCGCCTATCTGACGACGACGCTCGGCACGGTCGTTCCCTTCTACCGACTGGAGAAGGCGGGGGCCTTCCGCGACAGCGATCCGCGCGGCGCGGCCTTCGTCAACGAACGGCTGGCGGCGGGCGCGGCCGAGCTGCGCGACTTCATCGCCGCCGCCTGGACCGCCTCGGCCGACGCCTCCATCGGCTGGCCCGCCGTCAAGGTCGCCGAGGTCGAGGCCGGAACCGCCGATCCCTGGCTGGCCCTGGTCGGCGAGGACTGAACCTGGTTATCCGCTCATCCCGGCGAAAGCCGGGACCCAGACCTTTGGGCGCTTCGATCTTGAAAGCGGCGCTCGACCTTTCGTCCGACGCATTAAGGCGCCGTTGGAGATGCGAAAGCACTGGGTCCCGGCTTTCGCCGGGATGAGCGGAAAGAGTATGTGCATCGAATGTCCGACCTCACTCCCCCCGCCGTCATCCTCGACAAGCCGCAGATGGCCGAGAACATCGGCGCAGTGGCGCGGGTGATGGCGAACTTCGGCCTTGTCGATCTGCGTCTGGTCAGCCCCCGCGACGGCTGGCCGCAGGAGCGGGCCTGGGCCACGGCCTCGGGCGCCGACTGGGTTCTGGAGGGGGTGCGGGTGTTCGAGAGCGTCGCCGGGGCCATCGCCGATCTGAACACCGTCTTCGCCACCACCGCCCGCCCGCGCGAGACGCGCCAGCCGGTCCGCACCCCGCGCGAGGCCGGCCGCGTCCTCTATGACGACACGGCCTCGGGCCTGAAGACCGGTCTGCTGTTCGGCGGCGAGCGCGCCGGTCTGGAGACGACCGACATCGCCCTGTGCGCCGGCATCGTCACCATTCCGATCGACCCCAAGCACCATTCGCTGAACCTGGCCCAGGCGGTGGCGATCAACGCCTATGAGTGGCGCACCCTGATCCTGGACGCCCCGCCGCCCCGTTTCCGCGAGGCTGAGCCGCCGGCGTCGAACGACCTGCTGATCGGCATGTACGAACATCTGGAGGAGGAGCTGGAGAACGGCGGCTTCTTCTATCCGCCCGAGAAGAAGCGCTCGATGAGCCAGAACCTGCGCGTCATGCTGGGCCGCGCCGCCTTCTCCGAACAGGAGGTCGCCACCATGCGCGGCGCCATCCACGCCTTGGCTCGGGGGCGAGGCCGGGTGCTGGCCAAGCTGGCGGCCGAGCGGGCGGCGAAAGCTGAGAAGCCGGAAACGCCCGAGTGAAGGCGTTGCTGATCTACCCGCTGGCGGCGCTGGCGGAGATCGGTGGCTGCTTCGCCTTCTGGGCCTGGCTGAAGCTGGATCGCTCGCCGCTGTGGCTGGCGCCGGGTCTGGTCTGTCTGATTGCCTTCGCCTGGCTGCTGACCCTGGTTCCCAGCGATGCGGCGGGCCGGGCCTTCGCCGCCTATGGAGGGGTCTATATCTGCGCCTCTCTGGTCTGGATGGCGATGGTCGAAAAGACGACGCCCGACCGCTGGGATATGATCGGCGCGGCGGTCTGTCTGGTCGGGGCGGGGATCATCCTGTTCGGACCGCGCGGCTAACCTGTTCTTCTTTCGTCATCTCCCGGTCTGCGCCGCGAAGGCGAGGCTTGCCGGAGGATGACGAAAGAAAAATCGTTAGCCCGCCCCCAACAGGTCCGACCAGCGCCAGCTGCCCTTGCCCAGGGCGATCCGCGCCCCTTCGGCGCCGTCCTCCAGCGTCAGCACGGCCAGGCCCGTCATCCGCTGGTTTCGGCACTCGGCCGGCGCGAAGGCGACCTCCAGCGCAATGGCCTGGCGCACCCCGGCCAGACCCTTGCCGGTCTGGTTGCGGCTTTGCAGCCAGTCGCCGTTCCAGACCAGCATGGCCCGGCCGGCGGCGTTCATCTCCCGGCTGGCGGCGATGACGGCGCGACGCACGGCGGCGTCGTCGCGCACGGCGTCCTGGACCCAGCGCACCATGTCGCAGGACCCGCCGCCGGAGCCTGGGCCTGATCCCGTCCCGCCGTTCCCGCCCCCGCCGCCGCCTCCATCGCCGCCCCCTCCGCCCGGACCGGCGCCGACCGTCGCGGCGCCCGCCAGCTGGGCTGCGCCCAACAGGGGCAGGGGCGGTCCCGGCGGGGCGGGGGCGGCGGGCAGGGGTTCGATATCGGGCGGAAGCCGGTCGACGATCTTGCGCGGCCGCGCCGCCGCGACCGCTGGGGGCGCGCGTCGCGGGGCGGGTTTGGCCGGGGCGGGCGTCTCGGCCGCCGCAGCCGGGGCGTCCGGCGTCGGGGAAGGGTCCGGCGCGGGGACGCGCGCGGGCGGCGGCGGCGGCGGGGCGACCAGTTCGACCAGGATCGCCGGCTCCGGCGTCGGCCGGGCCGGCGGCTCGGGTCGCACGGCCGTCATCATCAGCACCAGGGCCGCATGGCCGACCACCACAGGCGCGACCGCCAGGGCCCGTCGCCGTCTCGCCGCGGGGCTCAATCGCTGATCCGTGATGCGATGTGAGACGTCGTTCGCATGGTCATTCGCGACGAACCCCTGTAAAAAATCACCACCGCCTGTTGAAAACATTCAGTCGCGTCAGGAAGGTGGCGAGGGCGCGAATACAACTGGTCGCTGTCCAAGATCAGCGATAGTCCAGAGGGTCCGCCATACGGCGAAGCCTGCTGGCGGGCCAACGTAACAACGCACCTTCTGGTTCCGTTTTAAGCTGAAAATCGTGCAGATCGAGCCGAGATGGAACGGCTAAGCTGACATTTTGCCGCCTAAAGCGCGTCATTACTCCGCCTTGTCGCCTACCGCAGTTTCATCTGGCGCATGAACTGGGCGTGGCGCCCCCAGCAAGAAGGAGACATGAACTTGAGCAGATCGAAACTCAGGACGGCGGTCCTCGGCGGCGCCCTCGTCGCGATGGGCTTCGCGGCCAGCGGCTGCGCCAGCCATCGTTTCGTGCGTGATCAGGTCGAGGTGGTGGACAACCGGGTGACCCAGGTCGAGGGCACGGCGGGCCAGGCCCTGCAACGGGCCAATGACGCCCACAAGCTGGCGGAAGGCAAGTTCCTCTATCAGGTCGTCCTGTCCGACGATTCCGTGAAGTTCCCGACCGACGCCGCCGCCCTGTCGCCCGAGGCGGAGCAACGTCTGGCCCAGTTCGCCCAGCGTCTGCAAAGCGAGAACCGCAACGTCTATCTGGAGATCCAGGGCTATACCGACTCCACCGGCACGCCCGAGCACAACGACCAGCTGGGCGAGCAGCGGGCCGAGGCCGTGCGCCGCTTCCTGAACCGCCAGGGCGTGGCCCTGAACCGGATGTCGACCATCTCCTATGGTCAGGAAGAGCCGGTGGCCTCCAACGACACCCCCGAAGGCCGGGCGCAGAACCGGCGCGTCACCATCGTCGTCCTGGCCTGATCAGGCTTGATCCAGAGATCGACGGCCGCAGCGATGCGGCCGTCGTTTTCAGCTCTATAGGTCGCGGAAGAAGGCCGGCACGGCCTCGGTCGCAGGACCATAGACCCCCTCGTCGAACAGGCGCGCGCCTTGCGTCGGCTCCAGATTGATCTCGACCGTCCGTGCGCCGGCGTAGCGCGCCGACTGCACGAAGCCCGCCGCCGGATAGACCGCCCCCGACGTGCCGATGGAGACGAACAGGTCGCAGGCCGCCAGCGCCGCCTCGATCCGCTCCATCTGCAGCGGCATCTCCCCGAACCAGACGATATGGGGCCGCATCCGCCCTTGCGGATGATGCGGGGAAGGCTCGTCCGCCGCCATGTCCCCTGCCCAGTCCATCACCACGCCCGAGCGGGTGCAGCGCGCCTTCAGCAGTTCGCCGTGCATATGGATAAGCTCGAACCCGGCGGCGGGCGGCGTCTCGGCATGGGCCCGGTCGTGCAGATCGTCGACGTTCTGCGTGACCAGCAGGAAATCCCCCTCCCACCGCGCGGCCAGCTCCGCTAGGGCGACATGGGCCGCATTGGGCCGGACCTCCGCCAACTGCCGCCGTCGCTGATTGTAGAAGTCCTGCACCAGGGCGGGGTTCGCCGCATATCCCTCCGGCGTCGCCACCTCTTCCACCCTGTGCCCGCACCACAGGCCGTCTGACGCCCGAAACGTGGGCACGCCGCTCTCGGCCGATATGCCGGCTCCGGTCAGGACGACGAGGTTGCGATGGGTCATGACCCTGATTAGCGCGTTCGACGCCGACGGTCAGCCTGCGTCCGATCTTGGCGTGGTTGCGCGATAGACATCGAATGTCGCGCGCACTTGCGAGTAAATCTCAAGAATCTGCACGAAAGTGCACTCAAAAAATCTGAGTGGCGTTTTCGGCGCGGGGCTAGCGTCGGCGGCGCCCCTCGTGACACACAGGCGCAAACCAAGGAGCCCCCGCCATGAAAACCCGCGCCGCCGTCGCCTTCGAAGCCAAGAAGCCGCTCGAGATCGTCGAGGTCGATCTGGAGGGGCCGCGCGCCGGCGAGGTGCTGATCGAGATCAAGGCCACCGGCATCTGCCACACCGACGCCTATACGCTGGACGGTCTGGACTCCGAGGGCATCTTCCCCTCGATCCTGGGGCATGAGGGCGCGGGCGTGGTGGTCGAGGTGGGGCCGGGCGTGACCTCGGTCGCCGTCGGCGACCACGTGATCCCGCTCTACACGCCCGAGTGCCGCCAGTGTAAGTCGTGCCTGTCGCGCAAGACCAATCTCTGCACCTCGATCCGCGCCACCCAGGGCAAGGGTCTGATGCCCGACGGCACCAGCCGCTTCAGCTACAAGGGTCAGGCCATCGCCCACTATATGGGTTGCTCGACCTTCTCCAACTTCACCGTCCTGCCCGAGATCGCGGTGGCGAAGATCCGCAAGGACGCCCCCTTCGACAAGGCCTGCTATGTCGGCTGCGGCGTGACCACCGGCGTCGGGGCGGTGGTCAATACGGCCAAGGTCGAGCCGGGCGCCAACGCCGTGGTCTTCGGCCTGGGCGGCATCGGCCTGAACGTCATCCAGGGGCTGAAGATGGTCGGCGCCGACATGATCGTGGGCGTGGACATCAACCCCGACAAGGAAGAGTGGGGCCGTCGGTTCGGCATGACCCATTTCGTCAATCCGAAAGAGGTCTCCGACGTGGTCGCCCATCTGGTCGAACTGACCGGCGGCGGCGCCGACTACACCTTCGACTGCACCGGCAACACCGTGGTCATGCGCCAGGCCCTGGAAGCCTGCCACCGCGGCTGGGGCGAGAGCATCATCATCGGCGTGGCCGAGGCGGGCAAGGAGATCGCCACCCGCCCGTTCCAGCTGGTCACCGGCCGGGTCTGGCGCGGCTCCGCCTTCGGCGGGGCGCGCGGCCGCACCGACACGCCCAAGATCGTCGACTGGTACATGGACGGCAAGATCGAGATCGACCCGATGATCACCCACACCCTGCCGCTGGAGCGCATCAACGAGGCCTTCGACCTGATGCACGCCGGAGAGAGCATCCGGTCGGTGGTGGTGTTCTAGTTCAGGGAGAGAGACGCATGTTCACCCACGTCACTGTCGGCGCCAACGATGTCGAGGCGTCGCGCCGCTTCTATGACGCCGCGCTCGGCGCGCTGGGCGTCGACGCCGCTCAGGGGCCTGATCCGAAGGGCCGCTACTGGTGGCGCACGGCCCATGGGGCCTTCGCCGTGGGCAAGCCGATCGACGGCGAACCGGCCTGTCACGCCAACGGCGGCACCATCGGCTTTGCGGCCAAGGATAAGGCGGCGGCCGACGCCTTCCACGCCGCGGGCGTGGCGGCCGGCGGAACCGCGATCGAAGACCCGCCCGGCCTGCGCCAGGGGACGTTCGGCAAGCTGTATCTGGCCTATCTGCGCGATCCGTCGGGCAACAAGATCTGCGCCGTGCACCGGGTCGGCTGAACGGCCTGGGTGAGGCGTTGGCGTCGTGATAGCGCTATGCTATCATGACTTATGGCTCAGGTTCTGGTTCGCGATCTCGACGACCATATCGTCGCCCGTCTCAAGATGATGGCGAAGGCGGAGAACATTTCCCTAGAGCAGAAGTTCAGGGACATGGCCGCGCGCGAGGCCATGGACGTCGAGGCGCGGTTCGAGGCGGCTTCTCGACGATCCCGCGAGCAAACGCGAGGCTCAGCGCTCGACTCCACGGCTCTGATCCGCGAAGACCGCGATCTGTGAGCGCTGTCTTCGACGCCAGCGTCGTCGTCAAATGGTTCATCGACGATCCGCTGGCTGACGCCGCGATCGAGGCGCGCCAAATACACGGCCCGGCCGTTGCGCCGGACCTGATGCTGATGGAAGCGGCCAATGTCTTTCGTCGCTATGTCGTTCGTGGCGAATTGCAGGCGTCGTCCGCGACAGAGAATTTGTCCATCCTTCGGCAGGTCGTCGATCTGACCGATCACCGAGCGCTGATTTCGGAAGCCTTCACCTTAGCCTGCGACCTCAACCATTCCATGATCGACTGCCTTTATGCCGTGACGGCGCGACGGCAGGGGCTGGCGCTCATCACCGCCGATGGCAAGCTCGCTCGCAAACTGGGCGCCGTCAATGACATGGATGTTCGTCTCCTGAGCCTGCCGGAAAGCGTCGCATGACCCTCCAAACCACCAAGACCCACATCGTCCATGGCGGCACGCTCCGCTATCTGAAACACGACAGCGCGGCCACGGGCACGCCCATGACCCTGTCGGTCTTCGTTCCGGGCGGGGAGGGGCCGTTCGCGGTCCTGATCTGGCTGTCGGGCCTGACCTGCACCGAGGATAATTTCACCACCAAGGCCGGCGCCTACCGGGCCGCCGCCGAGCACGGCCTCATCATCGTCGCGCCGGACACCAGCCCGCGCGGCCCCGATCTTGAGGGAAGAGGCGTCGCCGACGACCCAGCCTATGACCTGGGCCAGGGGGCGGGCTTCTACGTCGATGCGACCCAGGACCCCTGGGCGCCGCATTTCCGCATGGAAACCTATGTCACGGACGAACTGATCGCCCTGATCGACGCGGAGTTCCCGACCACCGGCGTCCGGTCGATCAGCGGCCATTCCATGGGCGGCCACGGCGCCCTGACCCTGGCGCTGCGCCATCCGGACCTGTTCCGTTCGGTCTCCGCCTTCGCCCCCATCTGTTCGCCGACGCGCTGCCCCTGGGGCGAAAAGGCCTTCACCGCCTATCTGGGCGAGGACCGGGCCGAATGGGACCGCCACGACGCCGCCAGGCTGATCGAGGCCGGCGCCGCGCGTGGTGTCTATGACGACATACTGGTGGACCAGGGCGGCGCCGACAGCTTCCTGACCGACCAGCTGAAGCCCGAACTGCTGCGCGCGGCCGCCGAGGCCGCAGGCCAGGGCCTGACCCTGCGGCTGCAGCCCGGCTATGACCACTCCTACTTCTTCATGACCAGCTTCATCGCCGACCACATCGCCTTCCACGCCGCGCGGCTGAGGGGTTAAGGCGCGCTGTCCCCGCTCGGCGCCCGGTGCTAGAGGGACGGCATGAACGCCCCCGATCCCTATGAGCCGATGTTTTCCGCCCTGTGCCGCGAGGTGGGCTTTTGCCTGCATGAGAAGGGGCAAAAGCGCGTGATCGCCGCCCTGCCGGGCGGGCTGGACGCCGCCGTGCGGGCGGTCCTCGCTGCGGAAGGGGTGGACGAGCCCAATGCGCCGGGCGATCTGAAGCGGGCGGTGCGCGACTGTCTGAAGTCCAACTTGCCAGCTTGACCGTTCCCGGCCGATAAGTCGGAACGAATCCAGGCGTCGTCGCTTGGGTTTCACGAACGGGCGCCTAGATGAGGCGTATCGGAAATCTGTCGCGAGAGGAAACTCCCCATGGCCTTCACCCTGCCCCCGCTGCCCTATGCCTATGACGCGCTGGAGCCGGCCATCGACAAGGAGACGATGACCTTCCACCATGACAAGCACCACCAGACCTATGTCGACAATCTGAACAAGGCGGTCGACGCCGACGCCTCGCTTCAGAACAAGACTCTGGAAGAGATCTTCACCAGCATCTCGACCGCGCCCAAGGCCGTGCGCAACAACGGCGGCGGTCACTGGAACCACAGCCTGTTCTGGGAACTGCTGGCCCCGGCGGGTCAGACGGGCGAACCCTCGGCCGAGCTGGCCGCCGCCATCGACCGCGACCTGGGCGGCATGGACAAGTTCAAGGAAGACTTCAACGCCGCCGGCGCCGCCCAGTTCGGCTCGGGCTGGGCCTGGCTGATCGTGCAGAACGGCAAGCTGAAGATCACCTCCACCCCGAACCAGGACAATCCGCTGATGGATGTGGTCGAGGAGCGGGGCGAGGTCGTTCTGGGCGCCGACGTCTGGGAACACGCCTATTATCTGAAGTACCAGAATCGCCGCGCCGACTATCTGAAGTCGTTCTGGACGGTGGTGAACTGGAATAAGGTCAACGAACTGTACGCCACCGCGGTCGCCCAATAACGGCGGGCTTAGGCAAGCCGAACGAACACCCGCCGGAGAGACCTCCGGCGGGTGTTTTCGTCAGATGGGCAGGCCGTCGCGCAGCCGGTCGTTCATCCGCTCGGCGTGATGGCGGCGCACGGTGCGGCGCTGGCGCAGCAGGTCGTGGATGCCGTCGGCCAGATCCAGCAGCTGGTGGTCGCTGAGCGGCTCGACCAGATCAACCAGTCGGCGCTTCAGCGTCTCGAACCCGCGGTCGGACAGGCCGGCCTGAAAGCGCGGGGCGTCGGTTCGCATTTCAATCCTCCCTTCTCCTCGGCGGTCTGCGTCGGAACAGGAAAGAAGCGAGGCCCAGCTTGGTTCCCCGCCATCGTGCTTAACGGCCTGTCTGACTTGACTCGGACGGCCTGCATGGCCATAAGCGCCGCCTTCCACGCCTCGGTTCGCCGCAGGCGGGATTCATGACGGAAGATGCGTGGACCGCCGTTGAGATCGCATCCCCAATTCAGGGGACGCCGGGCCGCATCGTCGAAAAGAGAATAGAATGTCCAAGCGCCACAGCGCCAAATACAAGATCGACCGCGCCATGGGTGAAAACCTGTGGGGTCGCGCCAAGTCTCCGGTCAACAAGCGTTCCTACGGTCCCGGTCAGCACGGCCAACGCCGCAAGTCCAAGGTCTCTGACTTCGGCCTGCAACTGAAGGCCAAGCAGAAGCTGAAGGGCTACTACGGCAACATCACCGAAAAGCAGTTCGCCAAGACCTATGACGAGGCTGCTCGCCGCAAGGGCAACACCTCGGAAAACCTGATCGGCCTGCTGGAATCGCGCCTGGACGCCATCGTCTATCGCGCCAAGTTCGTGCCCACCGTCTGGGCCGCCCGCCAGTTCGTCAGCCACGGCCACGTCCTGGTCAACGGCAAGAAGGTCGACATCGGCTCCTATCGCGTGAAGCCCGACGACGTCGTCTCGGTGAAGGAAAAGTCGCGCAACATGGCCCTGGTGCTGGAAGCCCAGCAGTCGTCGGAACGCGACGTGCCGGACTATCTGGAACTGTCGGACCGTTCGTTCGCCGTCCGCTACGTCCGCGTGCCGGAACTGTCGGACGTGCCCTACGCCGTCAAGATGGAACCGAACCTGGTCGTCGAATACTACGCTTCGTAAGCGGAGCTTACGAAGCTTTCTTCAAGGGGGCTATCGCCCTTCGGGCTACTTGAGCCCCTTGGTCGTCCCTTTGAAGTGTTCAGTTTGGAGGGCCTCGGATTCGTCCGGGGCCTTTCGCCTTTTATGCTGTTCCCTCAAGGAGCGAACAGGCGCATTCTCGGCCGGTTCAGGCTTTGAGGCAGGGGAGGTCGTCCGTTGCACGACTCCATCATGAAACGCTTGGCTTTGATCGCCGCCGCATCGGCGAGCTTGGCCGCCTGTGCGGGCGGTCTCGACGGGCCGACCGTCTCGACCGTCGGCATGCCCGGCGCCCTGGAGCCGATCCATGCAGCGGCCTTCACCAAGGACCAGGCGGTCTTCTGGGTCAGCTCCAACGGCTGCACCCGCAAGGAGGATCTGATCCCCATCGTCAGCATCAAGGGCGGGGACGCGATCATCACCCTGCGCCGGATCGATGAGGACACCTGCGACAAGCCCTCGATCCGCGGTGTCGAGCTGAAATGGTCGTTCGAGGAGTTGGGCCTGGCGCCCGGCTCCCCCGTCAGCGTCAACAATCCCTATCAGCTGCCCCAGACCTGATCGGCCCTCAGCGGCCGTATCCGGGCCAGTGGGCCTTGCCGGCGCGTTCGTACTGGGGCGGCAGACCTTCGTCCTGACCCAGGGCGACGGCGGCGTGATGGGCCCAGTTGGGATCGTCGAGCACGGCGCGGGCCACCGCGATCAGATCGGCCTGTCCCGAGGCGACGATCGCCTCGGCCTGGTGGGGATCGAAGATCATGCCCACGGCCATGACGCTGGCCTGGGGCGCCGCCTGTTTGACCGCCTCGGCGAAGCGGACCTGATAGCCGGGCTGGTCGCCGGGGATCGGGGCGCGGGGGACGTTGCCGCCCGAGGACAGGTGCAGATAGTCGTAACCCAAGCCGTGCAGCGCCTGGCCGAAGGCGACGGCCTCCTCCAGCGCCACGCCGCCCTCGACCCAGTCCGAACCGTTGAAGCGCGCGCCCAGGGCCTTGGTCCGAGGCCAGGCCTCGCGCAAGGCCTTTGCGACGCGCAGGGGAAAGCGCGCCCGGTTCTCGGCCGAGCCGCCGTAGGCGTCGGTGCGGCGGTTCGACAGGGGTGACAGGAATTCGCTCAGCAGATAGCCATGGGCGGCGTGCAGTTCGACCAGGTCGAAGCCTGCCTGGTCCGCCCGGCGCGCCGCCGCCTCGAAGGCGGCGACCACATGGTTCATGTCGGCCTCGGTCATCTCCAACGGGGTATGCCAATCCTCGCGGAAGGGCAGGGCCGAGGGGCCGTAGGTGGTCCAGGCTCCGTCCTCGGCCGCCAGAGGGCCGCCCCCCTTCCACGGCGCGGCGGTCGAGGCCTTGCGTCCCGCATGGCCCAGCTGAATCCCGATCGGAGTGTCGCAATAGGTCCGCACGCCGCGAAGGATGTCGGCGAAGGCCTGGGCCTGTTCGTCGTTCCACAGGCCGACGTCGTCCGGGGTGATGCGGCCCTCGGGCGTGACGCCCGTCGCCTCGATGATGACCAGGCCGGCGCCGGACAGGGCCAGCCGGCCGATGTGCTGGTGGTGCCAGGGCTGGGGCGCGCCGTCGATCGCGGAATACTGGCACATGGGCGCCACGACGATGCGATTGCGCAGGGTCAGGGGGCCGAGGGCGTGAGGCGAGAAGAGGCGGCTCATGGCGGGCAGGTCCGGTGGGCGGCGACTGCAACTATGTCTGTTTCGAAGCGGATCAAGCCCGACCTTTCCGATTGTTCACCTGGCTTGCCGAAAATTCACGTGTGTGGCGGCGGTGAGCGCGTCACAAAAGGCTCAAGCTTCAACTGGGGAACACCAATGCTTCGTCTCGCTCTCGCCATCGCCATCGCCGCCCCGCTGCTGTCGGGCTGCATCATCGTTTCGACCGAAAAGCCGACCACCCGGGTCATCACCACCCCGGCGTCCGACCAATGATGCGGGGGCTGCGTATCCTGGCGGTCGGCGCCCTGGCCGCACCGCTGCTGGCCGGCTGCGTCATCTATGACAGCGAGGCCGGCGAGAATGTCTCGGTCAACGTCTCGCGCAAGGACGGGCCTCCGGCCGAGGCCATTCGCGAGGCCCGCTTCGCCGACGGCGCCCTGGTGGCGCGGGTCGATTCCAACGGCTGCACCCAGGCGTCGGATTTCGAAGTGTCGATCGCCGACAATGATCCGACCGAAATCACCCTGCGCCGGACCAAACAGGACCTGTGCAAGGCCCTGGTTCCCGACGGGGTCGAACTGCGCTGGACCTATGCCGAACTGGGTCTGGAGCCGGGAACCCCGGCCCGCATCGTCAATCCGCTGAAATAGCCGTCGCCTCGGTCGTCGTCGAAAAGACGGCGACCATCGGCGGGGGGATGCGGTGCGGCCTCAAGGTGGCGGCGTCCACCAGGCACCATTCGGACACGCCCTGGGCGCACAGCCGGCCCTGGCCGTCCTCGATCCGGACATAGCGGTTGAACCGCGGCCCCTGGGGATCGCCGACCCAGGTCCGGGCTGCGACGCCGGTCGCATTCGGCTCTATGGCCCGCAGATAGTCGATCTCGTGCCGCAGGGCGACCCAGGACCAGCGCGCCCGCGTCTCTTCGTCGAACCGGGCGTTCCAGTGGGCCGTGCCCACGTCCTGAAGCCAGCCGACATAGACCACATTGTTCACATGGCCGTTGGCGTCGATATGGTCGGGTCGGACCTCCAGCGGGACGACGAAGACCTCACGATCCTCGCGCGGCGTCAGGGTGGGACGCGCCATCAGGCCTCGCCCGCGCCCCCGTCCAGAGCCACGCCCTTTTCGGCCATCAGGGCCTGAAGCTCGCCGGCCTGGAACATCTCGCGCACGATGTCCGAGCCGCCGACGAATTCGCCCTTCACATAAAGCTGGGGAATGGTGGGCCAGTCGGTGAAGGTCTTGACGCCTTCGCGCAGGGCCTCGTCCTGCAAGACGTCGACGCCGACGAAGGGCGCGCCCACATGGTCGAGAATCTGCACGGCCAGGGACGAGAAGCCGCAGCGCGGCTGGTCCGGCGTGCCCTTCATGAACAGGACGACGTCGTGCTGGCTCACGGTGTCGCTGATGAAGGCGTGGACGGGGTCGGCGGAAACGGTGTCGGTCACGGGAGAAGCCTTTCGCGAAGACCGTCAGCTAGGGAGAGGGGACCGCCGGGTCAAGGCGCGGCGAACCGACGCGGTTCTGACGCGGCCCGTCAGGCCGCGGCCGAGGCGGCGACGCGACCCATTTCGATCTGGGCGGCCAGGGACGGCGGCAGATCGCGCTCGGGCGTCTCGGCCAAGATCCGCAGATGGTCGGGGTCGGTGGCGCGCACGATGACGCTGGAGATCGTCGTCTCAGTCAGCACATAGCCCAGGCAGATGGACTCGGCCGACCAGCCGGGGGTGCGATACAGAAAGCCGAAGGCGTCCGGTCCGCCAGAACGTTGCGGCGGCTTGGGCGCGCCCAGACCGAACAGGCCCTTTTTGGCGACGGTCTCTGGGCCGCGCGGCCGGGCGCGACGGTCGGTGTAGAAGTCATAGGCGATGACGGCCATGTCCTGTTCGCGTGCGGCGCGCAGGCGGTTGCGCCGCTTCCAGTCAGCATTGATGTCGAACGGCGTCGCCAGGGCGTCGAAGGCGCCGGTGGAGATATAGGCGTCCATGACGTCGCCCGAACCCGCCACGCCCAGCAGTTTGACGCGGTCGGCCGCCCGCGCCGCCTTCAGAGCGTTCAGCGCCTGTTGCGACAGTTCGTGTTCCCCCGGTTCCTGCAGGATGGCGATGTCGATCCACCCCAGGCGCGAGAAGTGCAGCACGCGATCCAGGGCGGCGGTCATGGCTTCGGCCGAAAAGTCGCGGTCGGCGCCCAGGGTCAGGGCCACGCACACCAGTTTGCGGTCCACGTGGGACAGGGCTTCACCCAGAATCTCGGCCAGAACGGAATCGGCGGTCTCCAGCCGATAGGCGTTGATGCCCGCCTCAAGCGCCGAGTAGAGCAGGTCCAGCGCCGCTTCGCGTCCCCGCGCCAGGCAGCCGGGGCCGAAGCTGAGCGTCAGATTGGAAATCGCCGCGCCCGAGGCGCCGAAGGGACGATAGCGCATCCGATCACCCCTTGTCGGACGGGGCTGAGGTTTCCAGGGCCAGGGCGTGCAGGGCGCCGCCCATCTGTCCCTTCAGGGCGGCGTAGACCAACTGATGCTGGCGCACGCGCGCCAGGCCCGCAAAGGCGTTGGAAACGATGCGGGCGCGATAATGATCGCCGTCCCCGGCGAGGTCTTCGATGGCGATTTCCGCGTCGGGAAAGGCGTCGATCAGATGCCGACGCAAGGTTTCGACGGACATGGGCATGGGCGGGCCTTCGATCTGGTCGCGTCAGACTGCCCCATAAACCTTAACGACGGACTACGGCGGGGCCGGTTCGGTCAGCCTGCACCCGGTTCGCGCTCAGTTCGCGCCCAGTTCGCACCCCCGGGTCGTTCGAACAGCTGAACCGGCTCGTCCCTATAGGTGGTGCGCCGATAGGGGCGGTAGCCGACCCGCTCGGCCAGGCGAACGGAGGCCGGATTGTCGGGCGAAATCATGCACAGGGTCCGCGCCGCCCTCAGATGGGCGTCGGCCCAGGCCAGGGCCGCCTCCAGGGCCTCTTTCGCAAAGCCCCGTCCCTGGAAGGCGGGCGCCAGGCCCCAGCCCAGTTCCGGATCGTCGATCGGCGGATCGATCAGCCGTCGATGATCCAGGATCGAGACATTGCCCACATAGGCGCCGCCTTCGACCAGGCGGATCGTCCAACTGCCGTAGCCCCTTACGCCCCATTGGCCCAGGTCGCGCAGCAGGCGGAACCAGACCTCCTCGGTGGTCATGGGACGGCCGGTGATGTGGCGCGTAAAGTCCGCATCGGCCCAGAGGGCTTGCAGGTCCTCAAGGTCGGCCAGATCGACCGGCGTCAGCACCAGCCGTTGGGTGTTCAGGGTCGGCCGGTTCATCCGAACAGGCTTTCGGCGTTCAAGATTTCGGTCGCCCCGTCGGCGCGTGTGACGGCGTAGGTGAAGCCGGGCTGAAGGGCGAAGGCCCCGACGCGCCCCGCCTTGGTCAGGGCCAGAAGCCCGACCTGGGCCTCGGCGACGGCCTGCCCCCGCAGCCGGGCGATCCGTTCGATCGTCTGCCGACAGGCGGTCGCCGGGTCCATTCCGTGACGCATGGCCTCGACCACGGCGTGGGCGCCGCAGACCCGCAGCACCTCTTCACCCACCCCGGTCGCCGTGGCGGCGCCGACCTCGCCGTCGACGAACAGACCGGCGCCCACGATCGGACTGTCGCCCACGCGGCCCCGCATCTTGAACGCCATGCCGGAGGTGGTGCAGGCCCCGGCCATGCGGCCGGTCGCGTCGCGGCCCAGGACGCCGATGGTGTCATGATCCAGAACCCCGCCGGCGCCGGCCCGGCGCCAGTCGTCGTTCTCGCTGTTGGCGCGCGGGGCGTAGCGGGCGGTCTTCAGCCATTCGCGCCAGGCGGCCTCGGCCTGGGGCGTCAGCAAATTCGTCGTCTCAAACCCTTCTGACAGGGCGAAGTCCCGCGCGCCGGCCCCGACCAGGATGACGTGCGGGGTCTTCTCCATCACACGGCGCGCGACCGAGACGGCGTGAACCACGTCCTCAAGGGCGCAGACGGCGCCCAGACCGCCGGCGTCGTCCATGATCACGGCGTCCAGGGTCACATGGCCGTCCCTGTCCGGATAGCCGCCCAGGCCGACCGAGGCGTTGGTCGGGTCCGCCTCGGGCACGCGGGCCGCCGCCTCGACCATGTCCAGGGCCGAGCCGCCGCTCTGGCGCACCCTCCAGCCTTCGGCGTTGGCCGCCGCGCCGAAGTCCCAGGTCGAGGCCATGACGACGGGCGCCGCTTCGGCCAAGGCCGATCCAGCGGCTGCGGCCCCCGCAGCGGCGAGTCCGGACGCGGCGATCAGGCTGCGGCGCGACAGATTGATCATCACATCAGACCCAGTTGCTTGAAGCTGGCCACCCCTTCGCGGCCGACGACCAGATGGTCGTGAACCTCGACATTAAGGGCGCGGCCGGCCTGCACAACCTGTTTGGTGATCTCGATGTCGGCGCGGCTGGGCGTCGGGTCGCCGGAAGGGTGGTTGTGCACCAGAATCAGGGCGCTGGCCGACAGCTCCAGGGCGCGACGCACCACTTCGCGCGGATAGACCGGCGCGTGATCCACCGTGCCCCTGTTCTGGACCTCATCCAGGATCAGCTGGTTCTTCTTGTCCAGGTAGAGGACGCGGAACTGCTCGCGCGGCTCGTGCTGCAAGGCCACGCGCACATAGGCCAGAAGGGCGCTCCAGGACGAGATGACGGGCCGTTTCGCCGTCGGCTCGCGCGCGATCCGCCGCGTCACGTCGAAGATCAGCTGAAGGTCCAGCGCCACCGCCCGCGTCGCCTTGCCGGGCGCATAGCCCAGGGAACGCGCCACCTGATCCTCGACCGCCTCGTGGCTGGCGGCGCCGATGCCCTCCAGCCCGCCGAACCGCGCCAGCAGATCCTTGGCCAGCGGCTTGGTGTCCTTATAGGGCACGCTGCGGAACAGCAGCAGTTCCAGCAGCTCATAGTCGGGCAGGGCGCCCAGACCACCCTTGGCGGCCCGCTCGCGCAGCCGGTCGCGATGACCGCTGTGGCGCGGCGACGACTTGGTTCGGCCCGGCGCCCCGGCCGCTTCGTCCGTCTCCGACATCAGGGCTTGGTCTGCTCGGGGCCGAACTCCAGCCCCGCAGGCCAACGCGGCCACCGCGGGGGAAGGGGCGCGTCCGTCGGGGGCGGCGACTGGTCGTGATGGCTCAGATAGCGTGTTCCATCCATCCGCGTGGCCGCCATTCCGACGCGGCCCTCTTCATCCGCAAAAACAGGGATGAGCATCCAGCCGCCCGACCAATCTGCGGCGCCCGCATGGTCGCTCGGCGCCCCGCGGCTCAGATAGGCGCCCCCCCGCGCCTTCAGCCCGCAGGCGGGGTCGTCCTCAGCGTAGGCGACGCAATGGGTCAGCGGGGCGTTCGAGGCGGACACCCAACAGCTGAACCAAGCCTTTGTCTCCAAAGGAACGCATCGCCGAGCAGCCGTCTGGCGATCGTCGGCGGGTCGGTCTCGCTCGACCTCAGACCTGTCGGCCGAAGCGCAACCGAGCGTTAGAAGAAACAAGCCGGCGGCGGCGTAAGGCGTCTTCATCGTCGTGCTCTTCGGTTGTGCGGCGGCAACCTAGCGTCACGACATCGAAGAGGATAGAGCCTGTGCGCAGGCGGCGTGGCTCTCGCCCGCTCAGTTCGGGCGGAACAGTCCTGCCGGAGAGGCGGTGAAGATTTCCAGCCCGTCTTCCGTCACCCCGATGGTGTGTTCGCACTGGGCCGACAGGGACTTGTCGCGGGTCACGGCGGTCCAGCCGTCGGACAGGACCTTCACATGGGGTTTGCCCAGGTTCACCATCGGCTCGACGGTGAAGAACATGCCGGCCTTCAGCACGGCGCCCTCGCCCTTCCTGCCATAGTGCAGGACGTTGGGGCTGTCGTGGAAGACGCGGCCGATGCCGTGGCCGCAGAAGTCGCGCACCACGCTCATCCGCTGGGCCTCGACGAACTTCTGGATGGCGAAGCCGATGTCGCCGAACGTATTGCCCGGCTTGACCTGCTCCAGGCCCAGCTCCAGCGACTGATAGGTGACGTCGATCAGCTTCTTGGCCCGGGCATTGATCTCGCCCACCGCATACATGCGGCTGGAATCGCCGTGCCAGCCGTCGACGATGACGGTGTGGTCGATGTTGACGATGTCGCCCTCTTTCAGAACCTTGTCGCCGGGGATGCCGTGGCAGACGACGTGGTTGATTGAGGTGCAGACGGTCTTCTCATAGCCCTTGTAGCCCAGGCAGGCGGGCAGGCCCCCGTGGTCCAGGGTGAATTCGCGGATCAGGTCGTCGATCGCGCCCGTCGTGACGCCCGGCTTCACATGGGCCGTGATCATGTCCAACGCCTCGGCCACCAGACGCCCGGCCTTGCGCATGCCTTCGAAATCCTCCGCCTGATGGATGCGGATGGCGCTGGAGCGGACCAGGGCGTCGGTTTCCAGTTCGGGCGTTTCGTACATGGGGCTCTATTCGGCGACGGAAGCGGCTTCAGATGGCGATCCTATCACGGATACGCAAGGCGAATGTGGGGCGGTCAAGGATTCCTTCCGTTGCGGAAAGAATGACTGTGTATTGCGCGACACTGTCGTTCATCCGAATGAACCTGCCCCGGCGTAACCTCTCGCCGGTGTGATCATGTGGGCTTTTTCAGACACAGTTTCGCCCGTTTCCGGGCGGAGACCCGCCACGCATGCAACGTTTTCCTGACGAAAGCGCTGCCGTGCGATCGACCTCCCCGAATACCCACCGCCGCTTAAATGGCGGGGGCTGAACTATAGGAATGGCTTTTATGACTCCCAGGAATTTCGCCCGCGTGGGCGGCATTGCGCTGACGACCGCCCTGCTGGCCGGCGTCGCCGCTCCGGCCATGGCCGGCTCCTTCTACGTCCAGGAACAATCGACCCGCGCCCAGGGCCGCGCCAACGCCGGCGTCGGCGCCGACAAGGGCGTCCAGTCGCTGTGGTGGAACCCGGCCGCCATCGCCGGAACCCAGCGTGAACTCTATGTCGGCATGCACGGCCTGGTCCTGGATTCCGACGTCGACAACACCGGCTCCACGCTCAGCTACAACCTGCCTGCCCCGACGCCGCCGTTCCCGGCCGGCACCATCCTCAGCGGCTCAACCGTTGTGGCTGGCGACCCGCATGTCCACGACGTCGTCGAAAGCGGCATCGTGCCGAACTTCGCCGTCTCCATGCCGATCGGCGACCGCTTCAACGTCGGTCTGGCCGTCCAGGCGCCCTACAACTTCACCACCAAATACGAACAGCCCGACTTCGCCCGCTACGACGCCCTGACGTCGGAACTGCGTTCGGCCAACGTCAGCCTGGTCGCCGCCATGACGGTCACTGACTGGCTGGACATCGGCGCCGGCTTCGACGCCCAGTACGCCAAGGCGACTCTTTCGTCGGCGCTGCCGAACCTGCCGACCGTTGCTGGCGTTGCACCGCTGGTGCTGATCCCCTCGGCCACCGACGGCCGCAACCAGCTCGAAGGCGACGGTTGGGATTACGGATGGAACGCCGGCGCCCAGATGCACTTCGGCAAGCTGGACCTGGGTCTGTCGTATCGCTCCAAGATCGAGCACGAACTGGAAGGCTCGGTGAACATCTCCGGCCTGACTGGCGCATTGGCTGCGGCAAACGTCTCGGCCGACGGCCAAGCCAGCTTCAACACACCCTGGTACGCCACCGTCTCGGCCCGCTACGCTGTCAACGATCGTCTGACGCTGAACGCCCAGGTCAACCAGATCGGCTGGAGCGAGTTTGACGCTATCCGCGTGACCTATGGCGCGAACGGCCGTTCGACCATCGTTCAGGACTATGACGACGTCACCACTGGCGCCATCGGCTTCGACTACAAGATCGACCCCTCGATGACCTTCCGCGCCGGCCTGGGCTACGACCCGACCCCGACCTCGGACGATCACCGCACCGCCCGTATTCCGGACGGCGACCGCTGGCTTTACGCCGCTGGTCTGTCCAAGACGATTGGCGCCATGACCTTCGACGGCGCCGTGACCTATATCGACATCGACACGGCCACGATCAACGACACGCGCGACGTCTATGGCAACGGCCTGGTCGTCTCGAACCTGCGGGGCGAGGCCAAGGGTTCGGGCGTCGGCTTCTCGCTGGGCGCGACCTGGAACTTCTAAGTCGGTTCAGCCCCGGCTGACATGACAACGGCGGCGCCTGCAAAGGCGCCGCCGTTTTTCTTTCCAGACCCTCTCCCGCAGGCGGGGGGAAGGCGGTGAGAATCACCCCTTGGCGGCGTAGCCCTTGCCGCCGTTGGAGGGGCGGCGACGGGGGCGGCGCTTCATCTCGCCGACCGGACGGGGCTCGTGCTGGCGCGCATCGGACGGACGCGGTTCGCGCGGGGTCGTCTTTTCACCGGCCAGGGGGTTGTAGGTCTTTTCCGGACGGGGAGCGGCCGCCTCGCCGCCGGGGCGGTTGCGGCGCTGGCGGTGGGGCTGGCCGCCGCCTTCCGGACGCACGCCGTCACGGTGCGGAACGCGACGTCCGCGCCCGCCGCGGCCGCCTTCGTTGCGATCGCCGCCTTCACGTTCGGGCAGGGTCGCCTTCTTGGCGACACCGGCGGCCATGATGGAGGCGTCCAGGGCCGCCAGCTGTTTGTCGTTGCGGCGGTCCGCGACCGGGATCTTCTGGCGCGTGACCTTTTCGATGTCGCGCAGCAGCTTCATCTCGTCGCCGGCGACGAAGCTGACGGCCGTGCCGTCCTTGCCCGCCCGCGCGGTGCGGCCGATGCGGTGGACATAGGATTCCGGCACGTGCGGCAGTTCGAAGTTCACCACGTGCGAAACGCCGTCGACGTCGATGCCGCGCGCGGCGATGTCGGTGGCGACCAGCACCCGCAGCTTGCCCTTCTTGAAGGCTTCCAGGGTGCGTTCACGCTGGGGCTGGGACTTGTTGCCGTGGATGGCGCCGGCCTCGACCCCGCCGGCTTCCAGATAGGCCGCGACCTTGTCGGCGCCGTGCTTGGTCTTGGTGAAGACCAGGCAGCGCTTGTACTCGGGATCGCTGAACATCTCGGTCAGCAGGGCGCGCTTCTTGCCCTGTTCAATATAGACGACCGACTGGCTGATGCGCTGGACCGTGGTCGATTGGGGCGTGACCTGGACCTTGACCGGATCCTTCAGCAGTTCGCCCGCCAGCTTGCCGATCTCGGTCGGCATGGTGGCCGAGAAGAACAGATTCTGACGGCGCGCCGGCATGCGGCTGACGATCTGGCGGATCGGCTTGATGAAGCCCAGGTCCAGCATCTGGTCGGCCTCGTCCAGAACGAAGATTTCGGTCGAGGACAGGTCGAGGGTCTTTTGCTGGATATGGTCCAGCAGACGACCCGGCGCGGCGACCAGAATGTCCAGACCCTGTTGCAGGGCGCGTTCCTGGGCGCCGTATTTCACGCCGCCGAAGATGACCGCGACCCGGAAGCCCAGATGGGCGCCGTAGGCCTTGAAGCTGTCGCCGATCTGGGTCGCCAGTTCGCGCGTGGGGCTCAGGATCAGGGCGCGCGTGGTGCGCGGCACGGGCGGGGTGCGGTTCTCGGCCAGGCGATGCAGGATCGGCAGGGCGAAGGCCGCCGTCTTGCCGGTGCCCGTCTGGGCGATGCCCAGCAAGTCCTTGCCCAGCATGACGTCGGGGATGGCTTTTTCCTGGATCGGGGTCGGCTTGACGTAGCCGGTCGAGGCCAGGGCTTGGAGGAGGGCCTTGTTGAGGCCCATGGATTCGAAGGTGGTGCTCACGGCAGTTTCTTTCGCGTGCGGCGACGCGCATCGGCCATGGCATGACGCCGTCGGGCCGCGCACCGCCAGTCCCGACGGAGCCTCAAAGACGAGGCTTGCGGGGTGGATCGGGCGCCGCCCCGCGTGTCCGGGCAGCGAATGAATATGAGGAGCCGGCGGCTGCTACAGTCAGGTCCGAAAGAGGACCCACACGCGCTGGAGACGCCGGAGATCGCGATTGTGCGATGCAGCGCAAATGGGCGCTTCGGCCGCGAAAGTCAAGTTGAAGCGGCGCCGTCCCGCCGTCCGCGCAGAAACAGCAGGGCCGAGCCCCCCACCAGCACCAGGCCCGCAAGGCTGGTCGCATAGGCGGCGCCGGTGAAGAAGGGCAGCCAGGGCAGGTCCACGACGGCGAAGTTCTTGAACAGCAGCAGGGCCACACTGCCCAGATAGCCGGTGGCGTCGGCCAAGTAGATCAGGAAGCCGGCGGTGGCGACTGTGCCGGAATAGGCGATCATCCGGTCGAACAGCATGGCGTTGAAGGGGGTGTAGGCCAGATAAAGCCCCGCGCCGCCCGCTATCATCCAGGCGATCGGCGACATCAAACCATGCTGGAAGGCCAGGGTGGACAGGCCCAATAGTGCGAAACCGGCCAGTATGACCCCATGCATGAGCAGGAGGGCGCGGACGTTGTTCTTGACCGCGATCAGAACGCCCATGGCGACCAGAGACAGGACCGCGACCGGGCCTTCGCTGGCGGTGAAGACCGAGGCGGCGTCGCCATAGCCCAGGGCCCGCCAGATCTCGGCGGCGAAGTTGTCGCGCAGGTCTCGGAAGGCCGTCAGCAGCACATAGGCGGCGATCAGCAGGACCAGCACCGGCCAGTGGCGCGCCAGAAAGGCGGCCCGCTCCCCCGCCATCATCGGGCGGCGGGCGACCCGCTCGGCCTCATCGGCGGGACTGGGCGGGGGCAGGGCGGCCAGGGCCAAAACCGAGACGGCCAGCAGCGGCATGAAGACCACCCCGACGGTCGCCGGCATCCAGAAGGGGCTGACGTGCTGATGCTCCATCAGGGCCTTGCCGACCGATTTCACCACGCCGGAAGACAGGATGAAGCTGGCGCACAATATGGCGCCCAGCACCTCGCTGGTGCGCCGCCCCTCCATGAAGCCGAACACCAGGCCCCAGATCAAGCCCAAGGGCAGGCCGTTCAGGAACAGGGCGGCGACGTTCCACGGCGCCGGCGTCACCGCGAACAGGACCAGGGCGAGCCAGGACGCCCCGATCAGAAGCACGATGGCCAGGGCGCGGCGTTCGGCCCGCATTTCGGCGATCACCTTGACCCCGATCAGCTTGGACAGGGCGTAGCCGGCGACCTGGGCGATCACCAGGGCGATCTTATAGTCCAGGGCGAAGTCCCATCCGGGCACGACGTCGAAGGTCGCCGCCGTAAAGGGTTTGCGGAAGGCGTACATGGAAAAATAGGCGCAGAAACCCGCCAGACCCGCGAACAGGACGAAGACGACAGGATTCGCCTGGGCCAGCCACGACCGCATCCGTTTCATCATTTGACATCATCCCGTTGCACTCGCGTGGTCTAGACCACTGCTGCGACGCTTGGATGACGAGGACGAGGATGACGGAGAGACGCTACGACGTCGCAGTGGTGGGCGCGGGGATCGTCGGCCTGGCCTGCGCCCTGGCCGCCGCGCGGCGGGGGCTGTCGGTCGTGGTGATCGACCGCGACGCTCAGGCCAACGGCGCCTCGATCCGAAACTTCGGCTTCGTCACCGTCACGGGTCAGCCGCGAGGAAAGGTGTGGAGCCGCGCCCATCGCAGCCGCGCCATCTGGGACGAGGTGGCGCGGGAGGCCGACGTGCCGGTCCTGCAACGCGGCCTTTGGCTTCCTGTGCGCCGGCCCGAGGCCGCCGCCGTGCTGGAGGCCTTCATGACCACCGAGATGGGCGAGGGGTGTCGACTGATGACGGGGGAGGAGGCGCGGGCGCGCGCGCCGCAGATCATCGGCCCCCAGACCGTCGCCGCCCTGTGGAGCCCCCACGAGCTGCGCGTGGATTCCCGCATCGCCATCCCGGGTCTGGCCGCCTGGCTGGCGGATCGCTTCGGCGTCGCGTTTCGGCGACAGACCGCCGTCCAGACCGTCGAGCCGCCGCGCCTCGTCACCAGTCGGGGCGTGGTGGAGGCCGAGCGGATCGTTGTCTGTCCCGGCGACGACCTGGTCAGCCTGTTCCCCGATCAAATGGCCCAGGCGGGGGTCACCCGGTGCAAGCTTCAGATGATGCGGCTGGCCTCGCCCGGCTTCAATCTGCCCGCTCCGGTCATGTCGGACCTGGGCCTGGTGCGCTACGGCGGTTACGCCGCCCTGCCGGAGGCGGCCGCCCTGCGCGCGCGGCTGGAGGCGGAGCAGGGCCAGGCCCTGACGAACGGGGTCCATCTGATCGCGGTCCAGGACGCCGACGGCGCCCTGGTCATGGGCGACAGCCACCACGACGCGGCCACGCCGGACCCCTTCGCCAGCGAGGCGGTCGATCAGTTGATCCTGGACGAATGGCGCGCCGCCACCGGCCAGCCCGCCCCGCCGGTGCTCCAGCGCTGGACCGGAACCTATGCCCGAGGCCCCCAGGCCGATCTGATCGCGGCGCCGCATCCGGCCGTGCGCCTGGCCCTCATCACCGCCGGCAACGGCGCCTCCACCGGCTTCGCCTTCGGCGAAGAGGTGATTGCAGACCTGTTTCAGGAGACGTGACCATGACCTCCATCCGCGACCGCTTCGACATGGTCGTTTTCGACTGGGCCGGCACCATGGTCGATTTCGGCAGCCGGGCCCCTGTTCTGGCCCTGATGGAGGCCTTCGCCGCCCTGGACGCGCCCGTGACGGAGGACGAGGCGCGCCGCGACATGGGCCGGGCCAAGGCCGATCACGTGCGGGCCCTGTTCGAACAGCCCCGCGTCCATGAGGCCTGGCGCGCGGCGCATGGCGCGGCGCCCGATGCGGCGGCGGTCGAACGGGTCATGGGCGAACTCCAGCAGCCGATGATCCGCCTGGCCCAGGAAACGGCGGACCTGATCCCCGGCGCCGCCGAGGTCGTGGCCCGGCTGCGGGGCGAGGGTCTGAAGATCGCCTCCTGCACCGGCTATACGCGCGAGATGATGCAGGCGGTCCTGCCGCGTGCGGCCGACCAGGGTTACGCCCCCGATCTGGTGGTCTGCGCCCATGAGACGCCTCAGGGGCGGCCGTCGCCCCTGATGATCTACAAGGCCTGCGCCGATCTGGGCGTCTGGCCCCTGTCGCGCGTGGTCAAGGTGGACGATGCGGAGGTGGGGATCGCCGAGGGGCGCAACGCCGGCTGTTTCACCATCGGGGTCGCCGCGTCCGGCAATCTGACGGGGCTGACGGCCCAGGCCCTGGCCGAGCTGGATGCGGACGAACGGGCGGCCCGGCTGGCCGCGGCCGCCGATCGTCTGCTGGAGGCGGGCGCCGACCGGGTCATCGACACGGTGGCGGATCTGATCCCGGCCCTGGAGGCCGAGGCGGCGCGCCGGGCCTGATCGCCCGAGGGCTTAACGCACCCGGATGTCGACGCTGATCTTCAGGGCGTCGTGGCGCCAGTATTCGCGGTCGAATTCGACCACCCGGCCCTGGGCGTCATAACTGGTTCGGACCACGTTCAGGCCGGGCAGGCCCGACTTGACCTGTAACGCCTCGGCCTCGCCGCGCGTCAGGGCGCAGGGCTGCATGTCCACCCGGTTGCGGGCCACGGCGATGTTGTAGGCGGACTTCAGCACGCTGGTCAGGGAGCCGTCCAGCGGATGGCTGAGCAGGTCCGGGGCCATGGCGGCGTCCACGACGATGGTCTCTACCAGAACCGCACGGCCGTCGACCGAACGCCGGCGGCGGATGCGGTACATGGGGGCCCCCACCGGTCGGCCGAAAATCGGCGCCAGAACCGGGGTGCAGGCGATCTCGGTCTTGCTCAGGGTTTCGGTGGTCGGCCGGCGTCCCTGGGCCTCCACATAGGACATGAAACCCTCCCAGCGCGTCGGATCATAGACGACGGGCGGGGGCGAGACGTACCAGCCGCTGCGGTCCTTTCGATAGATGACCCCCTCGGCCTCGAGCTGGAACAGGGCTTCGCGGATCGTGCCGCGCGCCACGCCGCCGCCGACCTGCAACTGACGTTCGGAGGGCAGGCGTTCGCCGGGCTTCAACTCTCCGCCCGCGATCCGCGCGGCGATGGCGTCGCGCACCCCGAGGTAATGGAGATTGTCCGGCTGCGTCATGGAATCGCTCAAACGACGGTCGATTCCCGCCCGGTCGGAAGATGCGAATTCGAGCATTGCGGGTCAAGCGAGCCGGGTCCGTCCACGGAAGGTTCAGACATCCGCCGCGCAAGCTTCATGAAAATTTCGCCGAAGACGACACCCCTTCTGGTCTATACCAAAAATGAAGAGGGGGATTTGATCCATGTCAAATGATCGTCGGTCTTTCCTGCGGGGCGCTCTGGGCGGCGTGGCCGCCGGCGCGGCCCTGAACCTGCTGCCCGCCACGGTGCGCAAGGCGATGGCCATTCCCGCCAACAACGCCACCGGCACCATCATGGACGTCGAACACGTGGTCATCTTCATGCAGGAGAACCGCGCCTTTGATCACTATTTCGGCGCGCTGAACGGGGTGCGCGGCTTCGGCGATCCGCGCCCCCAACGCCTGCCGGGCGGGGCCAGCGTCTGGCGTCAGCCCAGCGACCAGCACCCCGACGGCTTCGTCATTCCCTTCCATGGTGATTCCCGCACCACCAACGCCTATACGGTCGACGGGTCGGACCAGGGGCACAAGGCCGCCGTCACCATCGTCAACGGCGGCCGTTATGACCAGTGGGGCCATTCCGGCGAGCTTCACAAGCGGATGGCCTATTACAAGGCCTCGGACCTGCCCTTCTACTACGCCCTGGCCAGCGCCTTCACCGTCTGCGACGCCTATCACTGCTCGACCCTGACCCAGACCTATCCGAACCGGCTGCACCTCTGGACCGGCTGCAACGGCGGCGGAAAGGTCGGCGGCGACCCCGAGATGAGCAACTACGGCGAGGACGAGACGCCCAGCGCCGACATGGCCGAAGACATGGAGATGGCGCGCGGTCCGCATGACTGGACCACCTACGCCGAACGGCTCCAGGCGGCGGGCGTCAGCTGGAAGGTCTATCAGGAGTACGACAATTTCGGCGACAACATCCTGTCGGTCTTCAAGCCCTTCCGGCCCTGCCCCAAGGAGTCGCCCCTGTATCAGCGCGGCCGGTCCTGGGTGTCGGAGCATAAGACCGGCCCGGACCGCACCCGATCGGACGGCGAGCAGCTGGTGGAGGCCTTCCGCGCCGACATAGCGGGCGGGCGCCTGCCGCAGGTGTCCTGGATCGTGACGGCGCGGGATCTGTCGGAACATCCCGACGCCGAGCCGTCCAAGGGCGAGCACGTCTGCGCCCAGCTGATCGAGGCCCTGGTCGATCACCCGGAGGTCTTCTCCAAGACCGTCTTCATCGTCAACTATGACGAGGCCGGCGGCTTCTACGATCATGTCCAGCCGCCGATGCCGCCCCTGACGCCGGATCAGGGCCACAGCACCGTCTCCGTCGCCGGCGAGGCCAAGGTCTATGGGCCCGACGCCGATCCGGCCCATCGCGGCGCCCATCCGCTGGGCCTGGGCATTCGGGTGCCCGCAATCGTGGTCTCGCCCTGGAGCCGCGGCGGCTTCGTCTGTTCGGAGGTGTTCGACCACACCTCGACGCTGCAGTTCCTGGAAAAGCGTTTCGGCGTTCGGGAGGAGAACATCAGCGACTGGCGTCGGACCGTCTGCGGCGACCTGACGTCGGCCTTCGACTTCGCGCGTCCCAACCAGGACTGGGCCGCCCTGTCTCTGCCCGCCACGGCCGACTACATGCAGCGCGTGGCCCGCTCCAAGGCCGCGCCGACCCTGCGGATTCCCGAGCGCCAGGTTCCGGCCGTGCAGGACGGGCCGCAGCGGGGCGCCCGCCCTCTGCCCTATGATCTGGCCGCCCAGGCCCGCGTCGCCGACGGGGCGGTCTGGATCGACCTGGTCAACCGCGGCCGCACCGGCGCGGTCTTCCAGGTGTTCGACGCCACTGATCGCGCGGGCCCCTGGCGCTTCACCCTCGCCGCCGGAGAGACCTACGCGGCCGGACACTGGAACACCGGCCGGCCGGGCCCTTATGATCTGATGGTTCACGGCCCCAACGGCTTCTACCGCCGCTTCGCCGGCGACGCCGCCCAGCCCCAGCCGCAGGTGATGATCGCCACAGACGCCAGGGGCGTGCTGACCGTGGGCGTGACGGGCGTGGGCGAGGAGGCCGCCCTGGCGGTGCTGGACATGGACCCCGCCTATCCCCTGTCCGAAGGCGAGGCGCGGCGTCGGCTGACCGTCCGGCCCGGCGCAGCGTCGCAATCGACCTGGGACCTGCGCGGCAGCGACCACTGGTACGACCTGACGGTGAGCCTGGAGAATGATCCGACCTTCATCCAGAGGCTGGCCGGTCATGTGGAGACCGGCCGCCCCAGCCGCACCGATCCGGCCATCGGGCGGATGCGCCTGTGACCCCCGCCCTTTCGACCGCTGCTTACGACGGAAATTTGATGACCTCTCCCGTGGACGCCGACGCCTTCGTCTCTGAACTTTCGGACCTGTTCGCCCGGCTGGGCGGGCTGCATTACGGGGAGGACGTCACCCAGCTGGAGCATGCGGTGCAGACGGCGCACCATGCCCAGGCGGACGGCGCTCCGCCCGCCCTGGTGGCGGCGGCCTTGCTGCACGACGTCGGCCACATGATGCAGAAGGCCGGCGAGGACGCCGCCGACCGGGGCATCGACACCCGGCACGAACACATCAGCGCCGGCTATCTGGCCCGCGCCTTTGGACCTGAAGTGACCGAGCCGGTCCGATTGCATGTGGCGGCCAAACGGTGTCTGGCCGCCACGGCGCCGGGCTATGTCGATCGGCTGAGCGCCGCCTCGCTTCAGAGCCTGGCCTTGCAGGGCGGACCGATGAGCCCGGCCGAGGTGGAGGAATTCATGGCCTTGCCGGCGGCCGAGGCCGCCCTTCGGCTGCGCCGCTACGACGAACTGGGCAAGGCCCAGGGCGTCGAGGTCGCCGGTTTCGAGGCCTATCGCCAGCTTCTCTGCGACCTGATCAACCGCAGGGCGGAAGCCTAGTTTTCATTTCAACGAATGGGGGTTGTTGAATGAGTGAAGGGTCCAGTCGTCACCGCTCCGGATAGACGGAGCGAAAGACATCGGCCCGCCGGTTCCGGCGGCGCCGTCGCAATCCAATAGTTTTCGGCCCGGGTCTGGGTCGAGCGGTTGATGCAGTCAGGGCGCGCCCGCGCGTCGCTGATCGCTGACGCCTGCCTTGAGCGGACCTCGATGGCCGATCCGACCACACATCAGGATCAATGGAGACAGTCATGTCGCGTCATCTCATGGCCCAGGAACGGGCCGTTCATCGTCACACCACCGCCGGGACCGGCCTGCGCGCCGTCCTCCTGGCGGGTTCCGCCGCCCTGGTCGCGGGCGTCGCCCACGCCCAGACCGCCGCGCCGCAATCCACGCCCGCAGAGGTGGAGGAGGTCGTCGTGACCGGCCAGCGCCTCAGCACCGCCAACGCCATCGAGGCCCAGCGCCGCTCGGGCGTGGTCTCCAGCGTGATTTCGTCCGACGACCTGGGCAAGCTGCCCGACGCCAATGTCGCCGACGCCCTGGCCCGCGCGCCCGGCATCAACGTCGTCGTGAACCAGGAGACGGGCGAAGGCGAATATGTCTCGGTGCGCGGCCTGGCCGGCACCTTCAACGCCTATTCGATCAACGGCGTCCGCGTCGCCCTGACCGATCCCGACAGCCGCAAGATGTCGATGACGGTCCTGCCGCCCAACGGCCTGAAGAGCATCACCGTCTCCAAGACCCTGACGCCGGACATGGACGGCGACGCCATCGGCGGCTCCGTCAACTTCCAGACCCCCACGGCCTTCGATTTCGCCCGCCCGGTGGCGCGCGCCTTCCTCAGCTATGGGATCAACGACCGCGCCCGCGAGCAGGATGAAAAGGACGGCGCCGGTCAGGTCCAGCTGGACTTCGCCAGCCGCCTGCCGTCCGACAGCCGTTTCGGCGCCTTCGTCTCTTTCAACTACGGCAAGAGCAACGGCCTGAACGAAGAGACCGAAAACGACGGCGAGTGGGAGCCCTATCGCTGGCGTCGGAACAGCACCGAAGAGATCGACGAGCGTTCGATGTACCTGCCGGGCATCGACCTGGACTACCGTCGCATCGAGCAAGAGCGGTTCGGCGGGAACTTCTCGATCGACTATCGCGGGGACACGAACGACTTCTATCTGCGCGGTCAGTACAGCCGTCTGGAACGGACCGGCACCAATGACTACACCGACTTCCGCAGCCGCAAGACCAAACGCCTGCAACAGGTCGATCTGGAAGACACCAGCCTGATCCAGCCGGACAATGCGGTCGTCGGCTTCGGCGCCAAGGGCCGTATCTACAGCTACACCACCGCCCAGATCAAAGACTTCGACGCTGACGGCGTGATCACGGACGCGGACCGTCAGAGCAGCTCGTCCTACTGGTCCCTGTTCGGCCGGTCCGGCGTCTGGAAGCCCGAGACCTTCCAGTTCGCCCGCACCTTCCAGACCCTGGACCAGACCTCGACCCTGGGCACCATCAATCTGGGCGGCCAGAGCCGTCTGAACCGCCTGACCCTGGACTATGACCTCAGCTACAGCGCCGGCGAAAAGGGCGGACCGGACAGCTTCTCCATCGGCTATAACTGCGACGCCTGCTCGGCGCCGTTCAACCAGACGGGCCTCTTGTGGTCGTCCTATGATCCGCGCTTCCCCATGCCGCAACTGCCGGCCTTCGCTCAGAACGCGCCGAACGATCCCAATCTGCTGCCCTATGACGGCGGCGGCCGCAGCCGCGACAAACAGACCGACGCGCGCACGGCGTTCAAGTTCGACGCCGTCTATGAGATGGAAGGCCTCGTCCGTCATCTGAAGGCGGGCGTGAAGATCCTGCGGTCCGAGCGGGAGTACGACTCGACCCCGATCTGGGGCGGCTCGTTCGACAATACGCCGCTGGCGGGCAAGAGCCTGGGGCAGTCGGGCCTGATCGACCGCGAGGTCCGCAACGTTCTGAACGGCCGGTACTACTACGGCGCCATCCTGAACCGCGACAAGGTGACGGCCGCCATCGAGGCCGCCCAGAAGGCCAATCCGGTCAACTATTCCTACGCCGATCTGAACTCGAGCGATAAGAGCGGTGAGGAGACCATCTACGCCGGTTACGGCTTGGCCAGCTTCCAGCTCAACGATCTGGACGTGGTCGCCGGGGTGCGCGTCGAACACACGGAAGTCACCAACACCAACTGGATCGAAGACGGCGACCTGAGCGGCTTCGGCGACACCGACAGCCACTACACCAACGTCCTGCCCAGCGTGACGGCGGTCTATCGCCCGTCGGAAAACTTCGTCTATCGCGGCGCGATCTGGACCAGCTTCTCCCGGCCCGAGTTCAGCAACATCTCGCGTGGCGTCAGCGTCGGCCGGGCAAAGCCGAGGCCGGGCGAGACCCTGGGCGAGATCGTCTCCATCAGCCAGGGCAATCCCGACCTGAAACCGGCCGAGGCCCTGAACCTGGACGTTTCGGCTGAATACTACCCCGACCGTTCCAGCCTGGTGTCGATCGGCGTCTTCCACAAGAAGATCGACCACTTCATCTTCACCAACGGCAGCGCGGTCGATGCTCCCACCCAGGAAGGCGTGATCACCATCACTCAGCCCAAGAACGGTGAGACGGCCCGGATCACGGGTGTCGAGCTGAACCTGATCAAGTCGTTCGAGGGCATGGCCGCGCCCTTCGACGGCTTCGGGGTCGAGGCCAATCTGACCCGCCAGGTCAGCGAGGCCGAGACGGGTCTGGACTACCGCAGGGGGCGCAAGATCTCCTTCATCCAGGCGCCGGATTTGATCTACAACGCCTCTCTGACCTATCAGAAGTATGGCCTCGAAGCCCGGCTGTCCTATCAGTATCAGGGCGCCTATATCGAAGACCTGCGCGATAACGCCGTGGACAAATGGGTCCAGCCCAACAAGAGCCTGGACTTCCACTCGCGCTACACCTTCCGTCCCGGCCTGACGATGGACTTCGACGTCCAGAACATCCTGGACGGCCACCGCTACTATACGACCAAGGGCGAGAGCCCCTCCTATCAGAAGGACTATATGGAACCCGGCCGGAACTTCCTGGTCCGCCTGGCCTATTCCTACTGATCCAGAACCTGGGCGAAACCGGCTGGGGGACGTTCCCTCCAGCCGGACTTCGCTCAGCCCGTCAAACCCTGACGCCAAACTGAACCGCCCCCGATCGCAGGATCGGGGGCGGCTTTTTTCGATGGGAGTAGGGACCGAGGGTCAGACGTCGACGGCGGCGTCCAGGGCGTTTTCCTGGATGAAGTCGCGGCGGGGTTCGACCACGTCGCCCATCAGCTTGGCGAACAGGTCGTTGGCGTCCTCCTCGTGCTCGACCGAGACCTGCAGCAGGGTGCGGGCGTTGGCGTCCAGAGTGGTTTCCCACAGCTGTTCCGGGTTCATTTCGCCCAGACCCTTGTAGCGCTGGATGACCAGGCCCTTCTTGCCGGCGTCCAGCACGGCGTTCAGCAGGTCCAGCGGCCCGCGGATGGTGGTGGACTTGTCCTTGCGGCGGTAGGTGGCGGGGGCGGTGAAGACGCCGTCGAAGGCGGCGGCGCGCTCGGCCAGACGACGGGCGTCCAGCGACCGGATCAGGGTCTCTTCCAGCACGATGGTCTCCTGGACCGCGCGACGGGTGCGGGTGAAGATCACGGCGCCCTGCTCGCCCGGCGCGCCGGTCCAGTCGCCGTCGCCCTCTTCGGCATAGAGGTTCAGGCGGACGGCGGCGGCTGACGCCGCCTCGGCGGTGTCGGTGTTCTCGGTGAACAGACCGGCCAGGGCCGCCTGTTCGACGGCGAAGGCGGGGGCGCGCTGGCTGAGGCGATCAACCCCGGCCTTGAAGGCCTTGGCCTCGCGGACCAGGGACTGCAGGTCCAGGCCCAGGCGACGCTCGCCGGAGGATAGGTCCAGCTCGGCCTCGGACGAGCCTTCCTCGATCAGATAGGCGTCCATCTCGGCCTGATCCTTCAGATAGCGCGACTGCTTGCCCTTGGAGACCTTATAGAGGGGCGGCTGGGCGATATAGACGTGGCCGCGCGTGATCAGCTCGGGCATCTGCCGATAGAAGAAGGTCAGCAGCAGGGTGCGGATGTGGGCGCCGTCGACGTCGGCGTCCGCCATCAGGATGATCTTGTGATAGCGCAGCTTGTCGGCGTTGAAGTCGTCGCGGCCGATGCCGGTGCCCAGCGCCAGGATCAGGGTGCCGATCAGGTCCGACGACAGCATCCGGTCGAACCGGGCGCGCTCGACGTTCAGGATCTTGCCGCGCAGGGGCAGGACGGCCTGGTTCTCGCGGTTGCGCGCCTGTTTGGCCGAGCCGCCGGCGCTGTCGCCCTCGACGATGAACAGTTCGGACTTGGCCGGGTCGCGCTCCTGGCAGTCGGCCAGCTTGCCGGGCAGGGAGCTGATTTCCAGCGCCGACTTGCGGCGGGTCAGGTCGCGGGCCTTGCGGGCGGCTTCGCGGGCGGAGGCGGCCTCGATGATCTTGGCGACGATCATCTTGGCCTCGACCGGATGTTCCTCGAACCAGGTGGACAGGCCTTCCGAGCACAGGGCCTCGACGGCCGGCCGCACCTCGGAGGAGACCAGCTTGTCCTTGGTCTGGCTGGAGAATTTGGGGTCCGGCACCTTGACCGACAGGACACAGGTCAGGCCCTCGCGGGCGTCCTCGCCGGTCGGGGCGACCTTTTCCTTCTTCGCCAGGCCCGAGCTTTCGATATAGCCGCCCATGACGCGGGTCAGGCTGGCGCGGAAGGCCGACAGGTGGGTGCCCCCATCCCGCTGGGGGATGTTGTTGGTGAAGCACAGCATGGTCTCGTGGTAGCTGTCGTTCCACCACAGGGCGAGATCGAGCTCGATCCCCTCCTTCTTGCCGCGAATGACGATGACGTCCTTCAGCAGGGGCTGCTTCGACTTGTCCAGGTGGCGCACGAAGGCCTCGACCCCGCCCTCATAGTGCAGGGTGACGTCGATCGGCTCGGCGTGGCGCATGTCGGCCAGGCGAATGACCACGCCCGAGTTCAGG
Source organism: Brevundimonas sp. AVps4 (assembly GCF_058681525.1). Lineage (NCBI taxonomy): Bacteria > Pseudomonadati > Pseudomonadota > Alphaproteobacteria > Caulobacterales > Caulobacteraceae > Brevundimonas > Brevundimonas sp. AVps4. The sequence continues at coordinate 11,455 of NZ_CM178741.1, read as the reverse complement.
AAGGCCAGTTCCCTCAGGCGGTGCTCCAGCGTCTTGAAGTCGAAGTCGATGTGGCTGAAGGTCGTGATCGAGGGGAAGAAGGTCACCTCGGTGCCGCTCAGGGGCTGACCGGCCTTGTCGCCCGTGGTGCGGATCGGCGCCGTGCCGGTGACTTCCAGCGACTTGACCGTGTCGCCGCGCTCGAACCGCATCTGGTGCTGCTTGCCGTCGCGATAGATCTTCAGTTCCAGCCAGTCGGACAGGGCGTTGACCACTGACACGCCCACGCCGTGCAGGCCGCCGGAGACCTTGTAGGAGTTCTGGTCGAACTTACCCCCGGCGTGCAGCTGGGTCATGATGACCTCGGCCGCCGAGACGCCTTCCTCGGCGTGGATGTCGGTCGGAATGCCCCGGCCGTTGTCGGTGACCGTCACCGAGCCGTCGGCGTTCAGAATGACCTGGACCAGGTCGGCGTGGCCGGCCAGGGCCTCGTCGATGGCGTTGTCCACCACCTCATAGACCATGTGGTGCAGGCCCGAGCCGTCGTCCGTATCGCCGATATACATGCCGGGACGCTTGCGCACCGCGTCCAGGCCTTTGAGAACCTTGATGGAATCGGCGCCGTATTCGGGCTGGTCGGCAATCGGATCGGTCATGAAATCGGTCGTTGAGACGCCCGAACGACGGGCTTCGAAGCAGGGGACGAACGACGCGAATCCCAGCGCCGTCCGAAGCTGGTAAGATATAGGAAATTCGGCGGGAATTGCGAGCGAAACGGGCGGTGGGCGCAGGGTTTGTGCGTCGGTCCGCCGGCGATCGTAAAAGGGCTTGGCCCGCCGATCTGGGCTAGGGCCAATCGACATTGGGCCTGCCGCCGTCCTGCCGGGCGGCGCGCAGCCGCCAACCCAGGAGAGGCGCCTCAGGCGTTGAAGACTCTATTCCATTGAGTGTCGGTCTTCCTTCCCGCGTCAGCGGAAGGGAAAACGTCTGGCGGCGGAACGCCGATTGAGGGCGGGTTCATCACAACGGGGCACGACGAGGTCACGGCGAACACGGCGCGTTCCGATGGCGTCGTGACCGCTGTGAAGCCGCCGTGATCGCTGTGATGAACCCGGTCGCCGCATCAAGGCCCTCTGACGCGGGAAGAGCGGCCTGACCGCAGTGAGCTGAATGTCGATTGAACCTTCGGAAACGCCGTCTCAGCCAAGGCCGCCGCGAGGTCGCGCTGCGCGTGAAGGATGCGCCAGACCAAGACCTGCTCGGCGCGCGGCCTCGATACGGTCGATGCGTTTGCGGAAGTAGTCGGCGTCCACGATCTCTCCGGGACCGGAGTCCCGGCCTTCGATCAGCATGTCGCGGACACGCTGCTTCTCCTGCTCCAGCTTCAACAGAGCCAGGACGTAGTCGCTGTCGGCGTCCAGACCCTGGTCTGCGACCTGGGCGTCGATGAAGGCCTTCAGCGAGTCCGGCAGGGAGAGGGTCAGGGTGGCCATGAGCTTCAGAATAACCGAACCCCAGGGCTTAAACTAGTCGCGCTCCAGCGCCCCGCCGGAGACGCGGACGAACTGGGCGCGGCCCTCAAGACCGGCGAACAGGCCGCGTTCGGTGCCGGTCATGAAGGCCTGCAGATCCAGGGCTGTGATCTCGTCGAACAGGGCCGCGCGGCGGGCCTCGTCCAGGTGGGCGGGGGCCTCGTCCAGCAGCAGGACGGGGCGGGCCGACTGGTGTGACAGGCGGCTGATCTGGGCCAGGATCAGGTTCAGGACCAGGGCCTTCTGCTCGCCGGAAGAGCCCTCGGCGGCGGGGCGGTTCTTCTCGCGGTGAAACGCGGTTAGGTCGGTGCGGTGCGGGCCGAACAGGGAGCGGCCGGCGGCGCCGTCGCGGGCGCGGGCGCGGGCCAGGCCGTCGCGGATGGCGGCGGCGATTTCGTCTTCTTCGGCGCCGGCTTCGGCCATCTGCTCGGCGGGGCCGTCCAGGCCCAGGTCGGCCTGGGGGAAGGGACGGTCGCTGCGGGCGTCGATGGCGGCCTGGAGCGCCTGCAGGGCGGCGACCCGGGCCAGGGCCGCGCGCGCGCCGGCCTCGCCCAGCCGGGCCTCCAGGGCGTCCAGCCAGACGGGGTCGGCCTCGCGTCCATCCTGTGCGTCGTTCAGAAGTCGCAGCCGTTCGCGAAGGGCCTTCTCATAGGCGGAGACGGCGGCGGCGTGATCGGGATCGGCGGCGAAGACCAGACGGTCGAAGAATTTCAGCCGCTCGGCCCGGGCGTCGGAGAACAGTCGGTCCTGCTCGGGCGTGGCCCAGACGGGGCGCAGATAGTCCAGCAACCGCCCCGGCTGGGCCGTCTCGCCGTCGATGCGGACGATGCGCCGGGCGGCGCCCGCCGTCTGGACGCCGGTGCCCAGCCGCGTCTCGTCGTCCAGCTCCACCATGACGGCCCAGGCGCGGCCGGCCGCCTCGCCGGGCTCGCGCCGGCCCATCTCGGCGGCGGTCGCGCCGCGCAGCCCCTTGCCGGGGGTCAAGAGGCTGATCGCCTCCAACAGATTGGTCTTGCCCGCTCCGTTTGGGCCATGAAGCACCACCGGGCCGGAGGCGAGCTCCAGCCGTGCGCTCGAATAGGAGCGGAAGTCGGTGAGGGTTAAAGCCTGTATCAAATCTGTCCGCTCAGCCGGAGCCGTATCGACGAAGCCATTCGTCGAACGTATCGCGAAGATCGCGCACGGAACCTTGCCATCCCATGCCTAGCGACGCATCCATGTCGAGCGATGGCTTTTGCCAACTTTCGACAGCGGTTACGCCGGGCCGATAGCGCCAGCCGACATGCTCGCGATTGTTGTTGGAGTCTTGAGCGATTCCGAAGGCCTCGACGTCTTTCCAACGGATGAATCGGACCCCTGCTTCATCCCTGATGGTGAAGCCTGACGGGACCAACACAATAGTCGGCTTTAGAATGAAGCGTCGCGTCAGAAGATGGCCCACATAGCCGAACCAGAGCGCCATTGCGGCATACACCAAGGCGACCAGCCAGAACGACCAGTTGCTTGCCAAACTCGTCCACACCGTCAGCGCCTGATCGCTCGGAGCTGCCAGCGCCGTGATCCAGATTGGCAAGGCGAACAGCGCGAAGAAGCAGCACCAAATCCCTATTAGAGGGCCGACCGCCTTTCGTGTGTCTGCGCGCACTGTCAAAGTTGACGGAAGGTTTGGTCCATCCTGACTAATGTGGGAGGACGTCAAGCCTCGCTCTTCCGGTGAAAAAGAGGTGTCGGAATGGCGCGATCTCCAAGCCTCCAGCGCGATGCAGATGGCGTCAGGCCCGCCTTGCCAGCCTCGACCGAAATCGCCGTCCATCGTCGTCGCGGCGGAACTTTTCACGCGCGGCTTGCCATGAGCATCGCCGCGATAGTCCCATCCGACCACGCCTTCTTGGCCCAGTACAGGTGTATCGACACGGAACGTGTTCACCTGTTCCCAATGAAGGAAATGCTTCCGGCCGTTGATCCGAAAGCCAAGGCCGCGATCAGTAGGGACGATGTAATCCCCCCAGCACAGCGATCGTATCGCTTCGCCGCATAGCGCAAGCAAAACCAAACCAGGTGCAAAGATTATGAAGGCGTCGAAAACAGAACCTGTCAGAGAGCGAGTGAGCTCTTCGATGCCTTCAAGGCTGCAAAGCCAAACAAAAACGCCGACGTAGGCACCCAAGCCCAAGAATGAGATCACGAGTGGGGTCCAAACTCTCCATCTCGTTTTTCTGATCACTGTTCCGCCATGCTCATGGCTGTCAGACACGCAGCGGCATCAGCACATACTGCACGCCCGGATCGCCCGGATCGAGCACCAGCGTCGGCGAGGCCGGGTCGGCGAAGCGGAAGGCGGCGTTTTCGCCGGTGATCTGGCCGGCGACGTCCAGCAGATAGCGGGCGTTGAAGCCGATCTCGAACGGCTCGTCGGAATAGCCGATCTCGACCTCTTCCTCGGCCTGACCGGCCTCCATGTTGCGGACGGTCAGCTTCACCCGGTCGTTGTCGAAGGCCAGTTTCACCGACCGGCTCTTTTCAGCCGAGATGGTGGCGACCCGGTCGACGGCCTTGGCGAACAGGGCGTTGTCGATGTCGGCCTGTTTGTCGTTGCCGCGCGGAATGACGCGCAGATAGTCGGGGAAGGCGCCGTCGATGACCTTGGAGGTCAGGCTGGCCTCGCCCAGTTGGAAGCGGATCTTCTGGGCCGAGACGGTGATCTCGACCGGGCCGGAGGCGTCGTCCAGCAGGCGGCGGACCTGGTCCACCGTCTTGCGCGGCACGATCACGCCGGGTCCGCCGGCCGCGCCGTCGGGCGCCGGGGTCTCGGCCAGGGCCAGGCGGTGGCCGTCGGTGGCGACGGCGCGCAGCAGGGGCACGCCGGCCTCTGCGACCGTATGCAGATACAGGCCGTTCAGATAGTAGCGCGTCTCTTCGGTCGAGACCGCGAACCGCGTCTTGTCGATCAGGCGCGCCAGGTCTTCCTTGGGCATGACATAGGCGGCGCCGGCGCTGTCGGTCGACATGACCGGGAAATCGCCGGCCGGCAGGACCGGCAGGTTGAAGCGCGACCGACCGGCCGAGACCACCAGGCGGGGATCGTCGCCCGAATAGGTCAGGGAGACCTCGGCGCCTTCCGGCAGCTTGCGCACGATCTCGTACAGAGTGTGGGCGGGGGCGGTGATCTGGCCCTCGACGTTCACCGTCGCCTCGGCCTCGTCCACCATCTCCATATCCAGGTCAGTGGCGGCGAAGGCCAGCCGGTCCCGACCCGCGCTGAGCAGGACGTTGGACAGGATCGGGATGGTGTTTCGACGTTCGACCACGCTCTGCACATGGCCCAGGGCCCTAAGGAGCGCGGATCGTTCGATGGTCAGTTGCATATCGTCTCGCCCGGATGCGGCGACTCAGGCTGGAGCGCCACGATAAAGGGCCTTGGACACTAGCGGATTGGGCGCAAGGAGCAAGGAAGTGGCGAGCGGTTAGTTGGCGAGTGACGAGGGATATTGGGGGCAAATCGGCGGGACGAGACGTTTTCTATTCGCTCGCCCTTCGCCACCGACCACTCGTCAATCGAAATCAGCCCCGCAGCTTGCGGGTCAGGGCCTCGACGTCCCGGGCGATCTGGTCGTCCTGGGCCATCAGCTCCTCGATCTTGCGCACGCCGTGCAGGACGGTGGTGTGGTCGCGCCCGCCGAAGCGACGGCCGATGTCGGGGTAGGAGCGGGTGGTGTGCTGTTTGCACAGATACATGGCCATCTGACGGGGACGGGCCACCGAACGGGTGCGGCGCTCGCTGAGCAGGTCGGCCTGTTTCAGGTTGAAATGGTCGGCGACCGTCTTCTGAATCTCGTCGACGGTGATGCGACGTTCCGGTCCGCCGCGCAGGGCGGCTCCCAGCAGGGAGGAGGCTTCATCGACCGAGACGCTGGACAGACGCGATCCTGCGGCGGCGGCCAGGGTGTTCACCGCCCCTTCCAGTTCCCGCATCGAGCCGGGGGTGCGGTCCACCAGCTGGGCCAGCACCTCGGGCGCGGCCTCGCCCTGAACCACGCCCAGGGCCGACAGGGCCTTCAGACGGTTCTGGGCCACGGCGATCTTGAGCTCGCGGTCGCCCGCCTCGACCGGGCAGGTCAGACCGGCGGCCAGATGGCTGCGCAGGCGCGGTTCGACCTCGGTCAGGGCCATGGGCGCGCGGTCGGCCGAGAAGACGATCCGTTTCCCGTCCTCGATCAGGGCGGTCAGGGTGGACAGCAGTTCTTCCTGGGTGCTGGCCTTGCCGCCGACGAACTGGACGTCGTCCAGCAGCAGCATGTCGGCCGAGCGCAGGCTGTCCTTGAAGGCGGCGGTCGAGCGGTCCTGCATCGCCTTGACGAAGGTCGACAGGAAGCGTTCGGCGGTCAGATAGACCACCTTGGCCTCGGGCCGCAGGCGTTGGGCCTCCCAGGCGATGGCGTTCAGCAGGTGGGTCTTGCCGTAACCGTAGGGGCCGCAGAAGAAGACCGGGTTGAAGTGCCCGTCGGCCCAGCTGGCCACCTGTTTGGCGATGGCCAGGGCGAAGGCGTTGCCCTGACCCTCCACGAAGCTGTCGAAGGTCAGACGCTCCTGCAGGCCTGCGGCGCGCACGGCCCGGGCGCCGTCGGCGACGGGGGCGACGGTGGGAAGGGCCAGGGCCGCCAGACGAGGAGTGGCGTCCACCACATTGCCGCCGATCACCGCCGAGGCCGGGGGCGCCGAGCTCACCTCGGCGCGGCAGCGGACGTCCAGCCGGCGGTTCAGCCGGTCCAGGCCCAGCCACAGTTCGTTCATGCGGCGCAGCGCGTTCTTGCGGACCCAGTCGCGGGCGTAGGCCGTCGGGGTGACCAGGATCAACTGACCGGCGGAATCCATCCGCACGGCCGAGGGGGCGATATAGGACGAGAAGGGGCCGTCGCCGATTTCCGCCCTCAGGCGCAACGAGGCCTCGTTCCAGATGCGGTTCGGATCCGTCATGTTCGATCCGTCCACGCCGTTCGCCGCCGCCATCGCACCCCCAACCATCGCTCCGCCACCCAATCCAAAAAGCCAATCCGATCGTCTGCACTTCAGGGCGATGGTTCAGGGACGACTTCTCCAGCCCCGAAAAGCGATGCTTTTCGGGCGGGGCCGAACTCCTGGACAGACATCTCCCGCCAACGCGAAACTATCGTCCCGCGCCGTCTTCATCCGTGTTGGGATGGAAGTGCGTTAGAGCCCAAAACTTACGCCGCGCGCCGGTCGGGTCAACGCTGATTCGTTGGTCGATTCGCAGTTAAATTGTTTGACTCCGTCAAACGCTAATCCTGCTTGGGAAATTCGTCCGACCGACGCGCCGGACTCCGTATTCGTGCGTAAAGAGAGTTAACCGGGGAACGCAAAACGGCGAAGGAGCATCTGCTCCTTCGCCGTTGAAAACGCGAACAAATGGCATAACGGAACGACGACAGCCCTTCCGTATGCTGGAAAACCCTTAACGGGTCAGGCGGCCGAAAGCTTCTTCAGCTGGGCGGCCAGACGCGACACCTTGCGCGACCCGGTGTTCTTGTGAACGACGCCCTTGGAGACGGCGCGCATCAGTTCGGACTGGGCCTCGATGAAGGCGGCCTTGGCCACTGCAGCGTCGCCGCCGGCCAGGGCTTCCTGGAACTTGCGCAGATAGGTGCGGACGCGCGAACGGCGCGCCTTGTTCACTTCGGTCCGCGCTTCGATCTTGCGGATCGCCTTGCGGGCGCCGGGGTTGTTGGCCATGTCAAACCTTCGAACGGAAAACGCCGCGGAGCACACGTCCACGGCGCGGAAATCTCAAGAGGGCGGGCCTATAGCCGAAAGGCCGTAGGCGGTCAACGCAGAGTCTGAATTTGCGGGCTTAAGGATAAACGCCCACTGGGGCGATAAAGCTTGTGCAACCAAATGCAGGCCATTTTCCGATCAAATCGGAAACCGCATGCCCAGATCAACGCCTATCGCCGTCCTCCTGCTCGTCGTCGCCGGTCTTTTGGGCGCGGGGGACGCCTGCGCCAAACAGGCGAGCGGGCGGTCCCCGCTGGAGTTGGCCCAGGCGGTCGAACGGCGCGCCGCCGCCGCCAGCTTTCAGGATCTGGAGCGTTTCGGTCAGGACGCCCTGAGCCGCAATGATCGTGAAGGCCTGCAACGGCTCTACCATGTCGTCTGGACCTTTATGAACCAGGGCGAGTTCAAGACGGCGCAGCTGTGGAACGACCGCCTGGCCGCGGCCGCGCGCCACCAGAGGGACGGGCGCTATATCCGCATCGCCGATTTGAACCGGCTGGCGCTTCGCTATGACGGGGGCGACCGCGCCGCCGCCGCAGAGATGCGCGAACACGCCGCCATGGAGCCGGACTGGTTCGCCCGGACCCATGCGATCCGGCTGTGGGCCGTGGCGCTGATGGATCAGGATGAGATCGGCCAGGGGTTGAAGGCGCTGGCGGACGCCGATGCCCTGATCCCAGACGAGGCGCCCTATGCCCGGGCGGCGCGGGCCAGCCTGTGGGAAATGACCGGAATCGGCCTGATGCAGTTGAACGACATCGACGGGGCCACCGCCGCCTTCGGCCATTTTGAGATCGACCTCGCCAATCCCGACTATCCTCGTCCGGATTTCGACGCCATCTACAATCTGGCCTATCTGTCGGCGCAGTTGGGCGACATTGATCGGGCGAAAAGCCTTTACGAGATTCACCACCGTCTGACGGTTCGGTCCGGTCTGCCCAACTTGGCGGTCTACGACGCGGCCCTGTGCGCTCAGACGTTCGAAACGGCGAATGATCCTGGCGGGGTGCTTCAGTGTCTGGCGCCGTTGGGTGAAAATCTCGGGCAGGCGTCCTTCCTCGCCTCGCAACTCTTGCCGTCGCGGGCCGTCGCGCGGGCCCAGACCGGCCAGATCGAGGCGGCGCGCCGTGACCTTGTCCAAATCCGTCGTCGCGCAGCTGAAGAATCACAGCGAGAGGCCGCGTCCGAGATCGACCATGTGGAGGCTGAAATCCTGTTCGCCGAAGGGCGGGCCTCGGAAGCCTTCGTCAAGCTTCGCCGCCACATGCAGGAAGATCGGGTCGCCGACGCCCGTCGTTTCAGCGACGGCATTCGTCAGGTCACGGGCGACATGCAGCAACAGCTGACCGAGCGCCGCGCCCAGCTGGAGACGGCGCGATCAAACACCCATTTGCAGGGCGTGTTGCTGGCCATCTCCGTCATCTTCGTCCTCTCCGCCCTCGCCGCCGTGCTGTGGATGGCCAGCCAGGCCAAGGATCTGAAGGTCGCGCGTCGTCGCGCCGAAGAGGCCAGTCGCGCCAAGTCCGAGTTCCTGGCCAATATGAGCCATGAGATCCGAACCCCCTTGAACGGCGTGGTGGCGATGGCCGACGCCCTGACCCGCGCCCGGCTGGCGCCGCGCGAGCGCGAGATGGTCGAGGTGATCCGAAGCTCGGGCGTGACGCTGGAGCGGCTGCTGTCCGACATCCTCGACTCGGCCAAGATCGAGGCCGGACAGATCGCCTTGGAGCGTTCGGTCTTCGACCTGGGCGAGGCGGTGCGCGGCGTTGCCGCCCTTTATCGACCCTCCGCAGACCAGAAGGGCGTCGCCCTGCGCCTTGAGGTCGGACCGGCGGCCGAAGGGCCGGTCGAGGGCGATCTGGTGCGTCTGCGTCAGGTCCTTTCGAACCTGATCTCAAACGCCTTGAAGTTCACGGAGACGGGTTCGGTCACGGTGACGGCGTCTGCGGTCGACGCCGAGCGGATGCGCTTCACCGTCAAGGACACCGGTTGCGGTTTCGACGAGGAGCAGAAAGCCCGTATCTTCGGCCGGTTTCAGCAGGCGGACGGCTCGATCACCCGCCGGTTTGGCGGCACCGGCCTGGGTCTGTCCATCTCGCGCGATCTGGTCGAGTTGATGGGCGGGGGGCTGGAGTGCCGCAGCCGTCCGGGCGAGGGGGCCGAGTTCTGGTTCGAACTGCCCCTGGCGCGCGTCAAGGCGTCGGCGTCAGCGCCTGCGGAGACGGCGAGGAGCGACGACTTCCCCTTCCCCGCGCGCATCCTGTTGGCTGACGACCATCCGGCGAACCGCAAGGTCATCGAGATCATGCTGGCCGAGACGCCGGCCGAACTGGTCGTGGTCGAGGACGGGCGTCAGGCGCTGGAGGCCGTCCGGCGCGAGCCCTTCGACCTGGTGTTGATGGACATGCAGATGCCGGCGATGGACGGCCTGACCGCCACCGCCGCCATCCGCGCCCTGGAACGCCAGGACAACCGAAAACGCACCCCCATCATCATGCTGACGGCCAACGCCATGCCGGAACATGTGGAGGCGGGGCGGGCGGCGGGAGCCGACGGCCATCTGTCCAAGCCGATCACCTTCGCCGGCCTTATCGACGGTCTCTCGGCGGTCATGGGTTCGGCCGAACGGTCGCACGCGCCGGCCGCGGCCTGACGGTCAGCGGCGGAAGTCGGCGGGCTTCAGGCCGTGCCGCTGCAGCTTGTCATAGAGGGTCTTGCGCGGAATCCGCATCTCTTCCAGCACGGCGACGATGTCGCCCCGGTGGGTCTCCAGGGCGTCGCGCAGCAGTTCGCCCTCGAACCGGTGCAGACGGTCGGGCAGGCTGAGATCCGACGTCGCCTCGGCGCGACCGTCCTCCAGGCCCAGAACCACCCTTTCGGCGAAATGGGCCAGTTCGCGGATATTGCCGGGCCAGGCCTCCTCCAGCAGACGACGGCGCACCCCGTCGTCAACCTCCGGCGCATCCAGCCCCTGACGGTCGGCCGCCCGGCGCAGGAAGTGGGCGAACAGCAACGGAATGTCTTCGCGCCGTTCGCGTAACGGCGGCACGCGCAGCCGCACGACGTTCAGGCGATAGAAGAGGTCTTCGCGAAAGACGCCGCGTCGCGCCGCGTCGCCCAGGTCGATCTTGGCCGAGGCCAGGATGCGCAGGTCCAGCACCCGCGGCTCATTGGCGCCGATCGGGTGAATCTCGCGTTCTTCCAGCACCCGCAGCATCTTGACCTGGACCACCAGCGGCATGCTCTCGACCTCGTCGAGGAACAGCGAGCCGTTGTGGGCCCGCTCCACATGGCCCACGCGCCGCCGCATGGCGCCGGCGAAGGCGCCAAGCTCATGGCCGAACAGCTCGCTCTCGATCAGCCCGTCGGGCAGGGCGCCGCAGTTGACGGCGACGAAGGGGCCGACACGGCGGCGTCCGCCGTTGTGCAGGGCGCGCGCCACCGCCTCCTTGCCGACGCCGGTCTCGCCCTCGATCAGCACGTCCATCTTCGCATCGGCGATCTGGGCGATGGTGGCGCGCAGCGCCGTGATGGCGGGAGAGGCGCCGGCGAGGGGCAGCTCATGGCCCCCATAGGCGGCCGCCAGGGCGGTCAGCCGCCGATTGTCCAGCACCAGGCTGCGCTTCTCCAGCGCCCGGTTCAGGCTGTCGCGCAGGCGTTCGAACGGAAAGGGCTTGGCGACGAAGTCATAGGCCCCGCTCTGCATAGCGGCGACCGCATCGGCGATGTCGCCGTGGCCGGTGATCATTATCACGGGAAGCGCAGGGTCCAGGGCCTGAATCCGCGCCAGCAACTGGCGGCCGTCCAGGCCCGGCATGCGCAGATCGGTCACGACCGCCCCGTCGAAATCGGCGGCGACGGCCTTCAGGGCCGGCTCGGCGGCGGCGAAGGCGCGCACCTCATAGCCCTCCAGCGTCATGCGCTCGACCAGGGCCTGGCGGAAATCGCCGTCGTCTTCAATCAGCATGACGGCGCGGGAGGCGGCGCTCTGCATCAGGCGGGCCTCAGGGCGGCGACGAAGGTCGCGCCCCTGTCGCTGGGCGCCAGGTCCAGCTCGCCGCCGAAGCTGGCGATGATGTCACGGCAGATGACCAGGCCCAGCCCCAGTCCGTTAGAGCGGGTGGTGACAAAGGGGGTGAACAGCTGTCGGGCCA